>NZ_CBCOPK010000002.1:0-210775 GCF_965111925.1 Pseudomonas sp. Marseille-Q7302 | reverse complement strand
ACCCGGCACGGTCGCCATTGCCAGGGTGCGGCGCTGGGATCGGGCAGTCACCACTCCGGCGATGCTGCTGGTCTGGGTATTGGGCTTCATGCTCGCCATGACGGCTCATTGGCTTGCCGACCACTGGCTCCAGGCCAAGCTGGTGCTCATCGTCATTTTGTCCAGCTTACATGGCGTTCAGTCGGGGCGACTAAGACGGGCTGAAAATCAGACTCTGGGAGCTGGCAGATCCCTAGCACCTATAGTCCTTGCGATTTCTATGACGATTGCTGTCTTTGCGGTACTGAAGCCTTGGAAGTAGCACGCGCGGATCCAAATCCTTGGATGAGGTCGGAGTCAGGCTTAGCATGCTTGGCGGTCTTGTTTCGAGTAGGTGGTCAGTGCTCGATGCGTTTAACAGATTACCAGTACGCGCATTTCCGCCTCCCGATGCGCGGTTGGCGTAGCTGGCGTAGATGTCTGCTGCAGGCGGCTCCCCTGACCACGCCGCTGGCATGACGATACGAGCTATTGCAAGGCCCCGGCGGTCGATCTGCAGGGACCTGGTGGGAAGCTCCTGTCTAATTAATTTAGTGCGATTCAGGAACATCAATTTGCAAAGGCAACAAATTGTAGCCTGGCTGCTCTTTTTCAAGCGCCGAGGTTACTAAAGCATCGATAGCTCTGCGTGCTAACGTTTCTACCGGATGAGATATGACTGCTTGGACTAGACCTTGAGTCAACGCAGCGCGTGTGACAGGCGTAAGATCGTGGCATACGACGATAGGCAACTTGATTTTAATACTTCGCAATTCTTCTAAAGCTCGGATAACACCTTCAATGCCACCGCCAGCAACATAGAGTCCAACAAGATCTGGATAAGCGCTAATTAAATCTAAAGTGTTCGCATGTGCATAGTGCTCGTCCTCCAATGTAAGACGCGAAGCCAATGGTTCCCATTCTTCGGCCGAACTGGCCATGTAGCTACGAAAGCTAAGTTCGCAGAGTTCCTGACACTGGAATCGTTGACTCCCGACCATGACCGCTACTGATCCTGGCTTGCTCGCAAGATGAGTAATAAACCAGCCAGCTACCCGCCCCATCCGTCGGTTGTCAACCCCTATGTAACCCACGCCAGCGCGACTAGCTAACTCTGAAATCATCGCTAGTACGGGCATACCGTTTAAGCACAAATCAGACACTGCTTCGCGCACAGCCACATGATCGACCGCTACTACGCCGAGTGCATCGACTTCGCCGCGCTGCGCCTCGATGCGCCTAGCCACCACTAGCGGGTCCAAATCGTCGAGATATCCGATCATCAACCGTACCCGGGCACGTGCAGTCGCCGCAGCCGCTTCAGCTAGGGCTTGGGCCAGGCCTTGGTAGAAGGCCACCCCGCTTTTCTGCAAAAGGAAGCCGAGGCGGATCGTCGGTCTGTCGTGCCGGAGCCTCTGCTCGATGACGCCCTGGGCATGGAAACCGAGTTTGGCCGCGGCGCGGGCGATGCGTTGCGCGGTATCTGCCCGCACGCCTGCGCGCAGGTTGAGCACCCTATCGACCGTTGAAAGGCTAACGCCGGCCTCTCGAGCGACGTCGGCCATAGTAGGCCGACGCCCAATGGAATCTGACATGAAATGAAAGGCTCCCAACTTGAAGCTGAGGGGTTTTGACAGGTTCGCGACCGGCACTATAGCAGCCTCGAAGAGCCGGTCTTAGCATCGGAACCACGCTTATCTCCGGCGCTACAACAACAACAGCGAGTCTTTCCATGGCTATTCACATCTCCACCGCGCCCTGCTGCTGGGGCGTCGATGACGTCAAGAATCCCTTCCTGCCGCCCTGGCGCCAAGTGCTCCGCGAGGCGGGCCAGGCCGGCTACCGCGGCATCGAACTGGGACCCTATGGGTACCTACCACTGGATGCCGCCGAGGTCGGCCAGGCCTTGAGTGACAATGGCCTGCACGTGGTGGCCGGCACCATCTTCGATGACCTGGTCGATCCGGCCAATCTGCCCTCCTTGCTGACCCAGACCCACAACATCTGCGCCCTGCTCAAGCAGTTGCCGGCGGTGCACCAGGAAGCCGGGCAACGCTTTCCGATGCCCTATCTGGTGGTGATGGACTGGGGCCACGACGAGCGTGACTATTCTGCTGGTCATTCCGATCGCGCGCCGCGGTTGGACGATGCGGCCTGGAACACCATGATGGCGCACATCCGTGCCATCGCCACCCTGTCCTGGCGCGAGTATGGCGTGCGGGCGGTGATCCATCCTCATGCGGGTGGGTATATCGAGTTCGCCGACGAGCTGGCGCGGCTGGTGGACGATATTCCAGACGAAATCGCCGGCCTCTGCCTGGATACCGGTCATCTCTACTACGCCGGCATGGACCCAGCCGCCACCCTGAGGCAGTACGCCTCGCGCCTGGATTACCTGCACTTCAAGGACATCGACCAAGGAGTGTTCGATCAAGTGCTGAACGAACGCATTCGCTTCTTCGAGGCCTGTGCCCAGGGCGTCATGTGCCCTATCGGGCGGGGTGTCATCGACTATCCCGCGCTGCGGACGCTGATCGATGAGCTGGGCTATCAGGGCTACATCACCGTGGAACAGGAGCGCGATCCGCGCAACGCCAAGGGGAGCCTGGAGGACGTGGCTGAGAGCCGCGCCTATCTCACCCGTGCCGGTTTCCAATAACAAGGACTCACCAAAATGATCAACGGCAGCAAGCGTCTTTCCCGCCCCATACGCTGGGCCATGGTCGGTGGTGGTATGAACAGCCAGATCGGCTATATCCACCGCTCCGCCGCCCTGCGTGACCAGAATTTCGTCCTAGTTGCAGGCGCCTTCGACATAGATCCCGCCCGCGGGCAGGCCTTCGGCGAAACTCTGGGCGTCGCCCCCGAGCGTTGCTACGCGGACTACCAGAGCCTCATCGCTGGGGAAGCCGAGCGCGAGGATGGTGTCGAGGCGATTTCCGTGGCAACTCCCAATGGCACTCACTTCGCCATCACCAAGGCCGCCCTGGAGGCGGGCCTCCATGTCGTCTGCGAGAAGCCGCTGTGCTTCACCCTGGCGCAAGCCGAGACTCTGCGCGAGATCGCTCAGGCGCACAACCGCATCGTCGGCGTGACCTATGGCTATGCCGGCCACCAGCTCATCGAGCAGGCGCGGGAGATGATCGCCGCGGGCCAGCTCGGCGAGATCCGCATGGTGCACATGCAATTCGCCCACGGTTTCCACAGTGCGCCGGTGGAGGCGCAGAGCGAGGCCACCAAGTGGCGGGTCGATCCGCGCCTGGCCGGGCCTAGCTATGTGCTGGGCGACGTCGGCACTCATCCGCTGTACATCGCCGAAACCATGCTGCCGGAGCTTAAGATCAAGCGGCTGCAATGCAACCGGCAGAGCTTCGTCAAGAGCCGCGCGCCACTGGAGGACAACGCCTACACCCTGATGGAATACGAGGGCGGTGCCATGGGCTGGGTCTGGTCCAGCGCGGTCAATGCCGGCTCCATGCACGGTCAGAAGGTGCGGGTGATCGGCTCCCTGGCCAGCCTGGAGTGGTGGGACGAGCGACCCAACCAGCTGAGCTTCGAGGTGCAGGGGCAGCCGGCCCAGGTGCTCGAGCGTGGCATGGGCTATCTGCACGCCAGCGCCCTGCTGGACGACCGCATCGGCGCCGGACATCCGGAAGGCCTGTTCGAGGCCTGGTCCAACCTCTATTACCGCTTCGCCCTGGCGATGGATGCCGCCAACCGTGGCGATACCGCGGCACTGGCGCAGATCCGCTATCCGGACATCCATGCCGGTGTCGAGGGGGTTCGCTGGGTGGAGCGTTGTGTGGAGTCGGCCGATCGCGGCGGGGTGTGGATCGACTACTAGGCCGAAGGTAGCCGAGCAAAGGTCAGCTGCCGACAGCGCCTAGCGCCCAAGACCGGTTCCGCTTTGGGGCCGGTCTTCTATTCCACGAGTTTCAAGACAAGGGGAAAACACAATGAAAATAGCCATAGATCCCTACATGTTCCGCAACCTGAGCCTAGCAGAGACCTGCCGCCATGTCGCGGAAGCGGGTTTCGACTATATCGAGCTGGCGCCGCGGGATGATTTTCTGCCCTGGTGGAAACGACCGCGCGCACACCGGGAGCGTGTCGCCGAGTTCAAGAAGGCGCTCAAGGACCATGGTGTGCAATTGGCTTCGCTGCTGCCCATGTACCGTTGGGCGAGCCCCCATGAGGACGAGCGGCAGGCTGCCGTAGGGTATTGGAAGGAAGCGATCCAGGTGGCCGTAGAGATGGGCTGCGACACAATGAATTCGGAGTTCGGCCGCGGTCCTTCACCCGAGCGGGGTCATCGAATCAGTTGTTGCGGCGGTAGCCACAGCCACGAAACCAGCGAGGCAGCCTGGTGGCGCTCCATGGAGGAGCTGGTGCCCATCTTCGAGCGGGAGGGCATTACCCTGAACGTGGAACCCCATCCCGAAGATTGGTGCGAGACCCTGCATCCGGCCGTCGACATGCTCAAGAGCATCGGCTCGGACAACGTCAAGTTTCTCTACTGTGCGCCCCATACCTTCTACTTCGGTGACGACATGGCGCAGATGATTAAGGATGCTGGCACGCTCATCAATCATGTCCATGTCGCCGATACCTGGAATCATAAGGCGTCGTCCGGATTGCGCTACATCATCAATCCGCCCGGTGCTCAGGTCACCGTGCATCAGCACATGGACATGTACCAGGGCGAGATCGACTGGGATTTGTTCTTCTCTTCCCTGGCGCAGGTGGGCTTCGACGGCATCGTCACCTCCTGCGTGTTCGGCTGGGAGGAGCGAGCTGACGAGTCCAGTCGTTTCATGCGCCAAGAGATCCAGAAGTACGTGGACAAGTACTGGCCACGCTGACCCTCCGTGGTGTAACGAAAAAGCCCGGCCTGCAGTTGCAGGCCGGGCTTTTGCTTGGCTAGGGCCTTTAGCGTTGCTGTTGGAAATAGCGCTCCAGCGACTCCAGGGAGTGGCCGCGGGTTTCCGGCAGGTAGCGATGGACGAACAGCAGGGCGAGGATGCCTAGGGCGAAGAAGATGAAGAAGGTGGTGGAGATGCTGAACCAGGCCACCAGTTGCAGGAAGAAGAAGCCGACCAGGAAATTCACCAGCCAGAGCATGCAGCCCGACATGCCCAGGGCGAAACCGCGGATGCGCATGGGGAAGATCTCCGAGAGCATCAGCCAGGTTACCGGCGAGATGGCCGCTTGCTGGAAGGCCAGGAAGGCCACGGTCAGCGATAGGATGGTGAAGCCACGCACCAGTCCGGGCGGCAGCAGCAGGGAGAGTACGCCGATGAGCAGCAGCGATACGGTGGTGCCGAGCAGGCCGATCAGCAGCATGGGGCGACGGTTGACGCGGCCGAGCAGCCAAATGCCGAAGAGCGCGGCGACGACCGAGATGGCGCCGTTAGCGATGTTGGCGATCAGGGCACCCTGGGTATCGAAGCCCGACTCGGTGAGGATCTGTGTGCCGTAGTACATGATGGAATTGACCCCGGTGATCTGCTGGACCGCAGCCAGCCCGAGCCCGAGCAAAAACACGCGCCGGATCCAAGGCGTCTTCAAGTCTTGCCAGCCGCCCTCCTGCTGTTTGGCGTCCTCTTCTGCCTGTTGCCTGACTTCTTCGGCCTCAGCGTGCACCAGATGGGCTTCACGGACCTGACGCAAGGTACGCAGCATCTCACCGAAATGTCCTTTGGAGGCCAGCCAACGCGGTGATTCGGGCATCACCAGCATGCCGAGCCAGAGGACCACCGCCGGCAGGGTGGCGACCACCAGCATCCAGCGCCAAGTGTGCTCGCCCTGATAGAAGTGCGCGATGGCGGCGTTGCTGGTGAAGGCCAGCAACTGACCGGTGACCACCATGAAGTCCTGCCGGGTGACCAATTGGCCGCGTAGCTGCTTGGGTGACATTTCCGCTAGGTAGACGGGAACGGTGATCGAGGCGCCCCCGACCGCCAGGCCGAGCACGAAGCGGGCCGCGACCATTACCTCCATGGTCGGCGCGAAGGTACAACCCAGGGTGCCGAAGATGAAGATCACCGAGAGCAGCAGGATGATGCGCCGACGGCCGTGCCGGTCCGAGATCTTGCCACAAGCCAACGAGCCGATGGCCGCACCGAACACCAGGGCGGAGACCACCAGACTCTCGGTGAGGGGCGTGAGCTGGAAATCTTGGTTGAGATAGGGCAGGGCGCCGTTAATGACACCGGTGTCGTAGCCGAACAGTAGGCCACCGAAGGTGGCGAGGGTAGTAATGACTTGCAGTTTGCGTCGGCTTTCGCCTGGTGTGGCGGCAGCGGGTGCCGCCTTAAGGGCGGATGCTCTCGTGGTATCCATGGCCAACCCCTTGTCTTGTCGTTGTGCTGTTGAGGAGGATGGCCAGAGGTTACCGATTCCAAGGTGTTAATGGAATTAATATTCCAAATTTTTGTTATTTGGATTTTAAATTTCGGTTTATGCCATATCTTGAAAAGGCGTTAGAGGCCCTCAGTCCTCGTCATCCTGTGCCAGTTTGATATCGTCCATCTTCAGCTCGAGACGATAGGCAAGGGCGAGGAACAGCGCCTGGCACAGGCACAGGGTGGCGGTCAGCGAGCGGAATGCGAAAGCGCTCCCCTCGTTAACCAACAGCAGGCCGTCGGCGCGCTTGGCCAGGGGAGAGAGGGTGCTGTCAGTGATGATCAGTGTCTTGGCCTTGTGGTGCTGGGCGATGCGCACGCACTGCTGGCTTTCCTTGCCATAGGGGCTGAAGCTGATAGCGATCAGCAGATCGCCTTGAGCGATGCTGCGCATCTGCTCGCGATAGCCGCCGCCCAGGCCGGTGATGAGGTGGATGCGCTTCTTGGTGTGCTGGAGATTGTAGACAAGGTAGTCAGCTACCGCGAAAGAGCGGCGCACTCCCACAACATAAATATTCTCCGCATCAACCAAAAGGTCGATAGCTCGATCAAAGGCCGCGTCGTCCAGCTCCTCCCCAAGCAGCTCTATGCCGCTGCGTGTAGCGGCGATGCATGCACGGGCGAGATCGCTTCCGCTTTCGTTCTTGCTCTTGTTGACTATGAGAGTACGAATACGCTGCTGGTAGTTCTGCACCGGCGTGGTCTTGTGGGTGTAGGCCTCGCGAAACAGCGCCTGCATCTCGCTGAAACCCTTAAATCCGAATCGTTGGCAAAATCGGACGATAGCCGAGGGGTGCACCTCGCATTGGCTCGCAATGTGGCTGATGCGGTCCACCATCACCCGATCACTTTGCTCGCTGACGTATACGGCTACCCGCTTCAGCTGGCGTGGTAAGGCCTCATAGTCATTGGCGATGGCCGCCAACAGCATTTCGACGCTCACGGGCGGTTCGGCGTTTGAACCGCCCGCGACCACGTTGTCAGGGAGTGCCTCGGATGACATCGCTGGATTCTCTTGTCTCTGTACTGTCGGCAAGGTAGCGCATTCCCCCAAAATCGTCGAAGACCTAAATAAGAAGGGCGCAGGATACGCGTGTAGAAAAAAAATTCTATCACCTTATCTTTTGAAAAAATTTTATTGATTTTTAAATTTTTGCGTTTTAGCCTGGGTTCATTCCGAACAGCGGCGATCCTGGTACGGCGATCGCGGCGATAACAATAAGCAGGAGCCACCCATGGGTGACCAATTCTTCGCCAGCGGGCGCCAGTTGGACGTGATCTGCCTCGGACGGCTGGGGGTCGATCTCTATGCGCAGCAGATCGGGGCGCCGCTGGAGGATGTCAGCAGCTTCGCCAAGTACCTGGGGGGATCCTCCGCCAACATCGCCTTCGGCACCGCGCGCCTGGGGCTGAAGTCGGCGATGCTGACCCGGGTCGGCGACGACCACATGGGGCGCTTCCTGACCCGTGCCCTCCAACGCGAAGGCTGCGACACCCGCGGCATCACCGTGGATCGCGAGCGGCTGACCGCCCTGGTGTTGCTGGGCATCAAGGACCGCGAGACCTTTCCCCTGGTGTTCTATCGCGAGAATTGCGCCGACATGGCGCTGGGCGCGGACGACATCGACGAGGCCTTCATCGCCAGCAGCAAGGCGCTGTTGATCACCGGCACCCACTTCTCCACCGAAGGCGTGTTCCAGGCCAGCAGCCGGGCGCTGGACTACGCCGAGCGCAATGGCGTGAAGCGGGTGCTGGACATCGATTACCGCCCGGTGCTCTGGGGGCTGACCGGCAAGGCCGATGGCGAGACCCGTTTCATCGCCAGTGCCGAGGTCAGCGCCCATGTGCAGCGCATCCTGCCGCGCTTCGACCTGGTGGTGGGCACCGAGGAGGAATTCCAGATCGCCGGGGGCAGCGAAGACCTGCTCACCGCCCTGCGCCGGGTCCGCGAGGTGACCGCGGCGACCCTGGTGGTCAAGCTCGGCGCCCAGGGCTGCACGGTGCTCCACGGCGCCATCCCGGCGCGTCTCGAGGACGGCGAGATCCATCGAGGCATCCGCGTCGAGGTACTCAATGTGCTGGGCGCCGGCGATGCCTTCATGTCCGGCTTCCTGCGCGGCTGGCTCACCGGCGGCGACGATGCCGAATGCTGCCGGCTGGCCAATGCCTGCGGCGGACTGGTGGTGTCGCGCCATGCCTGCGCCCCGGCCATGCCGACCCTGGCGGAGCTGGACTATCTGTTCGCCAGCCCGGTGCCCATCACCCGGCCGGATCTGGATGCCACGCTCAATCGCCTGCATCGGGTCGGCACCCTGCAGCGGGACTGGCGCCCACTGTTCATCTTCGCCTTCGACCACCGCTACCAGCTGGTGGAAAGCGCCCAGCAGGTTGGGGCCGATCCGGCGCGGATCCCGGCGCTCAAGCAACTGTTCGTCCAGGCCATCGCCGAGGTCGAGCAGGCGCTGGCGGGGCAGGGCGTGGCGGCGGATGTTGGGCTGCTGGCCGACGAGCGCTTCGGCCAGGACGCCCTGAATGCCGCCAGCGGCCGTGGCTGGTGGATCGCCCGGCCGGTGGAATTGCAGAATTCGCGGCCGCTGGCCTTCGAGCACGGCCGTTCGGTGGGCAGCACCCTGCTGAGCTGGCCGAAGGAGCAGATCATCAAGTGCCTGGTGCAATTTCACCCCGATGACGAGCCGCTGCTGCGCCTTGAGCAGGAGGCCCAGCTCAAGGGGCTGTACCAGGCGGCCCAGGCCAGCGGTCATGAACTCCTGCTGGAGGTCATCCCGCCGAAGAACCATGCGTCCAGCCGGCCCGACGTGCTCTATCGCGCCATCAAGCGGCTGTACAACCTGGGCATCTATCCCGAGTGGTGGAAGATCGAGGCGCAGCCGGCCGCCGTCTGGAGACAACTCGACCAGTTGATCGCCGAACGCGATCCCCATTGCCAGGGCGTGGTGCTGCTGGGCCTCAACGCCCCGGCCGAGGAGCTGGCCGAAGGCTTTCGGCAGGCCAGCGCCAGCCAGCGCTGCCAGGGTTTCGCCGTGGGCCGGACCATCTTCGCCCAGCCGAGTCGGGCCTGGCTGGCCGGCGAGATCGACGACCGCGCGCTGATCGCGCAGATCCGCAGCAACTTCGAATTCCTGATCCAGGCCTGGCGCGACGCCCGCGCCTGATCGCCTCCTGACGAGCAAGGCTGACATGACCGCACAACAACAACTCAAGATCGGCATCAACCCCATCTCCTGGGCCAACGACGACCTGCCGGCCCTGGGCGGCGACACCCCGCTTGCGACCATCCTGCGCGAGGGCAAGGAAATCGGCTTCCAGGGCTTCGAACTGGGCGGCAAGTTTCCCAGCGAGCCCAAGGCGCTGGGCGAGGTACTCGGCCAGCATGACCTGGAGCTGGTGTCCGGCTGGTATTCCAGCGGCCTGGCGCACCGGGATGTCGAGGCCGAGATCGAGGCGATCCGTCCGCATTGCCGGCTGCTGGCCGAGAACGGCGCCAGGGTGCTGGTCTACGGCGAGGTGGCCGGCTCCATCCAGGGGCAGCGCCGGCCGCTGATCGAACGGCCGCGCTTCCACAGCGACGCCGCCTGGCAGGCCTATGCCGAGAAGCTCGATCGCCTGGCCGCCTTTACCCTGAGCCAGGGCCTGCGCCTGGCCTATCACCACCACATGGGCGCCTATGTGGAAGCGCCCGAGGACATCGCCCGGCTGATGGCGCTGACCTCTCCGGACGTCGGCCTGCTGTTCGATGCCGGCCATTGCTACATGGGCGGTGGCGATCCCCTGAGCGTGCTGCAGCAACATATCGACCGGGTCTGCCACGTGCACTTCAAGGACGTGCGCAAGGCGGTGGTGCAGCTGGCGCGCAACAACCAGTGGAGCTTTCCGGACTGCATCCTCAACGGCACCTTCACCGTGCCGGGTGACGGCGACATCGATTTCTCGGCGTTGCTCAAGGTGCTGGTGGCCGCCGGCTACTCAGGCTGGCTGGTGGTGGAAGCCGAGCAGGACCCGGCCGTGGCGCCGGCCTACGAATACGCCAAGAAGGGCTACGACCATCTGCGCCAGCTGGTGGCGCAGGCCACTGCCTGAGGAGGAATCCGATGAATCTGCTCGTCAAAGCCGACCGTAGCGCCCGCGACATCGTCAGCGTCCCGGCCGGCGCCCTGGACTATGTCGGCTTCGCCGCCCATCGCCTGCAACCGGGGGGGTCCCTGCCGGTGCTGGCGGGTGATCTGGAGGTCTGCATCGTGCTGCTCAGCGGCGGCGCCAGTATCGAGGGCGGGCATCCGCAGCTGGGCGCCTTCGCCTGGCGTGGGCTGGCCGGTCGCCAGAGCGTCTTCGAAGACGTCTCGCCCTATGCCGCCTACCTGCCGCCCGGCAGCGAGGCGCGGGTGACCGCCGACAGCACCGCCGAAATCGCCATCTGCACCTCGCCCGGCAATCCGCTGGTGGCGGACCGGCTGCCACCGCGGCTGATCGAGCCGGCGAGCATGCAGCGATCCACCCGCGGCAAGGGTGCCAATACCCGCTATGTCTGCGACATCCTGCCGGACACGGCGGCGGCCCATTCGCTGCTGGTGGTGGAGGTGCGCACCCCGTCCGGGCACTCCTCCAGCTATCCACCCCATCGCCATGACCGCGACAACCTGCCGGCGGAGAGTCTGCTGGAGGAGTCCTACTACCACCGCATCGATCCGGGCCAGGGCTTCGTCTTCCAGCGCGTCTACACCGACGAGCGTGACCTGGACCAGGCCATGGCGGTGGAAGACCACGACGTGGTGCTGGTGCCGCGCGGCTATCACCCGGTCAGCGTGCCCTATGGCTACGAGTCCTATTACCTCAACGTGATGGCCGGCCCCCGGCGCGTCTGGAAATTCCACAACGATCCGCAGCACGAGTGGCTGCTGACTCGCTAACCCCTTTCGCATTCGCCGTGGCGGCGACCCCAGGACACGAGGATTCAGGACATGAGCGACACCCCCGTCATCGGGCACTACATCAACGGCGCGGTCTCGACCCGGGCCGAGCGTTTCAGCGACGTCTTCAACCCGGCCGAGGGCGTGGTCCAGGGGCGGGTCGCCCAGGCCACGGCGCAGACCGTGGACCAGGCGGTGGCGGCGGCCAAGGCGGCCTTTCCCGAGTGGTCCGAGCAATCGGCGCTGCGCCGGGCGCGCATCCTGTTCCGCTTCAAGGAGCTGCTCGACCAGCACCACCGGGAACTGGCGGCGCTGATCACCCGCGAGCACGGCAAGGTGCTGTCCGACGCCATGGGCGAGGTGACGCGCGGCATCGAGGTGGTGGAATTCGCCTGCGGCGCGCCACACCTGGCCAAGACCAGCTACAGCGACAACATCGGCGGCGGCATCGACAACTGGAACCTGCGCCAGCCGCTGGGCGTGTGCGCCGGCATCACCCCCTTCAACTTCCCGGTGATGGTGCCGCTGTGGATGATTCCCATGGCGCTGGCCACCGGCAACACCTTCATCCTCAAGCCCTCCGAGCGCGATCCCTCCGCCAGCCTGCTGCTGGCCGAGCTGCTCAAGCAGGCCGGTTTGCCCGATGGCGTGTTCAACGTGGTCCAGGGTGACAAGGTGGCGGTGGATGCGTTGTTGCAGCACCCGGACGTGGAGGCCATCTCCTTTGTCGGCTCCACCCCCATCGCCGAATACATCCACCAGGAAGGCACCCGCCGCGGCAAGCGCGTCCAGGCCCTTGGCGGTGCCAAGAACCATATGATCGTGATGCCCGACGCCGACCTGGACCAGGCCGCCGACGCCCTGATCGGTGCCGGTTTCGGCTCGGCCGGCGAGCGCTGCATGGCCATCTCCATCGCCGTGGCGGTGGGTGAGGTGGGCGATGCCCTGATCGAGAAACTGCTGCCGCGCATCGACGCCCTGCGGGTACGCAACGGCGTGGACGCCGATGCCGACATGGGCCCGCTGGTGACCGGCCAGCACAAGGCCAAGGTCGAGGGCTACATCACCAAGGGCGTGGAAGAGGGCGCCAGGCTGCTGGTCGATGGCCGCAACTTCAAGGTGCCCGGCGCCGAGAATGGCTTTTTCGTCGGCGCCACCCTGTTCGACGGCGTGACCCCGGACATGACCATCTATAAGGAAGAGATCTTCGGCCCGGTGCTGGGCATCGTGCGGGTACCGGACTTCGCCAGCGCGGTGGAACTGATCAACGCCCACGAATTCGGCAACGGCGTCTCCTGCTTCACCCGTGACGGCGGCATCGCCCGCGCCTTCGCCCGCACCATCAAGGTGGGCATGGTCGGCATCAACGTGCCCATCCCGGTGCCCATGGCCTGGCATTCCTTCGGTGGCTGGAAGCGATCGCTGTTCGGCGATCACCACGCCTATGGCGAGGAAGGCCTGCGCTTCTACACCCGCTACAAGAGCGTAATGCAGCGCTGGCCCGACAGCATCGCCAAGGGCGCCGAATTCAGCATGCCCACTGCCAAGTAATTCCATCCACACTGCCGGAGCTGCCATGAATCGACCCCTGCGTTTCGCCCTCAACCGCATGGTGGCGCCGTCCCTCGCGCTGCCGGCCTTCCTCCAACTGGCGCGGCAGCTGGGCTGCGATGCCGTGGAGATCCGCAACGATCTCCCCGGCGTCGAGTTGGAAGATGGCACCCCGGCGACCGAGGTGCGGGCGCTGTGCCAGGCCGCGGGCCTGCGCATCCTGTCGATCAATGCGCTCTATCCCTTCGACGTCTGGAACGACGAACGCCGCGCCCAGGCGCTGCGGCTGGCCGCCTATGCCCGGGACTGCGGCGCTGAGGGACTGGTGCTCTGCCCGCTCAACGATAGTGGTGATCACCGCGACGCCGCCCAGCGCGCCCGCGAGCTGCGCACCGCCCTGAGCGAGTTGGCGCCGATCCTGCGCGACCACGGCGTGCTGGGCTTCGTCGAGCCGCTGGGTTTTCCGGAGAGCGCATTGCGCCTCAAGCGCCAGGCGGTGGAGGCCATCCGCGCCATCGGCGGACTCGACGTCTTCCGCCTGGTACACGATACCTTCCATCACCACCTGGCCGGCGAGACCGAGTACTTCGCCGAGCTGACCGGACTGGTGCATCTTTCCGGGGTAGCCGCCCAGGTGCCGGTCGCGCAACTGCGCGATGCGCATCGGGTGCTGGTCGAGGCGGTCGACCGCCTGGGCAATGCGGCCCAGCTCGAGCGCCTGCTGGACGATGGCTATCGCGGTGCGCTGTCCTTCGAACCCTTCGCCGCCAGTGTCCACGCGCTACCCGATGTCGCGCCGGCGCTGGCGCAGAGCATGCGCCTGTTGCAGGAGCGGCTAAGCTGCACCGCGGCGTCGGCGTGAGCCTGCCGCACCGCCACCGCCCGCGACTCTCATAACAAAAGGTGAATCCATGAGCACCCAACGTCTGACCATGGCCCAGGCCCTGGTGAAATTTCTCGACAACCAGTACCTCAGCGTCGATGGCGTCGAGACCAAGTTCGTCGCCGGCGTCTTCACCATCTTCGGCCACGGCAATGTGCTCGGCCTGGGCCAGGCGCTGGAGCAGGACGCCGGTGACCTGGTGGTGCACCAGGGCCGCAACGAGCAGGGCATGGCCCACGCCGCCACCGGTTTTGCCAAGCAGAAGCTGCGCCGGCAGATATACGCCTGCACCTCCTCGGTGGGTCCGGGCGCGGCCAACATGCTGACCGCCGCGGCCACCGCCACCGCTAACCGCATCCCGCTGCTGCTGTTGCCCGGCGACGTCTATGCCAGTCGCCAGCCCGATCCGGTGCTGCAGCAGATCGAGCAATTCCACGACCTGTCGATCAGCACCAACGATGCCTTCCGCGCGGTAAGCAAGTACTGGGATCGCATCAACCGCCCCGAGCAACTGATGAGCGCGGCGATCAACGCCATGCGCGTGCTGACCGATCCGGCCGAGACCGGCGCCGTGACCCTGGCGCTGCCCCAGGATGTGCAGGGCGAGGCCTACGACTATCCCGACTACTTCTTCGCCAAGCGAGTGCACCGCCTGGATCGCCGACCGCCGGTGGCCGCCGCCATCGAAGAGGCGGTGCAGTTGCTCGGGCGCAAGCGCAAGCCGCTGCTGATCTGCGGCGGTGGCGTGAAGTACTCCGGCGCCGCCGAGGCCCTGCAGCGCTTCGCCGAGCGCTTCGAGATTCCCTTCGCCGAGACCCAGGCGGGCAAGAGCGCGGTCGTCTCCAGCCACGAACTCAATGTCGGCGGCATCGGCGAGACCGGCTGCCTGGCCGCCAACCTGCTGGCCAAGGAGGCGGATCTGATCATCGGCGTCGGCACCCGCTACACCGATTTCACCACCTCCTCGAAATGGCTCTACCAGCATCCCGAGGTGGAATTCCTCAACCTCAACGTGGCCGCCTTCGACGCTGGCAAGCTCGACGGCCTGGCCGTGGTAGCCGATGCCCGCGAGGCGCTCACTGCCCTGACCGAGGCGCTGGGCGCCACGGGTTATCGCGCCGGCTGGGGGATGCAGGTGGGCGATGCCCGCGAGCAGTACCACCAGGAGGTGGCGCGGGTCTATGCGGCCGGCTACACCGGCGCCGACTTCGTCCCGGAGATCGACGACGACCTGCCGCGCGCGGTGCTGGAGGAATTCGTCCGCCTGACCGGTTCCTGCCTCACCCAGAGCCAGGTGCTGGGCCGGCTCAACGAGCGCCTGGCCGACGACGCCATCATCGTCGCCGCCGCCGGCAGCCTGCCGGGTGACCTGCAGCGCGCCTGGCACAGCAAGGGGGTCAACACCTACCACCTGGAATACGGCTATTCCTGCATGGGCTACGAGATCAACGCCGCCTTGGGCGTGAAGCTGGCCGAGCCGGAGCTCGAGGTCTATGCCCTGGTCGGCGACGGCTCCTACCAGATGCTGCACTCGGAGCTGGCCACCTCCATCCAGGAGCGGCGCAAGATCAACGTGGTGCTGCTCGACAACATGACCTTTGGTTGCATCAACAACCTGCAGATGGAACACGGCATGGGCAGCTTCGGCACCGAATTCCGCTACCGCAATCCGGAGACCGGCCGGCTCGACGGCGACTTCGTGCCGGTGGACTTCGCCATGAGCGCCGCCGCCTACGGCTGCAAGACCTATCGCGTGAAGACCCTGGAGGAACTCGATGCCGCCCTGGCCGATGCCCGCCAGCAGACCGTCTCCACCCTGATCGACATCAAGGTGCTGCCTAAGACCATGATCCACAAGTACCTGTCCTGGTGGCGGGTGGGGGGCGCCGAGGTCTCCACCAGCGAAAAGATCGCCGCCGTCTCGCGGATGCTCAAGGAGAAGACCGCCCAGGCCCGCCAGTACTGATCGCCGCTCACTCCACAACAAGTCCAAATCGGAGAATGAAGTCATGACCTTGAACATCGGTGTCATCGGGACCGGCGCCATCGGCCGCGAACACATCCGCCGCCTGAGCCACACCCTGCTGGGCAGTCGCGTGGTGGCGGTGACCGATATCAACGCCGAACAGGCCGCCCGGGTGGTCCAGGAGCTGGGCATCACCGCGGAGGTCTATGCCGACGGCCATGCGCTGATCGCCGCGGCGGACGTCCAGGCGGTGCTGGTCGCTTCCTGGGGCCCGACCCACGAGGAATACGTGTTGGCGGCCATCGCCGCCGGCAAGCCGGTGTTCTGCGAAAAGCCCCTGGCGACCACCGCCGAGGGCTGCCGGCGCATCGTCGAAGCCGAGCAGGCCCACGGCAGGCGCCTGGTGCAGGTTGGCTTCATGCGGCCCTACGACGCCGGCTATCGCCGGCTCAAGGCGGTGGTCGACGCCGATCGCATCGGCGCGCCGCTGATGATCCACGCCGCTCACCGCAATCCCACGGTGAGCGAGCACTACAGCACCGACATGGCCATCACCGACACCCTGATCCACGAGATCAACGTGCTGGCCTGGCTGCTGGACGATCACTACGTCTCCGCCCAGGTGGTCTTTCCGCGCAAGGCGCCCGCCGCGCGCGAGCACCTGCGCGATCCCCAGGTGGTGCTGCTGGAAACGGCCAAGGGCGTGCGCATCGACGTCGAGGTGTTCGTCAATTGCCAGTACGGCTACGACATCCAGTGCGAGATCGTCGGCGAGCGCGGCATCGCCCGCCTGCCGGAGCCGACTTCGGTGCAGTTGCGCAGCGAGGCGCGGCTGTCCAACGAGATCCTCATGGACTGGAAGGACAGATTCATCGCCGCCTACGACGTGGAGCTGCAGGCCTTCATCGACGACCTCGCCGCCGGCCAGCTGACCGGCCCGTCGTCCTGGGACGGCTACATCGCCGCGGTAACCGCCGATGCCTGTATCCGGGCCCAGGACAGCGGCGCCATCGAGCCCATCAGTCTGCCCAGCCGGCCGGTGTTCTATAGCTGAGCGAAACCGATGGCGATCCTACCGGGGCAGGGTACTTCGGACACTGAAATCGGCCATCACCGTCAGAAGTGCTTCTGCGTGCTAGCGCCAAGACGTGCCCTAAAGTAAGTGGTCCAGGTACGTTCCAGCGTGGCGCTCGGCAGTTGGCGGTCAGACGCCAAACGAGCGCGGCCCATATCTGGAAGAACGCCTCTGGGACGGTTATCTAACCCTATCAAGCCAATCTGTATATATTTTCTAAATGGTTTGTATTGGAAATAAAATTCCAATAGAGTGCTCCCAGGTAGCTGTACGAATACGACCTTAAGCCGCTTGGCCAAGGCGTCACCAACAAGAACAAGATCAGGTGCCTTCTTATGAAAACGTCCCTATCTCCTGCGGTCAGTTCCCCCTCTGCGGTCCAATCATCCCCGCCCCTCCCGGCCATCCTGGGTTGGCTGCTCCGGCTGTGCAGCCACGAGCAAGCGGATGCAGTGATTGGCGCCATGCCCGGCGCACCTGTCCTCTATCGACTCAAGTGACCCGCGGCTGATTCGACTGTGAGCTCACTCCGCCCGGCGATACCGACTTCGGTCGGCCTGGACAGTCGGAGAGCCTTGCTACGGTCCAGCGCAATCTTTCTTTCATCCAGCCCCAGAACGGAGTGTTGTCCATGCCTTGCAAACCTCGCCTCGCCGCCCTAGCCGTGTCTTTGCTCCTGGCCAGCACCTCTGTGCTCGCCGATATGAAGATTGGCGTGAGCATGCCCACCTTCGACGATAACTATCTCACCTACCTGCGCGAGAACATGAGCAAGAAAGCCAAGCAGGACGGGATTTCCTTGCAGTTTGAGGATGCCCGTAACGATGTGGTCAAGCAGCTCAACCAAGTACAGAGCTTCATCAGCCAGAACGTCGATGCGGTGATCGTAAACCCGGTGGATACAGCGGCCACCCGTAATTTGATCGAGTCGGCGACTAAGGCCGGCATTCCCCTCGTCTTCGTCAACCGAAAGCCGGACGATCCCAAGCTACCCGCCGGCGTGGTGACGGTGACATCCAATGATCGGGAAGCGGGGCATCTCCAGGCCCAATATATCGCCGATAAATTGGGTGGTAAGGGTCAGGTCACCATTCTACTCGGTGAGCTGTCCAACAACTCGACCCAGGTGCGGACCGCCGGCTTCAAGGAAATCCTCGGTAAGTACCCTGGTATCAAGATTATCGAAGAGCAGACCGGCCTGTGGTTGCGCGACAAGGGCATGGATCTGACCAGCAACTGGCTGCTGGCAGGCAAGGAGATCGATGGCATCCTGTCGAACAACGATGAAATGGCTATTGGTGCAGCCATGGCGCTTAAGCAGGCCGGCAAGAAGGGCGTACTGGTCGGCGGCGTGGATGGCACGCCCGATGCACTTGCAGCGATCAAGCGTGGCTTGATGAGTGTCTCGGTGTACCAAGATGCTCGCGGTCAGGCAGAAGGTGCGATTAACGCGGCCGAGAAATTAGCGAAGAAGGAAAGCGTTGAGCAGAACGTGACCATTCCCTACCGCCTCATTACTCCGGAAAACGTGGCCGAATTTCAGGCCATGCTCAAGTAGTACCCCGCACCTCTGAGGCCGGGCTATCGGCCTCAGAAATATCCTCGCAGTCCCCTAGATCTCTACACCCGCCGTTCGGTCGCAACCGCCTTGGTTGCGGCGAGCGTGCGCGTGGCCGTTACGCCGCGCTGCACCCGCCATAAAAACAATATCGATCATGGAGCGAAAAATATGAGCTTTGCGAAGAAGGTTATCAGTCTGGCCGGGGTCATAGCGGTCATACAGACCTCTGCCTACGCTGTGGAAACCACTGGATATCTACGGGGAGGTTTCGGTGACTCTAGCGGTTCCGATTCCATGCGGTGTTTCAAACTGCAAGGCGCACAAGCCAAGTACCGATTGGGCAATGAATGCGAACAGTATGGCGAATTTTCGGCCAAGCAGGACTTCTTGACCCTTGATGACGGCTCGGCGATAGGGGCCTACGGCATGGTCAGTTTTAATAACCGTTACGACCGCACGCCGACTTTCAATGGCGACAACGGCGAAATCAGACTGCCCCAGGCCTATGCCTACTGGAACAACATCGCTGCCCTAAACGGCGGCAGCCTCTGGGCCGGCCGTCGTTACTACAAACGGAACGACATCCATATCAACGACTTCTTCTACTGGAACCAGAGCGCCACCGGCGGCGGTATCGAGGACGTTAATATCGGCGGTCTCAAGTACAGCCTTGCCTTCTCCCGCAAGGACAACCAGAACCAGAAGGACTTCCAAAACCGCATTGACTTCAACGTCGCGGGCTTCAACACCAACCCCAGTGGCTCCCTGGAGATTGGCGTCAGCTATCTAGACAAGCCAAGCAACCAGCCCAACGCCAACAGTGGTGTCGCGGTGACGCTGCAGCACAAGCAGGCCAACTTCATGGGCTGGGGTGGCGTGAACACCTTTGCCGTACAGCGCGGCCAGGGTCCGGGCACTGCCCTGGGCAGCACAGGCGACCCCACCTTGAGCAGTGCCGACGTCTCCTATCGTGTCGTTGACTACTTCGACTGGCAGATCAGCCGTTACTGGGGTGGCCAGATCGCCGCGGTGTACCAGAAGGACGAGCGTCCCAATGGCAACGACCTGCGCTGGACCTCGCTGGGCGGCCGCGTGGTCTACGGTATCACCGACCAGTTCAAGTTCTCCACCGAACTGGGTCATGACCAGGTGCAGGCTCCCGGCGGCACCCGCAAGCTGACTAAGCTGACCCTGGCACCGACCTGGTCGCCTAAAGGTCCGGAATTCAAGTCGCGTCCCGAATTCCGCTTGTTCTACACCTATGCCGCCTGGAACCGGGCAGCTCAGCAGGCAGCCGATGAATTCGACGCCGGCTCCGCGCTGTCGAGCACCGGTAGCTTCGGCAACGATCTGCATGGATCCAACGTTGGCTTCCAGATCGAGCAGTGGTGGTAGGCCTGGTCGAGTACCACCGGGTCATAACCCGGGCGTCTGACAGAAACGCCACGTTCTCGGGTAGAGAACGTGGCGTTTTTTGCTTAGAGATCGCGAAATGAAAGGGAGCTGGCAATAAAGTAGCCGCAGACGGCTCTAGTCCGACGAGATACGCTTTTTTTTTGATTGGCTCTTACGGTAAAAAATTCCAAAAATATATTGACTGGAAAATATATTCCAATCAAAGTCGGGTCACTGGCTAGAGCCATGAGGCGGTCGTCTGCACTCGCCTCTACAAGAATAAGAAGGTGTGATCATGTCGTTCGCTTCGCTGGCGTCACTGCTTGTCCGCATTCCTCTCGCCTGCTGCTTTGGCCTGCTATTGACCTACAGCGGTGTCGCCGCGGCCGAGTTGCGCATCGGCGTCACCGTCGGCAATCTCGACAATTACATCGCCTACCTGGTCCGCGCCATGCAGGACCGGGCCAAACAGGTAGAGGGCGGCGCCACCCTGCAGATCGAAGACTCCGCCAGTGATGTGGTCCGGCAGCTGGGCCATGTCGAAAATTTCATCGCCCAGAAGGTTGATGTGCTCATCGTCAATCCGGCCGATACCGCCGCTACCCGCAAGATCACCCAGCGTGCCACCGCCGCCGGCATCCCCCTGGTCTACCTCAACAGCCGCCCGGAGGTGGAGAACTTCCCCGCCGGGGTGGTGTTCGTCGGCACCGACGAGCGCGCCATTGGCCAGCTGCAGATGGAGTATCTGGCCAAGCTGATGGGCGGCAAGGGTCACCTCGCCATCCTTCTTGGCCGCCTGGCCCATGACGACACCCGCAAGCGCACTGCCGGCGTCAAGGACGTACTGGCCAAGTACCCGGATATCAAGGTGGTGGAGGAGCAATCCGGCGACTGGCAGCGCGAGAAGGGGCTGGACCTGATGAACAATTGGCTGCTGGGCGGACGCGAGATCGACGCCGTGGCGGCCAACAACGACGAGATGGGCATTGGCGCGGCCATGGCCCTACAACGCGCTGGCCGTCAGGACATTCCCGTGGGCGGTATCGACGGCACTCCCGATGGTCTCGCCGCCATCGCGCGCAAGCAGCTTACCGTGACGGTGCTGCGTGATCCTGTGGCCATGGGCAACGGCGCCGTGGACGCTGCCGTCAAGCTTGCCCAGCACCAGGCGCTACAGGGTGATCTCTGGATCCCGGTGCATCTCGTTACCCCGGACAACTATCAGCAGTTCCAGCATCAATGACCTAAACCGCCGGCCGGCTCAGCACGGCCGGCGAGGAGATCGTGATCATGCTCAGTTCCGCCACCCCTGCCACAGCTCCCGCCCCTGCGGCCACGGTTGCACCCAGCGAATACCTGCTGGAAATCGTCGATGTCACCAAGGAGTTTCCCGGCGTCAAGGCGTTGTCCCACGTGCAGCTGCGGGTGCGTCCCGGCACCGTGCTGGCGCTGATGGGCGAGAACGGCGCGGGCAAGTCAACACTGATGAAGATCATCGCCGGCATCTACCAGCCCGACGCTGGCGAGGTGCGGCTGCGCGGGGTGCCGGTGCGCTTCGAGACGCCGCTGCAGGCGCTGCAGTCGGGGATCGCCATGATCCACCAGGAACTCAACCTGATGCCCTTCATGACCATCGCCGAGAACATCTGGCTGGGTCGCGAACCGCTCAATGCCCTGCATCTGGTGGACCACGGCAAGATGCGGCGCCAGACCCAGGCATTGCTGGACCGGCTGCGCATCGCCCTGGACCCGGAAGACAGCGTGGGCAGTCTGTCCATCGCCGGGCGGCAGATGGTGGAGATCGCCAAGGCGGTGTCCTACGACAGCGATGTGCTGATCATGGACGAACCCACCTCGGCCATCACCGAGACCGAGGTGGCGCATCTGTTTTCCATCATCGCCGACCTCAAGGCCCAGGGTAAGGGCATCGTCTACATCACCCACAAGATGGACGAGGTATTCCAGATCGCCGACGAGGTCGCGGTGTTCCGCGACGGCCAGTACATCGGTCTGCAGCCCGCCGACAGCCTGAACGGCGACGGCCTGATCGCCATGATGGTGGGGCGCGAACTGACCCAGCTGTTCCCGGAGCGCACCGCGCCGCGCGCCGAGGTGCTGCTGTCGGTACGCGACCTGGGCCTGGACGGGGTGTTCTCCGGCGTCTCCTTCGACCTGCGCGCCGGCGAGGTGCTGGGCATCGCCGGACTGATGGGCTCGGGGCGTACCAATGTCGCCGAGACGCTGTTCGGGGTGACCCCGGCCACCGCCGGCGAGATCCGCATCGACGGTCAACCGATACGCATGAGCGATCCTCATCTGGCGATCCAGAAAGGCCTGGCGCTGCTCACCGAAGACCGCAAGGACACCGGCATCTTTCCCTGCCTGTCGGTGGGGGAAAACATGGAGGTGGCGGTGCTGAACGGCTTCGCCAGCGGCGGCTTCGTGCAGCAGCAGCGCCTCGACCAGCTCTGCGAGGAGATGCGTCAGCAACTGCGGGTGAAGACCCCCTCGCTGGACCAGTGCATCGCCAACCTCTCCGGCGGCAACCAGCAGAAGGCGCTGATCGCCCGCTGGCTGATGACCCGCCCGCGCATCCTCATCCTCGACGAGCCCACCCGCGGCATCGACGTCGGCGCCAAGGCCGAGATCTACCGGCTGATCGCCAAGCTGGCCGCCGAGGGCCTGGCGGTGATCATGATTTCTTCCGAACTGCCCGAGGTCCTGGGCATGAGCGACCGGGTGATGGTGATGCACGAAGGTACTGTCACCGGCTTTCTCGATCGCGGCGAAGCCACCCAGGAGCGGGTCATGCACCTGGCTTCTGGTAATCCAGTATTGCACTAGCATGCCGCGGGTATTCCCCGCTGCCTTCGCTTATAACGAGGTAGAACAAAGTGAGTGCTCTCTTGGACAAAAAAATTACAGAACCTTCAGCCGCTCGCCCGCGGCACCGTATCCCCACCGAGCTGGGCATTCTGCTGGTGCTGCTGGGCATCGGTCTGGTTTTTGAGGCCTTCGGCTGGATGCTGCGCGACCAGAGCTTCCTGATGAATTCCCAGCGTCTGGTGCTGATGATCCTGCAGGTCTCGATCATCGGCCTGCTGGCCATCGCCGTGACCCAGGTGATCATCACCACCGGCATCGACCTCTCCTCCGGTTCGGTGCTGGCGCTGTCGGCCATGGTGGCGGCGAGTCTGGCCCAGGGCTCGGACTTCGGCCGGGCGGTGTTTCCCTCGCTGACCGACCTGCCGGTCTGGGTGCCGGTCATGGCCGGCCTCGGGGTCGGGCTGCTGGCCGGCGCCATCAACGGCAGCATCATCGCCGTCACCGGCATCCCGCCCTTCATCGCCACCCTCGGCATGATGGTCTCGGCCCGCGGCCTGGCGCGCTACTACACCGAAGGCCAGCCGATCAGCATGCTGTCCGACAACTACACCGCCATCGGCGCCGGGGCCATGCCGGTGATCATCTTCCTGGTGGTGGCGGTGATCTTCCACGTCGCCCTGCGCTACACCAAGTACGGCAAGTACACCTATGCCATCGGCGGCAACATGCAGGCCGCGCGCATCTCCGGCATCAACGTCAAGAAGCACCTGATCATCGTCTACAGCATCGCCGGCCTGCTGGCGGGCCTGGCCGGGGTCGTGGCCTCGGCCCGCGCCGCCACCGGCCAGGCGGGCATGGGCATGTCCTACGAACTGGACGCCATCGCCGCGGCGGTGATCGGCGGCACCAGCCTGGCAGGCGGGGTAGGGCGCATCACCGGCACCGTGATCGGCGCCCTGATCCTCGGCACCATGGCCAGCGGCTTCACCTTTCTCGGGGTGGACGCCTACGTCCAGGACATCATCAAGGGCCTGATCATCGTGGTCGCAGTGGTCATCGACCAGTACCGCAACAAGCGCAAGGCCAAGCGCTAGGGCTGGCGCGTTCCCCCTTTCCCTAAAGAGGGCGACCCAATATCCGAGCGCTTTTCTCCCTCTCCCTTTGGGAGAGGGCTGGGGTGAGGGCGAGCCTGCACCCACCCTTCCTTTTACCCGGCCGGCTACTGGCTTGGCCGGCCGGGTCTTTCTACAACCCTCACGGAGAACGACATGCGCGACATCGGCACCGGCTTCATGGGACATGCCCATGCCCAGGCCTTCCATCACGCGGCGAGCAGTTTCAGCCTGCCGGTCCGTGCGCGGCTGGTGGCCCTGGCCGACGCCGATCCGGAGCGCGCCGCCCGCTGCGCCGACGCCTGGGGCTTCGTCCGCAGCTGCGACTGGGAGCGCCTGATCGCCAGGTCGAGCTGGTGGCCATCACCACGCCCACCTGCTGCACGCGCCCATGGCCCTGGCCGCTCTGGCGGCGGGCAAGGCGGTCTACTGCGAGAAGCCCCTGGCGGTGAGCCTGGAGGAGGCGACGCGGAAGCGCGACGCCGCGCGCCAGGCCGGGGTGGTCAACCGGGTCGGCTACAACTACCTGCAGAATCCTATACTCAAGCAGGCGCGCGAATTGATCCAGAGCGGCGAGCTGGGCGAGATCGTCAGCTTCAGCGGCGAATTCAGCGAAGACTTCATGGGCGATCCCCAGGGGCCCTTCACCTGGCGCTGCGAGACCCGCCAGGCCGGCGACGCCCTGGCCGACCTGGGCAGCCATATCCTGTCGCTGGCGCGCTTCCTGCTCGGCCCGGTGGCGGCCCTGTGCGCCGATCTGCACACCGCCCATGGCCAGCGCCCCCACCAGGGCGGCACCCGCGCGGTGGAGATCGACGACCAGGCCCATCTGCTGCTGCGCTTCGCTAATGGCGCCCGTGGCACCCTGACCACCAGCTGGCTCAAGCACGGGCGCAAGAATCGCCTGGCCTTCGAGGTCTGCGGCACCCGCGGCACCCTCAGCTTCGACCAGGAGCGCCTCAACGAACTGCGCCTCTACCAGGTCGGCGATCGTCCGGGCCTGGGCGGTTTCCGTACCCTGCTGGCTGGTCCGCACCTGGCGGACTACGCCGCCTTCTGCCCGGCGCCCGGTCACCAGCTCGGCTACAACGAACTCAAGACCCTGGAGGTCCGCTCGCTGCTGGAAGCCCTGGGCGGCAACCCCGGCCATACCGGCGTCGACTTCCAGGAAGCCTGGGAAGTGGAACGCCTGGCCCAGGCCGCGCGGCAATCGGCATGGGAGGAGCGCTGGGTCAGACTCTAGTCTGGGGTAGGATGCCGGGATCATCCCGCGCGAGGATTGTCCCTTTTCCATGACACACTCTCCGGCGACGGCCTCACCCCGGTCCGGCGCATGAAGCTCATCGCGCTGCTGCTGTTCCTGGCGGCGGTGCTCTACTGTCTGGCCTAGGTAGGCACCCCCATTGCTTTAAGGCATATGCGTTGTATATCCCTTAAAAGTGCGCTACTTTGGCCTATGTCATGCATATGCCAAAGGAGCGAATCATGCGTACCGTATCGATTTTCATGAATGGCAGGAATCAAGCAGTCCGGCTGCCCCAGGACATGGCTTTTGTTGGCATTGGCGAGCTTGAAATCTCGAAGGAGGGTGACGTCATCACCCTGCGGCCTGCTCGTCCATCCTGGACTTCTCTGGCGGAATTGCCTAAGGCGGACGCTGACTTCCTGCAGGAGCGCACCGCAGTGGCCAGTGATGAAGGCAGGTTCACTCTGTGACCATCTACATGCTCGATACCTGCATTTGTTCGTTCATCATGCGGGAGCATCCAGATGCTGTGATCAGACGCCTTGCTGCTGAGGTTGAGCGCGGTAACCGCATCGTAATTTCGGCTATCACCTACGCGGAAATGCGTTACGGCCAGATCGGCAAGAGGGCCTCACCCAAGCACAAGGTTCTGGTGGACGAGTTCGTTCGGCGACTGGACGCGGTGATCGCCTGGGACTTGTGCGCGGTCGATGCGACGGTTGAGGTCATGCGCCAGCTCAATGCCGCGGGTACACCAATCGGGCCGAACGACACGGCCATTGCTGGGCATGCAATTGCCATCGGCTGCACCCTGGTGACCAATAACGTGCGTGAGTTCAGCCGGGCCCCCGGCCTCGTGTACGAAGACTGGGCCTGATAGGTGTGACGTAATGCAATTGGCGATGGTTGTCGTCACTTGAACTGGCAGCTTGCCAACGCAATTGATGGACAGATCCCGGTTGCTGAAGACATCTCCTGCAGCCTGGCGGAGATCGTCACCGTCGCACAGCACAACGATAAGGGACCTGCAACGCACCCAGAGCGCCAACATAGCGCGCTGCGGCGTCAAGCCTATCCGAACACCTCCGGCCGTTGGTCCAACACCAACATGTGCCCGGGATAGTGGGATATGCAGTAGGCGCTTCGCAGCTGAGGCAGGACTTGCTGTGGCGTCACCCCGCACGCCCAGAACAGCGGCACGTCGTCTGGGCCCATAGGCGGCACCACGCCAAAGTCTGGCGCCTGCAGGTCAGTGATGCCGAGCGCCTCAGGATCGCCGATATGGACAGGCGCACCATGCCCGCTGGGATAGCGCGCGGTCACCAGCACTGCCTGACTGACTAGCGAGCGGGGGACCGGTCGCATGCTCACCACCAGCGTCCCGCCCATGGCGCCGGCCGGCGCGTTGAGTACCGTGGTGGTGTAGACCGGCGGTGCTGCGCTGCTGACCGCGATGCCGGCGCGGCGCAATGGCGCGTCGAAGGTGTGGCTGCAGCCCAGCAAGATGAGCACGGAATCCTCCCGCCAATAGGCTTCGATGTCCGTCGGCTCCGCCACCAGGTGGCCATGCTGCCAAACGCGATACCGCGGCAGCATGGTCCGGATGTCGATGGCCGCCCCGGGTAAGGGCACCCAAGGATCCCCGGCATCGCCCACCGCCAGAATCGGACAGGTCTTAGGGTTGCGCAGACAGAACAGCAGCAGCGCATAGGCCTGGGCCTGCGGCACGATCACCAGGTTGGCCTGCTGGTAATCATCGAGCACGCCGGCGGTGGGCGTGGTCCATTCGTCCCGGGCAATCTGCAAACGCAACTCGGCCGGCGTCACTGCAGTGCCTCCTTCGAGGTTTCGCGTACCAGGCGCAGCGTCACCAGGGCGATGACTGCAGCGGTGACCAGCAGGAAACCCGGCATCAGCAGGTTGCCGCTCTTGGCCATGAGCCAGGTTGCCAGATAAGGCGTGAGCCCCCCGCCGAGGATGGCGCCCAGGTTGATGGCGATCGCCATGCCGGTATAGCGCACCCGGGTGGGAAACTGCTCGGCATAGGTGGGATAGCCCACCGACTGCACGATGGGCATCGGTAGCGCGGCCACCAGCACCGCCAGGGCCGCGAGCCAGATGTTGCCCTGGGCCATGAGTAGCATCATGGGGATCACCAGAACCACATAGGCGGTGAAGCCCAGGGTCAGCACCCGCCGCCGGCCGAGTCGATCCGACAGCCCACCCCAGAACGGCATCATCAGCGCAGCGCACAGGCTGACGCCGGCCATGATCCAGTACACCTGCGCCTTAGGATAGCCAAGGTGAGTGGTCAGATAGAGGTTCATGAAGATCAGGCCGACCCAGTAGCCGGCATTCTGCCCCAGGGCCAGCAGCATGACCTTGAAGACCGCCGGGCGCTGCTCGGCCAGCACTTCACGCACCGGCGCCTTGGGTGGCTGAGATTGGGCCAGGAAGCGCTGGAACGCTGGCGTCTCCTCGACGTTGTGCCGTAGCACAGCGGACAGTGCCACCAGCGGCAGAGCCAGCAGGAAGGGCACACGCCAGCCCCAGGCCTGCATCGCTTCCGCGCCGGCGAGGGTGGTGGTGACGCCACAGACGATAGCGGCCAGCGAGCCGCCTAGGGCAACGCCCACTGGGGTGAAGGCGCCGAAGAAGCCCCGCCGGCCTTCAGGTGCCGACTCGGCGACGAAGGCAGCGGCGCCGATCACCTCGCCGCCGGCGAAGAAGCCCTGCACCAGGCGCAATGCGACCAGCAGCACCGGCGCCAGAAAGCCAGCTTGGGCGGTAGTCGGTAGTAGTCCGATACCGGCAGTGGCCAGCCCCATGCCGATCACGGTGACCAGCAGCACCAGGCGCCGGCCGTGCCGGTCCCCCAGACGTCCGAGGAGCACCCCGCCCAAGGGGCGAACCAAGAAAGCACTGCCGAAGACCGCCAGCACCGCAAGCAGCGCCGCAGTGGGATCGTCACCGGGAAAGAACAGCGGTCCTAGGAAGGCGGCCATGAAGCCGTAGACGCCAAATTCGTAGTACTCGATGGCGGTACCAGTGGCCGCAGCAGTGGCCGCGCGGCGCGCCAGGCGTTCGGTGTCGGCCCGGGATGCGGAAGCCGTGAGAGGAGTGGAAGAGAGCACGCGAGACATGGACGTATCCTTCTGTGATGGGAACGTTGCTCAGCAGGGTGGGGCAAGGTGAGAACGGTCGGCGTCTGTCGCGCCGATCCGGGTGGCGTCAGGCAACGCTGGCGTTACGTTCCAGCGCCGCCAGCAGACGCTCGCGGGCAAGATCCAGGCGCTGCGCTTCAGCCAGGTCGATGAAGGTGAAGGCGAGAACATCGCCGGGCATACACTGCGCCAGGCGTGGAAGGTCGACGTGGGCGACCTGGGCGATGCAGGGATAGCCGCCCGTGGTCTGGCGGTCGGCCATGAGCACGATGGGCTGGCCATCCGGGGGTACCTGCACAGTGCCGAACGCGACCGCTTCGGACAGGCATTCATGGGGCGCTGTCAGTTGCAGGGTTGGGCCCTGCAGGCGATAGCCCATGCGATCCGACTGTGGAGTGACGGTGAAGGGGCTTTCACGCAGGGTGGCCTGGGCAGCACCGGTAAAGGCGGTCCAGTCGCGACCTGGTAATAGCCGCAGTGGGGCGGCGCCGATCACGTGCGCTAGGCTGTCCGGTATTAGCAGGCGCGGGGGATTGGCAAAGCTGCCCATCAGGGGCAGCAGATCACCCTTCTCCAGCCGGCGGCCATGCCAGCCACCAAAGCCGGCGCGCAGGTTGGTGGTGCGACTGCCCAGCACCTGTTCCAGGCGGAAGCCGCCGACCACGGCCAGGTAGGCCCGGGCACCGCTGCGACGGCGACCGAAGCTGACCTGGTCGCCCTCTCGCAAGGTCCGCATCTGGCCGGGTGGCCAAGGCTGGCCATTCAGCGACGCGCCGAGGTCCGCACCGGTCAGGGCAAGACGGCAGCGACCATGGCAATGCAGCGTTGGCCCGAGCAGGGTGATCTCGAGCACCGGTGCGTCCGGCGCATTGCCGAGCAGGGCGTTGGCTAGGCGATGGGATACCTCATCCATTGGGCCGCCCACCGGCACGCCCCATTGCTGGTGGCCATGGCGGCCGAGGTCCTGGAAGGTGGTGGCCAAGCCGGGAGTCAGGACTTCCAGGGTCATGGCCGTACCTCCTGCAGGCTGGCAAAGGTGGCCGCATCAATCGGCACGCAGCGGACCCGATCGCCGGCGCGCAGCCGGCAGGCCTGTTCTGCATGGGGATCGAACAGACGCCAAGGCGTACGGCCAATCAGCGACCAGCCGCCCGGGAGCGTCTGGGGGTAGATGACGCTCTGCCGATTGGCCAGGCCCAGGCTGCCGGCCGGCACCCGGGTACGGGGCATGCGGCGGCGTGGCAGCGCGAGGCGCTCGTCATAGTGGCCGAGGTAAGGATGTCCAGGTGCGAACCCAAGCATCAGCACCGTGACCTCGGCGCCATGCAGCGCGATGAGCTCCTCTTCAGAGAT
Source organism: Pseudomonas sp. Marseille-Q7302 (assembly GCF_965111925.1). Lineage (NCBI taxonomy): Bacteria > Pseudomonadati > Pseudomonadota > Gammaproteobacteria > Pseudomonadales > Pseudomonadaceae > Pseudomonas > Pseudomonas sp. Marseille-Q7302. The sequence continues at coordinate 181,296 of NZ_CBCOPK010000002.1, read as the reverse complement.
GCCGCAGTCCGCGGCGGCTCCGGCGAGGTCCGGGCCGAATTCGCCGCCGTAGCAGACGGGGATCTCGATCAGCCGCGCCGGGTGGGATTCGACCTTGTCGCTGTCGTCGAGCAGGAGCTGCAGCTGGGCGGCCAGGGCCGCGAACGGCGTCGGGTACCTCAGATGCTCCACTACCTGCCAGGGGCGATAGTGCACGCCGACGCTGGCCAGCGCCGGCACGATATCACTCACTCCGGATAGGGCGCCTTGGGTTTGGCGTTCGCCCAAGTAGGCGGCGAGTGCGCCGAGGCGACGGCTCAGCGCTGCGGACGGGGCTGCGCCGGCTTCGATCACCAGCAGACGCTCGCCGACCGGACGGATCCGCCATTCGAATGTCGCAGAAGAGAGGGGCGCAGTAGTGCTCGCAGTTTTCACAGGAGTTACCGGCAGGCGAAGACATCACGGAGGGCGCGCCGGAATTCTCGAGGCTCCGGTCGCGGGGACATCACGAGCGGCCAGGGCCGCCCGGCATTATTTGGCGAACAGCTGGCTCATGTCCTTGAAGGCCTTGAACTCCAGGGCATTGCCGCAGGGGTCGAAGAGAAACATGGTGGCCTGCTCGCCCACCTGGCCCTGGAAGCGGATATAGGGCTCGATGACGAACTTGGTTTCACGCGCTCGCAGGCGATCGGCCAGGGCTTCCCACTCGTCCCAGCCCAGGATTATGCCGAAGTGCGGTACCGGCACATCGTGGCCGTCGACCGCGTTGGTGTGGGCCGCTTCCTGCGAGGTGGTCTTGGGATGCTCGTGGATCACCAGCTGGTGGCCGTAGAAGTCGAAGTCGACCCAGTGCTCACTGGAGCGTCCCTCGGCAAGGCCAAAGACATCACCGTAGAAGTGCCGTGCGGCCGCCAGGTCGTAGACCGGAATCGCCAGGTGAAAAGGGGACAGCGCCATGGGTGGAATCCTCGTGAGAAGGTGCGCCCTCATCTCACCCCATGTTTTCTTTCATCAAAAGCGTATATTCTTGCCCGCGAGCGACAGAAATTTTGTTGCTTCGCTGCCCGCTGACCAATGCCGGGGACTCAAATCAGCTCGACCTGGTGGTGGGAGTTCTCAATCACCACCCCGCGGCGCTGACGCCGGTGCCCTGGGCTGGCCACCGGGCTCGAGCGTCGTTTACCACTGGCCATTGGCGTCGACGGGAGGGACCTGATCGCTTCCACGGAAGACAGGCACAAAAAAACCGCCCGAAGGCGGCTTTTCTGATGGGAATGCTCAGGCTGAGTGCCTACGCTCACTTGCTGGCGCTTTTTTCTTTTTTGCGTTCACCGGGCCAGCCAGGGCGCCACTGGGCTCGAGTTCAGCACCACGGGTGACGGCGACAGCGAGCATCCGACGCTGCGAGACCGAGAGCTTGGAGCCAAGACGCGAACTGGCCAGCTCCCAAATCGCAGACAAGCGCTTGTCGTGAGCAGCGTTGCCGGATTCGACTTTATCGGATTTGGACATTTGCACCTCCAAGGGGGCGTTGTCATTCATGCTAAGACGGTTAGACAGCCTTGACAAGTTGATTGTCCGCATCGTAGTCGAAGCCAAGCTCCTTGTAGAGCGGCACGGCGCCGGGCAGCGGTTCTGGTATCAGGATCTTCTCCAGACCGATGAGCCTGGCATAGTTTTCGACCGCCACGAGCATCAGGGAAGCCACCAGCCCCTTGAGCGGATGCTGCTCATCAGGGTGCCCCTCAAGCAACATCAGCTTGATGCGGACCTTGCTCTTTTTCGGAGTGGCAAAGCACAGGCCGCACAACGTCTGATCGTGCCAGAGCGATAGGCTGATCGCCTTTGGATGCCCTCTACCTCGTCTTGGCACATCGCGCCACTGCTTGCGAAAGTCACTGCTTGACCACTCCTCCATTTTCTTGAGGGCGTTATGGTCGATGCTGTCGTATCTGATCAGGTGGTGGTCGACGACGGCGCCGATTATCTCGGGCGCCTCTTTGATTTGCTTTTCCGTGTATTAGCGGACTACCTCCGCGATAGCCCGGTACTGCTTGCGCACATTTGGCGGTCGGTCTGTCATTCGAGCAATCTCAACTACAGCAGCAGGGCAGTTTGAGTTAGGTCGGGATCACTTCCATGGGGCAGATGGCTGATAGCCGGGCGAGCATGCGGTCCGCACGCAGCGGAATTTCCTATCGTCGCCGTGCCCGGGGCCCAGGCGAGAGATCTAGCTGTAGCGTATGCGCTGCTGGTGAAATGCAAGGCCAGCCAGCCGGCATGAAAAATATATAACCCCTGCACATAACCCTTCACCTCCACAATCCTCTGCCCCCTCCGCCCAGATTCCATCCCCTATCCGACCGCGCCACCGCGCGTCAGAAGGGAAAGGAAGGAAAGAAAAGAGCGACCGGCCCCCATAGCTGAACTAGCAATCCGGCAAAAGTGCTAGTCAAAGCTTTGGTAGGTCCGCTCAGTTCGCAAAATAGGACTTGGTAGGTAGGGTCAGCCGACGCATTAGCTAGTGCCAACCCCCGCAGCCAGCAGCAGTGCTGTTGAGAGAGTCCAGAGATGCGTATGCGCCTTGGCGTAGCCGCAGGGGAGGTTCATGAAGATTTCTTACAGCACCTCAATAACGCGTGATGCAACAGCGAAGCTTGTGACTGCTGTAGGCCCTTCCTCCATCAAGCTCCAAATTCAACAGAGGCAAAGCGCTGCCGATAAGTGGTTGGATTTACACCCACGATCCGCTTGAAACGGGCGCGGAAGGTGACGGGTGCATCGAAGCCGACCGCGGCCGCGATACCTTCGATAGCGATAGTGCTGGTTTCAAGCAGCTCCTGCGCCCGGCGAATGCGCGCCGTAAGGAGCCACTGGATCGGGGTCACCCCCAGTTGTTCGCGGAACCGCCGGGCAAAGGTGCGCGGGCTCATGTTGGCACGTTCGGCGAGAGTGCCGATGCACAGTGGTTGATGAAGGTTATCCAGCGCCCAGTCAATGAGTGACGTAAGGCTGGTCGGAGAAACGGGGGCCTCTTGCCGAACGAACTGGGCCTGGCCGCCGTCACGGAAAAGGGGGGTAACGGCGAGGCGTGCAGCTTCGGCGGCGACGGCCTGTCCGTGATCACGCGCGACCAGGTGCAGGCACATGTCCAACCCTGCCGAGGCTCCAGCCGAGGTGAGGATCCGGCCTTCGTCAACGAACAGGACGTCTGGCTCGACAGTAAGCGCCGGATAGCGTTTCGCCAGGGCGGAAGCGGCCCGCCAATGGGTCGTCGCCCGCCGCCCGTCCAGTAGTCCGGTCGCCCCGAGCACGAAGGCACCGGTGCAGATCGACGCCAGTCGCGCCCCGTTTTCCCATGCACGGCGGATTGCCGTCGTCACCGGAGCGGCCACCTCCATCGACGGGTTGGCGATGCCGACCACCACCACCGTGTCGGCCTCCAGCAGGCTGTCGAGCGCGTAGGGCGCGGTGAGGATGAACGCCCCGGCGTCCACCTGAGCCGTCTCGCCGCAGACCCGGACACGGTAGGGAGCCGTCCCGTCCTCCAGGCGCACATGGGTGAACACCTCGCAGGCGATGCCGAGATCGAACGGCGTCGCGCCATTCAAGACGAGAACGGCGATGTCATGTACGGCAGGAATTTTTTTGAGCATGGCCGTTTATAACCGCTACCTGGCATTTCTGCCACTCACGCACGACCGCCGTTGTTAATAACCTTGGCACTTCCTCACCGCAGAGATACCTCATGACCACTCATATGCCCGCTTCCTCCCTAAAGCCGCTCAAGATCGGCATGCTCCTGTATCCCGGATTCACCCTCCTCGATCTCGCAGGTCCTCAATCCGCGCTGGGGATGCACAGTGAGACCCGGCTGTTCTGGAAGACCATGGAAGCGGTACCGACGGACAGCGGTATTTCACTGAATCCGACGCACACCTTCGCAGACGTACTCCAAGATCTGGATGTGCTGTTCGTGCCAGGCGGCTTCGGCACCAACGAGGCCATGAAGGACGAGGCGATCATCGACTTTCTGATGACTGCCGGCCGACGTGCACGCTACATAACCTCGGTTTGTTCGGGATCCCTGCTGCTCGGGATGGCTGGTCTGCTCGATGGCTATCGCGCTGCCACTCATTGGGCGCTGTATGACGTACTGGAAGCGCTTGGGATCGACGCGGGGCGCGAGCGCGTCGTTGCCGATCGCAATCGACTCACCGGTGGAGGTGTGACGGCAGGTATCGATTTCGGCCTTACGTTGCTGGCTGAACTCCGCGGCGAGCACGTCGCCAAGCTGACGCAGCTAATGATGGAATATGACCCACAGCCGCCCTTCGATACTGGGCATCCACGTACAGCCGGCCTCGAGCTGACTGAACTGGCCCTAAACCTCATGGGACATGACGCAATCCGTGAGGGGGTGCAGTTGGCACAAGAGCGCCGGGTGCCTTCGCCAGCCTGATGGATCGATACCAGCGAGAGGAATTGGCGCAGCTCCGTCGCCTCGAAATCATCTCCATGATCGAGGCGACCACGCTGCTGGTGCTTGTCGGCATAGCCGTACCGCTGAAGCACCTTGGCGAATGGCGGCTTGGGGTTCAACTGATGGGACCGGTACACGGTATTGCGTTCATCGCCTATGTCTGGGCGACGCTCCAGACCGTCTCGGGTGGGCGGTGGCGCCCTATCGAGGTCGCCCGAATGATCGCGGTCGCGTTCGTCCCGCTCGGCGGCTTTCTTAATAGACCTTTCTTGGCCCTCAAGGCTGCCGAGTTACGTGTTGGGGAGCCCGAATGAGCCTCGCCGAACTGTACCTCTGGTTCAAAGCACTGCACATAGCTGCCGCCCTAATGTTTGTGGGTGGGGTGCTGGCCCTCACGATCGTGCTCGATGCGATTCGGATCGCACCCGGCACGGTCGCCATTGCCAGGGTGCGGCGCTGGGATCGGGCAGTCACCACTCCGGCGATGCTGCTGGTCTGGGTATTGGGCTTCATGCTCGCCATGACGGCTCATTGGCTTGCCGACCACTGGCTCCAGGCCAAGCTGGTGCTCGTCGTCATTTTGTCGGGCTTACATGGCGTTCAGTCAGGGCGACTAAGACGGGCTGAAAATCAGACTTCAGGGGCTAGCAGGTCCCTGGCACCTATAGTCCTTGCGATTGCCATCATGATTGCTGTCCTGGCGGTGCTGAAGCCATGGAAGTAGAAAACGCGGATGCAAATCCCTTGATGAGGTCGGAAGTAGGCTGAGCGAGCTCGTCGTACGCACCGATCATCAGTACGCCCATTTCCGCCTCCCCGCTGCGCTGGTAGCGCAGTCGGCGCAGGCGTCTGCTGGCGGCGGCAATCTTGAGCACGCCGCTAGCGCGAAGGTGGGGCACTTTGCGAGCTCTTGCCAGGTCCCGGCAGTCGACCTGCAGGGACCTGGTGGTAAGTCCCGGTTCAGGGAGCGGCTGGCGCCTCTTGCAGTCCGGCCTGGGTCTGGCGACGCCGGTAAAGGACTAGGGTCGCACCCAGCCCGCAGAGCGCTGCGAACATCAGCCAGTAGGCCGGCGAGGCTTTGTCGCCGGTTGCGTTGACCAGGAAGGTCGAGACCGCCGGGGTGAAGCCGCCAAACAGCGCCGTGGCCAGGCTGAAGGATAGCGAGAAGCCGGCGACGCGCACTTCCGCGGGCATGACCTCGGTCAGCGCCGCTACCATTGCGCCGTTGTAGCAGCCGAAGAACATCGAGAAGTACAGCAGCACCGCCAGCATCCGCTCGAAGCTGGGCGCGGCGGCCAGCCAGGCCATGGCCGGATAGGCCGTGAGCAGGGCCAGGCTGGCGATACCCAGCAGCAGCGGCCTGCGACCGATGCGATCGGAAACGCTTCCGCCGATGGGTAGCCAGATGAAGTTGGAGACCCCGACGAACAGGGTGACGATCAGGCTGTCGCTTGCGCTCAGGTGCAGCACGGTGCGACCGAAGGTCGGTGTGTAGACGGTGATGAGGTAGAAGGTGGTGGTGGTCATGGAGGCCAGCAGACCACCGGCCACGACCAGCACCCAGTTCTGCCGCATCGAGCGAAACACCTCGCGGGCGCTGGGGTGATGCCGGCGTTTCTTGAAATCCTCGGTTTCCGCCAGCGAGCGCCGGATGAAAAAGATGAAGGGAACGATCAGGCAGCCGACCACGAAGGGCAGTCGCCAGCCCCAGGCGGTAAGCTGCTCAGCGCTGAGACTGGCATTGAGGGCATAACCCAGCCCCGCAGCGACCACGATGGCTACCTGCTGGCTGGCTGATTGCCAACTGGTATAGAAGCCGCGCCGTCCGGGTGTGGCGATCTCCGAGAGGTATACCGAGACGCCGCCGAGTTCGGCGCCGGCCGAGAAGCCCTGCAGCAGTCTGCCGAGCAGCACCAGGGCGGGCGCCCAGAGGCCGATCTGGGCATAGCCTGGCACCAGCGCGATGAGGACGGTGCCGCTGGCCATGATCGCCAGGGTAACGATCAGGCCGCGGCGCCGACCCACCTGGTCGATGTAGGCGCCCAGGACGATGGCACCCAACGGTCGCATCAGAAAGCCCGAACCGAAGACGGCGAAGGTCATCATCAGCGAGGCGAATTCGCTGTCGGACGGAAAGAACACCCGGGCGACGTAGGTGGCATAGAAGCCGAACAAGAAGAAATCGAACTGCTCTAGGAAGTTGCCGCTGGTGACGCGCAGGATGGCGCCGACCTTCGAGGGGTTGGGTGAGGTATCTGAGGGCTTCATCGGTGCTCCATCTTTGTTGTTGTCGTGGGGACGAGCGGATCAGTCAGCGCCGAGGCGCAGGCGATCGGGCTGGCGTTTCTCGATGGCGTGCTTGAGCAGCGCCGCGCTGCGGAAGATACCGTGGGCGAATTTGCCGTAGGGCATGGTGAGGAAGAACGCCATGACGGCGCCCAGGTGGATGGCCAGCAGGGCGGCCATGGCGCCACTGTCGCGCCCGGCCAGCAGGGCCAGGCCACTGAGGCTGACCAGCAGCAGGAGCAGGATGAAGGCCCGATCCATGGGGCGCTGGGCCACGTCGCCCTGCTGCGGATCGCGCCGCAGGCCGAGCCACAGCAGGCCGAGCGGGCCTATCACCAGGCCGAGACCACCGACGGTACCAAGCAGGACCGGCGCGCTGAACAGCGGGTAGGGGGCCTCCCATGCCAGCAGGTAGTGATAGAGCGTGGCCACCGAGGTGGCGGCGAAGCACAGCAGAAAGCCGTAGAAGGTCAGGTGGTGGCAGCGCCGGCGCCACAGCGTGAACCTGTCGCTTTCGTTGTTGCAGCCCTGGCCATGGCCTCCGTCGAGGTATTTCAGGCGCAGCACCGCATCCACTGTCTCCGCACCCGCTGCCAGCGGCGACACGGGATCGCGTGGCGCCGTAGGCGGACTGATGCCGCGCCAGAAGCGGCCAACTCCGATCGCCAGGGCCAGGACCACCAGGGCGAAGACGCCACCGAACATCAGGGCCAGCAGGTTGTGGGGAAAGATCGCATAGAAGTTGCCCGCCAGCGGACCGGGGAATAGGGTGCCGCGGACCGCCAGGGCGAGCAGCAGGAACAGCGCCAGCCCGCCGGCCGTGGCACTGGCCAGGGTCAGGCCGTTGCGCTGGTAGAGCCGACCGAAGGCCGCCGGCCAGGCGAAGTGGGCGTAGGTCTGGCCGCGTACCTTGGCCATGGCCTGGGGGATGTTCACGGCGAATTCGTGGGGCGGCGCATATTGGCAGGCGTGCAGGCAGGCGCCGCAGTTATGGCAGAGGTTGGCCAGGTAATGAACGTCCGCACGGGCGAATTCCAGGCGCCGCGTCATGGCCGGAAACACGGCGCAGAAGCCCTCGCAATAACGGCAGGCATTGCAGATGTGCAGCTGCCGATCGACCTCGCTCTCCTCGAGGGTAAGGAGGTCAATGAGTTGCGGAGCCTGGTCCTCGAGTGGGCGGGTATCAAGCGGCTGCATGGTCATAGCCCCGTTCGACGAAGTTGGAGGGATGGCCGGCGGCGGCAGCAGCGCGCGCGCCGGCGATGCGGCCGAAGGCGGTGCCAATGCTCATGCCCACGCCAGCGGTGTAGCCCTTGCCCAGCACGTTGCCAGCCATCATCTCGCCGGCGACGAACAAGTTGGGGCTGGGCTGCCCGGCGAAATGCACTGCGGTACTGGCGTCGGTCTTGAGTCCCAGATACGTGAAAGTCACTCCAGGGCGCAGGGCATAGGCGTAGTAGGGCGGCGTATCCAGGGGAAGCGCCCAATGGCTCTTGCCTGGGCTGATGCCTTGGGTATGGCAGTCGTCGAGTGTGGTGTGATCGAAGTGACCAGGCTGGCAGGCGTTGTTGTAGCCGGAAACTGTGGCGAGAAAGGCCTCGACCGGTAGTTCGAGCTTGCTGGCGAGTTCTTCCAGGCTACCGGCCAGGGTGCCGGGAAAGACTGGCGGCATGAAGCGACCGATGGCCTTGCGGTCGATGATGGAGTAGGCGACCTGCCCGGGTTGCCCGGCCACCAGCCGACCCCAGATGGCATAGCGCTTAGGCCAGAAATCCTCGCCCTCGTCATAGAAGCGCTCGCCCTCACGGTTGACCACCACGCCCAAGGACACGCAGTCGATGCGGGTGCAGATGCCGCCGTCGTAGAGCGGCGCTCGTGCATCGATGGCGACCATGTGCGCCTGGGTGGGATCGCCGATGGCATCGGCGCCCTCGGCCAGCAACTGCTTGAGCAGTACCCCCTGGTTGAAGCGGGTGCCCCGGATCAGGAAGTTGTCCGCCGGCCATTCACCACGCGCGTTTTGCCCCCAGGCTTCGCGTAGCCAGTCGCGATTGGATTCGAAGCCGCCGGCCGCCAGCACGCAGGTCCGGGCCTCGATGCGTTCGGCCGGTAGGGTGACGCCGCTCACTTCGCGGGCAGCTAAATGGGCGGCGACGAAGCGGCCGTCCTGCAGTTCGATGTGGGACACCGGGGCGTCGTAGCGGATGGCAACCCCCAGCCGGGCCGCGCTGCGGTAGTAGGCATTCACCAGCGCCTTGCCGCCGCCCATGAAGAAGGCGTTGGTGCGGGCGACATGGAGTGCACCCGAAAGCGGAGGCTGGAAATGCACGCCGTGGCGGCGCATCCAGTCGCGACAGGTGGCGGAGGCACGGATCACCAGGCGGGCCAGGGCTTCGTTGGTGAGACCCCCAGTGACCTTGAGCAGATCCTGCCAGTATTCCTCTTCGGGATAGGCCTCCACCAGCACGTCCTGCGGCGCTTCGTGCATGCACCGCAGGTTACGAGTGTGCTGGGAATTTCCACCGCGCCAGGCGCGTGGCGAGCCTTCCAGCAGCAGGACGCTGGCTCCGGCTTCCCTGGCCATCAGCGCGGCGCAGAGAGCGGCGTTGCCACCCCCGACCACCAGGACATCGATCATCATAAATCCTCATTGGCTGGCCACAGCGGCCTTGTTTGCCGCGGACCTTAGCCAAGAGGGGGAGGTGGCCGACAGGGGCCGACCGGGGGTAGGGCTTTAGCTTTGCTAAAGGGTCGGGGCGCTGGCATCCAGCAGGCTGGCGCCCGGCCAGCGGCCTTCGCCGACCAGTCGGCGGACCACCTCGAGGATCACCACCCGCGTCGCCAGGGCGGCCGGGGAAAGTTCGTCATCCGCCAGGCTGGCGAGCAAGTTGCGGCGCTGCAGCGGGTGATCGCGCAAGGGAATGGTGCCCAGGCCTTCGGCGTAGGCGTGGGCCGCGGCCGAGCCGGGCTGGATGGTCGCGGCGAGACCCTGGCGGACCACCTTCATCAGGGTCGCCAGGCCATCGATCTCCATGACCACATTGATGTCCAGTCCGAGGGTCTCCATGGCGGCTGCCAGACCGCTGCGCAGGCCGTGCTGCATGCTCGGGAGCACCAACGGCAGTCGGCCCAGGGCGGCGAGCGACAGGCTGGCGGTCGCTGGAACGCCCGGCAGGCCTGGCGCATGCAGCAGGATCAGGGCCTCATCGAGCAAGGGATGCAACGTCCAGCGCCTGCCCGGATCCGGCTGAAAGACGACGGCGAGATCCAGTTGCCGGGCATTGAGCTGAGCCCCCAGATAGCCTGACAGCATCTCCACCAGGTGCAGCTGGATATCAGGATAGCGCTGCTGCAGCGTCTCGATCAGAGGCAAGGCCAGCACGCTGGCCACGGTCGGCGGCAATCCGACGCTGACATAGCCGCGCAGCCGGTCGCGCTGAGCGGCCTGCACGGCATAGTCAGCCTGGCGCAGAGTGAGCTGGGCATGATGAAGGAAAGCCAGGCCGGCTGGCGTGGGCGTAGCGCCCAGGGAGGTCCGGTTGAGCAGGCGGATGCTCAGTTCCTGCTCCAATCGGGTGAGCTGCTGACTCAGAGCCGAGGCGCCGACGCCCAGCTCCAGCGCGGCGCGCCCGAGGCTGCCCATTTCGACGACCTTGGCGAAGTAGCGTAGCTGACGAAGTTCCATATTGGCGTCACCGCTGAGTACAGTTCAAAGGCTCCATTGTGCTCCGATATCAGCACTCAGCAGGACACCCTACGACCCCGTCTAAGTGCACCACGTTTAAAACTATACCACCCCTGCACAAGCCCCTCACTCCAACCCACCCCCTGCACCCCCTCCGCCCGGGCTCCACCCTCTATCCGCCCGCGCCCCGCGCGCGATAGAAGGAAAAGCAGGAAGGGAGCGAGCTACTAGCCCCATATTTGAACTGACGTCCACCTCAGCGCGGCAGAAGGGAAGGGGAATATAGTGAGAAAAAAGCCTTGCTCATTTCGTCTACTGCGACATTGACAAATTTCTACCGCGCTCTGCTATTTTGTGCCGCTGAGCACTACTTTACGCACTACAAACCTAATCTACTTGAGCTATTGAGCACCGTTACTGCCGTTGACTGCCAATGGCGGCAGCAGATAAGACGAAGGTGGAAACTTTAGTAGAAAGCGTGTCTGCCCTTCTGAACATTCCACGCATGCCCCACCTCCATGATAAGCCATGATCGCGCGTACGATCGCCAGCCCCAACCCATTGCCGGCGGTATGGCGGTCACTGCCACGGTAGAAGCGCTCGAAGAGCCTGGGCAGCTCCTCGGTAGCGATCGGGGGGCCTTGGTTGGTAACCGCCACGCACCCGACGCCGTCTTCTCGCCTAAACAACGTCACCGTCACCTCAGTCCCGGGATAAGCATGTCGAATGGCGTTCGATAGCACGTTCGAGATGGCACGCTGGATCATTAGCGTGTCGCCCTCGACCAGCAGCTGCCCCTCGACGGCCAGCTCGAGTTCGCGCGCCTCGGCATAGGCTTCGAACAGGCTGCAGACCCTGAGCGCCTCGTGCTCGACAGCCACCTTGCCCAATGAACTCAGCGGTTCGTGACTGTCCAGGCGGGCCAGCAGCAGCATGTCCGTGACGATTCGGCTCAGGCGATCCAACTCGTCCAGGGATTCCTCCAGGGCCTGTTGATACGCGGTCTCGTCACGCTTCCGGCTGAGTATCATCTGCGTACGCCCAATGAGGATCCCGAGCGGCGTACGCAACTCGTGGGCAACGTCGTCGGCGAAGCGGTCGAGCAACTGCACCCCGGCGTTGAGGCGCTCCAGCATGGTATTCAGCGCAGTGGCCAGCTCAGCCACTTCTGCAGGCAGGTTGGTGTCGTCGACCCGCAAGGTGAGCTGTCGGGTAGTGATCGACCGTGCGGTACGGCGGAAGCGCCGCAAGGGTGCAAGGCCCTGATAGCCCGTCCACCACGCTGCGGCGCCGATCAGCAGCAGCAGAATCGGCAGACTGATTAGGGCCGCGCGGAGGAAGGCGTCCAGGAGGAAGCTGTCGTTGCTGCGATCCTGGCTCAGCAGTAGCTGCAGTGGCGGTAGCCCTGGAATGGTCAGGTTGGCTCGGGCAGTCAAAAGGTCATGACCGTCATCGGAGTGCCAGGCCAAGGTCTGGGCATCCGGCCAGCGTTCTGGCCGGAGCTCGTCGGCATAGGCATGGGAGCCCAGCCCGTACAGGGGAGTGTCCCCGGTGGCCGACAGCACCGTGACTGACAGCTCCTCGTGGCCGAGCAGCGTATCAGCCAAGCTGTGCTGCCAGGGCGCCTTTGGATCCGTGGGACGCTCTTCCAGGCTGTGCTGGATCTGACCCAATTTGGCTTGCAGCTGGTCGGCAGCGCGCCTGCCCAGCTCTCGATCCAGAACGCTGTACACCATGACGACCAGCAGGATGGCCAACAGCAAGCCCACGCCCGTGACCATCAGCCCCAGGCGCAGGGCCAGGCTCATGGGCCTCACGAACGACGCTCCATCACGTAGCCAACGCCTCTTACGGTATGGATAAGGGCTTCCCCGAAGGGCTCATCGACCTTCATCCGCAAGCGTCGAATCGCAACCTCCACCACGTTGGTGTCGCAGTCGAAATTCATGTCCCAGACCCGCGAGATGATCTCGGTGCGGGAGAGCACTTCGCCCTGGCGCTGCATGAGCAGATGAAGCAGCGCAAATTCCTTGCTGGTCAGGTCGATGCGTTGGTCGCCGCGAAAGGCCCGATGGCGAAAGGGATGCAGTTCGAGGTCGGCCAGTTGCAGGGTCTCGCTGAGCACTCGCGTCTCGCCGCGCCTGAGCAGCGCGCGGATGCGGGCGAGCAACTCCGGAAATTCGAAAGGCTTGGTCAGATAGTCGTCAGCGCCGGCGTCCAGTCCACGGACGCGTTCGCTGGTGCGGCTCTGCCCCGTCAGCAGCATCACCCGGGTCTGCTTGCGTCGGCGCAGCAATTCCAGGACTTCCAGGCCATCCATCGTCGGCAGATTGATGTCCAGCAGGATCAGGTCGTAGTCCTGCTGGAGGGCCAGATGCAAGCCATCGATTCCGGTCGCGGCCCGATCGACCACATAGCCATTCTCCGTGAGGCCCTGCTGCAGATAATCCGCAGCCCGGGCTTCGTCTTCCACTATCAGTAAGCGCATCGTCGGTGTCGGTCGTGTCGAGAGGGCGACGCAGGCTGCAGCCTGTAGCCAGTAGAGGGTCAAGCGACCAAGCCTGCCGCTATCCTTGCCCGGCGGCAACTTCCTTGCAGCTTTGTAATGTTGGTGTCACCGGAGCGATAGGTGGCGCTCCCTAGAGTCGGCTTCGCTATCGAGCGTCGCTCCCTTCGAGCGTCGCGCCTTCTGCACAGGAGCCGCTGTCGTGCCGCTATTCTTTTCTTGTCGACATCCCGCCCTATGGCACCTGATGGTGCTGGGGCTGGGCCTGCTGCTCGCCGGCGGATCGGCCCAGGCCTCAGCGCTGACCCTGGAGCAGGCGCTGGCCCAGGCCCTGCGCGACAATCCCGACTACCTGGCGGCCCGCCAGGAGACCGCCGCGGCCGCAGGTGCACGGCAGCAGGCAGGCCTCCTGCCCAACCCGGAACTCGCCTTCGAGGTCGAGGACACTCGCTCTGCCAGTCAGACCCGTAGCATCACGCTCACCCAGCCCTTTGAGCTGGGCGGCAAGCGCGCCGCACGGGTGGCGGTGGCCGAGGCCAACGCTGGCGTGGTCGACGCGGACCTCGAGGCGCGCCGTTATGCCCTCCGTGCGGACATCATCCAGGGCTTTTACGAGTTGCTCTTGGCAGAAGAAGCGGTGCGGCTCGCCAAGCAATCGCAGGCGCTGGCCCAGCGCAGCCTGGACAGCTCGGGGGCGCAGATTCGAGCGGGCAAGCTTTCACCGGTATCGGGTACCCGCGCGGAGGTGGAACAGGTCACCCAGCGGCTGGAGCTGAGACGCGCACTGCAGCAGCGTGACAACGCGCGGGTAAGTCTTGCCCGCCAACTGGGTGTCTCAGTGATCGAACTCGGTGAGCCGGTCGGTGACCTGGATCGTCTGCCCGAACCTCCCGGCGAAGCCCGGCTGCTGCAGGCGATCCGCCAGACACCGGCGATGCTCAAGGCGCGGCAGCAGGTAGCCGCCGGGGATGCCGACGTCGATCTGCAGCGCAGCCAGCGCTATCCGGACGTGCGGGTGAGCCTGGGCAGCCAATACGACGAGCTCGAGGGGGAGCGGGTGAATCTGGTGGGCTTCTCGCTCCCGCTACCGCTCTTCGATCGCAACCAGGGCAACCTGCTCGCCGCCTCCAGCCGCGCCGACCAGGCCCGGGATCTACAGCGAGCGACCGAGCTGCAGATTCAGGCCGAGACCCTTCAGGCGCTGCGCGACTGGCGTAGCGCGGCAGCGGACGTCGACGACTTGCGCAACCGGGTGATGCCGGCGGGCCAGCGCACGGTCGATGACCTCACGCGCGGCTTCTCGCTGGGACGTTTCGCCCAGTTGGATGTGCTGGAAGCCCAGCGCGCCCTCATTGCGGCGCGGGGGCAGTACCTGCTCGCCCAGCGGGCGCAGATCGCTGCCTGGGCTCGCCTCGAACGCCTCCATGGCCCGCTCTTCACCTCCCCATGACGCTACAGATCCCGGTAACGAACCGGGTGCGGAGTTCTTGCATGACCATGATTTCATTCAGGCCGAGACTGCTGCGGCCGCTGCTGATCGCGGTAATCGGCAGTGGGCTGCCGTTCGGTACGCTGCAGGCGGGTGCCGGCCACGACCATCCCGAATCCGCTGCACCCCCGGCGAAGGCGGCCGCTGCCAAGGCGGTAACGGCCCCGTCGCACGCGGCTCTGGCCGCAGAAAAGGACGGCCAGGCAGCAGACGAGGGCGCCCATGGCGAGGGCGAAGAGACGCATGCCGAAGGCGAGATCGAGCTGAGCGCGGAGCAGATTCGCGCGGCCGGTATCGAGACCCAGGTGGTCACACCGGTCAGCGTGGGCGCGTCCTTGAGTCTCCCCGGAGAAATTCGCTTCGATGAGGATCGTACCGCTCACGTGGTGTCTCGCACCCCCGGCATCGTCGAGGAGGTGAAGGCCAATCTCGGGGACCGGGTGCGCAAGGGACAGGTGCTGGCGGTCATCGCCAGCGAGCAGCTGTCCGAGGTGCGCAGCGAGTTGGCGACCGCACAGCAGCGTTTGCAGCTGGCGCGCACCCTCTATGCCCGCGAGCAGAGCCTCTGGCAGGAGCGGATCAGTGCTGAGCAGGATCTGCTGCAGGCGCGGCAGACGCTGCAGGAAGCCGAGATCGCCGTCCGCAACGCCCGCCAGAAAGCTCAGGCTCTGGGTGGCGCGGCCTCCGCTCAGGGCGGTAGTCGCTATGAGTTGCGCGCACCCTTCGACGGCGTGGTGGTGGAGAAGCACCTGGTCCTCGGCGAGCGAGTGGACGAAGCCAGCAACCTGTTCACGCTCACCGACCTGTCCCGCGTGTGGGCGACGTTCGCCGTTCCGGCGCGTGACCTCGATCGAGTGACCGTTGGCCGACAGGTGGAGGTGGTTGCAGGAGAGCTGGACAGTCGCACCGAGGGCACCGTGGCGCATGTCGGCAATCTGCTGGGCGAGCAGACCCGGGCGGCGACCGCCCGCGTCACCCTGGCCAATCCGGCCGGCGCCTGGCGCCCGGGTCTGTTCGTCACGGTACGGCTCGCTGACGAGCGCAAGGCCAAGGTACTCGGCGTGCCCAGTGGCGCCGTGCATGTCGTGGAGGATCGCCCCGTGGTGTTCGTCCGGACGGCGGACGGATTTCAGGCGACCCCCGTGGTCACCGGGGTGCGGGACGGTGAGCGCACCGAGATTCGTCAGGGCTTGAGCGCCGGCCAGGTAGTGGCCGACCGCGGCAGCTTCATTCTCAAGTCGGAACTGGGCAAGGGCTCGGCCGAGCACTCCCACTAAGGGCGCATCATGTTCGAACGTATTCTTCGCTTCGCCATCGAGCAGCGCTGGCTGGTGCTGCTCGCCACGCTCGGCATCGCCGCCCTGGGGATCTACAGCTATCGCCACCTGCCCATCGATGCGGTGCCGGACATCACCAACGTCCAGGTACAGATCAACGCGGAAGTACCGGGCGCTTCGCCGCTGGAGGTCGAACAGCGGGTTACCTATCCGCTGGAAACGGCCATGGCCGGCCTGCCCGGGCTGGAGCGGACCCGGTCGTTGTCGCGCTCGGGCTTTGCTCAGATCAGCGTCATTTTCGCCGATGGGACGGATCTGTTCTTCGCTCGCCAGCAGGTGAGCGAGCGCCTCCAGGGGGCGCGCGAAGCCCTGCCGGAGGGCGTGGAGGTCAATCTGGGGCCGCTGTCCACCGGGCTCGGGGAAATCTTCCTCTGGACAGTGAAGGCCGCGCCTCAGGCGCGCCGGGCTGACGGCGAAGCCTATACGCTCACCGATCTGCGCGAGATCCAGGACTGGATCGTCAAACCCCAGTTGCGTACCGTACCCGGGGTGGCGGAAGTCAACACCATTGGCGGCTACGCCAAGGAGTATCAGATCGCGCCCGATCCCAAGCGCCTGGCCGGCTATCGCATCACCCTGGAACAACTGGCGGTGGCGCTGGAGCGGAACAACGCCAATGTCGGCGCCGGTTTCATCGAGCGCGCCGGGGAGCAGCTGGTGATTCGGGTACCGGGGCAGCTCGCCTCCGTCGAGGACATCGCCACCATCGTGCTGGCGACGGTGGACGGTACCCCGGTACGGGTCCGGGATGTGGCCACGGTCGGGGTAGGGCAGGAGTTGCGGTCCGGGGCGGCTACCGAGAATGGCGAAGAGGCGGTGCTCGGCACCGTCTTCATGCGGGTGGGCGAGAACAGCCGCGAGGTGGCCCTGGCGGTGGCTGGGCGCCTGGCGCAGATCAACCGCAACCTGCCGGAAGGCGTGCAGGCGGTCGCCGTGTACGACCGCACCACGCTGGTGGACAAGGCGATCGCCACGGTACGCAAGAATCTGGTGGAGGGTGCGCTGCTGGTCATCGCCGTGCTCTTCGTCTTCCTCGGCAATCTGCGCGCGGCGCTGATCACCGCGCTGGTGATCCCGCTGTCGATGCTCTTCACCTTCAGCGGCATGGCCGCGAATCGGGTCAGCGCCAACCTGATGAGTCTGGGTGCGCTCGACTTCGGCATCATCGTCGATGGCGCCGTGGTGATCGTGGAGAATGCCATTCGCCGGCTGGCTCATGCCCAGGAACGGCACGGTCGGGTACTCGATCGAAGGGAGCGCTTCCAGGAAGTGTTCGCCGCCGCCCGCGAGGCGCGCAGACCGCTGATCTTCGGGCAGCTGATCATCATGGTGGTCTATCTGCCGGTGTTCGCCCTGACGGGTGTGGAAGGCAAGATGTTCCATCCCATGGCCTTTACCGTGGTGATCGCCTTGCTGGGTGCCATGCTGCTGTCCATCACCTTCGTCCCGGCGGCCGTGGCGCTGTTCGTCACGGGTCGCGTGCAGGAAAAGGACAATCGACTGATGAGCGCGGCGCGGCGCGGCTATGCCGTCGCGTTGGATGCAGCCATGCGTCGGCGGCCACTGGTGTTCGCCGGCGCTGGCCTGAGCGTGGTGCTGACGGTGCTGCTGGCGCTGCGCCTGGGCAGTGAATTCGTACCTAGCTTGAGCGAGGGTGATTTCGCGCTGCAGGCGCTCAGGGTGCCCGGTACCGGCCTGGGGCAATCGGTGGACATGCAGCAACGCCTGGAGCGCTCCATCCTGGATCAGGTACCCGAGGTGGAGCGGGTATTCGCGAGGACCGGGACCGCGGAGATCGCCGCAGATCCGATGCCGCCGAACATCTCCGACAGCTACGTGATGCTCAAGCCGCAGGCACAGTGGCCTGATCCAGGCAAGTCCCGCGAGCAGCTGATGGCCGAGCTGGAAGCAGCGGCGGCGCGTGTACCCGGTAGCAATTACGAGTTGTCGCAACCGATCCAGCTGAGATTCAACGAGCTGATTTCCGGCGTGCGCAGCGATGTGGCGGTCAAGGTCTTCGGCGACGACATGGCGGTGCTGAACAAGACCGCTGCGGAGATTGCCAGGGTGTTGCAGAAGGTCACCGGCGCCGCCGAGGTGAAGGTGGAGCAGACCGGGGGGTTGCCGCTGCTGAGCGTGCAGATCGATCGTGAGCGAGCCGCGCGTTATGGCCTCAATGTCGGTGACATCCAGGATGTGATTGCCACGGCGCTCGGCGGACGCAAGGCCGGCACGCTTTTCGAGGGTGATCGCCGCTTCGATCTGATGATCCGCCTCCCGGAAACGCTGCGCAGCGATCCGGCGGTGCTGGCGCGCCTGCCCATTCCATTGCCAGCGGTGGAAGGCCGCGTCGAGTTCATTCCCCTGGCCGATGTGGCGCGCCTGGAAACGGTGCTGGGGCCGAATCAGATCAGCCGTGAAGACGGCAAGCGCCTGGTGATCGTCAGTGCCAATGTTCGCGATCGGGACCTGGGTAGCTTCGTGGCGGATGCCACCGCCGCCATTACGGACCAGGTACGGATTCCCGCAGGCTACTGGACCAGTTGGGGTGGCCAATTCGAGCAGTTGCAGGCTGCCGCCGCCCGCCTGCAACTCGTGGTGCCGGTGGCCTTGCTGCTGGTGTTCGTGCTGCTGTTCATGATGTTCGGCAATCTGCGCGACGGCCTCGTGGTCTTTACCGGTATTCCCTTCGCCTTGACGGGCGGAGTGCTGGCGTTGTGGTTGCGGGACATTCCCCTGTCGATCTCGGCAGGCGTGGGTTTCATCGCGCTGTCGGGCGTCGCGGTGCTCAATGGCCTGGTGATGATCTCCTTCATCCGTGGCCTGCTGGAGGAGGGCAAGCCGCTGGACATCGCCGTGCGCGAGGGGGCGCTGGTCCGCCTGCGGCCGGTGCTGATGACTGCGCTGGTGGCCTCGCTGGGCTTCATTCCCATGGCCCTGGCGACGGGCACCGGCGCAGAGGTACAACGGCCGCTGGCGACCGTGGTGATCGGCGGCATCCTGTCTTCCACCGCCCTGACGTTGCTGGTCCTGCCCGCGCTCTACCACAGTGTCCTGCGCCGTCGCGAACAGCCCGGGGAAGGATGACAGGATTGTAATGCGCGGCTCATCCTGGCGTTAGCCGCGCCCCTCTAGAGTGGCTCTCATACCCACACTGCACCCTAGAAGGAGAAACACCATGACGTTCCTTAAAACTGCCCTGTTTGCCGCCACCCTCGTTGTTGCGAACCTCAGCTATGCCGCAGACGGCAGCGAGCGCTCGATCTCGCACAACGAAAATTTTCGAGAGCGCCAAGCGGCGCTCCAGCAGCATCGAGAGACGCATGAGATGGTGGCGGAGGAGGTCAATCAGTCAGGTAAGCAAGATACAATTAAAAAGACCGACTAATTTTAACAGCCAAAATTGGCATTTTGTCGCTTGTGGCTTTTTAGGCTCTGACTGAGGGTATGGTAAGTTTTTAAGCAGAAGTACCGTACTCGAATGCCTAGGCTCAAGGACAGGCAGGGTGGCCAACTAGATAGCGCTAGGGACATACGAGCATGAGAGGCACAGTGTTGCAGCTGATCAAGAATGCTAAACGGCAAGGAAGCATCTCCGATCTCACTTCGTTCCGTCCGTCTGGTTGGTCAATAGGCCCCAACGTACTGACCTGCTAGTGCCGCGCTCGCGTCGTATTAATTAGGACATAGAAGCACCCATCGAAGTGTAGCGTCAGATTTTTGATATCTGCCGCGGCTTGAGCCGCGTGAAGACACGAAGCAGATCTCCATCATCACAAGGGGGGCGATGCGCATAAAAATTCGATTGTACAGGCTTGGCGAACCAAAAATTTTAATCGACATGAGTAGCGGCAGTTAGGCACCGGCTGCATCGATGGCGCCGATGTGAATCGGCCCCGCTTTCCTAGACACTCTCCAAGCTCTGGAAATAGCGTTTCTCAAACTCTATGGCGATAGCTGCCTAGCGCTGCCGTGCCATCGTTTAGGGTTATAAGACATCTCGATGTAATCGTACACATTACTACGGGCTTCTTCGCGGGTGCCGTAGGTTTCTCGTCGGATGCGTTGGCGCTTCAGCAACTGGAAAAAGCTTTCCTCCACCGCGTTGTCGTGGCAGTTGCCGCGTCGACTCATGCTGCTGATCAGGCTGTTGGCCTTGAGGAAAATCTGCCAGTCCGAACTGCTGAACTGGCTGCCAAGGTCAGAGTGAATCATCACTTCCTGCTTGGGCTTGCGCCGCCACACCGCCATTAGCAACGCATCAATGGCCAAGTCGCTGCACATCTGTGGTTTCATCGACCAGCCAATTACCTGGCGTGAAAGCAGATCCAGCACCACCGCCAAGTACAACCAACCCTCATAGGTACGGATGTAGATGATGTCGGTGACCCAGACTTTGTTCGGTTCACCGACGTCGAACTGCCGCTCCAGGCGATTGGGCGAGGCCACCGTCGGCCTGCCGCCGTAGTAGCCGGGGCGCTGACGATAGCCGGTCTGCGAGCGCAGCCCTTCTTCCCGTATCAGGCGAGCCACACAGTGCCGGCAACAGGACTCCCCCAGCTCACGCAGATCGTTGTGGACCCTGCGGTAGCCGTAAACTCCACCGTTTTCCAACCAGGCATGCTTGATCAATCCGCGCAGGAGCTGATCTTCCTTGGCGCGTACGGATTTCGGCTCGGCCAGCCTGGCGTAGTAACCGCTGGGATGCACCTGGAGCGTCTGGCAGAGACGTCGCACCGGGTACTCCACCGACAGCTAGCTGATGAAGGCCTACTCCAGCCGGACTCCTTGGCAAAGTACGCGGCGGCCTTTTAAAAATGTCTCGCTCTTCGGTCACCCGCTTGAGTTCGGCGCGCAAACGACGCAATTCGGCATGCTGATCGTCTTTTTGCTGCCGCTGTTCTTAGGGCTTGCCGTAGCGCATGATCCAGGCATACAGGCTATGCACCGACATGCCCAACCGCGCCGCTACCTCAGTAACGGGGAGGCCACGCTCGGTCACTAGCTTGACCGCTTCGATTTTGAATTCTTCGGGGTAACGTTGGTCGCTCATAGCACCTCCTAATGGGCGTCATTATGAAGCTTGGAGGTGTCTACGAAACTAGAGGCGATTCAGTTGGGCGATAGGTTAACTATCATAGCTGCGCGGCTATTCCCAGAAATTAGACCCAAAAAAAGGGTGCCAATTGGCACCCTAAGACGTACACCCTAACCAAAGGAGAACAAAGATGTACGTAAATAAATTTCAATTAAAGCAGGGAGAGGGGGTATTCGGTAATGATCCTGATTTCATCTAGGTCTGACTCAAACTTGCTTGCGCGCGTGGTAGCTTGTCTCAACCGGAATGATAGATCTTTCGCAGGTCCGCTCTGCACTACATAGCGCGCCTCTATATCACGCTCCCAGCGATGTTGGTTTTGTAATGGTAGACCATTCTCGTCACGCCGCATATATACGGAGTTTGCGTTCGAGTAGTCCGCATTCCAGCCCTTCCCATATCGGGCCATCAGAGTTAGCCCAGGAATCCCATACTGCGCAAGGTTTATATCATAGCGTAAAAGAACTGACTGCTCTTTCGGGGAGTTGAAGTCACTATACTGAATGGAGTTGTTAAGGTAAATTGAGTCAGATTGTCTCAGGTAGTCGAAATCGTTGTCCCCGTTGTTTTGCTGGTAGCTCATGGTTATAGAGTGCGCACCCGCTACAATGCCACTGCTAACACTCCAGATATTTGTGGAAAACTCCCCAAGAAACTTTCTACCGTCGTCGACCGATCTATAGAAGTTTAACCCCGCTGTTAGAGCTAGATTATCGTTAATAGGATAGCTGGCGATGGATCCAAAATAGTATTGGCGCCAGGAATTATCTAACTTGCTTGTATAGAGGCTGCTTGTGAGGTACTCATTTATCTTGTACTCACCGCCGAGGTAAGAAAGGTAAGACGACTTCACTTGACCAGCATAGAAGGTTACAAAATCACTTCCCGTCTCGCTTTGCTGCGGCTGGCTCATGGCGTGTAAACGCCCGCCATTAATAGTTATGGCGTCGAAGCTGTTGTTCGTTGCGGTAATGCCTTTAAAGCTTTGTGGAAGTAGGCGTGAGTCGCCAAAATGCACAACAGGTGTAGTAGGGAATACGTCGCCAAGCTTTACCTCAGTATCTAAGAATTTCAACTTTACGGCGCCAAGTAATTTGGAGTACTCGGTCGTGGGATCACCGTTCGCGTCTGCGGGAAGCAAGTTAACGCTACCGCCCTGGCCCGTTCGGCCCCTTCCGCTGTCTAAACGTAGGCCAAGAAGCCCAACTGCGTCTACCCCAACGCCTACGGTACCTTGTGTATATCCTGATCTATAAAAGGCTAATAGACCATGCGCCCAAGTTTCAGAGTAGCCGTTGCCTGCAGAGTTTGCTTGGCCCTTTCTAAAATCCCTATTGAAGTAATAGTTCCGATTCATAATTGAAAGTGAGCTATCTTCTAAGAAGCCTCCAGAGTTTTCTGAAGCTGAATTCGCACTCACTACCTGCGGTATAAAAATAAATGGAATTATTAAGGTCTTTATAACGTTGGTTTGCAAGACGGTGCTCCTTTGGGGTGAGGCAGGTCGATACTGATGTATTTTTTGTTAGTCCTGTGATTTTCAAAGAGTAATCCTTTCAGGACGATTGCTGCTAAATTACAATTTTGTAATCTTAATATCGAGTTCTCATTCATAACAGTTTTGTAATTGCAACGTCATTCTCTCGATATGCGTTCTAGGTAAAGTAAGGTCAAGGTTTTGGATTTCGACTAACTCAAATGATAGAGGTGCCGTTGTGAGATATAAACAGGCGGTCTTAGGTTCTTTGCTTATTTTTTCTTCTTTTGTCTCGGCGGCTAACGTTGCTAGTAGTCGCTATCCAAGCATTCCCGCTGATGCCGAGCGTGTAAATCGTTTACTTAGTAGTGGGGCCGATGGGAGGGTTCGGGTGCCATTCAAGTCTGAAAGGTTTCATGTTGTTGATGCGCGGTTTCAGGATAATACGAATTAGATATTTAAAAAGTTGAGGTCATTGATTCGTTGACGGCTACAGCCAGTTTTGCTGGCTGTGCCTCTGGTTATTAATTAGCCTGTCGAAGGCTGATAATCTTGTAAATTCTCCCTCAACTTAACCTAGAGTCAGTTGAAGTGGTTTGGTTTTCAGAGTTAAAACCTAAGGGCTTAAATTATGATTTTAGCAAAAATGGCTTTTGTAACGCTCCTTTTTTCCGTATCTAGCTTGCTGTACGCTGCTGATGGCGCAGAGCGGTCGATACAACGAAACGAGCAATTCCGCGCGGACCAAGGTAGGGTTGATAGAGATCGTGCTTATCATCGAGCATTAACAGAAAAAGAGAATACAAAGCTTGACAAAAAAACTGATAATTGAGTGGCTTCGGTTATCAATCTGCACATCTTTTGATTCTTCGGAGGCAGATGAAATAGGGTGTCTAAAGATTGCCTATTAGCTGATACTGATCCATCGTCTCGATCATACTATGGGTACGGTCATCGGACTAATGTCGGCATTTTCTATAAGTATCACATGCTCAGTACGGTCTCTTAAAGTTGTATAGATAGCTGTGGCATGTATTCAGAAAGCTATGAAGTAGCATCGAATAGCTGGTGACTATGTGATACGAGTGTCGCTTGAGATTAAGTTATACTGACACTATGGCTTTAATATAAGAGGTTTAGATAGGTGTAATAAAGTTAATCGAGAACGCTGGCAGCACCAGCAAGGCGGCACGGGTATTGAGCGTAAGCCAGCCCGCTGTCAGCCAGGCGATTCGCAAGTTAGAAACAGCGACTACGTCAACACTTAACCTTGAAGGCCGCTTAATGACTGCTCTTGGCTGGGCGTCGGGTGGCGAGGCATACAAGTAGGCATACACGGTTGCTGATAAGCTGAGCTGGATCTGATGGTTCCAAGGTCTTTTCTTTTCGTGGAAGGAACCGAATCTTTGTTAGAACGTGGCTGCTTGCGGTCTATTCGAGTGACAGCCATTGCTTCTGTGGTCCACAACGACTAAAGACAAATTTTAATAATTAATTAAGTTTATTATAAGCTAGAGAATTTCTGTGTGACTCTTTGGTGGCTTAATTTGAAATGAGCGTCGGGAGTAACTCCGCAGTATGATTGCTGATTAATAAGAATTTGCTAAATATCACAATCCTCATTGTCTGTTATGGTCATTCAATTTTACAGGGCTTACGTGTTTGTGGGGATTAATGCTCTGAGCTTTCTCATTACTTCATCGCGTTCCGCCTCACTTCCATCCTTGAACTTTTGTAGTTGCTCGAATAGTGCGTAGTCTGATAATGCTTCAGGCTCAAACCCGAATTTTCTGGTGTATCTGTTAAGCTTACAGATGCCGATTGTAAACCAGCCCTTGTCAGTTTTGTCGGAGTAAAGCTTGTTTCGATGTACCTTTATATGCTCGTCGTATTCGTCTATCGACGGATGAACAATTTTGAAACGCTCAGAGGATTTTGGATAATTTGTAGCATCCCCGTTAAGAGTTTCCGTTTCTTCCTCGTTTAGAATGGCTTTATCATTTTTTGCAAGATTGCAGTCTGCGCAGATAACACATAGATTTTTGGGTTCAAATAGAAACGCTACATGCTTCGATTTTGGCAATATGTGCTCCACAGTCGCGTTTCCTGCGGCAGTTACGGACAAAGTTCCCTTGCAGTAAGGACATACTCCTTTCTGCTCAAGACGGTAAAATTCACGGACTTTACTGCGTAACTTCATTAGCTCATCTTTAGACCAGTCTTTATGGTTGTGTCCCTCTTGTGCGACTAAATCGCTAATTATCTGTTTATCCTCATCGTCTAAAATATAATGGTTATTTATCAGTGGCATAGTATTGGCACACATCCACAACAGTGTTGATCAGCTCAAAATTTGGATCCGCTGCTTCCAGTTTGCGCTGCATTGTCTGTAGCTTTCTCATCTCGGCTTTTATCTGGTCGGATATGGTTTTTTCCGATCTGATTTTTGTGAGCAATGAAAACGCTAATCTGGTGATGTACTCGTTCATTATCCCAGGTGCGTCAAAAAGCTCTGCCAGCTGATAATCTGCGGATTTTTCTAGGTAATCATTTGATCGATGGAGTTTGTTTTCGTCAATCACTGTTATGAAGCAGTTTTCGGCAGAAAGTCGAGAAACAATCTGGGGTGAATGCGTTGCTATTATGAAATGGCACTCTTTGTATTGAGAGAAAACAGTCGTTAGAGTTTTTATGAACTGTTCCTGCCAAGCTGGATGTAAGCTGATCTCCGGCTCATCTATTAATATCAAGGATCGATGTTCGATCTGTCCGGCAATGCCTAGTGTCATTACGAGCATGCATTGTTCGCCGGAGCTGGCCCTTCTTAGGGACAATTCTCGAGTGTCACCGGGCTCGTGTTCTTTCCAGATTTTTAAATCAAAAAGTTTTACTATGTTGTGATTTAGCAAAGTTAGCACAGCCATAGCGAAATGCTTGTCAATAAATCCTTCTCGGTATCTGCTTATATAGTCAAAGTCTAGTTTGAATAGGCTGTCTCTCTTGGTGTCCAGCCTTTCCATTGTGTAATTCAGAGCATGTGCTATGTCGTTTTTTATCTCTTGCGGTAAAGATCTAAAGTTTTCAAATATGCGATCTTCAAGTATTTCTTCAAAACTATCGTCTATTGCGTTGCCACGGGTGTCCGTAAGCAATATCCCTACATCTTCGTAGTCGACAAAGTATCTTTGATCCGGGTTTTCGGGATCCTTTATAGCAATTTTTCTGTTTATGTTTAATTTGAAAACAAAGCTTAGTTTTGCCTCAATTTTCAATAGTCTGAATATTTCGTTTAAATTTTCGTGTCTCTCAGACTCTAGATACTTGTTTATTAGTCCTTTGGTGGCTGATGACATCAAGGCCATGGCATTCGTCGCATACATGCCGGAGCTGCGCATGCCAATATAAGAATATATTGAGCGGAAGCTAGTAGTTTTGCTCCTGGGTACGCTGGGGAATTTATCAAAAGGGCTAGTTGATACGGCCAAAATCTTTGATGGAATAAAGTCATTGGCACGAAAAAAATAAGTGCTTTTCTCGTCAATCATTTTTGAGTAATTAGAGACGATTTCGCTTAAGAGTCTGCTTTTTCCTGTACCATTTCTTCCAATAATAATTGAAAAGCAGTTTTCATCTTCAAATAGGCTCTTCTCTGCTAGCGGTATAAACCTATCTTCAAAGGGGAATTCGATGATGCGTCCCATTCTGATTCCTTGCTATGCCAATATTAGGGCCGTTGGTACCTCTCGATAACTGTTAGGTCTATCCTAGATAGCTGCCTATACGGTTGCTTCATCGAGGCGCTCATCATCGTGCAGATTGAATCCGCTTTGGTGAGCGGCGACGGAAAATCCCATGGTGGTGCAGGGTTTTGCAGGTTTTTCGTTGCCTATCAAACAATAGTCTAAGCCACGTCCCATGTGGAAACGTTCGTCCTGCAGGGGTGCAGAAAAACCGACACATTTAGCCCGCAGGTGTGGCGGGAGGACAACAGCGCGCGCCAGGTGATAAGGCTGTGGTGGCCGGTGGCGTTCACCTGGGAACGCAACGCTTGTCGGCCGCCGTCAGGGCACCGCCAAACCCTCTGCTTTCGAGACGCCAGCCAAGGATTCGATGATCCGGCATTCCGATATGGTCCCGCCGTGGCAGCACGCCAATAGACGTTGCAATTCGCCCTCTAGGGCTTGCAGGTCGGCAAGGCGCTGCCGCACCTGTCGTAGGTGTTCTGCAACCAGACTATCCACGGCATCGCAAGGCGCCTGCTGCCGATCCGCCAGGCCGAGTAGCTCACGGACTTCTTCAAGGCTGAAGCCCAGGGTGCGGGCACGTCTGACGAAGAGCAGCCGATCCCGTTCGGCCGGGCCGTACAGCCGGTAGCCAGATGCTGAGCGCATCGAGGTCGGCAGCAAGCCTTCTTTTTCGTAGTAGCGGATGGTGACGGTCTTGGTATCCGTGGCCTTCGCTAGCTGACCGATGGTGTAGGCAGAAGCGTTCATGGCATTGACCTTATAGTGACTATAACCCTCAGCCTAAGCCAAATCCTGAGTGTTGCAGAGAGGTTGCCATGGACAGTTGCTGCGAAAACAAGGCTGGTGAGCTGGCTCAGCTGCGGAGTCGGCAGAGTCGAGTCCTCTACATCGTGCTGACGGTCAATGCTGTCATGTTCGGGGTGGAGTTCACTGCCGGTTGGCTGGCCGGCTCGACGGCGCTGCTAGCGGATTCCCTGGACATGTTCGGCGATGCCTCGGTCTATGCCCTGACGCTGTTCGTGTTGCATCGGAGCGATAGAGCACGCGCTGGTGCTGCCCTGGTGAAAGGTGGCTTCATGCTGCTGTTCGGCGTGCTGGTGATTGCGGACGCGGTGCGCAAGGTGATCTTGCAGGAGGTGCCCCAGGCTGACTGGATGGGCACTGTCGGACTTGTTGCACTCTTGGCCAACACCTACTGCTTCTATCTGCTGTACAGCCATCGGGCGGACGATCTCAACATGAGGTCCACCTGGATCTGCTCACGGAACGATCTGGTCGCCAATACCAGCGTGGTGCTGGCCGCCGTCCTGGTGGCTGTCACTGGCAGCCTCTGGCCAGACGTCCTGGTCGGCCTTGCCATCGCCGCGCTGTTCCTGCACTCGGCTTGGCAGGTTAGTCGTGAAGCCTACGGCGCATGGCGCCGTGGTGCGGAAGGGCAGGTTGCACGGCCACAGGAGGCACGACCCGCTTCAATGCAAGATAACCCTGCGCCTTCATGCTGCGGAAGTAAGGCGCTAGCTGTCATCGCTGAGCCTGAACATCGCGCTTCGGTAGCTGCTTGCTGCTCCTCCAATGGCAGGTGTGGCGAATGACGTCGAATGAGAAAGGCCGCCCGTAGGCGGCCTGTCGCTGGCCAGGAAGAGCTAGGCGGTGCGCTGCTGGCCTTTCTCCTCGAGCAGCACAAGTAGGTTGGCCCGCTTCCGGGCGAGCATTGTGGGACTCGATGCTTCCTGGCCCGTGAGTTCGTAGGCTACGGCGGGAAGCACCTGCAGCGCCTGTTCGTGCGGATCTGTGTCGGCCGGCTCGAGCCCGATCCCAGCCGCGTCCACCAGCTTTGCCAGCAAACGTTCGAAGCGTCCTCGGGCCGCTTGCTCGCAATCGCTGCTAGCGACCATCCCTTCGCCTAGGACTGCGCGGAGGTGCCGTGCCTGCTGACGTCCTGCCAGCTGTAGCCAGGCGCGGCCCTCGTCGCTTGCGAACATCGCAGCGGACGCGGCGGCGAGACGTGGGCGTAGTTCTTGGCCGGCTTGGTCTGCAAGAACCGGTGCAGCCCTTCAAGCGGGTTGTGCGTGGCCCGCCCGGTGACCCTGGCAAGGTCGTAGATCTCCTTGCAGAAGCGGCGCACGTTGCCCATCTGGTCGATGATGCCTTTGCGCTCCATGCCCCTTAAAAACTCCATCCACTCGATGGGCATGATGTCGGTGAAGGGACGCGGCCCGTAGGCCGGGAAGACATGCAGCTCGAGGGCGCCGATGATTCGTCGGGCGGAGCCTTCCTCCCAGCGCGGCTTGCGAGCGTCATACCACTCGCGAGCCAGCTTCTCGAAGGTGTTGGTTGCGGCCAGCGCCTCGGCGGCCTTGCGCTCACGTTTGGTCACCATAGGGCTCTTGCCGCTGGCGGCCTCGGCTTTCAGCTCCGCAGCCTTGGTGCGGCGGCGGCACCGGTCACGGCAGGGTAGGCGCCCAGGCCAAGCCAAGACCATTTGCCGTCGGGCTTGTTGTAGCGAAGCTCCCAGCTTTTCTGGCCGTTGGGTTTGACGCGGAAGTACAGGCCGTTGCCATCCTGCTCGCGGTAGACAGCGGCTTCAGGCTCGAGGCTGGAGAGGGTGGTATCGGAGAGGGAGCGACGCTTGATGTCCTGGCGCTTCATCCTTGTATGCCTTTGGTTCGAATTTTCCCGCGGCATACACATCGGCATACACGGTGCGGTGGAATGACCAGAGACTACATGGAACCACCAGAAACAACAAAGCCCGCACTGGGCGGGCTTTTGAGGCTGTTTTTAGTACCACTTGGGGCAACCAGAAACAAGGGAATGGTCGGAGCGACTGAATCCAGCTCTTTCACCGAACGGGTGGCCGGCTGGTCGCAACCGAGGAAGCGCACGCCCTGATGGTGGACGATAAGCTGTTCGTGGGCATGGATGCCATCGAGCACCGGATCAAGAGCCTGAAGCAATCCGGTACTGGAAGGCTGGCCATTGCGGTGCATCCCGTGGTCGGCAATACCTTCACGCCTCGGGCGCTGGCGGAATTTGATCTAGCGGAGCGGGATATTCGCGTGTCCTTACGTGTGCAAAGCTCGCGAGAGGTACATCAAGAGGTATCCGCCGGTCTTTGCGACTTCGGGGTGATGGCGGATGAAATGCCTGTGGTTAGGCTCGAACATTCCGAACTCATCAATGAACCTGGTGTGATCGCTTTGCCTAAGGGGCACCCGCTGATTGACAAGTCTTCGATTTGTGCCAAGGACCTGAGTGGCTACGACTTTATCGCCCTCAATCCGGAGGACAGTGGCCGGCGTTGCTTAGAAGTGGCACTCGACCTGGAAAACGTTTCGCTCAACGTCCGTGTCGAGACGGCCGATGCACACACGATCTGCAGTACGGTTTCGCAGGGTATTGGTATCGCCTTCATCAAACCTTTGGCTGCGGTGGATTTTATTGATCGCGGGGTAGTGGTCAAGGCGTTCGATCTCGATATTCGAACGCGAAGCCTTCTCCTATTTCGTCCAGGGAAACCACTCGCGGAGTCGGCTAAAAAGCTGCTGGCTTTCATGCGGGTCCAGTTGGCGAGGGACCTGAAGCTCGTGAAGCGATATCTATAGATATCTCACTGGATGAAGAGGGTGATAGGAGCGGTAACAGCTGATAGTCCTTTCTTGTGAATCTACAGGAAGCGCGCCCGTTATTCGTTGGCAGTACCTCTCTAAGGTAACCAGCGCAGCTACAGCTAAGCACCGGATTCGCTTCCGAAAATATACCACCCCTGCACATACCCCTCACCCCAATGCCCCCCTGCACCCCCTCCACCCGGGCTCCCCCCATTATCGGCCCGCGCCACGCGCGCGATAGAAGGGAAGGAAGGAAAAAAGAGAAGGAGAGAAGGAAGGAAAGGGGCGGGGGTGGCTTGGGGTGGAAGGGGGAGAGGTTGAATAAGGGTTTGTGTTGTCCAGGGGTGGTATAGTTTTGTAGTTGGGAACGTCGCCCGAGAGGAGGGCACCGCCATGTACGAAGGGATCCAGCGTGCGCACCAGGTGCTCGTCGAGCAGCTGGCCAGCTTCAATTCGACCTGGCCAGGGTTGGTGGTCGACGGCCGTGTGTGGCAGGTGCCGCTGCTGAACGAGCAGAAGACGCCTGACGTCCTCGAGGTCCAGGAGGTCGACGGCCAGGCGGCGATCGCGCTGGCCACCGCGGCCTTGGCCAACCACCAGCGCGACGTTGGCCAAGCCGCCGGCACCGTCATGCGCCTGCCGGGCTATTTTCGCCTGCAGGCGAGCGTGCTGCCGCAGGTGTTGGCCATCAATGCCAGCAAGCAGGTGGTCACCGACGAGATCGAGGCGCTTCGGGTCGCCCTGGGCTATACCCCCGAGATGCGGCCGCGGCTCTTGCGGCGCGCCCTAGGCGCCGGCGTCACCACCAAGCAGCTGCAGCGCACCATCCACGCCTTCGATGGCGCGCCGCGGAGGATCTCGTTCACCTGGGCTGGCCACACCACCAGCAACCAGCGGATACCGGTGGCCACCGTGCGCGAGCAGCTACAGGCGGAGGCCGAGAGTAGGGCGCAGCAGCAGGGGATACCGCTCGAGCAAACGCCCGAGCACCAGGATCTGCGCACGATCGCGAACCTCGCTGACGACCAGGTGCTGATCAAGCACAAGGTCGTCGCCCCGCACCCGCGCTGCACGCTCTGGTTCGGCGAGCGCGGCGAGAAGTGGGACGCCATCATCAAGGCCAATCTGCCGGTGTTCGTGCTCGCCGGCGAGGCCGAGCCGAAGGTCTCGGCGCTGCGCGACTTCGATCGTGCAGCCCGAGGCCGCCAGCGCGGCGATGTGAAGGCGCGCGCTGAGGTCTGGGCAGAGCGCAACCTCTACCTGCCTACGGGTAACCAGCGGTCGCAGCAGGGCGACCGAAATCCGCTCCTTACGCCCTCGACGTATCGACTAGGTGGTATTACCTACGAATCACCGACGTAACGTAAGTTGAGTCCTCGTGGCGGAATAGCGGCACCCTACCAGCCTCGATATCTCGGACGAGATAGAGGCAACTCGACGCGCTAGGTTAGCAATCACAACGCATCAGTCGCCCAGTGATATGTAGGAAAAAACAGCCGGGGCTTATGCCGAGCCAGGCGAGATAGGCTTTGCAGCGGCTGCCCACACACCTGAAAAGTTCGCGGCACGAAGGGCAGGTTGGGTCGCGAGGATATCAGTCCTAACAAGTCCATGAGCAACGAAGGGGTCAGCCGCGAGCATCTGCTCGATCTCTGACAACGAAGACCCAAAAGCGAGGATGAAACCGCCGGCCTTGTCCTCAAGAGGACCTGCGAAGAGTATCCGCTCGGCGCTCAGATGGTGAATCAACCACTCCTTGTGTGCGTCAAGGCAGGCGTTAATAGCTTCCGAGGTGCTAGTGTAGGTCAAGTTGATAGCGTAAATCATGGTTGAATCCTCGCTACGATATCTGCGTTCAATTGGCCGGAAGACTGGCCACGATGGCGCGGATTGATGAAGACGCCGATTCGATCCCGGCTTGACGGACTGCGTCTCCTCGCGATGTACCTTCAGCACGGACAAACTCGACGTCCTTTACGCCTAGAAAGGCGAAGAATGCTCGAAGGTAACGCTCTTGAAAGTCCATGTCCTGGAACGAGCCGTCGGCATAGAAGCCTCCTCGTGCAGATACCACGACGATATACTTGTCACGAGTGAGTCCAATCGGACCTCTATCGGTATATTTAAAAGTACGATTTACCTGCGCAATCCTATCTAGCCAGGCTTTCAGTTGGGTCGGCACGCTGAAGTTATACATAGGGGCGCCTATGACCAGCACGTCGCTGGCCAGAAACTCCGTTACCAGTGCTTCGGATAGCTGATGTTGCGCTAAGGCTTCCGGCGCAACATCAGCCTGCGAAGGCTGGCGAAATCCTGCAGCAATAGGACCGCTCAGATGGCTTATCTCTTCCGTCGCCAGATCTCGGTACGTTACTCGGACATCTGGTCGATCAGCTTGGATAGCCGCCACAACGGCTGCGCTGAGTTCACGTGTAACAGAAGCGTTGCCCATGATGCTGGAGTCGATGTGAAGCAATTTCATGTTGATATCCTCAGGGTTGGGGGATAGGCATGGTCTTAGCGGGGCGATGATCTTTGTCATGGGGCACTCCCCTAGCGGCCTCATCGATCAGGCGAGCGACGACCTCCGGTTGAGATAGCAGCGACAAGTGGCTGGAAGGTACCGAATGGAGGGTGGCGCCTAGGCGTTGCGCAATGGCCTGCTGTACCCATGGAGCTAGCGCCTGGTCGTTGAGCGTCTGCAGGTACCAACTTGGTTTGTCGCGCCAGGCAGCGTGCTCAATAGGGGTGCTAAAGCTGTTCGCCGCTATGGGTTGTTGGCGAGCCGCCAAGGAACGGGCTGCAGCGATGGGCAAGTCGGCCGCCATGACGGAGTGGAAAAGGGTCGGACTGTCTAACCACAGCAGACCTTCACGGTCGGGAGCGAGCGCCATTGCGGGCGCATTCAGATGATTGAGGAGATCAATTGTTGACTCGCCGCTATCAGGGGCGAGCGCGGACACATAGACGAGACCTTTAACGTTCGTAGCATTACCTGCTTGAGTGATCACCGTTCCTGCCCATGAGTGACCTACCAGCAGGACATCCCCTTTTTGTCTTTGCAACACTCGCTCGGTGGCCGACACATCATCGCTCAGTGAGGTAAGCGGATTCTGAACGGCGGTGACGTGGTAGCCCATCTCGATCAGCTGCTCCAGCACGGGAGACCAGCTCGACCCATCAACGAAGGCGCCATGCACCAAAACGATATTCTCGATTCTCTGGGCAGGCGCATCAGCCGATGCGGGCGAGCTGGCCAATCCAGTGGATAGGCCAAGCAAGGCTCCTATCCGTATCAGCCAGGCCCAGGCAAGACGAGGTGCTTGGCCTAGGAGCAAAAGGTCAGGAGACAGCTTCATGTTTGGCTACTCAGGTGAGTTGTGGAGCTAGTCTAGGTTGCCGTAAAACAAGACGTGAGATGCCAAACCAGCCATAGTTCATGGAAAATTCGCCATTTCCAAAGAGAAGGACTGAGACTGTGCGTATTGCTATCGTTGCCCTTGAAGGCAGCCTCCTGTCCGCTATCGCCGGATTGTCAGATCTGTTCTGGATGACCAATCAGACTTTGCGATCGCCGCCTTTGGAGTTACCCCAGAGCCCGGGGCACGCTGCTCGGCCGGAGTTTGAAACGGTCGTTGTTAGTGCTGACGGCAACTCGTTGCGTGATCCCCAGGGCCGCTTGATCTCGGTCGATGCTTCGTTCCGCGACGTGGAGGTATGCGATGCCGTACTCGTCACGGGCATGGCATTGGCCGCCGATCGCGCGCCGCCATTGACTAAGTCGGTCATGCAAGCCTCGGATTGGATTAGCGCCTGTCACCAAAAGGGGGCGTGGGTTGGTGGGGCCTGTGCCGGTACGTTCGTACTCGGCGAAGCTGGCCTCCTTGATAGACGCCGATGCACCACAACATGGTGGCTCCACCACGTTTTCAAACGGCGGTTTCCTAGGGCTTTACCTGTGTGGGGGTCCGCGATGGAATCGCACGACCAGGTGATTACGACAGGAGGCCCGCTTTCCTGGATCGACTTGGCGCTACAAATAATCAGGAATTCCGCTGGCGTTGAGATAGCAAGGCTGGCCGCAGATATATCCGTGGCGGACAGCCTGCCCTTGCCCCAATCGATCTACGCCCCCAGAGGGTTCATCAATGGAAGCGATCCATTCCTGCTCGAAGCAGAGCAGCTTATCCGCCGCAGCCCCGGCGGGCTAACTGCCTTGGAACTGGCTAAGGCGCTGCACGTCAGCGACCGTACGTTGCACAGACGCCTCAAGCATTTGACGAATGAGTCACCTAAAGAATTGATCACGCGGGTAAGGATAGAAACCGCCTGTGTGCTGCTCCAGGCACCGAGCGCGAGTATCAAGCAGGTGGCACTTGAATGTGGCTATAACGAGGACACATCTTTCCGCCGCGCATTCACGCAAATTACCGGAATGAACCCAGCAGAGTATCGCCGTTGGGCGAAGGGAAGAATTGGGTAGGGCGTGGTCCGGCACCGATGTCATACCGAAGGGATGTATTGCACTGTCCAAGGCTGCGACGGTGCGTCACGCCGGATCTCCTTCACCTAGGCTGGGCTGGCCACACCACCAGCAATCAGCGGATACCGGTGGCGACTGTGCGCGAGCAGGTGCGAGCGGAGGCCGAGAATAGGGAGAGGCAGGAAGGGATACCGCTCAAGCAAACCCCCGAGTGCCAAGATCTGCGCACGATCGCGAACCTCGCGGACGACTAGGTGCTGATCAAGCACAAGGTCGTGGCGCCCATCCGCGCTGCACGCTCTGGTTTGGTGAGCGCGGCGAGAAGTGGGACGCCATAATCAAAGCCAACCTGCCGGTGTTCGTGCTCGCCGGCGAGGCCGAGCCGAAGGTCTCGGCGCTGCGCGACTTCGATCGTGCGGCCCGCGGCCGGCGGCGCGGCGATGTGAAAGCGCGCTGACGTCTAGGCAGAACGCAACCTCTACCTGCCCACCGGTGGCCAGCGGATGGAAGTGGCGGAGGGTAATCGGGTACCGCTCAAGACGCCTTTGACGTATCGGCTCGGCGGCATCACCTACGAGTCACCGGCCTAGCGCCTGCGCTCAGCTGTGGCGCTGGAGCGAGATATCTGTCAGCGCCACGGAGGCAATCCTGGTCGGCCCTGCGGGCATCGGTCGGCCCGGCTCCCTGCCGAGATTAGTAAGGGCTGCCATCATCAGAAAGATCACCGTCACCAAGATCGACAGATCGACCAGGTGCTCCCATCGTCGCACCTGTTCAGGCCACCGCTTTCGCAACTGCGCCCTCGCAACGCTCACGACCACTACGAGCAGCGCGGCCCATTTGATCTCTTGATCTGTCAGCACACCAGCATCCTTATGCGGCTTCCACACACCAGCGACAGCGAATAGCTCTGCTGCAGACAGGCTTCCATCGAAGATCCGAACGTTTCCGGAGGCGCCGCATGACCCTCGAGCGCTCCGCTAGCGAAGCGTATCCTCCCTGAGGACCTGGCTGCCCATCGACCACACCGTCCAGCCGACGATCGAACAAAGCAGCTGAAGCAGCGGTACGCCTGGCTATGTGTGTCTGATGGCTATGCCGCCGACACCGTCATGGGGTCATGCCGAGATATAAGGAAAATTCACTCACTTCGCACGTAACGTGTTGATGCCAAGAGAATTTACCAAGTCGACCGCACAGCCTCTGATCGTGGACTATCTTTTCTGACTCCTCAGAAAAGGAGTTCCTATGGCTTCATTAGAGCGTACGGCGTATCCCACTCTGCCAAAGGCGTATTCAAAAGCTGAGCTGCAGCGTGATTTTTCGTTCTCAGATGATGAGATTAAGTGGGTACGAAGCAAGTCCAAGGCCCCCTTTCACCTCAATCTCGCCGTTCTCCTAAAAACCTTTCAGGTGCTCCGATATTTTCCTGATATCACCGACGTACCTATTCAACTGGTGGACTTCATTCGCGGAGAGTTGGGTCAGCGTAGCAAGGTGAAACTCGCGGAATACAAGTGGTTCCAACAATATCGCCACATGAACGCGATCCGAGCTCGCCTCGGTGTGACGGCATTCTACGGCTCTGATGCCATGGAGCTCGCCGAGCGGCATGCCAAAGCAATGTCGTTTGTGCTTGACCAACGCGCCGACATCATCAACTCCGTAATCGAAGAACTGATCAGCCAGGATTATGAGCTCCCTGCGTACTCGACCCTGAATGATCTCGCTGAGCGAATTCATGCCGAATCCCAAGAGGCAATATTCAACCTCGTAGTAACCAGAACGCCAGTCGAGGTGATCCACAAGTTAAAGGATCTGCTCGACACTGATTTCGGCCGACGCCAGAGCGACTTCAATGCGCTGAAGCAGGCGCCCAAGAAGCCATCTCGCAAGCACTTGGAGGTGCTGATCGATCATCTGGCTTGGCTCGAGAGCCTCGGGGATCTGGATGCCATTTTTGGAGGAATAGTCGACACCAAGATCCGCCACTTCGCTGCCCAAGCCGCGGCGTCGGATGTAGCCGAGCTGAAGGACTGCTCACTGCCGAAACGCTACACGCTGATGCTGGCCTTGATCTACCGCATGCGCGTGCGGACCCGGGATCACCTGGCCGAGATGTTCATCCGACGGATTTCGACGATCCATAAACGCGCCAAGGAGGAGTTGGAGCGAATCCAGGCGCGGCAACGCCAGAAGCTGGAGCAGTTGGCGGCGACCCTGGATGGCGTGGTGCAGATTCTGGTTCAAGAACCGGATGACCAGGAGGCTGGCAGCCTGATTCGGGAATACCTCTCCCCCGGTGGCAATTTGGATCGGTTGCGTGAGACTTGCGCCGAAGTACAGGCTACCGGCGGTAATAACTATCTGCCGCTGATCTGGAAGCACTTCAAGTCCCATCGCTCGTTATTGTTCCGTCTCAGCCACCTTCTCCAACTGGAGCCCACGACTCAGGATCGATCGCTGGTTCAGAATCTTCAACTGATCCAGGACAGCGAGAATCTACGCCGCGAATGGATCGACGAGCACATCGACTTGTCGTTTGCGTCGGAGCGCTGGGTCAAGGTCGTTCGTCGTCCTGCCAGTGAGGGGCCACCGACCAACCGGCGCTATTTGGAAGTTTGCGTATTCTCCTACCTGGCCAGCGAGCTGCGATCGGGTGACATGTGTGTACAGGGGTCGGAATCCTTCGCCGACTACCGCAAGCAGTTGCTGCCCTGGGAAGAATGCCTGCAGCGACTACCGGCCTACTGCGAAAAGGTCGGGCTGCCAGGCACGGCGAAGGAGTTTGTTGGCTCCCTCAAGACCCAGCTGGAGGAAACCGCGCAACAACTGGACGACAAATTCCCATCTTGCCGAGGGGACGTATCAATTAACGAAGCCGGAGAACCGGTGTTGCGCCGAGTAACGGCGCCGGACATCCCACCTTCGGCCATCTCACTACAGACGGCGCTTATGCAGCGCATGCCGGCCAGGCACGTGCTCGACATCATGGCCAGCATCGAGCACTGGATTCAGTTCACGCGGCATTTCGGTCCCATGTCCGGTAACGAGCCGAAGCTCAAAGAGCCTGCCGAGCGCTATCTGATGACCATCTTCGCAATGGGCTGCAATCTCGGCCCCAACCAGGCCGCGCGGCATCTGGCCGGTAATGTCACGCCACACATGCTGTCCTATACGAATCGCCGCCACCTATCGTTGGAGAAGCTGGACAAGGCTAACCGCGAGCTGGTGGAACTCTATCTGCAACTTGATCTGCCTAAGCTCTGGGGCGATGGCAAGGCGGTGGCAGCGGACGGCACGCAGTTCGACTTCTATGATGACAACCTGCTGGCCGGCTACCACTTCCGCTACCGCAAGATGGGTGCCGTGGCCTATCGGCACGTGGCCAACAACTACATCGCTGTGTTCCAGCACTTCATCCCACCTGGCATCTGGGAGGCGATTTACGTAATTGAGGGGCTGCTAAAGGCTGATCTCAGTGTTGAGGCAGACACTGTGTATTCAGATACGCAGGGGCAATCGGCGACAGTTTTTGCCTTCACCCATCTGCTGGGCATCAACCTGATGCCGCGTATCCGCAACTGGCGTGACCTGGTGATGTGCCGGCCGGATCGCGGCGCGTCGTACAAGCATATCAACCGCCTGTTCACCGACACTGCCGACTGGCACTTGATCGAAACCCACTGGCAAGATCTGATGCAGGTCGCGCTGTCCATCCAAGTCGGCAAAATCTCCTCGCCTATGCTGCTGCGAAAACTCGGCTCCTACAGCCGGCGAAACAAGCTCTACCATGCGGCACAGGCGCTGGGCAGCGTGATCCGCACGATCTTCCTGCTCAACTGGATCGGCAGCCGCGAGTTGCGCCAGGAAGTCACCGCGAACACCAACAAGATCGAGTCCTACAACGGTTTCTCGAAGTGGCTTTCGTTCGGTGGCGACGTGATTGCCGAAAACGATCCGGACGAACAGCAAAAACGTCTGCGCTACAACGACATGGTGGCCTCATCGGTGATCCTGCAGAACACCGTGGATATGATGCGCATCTTGAAGAAATTGGCCCGAGAGGGTTGGCAGTTCACCGACGAGGACGTGTCTTTCCTCAGCCCTTACCTGACCAGCAACGTCAAGCGCTTCGGCGAATTCAACCTCAAGCTCAACCGGCCACCGGAGCCTTGGATCAAGGACTTGGTGTTCCAACAAGCTGCCGGCTCGCTGCGGGTGATCACCCCTCGCCAGCTAGATACCGAGAAAACCACATGATCAATGTTCCTCCCGCATCCTTTCGCGTTACACCGTACGGCGAAGTCGATGCAGTGGCGTTGGAAAACTTGCGCGACGGCTTCGACACCTCTCAACTGCTCCGGCTGGTTGATCGATTGGACGCCTGCTCGCTAGAAATGGGCGGAACCACCGCCATTCGCGATGAGCTGCTGAGATTGCATGCGATGGTTCTGACGATAGTTGAGGGCATCGCTCTTACGGTGCCTGCCGAGAGTGCCTGTATCTGGGCAGAGGCCGAATCTCTACAGACGGATCTTGAGGCGCTGGCTTTTGCACGGTTCGGTATTCATCAAAATGAAGCGGCCGAGCATCGAACAATGGAGGCATAGGCTAGGCCAGCAGGCGGTATCTGCGCGAGCTACTTTTTCAGCAGCTCGCTTCAACATACATACGACCTGACATACCAGAGAACCTGACAGAAATGTAATGGTTACTTCAGCCTTTGGTCAGGACGCTTTGCATATATTGGCTGTCAGACGCTGCAAGCATTGAAAAACCGCAAATGTCCCTGCAATAGGCCAAGTTCGTCGCTAACCAATCCATAAGGTGCCCCGTATGTCCTCTCAGCAGTGCCATCACCAGCCCGACCAAACGAAAGGTACTGCAGCACTCACCGACCCCGTCTGCGGGATGAAGGTGGAAGAGGATAGCGAGCATCAAGAGCATTATCAGGGAAGCACTTACCGCTTCTGCAGCCAGGGTTGCCAGACCAAGTTTCGTTCCGACCCTGCTCGATATCTCGCTGCACCGCAGGCTCATGGGACCTCCTCTCGGGCATCTACCCCACCCGCACAGAAACCACCCGCCGGTGATGCAACGACAGAGTACACCTGCCCAATGCACCCTGAAATCCGCCAAATGGGGCCAGGTGATTGCCCTATTTGCGGGATGTCATTGGAACCGCTGATTCCTGAACTCGACGAGGAGGAAAATCCTGAACTCAAGGACTTTTCGAAACGATTCTGGTGGTCGCTGCCCCTGACCGTAGCAGTGACACTATTGGCCATGGCGGGACATGCGATACCGCTGTTTCACGGGGCTAGCCAGAACTGGGTTGAACTGGCCCTCACGACCCCGGTTGTCTTGTGGGCAGGCTGGCCATTTTTCGCGCGCGGTCTCGCCTCGGTCAAACATCGCAGCCCAAACATGTGGACCTTGATCGGGCTTGGCACGGGGGCTGCCTATATTTACAGCGTCGTAGCAACCCTCTTACCGAGCATGTTTCCAGAGTCATTCACAGTAGGCGGCCGGATAGGCGTTTATTACGAAGCCGCCGCGGTGATCATTTCATTGACTCTGCTGGGCCAGTTGCTGGAATTGAAGGCCCGCTCGCAGACGTCCTCGGCAATTAAGTCCCTGCTTGGCTTATCACCTAAAACCGCTCGCCGTATCGCCAAAGATGGTTCAGAGGAGGACATCCCGCTCACACATGTTCATGAGGGCGACCATCTGCGCGTTCGTCCTGGTGAAAAGGTACCCGTTGATGGAGAGGTATTGGAGGGCGAGAGCGCCGTCGATGAATCCATGCTAACGGGCGAGCCGGTTCCGGTGACGAAGCGGACAGGCGATTCGCTTATCGGCGCGACGATGAACACGAGCGGCTCGCTTGTCATGCGAGCCACTAAGGTTGGCTCCGGGACCATGCTTTCACAAATCGTCCAGATGGTTGCGAATGCACAACGCTCCAAAGCACCCATGCAGCGAATGGCAGACACGGTTGCAGGTTATTTCGTGCTGACGGTCATCGGTATCGCCTTGCTGACATTCTTTGCATGGGGCCTGTTCGGGCCTGACCAGGGCTGGGTATTCGGCCTGATCAATGCAGTTGCGGTTTTGATCATTGCTTGCCCTTGCGCACTTGGCCTGGC
Organism: Pseudomonas sp. Marseille-Q7302; assembly: GCF_965111925.1. Taxonomy (NCBI): domain Bacteria; kingdom Pseudomonadati; phylum Pseudomonadota; class Gammaproteobacteria; order Pseudomonadales; family Pseudomonadaceae; genus Pseudomonas; species Pseudomonas sp. Marseille-Q7302. Next base: position 140,964 of record NZ_CBCOPK010000002.1, on the reverse strand, counting down.
AACGCCTATGTCGATCATGGTTGCCACAGGCAAAGCGGCTGGAAGTGGAGTGCTTTTCAGAGACGCAGGCGCCATCGAAAATGTCCGTAAGGTAGACACGCTGATTGTCGATAAAACAGGAACCTTGACCGAGGGCCGACCTGTCTTCGATCGGGCTATAGGCGTCACGCCGTTTGACTCGCAGGAAGTCATCCGTTTGTCTGCCAGCTTGGATCAAGGTAGTGAGCATCCCCTAGCCCACGCGATCGTAGACCATGCCAGAAGCGAAGGTATCCAGCTGGCGAAGCCAGAGACCTTCGAGTCAGGGTCAGGGATCGGAGTCCGTGGTCTGGTGGAAGGCAAGCAGCTACAGCTAGGCAACACCGCGCTTATGGAAGATGCGGGTGTGAGCGTCGAGCCGTTGAAATATCAGGCAGAAAAAATGCGCGAGAGCGGTACCAGCATTGTTTACCTGGCTGTTGATGGGGCACTTGCCGGCTTGCTGGCCGTATCGGACCCAATCAAACCGACGTCCAAGGAAGCTGTAGCGCGGCTCCAAGCGGAGGGCGTGCAAGTCATCATGGCCACCGGCGACGGGCTTACCACTGCCCGCGCGGTGGCTCGTGAGCTATCGATCGATGAGGTGCATGGCGAAGTGAAGCCGCAAGACAAGGAGGCGCTGGTGGTTAAGCTACAAGCCCTAGGTAAAGTAGTCGCCATGGCAGGCGACGGAATAAATGATGCGCCGGCGCTCGCCAGGGCTGATGTCGGCATAGCGATGGGCACGGGCACTGACGTCGCCATGAACAGCGCCCAAGTTGCGCTCGTTAAAGGTGACCTGATGGGGATACTGCGCGCGCGCACGCTTTCGGTGGCGACGGTTCGCAATATGCGTCAGAACCTTCTGTTTGCCTTTATGTACAACGGGTTGAGCATCCCGATTGCCGCAGGTCTGCTCTATCCGTTCTTCGGACTGTTGCTGTCTCCGATGATTGCTGCCCTGGCCATGAGCCTCAGCTCAGCATCGGTTGTGTTCAACGCACTCCGGCTCCGTCAAACGCGTGTAGTTTGAAGCCTGTCGGCTTAGGCTTAGGCTTCGGTTGCGAAGCGACCGATTGCCTCATTGATTGCTCATGAATTGTCCCGTAAGCTGGAAATATGAAGTCCTACATGTGTAGTGGTCTACTGATTCCGGACACCCATTTAGGGCGAGAATGCTCGCCATAGAGAGGTGTCTGATGACCAAGCAACGTCGTTCCTTTACGCCCGAGTTCAAACGAGAGGCCGCCTGCCTGGTGCTCGATCAGGGCTACAGCCATATCGAAGCAGCTCGTTCACTGGGAGTGGTTGAGTCGGCCCTGCGCCGTTGGGTAAAACAGCTTCAAGAGGAGCGCGTGGGCGTTACCCCGAAGAGCAAAGCACTGACGCCCGAACAGCAGAAAATCCAGGAGCTGGAAGCCAGGATCGACCGACTGGAACGGGAGAAAGCGATCCTAAAAAAGGCTACCGCTCTCTTGATGTCGGACGAGTTCAATCGTACGCGCTGATAGACCAGTTAAGTGAGCGGGAGTCGGTGGAAGTGGTCTGTTCAGCCTTCGGCGTGGTGCGGTCTTGCTACTACGCCCATCGGCTTCGACGCTGCCGTGTTGATGCATGCCGCGTTGCACTGCGCAGTCAGGTTAACCAGCTGTTCAACCAGAGTCGAGGCTCGGCTGGCAGTCGCAGCATTCTGGGTATGCTGCGTGAGGATGGCGTCAGCATTGGCCGTTTTCGTGTGCGTCGGTTGATGCGTGAGTTGGGCTTGGTCAGCAAGCAGCCAGGCTCGCACGCATACAAGCAGGCTACGGTTGAGCGACCAGATATCCCGAACCGGCTGAACCGCGAGTTCACCACTGAGCGCCCCAATCAGGTGTGGTGCGGCGACATCACCTACATCTGGGCACAAGGTCGCTGGCATTACTTAGCGGCGGTGTTGGATCTGCATACAAGACGAGTAGTCGGCTGGGCGATTTCTGCCAAGCCGGATGCTGAGTTGGTGATCAAGGCGCTGGACATGGCCTACGAACAGCGTGGCAAACCGCAGCAGGTACTGTTTCATTCCGATCAGGGCAGCCAATACGCTAGCCGCCTGTTTCGGCAACGGTTGTGGCGATATCGGATGGAACAGAGCATGAGCCGCCGGGGCAACTGCTGGGATAACTCGCCGATGGAGCGATTGTTCCGCAGTTTGAAATCGGAGTGGATTCCACAGACCGGTTACCTGACAGCTCAGGAGGCCCAACGGGACATCAGTCATTACCTGATGCACCGCTACAACTGGATCAGGCCGCATCAATTCAACGATGGGCTACCGCCTGCGGTGGCCGAAGAAAAACTTAACCCACTGTCCGGGATGGGTTGACCACTACAATGCGCTCCTTCCTTATCCTGCTGCTAGTGCTTGCGCTTCCGATCAATGGGATAGCGGAAATGCTCATGCCGGTTGGATCGTCCGGGCATCACGTGATGTCCGATATGGAAGGCGTGGGCGCCATGACGACCGACCACGCTTCGATGGTTGGCGCCGATGACGGTGCTGAACACGAGTGCTGTGAAGCGAATGAGCATGGAACGAAGACCGTCTGCAAGACGGGCCAAGAATGCAAAACTGCAAGTATCCTTCAGCTTGTCTCAATAAAAGCCCAGCTGATGCCTGCTGCTGAACCCGTGACCACTCCCTATAACGGCCTGATCTCCTCTAGCCTTTTAGACGCCGTCTGGCGTCCACCCCGCGTCTAATTCCGATCAAATTATAGGAACCGCCCGAGTGAGCATTCGGGCCGGCTACTGCGCGCCTTTGGCTCGCATGAAAGATCAGGAATCCTTCGCAAATGAAACCCCGTATTTATTGGGCGCCGCCGTACGTGGCCGCCTTGATCATGGGCGCGCTCTCGTTTCCAGGGTTAGCGTCCGCTTTGACCTTAGAACAAGCTCTGAGCGTGGCCGAGCAAGACGCGCCTTCGCTGCATGCGCAAGCCGCCAACCTGGTGGCCGCACGCAGCGCTGCAATCCCTGCCGGCGAGCTTCCTGACCCTAAACTTAAGCTTGGACTGCAAAGCGTGCCCATCGAAGGTGACGCTCGCTGGCAGTTGGAGCAAGAGGCCATGACCATGCAAATGGTTGGGGTCATGCAAGATGTGCCAAACCGAGCGAAAAGGCGCGCTCGAGTCGAGGCCGCGCAGGCTAGTGTTGCGCTCGCAAACGCCCAGCAAACGGTTGAACGTCTCGGTGTGCGCCAAGCAACCGCCGAGGCATGGATCGCTAGCTTCGCGGTCGAGCAGAAGCTAAGCCTTTTCAAGCAGCTTTACAGCGAGAATCAGCTCCTTTCGCGGGCTGTTCAGGCCCGCATTGCTGGCGGCAGCGGACAAACCGCAGACAGCGTACTTCCGAGGCAAGAGGCAGCATTGCTGGCTGAACAAGAGGATGAGCTGCTGCGTAACCAGGCTGTTGCGCGGGCCGGCCTCCGGCGCTGGATAGGCGAGCTAGCAGGCCAGCCGCTTACAGGTGACTGGCCGCAATGGCTTGCCGCCGTTGATAACTTTCAGCACAACCTGAACCGGCACCCGGCGTTACTCGCCTTCGACCCGATGACTCGTGAAGCGGAGGCAAAGGTTCACCAGGCCATCGCAGAGAAAACACCGGATTGGAGTTGGGGGATCGACTACCTGCGACGTGGCCGTGAGTACGGCGACATGGTGAACCTCAGCGTCAGCTTCGACCTGCCGCTGTTTACCAGCTCTCGGCAGGATCCGAAGATCGCGGCCGAACGAGCTCGCCTTGCCCAGATCGAGGCTCAGCGCCAAGCGACCTTGCGCCTGTACAACCAAGAGCTGAGTACTGACCTCGCTGAGTATCAGCGTCTGGACCGCGCACTCATCCGCCTCGACAAAACCTTACTACCCCTCGCTGAAGAGAAGGTCCGCCTTGCCATGGCCGATTACCGCTCCGGAAGCGGTGAGCTGACCGCTGTGATCGAAGCGCGACGACAGCTTGTGGAGACCCGGCTACGGCGTATTGACGTCGCCCGCGATCGATCGTTGAGCAATGCCCGCCTGCATTTCGCCTTTGGAGATACCCGACCATGACATTCCAACACAAGCGGCTGGTACTCGCCTTCAGTCTGCCTCTGATGATTAGCGCTGCAGCGCTAATCGGTCTGCCTACCGCAGCCTTCGGACAATCGCCTGCAGAAGAAGACAAGGAAGTGCTCTATTGGTATGACCCTATGGTCCCCCAGCAAAAGTTCGATAAGCCGGGCAAGTCGCCATTCATGGATATGGAATTGATTCCACGCTATGCAGATGAGGGAAGCGACGGGGCATCGATCAGTATCGACCCGAGCGTGACGCAGAATCTCGGCGTGCGCTTGGCAACCGTAACGCGTGAATCGATCAGCCAGTCGCTCGAAGCGACAGGCGCGTTGATGTTTGACGAGCGAGACGTGGCGGTTGTGCAGGCGCGTGCCGGTGGCTTTGTCGAGCGCGTTTACGACCGAGCACCGGAGGATGTCATCGAAAAAGGCGCGCCGTTAGCCGATCTTTTGGTTCCCGAATGGGCTGCCGCACAGGAAGAGTACCTGGCGCTCAAAGGGGTCGGCCAACCCCAGCTGCTCGCAGCGGCTCGCCAGCGGTTGCGCCTTGCTGGCATGCCGCCAGAAGTCATAGTGCAGCTAGAACGAACTGGTAAAGCGCGCCCCGTTTGGACAGTGACGAGTCCAATAGGCGGCGTGCTGAACAGCCTCGACGTTCGCGAGGGCATGACCGTACCCGCCGGCGCTACTCTTGCGCGCGTCAACGGGCTGGACACGGTTTGGCTAGAAGTTGCAGTACCAGAGGCGCGGAGCGCAAATTTAGCGCCAGGGCAATCAGTAACAACGCGCCTGCCCGCTTTTGCGGGTGAAACGCTGGAAGGAACGATCCAGACGGTACTATCGCAGGCCAACCTGGATAGCCGCACTGTGCGTGTCCGGGTCGAGCTACCTAACCCGCAACAACGGCTTCGTCCCGGCATGACGGCCGAGGTGACGTTGAGTCGCAACGTCGAAGATGTCTTGGTCATCCCGTCCGAGGCGGTCATTCGCACCGGTCGGCGCGCATTGGTGATGCTGGCCGAGGATCAAGGCCGTTACCGCCCGATTGAGGTTCGCACAGGCCGGGAATTCGATGACCAGACAGAGGTGCTTGAAGGGCTGGAAGCCGGTCAGAAGGTCGTGGCGTCCGGTCAGTTTCTCCTGGATTCAGAGGCGAGCCTACGCGGGCTGACCGCTCAGGGTTTGGAGGAGCCTGCAACTTCTACAGAAACTGCGCTGCACGAGGCTGAAGGTACGATCGTCAGCCTGGAAGATGGCATGGTTGGCCTGTCGCATGGGCCGTTCAAGACGCTGAACATGCCTGGGATGACCATGTCCTTTCCGGTTGCGGATCAATCCCTGCTGTCAGGCTTGCAAGTCGACGACCGCGTCCGTGTGGGCGTGCGTGAAAGCGACGAAGGCCTGGTCATCGAGCGCATCGAGAAGCTCGGGGGCCAGAAATGATTGCAGCCATAATCCGATGGTCAGTAGCCAACCGCTTTCTGATCCTGCTGGCCACTTTGTTCGCGGTGGCCTGGGGTATCTGGTCGGTCAAGAACACTGCTGTCGATGCGTTGCCAGACCTTTCCGACGTTCAGGTCATCATTCGCACGCCATACCCAGGGCAGGCGCCGCAGATTGTCGAGAATCAGGTCACCTACCCGCTTACGACGACCATGCTGTCTGTTCCCGGTGCCAAAACGGTTCGCGGCTACTCCTTCTTTGGGGACAGCTACGTGTACGTCCTGTTCGAAGACGGCACAGACCTTTATTGGGCCCGTTCACGTGTGCTGGAGTACCTGAGTCAGGTTCAGAGCCGGCTCCCTGCCGCCGCCAAACCCGCCTTGGGGCCTGACGCCACAGGTGTCGGTTGGATTTACCAATATGCCTTGGTAGACCGAACGGGCAAGCATGACCTCTCACAGCTGCGCTCATTGCAAGATTGGTTTCTGCGCTATGAACTAAAGACACTACCCAACGTGGCGGAAGTCGCACCCATAGGCGGGATGGTCAAGCAGTACCAGGTCGTAATGGATCCTATACGGATGGCCAGCCGGGGCGTGACGCAACAGCAGATCGCTCAAGCTATCGACGAGGCCAATCGTGAAACCGGCGGGAGTGTTCTAGAGCTAGCAGAAACCGAGTTCATGGTCCGTGCGACCGGGTATCTGAAGACACTCAACGACTTTCGAGCCATTCCTTTGCGTCTCGACGGCGGCGTGCCAGTGACGCTAGGGGACGTTGCGCATATCCAGCTCGGCCCGGAAATGCGCCGGGGCATCAGCGAGCTTGACGGTGAAGGTGAGGTAGTCGGCGGCGTGGTGATCCTGCGGAGCGGCAAGAACGCTCGGGAAACCATCGCTGCCGTTCAGACCAAACTGGATGAGCTGAAAGCGAGCCTGCCCCAAGGCGTCGAAATCGTCACGACGTACGACCGTAGCAAGGTGATCGACAGTGCCGTTGAAAACCTCACGCACAAGCTCATCGAGGAGTTCATTGTCGTTGCGTTAGTTTGCGCGATTTTTCTGTGGCATCTGCGCTCGTCGTTGGTCGCCATCGTGTCGTTGCCGATCGGCATCCTGATTGCTTTTGTGATCATGCAGCGGCAAGGCATCAACGCCAACATCATGTCGTTGGGTGGCATCGCGATCGCCATCGGAGCGATGGTCGATGCAGCAATCGTCATGATTGAAAACGCCCACAAGCACATTGAGGCCTGGCACAAGCGGCATCCTGACTCCACCTTGAAGGGCCAGGAGCACTGGAAGGTCATTACTGACGCGGCTGTTGAAGTGGGGCCGGCATTGTTCTTCAGCCTGCTGATCATCACGCTGTCGTTCATTCCAGTGTTCACCCTGGAGGCGCAGGAAGGCCGGCTGTTCGGTCCACTGGCGTTCACCAAAACCTATGCAATGGCAGCCGCCGCGGGCCTGTCTGTCACGCTGGTTCCTGTGCTCATGGGGTATTGGATCAGGGGCAAAATCCCTGACGAACACCGTAATCCACTCAACCGTGGCCTCATCTGGATCTACAAGCCGGCCCTGGACGCGGTACTGCGCTGGCCCAAGATGACTCTGCTGGTGGCTGTTCTGGTCTTCCTGACAGGCTTGTGGCCGGCCTCTCGCCTTGGTGGGGAGTTCTTGCCCCCGCTGGATGAAGGTGACCTCCTTTATATGCCCACTGCGCTTCCAGGCCTCTCCGCTCAGAAGGCTTCTGAGCTACTGCAGCAGACGGACCGGCTCATAAAAACGGTTCCAGAAGTTGCACACGTGTTCGGTAAGGCTGGTCGAGCCGACACCGCTACAGATCCCGCCCCGCTGGAAATGTTCGAGACGACCATTCAGTTCAAGCCGAAGGATCAATGGCGCCCTGGGATGACGCCTGACAAGCTGGTTGAGGAGTTGGATCGCACCGTACAGGTACCTGGATTAGCCAATCTGTGGATCCCGCCGATTCGAAACCGTATCGATATGCTGGCGACGGGTATCAAGAGCCCGATCGGGGTGAAAGTGTATGGCACTGACTTGGCACAGATCGACAAAGCCACCGAGGCAGTGGAAAAAATCGCCAAAACGGTGCCTGGGGTCAGTTCGGCGCTTGCTGAGAGACTGACCGGCGGCAGGTATATCGATGTGGATATCGTTCGTGTCGCCGCCGCACGCTACGGCCTGAATATCGCGGACGTGCAATCGATCGTGGCCGGTGCCATCGGTGGTCAAACCATTGGTGAAACCGTGGAAGGGCTCGCCAGGTATCCGATCAACCTCCGCTATGGCCGCGAGTGGCGCGACTCGATATCCGATCTGCGCAACCTACCGATCTACACGCCGCAAGGCAGCCAGATCACGTTGGGGACCGTGGCCAAAGTACAGGTGACAGACGGACCGCCCATGCTTAAAAGCGAAAACGCAAGGCTGTCGGGCTGGGTTTACGTCGATGTTCGTGGCCGCGACATGGCGGCTGTGGTGGGCGATCTGAGGGAAAAGATCAGCAAAGGGGTCCAGCTCGAATCCGGCATGAGCATCAGCTATTCCGGCCAATTCGAATTCATGGAGCGCGCTAACGCGAAGCTGAAGCTCGTCGTTCCGGCTACCTTGCTGATCATTTTTGTATTGCTCTACCTAACGTTTGCCCGCTTTGGCGAGGCGCTGCTCATCATGGCTACGCTGCCATTCGCTCTGACCGGGGGCGTCTGGTTCCTATATCTGCTCGGGTACAACCTATCCGTAGCGACAGGAATCGGATTCATCGCACTGGCAGGCGTTTCTGCTGAGTTCGGCGTCATTATGCTGCTGTATTTGAAGAACGCCTGGACGGATCGGGTTAACGCTGGAGCCCATGGCGAAGGCGTCCTGCTCGACGCCATTCGTGAAGGTGCTGTCCAGCGAGTGCGCCCCAAGGCCATGACCGTCGCCGTGATCATCGCTGGCCTGCTGCCCATCCTTTGGGGCGGCGGGACCGGCAGCGAAATCATGAGCCGTATTGCCGCGCCCATGGTGGGCGGGATGATCACCGCGCCGTTGCTCTCCCTGTTCGTTCTGCCGGCAGCCTACCTGCTGATGCGCCGCCGGCAATTGCAGGCCCAGCACGCAACCAACTCCCCTGGAGAACATCTATGAACATCAAGCACATCACCCTTGCCTCACTCTTCCTAGTACCAGTCGCCTATGCCGCCGACAAGGAGCCAATGGACGGCATGCCGATGGATCACAAAGGCATGAACATGCCAATGGACCAGAAGTCGGCGGGACAGACCGCTACAGCCACAGGTACGGTCAAGAAAGTAAACACCGAGAGCGGAACCGTCACCATTGCCCACGGCCCGGTCGAAGCGTTGGGCTGGCCGTCGATGACGATGGGCTTCAAAGCAAAGCCTGATCAGCTCCAAACGCTGAAAGAAGGGGACCAGGTCGAATTCGAGTTCTCCTCGAAAGGTATGGATTCCACCATTACGCGCATCGAAAAGCAGTAAAGAGCAGAAAGCGACCGCCGCAGGCGCGGCGGTCGTACCAACACGAGAATGAAGCGATTACCGCTTTGTAACCTTGGCAACACCTTCTTGTAAGTAGCAAGCCTTTAATCTACAGGCATCAACTAACCAAGAGGTGCAAACCATGAACCGCATAACCAAAGTAATCGTTCCTTTTATTCTGACCGTTGCTTCCTCGCTTGCAATGGCCGAAGGCGGAAGCGAACGTACGCTGAATCGCTTAAATGACTCGGCAGGAGCAAAGCCCACCCTTAAGGAGCTTGTCAAAGAGGGTCAAGTGCTGAGCATCGCACCTGCAGGGGCGACCGGCACGACTCGAATGATTCAAAACTATAGAACTAGTGCCCAAGTCCAGACGTATGAGATGAAGGTCAAGACCCCCGACGGGAAGATCCATACGGTAGAGTTCCTGAGCACCCCAGTTGGCGTGAACAATGGCTAATCTGCCAAGCTTAATATCCGAGGGATAGTTAGATGAGCAGCATAATATCCAAGATTAAAAGCGTACTGCAGCGCAATCCGGTCGTAACGGGGTTAACCGCAGCTGTGGTTGGCTACATGCTACTGAACCAAAGCACTGCGGCGTTGGCAACAACGCTGCCAAGCCTGCTCTTTCTCTTGCCCTGCTTGTTGATGATGGTCGTATGCATGAAGCATATGTCTAGCGGTAAGTGCGACAAGCCCAAGGAGCCCAACGTTGGCGAAAACACCTTGTTAATCAAAAGCGAATAACCCACTGAACTTGGAGATTTAACATGCGAAAGGCCATCACCGTTACAGCAATCGCAATCACCTTGGCGAGCGGACTGAGTTTCGCAGCGGCAGATAAAGCGGACCAAAGCCATTCAGAAACCGGCATGATGAGCGGCGACAAGCATATGGAAATGATGGGTGACATGCGTGGAATGATGAAAGAGTGTCGTGAGATGATGGGGGCCGCCAAAGCCGACCACTCGCAAAATGGCGAAAATCCAGACGCAGCATAGGATATGAGGGTGTGAGTAACAATGATCGAAGCAGGTGGGGGGTGCCCCACCTGCTTTTTTGTGCTTGATGGCCTAACCAGGACCGTACTGATGGGAAAAGTGTCACTGACGAGCAGAATGGCGATAGCTCTCATGCTCGTGGTTACGGTTGTGCTGCTGGCGGCCGCAATCAGCTTTAATTATTTTTGTCAGCTCCATTTCGAACGCAAAGATGCACAAGTGCTTAATGAAAAGGCCGCTGCAGTAGAGCGTACGCTACTCAACAGCTCAGCATTCGGGCCTGAGACCGCTTCAAGGATCGATGCCGTTATTGAGCACTCCTTTGGCTTCGCGACTGCGGTTGTAGTAGACGGTAAGACGGTTTACTCCCATCACAATCTGTCTGAGAGCTTGCTACCTCTTGTCACAGACATCCAAGAGGAACGCTGGACGGTAAGTTTCGGTGGCCACCAGTACAGCGGAATTACCAGAAAAGTAAATCGGTGGGTAGAAGGGCAGGACACTGTTATCTATTTGGCTTTGGATGTAACGCACCGAATCCACTTCTTCGATATGATTCAGCAGTGGCTTGCTTATACGCTTGTCGTTAGTGCACTTCTGAGTGGCGCGTTAGGTGTTGTTCTGATCAGGAAAGGCTTAAAACCAATAGACGAACTGTCCAAGACTTCTTCTACGGTAACCGCCCACTGTTTAGATACCAGAATTCCAACCGAGTCGGTGCCAGGCGAGCTGCATGAACTCGTAGACAACTTCAACGAAATGCTTTCGCGCTTGGACGACTCTTTTCTCAGATTGTCAGGTTTCTCAGCGGATATCGCGCATGAGCTAAGAACGCCGCTGAACAGCATGCTTACCCAAATGGAGGTCGCGCTCTTGCGCGACCGCGAGAATACCGACTACAAAGACATTTTGTATTCCGCCCTCGAAGAACTTAGGCGCATGTCAAAGATGGTCGATGACATGCTATTCCTCGCCAAGGCGGACAACGGGAAGATTACGCCCAATGCCGAAGATGCCAGCATGGCTGAGATTACCGCGAGCGTTATCGCATATTACGAGCTTGCAGCCGAGGACAAAAAGGTAGAAATCGCGCTTTCAGGCGATGGATCGGTACATGGCGATAAATCGATGCTGAGACGGGCCGTCTCAAACATAGTCTCTAACGCAGTTCGATATGCAGAGGAAGGCAGCACCATCAGCGTTGAAATAAGCGAGAGCGGTGGCTCGGTTTGCACAGCCATATCCAACCGAGGCACAACGATTCCAGCCGAGCTTCAGGCCCGAGTGTTTGATCGATTCTATAGGGTCGACACCGCAAGGCGCGAAGGAACCACCATGAATGCGGGCCTCGGCATGGCTATCACTCGTTCGATAGTCGAAGCGCACAAAGGGCGCATCGCTTGCGAATCAGCTGAGGGGCATACGACTTTCACAATGACGCTTCCAAAGCTTATGTCTAGGGATGGTCTGAAGTAGCCATGTATTTCCCCGGCATACCACCTAGCGCAACTTAAACTCGCCAAATGATCAAAAAACAATCAATTCGACGAGTATTTCTTACGTTTTCGCCACCCGGACCCCACTCCGGTGGCCATTTCCCGCATTACAGGCGCACCTCTCCTGCATTCGTCAGTAAATGTCGGCGCGCCATCCACAGGTTCGACAGAGCGAACAGTGTCACCAGTTGCGCCGTGTTTTTGGCCAAGCCGCGAAAGCGCACCTTGGTGTAACCGAACTGGCGCTTGATTACCCGGAACGGATGCTCGACCTTGGCGCGCACCTGAGCCTTGGCCTTTTCAATCTTGCGCTTGGCTTTGTACAGCACGCTGCGCTTATCGAGTTTTTTGTAGGTGCTGCGGCGTGCCGCCACCTGCCAGATAACTTCACGTCCTTCATGCTCGGGCCGCTTTTCGACACCGGTGTAGCCTGCATCGGCGCAGACCACGTTTTCGTCGCCATGCAGCAATTTGTCCAGCTGGGTGACATCCGCCACATTGGCCGCCGTGCCCACTACGCTGTGCACCAGACCCGATTCGTCATCGGCGCCGATGTGGGCCTTCATGCCGAAATAATACTGGTTTCCCTTCTTGGTCTGGTGCATTTCCGGGTCGCGCTTGCCGTCCTTGTTCTTGGTCGAACTGGGCGCATTGATCAGCGTTGCATCGACGATGGTGCCCTGGCGCAGCGACAGGCCGCGGTCGCCCAGATAGCCATTGATGACAGCGAGGATGCCGGCCGCCAGCTCGTGTTTCTCCAGCAAGCGGCGGAAGTTGAGAATGGTGGTTTCGTCGGGGATGCGCTCCAGGTTCAGCCCGGCAAACTGGCGCAGGATCGTGGTTTCGTACAGCGCTTCCTCCATCGCTGGATCGCTGTAGCCGAACCAGTTCTGCAGCAGATGCACACGCAGCATCGCCATCAACGGGTAGGCCGGACGGCCACCTTCACCCTTCGGATAATGTGGCTCGATCAAAGCAATCAAGCCCTTCCACCGCACCACCCGATCCATCTCGATCAGGAACAACTCCTTGCGGGTTTGCTTGCGCTTGCCAGCGTACTCGGCGTCGGCGAAGGTCATCTGCTTCATCGGGAAACTCGGTGGGTGGGGTCGCGGTATTTTGCCAAATCAGAAGTCTTTTTCAGAGTTTCCCTAGTTAATGGCAGAGTGCCAGCAACGACCCTGACCTACGCTCATAGAAACGCCAGGCTGAACCGAAAGAGGCCGAGACTTTCGAAGCTGTATATTTGGTTCTGGAGGTTTCACGTGCAAGCGTCCTCATCAAGAAAATGCGGTTCGACAGCCGCAGCGCTCAACGAAGCGTGCTTCTGCGTAAGCCTAGATCAAGCTGCGCTCGTAAACGCATTGACCGAACAGCTTGGGGATTCAGAGCTGTCGGAGCTATTGAAGTCACGTTGCGCCCATGTGTTTGCTGCACGACCGGTCTTTGTTTCATCCTTGCGGCTGCGCCAGGTTAATGCGGTTATTCAGGCCATCGAGCAGACCGTGAGTTCGCCCGGTTGGCGTGAGCATGCTCTGGATTCTGCACCTCCTATTGCACGACATGATCCTCGGGGTGCGCGCGGCGTCTTCTTTGGCTACGACTTTCATCTGGCTGAGGACAAGCTTGGGCTTATCGAAATAAACACAAATGCCGGCGGAGCGATGCTAAACGTATTGCTCGCCCGCGCTCAGCGCAGTTGTTGCAGCGGCGTAGTCGGGCTATCGCCGGGGCGGGGCGGGTCCGGAGGATTCGAGCAGTTGATTCTGGATATGTTCGCCCAGGAATGGTCTGCGAGCGGCGAGCAACGTCCGCTCACGCGCGTGGTGATCTTGGATGAAAGCCCACAAGCCCAATACCTGTATCCGGAGTTCCTTCTTTTTCAGCGGTTATTCCAGTCAGCAGGAATCGACTGCCTAATCGCAGACCCAGCCGATCTGGCCTTTCACAACGAGTGCCTCTTGGTCGACGGAAAGCCTGTGGATCTCGTCTATAACCGACTCACCGATTTCTATCTGGAAGGCGACAATTGCAGCGCGCTGCGCAGCGCTTATTTGGCTGATGTCGTGACGGTAACGCCACACCCTCAGGCCTATGCCCTTTATGCCGACAAACGCCGGTTGGTTGACCTAACCAACGCACGTTTTTTGGAAGAGATTGGCGTTGATCAGCAAATCCGAACCGTATTGGCCCAATACGTCCCGCTTACCGTTCCTGTCGAGCATCGCAATGCGGAGCACCTCTGGCAAAACCGCCGTAGCCTCTTTTTCAAGCCTGTCAGCGGGTTTGGTAGTCGCGGTGCGTACCGAGGAGACAAGCTCACCAAGCGGGTTTGGGAAGAAATCATTGGCGGAAACTACTTGGCCCAGTCCCTTATAGCTCCTGGCGAGCGTAGAACCGTCGCCGACCCTCAGGTACGACCAATGAAGTTTGACCTGCGCGCGTACGCTTATGCTGGCGAGGTGCAGTGGAACGCTGCCAGGGTCTACCAAGGCCAAACGACCAACTTTCGAACGGAGGGGGGCGGCTTTGCTCCTGTGTTTACCTTAGGCGAGGAAGAGGAGCTGGCCGGTTCCACAAGGCAACTATCGCACGCCTCGTTCACTTTCTTGCTCGACGAAACCGGAGCCATAGAAAAGCTGCCGCACCCGCTCTATCTCGCGTTGGTTCGAGCCGAAAGGGCTACTTCGAAGCTTGCCGGTAAGCGTTTTCGATTGGCGGACTGGTATGTGGCAATGGAAGACGGCCAACCGTCTAAGGTCATCCGAGAGTGGTACGGGTGGGTAGCGTTCGACGCAGATGGCGGTTACCACCCTGAACGTGGTTCGCCGAAAAACGACGAGTCGGATAGTGATGACAATGTAGATTCAACCGCTCTACCGACACGGGAAGAACACGATCAAATTGAGGGACTGTTGTTTAAAAGCGAGTGAGAGCCTGTCTCGCACAGCCCAGAGGTTCCTTACGGGCGCAGAGCCAAAGGAAGATTGCTTTTTCACTCACCTTTCAGGGCCATCATTAACCTCTTGAATGCGCCGTTCAGCCGAGTAAATGCAGCCTGGAAACGAATCGAATTTTCCGCATATTTTGATTGTTCAACCTGAACGTCGACTTGAATCGTCCCTAGTTTCGTAGACACCTCCAAGCCTCATAATGAGACCCAGCAGGAGGTGCCATGAGCAACCAGCGTTACCCCGAAGAATTCAAGATTGAAGCGGTCAAGCACATCACTGAACGCGGCTTGCGCGTTGCTGATGTAGCAGAGCGTTTAGGCGTGTCCACGCACAGCCTGTACGCCTGGGTAAAGCGCTACAGCAAACCCCAAATACAGCGGCAGCAGGTAGATGATCAGCAGGCTGAGCTGCGTCGCTTGCGCGCGGAACTCAAGCGGGTGACCGAAGAGCGAGACATCCTAAAAAAGGCCGCTGCGTACTTTGCCAAGGAGTCCGGCTGAAGTACGCCGTTATCAGCAAACTGTCGGTGGAGTACCCGGTACGGCGTCTCTGCCAGACCCTCCAGGTGCATCCCAGCGGTTACTACGCCTGGCTGGCCGAGCCGAAATCCGCGCGTGCCAAGGAAGATCAGCGTCTGCTCGGATTGATCAAGCATGCCTGGTTGGAAAGCGGCGGGGTCTACGGCTACCGCAAGATCCACGACGACCTGCGTGAGCTGGGCGAGTCCTGTGGCCGGCACCGTGTGGCTCGCCTGATGAGGAGAGAGGGGCTGCGCTCTCAGACCGGTTATCGCCGGCGCCCCGGGTACTACGGTGGCAAGCCGCCAGTGGCCTCGCCCAACCGTCTGGAGCGGCAGTTCAATGTCAGTGAACCGAACAAGGTCTGGGTCACCGACATCACTTACATCCGCACGTATGAGGGCTGGTTGTACTTGGCGGTGGTGCTGGATCTGTTTTCTCGCCAAGTGATCGGCTGGTCGATGAAGCCTCGGATGTGCAGCGATCTGGCCATCGATGCGTTGCTGATGGCAGTGTGGCGGCGCAAGCCCAAGCAGGAAGTGATGATCCATTCCGACCAGGGCAGCCAGTTCAGCAGCTCGGACTGGCAGAGTTTCCTCAAGGCCAACAATCTGATCAGCAGCATGAGTCGACGCGGTAACTGTCACGACAACGCGGTCGCGGAAAGCTTTTTCCAGTTGCTGAAGCGGGAACGCATCCGACGGAAAACCTACGGAACCCGCGAAGAAGCCCGCAGTGATGTGTTCGATTACATCGAGATGTTCTATAACCCCAAGCGACGGCACAGCAGCGCTATGCAGCTATCGCCAGTGGAGTTTGAAAAGCGCTATTTCCAGAGCTTGGAGAATGTCTAGGAAAGCTGGGGCGATTCATTCAACAATTATCAACTTAGCCGTTAAAGAAGATTGATTTTTAACTAGCCAATATACGGTTCACCCGCTTGGTGCGGGGGTGCTAGGTAACGTTTTTAACGAGACAAGGTTCAGCGTAGCTAATACCGACTTCGTCGGTTCTAACAACTGATGTTGCAGTGCCAACACCGTGGCAGCTTCAACATTCGTAGTAGCTGCCATAGTTCAGAATCTGCGTGATCACATTTGCCGAAGGTTTCGCCTCAGCAATTAGCGTGAGCGTGCTTCGCTGAGGCTGCCTCTGAGGCTACCTCTTGGGCTTGGTCCTTCTGGTCAGCCTGATAATTAGCGATCGCTACTTGGCGAGCCTGCTCCATACGAGCAAAGGTACGATCACCACCACCTTCTGCCATTGCATAGGAAGAGCTTGCTGCGATGGCGAGTAGTACAGAAAGGGATCTGAAAAATTTCATTACTTGTTACCTCGTTCGAAGACACGGGAGACCCAGCGCAGCTCCATAAACAGAGGCTTGGGCTTGTGTCTAAGCTAACCGAGCGTACCTGTCAAAATGCTGATTTGGACATTACGGTTTCGTCAGCAATGCAGACAAGCAGTGAGCGCAAGCGGCCTTGCTTCCAGCGGTCAAAAAAAAGGCGCCATTTAGGCGCCGATAGGCCAAAGGAGCGTGGAAAGGCCAAAAAGCAGAGTGTGGGAGCAACTGCTGATGTAGACGTTAACGCTACAAGCTGTCAGACAGATGATGCGAGCATTACGTTTCTGTAAGGTACTGGCTGCACGCCCTGACAATCGGCACACTGTTCCAAATGCCGGAGGGAATACTTTCATGAAGCTTCTTGTTGCTGAAAACGAGCCGAAAACAGGCACCTACCTACAGCAGGGGCTCTCAGAGGCAGGCTTCACAGTCGATAGAGTTGAAAACGGGACCGATGCTGCTCAGCACGCGCTTCATACCACATACGACTTGCTCATCTTAGACGTGATGATGCCTGGCCTGGATGGGTGGCAGGTTTTACAGAAAGTCCGCGCTGCCGGTAATGAGGTTCCCGTGCTCTTTCTCACCGCCCGAGACGGGGTTCAGGATCGAGTAAAGGGATTGGAGTTGGGCGCTGATGATTATCTCATCAAGCCGTTTGCCTTCTCCGAATTGCTAGCAAGGATCCGTACGTTGCTTCGCCGCGGCAATAATGCTCCCAACCAAACAATACTCAAACTCCTCGACCTTGAGGTCGATCTGCTCAGGCGTCGGGTTACGCGATCGGGGAAACGAATAGACCTAACTGCAAAGGAATTCGCTCTTCTTGAGCTATTACTTCGGCGTCGCGGGGAAGTGCTCTCAAAGTCACTTATCGCCTCCCAAGTATGGGACATGAATTTCGACAGCGATACCAATGTGATTGAGGTGGCGGTACGACGGCTGAGAGCAAAAATCGATGATGAGTTCGAACCTAAGCTCATACAAACCGCGCGTGGGATGGGCTATTTGATCGACGCGCCAGACCGCTAGGGATGGTCTGAAGTAGACCATGTATTTCTGGCTTGCAACTGAAGCTGATTGAGCATTCACCGCTTGCCAAAGGCGGTGCGGATAGCCATGAACCGTTACCGGGGCCAGAAGCAGACACGCCTTAACTTGGGCGGGCGTCAACTGAGCAACGCCGCCGACGGACTGGATTTGTCAGGGTCGCATCGTCGTGAATGAGATGCTACGAACCGGTCTTTGGCCGGCATACTCAACCTTCGGCCCAAAAATCATCCTTGCGCACCAAACCGAACTCATCCTGATTGGTGTCAAGATCATCATCAAACATGGTGTTAACCATTCGCTCCCGACGTAGCATGGCCAGCGTTCGGAAAAAGCAGGGCTCGCAGAGGTGAACCTCATAACGCTCACCATCATGCTTGGAACCATAGTTCCAACACGCTTGAAGAACGCCAAACTGCTGGCCATAGCCCTCAATACTTGTGCTTTGGCAACAAGCGTCACAGGTAACGTCTGAAGTCGTTTCCGTTGGCTGCATTGCAACGTGCCGCATGATCCTCACCTCCGAGGAGAGAAAGTTTACAGCTGCCATCGAGCCCACATTCGAGACCGAAAATGGAAGATGTCGCGAAGGCCGCCTCGAACCATCACTGGGGAGAAGGATATCTTGAGATTAATTGGGGGTGGGCGAACATGCGCAAGCATGTGAGAGCAACACAAAGCCTAGAAATCAAACATTTATGGTTTGAATGCCTTAATTTCTCCGTTATCTCGTCATGCTTCCATAAAAATCCCCATCATGGAAAAGGCCCGATAAATCAATCAGGTAGGAGAGATGTGAGTGAATTTTCCCCTTATCTCGGCATGGCCCCATGACCAGCTACAGCTTCAAGAAACGAGCCGGGACCGATACTAGCGACCCCGAGTTCGTGCTTCAGCACTGCGGGAAACCGACACGCGTCCAGATCCAGGATTCATCCAGCTGGGGCGGCGCCTATGCGGTGTCAGTCGATCATCTGGACGACGAGGCCGAACCGCATTTCCTGTGGGTGGCCCTGTCAATCGCAAGCTTTGCTGAGGCGGCGCGTGTGGCTATCGGCCATTTCGAGGCGAACCTTCTCGCACGCGATCAAGCAGCGGCGCCTGGCGCAGAGCTTGGCTCGCCTTAGCGGCGGCCCATAACACGGAGGGAAGGGCGCATCAGCGGCGCGAACGGCGGCTTAGCGACCCTTGCGTTTTTGGGACCTGCGATACCATAGGTCTATCGAATCAGGAGGTGCATCATGCATCCGATTATCGCTGGTGAATTTCGGAAAGCCGAAGCTCTTTTGGAGGGATATCTCAAGCTACCTTCGTCGGCAGTGAGTCTGGAAAAATTCGAGATTGATCGATTTAGTAATATCCCTCCATCAATATCCCGCACAGTTGGTCGGCTCAAGGCGATAGCCATGGAGTCATATCCGACTCAAGAAGAACTTGCTTATGTTATCAACGCGGTTGACTTTTTGGAGCAAGAGACTGCCAAACGCTGGAGTAACTTCTTTCGTCATCGTATAGAGAAGCTTGAGAGCAATCTAAAAGAGAGTGCAGCACGTTCTCTTGTGCGGCATGGTATCGCTATACTCGGCACTCTCTACGGCGTTGTCTACTGCAATAGCAGTAAGATGGACCATGACCAGTACTTATACTTTGCAGTAATGGCCTTGTATGCGGTAGCTTCTTTCGGCACTGCCACCAACTCGAAGTTGAGTAGTGGGAGAAATGTGATTTTGCTTTCAGCGACGCTGCTCGCTAGCTGCATCGTTATCGCCATTGCCTATCATCCAGGCATGTCGGCCTTATTGCTATCGCTAGCCAGCGCGCTAACATTAGTGATGGACCTTAAATGCAAGTCAGGTAGCAATAGCATAAATCATTTTCCTGACGCACTGGATGACAGGTTCACTATTGACCATACGGTACTTGCTGACCCCTACACACCAAGCATCGCGAGAAGCTCGGAAGACGTACAGCGAAATATGAATTATGGGACAGAAGTACCTGCACCCGACCGTTACCTTTGATAAAAGGCTGCTTTCGCAGCCTTTTCTTCACCTACCAAGAACAAACTCTCTATCTAGCTTTTCGCTGTTGTTAATCGCGACAATATCATTGATAACTGCGCTTGACCCATTATCGTTCAATCCGGCCTGAACTAGAGTATCAAACATACCCGAAGCCATGTTGTCGTTGAATCCTCTATGCCTTGCATATTCCATGAATGCCCCCCGGTCATTATTATTCAACTCGCCGGTTCGAGCAGCAGCAAACACATGCGCCTGATCCTTATCCAATCCAAGGCGCATGCCTTCATTTTGATACTCAGCTATATTTCCACGCGTACCCGCGGCGCTACTTAGTGCATTCATAAATTTCTGCGGAATGCCACTCATAACGGACTCACCAAGGTCGCTCAAGCCCTTGCCTTTCTCTTCAAGACGCCTTGTCGCCTCGAACAAGCCGTCACTGGTCGCCCGATTACCGAACGTGTAGGCTTTCTTATTAACATCGGCATTATGGCCATCATGAATTGCTTCGACCTGCTTTTCGTCGCGAGCGGCTGCGTTTCCGGAATCAAATCGACTTCCAAAACTTCCTTCGTTGACAGAATGCCCAGCACGGGATGTTTCAGCGTCTAGGTCGCGCGCGGCCGGCTCGCGAAGGCTGGTGAAGCTCGAGTGTTGAAGGGAGGTAGGCTGATCTCCAAGCTCACCACTGTGCCTTGGGTTTGTGTACATGTCTCTGTCGGAAACGCCACTCGTTAGAACACCGAGGTCATTGTTTTTCGCCAGAGTATGCAGTGCAGCTGCGACGCTCCTGCGACTCGGATCAACGGTGTCAAAAAGTCGCTCTGCTTCTTTCATCTGCGAGCCATAGTTGTTGACGGCTTCAGCAACTACAGCATCGGCCTTGCCTTCGCGTATTAATTTTCCAGCCCAAGCATCTGGTGTCATCGAAAGTGAGGAACCAGACTGCTGAAGATAGCCCGCAGTTTCGGTGTACTGCTTCTGCGTACTTATAGCTTGCTGGGCAGATCGTGACAATGTTTCTTGATCCGACTGGCTGAGACCTAACTTTTCTGATTCTAGGAATGACGTCGCAAGACTTGACGAGTTTTCATGACGCAAGGAGTTTGAGATCGACTCGACTAAGCCTGCAGCTTTAGCTGCCTGCATTACATCATTCGAGCTCTGACCATCATTGCGCGTAGTCGAACTTTGAGTAGTGCCATTGATTTGTGCTGAACCCCCAAAATCAATTCCGCCCTTAGCCTTTCCGTCCGCCCCTTCTTTACCTCCCATATTGCCAAGGCCTAGGCCGCCGCTGACCGATCCCCCGAGAGCAATGCTGCCAGTGACCGCATCTATCTGATTCTGATTGAATCCCCGCGCGCGCAGTTCATTAACGGAGTTTTGATAACTTGCGTCATTTGATAGCCCGAATGAATTGGCAACGCTACGGCCTACTGCGGCCTGTTCGTTGATATTTTTTGCCTGTTCAAATTGCTTACCGTAAGCACTTGTCAACCCTTTTGTAAAGGTTTCCGATGCTCCTTCAGCAACAGACTTCTGCGACTGGGCTGCGCTAGATAGAGACTGCCCAATATTGATGTTGCCACGGGTGTTTTCGGATCCGGTAACTCTAGTGCCATTGACGAAGTCGTTCGTCATATAGGGCGTAGTCGCCAAACCTTCGGTGGGCTTCACGACGTCAGGCGTCACTATCTTCTCGTTGATCTGATCCGTGCCACCGAGGCGCTGGGCCATGCTCGTCAACGCAAACGCGCTGCCGGAAACCAGGAACATGCTGATCACTGGCACCGATGAAGCCATCAGGCCAGCCACCCCGATCGCGCTATCCAAGGCCGGCAGCATCTGCTTCAGCATCTCGAATGACAGCGCGTTGCCGTCTGTCACCGTGCTGGTCGTCGCGAGCAGGCCTTCCATGACCGTGCCGGTGTACCAGTTCGTGTAGAGGTTGACGATCGCGAGCATCGGCTGCCACAGCATCATCCAGCACAGCATGGTGATGTACTTGGTGATGAGATTCATGCCGAACGTGCCCATCACGAGCAGGAACGCCATCAACGGGGTGATTGCGTAGATGAGTCCTTCGAAGAAGGTCAGGAACGGGCGAACGTACCGGGTGAACATCGAGCCTTCGGCGGCCCACTGCGTGGCCTGCTGCGCCTGAGCCTGGGCGAGCATGATCGCGTAGGCACTCTGCTGGTCTTCCAGCGCTTTCTGGGCGGGCGCACGCTCGAAGATCGGCAGCAGAATGGACGCCATGGTAAAGGCACGTGCATCCGCCACCTGGAGATTCAGGCCGCGCAGCGCATCGTCCACGCGGGTGGTCAGATCGTCACCTGTAACGACTTTGCCCGGCTTCTGGAACGCTAGTTTCGAGACATCATCCATGACGCCCGGCTGTGCCGAGACGCTGAGAGCCTTGAGCCGGGTATGGGCCTGGGAACAGTTGTAGTAGGTGCCAGTGCCCGTCTTGCCCTCGTAAATCTCGGTACCGTAAACCTCGCTATCGAAGCGCATAGCGTCGATCGGGCTATTGCTGCGCATGAGGGCGCCATAGGCAGTCATGTTGCGCCCAACACCGACAAGGGTGCACTCCTTGATGTAGTTCGTCCACGAGCGGACGAAGTCGCCGCCCGCGTTGCTATCGCCCATCACAGACGGCATAGCCAACACATTGCGCGTCGCGCCGCGGACCTTCATCAGGGTGGTGAGGGGATCAGCGAACCCATAGGTAGTCATCGCCGGCGTTGAGAAGGCCTGCTCCATCTCCTTGGTGAGCTTGTAGCCGATGTTGGAGACCACGGAGCCCACGAAGAGGGGGCCGATAGGCACGTTGTCGACCACCACAACGGTTCCGTCATAGACGTCCTCTACGACGGCGCGCCCGGTAGGCCCGTAGAGCGCCATGTAGAGGATCAGCGCCACGCCAACCTGTTGGAAGGGAATAGCCTGGTTTTTGAAGACCGCCTGGAATCCCAGGAACAGGGTACCGATCAACAACCCCACCTTGGCGAGGGACTCGATGCTGCCCGACCCGGAGATCATGGCCACTGCGTTGAGGATGCTCTCCAGGTAGGTAGCGGAGCCAATGGAATAGATAGAGAACTCCATCACTCACCCCCCTGCACAGGCTTCTCGACGTTGATAAACGCCGCTGGCGGAGGAAGCGATCGCATGCGCGCCTGGTAGTCGAGCAGCAGGTCATTCTCGTTGCCATACCGGGTGAGCAGCACCTGGTATTCCTGCATCAGCCGTTCCCTCGCCTTACCGATGAAATCACCGGCAGGCATGCCGAGCTTGTCGACCATCTTGCCTTTCGTGATCACGGCTTCGGCCGTATCGATGTACGACTTGACGAGCGAGTAGGCGCCCTCGAGCGCCAGCATCTTGGAATGGCCGGTAACAAACCCCTTCGCCATCGACTCGCTGCCTTGCGATAGGCGTTGCACCATCGCGGAGAAGCCAGGCTTTTGCATCATGTTCAGTAGGCCGGTCTCATCGGGACCGAAGGTGCCTGTATTCGTCGCCCACTTCGTGACGATGCCAACCGAGTTTCCCGACCCGTTGAAGATCTTGATGATCTTCTGGGCCAGGCCGTCGAAGGCCAGGTTAGAGAGCTGTGGCTCCAGGCAGACTGCATCTTCCTTGCACGAATAGACCTGCACCGACTCGGTCTTGACGCCCTCAACAATGTCCTGCAGCGAAATGCCAGTCGGCATCAGCGGCTTGGTGACGATCACCTTGCCCTTTCCATCTTCAGCCTGCTCTAGCCCGGGAATGATCACCGATCCGGTGAAGGACATGATCAGCTCGTCAGTTTGTTGAGAGCCGTATTTGAAGAATTGCTGGCTGTTGTACTGCTTCATCGCGCACCAGACGACGTTGCCCGTGTCCTCACAGCTCACTACGTTGCCGGCATCCGTCTTCATCTCGATCGGCGACTTGGAGTTGCTGCTACCCGAGAACAGCGATCCGAAGCTGTCGGCCAACCCTTTGACGGTGTTACCGGTTGCGGTCTGCATGTTCTCCTTACCTTCGAAGGCCGAGAACGCGTCGGTCACCAAGCCCTGGGCGAGCTGGCAGCTATTGGACATGAGGCCGTTGAGGTCCTGCATCGTCTCCTGCAGGTTGGCGATGGTGTTCTCCACCGTAGGCCCCATGGCCTTGAGCGCCAGCTTGAACGCATAGCCCGACGCTACGCCTACTGAGTTGGAGGCGATGGAGCGCAGCGACTGTACGAACTGCTGCGCGTTGATGAACGAGAAGGAGCCGGCGAACATGTCGATGCCGCCGCAGCCGGCCTGGAAGGAGGGCGGTCGGAAGGAGACCACCGGCGCCGTTGCGATCTGATTCCGGATCCGCATCGAGCCGCCACTTACAACCCCTCGGGTTGCCGTCTGGTACATGCCCGGGTCGGTGCTGTTGGACATCGAGTTAAACATCGAGTCGAGCTGGCTCTCGATGTTGGCATAGGCGCCCAGGGGCGCGAGGGCCACAACCAGCACGGCTGCGCACAACGACTGCTTACTGCTGCGCCTCATGGGGCACCTCTCCATCTATGGTCTTGCGGGCGAGCTTGCGGCGCATGCTCTCAACGAATGCGGCGGGGTCCTGGTCGATCTGGTCCTGGCTGAGCCCGTCGTTGTCCTGAAGGGTCAGCAGGCCGTTGTCGAAGAAGGGCTGCGTCGAGGCGAAGGTCTTCTGGTCGATGAGCGAGGCTTCGCGCGCAGCGATCAAAACCCGGTTGAACAGGACGTCCAGGGTGATGGCGCCGTAGCCGACGATTTCGGTGCGGCCCGGCGGGATCGCCAGGGCAAGAGCAGGGGCCTGATAGACCTCGAGCTTCTTGGCCTGGCCATCGTCAGTGCGGTAGTTCGCGAACAGCCCATTGTCGAGGGGCGCGCCATCCAGCGAGACCGGGATGATCCGGATGCCGGTGGCCGCGGTAAGCGACTGCAGCACGGCTGCCTGCTCAGCGCAGAGCACGCAGTTGCCCTTGAAGAAGAAGAACAGGCCGACCTTGTTGGCCAGGCCCTTGAGCACCTTGTCTCGGTTGTTCGAGACTTCCCGATTGAGCGCATTGGCTGCATAGGTGGCTACTGGCCGCCGGCTGTCCTCGTCGAGGAATGGATCACGCATGATCACCTGGCTGGAACGCTCGGAGAACTTGGACGATTTGTCCATCATCACGCGTTGCAGGTAGTAGTAGGCCTGCACGTTGGCATCGGTCGGGTTGTCGATCGCGCGGTCGCGATATTTCGGCAGGTTGTCCCTGATCCAGGCCACGCTGAACAGCTCTGGCCCTGGCGGCGCCGGCGGAGGGGCCGGTGGCTCAGCCTTCTGGATGGGCGCACGTGGGGGCGGAGGAGGGGTAGGCGCCTTTACCTCGAGCTCCGGCTCCTCCTCGGGCGGATCCTTGTACCAAAACCAGCCCTCTGCCTTACCGCGGTAGAAGCTTTCGCTACCAGGCGCAGCGAAAGAATCTTTCACGCCATCCGCAGCGTTGTCCGCCGCGCTCGCGTTACCTGGAAATGCAGCCGGCGAGAGTGCTGCAGCGACGGCTACAGCCAAAAGCGCGCGCCTCATTTCCTACCGTCCAGGTACAAGGCGACCGCGACGGTCGCGTACACCCAGCGCGAGCCTCGTTTGCGTCGGTGCGATCCGATCGCGCTTACCCACGGCAGGTGCTGATAGTCGGCATTGCCGATTTTTTTGCTGACGTAGGTAACGCTGTAGCCGAGTGCATCAGCCACCTGGGCGACCGGCATCGACGGTCCATACGCCTGCAGGAGCTTAGGTAGATGTTTCGAAGGGGCGCTAATGCTCTCCAGCGAGCTACGCTGGCTGTCCAGGAAGGACGCAACGCCATGCGTGCCGTAGACCCAGTTGAGCCCTTGCCGGCGCCGGTGTGGGGCGATCGCTGCTACCCAAGGGAGGTGCTGGAATTTGGCGCAGCCGATCTTCTTGCGGACATAGCCGACGCTGTATTCCAGCGCCTCCGCTATCTGCTCCGGCGTCATCACGTCGCCGTAGGTGTCCAGCAGGCCCGATAGGCTGGATGTGGGGGTGAACGAGCTCGTGACAGCTTCGGGCGTAGCGACGGACAAGATCATGCGCGCATCCGGAGGATTGATTCGATGCACACAAGGCTAGGGATTCGCGCGGACCAAAAGCGTTCGATTCACTCCCTTTTAGGGCGCTAACAACGCTTCAGCCGTGAAAGATGGAGGCGGTGTGACCTATAGCGATCGGCCACCAAAGCCGGGTAATGCATCACCGCGGGGTAGCGACGCCCGACCAGCGAGCCCAAAAAAGCCCTCGTGAAAGAGCTTCTTCACGGCAATAGAGCAACAGGAACAGGTGGGCGCCATATGCGACACCCGCTGTAAAATCAGCATCGCTAACCACGGGCACTTGGAGCGACGAGGTCCAGCACGGAAGGAGAGCCACTAAGAACGCGAGCTTCCCTCGGAAGCTCGCCGGACTGTTCGAAAAAGCCCAAAACTTGAGATCATTCCTGACTAAGCTAGGTCGTTGATCAAACGGACGTGTCCGGAGTTAATCTTGAGCTTCCTCTCAGGGCCATCACGAAATCTAGCTGCGCTATCGGCAATAGGATTTAAATCGATGCCCGCCTTCCTAATCAGTTCCTTTAAGTCTTTTTTCGGGATGTTATTCTGCAGAAGCAACGGAAGCACAGAAATAAAGGAAGACGAATTAGTTGATAACAGGGCAAGCGCCCCGTGTGCGGTCGGATAAGCGGTGTCATTTAGCCATTTAGCGTAATCTTCACCATTTTCACTTTCTGCCTCGAGTGCCCATTGGAGACGACGAATGACAAGATGCTGCTGCATAACCTGCCAGAACTCCTCTCCGTAGAAATCGATACTCATCATCTCATTAGTAGCCTCCCACAACGCGTTATAGAGCGCAGCGGACTGTTTGAGAGCAACTGGATCGGTCGGCTCCTGCTCATTCGCGTTACAGTCTAAAATTCCGAGGCCTACGTCGACTAGAGTACCCATCAGATCTGAAACATCTGAAGGCCGCCACTTCTCGGAAATCCTATACGTTGGGCGAAACTCGAGAATCTCTCTAACACTCGAACTTGAATCCCACATATTGATCCAGTCAGTGGCAAACTGGCTGCGTAACGCAACAGAATATCCTAGCACTCGGCATGCATAGCTGTTTGGAAGACTTTCATTATATTCACGAATATGCGCCCTCAGCATATCCCCTTTCGCTGATTCCCACTCGGTCGGCGTCAAACTCCACTCTTCGATAAAGCTACTGACATCAGGCGGCGGAACCTTTTCAGGGTCTCTTGAATGTAGCAAAGCCTGCATGGACTGGTAAACCCACGGTTCCCAAGAACTATCCAACTGATCGGAGAAAGCGGGACAGTAAGGAGAGCGGACTTTGTCAGCCAATGCCCAAAATATATCTTGACCCTCCAACCTTCGCTCTTGATGCACGCTCTTGTCAGGAAACCTCAGATGTTGCCGAGTTAGCCAAATGCCCCAACGCTTGAACAATCCCAAAAAATCTGCCCTGCTTGAAAGGACATCTACGAAACGGCTAAGCAATGATTGTGCATGAGCCTTCAACACCTCAGGTGGATACTCACGACTATCGGCGATATTAATGATCGTTGCGCTTCCGTATCTCACTAAGCTAGGTAGCAATAGCGCCCCGCTCCACGACCCATCGTCTTTAAAGCTTTGAGAAGCTTGAAGAGTAAGCCGCTCCCACAAATCGTAGTTGTGATAAAGCTCTGGACTATCGAGTACTCGATTTATTAATAAGAGATTTTTCGCCTGATCCAGCCAGCCAAAAAGCTTGTCGAAATCCAGCTCAGCTAATATTTCCACCCAAGGCCAACTAGAATCATCGACTCTCGCCTCACGAAGATGCCCGTGCCATATATCTTCGAGAGAGAATGGGCGTATTGAATCACCCCCAGACTTTTTGGTCAAACCAGCTTCAGACTCTGCAAAATGGCGGTCAGCAAGGCCTAATAAATTCTCCCTAAACTCATCATTAGTCTTGGCCAGGACGATTGCCACCTTCGTCCACAACTCGTTGAGCTGAATCGCTCCAGCTTTCCTAGACACTCTCCAAGTTCTGGAAATAGCGTTTTTCAAACTCCACTGGCGATAGCTGCATAGCGCTGCTGTGCCGGCGCTTTGGGTTATAGAACATCTCGATGTAATCGAACACATCACTGCGGGCTTCTTCGCGGGTTCCGTAGGTTTTCCGTCGGATGCGTTCCCGCTTCAGCAACTGGAAAAAGCTTTCCGCGACCGCGTTGTCGTGACAGTTAGCCATCGCCCGCGCCCTGGCCATGAAGCCGGCCGCCATGCTGTTCGACGAACCCACCTCGGCGCTCGATCCCGAATTGGTGGGCGAGGTGCTCCAGGTGATGCGCGACCTGGCCGCCGATGGCATGACCATGGTGGTGGTGACCCACGAGTGACCCACGGGATGGGCTTCGCCCGCGAGGTGGCAGACCGCGTCTGCTTCCTGCACGGCGGTCGCATCGTCGAGAGCGGCCCGGCAGAGCAGGTGCTCGGTGCGCCCGAGCATCCTCGCACCCAGGACGTCCTGCGCCGGGTCCTGACACCCAGCGGGGGTGCGCGCTGATGGATGCTGCCCGTCTCTCCCCAGGACAACCGCTGCCGCCCTCGTTGTGGGCCGCTACCGCCATCCCTGGCCCACCCCTGCAGCCGCTCCAGGGTACCCAACGCACCGACGTCCTGGTGATCGGCGGCGGCTATACAGGTCTTTCCACAGCCCTGCATCTGGCCGAGGCCGGTGTCGATGTCTGCCTGCTGGAGGCTCACCAACTGGGCTGGGGCGCTTCGGGGCGCAACGGTGGCCAGGTCAATCCGACCCTCAAGTACGATCCGATGAACTGGAACGGCTGTTCGGCCCGTCCCGAGCGAAGCCCCTGATCGCGGCCATCTCGGGTGCCGCGGACCTGGTCTTCGACCTCATCGCCCGCCATGGCATGCACTGCACCTCGGTACGCCAGGGCTGACTGCAGGTGTCCTACTCCGCCAAGGGCGTGCCGGGGCCGCATGCCCGGGCCCGCAAGTGGCAGACCCGTGGCGTGCCCGCGGATTGCCTGGACGCCGAGGCGCTGCAAAGCCGCATGGGCACCACGGCCTTCGCCGGCGGCTGGCGCGATGGCCGGGCCGGCGGCATCCAGCCGCTGTCCTATCTGCGTGGCCTGGCCTGGCCTGGGCGGCTGAGGCGGCGGGCGCGCGCCTGCACGAGCGCAGCCCGGTCACTGGCCTCCATTCTCGGGATGGACGCTGGCAGGCCAGCCTGGCGGACGGTTCCTCGGTCAGCGCCGAGCAGGTGGTGATCGCCACCAAAGGCTACACTGGCGCGCTCTGGCCGGGCCTGGAGCGGACCATCCTCGCCGCCAACAGCTTCATCGTCGCCACCGAACCCGTGACCGGCGAGGCAGCGGCGAGCATCCTGCCCGGCGGCGAAACCGCGTCCACCGCTCAACGCTTGCTGCTCTACCTGCGCCGCGATGCCGAGGGTCGGCTATTGATGGGCGGTCGTGGCCATTTCGACGATCCCCAAGGCGCGGGTGATTTCGCCCATCTGGAGCGTTCCCTGGAATTGCTTTTTCCTCAACTCGGCAAGCCGCGCTACGGCCATCGCTGGGCAGGACGCATCGCCATCACTCGTGATTTCTTGCCGCACCTGCACGAACCGGCGCCGGGGGTCACCCTGGCCCTTGGTTGCAATGGCCGTGGCATCGCCCTGTGCACCAGCCTCGGACGCCAATCTGGCGAACCGCCTGACGGACACCGGAGCGGACTTCCCCTATCCGCTCAGCCCCTTGAGCCCCATCCCGCTGCACCGCTTGCAGCGTTTTTACATAGGCGCCGGAGTTGCCTGGTACTGAATCACCCCGGGTTTCGTGGAGGCCTCAACTCTTGAGAAGATGAGGCCATGAAAAAGACTACGACCTACTCCCCTGAAGTCCGTGAACGTGCCGTGCGCATGGTTCTGGAGCATTTGAACGACTATCCCTCCGAGTGGGCCGCCATTGAAGCCATCGCGCCGAAGATTGGCTGTGCAGCGCAGGCGTTGCATGGCTGGATTCGCCGTCATCAGACCGACGCAGGTCAGCGTCCAGGCCCGACAACCGAAGAGCGCGAACGCATCAAGGCGTTGGAGCGGGAGAACCGCGAACTGCGCAAAGCCAATGAAATTCTGCGTCTGGCCAGTGCGTATTTTGCCCAGGCGGAGCTCGACCGCCGCACCAAGTCCTGAGGGCTTTTATCGGTCAGTACCGTGACCGTCTTGGGGTCGAGTCGATCTGCCGCGTCTTACAGATCGCCCCGTCCGGTTACCGTAGGCATGCGGCCCAGCAGCGCAACCCCGAATTACGTTGCTGCCGCGCTCGACGCGATGACGCATTGATCATGGAAATCCAGCGCGTATGGGACACCAACATGCAGTGCTATGGCGCAGTGAAGGTCTGGAAGCAGTTACGGCGAGAAGGCATCGCAGCTGCCAGGTGCACGGTAGAGCGATTGATGCGTCGTGCTGGATTACAGGGCATAAGGCGTGGCCAGGTCGTGCGCACAACGGTGGCTGGCGACAAGGCTCTTTGCCCGCTGGATCGCGTCCAACGCCAGTTCCATGCCGACCGCCCGAACCAGTTGTGGGTGTCGGACTTCACCTATGTATCGACCTGGCAGGGCTGGCTGTACGTGGCGTTCGTGATCGACGTCTTTGCACGCCGGATCGTCGGCTGGCGAGTCAGTACTAGCATGAAGACAGACTTCGTACTGGATGCCCTGGAGCAAGCCCTGTATGCCCGTCAGCCGCATTGCACAGGTGGGCTGATCCATCACAGCGACCGTGGCAGTCAGTACGTCTCCATTCGCTACACTGAGCGATTGGCAGAGGCCGGTATAGAGCCCTCGGTGGGTAGCAAGGGAGACAGCTACGATAACGCCCCGGCCGAAACCATCAACGGGCTGTACAAGGCCGAGCTGATTTACCGTCAGTCATGGAAGAGCCGCGAAGCCGTCGAAATGGCGACCTTGAAATGGGTGCACTGGTACAACCACCAACGCCTGCTGAGCTCAATCGGCTATATCCCGCCTGCGGAGGCTGAGGCAAACTTCCACCAGCAGCAAACAGATCAGGCCGTGGCGGCCTGACTTAAACGAAACGGCCTCCACGAAACCCGGGGTGATTCAATGTTAGGCTTGTGCTTCACGAGAGGGCTCCTAATTCCAATCGCCCAGCACCGATTATTGCGTTTGTGTCTTTGGTCCTGCTAAGCCCGCATGACCTACGAGCCATGGGTCATATAATGGCCATACATAACCGCTTGTCTTAAAAATAAGACCGCTTGGTCAATCTTCCTATCTCGCGGATTTAGATTCGCCTGATTTCACCGATACATCGCTCATTCACTCTTCCAGGTAGGGGCGCGTCATGTTCAACAAAGGCCTAAAACAAGAACTGCAGCGCCTCCGCGAGCAGGTGGACTCCTTCAAGCGGCTGAAGGCCGAGCTCGACGTGGAAATGCTGGGCCTGGAACTGGATGGCCGCGGCTGCATCTCCGCGGTGAACGCCAACTTCGAAAAGGAGATAAGCGTGCGCGCCGCGGATTTGCTGGGACGCCCCCTGGCGGACCTCCTTCCGGCGCACGTCCGCAACCAGGAATACAGCCGCCGACTGCAGCAGGCGCTGAGTCGCGGCGAGCCCTATAGCGGTGCCCTGCATCTCTTGCGTGGCGACGGTCAGGAAGCCTGGTTGCGCGGCATCCTGCACCCCTTCCATGACAGCCAGGGCCAGGTGACGCGCTTCCGACTGTTCTGCAACAACCTGACGAGAACCATCGAAACCTCGCGTGAGCATGAAAGCCTGCTCAAAGCGCTGCGCCGCTCCACGGCGGTGATCGAGTTCAACCTCCAGGGCGAGGTGCTCGATGCCAACGAGCGCTTCCTGCAGGCCATGGGTTATTCCTTGGCGCAGATCAAGGGCAAGCACCATCGGCTGTTCTGCGAGCCGGCCGAGGCCAATTCCGAGGCCTACGAGCAATTCTGGGCGCGCCTGCGTCGCGGCGAATTCGTCGTGGATCGCTTCAAGCGCCTGGATGCCCATGGCCGCGATGTCTGGCTGGAAGCCTCCTACAACCCGGTGATCGATGCCCATGACCGGCTGTACAAGGTGGTCAAGTTCGCCACCGTGATCACCGATCAGGTCCAGCAGGAGCAGGCGGTGTCCGAAGCCGCCAGCGTGGCCTTCGAGACCTCCCGGCACACCGACGACACGGCCCGCAAGGGCGCGGCGGTGGCGCAGCAGACGGTGGAGGTGATGCGTGCCCTGGCCACCCAGATGCAGGAGGCGGTGAAGGGCATCGAGGCGCTGGACAACCAGTCCCAGGTGATCGGCACCATCATAAAGACCATCAGCGGCATCGCCGAGCAGACCAACCTGCTGGCGCTCAACGCGGCCATCGAGGCGGCCCGGGCCGGCGAGCAGGGCCGCGGCTTCGCCGTGGTGGCCGACGAGGTCAGGCAGCTGGCCTCGCGCACCAGCAAGGCCACCGAGGAGATCGTCGGGGTGGTGCAGCAGAATCAGCAACTGGCCGGCGAAGCGGTGACGGTGATCGAGAACGGCCGTCGCCAGGCCGAGCAGGGCCTGGAACTGGCGGGTCAGGCCGGCCAGGTGATCGTGG
Source organism: Pseudomonas sp. Marseille-Q7302 (assembly GCF_965111925.1). Lineage (NCBI taxonomy): Bacteria > Pseudomonadati > Pseudomonadota > Gammaproteobacteria > Pseudomonadales > Pseudomonadaceae > Pseudomonas > Pseudomonas sp. Marseille-Q7302. The sequence continues at coordinate 108,784 of NZ_CBCOPK010000002.1, read as the reverse complement.
AGATCCAGGACGGCGCTCAGCGCGTGGTCGGCGCCGTGGGGCGCTTTGCTCAGCACCTATCGACCTAACCATGCTGTACCTGCCGACAGGTGGCGAGCGGCCGGAGGTGAAGGAGGGAGGACGAGGCCCTTCTCAAGACGCCTTCACCTATCTGGTAGGCGGCATACCTACGAGGCCTGGGTCTAGGGCCTAAGCTCAAGCGTGAATTTGCGAAATTCCCACGCCAAACCCGATCAGGCTACCGCTTTCGCACGTGTGCTTTCGCAAAGCTTACGACCACTACCAACAGTACGGTCCATTGCCATGATCGGCACGATCATCAGCAGCGACCTTGAGTTGATCGGCCAGCTGCAGCCGTACTAGACGGCGGTTCGTGGCGGTAACCCTGGAAGACGCGCTGGCCGCACGGCGTCTTTACCGTGAACGCCTGCAGCGACTGGAGCAGCTGTTGGCGAGCTAGAGAACCGTTGGCAAGCGGGTGACCCGTCGAGAGATCCTGAAGGCGTCGTTCGTAACGGACGCGTTTTCAGGATCGTCACTCCAAGAAATCCTGAATTTCGCAAAAGAGGCTGATCGACAACACCAGGGTAGGGAAGCGAGAGTCGCAGCTGGGGGCCGTATCAGGGGTAAAGCTAAAGACTGGATGGGAAGGCAAAGGGCAGTCGTTAGCCTAGACCCATATCCAATTTAACATAAGTTGTGTTATGCGAAGTGGACGTGTTACGGCCAAATAGTAATGTCGCGATCCAGCCAGATAGAAATGTCCCGATCACGTATTGCAGCTAGCCTACCGGCTTTGCAGCCGATGCGGAGCGATCAGGATGTCAGCCTACGAGCGGATCACGATGAGCCTACGTGAAGTTGGTCGCCTCAAGGTCATCCAGGCGGTGACCGAGGGGTTCCTTACGCCAACACGCGCCGCCCAGCGCCTGCAGCTGAGTTCCCGGCAGGTTCACCGCCTGGTGCAACGTTACCGGGACGCCGGCGTTTCGGGCCTGACCTCACGTAAGCGCGGCCAGCCCAGCAATCATCAGCTGCGGCCTGGCCTTGAGCAGCGTGCCGCCGCTCTAATCCGGCAGCACTACCAGGATTTCGGTCCCACGCTTGCGGCCGAAAAGCTCGTTGAATGTCACGGCTTACGCCTGGCCAAGGAAACCGTCCGGCGCATCATGATGGATGCCGGGTTATGGACGCCGCGTCGGCAGCGACTGCCCAAGGTGTACCAGCCACGCAATCGCCGGGCCTGCCTGGGCGAGCTGATCCAGATCGATGGCAGCGATCATCGATGGTTCGAGGACCGAGCACCGGCATGCACCCTTCTGGTCTACATCGACGACGCCACCAGTCGCCTGATGCACCTAGCCTTCACCCGCAGCGAATCGACCTTCAGCTACTTCCAGGCTACCCGGGCCTACTTGGAGCACCACGGTAAGCCCTTGGCGCTCTACAGCGACAAGGCCAGTGTGTTTAGAGTCAACAGCAAAGATGCTCAGGGTGGCGATGGCCACACGCAGTTCGCCAGGGCCATGTTCGAGCTGAACATCGATACCTTCTGCGCCAACTCCAGCCAGGCTAAGGGCCGCGTGGAGCGAGCCCATCTCACCTTGCAGGATCGCCTGGTCAAAGAATTGCGACTACGAAACATCAGCACTGTCGACGCCGCTAACGCTTATCTGCCGCTTTTCATGGCCGATTACAATCGCCGCTTCGGTAAAATTGCCTGCTCGGATTTCGATGCGCACCGGCCAGTACGCGACGACGAGGACCTGTCTCTAACCTTCACATGGCGGGAATCGCGGCGGGTATCGAAAAGCCTCACGCTGCAGTACGACAGACGTCTCTATGTCCTGCACGACACGCTACAAGCACGAGCTTTAGCAGGCCGATACGCAGAGATCTATCACTACCCTGACGGCCGGATTGAGGTCCGTTCAGCAGGGATTCTCTTTTCCTACGAGACGTTGGATCAGTTGCCTGAGGTCAGCCAAGGCACCATCGTGGAAAACAAGCGGCTGGGCCACGTCTTGCAGGCCGCGCAGCGGATGCAAGAGCAGCGCGATAGCCGTCGGTCCCAAGCGGTACCTGGCAATCCAAAGCCAACCAAAGCGCAGCGCCAAGAGTCGCCGAAGAAGAAGGCCAAAGATTTCATGCCGGAGGATATCGTGGCTGCCCTCGATAAAAGCCGGCCTCCGAAGCGTAGCCGTCATGCGTCAGTCAATCAGCGCTGAAGGGCTCAGTGCGCTTGTAGCGGCCGGGGCCGCATACGACGTGCGCGCAATTCCAGGTCCCGAGGGCCATGGGTGGCAATTGCAGGTGCGTTATAGCAAAGAGAGCCGACATTTTCCTCTCCGCTCCCGGCGCGAATTAATAAGGGTGTTTCGGTCACTCGATGCGCTCAATAGGTATGCACAGGGTATTGGAATACGAGGGTTCAGGATCGAAACCTGACTCTTTTGTAATCCTCGGCTCAGTCAACTGAAAGCTTTCCAGCGCTACCTTGTGGTCCGCGGCATGTGCCGCTGTATTTGCCCAAGGTGCTTCGTCATGAACGTTTCTAAAGCTGTGTTCCTCGCTCTTGCTTTAACCCTTTCCTCGTCTGCTTTTGCTGAAGGGGGCGCCGATCGCGTCTTCACTCGCATGATGGACGCCCAACAAGCAGCGCAAAGCAAGAAAGCCGAGCCGAGGCTAGCTGGCACGTCTGCAGAAAAAAAGATGAAGACGGCAAGGCTTGCTGCTAGCGAAGCGGCCTACCCAATGCTTACAGAAATGTAATCGCGCCCTACAAAGCGCTATGACATCTTTCCGCCTAATCTTCTAACTCCTGTACACGGCACCGGTGCCGTCCTCGCTACCAGGACCTGCTCGTATGGAATCAAGAACCTCTCGACGTACCTTCGTCAAAGGCCTCACGGCCGCCGGCATGCTTGGTGGGCTGGGTCTGTGGCGTTCGCCCAGTTGGGCGGCGGCTGGGTCGACAACGCCCCGCACACTGACGGGTACAGAGTTCGATCTGTCGATTGGCGAGATGCCGGTGAACATCACCGGGAAGCGCCGTACGGCGATGGTGATCAATGGCGGATTGCCGGGCCCCCTGTTGCGTTGGAGGGAGGGCGACACGGTGACGCTTCGCGTGCGCAACAGGCTTGATGCGGCTACCTCCATACACTGGCATGGCATCATCCTGCCTCCAAATATGGACGGGGTACCGGGACTGAGCTTCGCGGGTATCGAGCCAGGCGGCATGTATGTCTACCAGTTCAAGCTCCAGCAAAACGGGACCTACTGGTACCACAGCCACTCCGGCTTCCAAGAGCAGGCCGGTGTGTATGGGCCTTTGGTCATCGAGGCTAAGGAGCCGGAGCCGTTCAAATACGATCGTGAGCATGTGGTGATGCTGACGGACTGGACGGATGAAGATCCGGCTTCGCTGATGCGCACGCTGAAAAAACAGTCCGACTACTACAACTTCCACAAGCGTACCGTTGGCGACTTTGTCAATGACGTGGCTGACAAGGGCTGGGCCGCGACGCTGGCGGATCGCAAGATGTGGGCTGAGATGAAGATGAACCCCACGGACCTTGCGGATGTAAGCGGCGCAACCTACACCTACCTGCTCAATGGCCAGGCTCCGAACATGAATTGGACAGGCCTGTTCCGTCCTGGCGAGAAGCTACGGCTTCGATTCATCAATGGCTCCGCCATGACGTACTTCGACATCCGTATCCCAGGCCTGAAAATGACCGTCGTAGCGTCTGATGGCCTTTACGTGAACCCGGTTGAGGTCGACGAGCTTCGTATCGCCGTGGCCGAAACCTACGATGTCATCGTCGAGCCCACAGGCGAGGCTTACACGGTCTTCGCCCAGTCAATGGATCGTACCGGCTATGCTCGCGGCACCCTTGCCGTGCGGGATGGCTTGGTGGCTCCAGTCCCTCTACTTGATCCTCGCCCCTTGGTCACGATGGACGACATGGGTATGGGCGGTATGGACCATGGCGGCATGGACGGCATGAATTCGGCGGCTGGTGATGATATGCAGACCATGAGCAGCATGGGAGGCAGCCCCATGCCAGCCATGGACCACAGCAAGATGTCCTCTATGCAGGGCATGGACCATGGCGCTATGGCGGGGATGGACCATGGTTCGATGTCTGGAATGGCCGGAATGACCATGCAAAGTCATCCCGCGAGTGAGAAGAACAACCCGCTGGTCGACATGCAGGCGATGACCCCTACCGCCAAATTGAATGACCCCGGCCTGGGTCTGCGTAACAACGGACGTAAGGTACTCACCTACGCCGACCTCAGAAGCACTTTTGAAGACCCTGACGGCCGCGAACCAAGCCGTACTATCGAGCTACACCTGACAGGACACATGGAGAAGTTCGCTTGGTCCTTTGATGGCATCAAGTTCTCCGAAGCTCATCCTCTGGTTCTGAAATACGGGGAGCGGGTGAGGATTGTGCTGGTGAACGACACGATGATGACGCACCCGATTCACCTGCACGGAATGTGGAGTGACCTGGAGGACGAGGAAGGCAACTTCCTGGTTCGCAAGCACACCATCGATATGCCACCCGGATCCAAGCGCAGCTATCGCGTCACCGCCGACGCCCTGGGGCGATGGGCCTATCACTGCCATCTGCTGTACCACATGGAGATGGGTATGTTCCGCGAAGTCCGGGTAGAGGAGTGAAGCTAGTGACCGCGTTGAATCGACTCCACGTTTGTTCGCTGCTTGCCATCACCAGCTTCAGCATCGCTTCGGTTGGTGCCTTTGCTGCCGAAGCGGGCAGTTCTGACCTGGACCACAGCCAAATGCAGGGGATGGATCATTCCAAGATGCAGGGCATGGACCACAGCCAGATGCAGGGAATGGATCATTCCAAGATGCAGGGCATGGACCACAGCCAGATGCAGGGGATGGATCATTCCAAGATGCAGGGCATGGACTCTGGAATGACCACCATGGCGCCCAGCAAGCCGGCAGCCCTCGCTCAAAGCCGCACACCTATTCCGCCCATCACGGATGCCAACCGGGCGGCCGTCTATCAAAGCGGCAAAGGTCACACGGTCCATGACGATGCCCTCAACTACTTCCTGTTGTTCGATCAGCTTGAGTGGCAGGACGCTGATAACGGCAGTGTGCTGAGTTGGGACGTCAACGGTTGGGTAGGGGGGGATATTGATCGGCTGTGGATTCGCTCCGAGGGGGAGCGCACCAACGGCAAAACCGAATCCGCCGAGCTACAAGCGTTGTGGGGCCACTCGATCGGCCCGTGGTGGGACGTGGTGGGTGGCGTACGGCAGGACTTCAAACCAGGGCCGCCTCAGACGTGGGCCGCATTTGGTCTCCAGGGTCTGGCCTTATACAACTTCGAGGCCGAAGCGACCGCTTTCCTTGGAGAGGGTGGCCAAACTGCGTTGAGGCTGGAAGGCGACTACGACATCTTGCTGACCAATCGCCTGATCTTGCAGCCCACCGCCGAAGCTAATTTTTACGGGCAGAACGACCCCAAACGCGGAATCGGCTCAGGCTTGTCCGAGACGGAAGTCGGAGTGCGCTTGCGGTACGAAATTTACCGGGAATTCGCCCCGTACATTGGCGTTAGCTGGAACCGCTCCTATGGCAACACTGCCGATTTTGCCCGGGAGGAAGGGGAAGACCGCAGCGAAGCCCGCCTGGTCCTGGGCGTACGTATGTGGTTCTAACCAGACACCAAATCTCATTCCCCACGAACGCCCCTTGGGCTGTAGGAGTTCGCATGTTCAATCGTGCACCTTTCATCACGCTCTTTGCCGCTGGAATGCTGTTTAGCGCCCTGGCTCAAGCCCATCCCAAGCTGGTGTCTTCGACGCCTGCCGAAGGAACTGAAGGCGCCGCCCCGGCAAAGATCGAGCTGCACTTTTCTGAAAACCTGGTCACTCAGTTTTCCGGCGCGAAGCTGGTCATGACGGCGATGTCGGGTATGGAGCATCCGCCGATGGCGGTCAAAGCGGCTGTTTCGGGTGGCAGTGATCCTAAGACCATGGTCATCGCACCTGCCTCGCCTTTGACGGCCGGCACCTACAAGGTCGATTGGCGGGCGGTGTCATCAGATACCCACCCCATCACCGGTAGCGTGACGTTCAAGGTCAAATAGACATGGAAGATCCGTTCAGCATCGGACTTCGCTTCGCGTTGTATGCCGATTTGATGATGCTGTTCGGGCTGGCGCTCTTCGGTCTCTATAGTTTGCGTGGCCCTGAGCGCCGCTCGGGCATGGTGTTGCCCTTCCTGCCTTTGCTGGCTACAACCGCGGTGGCGGGTCTCTTGCTCTCCGCCGTGTCTATGGTGCAAATGGCCAAGGCTATGAGTGGCGTGGCGGAATGGGGCGAGGCCATGCCGCACGTTGAGATGATGATCGCCGAGACGGAGCTTGGCACCGCCTGGCTTATCCGTATGGCCGCACTCGTGGCCGCTGCTGTGGCCATTGCCTTCAATCCTCGTTGGCCAATGGCGAGCCTGACCGTGGTTTCGCTGCTGGCAGGCGTGGCGCTGGCCACACTGGCGTGGGCCGGGCACGGCGCCATGGACGAAGGCTCCCGCCGCTTCTGGCACTTCAGCGCAGACATACTTCACCTATGGGCCTCCAGTGGCTGGTTCGGCGCGCTGGTGGCTTTTGCCTTATTGCTGCGGCCCAGCAAAGTGGAAACGCGGGCGTCAGTCCAGATCCTATCGCGCACGCTTACCGGCTTCGAGCGAGCCGGGGCGGTGATCGTGGTGCTGATCGTCTTCACAGGTGTGATGAACTATCTGCTCATCGTCGGACCCCAAATCAGGGGACTGGCGCAAAGCACCTATGGCCTGCTGCTGCTGGGAAAGCTGGGCCTTTTCGGCGTGATGATCGGGCTGGCTTCGGCCAACCGCTTTCTCTTGAGCCCGGCATTGGAGCAAGCAGTCCACCAAGGCGATTACACGCGTGCGGCACGGTCTATTCGCTACAGCATGGCCTTAGAACTGGGTTCCGCCATTTTGGTGCTTGGGTTGATTGCTTGGCTTGGTACGCTATCTCCCGAGATGGAAGCGGGGATGTGAGTTTGCCTGGCCCCGTAGTGCCGTCCCGAAAAGATCGTGTAGCCGAGGATGGAGCATGAAGCTGCTGGTAGCTGAAGACGAACCCAAGACCGGAATCTATCTGCAGCAGGGCCTCCGAGAGGCTGGCTTCACGGTAGATCGAGTGGTCACCGGAACGGATGCCATCGATCAGATGCAGACTGAAGCCTATGACCTGCTGATTCTCGACGTGATGATGCCCGGCCTCGATGGTTGGGGGGTGGTCACACGCCTGCGTGCTGCCGGTCAGTCGGTACCGGTGCTGTTTCTGACGGCACGGGATGGCGTGGACGACCGAGTCAAAGGATTAGAGCTGGGCGCCGATGACTACCTGGTCAAGCCCTTTGCCTTTTCAGAACTGCTGGCACGTGTTCGAACGCTATTAAGGCGCGGGCATGGTAGCCCACCGATTCAAACGAACCTGCAGATCGGAGATCTGCAGGTTGACCTACTCAAGCGCCGCGCCACGCGGGGCGGCAAGCGAATTGACCTTACCGCTAAAGAGTTCGCCTTGCTGGAGTTGTTGATGCGTCGGCGAGGCGAGGTCCTGTCAAAATCTCTTATCGCATCACAAGTATGGGACATGAATTTCGATAGCGATACGAATGTCATCGAGGTGGCGATTCGGCGGTTAAGGGCCAAGATTGACGATGACTTCGAGGCGAAACTTCTCCACACCTGCCGTGGAATGGGCTACAGGCTAGACGTGCAGGACGAAGGATGAAGCCAGGTTCACTTACCTTCCGCCTCAGCCTCATGTTTGTAGCCGCGGTCGTCGCTGTCCTCATCATCGTGGGCATCGCTTTCAACGAGCTGAGCCGCCACCATTTTCGTGCTCTGGATGCCCAGGCTCTGGAAGAAAAGCTTGAAGCGATCACCCAGATTGCTCAAGAGCCCGGCGCGAATTCGGACCAGCTCAAGATTCGCTGGCACACGCTACTGGGAGCACATCCCGATCTCAGCGCGGTATTCCTCCAGGCTGACGGAAGCCTCTTTTTTGCAGAGCCTCCCCAGTCATCGGTGCCGTCCCTGGCTCAGGCGACCGAGCACGATGGCGTGTGGGAGTGGGAAAGTGACGGACACATGTTCAGGGCCTTGAAGGCGCCAGTCTCGTCGTCGGAGGCCACTGCTCCGCTGACCATGTGGTTGGTACTGGACGTCACGACGCATATGCACTTCTTCGCCATGCTGGAGCGCTGGTTCTGGGGCGTTCTGCTAGCCAGCACCGTGCTGAGTGCCGCACTTGGTTGGCTGGTTGCCAAGAATGGGCTGCGGCCGGTGGCCAAGGTGACCCAGACAGCCGCCTCGATGTCCGCAGGCTCCTTGAAGGAGCGTATTCCTCTGGAGCCCGTGCCCGATGAGTTACGCGAGCTCATCACCGCCTTCAATTCCATGCTCGGTCGCCTGGACGACTCGTTCATACGTCTATCGAATTTTTCTGCCGACATCGCACACGAGCTACGAACCCCGATCAGCAACCTGCGGACTCATACCGAGGTGATCCTGGCCCAAAAGCGGGACTCGGACGTGTACGAGGAGAATCTGACCTCCAACCTGGAAGAGCTCAATCGCCTGTCGGGAATCATCGACGGCATGCTGTTCCTGGCCAAGTCCGACAACGGCCTGATCGTACCTGAACCGGTCGAGCTGGATTTGGGTAGGGTCATCGGCAAGCTGTTCGGATACTACGAGCTTCTGGCTGAGGATAAGGGTATCCAGCTCAAGGCATCGGGAAGCGCCTTGATCTTTGCGGATAGCGTGATGATCGACCGTGTCGTGTCGAATCTGCTGTCCAATGCCCTGCGCTATACCCCTTCTGGAGAGACGATTGAGGTCTACATCCAGGACTATGGCAGCCGTGTAGAGCTTCGGATAGAAAACCCCGGCCCCAAAATTCCACCGGAGCACCAGGCGAGGATCTTCGACCGGTTCTATCGGGTGGATCCAGCACGTCGCGAAGGTGACGGCAATGCGGGGCTCGGGTTGGCCATCGCCCGGTCGCTGATGACGGCGCATGGTGGCACGATCAACTGTACATCCCAAAGAGGCCGAACGGCCTTCACCCTGACGTTCTTGCGACCTGTTGGCATGCAAACCTGAGCGGATGGCTACCGGTGAGCGGGCCATACCTACGGGCGCTTTCAAAACTACCATCGGGAATGGCTTACAGAATTGTAATGTTCCAGGCAAAACCAATTGCGGCAGGCGCCGGTCGCATATTTTGGGTCCTCTGGACCGAGGTCGGCAGCCGCTCACGCGAGTGGAGTTGCCTACTCACTTCGGGGCCACTCAGGTTCGTCACTCTTTCCCAATCTGGAGATTTACCATGACAAACTCTATGTTCGAATCTTGTATCCAGGCCTGCTCCAACTGCGCTATCGTCTGTGAAACCTGCGCCTCCGCCTGCCTGCGCGAAGACGACGTGAAGATGATGGCGCGCTGCATCGAGCTCGACCGAGACTGCGCCGACATTTGCTACATGGCTGCCACGCTAATGGCTCGCGAGAGCGAGTACGCCAAGCAGTTCTGTGCCCTGTGCGCCACGATCTGCCGTGCCTGTGGCGAAGAGTGCGCCAAGCACGAGGCGCAGCATTGTCAGGCGTGTGCCGAGGCCTGCATGCGCTGTGCCGAGGAATGCGAGCGAATGGCCGCCTGATATCGGTCAGTCAGAGGTGGGGCGGCTCGGCTGCCCTCACCATCTATGCCTCCGTCACACTTAATTGCATCAGTCACTTCACTGACCTGTAACGGCTTCAGGGCATTGGGCGTCCCGGTCCGGCCATGTACGCCTGCACTCAGCTGCCCAAACCTGGCGGAAACCACCGTGACAGCACGAAGCCTCTGGTAGAAGCCAGTACCGAGCTGCGATTGTCATCGCTGCTTTCGTGAAGCTAGAAGACGGCGGCTACTATCAGCAGTCCTGCAGCTAGGTACCAACTATTGATGTCACTCCGATAAGAGTTAGGCTCGGACGTAAGGTCATAATGACATTTTTACTTAGCTGTCAGAGCGACATCTCTACTTAGCCTTGACAGGACGCGCAGCCGGACAGGGCGGCCGTGCGTGCCTACAACCGGTCATGGCGCAAGATCAGATCCAGAATCCGTGCACGCGGTTCGAAACGATGTGCAGCCAGCAAGGATGACGAAAAATGCCTTACTGGTTAGAAAACTTTTACAACTGACGGGATTATTTAAATCCTACACTGTTATCAGCCATTTTAAAAAAATCATCACGCGCACTTTTCTCGAATGGCTTCATTTCGGCGATATCCTTCTTCATGCTCGCCATGCAGGCATTCATTGTGTTTTGCAATGCATAAATAGTTTGTGCCCGGTGCCTGGCCATTTGGTATTTGTAGCTATATTCGTTCGGCTGATAAATTTTTAGAAAGTATGCGGAATCCGAGTATAAAATCGAAGCGACCGCGGAGTTGACAGAAAAATCAGTGAACAGCTGATCTGTAGCACCCTTGGCTTTTTCGATTTCTTCATTTAATACAGACGCCATTGCTGAGCAACGTGCATAAAACTCCGCTTTTTCTGGGCTATGAGGACGCTTGGGTGATAGACCAACAACGATAGGCTCAGAAATGATAGTGGTACCCGCTACCTTGCCCTCCTGACCCTTTAGCAGACTGCGGGCCATGCTTACCTTTTCCGCTCCAAGCTTGCTTTCGGCTGCGTCTATCAGAAGCTTGATTTTTGGAAGGTCGTCTGACTTGAGCTTAGTGCTCATCAGTAGCTCTTGAGCGAGCTGAATCTGCGAATCGGCGTTGCCATCGTCAGACTCGAATCGGAGTGTATCGATATAAACATCGTAGCGAGAGGTGGGAGCTTCGCCTTCTTCCTGAGCTTTCCACTCGACGGACGTCCTTGGGAAGTCAGCGTGAGCCCAATTGCAAGCGAGCACGCTCGATACCAGAATAAATTTCCATGCCCTACCGTTCATATCCACCTTCCATACTGAGTTCTGGCATGATTATCGGCGGTAGATAGAAAAGCTTTAGGCACAAAAAACGTCGAAGCGGGGCTTGTACGGGGAAGCTATCGAGCTTCCTCGGGCTCCATACATCCTAGGCGTCGTCATGCTATTCAAGAGGGCCGCAAGGAAAAAAGTTCTCGCAGTCGGACTCAACATACTGCGTCCGGCCGCCGAACTGAAGGGTAAGTACGCTGGCGTCATCTGATCCATCTGCTATCGCATCTTGCGCAGCATGGCTTTTGTACCAGTGGCCATCTGTACATACGATTAGCCGATCCGGTTGAGCATAGGTAACGCTGCAGCTTTCTGGGACGTGCGCACGATGCACCTTTAAGCATCGCGTCAGCACATGCCGTGCATCGACCGGCGCTGAAATCCCCAGCAGTTCCGCTTGGCGACTGAGCGTATGCGGAACCGTTATCCAGGTAACCGACTCATCGGTCTTCAGGATGCCTAGCTGGCAGTCGCCTGCATAAAGTACCTCCACTTGGAGGACGCGTAGGTCAACGAATACGCAACAATAAGCCGCTTTCTCAATCGAAAACTTCGATCTCAGCCGGTCTTGCTCAGCGTTGATAAGCGCGCGGAGTGAGTCTCCATCAAGCGGCGAAGAAGACTCTTGTGTAGCGATGACGATAGACCTTGCCCAGTGCTGCGCAAATGCGGCCCCATCGCCATCTTCGGCCGCGTCAACTACTACCGCCATTACGCCATATTCTGTATACCCTACCGCAGCAGCATCGTTATTGCTGCTGCGCCCTACGCCTTGGCGGCTCTGCCACGTAACGTGCATCAGCCGACTTCCCCGATCAAGGCTCGCATACGCTCGTACAGCAATCTTTCACGCTCGGGATCGTTTCTGGTTTGGTCGCTGATGGCCTCTGGAAATTGGGGGCAGTCGCTGAATAAAAGGCCGATCTCGGCAGCAATGTAATTTCGAACATCGTCACCTGCCTCTTGGATCTCATCCAAAAGCTCTTCGCGGCCCTCAATAAGATTAAAGATGTCTTCTAGGTCCCGGTTGGCGACCGGCTTTCCATTTCCCCTGCCCTTCCATGCTTCGAGTTTGGTCGCGATGAAGTACACCGGATTGACCAGTTTGATTGAAGTGTGCTCGTCCAATCGGTATCGACTTGAGCTCTTGATCGCATCTTGGTACCAGCGATTCGTAAATCCCAGTGAGTCGTCGGCCGGCATAAAATCAACGCGGAGGTCGCCAAGCATCATCGTGCAAATTGGAACGTTTTGCTTCGCAAGGTGGGGCGTCCTAAACCCAGACGCTCGCAGGCGGTTCTGTAGCTCTAAATATTTAATCGCTCCCATTACGGGTACGATCAAGTCGACGTCATCCGTAGCCCGCACTTGATCGCGAATGAACTCGTCTGTGAGCAGTAGACCGGTTGTACACCCTCCTACGAACGTCATGTCTTCGCACAAATCAGGCCCTAGAGCGTGCGCCACCTTGCATATCATCTCTTTCAAAATCGGAAAGACGTTCATGTCATCTCCAGGCGTTCGCGCAGAAGCTCAATAGCCAAATTTCGCTCCCGTGGTTGGCCAACACGAATGGAATCCACTAGCGCCAACAACGCGTACATCTCTGGATCCTTTCGAGCTGCTAGCACTGCGGTCTTGAAGAGTGGTTCAACTTTCATTCCCATCGTTTTCCCTCGGGCATATGGCCACACCGGGATATGTTCACCGCTGCTGATCAGTGAGCGCGAAAGGACAGGAGCGGCGAATCCGGTCGCAATGCCTCTGGTCAGTTCGCCGTACCGAGCTGGAAAGACGAACCGCAGTCCATAGACGAGAAACTCTAATAGAGCCTGGGTGTTGACCCGGGGAAGCTGAGAGCGCACATCCACCCTAGCTAGGCCGATCTCTACGCAATGCTTCAGAGCCAGGGCGATCTGTGATTTGCTGATCCCGGTCTGTTCCTCCAACGCGCGTGCGGTGTAGTAGGAGGCGCCTGGTGACATATCGTCGAGATCGAAATCCGGTTGATACGAGAAGGCGGCATCTTCCTCATTATGGTGCCAGTCGCGCCAATCGTGTGGCCACGTCGCTACAACCTTGTCTCTCGCCTCGTGTTTTTGCAGACATACGAGTCTGAGCATCACGCCTACGTCTTGACCTTTCATTTTTTGCTCGCTCTACTTGTCCCAAGTCCTAGGACACGGGACAATAAGAACAGCAAATTACCTGTTGCGCAAGCGCGCGAGGTCGGCGAGGTTGGGAATAATTGGCCTGCAGCGCGCTTTTAGATACTTAGAGCGGGCGTGAAAAGCTGGCTCGCACGCGTGCCGCAGAAGACCAGTTCTAGGCTACACGCTGGGCGACACCGGTAACGGCCGGTCTGGGTTAGGCGAGGGTCGGTCCCCCGCTTCCACCATCTTCTGCTACCAGCGGCTCGCCAACGCCGTTGTACAGCGCCGCGTCAGCCTCGCGCGCACGTTGCATGCGGATGACCTCGGCCCCGGTGCAACTGTAACGCCGCCAGTACCGCCGTGCTTCGCATCAATCTACCAGCAGGAGCGGAAAGCCGGTCCGCTGAGCGGCCGCAAGTAGGCTATCCAAGAAGGTATTCCAATCGAAGCAGCGGCGGTCGACCCAGCCCTTACCTAAGTGGCGCGCAGGCGATCTGAGGGATATTGACGAAGGAACTCGCTCGCTGCTTCGGCTGGCGCCTGCAGCCATTCCTTGATCGAGCCATTCGGCAGTATCGCCAACATCCGCTTCTCATCTTCAGGCCGATGGTAGTTCTTCATGAAGGGGTGATCGTCAGCGTTGACGGTCAGCATGGTGAAGCTGAAGCGCCCCTTGCCATCTGGATCGCTCCATTCCTCCCACAGCCCAGCGATCGCCATCAGGCCGCCGTCGGCACGCTCGATCCGCGTGGGCACAGCCTTCCCGCTGCGCCAGTCGGGCTCATAGATCGCTGCTGCAGGGATGATGCAGTGCTGGACCCTCTTCCAGGCGGTGCGAAAGGAGTTCTTTGTGGCAGCCGTTTCGGAGCGGCAGTTGTAGGTGCTGCGCCCGAGCTTTCTGCCCTTTGCCCAACCAGGCAGCAAGCCGAACTGGCCTACCGATATGTCGTACTCCGGTGCGCCGTCATCCTGCGCCTCGGCTGGGTTCAGCCGAACGAAGGGTCCCATGTAGAGGGGCCAGAGCTCGCCTTGGTATTGCTCGTCGACGGAAGCGCCGAATGCGCTTTTCAACCGCGCCGGCGTCGGCGCCTCATAGTGACTGCACATGCCCTGTCGCCTCCGGGAAATCTAACCTGGTGCAGCCGCCTTGTTGGCCGCGCCACCTTGTTTGACCCGTTGGCCACGCTGCGTTCCAGATGGGCTGCTGCCACCTTATCGGTCAAGGAGCCGCAAGCACCCCCGCCTCCCAGCCGCAGGCTCAGCGCCAGGGACAGGTGAGTGGGTCCACCCACCATGGGATTCGAGCATGATCATCAGCAGATATCTGAGTTCCACCGATAGCATCGCGGTCCTCTGAAGCGGGGCAATAGCTAAGCTGCTCCCCAATTCTCCGGGCGAAATGTGGCCCTACTTCACCAGATCCAAGATCTCAGGTCCTGAAATTGGAATGCCAGCAGGGACGCTCACGAAATCGCTGATTCGGCCCAAGAATGCAGCGGCGTCGTCTGTGTTCGAGAGGGGGCGGCCGAAGAGCAATACGTTCGCCGGGTAGCCATTCTGATCCCAGTCGATCGAGAGGCGCTCCAGCTGGTACAGCACACCGTTGCGGAGCCGCTGAACAATCCCGTCTTTCTCGTACCCAGCCTGCCCCAGCGCGTGCTCGCAAATAAAGCGCCTGATCGCAGAGCTCTTGAACAACGCGTCAATCTGCGCCTCAGGTGAAGCGTTGCGCACCTGCTCCCAGACTTCCGGCTCCGCCATCATGAGCACGCTCATCAGCTCGGTGCGCAGCCGCGCGATGTAGCTGTTCAGCCGGTGGGACATTGGGACCTCAGATCTGTTGTCGCTGGTATACGGTGATCGCTAGCAGACCGGACCGGTCCAGCGCGGGCCTCGTCACGAGCTGCCAGCCCGCCATGCTGCCAAGGTACCGCACGCCGTCTTGGTTACCTGCGTGGCGATGCTGCTTATGCCGAAGTACCTCGGCAGGGAGCGTCACTTCGCGATTCAGGTCACGGACCACCCGCGCCAGCCGCGGGAAGACGTTCTCCGGCTTGCACTCACCCTTCGTCTCGTCCAGGTACTCGACCAGGGTGTGATGGGTCAGATAGATCTTGCCGAATACCGGGTTCTCTACCGACGGTTGCGGAGGGGGCGTTCCGTCCCACTTAACGCAGAAGGCCTGGTGATCCCCACGGGTCCAGGGCTTGTTCTTCTCGACGCTGATACCGCTGAGGCCGAAGAACTGGGTGCGCAGCGCGTTCGACGTCTCGTAGAGCTCGCCCTTGGAGCTGTCTGAGAGCAACAGGCGCTTCACCGCACCGCGTGACACCACAAGCTTCAGGTTTCCGCAGTTACGCTGGTGCCCGGCCAGCTCGAATTGCACCAGGGCGCACCACAAGCCGTAGAGCTCGATGAAGTCGAGCACGTTGTCGCCGAGGTCTCGGCTCAGGTGGACCTCGATCCGGCGGAAAAAGCGGTCGTCACCATTGAACAGGACGCTGTAGACGCCTGGCGCGTCCGTGGCCGCGGTGCTCACTTTGCAAACTTTATAGGTCATCGTTTGGATCTCGGCAGGTAACTGGAACCTAGTCTCCATGCCTTTCGAAAATTGCAAACGCCGATTCTAGCGCGGTTGTGGGTCGAACCTTCCAGTGCGTCATACGATCACTCAGAAGTCGTCGTAGCTGACCTTCCAGAACAGGTCGACGCTACCGTCATCGCGGTGGGCAATGATGACGCCCTCCATCTCGCTGATCGCCTCGAGCAGCTGGTCCCAGTCCTGATCTCTCGCGTCGCGTCGTTCAACGTGGACGTGCTTTTCTCGGACGCCAGGCGCGCTCATGACTTGCCTATGAACCCTAGCGGCAAGCTGGTCATAGGGCGTCAATGCCGGCGGTGGGGTGCGGGCCATCTCCACAGGTCCCATGGGGATGTTCTTTTATACAGTATTAAACCGGCCGGCCTGCTGGCAACCGGTGCGTGCCTGGCGAGACGAGGTGCTCTTCAGTGAGCCCTTGATCGTTGCCTTGCCTTCAGGTCACCCTTTAAGTAATCAGCAACCGACTTTGCAACAGCTGTCTAAACTGCCCTTAATTACCTTCCCAGCCAGCAGCAGTCCCAACTTTGCCGATATGCTTATGGGTGTTTTTTATCGCCAAGGTCTTAAGGTGCAGGTTATTCAGCAAGTGCACGATTTACAAACTGCCCTGTCATTGGTCGCATCAGATATGGGTTTTTCGTTGGTGCCAGAGCAAGTCAGGAGCTTGCGCCGTGAAGGAGTAGAGTTCGTAACATTAGCAGATAAAAGCATCGAAACGCCGCTGGTCGCATCACGTCGTCGTGGTGAGCAGCCTAATGCAATTATGCGCCTGCTTAATACGATCTTGGCCGAGGTAGTGGAAAATCGTTTAAATCGTAACCAAGGGCGGTTGCAGGAGCTGAGTGCAACACGGTCATTGAATTGAAGCTGGAGCATCATGGCGCATAGCCATGGCCTTCTGCATCACCTCGCCCATAACTTCGATTGGGCATTTGAAGTCGAAGCGCTTACGCGGACGCATGTTCAGTTGCAGTGCGATGGCATTCAGTTCTTCCTGGCTGTGTACCGACAGGTCTGTGCCTTTGGGCAGGTACTGGCGGATCAGGCCATTGATGTTTTCGTTGCTACCGCGCTGCCAAGGGCTGTGCGGGTCGCAGAAGTAAATCGCCACCCCAGTCTGCTGGGTGATTTCAGCATGCCGCGCCATTTCTCGACCCTGGTCGTAGGTCATGCTCTTGCGCATCGCCAGCGGCATGCCATTGAGCGCTGCACTGAAGCCTTCCATCGCCGAGGTCGCCGTCGCGTCGTTCATCTTCACCAGCATCAGGTAGCCACTGGTTCGCTCCACCAGCGTGCCTACACACGAGGCGTTGGCTTTGCCCTTGATCAAGTCGCCTTCCCAATGCCCTGGCATCAGCCGGTCTTCGATCTCCGGTGGGCGCACATGGATGCTGACCATCTCGGGAATCTGGCCGCGCCGATCCACACCACCAGAGCGCGGTCGACGTGTCGTCTTGCTTTGCCGCAGGCAGATGATCAGCTCCTTGCGCAGTTCACCGACCGGCAGGGCATAGATCGCGTTATAGATCGTCTCGCGACAGACGTAGGCATCTCTGAGGCTGGGAATGTTCATGCTGCGCAGCTTGCCGGCAATCTGCTCGGGAGACAAACGCTCACGGAGCATATGCGCCACCAACTCGAAGCGCTCACCACCCCGCAACAGCTTTCGCTTCGGTCGACACACCTGGCGGCGAGCCTGCATCTGCTGCTGGGCCGCGTGGGCCGAGTAGCCGCCACAGACATCTCGATTGCGGCGCAGCTCCCGGCTGATGGTCGAAGGGGATCGGTTGATCAAGCAGGCAATCCTACGCAGGCTGAAGCCTTGGGCATGACTGATTTGAATGGTGGCGCGCTCTTCAACGCTGAGTTCGGTATAAGACATAGGGGCAGCACCGTACCGGAAAGGTCAGGTGTTGCACTCAGTTTTTGCCGCCGCCCTTCGTAGGGAATTCTGTTGGAAGAATAAGCGAGTATGGTGGCACCAGGTATCAATGGACGATTTGCCAAGCGCCAAATACGTATTTCGTGCGCGTTGAAAGCGAGTCACAAACGGCCTATTGCCCGGCGGATAGGCCTGCAGGGAATATCCAGCAGAGCAGAACGTACGAGCTGTGGTCCGACGGCAGCCGCCGCAATTACTCCGGCTGGAGCGAGACGAGCCGCACCTGCCAGGCCGTCTACAACTCGACCCAGACTGAGTACCGAAACCAAAGCTGCCCCGCTACTCAACCCCAGGGCACTATCAACCAGCGGCGGACCTACGAAGTGTGGTCCGACGGCAGCCAGCGCAATGACTCTGGCTGGACCACCACGGGCAACACCTGCACCGCGGTCTATTCCTCGAGCGCATCGGAAACGCGCCAGCTCGCCTGCCCGGCTGCGACGCCGACGGGACCCTGGACCCAGCGTCGCACCTACGACGTCTACAGCGACGGCAGCCGACGCAATGAGTCCGCCTGGATCGATACCGCCACCTGCTACAACCGGACGCCGGTCGCCGGCAACCTGGCGATCACCAGCGACGAGGACTCGCCGGCCAGCGGCGCACTGCCGGTTAACGACGACCACTCGACCTTCACCTACCAGATCGTCAGCGCGGCGCCTGCAGCCGCGGGCACCGCGCGCTTCGCCGGCAATACCGTGATCTTCACGCCGACAGCCGATTGGAATGGCACTACGTCGATGACCTACCGCGCCCAGGACCCCAGTGGCGCCTGGTCGAACGTGGCTGCCGTGTCGATCACTATCCGCCCGGTGAACGATGCCCCCGTCGCCGAGGCCAAGACCCTGAGCCTCGATGAGGACACCCAAGCCAGCGTGCAGCTGTCCGCAACGGACATCGACTCCCCTGCCTCCACCGTCTTTCAGCTCGTAGCCGTGCCGCCGGCCGCGGTCGGCCAGGTCACCCTTGCCGGTGCCACCGCCACCTTCAAGCCGGCCAAGGACTGGAACGGCGCCACCCAGTTCACCTACCGCGCCCAGGACACCGCCGGCGCCTGGTCGGCGCCGGCGGCGTTCACCGTCACCGTGCGGCCGGTGAACGACGCCCCGGCGCTGACTGACGTGTCGTTGGAGATACGCACGAAGGAATCGGTGCCGGTCACCACGCGTGCCCGGGTCATCCAGTGACAGCTCGCCAGCCTTGCATTCTGGAGATAGGCAATAGCCTCGACTGACCCAGTCATATGAGGCGCCCCATGGAAGTACTACGCAGCTCTTTCACTGCCGGCGGCGAGCGGGTCTACCTGCTCTTCCAGCCAACCACCAGGCGATTTCGCCTGGCCACACGTTGGTGCTACGTCGCGAGCTTTCTGCAGCTGCAGGACGCGACGGATGCCTTCGAGGCCTTGGAGCTTTCCGATCGGCCGGCGGCCCAGCTGGGACGGCTATTAGTCCGAGCGGTGCGAAAAACACCTCGATCGATACCGGGCTCCCGCCGTCATGCGATGTGGAGGATCAACCGCATCCTCGACTTCATCGACGCCCGCGCGTCTGGAACGGCCCGTTGAATCCCTTTCCACGGCGTGAACTCACGCCCCAGGGCTATCCCATGTCCCGTTTACTTGTCCCACTCCCCTATGCCGAGGTGGCTATGCCTTCGCGCCCAACCGCACCTGCACCGATCACGATCGTCGCTGCGGCCCTACTCCTGCTGCTCAGCCTCTTCAGCGCGCTGTCCCGTGCGGACGAGGTCGGCACGACCTTCAGCCAGAACTCCTTCATCTGCGACTCGAACTCACCCGGGTATTGGAGAGGCGGGCTGGACGCTGGCTGGAAGAACCACATCATCTCCGTCTATCGGCAGTACGGGACCAACGTGGGACGCTGCCCCGATCAAGGCGGGTGGGACTATTGGCAAGGAGACATCCCGAAGTACAACGATACCTATGCCAGCTTCAGCAAGCGGTGGAATGAAGCGGCCGACGCGGATGTGCGGTCCAAAGGCGGGCCCGCTGGCTACCAAGCAACGTTCGATAAAGAGTGCCTCGACTCTGCCCGGCAGATTTACGGAAGCTATGTCGTTACCGCGCGCTATGTTCACTACACCGGCAACATGTGTGAGATCACCCGCGTCATCCCGAACTCGCCGCCGACGGCCCTGAACTCAACCGCTACCCTGAACGAAGACACCGTAGGTCAATTCAGCCTGCAAGCGGTGGACACCGACGGCAGTATCAGCCGATACACCATCCTTCAACAGCCAAACGTTGGCAGCATTTCCCAAAGCACTTCGACCATCACCTATTGGCCGCCGGCCGACTGGTCTGGCACCACAACGCTGACGTTCCAGGCTACCGATAACCGCGGTGCCACATCGGGTACCGGCACGGTCACCATCGTCGTCATGCCGGTGAATGATCCGCCCGTCGTCCAGCCGGTTTCCCTGACCACGGACGAGGACACGCCGGTTGAGACGACGCTGTCCGGTACCGACATCGACTCGGCGCCGCCCTCCTACTTCGAGCTGGTCTCTCCGCCACTCAAGACCGTGGGCGTTGCAACCATCCAAGGCGCCAACCTGCGCTTCGAGCCGGCCAAGGACTGGAATGGCACAGCCAGCTTCACCTACCGGGCACGCGACCCCGAGGGCGCCTATTCAGCTGCTGCAAGGGTGACGGTGCTGGTGCGGCCGATCAACGACGCCCCGACCGCAACGACACCGCTGCAGATCAAGACGGTGGAGTCCAGGCCTGCGACGGTGCGCGCCCGGGTGACGACGCCTTGATGAGGGGGAGCGAAAGATTCTTTCCCTACCCCGCATCTTCTGAGGACCTACCTGCCTGAGGCAGCCAGTGGCTACGTCGCCGGCCCGCTAGTGCAGGCTCACGAGCTTGCGTTTTCAGGGACGCCTGGAGGATGGGCTCAGTGAGGCGGCTGGCGCCTCGACGCACTGAGGCCCCTCCCCATGACCGCATTTCCCCGCAAGCAACCTCCTGTCGACTTCAAGACTCAGTACAGCCTGAGCTTCACCGCCCAGGAAGATGAGATCGTTGTCGACTTCTTCTGCGGCGGCGGCGGCGGCGGCGCCGGGACCGGGCTCGAGATGGGCCTGGGGCGCCCAGTTGCGGTGGCCAAGAACCACTCTGCAAAAGCCATCAGCATGCACACCGCCAACCACCCGGCGGCGCGGCATTTCACCACCGATGTCTTCGACGGCGACCCCGACACCGAGTGCGGCGGCCGCCGGGTGGGCTGGTTTCACATGTCGCCAGACTGCACCCACCACAGCCAGGCGGCCGGCGGACAGCCGCGGCAGCACGAGATCCGCAACCTCAGCTGGATAGGCCTGAAATGGGCGGGCAAGAAGCGTCCACGGGTTATCAGCCTCGAGAACGTGAAGCAGATCCTGCAGTGGGGCCCGCTGATCGCCAAGCGCGACCCTGCAACCGGCCGGGTCGTGACCCTGGACCGTATCCCTCACCCGACGAAGCCGAAGAAGTTCGTGAACCGGGTAGCTGACGTCGGTGAGCAGGTGCCGGTCCACAACCAATTCCTGGTGCCTGACCCCAAGCGCAAGGGGCAAACCTGGCGCCGGTTCGTGCAACTGCTGCAGGGCATGGGTTACGAAGTCGAGTGGGAGGTGGGCCGTGCCTCCAGCTATGGCGCGCCGACTAGCCGCGAGCGCTTGTTTATGATCGCTCGCTGCGACGGTCAGCCGATCGTCTGGCCAGCACAGACCCACGCCAAGAAGCCGGCCAAGGGACAGAAGCCGCTGCGCGTCGCCGCGGAGTGCATCGACTGGTCAGTCCCGTGCCCGTCGATCTTCAAGCGCAAAAAGCCGTTGGCCGCGGCCACACTTCGCCGCGTCGCCAAGGGCCTGCGCAAATTCGTCCTGGAGTCGGCTGATCCCTTCATCGTGCCGATCGCCAACTGGTCCCGAGAGGCGGCCGTCTCGGTGGGTGAGCCGCTGCACACCATCACGGCTTGGCCTCGAGGCGGATCCTTCGCGGTGGCAAGCCCGATCATCGCGCCGGCTACCCACCAGGGCGCTGATCGGGTGCACGACCCGCGTGAGCCACTGCCGACCGTGACGTGCGCCAACCGCGGCGAGCAGATGCTGGTCAGCCCCACGCTGATCGGCCTGGGAGGCCCGGCCTATGCAGGGAAGCCTGCCGACGCCGGCGCCCCGCTGGGGAGCATCCTGACCGAGAACCACCGCGCGGTGGTGGCGCCCACGCTCGTATCGGTGGGCTACGGCGAGCGCCAGGGGCAGGAACCGCGCGTACCGGACCTGGACAAGCCGCTGGGCACGGTGATGGCCGGTGGGATCAAGCACGCGGTCGCGGCCGCGCACCTCGTGAAATTTCGCTTTGACTCCGCCGGCGCCGCTGCCGATGAGCCGATGCCCACCATCACCAGTGGCGGTGACTGCCAGCGCCCCGCCGGCGCAGCACATGCGATGGGCGTCTGCACGGCGTTCCTGGAACAGGCGAACGGCGGTTTCAACACCACGCCTGCACACAGCGTCGAACGGCCGATGACCACCATCACCAACACGGGCAGCCAACAGCGTCTGGCGGTGGCCACCCTCGCCCATCTGCGCGGCAATTGCGATGCCCGCTCACTCGAGGAGCCGCTGCACACCATCAGTGCCTCCGGCCAGCACCACGGCGCGATCACCGCCTTCCTGTCCCGGCAGTTCGGCGGCTCCGTTGGCCAACGCATCGACGAGCCGGCGCCGACCATCACCGCTGGCGGCGGCGGCAAGACCTCGGTGGTCGAGCTGCAGCTCTCGCCCGAAGTCGAAGCCGGTGCCCTGCGCGTCGCCGCCTTCCTGATGAGCTACTACGGTGCGGACAACACCAGCCGGCCGGACGAGCCCTCCCCCACCGTCACGACGAAAGACCGCCTTGCGCTCGTCACGGTAACGATTCAAGGCACCCCCTACATCGTGGTCGACATCGGCCTGCGCATGCTGCAGCCGCGAGAGTTGTACCGCGCCCAGGGCTTCCCGGACTCCTACCAGATCGAATTTGGCCACGACGGCAAGCCGTTCACCAAGTCCGAACAGGTCCACATGTGCGGCAACAGCGTCTCCCCGCCGCACATGGCGGCGATTGCCCGGGCCAACGACCCCTGGCGCGCCGCAGTGGCCACTCCGCGGCGAACAGCTGCGGCATAGCGTCAAGTCACCGATTCGGCCGGTGGCGGCGACGCCTGGCCGATCGGAGCAACACCCATTGCTCAGGAGAAGAACGACGTGAACGACTCATTTCAAGGCGCAACGGTGGAGGCGGTGCAGCACCGTCGCCGCTTAGTGATGAACACAGCCCAGAACACCCGGGCGGACCAGCCATGAGCGGCGCAACGATCTACGTGTCGGCCGAGGACCTGGATGCCTTGCAGGAAGCCGACGGTATTCTGTACGCGCTTTTCGAAGCCGCCGACGCTGAGGCGACCAGTCTAAAACTCGCGCGCGATGGCCTTCGCCGCGTGATCGGAAAAACGCAGAAGGCCGCACGTGCCGCCGGCGGCCGTCGTCTCGTTCAGACCGCACTACGCTACGCGGAAACCCTTGAAGGAGAGAATCGTGCCCCAGATCGACTATGAACCGTTTGCAGGAATCATCCAGCGGGCGCTTCAAGCACGCGGTACCGCGGAGGGTGATCTCGCTCGGGATCCGCGATATCTCGCGCCCGGCTATGTCGTGCGAATGTGCGAAGCACTGGCCCGGGCCGCCGCCGAGTGCAGCGGGCGCGACGTAGCGCTCGACGAAGTTATCCGCCTGGAGCGCACCTGCACCGGTGCCGACTACCACCACAAGCTGGCACTGCGCTGCGCCCAGCTCGCCGGTTGAGCGTCGGCTGCGGTCCACGATCCCGCGGCGTGTAGAACTGCGCGCGCGGAGGAGTGCCCCTCGCTATTGAGGCCCCGGCGCAGGCGGGTATTGGCGCTAGCGCGTCGACGGAGATCGGTTACGTTGGCCACTACCTGGTCTTTCGCCTCACGGGAGTAGCGCATGAGCTCAAGCTGGATCCTCACCCAGTCTGGAAAGCAGTTTGACCTGCTGGCCCCTGAAGCCGACATGGTGGTGCTGGATGACATCGCCCATGCACTGGCGAACATCTGCCGATTTGCGGGTTATACCCAGACCCACTACAGCGTTGGCCAACACAGCGTATTGGCTAGCCACCTGGTGCCGCCGGCGGACGCGCTTCACGCGCTGCTGCATGATGCCGCCGAGGCCTATGTCGGCGACATGGTGAGTCCCCTCAAAGACCTGCTGCCAGGCTTCAAGGCGATTGAGGCGCAAATCTGGATGGCCATCGCAGCACGCTTCGAGATCGCTGAGCAGATGCCGGCGAGCATCAAGGAGGCAGACCTGGTGCTGATGGCAACCGAGCGACGCGACCTGCTACCTCCGGGTTCGCCTTGGCCGTCGCTCGAGAGGATCCAGCCGCTTCCCAACCAGATAGTGCCCTGGGCGCCGGCCTTCACGCGCTTGGCATTCAAAAGACGCTTCAAGCAGCTCGTGCGGTCCGGTGGCAAGATCGGTCAGTCGCACCAGGCGGCCAAGGCCTAGCCCCTGAGCCCGTTGGGACGCTGTCCGGCATTCCACCGTGTAAGAATCTTACAAAGGCGTAGCGGCAGCTGCGATCTGGCCAGGCGGTGTCCAGGGGGCGAAAGGGTCCAAGCTGCTGGCGTGTGGGAAAAAGCCGGGACAGAGTTGGGATTTCGACCATGGCCGTTTTACTCCGAGCACATTTTCCTGAGTGGCCTGCCGGCACGCTGATTGGTGCCCGATCATGGGCTTGCGTTTCCGGCGCCCCGTGAGACGTTGACTCCATAACGAACCCTAGGAAAATTCTGTATGCAGATGTCAACCGCGCTCCTTGAACAAGGCCGGAAACGATGCGCCGCGACGATGAGCGATCCAAACCGAGGCCCCCGCGATCCCGTGATTACGCCTTTCGTGATGGCCATGAAGCTGGGCGGCTATGAGGAAGTTCTCGTTAATCGCTGTGGGAAACTTCGAGCCTGTCCAGCCTGCCCGGTAGGCACGGCGAACTATTCGCAGCAGTACCTGAAGGATGGGCACACAGTATGGGCTTGCCCTCATTGCCGGAACATCACCACCGATTAGGAAAACATCGCCGTACCTGGAAGGCCGTCTCTATGCCGGCCTTGCCAGTACGAACAAGGCACTTTCAGCCCTGGGATCGAGAAGAAAAAAGCAATGGATTACACCTGCGTAGCGCATGCTTTCCGCACTGAGCTTGAAACTCAGAAGGATTTGGATCAACTCCCAAGCCATCTGAAAAACTTCCCCCGTGGCTGCTGTGGTGTGGTGTCGGAGTTGCTTGGTGACTATCTGAACTCTCAGCTAGGCCTTCAGGTTGATTATGTGTGTGGAGAAAAGGACGGAGGCTCCCATGCTTGGATTGAGTGTGATGGTGTCATCATCGACATCACCAGCGATCAATTTGAAGGTCGGCCGCCGGTTTACATAGCGGCCGGAGACAGCTGGTATAGCTCTTGGGAGGAGGCGTCGCGGCACCCCGCAGTCCACCATCCAGGCGCTTGGACGTATCGAGAGGAACGTGCGGTACTTCGAGCAGTGCTCATTGGTGCCGGGTTCCCGATCTCAGACTTATAGGAAAACACCGATGGCCACCACTGCAGAAATCGAAGTCATCGTGTTCGAACAGCCCGCCGGCAACGTCCGAGGGATGGTAAATGCCTTCATGCAGATCAAGGGCAAGCAAAAGCGTATTGCTCACGCCACCTTACTCGTCGATGAGCAACCGTCAGTTTCGCTGGAAGTACCTCGCAATCTGCCCCTCGATGGGATTGAGGCGGCTGCGGAGAGCCTCAACGCTTTCGTAGCGAAGGTCCGCGAGTTGGCCAAGACCAACTGATCAAGGAAAGCGCTGCGCACAACCGGCCCTTGATTGGGCCTTTTGCAGTACCAGGGCGCGGATTTCGCGTCCGCGAATATGTAGGTAGGCCCATGATCCTGAAGATTGATCCATCCGCTGTACAACCATTCAAATTCAACCCGTTGGAAGCGGGCCGGGCTGAACCTGATTTTATTGTTCAGTTACTGGAACAGTTCGCAGGTACGAAGCTCAGTGCCGAAAAAAAGGCCTTGATCCTCACCGTTATTTCAGAGTTGCCAGAGGGCGCAGGCATGCGCGATCTGTATGAAGCAATCAAGGTGCGGGAGGCCGCGAGCCTTGGCGTCACGGTGGAGCAGTACGAGGCCCTGGCGCCGGTTCTTGAAGCGCTCCAACGGATGCTTGCGCCGGGCGATCACGGTGCCCTCTTTGGACAACCGGCTGACGTGTAGGAAACTTACGCCGCTACCGCCCAGCGATACACCACGGTGAATGGCTGAGCCGGCCGGAGCGCATCGGTCAGCAGACCTACCTGCGCCAGGCGGCCACGCTCGCGGCAGCCGATCGCCATGCGCTTGTTCGGCATCGGCCGGCGCGTGGCCAGGTCAACCCGATCACGCAAGATCAGGCCAACCGAGTCGATCCGCAGGTCGATCAGTTGGACGTGCGGTCCCGAGACAGGGCAGGTCATGAACCGTGGTACCAGGTGGATGAGCATGAGCGGCTGCCTCGCGCGTCGGGGTGCTAGCCGGGCGGCAGCTGGGAGGTCGCCCGCTTGAACAGCGGATCAGCGCCCTCAAAGACGTCGTCTGGCGCTTCCGGCCACTCACGGCGGATGGCGTCGAAGTCGCCTTCGTTCCAGCAGCGCAGGAAGGTCATGCCCTCATCGGTCTCCAGCGCGAAGGCGATCGCGGCCGTGGATGCATCCGGCGCCTGGTCGACCTTCTTCAACGCGTCGTCAACCGCGGCGGCGTAGCCTTCACGGTAAGCGTCATCCGGATGCGCCTTGGTGGGGCCAGCGGTGGGGATCAGTGCACCGATCATGTTGTACAGGTCGAGCATGGGGCCGTCCTCGATAGAAGTGGTCCGTCCCAGATCAACGCGCTTTCCCACTTGGCAGCAAAGGCGTCAACCCGGGCGGTCGGCCTAGTGTGCAGCTGCCGCCCTCAGCGTAATCGGCGATTCACGCCCTTCTTGGTAGGGGATTCGGGGGTTGCCCGGGATGCTGCATCGAGCTCGGCTTGGAGTTCGCTTGGCGTGCCGGTGAGCTCTGCCAGGAGCTGCCGCGCCAGCGAGTGGGCATGATGCTCGGCAGCCGACGCCGACTGATTGCGCGCTGGCCCAGCGATAGCCGGGCCAGGTGCCCGGGCACGAGGTTGAGTCATGTTCACCCTCCGAAACGTGGGCCGCTAAATGTCATTCCCGTCGCGCGCAGCGTCAAGAGGACATTCAGCCAGCCGCCGGCATCTTGCGTCATCGATAGGCGCCGGTGGTGCATCAGGCGGGACGGGTGTGTCGGCGCGTACGTTCCGCAGCCAGGATGCCCCTCACGAGGACCGAGCCCCAGCTGTAGAGAGTCGGTCCAAACATCCCGTAGTAGAACGCGAGTAGCCAGGGGCCAGGTGTAGGCGCGTCGAGCACACGGGCCAATCCGAAGGGGGCGCCGGCCAGGGACGCGATCAGCATCAGGAACAACAGGTAGTCACCCATCTGGCTACTATGGCTCACCGGCGCAGCAACAGGCTCTGGTGCTGCAAAGGGAGTAGTGTCCCAGGTTTCGACCAAGCCCAGCGCTTTGCGAACGGCCGCCGGCGCCAGGGACACTTTCGGATCGACATCCAACCGCAGCGCTTGAATGCCGCGCATCTCATCCCAGCTCAATCCGTACCCTTCGGCAGCCAGCTGCTCCAGGGCGCCGATCAGCGCGGTATGGGTTGCCTTGCCGTGCCACAGTCCATCGCGGTGATCGATCCAGATGCTCTTGGCGCCCTGCAACTGGGCGCATGCCAAACGACCCTTGATGGCCTTCAGATAGATGGCCGGGTCGACCGGTAGGGTGCGGCCGCCCTTGTGCTCGAGCGCGTATTTCATAGCTGGTATCCCGACTGGAAGAAGGCACCAGTATCAGCGGGCCACTGCTGCCGAGGCCGCCGATTCGAGCCTTCTATGGGCGGGAACCAGGCAGGTATACGCCCATTGGCGGGGCGAACTCGTGACTTTTGCGGCGCTGGCCTCGCGACACTGGCGGTCTGATACCCGCCACGAGGTTCCAATGTCCGAACACGACAACACGCTGCTTCCCGAACTCATCCGCGACCTCATCAAAGAGCGCCGCGCTTCCCGCCGGCTGAAGCTGCTCAAGTATTCCTTCTGGGGTACCGGCCTGCTGCTGGTTGCCGGCGCGGTACTGGTCGAGCACCTGCAACTCGACGAGGCGGATGAGGCCAAGCAGATCACGGCCGTCATCCAGGTGCGAGGTGAGATCGCCGACGGCGCCGAAGCGAATGCCGCGGCGCTGAAGAAGGCCATCGGGCGCGCCTTCGACGACGAGCGCGCCAAGGCCGTGGTCCTCAAGATCAACTCGCCCGGCGGCAGCCCAGTACAGGCCGGGCAGGTGTTCGACGAGATCAAGCGCCAGCGCGGCCTGCACCCGAAGGTGCCGGTCTACGCCGTCATCGAGGACCTGGGCGCATCAGGCGCCTACTACATCGCCGCGGCCGCCGACGAGATCGTGGCCGACAAGGCCTCGCTGGTCGGATCCATCGGCGTGACAGCCGCGTCGTTTGGCTTCGTTGACCTGATGAACCGCGTCGGGGTGGAACGCCGGGCCTACACCTCGGGGGCGCACAAGGCGTTCCTGGACCCATTCCAGCCGAAGAACCCCGAAGAGACCATCTTCTGGAATGACGTGCTCAAGCAGACGCACCAGCAGTTCATCCAGTCGGTGAAGACCGGCCGCGGCGATCGCCTGAAGGATGCCGATCATCCGGAGCTGTTCTCTGGCCTGATCTGGACTGGTGAGCAGGCCAAGCAGCTGGGTCTGATCGATAAGCTGGGGGATGTCGACTACGTCGCCCGGGACCTGGTGGGCGCCACGAGCCAGGTCGACTTCACGGTCAAGGACAATGCGTTCGATCGCTTCGCGAAGCGCCTGGGCGCCTCCGCCGCGCAGCAGCTGTCGATGGCGCTCGGCTTCAGCGGCGTGTCGCTCCGATGAGTCACATGGTGAAGATGACCCCAAGACACCTTCAGGCCTCTATCGCAAAAGTGCTCGCCCCGGCGAATGAAGAACGTCTGGTACGGGTATTCGATCCAATGGGTAGTCAATACCCCAGCACCTCTTGGCAGCGTGCTGAAGAGTTGGTGCTAAGCAATCGAGCCGAATGGATGCCAGGCGGCTGCGAAGGCGAGCTGTCCGCACTCCAGCTGACCTATGTACCGTTCATGGTCGTTGCGCAACCTGATCCTGACCAGGACCAGGACCAGGACCAGGTGACGGAAACAAAGTCGGCGAGGGCCCGGCGACACAACATAGCCACACTGCGTAAACGCGATGGGGATCTGTGCTTCTACTGCCTGAATGAGATGACGCGCGAGGAAATGACACGCGAGCATCTGCTCGCTTCACATACGGGCGGATCTGACCGCAATGAAAATCTTGTGCTCGCCCACGCGCGCTGCAACGAGGCGGCCGGGCATCTCAGTACCGCGGAGAAAGTCCGCGTACGAGAACGCAACCTCACCCGCATTCTACTCACTGCCAGCCCTGACTTTATCCATCGCCTTCTGCAGCAGCTGAAGATCACGCCGGTGGAGAGCTGACAGGTAAGCGCACGGTGCTGCATCGGTTACGATTTGCCTGCCTAGCGCAGGCCTGCTGCGCCAGACGAAGACTTCGGCGCAGCAGGCCCCTGTAGATCTACTTCGTCTTTCTGAAGGCATGCAGCTCTGGATTAAAGGACTCCAACCCGCGCGAGCCCAAGCGCCGCATCAGCTTCGCGTGCTCTTCCTCACCGCCCTCCCGGCCTAGTGCCATATCGCGCCTGAAGTCGTTGATGACATCGGCGAGCTTGGCCGGATTTTCCAGGTCCGCAAGCTTCACCGCGCGAGTGACTTCCGCCGCCTCATAACTCACGGTTACCACCAGCGCTTTGTCAGCCGGACGTGGCGCAGCTGTGGTGGTGTACGGCGCTAGAGCCGCTCTAAGCCGATCGATTCCTTGTTCCATGACCTCTCCTTGCTATGGGCAACGGTTACCGAGGTCATAGAGATCGCCGATCTCGCTTAAAGGTCCTACTGCGGCGGGAAATCTGAGGAAACGAGACTTTGGACGTGGGCTGGGCCTGACCGGCGTGTCTGCTGACGGGGGGCAAGGGGATAAGCCCACCCAACGACTGAGCTCCCGGCAGCCGCCGTCCCGATACGAGGGAACCCTTCGCCCGCGTGGCATTTGGAGATTGCCGGACAGGCAAAACCACTACAGGCGATTGACCAACCTGGATGTCAGCTTCCAGGCCGGCGGGCAAGCGTTTGACCTTGACGATTGCCAGGCTGTTCAGAAGGAGTAAGCACGCGACTTGGAGCGTTAGGCGCCGGGCCCTCTGGGTGAGTCCGGCGAACGATGGAACAGGAGTGCAAAAGGCCCAACGAGGCAGACGCCCGACAGCAAGATCCAGAAGGTGATGAACGTCGCTTCGCCTCGTTCATAGCGCGGCGCTTCATTGCCGAGCGCGCCCTGGCCATACCACAGCAACACGGCCCCCAACGCCAGGCCTAGCGCCCACAGAGCCGGGGCGTAGTCCTGCCGGATATCCAGGTTGATGAGGAGCTTCCACAGCCACACACCGGCGCTGCAGACGCTGGCTATCACGCAGAGCCACATCAGGGCGTACATGACGTCGGCACCGAAGGCAGGAACGATTTCCATGTTCCACTACCCCGCGAGCTTAGCCGTCAACTCGTAGGAGACGAGCCAATCGCTACCTGCCTCGCCGGCGTCGCCCACAACGCCGGTATCCAGCTGCTCCCGCAGGCGGGCTGCAAGCTCTTCGACCGAGTCGCACCCCATGTCCTCGAGCTCGTCCGCTGTTACTTCAATGCGTACCTTCATCGTTGGTCTCCCCTATAGGTCAGATGACCATCATCCTCGCATAGCTCAGCACTGCTGCGGACCCGGTTCACGCCGGCCAGGGGTGTGAACCTGCAGTTAGCTCGTCTCAGGCGCTAGCCGGCACGGTCGCAGGGTGCAGCCATCCCGCATTGAAACGCGACGAGCGACGCGCGCGCCTGGCGGCACGCCTCAAGGTACCCAGGAAAGGAAAACGGAACATCGGCCAGCGCATCGGCAAGCGCCAAGCAAAAATTTGCGAGCGCAAAGGGCTGCTCTATCCCCTCTCCCGCGCCGACCAGGTAGTTTGGCGAGACTTCGACGACCAGCCCGGGATTTGAATCTGCCTCGCGCTGCAGTGTGAAGCGGCCGCCCGAAAGCTCGCGGATCAGCCGCCCCAGCGGTATCCGCGCAAAGCTGCGAGCGTCGTCGAAGATACCGGCCAGTTCACGGATCCGGGCGAAGTGCGCGCGCCAGCGTCCCTCCTCCTCTGCTCGCGCTCGCGCCGCCCTTTCCAGGTACCACCGTTCGTACTCCACCACCGGTAACCCTCGGTACAACACATCCTCGAGCTTCTTTTGCTCAGGACTATCGATCCAGCGGTCACGGGTCTGCGACACATAGGAAACCAGCAGGTGCGTGCATCCGTGCTGCCGTAGGCGCTCAACCTGGTGTTCGAGTGGCGCGGCCGGATCCCACATCCACGCCGGCGCAAAGCACTCGATCTGCGCCGTGAGCGCGACGGTCGCAGCGTGCACGTCGACCAGTGCCTGGAACCAGAGCTCTGCCGTGATGGCGCCGGCCTGGTGATTGAGCGGAAGCCGAGACAGGCGGTGAGGCAGGCCCAGCGCCTGATCCACGAAACCGGGCAGCCGCCTAACGCCGAAGGTGTGGCGTTCCGCGGGGCGGTGCCCTCGCGCCAGTGCTTCCGCCTGTAGCGCGCGCTGCAAGATGTCCGGCAGCCATGGTAGCGCTGCGGCCATCCGCCAGCGCTCGGCAAACTGGCGAGCGCTGAACGTCCCGTTCTTGCCGTTGGGCACTACGAACCAACCACACTGGACGGCTTCGGCTATGAGCTGGACGGACCGCTGTAGGTGAAGTGGCACCGCGGTCAGCACGTCACGAACAGCGTCCTCCTGAAGGGATGCGAGGTACCTTCGCGCCCAGGGATAAGCCTCTCTGCACAGGATCGCCTGGTGGTAGTGCTCGAGGGGGAAAGAAGCCCGTTCCTGGGCGAGGGATTCTATGGATTTCATCTTGGTGGCCTGCAGTTGATGCAGCCAGCGTACGGAGGAACGAAAGAACGCAACGTGTCAGTTCCCAAAATAGTCGCGGCCATTGCGCGGCGGAGATCACAATAGGGCGCTCCAGATTTCAGGAACAGTCGCGGCGGCGAGCGGCACTTAACGCGATAGCCCAGAGGCTCGAATTGAGCCGCGCCACGACGCGGCGTTGGCTTGATGACTTTTTAGGCCGAGTGTGTGATCAGAAATTCCTCGGCCGAAAGTCCTCTTTCTTCCTCAACAAGTTCAGTTATAAGCGACTCAATATTCTTCCAGGTCATGCCCGGAATAAATTTTCGAAAAGCTCCAGTGAACATTGAATTCATGGTGCGATCAAAAAGTTCTACAGTCGTCCGGCGTGGATGCTGTGCCAAGCTAGACGAGAAAAAATCTTTATGCACTTGATAATGATGCGAATGAATAAATTCTTGCCAATTTGCAATTAGGGAATCTTCATCGCAAATATCAATAAACTCGAAATCTTCTAGACTGCGCTCTTCGACTGCACCCCAGGCACCCTTCATAAGAGCAATAGCCTCTACATCGGTCTTGGGGGCGCTGTAGCCGAAGATCGTTACTAAATATGCGCGCTTCAGCTTGTTTTGAATGGCTTTCCAGTTGTCTAGGATGTATGGGTCCGCAGCGTAATTTTTATGCGCAACAGGATAGAGTAGTGGGGCAGGATCAAAAGGTTTGCCGCATTCGGGGCAGTATGTATCTAAAATTCCGCCGCGTCTGTGATCGCGGCAGTAGCCTACAAGTACATTCCCGTGCAGGAACGCTAGATCAGGCAAGTCCTTCGTGACTCTACACGCACGTTGATACGCTTGCAACAACAGCGGGTCCCAGTTGAAAGTTGCGACAATATCCTTCTTTCTTAATGCCAAGAGCAGGAGGTCGTAGATGTTGGGCTCATCAGGCAACTCTAGTTCAGAGAAGTACGCGCGTATCCTGCTGTCGAGTTCTTTCCGTATAGCATCGCACTCAGGGCGACTATGAAGCTCGGAGTAAATGTCTTCTAAGTTGGTGCTACTAGTTTTAAGTTCAACCTCCTCGAGGATTTCTGTCATTCCTAGTGATTCGATGAATCCGCTCATGACAGATGATCTCCTACCATTTTTATCCCCGCCAGGGATCGCAGCCATTGTTGCGCCCGCGCCTAAAATAACGACATGTGGTCGATTCTTCATAAGGCGTTCGAACTCGTTTTCTTCTTCGTAACTCATACCGATCTCCTAAAGGCGTAACGTAATGTAAACCGCGCCAAGCCACGGGCCATATCTGGCGCTTGCGGTCAAAATTAGCACGATATAAACGCGCAAAAGGGCCTGTAGCCCAGCTAGATGGCGCTTATACTGTATGAAAGCGCAGTACTCAGTTCAATCATGAAACCCGGCGCTCCTCCTGTGTTGCGCGCCATACGGTTGCTGGTCCAATTCCATGAGCGGATTCGTTACAAACACTATAACCTACGCAATGAGCAGGCCTATGTTTAGTAGGTGCGCATCTTCTCGACACGGCGAAGCTTGCGGCAGCCATGAGACATGGGGCAGCGAGAAATCGAAGGTTTTCTGGCATCATGGCTGAATGACGGAATTGGAGCTTCTATCTGGACGACGGCTCAGGTCGGAAACGGCCAGAAGTGGATGTCGACAAGCGACCGCTTCCTGCCCACTGCTGCCCTTCGTGGAAGTAGGATTTCGGCCAGATAATGTCATTCGAAGATGGCTACGGAGCCGAGCCGCTCAGGTCTGACCGTACGCGTTCATTATTAACCAGTTTCGGCTTCGGTGCTAAAAGCGTTGGTAAAAAGGAACCTTAGGAATGGCTATTAGTGAAGAGAAGGACAGACTACTCTGTGCCGTGCTAGCGCACGAGTCCATCTTATGCAGAAAAGCGCATGATGAATTCTTCGATATGGAATACCAGTTGGCCCACGTTGGTAATAGTGTTGAGCAGATAATTCTTGCACACGGGGCTTTTCAATCTTTTGTCCATCACCTGTATGAATTCTGTGTCGCACTGATTCAGCGCGACCAAAACAGCCTTGATCAATTAATCGCTGCCGATGCTGAAAGGCACATAATGGTAGCGATAGAGAAAGCATGGCGAATCGAATCTAAGAATCCAGGCTCTTACTTCTATAATATGACTGAAACGAGGTTCTACGGTAGCTATAGTTGTTTTCCTAAGCATTTCAGGCAGGCAAGAAATAACTCAGCTCATGCATTGATCAAGAGAGCAAAAAGCGGTCAGCCACTAGCAGAGTTTTATTCAATATATCGAATGCTTCTTAAGCTGCTTTTTTCTCATTTGATACAGTGGTGGCAGAAAATAGAAGTAGAGCAGACAAATTGGCATGATATTGGGAGATTCAACATTCACGAGTTAGCGATGCAAGAAGTGCACGACCACCTAGTGACGCAAGGCAAGCCCGGCCTGCCAGGCTACTCCAAGAAATAGCGGTCTCTTTCGACGCAAGGTCTGCCGGGTAGCCGACCCCTTGCGTTCTGAAAAGCTGTGTCAGGGTGGAGGGCAGATATCAACCAGGAGCTTCACCATGACCACCGAAACCCTCCCCTCCCCTACCACTGCTACCGCACAGAGCGCCGTCGTATTGGGCCGCCTGGTCTTTCATCGCGATGAGCCATCCCGCTTCGGTGCCATCGAAGTAATGAGCCAGGATGGCCTGGTAAAGGGCCTGTCGACGAAGCAACAGCAGATCCTGCCGTTTGAGCCGGAGGCGCTCCTCACCGCTGCGCAGCTGGCCGGCGTCATCATCGATCTCGCCGGCCAAGCGGCAACACCGGTGAGCGCTGACCAGTTGGCGGCCTACGCTCGCACCCTGGCCGAAGCCTATGGTGCGCACAGCCAAGCAGGCGACCTTGCCGTCGGCGACTTCGCGTTCTATCACGAGGATCCGGATGCATACGGACCTCTCGCCATCCAAGCGATTGCCTCGAAGGTCACCGCCTACAGCAAGTACAAGGAGCTGGAGTTGGACTTCGACCAGGCAGATCTGAGCACTGCCGACCAGCTGGCTGAGGAGCTCATCAGCGCTCTCGCCATCGAAGACGCCGAGCTGCGGCAGCTGAAGGTGTCAGCTCGCGCAAAAGCCCTGGCCGCGGCCTTCGCCAGCTAGCCATTCCGGCCGACCACAGCCCCAGTCTCAGCAGGCCCTTATCGCACGGGCCTGTACTCATGCTTACCCTCTCGCCGGCACGCCCGGCGAGTGTCTCGCACCCACCTACCAACTTACGGTGCCGGGTCTCGCTATCGCAGATCCGCACTCTGCAGGTAACTTTCTAGCCACCGCAGCGGGATCCGAGGATGCTCCCAGGTACTCCTCGGCAGCACCGGCTGCAGGAGGTCAGGCAGCGCACGCAGTCGCTCAGCGTTGTTCCTCAGCGCCAGCCACAGCCTCTCCGGATCGTCCCATGCCGCCAACAGCTGGCAGACCTCCCGCCAGTTGATGGTACCGCCCTGCTCCACTGGCGCCGGCCATCTGGTGGCCCGAGTGACCCCCTGCTCATCCATCACCATGGGCGCCAGGTCGTAGATCGGCGCCAGCCGTACGCCTTCTCCGTCGCGCAGGATGGCGGTATTGCGGCCGTGGTTGTCCGTGTTGCCGACCACCTTATTCAGCAGGTCTCGCAGCAGGTACTCATCAAGTAGGCCTGGAATGGCGGCTTCCTGGCCGTAAGCCCGCCACACCCTCACCAGCGCCTCAAGAGCCTCGAGGTGCCCCAGGTAGCTCCCGGGCACCAGCGTCTCCGTCAGCGAATAGATCGACTCGACAGCGACCCGCTCAAGCCCCGCGGCACCGGGTCGGCGGTCGAAGCGTGGCAACCATAGGCTCGGCTGCCTACCTTCCTCGAGCATGAGCCCATCAACAGAGATCGTCTCCAGGCCCAGGCTATCCACCGCCAAGTAATACCGGTACTCGCTACGAAGCACGTCCTGGTCCGCCGCGCGCCCCTGGTTGCGGGGAAATTTGACGAGCCAGTGCCGAGCTGCCAAGTCGTCAGCAAAAGTGCCGTCCAGGTACAGCTCGCCGTGAGTACCCTGGGTCAGCAGCAGCTTTGGCGCATCGCCCCCGGCGCCGGTGGCGCTTCCTAGGAGGGCACCGTGCGCATAGGCGTGATCAAGGAAGTCGCGACCCTGCTCAATGACCTGGTCTTGCCGGAATGCGATCGGCGCCCGCTCCTCGCCGATCGTTGCTGCTTCGCGGATCCGCAGCTGACCGATCGGGGCAAGGGTACAGCGCGCTAGCAGTTCGAATGCCGGCTGGTTGGCTTGCCCGCTTACCAGCGCGAGACGGGGAAGCAGGAATCGACGCGCCGCACCGGAGGGCACGATATCGAACAGGAACGCCGGCCAATGTGAGAGACGAACAACGTCCCAGCTCAGCGGGAGATTCGCGCTCACGGCGTACTGCAGCGATGGGCCGGATTCGGTCAGGTACTGAGCGAGAAATGACGCCAGGTAGCGGCAGCTGCAGGGGCTGTTGACAGGATGCCTGCCTGGATCGTCAAAGTGGATGTTGAGTGCATCCTGCCAATGACCATCGACGAACGCCTGGACGACTAGATCGGCCATAGCCGGCCGCCCAATGTGTCGCCGTGGGTTGCTGCATATCGGCTTGTCGCTGGCGCAGCAGGGGTCAGTTGAAACGCCATGCGCTATTGCTTCAATCCGCAAGCAGGCTTGGTCTCGGCCGCCTGCTGGGCAACAGCTGCAACCCTCTCATCGTAGGTGGCCTGTAGCGACAGCCAGAAACCCTCAGATGTCTTGAAATGTGCCGCCAGCTTCGACGCCAGCTCAGGCGTCACAGGCGCGCGCTCATTCACCACCGCCTCCACCGTAGCGGCCGGAACGCCAAGCCGCTCAGCAAACGCTATCGTGTCGGTCTGCAGCGGTACCAGGAACTCCTCCCTGAGGATCTCGCCCGGGTGGATCGGTGGCATACCGTTTTTGATCACTGCGATTCTCCTGGGGCGGCTTGTCAGGTCAGTATGCCGCCATTGAGCCGCGGAGAGGAGGACAGGCCGTAAAGGGCCGCTGGCGTATCACCAGGTGCCGGCCAGGCAAAGCATAGGTGGCACCTGCAGCAAGCCGCTGGTGCCAAAGACCCCATCCGCGCTACTGGAGTTGATCAAACCGCCCCTTTCGAGCCGGTCGACGCTTAGAATGCCACTCTGCTCCTGGCCGAGAGACCTTACCGGGGTGTGATATCCGGGGACTTGTTACTGGAAGGATCCTTGCCAAACAGGAACACCGAGGCTTCGGCTTCCAGGGCGTTCTGGCAGTCGAGCGTGGTCTCCTGCCTTGCATCATTCCGGCAGACCTCTACCCGTGCTTTGCTCCAGGTCGTTGCGCTTAGGGTCGTAGCGCCGCCACATGGATTCTGGTCATAGGTACGCCCCGCCCACGATGCTCCAGGGCCAGGTGCGAGACAGCGGGGAGGGGTAAACGCCCAGGGCCTGCTGCTGCAGCATCACAGCAGAGACAGCTGCCGATTTGCATCCGCCTCGCCTTGAAACGCCTGAATCGCCTCGTCATCGGCGTCGCACCCGCGGCCGGCGCCGAGCAGGCCGGCGAAATGCGCCTTCAAGGCCTGTTCGCCCTGGCCGCCCGGGGCGAGCTGGTCGATCGCATGCCAAGGCACCAACCGCTCCGGCGGCAGAAACCGATAGGGATCGGCCACCAGCCCGCAGGCAAAACGACCGGCACTGAGCGGCATCAGCGCCCGGCACTGCTCTTCGTCACCCAGCTCCTTGCCGAGGTCGCACACCTCGGCAATGCAGCACAGGCCACATCCATTACACGGCTTTCCATGCGGGGGCTTATCGAGCGAGACCAGGTCAAGCAGATGCCAGACGGTGCCTGCAGGTTCCGGCTTATCCATCTACCCTCCCCTTCTCACCGACGCGGCCCGACAGAACCTTGCCCAGGTCACCCGCGCGCCATTGGGCAACCGGCTCATCGCAGTCGGCGCAATAGAGGATCTTTCCATCGCGGACCTTCAGGTTCGAGTACATGTCGGTATTGTCCGCGGTCCCCCCGTCCAGGTCGACGTAGTACTCGCCTGACCCCTGGTAGTGTCGTTTGATGAAAAAATTTGCCTGGTTTCCGCAAGACGGACAGGACACCGGCTCAACGATCGTCTGCAGGTTGCTACTGCGCATTATTTGCCACCTCGGCGCGCGGTACCGGATTTTCTGCCTGACCGACCTTTTCCGCCGCGGCTCTTTCGGCCCTTCCTACCCTTCCGGCCTGATTTACCCCACCCCGCACCCCAGGGGTCAACCCGGATGTCAGGGTACTGATCCTTGACCGCGTTCCAGCTCGCCTCACGCGCTGGCAGGGTGGCTTCGACATAGGGCTCCCAGCCGACCCAACTGATCGCATCCATCAGCTCTATGCACAAGTCACCCGCTCCGATCAGCGCCGTGGCGCCGTGCTCGTCGACAATACGGGTGTCGCCAAAAGACCAGGTCTGCTCGTGCAGCTCGACCGCCATGAACACCTCCCACTCGGTCGTATCGTCATCCGTACCTGGGTAGGCCACCCACGCCTCACCGATCTGCAGCGGCCCGTACTGCGTCTGGAACGTCACCGTCACGTGGCCGCGGGCGTAGTGCAACCGCGGATTGCCGGTGCCTCGCGCCTTCTTGATCGTTGACGCGACGCTCATCGGCGGCAGGTCTTTCTCCGGCGCGTGAGCAAGGTGCTCGAGTAACTCCACGAAATCGTCGTAACGGATATCCATCGTCTCAGGTCCATGAGGGGTACCTCGATACCCTGACACCTTTCCTGAGAATGCAAGGGCAATCCCGCATGTACCCAAACCGTGCAAACGTTGCATTCCTGGAGAATGGGAGATCCTGCAGTGGTCCCCCCAACTACGGATCCAGCCATGTCTGTCGTCGCCCGAACCGCTGAAATCGATGCCCTCCTCTCCCGTGATGCCGTGGTCGCCATCGGGGTCAGCGGCGGCAAGGACTCCGACGCCTGTGCACTGGCAACGGCCGCCTACCTCGACCAGGTTGGCCACCGTGGTCCCCGGCTGCTGATTCATGCCGATCTTGGCTCGGTGGAGTGGGAGCAGAGCCTCCCCAAGTGCGAGGAACTGGCGAGTGAGATCGGCTGGGAGCTCGCCGTCGTACGCCGTGAGGCAGGCGGGATGATGGAGCGTTGGGAGGGCCGTTGGGAAAACAACGTTCGTCGCTACGCTGACCTTTCGTGCGTGAAGCTGATCCTGCCCTGGAGCACACCGTCGATGCGCTTCTGCACCTCGGAGCTCAAGAGCGCGGTGATCGCCAGCTACCTCAAGAAGCGGTTTCCCGGGCAGGACATCATCAACGTCACCGGCATCCGTCGTCAGGAAAGCTCCAGCCGCAGCAAGATGCCGGTATCCAAGGTAGACACCCGACTCAACCGGCGAGGTCTGCAGGGCCTGGTGTGGAATTCGATCATCGAATGGACGCTGCTTGAGGTCTTGGGCGAGATTGCCGGCCACGGCAGGGAGCTGCACGAGGCCTACACACGTTACGGCATGAGCCGCGTGAGCTGCTCGTTCTGCATCATGGCCTCCAAGCCTGATTTGATCGCTTCCGCGACCTGCGCGAGCAACCAGGATACCTATCGCCGGATGGTTGCCCTTGAAGCAAGGTCTTCGTTCTCGTTTCAGTCTGGCGCCTGGCTGGGCGACATCGCCCCTCACTTGCTCGACCACAAGGCATTGGAACGAATCCGTAATGCGAAAGAGGTATGCCGCATACGCGAATCTGCAGAGGCGACGATCCCTCGGCATCTCCACTACGTCTCGGGTTGGCCCGCCTGTATCCCGACCGCACAGGAAGCTGAACTGCTCGCAGGCGTGCGGCTGACCGTCGCGCGATCGTTGAAGCTCGACATAGCGTGCACCACCGGCTCTGAGGTCAGGGCTCGTTATGCGGAGCTGTACGCGGCCAAGCCCGATCAGATCGTGGATGCACCCGTTCACCTGATTCACGGGGCTGCATCGCAGATCGCGTTCGAGTTCTGATCGCGACGCTGAGTGGTTACCCGCGCTGCCCAATACCCAGGCGTGTAGTGATCGCTTCGTGGCCATCAGGCTGGCATCGCCGGGTGGTGAAGTCTTGGCGTCGTCCACGTGCCCTGCCTGATCAGCTTCGCAGCGATGTTGATAGCTTTAGCTGTTGGGTGCTTGGCCAGCGCGCCATTTTGCAGGCTTTGAAAAACCTCCTTGGCCAACTGAGGTAGGCGATCGCTGGCGACGCCGCTCTTCACAAGCTTTTCCATGATTGAAAAAAGCCACGACGCGTTTTGTGTTTTTTCTTTCGGAAGAGTTATTTCTTGGGGGGCAATTCTGGTCCCCCCACTTTTCAGATTTGGCCCCCCTGCCGCGGGCACCTGATTACCGGCTTCGCGAGGCGCCTCCTGGTCCTTGAGTAGCCGGCTCGGCACCTCGGGCGATTTCGGTTTTGTGCCGATGCTTCTGAGGGCAAGCCGCTCGATGGCAGTGAGTGAACGGCCTTCTCTCTGAGCTGCTGCCTGGATGACCATCGCAGCATCTACCTCCGTGTCGCACGTCTGTTTTACGTCAGCGCAAATGCTTTCTACGTCACCACTGGTGGATATCCCGTCACCGTGCGCTTCCACCGTTACTGCCATTTGATCTGAATGCCCTTCAGAAGCCGATAGCTCACCCTGGGTAGAGGCAGTGGACTTCGGCACGTCCGGTTGACGAATACCCGTCGGCTTCACACCGATCTCCCCTTCTACCTGGTTACTTCTCCCGCTGGTCTCGAGGGTCTCGACTAACCCTTCGAGCGCAGCTTCGCGCTGCTTTCGATCAGGGCAGCTGACGTTCAGCTTGGCCAGGATCACTTCGGTGAGCCTAATGCGGAAGACGTTCGGCAGACTCATGCCGTTCTCTGCTCTTCGTACCACGACCTCAAGCAGCCCCCGCTCGACCAGTCGCTTGCACAAGCGCTTGGCCGTGTTCTCTGAAAACCCAAAACGCTTCGCGAGGAAAGACCAGCTGATCTCCCGCTCCATGTTCGGATTGCTGCTGCAGAGATCGTAAAGCGAGAGCCACATTCCGAAGCTATCAAGGCCGATCTCAGCGACGCGCTGGAGATGCCTCAGGTAGGTGACGGGAATCATAGTGAAGGGCTTCGATCTGCTGTGATGGTAGAGGTCGTTCACAGTGCATAGGGTGGTCATCGTGTTTTTCCTAGGCATAAAAAAACCCGCCTAGTGGCGGGTTTCTTGGGCGTCCTACCGATTTGGCGGCGCCGGTCTATGTGAGGTGGTGGTGGGCCTGTGTCTGGCGGAGCGGCCTCATAGCCTGTTGAGTGGCGAGGGAGGCCAATCGTGGTCGGCGCTAATCGCCGGTTGGCCCAGAAGCTATAAATGGGGTCATCCAATTTGTCGTATGCATACGACAAATCCTGAGCGACCAGGGTCGAGGCGGCCTGCACAGCAGAGCGCCGGACCGTTTTGTCGTATGCATACGACAAAGCCGAAGAGGCCAGATCGGGCACCTGGCGCAGGTCTGAGCCGATGGCGATCTTGTCGTATGCATACGACAAATCCTGAAGTTCTAGGGTGGAAGCGGCCGCCGCCGGGGAGCACCGGACCGTTTTGTCGTATGCATACGACAAGTCCGAACCATCCATATTGGGCGCCAGGCGCAGGTCCGAAGCCTCGTCGATTTTGTCGTATGCATACGACAAATCCTGAAGTTCTAGGGTGGAAGCGGCCGGCGCCGGGGAGCACCGGACGGTTTTGTCGTATGCATACGACAAAACCGAAGTAACCAGATCAGGCACCTGGCGCAGGTCTGAGGCGATGGCGATCTTGTCGTATGCATACGACAAATCCCGGGCGTCCTGGGTGG
Source organism: Pseudomonas sp. Marseille-Q7302 (assembly GCF_965111925.1). NCBI lineage: Bacteria > Pseudomonadati > Pseudomonadota > Gammaproteobacteria > Pseudomonadales > Pseudomonadaceae > Pseudomonas > Pseudomonas sp. Marseille-Q7302. The sequence continues at coordinate 66,816 of NZ_CBCOPK010000002.1, read as the reverse complement.
AAGCGGCCGGCGCCGGGGAGCACCGGACCGTTTTGTCGTATGCATACGACAAAATCGAGCTACCCAAATCGGGCACCAGGCACAAAGCCGAGGCACCGGCCATCTTGTCGTATGCATACGACAAATCCTGAACGTCCAGGGTGGAAGCGGCCGGCGCCGGGGAGCACCGGACCGTTTTGTCGTATGCATACGACAAAATCGAGCTACCCAAATCGGGCACCTGGCACAAAGCCGAGGCACCGGCCATCTTGTCGTATGCATACGACAAATCCTGAACGTCCAAGGTGGAAGCGGCCAGCTCAGCAGAGCGCCGGACCGGTTTGTCGTATGCATACGACAAAATCGAGCGACCTAGATCGGGCACCAGGTGCCGGGCCGAGGCACCGGCCATCCTGTCGTATGCATACGACAAATCCTGAACGTCCAGGGTGGAAGCGGCCGGCGCCGGGGAGCACCGGACCGTTTTGTCGTATGCATACGACAAAACCGAAGTAACCAGATCAGGCACCTGGCGCAGGTCTGAGGCGATGGCGATCTTGTCGTATGCATACGACAAATGCCGAGCGCCCAGAGTGGAAGCGGTCAGCTCAGCGGTGCGCCGGACCATTTTGTCGTATGCATACGACAAGTCCGAACCATCCATATTGGGCGCCAGGCGCAGGTCCGAAGCCTCGTCGATTTTGTCGTATGCATACGACAAATCCTGAGCGACCAAGGTCGAGGCCGCCTGCACAGCAGAGCGCCGGACCGTTTTGTCGTATGCATACGACAAAGCCGAAGAGGCCAGATCGGGCACCTGGCGCAGGTCTGAGGCGATGGCGATCTTGTCGTATGCATACGACAAATCCTGAGCGACCAAGGTCGAGGCCGCCTGCACAGCAGAGCGCCGGACCGTTTTGTCGTATGCATACGACAAAACCGAAGTAACCAGATCAGGCACCTGGCGCAGGTCTGAGGCGATGGCGATCTTGTCGTATGCATACGACAAATGCCGAGCGCCCAGAGTGGAAGCGGTCAGCTCAGCGGTGCGCCGGACCATTTTGTCGTATGCATACGACAAGTCCGAACCATCCATATTGGGCGCCAGGCGCAGGTCCGAAGCCTCGTCGATTTTGTCGTATGCATACGACAAATCCTGAGCGACCAAGGTCGAGGCCGCCTGCACAGCAGAGCGCCGGACCGTTTTGTCGTATGCATACGACAAAGCCGAAGAGGCCAGATCGGGCATCTGGCGCAGGTCTGAGGCGATGGCGATCTTGTCGTATGCATACGACAAATCCTGAAGGTCCAGGGTGGAAGCGGCCGGTGCCGGGGAGCACCGGACCGTTTTGTCGTATGCATACGACAAAACCGAAGTAACCAGATCAGGCACCTGGCGCAGGTCTGAGGCGATGGCGATCTTGTCGTATGCATACGACAAGCCCCGGGCGTCTAGGGTGGAAGCGGCCGGCGACGGGGAGCACCGGACCGTTTTGTCGTATGCATACGACAAAATCCAGCTACCCAGATCGGGCACCAGGTACCGGGTCGAGGCACCGGCCATCTTGTCGTATGCATACGACAAATCCCGGGCGTCTAGGGTGGAAGCGGCCGGCGCCGGGGAGCGCCGGACCGTTTTGTCGTATGCATACGACAAAGCCGAAGAGGCCAGATCGGGCATCTGGCGCAGGTCTGAGGCGATGGCGATCTTGTCGTATGCATACGACAAATCCTGAAGGTCCAGGGTGGAAGCGGCCGGTGCCGGGGAGCACCGGACCGTTTTGTCGTATGCATACGACAAAACCGAAGTAACCAGATCAGGCACCTGGCGCAGGTCTGAGGCGATGGCGATCTTGTCGTATGCATACGACAAGCCCCGGGCGTCTAGGGTGGAAGCGGCCGGCGACGGGGAGCACCGGACCGTTTTGTCGTATGCATACGACAAAATCCAGCTACCCAGATCGGGCACCAGGTACCGGGTCGAGGCACCGGCCATCTTGTCGTATGCATACGACAAATCCCGGGCGTCTAGGGTGGAAGCGGCCGGCGCCGGGGAGCACCGGACCGTTTTGTCGTATGCATACGACAAAATCCAGCTACCCAGATCGGGCACCAGGTACCGGGCCGAGGCACCGGCCATCTTGTCGTATGCATACGACAAATCCCGGGCGTCTAGGGTGGAAGCGGCCGGCGCCGGGGAGCACCGGACCGTTTTGTCGTATGCATACGACAAAATCCAGCTACCCAGATCGGGCACCAGGTACCGGGCCGAGGCACCGGCCATCTTGTCGTATGCATACGACAAGTCCCGGGCGTCTAGGGTGGAAGCGGCCGGCGCCGGGGAGCACCGGACCGTTTTGTCGTATGCATACGACAAAATCCAGCTACCCAGATCGGGCACCAGGTACCGGGCCGAGGCACCGGCCATCTTGTCGTATGCATACGACAAATCCTGAACGTCCAGGGTGGAAGCGGCCGGCGCCGGGGAGCACCGGACCGTTTTGTCGTATGCATACGACAAATTTGGGCGTGCTGAAACAGGCCTTGCCCGAGGCCCCTGTTGTAGGGCGAAGCTGTCGTATGCATACGGCTGACTGTCCACGCTTCGCTCACTTACGCGGCGTTGACGAAGGACGAAATCAGATTTGTCGTATGCATACGACAAATTCACAGAGGATGGAGCGAATGCAATCCTTACCACCCTCGAATCGAGGGAACGCGAGATAAGCGCCCCGTGCTTCAGTAGGGGACGGCGAGGTCTCGCTGTACGCTGCCCGGTCTCCGAGGGCTCATCCGTAGAACCCGCAGCCAACCGCCCAGCATTGAACCGGCACTGAACGACGCAACTTATCGGCGGGCTATAAGCACGAAAGGCGAGCAACCTAAAAGGTGCTCGCCCACATGCACAGCTGCCCGACGGTCTAGTCTTCACTGGCGGGAGCATCTCCTTGCTGATCGAGCAAAGCAGCAAGCCGCTTCGACAAGTCATCCAGGGACAGGTCGCTATTGAGCTTTGAAGACAGGGTGATCTGCACCGACCCACGCTCCGTGCGACGAATGCTGCCCAGCTTCTCACCGCCCTTACCTAAGACGTCGATCGCACTAGCGGCGCCCGCAGAACCTTGGTTACTGCGGACCATGCGCTGCAGGACCTTGTCACTCATGGCACCCGACCTGATCCGTGGGGCCAGCTCTATAAGGGTGCGCTTGTAGCGCTCCCCGTGATTCTCGTCGTTGACCAGAGCCACGATGGCCTTAGCGGTCAAGACACTGACCTTGCCCATGGGTCCGATCGCATCCATCAGCTCACGCGGAATCCGGAAGAAGGTCAGTAGGTTATTAAGCGTTTGCCGTTGCAGGCCCAGCTCCGCAGCCAACGACGTCTGATTCTTGTAGACGCCTTGGTCCAGGGCTCGCTGATACGACTTGGCCTTGGCCCAGCTCGACAGATTCTCGCGGTTGTTGTTCTCGTGCTCCATGGCGGCGAAGGCGGACTTGTCGTCCAAGTCCTTGACCACGCACGAGAAGGGCCGTTCGAGATCCTTGGCCACCAGCCAACGTCGCAGGCCGAAGATCAGCTCGTATCGACCTGGCTTTTCATGATGAGGACGAACGAGCCCGGGAACGGCCTGGCCTGCTGCGCGAATCGCTTGGGTGAGCTGGTCCAGATCGCCCATTTCATCTTCGGGGCGATCAGCGAAGGCCCACGGCTCTATAAGAGACGGGTCGATCTGCTGAATGAGATTTCCGTGCCCTTCGGCATCAGAACTCTCGGGTTGCTGCGGCACTTTGGGCTTTTCAGGAAACCGCGCAAGCAGGCTGTCACCACCTACGCTCTGGGCATCAGGATGAACACGTCGGGGGCCTGCGGCAGCCTGCTTTTGTTTTTCTTCGACAAGCTGCGCGGTGAACAGTCCTGCTACACCGGGCGCTCGAGGCATGTCACTCACTTATCTCTCCCCGCAGCTTGCGCCTGCTGATCCCAGATAGTTTTCAAATCTTTAAGAATCTCATCGTTGACGCCATCGAGAATTTCGACCGCGCGGCGATAAGAGTCGCGAGTGGATCTCGACGGAACTTGGTCGTACACAGAAGAAAGTTCCGCGTTGGCGCGCTCAATGGCGGCCGTAAGATTGACTACGTTGCTTAACACGTAGTCACCGTAAAGATGGCGAATACGCTGTTCTATCTTCATCGCCGCTTGAAACTTGGGTCCTGGATGACGGGTGATCATCAGGCGCAAGTAATCAAATTCCTTTTCTGCCGCCTCAAACAGGCTGGCCAGAGCGGAGCAGAGCATCACGAAGGATGCGTAATCATAGGTGCCTGGCGGGATTGGCACAATAAGGCCATTTGCCGCCATCATGGCGTTCAGCGATACGCTCGCCATGTTAGGGCCGCAGTCGAGAAGAATGAGGTCATATTCGTCTCTGACAACATCGAGTGCATTACGAAGGCGGAACACCGGGCTGCCAAGATTTTCCGAGTTGTTCATCTCGGGGTTAGGCAACTGGATATCCAGCTCCTGCAAACTCAAATTCGCCGGTATCAGATGGATACCTGGAAAATAGGATTCGAAAGTGCAGCGTCGAATTGCCTGGGGATCCAACAACAGCGCCTGGTTGATGATATCTTCGCTGCTGAGCTCGATATCCGGGATATAAGGGCCGAGGTTGACCGTGCTAGATGCTTGCGGGTCAAGATCGACCACCAGCACTCTGAGGCCTTCGATAGCTGCCTTCTGAGCCAGATGGACGACAGTGGTCGTCTTGGCGACGCCGCCCTTGAAGTTCGATACGGCGATGATGATCGAGCTGGAGCCGGCCGGTCGGAGGTAGCGCGAGCCGAACCGATCGCGGTAGCGGTTGATGTCGTCCAGGGTAAATGACCACTTACCGCGCTCGTCCTTCGGGATCGGCTTGGCAGAGGAGTCGCCTGCCTCGAAGGCCGCCACGATCTCAGCTTCGGCGGCGCGTATCGTATTGGGCGACTTGTCGATCAGCTGAGCGGCTTCAGCCAGGGACCAGGTGCGGGCACGTTTCTGCTCGTCCGGCTTGATGACATCGGTGCGCAGCATGGCCAGCTCCGCGTTTCCCTTTTCAGAGAAGCTTCGGAGCAAAGCGCCAGCGTTTTTTGCGCCCAACTGACTCGGTACGTGCTCGAACAGCTTATTCATCCCACACTCCGCTTTGAATGGTCAACGGCCTAATAATGCTCTTTGAGCGTTCAGTCCGCAATAGTGCATTCAGCATCTTTTGCGGGGTGCGAACGTCCGTACACTCGTTTTGACATCGAAGGACGAGCCGCGCGCAATTGCACAGAGAGCACCCTTTTCCAGCGGCAAAATGCCATCAAACGGGCGGAGTGCGGTCTCGGCTAACGAATTAGAGAGGAGTTTCAATGCGTTAGGGGGCAGGTTCACCCCCTTCAAGGGCGTGAACTGCGAAATATGGGCGCCCCGTAGGCTTTATCGCACAGCGCGGGCTGCTACGAGAAAACGCCTAATCCGCGCAGCGCGGATTGCTTCGTATCGGCGAGCTTGCCGGCCTTCAGCAGCGTTTTCTGCCGAGACACCCACGAACCCAGCCGCAGCCCGTCGGCAGTTACATGCTTCACCGGTACCGAGCCGCCGGCGTTGGCGGCCAGGTAGTCTTGAAGTGCTGCGTAGTGCTGTTGCCAGGTAGCTTCCGCAGGATCGAAGGAAAACCCAGCGGCCAGCAGCCGGCCTTGGTCCGGATCCTCCGGTTTGTCCTTCAGCCGCGTGCGTTGATTCGAGCACCACCTGCCGAGCTTGTAACCATCGGTAGTCACGTAGGCGATCGGCACATCGCAGTGGCCATGCGCAGCCTTGAACTGCTCCAGGTGCTGCAGGCCCTGGTCGAAGGCCGCACCGAACATCTCCCACACGAACCCCAGCTGATTCAGTAGCTCAATGCGCTGCGCGTCCATTTGGCCGTCGCGGTAGCGCGCGCGCTGGTTCCCGACCCAGGTACCGAGCGCTGTCCCATCAGGCAGCACGAAGTCGAGCGGCACATTCACATGGCCATGCCGTGCACCGAACTCCTGCAGCGCGGCGTAGGCGGCTTCCCAGCGAGCATCCAGCACGCCAGCGTCGAAGTCGAAGCCCAGGGCGGCCAGCCGATCGCGCCTGGACAGGTCGATCTGACGGCTGCGCTGGTTCCGGCACCAGTCGGCCAGATCGGTACCGTCTACCAGCACCTGGCGCTGGGCAATGCGCAGGTGGCCATGCTCCTCTTTGAACGCGGCGAGCGCCTGATACCGTTTTTCCCACGCGTCATCGAAGGGGCTCAGGATGAAGCCCAAGGCCTCGAGCAGCCGCTTCTTCCGCGGCGCCAGCCGGCCGAGCCGATAGGCCTTGCGCTGCTCGCTGCACCATTGGCCCAGGGCGAGCCCGTCAGCGGTGACGACGTCGACGGCGGGGGAGGGCGATCCTGTGTCAGCCAAATAGCTGCGCAAGGCTTCGTACCCCCGTTCCCAGGCATGCTCTCGCGGATCGAACTCGAAGCCGATGGCCTCCAGCTGCTCGGCACGGGTAGGCGCAAGTCGGCCTAGCCGGTGGAGCGCGCGCTGGCGTGAGCACCAGGCGCCCAGGGTGTGCCCACCCGGTGTGCGATAGCTGCGCGCGACCCGGGCATGGCCGCGGTCAGTCACGAACGCGCGCAGGAGCCCGTAAAAGTGCGGCCAGCTGCCGGCGATGCGTCCTACCAGCTCCGTTGAGAGCACAACCTTGAGGCTGGCGGCCCAGGCGCCGGCGTCGGGACGGCCAGCAGGCGCGATGACGTGCAGCTTGTTGAACCAGCCGGGCGAGGCAGGCTGTCCGGTTTCGCCCTGGTCCACCGCGGCGCGCTGCACCTCGTTGAGCATGGCGTCGTCCTGCTCGGCGAGCGCCGCCAGGGTCCGCCAGACCGTGGACATGTCGCTGCGCGCCACGGCCTGGATGAGGGACTCGCCTGAGCTCCGCTTCAGGCGCAGGGGTATCAGGACATAGCCGTAACGCTTGCCCGGCGCCTTGCGTACGGCGCGGCCGAGTGCCTGGACGATGTCGACGTGGCTTTCCCGCCGGTGCATGAAGGCGACCAGATCGGTATCTGGCACGTCCACCCCTTCAGCCAGGCAGCGTGCGCAAGACAGCGCTGCGCGTGGGGCCCGGCCGTACTGGTGCAGCAACCGCGTGCGCTGCCACGAGGGGAAAGAGCCATCGATGTGGCGCGCCCAGAAGTCACCGGCGCCGACGGCTTCCCGCAGCGCAGTGGCGAAGCGCTTCGACTGCGAGATCCGCGAGTAGAAGGCAAAGGCCTTTCGGGCGCCGACGTCTGTCATCGCCCGCAGTAACTCCTGGGCATGCACCGCGTAGCGGCGCTCCTCATCGTCCAGCGCTTCAGCGAGCTGCTCGTCGTCCACCTCTTCTACGGAGATGATGACGCGGAAATCGCAGATGATCCCCGCCGCGACGGCCGCGGAGTAACTGAGCTCGTAGGCGACGGGACCGAAGACGGCCTCATCCGTCATGGAGTAGGTGGGCCCGCTGCCGGCCGGGCCTTCTTCCTCGGCGATGGCCAACGGCGTCGCGGTGAGGAAAAGGCGCCGGTCGATCCGCAGGGTAGGGTGATCGTTTAGCACGAAGCTGTTGCGGCGGCCGGCGGCGCCGGCTGTCTTGTGCGCCTCGTCGAGGATCCCCAGGTCGAAGGCAAAGCCGGGTGGCAGGCCCTGGGCGAGGGTAGGGGCACTGGCGTAGGTGCACAACACGATCAGGTCTCGACCCAGGGTACCGACCTTCAGCGCGATCTCCTCAGGCGAGGTAGTGACCGCCACCGGTAGCTTCTCGAGCACCTCATGCTCGTCGTCGAGCGTGGCCACGCTCTCGTCGCTGCACACGCACAGCACGCGCTCCAGATCCAATTCGGCGTTGCTGACCCAGGCCTGTAGCGTCTGGCTGACCAGCGCGAGCGAGGGTAGGAAGATGACGATGCTGCGGGCATCGAGCGCCGCGGCGACACCCTGAGCAAGCCGAGTCTTGCCGGTCCCACACGCCATATGCACCTGCAGCCGGGCGCGCCGTTTGAATCCGTCCAGGATGCGGGCGCGGGCTTCGAGCTGGTGAGGGGCGAGGAGGGTGGAGGAAAATTGCATCGGTAGTGGGCGACGGTGAAGTAGTAGGGGAGGGGGGGGATTATCGCATTGAATCGGCTTGTGCTTGAGGTGCGCGCCGGCGCACAGGGATACCGCGGCGCTGACGGGCGCTGGCATATCGGGCAGGGGTCCCGCCGTGCTGCGCCGCCAGGTCTTCATCGGACCAGACGCCCAGCAGGCCGGTAATTTCCCTGAGCGGCGTCTTGTTCGAAAGCACCTGCTCGCCGCGGCGGATCGCCTGGACCTGCACCACGCCGCAGCCAGCCCGGGCGGCTAAGGCATCGTCAGATAGGAGGGGTAGCAGCGCCTGCAACTCGGCCGTCCAGTTTAGGGCGTCGCGGGACGCCGGAATGCCACGGTCCCGACGCAACTTGCTGACCACGGGTTGGGCGATGCCGAGCGTCGAGCCGATCGCTAGGTCAGTGACGGTGCCCAGCATGGCGTCCATCTCTGATCGATCCGGCACGTACCGGGAAATGCCTAGCCGCGTGCGTACCTGTTGGATCTGGAGTCGCTGAACCCGAATTCGCGCGCCAGCTCGCCATCCGCGCGTTTGCCGAGTTGTGCTACCTGGTCAGGGCTCAAGACCGCCGGCGCTGGGGCAGCGCGCGGAGGCGACGGAATCTCACGCTCCGTGCGCCATTTCCAGATCAAGCGGCGGTTGACCCCTAGTCGCTTGGCCAACTCGGCATCGGGTAGCGTTCCAAGAAGCTCGGCCACCTCGGCGGGCGGGCCATCTCGCTTCTCTTTCCAGGTCAACATTGCGTGGTCTTCAGCATCGGAAGGAGAACGCTCGGCCGGCGTCACGAAGAGCCAAGGCGTGCCATAACATCCTGTTCTATTTGTACGAGATACCCAGCCAGCAGGCTTGCCGCAGGCTCATCAATGGCTTCTGCATCCAACAAGCCGACCAGATAGCCTTTGGCGATCAGCGCAGCCTCAGTGGCTGCAGCTGGCGTTGGGCTCGCCGATACCGCGGCAAGCTGGCGGTACCAGTTTGCCTTGATACGATCACTTAGCTCGGGAATCTGAGCTTCCCAAGTAGCTTTAAACCCTTCAATGCCCATTTAACTCTCCATTACGTCTGAAATTGCGGATTTGCATCCTGATAGGGTCAACGGCCCATCAAGGCCTGTGGTAGGTACTTACTTCATGGTTGGAGCCAAAACGCGAGGTCGGGGTAGGTAGGCAACGGACGGTAAGGGGCAGCGCGGACGACGCAGAAACCGGCGTGCATCAAGCCATGGATGCCGATGTAGCGACGTGCCGCCAACGCAAGACGGATGTCGCGGCCGCCACCGCTGTATTCCCCATCCAGGATGATGAGCTCATCCGGTACGCCCAGATGGCGGCCGGCAGCCCAGGCCCAGGCGGTGGCTTCTGGGTCGCTCGCCTGCAGAAGCGCTCGAAGAGTCGGGTGATCCGGAGGCAGCTCCGATACCGACGGATCGTCGAACACCTTGCCGATCGCGCGGTGGACGTCTCCGGACAGCATCGCGCGGTAGCGTGTCGGCACCAGCGCCAGGTGGCCAGCCTCGTGCAGCAGTGCCGAGATCGAGCACCGCGGATCCAGGTGCAGCGCCCCGGCAACGACCTCGATATGGTCGATGAAGCCCGATGCGCCCGAGCGCCACAGAACGGTCAGGCCGATGTCTGCCAGGAACTCAGCGGCCTTCAGAACGTAGGGGCACCCAACCGAAAGGGAGGTCATCGTTACTGCACGACGTGCAAGCCAAGGGCCTCAGCTTCGCGCTGCGCCACTTCCGCACTGTCCCAGCAGCCTATCCAGAATTCGATGTCCTCCTTTGGCGCGACTGCAAACGCAGGAACATCAGGCGTGCATTCGGTCTGGTGATAGATCACCACATCGACGCCAGCGAGCAGGTATTGAGCCATCTGCTCACGAGACTCCGGGAACACCTTGGCTACATGTCTTTTCTGCACTGAATTGAGCATTGGTACCTCGTTCACCATCGCTGGTTTTCGTGTTAGGAGCTGCCTTGGGAGTCGAAACGTCCGAACAACCCACTAAGTCGCCTGGCGCACAGTGAGCCGCCCAAGCATGCATCCTTGCATTGCGCTATTTCATCGCCGGGATGTCGCGCGACCTCACGCCAGCGATTCACCAGCCTGACGCTCAGGGCGGCGCCGGGTGATCAGGTAGCTCCCAGCCAGGGAAGAGATCACCAGACCAGCGAACAGCCCGACACCGGTCAAATTGCCCCCCTGCAGACGCCAATGCGGCTGCTGATAAGCCATCGGTCCGTCTGGCATCTGGATCGTCAGTGGCGGCTCGGGCAGCGTGATGGTCCAGGTACCGTCGAGGTTGCCCTCGGCTCTGCCTCTGACCTTGCAGCTCGACGCACCGTACGACTTCACGACCGCGCAGCGTTCCTTGTCCAGAAACACATCCACCGGATCCATGATCTGTAGGGCGAAGCCGAGCCTCATGAAGAAGGCTAAGCACATGGCCGTCCAGACGATGCTCAGGAGAAAACGCATATCAAATCCTCGGTCCGATAAAGCAGCGCAACGTCGGTTAACTGCTCGGTTGGGGCGCTCGGCCCAGTGGCCATGACCCGTTGAAACGCTCTGCTACCTGGCGCGTCCTGGCGCTATCCAGGCATCCCATTATACGTCGATGCGCCCGGGGCATCCGGGATGCTAGCGCCGGCGGTATCTTGCATGCCTGTAGGCCCCCTGGCTTAGAACGCCATCAGGTACTGGCCGAAGTCAGTCACCGCCGGCGCCGGCCGTTCAGCCGCCTGCGGCCGGGCGGCGGCAGCAGGGCGTTCGGCGGACGCCGCGTACGCACGCAGCCGCGCAGCCAGCGCTTCTGGATCGTTGAGCACGTCGCGCACACCGGCGCGATGCAGCTGGTTGCCAATCCGCAACATGCGATCCCAGGAGGAGTGACCGCCCTTTTTGAAAGAGACCACGCCGAAGCGCGCCAGGTAGTGCACGACCTCGGAGGGATAGATGTCCGTGTGCGGACCGTAATACTCGAGCGCGCGGTCGAGCTCGAATTCGTAGAACAGCTCCACCCCCTCGTCGTCGATATCAAATTCCTGGGTCTCGTTGACGTGGGTGTAGTAGACCCCGCCCTTGTTGATTACATGCTCGGCGCCGGCGGCTGCAGCGCTTACCGAACGCAGGCCCTGGTGGAAGCCGTTGAAGTGGCGATCCGCGAAAGGAACCTGGATCGACTGGCCGACCTTCAGCGCAGACCGCGGGTGCTCCTCGTAGGCCTCAGGAATCGCGTACCGGCGGCCGCGCTCACAGATCTCGCGGTATTCGTTGAGCGCGGTGAACGGGCGCTGGTAGGCGTAGCGCCCCCAGTACAGGTCGATCGTCAGGATCTCCTTCATGCCCAGCAGCGTGAAGCGCCGCGGCTTGCGGTTGGCCATGGCCCAGTCGGCCTCTTCGGCATCGATCGTCAGGGCATAGCGCAAGAGCTCCAGGCAGAAGTCCGGCGAATAGGCGTTGGCGGCGATCGTCAGGTAACCGGTGTCCGGGTCGACAGTGCGCGACGCCCAGTTGCGGGCCGCTGGATCATAGTGGCGGGCCTTGAGGTAGTTGCGGAAGTCGTTCAGGGGCTTCATCCAACGATGCTTGCCCGACTCCTCGGCCAGCATGTTTTCCATGCTGCGATCGGTGCTCACGCGCAGGCAGCCCCAGCAACCATGACGGCTGCCGCACGAGGTCTTGCGCTCGGCGCCGCCGTCACGGATGAACACGTTGATCATGCATTCGCCGGCCGCGTCCCGGTAAACGTCAGTGAGGCGCTTGAAGTCGGAATAGGTTTCAAAGCGCTCGTTGGTGACTTCAGCCAGGAAGCAGAAGATGTCCTCCGTGGTGAAGTCGGCGATCGGACTCAGGACCCAGGTCGGGGTCTCGCCAGGCTTGGCCGTGTTGACGGGAACATCAGCGCGCTCGCCACGCGCTTCCATGTTGCGCTCGCGGGCCGCCGATTCGTCCCGACGGGTGCCGATCAGCAAGACCAGGTCCTCGTCCCGGAAAGCTTTGCCCAGCTCGGCCTTGATCTTGGCGCGGATCTGGCGTTTGGTGCGCTCCAGCGGCGCCTTTTTCAACTGCTGCTGGCATTTGGCGCTGTTGCCCGGAAGGCTGGCCACCGTACGGCCGCCGATCATCGACACCAGCCAGTTTTCGGTGAGGTTCGGCCGGCAGATCCACACCCGTACCGGAAGCGCTTTGGCCTTGGCATAGGCGCGAAGTGCTTTGATCTCGCCCTGGGCATAGGCGTGCACCACCGGGTTTTCCATCAGCGTATCGCTGTTCATGACGTGCAGCTCGGGGACGCTGAACCCCTCGGCCTGCAGCTCTTCCATCGCTCGCAGGGCTAGCGCGACCATGACGCTGCTGTCCTTGCCGAAGGACGATGCGGCCACCAGGTGCTTGCCTGCCTGCAGCAGACCTTTCACCACCGCGACCGCGGCCCGCACCTTCTCTGCCAGGGAGGGCTCAACAAGCCGCGCCGGCGCCGTGATGTCCAGGAGGCTGATGGCCTGTTTGTCAGCGGGGCGGAAAAGGTTGGGGGCGACGTGCTGCATGGCGGTAGCTCGAAAGTCTTGAGGTACTTTCAAGCTACAGGCGATCTCCAGAATGCAAGTCCGGGCACCGGCAGGCCTCGGTGGGCGGACCCACCCCGGCCGGCGGGCCCGTGAGCGAGGAGGCCGATTCACTCAGATGCTGGTAGCCGACGTGTGCCAGCGGGCGCAGGTCTGGCGTTGTTCCTTACCGCCAGTGCGGGCGTTTCCTGGTATCGCCGAAGACCAGTGGGTTCACCCCCAGCAAGGGCGTGAATCGGCCACCCTCGCTCGGCGCAACGCCAGACAATCTCGAGAGGCAACTCAACGGCTGCCGGAAGTGCGTTCTAGGGACGCAACGATTTGGTCCTCGCCCGTGCCAGGAAAGGTCGATACGCGCCGCGCGCCTTTAAACTCGCCAATTTTTTCGCTAGGAAAGCGCGTTAGGCAATCACAGGACAGCAAGAGGACCGTTTAAGCGATTTGAACAAATCACATCGCTTGGCTCGGCGAGCGCAGGGAGGGCGGTCCAAAACGACGCTGGAGGTTGCGCAGCGATATCCCAAGGCTATAAGGAAGAACTGTATGTTGAAAGTTATCATGCTCCTTTCTATTACCACAGGACCTAATAGTGCTACCGGCTATACGATCTCTGGGTTCGAGTCGATTGAAGAATGTAAAGCATCTCAAAAGGTTGTAGCAAGTCAGTATATGAATACCCGATTCATCGATGCGAATGGCCGCAGTGATCGGGAACCAGATACGGTCCAGACTCGCGTTAAAACTAAGTGTATCGAGCTGTAATGCGCTCAAGCTTGCAGGCGAGACGGGCGCGACGTGTCGGCGTTAAGTTTGTTAGGGTGATGGTTGGTCCACGCGAGCTTTTCCCATGACAACCTTTACTGAACAGGTCATTTCGCCAGCGGCATCCCTGGTCCAACCATTCGGATGGATAGCCCTGCTGGTGTGCGCGTTCACGCTTCTCCGCGCCTTTGGCGCGGGCCAGATGGCCTGGTACCGGTGGCACGGTAACCGGACAGGTCACGCCGACATATCGGACCCGCTGATGCGGCAGATGCTCGAGGAGGCCCAGCTGAGCCCCTGGCCACCCTTGGCAGAGTGCGTCCTGATGACGGCGCTCTCCGGCTTTCTGCTGTGGTCAGCTTGGTCTTCGATAAATCTTTGAATTTAAGGAAAGCTCGATGAGTAACAGCGAAGTAGTCGATACTCACAAGTTGTACGACACGATCAACCACGAGCATCTGGACAGTCTTGTTTCATGGGCCACCGGTGAATTTCCTAACGCTGGCTTGAATCTCGTCGAGTGCGCGGACGGGCGATGGTTCGTTGAGGTCGACCACGGGCGGGCTTTCGACGACATCGCAGGTGTTTCCAGGCCGACGTTGACACCTTATACCGAGCCGGCGTTCTTCCAATCCGAATCAGAAGCTCGGGAGTTCGCCTTTACTTGCATCAAGCAGGTATATCCTGAACTGGCGAGCAAGGATCTGTCCGAATACTTTTCAGACGATGACGGCGAATAGCCCTCCCAACACAGTTTAGTTCGGACCGGAAGAGCGATATGGCTATCTACGAAGAGATGCAAAGTCTGTTGCAGGAGCTGGTTGATCTGGTCAAGCAGGACGAACAGTACACGGCAGCTGTTGCACATGGTGCAGTCCAGCCTGATGCAGATACTGCCGACGCACATCGTCACCGCGCCATTCGTATCCACGAGCTGAAGCGCCATTTCGGATTGAAGTGACCTAGCAAGTTACGACCTGATAGGAAAAAACCCGTGTCGTCCATGCAATTTTTTCTTCGCACCGAAGATCCGGTGTCGTTGAAGACCTATCTCGATGAAGCGCTAGCTTTCAGTGTTTCGCTTGAGCGAATGGGACAGGAGTCGTCAGCTGTGCTATCTGGCATCGCTACCGGCGGACCTGGGGAATGGTTCGAGTGGTACACGTATGCCGATAGGGCCAGCTTCGACCACTGTCTGTACATCGGCGTCATTGAAGACTGCCCGGGACTGCACAATGGCTTTCTTGAGCTGCATAGCGCATGCCTCGACCTTGAGCTCGCGGGAAAACCTGGCCGGGGCCTGCGCTTCGACCGCAGAACGTTTCTCGAGCATCTTCGCCGGTACCGCGCGACTCCCGGCTGGTTTGGCGAGGAAGGTCAGCCTCGCCTTCCTTACCCACATGACGTTGTGACCACAGGCGACGAGCGCTCGGATTATCTGGCGCGCTTCAACATCGAGCATTTTTAGGGGAAGGCGTCATGCCAACGCAGAAAGAGGTCCAGCTCCGGAGCGTTCACTCATTGATCAGCTTGATCACCGACGCGGCCGCAAAACGTGATCTGCCGAACGTGATGTGGAATTGGGGTAGGGCGCACAGCTACGCCACCTGCCTACGTAGCTGCGGGGTGATATCTCAGGAGGAAGCAGCCGAATTGCACTCCCTCGCTTTCGCTGCGAAAGGCGATTGGGTGCTGCCCTTTGTTCTGTCGGAGGGAGTGAACACGTTTTCATTGCGTGCTGAGTGCGGCAACGACATGGCCCGCTTTATCAGCGCAGTCGAAGCGCAGGGTCATGCCATTCATAGCGTCGTACGCCCGGATGCCAACGGGTTCCCAGACGTGGACGTCGAAATCCGGACTGACGCAAATCTGGAACAGCTCCAGGAGGCGCTTCGCTCAGTTGAGGATGCACATGTGATGCTGCAGACCCTTCGGCAGGTACCACTCGCTGAAAATAGCCTGCGGCGCGATTACGACATCCGGTGAGAGGGCTGCAAGCTAGGCCGGCTTCGACCAGCGCTGCCGGAGTGAATTGCGGCTCCTGCAGCCTCACTTTGCCTCTCGAGCAGTCCGTCGGCCCCGATGCTCACGCGGCTCGACAGGAAGCGCTATCAGCCTGATAGCGCTATAGGGTCTACAGGTGGCCGTCACCGGCCTCTGCCCGCGTCTCCCACGATAAATACCTGAACAATGGCAGTCGGGGGCGTGACGCTGGGCCCTGGTGCTGGGGCCTTTACCGGGGCGAGGTAGGCCAACGCAGCGAAGAGGGTCGCGGTTGCGCTCAGTGCGAGTGTGGCAACTTCGTAGATTGTCATGAGGTGTTCCTTTGCTTTAGGGAACACCTATTTCAATGTCACGACCTGACCCTGGATTGCCGGACTTTCCGAAAAGAACACGGCCACGCGCCGACCACCTGTTCCGCGGGTATCACGACCGTCATCGGCGCAAGCGCTGATTGTCAGGTTTCCTCGCCTGCGGACGACGTATCACCGCCGGCTTCCGGTCTTCCCGCGAGAAACGGCACCAGCGCGGCGAGCACCTCGGCCGCGCAATCCTCCGGTTGCAGATGACCACCTGGTAAGGCTTTGCCGCGAACGTCGCGGGCCCACCGGCGCCAGATAGCCGTAGGCGGCTCACCGGTGACCTGGGCCGCCGACCAAAGTACCAGCAGCGGGCATTCCAAGTGCCGGCCCCGGGCCTGGTCCGCAAGATCGTCCGCCAGGTCCTCGTCAGCGCCGGCGCGGTAGTCCTCGCAGATAGCGCGGCGCACTGCAGGATCGCGAAAGGCCTCTCGATAGGCTGCCAGCGCATGGGGCTCAACGCGGTTGAGTCCACCCGCCATGCGCGCCAGCGCCTGTTCGAGAAAGGCATCGGGATCGGCCGCCAGCAGGCGCTCGGGTAGGTCGCTTGGTTGAGCAAGAAAGGTCCAGTGAAAATTCGCAAGTCCGCGTGCTCGGTCGAGGGACGCCCAGGCCTCTGGTGTGGGCACCACAGTGAGCGACGCGTAGCGCTCGACGCGAGCCGGATGGTCTAGCGCCAGTCGGTAGCCGACGCGAGCGCCGCGGTCATGGCCAACCACGGCGAACCTCTCAAGCCCAAGCGCGTCCATCAGCTCCAGTAAGGCCGCCGCTACGCGCCGCTTAGTCCAGCGAGATCCCTGGTCCAGCTGACGGCTGGCGCCGTAGCCTGGCAGATCAGGTATCACCACCCGATACGTCCGGGCGAGCTCCGGGGCGATACGGCGCCAGGCGAGGTGAGTCTGCGGATAGCCGTGCAGCAGCAGCACGGCCGGTCCCTGGCCGCCGATCACACCGCGGAAGACGGCAGACGGGGTGTCCTGGCAGAGCCGCTCGAAACCGGGGAAATTGGAAACAGTCATGGCTGGCGTCTCTCTACGCGGTCGACGAAGGTTGCCAGGTCGTGGTTGAAACGTGGCGCCTCTTCCAGGAACGGCGCATGCCCAGACTCAGCGTAGCGCGTGACCGTGACGCGCGGATTCAGCGCCTGGGCCCGGGCGATAGATGCCTCCGGCCGTACCAAGGCGTCCTTCTCGCCGTAGAGCAGCCACACCGGCACCTGCGCGCGGCCAAGCCCGGTGGCGGCCGCCACATCCTGACCCTGCACGGCGCTCTGCATGTTCCAAGATGCCATAGCAGCGTTGGCGTACAGGCGCTGGAACAACGCCGGCGCCGGCGGCGTGGCGAAGCACAGGGCGAGGAAATCTCGGATGGCATCCAGATGCGTGCGCAGATCAGATGAGACCAGGTCCCTGTAGATCTCCGGGTGCGGCACGATCTGCGCTGACGCGAGCTCGATGACACCGTCAACGTAGACCGCACCGGAAATGGCGCTGTCCCCATAGGCGGCCAAGTAGTTGGATATGACCGTAGCGCCCAGAGACCACCCTACGAGCACAGGTTGGCGGGCACCGGTGGCAGCGATGACGGCGGCCAAATCGTCGGCCCAGCGCCGACCCTCACGATAAGCCGCGGCATCGGACGGCTTGCCTGAAAGGCCATGGCCGCGAAGGTCGTAGGTGATCAGGCGAAAGCGACTCAGATCAGCGCTCGTAAGCTGGGCGTCCCAATTCAACCGGCTGCCCAGCAAACCGTGGATGAAGACGATCGGCACACCGCGGGGATTGCCCTGTTCTTGGACAGCGAGCACCACACCGTCAGGGGCCGTCACTCGCCATTCCCGCGCCTGGGCGGCCAAACTGGTCAGACTCAACAATAGGATCAGCGATAGCAGACGCACATGACTCATGGTGGCTCTCCAGAATAGGGGAGTCTTGAGTCTCGGGGGTGACACCAGTGTCAGGGTCAAGCGCCGCGTGTCATGCGATAGTGGATCTTTCCTGCCACCAATACTTCGGACCGTCGCCATGCCTGCACCCGCGCCTTCCCTCAGCATTGGCCAGCTGGCTACCGCCACCGGCGTCAGCGTGCGCTCACTACGTCACTACGAGGCCCAGGGCCTGCTGGCGGCTGGCCGCGGTACCAATGGCTACCGGCGCTTCTCGGCCAGCGCGGTGGCGCAGGTCCGGCAGCTGCAACGCCTGCTTGGCGCCGGCTTCAGCTTGGCGGAGATCCGCGGCTTCCCGGACTGCATGCGACTGATCGAAGGTGCACAGGCCTGCCCGGAGACCTCGGCTGCGCAGCGCGATCGACTGGAGAGCTTGGAGCGTCAGATCGGTGAACTGGAGAGCCGGCGCGCTCGCCTGCTGCAGATGCTTCGAGAGAGCGAAGGGCCAGGAGCTTAGCTCGCGCAAGCTGAAACCGGCAGCTTCGTGTCGATTGCGTGCTAGGTGCTTGAGCTGGCCTTGAGAGCAGCCATACGCGGAAGGAAAGGCAGTTCGCCCCCTTTCAGGGAGCAAATCGGCGATCGGCGCTGGATCTGTACCGGCACCATAGCGCAACAGCGCAGGCGCCACATGCTGCACCAATCCGATGTCCATCAAAGCGATCGAGTGCGAGGTGGCATCGCTGACGTATTACTAAACCTAGCGACGCTAGCTGCACCCATGAAGCGCGCGCTTATTCTAAAATCGGTCTTTACCTTCAAGATGGCGTCTTGCAAAGGAAGGGTGATCGACCTGCCAAGGAAATCAACTTGAATATTCGCCGTCTAGCCAATGATGTGATGAAGCTGAGTTACCGCGTCGAACGCACCAGCAAGCTCTTGCATTGGATCCTGTATTGGATTGCAAGGGGAATGCATTCAATAAACGCTCATATCAATAGTAGAAGAGCCAAGCGGCGAGACCTTGACCGGTGAAGTGGATAGCGAAGTGGGTACAATCAGTTACCAGCCCCTAGAGGACGGTCATTATGGATCGAGCAAAATGCGGCCTCGCAGCCCTAGCGACTGCGGTTTTAATGGCCGGTTACGCACTCGCCGGCCTCTACTGGTACGGCAAGATCAGCTGGTCTCCCTCCCACCTGTTTTACGAGGCGCCTGTGCCTGGCTGGAACGATTTTTTCGGATGGATGCTGGCCGGCATCGCCTGGATCTCCCCCGCCGTTATAATCGCTCTTGCGCTGCTCCACCTTTCTGGCAAGGCATCCAGCGCTCAGCACTGCTCCCTTCCCCGAGCCTAACCGTCTGAAGCCCTGCCGCGCTGAATCCGCCGTGCACGGCGCCTGCAGGTGTCGAGCATTGATATACGCCACCTCGTGCCGGCGGCCCTACCCAGATCGGGCAACTGGTCCGGGAGCGCGCCGGCGAAGCGGCTGCCATACCAGGTCGAAGCAGCAAGCTTCTCGCCATCTCGATCAGCAGCTGCAGTGAGCGCCTAAACGGTAAGCGGGGGGGTTACCTGTGCGTGAGGGTTCCCATCGCTACTACCACCGCTGAGGTTCACCCCTTCGATGGGCGCAAATTGGCCATTGTCTGGCGGCCGCCTCGGGCACCATCAGGCATTAGGCGATCATCTGTACCGGCCATTGCCTGTTAACCGATGCCTGCTGGCTGACTTAGGAACACATCATGAAGCTGGACGCGCTGAATAAATATCTTGAGGCTACCCAAGACCATCTGGGTGTTGAAGACCAACGCTATGGCGGCGGCTTCCGCGCAATCGTCGCGCACCGCTCGGCTGCTAATTTTCTCTTCGAAAAGCTCGAAGGCGGCGACTTCGACGGGACCGAAGCGCAAAGCTTCCTCAATGAAAATCCATTATTTCCGTCAGCGACAGGCAAAACGCCTCAAGATGCGTTGCAGAAACTAAACGATAAGCTGGAGCTTATCTATCAGTTCGAGCCTAACTCCGGCGTGTATAAGTGGGCCGCGATCCCTCGCTTCAAACTGCAAGCTCAATATGACGCCGATCCAGGTGAAGCCCGGAGTTGGTACGACGTGTGCTGGATCGACGTTGTAAATGACTTGCAGTCAGATGCGCTGTATTCTACGAGAACTGTCCAGACAACTGCAGTGACCGGGTAAAGCGCGATCTGCACGCGTTGGTTAACTTCAAGTATGAAGGCATATTTGCCGGCCTGAAAATCGGTTGATCGTTCGGGTACAGCGCCTCGCGGCCAGGGCCATCTTTCTTTTACGCGACGTCTGAGCGCGTCCGAAAAGCTAATGTAATTTAGGTCGCCGCTGTTAGCGGCTTCGACGATGGAATAAAATATGAAACAGCCACCCTACATAGTTTTGATTATGGGGCCGATATTTAGTATTGGGAGCGTCTGGTTGCTTTATTCAAACGACCTAGAGCTGGGATATAGCCCCGTTTACACTGCCCTGCTAACGATTGGCGGCTGGGGCGGCGCCCTCTATTGTTGGTACACGCGTCGCAAGGTGATAGCCAACCGCCTTCGCTTGGAAATTCGGCCGAACTCCGCCCAAATAGTTGACAGTCCGGTATTCCATCAGTGGTTTTCCACGCGTACTCACTTCCTAGGCGATCCCGCGGCGTTTAACAGACTGATCACGGAGGTGGTTAACAGGCCAGCTTTTAGTAAAGGACGGTTTATGTATCGGCGAGAGTCCGTCCACGTGCGACTTCACACGGGTGAGTTAACCCTTACCGAGGTAGAGGCCGACCGCATAATGGAAATAGTCGAGAACCATTTCATTGATCCAATCTTCGAGCTAGTTGAGGATGGCGATGCCGAAGTAAATCAGTCAGTTTCCATTAGCGCTTAGCACTATTTATCAATCATAGTTTTAATACGCTGCTCTTCGAGGTGTTCTATGCGAAAGATGTGCACGATATTAGCGATGCTAATAACTACCGGGGCGCATGCGGCGCCTGATCTGAATTACGCAACGCGGGTAGTTTTGGTGACCGAGCTCAAGACTACCGTTGCAGGCACGCATTTAGCCTTCAAACGTCCAGGCGGATGCGTCTTTTCCGGTATTGCGACTGACGCTAAGGTCGTCGAAATCACCCAGAAGACCTGCCGAAACTCGACAACCAAAGTAGAAATGGTTGTCCCCCTTGAAAGGCAAAAGGCCTTTATCGACGCCGACGACGCTTGGCCGGAATTCGATTGGATCAACGACGATCGCCGTAACTATCTGCTCTTCCCGGTGGAGCCTGAAGCTCCAGCACAGAAGACGTCCTAGCTCCTACGGGGAGATCGCCTGAATCGCGGACTCACCGCTCAAGTAGCATCTCGGTAAATGCTGTATAGGCTATCGCCGATTGGCACCCAGACCTTGGAGAGCGTTATGTCGGAGCAGGCAAAGGTGATTGCTTGGCGCGTTGAGTTTAAAAGCGGCGCAGTTGAACTGCGGCCGTTCGAGAGCGGCGCAATTGAATTGCAGCCGGCAGAAGAGTTCACCGGCATGCCTGGGTTCGGACGTTGGGTGACCCCGCTGATCGCCGGCGGCGATACCATCGACCACTGTCCGGACCAAGCCGAAGAGTGAGCCCGGACGGTTGCGCTGCCTGTCCGGTTTCACGTTGACCTACCTGGAAGACCCGTATGCCGCGGGGAACGCCGGTATGTGTTCTCCCCGAGGGTCCTGGGTCGCGTCCCAGCGCCACCAGCCCGTCTTGCCATACTCGTTGCAGTACCACTGTTCTTTCGTGCCGCGCCGTTCCAGGTACTGCGGTGTGGCCATGCCGAAAACCTCGAGCGCGAAGTCCTGCTGCATGTCGAGCAGCCAGAAGTCTGGGAAGACGGCGCACTCATCAGCGTCGTAACGCAGCGGCTTGTCGAACTTGCGCCCCTCATCCCGCAGCTTCTGCTCGACCTTGCCTTCCAGGTCTGAATCAAGCGGGATCCACTGCTCGCTCACCTGCATCAGCGCGACCTCGAGCACATCCGCCTGGTGGGCTTTACCCGGCCGCTGCGCGATTTGAGCGATAGCGATAACCCGGCTTCCCCTGCGCCAGGCGCCCAGCTCCCGTCCGAATCGGCGAGAGGCGGTTTCCCATACGGCAGGGGGCAGGTAGAGCGTTGGCATCCCGAATGGCCCAGTCACCGGCAATCTCTCCGGCGAGCCGCTGTGCCGCTCCTCGTCGTACCTGGCCAGGGGACTGACGACGACCAGCCGCCAGTTGCGTGAGACCGCGTTCGTGGCGATCTCGCGGTTGGTGGACTCGCGCCGCTTCTCTTTCTGAGCAGCCAACAGCAACACCTGGTCGAGCTTGATGCGAGGGGCTACCGACACCCGCCCGGCGCACTTGTGAAGCAGGTGAGAAACCAGCTCTCCATTACGCTTTCCCGCCATCGCCGGATACCAGGTGGTGAGCCGGCTTTCCGACCAGAGAAGATGCAGCAGGCCCAGGAGCGTCATTGCCGGCTTCTTCACGCCCGGGGCAGCCGGAGGGGAGAGCGCCGCATCCCCAGCTTCCCCAGGCGCTTGCTGCCGTACGCCCCGGGCGAGCCTCACCTTCATCCCCCCGTCGGCGGTTTCTTCCACCACGCCGACTGCGTAGCCCTGCAGACCGGAGCGCTGCGGCGCTGCTGCATAGAAGCGACAGTCATTGGCATGCTCCGGGCCGCTGTGAGGGTAGCGGGCTAGGTGGTAGCCGTCCGATCCTTCGCGCAGCTTGATCGTCAGCTTTCGCTCGCCGCTCCCGGGGCAGCCACATACCCCGTGCTCACGGCCGTAGGCGCGCTCAAGAGCACGCTTCCAGGCCGCGGCATACTTAGGATCCGTCTGGTATCCAGGGGAATAGGACTCCTCGCCCAGGGTGATCCGATAGCGGTTGTTGAGCATAGGCAAAGGTCTCCAAGCCGAAGTGGCAGCTATCTCCTCATCGCGCCCAAATAGCGAGCGCTGCGTGCCGGCGGCGCTGAAGGAGAGATTCCTGTCAGTACAGCACGGCAGCCGGATAGGCAAACTCCGGATTGAGCACGCTCCGGGCGTGAAGCCCGTAGATCTGGCCCGCGGCCGGCAGTCGCGCTAGTCCCTGTACTGAAGCCCCACGGCGGATCGGCAGTTGCGATGCTCTAGGCTGCCAGCCTTATATGGCCAGCAGGCGCGGTCCTTCATGCTCGGTGTCTGGTGCACCACCGTAACCTTAGTCGGCTGCGGGGGCTCCTCTTCTGGCGCCAGGCTTCGAGGGGCTTCGCTGAAGCTCACCACGTTATCGGCGCCGCGTGGCGTGAAGTTGCGGTCGTTGAAGACGGTCTGCTTGCCGACCGACGCTGCCGGCGGCTGGACGTTCGAGGGTGGGGTCGCCGCGGCTGCCGCATTTCCTTCCACGGGTGAAGGCGTGGCACGGCGGACCGTGCCGCGGGTGGTATCGGCCGGCTCTGGGGCAAGGTGAGCTGCAGCCTCGGCGCGATGGGCGGGGTGGCCAGTACCTACGGATGTCGATGGACCTGGCAGCACCCTGCTGGCCAGCTCCAGGGCAGCGAATGTCGCGAGGCCGCCGACGGCAAGGCACACGACTAAAGCGACCGGCCGCGCCCTACGCGGCTTCTGCGCCAGCCAGTCAGGCGCATCATCAGGCTCAGCACTCATTGCCATGTTCAAAAGTCCTTTTTCCTTTGCATCCAGGGCGGCCCCGGCGGTGTCACTCTGCGGTGCCTGACCTACTGGTGCCAGGGTAAACGCGCTGGCGCCCAGACCTGGCCATCCTTCGATGTGCGGTCCCCGACAAGCGATAAGGTGCCCGGTGTTTGCGTTTTCCAGAAGGCCGCTAGCCTAGGAGACGATTCCATCAGTATTGAGCGAGCGCAAGATGAACAGGCACCCCGAAGTCCTACAGGAACTGTATGCGGAGCGGGAGCGTGCGGTTGCCGCCTTGGGCGACGGAGAGCAGATTACCGCCGCAGATCTCGAAGGACTGGATTACTTGGGCCGGTTCAAGGTGGCCAACGAGCACTGGCACCTGTGTGACGCGTCTGCGCGGAGCGCGCTGCTCGGTGACACCCATCATTTCGTCGCTTCCTGCGCACGCCTTCAGGAGTCGAACTGATGGATCACACCACACGGATCGCATTCCTCACCGAGTTACGAGACCTCCTCCAGCGATACGACGCGGAGATCTCCGTCGACTATGACGACTGTAGCGATTTCCATGGAGTCACCGGTGAAGCCATGAGTGTCAGCATGGGCAAAGTTGATCGTTTTCATGGTCGCCCGACTTTCACGCTGGGGGAGGGATGGGGGATAGAACCCGAAGGCTTGTCCCGACTGCTAAAATCCTACGAGTGAGCGTAATCCAGGAGATGCAAAGGGCTACCACAAGGCATTGCCCGGCGGCGGCCTGAACAAGGCCGAGGAAGCTGAGCGCGCGCGGGTAGCGGGTATCTGTGAAATAGAGAGCGCGCACGTCTTTAACCGATTTGCCCACCTGGTACGCGCCGAATGCGGCTGACCAGATTTCAGAACCCTCCCCACAACGACCCCGGCGATGCCGGCGAGGATCTAGCCATGGGCACCACTACCGCCACAATCGTGGATATTCCACAGCTCGAAAAAACCATCCTGCAGATGGCACAAGACTGTCTGATCGTCGCCGAGCAATACCGCGATAAGCGCCTGCAGGGCACCGCTACGGACGAGGATGCGGAGACGTTCGTGGACAATTCCGTGGCCCTGGAGACGTTGGTGAAATTGGCCTACGACAACGATTCCGGAATGACCACCGAGACCCGCATGTTGCTGCTCGGCATCGAGAGTCAGGAGGTCCAGCTGATGCTCCCCCTGCGCGAAGGCTGAACCCTCCCCACTACCTACCCGACCCCGGCGCCGCCGGCAAGGCTCGAATCCATGAGTGAGCAACAAACGGAAATTGATGCCATCAAGGCCAAGATGGACATAGTGCGCCTAGCCTATCAACGCCTGGTGGACGAATCTGATGCGCTGCGGACATGCCTGAACGCGAAAAAGCGCCGTCCGGCCAGCTTGGTAAACGCGCGCGAGGATGTGGCTAGAAGTTGCCGGGCGCTGATATCGGTGTTGAAGAACTGAACCGCCATACGGCACCGCCGTGTCAAGGCTAAATAGAAATGTCGCTCTGGTGACTAAGTAGAAATGTCTGTCTCACCGGCGCAGTAATCTTGTTGTGGACCGCTGACGAAAGTGCCCAGGCGCAAACGTCCACTGTGCAGGTCACGGTAGCAACGTTCAACGCGCTGGGTGGTGGTAGGTGGTGTTCGATTCGGGCTGCTCAACTTGCTACAAGGGGAAGATGAGTGCCTGAAAGCAATTAAAACATTCGCCTCGCCTACCTCCGCGTTCGAAGTTGAGCTGGGCCGCGGTTTTTTCTAAAGCTTTAGATTCTGGCTCGAGTTTTCCTTTTCCTACTGTCGCGCGCGCGGGGCGACTGGGTAGGGAGGTGGAGCGCGGGCAAAAGGGGGGCAAGTGGTGCCGGTGAAGCTGTTTTTCCAGGGCAGTATATTTTTAGGTATGCAGAAAGCGCCACATGGCGCTTTCTGTTCGAGCCTCAGATGCGCGGCATCGATCGTCTACGGCCAAACAGATGCGTAGTCTCAGTTGGTCGCTTTGACGTTGGATGCTTTATCTGGCTGACGCCCTTCCTGTGCCAGCGTTTCATGCATCTCTCGATGCTGCTGGAGCGCCGCCTGGCTATCGCGGAAATCTTGGTTGTGCGAGATCGAGCGCTCGCTGCCGTCTGCGGCATAGCTGAGGTTCGCAACGGCGAGGGTGGCGGCAAACAGGGCAATTTTAAGGAACGTCATGGTGTTTCTCCTTCTAGAGTGCAGCGTGGGTATGAGAGCCACTCTAGAGGGGCGCGGCTAACGCCAGGATGAGCCGCGCATTACAATCCTGTCATCCTGCCGGGGGCTGTTCGCGACGGCGCAGGACGCTGTGGTAGAGCGCAGGCAAGACCAGCAGTGTCAGGGCAGTGGAGGACAGGATGCCGCCGATCACCACGGTCGCTAGCGGGCGTTGTACCTCCGCCCCGGTGCCGGTGGCCAAGGCCATGGGAATGAAGCCCAACGAGGCCACCAGCGCAGTCATCAGCACCGGCCGCAGGCGGACCAGCGCGCCCTCGCGCACGGCGATATCCAGCGGCTTGCCCTCCTCCAGCAGGCCACGGATGAAGGAGACCATCACCAAGCCATTGAGCACTGCGACGCCCGACAGTGCGATGAAGCCCACACCGGCCGAGATCGACAAGGGAATGTCCCGCAACCACAACGCCAATACCCCGCCCGTCAAGGCGAAGGGAATGCCGGTAAAGACCACGAGGCCGTCGCGCAGATTGCCGAACATCATGAACAGCAGCACGAACACCAGCAGCAAGGCCACCGGCACCACGAGTTGCAGGCGGGCGGCGGCGGCCTGCAACTGCTCGAATTGGCCGCCCCAACTGGTCCAGTAGCCTGCGGGAATTCGCACCTGGTCCGTGATGGCGGCAGTGGCATCCGCCACGAAGCTACCCAGGTCCCGATCGCGCACATTGGCACTGACGATCACCAGGCGCTTGCCGTCTTCTCGGCTGATCTGATTCGGCCCCAGCACCGTTTCCAGGCGCGCCACATCGGCCAGGGGAATGAACTCGACGCGGCCTTCCACCGCTGGCAATGGAATGGGCAACCGCGCCAGCACCGCCGGATCGCTGCGCAGGGTTTCCGGGAGGCGGATCATCAGATCGAAGCGGCGATCGCCCTCGAAGAGCGTGCCGGCCTTGCGTCCGCCGAGCGCCGTGGCAATCACATCCTGGATGTCGCCGACATTGAGGCCGTAGCGTGCGGCTCGCTCACGATCGATCTGCACACTCAGCAGCGGCAGCCCACTGGTCTGCTCCACCTTCACCTCGGCAGCGCCGGTGACCTTCTGCAACACCCTGGCGATGTCCGCAGCGGTCTTGTTCAGCACCGCCATGTCATCGCCGAAGACCTTGACCGCCACATCGCTGCGCACCCCGGAAATCAACTCGTTGAACCTCAGCTGGATCGGTTGCGACAGCTCGTAATTGCTACCGGGTACACGCGCAGCCGCTGCTTCCAGCTCAGCCATCAGCTGCTCGCGAGACTTGCCTGGATCAGGCCACTGCGCCTGCGGCTTGAGCATCACATAGCTGTCGGAGATGTTCGGCGGCATCGGATCCGCGGCGATCTCGGCGGTGCCGGTCCTCGCGAATACCCGCTCCACCTCGGGTACCTGATCCAGGATGGAGCGCTCCAGGCGTTGCTGCATATCCACCGATTGCCCCAGGCCGGTACCGGGCACCCTTAGCGCCTGCAGCGCGAAATCACCCTCGCTCAAGCTGGGTACGAATTCACTGCCCAGGCGCAGCGCCAGCAGCACCGTCAGCACCACGCTCAGGCCAGCGCCGGCGAACACCAGTGGCCGCCGGCGCATGGCTGCATCCAGCGCGACGGCATAGCCGCGCCGCGCCGCGCTCATCAGTCGATTGTCCTTTTCCTGCACGCGACCCGTGACGAACAGCGCCACGGCCGCAGGGACGAAGGTGATGGACAGCAGCATGGCGCCCACCAAGGCGATCACCACGGTAAAGGCCATGGGATGGAACATCTTGCCTTCCACACCCGTCAGGGCGAACACCGGCAGATAGACCACCATGATGATCAGCTGCCCGAAGATGAGGGGTCTCCGCGCCTCGCGGGCGGCGGCGAACACTTCCTGGAAGCGCTCCCGGCGATCGAGCGCCCGACCGTGCCGTTCCTGGGCATGAGCCAGCCGGCGAATGGCATTCTCCACGATCACCACGGCGCCATCGACGATGATGCCGAAGTCGAGCGCACCCAGACTCATCAAGTTGGCGCTGACCCGATTCGCAGCCATGCCGCTGAAGGTGAAGAGCATCGACAGCGGGATCACCAGCGCGGTGATCAGCGCCGCGCGCAGATTGCCGAGGAAGACGAAGAGCACGGCGATGACCAGCAGCGCACCCTCCACAAGATTCTTGCGTACCGTAGCGATCGCCTTGTCCACTAGCGTGGTGCGGTCGTACACGGCGACCGCCTGCACGCCTTCCGGCAGGTTGCGGTTGATCTGCGCCAGGCGCTCGGCCACTGCCAGGGCCACCTCGCGGCTGTTCTCACCCACCCGCATGAAGACGGTGCCAAGCACCGCCTCTTCGCCATTTTCGGTAGCTGCTCCGGAGCGTGACTCCTGCCCGACCCCGACCGTGGCCACATCCCGGATCCGTACCGGAGTACCGTCCACGGTAGCGAGCACGATGGTGGCGATATCCTCGACGGAGGCGAGCTGCCCCGGTACCCGAATCACCAGCTGCTCCCCGGCGCGCTCGATGAAACCGGCGCCGACATTGGCGTTGTTCCGCTCGAGCGCCATCGCCAATTGCTCTAGGGTGATGCGATAGCCTGCCAGCCGTTTGGGATCGGGCGCGATCTGATACTCCTTGGCATAGCCGCCAATGGTGTTGACTTCCGCCACCCCGGGCACGGTGCGCAACTGGGGTTTGACGATCCAGTCCTGGATCTCCCGCAGATCGGTGAGCGTATAGGCTTCGCCGTCAGCGCGGCGCGCCTGGGGCGCGGCCTTCACCGTCCAGAGGAAGATTTCCCCAAGCCCCGTGGACAGCGGACCCAGGTTGACCTCCACACCCTCTGGCAGGGCTTCGCGCGCACCCTGGAGGCGCTCGCTCACCTGCTGGCGAGCGAAGTACAGATCCGTCCCATCGGCGAAAATGACGCTGATCTGGGCAAAGCCCGAACGCGACAACGAACGGGTCCGGTCCAGTCCCGGCAGGCCGGCCATGGCTGTTTCCAGCGGATAGGTGACCCGCTGCTCGACCTCCAGCGGCGAGGCGCCCGGTACTTCTGCATTGATCTGCACCTGGACGTTGGTGATGTCCGGCACCGCATCGATGGGCAGGTGGCGATAGCTGTAGATCCCGAGTGCAGCGATGCCGAGCGTGGCAAGCAGCACCAACCAGCGCTGCTCAATGGCGAAGCGAAGAATACGTTCGAACATGATGCGCCCTTAGTGGGAGTGCTCGGCCGAGCCCTTGCCCAGTTCCGACTTGAGAATGAAGCTGCCGCGGTCGGCCACTACCTGGCCGGCGCTCAAGCCCTGACGAATCTCTGTGCGCTCACCGTCCCGGACCCCGGTGACCACGGGTGTCGCCTGAAAGCCGTCTGCCGTCCGGACGAACACCACGGTGCGATCCTCCACGACATGCACGGCGCCATTGGGCACGCCAAGTACCTTGGCCTGTCGCTCGTCATCGAGCCGCACCGTAACGAACAGACCCGGGCGC
The DNA here is from genome assembly GCF_965111925.1 of Pseudomonas sp. Marseille-Q7302. Lineage (NCBI taxonomy): Bacteria > Pseudomonadati > Pseudomonadota > Gammaproteobacteria > Pseudomonadales > Pseudomonadaceae > Pseudomonas > Pseudomonas sp. Marseille-Q7302. The sequence goes on along the minus strand of NZ_CBCOPK010000002.1, from coordinate 37,704 downwards.
CAGGCGCCCGCCGGATTGGCTAGGGTGACGCGCGCGGTCGCCGCCCGGGTCTGTTCGCCCAGCAGATTGCCAACATGCGCCACGGTGCCCTCGGTGCGGCTATCCAGCTCACCCGCGAGTACCTCCACCTTTCGGCCAACGGTGACTCGATCGAGGTCACGCGCAGGAACGGCGAACGTGGCCCAGACGCGGGACAGGTCGGTGAGCGTGAAGAGGTTGCTGGCTTCGTCCACCCGCTCACCCAGGACCAGGTGCTTCTCCACCACCACGCCGTCGAAGGGCGCGCGCAGCTGGTAGCGACTGCCGCCCTGAGCGGAGGCTGCTCCACCCAAGGCCTGTGCTTTTTGACGGGCGTTGCGTACAGCAATCTCGGCTTCCTGCAGTGTCTGCCGCGCCTGCAGTAGATCCTGCTCGGCGCTGATCCGCTCCTGCCAGAGGTTCTGCTCGCGGGCATACAGGGTGCGCGCCAGTTGCAGCCGCTGCTGCGCGGTCGCCAGCTCGCTGCGCACCTCGGAAAGCTGCTCGCTGGCAATGACTGCTAGCACCTGTCCCTTGCGCACCCGGTCTCCAAGATTCGCCTTCACCTCCTCGACGACGCCGGGCGTACGGGACACCACGTGAGCGGTACGATCTTCATCGAAGCGAATCTCGCCCGGAAGACTCAAAGAGGCGCCAACGCTCACCGGCGTGACCACCTGGGTTTCGATGCCGGCTGCTCGAATCTGCTCTGCGCTCAGCTCGACTTCGCCTTCGGCATGCGTCTCTTCGCCGTCGCCATGGGCGCCCTCGTTCGCGTCATGGCCGTCTTTGCCTTCGTCCAGATCAGGGCGAGGCTGGGTCGCCTCAGCCTTGGCATCTGCCGATTTCGTTAGGGGGGCAGCGGGTTCGGGGTGGTCGTGACCGGTACCCGCCTGAATGGTACTGAATGGCAGCCCACCGCCAATTACTGCAATCAGCAGCGGCCGCAGCAGTCTCGGCCTGAATGAAGTCATGGTCATGCAAGAACTCCGCACCCGATTTATTACCGGGATCTGTAGCGTCATGGGGAGGTGAAGAGCGGGCCGTGGAGGCGTTCGAGGCGGGCCCAGGCATTGATCTGCGCACGTTGAGAGAGCAGGTACTGCCCCCTAGCGGCAATGAGGGCGCGCTGGGCTTCCAGCACATCCAGCTGGGCAAAACGTCCCAGCGAGAAGCCGCGAGTTAGGTCATCGACCGTACGCTGGCCCGCCGGCAAAACCCGGTTGCGCAAGTCGTCGACGTCAGCTGATGCACTACGCCAGTCGCGCAGTGCCTGCAGGGTTTCGGCCTGGATCTGCAGCTCGGTCGCTCGCTGTAGATCCCGGGCCTGGTCAGCGCGACTGGACGCGGCGAGCAGGTTGCCCTGGTTGCGATCGAAGAGCGGTAGCGGGAGCGAGAAGCCCACCAGATTGACCCGCTCCCCCTCGAGCTCGTCGTATTGGCTGCCCAGGCTCACCCGCACGTCCGGATAGCGCTGGCTGCGCTGCAGATCGACGTCGGCATCCCCGGCGGCTACCTGCCGCCGCGCCTTGAGCATCGCCGGTGTCTGGCGGATCGCCTGCAGCAGTAGGGCTTCGCCGGGAGGTGCGGGCAGACGATCCAGGTCACCGACCGGCTCACCGAGCTCTGTCACGGAGACACCCAATTGGCGGGCAAGACTCACCCGCGCGTTGTCACGCTGCTGCAGTGCGCGTCTCAGCTCCAGCCGCTGGGTGACCTGTTCTACCTCCGCGCGGGTACCCGATACCGGTGAAATCTTGCCCGCTCGAATTTGCGCCCCTGAGCTGTCCAGGCTGCGCTGTGCCAGTGCCTGCGATTGCTCGGCGAGCCGCACCCCTTCAGCGGCCAGTAACAACTCGTAAAAACTCTGGATGACGTCCGCCCGGAGGGCATAGCGTCGCGCCTCGAGGTCCGCATTGACCACGCCAGCGTTGGCCTCGGCCACCGCCACCCGGGCGGCGCGCTTGCCACCCAGTTCAAAGGGCTGGGTGAGCGTGAGACTGCGCGTCTGACTGGCAGAGCGCGTGTCCTCGACCTCGAAGGCGAGTTCCGGGTTGGGCAGGAGGCCTGCCTGCTGCCGTGCACCTGCGGCCGCGGCGGTCTCCTGGCGGGCCGCCAGGTAGTCGGGATTGTCGCGCAGGGCCTGGGCCAGCGCCTGCTCCAGGGTCAGCGATGAGGCCTGGACCGGTCCGCCGGCGAGCAGCAGACCTAGCCCCAGCGCCAGACCCATCAGGCGCCATGGGGCGGGATATCGACATGGAAGGGATAACGGCACTGCAGCGACTCCTGTGCAGAAGGCGCGACGTTCGAAGAGATCGTCGCGTGATAGCGGAGCCGACTCTAGGGAGCGCCACCTATCGCTCCGGTGACGCCAACATTACAAAGCTGTAAGGAAGTTGCCGCCGTCCAGGTATACCGGCACGCTTGATCGCTTGACTCTCTAGCGGCTACAGGCTTCAGCCTCCGCAACATCCTCGACACGACTGATACAGACGATGCGCTTACTGATAGTGGAAGACGAAGCCCGCGCCGCGGATTATCTGCAGCAAGGCCTCACGGAGAATGGCTATGTGGTTGATCGCGCCGCGACCGGGATTGATGGTCTGCATCTGGCTCTGCAGCAGGATTACGACCTGATCCTGCTGGACATTAATCTGCCGACTATGGACGGTCTGGAGGTCCTGGAATTGCTGCGGCGACGCAAGCAGACCCGCGTGATGCTCCTAACGGGCCAGAGCCGAACCAGCGAGCGCGTCCGAGGACTGGACGCCGGCGCTGACGACTATCTGACCAAGCCGTTCGAGTTTCCGGAGTTGCTCGCCCGCATCCGCGCGTTGCTCAGACGCGGCGAAACGCGAGTGGTCAGTGATACCCTGCACCTGGCCGATCTTGAGCTGCATCCCTTTCGCCATCGTGCGTTTCGCGGGGACCAGCGCATCGACTTGACCAGCAAGGAATTCGCGCTGCTTCACCTGCTCATGCAACGCCAGGGCGAAGTGCTCTCCCGCACCGAGATCATCTCGCGCGTTTGGGACATGAATTTCGACTGTGACACCAATGTGGTGGAAGTCGCCGTTCGACGCTTGCGGATGAAGGTCGATGAGCCCTTCGGGGAGGCGCTTATCCATACAGTACGAGGCGTTGGCTACGTGATGGAGCGCCGTTCATGAGACCCATGAGCCTCGCCCTGCGCCTGGGGATGATCGTCACGAGCGTGGGCTTGCTGCTGGCTATCATCTTGGTCGTTATGGTGTACAGCGTTCTAGAGCGGGAGCTTGATAAGCGTGCTGTTGACCAGCTGCAAGCCAAATTAGGGCAGATCCAGCACAGCCTGGAAGAGCGTCCTGCAAATCCTACCAAAGCGCCTTGGCAGCACGTACTAGCTGACGCTCTGCTCGGCCACGATGAGCTGTCGGTCACCGTGCTTTCGGCGGAAGAGGACACACCCCTGTATGGGCTTGGCTCCCATGCCTATGCCGATGAGCTACGGCCGGGCCGTTGGCCAGACGCCCAGACGTTGGCCTGGCATTCTGATGACGGCCACGATCTATTAACTATCCGGACTAGCCTGACCATCCCATCGCTGCCTCCACTACAGCTACTGCTCAGCCAGGACCGCAGCAGTGATAGATTTTTGTTGGATGCTTTCCTACGTGCAGCCTTGATAAGTCTGCCGATTCTGCTACTGCTGATTGGCGCCGCGGCGTGGTGGACGGGTTATCAGGGCCTTGCGCCGTTACGCCACTTCCGCCGTACTGCCCGTGCGATTACTACCCGGCAGCTGACATTGCGAGTGGATGACACCAATCTGCCTGCAGAAGTAGCTGATCTAGCCATCGCGCTGAACACGATGTTGGAGCGCCTCAATACGGGCGTGCAGCAACTAGACCGCTTTGCAGACGACGTTGCCCATGAATTGCGCGCCCCGCTCGGGATCCTCATAGGTCGAACGCAGATGGTACTTAGCCGGAAGCGTGACGAGGCCACGTATCAAAAGGCCTTGGAGGACTCCCTAGACGAACTGGACCGCTTGAGCCGTATTGTCGCGGACATGCTCCTCCTCGCGCGTCTGGACAGCCACGAACCGCTAACCTCACTGAGCCAAGTGGCCGTCGAGCAAGAGACACTTAAGGTCTGTAGCCTGTTTGAGGCTTATGCCGAAGCGCGCGAAATAGAGCTAGTAGTCAAAGGACAGCTTCAAGTCGAGGGCGACAAGTTGATGATCCAGCGTGCGCTATCGAACCTGCTATCAAACGCTATTCGCCACGCTTATCCAAGAACGGCTGTGATAGTAGAGCTTGGCGCGCAAGAGGAAGGTGGTGGATGGGCAGCTGTGATAAACCAAGGATCTCCCATAGATCCGGATGAGTTATCGAATGTCTTCAATCGCTTTTACCGGGCTGGCGATCAACCTACAGGCGGCAGTGGATTAGGGTTGGCGATCGTCCGCGCGATTATGATTTCTCACCGGGGCCTGGTGCAGGCCGAATCTCATAATGGAATGACGCGCTTCACGCTGACATTTCCTCCAGCAATTACGCCCGTAACCAACTTTGATGAACAAGGCGAAGCGGAAGCGCTTTGTTCCCCCACCAATAGATAGGTGTGAGCACGATGCTGGTCGATATGGCAGCGTAGACATGTCAATAACTAACCCGGAGCTGTTATAGACAGGGCTGCATATGCAGGACTTCCCGACCAGCGTCTTTCTGCAGACGAACTACAACGTCTTCCAATGCAGCAAGCAGCGCGAGGATACTCGGGCAACCTGTTTATTCGTTTTTACGCATATACGAATGTACACATACCCCTGCCCATGAAGCTGCTTATCTCGCCCGAAACGATCGAGGTGCTGAAGCAGACCTTACGGCCTGCCCGAAGGCTGGGTAACCCAGTAACTGCAGTTGTGATTGGCGCGAGGATTTGCCGTGGGACACCTTTCAAACCCTCCCGGTCATCAACGAGGAATGCCAGCTTATTGGCGCAGCAACCTTAGCCCGTTGCCCACTACCAAGAGGCTGGCTCCCATATCGGCGAATACGGCCATCCACATGGTTGCTTGCCCAGTGAAGGTCAGCAGCAAAAAAGCGGCTTTTAGGCCAAGTGCAAGCACGATGTTTTGCAAGAGCACCTGAGCGGTGGCGCGAGAGAGCTTCACAAAGGTTGGAATCTTGCGCAGATCATCGTCCATGAGGGCCACGTCTGCTGTCTCGATGGCCGTGTCGGTGCCCGCAGCCCCCATCGCAAAGCCAATGTCGGCGCGTGCCAATGCCGGGGCATCGTTGATACCGTCTCCTACCATGCCGACCTTACTGGACTGGGCAAGCTGTTCGACTTCGCGCAGCTTGTCGGCCGGTAGCAGGTTACCTTGGGCGCGATCTATTCCGGCCTGAGCAGCAATCGCTTGGGCGGTATGTGGATTATCGCCCGTCAGGATCACGGTCTGGATACCCAGCGCATGCAGCTCGGCTATCGCATTGCGGCTGCTGTCCTTGATGGTGTCGGCGACAGCGAAGATCGCCAGTACATCGTCAGCCCCTACCAGCATCACCACGGTCTTGCCCTCGCTTTCGAGCGCCGTGATGCGCTGTTTCAGGTCCGAGGAGCACCCCCTCAATTCGTCGACCATTCGATGGTTTCCAAGATGATAGGTCTGTCCATCGATCACACCGCGTACGCCCTGGCCAGGCAGCGCGGCAAACTCCCCGACCTCTCGCAGCACCACACCGTCGCCAACGGCGGCTTTCGCGATGGCTTTGGATACCGGATGGTCAGAGCGGCTAGCGAGACTCGCTGCAATGCTGCGACTGCTATCGGTCAAGGCGCTGTTCAAGGAGATAGCGTCGGTCTGCTCGGGTTTGCCGTGGGTGAGCGTGCCGGTCTTGTCCAAGGCTAGCCACCGCAGCTTGCGACCATCCTCCAGATAAACGCCACCCTTGATGAGGATGCCTTGGCGTGCTGCGGCAGCCAGTCCGCTGACGATGGTGACCGGAGTGGAAATGACCAAGGCGCAGGGGCAGGCCACCACCAGCAGAATCAGGGCCCGATAGAGCCAATCCATCCAAGCTGCGCCCAGAAGCAGGGGAGGTAGTACCGCCACGGCAATTGCTAGCACGAAAACGGCAGGCGTATACCAGCGGGCGAATTGATCGACGAAGCGCTGGGTTGGAGCGCGGCTGCCTTGCGCCTCTTCCACCATTTGGATGATGCGTGCCAAGGTGGAGTTGCCGGCCACCGCCGTGACGCGATATTCGAAGGATCCAGACTCGTTGATAGTGCCGGCATAGACCGGATCGCCGGGGGCCTTTTCAACGGGAAGGCTTTCCCCAGTGATCGGCGCTTGGCTCACGGTGGAGCCGCCCTCTAGCAGCACACCATCGAGCGCGATGCGCTCGCCCGGCCGCACCCGCACCCGGCTACCGATAGCGACCTGCTTGGCCTCCACATCGAGCCAAGTACCGTCAGGCTGCTGCACCGTGGCTTGTTCGGGGGCTAGATCGAGTAGGTCCCGGATGGCATTGCGGGCACGATCCAGCGATTTGGCCTCAATGACCTCGGCGAGGGCGAATAACACCATCACCATCGCCGCTTCCGGCCAATGGCCGATCAACATGGCCCCGGTGACGGCAATCGACATTAGGGCGTTCATGTTGAGATTGCGGTTCTTAAGCGCTATCCAGCCCTTTTTGTAAGTGGACAACCCACCCAGGGAGATGGCAATCAACGCCAGTACCAGGACCGACCAATGATTGCCACCTAGATACCAGTACATGCCCTCAGCGGCTATTGCAGCAGCAAGAGAGAAGCCGAGCGGCAGCCACGGCGTCGAGTCGCTATAGGCCCTTGATGGTGGAGTGCGATAATTCTGGGTGTCCAGCTCCTGAGCTTCGAAGCCTAGCGACTGGATCGCATCGAGTACCTTGGCTAGCGCGCTGGCGGTATGACGCACAGTCAATGTGCGCTGCATCAGATTGAAGTCCAGATCAACTACACCAGGAAGAAGGGTGAGCTTTTTCCGAATCAGGGTCTCTTCGGTAGGGCAATCCATCTGGGCTATGCCAAGACGGGTAATCTGCGTGCTCGGGTCGTCTCCCTGACGCACCGCCTGCATACCGACCGCTGACAAGGCTTCTTCCAATGGGGTCAGCGAAGGCAGATTGTGCCGTACGATCAGCGTGCGCTTCATCAGGTTGAATTCCAAGCCGACAACGCCGGACAAGCCCCCCAGCTTGCGCCGAATGAGCGCTTCCTCTGTGGGGCAGTCCATATTCTGAATAAGGTAGTGAGCTTCCCTAGCCTCGGCCAGGGCGCTGGCCGTCGGTTCGGGCGTAAGAAGAGGGCCTGACGCAGCCGAGCTGCAACCGCACCCCTTTGATCCGCAATCGCTCATGTCAGCCCCCACTTTCACCGTTGAATGGGGAGCATTACAATCCCTATAGTTACTATAGAGTCAAGCACTCAAGGCGGCCGAAGTGGACATGAGGATTGGGGAGCTAGCCCGGCTCACAGGATGCGAAGTTGTGACCATCCGCTACTTCGAGAAGGAAGGGCTGTTGTCGGAGCCAGCACGTAGCGCCGGGAATTACCGGTTGTACAGCAAGGCACACCTTGAGCAATTGCAGTTCGTTCTGCACTGCCGCACGCTGGACATGACGCATGCCGAGATTCGTGCCCTGCAGGGCCTGCGCGAAAACCCAAGGCAGGACTGTAGCGAGGTCAACGCGCTGCTGGATTCCCATCTCCAGCAGGTGGAGGCGCGGATCGTGGCATTACTGCAGCTAAAGCAGCACATGACTGCCTTACGTGAAAGGTGCGGTGGAGCGCGCCCCATCGAGTCCTGCGGTATTCTGCAAGGGCTAGCGGATTGTTCTTTCCATACCCCAGGGCCTATTAGGACTAGTGAGCCTTGAGCCCACATTGGATATATCCGAACTCTGCAGGGAGACACTGAGCAGCAGCATGAGCACCCATTTCAGCTTTCTACTCTGAAGCCCCGTATCCCAACGCTCTGTGCATACCTATTGAGCGCGTCGAGCGACCGAAACACTCTCACCAATTCGCGCCGGGAGCGGAGAGGAAAATGTCGGCTTTCTTTGCTGTAGCGTACCTGTAGCTGCCATCCATGCCCCTCAGGGCCTGGAGTAGCACGCACATCCCAAGCGGCCCCGGCTGCAACTAGGGCGGCCAGGCCCTCAGCGCTAATCGACTGACGCATGACGGTTGCGCTTTGGGACGCAACTGGTGATTGCTGGGCTGGCCGCGCGTTCTGGAGATCAGCCCTGATACGCCGGTGTCCCGGTAACGCTGCACAAGGCAGTGAACCTGCCGTGTTGTCAGCTGCAGCCGCTGGGCAGCGCGGGTAGGCGTGATAAAACCCTCGGTCACCGCCTGGATGACCTTGAGACGATCTACTTCGCGTAGGCTCATCGTGATCCGCTCGTGGGCTGACATCCTGATCGCTCCGTATCGCTAGCAAAGCCGGTAGGCTAGCGACCACAGGTGATCGGGACATTTCTATTTGGCTGGATCGCGACATTACTACTTGGCCGTAACACGCCGTTTCAAGGCTCAGTACAGATGTCGTTGCGCCGGCCAAGTAGAAATGTCAAAACAAGAGGTCAGTCGAACAGACCTGGACTCAGTTTCTGCCGTTGCGCTGGGCTAGCTTGGTTAGCGCCCAGCGATCATTCCATTCGCTCGGGGCTAGATAGAGCGCTGATTGACCCTGGCCGATAAAGCGTCCGCGCTTTCTTTTCGCTCCGAGTAGCGATCAACGAGGTAATCCTCACGGCCACGAACCAGCAAAGTAAACTTCACCAATTCCTCCATCACATCGACCACACGGTCGTAATACGCGGAAGGCTTCATTCGGTCCGCGTCGTCGAACTCTAGATAAGCCTTCGGCACAGACGACTGATTCGGGATGGTCAGCATGCGCATCCACCGCCCGAGAATCCGCATCTGGTTCACCGTGTTGAACGACTGAGAGCCACCGGAAACCTGCATGACGGCGAGTGTCTTGCCCTGCGTGGGCCGTACGGCGCCCAGGGTCAGGGGAATCCAGTCGATTTGCGCCTTGAGTACCGCAGACATGGCGCCGTGACGTTCCGGCGAACACCACACCTGCCCCTCTGACCAGAGCACCAGGTCGCGCAGCTCTTGCACCTTGGGGTGGTCGACCGGTGCGTCATCGGGGAGTGGTAGCCCGAATGGATCAAAGATCACGGTCTCGGCGCCCATGAGCTGGAGCAGACGTGCGGCCTCTTGCGTCAGCAGGCGGCTGAATGAACGCTCCCTGTTCGACCCATAGAGTAGAAGGATTCGTGGCTTGGTATCAGAGGTGTCTGAAAGCCCCAACCTGTTTGTGCTGGGCAGATCCAGCAGCGACAAATCGAGGGCCGGCAAGGTCTCGGCAGATTCCATCTCTAAATCGCTCATCACAGTGCTCCGATCCGATCCAGCGCCTGCTTCAGCTCCGCGCCCTGAAGCGCTACTAGATCCAGCGCGAAGAATGCTGCGAATCGCCTTTTGATGTGCTCAACAGTTGCGTCGAAAGCGGCCTGGATAGCCTCATCGCTGCCTTCTACATCGGAGGGGTCAGATAGTCCCCAGTGGCTCTTAATGGCTGGGCCAAAATACACCGGGCAAGGTTCACCGCCAGCCTTGTCACATACGGTGATGACGATATCGGGGGGAGTGTCGGCGAACACCTCAGATCCCTTGCTGTACAGGCCCGACGTGTCGATGCCCAAGCCTTGCAAAGTGCTTACCGCTCGTGGATTGAGTTTGCCACTCGGGAAGCTTCCCGAACTGATAGCCGTAAAGCCGGCCGGCGCCATCTGGTTGAACAACCCTTCGGAAAGAACGCTGCGGCAGCTATTGGCCGTACACATGAACAGGATCTTCATAAGGTGACTCCTAAGCAGTGATGCTCAAACGCACGGCAAGGGCTGCCAGCGTCGTGAGCAGAATGGGAAAGGTGAGGACACAGCCAACCTTGAAGTAGTAACCCCAGGTAATGCGGATGTTTTTCTGAGCCAAGACATGCAACCACAGCAGCGTTGCCAGACTGCCAATAGGCGTGATCTTCGGGCCCAGGTCGCAGCCAATGACGTTGGCGTACACCATGGCTTCATGCACCAGTCCGGTCACGCCACTGCCCTGGATCGACAAAGCGCCGATCAGCACGCTGGGCATGTTGTTCATGACAGAGGACAGCAGCGCAGCGGTGAAGCCGGTGCCCAACGTGGCAGCCCACAGGCCATGATCGGCAAAGGTGGCAAGCAACGAGCTGAGCCCCTCCGTCAGCCCGGCATTTTTCAACCCATAGATCACTAGGTACATGCCAAGTGAGAACAGCACGACCTGCCAGGGCGCATTTAGCAACACCTTACGTGTCGAGATCACATGACCCTTCGTTGCAATGATCAGCAGCACTAACGCACAGGCGGCGGCAACAGCGCTGATAGGAATGCCAAGCGGCTCAAGAGCGAACAAGCCGACCAGTAGGAGCAACAGCCCCCACCAGCCAGCAATAAACGTAGGGCGATCCCTGATCGCCTGCTCTGGTCGGCGTAGCACCTCCGGTGAATACGAAGGTGGCACCTCTTTTCGATAGAACCACCAGAGCATCCCCAGGGTCGCCACTACGCTTACCAGATTCACCGGCCACATGATCGAGGCGTATCGAGCGAACCCTATGTCGAAGAAATCCGCGGAGACGATGTTCACCAGGTTTGAGACAACCAGGGGCAGGCTGGCCGTGTCGGCAATGAACCCAGCGGCCATAACGAAAGCCAGGGTTGCTGCCGGACTGAAGCGCAGCGCAGTCAGCATCGCGATGACGATGGGGGTCAGAATCAAGGCTGCGCCATCGTTGGCAAATAGCGCTGAGACGGCTGCCCCGAGGAGCACCATGAGCACAAACAGGCGCGCACCGCTGCCCTGGCCCCAGCGAGCCACGTGAAGTGCAGCCCACTCGAAAAAGCCCGCCTCATCCAGCAGAAGGCTGATGATGATGACCGCGATGAACGTCGCGGTGGCGTTCCACACGATGTGCCAGACCAATGGAATGTCGCTGAGCATAACCACACCCGTCAGCAAGGCGAGTATCGCTCCAGCCGACGCGCTCCAGCCCACGCCAAGCCCGCGAGGTTGCCAGATCACCAGCACCAGCGTGATGAGAAAAATTGAAATTGCCAACAGCATGTCAGGTCTCCGAAGTCACTTAGCAACAGGAAACCCGGCGTACCGGACGACCTTCCATCGAAGCAAGGCGGCCCTGATCTTCGCCAAGCCAAGAGCGGTTCGCCTCGAGCGTTGCCTGGAGCACTTCCATTGCCCATTGAGGCAGCTCGGGATGAATGCGGTAATAGATCCACTGACCTTGACGGCGATCCTCCAGCAAACCGCAGACGCGGAGTTGAGCCAGGTGGCGAGAGACCTTCGGCTGGCTATCGTCGAGCGCCCAAATCAATTCGCAAACGCATAGCTCGCCCTCAGCGGCGAGCATGAGCATGATCCGGGCTCGGGTTTCGTCACCGAGGCATTTGAAAAAGGTGTGCGGCTGAAGGTACATGGGCAGCCTTTATATCTGTGATTTCGAATATTCGAATTTACAGATGTATTCGAGCCTTTGGAAGGTGCTTATCCGGCCGAAGTGACCGCGAATGCAAAGGCAGGTCTCCCCGGTCGCTCCCTGGGTTGGCAGCCGAGTCCCCTAGTTCTCCACCCTATACCTGCGTATTCCAACACTTTGCGCGTACCGGTTGAGCGCATTCAATGACCGAAACACCCTCACCAATTCGCGCCGGGAGCGGAGAGGAAAATGTCGGCTTTCTTTGCTGTAGCGCACCTGTAGCTGCCATCCGTGCCCTTCAGGGCCTGGACTAGCACGCACATCCCAAGCGGCCCCGGCTGCAACCAGGGCGGCCAGGCCCTCAGCGCTAATCGACTGACGCATGACGGTTACGCTTTGGTAGTGGGCTTTTGTGAAGAGCAGCTAGGAGGTCCTCTGGCATCAACTCTTTTGCTTTTTTCTTCGCCGGCTCTGAGCGTTGGGCTTTAGTAGGCCTTGGATTGCCAGGTACCGAATGAGAGCGCCGATTGTCGCGCTGCTCTTGCATCAGTTGCGCCACTTGCAAGACGTGCCCCAGCCGTTTGTTCTCGACGATAGCGCCTTGGTTGACCTCAGGCAGCTGATCGAGAATGCCGTAAGGCAAGGCAGCGCCTTCCGATCGCACCTCGATCCGGCCGTCCGGGTAGTGATAGATCTCTACGTAGCGGCCAGCCAATGCTCGGGTTTGCGGCGTATCGTGCAGAACATAGAGGCGCTTGTCGTATTGCAGCGTTAGGCTTTTCGACACTCGACGCGGCTCTCGCCACGTCAAGACTAGAGTCAGGTCCTCGTCGTCACGTACTGCGCGGTGGGCATCGAAATCAGAGCGGGCCGGTTTGGCGAAGCGCCGGTTGTAATCAGCCATGAACAACGGCAGATAGGCGTTCGCCGCCTCGACAGTGCTGAGATTTCGTAGTCGCAGCTCCTTGACCAGGCGATCCTGCAGGGTGAGATGGGCACGCTCGACGCGCCCCTTGGCCTGGCTGGAGTTGGCGCAGAAAGTATCGATGTTCAGCTCGAACATGGCCCGAGCGAAATGCGTGTGACCAGCACCGCCCTGGGCATCCTTGCTATTGACCCGGAACACGCTGGCCTTGTCGCTGTAGAGGGCGACAGGCTTGCCATGGTGTTCCAGATAGGCACGGGTGGCCTGGAAGTAGCTGAAGGTCGATTCGCTACGGGTGAACGCCAGGTGCATCAGGCGACTGGTGGCGTCGTCGATGTAGACCAAGAGGGTGCACGCCGGCGCACGATCCTCGAACCAGCGATGATCGCTGCCATCAATCTGGATCAGCTCGCCGAGGCAAGCTCGGCGATTACGTGGCTGGTACACCTTAGGCGGTCGTGCCCGACGCGGCGTCCACAAGCCGGCATCCATCATGATGCGCCGAACCGTTTCCTTGGCTAGACGCAAGCCGTGGCACTCGGCCAGTTTCTCGGCAGCAAGCGTGGGACCGAAATCCTGGTAATGCGTGCGGATCAGGGTGACGGCGCGCCGCTCAAGGCCGGGACGCAACTGGTGATTGCTGGGCTGGCCGCGCTTTCTAGAGATCAGCCCTGATACGCCGGTGTCCCGGTAACGCTGCACCAGGCGGTGAACCTGCCGTGTTGTCAGCTGCAGGCGCTGGGCAGCGCGTGTGGGCGTAAGGAAACCCTCGGTCACCGCCTGGATGACCTTGAGGCGATCGACTTCGCGTAGGCTCATCGTGATCCGCTCGTAGGCTGACATCCTGATCGCTCCGCATCGGCTGCAAAGCCGCTAGGCTAGCTGCCATACGTGATCGGGACATTTCTATCTGGCTGGATCGCGACATTACTATTTGGCCGTAACACCGCCGACTTCCGATAAGTAGCCGTTACGTGAAATCAGGCCCTACACATGAGGCCGCCCCGGCGGCCTTTTTTGGGGGCCCTGGATGCCACAACCCCCGATACTGGATGGCTAGACCCCAGGGATTGGCCGAGGGCGAACCCAACTTGTGCTGCCAGGAGTGGCAACCGGCGCCTGCGCGGCTTGCATCGAGCCGCAGCCGGTACCGAGTTGCATTTTTCAAATTCTCGATAGCGTGCAACGGATCTCTCACAACTCTCGAGGCATTCGGAACATGGCTACCCAGAAACACTTCGACGCTGCAGCCGAGCGGCTGCTTGGCGAAACGGTCTACCAGGGCCTGCTCGCGTCCGGTTATTCGCGGCCGGACTTCTGCCGCGAAATCGCGCAGCTGGCGTTCATCGGTCATCTACCCGACTCGGCAAGCAAACAGGACGATCTCGTGCTGATCCGCCAGGTCGCTGAGCGGCTGTGGAAAGGCGCCGGCGATACTGGATTGGACGAGTAGGGGGCCTGGTAATGGACGACATCAAGAAAGCAGAGAGAAAGCGCTTCGAGGCGGCCACCCAGCAGGCGGACTGGAACGCGGTGGTGCAGGGCAACCCCACCAACACGGTGCCGGTCTGGATCTATTCGGTGAATCCGGAGCACGGCGCCCGGTTGGTCACACAGCTCTCGGTCGAGGGCTACCGCGCCGCGTGTCAGCGTGGTGGGCTGCCATTGCCCAAGGGCATCCAAGCGTGGGACGTGCTGCAATACGCCTTGACCAACTACGAGGCGGCCAAGGATCACGCGGCGCGCCTGGCGCTGCACGAAGAGCTCGCGGGCGCCCTGCTGAACTATGCCAGCCACACCAAGACCTGGGGCATGCTTCCCCCGGTAGGCCAGGTGCAGGGCATCCACGTGATGATCGGTGACTGGAACACCCGCAAGGCCGGCCGCGTGTTCAAGCCGGCAGCGGTCGTGGGGCGTGAGCTGCTCAGCCGTCCGGACGTCGTCGCCCTCCTCGACCAACTGATCGCGGCCCATACCGCGAAGCATCCGGGCGAAGGCCCGATCCGGGCCCGCTAGTCACCAACTACCGGCAGATGGCTTCGCACGGCACACCGTCGTGGTCGCCATCGATCCGGCTGTTGCCACAGTGCTGCAGCTGATACTTCGCCTCCGCACAGCTCGCCATCTGCCTGCAGGCCTTTAGCGGTGTGCAGCTGAAGGATCCCGCGGCGATGGCGCCCTCCGATCCGCCAAATTGAGAAAAGGACGTGGGTCGCTTCGGCGGTACTGCCGCCGGCGGCTCGCCCTCTCCAGCTTGCGCGTCTTGACGCTGATCACGCGCGGCGTGGCGCCACTCCCACGGCGGTACCCGCTCCGCCTCCGGTAGCGCCCACAGGCCACGCTTCTGCGCCTTGGCCTGTGCTTCCCGGTCCAGCAGCGATCGATCCTTCAGGTATTGGCGATAGACCCACGCGGCACCCTGGCGCACCTGCTCGGCATTCACGTCCGTATTGCCCTGGTACACGCGGGCCACCCGCCGGCCGTATCGGTCAGTGTCCTGGACGTCCAGGCGGACAGCCTTCGAAAAGACCATGGCTGCCAAGGATTGCTGGGCGCGGTTGCCGTAGGGCTGTTTGCTCTCCGGGGTGTCGATTTCCGCAAGCCGGACCTTGATCTGTTGCTTGGCGGTGGTGAGGCACGTCAGGGTGTCGCCGTCGTGCACGCCCACCACGCGGCAGTCGATCGTTTCGGCGAAGGAGAGTGTAGGGAGGGTTAACGCAAGGGCTACTGCTAGCTGCCGAAGCATATGAGGTCTCAGATCCGTTTTAAGAGGGGAGGTCCGGTATCACCGGGCGGGCGCTGCCGCGTTTCCGTACTGCCAGCGACGCCGACGCGGGAGTGTAGCGGCGGTGCGGATGACTGGCAGGGTCTATGCGGGGCAGAAGCGGACAGAGGAGCGAAAGGTGGCTATAAGCGGCGGCGGGCTAGCGGCGGTGGCCACCGTCAGTGGCGGTACCGCCGGCGGCCATCTTTTTGCGGTTGGGGCGCTTATACGCGGGGATCTGGCGCTTCAAGCGCAGCTGTCTCACCTTGCTGTAGTGGACCCCGTGCCTCAGGCCGACCGCTCGATCGCTATCGGTGCCCAGCTCCGCCAGTAGCGCCTCGCTCAGCGGCTTTTCGTCCTGCAGCTTTGGAATGTCGCGCCGTTTGCGTTCGCGGTACACCAGGTCGTCAGGAATCCCGAACCGGTGAGCGAGCTCGGCGTCTCGCAACTTGCCCAAGAGCGGCACGGCCGCCGGGGGCAGACTGTACACCCGCGGCGCCCGCTTCGCCGGGGCCAGGCCCTGGCGCAGGCGCATCAGGTAGACCGCGCGCCGGCTGATGCCGAGCCGCCTGGCGACGGTCGCATCGGGTTCCTGTCCAAGGAGGGCGAGGTTCTCCGGGCTCCACCGGAACAGCGTCTCGCGCTGGAAGCCGCCCTGCTTCAGGTCGTAGGGCGCGATGGCCAGCGTCTGCCGCTTGCGCGCCACGGTCATGCGCGACATACCCCAGCGGTCGCCCAGGGCGGTATCGCTCTCTGTGCCCAGCAAGGCAATCATCTCATCCGTCCAGATCTTCATCGCAACTCACAGCATCTGCAGCACCAGCCAGCCAGTCTAGCGGCATGGCACCAGCCGAACCACGGCAGGCCTTGCGTTTTCCGGATCGGTGAGAGGGTAGGCCATCACCTGATGGAGACGCGAGTATGGTACCGGTTGAACAGCTCAAAGCCGCGGTGGAACAACTTCCGAAGTGGAGCCCGCAGATCACCAGCCAGGTAGGCTGGGTCAACTGGCGCCAGGGCTTCCAGATCAAGGCGCTCTGGTACGGGCATTGTTCGCTCCTGTGCTACCTCGACTTCAAGGACAGGGTCGCCCGGGACAACACCTTGGCCACCGCCTTCAAACGCTTTGCTGACCCAGACGCCCGGCCGCGAAAGATCGATGGCCATGGCTGTTCCTGCCTCGACTACTCGTTCCAGTCTGACCAGTTCGTGTCCATCAATGAGCTGGCGGAGATCGCGGACGCCAAGGGCTATGCGTACACCGTCCTGTACGTCCAGGAATGTGTCGGTGCTCGGCCGGTTTTCGCGACGCTGGGCATCCCGCTGGTACCGGGCGAGATGGGTAAGGAGTGGGTAGGCGGCGAGTTCATTTCCTACGCCTGTCCCGCCGGCCAGAATCTGTAGTCGTCTGCCACGCCTGCTGCGTTACAGATTCCGGCCAGCGCCGGGCGGTGCGGTACACCAACGCCCGGCGAGCCGTAATCTGTAGTCGTACCCTACGTCACCTGACGACCTGCTGCCGGCCATCCCTGCACCGCGCGGTATCATCACGCCTCAATTCGTGAGGCGTGCGCAATGCTGGTGATCCATCTTGAAAGTGGTCGAGTAATCAACCTGGAGCGCGCGGTGAGTACCGTCAACGGGTACGGTATCTGGGAATACCACCGGAGCCAGAGCTCCAGTATGTGGGTGCCCGACTACACCCCCTACCGCCACCTCGCCGTCAAACCGCCGGACCCGGCCATTGGCCAGAAGGTCACCGTGGCTATCTGCAAGCTCGGCGCGCCGGAGGAAGAGTGGAAGCCCTTCAGATCCGGGATCGCGGGATTCGACGGGATCTGAAAGCGGTCGCAGTAGGCGAATCAGGCTACCCCGGTGCGCCAGCTGCTGAGCCCATCGCGGCTTGCGTATCTGAAGACCTATGGGACGTCGTTCAGCATCACTCAACGATGCTGACGGAGCTTCCCCATGCAGACCCCCAACACCTCCTCGACTCCGGCTCTGCCGCTAAAGCTGTGCGTCCACCGCTATTACTCCAGAGCCGAAGACCCGGCCTTCCAGCAGCTGCTTGTGGTTTGGAACCAGGTGGCGCCGATCCTCGCTGCGGCGCCGGCCGGCACCATTGCCAAAGTCGACAGCGAGTCCCTGTTCGTCGCGCCGGTGGATGGTGCTTTGGCGATGTTCCTGTCCGCAGACCTCAGCCCAACCGCCGTCGACGGCAACATCTTCCGGCCTGAGGATTTCGACGGCATCGGCGCCGATGAATTTGCTGAGCTACAGGGCGCCTTGGAGCGCTGGATGGCTGCGCCAACGTACGACACGCCCTGCACCCCGTCTCACCTCGCAGACGTGCTCGCCGCTAACTACGGGGAGGCGGAAGCGCCACGTGAATGGCGATGGTCGGGCGAGACCCTATAGGCCTTCAGTAGCAAGGCTTCACGTCTGGCAGTCCACTAGGGCAAGCAAGATTCGCATGCCCTGGAGACACCCCGCGCCAGTCGGTATAGCGGAAGTATCCCAGGCGGTATACTTCCGATCTTGAAGCATCGCCTATGGCTCCACGTCACTCGCGCATTCAGCCAATTCGAGAGCTGCCCTCTCGAAGATGCGGTCAATGAAAATCCCGGCTTCGCGTATCGAGACCCTGCAGCAGCTCGCTGATGTCCTCCAAGCGGCCGGCCACAATGTGCAGCACGCCATCGCGCGTCTCTACCGTTCCATCCACTCGCAGCAGCTGTGACGCCACCAGCTCCCGCCGCTGGCGCTCCGCCAGGGTGCGCCACACCACCACGTTCACCATCCCAAACTCATCCTCCAGTGTCACGAAGGTCACGCCGCTGGCGGTACCCGGCCGCTGTCGGCCGACTACTAGGCCAGCGACCCGGGCCGGCTGGCCGTGGCGCCGCTCCTTCAGCTCCTGCGAGCTCATCAGCCGCCGGGCCGACAGCTCCGGCCGCAGCAGGGTGAGAGGGTGCGGCCCCAGGGTGGTGCCTAGGGAGGCATAGTCCGAATAGAGGTCCTCACCCACGGTTGGCGCAACCAGCTCCTGGATCTCCTCCTCAACCACAGCGCCCTCGGCGAATAGGGGCAGCTGCGGCTCGATCGCGGCCATGGCCCAGCGCGCCTGGAATCGGTGCCCTGCGAGGCCCTTCAAGGCTCCCGCATCCGCCAGGCACTCCCGGGCCTTAGCATCAAGGCCTGCACGTAGGCACAGATCGGTAACATCGCGGAATGGCCGGTGCCGGCGGGCCTGCTCAACGGCGCGCCCGGCTTTCTCGGCCAGGCCTCGCACCATTCGCAATCCCATCCGGATAGCCGGCTGCGAGCTATCGGCGACTGGCTCGAGACTGCAATCCCAGTCGCTGCAGGTCACGTCTACCGGCAGGGTCTGCAACCGATGGCGCCGGGCGTCCTGCAGGATCTGGTCGGGGCTGTAGAAGCCCATGGGGTAGGAGTTGATCAGCGCCGCGGCGAAGGCGGCCGGTTCGTGACATTTGAGCCAGCAGCTGGCGTAGGTCAGCAGGGCGAAGCTGGCCGCATGGGATTCGGGAAAGCCGTAGCTGCCGAACCCCTCGATCTGCCGGAAAATGTCCGCGGCGTA
This sequence comes from Pseudomonas sp. Marseille-Q7302, assembly GCF_965111925.1. Taxonomy (NCBI): domain Bacteria; kingdom Pseudomonadati; phylum Pseudomonadota; class Gammaproteobacteria; order Pseudomonadales; family Pseudomonadaceae; genus Pseudomonas; species Pseudomonas sp. Marseille-Q7302. The sequence goes on along the minus strand of NZ_CBCOPK010000002.1, from coordinate 18,818 downwards.
CTCGGCCGTGTAGCCGTTAATGAGCATGCGCGAGGTGAGTCGCTCCCGGTGCGGCTCCAGCCCGCCATGGCGCTTCCACGCCGCCATGCTGCGGCGCAGCTGATCGGCCTCGCCAGGGGTGTAGTCGGCGGCCAAGATGGCGAGCTCCATCACCTGTTCCTGGAACAGGGGCACACCCAGGGTCCGGCCGAAGACGCGCTCGAGTTTCGGCGGGTAGCTGATCTCCTCCTGACCGGTCCGCCGGCGCAGGTACGGGTGGACCATGCCACCCTGGATGGGGCCCGGGCGGACGATGGCCACCTCGATCACCAGGTCGTAAAAGGTCTGTGGCTTCAGCCGCGGCAGCATAGCCATCTGGGCACGTGACTCGATCTGGAACACCCCGAGCGTATCGGCCCGGCTAATCATCGCGTAGGTCGGCTTGTCCTCTTGAGGCACGGTAGCCAGGGTCAGCTCCTTACCCCGGTAGCCCCTCACCAGGTCGAAGCACCGGCGCAGGGCGCTGAGCATGCCCAGGGCGAGGATGTCGACCTTGAGCAGGCCCATCGCATCGAGATCGTCCTTGTCCCACTGGATGACGGTGCGTCCTTCCATGGCCGCGTTCTCGACCGGCACCAGGGTATCCAGCGTCTGGTCGGCGATGACGAAACCGCCCGGGTGCTGAGACAGGTGCCGCGGGAAACCGATTAGCTCGCCGGTGAGCACCAGGATCCGGTGAAGGAGGGGGCTATCAGGATCGAAGCCAGACTCGCGGAGGCGCTCCGGCGGCGGCAGATTGTCGGTCCAACGGCCGCAGCAGTCCGCCAGCGCGGTGATCTGGTCTGGGGGTAGGCCGAGGGCCTTGGCCACGTCGCGGACGGCACCCGCAGCGTGGTAGGTGGATACCACCGCGGTGAGGGCGGCGCGCTGGCGCCCATAGCGGCGGAAGATGTACTGGATGACCTCTTCCCGGCGGTCATGCTCGAAGTCGACGTCGATGTCTGGTGGCTCATCGCGCTCGTGGCTGATGAAGCGCTCGAACAGTAGGTTGATCCGGGTCGGATCCAGCTCGGTGATGCCCAGGGCGAAACAGACTGCAGAGTTGGCGGCCGAGCCGCGCCCCTGGCAAAGGATCCCCTGCTGCCGGGCGAAGCGGACGATGTCGTGCACCGTCAGGAAGTAACTCTCATATGCCTTGTCGGCGATCAGCTGCAGCTCCTTTTCGATCTGGGCACGTAGTCGAGCCGATAGGCCTTCGGGCCAGCGCCAGGCGCAACCCTCCTCGGTGAGAACACGCAACCAGCTGGTGGCGGTGTGTCCTTCCGGTACCACCTCACTAGGGTATTGGTAACGGAGCTCCGCCAGGCTGAAGGTGCAGCGCTCTGCAATACGTAGGGTCTCCTCCAGCAGCTCGGGCGGATAGCACCGCGCCAAGGCCTCACGGGTCCGTAGGTGGCGCTCGCCATTCGGGAAGAGCAGCTGGCCGGCTTCCGCCACCTGGACGTGATGACGGATGGCGGTGATCGTGTCCTGCAGGGCCCGGCGCCCGCGGCAGTGCATGTGCACGTCACCGGTAGCCACCAGCCCTACGCCCAAGGCCGCACCCAGCCCCTGCAGCTGCTGCAGCCGTACCTGGTCGTCTTGATCGAAGTGGAGCTCGGCGGCAATCCACAGCCGGCCGGGGAAAACCTGCAGCAACCAGCGCACCGACTCCGCCTCTGCGTGCCGATCCGGTACCCAGAGCGCGACAAGGCCAGCGACCTGGTCGAGGTCCTCGCGCAGCAGCCGGTAGCTGCCCTTGTCCGCGCGCCGACGGGCCAGGGTGATCAGCCGGCACAGCTGCTGGTAGCCCCGCAGGTCTTCCACCAGCAGCACGAGCTTGGGGCCCTGGGCGACCTGGAACTCCGCGCCCACGATCAGCCGGACGCCATGCTTCTCCGATGCCTGCCAGGCGCGCACTATGCCGGCGAGAGTGCACTCGTCGGTGATGGCCAACGCCTCATAGCCCATGACCCTGGCACGCTCGAATAGCTGATCGACGCTGGAAGCACCGCGCTGGAAGCTGAAGTTCGACAGGCAGTGCAGCTCCGCATAGCCGGGTGTCACGCGAACCACCCCTGCACCCACCAGCCTGACCCTTCCGCCGGAGACTGGAAGGCCCAGGCCGTACGCCCGTCGGCGAGCTCGAGCACGTAGTAGTCCCGACGGGCATCCTCGCCGTCCCACCAACCGCTCTCGATACGCTCAGGCCCGCTCAGGACCCGTGACTGGTCGACATCCAGGGGCTCCGGCGCCGGTAGCAGCCAGCCAGGCCGTCGATTTGGTCCCAATGCCTGGAGCGCCAGCGAAGGCGTGTCGCGCCGCCAGGCCCGCTCCGGCCGGTGATCGCCCTGCGCGCCCACCGCATAGACCGCGTCGTCGCCAAGGCGAGAACGCAGCCGCTCGCGCAGCTGCTCCCAGCTCACCGTCTGTTGCGGGCGCTCATCGAAGAGGCCGCGGTGCTGAGGGACGAACGAGGGCAGTTCGTCAGCGACCAGGCCGATCGCGAGTACCGGCTCCACCACCTGGGTGGGCTCCAGGCGCCCCCGGGCAAATTCGAACAGCAGCGCAGGGTCACGCTCCGGGGCGAGTAAGCCAACCACCACCTCCGTGGTCGGCGCCTCCCTATGCTCCAGCCGCAGGGTGAAGCGCTGGGCGCCCATGTCCCGGCCGGCCAGGTAGGTGGCCAGGTCCGAGGTCAGGCGACGCAGCGGGAACAGCAGGGCCTGGGTCGACTCGACTTCGAAGTTGAGTTCGATCCGCAGCCTGAAGGTGGTCGGGGGCAGAAAAAACTCCAGGGGCAGGACCTTGCTGCCCAGCATCTGATCGAGGTGATTGAGCAGACTCAGGGGGAAGCGCCGGGCGAGCTGGGCCCGGGGCAGCGCCAGCACCTGGCTGAGCTGCCGAAGCCCCATGCGGCTCAAGGCCTGGACGATCACCGGCTCGAAGCCCAGAAGCGCCACCGGCAGCGTGCGCATAGCGCTGGCAAGGCCTGCATCGTCCCGAACCGCCAGGGTGTCGCCGGCGTTGGCCAACACCCGGGCGGCGACTGGGTTGGGTGCCAGGGTGATCCGGTGGCCGAAGCCCAGCGCCGTGAGCTCCTGGCGCAGCCTCGCTTCAAATCTTGGCCAGGGCCCGAAGAGCGGCAGGCTCGACTGCACCTCCAGCACCAGGGCGTCGGCGAAGTGCAGGCTCACCTGCGAGCTGAAGCCATAGGCCCAGGCGGCGAGGAGCTCGTGCTGGCGCCTCAGCGCTGCTTCGTCGTACTCCACCGTCGCAAACTGCGGGCAGATCGCTTGAGCCGCGGTATAGGTCATCTCCGGCCGGAGCCCGAGCGCCAACGCCGCCGGGTTCGCCGCCTTTATGATCCGGCGTTGTATTGGCCCGTGGAGCAGTACCAGGGGTTCGTCCGGGTCAGGACAATTGCGCAGCACACCGTCCAGCGCGAACTGCGGGAAAAAGATGCAGGCCCATTTCATGGCAGTCGTCCCTCAATGCCAGACCCGATGCGCAAGCGCGGCGGCAGGGGGATTGCCGCCGCGGCACTTGAGCACTCGCAACTGCTGAGGTGAACCCTCGAGCACCAGGCGCAGCGCCGCTGGGGAAGCGTTGACCGCCTCACGCTGGTGGCGGAATGCGAATGCCAGGGTCTGCCCGGTCTCTGCAGCCACCTGCAGCCGGCGCAGCGCGCGATCGTCCGCCCGGCTTGGCCAGCAGAGTACTGCGCCGCAGCTACCAGAGCGCAGGCACTGCTCTGCCGCCCACAGCACGTCCTTGCCCTGCACCTGGATGACGCTCAGCCGGCCAAGGTCGACGCCGGCCTGCAGCCACGCATGTGGGTAGAGCAGGTAGGGAGGGGCGATCAGCACCACGCGTTCGCCGGCGGCAGTGAGGCGCGCCAGCGTCGGCCACACCAGCGTCAGCTCACCCTGGCCCGGTCGGGCGCTCAAGATTTCGGTGAGTGCTGCATCAGGCCACCCGCCGAGCGGCAGTTGGGCATCGAGCGCCGAGTGTCCGGTTGGCTGCGTGCTGGCGTCGTCCACATGCGGACTTTGCCCGCGCCACACACGGCGACTGTCGAGCAGGGAGTCGAGCGCAACGACATTGGTGGCCGCGTTATCCATGCTGCACCCCCGTCGGCGCCGACGGCGAGCTGCCGCGCTCGGTGAGCATGACCTGCAGCTGCGCACGCAGTTTGAACAGATCTGCATGCAGGACGGAGTTCATCGACTCCAGCCGCAGGATATGACGCTGGGCACGCGAGAGGGGATCGTCGCGGTCGTCCGGAATGAGCCGGTCACCCCGTGGCACGTGGCGTTGGTTCTCTTCCTGTACGAACTGGACGTAGCGCAGTCGGTGGCGCTGTACCTCGGCTTTGAAGGCGTCACGTTCTGCAACGAGGTTGTCGCGCTCGGCGACCAGGACCCGATTAGCACGCTGGGCTTGCCCCAGGCACTGACGTACCTGGTCGAGCTCCTCGGTCAGCAGATCCACGAGATTGCGGCAGTACGTCAGCTCCGTGGGGCGGAACAGGGACTGCTGCTGTTCGAAGCTGTCCTGCTCATCACCAAGCATGTCCATAGCGGCCCACCTGCTCAATCCCTGACGCCATGACCTTCTGGTACTCAACAGAGCGATCGGGACAGCGGTGACAGAGACGAGGGATACGGGGAGAAATGGACATGGAATGGCCTCCTTTAGGGATACTGTATAAATAGACAGTAATCAGGGAGGAACGATCCAGCAAGCTTGACACCGACAGACGGCAGGGAAGACGAAGCGAAAGATTCTTTCGTTCAGGAAGGTGATCGCACGCCGGTGCCTGGTTTGAGCTAACCGGTGTGGCGAGCAATGAGTATGCAGCCAGGTAGCAGCGTCGCGATGGAACTGGCTGCGGTGAGAAGGGCAATCACAGGGTCCGAATCAAACGGCGCAGGGAGGTCAGCAGGTAGCAGTCCATTTCTGGCTGCATGAAGCCATCGGGCACCTTCGCAGATAATGGCAAATGCCACCGCCACAAGGCCAGTGCCCACCGTCGTTTGCGCTACGGACCGTACCGCCATCTGTCTTCCCCCAACTCTGAGAGAGAGGATGGCACTCGCGGCTGCTGACTGGATGGTAATTCACACCCGATGCCGGTCGTCGATCGCACAGCCCGGCAGAGTTGAACCTTTAACATGGGCAGGCGCTGGGGCCCCGCTACCGGCAGCAAGCTGCCGGCCCCTTTCCAGTTACCCCCTGGCAACCACGGTTTCAGCGCATCGAACCGCGTATGAGTGTTAGATGCCGCCTCGCCGAGCTGCGCGCCAGCTTCGTCTCTTGCTCCGCTGCCCACTCATCCTGGATCTGCCGCGCGGTGCCCGTGCGGACCGGCAGCAAGACTGGATACTCCGGCTCTTGCTGATCTACCTGTAGGAGGCCGGCCTCGTGCAGGTAGGCGTAGGGCTGCTTGAGAAAGTCTGATAGCGCCACCGCGTTCGGCTGACCGCAATAGGCTTGAAAGTAGAGGTCGGCCCACATGTCCAGGTCGACACGATCGACGATGACGGGGTGATCCATTTCTGGTGGACGTTTCATAAACCGGTCCTTGCTGTCTAGAAAAGGATCACCGTACCGGTACTTCTAGAAACGCAACTAGGCAACCGGCGGATTGGCGTTCACCTTGCGCTGCTGCATCAGCAGCAGTTTTCGCACCTTGCCGAGGTTTAGGAGCTGTTCTCTGATCATGGCCAGCTTGGGCTCATACAGATGGAACAGCTCGACGAACCACGCATCCATTCCGATGGTGACTGGGGTGGCCGCATAGGTGTAGCCCAACCCCTTGGCGATGGGGGTACGCGCATGCTTCTTCGCGCCATTGCTACCTTTTATGAAAAAGACCTTGCACCAGACGATGGACACAGATCCTTTGCCATTGCCACGCACGTCGATCAGTCGATAGATGATCTTCCCATCGGCTCTTGCCTTGGCATCCTCGAAGTACTCATCCCTCAGCCGCAGCGCTTCTTCGCGTAGGGCTTCGTGCGCCTCGTCCAGTGAAGTCAAAGCCAGCCCATAAAGACGTGAGATTGGGCCGTTGCTGACTTGGGGGTCGATTGCAGGGGTCATTGTCATATCCTATCTATTTACAAGGAGACCGTTCGGGTTGTCATTAGCGAACGAGGGTGAAAGCAGGGTCAAAAATCTACGTTTTCCATAGAAACCAATAAACGCGTATAGGTTGTCATTAAATATGCATTTTCCTGTCCTATACGGGACGCTTCGGCGAGAAAAACCATATATCCGTCTGTATTGTCATTAATTATTGGAAAATGAGGCGGTGAACCTTGGGTATGATCGTCACCGGAAAGGGTGCCTTGACCAGTTTCGCGTGTGACCGTCGTCAGATACCCCTGTGCTACGATGCCAACTCACCTGTTTGTATTGCCATTAATAATGGAAGATCTGTTAGCCAACGGCGTCTATCCTCAAACCCAATACACCCGTTTATATTGTCATTAACTATTGGAAAAACCGTCTCGGAACGGGCGTAATCGATCAACCCAATACATCCGTATGCATGGTCAATAAGGATAGGCAGACCAATACATCCGTTTAGATTGTCAATAATTATGGGAAAATGACCGGTATCTCTGTTCCCAGAGGGCGCCCTGGAGCCGATTTTGATCGGAATCGCCAAGGTTGTAATTACTATTGACAATGTTGATCAGTGGCGAGAGATTTTTGGTATCGGGTCCCCCTTACGAGCGGGTTTTATAGGACAGAAATATCGCTTGTGAAGCGGGAGTCGAGAAACCACTTCATCCGTTTGTATTGTTATTAATTATGGCTAGGTGAAGTTCTCCCGCGGAGCCACAAAAAAGCCAATTTATCCGTATGTGTTGTCAATAATTATTGGCAAATTTCATGGCGTTAAAGTCGATTCCCGAACAACAACTCATACGGATGCCTTGCTAGTACTAGGTGACACCATTCAAGCACTCCCAGGGCGCATGGCTTCAGCGAATTCGCGCCCTTCGAGGGCGTGAATTGGAGCGAGAACGAGAGAGGTGATAGGCACACTTGCTCTAGGCGTCCTGTAGGACGCCTCGTTGCCCACCGCAATGGTCGACGCGCTCCGTAGGCGTCCTGCAGGACGCCTACGGAGAGGAGGGCGAAGCAAGGTGCTCCCGAATTGACCAGCAGGCGTCCTGTAGGACGCCCCAAGCACGAACGGCAGCGCTGTTGCCAGGGCGTGCTTGCGCCAGGCGTCCTCCAGGACGCCTGGCTGACCATTGCGGGACGTGACGCGTTGCGAACCCTTTCAAGCGAGTGCACGCATGAGTAAGAAATCCCAGAACGCCGCTCCGTACGTAGTGGGCCTCGATATCGGTTACTCCAACGTCAAGCGGGTCGAAGGCTATGCCGACGAGGCCTCGCCACGCCAATTCATCTCCCCTGCCCAGGCAGCGCCGTTAGGAAGCCTCAATGGCAACGCGGTACTCAAGGAGGGGGAGCACTATGTCACTCTCGATGGCGAACCCTGGGCGGCGTTTCTAAGCGCCGGCCGAGCCGGGGTTACGCGGGAATTGCATGCAGACTATCCCGCCTCGAAGAGCTACCGAGCGCTGTTCAACGCGTCGATCAGCGACGCGTGCCGGGACGGTCGAACGGAGATCGACCACCTCATCACCGGCCTTCCAGTCAGCCAGATGCGCAACTCGCAGCTGGTCGAGCGGTTGACAGCACAATTGACGGGCGTTCACCAGGTGGCGCCGCAGCGAGAGATCACTGTCCAGAAGGTCACTGTGTTGCCGCAGCCGGTCGGGACCCTCAACTATATCTACAGCACCTACGAAAGCCCGGACGACCTTGATGAGGGCGTAATCCTGGTTCTGGACCCAGGGTTCTTCTCGGTTGATTGGGTGGTCTTCCGCCGCGGGGATATCGTTCGCGATTCCAGCGATTCGTCCATGGAGGCAATGAGCGCTCTGCTTGAGGCTATCAATCTCCTGATCGCCCAAGAGTTTGGCGGACCGGGCCCTGGTCGCGACAAAATCGAGATTGCCTTGCAGCGGGGTAAGCCATACATCCAGCTCTATGGCAGCAAGGTGGACCTGCAGCCATTCGTGGATCAGGCGGTCATGACTGTTGTGCCCAAGGCGCTATCGAACATGAAGCAGCAGATGCGCTTCCTCGATGGCGAGGCGATCGACTTCGTTTTGATCGGTGGCGGCGGCGGCACCTGCTATAGCGCCGCGGCGAAGGAGATCTTCCCCTTGTCCAAGATTCTCGCCGCGAGTGAGCCGGTTATCTCCAACGCCTTCGGGTATTGGCTCAATCACTGATAAGGGAGTCAGGAAATGAGCGATGCGCCGGACGATCTTGCGCTGAGACTGAACGTCAAATTTCGGGACGGTACGGCTCCAATGCTTCAAGCCGAGCTGCTGAGGCTCCCGGGCCGGCAACGGGTGAAGCGCCTGTTGGAGTTGGCGAACCTAGGACTCATGGCCGAGCGTGGTATGTCGGTAGAGGGCTTTGCCAGGCCATCCCCTGGGTTAATAGCGCCTAAGCTGGACGCCGGCCCTTTGCGAGCCGGCGACGCGCCAGGCGATCTACCCGCCGACGATCTGCCGAAGCCGCCATTGCCTTCTCAAGAGGTGGGCAAGATCCCCGTCGCGGTAGTAGTGGAGACTGGAGAGGCAGGCGCATTACCAGACCTTCAGCAGCGCGGTGAAGAACTCTCGAGTGTGTCACCGCGCCCCCGAAGGCGTCCTAGCTTTAACGTCGACCTAACCGGTTAGGGGGCAGTTGGTTGAGGGATCGGTGCGGGAACTTGGACGAATACGACCTGGCCACGCATTCAGGTTCTCGCATTTCCTTCACGCGCCAGGCGATCCGACCGACGAGAGGGATCAGGCCCTGCTCAAAGCGACGTCGTAGAGATCTTGAACCTCACCCGACCTACGACCTTGGGCACCCTGGCCTCACCGCTGGCAAGATCCTCAGGAGAAAACGTCATACCGGAATAGCGGACGTTAGCGACGTTGAAGCTCATCAAATCACTCACTGGGCTGACACTGCGCACAATGACGGACCCATGATGGGTCAGGATGAAATTCCCCTCCGTCAACGTGGTGTCTGCGATATCGACGACCACGATCTCGTCTGGCTTGATGTATGGCTCCATGGCGTCAGTGTCGACTCTTGCAGCCCTGGCGTTGCCCGGGCTGATGCCATACCGCTGAAGCAACTGAAGCGGCAGCGGAAACGTGCGAAGGAATGTCCCTTCGGAGGCGAAGTCAGGCTTCTCTCCAAGCAGGCCTTTCTCATAGGCCAGCTCGCGCAGCGACCTGACTATAAGGGTGACCGATTCCGAAGTCTGGCCAGGCTCACCAACACCTGTCGCCAGGTATTCGACGGTGCTGCCCAACGCGCCGGCAAGCGCTATAAGGCGCTCCCTGTTACAGCTCGTACCTCGGTAGAGCATGTTTTTCGTAGTCCCTTCGTTTTCGTTCAAAGCAAGGGCCAGCTTTTGAACGGACAGACCTCGAGCATCCATGAGGTCTTTAACCCGTGTGACGAACGCTTCGTGCGAAGTGGCTTCGGGTGTGTAGTGCATGGTGGTCCCTTCCTTGTACGAGGCGATTGCGGTCGCCCACGTGGCTTGGTGGTGCGCTGAACATCGGTCCAATTATCGGCCATTTACGCGCATTTTATTTACACCATTCCCTGTACAAAAGCTGAACGGGAAAATGCTCACGGAATGGTGTCGTATTTACGACACCTTCGGCGTAAACGGCATCGTGCTCCGCGCTATCCGTCAATGGAGTGACGGGTTAAAACGCTTATTGTGTGAAGTAAATCACCAAATATTAGGAGTTCCTTAATCCTATACGCCGTTCGTCCCGGAAATGGGGCCAGTTAGGCCCCTAAGGAGGCGATTGATAGATAGCTCTATTGAAACAGTGAGAACCAGAGCACAAAATATGCACACATTAGAGGTGCAGTTTGCAGGGTGGCTGGTGTGGCGAATATTGGAGCTGTTTTCGGGAGGCTAGCAGCAGCACTGCTTTGTGCTGTCAGTGCAGTCCCCGGCCAGGTAGCTGCCTTCGACCTGACTGGCACTGTCTGGGATAGGCCTTCGACTCAAGGGTGTCGGCCGTCACCTGAGCTTCTTTACGCAATTGCGCTGGTCGAATCGAAAAAATACGCGGGCCGGATGGTCACCCCCAATCCCTATGCTCTCAATATCGACGGCAAGGGATTTCATCCGGGAACTCGCGCAGAAGCAGAAAAACTGCTCCGAGAAGCGTTGCCCAGAACCCGGGCAATTGCCGTGGGAGCGATGCAGATAAGCCTTCGGTGGAATGGGGGCGAGGTCAGCGACCCGGTTGACCTGCTCGATCTGCGCACCAACGTTCGGACCGCTACGAAAGTCTTCTGCGGTTTTCAAAAGCATGGGGGTGACCTGGCGCTGTTGATTGGGCGCTATCACACCCCTAATCCAGAGCTGGTCAGTGTAGCCAGGGCCTATGGAGAGGACGTCCTCCGCGTGTGGAGACGTCTAGTGTTGCTCAAGCAGGAAGGAGAGCAGGGATGATCACCGCGACGCCAGTGGGTTGCTTGCTGGAGACGGCTCAAGAGTGGATCGAGTCGAAGGACAGCGCCCTCTACCGCTTCTTCGATATCAGCACTGAGGACGGAAAGTGGCTGCTCACCGCAGCTGAGGCCGACATTGAGCGGCTGGCCTGCCTGCCCGCTTCGGTCTTCAAGATCAGCCTGGTACACGGCGATGGTGGAAGTGCCCCCCGCGCCATGTTGAACACCTACAGCGTCAGCCTCGTAACCAATGTGCTTAGCGAGATCCGCGAGGATCTGCGTACCTCGGAGCTAGAGAGCCGAATCTTCTGGGGACTATCCGAGAAAGACGCCGGCTGGCTCAAAGAGAGCTCCTTCGGCCAGCGCAACCAAATTGCCGCCTTGGGCCGTGTGAAATTCACCGCACGAGACGGCCTGGTGCGTGAGTCCGCCGGTGAGCGCAGCGACACCCTTCAGCTACTGCTTCGCGTCATGAATCCCAGCTATTGAACCTGGGAATCCGATAACACCCTTTGAGATCCGCAGACATGGACAACGCAACCTTGACCCAGCAGATGGTGCAGGCAGGCTTTCGCTGCAGCATCATCACCGTGCACACCGATCACACCTCCAAGCAGGTCAATCGTCTGCGTAAGCAGATTGGGGTCGAGTACAAAGGGGCTAGCGGCCCCCTCCCAAGTGGCGCCTGCCTGCTGTCGAACTCCGGCCAGGTCGTTGAAGCAACATTGTTCATGTGTGCGTACCTTCGGGCCGCAAAAAATCCGTTCGTTGATGTCGATGTCCAGGCAGTCATGGCCGCCTATCGCGTTTACACCGGATACCGGTCCGCAGGCGAGGTAGCGCTGGCGACTTCGACCGAGGCGCTTCATATCGATCGCGCTTGGGTGATCGCACGTGAGTACCGCTCCAAAGAGGTCGTGGTCCGTATCTGCTCCTCACGCCGGTGCCGCCTTCCTTACCTGGTGTCGAGCTCCATGGGTCATCGTTCGTCCTGCCCGTTCTGCAGTGCGGTCGCTGAGCGCGATCGCTTCCATTGCGATGTGAATGACGCAGTACTCACCGAGCGTCCGGTCGCCGAGCTGTTGGAACTGGCAGCTCGTGTTCAGGACCTGGCCGGTTGGGGGTTGGCGGATCATGAGGTGGTTAAGGAGCTGGGCTTGTCTAACGTAGAGTTTCTTGCCACGCGACGTCTAAACGCCTACGGCGAGCCGGCAAGGCAGGCAATCGCCAAGCGCTACTCGACGGGGAGCGCCCTTGTAAGGGCACTGACACGTAGCAACAGAGGTGTGGCTGAAAGACGCCTGGCATAAAGCACGCTGGCGGTAGCCACAACTCCCCAAAAGCCGGCGCCTTCGCCGGCTTTTTGTTTCCAGGTCACACTGGCGCGATCAATCACCGCCGAGATGATGCATCCCATAGGCGTCTTGCGCGACACAAGGCTGATCAGGCGCCTTTTCGCCGGCGTCCTGCAGGCGTCCCAGCTCCCACGCTACGGAATCGCTCCGCCTTCCCAGATCACGCTAGGCGTCCTGCGGGCGTCCTGCAGGCGTCCCAGCTCCCACGCTACGGGATCGCACCGCCTTCCTAGATCACGCTAGGCGTCCTGCAGGCGTCCTGGCGCAACGTCCTCCGAGCCTGGCAGCTCCGGCATCGCCAAGAATGTCTCCCAGTCGCTCATCAGCGCGCGCCGCTTTTCGAGTAATGGCCCCCGGTTGTAGGCGGCCTCAGTCTTGGAGCCAATCCTGTGGGCCAGCGCCTTCTCGCAGATCTCCCTCGGATGTGAGGTGGTTTCTGCTGCCCAGGTACGAAACGTCGAGCGGAAGCCGTGCGGGACCGCTCCCTCCAATTTGATCTTCCGCAGCGCCCGGCCTATCGCGTTGCCCGGCAGTGGTTTCTTGCCGCGAGCGTTGGGGAACACCCAGGTATCGTGCTGACCCTGCTGCTGCTCAAGCACTTCCAGCATCCGGTCCGTCAGGGGCACGATATGCTCCTTGTCTCGCTTCATGCGTTCCGCCGGGATGGTCCAGCGTCTGGCGTCGAAGTCGAACTCCGCCCACCGTGCCTCGCGAATCTCGCCATTGCGCAGCGATGTCAGGATCAACAGCTCTGCAGCGCGTGCGGCTGAGCCCTCGAGGGAGTCCAGGCGGTGGAGCACGGATGGGCAGCTTTCCGCCGGCGCCGCTGGATGGTGCGTGACGTTACGATCGGGGCGCGGCAGCAGCTTGTCGAGGTGCCCGCGCCACCGAGCTGGATTGGCGCCATCGCGATACCCCAGTGCATGGGCGGCATCGAGCACCGACTCGATGCGGTTGCGTATGCGCGCGGCGGTGACTTCGATCTTGTCCCAGATCGGGCGGAGCACCTGCAGCACCAGGTCCGTATCGATCTCGGTAGCCGGTCGGCGGCCAAGTACAGGGAACACGTAGCGCTCCATGGAGCTGACCCATTGGCGATGGTGGTCGTGGCTCCACGACGAACCGTGGGTGGCGATGTACTGCCTGGCCAGGGTCTCGAAGAGGTCGGGCCCGGCGGCCGGTGATTGAGCCGCAGGCGATCGTCGGCCCGGTAACTCAGGCGCGCCCTCCGCGATCTTCAGCCGGCGCCGGTCCGCTTCAAGCCGGGCTTGCTTCAACGAGACCGCCGGATAGCCACCCAGCCCCACGTCATACCGCTGACCTTGGAAGGAAAACCTGAAGATCCAGCGCTTGGCCCCGGTTTTGGCCACACGCAGGATGAGGCCGCGGCCGTCCTGGTAGACGCCTGGTTCGGATAGCTCTTTCACCTGCTTCGGTAGCAACTGGCCCACGGTAACCCTCCACATCGACAGCCGAAGGCTACCACCCAATCTTGCGTATGCAACTACCCACGGAGGTGAAAACTGCGTCATACGGTACGGGGATCTTGCATCCCCGTACCAAAACCACGGAGCCCGCATTAATACAAGCTGAATGCGGGCTTCCTTTCCTCAGAGCCCACAGTGAGCCCCACACCGCGGAGGCGGCCGCTATCCCAGGTGAGGCTTCCGAGCGGTGATGATCCTCGCATCTGCCTCGGGCTACGGAAGCCCGACCGCTATGTACTCGCGCACGTTAGTTAGGCTAGGTTGGAAACTAACCAAACAAAACTAACAATATTGTTTGCTAGCTGTGCATGGCGTTACTATGCTGTTTTCCATTACCCGGAGGCGGCCATGGCTGAACGCAAATTTACAGACGCAGAGGTCATCGCCGCCGGCGAACAGCTGCTGGCAGGTGGCCGCAAGGTCAATGGCTGGGCGCTACGGACTACCCTCGGCGTGGGCCGCCCCGAAACGCTCCTCAGCGTCTGGCAGCGACACCACACTGGGGTACCGGGTGGGGCCATTCCAACCAGGCCACTGCCAGAGGAAGCCACGGCGATCATTGAAACCGCGGTCGCCAGGCAGACCAAGGCAATGCAGGATGCACTGGCCGGCGCCCTCGACCTGGTAGCGGCTGCGGCGCGCAAAGAGGTCGTGCTTGAGCTTGAGCAGGCGCGGCAGGAAATCGCCCGCCTGGAGGCTGAGCAGGACGATGCCAGTGCCGTGCTCGAAGGCCTTGCGGCCGACCAGGAGCGCAGTCAGCAGCAGATGGACGGGTTGGCCAACGAGCTTCAGCTGAAGGACAGCCAGCTCAGTGCCATGGCTGAGGAGAACGCCAGTCTCGCCGAGCGGCTTGCCGAGGCAGAAGGGCAGGCGCAACTGGCTCGGGACGAGCTCGCCGAGAGCCAGGCCGAGCTGAGCCTGGCGCTCGCCCAAAAGGCTTCCGCAGAAGCGGCGAGCGCAGAGCATCAGCGTTCTGCTTCCGCAGCTGAGGAGCGTCTTGCTGATACCCAGGTGGAGCTCCGCGATATGCGCAATCGGCTTGCCATTGCTCGCTCTGAGGCTGACAGCGCCGCGGGGCAGATCCAGGAAATGGAGCGTACGCGCTCCCAGGATCTCGAGCTCCTCACAGAGCTGCGAGTGGAGAATCGCGCCCTGGGTGACAAGCTTGCCCGGGCCGACGCCGGCCGGGAAGCCGCAGAACGTTACCTAGAGCGCGTGCAGAAAGACAGCAGTGCCCGAATTGCAGCGTTGGAGCGCCAGCTTGCCAAAGCGGCTTCGAAGCCTGCTTCCAAGGGGACCGGTAAGGCACCTCGGGTAGCTAGCTCTGCTACAGGGGACTGAAGGTGGCCGAACAGTTCGAAGGCTTCCACGTTTACGGCGGGTCCGCCGCGCTGAAGTTCGAGGTGGTCCTGAATCAGGCGCGGGAAACCGTGCTCGCGGTGGATGGTGCCGGGCGCAGGGGGTCCAGTGAAAAATTCGACTGGTCCGAGAAGCTGACACTCCAGATTACGCCTCGCGAGATGCCCGCCTTCATGTGCTGCGTCCTTGGTATCACGCCGGCTTTCGAGGCGCGCAATCATGGCGCCGCTGGCGACAAAGGGCTGACGCTGGTTAACCAGCCTGACCGCGGTGTGCTCTACCTTCGCCTGCTCCAGCAACGCCTATCGATCAACGTGCCGATCACCGCGGACAAAGTCTTCCATCTTGGCGCGCTGGGCATTCGAGTGCTGGCCACGCAAGTGCATCTGGATGTCCCAACGTGCCTCGCCATGTTGCGGGGCACGGCAGGCCGATTACTGATCGCCGCGAGCGGTGAGTAACGGTACGTCGTAACCTGTGAGCAGGTGCCGATACAACAGGTCTTGGATGTCCTGGCCATCGCGAAAGATGGCGAGCACTACGGCTTCACGCCGCGTCTCGTCGACCAGGTATCCCGCTCGATAGCCAGACTTGGCGATCTCGCGATACCTGGTGATGCCAAACTCGGCACCCGCGGCGGCAATCGGGTGAGCGAGAGGGGCCATCCGGAGCTCGATGGCGACCTCGTCGACGACGCTGGTCATCTTTGCAACTGCGTCGGGGCGAGAAACCGCTTTTGCGAGGTGGTGCACCTGGTCAAGCGCGCCAGTCCTCGCCGAAGCGCTGAACCGGACCTGGAAAGGCCTGGCGGTCATTTGCTGTCACCACCGAACCGCTGCTGCAGGCCTTCTTTCAGCTGCTCGGATGACATGTGCTCGCCGGCTTCGTACTCCTTGGATCCCAACGCCAGCAGCTTGACCAGGGCGATGGACTCATCGCGGCGGACACGATCCGCATAGGCCTCGATTACATAGGCCGGCTTCCCGTTCTGGGTAACGATCATCGGCTCGTCCAGCTCGAGGTCGGCGGCGTTTTTCTTCAGGTAGCTGATCGTTTCGACCCGCATATTTCGGCTCCTAGGGCTGTGGTGTTCCTCAAAGGTAGCGGAATCAGGACCGAATTTAAACCCAATTTGGTCTGGTGAGGGTTCCGGGCATCGTGACAATGTCGGCTGGCAGCGGTCTCGACTTATGCGTCGATAAGCAGCGTTGGCGTAAAAGGGCTGCTCGGTGCTCATGGCTAGGGAAGGGCCGGCATAGTCCTTTTGCAGCCTGCAGCTACTTTCAGGCTTTCCCTTTGTGACGCTCGCGCTCCCGCTACTCACCTAGATAGGTGCCGGACTATCGGGCTAGTTGCTGCGGATCTCTTTTTAGGTAACATGATCCTTGGCACTCGGTAGGTGCCAGCAGTCCACACTCGCAAAGCAGCCGCACTACCGTGATTTCGCCGTTTCACCCTAACCCAATCCGATGGGTTCTCGTAGTGGACGCCAGGACAGCCTTGGAGGCTGAACATGAAACACGCCCCTTCTTTTGCTGACGTTCAAAGCGTCAAGCGTCACGCTAAAACTCTTAAAAGCACCTATCCAGAAAAGAAGCACGGTAAGTTGCTGGACCTTGCCGCGGCTGAACTGCTAGGGGTCAGAAATTACTACGAACTGAACCGCAGGTTTGATGCGGTGATTGCGCAGCACCTGGACGTTCAAGATGGCCCAAACGCGGTAGCGCACTGCCGGTACTGCGATTTCAAATTTGGCGCGGATCTTAGGGAAGATAGGCTTGCGCACCGCAAATTTCATGAGCGCTTTATGGAGGTTGAAGAGGCCACCGGCTATCGCCCCCGGACTTATGTGCAGAGGGAGCTGCTTAAGAAGGAGGGGCACGCAAGGGCGCGCTGCGACGCTTCTGTAGAGGTGCGTGTCGAAGGACTGTTACTCGTACTGCAGGCCTGGTATGACCGTTCATTTGCCAGTCTTATCGAGGAAGGGAAGTGGCGGAAGCACCCCTCATTCGGCGAGTACGTGGCGATGTTGGTCCCTGATTTGGAGGAAAGTCATCCAGATCTGGCTCCAGCGCTGATAGAGCGCTTTGGGCGCATGCCTGGCGTGATTCCGCCCGGGCAGAGCTACTGTTCCCCGAAATAGCGGTCGCGCAAAGCGAGGTCACGAGCTATAGGAGGGTCAGACAGTGGGGTGTGTCGGTGAAATCGACGGGCGCCGAGTCGTCGCACCGCTTCTGAGCGCTGAAGCTTGGAAAGAGGTCGTGGCACTGTCTAGAGACCGTAAAGTACTGATGCCGGACACCAGGTGTCCGGCACAGGCCAAGACACTTCGCTGGAATGGGCGCATTACCAGGTACTTCTCGCATTTCCCGGGTGAGGCGCCACCGGGCTATTCGAGTACGGAAAGCTCTGAGCATATGGCGATGAAGCTCGCCATCTACCAGCGGCTGCTGCAGCTGGGCGTTCAGGTCGAACTCGAGGCGGGGCAGGACGATTGGCGTGCAGATCTCCTGGTAGGGGTGTCGGCATTTTCAACAGTGCTGGCCATTGAGGTTCAACTCACTCAACAGTCTGCCCAGCGTACCTATGACCGGACTGCACAGCGGCGCCAGGCGGGTGTGCCAACGCTGTGGCTATTCGGTGCAGGCCGGCTCACTGGGCACCTATCCCGGGACCTCCTAGAAGACACGCCGGTGTTTACCGTTCGAAATGCCGCATAGGCTGTACGAGTCGTCAGCGCGGTCTGCCGAGGTAGAGCATTCTTCGACGACCTCTCAGTCTTCAAAAGGACCCCAGCCAGGCCCCTGGCTGTGCGTATCGACTGCGCTTGTGGAGAGCGCTGGCTCTATCCCTTCGGCGCAATCCTGCTATGTAACCGTGCAAGTAGCGAGGTCTCTCCTGCTTACGCCAGCTGCTCCCTTACAGCCCGCAGATGTACCTCAACAACGCCGATGGGAGCGGAAGTTAGTGCCCAGGCCTATCTCGATCGGTACATGGTCGTCTTCAAGGCTGCTGCCGTGATCTATGGGATTAGACTAGGAGTCCCCACGCGGGTGGAGCGGGTGTATGAAAACAACCGCAGTGGTGGCGCATGGAAGCGTATGTTCTCCTGCCCACGGTGCTCAGCAATACCGGCCCGAATTTCGACCGGTCTGCCGGCCGACGTGCGAGCTACATCACCTCGGTTTGTTCGGGATCCCTGCTCCTCGGGATAGCTGGTCTGCTCAATGGCTATCGCGCTGCCACTCATTGGGCGCTGTATGACGTACTGGAAGCGCTTGGGATCGACACGGGGCGCGAGCGCGTCGTTGCCGATGGCAATCGACTCACCGGTGGAGGTGTGACGGCAGGTATCGATTTCGGCCTTACGTTGCTGGCTGAACTCCGCGGAGAGCACGCCGCCAAGCTAACTCAGCTGATGATGGAATATGACCCACAGCCGCCCTTCGATACTGGGCATCCACGTACAGCCGGCCTCGAACTGACTGAACTGGCCCTCAACCTAATGGGACTCGACACAATCCGTGAGGGGATGCAGTTGGCACAAGGGCGCCGGGTGCCCTCACCAGCCTGATGGATCAATATCAGCGAGAAGAATTGGCGCAGCTCCGTCGCCTCGAAATCATCTCCATGATCGAGGCGACGGAGCTGCTGGTGCTTGTCGGCATAGCCGTTCAGCTGAAGCACCTTGGCGAATGGCGGCTTGGGGTTCAACTGATGGGACCGATACACGGTATTGCGTTCATCGCCTATGTATGGGCGACGCTCCAGACCGTCTCGGGTGGGCGGTGGCACCCTATCGAGGTCGCCCGAATGATCGCGGTCGCGTTCGTCCCGCTCGGCGGCTTTCTCAATAGACCTTTCCTGGCGCGCAAGGCTGCCGAGTTACGTGTTGGGGAACCCGAATGAGCCTCGCCGAACTATACCCCTGGTTCAAAGCACTGCACATAGCTGCCGCCCTGATGTTTGTGGGTGGGGTGCTGGCCCTTACGATCGTACTCGATGCGATTCGGATCGA
>NZ_CBCOPK010000001.1:3777500-4497386 GCF_965111925.1 Pseudomonas sp. Marseille-Q7302 | reverse complement strand
AGGCGGTCGTACCGTCGGCGCCGGCGTGGTTGCCAAGATCATCGAGTAATCGATTGATCTTGGGCTGTTAGGCCGGCATAATGGTCGGCCTGATTCAAGTTACAGGCCAGTAGCTCAATTGGCAGAGCGGCGGTCTCCAAAACCGCAGGTTGGGGGTTCGATTCCCTCCTGGCCTGCCAGATTTATATCTGGCACTCCTTACAGGATTCATGCAATGAGCATCAAGGCGGAAGCCAAAGAGTCGCGCTTCGATGCGCTGAAGTGGCTGGTGGTTGTCGTTCTGGTGGTGATCGGTGTTGTTGCCAATCATTACTTCGCTGCTCAGTCCATCCTGTATCGAGTGGTAGGTCTGTTGGTGCTGGCAGCTATCGCTGCCTTTGTTGCCCTGCAGACTGCCAAAGGGCAAGCCTTCTTCGGTTTGCTGAAAGACGCCCGTACCGAGATTCGCAAGGTTGTCTGGCCTACTCGGCAAGAGACCACCCAGACCACGCTGATCGTGGTCGCCGTGGTGCTCGTGATGGCTTTGTTGTTGTGGGGGCTCGACTCCCTGCTCGGTTGGCTAGTTTCCACGATTGTTGGTTGAAAGGGTTCGCCGTGGCTAAGCGTTGGTACGTCGTGCATGCCTACTCGGGTTACGAGAAGCATGTCATGCGTTCGTTGATCGAACGCGTCAAGCTGCACGAAATGGAAGACCAGTTCGGCGACATTCTGGTGCCCACCGAAGAAGTGGTGGAAATGCGCAATGGCCAGAAGCGTAAAAGCGAGCGCAAGTTTTTCCCGGGCTATGTCCTGGTGCAGATGGAGATGAACGAAGGGACTTGGCACTTGGTCAAGGATACCCCTCGCGTCATGGGCTTCATCGGCGGTACCGCCGACAAGCCGGCACCCATCACCGATCGTGAGGCGGATGCGATTCTGCGTCGTGTCTCCGATAGTAGCGACAAGCCCAAGCCGAAAACCTTGTTCGAGGCGGGTGAGACGGTTCGAGTCGTAGACGGTCCGTTCGCCGACTTCAATGGTGTCGTCGAAGAAGTGAATTACGAAAAGAGCCGCATCCATGTGGCGGTACTGATCTTTGGTCGGTCGACCCCTGTGGAGCTCGAGTTCAGCCAGGTCGAAAAGGTCTAGGTTGTCCACATCCCTCACCCCGTAGCCCAGGCTGCGGGGTTTTGTCGTCACTGGGATATAGCAAGTAATTGGGGAGCCCCACGGGGCGTTGAACCCATCATTGGAGTAGCACATGGCTAAGAAGATTCAGGCTTACATCAAGCTGCAGGTTAAGGCCGCCCAAGCCAACCCGAGCCCGCCAGTCGGCCCGGCGTTGGGTCAGCACGGCGTCAATATCATGGAATTCTGCAAGGCGTTCAACGCCCGCACCCAGGGCATGGAGCCCGGTCTGCCCACTCCGGTGATCATCACCGTGTACAGCGACCGTAGCTTCACCTTCGAAATCAAGAGCACCCCGGCATCCGTGCTGCTCAAGAAGGCTGCTGGCATCCAGAGCGGTTCCGCTCGTCCCAACAGCCAGAAGGTTGGTACCGTCACCCGTGCCCAGCTGGAAGAGATCGCCAAGACCAAGAATGCCGATCTCACCGCCGCCGATATGGACGCCGCTGTGCGCACCATCGCCGGTTCCGCTCGTAGCATGGGTCTGAATGTGGAGGGCGTGTAATGGCCAAGCTCACTAAGCGTCAAAAGGCTATCGCCGAAAAAATCCAGGCCGGTAAGCAGTACGGCTTCGAAGAAGCTGCGGCCCTGCTGGCCGAGCTGTCCACCATCAAGTTCAAGGAGTCCATCGACGTCTCCGTGAACCTGGGTGTGGATCCGCGTAAATCCGACCAGGTCGTTCGTGGCGCCACCGTGCTGCCCAATGGCACTGGCAAGTCGGTTCGCGTTGCCGTGTTCACCCAGGGTGCCAACGCCGAAGCCGCGCTGGCTGCCGGTGCTGAAAGAGTCGGCATGGACGACCTGGCTGCCGAGATGAAGGGCGGCGACCTGAACTACGACGTGGTCATCGCCTCGCCGGATGCCATGCGCGTTGTCGGTCAGTTGGGTCAGCTGCTCGGCCCGCGCGGTCTGATGCCCAACCCCAAGGTTGGCACCGTGACCCCGGACGTCGCTACCGCCGTCAAGAATGCCAAGGCTGGTCAGGTGCGTTTCCGTACCGACAAGAACGGCATTATCCACGCTTCCGTTGGCAAGATCGATTTCGAGCCCGTGAAGCTGAAGCAGAACGTTGAAGCTCTGCTGGCCGACCTGAAGCGCCTGAAGCCCTCGACCTCCAAGGGCATCTACGTCAAGCGCATCACCCTGAGCTCCACCATGGGCCCGGGTCTGCAGATCGATCAGGCTTCCCTGGAAGCCTAAGCAAGATACAAGTCGCTGTGCCTTCGGGCGCGGCGTCAAGATTGGGGTCCCTGCCTGGCGGGGGCTGTCCAAGACCGTAGGGGACGCAAGTCTTAAACCGGGGAAACCCCAGCCTACGCAGATGGTGCTCCCGATTCGGTTACCGAGTCAGACACCAAAACGCCGCCCAGTCCATCGGGCGAAACGGTAACATCCAGGAGTTAAACCCGTGGCAATCAAACTCGAAGACAAGAAGGCTATCGTCGCTGAAGTCAACGAGGCTGCCCAAGGTGCCCTGTCCGCTGTCGTGGCCGATGCCCGTGGCGTGACTGTGGGTGCCATGACCGGACTCCGTAAAGAGGCCCGCGCGGCTGGTGTCTATGTACGTGTCGTACGTAACACCCTGCTGCGTCGTGCCGTTGAAGGCACGTCTTTCGACGTTCTCAACGACACCTTCAAGGGCCCGACCCTGATCGCGTTCTCCAAGGAGCATCCGGGCGCCGCCGCCCGTATCTTCAAGGATTTCGCCAAGGGTCAGGACAAGTTCGAGATCAAGGCCGCCGCGTTCGAAGGCAAGCTCATCCCGGCTAACCAGATCGACGTACTGGCAACCCTGCCGACCTACGACGAAGCTGTGTCTCAGCTGATGAGTGTCATCCAGGGCGCTACCAGCAAGCTGGCTCGTACCCTCGCCGCCATTCGCGACCAAAAGGAAGCTGCCGCCGCCTAATCGTGCGTGCTGCGTTTCCTGCAAGTCTTTCTTATTATTTGCGGCCTGAAGCCGCACCCTGTTATAGGAATCTAGAGTCATGGCTCTGACCAACGAAGACATCATCAACGCCGTATCCGAAATGTCCGTCATGCAAGTGGTGGAACTGATCAAGGCGATGGAAGAGAAGTTCGGCGTGACCGCTGCTGCCGCCGCCGCCGCTGGCCCGGCTGCTGCCGCTGCCGTCGTCGAAGAGCAGACCGAATTCACCATCATGTTGACCGAGACCGGCGACAAGAAAGTGAACGTCATCAAGGTCGTTCGTGAACTGACCGGCCTGGGCCTGAAAGAAGCCAAGGCTGTCGTTGACGGCGCCCCGGGCGTGGTCAAGGAAGGCGTCTCCAAAGAGGAAGGCGAAGCTGCCAAGAAGGCTCTGGAAGAAGCAGGCGCCAAGGTCGAGCTCAAGTAAGTTCGGTTCTTGCGTCTACAGCCGCAACGTTTCACGTTCGGCTGATGGCTGGTGGCGAACGCCACCGGCCTTTTGCCGTTTTGTACAGAGCGAGCATATCCGCCTGACAAGATGCGCTGTATCCACCTCGCTCTCGGGGTGCGGCAAACCAAAGGGTTTGCACGATTTTCCGGCTGCTCCCGTCGGAGAGGCCAAACAAGCTGGTGACCAAGCTGGGGAACGCTGATGGCTTACTCATACACTGAGAAAAAACGTATCCGCAAGGACTTTAGCAAGTTGCCGCACGTCATGGACGTGCCCTATTTGCTGGCTATCCAACTGGATTCGTACCGCGAATTCCTGCAGGCGGGCGCAGGCAAAGACCAGTTCCGCGATATCGGCCTGCATGCGGCCTTCAAGTCCGTTTTCCCGATTATCAGCTATTCCGGCAATGCGGCCCTGGAATACGTCGGCTATCGCCTGGGCGAGCCGGCTTTCGATGTGAAGGAATGCGTCCTGCGCGGCGTGACCTTCGCCGTCCCGCTGCGAGTCAAGGTTCGCCTGATCATTTTCGACCGTGAGTCGTCGAACAAGGCGATCAAGGACATCAAGGAGCAGGAAGTCTACATGGGGGAAATCCCCTTGATGACCGAGAACGGTACCTTCATCATCAATGGTACCGAGCGTGTCATCGTGTCCCAGCTGCACCGCAGCCCGGGCGTGTTCTTCGATCACGACCGCGGCAAGACGCACAGCTCGGGCAAGCTGCTGTACTCGGCACGCATCATTCCCTACCGCGGCTCCTGGCTGGACTTCGAGTTCGATCCCAAAGACGCTGTGTTCGTCCGTATCGACCGTCGCCGCAAGCTGCCGGCCTCGGTACTGCTGCGCGCGCTCGGCTACAGCACCGAAGAGGTGCTGGATGCGTTCTATGACACCAACACCTTCCATATCAAAGGTGAAATGCTGACGTTCGAGCTGGTACCCCAGCGTCTGCGCGGCGACATTGCCAGCTTCGACATCAAGGATGGCAGCGGCAAGGTGATCGTGGAGCAGGGCCGCCGTGTGACCGCTCGCCACATCAATCAGCTGGAAAAGTCCGGTCTGAGCGAGCTGGAAGTACCCTTCGATTACGTCATTGGCCGTACCACCGCCAAGGCCGTCGTGCATCCGTCCACTGGCGAGATCATCGCCGAGTGCAACACCGAACTGACCCTGGACATTCTGGCCAAGATGGCCAAGGCCAATGTCGTGCGGTTCGAGACGCTGTACACCAACGACATCGACTGTGGTCCCTTCATCTCCGATACCCTGAAGATCGACTCCACCGGCAACCAGCTGGAAGCCCTGGTCGAGATCTACCGGATGATGCGTCCTGGCGAGCCGCCGACCAAGGAAGCTGCCGAGACCCTGTTCAACAACCTGTTCTTCAGCGCCGAGCGTTACGACCTGTCCGCCGTCGGCCGCATGAAGTTCAACCGCCGTATCGGTCGCGACGCCATCGAAGGCTCGGGTGTCCTCAGCCGCGAAGACATCGTCGACGTGCTCAAGACCCTGGTCGACATCCGTAACGGTAAGGGCATCGTCGACGACATCGACCACCTGGGTAACCGCCGTGTCCGTTGCGTCGGTGAAATGGCCGAGAACCAGTTCCGCGTGGGCCTGGTGCGGGTGGAGCGTGCCGTCAAGGAACGCCTGTCCATGGCCGAAAGCGAAGGCCTGATGCCGCAGGATCTGATCAACGCCAAGCCGGTGGCTGCCGCGATCAAGGAATTCTTCGGCTCCAGCCAGCTGTCCCAGTTCATGGACCAGAACAACCCGCTGTCGGAGATCACCCACAAGCGTCGTGTCTCCGCGCTCGGCCCGGGCGGTCTGACCCGTGAGCGCGCCGGTTTCGAAGTTCGTGACGTACACCCGACGCACTACGGCCGGGTCTGCCCGATCGAAACGCCGGAAGGCCCGAACATCGGCCTGATCAACTCCCTGGCTGCCTATGCCCGCACCAACCAGTACGGCTTCCTCGAAAGCCCGTATCGCATGGTCAAGGACGGCGTGGCCACCGACGAGATCGTTTTCCTGTCGGCCATCGAAGAAGCCAACCACGTGATCGCCCAGGCCTCCGCAGGGCTGGATGAGAACAACCGGCTGATCGACGAGCTGGTGGCCGTGCGTCACCTGAACGAATTCACCGTGAAGGCGCCCGAAGACGTCACCCTGATGGACGTTTCGCCCAAGCAGGTCGTTTCCGTCGCTGCCTCGCTGATTCCGTTCCTCGAGCACGACGACGCCAACCGCGCGCTGATGGGTTCCAACATGCAGCGTCAGGCCGTGCCGACCCTGCGTTCGGACAAGCCGCTGGTAGGTACCGGCATGGAGCGCAACGTCGCCCGTGACTCCGGCGTCTGCGTCGTGGCTCGCCGTGGCGGTGTGATCGACTCCGTCGATGCCAGCCGTATCGTGGTGCGTGTCAACGATGACGAAGTCGAGACCGGTGAAGCCGGCGTCGACATCTACAACCTGACCAAGTACACCCGTTCCAACCAGAACACCTGCATCAACCAGCGTCCGCTGGTGAGCAAGGGTGATCAGGTGGCCAAGTTCGACATCCTGGCCGATGGCCCCTCGACCGACATGGGCGAGCTGGCACTGGGTCAGAACATGCGCGTGGCCTTCATGCCCTGGAACGGCTTCAACTTCGAAGACTCCATCTGTCTGTCGGAGCGCGTGGTTCAGGAAGACCGCTTCACCACCATCCACATCCAGGAACTGACCTGTGTGGCCCGTGACACCAAGCTCGGCCCGGAGGAGATCACCTCCGACATCCCGAACGTGGGTGAGGCTGCGCTGAACAAGCTGGACGAGGCGGGTATCGTCTATGTCGGTGCCGAGGTCGGTGCCGGTGACATCCTGGTCGGCAAGGTCACGCCCAAGGGCGAAACCCAGCTGACCCCGGAAGAGAAGCTGCTGCGCGCCATCTTCGGTGAGAAGGCCAGCGACGTTAAGGACACCTCCCTGCGAGTGCCCACCGGCACCAAGGGTACCGTCATCGACGTCCAGGTCTTCACCCGTGACGGCGTCGAGCGTGACTCCCGCGCCCTGGCCATCGAGAAGTCCCAGCTCGACGAGATCCGTAAGGATCTGAACGAAGAGTTCCGCATCGTCGAAGGCGCGACCTTCGAGCGTCTGCGTCAGGCCTTGGTGGGTCAAGTCGCCGAGGGCGGTCCGGCAGTCAAGAAGGGTGCCGTCATCACCGACGAGTACCTGAATGGCCTCGAGCGCGGTCAGTGGTTCAAGCTGCGCATGGCGGAAGATGCTCACAACGAGCAGCTGGAAAAGGCCCAGGCCTACCTGTCCGACCGTCGCCAGCTGCTGGACGACAAGTTCGAAGACAAGAAGCGCAAGCTGCAGCAGGGCGATGACCTGGCACCGGGCGTACTGAAGATCGTCAAGGTCTACCTCGCCATCAAGCGCCGCATCCAGCCGGGCGACAAGATGGCCGGTCGTCACGGTAACAAGGGTGTGGTCTCGGTGATCATGCCGGTCGAAGACATGCCCTACGACGCCAACGGCACACCGGTGGACATCGTGCTCAACCCGCTGGGCGTACCCTCGCGGATGAACGTCGGTCAGATCCTTGAAACCCACCTGGGCCTCGCGGCCAAGGGCCTGGGCGAGAAGATCAACCTGATGCTCGAAGAGCAGCGCAAGGTCGCCGAACTGCGTGGCTTCCTGCACGAGATCTATAACGAGATCGGTGGCCGCCAGGAGAAGCTGGACGACCTGAGCGACCAGGAAATCCTCGACCTGGCTAAGAACCTGCGTGGCGGTGTTCCCATGGCCACGCCGGTATTCGACGGTGCCAAGGAGCGCGAGATCAAGGCTATGCTGAAGCTGGCCGATCTGCCCGAGAGCGGTCAGATGCGCCTGTACGATGGCCGCACTGGCAACGCCTTCGAGCGCACCACTACCGTTGGCTACATGTACATGCTCAAGCTGAACCACCTGGTGGACGACAAGATGCACGCCCGTTCCACTGGTTCCTACAGCCTGGTTACCCAGCAGCCGCTGGGTGGTAAGGCGCAGTTCGGTGGTCAGCGTTTCGGGGAGATGGAGGTCTGGGCACTGGAGGCCTATGGCGCGGCTTACACCCTGCAGGAAATGCTCACGGTGAAGTCGGACGATGTGAACGGCCGGACCAAGATGTACAAGAACATCGTGGACGGGGATCACCGCATGGAGGCCGGCATGCCCGAGTCCTTCAACGTGTTGATCAAGGAAATCCGCTCGCTCGGCATCGATATCGAACTGGAAACCGAATAACACGAGACCCTAGAGGATGCGGCCGCGCGGCGGCCGCATCCGGTCCGTGAGGAGGAAAGGCCTTGAAAGACTTGCTCAATCTGTTGAAAAACCAGGGTCAACTCGAGGAGTTCGATGCCATCCGTATCGGTCTGGCCTCGCCCGAGATGATTCGCTCCTGGTCGTTCGGTGAAGTTAAGAAGCCGGAGACCATCAACTACCGTACCTTCAAGCCGGAGCGCGACGGTCTGTTCTGCGCCAAGATCTTTGGCCCGGTCAAGGACTACGAGTGCCTGTGCGGAAAGTACAAGCGTCTCAAGCATCGCGGCGTGATCTGCGAGAAGTGCGGCGTGGAAGTCGCCCTGGCCAAGGTGCGCCGCGAGCGCATGGGCCACATCGAGCTGGCTTCGCCTGTTGCCCACATCTGGTTCCTGAAGTCGCTGCCGTCCCGTATCGGCCTGCTGCTGGACATGACCCTGCGTGACATCGAGCGCGTGCTCTATTTCGAGAGCTACGTGGTGATCGATCCGGGCATGACCACCCTCGAGAAGTATCAGCTGCTCAACGACGAGCAGTACTTCGAGGCCCTGGAAGAGTTCGGTGACGACTTCGACGCCCGCATGGGTGCGGAAGCCGTATTCCAGCTGCTCGGCGCCATTGATCTGGAGCACGAGATCGGCCGCCTGCGCGAAGAGATTCCGCAGACCAATTCCGAGACCAAGATCAAGAAGCTGTCCAAGCGCCTCAAGCTGATGGAAGCCTTCCAGGGCTCCGGCAACAAGCCGGAGTGGATGGTCATGACCGTGCTGCCCGTGCTGCCGCCGGACCTGCGTCCGCTGGTGCCGCTGGATGGCGGCCGCTTCGCGACCTCCGACCTGAACGACCTCTATCGTCGCGTCATCAACCGGAACAACCGCCTCAAGCGGCTGCTCGACCTCGCCGCGCCCGACATCATCGTGCGCAACGAGAAGCGCATGCTGCAGGAAGCCGTCGACGCCCTGCTGGATAACGGCCGTCGCGGTCGCGCCATTACCGGTTCCAACAAGCGCCCGCTGAAGTCCCTGGCCGACATGATCAAGGGCAAGCAGGGTCGTTTCCGTCAGAACCTGCTGGGCAAGCGCGTCGACTACTCCGGTCGTTCCGTGATCACCGTGGGTCCGACCCTGCGTCTGCACCAGTGCGGCCTGCCCAAGAAGATGGCCCTGGAGCTGTTCAAGCCTTTCATCTTCGGCAAGCTGGAAGCCCGTGGCATGGCGACCACCATCAAGGCCGCCAAGAAGATGGTCGAGCGCGAGCTGCCCGAGGTCTGGGACGTTCTCGCCGAAGTCATCCGCGAACACCCCGTGCTGCTCAACCGCGCCCCGACCCTGCACCGCCTGGGTATCCAGGCGTTCGAGCCGGTCCTCATCGAAGGCAAGGCCATCCAGCTGCACCCGCTGGTCTGCGCCGCGTACAACGCCGACTTCGACGGTGACCAGATGGCCGTGCACGTGCCGCTGACGCTGGAAGCCCAGCTGGAAGCGCGCGCCCTGATGATGTCGACCAACAACATCCTGTCGCCCGCCAACGGCGAGCCGATCATCGTGCCGTCGCAGGACGTGGTTCTGGGTCTGTACTACATGACCCGCGAAGCCATCAACGCCAAGGGCGAGGGCCGCGTGTTCGCCGACCTGCAGGAAGTCGATCGCGTCTTCCGTGCCGGCGAAGCCGCACTGCACGCCAAGGTCAAGGTGCGCATCAACGAGACCATCCGTCACAAGGACGGCAGCCTGACCAAGAACACCCGCATCGTCGACACCACCGTCGGCCGTGCGCTGCTGTTCCAGGTCGTGCCCGCCGGTCTGCCGTACGACGTGGTCAACCAGTCGATGAAGAAGAAGGCC
This sequence comes from Pseudomonas sp. Marseille-Q7302, assembly GCF_965111925.1. Lineage (NCBI taxonomy): Bacteria > Pseudomonadati > Pseudomonadota > Gammaproteobacteria > Pseudomonadales > Pseudomonadaceae > Pseudomonas > Pseudomonas sp. Marseille-Q7302. The sequence goes on along the minus strand of NZ_CBCOPK010000001.1, from coordinate 4,487,701 downwards.
ATCTCCAAGCTGATCAACCACTGCTACCGCGTGGTGGGTCTGAAGGACACCGTCATCTTCGCCGACCAGTTGATGTACACCGGTTTCGCCTATTCGACCCTGTCTGGCGTCTCCATCGGCGTTAATGACTTCGTCATTCCGGACGAGAAGGCTCGCATCATCGATGCCGCCACCGCCGAAGTGAAGGAGATCGAGAGCCAGTACGCCTCCGGCCTGGTGACCCAGGGCGAGAAGTACAACAAGGTGATCGACCTCTGGTCGAAGGCCAACGACGAAGTGTCCAAGGCGATGATGACCAACCTCTCGAAAGAGAAGGTCATCGACCGTGAGGGCAAGGAAGTCGACCAGGAGTCCTTCAACTCCATGTACATGATGGCCGATTCCGGCGCCCGGGGTTCCGCGGCCCAGATTCGTCAGCTCGCCGGCATGCGTGGCCTGATGGCCAAGCCGGACGGCTCCATCATCGAAACGCCCATCACCGCCAACTTCCGTGAAGGCCTGAACGTACTCCAGTACTTCATCTCCACCCACGGCGCCCGTAAGGGTCTGGCGGATACCGCACTGAAGACCGCGAACTCCGGTTACCTGACCCGTCGTCTCGTCGACGTGGCCCAGGATCTGGTAGTGACTGAGGTCGATTGCGGTACCGAGCGCGGCCTGATCATGACCCCGCACATCGAAGGCGGTGACGTGGTCGAGCCCCTGGGTGAGCGCGTTCTGGGTCGAGTCATCGCCCGTGACGTGCCCAAGCCGGGTACCGAAGAGATCATCGTGCCTGCAGGCACCCTGGTCGACGAGCGCTGGGTCGAGTTCCTCGAGCTCAACAGCGTCGACGAAGTCGTGGTGCGTTCGCCGATCACCTGCGAAACCCGTCATGGCATCTGCGCCAAGTGCTACGGTCGCGATCTGGCTCGCGGTCACCAGGTCAACATCGGTGAAGCGGTCGGCGTCATCGCCGCCCAGTCCATCGGTGAGCCGGGTACCCAGCTGACCATGCGTACCTTCCACATCGGTGGTGCGGCCAGCCGGACCTCCGCGGCCGACAGCGTCCAGGTCAAGAACGGCGGTGCCATCCGGCTGCACAACCTGAAGCACGTCGAACGTGCCGATGGCGCCCTGGTTGCCGTATCCCGTTCCGGCGAGCTGGCCATTGCCGATGAATTCGGTCGTGAGCGCGAGCGCTACAAGCTGCCCTACGGTGCCGTGATTTCGGTCAAGGAAGGCGACAAGGTCGACGCTGGCGCTATCGTCGCCAAGTGGGACCCGCACACCCACCCCATCGTCACCGAGATGGACGGTACCGTGGCCTTCGTCGGTATGGAGGAGGGCATCACCATCAAGCGCCAGACCGACGAACTGACCGGTCTGACCAACATCGAGGTGCTCGACGCCAAGGATCGCCCGACTTCCGGCAAGGACATCCGTCCGGCGGTCAAGCTGATCGACGCCAATGGCAAGGACCTGCTGCTGCCGGGTACCGACGTACCGGCCCAGTACTTCCTGCCGCCGAACGCGCTGGTCAACCTGAGTGACGGTGCCAAGGTGCATGTGGGTGACGTCATCGCACGTATCCCCCAGGAAACCTCCAAGACCCGCGACATCACCGGTGGTCTGCCCCGCGTGGCCGATCTCTTCGAGGCGCGTCGTCCCAAGGAGCCGGCAATCCTGGCTGAGATCAGCGGTACCATCTCCTTCGGCAAGGAAACCAAGGGCAAGCGTCGCCTGGTCATTACTCCGACCGACGGCACCGATCCCTATGAGGAGCTGATTCCGAAGTGGCGCCACCTGAACGTCTTCGAAGGCGAACAGGTAAGCCGCGGCGAAGTCATCTCCGATGGTCCGAGCAACCCGCACGACATCCTGCGCCTGCTGGGTGTCAGCGCGCTGGCCAAGTACATCGTCAACGAGATCCAGGACGTGTACCGCCTGCAGGGCGTGAAGATCAACGACAAGCACATCGAGACCATCCTGCGGCAGATGCTGCGCAAGGTCGAGGTGAGCGATACCGGTGATTCGAGCTTCATCAAGGGCGACCAGGTCGAACTGACCCACGTCCTGGAAGAGAACGAGCAGCTGGTCGGCAACGATCGTTTCGTCGCCAAGTACGAGCGTGTTCTGCTGGGTATCACCAAGGCCTCGCTGTCCACCGAGTCCTTCATCTCGGCTGCTTCGTTCCAGGAGACCACCCGTGTCCTGACCGAGGCTGCCGTGACTGGCAAGCGCGACTTCCTGCGCGGCCTGAAGGAAAACGTGGTGGTGGGTCGTCTGATCCCGGCCGGTACCGGTCTGGCCTACCACAGCGAGCGCAAGCGTCAGCGCGAACTCGGCAAGCCGCAGCGCGTGAGCGCCAGCGAGGCCGAGGCCGCTCTGACCGAAGCGCTGAACTCTAGCGCCAGCTGAGTTCGGTAGCAGGTCTCGCTTGACAAAGCCCCCGGCGCCCCAGGCGTCCGGGGGCTTTGTCTTGACTGGAGCGCCTAAGCTCTTTAGACTTTCGTTCCCCGAAAATGGGCAGGACTAACGTTCTGTCATTTCGTTTATGTCGCAAGACAATCAGTGGAGCTATAGATGGCAACTATCAACCAGCTGGTGCGTAGTGCACGCAAGCGTCTCGTCGAGAAATCCGACGTGCCTGCGCTGCAAAACTGCCCGCAACGTCGTGGCGTGTGCACTCGCGTGTACACCACCACTCCCAAGAAGCCCAACTCCGCACTGCGGAAGGTCTGCCGTGTGCGTCTGACCAACGGCTTCGAAGTCACCTCCTACATCGGTGGTGAAGGTCACAACCTGCAGGAACACAGCGTCGTGCTGATCCGCGGTGGCCGGGTCAAGGATCTGCCGGGTGTGCGTTATCACACCGTGCGCGGCTCGCTGGACACCACCGGTGTGAAGGACCGCAAGCAGGGCCGTTCCAAGTACGGCACCAAGCGTCCGAAGTAATCACCTTTCTTTTTGTTCGAGTCGATAAGAGTAAGGTCGGGCAGCGTGTCCCGAGCTAACCTGAAGACCGTTTTGAGGGCTTATCAATGCCAAGACGTCGTGTAGCGGCCAAGCGCGAAATACTTGACGATCCGAAATACGGAAGCCAGATCCTGGCCAAGTTCATGAACCACGTGATGGAGAGCGGCAAGAAAGCCGTTGCCGAGCGTATCGTTTATGGTGCTCTGGACAAGGTCAAAGAGCGTTCCAAGAATGCCGAACCCCTGGAAGTTTTCGAAAAAGCGCTCGACGCCATCGCTCCGCTGGTCGAAGTGAAGTCCCGCCGTGTCGGCGGTGCTACCTACCAGGTGCCGGTTGAGGTTCGTCCTTCCCGTCGTAATGCCCTGGCCATGCGCTGGCTGGTGGACTCCGCGCGCAAGCGCGGCGAAAAGTCCATGGCTCTGCGCCTGGCGGGTGAACTCATGGACGCTTTTGAAGGCAAGGGTGCCGCAGTCAAGAAGCGCGAAGACGTGCATCGCATGGCAGAAGCCAACAAGGCCTTCTCGCACTACCGCTTCTAAGCCTAGCGCTTCCAATTAAGCGAGGACCTTATGGCTCGTACAACCGCTATTAACCGCTACCGGAACATCGGTATCTGCGCCCACGTGGACGCAGGTAAGACGACTACTACCGAGCGGATTCTGTTCTACACCGGCGTGAACCACAAAATGGGTGAGGTTCATGACGGCGCTGCGACCATGGACTGGATGGTGCAGGAGCAGGAGCGTGGTATCACCATCACCTCCGCTGCCACCACCGCGTTCTGGTCCGGTTCGACCAAGCAGTACGACAAGTACCGCGTGAACATCATCGATACCCCCGGCCACGTGGACTTCACCATTGAGGTGGAGCGTTCCCTGCGCGTGCTGGATGGTGCGGTAGTGGTGTTCTGCGGCACCTCCGGTGTCGAGCCCCAGTCCGAAACCGTATGGCGTCAGGCCAACAAGTACGGCGTACCGCGTATCGTCTACGTCAACAAGATGGACCGTGCCGGTGCCAACTTCCTGCGCGTTGTCGAGCAGATCAAGAAGCGCCTGGGCCACACTCCGGTCCCGGTTCAGCTGGCCATCGGCTCGGAAGACAACTTCCAGGGTCAGATCGACCTGCTGAAGATGAAGGCCATCTTCTGGAACGACGACGACCAGGGCATGACCTACCGCGAGGAAGACATTCCTGCGGACATGCTGGCTGACGCCGAGCAGTGGCGCTCCAACATGGTCGAGGCTGCGGCCGAAGCCAACGAAGAGCTGATGAACAAGTACCTGGAAGGCGGCGAGCTGTCGATCGACGAGATCAAGGCCGGCCTGCGTCAGCGTACCATCGCCTGCGAAATCGTCCCGGCCGTCTGCGGTTCGTCCTTCAAGAACAAGGGCGTGCCCCTGGTTCTGGACGCCGTGATCGACTTCCTGCCGGCGCCCATCGAGATTCCCGCGATCAAGGGTACCAACCCGGACAACGAGGAAATCGCCGACGAGCGTCATGCAGACGACAATGAGCCCTTCTCGGCTCTGGCGTTCAAGATCGCGACCGACCCCTTCGTCGGTACCCTGACCTTCGCTCGCGTTTATTCGGGCGTCCTGAGCTCCGGTGACTCCGTCATCAACTCGGTGAAAGGCAAGAAAGAACGCGTCGGCCGTATGGTGCAGATGCACGCCAACACCCGTGAAGAGATCAAGGAAGTTCGTGCTGGCGACATCGCCGCCCTGATCGGCATGAAGGACGTCACCACCGGTGACACCCTGTGCTCGATCGAGAAGCCGATCATCCTCGAGCGCATGGACTTCCCGGAGCCGGTGATTTCGGTCGCCGTCGAGCCGAAGACTAAGGCCGACCAGGAGAAGATGGGCATCGCACTGGGCAAGCTGGCTCAGGAAGATCCCTCGTTCCGAGTCAAGACCGACGAAGAGTCCGGTCAGACCATCATCTCCGGCATGGGCGAGCTGCACCTGGACATCCTGGTGGACCGCATGAAGCGCGAATTCGGCGTGGAAGCGAACATCGGTAAGCCTCAGGTCGCCTACCGCGAAACCATCCGCAACACCTGCGAGATCGAAGGCAAGTTCGTTCGCCAGTCGGGTGGTCGTGGTCAGTTCGGTCATTGCTGGATCCGCTTCGCACCGGCTGACGAAGGTCAGGAAGGTCTGGAGTTCGTGAGCGAAGTCGTGGGCGGTGTGATTCCGAAGGAATACATCCCGGCGATCCAGAAGGGCATCGAAGAGCAGATGAAGAACGGTATCGTTGCCGGCTATCCGCTGCTCGGTCTGAAGGCCGCTGTGTTCGATGGTTCCTACCATGACGTCGACTCCAACGAGATGGCATTCAAGATCGCTGCCTCCATGGCGACCAAGCAGCTCACCCAGAAGGGTGGTGCCGTGCTGCTCGAGCCGATCATGAAGGTCGAGGTCGTGACCCCGGAAGACTACATGGGCGACGTCATGGGCGACCTGAACCGTCGTCGTGGCCTGATCCAGGGTATGGAAGACACCGTGACCGGCAAGGTCATCCGTGCCGAGGTTCCGCTGGGCGAGATGTTTGGCTACGCTACGGATGTCCGCTCCATGTCTCAGGGTCGCGCAAGCTACTCCATGGAGTTCTCCAAGTACTCCGAAGCTCCGTCGAACATCGCCGAAGCCATCATCAAGAAACAAGCTTAATCAGCGCTTTGACTAGAGGTTTTATCTCGTGGCTAAAGAAAAATTCGAACGTAACAAACCGCACCTGAACGTGGGCACCATCGGTCACGTTGACCATGGCAAGACCACTCTGACCGCAGCGCTGACCAAAGTCTGTGCCGACACCTGGGGCGGTTCCGCTCGTGGTTTCGACCAGATCGACAACGCGCCGGAAGAAAAGGCTCGCGGTATCACCATCAACACTTCCCACGTTGAGTACGATTCGGCGACCCGTCACTACGCGCACGTCGATTGCCCCGGCCACGCTGACTACGTGAAGAACATGATCACCGGTGCTGCCCAGATGGACGGCGCGATCCTGGTTTGCTCGGCTGCTGACGGCCCCATGCCGCAGACCCGCGAGCACATCCTGCTGTCCCGTCAGGTAGGCGTTCCCTACATCGTCGTGTTCCTGAACAAGGCCGACATGGTTGACGACGCCGAGCTGCTGGAACTGGTCGAAATGGAAGTTCGCGATCTGCTGAACACCTACGACTTCCCGGGCGACGACACTCCGATCGTGATCGGCTCCGCGCTGATGGCCCTGAACGGCCAGGATGACAACGAGATGGGCGTTTCTGCCGTGCGCAAGCTGGTCGAAACCCTGGACTCCTACATCCCCGAGCCCGAGCGTGCCATCGACAAGCCGTTCCTGATGCCGATCGAAGACGTGTTCTCGATCTCCGGTCGTGGCACCGTGGTAACCGGTCGTGTCGAGCGTGGCATCGTCAAGGTCCAGGAAGAAGTCGAGATCGTGGGCATCAAGGCCACCGTCAAGACCACCTGCACCGGCGTTGAAATGTTCCGCAAGCTGCTGGACGAAGGTCGTGCCGGTGAGAACGTCGGCGTCCTGCTGCGTGGCACCAAGCGTGAAGACGTCGAGCGTGGCCAGGTTCTGGCCAAGCCGGGCACCATCAAGCCGCACACCAAGTTCGAGTGCGAAGTGTACGTGCTGTCCAAGGAAGAAGGCGGTCGTCACACTCCGTTCTTCAAGGGCTACCGTCCGCAGTTCTACTTCCGTACCACTGACGTGACCGGTAACTGCGAACTGCCGGAAGGCGTCGAGATGGTGATGCCGGGCGACAACATCAAGATGGTTGTCACCCTGATCGCTCCGATCGCGATGGAAGATGGTCTGCGTTTCGCCATCCGTGAGGGCGGTCGTACCGTCGGCGCCGGCGTGGTTGCCAAGATCATCGAGTAATCGATTGATCTGAAACGAAAAAAGGCCCTTCGGGGCCTTTTTTCTTGCCTCATGAAATTGACAGATGGCAAAAGAGGCGTTCTTGACAGCGGTCGGCGACATCCTTAGAATTGCGCCTCCTTTAATCGGGCACCTTTTTGCCCGAGGGGAAAGCTTGGAGTCTGAGGTCAAATGCAAAATCAACAAATCCGTATTCGGTTGAAGGCTTTTGATCATCGCCTGATCGATCAATCCACCCAGGAAATCGTGGAAACCGCGAAACGTACTGGTGCTCAGGTGCGTGGTCCGATTCCTCTGCCTACCCGCAAGGAACGTTACACAGTGCTGATTTCTCCGCACGTCAACAAGGACGCTCGTGACCAGTACGAAATCCGTACCCACAAGCGTGTGCTCGACATCGTTCAGCCCACCGACAAGACCGTCGATGCGCTGATGAAGCTCGATCTCGCCGCTGGCGTTGAAGTGCAAATCAGCCTCGGCTGAGACCGTCAAGGTTTCAGTCGTGTAACGCTCTGAAATGGGCGGCCATAGCGGGTGAAAGCCCCGTACACTCAAGAGGTTCTCAACATGACGATTGGTTTAGTCGGTCGTAAATGCGGTATGACCCGCGTTTTCACCGAAGAAGGCGTTTCCGTTCCGGTTACGGTCATTGAGATCGAGCCGAATCGTGTAACCCAATTCAAAAGCGAAGAAACCGATGGCTACCGTGCCATTCAGGTGACCGTGGGCGAGCGTCGTGCTTCCCGCGTGACCAAGGCGCAAGCCGGTCACTTCGCCAAGGCCAGCGTTGCTGCTGGTCGTAGCGTCCTCGAATTCCGCCTGGAAGACGGTGAGTACAAGGCTGGTGACGAAGTCACCGTAGCCCTGTTCGAAGCCGGTCAGATGGTTGATGTCACTGGTCAGTCCAAAGGTAAGGGCTACGCCGGTACCATCAAGCGCTGGAACTTCCGTGGTCAGGACAACACCCACGGTAACTCCGTTTCCCACCGTGCACCTGGTTCCATCGGCCAGTGCCAGACTCCTGGTCGAGTGTTCAAGGGCAAGAAAATGTCCGGTCACCTGGGTGCGGAGCGTGTAACCGTTCAGTCGCTGGAAGTCGTGCGTGTAGACGCCGAGCGCAACCTGCTGCTGGTCAAGGGTGCCGTCCCCGGCGCGCCGGGTGGTGACGTGATCGTACGTCCCGCCGTCAAGGCCCGTGGTTGAGAGGAGAGAGAACATGCAACTCAATGTGAATGGCTCTCAAGCTATCGAAGTCTCCGAGCACACCTTCGGCGGTGAATTCAACGAGACCCTGGTTCACCAGGCAGTCGTGGCCTACATGGCTGGCGGTCGTCAGGGCACCCGTGCCCAGAAGACCCGTTCCGAAGTCAGTGGTGGCGGCAAGAAGCCCTGGCGTCAGAAGGGCAGCGGTCGTGCCCGTGCCGGTACCATCCGCAGCCCCATCTGGCGCTCCGGTGGCGTGGCTTTCGCAGCCAAGCCCCAGGACCACAGCCAGAAGCTGAACAAGAAGATGTACCGCGCTGCCCTGCGCTCCATCCTCGCCGAGCTGGTCCGTCTGGATCGTCTGGTCGTGGTTGACGACTTTGCCGTCGACGCGCCCAAGACCAAGACCCTGGTCAGCAAGCTGGACGGCCTGGGCCTGAGCGACGTGCTGATCGTGACCGATGCTGTCGACCAGAACCTGTATCTGGCCGCCCGCAATCTGCCTTTCGTCGACGTGCGTGATGTCCAGGGTTCCGACCCGGTCAGCCTGATCGCCTACGACAAGGTGCTGGTCACTGTGTCCGCCGTGAAGAAATTCGAGGAGCTGCTGGCATGAACCAGGAACGCGTATTCAAAGTGCTGCTTGGCCCGCACATCTCCGAGAAGGCCACCATGCTGGCGGACAGCCAGAAGCAGTTCGTATTCAAGGTTGCCACCGATGCAACCAAGCTGGAAATCAAGAAGGCCGTCGAGCAGCTGTTCGAGGTCAAGGTTCGCAGCGTCAGCACCCTGAACGTTCAGGGCAAGACCAAGCGCACCGCTCGTGGTCTGGGCAAGCGTAACGACTGGAAAAAAGCGTACATCGCGCTCCAGCCGGGCCAGGATCTCGACTTTTCCAGCAGCGCCGAGTAATCAGGGGGCATCATGGCAATCGTAAAATGCAAGCCGACCTCCGCTGGCCGCCGCTTTGTGGTCAAGGTGGTCAACTCTGATCTGCACAAAGGCGCGCCTTACGCTCCTTTGCTGGAGAAGAAGAGCAAGTCCGGCGGCCGTAACAACAATGGTCGTATCACCACTCGCCACATTGGCGGTGGTCACAAGCAGCACTACCGTCTGGTCGATTTCCGTCGCAACAAGGATGGCATCCCTGCCGTCGTTGAGCGTATCGAATACGATCCGAACCGTACTGCTCACATCGCTCTGCTGAAGTACGCCGACGGCGAGCGTCGCTACATCATCGCCCCCAAGGGCGTTGCTGCTGGTGATCAGCTCATGTCCGGCGCTGGCGCGCCCATCAAGGCTGGCAACAACCTGCCGCTGCGTAACGTGCCGGTCGGTAGCACCGTTCACGGTATCGAGCTGAAGCCCGGTAAAGGCGCTCAGATCGCTCGTTCCGCTGGTACCTCCGCTCAGCTGGTTGCCCGCGAAGGCGCCTACGTCACCGTGCGTCTGCGCAGCGGTGAAATGCGCAAGGTGCTGTCGGAGTGCCGTGCCACCCTGGGCGAAGTGTCCAATGGTGAGCATAGCCTGCGTTCGCTGGGTAAGGCCGGTGCCACCCGCTGGCGCGGTGTTCGTCCGACCGTTCGTGGTGTTGCCATGAACCCGGTTGATCACCCGCATGGTGGTGGTGAGGGTCGTACTTCCGGTGGCCGTCATCCGGTTTCGCCATGGGGCGTCAAGACCAAGGGTCTCAAGACGCGCTCCAACAAGCGTACCGACAAGATGATTGTCCGTCGCGGCAAGTAATCAGTAGAGGATTCGACTGTGCCCCGTTCTCTGAAGAAAGGTCCTTTTATCGATCTTCACCTGTTGAAGAAGATCGAAGTCGCGGTGGAAAAGAACGACCGCAAGCCGATCAAGACTTGGTCGCGTCGTTCGATGATCCTGCCGCAAATGGTCGGTCTGACCATTGCTGTGCACAACGGTCGTCAACATGTCCCCGTTCTGGTGAACGAAGACATGGTAGGCCACAAACTCGGCGAGTTCGCTGCTACCCGCACCTATCGCGGTCATGCGGCTGACAAGAAAGCCAAGCGTTAAGGGGTAAGGAAGATGGAAGTAGCCGCTAAGCTGTCGGGCGCTCGTATCTCCGCCCAGAAAGCCCGCTTGGTCGCCGACCAGATCCGCGGGAAGAAGGTGGGCGAAGCGCTCAACCTGTTGACTTTCAGCAGCAAGAAAGCCGCTGAGATCATGAAGAAAGTGCTCGAGTCGGCCGTGGCCAACGCAGAGCACAATGAAGGCGCCGACGTGGATGACCTGAAGGTTTCCACTGTCTTCGTAAACGAAGGTCGTTCGCTCAAGCGCATCATGCCGCGTGCCAAAGGTCGTGCTGATCGCATCGTGAAGCGGTCTTGCCATATCACGGTCAAGGTTGCGGACAAGTAACGGAGTCGATCAGATGGGTCAGAAAGTACATCCCAATGGCATTCGCCTGGGTATCGTCAAGGAGCACACTTCGGTCTGGTACGCGGATAAGCGCACTTATGCGGATTATCTGCTGGCCGACCTGAAGGTTCGTGAGTACCTCCAGGACAAACTAAAAAGCGCGTCCGTAAGCCGTATCGATATTCATCGTCCGGCTCAAACCGCACGCATCACCATCCACACCGCCCGTCCCGGTATCGTGATCGGCAAGAAGGGTGAGGATGTTGAGAAGCTGCGTCAGGACCTGACCGCAAGAATGGGTGTGCCTGTGCACATCAACATCGAAGAGATCCGCAAGCCGGAGCTCGACGGTGCCCTGGTTGCGCAGAGTGTTGCGCAGCAGCTTGAGCGTCGTGTGATGTTCCGTCGCGCCATGAAGCGCGCCGTACAGAACGCGATCCGCATTGGTGCCAAAGGCATCAAGATTCAGGTGAGCGGTCGTTTGGGCGGTGCTGAAATCGCCCGTACCGAGTGGTATCGCGAAGGTCGTGTGCCCCTGCACACCCTGCGTGCCGATATCGACTACGCCACTGCGGAAGCTCACACCACCTACGGTGTGATCGGTGTGAAGGTCTGGATCTTCAAGGGTGAGGTCATTGGTGGCCGCCAGGAAGAGCTCAAGCCCATCGCCCCGGCTCCGCGCAAAAAAGCTGCTGCTAAGTAAGGAGTACGCAACATGCTGCAACCCAAGCGTACAAAATTCCGTAAGCAGATGACCGGCCACAACCGTGGTCTGGCTCATCGTGGTAGCAAGGTCAGCTTCGGCGAGTACGCGCTGAAGGCTGTCGGCCGTGGCCGTCTGACCGCTCGCCAGATCGAATCCGCACGTCGTGCGCTGACCCGTCACGTGAAGCGTGGCGGCAAGATCTGGATCCGCGTCTTCCCTGACAAGCCTGTCACCAAGAAGCCTCTCGAAGTGCGGATGGGTAAAGGTAAGGGTAGTGTCGAGTACTGGGTAGCCCAGATCCAGCCGGGCAAGGTCCTGTACGAGATCGAGGGTGTTTCCGAGGATCTGGCTCGTCAGGCGTTCGCCCTGGCCGCTGCCAAGCTTCCGCTCGAAACCTCCTTTGTTAAGCGGACGGTGATGTGATGAAAGCGAAAGATTTGCGTGAGAAATCCGTAGAGGAGCTGAACGAGCAGCTTCTCAACCTGCTGCGTGAACAGTTCAATCTGCGTATGCAGAAGGCAACTGGCCAGTTGGGTCAGTCTCACATGCTCTCGCAAGTGAAGCGCGACATCGCTCGCGTCAAGACTGTGCTGAACCAGCAGGCAGGTAAGTGATCATGGCTGAAGCTGAAAAAACTGTCCGTACGCTGACCGGCCGAGTGGTCAGCGACAAGATGGACAAAACCGTCACCGTACTGATCGAGCGTCGCGTCAAGCACCCGATCTACGGCAAATACGTGAAGCGTTCCACCAAGCTGCACGCTCACGACGAAACCAATCAGTGCCGCATTGGTGACCTGGTCACCATTCGCGAAACCCGCCCGCTGGCCAAGACCAAGGCGTGGACCCTGGTTGACGTCGTCGAGCGCGCCGTTCAGGTATAAGGGTAGAGAGCCATGATCCAGACTCAATCCATGCTTGACGTCGCCGACAACAGCGGCGCTCGTCGCGTGATGTGCATCAAGGTGCTCGGCGGTTCCCACCGCCGTTACGCCGGCATCGGCGACATCATCAAAGTCACCGTCAAGGAAGCAATTCCGCGCGGCAAGGTGAAGAAAGGTCAGGTGATGACTGCTGTCGTCGTGCGTACCAAGCACGGCGTCCGTCGCACCGACGGTTCCATCATCCGCTTCGACGGCAACGCCGCGGTTCTGCTGAACAACAAGCAAGAGCCGATTGGCACCCGTATCTTTGGGCCGGTGACCCGTGAACTTCGCTCCGAGAAGTTCATGAAGATCGTCTCCCTTGCCCCCGAAGTGCTGTAAGGAGTAGCCGACATGCAAAAGATTCGTCGTGAAGACGAGGTAATCGTCATTGCCGGCAAGGACAAGGGCAAACGTGGCAAGGTGCTGAAGGTGCTCGCCGATGACCGTCTGGTCGTTGGTGGGGTCAACCTGGTCAAGCGCCACACCAAGCCCAACCCCATGCTGGGCGTTCAGGGTGGCATCGTAGAGAAAGAAGCTCCTCTGCATGTCTCCAACGTTGCCATTTTCAACTCCGAGACCAACAAGGCTGACCGCGTTGGTTTCAAAGTCGAAGACGGCAAGAAGATTCGTATCTTCAAGTCGACCCAAAAAGCGGTCCAGGCCTGAAGCTGCTAGGTAGATCACCATGGCTCGATTGAAAGAGATTTATCGGAAGGAAATCGCGCCCAAGCTGAAAGAGCAGCTTCAGCTGGGTAACGTGATGGAAGTTCCGCGTATCACCAAGATCACCTTGAACATGGGTCTGGGCGAAGCGGTCGGTGACAAGAAGATCATCGACAACGCTGTAGCTGACCTGGAAAAGATCGCTGGTCAAAAGCCGGTCGTGACTTATGCCCGCAACTCCATTGCTGGCTTCAAGATTCGCGAAGGCTGGCCGATCGGCGTCAAGGTGACCCTGCGTAGCGATCGCATGTACGAATTCCTGGATCGTCTGCTGTCCATCTCCCTGCCGCGCGTGCGTGACTTCCGCGGCCTGAATGCCAAGTCCTTTGATGGTCGTGGCAACTACAGCATGGGCGTGAAAGAGCAGATCATCTTCCCGGAAATCGATTACGACAAGATCGATGCGCTGCGTGGTATGGACATCACCCTGACCACCACCGCTCGTACCGACGAGGAAGGCCGTGCGCTGCTGCGCGCGTTCAACTTCCCGTTCCGTAACTGATTGAGGTCTTCAGATGGCTAAGCAAAGCATGATTAACCGCGAGCTGAAGCGTCAGCAGACGGTTGCCAAGTACGCCAAGAAGCGCGCCGAGCTGAAGGCGACCATCGGTAATGTCAACGCCTCCCCCGAGGATCGTTGGAATGCCCAGGTCGCCCTGCAGAAGCAGCCCCGTGACGCCAGCGCTAGCCGCATGCGTAACCGCTGCCGCCTGACCGGTCGTCCGCATGGCGTGTACCGCAAGTTCGGTCTGTCCCGCATCAAGCTGCGTGAAGCAGCCATGCGCGGTGACGTGCCCGGCCTGGTGAAGGCCAGCTGGTAACAGCTAGCGCCTTTCATCGCGGTAAATGAATCAAGCCCCTTTTGGGGCTTGATTCGTTTCAGGCTGATCTCTAGAATGCTCGGCTCGCCCGAATCGGCCTATTGCCGAGGGGCGATTTTGAGAGCCGGTAGGCTCAATTTCTGTATTAGGAGCTAATAGCCCATGAGTATGCAGGACCCGTTAGCAGACATGCTAACTCGTATCCGTAATGCCCAGATGGCTGAAAAGGCCGTTGTGAGCATGCCTTCTTCCAAGCTGAAGGCTGCCGTTGCCAAAGTCCTCAAGGACGAAGGTTACATCGCGGATTTTCAGGTCAGCGCGGAATCCAAGCCGTCGCTGTCCATCGAGCTGAAGTACTTCGAAGGCAAGCCTGTCATCGAAGAGCTGAAGCGTAGCAGCCGTCCCGGTCTGCGCCAGTACAAAGCCGTTGACCAGCTGCCGAAAGTGCGTGGTGGTCTGGGCGTGTCGATCGTTTCCACCAACAAAGGTGTGATGACTGATCGCGCAGCCCGTGCTGCTGGTGTTGGCGGCGAAGTGCTCTGCACAGTCTTCTAAGGGGAATCAGCATGTCTCGCGTTGCTAAAAACCCTGTAAGACTGCCTGCAGGCGTCGAAGTTAATCTGGCCGGTCAGGCTCTTTCGATCAAGGGTGCCAAGGGCGCTCTGGAACTGAAGGTCCATCCGTCCGTTGAAGTCACCCAAGAGTCCGGTGAGCTGCGTTTCGCTGCTCGCAATGGTGATCAGCAGACCCGTGCGATGGCCGGCACTACCCGTGCCCTGGTCAACAACATGGTGGTCGGCGTCAGCCAGGGCTTCGAGCGCAAGCTGCAACTGGTCGGTGTGGGCTACAAGGCCCAGGCCAAAGGTCAGGTGCTGAACCTCGCTCTGGGCTTCTCTCACCCCGTGGACTACGACCTGCCGCAAGGCATCACCGCAGAAACCCCCAACCAGACCGAAATCCTGATCAAGGGTATCGACAAGCAGCTGGTCGGCCAGGTCGCGGCTGAGATTCGTGGTTTCCGTCCGCCAGAGCCTTACAAGGGCAAGGGTGTACGGTATGCCGACGAAGTCGTCCACCGTAAAGAAGCCAAGAAAAAGTAGGGCATAGCAAATGACCGTCAAGAAAGAAACCCGACTGCGTCGCGCTCGCAAGGCTCGCCTGAAGATGCGCGAACTGGAAGTGGTCCGTCTGTGCGTGTACCGCTCTTCCCAGCACATCTATGCCCAGGTCATCGCGGCCGACGGCGGCAAGGTCCTGGCCAGTGCTTCTACGCTGGACAAAGAACTGCGCGAGAGCGCTACCAGCAACGTCGAGGCGGCCAAGAAAGTTGGTCTGCTGGTCGCCGAGCGTGCCAAGGCCGCTGGCGTTACCCAGGTGGCCTTTGACCGTTCTGGCTTCAAGTACCATGGTCGCGTCAAGGCGCTGGCCGACGCTGCTCGTGAAGGCGGGCTGGAGTTCTAAGTCATGTCAAATAACGATCAAAAGCGCGACGAAGGCTACATCGAGAAGCTGGTTCAAGTTAACCGCGTAGCCAAAACCGTGAAAGGCGGCCGTATCTTCGCCTTCACCGCTCTGACCGTGGTTGGCGATGGCAAAGGCCGCGTTGGCTTCGGCCGTGGCAAGGCGCGTGAAGTGCCTGCCGCTATCCAGAAGGCTATGGAAGCTGCTCGCCGCAACATGATCCAGGTGGATCTGAACGGCACTACTCTGCAGTACCCGGTCAAGGCTGCCCATGGCGCCTCCAAGGTGTACATGCAGCCCGCTTCCGACGGTACCGGCATCATCGCTGGCGGTGCCATGCGCGCCGTGCTGGAAGTGGCCGGTGTGCAGAACGTCCTGGCCAAGTGCTACGGCTCCACCAACCCGGTAAACGTGGTGTATGCGACCTTTGAAGGTCTCAAGCACATGCAGGCGCCGGAAGCTGTTGCTGCCAAGCGTGGCAAGAGCGTCGAGGAGATCCTCTGATCATGGCTAATGCAACCGTAAAGGTCACGCTGATCAAGAGCGTCCATGGCCGTCTGGCCAATCACAAGGCTTGCGTCAAGGGTCTCGGCCTGCGTCGCATCAATCATACCGTCGAAGTTCAGGACACCCCTGAGAATCGCGGCATGATTAACAAGGCCTACTACCTTCTGCGTGTGGAGGGTTAAGTCATGAAATTGAACGATCTGCGTTCCGCCCCCGGCGCTCGCCGCGAGAAGCTGCGTCCCGGTCGTGGTATCGGTAGCGGCCTGGGCAAGACCGGTGGCCGCGGCCACAAGGGTCTGACCTCCCGCTCCGGTGGCAAGGTTGCCCCCGGTTTCGAGGGTGGCCAGCAGCCGCTGCACCGTCGTCTGCCGAAGTTCGGCTTCGTATCGCTGAAAGCCCTGGACCGCGCCGAGGTTCGTACCTCCGAGCTGGCCAAGGTCGATGTCGATGTGGTCGATCTGCAGGCGCTGAAAGACGCCAACGTGATCAGCCGCGACATCAAGCGTGTCAAGGTTGTGCTGTCCGGCGACGTCACTCGTGCCGTCACCCTGAAGGGCATTGGTGCCACCAAGGGCGCACGTGCAGCCATCGAAGCAGCTGGCGGCAAGATCGAGGAATAAATGGCTAAGCAAGGTGCTCTCTCTGCGCTCAGCAAGACCGGTGGTATGTCCGAGCTGTGGACCCGCCTCCGATTCCTGTTCCTGGCGATCATCGTCTACAGGATCGGTGCGCACATCCCTGTTCCGGGTATCAATCCCGATCAGCTGGCCGCACTGTTCAGGCAGAACGAGGGGACCATTCTTAGCCTCTTCAACATGTTCTCCGGTGGTGCGCTGGAGCGGATGAGCATCTTTGCACTGGGGATCATGCCGTACATCTCGGCATCGATCATCATGCAGCTGCTTACCGCGATCAGCCCACAGCTGGAGCAATTGAAGAAAGAGGGTGAGTCTGGTCGTCGCAAGATCAGCCAGTACACCCGTTACGGCACGCTGGTTCTGGCGCTCGTTCAGGCCACCGGGATGTCGGTAGGACTCGCCAGTCAGGGCGTTGCGTTCAGCGTGGGCTTCAGCTTCTATTTCGTTGCTGTCACCACCTTTGTCGCCGGCGCTCTGTTCATGATGTGGCTGGGTGAGCAGATCACCGAGCGCGGTATCGGCAATGGCATCTCGATGCTGATCTTCGCCGGCATCGTCGCGGGCTTGCCTCGCGCCATCGGTCAGTCCTTCGAGTCGGCACGGCAGGGCGATATCAACATCTTCGCACTGATCATGGTCGGTGTGGTGGCGGTCGCCATCATTGCCTTCGTGGTGTTCATCGAGCGTGGGCAGCGTCGTATCGCCGTGCACTACGCCAAGCGTCAGCAGGGCCGCAAGGTCTTCGCTGCGCAGAACAGCCATCTGCCGCTCAAGGTGAACATGGCTGGTGTCATTCCGGCGATCTTCGCCAGTAGCATCCTGCTGTTCCCGGCGTCGCTCGGTTCGTGGTTCGGTCAGTCCGAAGGGCTCGGCTGGTTGCAGGACGTGGCTCAGGCCATCGCTCCCGGTCAGCCGCTGAACATCTTGCTGTTTAGTGCAGGGATCATTTTCTTCTGCTTCTTCTATACGGCGCTGATGTTCAACCCAAAAGACGTGGCTGAGAACCTGAAGAAATCCGGCGCGTTCATTCCGGGTATCCGTCCTGGTGAGCAGTCCGCACGCTATATCGATGGCGTGCTGACCCGTCTGACCATGTTCGGTGCCCTGTACATGACGGCGGTGTGCTTGTTGCCCCAGTTCCTGGTGGTCGCGGCGAACGTGCCGTTCTATCTCGGCGGGACCTCGTTGCTGATCGTGGTGGTAGTGGTCATGGACTTCATGTCTCAGGTCCAATCCCATCTTGTATCTCATCAATACGAGTCCCTGATGAAGAAAGCCAACCTGAAGGGATACGGCAGCGGCATGATGCGCTGATCCGTTACCCGTAAGGTTAGAGGAGTTGTCATGAAAGTTCGTGCATCGGTCAAGAAGCTGTGCCGTAACTGCAAGATCATTCGTCGCGAAGGCGTCGTACGCGTGATCTGCAGCGCTGAACCGCGTCACAAGCAGCGCCAAGGCTGAGTGTGAACCACGCGTCTAACCCGGCAGCTAGTGTGCTGCCGGGTTGATCATTTGTTCCTACAGCGTTAATATCGCGCGCCCTTTTCTTGGCTTCCGGGGCGTCGGTAGCTGTCAATTGGAGTTTTTCTGAATGGCCCGTATTGCAGGCGTCAACATTCCAGATAACAAACATACTGTTATCTCGCTGACCTACATCTATGGTGTCGGTCGCACCACCTCTCAGAAGATCTGCGCGGCCACCGGCATCGAGCCGACCGTCAAGATCAAAGAACTGAGCGACGAGCAGGTCGATCAGCTGCGTAACGAGGTCGCCAAAATCCTCACCGAGGGTGACCTGCGCCGCGAAATCAACATGAACATCAAGCGCCTGATGGATCTGGGTTGCTACCGCGGTCTGCGTCACCGCCGTGGTCTGCCGGTCCGTGGTCAGCGTACCAAGACCAATGCCCGTACCCGTAAGGGCCCGCGCAAGCCGATCCGCAAGTAATCGCATCCGCGAATCGACAGGAATCTAGTCATGGCAAAACCTGCTGCTCGTCCTCGTAAGAAAGTCAAAAAGACAGTGGTTGATGGCATCGCCCATATCCACGCGTCTTTCAACAACACCATCGTGACCATCACCGATCGTCAGGGCAATGCGTTGTCCTGGGCGACCTCCGGTGGCTCCGGCTTCCGTGGCTCCCGTAAGAGCACCCCGTTCGCTGCGCAGATCGCTGCCGAACGTGCCGGCCAAGCCGCTCTGGAATATGGTCTGAAGAATCTGGACGTGAACGTCAAAGGTCCCGGCCCCGGCCGTGAGTCCGCTGTTCGCGCCCTGAATGCCTGTGGTTACAAGATCGCCAGCATCACCGACGTGACGCCTATCCCGCATAACGGGTGCCGTCCGCCGAAGAAGCGTCGCGTGTAATAGGAGACAGTGAGAAATGGCTCGTTACATTGGTCCCAAGTGCAAACTGTCCCGCCGCGAAGGCACTGACCTCTTCCTGAAGAGCGGCGCTCGTGCCCTCGACTCGAAGTGCAAGCTGGAAACCGTTCCTGGCCAGCATGGTCAGCGTCGCGGTCGTCTGTCCGATTACGGTCTGCAGCTGCGTGAAAAGCAGAAAGTTCGCCGTATGTATGGCGTGCTCGAGCGTCAGTTCGCCGGTTACTACCAGGAAGCTGCCCGTCGCAAGGGTGCTACCGGTGAGAACCTGCTGCAGCTGCTCGAATGCCGTCTGGACAACGTGGTGTATCGCATGGGCTTTGGTGCCACTCGCGCTGAATCGCGCCAGCTGGTCTCCCACAAGTCGATCACCGTCAACGGTCAGACCGTTAACATTCCCTCCTATCAGGTCAAGGTCGGCGACGTCGTCGCGGTCCGTGAAAAGGCCAAAAACCAGCTGCGTATCGCTCAAGCTCTCGAGCTGTGCGGCCAGCGTGGCCGGGTTGAGTGGGTCGAAGTGAGCACCGAGAAAAAGGAAGGCACCTTCAAAAACGTGCCGGCCCGTGGTGATCTCTCCGCCGACATCAACGAAAACCTGATTGTCGAGCTCTACTCCAAGTAAGGGCTAGAAAGTAGGTGCATCCATGCAGAGTTCGGTAAATGAGTTCCTGACCCCCCGCCATATTGATGTGCAGGCGGTTAGTCAGACCCGTGCCAAGATCACCCTCGAGCCTCTCGAGCGTGGTTTCGGCCATACCTTGGGCAACGCGCTGCGGCGTATCCTGTTGTCCTCCATGCCTGGCTGCGCGGTAGTCGAAGCAGAGATCGACGGTGTTCTGCACGAGTACAGCGCCATCGAAGGCGTGCAGGAAGACGTGATCGAGATCCTGCTCAACCTCAAGGGTCTGGCCATCAAGTTGCACGGCCGTGACGAAGTCACTCTGAGTCTGAGCAAGAAAGGTCAGGGGCCAGTTCTGGCCTCCGACATTCAGGTCGATCACGACGTCGAGATCGTCAACGGTGAGCACGTCATCGCCCACCTGGCGGACAACGGTTCGCTGAACATGAAGCTGAAAATCGCGCGCGGTCGTGGCTATGAGCCCGCCGATGCGCGTCAGAGCGAAGAAGACGAAACCCGCGCAATCGGTCGTCTCCAGCTCGATGCTACGTTCAGCCCGGTTCGTCGCGTGGCCTATGTGGTGGAAAACGCCCGGGTCGAACAGCGTACCAACCTGGACAAGCTCGTGCTTGACCTGGAAACCAACGGTACCCTGGATCCGGAAGAAGCCATCCGCCGTGCCGCCACCATCCTGCAGCAGCAGCTGGCAGCGTTTGTCGACCTCAAGGGCGACAGCGAGCCGGTCGTGGTCGAGCAGGAAGACGAGATCGATCCGATCCTGCTGCGTCCGGTAGACGATCTGGAACTGACCGTTCGTTCGGCTAACTGCCTCAAGGCGGAGAACATCTACTACATCGGTGACCTGATTCAGCGTACCGAAGTGGAGCTGCTCAAGACCCCGAACCTGGGCAAGAAGTCCCTGACCGAAATCAAGGACGTCCTGGCCTCCCGTGGTCTGTCGCTCGGTATGCGCCTGGACAACTGGCCCCCTGCAAGCCTTAAGAAGGACGACAAGGCTACTGCCTGATCGTCATTGTTCACCGAACGATAGTTTGGGAAGGAATTTCAATCATGCGTCATCGTAAAAGTGGTCGTCATCTGAGCCGCACGAGCGCACACCGCAAGGCCATGTTTCAGAACATGGCTGTGTCGCTGTTCGAGCACGAGCTGATCAAAACTACCCTGCCGAAAGCCAAGGAACTGCGCCGCGTTGCCGAGCCGCTGATCACCCTGGCCAAGGAAGACAGCGTCGCCAATCGTCGCCTGGCTTTCGACCGTACCCGTTCGAAAGCTGCCGTTGGCAAGCTGTTCAACGACCTGGGCAAGCGCTACGCCAACCGTCCGGGTGGCTACCTGCGCATCCTGAAGTGCGGCTTCCGCGCTGGCGACAACGCGCCCATGGCGTACGTCGAGCTGATCGACCGCCCTGTTGGTGGTACTGTGGAACAAGCTGCTGAATAAGTAGCTGCCTTCCAGGAAAAGCCGGGCTCTTGCCCGGCTTTTTCATGTCCGGCATTCGGCTAGAGCAATGCGGGCAATATGGGTTCTCCTGGTTTTCTCTATCAGGGTGCTAGGATCAATAAATTAGTCCTAAAGTATTGCCATGGCGATACTTCTCCCAAGCGATCAGCCAACGCGATCCAGAGGGAGAAAACCTGTGACTGACACCAAGATCCTCACCACCGCCAGCGGCATCCCGGTGGCCGATAATCAGAATTCCCGTACCGCCGGTCCCCGTGGCCCGCTGATGCTCGACGACTTCCATCTGGTCGAGAAGCTGGCGCATTTTAATCGGGAAGTCATTCCCGAGCGTCGGGTGCACGCCAAGGGGTCTGCTGCCTATGGCACCTTTACCGTCACCCAGGACATCACCCACCTGACCAGCGCCAAGTTGTTCGCCACCGTTGGCAAGCAGACCGAGACCATCCTGCGTTTTTCCACCGTGGGTGGCGAGCGCGGCTCGGCGGATACCGAGCGCGATCCGCGTGGCTTTGCCCTGAAGTTCTATACCGAGGAAGGTAACTGGGACATCGTCGGCAACAACACCCCGGTGTTCTTCATCCGTGATCCCCTCAAGTTTCCCGACTTCATCCATACCCAGAAACGCGATCCCTGGAGCAACCTGAAGAGCCCTCAGATGATGTGGGACTTCTGGTCGCTGTCGCCGGAGTCGCTGCATCAGGTGACCATCCTTTTTTCCGATCGCGGCATTCCGGATGGCTATCGCTTCATGCATGGCTTCGGTAGCCACACCTTCAGCCTGATCAACGCCCAGGGCGAGCGGCACTTCGTGAAGTTTCACTTCAAGAGTCAGCAGGGGATCAAGAACCTGGCGCCTGCCGAAGCGGCGCGCCTGGCAGGTACAGATCCGGACTACAGCCAGCGCGACCTGTTCCAGGCCATCGAGCGCGGTGAATTCCCGCGCTGGAAGATGTGCATCCAGGTGATGAGCGAACAGGAGGCAGCCGGTCGTGCCGAGAATCCCTTCGATGTGACCAAGGTCTGGTCGCAGCAGGAGTACCCGTTGCAGGAAGTGGGCGTGCTGGAACTCAACCGCAATCCGCAGAACTACTTTGCCGAAGTGGAGCAGGCCTCCTTTGCACCGAGCAACGTGGTGCCGGGCATAGGCCTGTCGCCCGATCGCATGCTGCAGGGCCGGGTATTCGCCTACGCCGATGCCCAGCGGTATCGGGTGGGGACCAACTACCAGCAACTGCCAGTCAACGCTCCCCGTTGCCCCTATGCCAACAACCAGCGGGATGGTGCCATGCGCTTCGATGGCAATGGTGGTTCGCAGCCGAACTACGAGCCGAACAGCTATGGCCACACGCCCAAGCAGGCGCCGCAGTATCGAGAGCCCGCGCTGAACTTTGCAGGTCCCGCCGATCGCTACGATCACCGGGTGGACGAGGACTACTACAGCCAGGCCGGTGCGCTGTTCCGCCTGATGAATGCGGACCAGCAGGCGCTACTGATCGGCAACATCGTCGGGGCCATGGGTTCGGTGACCCGTGATGTCCAGCTGCGGCAGATCGGTCACTTCCTCAAGGCCGACCCCGCCTATGGGATGGGTATCGCCAAGGGCCTGGGAATAGATCCCAGCGAAGTGGCCTGACACAGAGGAAAGGAAAAGCCCGGCGCATGCCGGGCTTTTTTTGTCCGTGAAAAAAATGCGGGAAAGGCTGTCTCGGACGCCGCTTGCGACGTCGCAGTGCTAAGGTTCGCATCAAGCGCGAAAACACGAGGCTCGCTCTCCCGTCATGACTGTGTTTGGAGTGTCTTTGCGCCAGCTATGGGCGCACGAAAAGGCCAGCTATGGCGTTCGCGTCTTTGTCGCCCTGAGCGGCGCCATGGCCGTCTGTTGGTCGCTCGGCGATTTGCGGGCGCTATCGCCGGTGTTCCTCGGCATTATCGCCAGTGCCCTGGCGGAAACCGACGACAGCTGGCTAGGTCGTCTCAAGTCGTTGGTGGTGACGCTGCTGTGCTTCGCGGTCGCTGCCTTCGCCGTTGAGCTGCTGTTTCCCTATCCCTGGATTTTCGTGGCGGGCCTGGGCCTGGCCACCTTCAGCCTGACGATGCTGGGTGCCATCGGCGAGCGTTATGCCTCGGTGGCTCAGGCGACGGTGATCCTGTCCATCTATGCCATGATCGGCGTGGATCAGCGCCTCGGCGCCCAGGTACCGCTGTGGTACGAGCCGGCGCACCTGCTGGCCGGCGCCCTGTGGTATGGCCTGCTCTCGGTGCTCTGGTGCGCGCTCTTCGCCCACCAACCGGTACGCCAGAATCTATCCGCCCTCTATGGCGAGCTAGGGACCCTGCTCAGGCTCAAGGCCGAGATGCTCGAGCCAGTGCGCGGGGTGGACCTGCACCGGCGACGCGTGCTCCTGGCGCAGCAGAACGGCAAGGTGGTGCAGGCGCTGAACCAGGCCAAGGCGACCATCCTCAATCGCTTCGGCCGCTCGGGGCGGCCTGGGGCGCGCTCCGGACGTTACTTCCGCCTCTATTTCATGGCGCAGGACATCCATGAGCGTGCCAGCTCCTCCCACTATCCCTACAGCGCCCTGACCGAGGCCTTCTTCCATAGCGACATCCTGTTTCGCTGCCAGCGCCTGCTCAAGCTGCAGGCCAGCGCCTGTCTCAACATGGGCGAGGCGATCCGGCTCGGCCAGCCCTTCGAATACGGTCAGCAGAGCCAACAGGGTCTGACCGATCTGCAGGCATCGCTGGAGTATCTCAAGCAGCAGCAGAATCCGCGCTGGCGGGGTCTGTTGCGCTCCCTGGATCTGCTCGGCCATAACCTTTCGACCCTGGAACGGCAGTTCTCCGAAGCGGGCAACAGTGATTCGGGCGCGGCGGATCTGGACACCAGCCTGTTGGATCCCGCTGCGCGCTCCCTGCCCGAGGTGTTTCGGCGCATCCGCCTGCAGCTGACCCCAACCTCGTTGCTGTTCCGCCATGGCCTGCGCATGGCCCTGGCGTTGATGGCCGGCTATGGCGTGCTGCACCTGATCCACCCGGTGAACGGCTACTGGATCCTATTGACCACGGTATTCGTCTGCCGACCGCAATACGGGGCGACCCGGGTGCGCCTGGTGCAGCGGATCGTGGGCACGGTGATCGGCTTGCTGCTGGGTAGTGCCTTGCTGGAGCTGTTCGCTCAGCCGGAAGTCCAGCTGCTGCTGGCGCTGGTCGCCGGGCTGGTGTTCTTTATCACCCGCACGGATCGCTACACCATCGCTACCGCGGCCATCACCTTGATGGTGCTGTTCTGCTTCAACCAGGTGGGCAATGGCTTCATGCTGATCTGGCCGCGGCTGCTGGATACCCTGCTGGGCTGCCTGATCGCGGTGCTGGCGGTGTTCTTCGTCCTGCCGGACTGGCAGGGGCGGCGCCTGCATCAGGTGATGGCCAATACCCTGCGCACCAATGCGCTCTATCTGCGCCGGTTGCACGAGCAGTACCGGACCGGCAAGCGGGACGATCTCGACTACCGTGTGGCGCGGCGCAATGCCCATAACGCCGATGCGACACTGTCGGCCGCGCTGGCCAACATGCTGCGCGATCCCGGGCACTTCCGCCGCAACCTGGAGGCGGGCTTTCGCTACCTGGCACTGTCCAACACGCTGCTGGGCTATCTGTCGGCGTTGGGCGCGCATCGCCGCCAGCTGGAGGCGGCCGAGCACGATGCTCTGGTGGAGCGCGCCGTGACGCGCATCGCCGAGGGCATGGAGGCCATCGCCGCAGCGGTGGCGGAGCGACGCAGTCTGCCGCCTACCGCCGAGGAGGAAAGCAGCCTCGCCGACGAGCTGGAAGCCGCGGCCGACGACAACGACGATGGCTACCGGCTGGTGTGCACCCAGCTGGCGCTGATCTGTCGGCTGCTGCCCAATCTCAAGAGCGCCGCCAACCATACGCTGCGTGAGCAAAGCCGCGAACAACCGGCAGCCGTTACCGCCGATGCTTGAGCAAGGTTGGCGCGACGCGCTATGTTGATTGATGTCCGTCGACTTTTTCGACGCCTGTTTATGCTGGTCTGAAGGCTGTTCCAAGTCATGCGTATGCGTCTTCTAGTAGTGGGCGGGGAGAGCGCCCTGGGCAAGGCGCTACTCGCCGCCGGTGCCGAAGCGGGCATCGAATTCGTTGCCCCCGAGACCCCGGCGGAGGGCTGGTACGCCGCCGGGCTGACCGAGGTGCTCGACCGGGTACGTCCGGGGGCGGTGATCAATCTCGCCTATTATCGCGACTGGCTGCAGGCGGCGGATTTCGATCCGGCGTTGATGCAGCGTCAGGCGCTCGCCGTCCAACGCCTGGCCGGCCTCTGTCAGCACTACCAGATTCCCTTGATCCAACCCTCCGGTTATCAGCTGTTCGATGGCTCGCGCGTGGCCGGCTATAGTGAAAAGGATCTTCCGCGGCCTCCCGGGGCGCGGGGCGAAGCGCTCTGGCGGGTCGAGCAGCTGGTCAGGGCTCTGTGCCCGATGCATATCCTGCTGCGCCTGGGCTGGGTGCTGGACGATTCCTGCGACGGTCGCCTGGGACGTCTGCTACAGCAACTGGGTACCGAGCAGGTCGTTCCCCTGGCGGGTGATCGGCGCGGCAATCCGACCACGGTGGGTGATGTTGCCCGAGTGCTGCTGGCCGTGGTCAAGCAGCTCGACTGCGGCGCGCCGCTCTGGGGGACCTATCACTACGGTGCCCAGGAAGCGGTGTCGGAGCTGGGCCTGGGCGAAACCGTCGCTCAGCTCTGGCAGGAATTCGACCGGCCGGTGCGCTGCGAATGGCAGGAGGTGACGCACCTGGAGCGTGCGGATGCCGCGGAAGAGCCACAACAGGGGGTGCTGATCAGTCGCAAGCTGCTCAACACCTTTGGAATCAAGGCGCGGCGCTGGCAGCAGGAGCTGCCGGCGCTGTTGCAGGGCTTTCGGCAGGACGAGGTAGGTTTCGATGAGTGATGCGCCCATTCTGATCACTGGCGGTGCCGGTTTCATCGGCTCCCACCTGGCCGATGCGCTGCTGGCGCGGGGCAAACGGGTACGGATACTGGACGACCTGAGTACCGGCAAGCGCGAGAATCTGCCGCTGGACAATGAAGGTATCGAGCTGCGGGTGGGCGACGTGGCCGATACCGCGACGCTGGAAGCCGCGGTAACTGGCTGCGCAGCGGTGGTACACCTGGCCGCGGTGGCCTCGGTGCAGGCCTCGGTGGAAGACCCGGTGGGCACCCACAGGGCCAATTTCATCGGTACCCTGAATCTGTGCGAGGCCATGCGCAAGGCCGGGATCAAGCGGGTGGTCTATGCCTCCAGCGCGGCGGTCTACGGCGCCAACGGCCAGGGCCAGGCCATCGACGAGGAGCTGCCCAAGGCGCCGTTGACGCCCTATGCAGCGGATAAGCTGGCTGGCGAGTACTACTTCGACTTCTATCGCCGCGAGCACGGCCTGGAGCCGGCGATCTTTCGCTTCTTCAATATCTATGGCCCGCGCCAGGATCCGTCCTCGCCCTATTCGGGGGTGATCAGCATCTTTACCGAGCGCGCCCGCCGCCAGACGCCGATCACGGTCTTTGGTGACGGCGAGCAGACCCGCGATTTCGTCTATGTGGCCGACCTGGTGGGTATCCTGGTGCAGGCGCTGGAAGCTCCCGAGGTGACAGCTGGGGCGGTGAACGTAGGGCGCGGCGAGACCATCAGCCTGAACGGCCTCCTGGCCGAGATCGGCCAGGTGCTCGGTGGCCTGCCGCAGGTGACCCATGGTGCGGCGCGGGCGGGGGACATCCGCCATTCGAAGGCGGACAACCGTCGTCTGCGCGAGCGCTTCGACTTCAGCCAGCCCACGGCCATGGGCACGGGGCTGGCGGCGCTGCTACGAGACTAATCGGGGAGGCCAGGGGCAACCCCTAGCCTGTTGGGCTTCGACGCTGGAGCTGCCTCAGCGCCAACCTACGGTGCTAGTGGCGGGCAGTAGGTTAGAAGCGATAGCCCAGGCCGACCATGTACACCCAGGGATCCACGTCCAGATCGACCTTGGCCCGAGCGCCGAGGGCGGTGTTATCGACGTGGGCGGTGGTCGAGATGTCGATGTAGCGGACCTGGGCATTGAGCATGACCCGGTCGGTGAGCATGAGATCAGCGCCGACCTGGGCGGACCAGCCCCAGGAATTGTCGGCACGGAAGTTGTCGAAACCGGCCGCGCTGGCGCCGCTGCCGACGTGCTCGTCATAGATCCAGGTGTAGTTGAGGCCGGCGCCGACATAGGGCTGGAACGTCGCCTTGGCGTCCAGGGGGTAGTAGACCAGGCTCAGGGTCGGCGGCAGGTGCTTGAGAGTGCCCAGCTTGCCATTGGCGGCGTCCAGCCCGGTGCCCTTGATGTTGACCTCATGCTCGAAGGGCGTGGCCGCCAGCAGTTCTAAGCCCAGGTGGTCGGTCAGCATGTAGGCGACGTTCAGCCCCAGCTGGGTGTCGCTGTCCATGGTCGCCTTGCCGCCGAGGTTGGCGCCGCTCAGGGCGCCTCGATCGATCTTGACGTCGGAGCTGCGCTCGTGGGGATCGACGGTGATGGCACCGGCACGCAGGATGATGTCGCCGGCCTGGTGGGCCTGGGCGAGGGGGGCGGCCAAGGCGAGGGCGAGCAGGCTGAGGCGGAAGAGAGGACGCATGGCTAGGGCTCCGGAAGCATTGAAAAAGGGCTGGGAGCAGCCTAGCGAAGCTTAAATGTCAGACTCTTGATCTCGCTCAAGGGTCGGGCATATCCCCTCAGGAGCCGTCGCCCTTGAGGATGTAGGGAAGGATGCGCTGCGCCTGCAGCCAGTAGCCGGCGACGGCCACCTCGCTGCGCTGGCTGCCCACGCCCAGGCGGCCTTCCACCCAATAGGGCAGGTGCAGCTTGGACAGCCAGAGGTCGTGGCTGCCCTTGACGTAGACGATCTGATTGCCGGGTGGCGGTGGCACGTGGATGCAGGCGCCGTAGTAGGGGACCAGGAGGAACTCGGTGACCTCGCCCTCGTCGGTAACCATCAGGGGGACCACGTATCCGGGCAGGCGCACGTCCTGGCCATCCAGCGCCGCTACCGTCGGAGCGTCCGGCCAGGGCTGGCTGGCGGCCGGGCCGTCTTCGCCGAGACCGTGGTCGATGCTGCCCGGGTTGAAGCGCGGCGCATCGGCCGGTACCAGCTCGCGCCAGGCGAGTTGACGGGGTTCGGCCTGGGCCCAGGGCAGCCAGCAGAGCAACAGCAGGAGCGCCAGGCGCATGGTGGGGCCTCGTTCATAGTCGCACGGACAACCCGTCCGTGAGGGCCTGGCGGCAGCCGCGCCAGGCCGGAATGCAGCCGAGCACCAGGGCGGCGAGCAGGATGCCGCCGAGCAGTTGCCCATCGTAGAGCGAGGGCCAGTCCAGCGGCAATGCCAGACCGTATTCCGCCAGCAGCCAGGGGCGGCCCAGGGCGATGGCGCCATAGAGCAGGGCCAGGCCGCCCAGGCAGCCGGCCAGGGTG
This sequence comes from Pseudomonas sp. Marseille-Q7302, assembly GCF_965111925.1. Taxonomy (NCBI): domain Bacteria; kingdom Pseudomonadati; phylum Pseudomonadota; class Gammaproteobacteria; order Pseudomonadales; family Pseudomonadaceae; genus Pseudomonas; species Pseudomonas sp. Marseille-Q7302. The sequence goes on along the minus strand of NZ_CBCOPK010000001.1, from coordinate 4,459,489 downwards.
AGGGCCAGTGCTTCGGCCAGCAGCAAGCCGAACAGATGCCGCGGCTGGGCGCCCACCGAACGCAGGATGGCCATCTCCCGCCGCCGTTCGTTGAGGCTGGCGAGCAGGGCGGTAAGCATGCCCACCAGACCAGTGAGCACCACGCACAGCGACATCACCAGCAGCGCCTGTTCTGCGGTGCCGAGCAGACCCCAGAGTTCCTGCAGGGCCACGCCGGGCAGGATCGCCAGCAAGGGCTCGCCGGTATAGCTGTTGACCGCACGCTGCACCGCGAAGGTGGCTACCCGACTCTTGAGGCCGACCAGAGCGGCCGTGAGATCCTGCGGGGTGAGGTCGCGCTGGCGCACCTCGGCATCGCTGAGCGAGGGGCCGGGCATGCCGCCGCGCCAGTCCAGGTGCAGGGCGGTCATGCCGCTCAGCGGAATGTGCAGGGTGCGATCGACCGGGGTGCCGGTGGGCGCGAGGATGCCGACCACGGTGAAGGGATGGTCGCTGTGCTCGGTCAGGCTGATGGTGGCGACGCCATGGGCCAGCACGATCTTGTCGCCCAGCCGGTAGTGCAGCGCCTTGGCCACCTCGGCGCCCAACACGACCTCGAAGACGTCGTTGAAGGGCCGGCCCTGGACCAGGCGCAGGGGCTGGTTGCGCCCATAGTGATAGTGAGTGAAGTAGTTGCCGTCGGTGCCCAGCACCCGGTAGCCGCGGTGGGAATCGCCGAGCGACAGCGGGATGGTCCAGGCGACGCGAGGATCGGCGGCGAGCTTTTCGTAGCTTTCCCAGCGGATGTTGTTGGTGGCATTGCCAATGCGGAACACCGAATAGAGCAGCAGGTTGACCGCGCCGGAGCGGGCGCCCACCACCAGGTCGGTGCCGGCGATGGTACTGGCGAAGCTGGCCTTGGCCTCGGTGCGCAGCCGTTCGACGCCTAGTAGCAGGGCCACCGAGACGGCGATGGTGAAGATGGTGAGCAGGGCGGTAGCGCGACGATTGCGCAGGCTGGCCCAGGCCAGCTGAAGGAGGGGCATCCTAGGTCTCCGCGCGGGCAGCGTTGAGCTGGGCCAGGGTGAGGTGGCGGTCGAAATGACCTGCCAGGCCGCGATCGTGGCTGACGAACAGCAGGCCGGCGCCGGCTGCGGCGCATTCGGCGAACAGCAGCTGCAGGAAGGCGTCGCGGTGATCGATATCCAGCGCCGAGGTGGGTTCGTCGGCGATCACCAGTTCCGGCTGGCCGATCAGGGCGCGAGCGGCGGCGACCCGCTGCTGCTGGCCGATGGACAATTCGCGGGCCGGGCGTCGGGGCAGGTCGGGATCGCTCAGGCCCAGGGCGCGCAGCAGGGTCAGGGCAGCGTCCTGTGGATCGCCATGGCGCGCGCGGGCACGCTCGTGGCGCAGTCTGGAGAACTGACAGGGCAGCAGGACATTGTCCAGCACCGAGAGAAAGGGCAGCAGGTTGAACTGCTGGAAGAGAAAGCCGGTGTGGTCGACGCGAAAACGATCGCGCCGGGCAGTGGCGAGTTGCCCCAGATCCTGACCGAGCAGCCGGACCTGGCCGCGGCTGGGGCGCTGCACGCCGCCGAGCAGGCCGAGCAGGGTGGTCTTGCCGCTACCCGAGGGGCCTTCGAGAAACAGCGCCTCACCGCGCGCCAGCTGGAAGTGTTGGATATCCAGGCATTCCGCCTGGCCAGGCCAGGCGAAGCCAAGGTCCCGGATCTCGACCAGGGGCGCGGTGCTCATGGCCGTCCTACCACTTCAGTCGCGGTTGCTGAGCCGTCAGCTCGGCGCCCTGCTGGCCACTGGCGACGATGGCCTGCACTTCGACACTGTGACTGTTGGGAAAGCGGGCGAACCAGCCGGAGAGGTCCAGACCGTCGAGGGCGGTCGGCTTGCTGCAGGTGAAGCTCATGGTGGCTTCCACATCCAGATGACCGCTGGCGCTGGCGTCCTTGGCGAACAGCGGACTGATGGCACTGGCTTCGGCCAATTGGCAATTGGCTGCTGCGGGCAGCTTCACCAGTGCCTGAGGATTCTCCAGGCTCTGCCGGAGCGCGGCGACGGCGTCCTGCTCCTTCTGGTTGCGCGGTGCATGTTCGAAACCCAGCAGATCGGCCGCCGGACTGCGCCACTGCAACTCCAGGCCCGTATCGGTGTGCGCCAGATCGAGGTGGGATTCGCCGTGCACATGGGCACCCAGGGCGCCGTGTTCGTGTTCGTCATGGTCGTCATGGGCAAGGGCCGGTTGGACGAGTGCGGCGGCAAGGCAGAAGGTCAGCAGGGGCAGGCGCATGGTGGGCTTCCAGTGAACGGAAAGGCGCTATGTTATGTTGTTGCTTTTCCGCGCTGCAACCTTGGTTTGGCGTCGGCCGGTGGCTGTGGGAGCATGGGCCTCTGCACGACGAGGAGAACACCATGGTACGCATTCGCGGAACCATCGGCAGCCAGCCCGTGGATCTCACGGTGGAACTGGATGAGGCCGACTGGCAGCGCCTGGCCGCGGCCCTGCGGCCGACGGAGGCGCCCCTGCCTGCTGCGGCGGTGGCCGCCGCACCCAGCGGGCCCAAGTCGGGAGGCGACATGCTCTGGGATCAGGTGGTCAAGCTGCTCAGCTCCGCTGGCCGGCTCAGCGGACCGGACATCCTCGTGGCGCTGGAAAAGCTGACCGGCAATCTGGGCGTGGCCAAGCAGCTGCTGGTCCGGCTGAGGCACAGTCCCCAGGTGCGCATGGAGCGGGTCGGGGAGGCGCAGTTCTATATCTGGCAGGGGTGAAGCTGGGCACAGGTGGTGGAAAACGCTGGGCGGTTTTCCACGCTACGAAAGGTCCACAACGCCAGGCGGGCGCTGGCTGTGGATAAGGCTGCGCCCAGGGCGACGCAGCCGTTATCGATAGGCGCTTAGTACAGCGCCTGGTACAGGCGGCGGCGATAGGTGGCGACCAGCGGGTGGTCGTTGCCGAGCAGATCGAAGACCTGCACCAGGGTCTTGCGCGGCAGGTCGTCGCCATAGCCACGATTGCGGCGGAACAGGTCGAGCAGGCCATCCAGCGCCGGTTCGTACTGCTGGCGGGCAAGTTGCTGCACGGCCAGCTGGTAGGCGGCTTCGTCATCACCGGCATCGCGAGCTAGGCGGCTCTTGAGCTCGGCGACCTCGGGCAGACTGGCGGCCTGGCGGAGAAAGGTCAGCTGGGCACGTGCGCCGGCCAGGGCCTGCTTGTGTTCATCGCCCTTGACCGCATCCAGTACCGCCTGGGCATCGTCCAGTTCATTGCGCTCGGCCAGGCAGCGGGCATAGAGGATCAGCGCCAGGGCGTTGCTGTTGTCCTCTTCCAGTAGCGCCTTGAGCAGCGCCTCGGCCTCGGCGAAACGGCTTTCGGCGAACAGCGCCTGGGCGGCTTCCAGCGGATCTTCCGCGGCCGGTGGCAAGGCCTGGACATGGGGTTCGAGCAGGGCACGGATGGCCGACTCCGGCTGGGCGCCAGCGAAGCCGTCCACCGGCTGGCCGTCCTTGAACAGCACCACCGTCGGCAGGCTGCGGATGCCGAATCTCATCACCAGTTCCTGCTCGATGTCGCAGTTGACCTTGGCCAGGTGCAGGGCGCCGCCATAGGACTCGGTGATCTTGGCCAGCAGCGGCATCAGCACCTTGCAGGGCGCGCACCACTCGGCCCAGAAGTCCACCAGCACCGGAGTGCTGAAGGAGGCGTCGATGACCTGTTGCTGGAAGGTGTCGAGGGTGGCGTCGAAAATGTAAGGGACCTGGCTCATGGCGGACTCGGCAGACGAAAGATGCACTATAGGTGGGGGCGCCGCCCTTGGAAACAAGGCAGGTGGCTCAGCCCTGATAGAGCGTCACGCGGCGGAATTCTTCCGGCTCCGCCAGATCCGGCAGGGTGCAGGCCTGGAGTTCGGCGAGGCGGCTGAAACCGGGGTGGACCAGGTCGCGTACGCGCGAGTCGGCCAGCAATAGGCTGTCGGCACGGCTCTGCAGCGATCCTAGCAGGGACAGGTTGGCGCGGTCGTAGAGCACGTCGGCGGCCAGGATCAGCTCGAAGCGCTCGGTGCTGGCCTGGAAATCGGCCAGCGTCTGGATCTGCAGGCCGTTGGCCTGGGCATTGGCACGACAGGCGGCCAGTGCCAATGGATCGAGGTCGCAACAGACCACCCGCGCCGCGCCGGCCTGGGCGGCGGCGAGACCGGCGATGCCCGAACCGCTGCCGAAATCCAGTACCTGGCGCCCAGCGACTACCGCGGGGTTCGCGACTATCCACTGCGCCAGGGCCAGACCACTGGCCCAGCAGAAGGCCCAGTAGGGCGGCGCCTCCAGCAGGCGCTGGGTTTCCGCCGGGGAAAAGGCCCGCGTCATGTTGGCGGGATCGACCAGCCACAAGGATAGCGTACTGCCGGGCAAGGCCTGCAGGCGGAGGCGGGCGTCGCCAAGCAGCGCCACCAGGGCGTCGGCAAGGTCGGAGGGCGGGGTCACGGAGTCTGGTTCAGCACCAGTTCGCCGAGGTTCTGCGTGGTCGGCCCGCCCACACCGACCGGTGGCAGGTAGCTGGCCAGTTGACCGGCCTGGATCAGACGGGCGTGGAATTCCACCTTGAGGTCCGGACGGGTGGGGAAGATGTCCGGGTTGAAGGGCAGGCGGAAGGCCAGGGGCGCGCCCTTGCCGGTCACCGTCTCGCTGGCCAGCAGGCGCTGGGGCAGGCCCTTGGCGTTGACCGCCAGCAGGGCGATCTCGACCTGGGCACCGGCCGGGACCAGGCCCTGGGCATTGCGCAAGACGCCGGAGATCTCGCGCAAATTGGCCGGGGTAGGAGCACCCGCCACCGGAACCGGCTCGTCGGCCGGGGTGGTGGGCTGCGGCGGCGTGGTTTCGGGTGGGCTGGAGCACGCCACGAGCAGACCGGTGAGCAGCAGGGGCAGTAGGACGCGTGGGGTCATGGCAGGATCCGTAGGTCGCGGCCCGCGAGGGCTGCACGGGAGGTTGAGGAGTGGCCGTCGAGTAGAGTGCGCTCTTATAGCCTGGCGGCCTCTGGCTGTCGATTCGTCCGGTACCCGGAGGTTCCCGACGAGGGGTGATCGGGTACCATGAGGGCTTTCCCTTCCGGCGGTCGACTCTCCCATGCATTGTCCCTTCTGCGGCGCCCACGACACCAAGGTCACGGATTCCCGGCTGGTTGCGGCCGGCGAGCAGGTGCGCAGGCGGCGTGAATGTCTGGCCTGCCAGGAACGCTTCACCACTTTCGAAACCGCCGAGCTGGTCCTGCCGCGACTGATCAAGCAGGACGGGACCCGCCAGCCCTTCGACGAAGACAAGTTGCGCGCCGGCATGCAGCGCGCCCTGGAAAAGCGCCCGGTCAGCGTCGAGCGCCTGGAAGAGGCCATCGCCCTGATCAAGCACCGGCTGCGCGCCACCGGCGAGCGGGAGATCCGTTCGCGGGTGGTGGGCGAACTGGTGATGGACGAGTTGCGCAAGTTGGACCAGGTGGCCTATATCCGCTTCGCCTCGGTCTATCGGCAATTCCAGGACCTGGCCGAGTTTCGCGACGAGATCGAGCGCCTGGCCCAGGATCCGGGCAAGCAGCCGGTATGAGCGCTGCCAACGAGATGAATGACGAATTCTGGATGGCCCGCGCCCTGGCGCTGGCGGCGCTCGGCCGCTACAGCACCGCGCCCAATCCCCGGGTGGGCTGCGTCATCGTCCGGGACGGTCGGATAGTGGGCGAGGGCTGGCACCGCCAGGCCGGCGGTCCCCATGCCGAGGTGCATGCCCTGCGCCAGGCGGGGGAAGCCGCGCGCGGCGCCACCGCCTATGTGACCCTGGAACCCTGCAGCCACCATGGCCGCACACCGCCCTGCGCCGACGCCCTGGTCGCGGCTGGCGTGGCCGAGGTGGTGGCAGCCATGACCGATCCCAATCCGCTGGTGGCCGGCCGTGGCCTCGCCCGTCTCGCCGCCGCTGGCATCGCCACCCGCGCCGGGGTGCTGGAAGCCGAAGCCCGGGCGCTCAATGCCGGCTTCATCCAGCGCATGCTGACCGGGCGGCCCTTCGTGCGGGTCAAGCTGGCACTGAGTCTGGACGGTCGCACCGCCATGGCCAATGGCGAGAGCCAGTGGATCACCGGGCCGCTGGCGCGCCAGAGTGTCCAGCGGCTACGGGCCGAAGCGGGCGTGGTGATCACCGGCGCCGATACCGTGCTGGCCGACGGCGCCCGCCTGACCGTGCGCCAGGCCGAGCTGGGCCTGAGCGGTGACGAACTGGAGCTGGCCACCCTGCGCACGCCGCAGCGGCTGCTGGTGGACGGTCGCGGCCGGGTGCCGCTCACGGCCCCGTTCTTCCAGGCCGGCGCGGCGCGAGTGGCCGGTATGGCCGCCGAGGCGCCTGCCTATGCCGCTGCTGGTCACGACTACCTGGCGTTGCCTGGCGCCCAGGGCCAGGTCGATCTGGCCGCCCTGCTGACCCGACTGGGCAGCGAGCAGGTCAACGACGTCCTGGTGGAAGCCGGACCGCGCCTTGCCGGTGCCTTCGCCCAGGCCGGGCTGGTCGATGAATACCATCTGTTCCTGGCGCCCAAGTTCCTCGGCTCCAGTGCCCGGCCGCTGCTGGACTGGCCGCTGGAGCACCTGGCCGAGGCACCGCAGCTGGAAATCCTCAGTGCCACGCCGGTGGGCGCGGACCTGCACCTGATCGCCCGGCCCCGGCGCGACACCTGACGCCCCTGGCCCCCTGGCGGCGAACTGTGTTACAAAACCTGCGCTGCCTGCGGGTAGCGAGTTCTCAGGGCGGGGTGCAATTCCCCACCGGCGGTAATGCCCGATCGACTCGGGACGAGCCCGCGAGCGCTCCCTTGCCCTCTGCGGCGGGGGAGGTCAGCAGACCCGGTTGGATTCCGGGGCCGACGGTCATAGTCCGGATGAGAGAGAACGGGATAGCCTCGCCTGGCAGGGGTGCGAGCCCCTCGTCCGTCTGATTTCCCTTCTGTCCGTACGCCCTGTTTTTTCACCGAAACAGGAGTTCGTCGATGTCTAGCTGCACCGCCGTTTCGGCTCCGCCTCTTGGAGGCCTGAGCTGATGTTTACCGGAATCATCGAAGCCCTCGGCGAGATCCGCGCCCTCACGCCCAAGGGCGGAGACGTGCGCCTCTATGTCGCCACCGGCAAGCTCGACCTTGCCGACGTCAAGCTCGGCGACAGCATCGCCGTCAACGGGGTCTGCCTCACCGCCGTGGAATTGCCTGGTGACGGCTTCTGGGCCGACGTCAGTCGCGAGACCCTGAGCCTTACCAGCCTGGGTGGGCTCAAGCCTGGCAGCCGGGTCAACCTGGAAAAGGCGCTGATGCCCACCAGCCGTCTCGGCGGCCACCTGGTCAGCGGCCACGTGGACGGCCTCGGCGAAGTGGTTTCCCGCGCCGATAACGCCCGTGCCGTGCAATTCCGTCTGCGCGCCCCGGCCGAGCTGGCCCGTTACATCGCCCTAAAGGGATCCATCACCGTGGACGGCGTCAGCCTCACGGTGAACGCGGTGGACGGCGCCGAGTTCGAGCTGACCATCGTGCCCCACACCCTTGGCGAGACCATCATGGCCGACTACCGCGCCGGTCGGCGGGTGAACCTGGAGGTGGACCTCCTGGCCCGCTACCTGGAACGCCTGCTGCTGGGCGACAAGGCCGCCGAGTCCAGCAAGGGCGGCGTCACCGAAAACTTTCTTGCCGAACACGGCTATCTGCAGCGCTAAGGACGACACCGTGGCACTTTCCAGCATCGAAGACATCATCCAGGACATCCGCGCGGGCAAGATGGTCATCCTCATGGACGACGAGGACCGCGAGAACGAAGGCGACATCATCATCGCCTCCGAATGCGTCACCGCCGAACACATCAACTTCATGGCCCGCCATGCGCGCGGCCTGATCTGCATGCCCATGAGCAAGGGCCTCTGCGAACGCCTCAGCCTGCCGATGATGGCCAGCCGCAACGCCTCCGGCTTCGGCACCAAGTTCACCGTCTCCATCGAGGCCGCCGAGGGCATCAGCACCGGCATCTCCGCCGCTGACAGGGCGCGCACGGTGCAGGCCGCCATCGCCAAGGACGCCAAGGCCGGCGACGTGGTCAGCCCTGGCCACATGTTCCCACTGATGGCCCAGCCCGGTGGCGTGCTGGCCCGCGCCGGCCACACCGAGGCCGCCTGCGACCTGGCGCGCATGGCCGGCTTCGCCGAGAGCGGGGTGATCTGCGAAGTGATGAACGACGACGGCACCATGGCCCGTCGCGACGAACTCGAAACCTTCGCCGAGCAGCACGGCCTCAAGGTCGGCACCATCGCCGATCTGATCCACTACCGCCTGCTTCATGAGCACACCGTCAAGCGCATCGACGAGCAGCAGCTCGATACCGAAGTCGGCCCCTTTAAGCTGGTGACCTACCGCGACGAGGTGGAGGGCGACGTCCATCTGGCGCTGATCCGCGGTGACCTGGCCAGCCAGGAGCTGCCACTGGTGCGGGTGCACAACATGGACCCGCTGCGCGACCTGCTGCAGGTCCACCAGCCGGGTCGCTGGAGCCTGCGCAGCGCCATGGAGCGGGTCGCTCGCGAAGGCGCTGGCGTGGTGCTGCTGCTGGGGCACTCGCTGGAAGGCGACGACCTGCTGGCGCATCTGCGCGAGCCGCGCCCGGCGCCCAAGGCGCTGTCCACCTACAGCACCGTCGGTGCCGGTTCGCAGATCCTGCGCGACCTGGGCATTCGTCAGATGCGGCTGCTCAGCTCACCGATGAAGTTCAACGCCATATCCGGCTTCGACCTGGAAGTAGTAGACTATCTGCCTCCTGAAGAATGACCCTTCCGCCTGGCGCGCCCGCCCGGGTGGTGCGGCGCGCTTCACCTGGATTTCCACGGACGGCCTGGCAGTTGCCGGCCGTCCGGCTCTTTGACAACTGGACCCGCACATGAACATCAAGACCTTTGAAGGCACCTTCATCGCTCCCCAGGGCCGTTTCGCCCTGGTGGTCGGCCGCTTCAACAGCTTCGTCGTCGAGAGCCTGCTGCAGGGCGCCATCGACGCCCTGGTGCGCCACGGCATCAAGCCGGACGACCTGACCATCATCCGCGTCCCCGGCGCCTTCGAGATCCCGCTGGCCGTGCAGAAGATCGCCCAGCGCGACGAATTCGACGCCATCATCGCCCTCGGCGCGGTCATCCGTGGCGGCACGCCCCACTTCGAATACGTGGCCGGCGAATGCACCAAGGGTCTGGCCCAGGTCTCCATGGAATTCGGCGTCCCGGTGTCCTTTGGCGTCCTGACCGTCGACTCCATCGAGCAGGCCATCGAGCGCTCCGGCACCAAGGCCGGCAACAAGGGCGCCGAAGCGGCCCTGTCCGCTCTGGAAATGGTCAGCCTGCTGGCGCAGCTGGAGGCCAAGTGAGCGGCGATCTGACTCCGCCCGCGGCCGGCAAGCCCGCGGGCAAGAAGGCCCCCACCGGCAAACTGGCTGCTCGCCGCGAAGCGCGCAGCCTGTCGGTCCAGGCCCTGTACCAGTGGCACATGGCGGGCCAGGCGATCAACGAGATCGAGGCGCAGTTTCGCGTCGACAACGACTTCGCCAAGGTCGACGGCGCCTACTTCCATGAAGTCCTCCATGGCGTCCCGGCCAACAAGAGCGAGATCGATGGCCTGATCCTGCCCTGCCTGGACCGTGCCATGGACGAGGTGGACCCGGTCGAACTCGCCGTGCTGCGGCTGTCCTGCTACGAACTGCTCAAGCGCATCGACGTGCCCTATCGCGTGGTGATCAACGAGGGCATCGAGATGGCCAAGATCTTCGGCGCCACCGACGGCCACAAGTTCGTCAACGGCGTGCTGGACAAGCTGGCGCCCAAGCTGCGCAGCGCCGAGTTGCGCGGCAAGCGCTGATCGCCCACGTCGGCATGGGTGAATTCGAACTCATCCGTCGCTATTTCGCCGCGGCGCCCTGCGCGCGCGGCGGTCCGGGCGTGGCCCTGGGGATCGGTGATGACTGCGCGCTGCTGGCACCCGCTCCGGGTGAGCAGCTGGCGGTATCCACCGACACCCTGACCGCCGGGGTGCACTTCCCCGATCCCTGCCCGGACGCCTTCGGCCTCGGGCAGCGCGCCCTGGCGGTGAGCGCCAGCGACCTGGCCGCCATGGGTGCGGCGCCTTTGGGCTTCACCCTGGCGCTGACCCTGCCGGCGGTCGAGCCGAGCTGGCTGGAAGGCCTCGCCGCAGGACTCGCCCAGATGGCCGAGCGGTGCGACCTGCGCCTGGTCGGGGGTGATACCACCCGCGGTCCACTGTCCCTCACCCTCACGGTCTTCGGTCGGGTTCCGGCTGGTCAGGCGCTGCTGCGCAGCGGCGCCCGGCCGGGCGATCTGCTGTGCCTGGGCGGCGCGCCCGGCGAGGCTGGCGGCGCCTTGCCCTTCGTTCTCGGCCAGCGTGCTCCAGAGGGCGCCGCCAGTCGGCACCTGCTGGCGCGCTACTGGGCGCCCCAACCGCAATTCGAACTCGGCCTCTGGCTGCGGGGCAGGGCGACGGCGGCCCAGGATGTCTCCGACGGCCTGGTGGCAGATTGCGGGCATATCGCCGCGGCCTCTGGCGTGCGACTGGTGGTGGAGGCCGCGCGGCTGCCGGTGAGCCCGGCGCTGGCCGAGCTGTTTCCTGCCAACGAGGTGCTGCGCCTGGCGCTGGGCGCGGGCGATGACTATCTGCTGGTCTTCACCCTGCCGCCCGAGCAGGCCCCGGCCCTGGCCGTCGCCTGGCCCCAGGCGCAGGTGATCGGTCGGGTCGAGGCGGGCAGCGGCGTTGCTGTCCTCGCCGCCGACGGTCAGCCCATGACGCTGGCGCAGACCGGTTTCCAACACTTCTAGCGCCTTCGAGCGGAGTCCTTCCTTGAGCGAACACCAAGCCCCCGCCCAGCCGGTCCCCCTGTCGGTCTGGCGTGATCCCTGGCACTTCCTGGCCTTTGGCCTGGGTTCCGGCACCCTGCCCAAGGCACCCGGTACCTGGGGATCGCTGATCGCCTTGCCCTTCGTGCCGCTGTGGCAGCTGCTCACTGGCTGGAGCTATCCGTTGTTGTTGGTGGTCCTCACCCTGTTCGGTTGCTGGTTGTGCGGCAAGGTTGCCCGGGAGCTGGGCGTGCACGACCACGAGGGCATCGTCTGGGACGAGATGGTCGGCATCTGGATCACCTTCTGGCTGGCGCCCCCGGGGTTGATCTGGCTAGTGGTGGGTTTCGTCGCCTTCCGCGTGCTAGACATCTGCAAGCCCTGGCCAATCCGCTGGCTGGATGTCAATGTCCGCGGCGGCGTCGGCATCATGGTCGACGATGTACTGGCCGGCGTCCTCGCCTGGCTGGTGGTTCAGGGACTACATATCGGTTGGGGTCATCTCGTCGGCTGACGAGACGCAGGCCCAAGGAGCAGGGCAGTGAAAAGACTGGGCGCGTGCGGCCTCATCTGGGCCGTCGGTACGCTCGCCTGGGCGCAGCCCCAGGTCAGGGTCGTGGGGTTGTTCAACGGCGCGGCGGTGATCAACGTCAATGGCCAGCGCAAGCTGCTCAAGGTCGGGCAGCGGCTGGACGAGGTCGAGGTGGTCAGCGCGGATTCCCAGCAGGCGGTGCTGCGCATCGAGGGCCGGACCCAGGCCTTTGGTCTCGATCGCGAATACAGCGATGGCTACAGCGCGCCGCAGCGCCGCGAATTCAGCGTGCCACGCAGCAACAACGGTCACTATCAGGTCACCGCCAACGTCAACGGCCGGCCGGTATCCCTGCTGGTGGATACCGGCGCCACCAGCGTGGCCCTGAGCGGCGCCCAGGCCGACCAGCTGGGGATCCGCTACCGGGACGGCACTCAGGGCTGGGTGGAGACCGCCAGTGGCCATGCCCGCGCCTGGCGTACCACGCTCACGCAGGTGCGCCTGGGGGATGTGGAGGTCGTCGGGGTGGAGGCCATGGTGCTGGAGGGCAACTACCCCAGCCAGGGTCTGCTGGGCATGAGTTTCCTCAACCGGGTCGGCTGGCGCGAGGCTCAGGGCATCTTCTACGTCCAGGCGCGCTGATAGATCATTGGGTATCGACGTCATAACCCCTGGCGATGACGCCGGACCCGGGGAAAAGGTTACAATGTACGTCTTTCCCCGTCAGGAGCCTGCAGGTGTCCGTCGTCTTTGTCGCCGCCTCCCAACTGCCCACCCCCTTCGGCCTGTTCACCATGCACGGTTTTCTCGATGAGACCGATGGCAAGGAGCATGTCGCCCTGACCTTCGGCGACGTGGCCGACGGCGAGCCGGTGCTGGGACGGCTGCATTCCGAATGCCTGACCGGCGATGCGCTGTTCAGCCTGAGATGTGACTGTGGTTTCCAGCTGGAAGCGGCGTTGCGTGCCATCGCCGAGGCGGGCCGTGGCGTGCTGCTCTATCTGCGCCAGGAAGGGCGTGGTATCGGCCTGCTCAACAAGATCCGCGCCTATGAGCTGCAGGATGCCGGGGCCGATACGGTGGAAGCCAACGAACGTCTGGGCTTTGGCGCCGACCAGCGCACCTATGCCCTGTGCAAGCCGATGCTCGATCACCTGGGCATCACCTCGCTGCGGTTGATGACCAACAATCCGCGCAAGGTGAAGGCGTTGGAAGCCTTGGGGATTCCCGTAGCCGAGCGGGTGCCTCTGCAAGAGGGGCTCAATCCGCACAACCGCCGCTATCTGCTGACCAAGGCCGGCAAGCTGGGTCACATGCTCGGTAATCTGCACCAGAACGAAGACATGGAAAAGGCGCCCTAGGGCGCCTTTTTACTGGCCAGCGGCAGGCTGCGCTCAGGCTTCCTTGCGCAGACCGGTCGGTGCCAGGTCCGCCAGGGCCAGACGCTCGCGTACTGAGCGTTCGATGCCCGCCTCATCGAGGCCGCATTCGGCCAGCATGTCAGCCGGCTTGGCGTGTTCGATGTAGCTATCCGGCAGGCCCAGGTTGAGTACCGGCCGGAGCAGGGCGTTGGCCTGCAGGAACTCGTTGACCGCACTGCCGGCGCCACCCATGACGCTGTTTTCCTCGACGGTGACCAACAGGTCGTGGTCGGCGGCGAACTGGCGGATCAGCGCCTCGTCCAGCGGCTTGACGAATCTCATGTCGGCCACGCTGGCGTCCAGACGCTCGGCGACCTGCAGGGCTTCGGCCAGTTGCACGCCAAAGACCAGGAAGCCGACCTTGGAGCCGCTCTTCAGGCTGGTTTGGCGACGCACCACGCCTTTACCGATGGGCAGGGGTTCCAGGCCCGGATCGAGGGCGGCGTTGGGGCCGCTGCCACGGGGATAACGCACCGCAGCCGGACCCTGGTGGCGATAGCCGGTGGTAAGCAGGCGGCGCAGCTCGTTCTCGTCGCTGGGCGCCATGATCACCATGCCGGGGATGCAGCGCAGGTAGGACAGATCGAAACTGCCGGCGTGGGTAGGGCCGTCTTCGCCCACCAGACCGGCGCGGTCGATGGCGAAGAGCACGTCCAGGTTCTGCACCGCCACGTCGTGGATCAGCTGGTCATAGCCGCGCTGCAGGAAGGTGGAATAGATGGCGACCACCGGCTTCATGCCGTCGCAGGCCAGGCCTGCGGCCAGGGTTACCGCATGCTGCTCGGCGATGGCTACGTCGAAATAGCGCTCGGGATAGCGTTCGGCGAAGCGGATCAGGTCGGAGCCTTCCTTCATCGCCGGGGTGATGCCCACCAGCTTGGAATCGGCGGCGGCCATGTCGCACAGCCAGTCGCCAAAGATGTTGGAGTACTTGGGTGCACCCGGGCGCTTGGGCTTGGCGTCCAGCGGCTCCAGCTTGGTGATGGCGTGGTAGCTGATGGGATCGGCCTCGGCGATGGACAGGCCCTTGCCCTTGCGGGTGATCACATGGAGGAACTGCGGACCCTTGGCATCGCGCAGGTTGCGCAGGGTGGTGACCAGGGTCGGCAGGTCATGGCCGTCGATGGGGCCGATGTAGTTCCAGCCCAGCTCCTCGAACAGGGTGCCGGGTACCAGCATGCCCTTGGCGGCTTCTTCGGTGCGGCGGGCGATTTCCCAGGCACCGGGCAGCTTGGAGAGGGCCTTCTTGCCGTTCTCGCGCAGGTGCTGGTAGGTACGGCTGGAGAGCAGCCGCGCCAGGTAATTGGACAGGCCGCCAACGTTGCGCGAGATGGACATGTCGTTGTCGTTGAGCACCACCAGCATGTTGGCGCCGGTGTCCGAGGCATGGTTGAGTGCCTCGAAGGCCATGCCCGCGGTCAGGGCGCCGTCGCCGATCACCGCGACCGACTTGCGCTCGATGCCCTGCAACTGGGCGGCAATGGCCATGCCCAGGGCAGCGCCGATGGAGGTGCTGGAGTGACCGACGCCAAAGGTGTCGTATTCGCTCTCGCTGCGGCGCGGGAAGGCGGCCAGGCCGTCCTTCTGGCGCAGGCTGGCCATGCCTTCGCGACGACCGGTGAGGATCTTGTGCGGATAGGCCTGGTGGCCCACGTCCCACACCAGCCGGTCTTCCGGGGTGTTGAAGACGTAATGCAGGGCCACGGTCAGTTCGATGACGCCCAGGCCGGCGCCGAAGTGACCGCCGGTCTGGCCCACGGTCCACAGGAGAAAGGCGCGCAGTTCGTCGGCGACGGCTTCCAGCTCGGCGTCATCGAGCTGGCGCAGCTGCACCGGCGAGTCGATGCGGTCGAGCAGGGGCGTCGCGGGACGCTGGCGGGGAATCTCGTGAAACGTCTTGGGCATCTGGCTGATCACTTTGCGCAGAGAATTAGGCAGTTTACCCGATGCCCGCGTGGCATCCCAACAGCGGGCAGGGCGTCTTGTTATGCCCCTGTGACAACGGACCCGGGGGCAAATGCGGCTCGGGTCGCGAGTTTTTCCGCTGGAGCGCGTCTAGCTACGTCGTTCCACGATATAGCGGGCCAGGGCGCGCAGGGGTTCGGCGGGCTCGCCCAGCGGCTCTATGGCGGCCAGGGCGGTGTCGCGTAGCTCCAGGGCATAGGCCTTGGCGGCGTCCAGGCCAAGCAGCGCCGGGTAGGTCGGTTTGTCGCGGGCGAGGTCGGCGCCCTGGCGCTTGCCGAGGGTTTCCGTATCGCTCTCGATGTCGAGCACGTCGTCCCACACCTGAAAGGCCAGGCCGATGGCCTCGGCATAGCGGGCGAGGGCGTCGCGCTCGGTAGGGCCGGCGGCTTCGCTGGCCAGGGCGCCGAGCTGGACGCTGGCGGCGATCAGGGCACCGGTCTTGTGCAGGTGCATGGTTTCCAGCGCCGGCTGGTCGATACGCCGGCCGACCGATTCCAGATCGATGGCCTGGCCACCGACCATGCCCGCCGGGCCACTGGCGCGAGCCAGCACGGCGACCATCTCCAGTCGCACGGCGGCAGCCTGGGGCGCCGCCAGCAGCGTCTCGAAGGCCAGGGTCTGCAGGCCGTCGCCCGCGAGGATGGCGCAGGCCTCGTCATAGGCCTTGTGGGTAGTGGGTCGGCCGCGGCGCAGGTCGTCGTCGTCCATGGCCGGCAGGTCGTCGTGGACCAGGGAATAGGCGTGGATCAGCTCCACCGCGCAGGCCGCCTGGTCGGCGCGCGCCGGATCGCCCCCCAGGGCTTCGCAGGCGGCGTAGACCAGCAGTGGCCGTACTCGCTTGCCGCCACCCATGACGCTATAGGCCATGGCGGCATAGAGCCGGGCGAGTTCGGCGCGGGGCGCGCTGAAGAGGGGAGCGAGGGCGGTATCGACGCGGGTCTGGCAGCGTTGCTGGTAGGCCTCGATCATGCGTCGTCCCCGGCCGGAGCGAAGGGGGCGGCCGTGAGTTCGCCATCCTTTTCCAGCAGGATCTGCACCTTCTGCTCGGCCTGCGCCAGGGCGCCCTGGCATTCGCGGGTCAGGCGGATGCCTTGTTCGAAGGCGCCGAGGGAGTCCTCCAGGGACAGCTCGCCGCTTTCCAGGCGTTCCACCAGGGTCTGCAGTTCGGCCAGGGATTGTTCGAAGTCGGGAGCTTTCTTGCGGGCCATCGGGATTCTCGGCAGACGCGATCGGATCGCGGGAAGGTAGCAAAGGGCGGAGCAGGGTAGCAATTTTGCCACACTCGGCGGCGCTGCTTGACGCGGTGCTCGTCGACGCCCTAGGGTAGCGGTCATGAATACGCGCAGCCCCCAACGCCCCAGCATTATTACCGCCATTACCTGATGGCGGGACAGCGTTAGCTGCGCAACCAGACCCGCCCAAGAGGCGGGTTTGTACTTTCTGACTCCTGGGCCCCGACGAAACCCCCCAGGAGCCCACCATGACCGCCAAGGAACCCGCCACCGCTCTCTTGCAGCGCTATGCCCGCAAGATCCTCGAAGCCCCCGTCTACGACGTAGCCATCGAGACGCCCCTGCAACCGGCGCGGGCGCTGTCCGAGCGGCTGGGCTGCCAGGTGCTGCTCAAGCGCGAAGACCTGCAGCCAGTGTTTTCCTTCAAGATCCGTGGCGCCTACACCAAGCTGGCCAGCCTCTCGGCCAGCGAGAAGGCCCGCGGGGTGATCACCGCCAGCGCCGGCAACCATGCCCAGGGCCTGTCCCTGGCGGCACGTGAGCTGGGCGTGCGGGCGATCATCGTCATGCCGCGCACCACCCCCGAGCTCAAGGTCATCGGCGTGCAGTCCCGCGGCGGCGAGGTGGTGTTGCATGGCGACGCCTTTCCCGAGGCCCTGGCCGAGGCGCTACGCCTGGTCGAGGAGCAGGGCTACACCTTCGTGCCGCCCTATGACGACCCCGACGTCATCGCCGGCCAGGGCACCGTGGCCATGGAGATCCTGCGCCAGCACCCCGGGCGGCTGGACGCCATCTTCGTCCCCGTGGGCGGCGGTGGTCTGATCGCCGGCATCGCCGCCTATGTGAAATACCTGCGTCCCGAGGTCAAGGTCATCGGCGTCGAGCCGGACGACTCCAACTGCCTGCAGCAGGCCATGGCCGCCGGCGAGCGGGTGGTCCTGCCGCGGGTGGGGCTGTTCGCCGATGGCGTGGCCGTGGCCCAGATCGGCCACCATACCTTCGAGATCTGCCGGCGCTATGTGGACGAGGTCATCACCGTCAGCTCGGATGAGATCTGCGCGGCGATCAAGGACATCTACGACGATACCCGCTCCATCACCGAGCCTTCCGGCGCCTTGGGTGTGGCCGGGATCAAGAAGTACGCCGAGCGCGCAGGCAGTGGCGGCCAGGTGCTGGTGGCCATCGATTCCGGCGCCAACATCAACTTCGACCGTCTGAGGCACGTGGCCGAACGCGCGGAGCTGGGCGAGCAACGCGAAGCCATCATCGCCGTGACCATTCCCGAGCGGCCGGGCAGCTTTCGCGCCTTCTGCGAGGCCTTGGGCCGGCGGCAGATCACCGAATTCAACTACCGGTACCACACCGGCCAGGAAGCCCACATCTTCGTTGGCGTCCAGACCCATCCGCAGCGCGATCCGCGTGACGTCCTCATCCAGGGCCTGCGCGACCAGGGCTTCCCGGTGCTGGACCTGACCGACAACGAACTGGCCAAGTTGCATATCCGCCACACCGTGGGTGGCCACGCGGCACGGGTCGGTGAGGAGCAGGTGTTCCGCTTCGAATTCCCCGAGCGGCCCCGGGCGCTGTTCGACTTCCTCGACCGCCTGGGCGGACGCTGGAACATCAGCATGTTTCATTATCGCAACCACGGCGCGGCGGATGGGCGGGTATTCGCCGCGTTGGAAGCCAGTGATGCCGAGCGGGGCGAGCTGCTGGCGACCCTGGATGCCATCGGCTATCGCTACTGGGACGAGACCGAGAATCCGGCGTATCGGTTGTTTATCGGGTGATTGGGTTTTCAGGACCGCAGCATGGCAGTCCGTCGATGCGGCCGCTCTGCATTGATCGCGGCCATGGGCCGCTCCTACGGGTTCATCCATGCCTGTAGGAGCGGCCCATGGCCGCGATTGTCTGTAACGGGTACTGGAGCCTGTCCGTGGAAAACGCTGCGCGGTTTTCCACGCTACGGAGCCTAGGCATCCCCCTCTCCCTCCGGGAGAGGGCTGGGGTGAGGGCGACCAGACGCCAGAATTAAACTGTTGGGCTTCGCTACGCTCAGCGCCAACCTACGAGAGCGTCAATCCGCGTCATACCGCGCGCTGAAGGCCTGGACGAAGGCGTTGCGCAGGATATTGAAGAAAGCCTGTAGCGGACTGATGTCCTGGTTCTTCACGCTGCCTGAGAGATCCACCCGGGTGGCGAACTGGTCGCGGGGCTGGTTCTTGAGCAGGGTCTGGGCGGTGCCCACCACGGCTTCCCAGGCGCTTTCCAGGGCGTTCTTGTTGCGGTTCTCGACGTCCTGCTGCCAGTCGAAGATATCGACGTTCTTCATCAGCGGCTTGACGTAGCCACTGAGCCGGCCGTCCACCGCCTTGGCCTCCACCACCACGTCGCCGCTACCGGCACGGAAATCGAACTTGCCATAGGCGCGAGCGAAATCGTTGAGTTTGGGCAGGTCGATGTCGGTGACTCTCAGGCGGAAATCGAAGTCGGTGAAATCCTTGAAGGGATCGAAGCGGGCGCTGGCTTCCAGGGGGGCGCTGCCGAGGATGGCGGCCTTGCCTTCGAAGTGGGCGATGCGCTCGCCCTGGGCGTCGGCGGCGTTGGTCAGGTTGTAGAGGCTGGCGTTGACGTCGGTGGCCGCCAGGTTCACCTGGGGCTTGGAGTTGAAGTTGCGGAAGGTCACCCGCCCATTCACCACCCGTACCTCGTCGAGGGTGATGGAGATCAGCTTGTCCACCTGGTCCTGCCAGTCGGTGCCTTCACCGGTCTGCGACTGCTCCTTGCGTGCACCGCCGTCGACGAAATTGAGTTCGGGGTGATCGAAGAGGATGCGCCCGACGATGGCATGGTCCTGCCACAGCGAACGCCAGCTCACCGCGATATCGATGCTGGGCGCCTTGAGAAAGGGCACCGGCACCTTGCCGTTGACCTTGACGATCTCCAGTCCTTCGATGCGATAGGCGCCGCGCCACCAGGCCAGGTCCACGTCGGCGATCTGGCCACGATAGTCGCCCATGTCCGCCAGCTTCTCGTTGAGGTAGTGGCGGATCACCAGGGGGGCGGCCAGGTGCAGGCACAGCAGCACGACGACCAGGCCGATAAGGATGAAAAGAGGCAAACGCAGACGACGGGACATGATGGCAGCTCAGGGCGGACTCGTTCCCGGTCGACCCTGCAGAGCGGGTCTGAGTTTCTTTCTGCTTCGTCAGCTCGTTGACTCAGGCAGACCTGAATGTCGCGAGCGGCTCTGCTTGGCGGCCGGCGCCCCACCGCACTACCCAGCCCGTGCTTGAACGACAGGCGCAAAAAAGCCGGCTTGTGGCCGGCTTTCGAGGGCGGGTTGAGCTGATTTTTGGTGAGCCCGGCCCGCCCGGGTTGCCCTTGCCGGGCAGATGAGAAAGAGGCCTGGGGCCTCCAGCGGCGATCGGCAGATGGCGGATCGGCGCAGGGTCGCGGATGGCGACGAGGGGTGCAGAGTAGTCGCTTTGCCGCCGGATAGGAAGTCCGGAATGGCTGGTGTGACGTCCGGAAACAGAAAAGCCCGGCGAGCCGGGCTTTTCGAGAGGAACGCGGATCAGCCCTTGTAGGCGGCCACGGCCTTGGTGATCTCGGCGCGGGCGGCGGCGGCGTCGCCCCAGCCTTCGACCTTGACCCACTTGCCCTTCTCCAGATCCTTGTAGTTCTCGAAGAAGTGCTTGATCTGCTCCAGCAGCAGGGCCGGCAGGTCGGTGTATTCCTTCACGTCCTTGTACAGGACGCTCAGCTTGTCGTGGGGGACGGCGATCAGCTTGGCATCACCACCGGCTTCGTCGGTCATGTGCAGCACGCCGACCGGACGGGCGCGGATCACGGCGCCGGGCGCGACCGGGTAGGGGGTCACGACCAGCACGTCCAGGGGATCGCCATCGTCGGCCAGGGTGTTGGGGATGTAGCCGTAGTTGGCCGGGTAGAACATGGGGGTGGCCATGAAGCGGTCGACGAAGAGGGCGTCGCTGTCCTTGTCGATCTCGTACTTGATCGGCGCGTGGTTGGCCGGAATCTCGATGGCGACGTAGATGTCGTTCGGCAGGTCTTTGCCGGCGGGAATCTTGCTGTAGCTCATGAACGGGTCCCTCTGGTCGGTTGGGAAAAGTGGCCGGGAGTATAGGCGCTTTCAGATCGGGGTTCGAGCCTCGGACCCCGGGGTTGTCGGGTGTTGCACGCTCGCCAGGCTGGCGGCGAGACGGCTGCGCGGGTCCTGGCGGAACAGTTGCTGCAGCTGTGCGTAGACCGCCGGGTAGTGCTCGCTGAGCAGGTCGGGGGCGCTGAAGAAGTACTCGCAGGCGACGGCGAAGAATTCCTCGGGGCTTTCCGCCGCATAGGGATCGAGGACGGTCTGCGCATCCGGATCGGCATCGAGCTGGCGATTGAGGTCGTCGTAGGCGGTCTGCAAGGCGCTGGTCCAGGCGGCCTGGGGCATGCCTTCGTGCAGCGGCGGCTGGCCATTGCACAGGCCACCGGCGAGCAGGTCGATGAGATGGGCGAATTCGTGGATGACCAGGTTGTAGGCCTCCCAGCCGCCACTGGCCTGGATGCCGGGCCAGGCCAGCACCACCTGGCCGCGGTCCCAGGCTTCGCCGTCGCGTTCCTCGTCCCACTCGTGTTCCAGGCCGCCCTCGTCGCGATGGCGCTGCGGGCTGACGAAGGCGTCCGGGTAGACGACGATCTCGCGGACATTGGGGTAGAGCGCCGCTTCCGGCAGGTGTAGCAGGGGCAAGAGCGCCTGGGCGACCAGCAGCAACCGGTCGCCGTCGTCCAGTTCCAGGCCTTCGAGCAGGGTGAGGCGCTTCTCGGCGAGGAACAGCACGCAGTGCTCGCGCAGCCAGGTGTCTTCCTCCTCGCTCAGGCCATCGAGGATCGGCAGGCGCTGGCGCAGGCGCGCCCAGAGGTCATCGGCGATGGCGACCCGCTCCAGCAGGCGCCGCTCGCGCCAGGCGCGCCAGAAGCCCAAGGACTCAGGCCCCGCTCTGGACCGCGGCGCGACGACTCTTGATCAGGCCGAGGATCATCGGCAGCAGGGAGATGCCGATGATGGCCAGGACCATGACGGTGAGGTTCTGCTTGATGAAGGGCACGTTGCCGAAGAAGTAGCCCAGGCTCACCAGGCCGCCGACCCACAACAGCGAACCGAGCACGCTGTAGGCGAGGAAGTAGGGGTAGTGCATGCGCCCGACGCCGGCGACGAAGGGGGCGAAGGTACGGATGATGGGCAGGAAGCGCGCCAGGGTGATGGTCTTGCCACCGTGGTGCTCGTAGAAGGCCTGGGTGCGCAGCAGGTAGTCGCGGCGGAATACCTTGGAGTCGGGGTTGCTGAACAGCTTGTCGCCGGCGAAGCGGCCGATCAGGTAGTTGGTGCTGTCGCCCGCCACTGCGGCGAACATCAGCAGGCCGGCCAGCAGATAGGGATCCATGTCGCCCAGGGCGGAAATGGCACCGGCGATGAACAGCAGGGAGTCCCCGGGCAGGAAGGGCATGACCACCAGGCCCGTCTCGCAGAAGATCACGGCGAAGAGGATGACGTAGATCCAGGTGCCGTACTGGGCTACCAACCCGCTGAGATAGACGTCGAGGTGCAGGATCAGGTCGATCGGGTTGAATTCCATGGGGCGTGCCTACCGTAGGTGCGAGGGTCCGGCGGCGATTATAAGGGCAGCCGGGGCCAGCGTTTGTGGCCTGGTCGAGATCGGCGCCGGGAAAAAACGCCAGCCGCTCAGAGGTCAGGGTAGGCGAAAGGTTCACTCCCGCGCCGGGACCGACGCGGGAGTGGCGCGCTGGTTCTCAGCCCAGCGCCATGTCGATCACCACCCGACCCTCGATACCGCCGCCGTGCATGCGCGCGAAGATGTCGTTGATGTTCTCCAGCGGCTCGGCGCTCACCGTGGCCTTGACCTTGCCTTCGCCGGCGAAGTCCAGGGCCTCCTGCAGGTCCAGGCGGGTGCCGACGATGGAGCCGCGCACCGTGGTGCCGTTGAGCACCATGTCGAAGATCGACAGCGGGAAGTCACCCGGCGGCAGGCCGTTGAGGGCAATGGTGCCACCGCGACGGGTCATGCCGATGGCCTGCTCGAAGGCCTTGGGCGAGACCGCCGTGACCAGGGCGCCGTGGGCACCGCCGATCTCCTTCTTCAGGTAGGCCGCCGGGTCCTGCTCGCGGGCATTGACCGTGACCTCGGCGCCCAGTCGGCGGGCGAGGTCGAGCTTCTTGTCGTCCACATCCACCGCCGCCACGTTCAGGCCCATGGCCCGGGCGTACTGCACCGCCATGTGGCCCAGGCCGCCGATACCGGAGATCACCACCCAGTTGCCCGGCTTGGTGTCGGTCATCTTCAGGCCCTTGTAGACGGTGACCCCGGCGCAGAGGATGGGCGCGATCTCGACGAAGCCGACGTTGTCCGGCAGGCGGCCGACGTAGCCGGCATCGGCCAGGGTGTATTCGGCGAAGCCGCCGTTCACCGAGTAGCCGGTGTTCTGCTGGGATTCACAGAGGGTCTCCCAGCCACCCAGGCAGTGCTCGCAATGGCCACAGGTGGAATACAGCCAGGGCACCCCGACCCGGTCGCCTTCCTTGACATGGGTGACCCCGGTGCCCACCGCCACCACATGGCCGACGCCTTCGTGACCGGGGATGAAGGGCGGATTGGGCTTGACCGGCCAGTCGCCCTGGGCGGCGTGCAGATCGGTGTGGCAGACGCCACTGGCGGCGATCTTGACCAGTACCTGGCCGGCGCCTGGGATAGGCACCTCGACTTCGCGGAATTCCAGGGGTTTGCCAAAGGCGGTGACGACAGCGGCTTTCATTGTTTTAGGCATGACGAGTCCCTCATGGATGCATGATGCGTGGATGAAGCCAGACGGGGCCTGCGCCGGGACGCACCTGTCCACCGCGGGCGGCCGTTGCCTCTAGCGTCGGCCACCCACGGGGAGCGGGTGTTGATCCAGGTCAGGTGGGAGGCGCGCCTCGACTTCCTGCTGAGGCGCGCGATCCAGGCGTCGCTTTAGAAGAAGCCCAGCGGATTGATGTCGTAGCTGACCAGCAGGTTCTTGGTCTGCTGGTAGTGGTCGAGCATCATCTTGTGGGTTTCACGGCCGACGCCGGATTTCTTGTAGCCGCCGAAGGCAGCGTGGGCGGGGTAGAGGTGGTAGCAGTTGGTCCAGACGCGACCGGCCTTGATGCCGCGACCCATGCGGTAGGCGCGATTGATGTCGCGGGTCCAGACGCCGGCGCCGAGTCCGAACTCGGTGTCGTTGGCGATGGCCAGGGCCTCGGCTTCGTCCTTGAAGGTGGTCACCCCGATCACCGGGCCGAAGATCTCCTCCTGGAAGACGCGCATCTTGTTGTGGCCCTTGAGCAGCGTCGGCTGGATGTAATAGCCGCTGGCCAGGTCGCCCTGCAGTTTCTCGACGTTGCCGCCGGTGAGGAACTCGGCGCCTTCCTCGCGGGCGATCTCCAGGTAGGAGACGATCTTCTCGAACTGCTGCTGGGAAGCCTGGGCACCGACCATGGTCTCGGTGTCCAGCGGATCGCCGCGCTTGATCTGGGCGATCTTCTTCATCACCGCTTCCATGAAGGGGGCGTAGATGGATTCCTGCACCAGGGCGCGGGACGGGCAGGTGCAGACCTCGCCCTGGTTGAAGAAGCCCAGCACCAGACCTTCCGCGGCCTTCTCGATGAAGCTCGGCTCGGCCTGCATGATGTCTTCGAAGTAGATGTTGGGCGACTTGCCGCCCAGCTCCACGGTGCTGGGAATGATGTTCTTGGCCGCGCAGGAGAGGATGTGCGAACCCACCGGGGTAGAGCCGGTAAAGGCGATCTTGGCGATACGGGTGCTGGTGGCCAGCGCCTCGCCGGCTTCCTTGCCATAGCCCTGCACCACGTTGAGCACGCCGGGCGGCAGGAGGTCGCCGACGATCTCGGCGAACAGGGTAATGGACAGCGGCGTCTGCTCGGCGGGCTTGAGCACCACGCAGTTGCCAGCGGCCAGCGCCGGGGCCAGCTTCCAGGCGGCCATCAGCAGCGGGAAGTTCCAGGGGATGATCTGGCCGACCACGCCCAGCGGCTCGTGGAAGTGATAGCTGGCGGTGTTGTCGTTGATCTCGGCGGCGCTGCCTTCCTGGGCGCGGATGCAGCCGGCGAAGTAGCGGAAGTGATCGGCGGCCAGGGGCACGTCGGCGTTGAGCGTCTCGCGCACCGCCTTGCCGTTGTCCCAGGTCTCGGCGACGGCCAGTTTTTCCAGATTCTGTTCGATGCGGTCGGCGATCTTGAGCAGGATCAGCGAGCGGTCCTGCACCGAGGTGCGGCCCCAGGCATCGGCGGCGGCGTGGGCGGCGTCCAAGGCGCGCTCGATGTCGGCGGCGTCGGAACGGGGGAATTCACCGATCACCGAGCCGTTCACCGGGGAGGTGCTGGTGAAATACTGGCCTTTCACCGGGGCGACGAATTCGCCGCCGATGTAGTTGCCGTAGCGGGCCTGCAGGGTCAGCAGGGCGTCTTGGGTGCCGGGAGCTGCGTAGCGCATGGTGGGTCTCCTGTTTGTTCTTGTATGAAGCGGCGCTCCGATCCTGAGCAAGGCGCGGGCCAAGTCGGGCGAACCCGCATGGATGCGACGTTGCGGGCTTTTCCAGGGAGTGCCGTCATCTGTCACTGTGACAGAGGTGTCACCCCTTGGCGTGACAGCCTGTCACCTGGGGGTGACAGAGTGCGCAGTCCGACCGATTTGGCCTATGCTGGAGGCCGCGCAGACGCCCCCGCGGAGGACAACGACAATGGCCGCCACCCCGTCCGATCGTCATGCCAGCCAGGTGCTCGAACTCGCCCGCGGCGCTGTCCCTGACGGCCCGGCCAGCGATCCGGCCATCGCCCGCTCCTGGCGGCGCTGTCTCGACGAACACCAGCTCGACCCGGCCGCGCGCGTAGCGCCCTGGGTGCTGGAACGCGCCCGCTTCGACGAGCACCGCCAGCGCCAGCAGCGGGTCTTGCAGATCGCCCGCGGCCAGATGAATTCCCTGCACCAGCAGTTGGGCGGCGCCGGCCATGCCGTGCTGCTCACCGATGCCCGCGGGCTGATCCTCGATTGCGTGACCGCCGAAGCCGAGCGCGAGACCTTCCAGCAGGCCGGACTGTGGCTGGGCGCCGACTGGAGCGAGGCCTGCGAAGGCACCAACGGCATCGGCACCTGCGTGGTGGAGCGCCAGGCGCTGACCATCCATCGCGACGAACACTTTCGCAGCCGCCATACCCAGCTGACCTGCTCGGCCAGCCCGGTCTTCGATCCGGCGGGCGAGCTGCTGGCGGTGCTGGATGTCTCCACCGCGCGCCAGGAGTCCTCGCGTCAGGGCCAGTTCCACACCATGGCGCTGGTCAATCTTTCGGCCAAGCTGATCGAGAGCTGCTATTTCCTCGACCGTTACGCCGCTGGCTACCTGCTGCGCTTCCATGCCCAGGCGGCCTATGTCGGCCTGCTCAGCGAAGGGCTGCTGGCCTTCGACGACGAGGGCCGCGTCCAGGCCGCCAACGAAACCGCGCTGATGCTGCTCGGCCTGGCGCGTAGTGCGGTGTTGGGGCAGCGGATGGAGGCCCTGTTCGAGCTACGGCTGGACGACCTGTTGGAGCGCGCCCGCCCGCAACCCAGCGCTTGCTGGGCACTGCGTGGTCGCCAGGGGCAGGGCTTCCACGGTCTGGTGCGCGGCCCTCAGGTGCGCCCGGTCACCCCGGTAGCGGTGCCCAAGACGCCCGTGCCCAGCGGTATCTGTCTGGCCGATCCGGCCCTGGCGCGGGATTTCACCCGGGCGCTCAAGGTCCTGGAGCGCGATGTACCGGTGCTGCTGCATGGCGAGACCGGCACCGGCAAGGAAGCCTTCGCCAGCGCCCTGCACCGCGCCAGCAGCCGCGCCGGTCAGGCCTTCGTCGCCCTCAACTGCGCGGCCATCCCGGAAACCCTGATCGAGAGCGAGCTGTTTGGCTATCGTGGCGGCAGCTTCACCGGGGCGCGCAAGGAAGGCATGGCCGGCAAGCTGCAGCAGGCCGATGGCGGCATCCTCTTTCTCGACGAGATCGGCGACATGCCCCTGGCGCTGCAGACACGTTTGCTCAGGGTGCTGGAAGAGCGTCAGGTGGTGCCCCTCGGCGGCGGCGCGCCCCGCGCCCTGGACCTGCGCCTGGTCAGCGCCAGCCACCGTGATCTGGAGGCCCTGGTGGCGGCCGGCAGCTTTCGCGAAGACCTCTACTATCGGCTGCGCGGCCTGGTGGTGACCCTGCCAGCCCTGCGTGAGCGCAGTGATCGCGGCGAACTGCTCGATCTGCTGCTGGCCGAGGAAGCCCGCGGCGAGTCGATCCGTCTCGATCCGGCGGCGCGTGCCTGTCTGCTCGCCCAGCCCTGGCCTGGCAACGTCCGCCAGTTGCGTACCGTGTTGCGCACCCTGGTAGCCCTGAGCGAAGACGGCCATATCGGCCTGGACGAGCTGCCAGCGGATTGCCATAGCGACAGGGCACCCGTGTCCTCATGCGCAGCCCCGGTCGACAACGCCCGGGAGGAGCTGCGCAGGGCGCTGGACGACTGTCACTGGCAGATGACCCGCGCGGCCAAGCGCCTGGGGGTGAGTCGCAACACCCTCTATCGCTGGTTGCATCAGCACGGCCTGCAGCGCCCGCAGGACTAACGCGCTGCGTTGGCACAGAGGTGGGCGATGCAGGGCGAGACGAACAGACCGCCCCGGTAGGCGCCGGCCAGGGTGCGGCTGGCGACCAGGGCCCATAGCAGGGCCAGCAGCACCACCAGCACGGCGCCCAGACCGGTGAAGAAGGGCGCCGCCAGGGCTTCCCCCAGGCGCAGGGTGGTCAGGGCATAGACACCCAGGGGAAAGGTGAAGCCCCACCAGCTCAGGTTGAAGGGCATGCCCTCACGGGCATGGCGATGGGTCACTAGCACAGCCAGCGCCAGCCACCAGAGCCCCAGTCCCCAGAGCAGCACCGCGCCCAACAGGCCCAGGCCCTGGGCGATCTCGCCAATTCCGGCCAGGCCATGGGCGGCGAACACTGTCGGTGCATCGGCGCCCAGTACCAGCAGGCCCAGGGCGCCGGTGGCGATCGGTCCCAACGCCAGCCAGCTCGACGCGGCCATGCTGGCCGGCGGCAGCTTGTGCAGCGCCAGGCGCAAGAGCAGGATCACCAGCAGGCTCAAGGCGACGGGCACCGAATAGGCCCAGAGCACATAGCTGGCGACGAGCACCGTGAATTGCTCGCTGGCCGCCAGGTGCGGCACCAGCAGGCCACCACTGGCGGCGGCCACCTCGGCGGCCACCACCGGCAACAGCCAGACCGCGGTCATCTGGTCGATGCGGTGTGCCTGGCGGGTAAACATCAGATAGGGGATCAGCACCCCGCAGGCCAGCGCCATGGCCGCATCCAGCCACCAGAGGCCGAGCGCCAGGGTCACCACCGACTCGCCCCAGTGCGGCAGGCCGAACAGCAACAGGCCGTTGATCAGGGTCGCCAGTCCCATGGGAATGGTGCCCAGGAACATGGAAACCGTGGCGTGGGCGAAGATCTCGCGGGCTTCCTGGTAGAACAGCAGCCAGCGGGCGGCATAGAGCCCGGTGAACAGGCTGAACAGCAGGACATCGAGCAGCCAGAGGCCTTCGGCGATGGCATGCAGGCCGGGAAGCGGCAGGGGGAAGGCTGCCAGCGCGAGCGCCAGGATGCCCGTGCCCATGGTTACGGCGAACCAGTTGGGCGTGAACTGGCGGATGACCTCCAGTGGGCGGTCGAGCTGGCTGAAGGGTCCGAGTACCTGCTCGGGGACGACGGTGAAAAGCGACATGGCAGGGCTCCGGAAGGGATGGCCTTCAGGCTAAGCCTGCTCGCTTATCATTAAAAATGAATGATTACGAAATATTAAACCACTGGTTAGATAAGGCGCTGCCCTTGCTTGCCAGGCAGCGCCTGGGCATCAGGGCTTGGCCACGTGCCAGACCTGATTGACGCCATCACCTGTGGTATCGCCCGGCTTGCTGTCCTTGATCCAGGTATACAGCGGCTTACCCTGGTAGGCCCATTGCTGGCTGCCGTCGTCACGGGTCACCAGGCTGTAGCCATCGGCGGCCTTGGCCCCGGCCTCGGCTTTCAGCGGTGGCCAGTTCTGGGCGCAGGGGCCGTTACAGGCGGACTTGCCCGCGCTGTCCTTGGCGAAGGTGTAGAGCGTCATGCCCTGGCTGTCGACGAGCACCTTGCCCAGGGCGGTGTCGGCGATCTTGGTCGGCGCCGCGGCGAGGGCGAGTCCGGCGAAAGAGAGGGTTGCAACGGTAATCAGCAGGCGTTTCAGCATGGTCGACCTCTTGTCATTGTCATTAAGGCGAGCGTACCTACGGACGTGCACAGGCATCCGCATAGCCAGGGATGCCCTTCGCACTCTAGTCGAAATCCCGGTGGATGGGGCGAGCGCAGCGCTCCGCCATCCGCGACGGCCATCGCTCCGGCGGCGCGGCCCCCCGTGCTAACCTTGCCGCCGTTCAATTTGCAGCGGAGCCCGCCTGTCATGCACATCCACATCCTCGGTATCTGCGGCACCTTCATGGGGTCGCTCGCGGTGCTGGCCAAGGAAGCCGGCCATCGCGTGACCGGCTCCGACGCCAACGTCTATCCGCCCATGAGCACCCAGCTGGAGGCCCAGGGCATCGAGCTGACCCAGGGCTACGATCCGGCGCAACTCGATCCGGCGCCGGACCTGGTGGTGATCGGCAACGCCCTGTCGCGCGGCAATCCGGCGGTGGAGTTCGTGCTGGACAAGGGGCTGCCCTATGTCTCCGGTCCTCAGTGGCTGGCCGAGCATGTGCTGCAGGGCCGCTGGGTGCTGGCGGTCGCCGGGACCCACGGCAAGACCACCACCACCAGCATGCTGGCCTGGGTGTTGGAGCACGCCGGCATGAGCCCGGGCTTTCTCATCGGCGGGGTGCCGCAGAACTTCGGCATCTCGGCGCGCCTGGGCGGTACGCCCTTCTTCGTGGTGGAAGCCGACGAATACGACAGCGCCTTCTTCGACAAGAGATCCAAGTTCGTCCACTACCGGCCGCGGACCACCATCCTCAACAACCTGGAATACGATCACGCGGATATCTTCCCGGATCTGGCAGCCATCGAGCGGCAGTTCCACCACCTGGTGCGGACCATTCCCAGCAGCGGCCTGATCATCCATCCCACCGCCGAGACGGCGCTGGTGCGGGTGCTACAGATGGGCTGCTGGACCCCGGTGCAGACCACCGGCGCCGGCGGTCAATGGCAGGCCCGCCTGCTGGCCGAGGACGGTTCTCGCTTCGAGGTGCTCTTCGACGGCGAGGTCCAGGGCACCGTGAACTGGGAGCTGACCGGCCAGCACAACGTGGCCAATGCCCTGGCCACCCTGGCGGCGGCTCGTCATGTCGGGGTGGTGCCAAGCATGGGCGTCGCCGCCCTGAGCGAATTCCGCAGTGTGAAGCGGCGTATGGAGAAGGTCGCCGAGGTGCGCGGGGTGACCGTCTACGACGACTTCGCCCACCATCCCACCGCCATCGCCACCACCCTGCAGGGGCTGCGCGCCCGGGTCGGCAGCGAGCGCATCATCGCCGTCATCGAGCCGCGCTCCAATTCCATGAAGCTGGGCGCCCACCGCGACGGTCTGCCAGACAGTGTCACCGGTGCCGACAGTGTGGTCTGGTACGCCCCGCCGAACCTGGGCTGGGACCTGGCCGGAACCGCCGCCGCCTGTCAGGTGCCTGCGGTAGTCTGCGACTCCCTGGAGGCCATCATCGCGCGGGTCCAGGCCGAGCTGGACGGACCCGCCCATGTGGTGATCATGAGCAACGGTGGTTTCGGCGGCCTGCACGGCAAGCTGGCCGCGGCCCTGGAGCAGGCATGATGGCCGGTCCGGAACGTATCACCCTGGCGCTGACCGGCGCCTCCGGCTCCCAGTATGGCCTGCGTCTGCTCGACTGCCTGGTGCAGGAGGAGCGCGAGGTGCACTTCCTTATCTCCAAGGCCGCGCAGCTGGTGATGGCCACCGAGACCGACGTGGTGCTGCCGCCCAAGCCCCAGGCCATGCAGGCCTTTCTCACCGAATACACCGGCGCGGCCCCCGGCCAGGTGCGGGTGTTCGGCCAGAGCGACTGGATGGCGCCGCCGGCGTCCGGCTCCAGCGCCCCGGCAGCCATGGTGGTGTGTCCCTGTTCCACCGGTACCCTGTCGGCCATTGCCACCGGCGCCAGTAACAATCTCATCGAACGCGCCGCCGACGTCGCCCTCAAGGAGCGCCGGCAACTGATTCTGGTGCCGCGCGAGTCGCCGTTCTCCAGCATCCATCTGGAAAACATGCTCAAGCTGTCCAACCTGGGCGTGACCATCCTGCCGGCCTCGCCAGGCTTCTATCACCAGCCGCAGACCCTCGATGACCTGGTGGACTTCGTGGTGGCACGCATCCTCAACACCCTGGGCATCCCCCAGGACATGCTGCCGCGCTGGGGCGAGCATCACCTGTCCGGTAACGATGACTAGGGTCGTCGCGCGCCTCGGCCTGCTGCTGACGGCCGTCCTGCTCCTCGGCGGCTGCGCCACGGCGCGCACCCTGGACGCCGCCAAGCCCGGTGCGCCGTTGGTCTATGCCGGCACCCGGCTGGATCTCTATGCCCTGCAGGGCGGCTGCTGCGCCTTGGAGCGCTTCGGTGCCGAGGCCCCGGCCTGGCCGGTACTGGACCTGCCCGGCAGTGCCCTGCTCGATACCCTGTTGCTGCCGCTGTCGCTGCCGGCAGCCATTGGCGGGCGGGGCAGCGTGCGGGGCGGGCTCTAGCAGGCTTGCAGCAACTCCCCGAGCTTGGCCATGGCCGCCTCGCTGCGCGCGTCCCAGGGATGACCGCAGTTGAGTCTGATGCAGTTTCGAAACCCCTGCTGCGCGGAAAAGATTGGCCCTGGCGCCAGGCTGATGCCCTCGGCCAGCGCCTGGCGATACAACGCCAGGCTGTCCACCCGGGAGGGCAATTCGAACCAGAGGAAGTAGCCGCCCTGGGGGCGGCTGACGTGGCTGTCGGCCGGAAAGTAGCGGCGCGCTGCGGCCAGCATGGCCTGGCGCTGCCGGTCGAGACTCAGTCGTAGCCGGCGCAGATGACGATCGTAGCCGCCGTGCTGCAGATAGTCCGCCAGGGCGGCCTGGGCTGGCATCGAGGGGGTGATGGTGGTCATCAGCCGCAGTCGCGCGACGGCTCCCGCCTGGCGTCCGGCCGCGATCCAGCCGATCCGATAGCCGGGCGCCAGGCACTTGGAAAAGGAGCCGCAGTGCAGTACCAGGCCATCGGTGTCGAAGCGCTTGACCGGGCGGTGCGGTTCGCTGCCGCTGTAGAGTTCGGCATAGACGTCGTCTTCCAGCAGCGGCACCTGGTGGCGTCGCAGCAGGCCATAGAGGCGCTGCTGGGCCTGGTCGTCGAGACTGACCCCGGTGGGATTCTGCAGGCCGCTCATGAACCAGCAGGCCTTGATCGGCAGGCGGGCCAGGGCCTCCTCCAGGGCGTCGAGATTGAGGCCCTGCTCGGGGTCGACCGGGATTTCCACCGCCTTCAGTTGCAGTCGTTCCAGCACCTGCAGGCTGGCGTAGAAGGCCGGGCTTTCCACCGCGACCAGATCGCCGGGGCGGGTCAGGCTCTGCAGGCCCAGGTTGAGCGCCTCCAGGGCGCCGTGGGTGATCACCAGCTCTTCGCCGACCTCGGGCATGCCGGCCAGGCCATAGCGCCGGGCGATCTGGCGACGCAGCTCGGGATGACCGGGGGTCACGTAGGCGGTGAGGTCATGGGCGGGCAGGTCGCGCAGGCCGTGGGCCATGCTGCGGGCCAGGCGCGCCAGGGGAAAGAGATCGGGGCTGGGAAAGGCCGAGCCGAAGGGCACGATGCCCGGATCCTGCAGGGACTGCAGCACCGAATACACCAGGTCGCTCACCGCTACCTCGGTGCCTTCCAGCGGGGCGAGCAGCGGCGCCGAGTCGCGTGACCGGGCGGGTTCGCGGACGAAGTAGCCGGATCTCTCCCGCGCCTCGATCAAGCCACGGCTTTCCAGTAGGTAATAGGCCTGGAATACCGTGGAGGGGCTGATGCCGTGCGTCTGGCTGGCACTGCGCACCGAGGGCAGGCGATCGCCGGGAGCGAGGACGCCGGTGGTCATCAGGGTGGCGAGCTGGTCGGCGAATCTTTCGTAGCGCTTCATGCAGGGCCAGGGCAGGGGAGACCGTCACTATAGCGAGCACGGGCCCATCTGATCCGGTTTTTCATGTGTCTACCTGCTGCTGTAACGCTG
This sequence comes from Pseudomonas sp. Marseille-Q7302, assembly GCF_965111925.1. NCBI lineage: Bacteria > Pseudomonadati > Pseudomonadota > Gammaproteobacteria > Pseudomonadales > Pseudomonadaceae > Pseudomonas > Pseudomonas sp. Marseille-Q7302. Next base: position 4,427,107 of record NZ_CBCOPK010000001.1, on the reverse strand, counting down.
GCGTCCGGAGGCCTAAGCTTTATCCATCCCTTTCTGGCATCTCCCGGAGGCAGCCATGGACGATGGTGTTTTCATGATTCTCTTCAGCCTGCTCGCACTCATCCTGCTCGGCGGCGGCTACTACGCCTGCGTGGTCCTGAACAAGGACCGCCGCGACGTGGAAAAGAACGATCAGCTGCGCTGATCGCCCACCTCGCAGACATCCACCCAGCGCGCCTCGCTGAGGGCGGCCAGCCGCTCGGGCGTGAGGCGCACGGCGCTGTGGATGGCGCCCGCAGCAGGTAGCACCTCGTCGAAAGCCTTGAGCGATTCGTCGCAGTAGACCGGCAGCGGCGTGGCCAGTCCAAAGGGGCAGACGCCGCCCACCGGATGCCCGGTAAGGCCTTCCACGGTGGCGGCATCGAGCAGCTTGGCCTTGCCGCCGAAGGCGGCCTTGAGCTTGCGGTTGTCCAGCCGCGCATCACCGCGCGCGACCAGCAGCAGTTGCTGCTCCCCTACCTTCAGCCCCAGGGTCTTGGCGATGCGCCCGGGCTCCACGCCATGGGCGGCCGCCGCCAGGGTAACGGTCGCGGTACTGGTCGTGGCCTCGAGGATCTCGAGGTCGGGCGCGATGCGGGCGAGGTGCTGGCGGACGGAGTCGAGGCTCATGGGGCTTCCTGGGAGGGGAAAACCCGACTCTCGGCAATCCGCGCCACCCGCGTCAAGGCCGACTCAGCACTCCACGAAGGTCACGGCCAGACCGCCGCGAGAGGTTTCCTTGTACTTGTCGTGCATGTCCGCGCCGGTTTCCTTCATGGTGCGGATCACCTGGTCGAGGGAGATGAAGTGCTCGCCGTCGCCGCGCAGGGCCATCTGGGCGGCGTTGATCGCCTTGACCGCGGCAATGGCGTTGCGCTCGATGCAGGGCACCTGTACCAGGCCACCGACCGGGTCGCAGGTCAGCCCGAGGTTGTGCTCCAGACCGATCTCGGCGGCGTTTTCCAGCTGTGCGGGGCTGGCGCCCAGCACCTCGGCCAGACCGGCGGCAGCCATGGCGCAGGCCGAGCCGACCTCGCCCTGGCAACCCACCTCGGCACCGGAGATGGAGGCGTTCTTCTTGCACAGGATGCCGACCGCGGCGGCGGCGAGCATGAAGCGCACCACATCGTCGTCGCAGGCATCGGGATTGAATTTCATGTAGTACATCAGCACCGCCGGGATGATCCCGGCCGCGCCGTTGGTGGGCGCGGTGACCATGCGGCCGCCGGCGGCGTTTTCCTCGTTCACCGCCAGGGCGAAGAGGTTGACCCACTCCATGGCGGAGAGGGTCGAGCCGATGACGTTGGGCTTGCCGATGGCCTGCAAGCTCTGGTGCAGGCGGGCAGCGCGCCGGCGCACCTTGAGGCCGCCGGGCAGGATGCCTTCGTTGGCGAGACCGTTCTGGACGCATTCGCGCATCACGCCCCAGATGCGCAGCAGGCCGCTGCGGATCTCTTCCTCGGAGCGCCAGCTCTTCTCGTTGGCCAGCATCAGCTCGGCCACGCCCAGGCCGTGGCTGCGACAGAGGTGCAGCAGCTCGGCGCCGCTGGAGAATTCGTAGGGCAGCTCGGTGGTATCGCTGTCCAGCACGCCGCTGGCGGCCTGGGCGGCGTCCACCACGAAGCCGCCACCGATGGAGTAGTAGGTCGCTTCAGCCACTTCACCGGTGGTGCCAAAGGCGGTCAGGGTCATGGCATTGGGGTGGTAGGGCAGGCTTTCCTCCAGCAGCAGCATGTCTTCCTGCCAGTTGAAATGGACCGCCTGGCGGCCGGCCAGCAACAGGGTGCGCTCGTTGCGCAGGACCTCGATGCGCGGTTCGACGGCAGCGGGATCGACGCGATCCGGCCATTCGCCCATCAGGCCGATCAGGGTCGCCCGGTCGGTGCCATGGCCGATCCCGGTGGCCGACAGCGAACCATAGAGGCGCACCTCGACCCGCTTGACCTGCTCCAGCAGACCTTCGTCGACCAGGCGCTGGGCGAAGAGGGCGCCCGCCCGCATCGGTCCCACGGTATGGGAGCTGGACGGACCCACGCCGATTTTGAACAGGTCGAAGACGCTGATGGCCATGTCGGTAATCCCTGATTGAGCTTGAATAGTTGCCAGACAAGGTGCCGGCGGATGGCTCATAGTGGTGATAAGCCTTCAACTCGCACAAACGAAAGCTTCTAAGCGATCCTTTAGCGGAACTCATCGATGAGCCGGATCCTCAATGCTCAAACCCAGGCCTGGTTGCAGGTGTTCGTCTGCGCCGCGCGCCATCTGTCCTTCACGCGCTGTGCCGAAGAGCTGCATGTGACGCCTGGCGCCATCAGCCAGCAGATGCGCCAGCTGGAGGAGCGCCTGGGCTTCAAGCTGTTCCATCGCGTCGCGCGTGGACTGGAGCTGACCGCCGAGGGCCAGCGTCTGGCGACCACCCTCAACCAGGCCTATGGGCTGATCGACGCCGAACTGCGGCGGCTCAATGCCGGCCAATTCGGCGGCGTGGTGCGGCTCAGGTCGATCCCCTCGTTCCTGGGCAAGTGGCTGACCCCGCGGCTACCGCGGTTGCAGGCACGCTTTCCCGATCTGCAACTGCGGCTGGTGGCCGAGGACAGCAGCTGGTCGCTGCGCGAGGGTGAATTCGACCTCGCCATCGATCTCAACGACGGCAGCTACCCGGGACTGGCCTCGACGCCGCTGATGGATGAAGAGATCTTCCCGGTATGCGCCCCTAGTCTGCTGGCGGGACGGCCACCGCTGGAGCGACCGGAGGACCTGGAGTTCTATCCGCTGCTGCACGACATCACCGCCTGGCGCGGCAGCTACGAATACGCCGAGTGGGAGTTCTATCTCGCCAGCATCGGCGCGCCGGCGCTGGATGTGCGGCGGGGCCATACCTTCAACCGCAACCACTTGACGATCGAGGCGGCCATCGCCGGCATGGGCGTGGCCATCGCCCGGCGCGCCCTGATCACAGACGAACTGGCCCGTGGCGTGCTGGTGGTGCCGTCCTTCGGCCGTTCGGTGCCGGCCCACAAGAGGTACATGCTGCTCTACGCCCAGGGTGCCCTGGCCGATCCCCGCCTGCGCGCCCTGCACGACTGGCTGGTGCAGGAGGTGGATCAGATGGCGCTGGCACAGCCGGCGTAGGAGCGGTCCACGACCGCGATTGGATGCACCCAGGCCTGGTAGCGAGGGCTAACAACATAAGCCTGAATGAGAGAGGGATCGCGGCCATGGGCCGCTCCTACAGGCTACCGTAGGTTGGGTTGAGCGCAGCGACGCCCAACAGTGTTTGCCTCGGCACCGGCATGTTGGGCTTCGACGATGGAGCCTTCTCAGCCCAACCTACGGTCGATAGCGGCCAAGCCTTAACGCCCTAGTTTGCGCAACTCGTCCGACTCCACCACCCGTACGCCTTGGCTTTCTTCCAGGGCCAGGCGCCACAGGGCGCGGGCCAGGACAGCGGCTTCGATGCCGTGCCATTTGCCGGGTAGCCACTGTGAGAGCGGGGCGGCCAGGCGTTCGCCCAGGCGCTCTTCCGGGCGCTGGCCGATCAGCAGCGACGGCCGCGCCAGGGTCAGCTGCGTCCAGCCCTGGGCGCGCAGGGCTTCTTCCAGTTCGCCCTTGACCTTGTTGTAGAAGATCGAGGACTGCGAATCGGCGCCGATGGCGCTGACCACGATGTAGTGCCGCGCGCCCAGTTCCAGGGCGCGCTGACCGACCGCCAGGGGCAGGCCGTAATCCACGGCGCGAAAGGCCGCTTCGGAGCCGGCCTGTTTCATGGTAGTGCCCAGGCAGCAGAAGGCCACGTCCAGTGGGCCTTCCAGCGTCGGCAGCAGGCTGTTGAGGTCGCCCACCGGGTTGTCCAGCCGAACGTGCTCCGCCAGCGGGCGGCGGGTCGGCGCCAGCACCCGCGGTACCGTCGGCTCATTGAGGAGGCGGTCGAGCAGGTGTTCGCCGGTCAGGCCGGTGGCGCCGGCGATGAGGGCATGCTGAGGCGTCAGGTACACGGGGCTCTCCTTGTAGCGGCGACCGCTGATGTCAGGTTGGACCTCAGGCGTTCCGGTTGTTCGTCAACGTCCCAGGCAAAGGTGGCACTCAGCGACTCGCGCGCCAGGCGCGCCACTTCTGCAGCACGGCGGGTGGTGCCCAGAGCTGGGGTTCGGATGGGTCGAAGCCTTCGGTCTTCTCGCGCACGGCCACGGTGTCGCGGGCGCGCTGGAAAGCCTGCTCGGGATCGTCGGTGTGCTGGAAGGCCTCGGCGAACAGCGCACGACCGAAATAGGTGAAATCGGCTTCGTCGGTGCAGCCGAAGGAGGTGCGATCAGCCTTGGAGGCGGTCATCACCAGGGTATGGTCGTCCTGCAACTGTGGGATGAAGCCACCGCTGTAGCAGCTGGAGACGATGATCAGCTTGTCGCGCCCGCGCAGGGGCGCGAGCAGCCGGCCCAGTTCCGCCGCCGGCAGGCTGGAGAGGTCCAGGCCCGGCTGGTCGAGCACCAGTTGATGGTCGGCCGAGCCATGGCTGGTCAGATAGATGAGGATCAGGTCTTCGGGACCAGTACGCTGGGCCAGGGCCTGCAGGCTCTGGTAGAGGTTCTCGCGGGTGGCCAGCGGATGGTCGCTGCGGATGTCCTTGGCGTTGATCAAATGGACGACATCGCGGGCGCCCCAGGTGGTGGTGAGGAAGTTGGCCACGTAGTTGGCTTCACGCTGGAACACGCCCTGACCGCCGTCGCCAGCCAGGACCAGGCCATAGAGCTCGGTGGCGGGAGTGGAGGCCGGGATCTGCTGCAGCTCCTGATCGAGCACCTTGCCCTGGTCGAGCAGGCCGCGCTCCAGGGGATCGGCGATGTATTGCCCCTGGTCGTCGCGGATGCGCTTGCCGCCTTCCCAGAGACCCCGTTCGAGCTGGCCGTCGGCCCGGGTCAGCACGCCCATGCCGGCATAGACGCCATCGGCGAAGTTGCCGCGGTAGACACTGGCGTCGCTGTTAGTGAGCACGCCCTGACCGTCGAATTTCCAGTTGCGGAAGGCGCCGCGGTACTGGCTGCCATCGCTGCCGACGAATTCGCCGTTGCCGGTCAGCTCACCCGCGCTGAAGCGACCGCGCCAGAGGTCGCCCCCGGCGCTGCGATAGACGCCGGCACCCTCGAACTGGTCGTCGACGAATTCGCCGTCATAGCGATCGCCGCCTGGCTCCTGCCACTGGCCAACCCCATTGAGGTGGCCGTCGTTGAAGGTGCCGATGGTCTGGGTCCCGTCGCTGTCCAGCTTGGAGCCCTGACCCTGCATGCGGCCATTGACGAAGCTGCCGTGGTATTCCCAGCCGCTGCTGCTGATCAGATTGCCCTGGCCGTGGTAGAGGCCGCGGCGAAAGGTGCCCTGGTAGTAGGTACCGTCGGCGAACTGCTGCTCGCCCGGACCCTCGGCCAGGCCGTCCTTGAAGCGCCCCTTGAGCCAGTTGCCATTGGGCCACTCGATGCGACCGCTACCGTTGAGCAGACCGCTGACGATCTCGCCGGTATAGACCCCGCCATCGGGCAACCTCACGCTGCTCGCGTTGGGCGCCGCCTGGGCGACGCAGGTCGCCAGCAGCAGCGCGGCGAGGGCGAGACGGTTCAGGAGGGTGCTCATAGGTGGGGTCGGCGGGCGCCCTAGCGCGCCTCGAGCCGGACCAGATGACGCTCCAGCGTCGCGGAGTAGGGTTCCAGGAGACGCTCCACGCAGCTGGCCCCGGCGGGGCTGGCGATGGTGCGGATGCGGGCACGCTTACGCAGCAGCTCGTCCTCGGCGATGCTCTGCTCGACCAGCAGCAGGTTGCGACTGTGGCGGCTCAGTGACTGGGCATTGCGTACGGTGGTGTTGTCGAGCAATTGGGCAAGCTCCAGGCCAGCGAGGCGTTCGCCCTGCGTCAGACCCAGCTGCAGCTGCAGGGTTGCACCGCTGCCGACCACTTCCACCTGCAGCGCATGACCCAGGGCGCGCATGATCTCGCCACAGCAGAGGGCGCGAGTCAGGTAGTCGTCGTCGTCGCTGCGCTCGTGGAAGAGGATCAGGCTGCCGCCGTCCTTGAGGGTATGCAGTTCGCCGTCATAGAGCTCGGTGGCCTGCTGCAGGCAGTCGCGATAGCGCTCCAGCAGCTGCTCGAGGCGACTGCGCGGCAGCCGGCTGAGCTGGTCCTGGGCGCCCAGCTGGATGGCCAGCACCGCGGAGGTGACGATATCGGGCTCGGTGGGCACTACCGGGGCTGGCGTAGGTGGTGGCTCGGTGAAGGAGTCCGGCACCAGCTCGGCGAAGGCGTCGGCATCCAGCTCGCTGTCGGCCTCGGCGTTGGCCGCCGCCGGTTTGCGTACAGCCGGCTTGGCGGCGGCCTTGCGCGCGGGTGGTGGCTTGATGCTCAGGCCACCCTGCTCGTCGGCGAAGGGATCGTCGTCCTCGGTCACTTCCGCCTTGGGCGGTTTAGGCGGCTTGGGCGGCACCAGACGGCTCTGCAGCTGACGGGCCAGATCGCCCAGTTCGTCGAGCCGTCCCGCGCCCGGCGCGGGGTCATCGGGGTCGCGCAGCCAGACGCGCAGCTCCAGCAGCGGAGTCGACAGCTGGCGCCCGAGCCGCAGGCTGAGGATCAGGGTCAAGCCCAGCAGGATCAGTCCGAGCAGCCCCATGTTCTGCAGGCTGATCATCATCGGCTGCTGGAACTGGTCCATGTCCAGCGCCAGGCGCACCTGGCCGGCGGTGACGTCCTGAAAGCGGATCGGCGTGCTGTAGATGCCATCGGTGGCGGTCAACAGGCCCTGGCTCGGCCGGGTGCCGGACTCGGCCAGCACCCGGTTGTCGGGGCTGTAGACCGCGGCATGGGCGACCAGCGGATTACGCGCCAGGTTGCTCAGCAGCACATTGAGGCTGAGGTTGTCGTTGGCCACCAGCAACTCGGCGGCGGAGTTGGCCGTCTGGGTCACCAGGCTCTGGCCGACGGCGTCGGCCTGCTGCTGCATGGCATGGCGGAACTGCATGCTCATGATGCCGGCATAGATCACCAGGGCGGCAGCCACCAGCAACAGGCTGTGGGAAACGATGCGCAAGGCCACCGGCACACGACGCTGGCGCAGGGCTCGGTAGATCAGCAGGAAGAAATTATCGGGCTTGACGGTCGCGGGGCGGGTCACAGAAATCGTTTCTTTGGACAAAAAATGTTCGGCCAGTATAACCAGCGCGCCAGGGGCGCGAAAATGACGAATGCAGGGCTTCGCCCGCAAAAGAGGCCGGCGGTGGGCTCTCGCCGCCAGCCGGTGCCCATGGCTCGGCACCGCTGGAGCGAAAGGGTAGACTGCGCGCTTTTCCGCGAGGGTATCGCCATGCAAGACGTTATCGGGCTCCAGGCCGTGGGCACGCTGCCCGCCGATTGGTTGGCTGCCCTCACCGGCGCCCTGGCCGCGGCCGGTGCCAGGCTGGAATCGCTGCAGCAGCAAGGCCTGGACAACGGTGCTGCGGTGACCCTGCTGGTCAGCCCGGCCAGTGCCGGCGCTGCGCTGGTCCAGGCGCTGCAGGCGCTGGATCTGCAGGTGGCGCCCCTGGCACAGCCCGCGCCGGACACCGGCGAAGCCCATGTCCTGACGCTGATGGGCCGCAGCCTGGCCGATCTGCCGCTGACCCGGCTGGCCGCGCTGTGCCGGGAGCAGGGCCTGAACATCCACGCCATCCGCGCCCTGAGCGAGCCGGGCGCGACCGAACGCGCCGCCTTGGAGCTGCGCGTCGTCGGTGAACCGCACGAGGCCCAGGCCCTGCGCGCCGGACTGCTGGCGCTGGCCCAGGAAGGCCAGGCCGACATCGGCTGGCAACCCGACGACCTGCAGCGCCAGCACAGACGTCTGGCCGTGTTCGACATGGACAGCACCCTGATCCAGGCCGAGGTCATCGACGAGCTGGCAAAGGCCGCCGGTATCGGCGAGCGGGTGGCGGCCATCACCGAGCGGGCCATGCGCGGCGAGATCGACTTCCGTGCCAGCTTCACCGAGCGCATGGCCCTGCTGCAGGGCCTGTCCGAAGAGGTGCTGGCAGACATCGGTGCCGGCCTGCGCCTGACCGAGGGCGCCGAGCGCCTGTTCGCCGAACTGAAGCGGTTGGGCTACAAGACCGCCATCCTCTCCGGCGGCTTCACCTATTTCGCCCGCCAGGTGCAGGCCCGGCTGGGGATCGACTACGTCTATGCCAACGAATTGGAGATCGTCGATGGCAAGCTGACTGGCCGCGCCGTCGAACCCATCGTCGATGCCCAGCGCAAGGCCGATCTGCTACGGGAACTGGCCAGCCGTGAAGGCCTGGAGCTGGAGCAGACCATCGCCGTGGGCGACGGCGCCAACGACCTGCCGATGCTGGCCCTGGCCGGCCTGGGCGTGGCCTTTCGCGCCAAGCCGCTGGTGCGCCAGTCCGCGCGCCAGTCCATCAGTGTGTTGGGGCTGGATGGCGTGCTCTATCTGCTGGGCGTGGAGGATCGTCTTACCCAGGGCTGAGTCTCCCATCGCGGTCCGCCGATGCGGCCGCTCCTACGTTTACCTCGAGCATTCGTAGGAGCGGCCCATGGCCGCGATGCACCTAGTTCAATCAGGATCGCCGCTACTCGGCCTGGAACTCGTAGTCCATCGCCTGGCTGGGCTCCTGCAGGTAATAGCCCTGGATGAAGTGCACCCCGACCTGCCACAGCTGGGCCAGCACGCTGGCGCTCTCGACGAAAGGCGCGATGGTCTGGACATTCTGGGCGCTGAGGTCGGCGACCATGGCCTTGAGGCGCTCCTGATGGTCCGGTTGCCCCAGGTCCTTGATCAGCTTGCCCGACAGCTTGACGTAGTCGGGCACCAGAAAACGCAATGCGGCGAGTGGTTGATCGCCGCTGGCGAAACCGCTGAGGGTGATCGGATGGCCCTGGCGGCGTAGCCGCTGCGCCATGGCCAGGGCCTGCTCCGGCTGGGCCAGCAGGTCTTCTTCGCTCACCTGGAAGATAACCGCCTCGGCGTCCAACTGCTGCGCCTCCAGTGTCTTGCTCAGCCAGGGCAGTAATTCCAGGTCGCCCAGGGTGGCGCCCGAGAGGTGCACGAAGATGCGGGTGCCATGGCCACGGGCACGGTGCTCGCCAAGCTGGCGCACCGCCTGGTGGATCACCCAGCGATCGATCTGGCCGCTCAGGCCACTGTCACGCGCGGTGCGGGCGAATTCGGCTGGAGAGACTTCCTCGCCCTGGGGGTTGATCAGTCGCAGGAGGGCCTCGTAATACTCATGGCTGCTGCCACGCAGGCCGATCACCGGCTGGAACAGCAGGCGGAAGCCGTTCTGCTGCAGCGCCTGCTTGACCATGGCCACCAGATTGCCGCGATTGGCTGCGGCGGCCAGCTCTTCCTGCGGATCGTAGCGCTTGCAGGCGTTGCCGCCGCGCTGGGCGACCTGGCGGGCGGAGCGGTGCGCGCGGTCCACCAGGTCGCCCGCGCTCTTGGCATGGGTGTCCAGGCCGACCACGCCGATGGAGTAGCTGATGGCCAGGTTACGCCCAGCCAGGGCCAGGGGCTTCCGCTCCTGGCGACCGAGCAGGCGCTCGAAGGTGGTGTCGAGGCTGGCATCGGCCGCCTGCGGCAGCAGGGCGGTAAAGGCGTCGTCGGCGAAGCGCGAGAGGGTGACCAGGGTGCCGAAGTGCTCGCGCAGGCGCTCCGCCAGGGCGACCAGCAATTCGTCCATGGCGTCTATGCCGAGCTCGGCCAGCAGCGTCGGATAGCGGTCGATGCTCAGGTAGGCGAAGCTGGCCGGTGCTCCCAGTCGGGCGCGCTCCAGGGCATCCTCCAGCAGGTCGAGCATGCGGCTGCGATTGAGCAGGCCGGTCAGGGTGTCCTGGAAGCGCACCTCGCGCAGCTGCTCCTCGAGGGCCTCGGCCGCGGGGGCCACGCGCGCTTCCCGCAGGTGCAGCTGCACGCAGGGTTCGTCGAGATAGATGGCCGGCGTCAGACGCAGGCGCAAGTCGATGGTACTGCCGTCGTGGCGGACGCCTTGGCAGTCCAGTTCCCGCGGGCTGGGGTCGTCACGCAGCTGGCGGAAGGCGTCGCGCAGCGCCGGCTGGTCCGCCGCGGCGATCAGATCCATCAGCGGGGTAATTTCCAGATCGTCTGCGGACGGATAGCCCAGGAGCTCCACATAGGCCAGGTTGACGTGGATGTGCAGGCCGTCATGGACATAGGCGACCGCATCCACCGCGTTGGCCAGCAGCAGCTGGCAGCGCTGTTCGGCTTCGGCCAGGGCCTGTTCCAGGCGTCGGCGCTCATGACGATCGGCCAGATTGCCCAGTTCGCGCAGGCTGGCCAGCAGCAGGTGCTCGTCGTTGTCACTGGCAATGGCATCCCGTGCCCCCTGGCGCAGGGCGGTCAGCACTGCCTCTGAATCACCTGGGGCCACCCGCTGGATGATCGCGAGGTGTGGCACCTGGTGACGCAGCCGTTGGAGCACGGCGTGGCTGTCGAGCTCGGGGGACGGTGGGGCTAGGATGGCAAGGTCCCAGGACTGGGACAGGAGTTCGTCGAGACCGGCGGGATCGGCAAGGCGCTGGGCCCGCGCTGCCCGTCCGGCATTGCGGAACAGGCTGACCAGGCGTTCCGCCTCGTTCTGCGATGCTTCGAGCAGCAACAGGCGGATCGCGCTGTGTTCGGCAGCCATGGTCTACTCGCGCCCTGGCGATAACGATAATCCCTGGAAGCTACAGAGACTTCCACAACGAGTCAAAGTCTTCTTCCTGGCGCATGCCGCCGCCAGAGCTACCGCCATTGGCCTGGGCGTTGCTCTGCTCCAGCAGGTGGTATTCGAAGACGCTGAAGCTGACGGTCATGCTGCGGCGCCGGTCGAGCATGCCGCGCTGCTCGTTGCCCTGCTGATTGATCTGCACCTTGCTGCCTTCCTGGAAGGGCAGGCGCGGCGCGATCAATGTCGGCGCCTGGTCGATGGCCTTGATCTCGGGCAGCAGCAGCGCCCGCAGGTACTGGCTGTTCTGCTCGGCCTTGCGCAACAGTTGCAGCCCGCAGGGGCGTGCGGTAGGCGCCAGCAGTTCGACACCCATATGGGTACCACTGCCCGGCACCTGGCGTACCCAGCGCACCACTGCCGGGCCCCAGTTGTGATCGTCGGGCAGGCGCACGCCAAGCAGCTCGCCCGCCTGCAGCTGCTCAGGTACTTCGCCGCTCCAGCTAAGGCAATAGCCGCCCGGACTGTGGTTGACCACCTGCACCGCATGGATCGGAAAGGCCGGGCTGGCCGTCTCGCCTTCGCCCGGCAGGACGTCGTAGTGGATTTCTTCCAGGTTCTCGGCATCCCAGTCCAGGGCGTCCGGTGCGCGGGGGGCGGCATCGAAGGCCTGCGACCAGACGTCTTCCTTGGGCTTGGGTGCGAAGGTTTCCGGCGCCGCCACGGCGGACAGCCGCAGGGTGTCGGCGAACACCTGGCCACCCGCGAGCTGGTAGTGCAGGGCGCTCATGCCGATGCAGACCTGCACCTGGCCCTGACCGGGCATGCGTTGGAAGGCGCGATCCGCCTCCTGGCCCCAGGCGCCCACCAGGTGTTGCAGCAGGTCCAGGGACAGATCGCCGTGCACCGGCAGTCGGGCACGCGGCCGTTGTTCCGGGGCCAGGGCGAGGTAGTCTTCGATGGCCTGGACCAGTTGTTGCGGCGCCAGGCCCAGCAGGCCGCTGAGATTGGCTTCGCGTAGCAGCGAGCGATAGCGCGGCGGGGCGTCGATCTGTGGCGCCACCACCATCAGGGTGCCGTTCTGCTCGGGGGCCTGCAGGCGGACCAGATTGGCCCAGTCGTCCAGGTGAAGCGTCAACTGGGCGATGTGGCTCTGGCGCAGCTGGTTGCAACGCGCCGCGCCGAACAGCAGGGCGGCGCAATAGGCCTGGGTGATGGTCTGGCTGCCGTCGCCGGGCAGCAGCTCATCGCGAACCTTCTGATTGTGCAGGCCGGTGGTCACGGCCAGCCGATAGAGCTGATGCAGCTCCAGCCAGAGGTTGTCGTGGACCGGCGTATAGAGCTGCGCGGCGCGGATCAGGGGCCCGAGCAGCGCCCGCAGGGCACGCTGGATGGCCATGGCGAGCAGGGCGCTGCGTTCGCCACGCTCGCTTTCCTCGACCACGATCAGCTTGTAGCCGGCAGCCAGCAGGTTCTGCAGCGCCTGGCAGAGATTGGCCACCTTGCGCGAGCGTTCGTCGAGCACGATGGCCTGGTTCAGCACATGGCGCTCGAGCAGCTGGCAGACCCGCTGCACGTCCGGGCGCAAGGCCTCGAGCAGGCGCAGGCGGGCCTCTGGCGTCAGGATCAGCCGGTTGAGTTCGAGCAAGCCCTGATAGAGCAGGCGGGCGAACTCGCCCAGCTTGGCCCGTGGTAACTGTTCCAGCCAGCGCTTGAGGCCGGCCGGCGTGGCGTCACAGAACGTCAGGCTGCGCTGATCGGGCGTGGGTACCCGCAACATGAGCTGTGGCCTCTTGCTATCCATTCGCCGCACGCACTCCTGTTTCGATGGGCAATAAACCGCGCATCTAGGCTAGAGGCCTTGGCTCGGAAACGGTGGTCAAGGGGGCGGGCGTGGTCGGAACCCCCAAAAGTTGCCCCATGTTGACGGTAGACAGCGCGCCGAGTTCAGCGGACCAATTCACCGCCTCCGGACCGAACAGCACGATGGCGGTGGAGCCCAGTTTGAAGCGACCCAACTCGTCGCCCGTGCGCAGGGTGATGGGCGCACGAGCCGCTTCGTCGTAGGCGAAACGCTTGAGTTCACGCTTGGGCGGGGTGACCAGACCGGCCCAGACCGTCTCGATGCTGGCGACGATCATGGCGCCGACCAGGATGACCGCCATGGGGCCCACGGCGGTGTCAAAGATGCAGACCACCCGCTCGTTGCGGGCGAACAGCTCGGGCACGTTCTCGGCGGTGAGCTGATTGACCGAGAAGATGCGTCCGGGCACATAGACCATCTCCTTCAGAGTGCCGGTGAGCGGCATGTGCACCCGGTGGTAGTCCTTGGGCGACAGATAGATGGTGGCGAAATGACCGCCCATGAAGGGCGCGGCGCGTAGGCCGTCGCCGCCTAGCAGCTCCAGCAAGCTGTAGCTGTGCCCCTTGGCCTGGAAGATGCGGCCATGCTCGATGCGACCGAGCTGGCTGATGGCGCCGTCGCTGGGGCTGACCACCACGCCGGGCTCGGCTGGCAGCGGGCGGGCACCGGGCTTGAGGGCACGGGTGAAGAAGGCGTTGAAGTTCTCGTAGGCGGTCGGGTCTTCCACCTGCGCCTGGCGCATGTCCACGTCGTAGTGACGGACGAACCAGCGGGTCAGCAGGTTCTTGAACCAGGGCGCGCGGCACTCGGCGAAACCGCCGACCACCCGCGACAGCAGGTGGTGCGGCAGCAGGTGCTGGGCCAGGATGAACAGTCGGTCTTGCAGTTTCATGAGAGGTCCTTGGCAGTCATTCGATGGGCGTGTCGGGGTGGTTGCCCCATTCGCCCCAGGAGCCGGCATAGGCTTTGACACGCGGATAGCCCAGGGCCTTGGCCGCGAGATAGGTGAAGCCGGATCGGTGATGGGTCTGGCAGTGGGTAATGACTTCCTTGTCGCGAGTGATGCCCAGGCGCTCCAGTTCGGCGGCCAGGTCCTCACGGATGCGCAACTGGCGCGCAGCGTCCATGCCGGCGGTCCACTCGAAGTTGATCGCCCCGGGGATATGCCCGCCACGGGCGGTCAGCACCTTCTCGCCGCGATACTCGTCGGCGCCGCGGGCGTCCCAGATCGCCAGGTCCTCGGCGCCGAGCCGGCTCTGCAGGTAGGCGCGACTGGCGGTGGGCTCCTCGTGCAGGGTCAGGGGGACCGGGCTGCCGACCGGGGCAGGGATATCGGTGCTCAGCGGCAGGCCGGCGGCGATCCAGCCCTGGCGACCGCCGTTGAGGTAGTGATAGTGACCGTGACCGATGACGTCGAGCAGCCAGATGAAACGTCCGGCCCAGCCACCGCCTTCATCGTCATAGACCACATAGACGGCTTCGGGGCGCTGGCCCAGTTCGCCGAACAGCTGTTCCAGGTCAGCCTGGGCGGGCAGCAGGCCGGGCGCCGGCTTGGTGCCCAGCTGGGTGCGGGCGGGCGCGACATGGCGCGCGCCGGGCAGATGCCCCTCGGCATAGTGGGCGGCGCTGCTGAGATCCACCAGGATGAGTTCGGGCGCATCCAGGCGCGCCGCGAGATCGGTCGGCTCGATCACCAGGGGCAGGGCGGAAAAGGGCATCACAGATTTCCCGTCGGTCCGTAGCAAAGGTGAAGTGTACCGAGGTTGACCGGCCAGCGTCAGGTCGGTCGCACCCTGGAACGATTGGCAAAGGTGGCGATGGCGCGCTCGATGCAGGTGAAGGTCTTGTCCAGCGCGGCGGTTCGCCGCGGGTCCGCCGGCTCCAGTTCGCTGTCCAGGATCGCCAGCAGTACCACCCGTTCGCCAAAACCCAGGCTGCGCAGCCAAAGCCGCTCATTGCTGAACAACCGGCGCAGATCGGCCGGCAGGTGCGGGGCGAACCGCGTGCGATTGCCGGCGTCGATGCGCAGCTGGCCGGGGCTGCCAAACAGCTTGGCCAGCAGGGGATGGCTGGCGATATCCAGTTGCAGGCCGGGGGCGTCGTCCAGGCCGTGATGCAACTGGACATTGCCCTTCTGGCCATTGCGATCCGGGGTCAGCAGCAGCAGCCGAGGCAGGCCGCAGGCCACCAGGGCCTGGCGGGCGCAATCGAACAGTTGCGGCAGGGTGGCGAAGGCACTGGGGGTGTGCAGCAGTTGTTCGCAGAGGCCACGCCAGCGTTGCGCCTGGCTTTCGCCTGCGACCTGCACCTTGGGCACCGGTCGCAGGCGGCGCTCGCCCGGTGGCCAGAGCAGCCCTTCGGCGGGATGCCAGAGACCAGGCCGGGCATGGCGCCGGGCGTCCTGCACCGCGAGTTCGTGGCTGCGACTCTGCACCCGCGCCAGGGGCAGCTGGAGATAAAGGGCGCTAAAGCGTTGCCAGCGCAGGGTATGGGCACCGTCCCAGGCGTGGTGGCTCGCCAGGGCCAGACCATTGGCGAGAAGGATGGTGTTGCCTGGATGGGTCAGCCAGCGCCGTAGATTGGGATCCTCGTCGAGTCGCTGCTGGTGCTGCAGGGGATCCTCGTCATGGGCGATATGCAGTGCCCTCACCAGCTGGCGACGATCCTCGTCCAGCAGGCGGTAGCCTTCCACGATCCAGTCGGGCAACTGCCAGTGACGGGCCAGCGCCTGGCACAGGCGAATCGCCGGTACGCCCAGCAGCTCGCGCTCGACCTTCGGCGCCGGTTCGCCTTCGCCCAGCACCCGGCGTTCCCACTCCTCGAAGAGTTCGGGGTAGCGGGTCACCAGCGGCCAGAGCGGCGCCAGGAAAAGCAGGGCGGCCAGGCGGATGTCCGGCCACAGCCGCGCCAGGGGTACGCCGAACAGGCCCATTCCCAGCGTCATGGCGTGCTGGCTCACCAGGCACAGCTGCCGCAGCGGCCGCGGCAGGCGCTCCTCGGACAGGGTGGGCTGGCGAGCGATCAGGTATTCCGCCGGGCCCAGGCCGACGCGGCCGAGCACGGCTTCGAGGCTGGCCGCGGGATCGCCAAGGCTGGCATGGCCGCGATTGGCCTCGCGCAGCAGGGCCAGCGCCAGTGGCGGTGATTCGCAGAGACGCTCGGCGATTTCATGCAGCGCCAGACGGCCATCGGCCAGGCTGCGGCGCAGGCGCTCCGCGGTGGCGGTCGCCACCGGCAGGCGCACGCCTTCCAGATGTTTGACCCAGTCTTCGACGGTGTTTGGGCGGCTGGACATACTACGGTCGCCTCGAAATTTGATGAAAGGCCTTCAGTCCGGGGCGCCGGGTCCGATAAAGGGGGCGTGAGGGTGAATCCCCGGCTCAATTTTCCTTAGCACACAGTATTCCCAACCATGGCAAAAATCATCGGCATCATCGTGATATTCGCGGCTGTCCTCGGCGGCTACATCCTCGCGCATGGCAAGATCGCCGCGATCATCCAGCCGCTCGAGGTCCTGATCATCGGCGGTGCCGCCCTGGGGGCCTTTCTGCAGGCCAACCCCGGCAGCACCTTCATGCAGGTGTTCAAGAAGTCGCTGAAAATGTTCGGCAATCGCTTCACCCACGCCTTCTACATGGACGTGCTCAAGCTGCTCTACGAAATCCTCAACAAGAGCCGGCGCGAGGGCATGATGTCCATCGAGGCGGACGTCGAGGATCCCAAGGCCAGTCCGATCTTCAGCAAGTTTCCGAACATCCTCAAGGACGAGCGGATGACTGCCTACATCGCCGACTACCTGCGGCTGATGTCCTCCGGCAACATGGCGCCCCACGAGCTGGAAGGCCTGTTCGACATGGAGCTGGCGGGCATCAAGGAGGATCTGGAACATCCCTCCCACGCCGTGTCCCGCCTCGCCGACGGCCTGCCCGGCTTCGGTATCGTGGCCGCGGTACTGGGCATCGTGATCACCATGGGCATGCTTGGCGAGGGTGACCAGGCGGCCATCGGGGGCCACGTGGGCGCGGCGCTGGTAGGTACCTTCCTCGGCATTCTCGCGGCCTACGGCTTCTTCGGCCCGCTGGCGACCTGCCTGGAGCACGACGCCAAGGAAGAACTCAACGTACTGGAGGCCATCAAGGCCTGCCTGGTGGCCGCCGCCAGCGGCATGCCGCCCACCGTCGCCGTGGAATTCGGTCGCAAGGTGCTGTTCCCGGCGCACCGGCCGTCCTTCAGTGAACTCGAGCAGGCGATGCGGGGCAGCTGATGGACAACAACCAGCCGATCATCGTCAAGCGCATCAAGAAGAGTGCCGCCGGTCACCACGGTGGCGCCTGGAAGATCGCCTTTGCCGACTTCGCGACCGCCATGATGGCGTTCTTCCTGGTGCTCTGGCTGATGTCCTCGGCCACCCCCGAGCAGAAGAAGGCCATCGCCGGCTACTTCCAGGACCCGATCGGCTTTACCGAGAGCGCCAGTCCCTATGTCATCGACCTGGGCGGTACCCCGACCCCGGCGCCCGATCGCACCCTGAACCCCGAGATCCAGGCGCAACCGGATTCGACCCAGAACAAGGTCAATCCGGACATGCAGGAGCGTGCCGATCCCAACGAGTCCAATCGCGTCGAGCCCGACCCCACCCAGGCGCTCGATCCGTCCGACAAGCGCCAGCCCAACGACGCCGCGCAGCAGCAGAAGGATGCTGCCAACCAGGCGAAGATGGATCCGAGCCAGGCGGAAAAACTCGCCGAGCAGGTCGAGAAGGAGCGCCTGGAGCTGCTGCTGCAGGAGTTGCAGAACAAGATCGAGCAGAATCCTGAGCTGCAGAAGTTCAAGGACCAGATCCTGCTGGAGATCACCCAGGATGGCCTGCGCATCCAGATCGTCGACGCCGACAACCGGCCGATGTTCGACTCCGGCAGTCCGCGGCTGAAGTCCTACTTCGAGGACATCCTGCTGGCCATGGCCGACACCATTCGCCAGGTCCCGAACAAGATCAGCATCAGCGGCCATACCGATGCGGCGCGCTACAACGGCAAGGGCGATTTCAGCAACTGGGAGCTGTCCGCCGGCCGGGCTAACGCAGCGCGGCGGGCACTAATCGCGGGCGGCTATCCGGAAGACCAGGTGGCGCGGATCGTCGGCTATGCCTCTTCGGCACCCTTCGATCGCGAGCATCCGCTCAATCCGGTCAACCGCCGCATCGACATCATCGTGCTGACCAAGAAGGCGCAACAGGCCATCGAAGGACGGGCTGGGGGCAATCAGGCACCCAAGCCCGCGGCCGGCTCAGCGCCAGCCGCCAGTCGGAGCGGAGTCTCCAGTGGCGGCGTTTCCGCCACCGGCAACCTGGCCCAACCTATCAATAACGCGGCTTTCAAGCAGCAGGTCAATGCCTTCGATGCCGGCGTCATCCAGGGCAAGCCCTGAGCGGCGGCCCCGATCGATAGGAAAATTCGCTGCTAGCGTTCGGTTTTTTCGTCCGTTGCGGCCTGGATGGGTCGTTATGCTGCAGGGGTTTCATGCTGGATCGGGCACCTTGCGCCTTGGCGCGCGGTCTCTCGATCTCCGATTCCCTTGCAGGAGCCTCCCGATGAGCAACGCCTTTATCGACACCATCAAGCGCCGCCGTAGCCAATACGCGCTGGGCAAGAACCTGCCGCTGGCCCAGGATCAGGTCACCGCGCTGATCCAGGACGCGGTCAAGCTGTCGCCGTCCGCCTTCAACTCGCAGAGCTCGCGGGCGGTGATCCTGTTCGGCGCCGAGAGCGACAAGTTCTGGGGCTTCGTCATGCAGGCGCTGCGGCAGATCGTGCCGGCCGACGCCTTCGCCGCTACCGAAGGCAAGATCAACAGCTTCTCGGCCGGCGCCGGCACCGTGCTGTTCTACGAGGATCGGCATGTCGTTGCCGGCCTGCAGGACAAGTATCCCGCCTATGCCGACAACTTCCCCATCTGGTCGGAGCAGGCCAGCGGCATCGCCCAGTTCTCGGTGTGGACCGCCCTGGCCAATGCCGGCATCGGTGCCAGCCTGCAGCACTACAATCCGCTGCCCGACGCCCTGACCGCTGCCGAGTGGCAATTGCCCGACACCTGGCACCTGCGCGCCCAGATGCCCTTCGGCTCCAACGAAGGCGACTTCCCCGAGAAGGGCTTCATGGACGATGCCGAGCGTTTCCGCGTCTTTGGCTGATAGTCGTCGATCGATAAAAAACGCCGGGCTTGCCCGGCGTTTTCGTCAGTAGCGCGATTCGCCTTCCAGGCTAGCCAGGATATGCCGGTAACTGGCCATTCGCTGCGGATGGATATCACCGCGTTCCAGGGCGGCGAGCAGGGCGCAGCCGGGTTCGCGCTCGTGCTTGCAGTCGCGAAAGCGGCAGTGGCCCAGGTAGTCGCCGAATTCCTTGAAGCCAGCCTCGACGTCGTCGCGGCTGACGTGGCTGAGGCCGAATTCGCGGATGCCGGGCGAATCGATCAGGTCGCCGCCATCGGGGAAGTGGAAGAGCCGGGCGGTGGTGGTGGTGTGGGTACCCTTGTTGGTCAGCTCGGACAGCGGCCCGACGCGCGTATCGACGCCCGGCAGCAGGGCGTTCACCAGCGACGACTTGCCCACGCCGGATTGGCCGACGAAGACACTGACGTGCTCATCCAGGGCGCTCTTGAGCTGGTCCATGCTCAGGCCGTTGTGGGCCGACACCTCCAGCAGCGGATAGTCCAGCTCGCGGTAGATGCCCAGCAGGTCGTCCAACGCCGCGCCGTTGTGCTCGTCGATCAGGTCGGCCTTGTTGAGCAGCAGCAGCGGCTGGATGCCGGCATGCTCGGCGGCCACCAGGTAGCGGTCGATGAGATTGGCGTGGGGCGTGGGCAGCGGGGCGAAGACGATCACCAGGCGGTCGACGTTGGCCGCCACCGGCTTGAGCTGACCGCGCATGTCCGGCCGGCAGATCTCCGAACGGCGCGGCAACTGGGCGACGATGACGCCATTGCCCTGGATGCCGGCGCGAAACACCACCTGGTCGCCCGTGACGAGAGTCGGCAGGTTGGCGCGCAGGTGGCAGCGCTGCAGCCGACCTTCGCCATCTTCGACCTCCACCTGAACGCCGAAGTGGGCGATCACCTGGCCCTGTTGTTCCGGGCCCAGATCGCCGCCTTCCAGTTCGTCGACCAGCTTGGATTCGCGCTTTTCCGCGCGAGCAGCGCGTTCAGTCTGGATTTTTTCGATCCGCCAGCTCTGGCGACGGGTCAGGTGGCGTTTGGCCATGGGAAGTCCGCAGGTTTCAGGGTCGAGGAGTCTAGCATTGGCCGCCTCTCGCGGATTACCTAAACTTGGCACACCTCGTCGCTCTGGAGCCCCCATGCTGGCCCATCTCGCCTCGCGCTATCCCCTGTTGCTGGCCGTGCTGGTGCAACTGGCCGCCTTGGTGCTGGCGGTCGTCGGTATCCGACTGTGGGCCGGCTTCACCGGCCAGCGGCCGTCGCTGCTGCTGCTGGTATGCCTGCAGGCGGTGCTGGCGGCGCTGCTGGGCGAGCGCCTGGGCCTGGCGCGCTGGTGGGTCTTCATCAATCTGCTGTTCGCTCCGGCGCTCTACCTGGTCAGTGGTCGCGGCCTGTCGGCGGGTATCGCCGCGCTCGGCTTCCTGCTGCTGCTGTTGCTGAACTGGAACAGCCTGCGCGAGCGGGTGCCGCTCTATCTCACCGGACGCCAGACCCGCGAGCGGCTGGCCGAACTGCTCGCCGAGCGCGAGCCGACCTTTCGCTTCGTCGACCTCGGCTGCGGCCTGGGCGACACCCTGGTCGACCTGTCACGGCGCTTTCCGCAGGCCACCTTCGTTGGCGTGGAGACGGCGCCGCTTAGCTTCGCCCTGGCCTGGCTGCGCTGCCTGCCGCGGCGCAACTGTCAGGTGCGCTATCGCGATCTCTGGCGGGTGGAGCTGGGCGAGTTCGACGTCGTCTACTGCTTTCTCTCCCCGGCGCCCATGCCGCGCCTGGGCGACAAGGCTCGCACGGAGCAGCGGGCCGGCAGCTGGCTGATCAGCAACACCTTCGAGATACCCGGCCAGCCAGCGGACAGGGTGCTGGAAGTAGGCGATCTGCGCGGCAGCCGGCTGCTGCTCTGGCGCCGGTAGGTGCGCGGCAGGCGCGCTGCTACACTGGTGCCATCATCAAGGAGTTCACCATGACCACCCCCAATCCGCAGCACCTGATCTGGATCGACCTGGAAATGACCGGCCTGGATCCGGATCGGGACGTGATCATCGAGATGGCCACCATCGTCACCGACAGCGATCTCAATGTGCTGGCCGAGGGGCCGGTGCTGGCCATCCATCAGTCGGACGAGATTCTGGCCGGCATGGACGAGTGGAACACCCGTCAGCACGGTGGTTCGGGGCTGACCCAGCGGGTGCGCGAGAGCACCGTCGATACCGCCCAGGCCGAGGCCCTGACCCTGGAATTCCTGCAGCAGTGGGTGCCCAAGGGCAAATCCCCGATCTGCGGCAACAGCATCTGCCAGGATCGTCGCTTTCTCTATCGCCGCATGCCGGAGCTGGAAGCCTACTTCCACTACCGCAACCTGGACGTCTCCACCCTCAAGGAGCTGGCCGCGCGCTGGGCGCCCCATGTGCGTGACGGCGTGAAGAAAAGCGGCAGTCACCTGGCGCTGGATGACATCCGCGATTCCATCGCCGAACTGCGGCACTACCGCGAGCACTTCATCAAGGTCTAATGGCCGCGCAGCCGTGCTGCTGTCCATCCTCTATCTGATCGCCATCACCGCCGAGGCCATGACCGGCGCCCTGTCCGCCGGTCGCCGCGGCATGGACCTGTTCGGTGTGGCGCTGATCGCCAGCGTCACCGCCCTGGGCGGCGGCTCGGTGCGCGATGTCCTGCTGGGGCACTATCCGCTCGGCTGGGTGAAGCACCCGGAGTATCTGGCGCTCACCGTCGGTGCGGGCCTGGCCACCGTCGCCATCGCCCGGGTCATGCGCTATTTGCGCCGACTGTTCCTGGTACTCGACGCCCTGGGCCTGGTGGCCTTTACCGTGATCGGCTGTCAGGTGGCCCTGGAGATGGGCCTGAGTCCGGCCATCGTCATCGTCAGCGGTACCCTCACCGGCACCTGCGGCGGCATCCTGCGCGACATCCTCTGCAACGACGTGCCCCTGATCCTCAGGCGCGAGCTCTATGCCAGCGTGGCGGTGCTGTCCGCCGGTTGCTATCTGCTTTGCCGTCAATGGCTGAGTGAGGAGCAGGCGCTGCTCATCACCCTCGGCGCGGGCCTGCTGCTACGCCTCTTGGCGCTAAGATTCAATTGGCAGATGCCGACCTTCAGTTATCCGGACGACCCCCACGGCTAGGGCTGTGGCAGATTGCGCTACGCTTCGCTAAAACCCTTGTCCTAGAGCCTTTTGTGCGGCATTTTCAGGCGCCCAGTTACCGATAGGGAGATCGGTCATGTCTGGAAAACCTGCTGCGCGCCTGGGCGACGCCGTCGCCTGCCCCAAATGTGGGGCCACCGCCCTGGTTCAGGGCTCCTCCGATGTCTCTTTCGATGGCCTGCCGGCCGCGACCCTCGGCCACGCCTGTAGCTGTGGCGCGGCCCTGAGTGCTGCGGTCATCTCCAACGTACTCATCAACGGCCAACCGGCGGCGGTGCTCGGCAGCATTACCAGCCATGGCGGCGTGGTGATTGGCGGCTCGGGCAGCGTCATCATCGGCCTGGATGCGGGTGGTGCGGCCAAGGTTGCCTGCGCGAGCCGTGCAGGCACTACCGGCCTGGCACCGGGGCAGGGCAAGCCTTCGGCGCTGCGCGACCGGGAGCGACAGGGTATCGAGGGGCCTGCCAAACATCCGGAAGGCGCACCCGTCGCCAGGGACGAAGTCAGCGAACAGGCGGAACGTCCGCTAGAACAGCGCATCACCCTGCGCATCGGCGTCTTCTTCGACGGCACCGGCAACAACCAATTCAACGCCACCATCGGCGCCGCCTGCCGGGCGGAAGAGCAGGGCTTTCGCCAGGACCAGGCGGAGAGCATCGCCCGGTACTGCAAGAAATTTATGCTCGACCCCGATAGCAGTTACGCCAATGCTGATACGAATATCGTGCGATTGTATCGGCTCTACCAAGACGATACCCAGCGCGCCGTTGAGCAAGATGAAAGGTCAGCGGCTATTCCGGTCTATATCGAAGGTATCGGCACTCGAGCCGGACAACCTGATAGCGCTTTCTCCATGGGGACGGGCATGGGGGCCAGTGGTGTGCTGGGGTGCGTTCAGAATTTTCCAGCTGCGTTCGGTGAGCGCTACGATCAGTTCAAACGCATCAATCCCGAGGTCATTGTCGAATCGGTCGAGTTTGATCTCTTTGGCTTTAGTCGAGGCGCCGCAGCCGCACGGCACTTCGCTAACGAGGTGCTCAAGACCAGCGGCGGTATTGCCGCGATGGGGTTGGCTAAGTGCTTTTCGTGGCAAGGCGCCAAGGTAAAGCTCAACTTCATCGGCTTGTTCGACACCGTGACTGCTGTGGCTGATCCAAGGCGCGGCGACTTTACCCCGACTGATATCGCCAACCCCGGCGTCAACCTCTATCTCCCGGCAGGGTGCGCAGGCAAGGTGGTGCACCTAGTCGCTCGTGATGAGTACCGTCGTAACTTCGCCCTTACCAGTGTCGCACCGCAGCATCAAGAGATAGCCCTCCCTGGCGCCCATGCTGACCTAGGTGGGGGCTATGCGCCTGAGATGACCGAGCGCTTGTTGTTAACCCGACCGCGCGTCTCACGTGAGCGCTATGGCACCGATAGCCATGCGGCCTGGAGCTATCACCAAGCCCAGCTTGAGCTGACGCAACTTCAACGAGAGCCCTGGTTTGATCCAGGTTGCGCAACCCTAAGGATCGATACCTGGCGCAATAACTTGCCACGTATCCGCAGCGAACTACCGGAAACCGAGGTTATTTCTGCAGTCCGCCTGGAGCGTCAGGTGCGCGGGGAGCTGTCTCTAGTTTACCTGCGCGTAATGCATCGCATGGCTGTTGCCAACGGAGTGCTCTTAGCGGCCATTGATGAAGCTGATCCTGAATTACGCCTGCCATATGAGTTAAAGGGGATCGCTACCAAGCTGCAAGCCAACGCCCAAGGTGCTCCGCTCCATATTGACAAGGCCGAGGCTCGCCTGCTGTTCGGTCACTATGTACATCTTTCTGCTCACTGGAACGCGCTACTGGGTAAAGACCTCAGCGACCTAGGCATATTCTTCGTCAACGCTCCCACGGCTACTGGTCGGCGCAACGTCTATCCCAATCGTCCTCAAGCAGGCTATCCCGAATGAGCCGCTGGCTGCTGTGCCTTATCCTCACGCTCGGCCTGGCTGGGTGCCAAATCAACGCCGCGTCCAAACCCAAGCTGCCCTATGACGCCTGGTACCTGGGCTTCCTGGCACCCAATTACATGGAGGTCTGGTTGGAGTTAGCCAATTTCAGTGACATTGATGGCCGCTTTTTTCCCAATGCCATGGGCGGGGTGGTTGCCATGGGACAGCCAGCAAGTCTGTCGGCTACCGCCAAAGGGTGGCCTAAAAGAATCGGATCGGGCAAAGGCCGCTACATGACCGGTTTGGATCTGCCTTACATGGTCGCTGTACGCTGGCAATCCTTGGTTGAGCCCCTGACCTATCAGACGGTATTCGCCATTCCCGCCTGGGCGCGGAAGAAAATGCTCGAACGCTTGCCAGCCGAATGCCCCGTCAGTGGTCGCACTTCGGATTACCGCAAGGACCTCACCATCGGCCTGGCGCCCGGCGGGGTGGTCAAGGTCTGGATCATGGGGCCGTGCCTGGATCCCATCGAAGTCCTGACCCTCCAAGCCGAGATCGAGCCCAAGGGGCCCTATGGCGGCAAATCCAACGGCAAGTACCGGCCGCTGTCGCCGGTGGTCAAAAGCTATGTCGACAAGTACGGCGTCCCCTACGGCAGCTGGTGGGCACCGATCCCCTACACCACGGTAGGGCCCTGAACGTCTAGCCTGCCGCTCAGGCCTCGCCGTGCCGCTGCAGCGCCCATTCCACGTGCTCACGCACCAGGGGAGAGGGATGCTCGCGCTGCAGCTTCAGGGCTTCCAGCACCGGGATGCTGGTCGGCGCATTGCCCAGGCCCACGGCCAGGTTACGCAGCCAGCGCTCGTAGCCGGCGCGGCGTAGCGGCGAGCCTTCGGTGCGACTGAGGAATTCGGCTTCGGTCCAGCGAAAGAGCTCGGCCAGGCTGGCGCTGTCCAGGCTGTGGCGTGGCTTGAAGTCGCCTTCGGCGGTGGGCTTGGCGAAGCGATTCCAGGGGCAGACCAGCTGACAGTCGTCGCAGCCAAACACCCGATTGCCGATCAGTGGCCGCAGCTCCAGCGGGATGGAGCCCTTGAACTCGATCGTCAGGTAGGAGATGCAGCGCCGGGCGTCGAGCTGATAGGGGCCGACGAAGGCTTGGGTCGGGCAGATGTCCAGGCAGGCGTGGCAGGTGCCGCAGTGGTCGCGCGGGGTGGGCTCGTCGACCGGCAGGGGCACGTCGACGAAGAGTTCGCCCAGAAAGAACCAGCTGCCGGCCTTGCGATTGAGCACCAGGGTGTTCTTGCCAATCCAGCCCAGGCCGGCCTGTTCGGCGATGGCCTTTTCCAGCACCGGCGCGCTGTCGACGAAGGCGCGATAGCCGAAGGGACCGATCTCCCCCTGGATACGCTCGGCCAGCTGCTGCAGGCGCTTGCGGATCAGCTTGTGGTAATCGCGGCCCAGGGCGTAGCGCGAGATGTAGGCCGCAGCGCCGTCGGCCAGACGCTCGCTCATGCGGGTGTCGCCGGGAAGGTAGTCCATGCGCAGGGACACGACCCTCAGGGTCCCCGGGACCAGCTCGGCCGGTCGCGAACGTTTGCTGCCGTGCGCGGCCATATAGTCCATCTCGCCGTGGAAACCGGCGGCCAGCCAGCGCTCCAGATATTCCTCGTGACGTGCCAGGTCCAGCCCGGCGATGCCGGTCTGCTGAAAGCCCAGTTCCCGACCCCATGCTTTGATGAGGTCGGCCAGGGCGGCGAGATCGAGGGCGACAGCGGACATCGAAGGGAACGCGCAGGCAAGAGGGCCGCCTATTTTGCCAGACTCCGGAGGCTTTCCCAGCATGCACGACGAATTGCCGTTCCAGCTCTACAGCGCCCAGCAGGTGCGGGATCTCGATGCCCAACTGATCGCCGGCGGGCTGCCCGGTCTCGAATTGATGCGCCGCGCGGCTGCCGCGGCCTGGCGCTCGCTGCGCCATGGCTGGCCTCACGCCGGCGCGCTCTGCGTACTGGCGGGCGGCGGCAATAATGCCGGTGACGGCTATCTGGTCGCCAGCCTGGCGCGCAAGGCCGGGTGGCAGGCACGCGTCTGGTACCTGGCCGAGCCAGCCGGGCTCAAGGGCGATGCCGCCCTGGCCCATGCCGAGGCCCTGGCTGCCGGGGTGGACATCCAGCCCTGGCGCGCGGACGCACCGCTGGACGGCGTGGTGGTCGATGCCCTGCTGGGGACCGGCCTCAAGGGCGCGGCGCGCGAGCCCTATGCCGGCGCCATCGAACGGATCAACGCCAGCGAATTGCCGGTGGTGGCCATCGACCTTCCCTCCGGACTGGATGCCGACACCGGTGCCGCGGCGGGTGCCCTGGTGCGAGCCGACCTGACCATCACCTTCATCGGTCTCAAGCTCGGACTGTTCACCGGCAAGGGGCCGGATCACGTCGGCAGCCTGGTGTTCGAACCCTTGATCGAAGAACCGCAGAATCCCGCCCACGCTACCGCACAGCGTCTGGCGCCCGGTAACCTGCCGCAGCTGGCGGCGCGACCGCTCAATGCGCACAAGGGGCAATACGGCCATCTGCTGGTGATTGGCGGCGATGAAGGCACCGGGGGTGCGGCCATCATGACCAGCGAGGCGGCGCTACGCTGCGGCGCGGGCATGCTCAGCCTGGCGACCCGGCCATGCAACGTCACCGCGGTTCTGGCGCGGCGCCCAGAAGTCATGGTCGCCGGGGTGCATTCCAGTTTCGCTGTGCTGGAGCTAGCCAAGAAGGCCGATGTGCTTGCCGTCGGCCCGGGCCTGGGGCAGGGCGCCTGGGGCAAGGCGCTGGCCAGTGCGGCCGCGACGCTGGACGTCGCCCAGGTCTGGGACGCCGATGCCCTCAATCTGCTGGCCGCCGGGGTGGTCGAGTCCCCGCGCGGCCCCTGGGTGATGACACCCCATCCGGGCGAGGCGGCGCGGCTGCTGGATGTCTCGATCAAGGACATCGAAGCCGATCGTCCCGGCAGCGCCCGCGAACTGGCTCGTCGCTACGGCGGCGTGGCACTGCTCAAGGGCTTCGGCACCCTGATCGCCCATCCGGATGGGCGCATGGCGCTGTGCGGCGAAGGCCATCCGGCGATGGCTACCGGTGGCCTGGGGGACATTCTCACCGGTATCATCGCCGCCCTGCTGGGGCAGGGGCTGCCCCCCTTCGAGGCCGCCTGCCTGGGCGCCTGGCTGCACGGTCGTGCCGGTGCCGAGCTGGGTCGCCAGGGCCGCGGTCTCGCTGCCAGCGATCTGCCCCCGGTCGCCCGCCAGTTGCTCGAGGAACTCCAGCCATGCCTGAACTGACCCTGCACGCCGCCGACGAAGACGCCATGTATGCCCTGGGTGCCCGCCTGGCCCAGGCCAGCGGCGGTCGTGGTGTGCTCTATCTGCACGGCGACCTGGGTGCCGGCAAGACCACGCTGTCGCGCGGCATCCTGCGTGGCCTCGGCCATGCCGGAGCGGTCAAGAGCCCCACTTTCACCCTGGTCGAGCCCTATGAGCTGACCAGCGGCGCGGTCTATCACTTCGATCTGTATCGCCTGGCCGATCCGGAAGAACTGGAGTTCATGGGGATTCGCGACTACTTCACACCCGAGGCCTTGTGCCTGGTGGAATGGCCCGAGCGCGGCCAGGGCGTTTTGCCAAAGCCGGACCTGGACATTACCATTACGCCACGCGCCGACGGTCGTGATCTGCGCCTGGTTAGCCAGGGGGCTCACGGTGAGGCCTGGTGCGCCGCCCTCGCGCCCTAGGCTTGTCTAAAAAGGCCTGCGCTCGGTCAGGCGGTGTTGAAAATCAGTTCGGAATGCTCATTTACTCTTCGTAAACTCCGCTTCTTCACTGATTTTTTTCTTGGCTGACCTTCGCTCGGCGACTTTTCAAACACGCCTTAGGCGCCGATCCTCGTTCTCCAGCTATACGGTCGCAGGCATGCGCAAGCGTTTTTTCAGGTCGGGACTCGGCCTGTTGTTGTTGATCCTCAGTAGTCAGCTGCTGGCCGCCAC
Source organism: Pseudomonas sp. Marseille-Q7302 (assembly GCF_965111925.1). Taxonomy (NCBI): domain Bacteria; kingdom Pseudomonadati; phylum Pseudomonadota; class Gammaproteobacteria; order Pseudomonadales; family Pseudomonadaceae; genus Pseudomonas; species Pseudomonas sp. Marseille-Q7302. Next base: position 4,399,194 of record NZ_CBCOPK010000001.1, on the reverse strand, counting down.
CCAGATCAAAGGCATGCGCGTCTGGCGCGCGCCTGACAATACCCGTCTGGTGTTCGACCTGACCGGTCCGGTCAAGGCCAGTGTCTTCACCCTCAGTGCCCCGGACCGCATCGTCATCGACCTGTCCGGCGCGCAGCTCGACGGTGGCTTGAACGAAAAGCCCCTGCGCAACACCCCGGTCACCGGGCTGCGGGCGGCCCAGCGCTCCCCTGGCGAGGTGCGCCTGGTGCTGGACACCAAGGGCGCCCTGACGCCCAAGAGCTTTACCCTGGCGCCCAACAAGGAATACGGCAATCGCCTGGTGGTCGACCTCTACGACCAGGGCACCGATCCGGCCACCAGCGACATTCCCGCGACCGTCACGCCCAATCTGCCAGCCACCCCGGTCACCCCGGCCCAGCCGGCGACGCGCCTGCCGGCCAGTCCCAGTGGCAAGCGCGACGTGGTGGTGGTCATTGATCCCGGCCACGGCGGCGAAGACCCGGGCGCCATAGGTCGCGGCCGGCTCTACGAGAAGAACGTGGTGCTGGCCATTGCCAAGCAGCTGCAGGCCAACCTCAACCGGCAGAAGGGTTTCCGTGCCGAGCTGACCCGCACCAGCGACTACTTCATTCCGCTGCGGCAGCGGCAGGTCATCGCTCGCAAGAAGGGCGCCGACCTGTTTATTTCCATCCATGCCGACTCGGCGCCCAGCGCCAGCGCCGAGGGTGTCACCGTCTTCGCCCTGTCCCAGCGTGGAGCCACTTCCGAGGCCGCGCGCTGGCTGGCCGATGCGGAAAACCGCTCCGACCAGGTCGGTGGGGTGTCCGATGCCCTGGACAACAAGGATCCGATGCTTGCCGGGGTGCTCATGGACCTGTCCATGACCGCCACCGTGGCCTCCAGCCTGGAGGTCGGCCAGACCATCCTTGGTCAGGTCGGGCGCGCCACCAAGCTCTTGCATTCGCGGGTGGAGCAGGCCGGCTTCATGGTGCTGAAGTCGCCGGATATCCCCTCGATCCTGGTGGAGACCGGCTTCATCACCAATGCCAGCGAGTCGGCCAAGCTGGCCAGTCCCGCGCACCAGGGGCTGCTTGCCCGGCAGATCCAAGCCGGTATCGTGCAGTACTTCCAGCACCGCCCGCCGCCAGGTACCTACCTGGCTTGGCAGCGCGAGCAGCGGGGCGGCAAGGTCGGCATCGTGCGCGGCATCGACCAGCATCGCGTACAGCCCGGCGAGAGCCTGAGCCTGATCGCACGCCGCTATGATGTCGATCTGAGTACCCTGCGCGCCGCCAATCGGCTCAAGGGCGACCGCATCCGCTCCGGCCAGGTCCTGACCATCCCCACCCACGAACTGGCGGCCAGCAATGACTGAACCCCGGCGCATCCAGCTGCTCAGCCCGCGGCTGTCCAACCAGATCGCTGCCGGCGAGGTGGTCGAACGGCCTGCCTCGGTGGCCAAGGAGTTGCTGGAGAACAGCCTGGACGCGGGTGCTCGGCGCATCGATATCGAAGTGGAGCAGGGCGGGGTCAAGCTGCTGCGTATCCGCGACGACGGCCATGGCATCCCGGCGGACGACCTGCCGCTGGCCCTGGCGCGCCACGCCACCAGCAAGATCTACCACCTGGACGAACTGGAAAGTGTCACCAGCCTGGGCTTTCGCGGCGAAGCCCTGGCCTCGGTCAGCTCGGTCTCGCGCCTCACCCTGACCTCGCGCTACCGGGGCGAGGACCAGGCCTGGCAGGTGGAGACCGAAGGCCGCGAGATGCAGCCGCGGGTACAACCCGCCGCCCATCCCCAAGGCACCTCGGTGGAGGTGCGCGACCTCTTCTTCAACACTCCGGCGCGACGCAAATTCCTGCGCGCCGAGAAGACCGAATTCGATCACCTGCAGGAAGTGGTGCGGCGCCTGGCGCTGGCGCGCTTCGACGTGGGTTTTCATCTGAGACACAACGGCAAGAGCGTGCTGGCCTTGCATCCGGCCGGCGATCCGCAGAGCCAGGGCCGCCGGGTCGGCGCGGTCTGCAGCCCAGCCTTTCTCGAACAGGCCCTGCCGCTGGAGCACGAGCGCAACGGCCTGCGCCTCTGGGGCTGGGTCGGTCTGCCGACCTTCTCCCGCAGTCAGGCGGATCTGCAGTACTTCTACGTCAATGGCCGCATGGTGCGCGACAAGCTGGTCGCCCATGCGGTGCGCCAGGCCTATCGCGATGTTCTCTACAACGGTCGTCACCCGGCCTTCGTGCTGTTCCTCGAAGTGGATCCGGCGACGGTGGACGTCAATGTCCATCCCACCAAGCACGAGGTGCGCTTCCGCGACAGTCGCCAGGTGCACGACTTCCTCTACGGCACCCTGCACCGCGCCCTGGGCGACATCCGCCCGGACGACCAGCTCGCCGTGGTGGCGCCCACGGCGCCGGCGCCCCTGAGTGGTCCGGCCGCCGGTGAATTCGGTCCCCAAGGCGAGATGCGCCTGGCCGCCGCCGTCTTGCACGACAGTCCTGCGCCACCTGCCCAGCCTTTCGCCAATGGTGGCGGATCGGGTGGCGCCGCGCATTACGCGCCCACCCCGCAGCCCTATGCGGGCGCGCCGGTGGCCGAGGTGCAGAGCGCCTACAAGGCCTTTTTCGCGCCGCTGCCAGAGGGTGCCGAGGCTGCGTCCCTGCCGGCAGAGCAGGGCGACGTTCCACCGCTGGGCTATGCCCTGGCCCAGCTCAAGGGCATCTACATCCTGGCCGAGAACGCCCAGGGCCTGATCCTGGTGGACATGCACGCCGCCCACGAGCGCATCACCTACGAGCGCCTTAAGGTAGCCATGGCCAGCGAAGGCCTGCGCGGCCAGCCGCTGCTGGTGCCGGAATCCCTGGCGGTCAGCGAGCGCGAGGCCGACTGCGCCGAAGAGCACGGCCAGTGGTTCGAGCGCCTCGGCTTCGAACTGCAGCGCCTGGGCCCCGAAACCCTGGCCATCCGCCAGATCCCCGCGCTGCTCAAGCAGGCCCAGGCCGCGCGGCTGGTGCAGGATGTACTCGCCGATCTGCTCGACTATGGCACCAGCGATCGTATCCAGGCGCACCTCAACGAATTGCTCGGCACCATGGCCTGCCACGGCTCGGTGCGCGCCAACCGCCGGCTGACCCTGCCGGAGATGAATGCCTTGCTGCGTGACATGGAAACCACCGAGCGCAGCGGCCAATGCAACCACGGCCGTCCCACCTGGGCCCAGCTCAGCCTGGACGATCTGGACAAACTCTTCCTGCGCGGCCGTTGACCGCTCCGCTGCGTGCTGCGCGGCGCCCTTCGAGACTCCCTCATGACCGCCCCCCTGCCGCCCGCCATCTTTCTCATGGGGCCGACCGCCTCCGGCAAGACCGACCTCGCCATCGAGCTGGCACGGCTGCTGCCCGTCGAGCTGATCAGTGTCGATTCGGCGCTCATCTATCGCGGCATGGACATAGGCACCGCCAAGCCCAGCGCCGAGCTGCTGGCCGCCCACCCGCACCGGCTGGTGGACATCCGCGATCCGGCCGAGAGCTATTCCGCCGCCGAATTTCGCACCGATGCCCTGGCCGCCATGGCCGAAATCACCGTCGCCGGCCGCATCCCCCTGCTGGTAGGTGGCACCATGCTCTACTTCAAGGCCCTGCTCGAAGGCCTGGCCGACATGCCCAGCGCCGATGCAGCGGTGCGCGCCGAGATCGAAGCCCAGGCGGCTGCGGCAGGTTGGGGTGAGATCCATCGGCAATTGGCCGAGGTCGATCCGGTGTCGGCGGCACGCATTCATCCCAATGATCCCCAGCGTCTCTTGCGCGCGCTGGAGGTGTTCCGGGTCAGCGGCCGCTCAATGACCGAGCATCGCGCGCTGCAATTGCGCGCCAATGCCGATTCGAACGGGGCGCCCCAGACGCAATTACCCTATACTGTTGCCCAATTGATCCTGGCGCCTGCGCGGCGTGAGGTGCTCCATGCGCGTATCGCCGAGCGCTTCCGCCTGATGCTGGAACAGGGCCTCATCGACGAAGTCTCAGCCTTGCGGGAACGCCCCGATCTGCATCTTGGTCTGCCCTCCATGCGATCCGTGGGCTATCGTCAGGTGTGGGAGTTCCTCGAAGGGGAATGCTCGCGGGAGGAGATGGTGGCGCGTGGCGTAGCGGCGACGCGGCAGTTGGCGAAGCGGCAGTTGACCTGGTTACGTGGCTGGCCCGCCGCGAACACCTTCGACAGCCTGGCTTGTGACAATCTGCCACGGATCTTGAAATGCCTGGCCGGCGCCACCATATCGCCCCGCAGCTGAATCGTTTTTGTCCGCGTGTCCATGGTGGGCAGCGGAAACTGGCATGTCGCCAGATCGGTATTTTCATTTCTTTAGGAGAGCGACACGATGTCAAAAGGGCATTCGCTACAAGACCCTTACCTGAACACCCTGCGTAAAGAGCGCGTTCCGGTTTCCATCTATCTCGTCAACGGTATCAAGCTGCAGGGTCAGATCGAGTCCTTCGACCAGTTCGTGATTCTGCTCAAGAACACCGTGAGCCAGATGGTCTACAAACATGCGATTTCCACCGTGGTGCCGAGCCGCCCGGTCCGTCTGCCCAGCTCCGAGACGAGCGAGTCGGATAGCGAATAAATAACAAGAGGAGCGCCCTGTTGTTCTTCGAGCGTCACGAAGGTGGTGAGCGGGCCATTCTGGTCCATTTGGAAGGCCTGCATCCCGAGGCGCGCGAAGATCCTCAGGAGTTTCTCGAGCTCGCGCGATCGGCGGGTGCGGAGACCGTGTCTTTCGTCACGGTGAATCGCAGCCAGCCGACCGCGCGTTTTCTTATCGGCACCGGCAAGGTCGAGGAACTGCACGATCAGGTGCACGCCCATGCCGCCGATCTGGTCATCTTCAACCATGACCTCACGCCCAGTCAGGAACGTAATCTCGAAAAAGCCTTCGAGTGCCGCGTCCTGGATCGCACCGGCCTCATTCTCGATATCTTCGCCCAGCGCGCCCGGACCCACGAGGGCAAGCTGCAGGTGGAGCTCGCCCAACTCGAGCACATGAGCACGCGGCTGGTACGCGGCTGGACCCACCTCGAACGCCAGAAGGGCGGTATCGGTCTGCGCGGTCCGGGTGAAACCCAGCTGGAGACCGACCGCCGTCTCCTGCGGATCCGCATCCGCCAGATCCGCCAGCGCCTGGACAAGGTGCGCAGCCAACGCGAGCAGGCCCGTCGCGGGCGCCGCCGTGCCGAGATCCCCTCGGTGTCCCTGGTCGGCTACACCAACGCCGGCAAGTCCACCCTGTTCAACAGCCTGACCGAATCCGGTGTCTACGCCGCCAACCTGCTGTTCGCCACCCTGGATCCCACCCTGCGCCGTCTGGAGCTGCCGGATCTGGGGCCGATCGTGCTGGCCGATACCGTGGGGTTCATCCGCCATCTGCCACACAAGCTGGTGGAAGCCTTTCGTGCGACGCTGGAGGAATCCAGCAACTCCGATCTCCTGCTGCACGTGATCGATGCCCACGAGGATGATCGCCAGCTGCAGATCGAGCAGGTCGAGGCGGTGCTGCACGAGATCGGGGCCGATGAGCTGCCGATGCTGGAGATCTACAACAAGCTCGATTTGCTCGACGGGGTCGAGCCGCATATCCAGCGCGACGACGAAACTGGTCGTCCGATCCGGGTCTGGGTGTCGGCGCGCGAAGGTCGCGGTCTGGAGCTGGTCGGTCAGGCCGTCGCCGAATTGCTCGGTGAGGATCTCTTCGTCGGCGTGCTGCGCCTGCCCCAGCGGCATGCCCGGTTGCGTGCCCAGCTGTTCGAGCTGGGCGTGGTCAGGCAGGACGATCACGATGACGAAGGCAACATCCTGTTGTCTGTACGAGTACCCCGCGCCGAACTCAATCGACTGCTCAGCCGGGCCGGTGAAGAGCCGGAAGTCTTTATCCAGCAACATGTTTTGCAATAAACCCCCGCTCGGCGCTTTTGTTCGGGCAGGGGCCATCCGGTAGCATTGGTCGGCGCGCCATTTCGGCGCGCTTTCGCGTTATCAGTAGGGAGAGCGCTATGGCTTGGAACGAGCCCGGTGGCAACTCGAACAATCAAGACCCCTGGGGCGGCCGCAACAACAACGGTGGCGGCAATGGTGGACGCAAGGGGCCGCCGGATCTCGACGAAGCCTTGCGTAAATTTCAGGACCGCATCAATCGCCTGGTCGGCGGCAAGAAGCGTTCCGGTGGCAGCGGCGGCGACAGCCTCGGCTCAGGGGGCGGCAAAGGCTTGCTGCTCCTGGGCGTACTGCTGATCGGCGCGCTCTGGCTGTACAACGCCGTCTACGTCGTGGACGAGCAGGAGCAGGCAGTGGTGCTGCGCCTGGGCAAATACCATGAGACGGTAGGGCCCGGCCTGAACATCTACTTCCCGCCCTTCGAGACCAAGTACCAGGAAAACGTGACCCGTGAGCGGGCCTACAGCAAGCAGGGCGCCATGCTGACCCAGGACGAGAACATCGTCGAGGTGCCGCTGACCGTCCAGTACCGCATCACCAACCTCAAGGACTTCGTCCTCAACGTCGACCAGCCCGAGGTCAGCCTGCAGCAGGCGACCGACAGCGCCGTGCGCCACGTGGCCGGCTCCTCGACCATGGATCAGTTGCTGACCGATGGCCGCGAGCAGGTCGCCACCAATGTGCGCGAGCGGCTGCAGCGCTTCCTCGATACCTACGGGACCGGCATCACCGTGACCCAGGTGAACATCCAGAGCGCCGCTGCGCCGCGTGAAGTTCAGGAAGCCTTCGACGACGTGATCCGTGCCCGCGAGGATGAGCAGCGCGAGAAGAACCAGGCCGAAGCCTATGCCAACGGCGTGATCCCGGAGGCCCGCGGTGCTGCCCAGCGCATCATCGAGGAAGCCAACGGCTATCGCGACGAAGTCGTGGCCCGTGCCCAGGGTGATGCCTCGCGCTTCAGCCAGCTGGCGGTCCAGTACGCGGCCAATCCGCAGCTGACCCGTGAGCGTCTGTACATCGAGACGATGCAGGAAGTGCTTGGCCAGTCGAGCAAGATCATGGTCACCGGTCAGGCCGGTCAGAACCTGCTCTATCTGCCGCTCGACAAGCTGATGCAGAACCGTGCTCCGGCACCGACCTCGGCCATCAGTGGTGGCGCTGCCCCGGCGGCGTCGAGCGACACGGCCGCCTCGGTCATTCGCAATCTGCCGCAGTCCACCGAAGCGCGTACGAGGGAGAGCCGCTGATGAGCAATAAATCGCTGGCCGCGCTGATCGTCGTGGTCGTTCTGGGCCTTGCGGCCTGGAGCAGTCTGTTCGTGGTGAAGGAGACCGAGCGTGCGGTGATGCTGCGCTTCGGTCGCGTGGTCGAGCCCAACCTGGAGCCCGGCCTGCACTTCAAGATTCCTTACGTCAACCGGGTGCGCAAGTTCGATGCGCGTCTGCAGACGCTGGATACCCCGACGCAGCGCTTCCTGACGCTGGAAAAGAAGGCGGTGATGGTGGATGCCTACGCCAAGTGGCGCATCTTCAATGCCGATCGTTACTACACCGCGACCTCGGGTCTCAAGCAGATCGCCGACGAGCGCCTGCTGCGCCGCCTGGAAGCAGGTCTGCGCGACCAGTTCGGTCGTCGCACCCTGCATGAGGTGGTGTCTGGCGAGCGTGATGCCATGGTCGGTTCGCTGACCGCGGCGCTGAACAAGATGGCCAATCAGGAGCTGGGTATCGAGGTGCTCGACGTACGCGTCAAGGCCATCGACCTGCCCAAGGAAGTCAGTCGCAGCGTCTATGAGCGGATGAGCACCGAGCGCGAGCGGGAAGCCCGTGAGCACCGCGCCAAGGGTCGTGAGCTGGCCGAAGGCATCCGTGCCGACGCCGATCGTCAGCGCCGCGTGCTGCTGGCCGAAGCCTACCGTCAGGCCGAGCAGGCTCGCGGTGAGGGTGATGCCCAGGCGGCCCAGGTGTATTCCCAGGCCTACTCGAAGAATCCTTCGTTCTTCTCCTTCTATCGCAGCCTGCAGGCCTATCGCTCCAGCTTCTCCAGCAAGAGCGATGTCCTGGTGCTCGATCCGAAGAGCGATTTCTTCAAGTATTTCCAGAGCCCTGGACAGTGAGGTTGGGGATGAACGGCGACTAGGCTTCGCTCGTCGTTCATCCCCGATCGCCGATTTTTTCGTGTTATCATGAATCAGCCGGGGCCATCCCCGGCTTTTTTGCGTCCGTACGAAACCCGTGGAAGGGCGACGCCCTGGCTGATCCGGGTAGCAATCCACGGCAGAGCGGCTCGATCCGGTGGCAGGATTCTCCAGGAATCCACCGCGCCGACCTCGGCAGCCGCGTGCCGATCCATGACATGGAGAAGAGGCCTAATGGCTACGGTAGACCGCTGGCTGCTGCCTGACGGTATCGAGGAAATCCTGCCGCCCGACGCGGCGCGCATCGAGGGTGCTCGTCGCCGGGTACTGGAACTGTTCCATTGCTGGGGCTATGAGTTCGTCATCACCCCGCACCTGGAATTCTTGGAATCGCTGCTCACCGGTGCGGCCAAGGAGCTGGAGCTGCGCACCTTCAAGGTGACCGATCCCAATTCCGGTCGCCTCATGGGCTTTCGCTCCGACATCACGCCCCAGGTGGCGCGCATGGAAGCCCATAGCCTCAAACAGAGCGGCCCTAGCCGACTGTGCTATGCCGGCAGCGTGCTGCATACCCGTCCGCGGGCACTGTCCACCTCGCGCAGTCCGATCCAGGTTGGCGCCGAGCTCTATGGTGTGCCCGGCAGCGAGGGTGATCTCGAGGTCATCAGCCTGATGCTCGACGTGCTCGAGCAGGCCCAGGTGCCCGATGTCCACATGGATCTAGGGCATGTGGGGATCTATCGCGGCCTGTGCCAGGCAGCCGGTGTTTCCGGCGCCAGCGAGCAGCAGTTGTTCGATGCCCTGCAGCGCAAGGCGGTGGACGAGATCGCCGAGCTGACCGCCGAGTTGCCTGCCGCCGAGCGCGGCTGGCTGCGTGCCCTGGCTGAGCTCAGCGGCGATGCTGCGGTGCTCGACCAGGCGCGCCAGCGGCTGACGGATGCGCCCGCAGGCGTCCTGCAGTCGCTGGACGAACTGATCGCTCTGGCCGAATCGCTCAAGGGTCGTTTCCCGGGCGTGCCGCTGTATTTCGATCTGGGCGAGCTGCGTGGCTATCACTATCACACTGGCGTGGTCTTTGCCGCCTTCGTGCCTGGCACCGGGCAATCCATCGCCCAGGGCGGGCGCTATGACAACATCGGCGCCGACTTCGGCCGTTCGCGGCCTGCCACCGGCTTCTCCACCGACCTGAAGACCCTCGTCGAGTTGGGCACCGCCGTGCTGGACGAGCCGCGCCGCGGCATCTGGGCGCCAGCAGGCCATGTGCCGGTACTCTGGCAGGCCGTGCGTGAATTGCGTGCCGCGGGCGAGCGGGTGGTTCAGGCTACCGGCCATGACGACGCGGACCAGCTGCACAGCTCGGGCTGCGATCGCCGTCTGGTCGAGCAGCAGGGTGCCTGGGTCGTGGTGCCCTTGAATTCCTAAACACCGGATCTGGCATCCGGGTGAACGTGAGCATCGTCGGCCTGGCCGACAGAAATCTTCCTGACAGGGGATAAGGTTATGGGTAAGAACGTCGTCGTCCTGGGCACCCAGTGGGGTGATGAGGGCAAGGGCAAGATCGTGGACCTGCTGACCGACCAGGCCGCTGCCGTGGTGCGTTATCAGGGCGGCCACAACGCCGGCCACACGCTGGTCATCGATGGTCAGAAGACCATCCTGCGGCTGATTCCCTCGGGCATCCTGCGCGCCGACACCCAGTGCCTGATCGGCAATGGCGTGGTGCTCTCTCCGGAAGCCCTGTTCAAGGAAGTCGGTGAGCTGGAAGCCCGTGGCGTACCGGTGCGCGAGCGCCTGCGCATCAGCTCGGCCTGCTCGCTGATCCTGCCCTATCACGTGGCCCTGGATCAGGCCCGCGAGAAGGCCCGCGGCGAAGCCAAGATCGGCACCACCGGTCGCGGCATCGGTCCGGCCTACGAAGACAAGATCGCCCGTCGCGGTCTGCGCGTCGGCGATCTGTTCCACCCGGAGCGTTTCGCCGTCAAGCTCAAGGAAGTGCTGGACTACCACAACTTCGTCCTGCAGAACTACTTCAACGAGCCGCCGGTGGATTTCCAGAAGACCTACGACGAGGCCATGGAGCACGCCAAGGTCATGCAGCCGCTGGTCATGGACGTCGTCAGCCGTCTGCACGAGCTGCGCAAGGCCGGTGAGAACCTGATGTTCGAAGGCGCCCAGGGCACCCTGCTGGACATCGACCACGGCACCTATCCCTTCGTCACCAGTTCCAACACCACCGCCGGTGGCGTGGCGACCGGTTCCGGCGTGGGTCCGCTGTACCTGGACTACATCCTCGGCATCACCAAGGCCTATACCACCCGCGTCGGCTCCGGTCCCTTCCCGACCGAGCTGTTCGACGAGACTGGTGCCTACCTGGCCAAGCAGGGGCATGAATTCGGTTCCGTTACCGGCCGTCCGCGCCGTTGCGGCTGGTTCGACGCCGTCATCCTGCGTCGCTCCATCGAGATCAACAGCATTTCCGGCCTGTGCCTGACCAAGCTGGACGTGCTCGATGGCCTGGAAACCGTGCGCATCTGCACCGGCTACAAGGACGCTGCCGGCAACCTGCTGACCGAGGCGCCCACCGACGCAGACAGCTACATCGGTCTGCAGCCGGTCTATGAAGACATGCCGGGCTGGAGCGAATCCACCGTAGGCGCCCAGAGCCTCGAGGCGCTGCCGGCCAATGCCCAGGCCTACATCCGCCGCATCGCCGAGCTGGTCGAGGCGCCGATCGACATTGTCTCGACCGGTCCGGATCGCAAGGAAACCATCGTGCTGCGCCATCCTTTCGCCTGATGCGCTAAAAGGATGCAGCCTGAAAAGCCCCGCCCCGCGGGGCTTTTCTGTTTTCGGGGTGCGAGAGACGCTGGTAGGTCGGGGACGGCCGCTGGTCCGAAATGGCCAGCATATTGCTATGGCTATTTATCGCTGCGGCTCCAGCTCTTCTCGAGTTGGCCGACAGCCTGTAAATGTCCCTCGCCGCTGGAGACCCCCATGTCGTTTCTCTTGTCGCTGCTGCGCAGCCGTCTGTTGCTGCCGGTATTCATCAGTCTGTTGCTCGCCGTCGTTCTCCAGGTGGGCCTGGCGCTATGGCTGACCCAGGATGCGGTGAAGGGCCTGCAGTCCGGTTTGGCTGCGCGCCTGTCCGGTGAATCCGAGCAGCTCGCCGATACCCTGCGCCAGGCCGGCGGCGAGGTGGATGGCAGTCTTGCCGAGCTGGCCGGGCAGACCCGCACGCGGCTGGCCGAGGGGCTTGCGCAACGCCTGGCGCGCGAGCGGCAGCAGGTGGGTGAAACCCTGACCGCTACCCTCAAGAGCAATGCGCAGAATCTGGCCGAGTTGCTGGCGGGTGTGGCGCCCAAGGCGATGTGGGATGCCGATGTACCGGCGCTGTCCGACCTGGCGCGCCGGGCGCAGGGCAATCCCGAGGTGCTGTTCGTGGTCTTCCAGGATGCCCAGGGCCAGAATCTGACTCGTTATCTCAATCGTCAGGATGAGCGCGTGGCGCGCCTGCTCGCCATGGGGCAGGGCGAGGGCGCCCTGGCCAAGGTGCTGGATGCCGCGACCCGGGATCCGTCGGTCTATCGCGTGGATGCCTCCATCAGTCCCAACGGCGTGGAAATCGGCAAGGTGGTGGTGGGCTTTTCCACCCAGGTCATCGAGCGTACTGGCGCGGCCCTGGACCAGAGTTTCAAGACCCTGGTCGATGACGCCGGCGGTCTGGTCTCCAGTAGCGTGACGGCAGCCGCCAAGGGCAGTGCCGCGACTCTGGCGACGCGTCTGGAAGGTACCCGTCAGGCCGCCCTGGCCATGAGTCGCAATGCCGGTGAGACGGTCGCCGCCCTGGCGGGCGCGCTGCGCTGGCAGATCGCCCTGGGGCTGATCGTGGTTGGCATGGTGATGGTCGTGGCCGTGGCGCTGGTGCTGGGTCGGCGGGTGCTGCGCCGGATCGGCGTGCTGCAGCGGGCGCTGGACGATCTGGCGGCCGGGGAGGGGGATCTGACCCGCCGCCTGCAGCTGGGGCAGGGCGATGAGATCCAGGCGTTGGGTGGGGCGGTCGATCGCTTCCTGGCCAAATTGCAGCCGCTGGTGGGCGAGGCCCATGGCGTCGCCGCACGTACCGGCGAGGAAATTCGTGGCCTGGCCGGCAGCAGCGCCACCGCCGAAGCGGCAGCGCTGCGTCAGCGCGAAGAGGTGGCCCGCAGCCTGGAGGCCTTGTCCGGCATCGCCGCGGAGGCCGAGGGCGAAAGCCTGGCCATGCAGGGCGCGTTGCAGCAGGTGGAAGCCATCCGCAGCTCTGCCCAGAGCAATGCCCGGATCGCCACCGAGGTGGCCGAAGGTATCGAGGGGCTGGTGACCCAGGTCGAATCGGGTGCCCAGGTGATCGAGCGGCTGGCCGCGCAAAGCGAGCAGATCGAGGTGGTGCTGGACGTGATCCGCGGGATCGCCGAGCAGACCAATCTGCTGGCGCTCAATGCGGCCATCGAGGCGGCCAGAGCCGGCGAGAGCGGCCGTGGCTTCGCGGTGGTTGCCGACGAGGTGCGGGCGCTGGCCAGCAAGACCCAGGAATCCACCGGCAGCATCCGGACGCACATCGCCGGACTGCAGGAAGGGGCGCGCGAGGCCGTCGCCGCCATAGGCGAGGCGCGGCAGCAGGCCAGCAGCGGGTTGGCCGTGCTGCGCGACAGCAAGCGCATCCAGCAGGATGTCCATCGCGCAGTGGATCAGGTACATGCCAGCATGAGCACGGCTGCCCAGGCCGCCCAGCGCCAGGCGGCGGGTGCCGCAGCGGTGCGGCAGCGAGTCGAGATCATCCATGGCGAGGCGCTGCGTGCAGCCGAGTCGGTGGCGGCTACTGCGGACAGCAGTCGTACCCTGGCGGAACTGGCTGCTCAGCTGCGCGGCAGTCTGGGACAATTCAAGGCGTAGGGGAGGCCCGCGCCTTTTCGCGGGCAAGAAAAAACCGGCCGAAGCCGGTTTGTTCTGTTGCGTCCGATCAGGGATCGTCCGCTTGGTATTGGTGCCCAGGAGAAGACTCGAACTTCCACGGTGTTGCCACCGCTAGGACCTGAACCTAGTGCGTCTACCAATTCCGCCACCTGGGCCTGCAGTGCGACTTCTGATCGCTTCCTGTCACCCTTGCGGGTTTCAGGATTAAAAAACCGGCTAGCGCCGGCTTTTCGTCGACCGATCTGCAAATCGATCGACTATAATGAGTGGTGCCCAGGAGAAGACTCGAACTTCCACGGTGTTGCCACCGCTAGGACCTGAACCTAGTGCGTCTACCAATTCCGCCACCTGGGCACTCAAGGCGATGATTGCTCATCTCCGGCGTCGTGATTGCTCACGGCGTCGTGGGGCGGCACTTTACTCAGGGGGCGTTTGCTTGTAAACCCCTGCTGTGAAAAATATTTTATTGAGCATGCCAGGCTAACTATTGCGCTGTTTTCACGTTTCAATAGGTTCCATGGCAGCTCCTACCGAACCTAGACTTAGAAGGTAACCCCAGACTGATGGCCGATTGGCAATCCCTCGATCCCGAGGCCGCCCGGGAAGCGGAAAAGTACGATAACCCCATTCCGAGTCGCGAACTCATTCTGGCTCATCTCGCCGATCGCGGCGCTCCGGCCACACGGCCTCAATTGGCCGAGGAATTCGGCCTCGTCACCGAGGACCAGCTCGAAGCCCTGCGGCGCCGCATGCGTGCCATGGAGCGCGATGGTCAGGTGATCTATACCCGCCGTGGCGCCTATGCGCCCATCGACAAGCTGGACCTGGTGCGCGGACGCATCGCCGGCCATCGCGATGGCTTCGGCTTCCTGATCCCCGACGACGGCAGCGACGACCTCTTCCTCAGCCCGTCGCAGATGCGCCTGGTGTTCGATGGCGACATCGCCCTGGCGCGGGTTGCCGGCCATGATCGTCGCGGTCGCCGCGAAGGCGGCCTGGTCGAGGTGGTCACCCGGGCGCACGAATCCCTGGTCGGTCGCTTCTTCCAGGAGAGCGGCCTGGCCTACGTGGTGCCGGACAATCCCAAGATCGGTCAGCAGGTACTGGTGCCCGAAGGCAAGCACGGCGGCGCCGCTCATGGTCAGTTCGTGCAGGTGCGTATCGACGAATGGCCCACCACCTTCCGTCAGGCCCAGGGCGAGGTGGTCGAGATCCTCGGCGACTACATGGCGCCCGGCATGGAGATCGAGGTGGCGCTGCGCAGCTACGACATCCCCAACGAATGGCCCAAGGCCGTCGAGAAGGAAGCCGCCAAGCTCAAGCCCGAGGTCGAGGAGAAGGACAAGCAGAAGCGCATCGACCTGCGTCAGCTGCCCTTCGTGACCATCGATGGCGAAGACGCTCGCGACTTCGATGACGCCGTCTATGCCGAGGCCAAGAAGTCGGGCGGCTGGCGGCTGTACGTCGCCATCGCCGACGTCTCCCACTACGTCAAGGTCGGTTCGGCGCTGGATGCCGAGGCGGAGAAGCGCGGCAACTCGGTGTATTTCCCCGAGCGGGTTATCCCCATGCTGCCGGAAGCCCTGTCCAACGGCCTTTGCTCGCTCAATCCCCAGGTGGATCGCCTGGCCATGGTCTGCGAGATGACCATCGCCGCTTCCGGGCGCATGACCGGCTACCAGTTCTATGAGGCGGTCATCCACTCCCACGCGCGCCTGACCTACAACAAGGTTTCGGCGGTGCTGGAGCAGCCCAAGTCGACCGAAGGCAAGCAGTTGCGCAAGCAGCTCGGCGAGGTGGTGCCGCACCTGGAGCAGCTCTACAGCCTGTACAAGGTGCTGCTGGCTGCCCGTCACGTACGGGGTGCCATCGATTTCGACACCCAGGACACCCGCATCGTCTTTGGCGCCGACCGCAAGATCTCCGAGATCCGCCCGACCCAGCGCAACGATGCCCACAAGCTGATCGAGGAATGCATGCTGTGCGCCAACGTGGCCACTGCGAAATTCCTCGAGAAGCACAAGGTGCCGGCCCTGTACCGGGTGCATGACGCGCCGCCCCTGGAAAAGCAGACCAATCTGCGCCAGTTCCTCGGCGAAATGGGGCTGTCCCTGACCAAGGGCAAGGCCAATCCGGTGCCGTCGGACTACCAGGCGCTGCTCCAGCAGATCCGCGAGCGGCCGGACTTCCGGCTGATCCAGACGGTGATGCTCAGATCGCTGAGCCAGGCGGTCTACAGCCCGGACAACAACGGTCACTTCGGTCTCAACTACGAGGCCTATACCCATTTCACCTCGCCGATCCGGCGCTATCCGGATCTGCTGGTGCATCGGGCGATCCGTAGCGTGATCCGCTCCAAGCTGGAGACCAAGCACGTCAAGCGCGCAGGCGCGACGAGCATGGCCAAGGCGCGCATCTATCCCTACGACGAATTGCGCCTGGATCAGCTCGGTGAGCAGTGCTCCATGACCGAGCGCCGCGCCGACGAAGCCACGCGGGACGTCTCCAACTGGCTCAAGTGCGAGTTCATGAAGGATCGCGTCAACGAAACCTATGCCGGCGTCATCACCGCGGTGACCGGTTTCGGCCTGTTCGTCGAGCTGTCCGAGGTCTTCGTCGAGGGCCTGGTGCACGTCACCGCGCTGCCCGACGATTACTACCACTTCGACAGCGTTCACCATCGCCTCTCCGGCGAGCGCAGCGGCCGCAGCTATCGCCTGGGTGATCCCCTCGAGGTGGTGGTGGCTCGCGTCGACCTGGACGAACGCAAGATCGACTTCGTGCTGCCGGCCAGTGCCGGGGCGCCGCGTGTGCGGGAAGAGCGCGAGCCGCGTCGCAAGCGTGACGGTCGCGGTCGTCGCCGCGAGGCGCCAGCGGAAGCGCAGGCCGTCGCCCCGACGCCAGAGGCACCGGCTACCTCGGTATCGCCGGAACTGCTGGAGCAGGCCGACAAGCTGCTGGGCAATACCGACGTCAAGCGCAGTCGCGCGGTGAAGCAGGCGCTGCTGGCGGAAGCCAAGGTCGAGGGCGGCAAGCCCAAGGCCAAGGGCAAGTCCAGCGGTCAGAGCAAGGCCGGCACCCAGGGCAAGACCACCGCCCAGGGCAAGGCCGGCACCCAGGGCAAGACCACCGCCCAGGGCAAGGCCGGTACCCAGGGCAAGACCACGGCCCAGGGCAAGGCTGACAAGGGTAAGGCTGGCAAGGGCACGGCCAGTGCCACGGCCAAGGCGCGTACGGCTCCGGCAGGGCGCCAGGCACAGGATGCCGCCGCCGAAGGCGCTGCCGCGGTGGAGGCCAAGGTCAAGAAGTCCAAGGCCGCTGCCGCCAAGAAGAAATCCGCGGCCAAGCCCAAGGCCGAAGGCCAGGCTCAGGCCGCGGCCAAGAGCAGGACCAAGGCCAAGAAGCCTCATCGCAAGGGTCAGTCGCGCCCCAAGGATGACGCATGAGCCAGCTGGAAACCGTCTACGGTATCCACGCCGTGGAAGCGCTGCTGCGCTTCCATCCGCGGCGGGTGAAGCAACTCTGGATCGCCGAAGGGCGGCGCGAACCGCGAGTCGAAGCCCTGCTGGAGCTGGCCGCTGGTCAGCGCCTGGCGGTGGAAACCAAGCCGCGGGCGCTGCTCGATGAGCTGGCCGAGGGCGTGCACCAGGGCGTGGTGGCCCAGGTCAGTCCCAGCCAGGTCTGGGGCGAGGCCATGCTCGAGGAATTGCTCGACCGGGCCGAAGGTCCGCCGCTGCTGCTGGTACTCGATGGCGTCACCGATCCGCACAACCTCGGTGCCTGCCTGCGCAGTGCCGATGCCGCCGGGGCCCTAGCCGTGATCGTGCCCAAGGACAAGTCCGCCACCCTGACCGCGGTGGTGCGCAAGGTGGCCTGTGGTGCTGCCGAGGTATTGCCGCTGGTGGCCGTCACCAACCTGGCACGTACCCTGGAAAAGCTGCAGAAGCGCGGCCTGTGGATCGTCGGGACCGCCGGTGAGGCGACCCAGGAGATCTATGAGGTGGACATGAGCGGACCAACGGTCGTGGTCATGGGTGCCGAGGGCAAGGGCATGCGTCGGCTGACCCGCGAACATTGCGATCATCTGGCTCGTTTGCCGATGGCAGGCAGTGTCAGCAGCCTCAATGTCTCGGTCGCGACCGGTGTCTGCCTGTTCGAGGCCGTGCGTCAGCGGCGTACCAAAGCCTCCTGACGGTGAACATGAGGAAACGTCTGGGCACCTGCGCGGCGCGTGTCGGACTATACGAAACGCGCTGCAGTGCGCAGAATATCGGGCTCGCCTCGGGAAACCCCGGGGCGAGGCCTGTCAACAAGAGGATGCCCGCGTGAGTCAGGAGATCCAAGAGCCGGTAGGCTTGCGAGTGCTGCTTGTCGAAGACGATGCCACGTTGCGCATGCTGACCACGGAAGTCATCGAGGAGCTGGACCATCAGGTCACGGCCGTCGCCTCGGCGGAAGCTGCCCTGGAGTTGCTGCCGCAACGTGAACACGATGTGCTGTTCACCGACATCGGGCTGGGCGGCATGTCCGGGATCGAATTGACCCGGCGCGCCCTGGCGATGGATCCGACGCTGCGCATCGTCGTCGCCTCGGGTTATGCCTTCGAGCGCGAACCAGGCATGGAAGCGCGGGTCGGGGTGCTGATCAAGCCCTATGATCTGAACAAGATCCGCCAAGCCCTGGCCGACGTGCAACGCTGAGTGCCAGTGGCTGCCCGGCGGTCGCGCCGGTCATGCCTGCGGTTGCGCCCCTCGGTGCCCTTCTCTAGAATGTTGCCCCTTGCCCGGAGTGCGTCCGCATTCCGCTGGGCAAGTCATCCGAACTATTCACTCCTTGTCTGACCGCGTTTCCGCGGCAGGCTGCAACCCGTAAGGAGCATTAAATGCGTCATTACGAAGTCGTGTTCCTGGTTCATCCGGACCAGAGCGAACAGGTGGGCGGCATGGTCGAGCGCTACACCAAGGCTATCGAAGAAGACGGTGGCAAAGTCCATCGCCTGGAAGACTGGGGCCGTCGTCAGCTGGCTTACGCCATCGACAACGTTCACAAGGCTCACTATGTACTCATGAACATCGAGTGCAGCGCCAAGGCCCTGGCCGAGCTGGAAGACAACTTCCGCTACAACGACGCCGTGATCCGTAACATGATCCTGCGCCGTGACGAGGCCGTCACCGGTCAATCCGAGATGCTCAAGGCCGAAGAAAACCGCAACGAGCGTCGCGAGCGTCGCGAGCGTCCTGCCGAGTCCGAGTCCGAGTCCGCCGAAGGCAACTCCGACGACGCCGACAGCGCCGAGTAATCTGGATCTAGCGAGGAATCATTGTCATGGCACGTTTCTTCCGTCGTCGTAAGTTCTGCCGTTTCACCGCCGAAGGCGTGAAAGAGATCGACTACAAGGATCTCAACACCCTGAAAGCCTACGTCTCCGAAACCGGCAAGATCGTCCCGAGCCGTATCACTGGCACCAAGGCCAAGTACCAGCGTCAGCTGGGCGCCGCCATCAAGCGTGCCCGTTACCTGGCCCTGCTGCCCTACACCGACAGCCACGGTCGTTGATCGACGCCTGATCACGAATAACGGATAAACACGGCATGCGGCCTCTGGCTGAGTTCATCATGCGCGGCCGTACTCAGGCCACCCTCGTGGTGGTGCTGGGCGCAGTCGTGCCGCTGCTGTACTGGATGACCGCTGCCGGTGGCAGCCTGGTGCTGTTGCGCCGGGGACCTGCCGCGGCGGCCGGGGTGCTGGTCTGGGCCCTGCTGCCAGCGCTGTTCTGGCTGTATCTGGGTGATGCCAGCATCGTGCTGGTGTTGCTGGGTTCGACGCTTCTGGCGGCGGTATTGCGCCAGAGCCTGTCCTGGACGCGGGTGCTTCTGGCCAGCGTCCCTCTGGGGTTGATCTTCGCCCTGGTGCTGGGACAGGTCTATGCCGAGGGCATCGCGCAGCTGGCGGAGGAAATCCGCCGGTTGCTGCCCCAGGTGTTGGGCCCGAGCGCGGCGCAGTTGCCGCCGGAAAAGCAGGCGCAGTTGCAGCAGTTGCTGCTGCCCGTGCTGACCGGTCTGATGGCGGCGTTCTTCCAGATCACCTGCCTGCTGTGCCTGATGTTGGGGCGCTACTGGCAGGCGGCGCTGTACAACCCCAAGGGGTTCGGCCGCGAGTTTCGCGTGCTGCGTCTGCGTCCGGCCATCGCGCTCGGCCTGTTGGCCCTGCTGGTGCTGGCGCCGAACCTGGGCAGCGGGCTTGGCCTGCTGACCCCGCTGTGCAGCGTGCCGCTGGCCTTCGCCGGCATCGCCCTGCTACACGGGCTGGTGGCGGCCAAGCGCCTGGCGGGTTTCTGGCTGGTGGGGCTGTACGTGACGCTGTTGCTGTTTGGGCAGTTGATCTATCCGTTGTTGGTGATTCTGGCTGTGATCGATAGCGTGTTCGATTTTCGTGGGCGGTCTGCGCAAGAGCCGCAGGGGCCCGCGGACGGTGAAGGTTAAAAGTTAAGAGGAAAGACTCAATGGATGTCATCCTGCTGGAAAAGATCGCCAACCTGGGCAACCTGGGCGATAAAGTGAACGTCAAGGGCGGTTACGCTCGTAACTTCCTGCTGCCGCAGGGCAAGGCCACCGCAGCTACCGCTGCCAACGTCGAGGCTTTCGAAGCTCGTCGCGCCGAGCTCGAAAAGCAGGCTGCCGAGAAGAAGGCCCAGGCCGACGCCCGTGCCGCCAAGCTGGCTGAACTGACCGTGACCATCGCCGCCAACTCCGGCGACGAAGGCAAGCTGTTCGGTTCCATCGGCACCCGCGACATCGCCGAAGCCGTCAGCGCCGCTGGCGTCGAGTTGGACAAGAGCGAAGTTCGCCTGCCCAACGGCGCGCTGCGCAACACCGGCGAATACGATGTCGAAGTGCACCTGCACACCGACGTCGAAGCCACCGTCAAGGTCGTCGTTGTCGCTGAATAAGCGCGCCGTCGCCTGACTGGCGGACTTGCGCCCCGGCGCCGGTCTGTCGACAATCGGGCACGTCATTGCCAAGGCAGTGACGTGCCCTTTGTCTTTTCTGCCGTCCGAAAAATCATTTCGCCGCCCGCAATGGGGGCCCAAGACCTGCGCATGAACGAGATTTCCCTGCCCGAGCAGTACGATCTGCAGACCGCTGCCCTCAAGGTTCCGCCGCATTCCATCGAGGCCGAGCAAGCCGTACTGGGTGGTCTGATGCTGGACAACAATGCCTGGGAGCGTGTGCTCGATCAGGTGTCCGATGGCGACTTCTATCGCCACGACCACCGCCTCATTTTCCGCGCCGTGGCCCGTCTGGCCGAGCGCAACCAGCCGTTCGACGTGGTGACCCTGTCCGAACAGCTGGACAACGAAGGCCAGCTGCCCCAGGTGGGCGGCCTGGCCTATCTGGCCGAGCTGGCCAAGAACACCCCCTCGGTGGCCAACATCAAGGCCTACGCGCAGATCGTGCGCGAGCGGGCTACCCTGCGGCAGTTGATCGGCATCAGCGCCGACATCGCCGACAGCGCCTACAACCCGGAAGGGCGCGGGGCCAACGAGCTGCTCGACGAAGCCGAGCGTAAGATCTTCGAGATCGCCGAGGCGCGGCCGAAATCCGGTGGTCCGATCGGGGTCAACGACATCCTGACCAAGGCCATCGACCGCATCGATACCCTGTTCAACTCCAGCGATGCCATCACTGGCGTCTCCACCGGCTTCGCCGACCTGGACGAGAAGACCAGCGGCCTGCAGCCGGCGGACCTGATCATCGTTGCCGGTCGCCCGTCGATGGGCAAGACCACCTTCGCCATGAACCTGGTGGAGAACGCGGTGCTGCGTACCGACAAGGCGGTGCTGGTGTTCTCCCTGGAGATGCCCGCCGACTCCATCGTGCTGCGGATGCTGTCGTCCCTCGGTCGCATCGACCAGACCAAGGTGCGCTCCGGCAAGCTGGACGATGACGATTGGCCGCGCCTGACCTCGGCGGTCAACCTGCTCAACGACCGCAAGCTGTTCATCGACGATACCGCCGGCATCAGTCCTTCGGAAATGCGCGCCCGGACCCGTCGCCTGGTGCGCGAGCACGGCGACCTGGCCTTGATCATGGTGGACTACCTGCAGCTGATGCAGATCGGCGGCAGCAGCGGCGAGAACCGCACCAACGAGATCTCCGAGATCTCCCGCTCGCTCAAGGGCCTGGCCAAGGAATTCAACTGCCCGGTGGTGGCCCTTTCCCAGCTCAACCGCTCGCTGGAGCAGCGGCCGAACAAGCGGCCGGTGAACTCCGACTTGCGTGAATCGGGCGCCATCGAGCAGGACGCCGACGTCATCATGTTCGTCTACCGAGACGAGGTGTATCACCCGGAGACCGAGTACAAGGGCGTGGCGGAAATCATCATCGGCAAGCAGCGTAACGGCCCGATCGGCACCACGCGGCTGGCCTTTATCGGCAAATACACCCGGTTCGAGAATCTCGCGCCCGGCAGCTACGTTTTCGAGGACGAATGATGGTCAAGGACAAGCTGAAGATCGCGGTCCTGCTCGGTGGCACCAGCGAAGAACGCGACGTGTCCATCGCCAGCGGTGCCCAGGTGGTGGCGGCCCTGCGCCGGCGCGGGCACCAGGTGGTGACCGTGGACACCGCCCTGGGTCTGCTCGACGAAGATGCCGAGCGGGCGCTGCTGGAAGCCCGCGTCGGCCTCGAACCGCCGGAGCGGACCGCGCTGGTGCGGATGCGCGGCCAGGATGCCGGTGCGGTGCTCAGCCGCGCTCAGCTGGGCGACCAGGATCTGCTGTTCCTCGCCCTGCACGGTGGGACCGGCGAGAACGGCACGCTGCAGACCCTGCTCGACCTGGCCGAGCTGCGCTACACCGGCAGCGGCCGGGTGGGCAGCGCCGTGGCCATGGACAAGGACCTCAGCAAGCGGCTGTTCCGTGCTGCCGGGGTACCCACCGCCGATTGGCTGATGGCGCCCGTGGACGCCGCGACCGTGGCCGAGACCCTGGGCTTTCCGGTGATCGTCAAACCCAGCCAGCAGGGCTCCACCGTGGGTCTGAGCAAGGTCAGTCGTGCCGAGGACCTGCAGCCCGCCATCGAGCTGGCGCTGCGCTATGACCGCGAGGTGATGATCGAGCGTTTCGTCGCCGGTCGCGAGCTGACCGTGGGCGTGCTGGGCGACCAGCCGCTGGCGGTGGGCGAGATCGTCCTTGGCCAGAGCGGGGTGTTCGACTACACCAGCAAGTACCAGCCCAAGGGCGCGGTGGAAGTGTTTCCTGCCGAGGTCTCGACCGCGATCGCCGAAGAAGCGCGCCGGCTGGCCCTGGCCGCGCACCGGGCGCTCAAGCTCGATGGCTACAGCCGCGCCGACTTCCGCCTGGACGCCGAAGGACAGCTGTGGTGCCTGGAGGTCAACACCCTGCCGGGGATGACCGCCACCAGCCTGCTGCCGCAATCGGCCGCGGCCATGGGCATCGACTTCGACGAGCTCTGCGAGCGGATCTGCCGGCTGGCCCTGCAGGACTGATCCTTCCGCAGCCGGCGCCGCTATCGCTTCGGGTGGTGGCGGCTGCGTCCCGTGTCGAAGCCGGATTCGGATCCGCCGCCATGCCCCAGACGCTGACCCCGGTGCAGACCCGGGCATTGTTCTTCTCTGCGCTGCTGCTGTTCGTCCTGCCTTTCATCCTGGTCGACTTTCCCTATGTCGATGACAACTGGCGTATCCAGTTGCAGAACGGGCCTGAATGGCGCCAGCAGGGGCGGGTGCTGACCGAGGTCTTCTATCGGCTGCTGACCTTCAGTGGCAGCACCCTCAATCTGTTTCCCCTGCCGCTGCTGATCGCCTGCGCCGCGGCGGCCTGGGCGCTGACCGATCTCGCACGGCACTGCTTCGGCGCGCCGCGACCGACCCAGTGTCTGGCTCTCCTGCCGCTGTGGTTCTCGCCGTTCTGGCTGGGCAATCTGACCTACCAGTACGATGGCCCGACCATGGCCCTGAGTCTGGTGGCGGTGATCTACGCGGTGATCTTTCGCAGTCGCCATACGGCGCTGGCCCTGCTGGTACCGGCGGCGCTGCTGGCGGCGGCCATCGCCTTCTACCAGGTGGCACTCAATGTCTTCATCGGCCTCTGCTGCCTGGAGCTGATCCGCGTCGTGCAGCGCCGTGAGGCGCCAGAGCAGGCCCTGCGCCTGGTCGTGCGCCAGGGCCTGCAGCTGCTGCTGGGCTGCGGGCTCTACTACCTCACCGCCTACCAGCTGATGGCGACCACTCGGCATGCCGGTGTGGGCGGCCAGGTGCTGCCCGAGCTCTGGCACCGGCTGGGCGAGGTGCTGCACAGCGTTGGCCTGCTGATCACCCTGGGCAACCTCTGGCTGTGGTGGCTGTTCGGTGGCCTGGCCATGATTGGCTACGGCCTGGGCGCCCTGGCCTATGCCCGGGCCTACGGACGGCGGGCGTTGCTACCCCTGCTGCTGTATGGCGCGACCCTGCCGGTGCTGGCCTTCTGCGTGGCCGGCATCACCCTGCTGTTCAGCGACTTCATCCTCGAAGCCCGGACCCTGATGGGTCTGGCGGTAATCCTGACCCTGGCGCTGTTGCTGGCCCACGAACTGCTGGGGCGCCTTCATCCTCGGCTGACCTGGCTGCTGGTGCTGCCGGTGCTGTGGATGCTGTCGCTGGCCTATGCCTATGGGCAGGTGCTCTCGGCGCAGAAGAGCTTCGAGCGCGGTTTCGTCCAGGAGCTGCACCATGACCTCAGCAGTCGTCCGGAGCTGCGGCCGCTCAAACGCATGCTCTGGACCGGTGGTCCGCTGGAAGTGGCCTGGTTGCCGCTGGCGCAGAAGACCTTCGAGCAATTGCCGGCCTTGCCCTTCATCCTCGGCCTGTCGCCAGGCAATTTCATGATCGCCGAGCGGCTGCTGGACCTGGGCGTGATCGACGATGCCGACAGCGACAGCTGCAGCCAACGCGTGGCCGTGCCCGGCGCCGCCACGCGACTGGTGGACAATCGTTTCTATGACATCTGGGCGGTGGGCGAGGACGGCTGCATCATCATGAAGCCGCAACGGCCCTGGGTGCCGTTCGAGTAGCGAGGTAGGTTGGGCTGAGACGGCTCCATCGTCGAAGCCCAACGAGCGGTGCCTGATGCAGGTGTTGGGCTTCGCTTCGCTCAGCCCAACCTACGGGGACGAAGGCGATCAGCCCCGGCGCAGCTTGTAGCAGATGAACAGGAAGGCCAGCCAGACCGGGATGGCATAGACCGACACGGCGATGCCAGGGATGCGCAGCATCAGCACCAGGATCATGCCGACGAAGGCCAGGCACAGCCAGTTGACCACCGGTGACCAGAAGGCCGGGAAGTGCGATTGGCGGCCGGCCTGGCGCTGGGCGGCGCGGAATTTCAGGTGGGTCAGGCTGATTAGCGCCCAGGCGATCACCAGAGAGGCCACCACCAGCGACATCAGCAGCTCCAGGGCATTCTGCGGCAGCAGGTAGTTGACCACCACGCAGAGCAGGGTCACCGCCGAGGACACGGCGATGCCCAGCAGGGGCACGCCCTGGCGATTGGTGCGCAGCAGGGCGCGCGGGGCATCGCCCTGTTCGGCCAGGCCGTAGAGCATGCGGCTGGTGCAGTAGACGCCACTGTTGTAGACCGACAGGGCCGCGGTCAGCACCACGAAGTTGAGCAGGTGCGCGGCGGTGTCGCTGCCGAGCAGGGCGAAGGTCTGCACGAAGGGACTGCCGGCATAGTCGTCACCGCCGGCGCCGATGCTGTGCACCAGCTCGTCCCAGGGGTGCAGCGACAGCAGGATGGTCAGGGCGCCCACGTAGAAGATCAGGATGCGCCAGACCACCTGGTTGATGGCCTTGGGGATCACGGTGCGCGGCTGGTCGGCTTCGGCGGCGGTGATGCCTACCAGCTCCAGGCCGCCAAAGGAAAACATGATGATCGCCAGCACCGCGAACAGGCCGCTCCAGCCGTTGGGCAGGAAGCCGCCATGGTTCCAGAGATTGCTCACCGAGGCCTCGGGCCCGCCGCTACCGCTTATCAGCAGCCAGAGGCCGAAGGCCATCATGCCGAGGATAGCGACCACCTTGATCAGCGCGAACCAGAACTCGGTCTCGCCAAAGGCCTTCACGTTGAACAGGTTGATGGCGTTGACCAGCACGAAGAACACCAGGGCGCTGGCCCAGGTCGGCACCTCGGGCCACCAGTACTGCACGTACTTGCCCACCGCTGTGAGTTCGGACATGCCCACCAGTACATAGAGCACCCAGTAGTTCCAGCCGGAGAGAAAGCCCGGGAAGCGGCCCCAGTAGCGACTGGCGAAGTGGCTGAAGGAGCCGGCCACGGGCTCCTCGACGATCATCTCGCCGAGCTGGCGCATGATCAGGAAGGCGATGAAGCCGGCGATGGCGTAGCCGAGGATCATCGCCGGTCCGGCCGACTTGAGTACCCCGGCCGAGCCGAGGAACAGGCCGGTGCCGATGGCCCCGCCGAGGGCGATCAGCTGGATATGACGATTCTTCAGGCCGCGCTGCAACTGGCCGGCGGCGGGTTGGGGCTGGGACATGGACGGGGGTGTCTCGGTGGCAGAGAAGGGCGGGCGGCTATGGTAGCACTCCTGTCGCCAGGGACCTGGTCCTGGTGCCCAGGGACCCTCACCCCGGCCCTCTCCCAGGGGGAGAGGGGGAAGAGCGTGCTTCGGTAGGGGGGCTGTTGCGGAGTGTCCTTCGTCCTCGCTATCAAGGGAGATAGCGCGTGGACAAGGCTGCGCCGTTGTCCACCCTACGGCGGAAGTGTATTGCCCCACACCCTGGCCCTCTCCCAGGGGGAGAGGGGGAAGAGCGTGCTTCGGTGGGAGGATTGTTGCGGAGTGTCCTTCGTCCTCGCTATCACGGGAGGTAGCGCGTGGACAAGGCTGCGCTGTTGTCCACCCTACGGCGGAAGGGCATTGCCGGTGAGCGTCCCTCACCCCGGGCCTACCCCAATGAGTGAGGGAGAAAGCAGGGACACCGGGGGCTTTTGCTCCCTCTCCCGCGGGGAGAGGGCTGGGGTGAGGGCAGGGCCAAGGCAGCCGCTCGATAGCCAAAGGCAATCGATGTCCGGGGGCTGAACTGGTCATTTTTTGTGCTATTCTTCGCGCCCTCCCAAAAACACCCCTTTCCCGGAAGCTGCCATGCAAGCCGCCACGCCGCTGTTCGACTATCCGAAATACTGGGCCGAGTGCTTTGGTCCGGCGCCTTTCCTGCCCATGAGTCGGGCGGAGATGGACCAACTCGGCTGGGACAGCTGCGACATCATCATCGTCACCGGGGACGCCTACGTCGATCATCCGTCCTTTGGCATGGCCATCATCGGCCGCCTGCTGGAGGCCCAGGGCTTCCGCGTGGGCATCATCGCCCAGCCGGACTGGCAGTCGAAGGATGACTTCATGAAGCTCGGCGAGCCGAATCTGTTTTTCGGGGTGGCCGCGGGCAACATGGACTCGATGATCAACCGCTACACCGCGGACAAGAAGATCCGCTCCGACGATGCCTATACCCCGGGCAATGTCGCCGGCAAGCGTCCGGATCGCGCCAGCCTGGTCTACAGCCAGCGCTGCAAGGAGGCCTACAGCCACGTGCCGATCGTGCTTGGCGGCATCGAGGCCTCGCTGCGCCGGATCGCCCACTATGACTACTGGCAGGACAAGGTGCGCCGCTCGATCCTGATGGACGCCACCGCCGACATCCTGCTCTATGGCAACGCCGAGCGGGCGGTGGTCGAGATCGCCCAGCGGCTGTCGCGTGGCGAGCGCGTCGAGTCCATCACCGATGTGCGGGGCACCGCCTTCGTCCGCCGCGATACCCCAGCCGGCTGGTTCGAGGTCGACTCGACCCGCATCGACCGTCCCGGCCGCGTCGACAAGATCATCAATCCCTACGTGAACACGCAGGACACCGAGGCCTGCGCCATCGAGCAGGCCAAGGGGGAGGTCGAGGATCCCAACGAAGCCAAGGTGGTGCAGCTGCTGGAAAGCCCGCGCATGACCCGCGAGAAGACGGTGATCCGCCTGCCGTCCTTCGAGAAGGTGCGCAACGACCCGGTGCTCTATGCCCACGCCAACCGCGTGCTGCACCTGGAAACCAATCCGGGCAACGCCCGCGCCCTGGTGCAGCGGCATGGCGACGTGGACGTCTGGTTCACGCCGCCGCCCATCCCCATGACCACCGAGGAAATGGACTATGTGTTCGGCATGCCCTATGCGCGCGTGCCGCACCCGGCCTATGGCAAGGAAAAGATCCCGGCCTACGAGATGATCCGCTTCTCGGTGAACATCATGCGCGGCTGCTTTGGTGGCTGCACCTTCTGCTCCATCACCGAGCACGAAGGGCGGATCATCCAGAATCGTTCCCACGACTCGATCATCCGCGAGATCGAGGAGATGCGTGACAAGGTACCGGGCTTTACCGGGGTGGTCTCGGACCTTGGCGGGCCGACTGCCAACATGTACCGCATCGCCTGCAAGGATCCGGAGATCGAGCGTCACTGCCGCAAGCCGTCGTGCGTCTTCCCCGGCATCTGCGAGAACCTCAACACCGATCACTCCTCGCTGATCGAGCTGTACCGCAAGGCGCGGGCGTTGCCGGGGGTGAAGAAGATCCTGATCGCCTCGGGGCTGAGATACGACCTGGCCGTGGAATCGCCCGAGTACGTCAAGGAACTGGTGACCCATCATGTCGGCGGCTACCTGAAGATCGCGCCCGAGCACACCGAGCGCGGTCCGCTGGACAAGATGATGAAGCCGGGGATCGGCAGCTATGACCGCTTCAAGCAGATGTTCGAGAAGTACACCAAGGAGGCGGGCAAGGAGCAGTACCTGATTCCCTACTTCATCGCCGCGCATCCGGGCACCACCGACGAGGACATGATGAACCTCGCCCTGTGGCTCAAGCGCAGCGGCTTCCGCGCGGATCAGGTCCAGGCCTTCTATCCCTCGCCGATGGCCACCGCCACGGCCATGTATCACTCGGGCAAGAATCCGCTGCGCAAGGTCACCTACAAGAGCGACGGCGTGACCATCGTCAAGAGCGACCAGCAGCGCCGCCTGCACAAGGCCTTCCTGCGCTACCACGATCCCAAGGGCTGGCCGATGCTGCGCGAGGCGCTCAAGGAGATGGGGCGCGCCGACCTGATCGGTCCGGGCAAGCACCAGCTGATCCCGGCCACCCAGCCGGTGGGCGATGGCAGCTACCAGAGTGCCCGGCGCAAGAACTCCACCCCGGTGGGCAGCAAGAAAACCGGGACAGGCGGTGGCCGCATCCTCACCCAGCATACCGGTCTGCCGCCCCGCGCCAGCGACGGCAGCAAAGCCTGGGACAAGGGCCAGGAAGGCCAGGCCGCCGGCTATGCCAAGGGCGGTCCGCGCAAGAAGTCGCGGCGCCAGCCGAATATGCCGCGCTGAGGCGATGAGATGATAAAGGGGAGGCCGAGGCCTCCCCTTTTTTATGGGTGATAGGTCAGGTGGGGGGTGTTGGGCTTCGACGGTGGGGCTGTCCCAGCCCAACCTACAGATGGCGTAGGTTGGGTTGAGCGCAGCGAAGCCCAACGCTGGGATTTATCCGCGCAATTCGGCGAAGTGGGCCTGCATGCGGTCGGCGTCGGCGGTGCGGCCGCTGAAGAGTTCGAAGGCCTTGACCGCCTGGAACACGGCCATGGTGCCGCCGTCGAGGGTGCGGCAGCCCAGGGCGCGGGCCTGGCGCAGCAGTTCGGTTTCCAGCGGGAAGTAGATGATCTCGGCGACCCAGAGGTCAGGGTGCAGCAGCTCCGCAGACAGCGGGAGGCCGGGCAGCTTGGCCATGCCCACCGGCGAGGTGTTGACCAGGCCATCGGCGGCGGCCACGGTGGCGGCCTGGTCGGTGCCGACCGCGGCGCGGCCGGGGCCGAAGTGGCGGGTCAGGTTGTCCACCAGGGCCTGGGCGCGCTCGACCTCGACGTCGAAGATGAACAGCTGGTCCACGCCTTCGGCGAGCAGGGCGTGGGCCACGGCGCTGCCGGCGCCGCCGGCGCCCAGTTGCACCACCAGACGCTTGGCCACGTCCGGCAGGCCGCGGCGAAAGCCTTCGGCGAAGCCCAGGCAATCGGTGTTGTGACCCACGGTACGGCCGGCGGCCAGCACCACGGTGTTTACCGCGCCGATGCCGCGGGCCTCGGGCGAGAGATCGTCGAGCAGCGGGATGATCGCCTGCTTGCAGGGGAAGGTGACGTTGAGGCCGGTGAAGCCGGTGCGCTGGGCCGCTTGCAGCAGCTCGGGCAGGGCGTCGGCGCCGAGGCCGAGCGCATCCAGGTCGATCAGGCGGTAGAGGTATCTCAGGCCCTGGGCGTCGCCTTCGCGTTCGTGCATGGCGGGCGTCAGCGAGGCCTGGATACCGGCGCCGATGAGGCCGGCGAGGACGGAGGTGGGTGCGGTCATGGACTTAGTTTCCCTGGTGGGCGATGAGGGCGCTGATGGCGGCACGATAGCCCTGGCTGCCGAGGCCGCAGATGACGCCGACGGCGATGCCCGAGACATAGGAATGGTGGCGGAAGGCTTCGCGGCGATGGACGTTGGACAGGTGCACCTCGTAGACCGGCAGTTCGCTAGCCACCAGGGCATCGCGCAGGGCCACCGAGGTGTGGGTCCAGGCCGCGGGATTGATCACCACCCCGGCGTAGGCGCCGCGGGCAGCGTGGATCCAGTCGAGCAGTTCCCCTTCGTGGTTGGTCTGGCGAAAGTCCACCTCGTAGCCGCCCTCGGCGGCGGCGGTCGCGCACAGCTCGGCGACGTCGGCCAGGGTCTCGTGGCCGTAGGTGGCGGGTTCCCGGGTGCCGAGCAGATTGAGGTTGGGGCCGTTTAGGACCAGGATGCGGCGCGACATGGCGTTCTCTCTGTTGTCATCTGGCCGGGCGGACCAGCGCCCGGCGTTGCAGAGAAAATGTACCAGCTGGTTAATTTCGTCAATCCGCCGCCGGGGCGTTGCGCCGGAAGCGTTCGATTATCGGCCCTGGTGACCTAGATCGCCACCAGTCCGCGCACCCCTTTGGCCTCCATGTCGGCACCGCGACCGCGCTGGACGATCTCGCCACGAGACATCACCAGGTAGCCATCGGCCAGTTCGCTGGCGAAGTCATAGAACTGCTCCACCAGCAGGATGGCCATGTCGCCGCGCTTGGCCAGGTGGGCGATGACGGTGCCGATCTCCTTGATCACGGAGGGCTGGATGCCCTCGGTGGGTTCGTCGAGGATCAGCAGTCGCGGGCGACTGGCCAGGGCGCGGCCAATCGCCAGTTGCTGTTGCTGGCCGCCGGAGAGGTCGCCACCGCGGCGCTGGCGCATTTGCCGGAGCACGGGGAAAAGTTCATAGATGGACTCCGGCACCTCGCGGGCGTCCCGGGCGGGAAAGCGCGACAGGCCCATGAGCAGATTTTCCTCGACGGTGAGGCGCGGGAAGATCTCGCGGCCCTGGGGCACGTAGGCGATGCCGGATTGCACCCGTTGGTGCGGTTTGCGGCTGGTGATGTCCTGGTTTTCCCAGGTGACGCTGCCGCGCTTGGCCGGGATCAGGCCCATGAGGCAGCGCAGCAGGGTGGTCTTGCCGACGCCGTTGCGGCCGAGCAAGCTGGTGACCTCGCCGATGGGGGCGTCGAAGGACAGACCACGCAGGATGTGGCTGCCGCCGTAGTATTGATGAAGTTCGTTGACCTGGAGCATGGGGGGCCTCGGCCGGTTGTCTGGTCTCCGACAGGCTGGGTGGCCTGCCGACGTAGGTTGGGTTGAGCGGAGCGAAGCCCAACGCTCCCGGTCCGTATCGGTGTTGGGCTTCGACGGTGGAGCCGTCTCAACCCAACCTACGGGCAGGGGCGCGACCGCGCGCTAGCGCCCCAGATACACCTCGATCACCTGATCGTTGGCCTGGACCTGGTCCAGCGAGCCTTCGGCGAGGACGTGGCCCTGGTGCAGCACGGTGACGTGGTCGGCGATGCTGCCGACGAAACCCATGTCGTGCTCCACCACCATCAGCGAGTGCCGGGGCACCAGCGACTTGAACAGCTCGGCGGTGAATTCGGTCTCGGCGTCGGTCATGCCGGCCACGGGTTCGTCGAGCAGCAGCAGTTGCGGCTCCTGCACCAGCAGCATGCCGATCTCGAGGAATTGCTTCTGGCCGTGGGAGAGCAGCCCGGCGGTGCGGCCGCGGGAGTCCTGCAGGCGGATGGTGGTGAGCACCTCCTCCAGTCGATCACGTTGTTCGCCGGAGAGCCGCGCGCGCAGGCTGGCCCAGACCGACTTGTCGGTTCGCTGCGCCAGCTCCAGGTTTTCCCAGACGGTCAGCGCCTCGAACACCGTGGGCTTCTGGAATTTACGGCCGATGCCGGCCTGGGCGATCTCCACCGGTTGCAGGCGGGTGAGGTCCAGGGTCTCGCCGAACCAGGCGCTGCCACGGTCGGGACGGGTCTTGCCGGTGATGACGTCCATCATGGTGGTCTTGCCGGCGCCGTTGGGGCCGATGATGCAGCGCAATTCGCCGACGCCGATGTAGAGATTGAGGTCGCGCAGGGCCTTGAAGCCGTCGAAGCTGACCTCGATGCCTTCCAGGCTGAGGATGGTGCCGTGGCGGGTATCCAGGCCCTTGCCGGCGCGATGGCCGAGGCCGCTGGCTTCGGCGCCGATGCCGGGATCGAGCACTTCCGCGGCTGTGGGGGGAATGGGGGCGGCTTTCATGCGTCGCGCTCCTTCTTGATGAGGCCGATCACGCCACGCGGCAGATAGAGGGTGACGACGATGAACAGGGCGCCGAGAAAGAACAGCCAGTATTCGGGAAAGGCCACCGTGAACCAGCTCTTGGCACCGTTGACGATGCCGGCGCCGAGTACCGGGCCGATCAGGCTGCCGCGGCCGCCGAGGGCGACCCAGATGGCCGCTTCGATGGAGTTGGTCGGGGCCATCTCGCTGGGGTTGATGATGCCCACCTGGGGCACATAGAGCGCCCCGGCCAGGCCACAGAGCACCGCCGAGAGCACCCAGACGAACAGCTTGAAGCCGCGCGGATCGTAGCCACAGAAGGTCACCCGGTTCTCGGCGTCGCGGATCGCCGTGAGGATGCGGCCGAACTTGCTCTGCGCCAGGCGCCAGCCCAGCCAGAGGCTGGCGGTCAGCAGGGCCACGGTGAGCAGGAAGAGCACTGCCCGGGTACCCTGGGCGGCCACCGGAAAGCCCAGCAGGGTGGTGAAGCCGGTGAAGCCGTTGTTGCCGCCGAAGCCGGTCTCGTTGCGAAAGAACAGCAGCATGCCGGCAAAGGTCAGCGCCTGGGTCATGATCGAGAAGTAGACGCCCTTGATCTTCGAGCGGAAGGCGAAGAAGCCGAACGCCAGGGCCAGCAGACCGGGGGCAAGCACCGCCAGGCACAGCGCCCAGAGGAAATGGTCGGTGCCGGCCCAGAACCACGGATAACTGGTCCAGGAGAGAAAGCTCATGAACGGCGGCAGACCGTCGCCGGCGGCCTGGCGCATCAGGTACATGCCCATGGCGTAGCCGCCCAGTGCAAAGAACAGCCCGTGGCCGAGGGAGAGCATCCCGGCATAGCCCCAGACCAGGTCCAGCGCCAGGGCGACGATGGCGTAGCAGAGGATCTTGCCCACCAGGGTTAGGGTGTAGGCCGAGACCTGGAAGGCATTGTCGACTGGCAGCAGGGACAGCAGCGGCAGGGCGATCAGTACGGCCAGGGCCAGGCCGAGCACGGCCAGGCTCAGGCGCGGGCCGGCCTTCTGCACGGCGGTAAGCGCGAGTGGCTGGTTCAATCGATGACCCTCCCCTTGAGGGCGAACAGGCCCTGGGGCCGCTTCTGGATGAACAGGATGATCAGGCCGAGGATGAGGATCTTGCCCAGCACGGCGCCGATCTGGGGTTCGAGGATCTTGTTGACGATCCCCAGGCCGAAGGCCGCCAGCACGCTGCCGGCCAGTTGGCCGACGCCGCCGAGCACCACCACCAGGAAGGAATCGATGATGTAGCTCTGGCCGAGGTCCGGGCCGACGTTGCCGATCTGCGACAGGGCCACGCCACCGAGACCGGCGATGCCGGAGCCGAGGCCGAAGGCGAGCATGTCGATGCGGCCGGTGGGGACGCCGCAGCAGGCGGCCATGTTGCGATTCTGGGTCACGGCGCGCACGTTCAGCCCCAGGCGGGTCTTGTTCAGCAGGGTCCAGGTCAGGATCAGCACGAAGACCACGAAGCCGAGGATGATCACCCGGTTCCACGGCAGGAGCAGGTTGGGCAGCACCTGGATGCCGCCGGACAGCCAGGCCGGGTTGGCCACCTCGACGTTCTGGGCACCGAACAGCACCCGCACCGCCTGGATCAGCATCAGGCTGATGCCCCAGGTGGCCAGCAGGGTTTCCAGCGGGCGGCCATAGAGGTGGCGGATCACGGTGCGTTCCAGCGCCATGCCGATGGCGGCGGTGACGGCGAAGGCGACCGGCAGCGCCAGCAGCGGATACCAGGCCAGCCATTCGGGGGCCAGGCGCTGCAGGGTCAGCTGCACCACATAGGTGCTGTAAGCGCCCAGCATCAGCATCTCGCCATGGGCCATGTTGATGACGCCGAGCAGGCCATAGGTGATGGCCAGGCCCAGGGCGGCCAGCAGCAGGATGGAGCCCAGCGACAGCCCGGTGAAGGCCTGGCCGAGCAGGTCGCCCAGCAGTAGCTTGCGCTCGACCTGGGCAAGGCCGGTCGCGGCGGCCTTGCGGACGTCTTCGTTGGTTTCCACGGCCGGGTCGAGCAAGGCCTGCAGGCGGGTCCTGGCCTGGGGTTCGCCGGACTCGCCGAGCAGGCGCACCGCGGCCAGGCGTACCGCGGGATCGGGATCGGTCAGCTGCAGAGTGGCCAGGGCGGCGGCGAGGGCGGTCTTCACCTCCTTGTCGGCCTCGGTCTGCAGGCGTTTTTCCAGGAAGGGGCGCTGTTCGGGCTTGGCCTCCTGGCGCAGGGCCTGGGCGGCGGTCAGGCGCACGCTGGCATCCGTTGACAGCAGCCCGCCGCTGGCCTGGGCGGCGCTGATGAGGATGCGCAGGCGGTTGTTCAGGCGGATCTGCTTGGCCGTGCCAGTGGGGGCAGTGGCGTCACCTTCGGCGGCGCTGTAGCTATCGCCGATCTTGTAGAACGGGCGCCGGTCTTCGTCGACATAGAAGCGGCCGTCCTGCAGCGCCTGGAGGACCGGGAGTTGGGCGGTGTCGGGTTCGGCGGCCCATGCCTGCAGGAGCTTGGCCTGGTCGCTGGCGCTGGCGGCGGCCAGCTCGGCGGCAGGGCCGGCCTGGGCGGTGCCGGCGAGCAGCAACAGCAGGGGCAGAAGAAAAAGGCGTAGGGACATGCTCGGCCTCGTCTGTGGGTAAAGGCTCCTGCGCGTCGTCTCCCGGGGGAGGACGGGCGTGGCCTCGTTTCTGGTGCCGGGCACCTGGCGGTCTGGCCGGGTGCGCTGGCGAGCCCTTACCCCGGCCCTCTCCCAGAGGAAGAGGGGGAGGAGCGGAGCGGTGGTGTTGCGGGTATTTCCTGTTTTGGCGGGAGGCGCCTTGGCCCTTACCTCGGCCCTCTCCCAGAAGGAGAGGGGGAAGAGCTGTTGGCCTCGGAGCGGCTTTTCCCCTCACCCCAACCCTCTCCCAAGGGGAGAGGGGGTAAGAGCGGGGTGCCACCTTTCAGGCTTCGCTTCCCCCTCCCTCGGGGAGAGGGGCCGGGGGTGAGGGTTGGCCGTTACTTGCCGCTCTTCACCGGTTCGTCGGACTTCTTGTCGTTGCCGGGAATGTAGGGGCTCCAGGGCTGGGCGCGGACCGGGCCTTCGGTCTGCCAGACGACGTTGAACTGACCGTCGTCCTGGACCTCGCCGATCATCACCGGCTTGTGCAGGTGGTGGTTCTTCTCGTCCATCTTCACGGTGTAGCCGTCCGGCGCGGCGAAGGTCTGGCCGGCCATGGCCTTGCGGACCTTGTCGACGTCGGTGCTGCCGGCCTTTTCCACGGCCTGGGCCCACATGTGGATGCCGATGTAGGTGGCTTCCATGGGGTCGTTGGTCACGGCGGTCT
The DNA here is from genome assembly GCF_965111925.1 of Pseudomonas sp. Marseille-Q7302. Taxonomy (NCBI): domain Bacteria; kingdom Pseudomonadati; phylum Pseudomonadota; class Gammaproteobacteria; order Pseudomonadales; family Pseudomonadaceae; genus Pseudomonas; species Pseudomonas sp. Marseille-Q7302. Next base: position 4,364,067 of record NZ_CBCOPK010000001.1, on the reverse strand, counting down.
GGTAGTTGGGCAGGTTCTTGGCCTTGGCGTAGGCCTTCCAGGCCTCGACGAACTTCTTGTTCACCGGATTATCCAGCGACTCGAAGTAGTTCCAGGCGGCCAACTGGCCCACCAGCGGCTTGGTGTCGATGCCGCGCAGTTCTTCCTCGCCCACCGAGAAGGCCACCACCGGCACGTCGGTGGCCTTCAGGCCCTGGTTACCCAGTTCCTTGTAGAAGGGCACGTTGGAGTCGCCGTTGATGGTGGAGACCACCGCGGTCTTGCCGCCCGCGGCGAACTTCTTGATGTTGGCGACGATGGTCTGGTAATCGCTGTGGCCGAAGGGGGTGTAGACCTCCTCGATGTCCTTGTCCTGCACGCCCTTGCTGTGCAGGAAGGATCTGAGGATCTTGTTGGTGGTGCGCGGATAGACGTAGTCGGTGCCCAGCAGGAAGAAGCGCTTGGCCGCGCCGCCTTCTTCGCTCATCAGGTATTCCACCGCCGGGATGGCCTGCTGGTTCGGCGCCGCGCCGGTGTAGAAGACGTTGGGCGACATCTCTTCGCCTTCGTACTGCACCGGGTAGAACAGCAGGCCGTTGAGTTCCTCGTAGACCGGCAGCACCGACTTGCGCGAGACCGAGGTCCAGCAGCCGAAGGTGACCGCCACCTTGTCCTGGGTCACCAGCTGGCGCGCCTTCTCGGCGAACAGCGGCCAGTTGGAAGCCGGATCCACCACCACGGGTTCCAGCTTCTTGCCCAGCACGCCGCCCTTGGCGTTGATCTCGTCGATGGTCATCAGCGCCATGTCCTTGAGCGAGGTCTCGGAGATGGCCATGGTGCCGGACAGCGAATGCAGGATGCCGACCTTGATGGTGTCCGCGGCGTGGGCGGCGCTCCAGGGGAACAGGCCGCTCATGAGCAGGGCGGAGGCGGCAAGGGTGGTCTTCAGTAGAGGGCGGCGCTTCATGCGAAAGGCTCCTAAGCGAACGTGCGCTGTTGTTGGGCTGGGCTGCTGGCCCGCCAGGGCGCTTTTCAGGAACTGTGCCAGGCCTCGGCAAGGCGCATGGCGACTAGCCTCTTGCCTGTAGCCTAGGCGTTTGTGACCAGTTGCCCTGCACCAGCCTGGGGCTGGGCAGTGCCCTCTGACGGCGCCTTTGCACGATGCTGGTGCCCTCGTTTGCCGTTGCCTTTTGCGCAACATGAAAGTCCGAATGCCGTATTGGTGGTGATGCCTGGCGCCTCCCATACTCAATCGCCAGGGGCCGGCCACAGGGGCGGTCACCACCCATTCGAAGAAGAGGAACAAGGCATGGGCAGGCAGGTCGGGGTCATCGGACTCGGCAACATGGGCGGCAACATGGCGATCACTCTGGCGCGCAAGGGCGTGGCCGTCACCGGCCTGGATCCCTCCAGCGCCGCCTGCGAGCGGGTCGCCGCCCAGGGCGTGGCCATCGCCGGTGATCTGGCGGCCCTGGCCGCCACCAGCGAGGTGATCGTGCTGTCGCTGCCCAAGGCCGAGCACGTGGAGGCCGTGTGCCTGGGCGAGGCAGGCCTGGTCAGCCGCGTGCGGCCGGGCACCGTGGTGGTCGACACCACCACCTCCACCCCCGAGACCAGCCGCCGGGTAGCGGCGGCCTTCGCCGAGGTCGGCGCCGATTTCCTCGATGCCCCGGTCTCCGGCGGTCCCGCCGGTGCCGCGGCCGGCAACATGACCATGGTCATCGGCGGCAGCGAGGCAGCCCTGGCCAAGGCATTGCCGGCGCTGGAAGCCATGAGCGCGACCCGGGTGCACATCGGCGCGGTGGGCGCCGGCAACATCGCCAAGATCGCCAACAACCTGCTGGCCGCGGCGCACCTGATCACCACCGCCGAGGCGGTGACCATGGCCGCCCGTGCCGGGGTCGCCCCGGAGAAGCTGCTCGAAGGCATCAATGCCGGCTCCGGGCGCAGCGCCGCCAGCCAGGGCATGTTCCCCACCTGGGTGCTGAACAAGGCCTATGACTCCGGCTTCACCATGGGCCTGATGCGCAAGGACGTGGGCCTGGCCCAGCAGCTCATCGCCGAACTCGGCCTCGACCTGCCGCTGGCCGCGGCCACGGCCACGGCCTGGAAGGCCAGCGCCGAGACCCTGGCCGATGGCGAGGATTTCTGCGCCATCGCGCGACGCACCAGCGAAGACCTGTTCGGCAAGGGGGAATGATCATGATGAACGCCAAAACACTGGAATTGCTCAAGCCCTTCTGGGGCGACCGCCAGCAGGTCGCCAGCTACGTGGACGGCGCCTTCGTCGATGGCAGCGGCGAGCGGATCACCGTGCGCAGCGCCCATGACGACAGCCCGGCCTACAGCTACCCCGATGCCGACCTGGCCGTGGTCGAGCGCGCCGATGCCGCCGCCCGCCGGGCACGCGAGGAGTGGCGCGCCCTGACCGCCCAGGCGCGCGGGCGCATCATCTACAAGGTTGGCGCCCTGGTCCGCGAGGAGGCCGAGGTCCTGGCGCAGCTGGAATCGCTGACCGCCAACAAACCGATCCGTGATGCCCGCGTCGAGGTGCTCAAGGTCGCCGAGATGTTCGAGTACTACGCCGGCTGGGCTGACAAGCTGCACGGCGAGGTCATCCCGGTGCCCACCAGCCACCTCAACTACGTGACCTACGAACCCCTGGGCACGGTGCTGCAGATCACCCCCTGGAACGCACCCATCTTTACCGGTGGCTGGCAGATCGCCCCGGCCATCACCGCCGGCAACGCGGTGATCCTCAAGCCTTCCGAGCTGACTCCGGTGACATCGCTGCTGCTGGGCGTGCTGGTGGAACGCGCCGGTGCGCCCAAGGGCCTGGTCAACGTGCTCGCCGGCCAGGGCCATACCGTCGGCCAGCAGGTGATCGCCCATGCCGACATCCGCAAGGTGGTCTTTGTCGGCTCGCCGGCCACCGGCCGGCACATCGCCGCTGCCGCGGCCCAGCGCTGCATCCCGGTGGTGCTGGAGTTGGGTGGCAAATCGGCCAACATCGTCTTCGAAGACGCCGACCTGGACCTGGCCGTACGCGGCGCCCAGGCAGCGATCTTTTCCGGCGCCGGCCAGAGTTGCGTGTCGGGTTCGCGGCTGCTGGTGCAGGAGTCCATCTACGAGCGCTTCATCCAGGCGGTGGCTCGCGCCGCCAGCCAGTTCAAGGTGGGGGACCCGAGCGATCCCGAGACGCAGATCGGCCCGATCCACAACGCCAAGCAGTTCGCCCACGTCAGGAACATGGTGGAAGGTGCCCTCGGTGAGGGCGCACGGCTGGTGGCCAATGGCGTCGAGCCGTTGCCGGCCGGGACGGGCTACTACGTCAATCCCACGGTACTGGCTGGCCACAATGGCCTGAGTTGCGCCCAGGAAGAGATCTTCGGGCCGGTGGTGGTGGCTATCCCGTTCAAGGACGAGGCCGATGCCATCCGCATCGCCAACGACAGCCGCTTCGGCCTGGCCGGGGCGGTCTGGACCCGCGATGTCGGTCGTGCCCACCGGGTGGCGCGCGGCGTGCGCGCCGGTACCTTCTGGGTCAACGGCTACAAGACCATCCACGTCAGCTCGCCTTTCGGCGGCTACGGCGAGAGCGGCTACGGTCGCTCCTCGGGACTCGACGCCCTGCGCGAATACAGCGAAGTGAAGAGCGTTTGGGTGGAAACCGCCGCGGTGCCCGCCGCCGGCTTCGGCTATGGCGCCAGCCTGGAGTAACAGATGACTATCCATCAAGCCTTGTTGGACGACGCCCGCAGCTGGCGTCGCGATTTCCACGCCCATCCCGAGCTGGGTTTCGCCGAGCACCGCACCGCGGCGCGGGTGGCCGAGTTGCTGGAGGGCTTCGGCCTGGAGGTTCATCGCGGCCTCGGTGGCACCGGCGTGGTCGGGGTACTGCGTCATGGCGAGGGCCCCAGCCTGGGGCTGCGCGCCGACATGGACGCCCTGCCGATGCAGGAGGTGGGGGACGTTCCCCACCGCTCCACCGCCGCCGGGCGCATGCACGCCTGCGGCCATGACGGCCATACCGCCATCCTGCTGGCCACGGCGCGCCATCTGAGTGAGCACCGCGACTTCCGCGGCACCCTCTATTTCGTCTTCCAGCCCGCCGAGGAAAATCTCGGCGGCGCGCAAAAGATGATCGAGGACGGCCTGTTCGAGCGCTTCTCCATGGACGCTATCTACGGCCTGCACAACTGGCCGGGATTGCCGGCCGGCCAGGTGGTGGTCAATCCGGGCGCCATGATGGCCTCGCTGGACACCTTCGCCATCACCCTCACCGGCAAGGGCTGCCACGCGGCCATGCCCGAGCGCGGGCGTGATCCCATCGTCGCCGCGGCGGACCTGATCCTGCAGCTGCAGACCATCGTCGCCCGGCGGATCTCACCGCTGGCTGCCGCGGTGGTCAGCGTGACCATGATGGAGGCGGGGGAGGCCATCAACGTCATCCCCGAGGTGGCGCGGCTCAGGGGCACGGTGCGCTGCCTGGATGGCGCGGTACGTGCCGAGGTGGAGCGGCTGATCGGCGAGATCGTCGCCCAGGCGCCGCTGGCCCAGGGCGTGCGCGGCGAGCTGGAGTTCACCCGCGGCTATCCGGTGACCGAGAACCATCCCGAGCAGGCGGCGCGGGTGCGTCAGGCGGCGGTGACAGCCTTTGGCGCCGAGCGGGTCAGTGACGGCGTGCCACCGTCCATGGCCTCCGAGGATTTCGCCTTCATGCTGGCGGCGCGTCCGGGAGCCTATCTCTGGCTGGGTGTCGATGGTGAGCGACCCTCGGCACCGCTGCACAATCCGGCCTATGACTTCAACGACGCCATCATCGAACCGGCCGTGCGGTTGTGGGCCGAGCTGGTGCGCCAGGAACTGCCCGCCTGATTAGTCTTCAGCGTTTGGTCAAAGCCTAAAGCCTTGCGAGCTAGAGCCAAACAAGGCCTGGGCGGCCCCGCGAAGAGGCCTGAGGAAGCGGATCGGACTCGCGGGCGAGTTTACAAGTGGTAAATGAGCATTCCGAAGGCATCTTCAACGCAGTTTGGCCGACGTGCAGCTGGCTTTGAGCCGACGCTCAGCGAAAGGCGGTCATCCGCTGCACCATGGCCGTGCGCAACTCGTCCGCGGCGCGGCTGAGCTTGCGGCCCAGGCGGGTCACCAGCTCGACGTGGGCGCGGGCGAAGCCCGGATCAGCCAGGGGCAGGGCGCGCAAGGCGCCGCTGTCCAGCTCCTGAGTGGCAGCGAACAGCGGCAAGAGAGTCACGCCGCCCTGCTGGGCATAGTGCTTGAGCAGGGCGAAGGTGTTGCAGGTCAGGGTCGGCGCCAGGCGCTGGCCGGCGGCCTGCTCCACGGCGTCGAGCATCTGGCGGATGCCATAGGAAATATCCGGCACGGCTAGGCGATGCTGGCCGAGCTCCGCCAGGGTCACGGGCGCCCGGGCCCCGGCCAGCGGATGCCCTGGTGCTACCAGCGCATAGAGCGGCTGCTCGCGACTGCCATGTACGCGCAGATGCGGATCGCGCGGCGGATTGAACACCAGCCCCAGTTGCGCCTCGTCTTCCATCACCTGGCGGATCACCTCGTTGGTACCCACCACATTGACCCTGACCTCGATCTCCGGATGCCGCGCGGAAAAGTCGCCCAGGCTGCGCGACAGGTCGCCGATGAAGCCCTCGCCGATGGCCAGCACCACACGGCCGGTGCGCAGTCCCTGGAGATCGGAGATGGCGTCCCTCAGGCCGTCGAGCTGGGTCTGGCGCTGGCGGAAATAGTCCAGCACCAGGCGCCCGGCCTCGGTTGGGGTGATGCCGCGACGGTGTCTTTCGATCAGGTCGACGCCCAGCTCCGCCTCGACCTGGGCGATCTGCCGGCTGACCGCGGACGGGGCGATATCCAGGGCGTCAGCCGCAGCGCGCACGCTCCCCAGGCGCACCGCCTCGACGAAATAATGCAAGCGCTGTTCGTGAATTCCACGCATCCGTGTGTTCTCTTAAAGGCAACGGAAAAGGCCATTTCCAGTATTGGAGAGAGAACAGGCCGCTGTCCATACTCGGGCCAAGACCACGGCCGCCCGGCCTGGCCGAGGCCCTCGACGCAGAGCCCTGAAGCGGTAAGAAGTCCCATGCGAGACACTGTCCGCGCCGGGCTTCTTCCCTCTGGCGCGCCAGGCGTACGCCCTCGACCAGACCTCCAGAACGACCGGGTCCTGCTCCCTTGAGGAGCCCTTTTCTGCCCAGCGGGCCTCGCTGCTCGCGACTGCCAACCATACCAACAACCGAGCCCGCGAGCGGGCCGCAGGGGGAAGAATGAGCGCCAATCCGATGCTGGCCGTGGGCCAGGACCGAGCCGTCAGCAATACCGTCAGACTCTACATCTGGGCAGCGCTGGTGCTGCTGATCGCCGAGCTGATCGGCTCCCTCACCATACCGCTGGGGCCGGGCAAGGTGGTGCTGCTGCCGATGATCTGGGCGCTCTTGCTGGGTGCGGCGGTGGGGCAGGTCGGTAAGCGCATGCCGCTGGGTCTGGGTATCGACCGCGGCGCCCAGGTGCGCTCGGCGGCCATTCTGCAATACGCCTTGCTGGTGTTCATCGCCAAGCTCGGCCTGGTGGTGGGTGGCTCGCTGCCCACGGTGATCGCCGCCGGCTGGGCACTGGCCTTCCAGGAGCTGGGGCATTTCGTCGGCACCATCCTGCTCGGTCTGCCGGTGGCCCTGCTGCTGGGCATCAAGCGCGAGGCCATCGGTGCCACCTTCTCGGTGGGGCGCGAACCGAGCCTGGCGATCATCAGCGAACGCTATGGCATGGACTCCCCGGAAGGTCGCGGCGTGCTCGCCGAGTACCTGACCGGCACCCTGTTCGGCGCGGTGTTCATGGCCATCGTGGCCGGTTTCATCGCCAGCCTGAACATCTTCCACCCCTATTCCCTGGCCATGGGCGCCGGCCTGGGCTCGGGCAGCATCATGGCCGCCGCGGCCGGTGCCATCGCCGCCCAGCAGACCGCCGAGGTGGCCAAGGAGGTCATGGCCCTGGCCGCCGCCGCCAACCTCATCACCCTGACCCTGGGCACCTACTTCACCCTGTTCATCTCCCTGCCGCTGGCGATCTGGGGCTACCGGGTGATGGAGCCGCGCATTGGCCGTACCACCAAGGCCTCCTTCCAGCAGAGTTCGGTGGATGCCGCCGTGGTGGACGAACCCGTGGAACTGGGCTGGTCGGCACGCTTCAGCGCCTGGCTGGCCTCGGGTGCCCTGGCGCTGCTGGCGACCCTGGTGATGAGCAAGACCCTGCCACCGGCTGCTTTCCTGGGCGTCGCGGTGATGATCCTGGCGGCCTTCGTCGGCGAACTGCTCTGCCAGCTGTTTCGCCGCAAGGTGCCGGCGGTGTGCTGGGTGTCGCTGGTGGCGATGTTCCTGACCTCGCCCTGGTGCCCGCTGGCGCCGCAGATCACCGCCGCCCACAACGCGGTCGGCATCATGGCGCTGATCACCCCCATGCTGGCCTTCGCCGGCCTGTCCATCGCCAAGGACATCCCGGCCTTCCGCCGCCTCGGCTGGCGCATCGTGGTGGTTTCGCTGATCGCCAGCTTCGGCACCTTCATCGGCGCGGCCTTCATCGCCGAAGTGTTTCACTGATCCTCTCCGCGCGCACCGGGTCCCCGGTGCGCCGCTTCCCGCTGCCGTATCGCTCCGCCGCTTGATCTCTCCGCTTCCCGCATTTCGTGTCGCAGCTCCCAGCCTTAAGTCCTGGCGGCCCGGTGTCGTCCGTGGGCGATCACCGGCGCTTGAGCTGTGCCCGGAGTTGCAGTATCTATGATGGAAAATTAACAAAAACCGTTAATTTAATAACATCAAGAAAACGGAGGCGCGCTCGGCATGGGCAAAATCGCGGTCATCGGCAGCAACATGGTCGACCTCATCACCTACATCGAGCGGCTACCCGTGCAGGGCGAGACGCTGGAAGCGCCGGACTTCGCCCTCGGCTGTGGCGGCAAGGGCGCCAACCAGGCGGTCGCCGCGGCCAAGCTGGGTAGCGAGGTGCTGATGGTGACCAAGGTCGGCGATGATCTCTTCGCCGACAACACTCTGGCCAACTTCCGCCGCTTCGGCATCGACACCCGTCACGTGACCTGCGCGCCGGGTCGCTCCAGCGGGGTGGCGCCGATCTTCGTCCAGCCCGACTCGCACAACAGCATCCTCATCGTGAAGGGCGCCAACGCCGCCCTCGGCCCGGCCGACATCCAGGCCGCGGAAGCCGATCTACGCGACTGCGCGCTGATCGTGCTGCAACTGGAGATCGCCCTGGAGACCGTCTATGCCGCCATCGACTGCGGCCGGCGGCTGGGTATCCCCGTGCTGCTCAATCCGGCCCCTGCGGTGGCCGACCTGAGCGCCGCGCATCTCGCCCGGCTGGATTACTTCGTCCCCAACGAGACCGAGCTGGCCCTGGTCAGCGGTCTGCCCGTGCAGGATCGCGAGAGCGCCTTCGCCGCCGCGCGGGTGCTGGCCGGTCGCGGCATCCGCCATGTGGTGGTCACCCTCGGTGCCCAGGGCGCGCTGTACGTGGGCGAGGAGGGCGAATTCAGCCTCCCCGGCCAGCAGGTGGCGGCCATCGACACCACCGGCGCCGGCGATGCCTTCATCGGCTGCTTCGCCCATGGCCGCGTCCAGGGCCTCGGCCTGCGGGACGCCATGCAGCGGGCCGTGGCCTATTCGGCACTGTCGGTCACCGGGCGCGGCACCCAGACCTCCTATCCCGAGGCTGCGGTCTTCGAAGACTACCTCGCGTCCCTGGATCTCTGACGCAAGGTCGGCGATCCCCCACCCTGGCACCCCTACGGAGAACAACAATGAGCCAGTCACCCCTGCGGCCCAGCGCCGACGGCTACTACCTGAACCGCACGCCCTGGTTCGCCTTTATCTTGCTGTGCTGCATCTTCGCCCTCTGGGCCGCCGCGGCGAGCATGAACGACGTGCTCATCGCCCACTTCAAGAAGGCCTTCCTGCTCAGTGATTTCCAGACCGCCTTCGTCCAGTCGGCCTTCTACCTCGGCTATTTTTTCCTGGCCCTGCCGGCCGCGCTGATGGTGCGGCGCTTTAGCTACAAGACGACCATCCTCTTCGGCCTGTTCCTCTACATGGTCGGCTGCCTGCTGTTCTTTCCGGCCGCCTCCATGGCCAAGTACGGCATGTTCCTGCTGGCGCTGTTCGTGATCGCCGCGGGGCTGTCCTTCCTGGAGACCGCCTGCAACACCTACTCGACCCTGCTCGGGCCGCGCGAGACCGGCACCCGCCGGTTGAACATCTCCCAGACCTTTCACCCCTTCGGCGCCATGACCGGTGTCTACGTGGGCAGCTTCGTGATGTTCAAGGACGGCGACGCCAGCCAGGCGCAGCTGCTGCAGATGAATCCCGCCGAGGCCGCCGCCCAGCAGCTGCAGATGATCCAGGCCACCCTGACGCCCTACCAGTGGATGATCGGCGTGCTGGTGCTGATCTTCGTGCTGATCGCCTGTACCCGCTATCCGGCCTGCAAGGGCAACGATGCCGTCCGCAGCGAGGGCGACGGCATGGCCGCCAGCCTGGGTCGGCTGAGACGCAATCCGCGCTTCGTCTTTGGCGTGCTGGCGCAGTTCCTCTATGTCGGCGCGCAGGTCGGCGTCTGGAGCTTCACCATCCGCCTGGCCATGCAGCTCGGCGGCATGAACGAGCGCAGCGCCTCCTGGTTCCTGCTCACCACCTTCGCCGCCTATTTCGTCGGCAAGCTGATCGCCAACCTGCTGATGCGCCGCTGGCATCCGGCCAAGGTGCTGGGCGTCTACGGCGTGCTGTGCATCGCCCTGCTGGCCTACACCATCCTGGTGCCCAACATCACCGCGGTGTACGCCGCCGTGGGCGTGAGCATCTTCCTTGGCCCCTGCTGGCCGACCATCTATGGCCTGACCGTCGACGGCATCGGTCGCGATACCGAATTCGGCGGTTCGCTGCTGGTGATGAGCATCGTCGGTGGCGGGGTGATCCCGATCTTCCAGGGCCTGCTATCCGACTACACCGGCGGCAACATGCAGCTGGCCTATTCGGTGCCCCTGCTGTGCTTCACGGTGATCGTCGCCTACGCCCTCTACTGCCTGCGTCATCCGGCCAGCGAGCGGCTGCCGGTGGGCGCTGCCCAGACTGCCTGAGGAGAACGCCCGCATGTCCGTACGTCTCCCTCTGCAACCGGAGCAATTCAGTGCTGGCGAGCGGGTCCTGCTCGACAGCGACGCCTTCCAGGTGCGCGCCTGGACCTATCCTTCCGGGGTCCGCGCCCTGGTCCTGGAGAATCGCCGCGGCCGGCTGGTCGTGCTGCCCTATCAGGGGCAGATGGTCTGGGATGCCACCTTCGACGGCTGCCGCCTGACCATGCCCGGGCTGTTCGACCAGCCGCGGCCGACCCGGCGGATCATCGAGACCTATGGCTGCTTCATGTTCCACGCCGGGGTGCTGCGCAACGGCTGCCCGGCGCCGGAGGACAGCCACGAGCTGCACGGCGAACTGCCCTGCGCGCCGCTGGACGAAGCCTGGCTGGAGCTGGGCCGGGACGCGGAGGGTGACTTCCTGCGCCTGGGCGGTCGCCATGACTACGCCATGGGCTTTGGCGATCGCTATCGCGCCCAACCCAGCGTGACCCTGAGGCCGGAAACCGCCGTGTTCGAACTGGGCCTCGAGGTGGAAAACCAGGCCGGTCAGCCCATGGACCTCATGTACATGGCGCACATGAACTACGCCTACGTACCCGGCGGGCGCTTCCATGAGCCGCTGGGCGTGGCCCGTACCCGGGTACGCACCAGCGTGCCGGCTCATGTGCGGCCGACCGCCGACTGGCAGGCTTTCATCGCCGAGCTGGCCGAAGATTCGGAACGGCTGCGGGTGCTGGATGCGCCTGAGCGCTACCAGCCGGAAATCGTCAGCTTCATCGATGCGCCGGGTACCGACGCGGCAGGGGAGGCGCACTTCCTACTGGAGCAACCGGGCGGCGCGGCCTTCTACACGGCCTATCGCCCAGAGAGCTTGCCCCATGCCACGCGCTGGGTGCTGCACAACCCCGACCAGCAGGTGGCGGCCTTCGTGCTGCCGGCGACCTGCGAGCCGGAGGGCTATCTGGCCGAGACCGCCAAGGGCCAGGTGCAGCAGCTGCAACCGGGTGAACGGCGGGCCTTCAGCGTGCGCACCGGCTACCTCGCCGCCGCCGAACGCGAGGCGCTGCTGACGCGCCTGGCCGACCCAACGCGGATCAGGTGAGCAGTTGCGCGCCGTTCGCCTCGATCCGTTCGCGATAGCTGCGCGGGATGCGCCCGTCGCTGACCACCCCATCGAAGTCGCTGAGCGCCGCGAAATGCGCGGCGCGCACCACGTCGAACTTGGTATGGTCGACCAGCAGCAGCCGCTGCTGGGCCTGGCGCAGGACCTTCTGCTTGACCTCGACCTCGTTGAAGTTGAAGCAGGTGACGCCGAAGTCCGCGCTCACCCCGGCCGCCGAGACGAAGGCATGGGTGAGGCGGACGCCATCGAGCACTCCGGTCTCCAGGCGACTCTCGAAGATCTGGTTCTTGCGCTGGAAGGTCCCGCCGCACACCACCAGGGTGCAGTTGACCTTCTGCTGCAGCTTGAGCAGCACATTGAGCGAGTGGCAGACGGCGGTGAACTCCAGGTCATCGGGAATGAAGTCCACCACGAAGGGCGTGGTGGTCCCGCAATCGAGGAAGATGGTGTCGCCGGCACGGATCTGGGCCGCGGCCAGCCGACCGATGCGGCGCTTTTCCTCGACCTGGCGCAGGTCCTGTTCCACCACCTGGTAGCCGGGCGCCTCGCTGCCGCCGACATCGCGGGTGACATGACCGCCGAGCAGCCGCAGGCCGTCCGGCGGGAGCCGCAGGTCGCGGCGCAGGGTCATTTCCGAGACACCCAGCAGCTGGGCCATCTCGCGCAGGTGAATGGCGTGCTGGTCCTGCAACGCCTGGTGCATCAGCTTGAGCCGAGCGGCTTTCTTGCTATCCATGAGAGGTGCTACGGGAGTCCGACAAGACGTACAGGCCACACGAACAAAGAATTCTGATCCGATCATACGCTACCCGTGCCTGAGGAGGCCCCATGCAGCTTGAACCCGGCGAACTCGCCAAGACCATCGACCACACCCTGCTCGCCGCCGATGCCCGCCGCGCCCAGATCGACCGCCTGTGCCAGGAGGCGCGTACCCATGGCTTCTACTCGGTGTGCGTGAATTCCGCCCAGGTCCCCCACGCCGCGGCGCAACTGGCCGGCAGCGCGGTCAAGGTCTGCGCGGTGGTGGGCTTTCCGCTCGGCGCCGGGCTCAGCGCGGCCAAGGCCTATGAAGCCGAGCGGGCCATCGTCGCCGGGGCGGGGGAGATCGACATGGTGCTCAATATCGGCTGGCTCAAGGATGGCCTGCTGGAAGAGGTCTCCGCCGACATCGCCGCCGTCCAGGCGGCCTGCGGCGCGGTACCGCTCAAGGTGATCCTGGAGACTGGTCTGCTCGACGAGACCCAGAAGCGCCAAGCCTGCCGGATCTGTCGCGATCTCGGGGTCGCCTTCGTCAAGACCTCGACCGGTTTCGGCCACGGCGGAGCGACCCTCGACGACGTGCGGCTGATGCGCGAGGAGGTGGGCCCGGAGATGGGCGTGAAGGCCTCCGGCGGCGTCCGCGACCGGGCCACCGCCCAGGCCATGCTGGAGGCCGGCGCGACCCGTCTGGGGACCAGTTCGGGCGTGGCCATCGTCAGCGGCGGCGAGGGTGGGGCGGGTTATTAGAGCAGGACGCCTGTAGGTTGGGTTGAGCGCAGCGAAGCCCAACGGTGCCGCCTTGTGTTGGGCTTCGGCGGAGGAGCCGCCTCAGCCCAACCTACGGGTGCCACCCCGGCCCCTGCCGATACAGCTTGGAATCGCTGAAATCCCCCGGCGCCAGCACCTCGCCCACCAGGATCAGCGCCGTGCGACGGAAATCCTTGTCTCGCGCCCGCTCGACGATGTCGGCCAGGGTGCCCTGGACGCTGTCCTGATCCGGCCAGCTGGCGCGGTGGACGATGGCCACCGGGCAGGCGGGACCGTAGTGCGGCAGGAGGTCGGCGACGATGCGTTCCAGCTGGCCCACGCCCAGGTGAATGGCCAGGGTCGCCCGGTGGCGGGCCAAGTCGGCCAGCGCCTCGCCTTCCGGCATGGCCGTGCGACTGGCATAGCGGGTGAGGATCACCGTCTGGCTGACGCCGGGCAGGGTCAGCTCGCAACCCAGCAGGGCGGCGCAGGCGGCGGTGGCGGTCACGCCGGGGACGATCTCGTAGGCAATGCCCAGCGCCTGCAGGCGGCGAATCTGCTCGCCGATGGCGCCGTACAGCGAAGGATCGCCGGAATGCACCCGGGCCACGTCCTGGCCTCGGGCATGGGCGGCGGCCAGATGCCCGACGATGGTGTCGAGATCCAGGCTGGCGGTGTCGATCACCGTCTCGGCCTGGTGACCTTCCAGCACCGCTTGTGGCACCAGGGAGCCGGCATAGAGGATCACCGGGCATTGGCGGATCAGCCGCTGACCCTTGACGGTGATGAGGTCGGGATCGCCGGGGCCGGCGCCGATGAAATGGACGGTCATGGGGTTTCCTCGGCCAGGGCGGCGAGCAATTCGGCGACGCTGGCGAATTCGCGGTCGACGCTGGGCAGGGCAGGCCGGCGCAGGATCAGCACCGGCAGGCCGCGTTCGCGGGCCACCTGCAGCTTGGGTTGGGTAGCGGCACTGCCGCTGTTCTTGCTGATCAGCACATCGAAGTCGGCCTGGGCGAAGAGCGCGCGCTCGGCCTCCAGGGCGAAGGGACCGCGGTCGGCGATGATCCGTGCCCGCGCGTGGCCGGGATGGGCATCGAGCAGGCGCAGGGTCCAGAACTGCCCGCCGGGAATCTCCTGGAGATGCTCCAGCGGCTCGCGACCCAGGGTGAAAAAGGGCCGGGCGAAAGGTGCCAGGGCTCGCTGCAGCTCGGCCCAGTCGGTCACTTCGCGCCAGTCGTCCTGCGGACCGGCCTGCCATCCGGGGCGCCGCAGGGCCCAGCAGGGAACACCCGTCCGGGCTGCGGCCTGGGCGGCGTTGTGGCTGATCTGTGCGGCGTAGGGGTGGGTCGCGTCCAGCAGCAGGTCGATGCCTTCACTGCGGAGAAAGGCGCCCAGCCCCTCGGCGCCACCATAGCCGCCGACCCGCACCTGGCAGGGCAGGTCCTGGGGCACGCGGCCGAGGCCGGCCAGGCTGTAGAGGGCATTCGCCGGCAGCTGGCGGGCGATGGCCAGGGCTTCGGTGGTACCCCCGAGCAAGAGGATCTTCATTGGGCTTCTCCGACGATACCGCCCTGGCGGTCGATGGCCAGGACCTCCAGCGCCACGCCTGCCGGGACGATGCCACGGGCGAAGGCCAGCGCCTGGCGGCAGACGGCATCGCCCAGGGGAATGCCGGCGGCCTGGGCCAGTTGCAGTGCCTGCTGGCTGGTATTGGCGCCGATCATGGCGGCTTGCAGGTCCGCGTCGGCGCCCAGCGCGGCGGCCCAGGCGGCCAGCTGTGGCAGGTCGATGCTGGAGCTGCGGCTGTGCAGGTCGAGATGGCCGGCGGCCAGCTTGCTGATCTTGCCGAACCCGCCGCACAGACTCAGGCGCGCCACCGGCGCCTTGCGCAGGTGCTTGAGCACGGCGCCGGCGAAATCACCCATTTCGATCAGGGCGGTTTCCTCCAGGCCGTAGCGACGGCGCATGGCGTCTTCGCTGGCGTTGCCGGTGCAGGCGGCGAGATGGCCGTGGCCGTTGGCGCGAGCCACGTCGATGCCCTGGTGGATGGAGGCGATGTAGGCGGCGCAGGAAAAGGGCCGGACGATGCCGCTGGTGCCAAGGATCGACAGGCCGCCGAGAATGCCCAGGCGCGGGTTCATGGTCTTGAGCGCCAGGTGTTCGCCGCCCTCGACGCCCACGGTCACGGAAAAGCCGCCACCATAGCCGTGGCGCTGTGCCAGTTCGCCGAGGTGGCGGGTCATCATCTGCCGCGGTACCGGATTGATCGCCGGTTCTCCCACCGCCAGCACCAGCCCGGGCTTGGTCACGGTGCCGACGCCGGGGCCGGCGTGGAAGCCGATCCCCGGCGTGGTGCTCAGGCGTACCTGGGCGAACACCAGGGCGCCGTGGGTCACGTCCGGATCATCGCCACCGTCCTTGAAGGTACCGGCTTGGGCGCCGCCTTCCAGCCGCTGGCAGTGGGCCAGGGGCATGAGGACCCGCCGTCCCTTGGGCAGCTCGATCTCCACCGCATCGCCGGGCGTCTCGCCCAGCAGCAGGCTGGCCGCCGCCAGGCTGGTGGCGGTGGCGCAGCTGCCGGTGGTGAGGCCGGTGCGCAGGGGCGCGGGCTGTTCGGGGGTTTCGTCACGCATGGGGCTTGCGGCTGTGCAGCAGGGTGATGGGCAGCGCCGCGCGCCAGGTGTCGAAGGCGCCCAGCGGCTGGGCCTGGGCCACCTGCAGGCGGGTCAGGTCGCCGCCATGACATTCGCGAAAGGCCACCAGGGCGGCTTCGGTCTGCAGGGTCACGGCATTGGCCAGCAGGCGACCGCCGGGCCGCAGGGCGGTCCAGCAGGCATCCAGGACCCCGGGCGCGGTGAGGCCGCCACCGATGAAGATGGCGTCCGGGGTCGCCAGGCCGGTCAGTGCCTCCGGTGCCTGACCGGCCACCAGCTGCAGCGCCGGCGCACCGAGGTGGTCGCGATTGTAGAGGATGTGTGCCTGGCGTCCGGCATCGGCCTCGACGGCCAGCGCCCGGCAGCTGGAATGGCTACGCGCCCATTCGATGCCGATGGAGCCGCAGCCGGCGCCCACGTCCCACAGCAGTTCGCCGGGGCGGGGGGCCAGGCGCGCCAGGGTCACGGCGCGCACGTCGCGCTTGGTCAGCTGACCGTCGTGGCGATAGGCGTCGTCCGGCAGGCCCGGGGTGAGGGGCAGGCCGGCCTCACCGGTCTCGCTCAGGACTTCGATGGCCACCAGGTTGAGCGCCGCCGCCTCGGTCAGCGACCAGGCCTCGGCGCGGCCGGCGATGCGTCGCTCCAGCGGACCGCCCAGGTGCTCCAGCACCTGCAGCTGGCTGGCGCCAAAGCCCTGGTCCACCAGCAGGGCGGCCAGGGCGGCGGGGCTGTGGCCGTCGTTGCTCAAGACCAGCAGGCGCGCGCCGGGATGCAGGTGGCGCACCACCCCGGCCAGGGGCCGTGCCACCACCGACAGCAACGCGATCTCCTGCAGGGGCCAGCCCAGGCGCGCAGCGGCCAGGGAGTAGGAGGAGGGCGCTGGCAGCACCTGCAGTTCGTCGGCCGACAGTTGGCGCGAGAGGCTCGCGCCAACGCCAAACAGCATGGGATCGCCGCTGGCCAGCACACAGACCGGGGTGCCGCGACGGTCCAGCACGGGGGCGAGGGCGAAGGGTTGCGGCCAGGGCTCGCGGACGGCGCGGATGCAGGGTGGCAGCAGCGCCAGCTGGCGTGGGCCGCCGATGACGGCCTGCGCCTCCAATAGGGCGCGCCGGGCGCTTTTGCCCAGGCCGGGGTAGCCGTCTTCGCCGATACCCACCACGGTCAGCCAGGGGATCATGAACAAACCTCATCGAACGTCAGCCGACCGGCCGTTTTCAAGGGGTCGGGGTCGGGTGGCCCCGGAGTCATTATCTGACCCGGGGCCCCCTAAGAACCGTGCTTGCGACTTTCGCAGCACACGGCTCAAGCTTACGAAAAACCAGCCATAGGCTGGCCGGCAACTGTGACGTGCGATCCTAACATCATAGACCGCTATATCTCAGGGTTACCTGTTGCCGCTGGCTATGCACCAGCGAGTGGCAGTTAGGGTGTATGAGCACGCGATTTTTCAGGGTGTCCTTGCCGCCGTCCACCCGTCGAATGACGTGATGGTCGTCCCAGCCAGTTTCCTTATTTACCGCGTGACCACATAAGGCGCAGAGTCCTTTCTGCCGCGTGAAGAGATACAGGATTTGTTTTCTGAAATGCAGTTTGTGCTGCATTCGTCGAACTCTTAGTTTTTCCCATTTCTCTTCGTGTTTCGCATCGTATGGATGGTACCCACCCGATAGCCGCGGTTGTCGCCTTATCTCAGTGTCCGCTAGCTGGTATAGCTGGCAGAACTTGCGTTCACCCTTCTTACCTCTGTAGGGATGCGCAAAAACCCAATTTCGCTTGCCTATGGAGTGGAAGTATTTATTCCGGCACCAATTAGCTTGCTTCTTCGGATGACGGCGCTTCGCCCACCTTCGCAGCAACCAGACGATCAAGCTGTCTAACCGGCTGAAGGCTTTCTTTGCTACGGCTGGAGAGTGGTATTGAGCCCACCCTTTCAGCACCGGATTCAGGCGTCCGATTAGCTCTTCCTGAGTCAATGCCCCGCTGGTTTTTACTATTTCTCTAACCTTGCGATAGAACGTTGAGATGTTCTTTTTCGAGGGCTTGATGAATAGCTTGGTCCGGCGGTAAGGCGACTTCGGGACGTACTTCCTGAAATTCCACCCTAGGAAATCGAAGCCCTGAAGGATGTGGGTTATCTGCGTTTTCTCTTCGGACAAGCTCACCCCTCGTACTGACAGGAATTGCTCGACCCAAGGTATGACCTCGTCAGTCAACAGCTCTTTGGTAGCTGCTGTGATGATGAAGTCGTCCGCGTATCGCACCACATGCACTCTGGGCGTATCGGCGTCGGTACCCGCTAGCTTTCTGGCCAGATGGCCTTTGAGCTGCATCTCCAAGCCGTTAAGGGTGGCGTTAGCCAAACAGGGCGAAATAATCCCGCCTTGTGGCGTCCCGGCCTCCGTAGCCATGAAGTGTCGCCGGTCAATTACCCCGGCCT
Source organism: Pseudomonas sp. Marseille-Q7302 (assembly GCF_965111925.1). Lineage (NCBI taxonomy): Bacteria > Pseudomonadati > Pseudomonadota > Gammaproteobacteria > Pseudomonadales > Pseudomonadaceae > Pseudomonas > Pseudomonas sp. Marseille-Q7302. The sequence goes on along the minus strand of NZ_CBCOPK010000001.1, from coordinate 4,346,197 downwards.
TCAACCACAGCCGCAGTACCTTCTTGTCCATAGGGACGTTCTGGCACAGCCACTCGTGATTGATGTTGTCGAAGAACCCCTTGATGTCACCTTCCAGAACCCACATAGGTGAGTCGTCTCTCGACATTAACTGAAAGATTTCAACCATCGCATCAGCGGTCGAGCGATCCGGCCGGAAGCCGAAACTTTTCGGGTCGCTGGTGCTTTCGATGACGGGTTCCAGGGCTGACAGGTAGAGCGCTTGCATGGCCCGATCAAACATCGTCGGTATACCTAGCGGGCGCTTTTCCTTCTTCCCTGGCTTCGGTATCCAAACCCTCTTTAGCGGTTTGGGCCGATAGCCTCGTTTCTCCGATAGACGCTTCGCGGCGTAGAGCTTGGCTGGAGGCGTCCCCCAGGTTTCTCCATCAACGCCCGGAGTCTTGCGACCCCGGTTTTCAGTCACCCGTCTTACAGCCAAACAGCGACCATAAAACGAATGGGTCAGTAACCGTTGTAGGCGTTTAACCCTACGCCAGTCACCGGCCATTGTTGCCTGCGCAATCTTCAACTGCGTTTTCCGAACGGAGATTTGGATCTTGGCCCAATCGAGATCGTGCCAGCCCTTCACGCCGTCAGGAGACGCAGACGAAACCGATGTTGCTGGTTGCGTATTCATACAGTCCTCCTCAGGTCAGTAACCTTCGGGACGGACTTCTCCCCCTAGGGGTTGAAGTCACCCCTAGGGTCGTTTCGCTGGAAATCAGCACTAGATCATGCGCCCGTAAACCAGGTGCACGTCAGCCAGGGTTGCCCCTGTCGATGATGTTTCAACCGATATGCCGCCCATTACAGACAGCCATTCGCTTTTTGCACCCTCCCATTCCCCACACCCAACAGCTTTCCTTGCGGATTGCCTGCCTTCCGATGTTGCTGGTTAGGCGGGTGGTCGGGATTGCCACGTTCCCCGCTGTGCATCGATTCCCCGGTTAGGTTCCGTCTCTCCCCCGACAGTCGTAGTGGTACCGCGTCGTTAGCTTTGACAACGAGCGCCAGACTGCTTTGCCGATTTTGGCCAGGGCCTATTAACTGCCGTAGGCCCAGTTATGCTTACGAGGGGTCTAGCAACGGTTCACATGCGTTAACCATACGGGTTGGGTCACTAGCCCTAAGCTTCCGTGCAGTTCGGAAGCTTCACGAAGCTGTTGCCAGTCAAGCGTGTCCCTTACGGGATAGGACATTGTCGATCGGGCTTCACACCCCAGGGTTGGCCCCCGACGCATGCCGATGTAGTGAACTGGCAGGTACATGCCAGGCTCGGTACTTCCTATGTCAGCGAAGTTGAGCAATGCACAGCGGAGCGGTTGCTCCGTGCTTGGACGAGATACCCTAACGTCTCACGACGTTGGCATGGGCCAAATGATACCAAGGCATCCCAAAGATGGATTGACCCCTTGCGGGGTCAAATCACCCGCAGGGAGTCTTGTTACGTTTAGATACAATTTCCTTGGTGGAAACTGCTCTCTGTTACGTCTGATTGATCAATTTATAGCCAAAAAATGGCCAAATTTGAGACGTACTTACCCTGGCAAGCAGGGATCGCATTGTCCCCACAAGTGGGTCGAATCAGGCGCGGCAGAGCCGGCTCTCGTGCTTTATTTAGGCTTCAAACCCCTGTAGAACAAGGGTTTCGGCGCCAAGACTAAGCTGGTCGACCAAGCACAACACGAGCATACGTGTCGCACCAAAGCGGGCATAATAGCCTCTTTCCCCGTCCAGCCCGACCTTCCGCCGTGAATCCTCCGTCTCCTTCCGCCCTCGTCCCGCGGCCTTCGGCCTGTCCGGGATTGCTGCGCATCGTGCCCGCCCGCGATGGCGGCCTGTGCCGGGTGAAGTTGCCGGGCGGACGCCTCACGGCGATCCAGGCGCGGGCCATCGCCGCGGCCAGCCAGCGCTGGGCGAGCGGTGTGCTGGAACTGACCAACAGAGCCAACCTGCAATTGCGTGGCGTGCGCCCGGACGGCGCCAACGCCCTGGTGGCCGCGCTGCAGGCCGCCGGTCTGGGCCCAAGCGATCCAGCCGCCGACGACGTGCGCAACGTGCTGCTCAGCCCCGCCGCGGGCCGCGATCCGCAGCAACGGCGGGACGTCCGTCCCCTGGCCGCCGAACTGCTCGCGCTGCTGGAAGGCGATCGCCGCCTGCATGGCCTGTCGCCCAAGTTCGCCCTGCAACTGGACGGCGGCGAGGCCCTGGCACGGCTCGACCATGCCCATGACGTCTGGCTGTCGGCCCACGCCGAAGGCTATCTCCTCGGTCTGGCCGGTACCCCGCTGGATGCGCCGCTGGGCCTGATCCCCACGGGGCGCGAGAGGGCGGCGGTGGCAGCCCTGCTGCACCGTTTTCTCGACCTCGCCGGCCCTGAGCAGAGCCGCATGCGCCAGCTGCTGGCGCAGCATCCGGTTGCGGAGCTACTGGCTGGACTGGACCTGCTGCCGGCTCCGGCTACCCCTCGTTCGCCAGCGGCAACGGCGCGGCGCCTGGGCAGTCATCCGCAGCGCCAGGCGGGCCTCTGCTGGGTCGGTGCCCAGCCCGCGTTGGGGCGGCTGCCGGCCATGACCCTGGCAGCGGTCGCCGAACTCGCCGAGCACCACGGCAATGGCGAACTGCACCTGACGCCCTGGCAGGGCCTGCTGCTACCCGATGTGCCGGTCGGCACGGCGCCGGACCTGCTCGCGGCCTTGGGCACCCTGGACCTGACCACCGACCCCGCCGCGCCCCTGGCCCGGCTGATCGCCTGTACCGGCAGCCAAGGCTGTGCCAAGGGCCAGGCCGATACCAAGGGCGACGCCCTGCGCCTGGCCGAGCGGCTGCCGGCAGGCGTGGAGGTACACCTCTCCGGCTGCCCGCGCAGTTGCGCCCTGGCCGGACAGGCCCCCCATACCCTGCTGGCCGTGGCCTCCGGCCGCTATGACCTCTTCGTGCGCGACGCTACCCAGCCCGGCCCGGGCCGACGGCGCGCCACCCATCTGTCCCTCGACGAGGCCGCCGCCTGGCTGGCCCGGAGTCCTAGTGATGCTTGAATACGAACGCGACGGCCAGGCGATCTATCGCCAATCCTTCGCCACCATCCGCGCCGAGGCCGATCTCTCGGCCATCCCCGCCGACCTGGAAAAGCTCGCCGTGCGGGTGATCCACGCCTGCGGCATGGTCGACGTGGTCCAGGACCTGGCCTTTTCCCCGGGCGCCGGCGCGGCCGGTCGCGCGGCCCTGGCGGCCGGCGCGCCCATCCTCTGCGATGCGCGCATGGTCGCCGAGGGCGTCACCCGCACCCGGCTGCCGGCCGCCAATCAGGTGATCTGCACCCTGCACGACGAGGGCATCCGCGAACTGGCCGTGGCCCAGGGCAACACCCGCTCGGCGGTGGCCCTGGAGCGCTGGCGGCCGCACCTGGCCGGCAGCGTGGTGGTGATCGGCAACGCCCCCACGGCGCTGTTCTATCTGCTGGAGATGCTCGACGCCGGGGCGCCCAGGCCGGCGCTGATCCTCGGCATGCCGGTGGGCTTCGTCGGCGCCATGGAGTCCAAGGACGCCCTGGCCGCCGACAGTCGCGGCGTGCCCTACGTCATCGTGCGCGGCCGACGTGGCGGGAGTGCCATGGCCGCGGCAGCGGTCAATGCCCTGGCCACGGAGGTGGAGTGATGGCCGGCCGCCTGCTCGGCCTGGGCGTCGGCCCCGGCGATCCGGAACTCATCACCCTGAAGGCCCTGCGCCTCCTGCAGGGCGCGCCGGTGGTGGCCTATTTCGTCGCCAAGGCCAAGGCCAACGCGGGCCAGGGCGGCAATGCCTATGGCGTCATCGAGGGCTATCTGCTGGACGGCCAGCAACGCCTGCCGCTGGTCTATCCGGTGACCACCGAGAAGCTGGCGCCGCCGCTGTCCTACGAGACGGTGATTGCCGACTTCTACGACACCGCCGCCGCCCAGGTGGCCGACCATCTGGACGCCGGCCGTGACGTGGCGGTGATCTGTGAAGGCGATCCCTTCTTCTACGGCTCCTACATGTACCTGCACGACCGCCTGGCCGAGCGCTACGAGGCCCAGGTGGTGCCGGGGGTCTGCTCCATGCTCGGCGGTGTCGCCATGCTCGGCCTGCCGCTGGTCTATCGCAACCAGACCCTCACGGTGCTCTCCGGGGTGCTCTCCGCCGAGGAGCTCAAGGCACGTCTCGCGAGCGCCGACGCCGCCGTGGTGATGAAGCTCGGGCGCAACTTCGAGAAGGTGCGCCAGGTGTTGCGCGACCTGGGCCTGGACGAGCGCGCCCGCTACATCGAACGCGCCACCATGGACAACCAGCGCATCGTCGCGCTGGACGAGGTCGACCCCATGGCCTCGCCGTATTTCTCGCTGGTGGTGGTACCGGGGGTGAAATGGAAGGGTTGAGCCCGGCCATCGTCATCCTCGGCCCCGGCGCCCTGGCCACTGCCCGCCGCCTGCAGGCTGGCCTGCCGGGCAGCCTGGTGCACGGCCTGGCCGGGCGGGTCAAGGGCGACGTGACCTACACCGCTTTCGGCGACCATCTGCGCGACCTCTATCGCCAGCAGCGGCCGCTGCTGGTGCTCTGCGCCGCCGGCATCGTCATCCGCACCCTGGCGCCCCTACTGGACGACAAGACCGCCGAGCCGCCGGTACTGGCGGTGGCCGAGGACGGCAGCGCCGTGGTGCCGCTGTTGGGCGGCCTGGCCGGCGCCAATCGCCTGGCTCGCCAGCTGGGTACCTTGCTGGACGTGGTCCCGGCCATCACCACCAGTGGTGAGCTGAGATTCGGCACCTGCCTGCTCGATCCACCGGCCGGCTATGCCCTGGCCGACGTCGACGTGGCCAAGCACCGGGTGGCCGATCTGCTGGCCGGCGCCCCGGTACGCATCGAAGGCGAGGCGCCCTGGCTGGATGAGGTGCCCCTGGCCCGCGACCCCGCTGCGCACCAGCGCATCCTGGTCTCGCCGCTGGCCAGTGCCGATGACCACACCCTGCTCATCCATCCCCGCGCCGTGCTGGTGGCGGTACGCGCCGATGCCAGCGCCGCCGCCGTCACCGAACTGCTTGCCAGCACCGGCTATGCGCCAGGTGCCGTGGCGGTGCTGCTGGCGCGGGCGGAAGACATGGCCGCGCCCGGCCTGGTCGAGCTCAGCCAGGCGCTGGATGTGCCGTTGAGATTCGTCGACGCCAACACGCCGGACTTCGCCCTGACGACGGTGGAACGGGCCCAGGAGCGGGGCATCGCCCTGCACCTGCATGACCGGCCCCTGGACGCCGAGAACCTCGGCCAGCGCCGTGGCCGCCTCAGCGTGGTGGGCCTCGGCCCGGGCGCGGCCGAGCTCATGGCACCGGTGGTGCGCCGCGCTCTGGACCAGGCCCAGGACGTACTCGGCTACGCCACCTACGTGCAAATGGCCGGTCCCTTGCGTCCGGACCAGCTGGCCCACGCCAGCGACAACCGTGAAGAATTGCAGCGTGCCCGCCATGCCTTCGAGCTGGCTGCCAGCGGGCGCCAGGTAGTCATGGTGTCGTCCGGCGATCCGGGTGTCTTCGCCATGGCCGCCGCGGTGCTGGAGGTGCTGGAAGGCGCCGATGATCCGCGCTGGGCGGCGGTGGAGCTGGAGATCCTGCCGGGCATCACCGCGGCCATGGCCAGCGCTGCCCTGGCCGGGGCGCCCCTGGGCCACGACTTCTGCCTGATCTCCCTGTCCGACAACCTCAAGCCCTGGGCGGTGATCGAGCAGCGCCTGCGCCAGGCCGCGGCAGCGGACCTGGCCATGGCCTTCTACAACCCCATCTCCAAGGCTCGCCCGCACCAGCTGGAGCGCGCGCTGGACGTGCTGCGCAGCTGCCGTTCGGCGACCACCCCGGTGATCCTCGGCCGCGATGTCGGCCGTCCCGGCGGGGGGCTCGAATACACCAGCCTCGGCGCCCTGCGCAGCGACATGGTGGATTCACGCACCCTGGTGATCCTCGGCTCCAGCCATACCCGGCGCTTTCCGCGGGCCGATGGCGGCGAATGGGTCTATACGCCGCGCTGGTATGATCCGGAATTGTTATAAAGTAACATTTAATGCTTGAATCCTGGTCGTCGCTGGCCCACCCTCGGCGACCCTTCCTATTCCCTGGCGGGAAGCCGGTGAGAGTCCGGCGCGGTCGCGCCACTGTGAGCTTCGTAAGAAGCGAGCCAGACCTCGCCAGGGGACATCCATCATCCACAAGGGACGCGTCATCCCAAGGAGAGTCCATGCTTCGCCGTCTTTCACCGCTGCTCGCCGCCGGCCTGCTATCCGTTTCCGCCCTTAGCGCCCAGGCCGCCACGACCTATCCGCTGACCATCCACAACTGCGGCCGTGACCTGGTCTTCGAGCGCGCGCCCCAGCGCCTGGTCAGTCTGGGCCAGGCCAGTACCGAGTTGCTCTTGCGCCTGGGCGTGGGCTCGCGCCTGGTGGGTACCGGGGTCTGGTTCGGCGGCCTGCCGAAAGACCTGCAGGAGGAGGGCAAGGGCATTCCGCGCCTGGCCGACAACGCTCCCAGCTTCGAAGCCGTGGTCGGTACCCGGCCGGACCTGGTGGCGGCGCAGTACACCTATCACGTCGGACCCGGCGGCGAGGTGGCGGACTTCCCCCGCTTCGCCAAGCTGGGTATCGCCGCTTATGTGGCGCCCAGCGATTGCGAGGGCAAGGCGGTGACCGCTGATTCCAACAGCGACGGCAGCCGCAGCGCGCCCTTCGACATGAACCTGGTGACCCGCGAGGCCCAGGAACTGGCGGCCATTCTCGATGTGCAGCCGGTTGGCAAGCAGTTGGTTGCCGAGCTGGATCACCGCATCGCCGCCGCTGGCGAGCAGGCCAAGGCGGCCGGGGTCCAGGGGCGTTCGGTGCTGTTCTGGTTTTCCAGTCCACGCCTGGAAGGCGATCCCTGGGTCGCTGGCAACCTGGGCGCACCCGCTTGGATCGCCCGCGCCTTGGGCCTGCGCAACGTGGTCGACAGCGCCGAGGAATGGCCGGCGGTGAGCTGGGAGCGCATCGCCAGTCTGGACCCTGACTATATCGTCGTGGCGCGCATGGACCGCCGTCTCTATCCTGCCGATGACGTCGACAAGAAGCTGGCCTTCCTGCGCAGCGACCCCCTGACCCGCGAATTGCGCGCCGTGCGCGAGAACCACCTGCTGGTGGTGGACGCCCCGACCCTCAATCCCTCGTTGCGGGTGGTGGACAGCGTCGAGACCCTGGCCGCCGACCTAGCCAAGCCGCAACCATGAGCCTGCCCCTGGCAGCCGAAGGGGCCCGGCCCTGGCGCTGGCTGCTGGGCCTGGCCGCCGTGCTGGCGCTGGCGGCGAGCGTGGTGCTGGCGGCGTCCTTCGGCGAGATGCCGATCGCGCCCCTGACCAGCCTGCAGGCCATCGCCAACGGCCTCGGCCTGGGGCCCTATCCGGTGGAGCGCATTGTCCAGGGCATCGTCTGGGAGTACCGCCTCAGTCGTGCCCTGGTGGCGGCCTGCTGTGGCGCGGGCCTGGCGGTCTCCGGCGCCATTCTCCAGGCGCTGTTGCGCAACGCCCTGGCCGAACCCTATGTGCTGGGGCTTTCGGCGGGGGCCTCCACCGGCGCGGTGCTGGTAATGCTGCTGGGCGTCGGCGGCGGGGTGCTCGGGGTCTCGCTCGGCGCCTTTCTCGGCGCGGTGCTGGCCTTCGCCGTGGTGTTGCCGTTTCTGGGCGGCGGTGGCAGCACCCGCATCATCCTCGCCGGAGTGGCCGCTTCCCAGCTGTTCAATGCCCTGACCGCCTATATCGTTGCCACCGCAGCCAATGCCGAGCAGGCGCGCAGCGTCATGTTCTGGCTGCTCGGCAGCCTGGCCGGGGTGCGCTGGCCAGACGTCTGGCTGGCCGCCGGGGTGGTGCTCGCCGGGCTGCTGGTGTGCCTGGCCTGTGCCCGGGCGTTGGATGCCTTCGCCTTTGGCGAAGACGCCGCCGCCAGCCTTGGCGTGGCAGTGGGACCGCTGCGTCTCCTGTTGCTGGCGGTCACCGGCCTGATCACCGCCTGCCTGGTTAGCCTGGTGGGCGCGGTGGGCTTCGTCGGCCTGGTGATCCCCCATGTGGCGCGCTTTCTGGTCGGTCCGGGGCATGGGCGCCTGCTGCCGACCTGCGCCCTGATCGGCGCCCTGTTCATGGTGCTGGCCGACATCGTCGCCCGTACCCTGGTGGCCAAGCAGACCCTGCCCATCGGCGTGGTCACCGCCCTGGTCGGCGCGCCGGCCTTCGCCTTCATCCTCTATCGCGCACGGGAGGTCCGATGAGTCTCGCCGCGCGCGACGTCGCCTGGAGCGCCGGCGGCCAGCCGATCCTCCGCGGGGTCACGCTGGCGGTACCGCCCGGTGGGGTGCTCGGGCTGCTCGGCCCCAACGGCTCGGGCAAGTCCAGCCTGCTGCGGCTGCTGGCCGGGCTGCGCCGGCCGGAGGAGGGCAGGGTCAGCCTCGACGAGACGCCCCTGCAGGACCTGCGCCGGCGCGACCTGGCGCGCCGGGTAGCCCTGGTGGAGCAGCAGGCCGGTACCGAAGCTGATCTCTCGGTAGCCGAGGTGGTGCGCCTGGGCCGTACGCCCCATCGGGGCCTGCTCGATGCCTGGAGCGCCCGCGATGCCGAGGTCTGCCAGCGGGCCCTGGCCCAGGTAGGCCTGGTCGACAAGGCTGCCCGCCGCTGGCACAGCCTCTCCGGTGGCGAACGCCAGCGCGCCCAGATCGCTCGCGCCCTGGCCCAGCAACCCAGCGAACTCCTGCTGGACGAACCCACCAACCACCTCGATATCCAGCACCAGCTGGAGATCCTCGACCTGGTGCGCCGGCTGCCGGCCACCTGCGTGCTGGCCATCCACGACCTGAACCTCGCCGCGTTGTTCTGCGACCGCCTGGCGGTGCTCAAAGACGGCCAGCTGGTGGCCGAAGGCGCGCCTGCCGAGGTGCTGACGGCCGAGCTGATCCAGCAGGTCTGGGGGGTAAGGGCGCAGGTGGCGCTGGACGGCCCCGATGATCGGCCGACGATCCGCTATCGACTGGCCTGACGCCGCCGCACCGGGCCGGCCCGCTCTTCGATCACCCGCCGCAGCGCCGGGCGCCCGCCCAGCAGGAACACCAGTTCCGCGACGATGAACAGCGGGCCGATGGCTAGGCCGGCGATATCGTCGAAAAAGGCCGGCTTGCGTCCCTCGTAGTGGTGGCCGACGAACTGGATCGCCCAGCCGACCAGGAACAGACCCAGCCCCCAGGTCAGCCAGACGCCCGTGGCCTGGGCTGCCAGCGCGGCACCCAGCCAAATGGCAAGACCGAGCAGGCCGCTCATCAGCAGCCCCAGCGGCCGATCCAGGCGCAGATAGAAGATCGCCACCGCGCCAGCGACCGGCAGTGCAGGGGACAGTGGCCAGCCAGCGAGCGTGAATACGGGGCGGGACAGCAGGATGGCCACCGCCAGCATGATCAGCAGGATGCCGGGGAAGTGGCTGGCGATGTTGCGCGGATCGCGGTGGTAGCTTGCGTAGTGGCTGAGATGATCTTCCAGGGTTTTCATCGACAGGCATCCAGGCGGCTGGCGTGAAGCCTCAGCATGCCTCTGGACGAGCGCTTTCGTCTGCGGGGGCGAGAAGAAATGCGATTGCGATAATCGCCCCCTCGCTCGATAATCGATCAAAAGCCTGCCGAGGACCGGTTCGATGGACGATAACCGCACCGCTCACGCCACGGGCCTGCCGCCGCTGGCCGCGCCGCCCATCATCGCCTCACCAGCCAAGCGCATCGAAGCCTTTACCGGCGACCCGAATTTCATGACCTCCCTGGCCCGCGGCCTCGCGGTCATCCATGCCTTCCAGGAACGCAAGCGCCAGCTGACCATCGCCCAGATCAGCCATCGCACCGAGATCCCTCGCGCCGCCGTGCGCCGCTGCCTGCACACCCTGATGAAGCTCGGCTACGTCACCACCGACGGTCGCACCTATTCGCTGCTGCCCAAGGTGCTGACCCTGGGGCACGCCTATCTGTCGTCCACGCCGCTGGCGGTCACCGCCCAGCCGGTGCTCGACCGCCTGAGCGAGCAGCTGCATGAAGCCTGCTCCATGGCCACCCTGGAGGGCGACGAGATCCTCTACATCGCCCGCTCGGCCACGCCGCAGCGGCTGATCTCGGTGGACCTCAGCGTCGGCAGCCGGCTGCCGGCCTATTGCACCTCCATGGGCCGCATCCTGCTCGCCGCCCTTGACGATGCGGCGCTGCACGACTATCTGGAGCACGCCGATCTGCAGGCCAAGACCAGCCGCACCCTCTACCAGCCACCGGCGCTCATCGAGTGCCTGGGCCAGGTACGTCAGCAGGGCTACGTGATCGTCGACCAGGAACTGGAAGTGGGCCTGAGGTCCCTGGCGGTACCCTTGCGCGACGCCGCTGGCCAGGTACTGGCGGCACTCAACGTCGGCACCCACGCCAGCCGGGTCAGCCGCCAGGAGCTGGAGACGCGGTTCCTGCCGGTGCTGCTGGCAGCCAGCCAGGAATTGAGTACTCGGCTGTTTCACTAGCGAATCCGGTCGATTATCGGCCATGTCTCCGATAATCGAATTGTCAGCTGTTCGGGGTTGGGCTTAACGTCGGCGCAGTGGCGCACTACGCCGATAACAACAACACGAGCAGACCACCATGACGCAAACCCTCGCAGGCGCCGTGCCCCTGGCCGACCATCCGGCCACGGCGACAGCCGGCACCCTGGACGTCCAGCAGTTCATCAATCGCCAGGCACTGTCCGCCTACCAGTGGCGCATCGTCGCCCTGTGCTTTCTGATCGTCTTCCTCGATGGCCTGGACACCGCTGCCATGGGTTTCATCGCCCCGGCGCTGTCGGTGGAGTGGGGCATTCCGCGGGCCAGCCTCGGCCCGGTGATGAGCGCCGCCCTGGGTGGCATGGTCTTTGGCGCCCTGGGCTCCGGTCCGCTGGCCGACCGCTTCGGCCGCAAGGGCGTGCTGGTGGTCGCCACCTTCCTCTTTGGCGGCTTCAGCCTGCTGTCGGCCTTCAGCGCCAACCTCGAACAGCTGGTGATCCTGAGATTCCTCACCGGGTTGGGCCTCGGCGCCGCCATGCCCAACGCCACCACGCTGCTCTCGGAGTACACCCCGGAACGCCTCAAGTCGCTGCTGGTGACCAGCATGTTCTGCGGCTTCAACCTGGGCATGGCCGGCGGCGGCTTCGTCTCGGCCTGGATGATCCCGGCCTATGGCTGGCACAGCCTGCTGGTGCTGGGCGGGGTACTGCCCCTGGCGCTGGCCGTGGTGCTGCTGCTCTGGCTGCCGGAATCGGCGCGCTACCTGGTGGTGCACGGCAAGAGCGCCGAGCGCATCCGCCGGGTACTGGCGCCCATCGGTCGCGAAGCCGCCGAAGCACGGCACTTCATGGTGCCCGAGCAAAAGTCGGTCAAGACCGGCAACGTCTTCGCGGTGATTTTCAACCGCAGCTACAGCGCCGGCACCCTGCTGCTGTGGCTGACCTATTTCATGGGCCTGGTGATCGTCTATCTGCTCACCAGCTGGCTGCCGACGCTGATGCGCGACGCCGGTGCCAGCCTGGAGCAGGCCGCCCTGATCGGCGCGCTGTTCCAGTTCGGCGGGGTACTCAGCGCGGTGTTCGTCGGCTGGGCCATGGACAGGTTCAACCCGCACAAGGTCATCGGCCTGTTCTATGCCCTGGCCGGGATCTTCGCCTACTGCGTCGGCCAGAGCCTGGGCCAGGTCGCCCTGGTGGCCACCCTGGTGCTGGTGGCCGGCATGTGCATCAACGGTGCCCAGTCGGCCATGCCGTCGCTGGCAGCGCGCTACTACCCAACCCATGGCCGCGCCACCGGGGTGTCCTGGATGCTCGGCATCGGCCGCTTCGGCGCCATCACCGGTGCCTGGATGGGCGCGACCCTGCTGGGCCTGGGCTGGACCTTCACCCAGGTGCTCACCGCGCTGCTCCTGCCGGCCGGTCTCGCCGCCCTGGCGGTGCTGATCAAGGGGGTGGTCAGTCATGCCGACGCGACCTGAAGCGCAATAAAGTGGTTAGGCGCTAGGCTAGCCGCAGGGCCTAGCGCCAGAGTGAGCTTAATCCAGGCTTTCTAGCCAAGCCTCTACCCGGGCGTGTCGGTCTGCAGGTGACAGAGTAGGCACGCCGTCTTTGACCAGCGCCTTGCGATCGCCTGTATGAGGATTTGCGGCATAGGTGCGAATGGATGGCCTTACCTGTGGATTCGCCCGCCAGCCCAGATTGAAAGCGGCGAGCTTGGGAAACCACTCTTGCGAGCTATAGGGCAGGTGGTCATGGATCCACCAGGCGAGGGGCGTCCAGTCCTTGTACCAAGGACTTTCTTCTTGCTCAAAGCCCTTTAGCAGTGCCGGCACCACGATGCACACACTGGCGCCCAGGTAACCGTCCGTATCCGGCAGGTCCCAGATGTGATGAGCAGCGTTCGCCTCGTTGCTGGCGCAGTTGTACTGGTTGCCTTTCTCCGCCCCCTTGGCATTGACTGCCGCGCTGCGATATCCCGAACGGATAGCGATCCGGCCGAAGCGCGCCTGCAAGGGCTCCAGCAGTCGTTCGCACAACTGGGTACCCGCCTCGATGGCTAGATCCGGTCGCTCAGGTACGTTGGGTATGCCTTCGACTTGACTGATTTCGGAGTAAAGGAAGTCGCGCATGAAGAAGTGCTGGGATAGCCGTTTCCGTCCAAATTCTTCGAGGGCTTTAACCGAGTTGGGTGTTTTCACTGCTCGTCCTTGAATAGGCCAATTCACTTTGGGTTTCCTAGCCGTCACCAGTCTAGGCTCTGGTTTGCTGGTAGACGTACGGTAACTGTGGAACAGCATAAGCCTTTGATATTGGCGCTACATCTCAGGCGCTGCGTTATTGCTATTCAGGATTTGAGCGCCATTCCCTCTCTGGCTAGGCGCAGGCGCTGCCACCGCGTAAAGTTGCACCCTTTGCATGCGCCGCAGTCATCCGTCTAGAGCGGGTGCAGATGTCCAAGGGGTTCCATGAAAGGTTTCGCTCGCAGCGGGCAGTGGGCTGTCCGGCTGGTAACGCTTATCGCTTGCTTTCTGATTGCTCCGGCTTTCGCCGAGACCCGCCAGGTCACCGATGTCCTCGGGCGCACGGTGACTATCGAGGCGCCAGCCAAGCGCGTGGTGCTGGGCTTCCACTATGGCGACTACCTGGCGGTTGGGGGCGAGCATGCCTTCGACGCCGTGGTCGGTGTTTCCCGCGGCGCCTGGGAGCGCAAGGTGCCGGCCAACTGGGCGCTCAACGTCGCCCACCGGCCATCCCTGGCCACCCTTCCCGATGTGGGGGAAACGGAAAACAATAGTTTTTCCGTCGAGAAGGTGCTCGCCCTCAAGCCGGATCTGGTGGTGCTGGCCGCCTGGCAGCTCCAGGCGCTGGACAGCGAGGTCAAGCGCCTCGAACAGCTCGGCATCCCGGTGGTGGCGATCGACTACAACGCCCAGACCCTGGAACGCCATCTGGCCTCCACCCGCTTGCTCGGCATCATCACCGGCCAGGAGGCACGGGCCACCGAACTGGCCAATTTCTACGCCAAGGTGGTGGAAGACATCCAGACCCGTATCGCGGCGGCCCATCGCCCGCGGCCGCGAGTCTATGCCGAGTTCGGCAACAAGGGCCCGGCCGAGTACTCCTTCACCTATGGCCGCAACATGTGGGGCGCCATGGTGACCCTGGCCGGCGGTGACAACATCGCCGCGCCCTTCATCCAGTGGTGGGGAGTGATGAATCCGGAGCAGGTGCTCATGGCCCAGCCGGAGGTCATCTTCATCTCCGGGCGTGAGGACAACAGCAATCCCACTGCCTTGCCCATGGGCCCCGGCGTCAGCGCCGACGATGCCCGCAGTCACCTGCGCGCCTTCATGCAGCGGCCGGGCTGGAGCAATCTGCCGGCCATCCGCGACGGTCGTCTCTATGGCGTCTACCAGGGTGCCTCGCGCAGCCTGGAGGACTTCGCCATGCTGCAGTTCATCGCCAAGCAGCTCTATCCGGATCTGTTCCAGGACGTGGATCCGATGGCCAACTATCGCGAGTACTACCGCCGCTACATGCCGATCCAGCCCCAGGGCACCTTCGCCATAGGCCTGAACCCATGAGCACCTCTTCGCTCTCCAGCCACGCGGACGCCATCGCCGAGCAGCGCGCCCGCGAACGTCGTCGCTGGCGTGCCTGCGGGGTGTTCCTGGCCCTGACCCTGGCGGGTCTGGTGCTGGACATCGCCACCGGTCCTTCGCTTCTTTCGCCGCTGGAGGTGCTCAAGTCCCTGACCGGCCTGGGTGAGCGCCAGCCGATGACCGACGCCATCGTCCGCGACCTGCGCCTGCCCATCGCCCTGATGGCCCTGGCAGTGGGCGCCGCCCTCGGCGCCGGCGGAGCGCAGATGCAGACGCTGCTCAACAACCCCATGGCCAGCCCCTATACCCTGGGTATGGCCGCCGCCGCGGGCTGTGGCGCCGCCCTCAGCCTGGCGCTGGGCAGCTTCGGCCTGGGCGCGCTGATCGGGGTACCGTTGGGCGCCTTCGTCTTCGCCATGCTGGCGGCGCTGTTTCTCTTCGCTCTGGCCTCGCTCAAGCGCACCGGCAGCGACACCATCATCCTCGGGGGCATCGCCCTGCTGTTCCTGTTCCAGTCCTTGCTGTCGCTGGTGCAGTTCCTTTCGTCGCCGGAGCTCTCGCAGCAGATCCTCTTCTGGCTGTTCGGCAGCCTTGGCCGCGCCACCTGGACTACCCTGGCCATCGTCGCCGGGGTGACCCTGCTGTGCTGCATCCTGCTCTTGCGCGATGCCTGGAAACTGGCCGCCCTGCGCCTGGGCGAGGCGCGTGCCGAGAGCCTGGGCGTGGACATCCGCCGCCTGCGCCTCAAGGTGCTGATCCTGGTGGCGGTGATGACCGCCACGGCCACCAGCTTCGTCGGGGTGATCGGCTTCGTCGGCCTGGTCGCACCCCATATCGCCCGCTGGCAGGTGGGCGAGGATCAGCGCTTCCTCTTGCCGCTGTCGGCCATCTGCGGCGCCCTGATGCTGTCCTTCGCCTCGGTGCTGTCCAAGTCGATCCTGCCCGGGGCGCTGTTTCCGGTGGGCATCGTCACCGCCATCGTCGGGGTGCCCTTCCTGCTCTGGCTCATCTTCGCCCCGCGCAGGCCCAGCCTATGATCCGCCTCCATGACCTCGCGCTGAAGCGCGGCGACCGTACCGTGATCTCCGGGCTCAGCACCGAGCTGCATCCCGGCCAGGTCCATGTGATTCTCGGCCCCAATGGCACCGGCAAGACCACCCTGCTGCGCGCCCTGGCTGGAGACCTGCCGCTGGCGGCGGGTCATATCGAGCGCGGGGAAAGGCGGCTGGTGGCGGGTACTTCGCTCCGCGCTCAGCGCGAGGGCTGGCGCCAGGGCGTGGCCTATATGCCCCAGGATTCCCATGCCGAGGCGGCGCTGTCGGTGCTGGAGACGGTGGCCATGGGCAGCCTGGAACGGCTGACCCTGCACCTGGACGATGAGCTGCTGGAACGGGCGCTGGGCAAGCTCGACGAAGTGGGCATCGGGCACCTGGCCTCGCGCCAGTTGGGCGCCCTGAGTGGCGGTCAGCGGCAGCTGGTGTTCTTCGCCCAGGTGCTGATGCGTGAACCCGAGGTGATGCTGCTGGACGAACCGGTCAGCGCCCTGGATCTGCGTCACCAGATCAACCTGCTCGATCGCGTGCGCCACGAGACCCGATTGCACAATCAGGTGACCGTGGTGGTGCTGCACGATCTCAACCTGGCCTGCCAGTACGCCGATTCGCTGCTGGTGCTGGTCGACGGTGGTCTGCTGGCCGCCGGCCGGCCCGCCGCCATCGTCACCGCCGACCTGCTGGAGGCCACCTACGGCGTGGCGGTGGACATCCTGCAGGACCGCCAGGGCCGTCCGGTAGTCCAGCCGCTGACCGGCCAGGCCTTCAGCGAGGCCTGACCGCAGGGCTGCAGAGGGTGGGGCGTCAGAAGGTGTAGGTGAAGCCGGCCTGCACCGTACGCGGCTCGCCCGGATAGCTGTAGGCGTTCCAGGAGCTCTCGTCGTAGCCCTTGTTGAAGACGTTGCGCACGTCCAGGTTCAGCCGCAGGTGTTCGTCGACCTTGTAGAAGCTCAACAGGTCGGTGACGGTGTAGCTGTCCATGCTGTAGTCGCTGACGGCGGTCTTCTGGCCTTCGCGCTCACCCACGTACTTGAGGTTGGCGCCGAGCCCCAGGCCGCGCAGCCTGCCTTCGTGGAATTCGTAGACGTTGAGCAGGTTGACGGCATTGCGCGGGATGTTGGTCAGGCGCGTGCCGCGGGCCAGGGTGTTGTCCTTGGTGACCTCGGCATCGGTGAAGGCATAGCCGCCGAGGATGCGCCAGTTGGGTGTCAGGTCGCCGGTCACGTTGAGTTCGAAACCGCGGCTGCGCACCTCGCCGGCGGCGACGTTGAAGGCCGGGTCGACGGGGTCCAGGGTCAGGACGTTTTCCTTGACCGTATGGAAGATCGCCGTGTCGACACTGAGACGGCCATCCAGCGCCGCCCACTTCATGCCCACTTCGTAGGCCTTGCCTTCCTCGGGATCGAAACCGCCGCCCAGGCGCGCCGCGCCGGTGTTGGGCTTGAACGACTTGGAGGCGCTGGCGTACAGAGCCAGTTCCGGGGTGAGGTCGTAGCTGACGCCCAGGCGCGGGGTGACGGCGTTGTCGGCGTTGCTCCAGCTCTTGCCGCCGGCGACGAAGTTATCGTAGTCGTGCTCGAAGCGCTCCAGGCGCACGCCACCCAGCACCTTGAAGCGCTCGGTGAGGGCGATCTGGTCCTGCACGAAGGCGGCCCAGGTCTTGAGCGTCTCGTGGTCATGGGTCGGCGTACGGGTCAGGGCCGGACGCGGCTGGCCGAGGACCGGATTGACCAGATTGACCGCATAGACATCGGTGCCGCCGGGGGAGCGCTGGATGATCGACTGATAGTCGTAGTCTTCCACCTCGACCCCGGTGATCAGGGTATGACCGAGGCCAAAGGTGTCGAAGCGACCGGTCAGGTTCAGCTGCAGGTCGCGATCGGTCCACTCCAGCTTGCGGTAGTTGAAATTGCGGCCGAGGGTCACGCCGTCGGCCTGCACGCCGTTGGCTTCCACGGCATTGCCCTTGAGGCTGCCGTCGAGGTACTGGAAGCCGCCGGCCAGGGTCCAGGCGTCGTTCAACTGGTGCTCGAAGCGCAGCTGATAGGCCTCGCTGTCGCTGTGCAGCAGGTTGGTGGTGCCCTTTTCCCAGGCATTGGTGGAGCGACTGGCCTCGGCGCGCTGGGTCAGGTAGTTGGTGCGGCCGCGATCCAGCGGGGCGTTGCTGCGGATGATGTCCGCCTCGAAGGTGATGAGGGTGGCGTCAGTGGCCTGCCAGCTCAGCACCGGGGCGACTTCGTAGCGCTCGGTGTGCACGTCGTCGCGGAAGGTGTCGCCGCCCTCGGCGATCAGGTTGAGGCGATAGGCCAGGCGGCCGTCCTCGTCCACCGGGCCGGTGGTGTCCAGGGTGCCGCGTTTCTGGCCCTGGTCGGTGAACTGGCTGCCAAGGGTGGTCTTGCGCTCGCCCAGCGGTTGCTTGGTGACCACGTTGAAGGTGCCGCCCGGATCACTGCGGCCATAGAGGGTCGCGGCGGGGCCGCGCAGGACCTCGACCCGCTCCAGGGTGGCGGCATCCGGCGCGCTGGGGTAGCCGCGGTTCATGGGGAAGCCGTTGCGGAAATACTCGGAGCTGGTGAAGCCGCGCACCGTGTAGCTGGTCAGGCCCTGGCCGCCGAAGTTGTTGCCACGGCCGACGCCGCCGGCCTGGTCCAGCGCCTGCTGCAGGCGGGTGGCGGAAAGGTCGTCGATGGCCTCGCGGGAGACCACGCTCACCGACTGGGGCGTCTCGTGCAGCGGGGTATCGGTGCGGGTCGCACTGCTGGAGCGCTCTGCCTTGTAGCCCTGTACTGGCCCGGTGGGTGATTCGGCCGAGCCAACGATGGTGAGGTCGGACAGGGCTTGGGGGGTATCTTCCGCTGCCTCCTGGGCATGACCAGCGAGGGGAAGGGCACAGAAAGGCAGCAGATAGAAAGCAGGGACCAGCCGGCGCATTGTTATCGTCCTGGAGTTCGGGGAGGCGGATTCTAGAGCGCCTTGCAAAGGGGACACAACTGCGAGTCGTTACCGCCTGAGACAGATTTTCATCAGCCTTGTCGATTCGCTTGGGCCTCTCGTGAATCGGGTGGCGGGTGCTGAGCCAGAAAAGGCGGATACGGGGCGCGCCTGATGGCCTGCCCGAGAAGCGATGGCGACGCTTTTGGCGTAGCATGCCGCTCTTTTACCGCGCCGTGATCGCCCATGAATACCGCTACGCTCGCCAGCCTTACCGATCTGCTTCTCGCCGCCCTCGCATCGCCACCCGCCGAGGCGCGCCGCTTGGTGCATGGCCGCGGCCGGTTGTTACCGGGGCTGGAGCAGCTCACCGTCGACTGGCTGGAAGGCGTGGTGCGGGTGGGCCTGTTCCGCGAGCTGCCTGCGGCCGAGCTGGACGCCCTACGCACGACCCTGGCGGCCTTGGGCGAGAACCCGACGTGGCGCGCCAGCGGTGCCCAGAGCCTGCTCCTGCAGCATCGTTATCGGCTGGATGCCGCCAGCGAGGCGCTGATCGGCGCGCCGGTGGGCGAGCACGTCATCCATGAAGAGGGATTGAAGTTCGGCCTGGACCTCACCCGTCACCAGAACATGGGGCTGTTCCTCGACATGCGCCTGGGCCGGCGCTGGGTACGCGAGCAGGCCGCCGGGCTGCGGATCCTCAACCTGTTCGCCTACACCTGTGGTTTCTCCGTAGCGGCCCTGGCCGGCGACGCCGCCCAGGTGGTCAATCTGGACATGGCCCGCGGGCCCCTGACCCGCGGCCGCGAGAATCACCGTCTCAATGGCCACGACCTGGGCAAGGTCAGCTTTCTCGGCCACGAGCTGTTCAAGTCCTGGGGCAAGGTGCGCAAGCTCGGGCCCTACGACCTGGTGATCGTCGACCCGCCCAGCTTCCAGCAGGGCAGCTTCGCCCTGACCAAGGACTATGCGCGCATCCTGCGTCGGTTGCCGGAGCTGCTCACCCCTGGTGGGCGGGTGCTGGCCTGCGTCAACGACCCGGGTGTGGAGGCGGACTTCCTCATCGCCGGCATGGCCCAGGAAGCACCGGGACTGACCTTCGTCGAGCGCTTGGCCAATCCGCCGGAATTCGCCGACGAGGACCCCGAAGGCGGCCTCAAGGTGTTGGTGTTCCAGCAAGGATGAACCCCGTAGGTTGGCGCTGAGCCCCGCGAAGCCCGACGGTGCTCACGCTCGACCCTGGTTTGTTGGGCTTCGACGATGAAGCCGTCTCAGCCCAACCTACGGAACCCGCCCGTAGGTTGGCGCTGAGCGCAGCGAAGCCCAACGGTGCCCGTGGTGCCGAATCCAGGCCTGTTGGGCTTCGACGATGATGCCGTCTCAGCGCCAACCTACATACGTTCTGTCCGGGGCGATCTTCCGCTTTATCGATCGATGCGTACCGCTCGGAGGCCCTGGTGGCGGCGGGGCGCGCCAGGGTCCATGCTGTGGCGTTAGCTGGAAGGAGCGGCAATGGACGTGCAATGGTGGTACTGGCTGGTGCTGGGCGTCGGCCTGGTGCTGAGCGAATTGGTGGTGCCGGCCTTTTTCCTGATCTGGTTCGGTCTGGGCGCCCTGTTGGTCGGTGTGCTGCTGCTGGCACTGCCGACTCTGGCACTGGCCTGGCAGCTGCTGGTCTGGAGTCTGGCTTCGCTCGCGGCGGTGTTTCTCTGGTTTCGCTATGGCAAGGGCCGCAGCAAGCCGGGCGAGGACTGGAGCGCCGACGCCCATCTGGGCGAGATCGGCCTGCTGGTCGCAGCGGTCGGCCCCTTTGCCCGCGGGCGCGTACGCTTCCAGAAACCCATCCTTGGCAGTGACGAATGGCCTTGCCTGGCCGATGCCGAGATCGCGGCCGGCGAGCGCGTGCGGCTGCTTGCCTTCGAAGGCAACCTGGTCAAGGTCGCTCGTCAATCCTGACGTCTTCCACCTCTAGAGACAAACGCCATGAGTGTCAGCCTTATCGTCGCCCTGCTATTGCTGGTCTTCATCGTCGTCACCGTCGCCAAGGGCGTACGGCTGGTGCCCCAGGGGCAGGAATGGATCGTCGAGCGCCTGGGCAAGTACCGCACCACCCTCAAGCCCGGGCTGAATTTCCTTATCCCCTACATGGATCAGGTCAGCTACCGCCTCAGCACCAAGGATTTGATCCTCGATGTGCAGCAACAGGAGGTGATCACCCGTGACAACGCGGTGATCCTGGCCAATGCCCTGTGTTTCGCCAAGATCGTCGATCCGGCCAAGGCGGCTTACGGCGTCGAAGACTACGCCCAGGCCATCACCAGCCTGGCGATGACCTCGTTGCGGGCCATCATCGGCGAGATGGAGCTGGACCAGGCGCTGTCCTCGCGGGACGAGATCAAGGCACGGTTGCGGATCAGCATGGCCGAGCAGACCGTGGACTGGGGCATCACCGTCAAGGCGGTGGAGGTGCAGGAGCTCAAGCCGACCCCGTCGATGCAGGCGGCGATGGAAATGCAGGCGGCAGCCGAGCGGGAGCGCAAGGCGGTGGTGACCCGCGCCGAGGGCGCCAAGCAGGCCGCCATCCTGGAGGCCGATGCCCGTTTGGAGGCGGCCAAGCGCGACAGCGTGGCCCAGGTGACCCTGGCGCAAGCCTCCGCCGCCGCCCTGAGCAAGATCTCCGAAGCCGTGGGCAGCGAGCCAACCCCGGTGCTCTACCTGCTGGGCGAGCGCTACATCAATGCCATGGAAAAGCTGGCCACCAGCGACAACGCCAAGACAGTGGTCTTGCCGGCCGATATCCAACAGACACTGCGCGGGTTGCTGGGGACCAAGCCCTAGTCCGACGGCTGTTCGCAGGGATACGCCTCAGCCCTGCCTGGGCAGGCGCCGATAGAGCTGCTCGACCTTTTCCCGCGCCCAGGGCGTGCGGCGCAGGAAGGTCAGGCTGGATTTGATACTGGGTTCATGGGTGAAGCAGCGCAGCGGAATGCGGCGGCCGAGTTCTTCCCAGCCGTGATGCTCCACGAGGCGGGTAAGCAAGGCTTCGAGGGTGATGCCTTCGAGGGAGGCGCGGGGCTTGTCGGACATCGGTTGGGCTCTGGATGAGGGGAGGGCAGTGTAGCCGCTGCAACAGCTCGCTGCGCGTCGAAGCAGTCGACAGTCCACAGAACGATGCTGTTCGATAATCGAACTGTTAGTCGATTATCGGATTGTTTGCGCGGATGGGGCTTTGTAGTCTGACTCCAGACCGCCGCACCGGGCGGCGCCGACAACAAAGACGCGAGTCGACAATCCATGGCCCAGATCCTGTCCCTGAGCGAAGCCATCCAGCGCTTCGTCCACGATGGCGAGACCGTCGCCCTCGAAGGCTTCACCCATCTCATTCCGACCGCCGCCGCCCACGAGCTGATCCGCCAGAATCGGCGCGACCTGACCCTGGTGCGCATGACCCCCGACCTGGTCTATGACCTGCTGATCGGTGCCGGCTGTGCCAGGCGGCTGATCTTCTCCTGGGGCGGCAACCCCGGGGTCGGCTCCCTGCACCGGCTGCGCGATGCGGTGGAAAAAGGCTGGCCGCACAAGCTGGAGATTTCCGAGCACAGCCACGCGGCCCTGGCCAACGCCTATGTCGCCGGCGCCTCCAACCTGCCCTTCGCCGTTCTGCGCGGCTACCAGGGCTCGGACCTGGCCAAGGTCAATCCGGACATCAAGACCATCGCCTGCCCCTTCACCGGCGAGCAGCTCGCCGCGGTGCCCAGCGTGCGCCCGGACGTCACCGTCATCCATGCGCAGAAGGCCGACCGCCAGGGCAACGTGCTGATCCAGGGCATCCTCGGTGTGCAGAAGGAAGCGGCCCTGGCCGCCCAGCGCTGCATCGTCACCGTGGAAGAGCTCGTCGACGACCTCCAGGCGCCGATGAACGCCTGTGTACTGCCGACCTGGGCGCTCAGCGCCGTCTGCGTGGTGCCGGGTGGGGCACATCCGTCCTATGCCCACGGCTATTACGAGCGGGACAACCGCTTCTACCAGGCCTGGGATCCGATCGCCCGCGACCGCGACACCTTTACCCAGTGGATCGACACCTACATCCGCGGTACCGCGGACTTCGCCGCCTTCCAGGCGAAGCTGGCTGCGGAGGCCTGAATCATGAGCGACTTCACCACCAATGAAATGATGACCGTGGCCGCCGCGCGCCGCCTCGGCAATGGCAGCGTCTGCTTCGTCGGCATCGGCCTGCCGTCCACCGCCGCCAACCTGGCGCGCCTGACCCATGCGCCGGACGTGGTGCTGATCTACGAATCCGGGCCCATCGGTGCCAAGCCCTCGGTGCTGCCGCTGTCCATCGGCGACGGCGAGCTGGCCGAGACCGCCGACACCGTGGTGCCCACCGGCGAGATCTTCCGCTACTGGCTGCAGGGCGGACGCATCGACGTGGGCTTTCTGGGCGCGGCCCAGGTCGACCGCTTCGGCAACATCAACACCACGGTGATCGGTGACTACCACCAGCCCAAGGTACGCCTGCCTGGCGCTGGCGGCGCCCCGGAAATCGCCGGCTCGGCCAAGGAGGTGCTGATCATCCTCAAGCAGTCGCACCGCAGCTTCGTCGACAAGCTGGCCTTCATCACCTCGGTGGGCTTCGGCGAGGGTGGCGATCACCGCCAGCAGCTGGGCCTGCCGGGCAAGGGCCCGACCGCCATCATCACCGACCTCTGCATCATGGAGCCGGAGGCCGGCACCCACGAATTCGTGGTGACCGCCCTGCATCCCGGGGTGACCCGCGAGCAGGTGGTGGCCGCCACTGGCTGGGCCATCCGTTTCGCCGACCAGATCGCCACCACTGCGGCGCCGACCGCGACCGAACTCGACGCCCTGCGTGATCTGCAGGCCCGGACCAATGCTGCCCACGGCGGCCAGAAAGGAGCTGAGGAATGAGTCGCCCCGTCTATATCTGCGATGCCATCCGTACCCCCATCGGCCGTCTCAACGGCGGTCTCTCGGCGGTGCGCGCCGACGACCTGGCGGCCATTCCGCTCAAGGCGCTGCAGGAGCGCAATCCCCAGGTGGACTGGACGGCGGTGGACGAGGTGTTCATGGGCTGCGCCAACCAGGCCGGTGAGGACAACCGCAACGTGGCGCGCATGGCGGTCTTGCTGTCGGGGCTACCGGAAACGGTGCCGGGCGTGACCCTCAATCGCCTCTGCGCCTCGGGCATGGAAGCGGTAGGCCAGGCCTATCGTGCCATCGCCCTGGGCGAGATGGAGCTGGTGATCGCCGCCGGGGTGGAATCCATGACCCGGGCGCCCTATGTCATGGGCAAGGCCGACAGCGCCTTCGGCCGTGGCCAGAAGCTGGAAGACACCACCCTGGGCTGGCGCTTCATCAACCCGGCGATGAAGGAGGCCTATGGGGTGGACAGCATGCCGGTCACCGGTGACAACGTCGCCGCCGACTATGGTGTCAGCCGCGCCGACCAGGACGCCTTCGGCCTGCGCAGCCAGCAGCGTGCTGCGGCGGCCCAGGAATCCGGCTACTACGCCGAGGAAATCGTCCCGGTGACGATCAAGGGCAAGAAGGGTGACGTGGTGGTGGAGCGGGACGAACATCCGCGTCCGGACACCACTGCCGAAGGCCTGGCCAAGCTCAAACCGGTCAACGGCCCGGACCGGACCGTGACCGCGGGCAACGCCTCCGGGCTCAATGACGGCGCCTCGGCCATCATCCTGGCCTCGGCAGAAGCCGTGAAGAAGCATGGCCTCACGCCCCGCGCCCGGGTACTGGGCATGGCCAGCGGCGGGGTAGCGCCGCGCATCATGGGGGTCGGTCCGACTCCGGCAGTACGCAAGCTGCTGAAGCAGCTTGACCTGTCCATCGACGCCTTCGACGTCATCGAACTCAACGAAGCCTTCGCCGCCCAGGGCATCGCCGTCCTGCGCGAACTGGGCGTGGCCGACGACAGCCCCAAGGTCAATCCCAATGGCGGCGCCATCGCCCTGGGTCATCCCCTGGGCATGAGCGGCAACCGCCTGGTGCTCACTGCGGTGCACCACTTGGAAAAGACCGGCGGCCGCCTGGGGCTCGCCACCATGTGCGTGGGCGTCGGCCAAGGGTTGGCGCTGGCGGTGGAGCGGGTGGACGGTATCTGAGGCTTTGGCGCTGAGGCAAATCGCGGCCATGGCGGTCCGCCGATGCGGCCGCTCCTACAGGTACGGCACGTGTAGGAGCGGCCCATGGCCGCGATTCTCGGGGCCGATCGTAGAGGCCGTGCTTGAGCAAACCACCAAATCTCATTCACCTCATGCCCATCATCCCTGTAACCGCGTGTGTCTCTCTTGGTCCGATGGCGGTAGGCTGTCCCCCGTCCATCCATACCTATAATTAAGGATCTCCATGAGCACTCGCCCGCATTACACCTTCGAGGAGCGCAAGAAGCGCATCTTCGCCATCGTCGGCGCCTCGTCCGGCAACCTGGTGGAATGGTTCGACTTCTACGTCTACGCCTTCTGTTCCATCTACTTCGCCGCCGCCTTCTTTCCCAAGAGCGATCCCACCGTGCAGCTGCTGAGCACCGCCGGGGTGTTCGCCGCGGGCTTTCTCATGCGCCCCCTGGGCGGCTGGATCTTCGGGCGCGTCGCCGACAAGTACGGTCGGCGCACCTCCATGGTCATCTCCATCCTGATGATGGGCGCCGGCTCCCTGGCCATCGCCTGCCTGCCCACCTATTCCAGCATCGGCGTCGCGGCGCCAGCGCTGCTGCTGCTCGCGCGGCTCCTGCAGGGCATCTCGGTAGGGGGTGAATACGGCACCACCGCCACCTACATGAGCGAAGTGGCCCTGCGTGGCCAGCGCGGTTTCTTCGCTTCCTTCCAGTACGTCACCCTGATCGGCGGCCAGCTGCTGGCCGTGCTGGTGGTGGTGATCCTGCAGCAGGTGCTCAGCGATGCCGACCTGCGCGCCTGGGGCTGGCGGATTCCCTTCCTGGTCGGTGCCGCCGCGGCAGTGGTGTCGCTGTTCCTGCGCCGCTCGCTGGAAGAGACCACCACCGCCGAGACCCGCGCCAACAAGGAGGCCGGCACCCTGAGCGGCCTGTTCAAGCATCACAAGGCGGCCTTCTTCACCGTGCTCGGCTACACCGCCGGCGGCTCGCTGATCTTCTATACCTTCACCACCTACATGCAGAAGTACCTGGTCAACACCAGCGGCATGGACGCCAAGACCGCCAGCGCCGTGATGACCTGCGCCCTGCTGGTGTTCATGCTCATGCAACCGCTCTTCGGCATGCTCTCCGACCGCATCGGCCGGCGCGCTTCCATGCTGCTGTTCGGTGGCCTGGGCACGGTCTGCACCTGGCCGATCCTCACCGCCCTGGCCAGCGTCCAGAGCCCCTTCGTGGCCTTTCTGCTGATCTGCCTGGCCATGGCCATCATCAGCCTCTACACCTCCATCAGCGGGCTGGTGAAGGCGGAGATGTTCCCGCCGCAGGTGCGCGCCCTCGGCGTGGGCCTGTCCTATGCGGTGGCCAATGCCATCTTTGGCGGTTCGGCGGAATTCGTCGCCCTGAGCTTCAAGACCCAGGGGCACGAAGAGGTGTTCTACATCTATGTCTCGGTGATGCTGGCGGTGGCCTTCCTAGTCAGCCTGCGGCTGCCGCGACAAGCCACCTACCTGCATCACGACCACTAAGCGAGAGGAGTCCTTCATGTCCAACCTGCTATTCGATGCCTACTTCACCAGCGCCGCCATGCGCGCGGTGTTCTGTGACCTGGGCCGACTGCAGGGCATGCTGGACTTTGAGGCGGCCCTGGCTCGCGCCGAGGCGGCGGTGGGGGTGATTCCCCAGACGGCGGTGGCACCCATCGCCGCCGCCTGCCGCGCCGAGCGGTATGACGCTGGCGAGCTCGCTCAGGCGGTGGTCAGCGCCGGCAATTCGGCCATTCCCCTGGTTAAGGCCTTGGGCCGGCAGATCGCCGCCCAGGACTCCGAGGCCGAGCGCCATCTGCATCGCGGCGCGACCAGCCAGGACGCCATGGACAGCGGGCTGGTCTTGCAGATTCGCCAGGCGCTGGACCTACTGGACGCCGACCTGGCGCATCTGGCCGAGGCCCTGGCGGCCCAGGCCGAGCGCCATGCCGGTACCGTGCTGGCCGGGCGCACCTGGCTGCAACATGCGACGCCCGTGACCCTGGGCATGAAGCTGGCCGGGGTGCTGGGCGCCATCACCCGTCACCGCCAGCGCCTGGCCGAATTGAGGCCACGGGTGCTGGTGCTGCAATTCGGCGGCGCTTCGGGCAGCCTGGCCGCCTTGGGCGATCAGGCCTTGCCAGTGGCCGAGGCCCTGGCCCGGGAATTGGACCTGAACCTGCCGGAACAACCCTGGCACACCCAGCGCGATCGCCTGGTCGAGGTCGGTGCCTGGCTCGGCCTGGTGGCCGGCAGCCTCGGCAAGCTGGGCCGCGATCTGTCGCTGCTGATGCAGACCGAAGCCGCCGAGGTCTTCGAACCCTCGGCGCCGGGCAAGGGGGGCTCTTCCACCATGCCGCACAAGCGCAATCCGGTCGGCGCGGCGGTGCTGATCGCCGCCGCCACCCGCGCGCCGGGTCTGGTCAGCACCCTGTTTTCCGCCATGCCCCAGGAGCACGAGCGCAGCCTGGGCCTCTGGCACGCCGAGTGGGAAACCCTGCCGGAGCTGTTCTGCCTGGTCTCCGGCGCCCTGCAACAGGCCCAGGCTATCGTCGCCGGCCTTGAGGTCGATGCCGCGCGGATGCAGGCCAATCTGGAACTGACCCATGGCTTGGTGCTAGCCGAGGCGGTCAGCATCGCCCTGGCCGGACGGCTAGGGCGCGAGGCCGCCCACCATCTGGTGGAGCAGAGCTGCAAGCGCGCCGTCCAGGAGGGGCGTCACCTGCGCCAGGTGCTGGGCGATACGCCGGAAGTGACCGCCGAACTCTCCAGCGCCGAACTGGATCGTCTGCTGGACCCTGCCCATTACCAAGGACAGGCCCGCGCCTGGGTGACCCGCGCCCTGGCCGAACACCGCACCCTGCTTGCCCATTCCTAGACCAGAGGACTGCCTGATGCCCAGCGTACGTCTCGCCGATGGCGACCTGAACTACCGGCTGGAGGGCCCCGAGGGCGCCCCCGTGCTGATCCTGTCCAACTCCCTGGGCACCCACCTCGCCATGTGGGATGACCAGGCCGCGGCCTTCAGCGAGCGTTTCCGCCTGCTGCGCTACGACACCCGAGGCCATGGCGCCTCCCTGGTGACCCCCGGTCCCTATCGGATGGACGAGAACGGTCGCGACGTCCTGGCGCTGGCCGATGCCCTGGGCATCGAGCGATTCGCCTTCTGCGGCCTGTCCATGGGCGGCTCCATCGGCCAGTGGCTGGGCATCAACGCGCCGGAGCGGATCACCCGCCTGGTGCTGTGCAACACCGCCGCCAAGATCGGCACCCCCGAGGTGTGGAACACCCGCATCCAGACCGTGGAAGCCGGTGGCGAGCAGGCCATGCGCGACCTGCGCGACGCCTCCATCGGTCGCTGGTTCACCCCCGACTTCGCCAGCGCCGAGCCGGAACGGGTCGACCGCATCGTCGCCATGCTCGCCGGGACCTCGCCCCAGGGTTATGCGGCCAACTGCGCGGCGGTGCGCGATGCCGACTTCCGCGAGGTGCTGGATGCCATCCGTGCGCCGACGCTGATCGTCGCCGGCACCCATGACGCCGTGACCACCCCGGCCGACGGGCGCTTCCTGCAGGAGCGTATTCCCGGCGCCGAGTACGTCGAGTTTCCCGCCGCCCACCTGTCCAACGTGCAGATGGGCGATGCCTTTACCCAGCGCGTGCTGGCCTTCCTGAGCGCCTAAAGGAGTCGATCTTGGACGAAAGAGAACGTTATGAAGCCGGCATGCAGGTCCGCCGCGCCGTGCTGGGCGACGCCCATGTCGATCGCAGCCTGGAAAAGCTGACCCCCTTCAACGAAGAATTCCAGGAGATGATCACCCGCCACGCCTGGGGCGACATCTGGACCCGCCCGGGCCTGCCGCGGCACACCCGCAGCCTGATCACCATCGCCATGCTGATCGGCATGAACCGCGAAGGCGAACTGCGCCTGCACCTGCGCGCCGCGCGCAGCAACGGGGTGACGCGGGAGGAGATCAAGGAGTTGATCATGCAGAGCGCCATCTACTGCGGCATCCCGGCGGCCAATGCCACCTTCCATTTGGCGGAGGCGGTATGGGATGAGTTGGGGGTGGAGTCGTTGGAGGGGTGAGTTTTCCCCCTTGGGCCCCTTGGATGACGCCCGCCGGATTGGATTTGGTGGGCGTTATTGGTTTTGGGGACGTAGGTTGGCGCTGAGCGTTAGCGAAGCCCGACATCACGAGATTAGCCCTCGATACCTGGCTTTGCCTGCTGGTGCCCTAGCTGCTTATTGAGGTCTAGAGGAGGTCCTTGTTTCGCCCCCTCGGGCGAGTCACTTTTGCCAATCGCGGCAAAAGTAACCAAAACGCTTGCCCCACGTTTCGGCCCTGCGCTGCGCTCCGGGTCCCCTCGTTCCGGCGCCGCTCCGGGGGCACGGCACGAAGGGGCATCCTGCCCCTCGCGCCTTGCTCGGCGTCCTGCCTCGCATCCCCCTCCGCGACACCTGCACTCGGCCTCACTGACGGGGCGGGGCGCAAGCCTGATAGTTCGGTGTTCACAGGGTTTGTAGCGTGGAAAACCGCGCAGTGTTTTCTACTGGTGAGTTCAACCAACACTTTCAGGCTAGCGAATCGCCCCGTTCAGGAGGGCGAACGCCAGTGTCGTGGAGTGGGTCGAGCCGCATGGATGCGGCGAGAGGTCCAGTGGGCCATGGACGGCCCATCTGGACCGACCCCGGAACGGCGCTGGCGTGAGCGAAACGTAGCGTAGCGAAGTAACAGCCGTAGGTTGGCCCGAAGGGCGAGCGACGCGAGTCACCCGGAGCGCAGCGCAGGGCCGGATGTCCGGGGCAAGCGTTTTTGCTTACTTTTTTCGCGACTGAAAAAAGTGAGTCGCCCGGGTGGGCGAAACAATAACCTTCAAAGCACTCGATAACCAGCTGAGGCAGCTCCGCTTTGTTGGGCTTCGCTACGCTTAGCGCCAACCTACGTCTGCCGTACCTATGGTGAGCGCTCAATGTTGGGCTTCGCCACGCTCAACCCAACCTACGAACGCCAGAAGCCGAAAGCCGCCCCCAGCCCAGGCCGGGGGCTACACGCCTCTTACTTGGCCATCACCCGCGTAACCCGATCCCCCTCGGCATCATCCTGCCCCTTGGCCTTGTTCACCGCATAGACCACACCCTTGGCGTCCACCACCGCCTGGTTGGGGAAGGTGCCCAGTTCCAGGTTGGCCTTGATGTTGCCGTCCGGGTCGACCACGGTCAGGGTGCCGGCGCCGCGGTTGGTCACGTAGGCCAGGCGCTTGACCGGGTCGAAGGCCACGTTCAGCGCTCCGGCGCCGGTAGTGACGTTGTGCAGGGTCTTGCCGGTCTTGGCGTCGACGATCAGCAGGTTGTCGCTGCCCTGGGCAGCGATGAACAGGCGGTCGGTCTGGGGATCGTGGGCCACGCCCATGGGGGTCTTGGCGCCCTGGATCGGGAAGACCTTCTCGACGGTCTCGGTCTTGGCGTCGATCACCGCGGCTTCGTTGGTCTTCATGCTGACGGCGTAGAGCTTGTGCACCGCCGGGTCCAGGTACAGGCCCACCACGGCGAACCGCTCGCCGCGCACGCCCGACTCGATGGAGATGCGCTTGCGCAGGGTCGGCGCCTTGGCGTCGAAGCTGATGATATCCGGCGTGATGGCCGCCGAGGCGAAGGCGCGGTCGAGTTTCTCGTCGACCACCACGGTGTGGGCATGGAAGACGATGCCGGGTTCGAATTGCTTGACCAGGCCCAGGTCGCTCTGGCGATAGACCGCCACGGTGTTCTGCCGGGTGTTGGTGGTCCAGACGTTACCGTTGCGGTCGTCCACGGCCACGCCGTAGACGGCGTAGACACCGGCGTCCTCGCCCGGGGCGGCGGCCGGGGTGATCTGGCGCTCGATGGACAGGTCCTTGGGGTCGAGCTTGAGCAGTTGCGAGACCTTGACCGGTGGGCGGCCCACGGCCGAGGTGACGAAGAGGGCGCCGGACTTGCCGCTGATGTCCACCTGATACAGCCCGGGCACCAGCTTGACGGAGGTGAGGCTGTAGCCGTCGGCGCCACTCAGGGGGACCACCGGCGAGACCTTGAGCGGAAAGACCGCAGCGCCCGAGGGCTGGGCGGTGCTGATGACGATGGGGTGCTGGCCGGGGGCGGCGTCTTCGGGAATGCGGATGGTCGCCTTGAAGTTGCCCTGGGCGTCGGCCACGTAGGCGGCATCGGGGTTGAGCGCCACGCCGCCGCGGGACAGGGTGATCTGCTGACCAGGAGTGAAGCCGCGGCCGTCCAGATTGACCTCGCTGCCCGCCAGGATGGCGGTGCCGGCAACGGGGCTGGCCTTGATCTCGCCGTGGTAGTCCGGATCGGGGGCTTCGAAGCTGGAGCGCGCCTGGGCGGCTTGCCCACCCAGCGCCAGCAGGGCGGCCAACAAGGTAACGGAAAAGACGCGCCGGCCCTTGGCCGAAGACGCTGGAGCGATGTTCATCAGGGATTCCTTGTAGCGGCGATCAAGATACCCGCGCCAGAGCGCCGGGCGGCAGAGGCCCTCCTGGGCTAGGCCATGTTAAAGCGAAAGCGAAATACTTGCATTTAGATTTGCAGGTTTTAGGCGTGCTCGGCATCCGGGGTATCGAGGGTGCGCTGCATCAGGCAGGCGCCGGCACCATAACCGGCCAGCTTGGCCTTGAGCGCGGCGTCGGCGGGAACCGGGTGATAGTGGTGGCGCTGCCAGTAGCCGATGGCCCCGGACAGCGACACCAGACGGCCCTGGCGCAGGCGGGCACGCCGGGCCTGGCCCTTGGCGTGGCGATAGAGGCGACCGGCCACGCCCTGGCCCTGGGCCTCGGGATGCACCGCGCAGTCGTGCAGGAACCAGGTGGAAGCCTCGCTAGGCAGCTGCTCCAGGCGGGCCCCCAGCACCGGCGGCAGGCCGTCGTCCCAGGGATAGGCGATCAGATAGCCGCGCAGGCGATCCTCGGCATCGGTCGCCGCCCAGCAGTGCTCCGGGGCGAGCTCCAGGCGGTTGACGTAGAAAGCGCGGTCTTCGAGCAGGTCGGCGGGGTAGGTGGCCGCCTGGATATCGAGAACGGCAGGGATATCTGTAGGGCGTAGCGGGCGTATCGAGGGCATGACGACGAGGCGAAAAGGTCCGGCCGGGCAGTATGGTCACTGCCCGGCCGGGAGGCAAATGCCTCGGAGCCGTGGGTGGTGAGTCCCCTTGGCAAGCCTGCGCCCTGGTCGTGGGGGACTGGATTCCGCCGGCGACCTTGGCGTGCCTGGCGACGCCTCTGGCTTCAAGCCTTGGCGATCAGTCGCGAATTGCGCTCGTTGCGGAATTGCAGGTCCTCGATCCGCTGGGTCGCGGTCTCGGCTTCCTGGCGGGCGGCGAGGATGAGGTCATGGTGCGGAGACTTGGCGCAGACCGGATCGGCATTGCGCGCATCGCCGGTGAGCATGAAGGCCTGGCAGCGGCAGCCACCGTAGTCCTTTTCCTTCTCGTCGCAGGAGCGGCAGGGCTCGGGCATCCAGTCGTAGCCGCGGTAGACGTTGAAGCCGAAGGAGTCGTACCAGATATGCCTGAGGTCATTCTCCTTCACGTTCGGGAAGGCGATGGGCATCTGCCGGGCGCCGTGGCAGGGCAGGGCGGTGCCGTCCGGCGTAATGGTCAGGAACAGCTTGCCCCAGCCGTCCATGCAGGCCTTGGGACGCTCTTCGTAGTAGTCCGGGGTGACGAAGATCAGCTTGCAGGGATGGTTCTCGGCCTTGAGGCGCGCGCGGTAGTCGTTGGTGATGCGTTCGGCGCGCTCCAGCTGGGCCTTGGTCGGCAGGAGACCGGCGCGATTGCGCTCGGCCCAGCCATAGAACTGGCAGGTGGCAAGTTCGACGAAGTCGGCTTCCAGGGCCAGGCAGAGGTCGATGATCTGGTCGATGCGATCGATGTTGTGCCTGTGAGTGACGAAGTTGAGCACCATCGGGTAGCCATGGGCCTTGACCGCCTTGGCCATGGCCAGCTTCTGGGCGAAGGCCTTCTTCGAGCCGGCCAGCAGGTTGTTTACCTGTTCGTCGCTGGCCTGGAAGCTGATCTGGATATGGTCCAGGCCGGCCTCCTTGAATTCGGCGATGCGCGCCTCGGTGAGGCCGATGCCGGAGGTGATGAGGTTGGTGTAGTAGCCCAGCCGGCGCGCCTCGCGGATCAGCTCGGCGAGGTCCTGGCGCACTAGGGGTTCGCCCCCGGAGAAGCCGATCTGGGCAGCGCCCATCTCCCGTGCCTCGGCCATGACCTTGAACCACTGTTCGGTGGTCAGCTCGCGGCCCTGGGCGGCGAAGTCCAGGGGATTGGAGCAATAGGGGCACTGCAGTGGGCAGCGATAGGTGACCTCGGCCAGCAGCCACAACGGCAGGCCGACATTCGGCTTGGCTATGACCGGCGGCTGCGGGAGTTGCATGGGCACTCCAGGCAGCGACGTATCAGCCGAGCAGGAGCCAGTGCTCTGCACGGGCGACCTCCATGAATTGCTCGACGTCCGCACCCAGTTCAGGCACGCCGGGGAAGCGTTCGTCGAGGGCTTCGATGATGGCCGTCACGTCACGCTGGCCGTCGATCAGCCCGCCGATGGCGGCGGCGCTGTCGTTTAGCTTGATCATGCCCTCGGGATAGAGCAGCACATGGGCGTCCTGCGCCGGCTCGAACTGGAAGCGGTAGCCGGGACGCCAGCGCGGCACCTGGGTGCGGTCGAAGCTCATAGGTCGATTCCTCGGTGCCAGCGGCGCTCGCTGGTGACGCTGTGATAGGGCGGGCGGTGCAGTTCGTAGGCCATGCTCATGGCGTCGAGCATGCTCCAGAGGATGTCCAGCTTGAACTGCAGGATCTCCAGCATGCGCTGCTGGGATTCCCAGGTGGTGTAGTGCTGCAGAGTGATCTGCAGGCCGTGTTCGACGTCGCGGCGGGCCTGACCCAGGCGGTTACGGAAGTACTCGTAGCCGGCCGGATCGATCCAGGGGTAGTGGGTCGGCCAGGCGTCCAGCCGCGACTGGTGGATCTGCGGCGCGAACAGCTCGGTCAGGGAGCTGCTGGCGGCTTCCTGCCAGGAGGCGCGACGGGCGAAGTTGACGTAGGCATCCACCGCGAAGCGTACCCCGGGCAGCACCAGTTCCTGGGAGAGCACCTGCTCGCGGTCCAGGCCGGTGGCCTCGGCCAGGCGCAGCCAGGCCTCGATGCCGCCTTCGCTGCCGGGCTCGCCGTCGTGGTCGAGGATGCGCTGCACCCACTCCCGGCGGATCTCGCGGTCCGGGCAGTTGGCCAGGATGGCGGCGTCCTTGAGCGGGATGTTGACCTGGTAGTAGAAGCGATTGGCTACCCAGCCCTGGATCTGCTCGCGACTGGCGCGACCCTGGTACATGGCCACGTGATAGGGGTGGTGGATATGGTAGAGGTCGCCCTTGGCACGCAGGGCGGCTTCGAATTCGGCGGGGGTGAGGGCATTGGGCATGGCGGTCACAGCTCGATGGAGAGTCCATCCCAGGCGACTTCCACGCCCTGGCGCTCGACGATGGCGCGCTCGGGGGAGTCTTCGTCCAGGATCGGATTGGTGTTGTTGATGTGGATCAGCACCTTGCGCTGGCGCTCGAAGCCGGCCAGCACCTCCAGCATGCCGCCAGGACCGCTCTGCGGCAGGTGGCCCATCTCGGTGCCGGTACGGGTGCCCACGCCGCGACGCTGCATCTCGTCGTCGGTCCAGAGGGTGCCGTCCACCAGCAGACAGTCGGCCTGGCCCATCAGCTCCAGCAGGGCCGCGTCCGGCTGGCCGAGGCCCGGGGCATAGAACAGCTTGCCGCCGGTGCGCCGGTCATGGACCAGCAGCCCCAGGTTGTCGCCGGGGTGCGGATCGTGGCGATGGGGCGAATACGGCGGCGCGGCGCTGCGCAGCGGGAAGGGCGTGAATTCCAGGTTCGGGCAGGCCGGGATGGTGAAGCTGCCGCTCAGGGCGATGGGCTGCCAGCTGAGCCCACCGTTCCAGTGCTGGAGCATGTTGAACAGCGGAAAGCCGGTGGTGAGGTCCTGGTGGACCATGTCGGTGCACCACACCTCATGGGGGCAGCCCTCGCGCAGGCTGAGCAGCCCGGTGGTATGGTCGATCTGGCTGTCCAGCAGGACGATGGCGCGGATACCGGTGTCGCGCAGCGCCCGCGCCGGCTGCAACGGGGCGAAGCTGGCGAGCTGGGCGCGGATGTCGGGCGAGGCGTTGCACAGGATCCAGTTCACCCCGTCGTCGGACAGGGCGATGGAAGACTGGGTGCGGGCCTGGGCCCTGAGGGTGCCCTTGCGGAAGCCGTCGCAATTGACGCAATTGCAGTTCCACTGGGGAAAGCCGCCGCCGGCGGCGGAGCCGAGAATCTGGATATGCATGGGAAAGGCTAAACCTGAAAAAAGTACGCCCCGGCGAACCGGGGCGTGGGGCGCATCAACGGTTGGCGAAGTACATGGTGACTTCGAAGCCGATGCGCAGGTCAGTGTAGGCAGGCTTGGTCCACATGGGAGGTCTCCTCTTTGACTGCGAAAGCCGGATGGATCCGGTTGCCAAGTTTAACAAATGTTACCTAGCTAAGGGTTTTTGCCGCGACGAATCGACGACGGTTCGGCCGACATAACTGTCTTACCGATCCTGCAACAGATTGACCGCCAGCAACGGCCGACGCTCCCGGGAAAATGTTGAAAGCTATGACATCCAGCCGGATGGTGGCTCGGCATTGCTCAAGACGAAGCGCGGGGCGTCGGCCCTCGTGAGCTGATGCCAGGCCTGGCGCAGGGCCTGATCGTCCAGCATGGCCAGAGCCTCTCCCAGGGATCCAAGGTCCAGGGCGCCGTTGCGCTGGAAGCCCCACCAGAGCCGTTCGGCCAGGGCCGCGCGCTGGGGGGTGGTGGGGCTGAAGTCGCGTACCAGCTGGCGAATGCTTTCCGTCAACGTCGCGATATCGGTCCAGACAGCCGGCCCGCTGTCGGTCAGGCAGGCCTCGATCTCCATGAGGATGTCGGCCGCCCCGGCATGGGGCGATTGCACTCCGATCAGCAGACCGCCGTGATCGCCCAACTGGCGATAGGCGGAAAACACCGCATAGCCCAGTTGCCGTTCGCTGCGTAGCCGGCGGAACAGCGGCCCCTGCAGACGTGCCGCCAGCAGCCGCCAGGCAGCCTCGGTGGCGGGCTGGGCATCGGGTTGCGGACAGAACAGCAGCACTGCCTGTTGGGCATCGGCGCTGGGTTCGGGGTGCCAGTGACGACCACGCAAGACCGGCCGCGCGCCAAGCGCAGCGGCCTGCAACAGGGAGGGCGGCGCGATCCAGGCCAGGCCCGCCTGCGCGGTCGCGGGCAGGCCGCAGGCCAGCGCCTGCCACTGTAGCCCCTCGTCGCTCTTTGTTTGAGGGGTAAGGGCGGGCAAGCGCTCGGGCAGCACCTTGAGCAGCTGGCGGATCAGCATGGGTTCGGAGGGTGCCGCAGAGGGCGATTTGGGGCTGTCCAGTTCGCCTTTCAAGTGTTCGAGCGCCTGCTCCAGCGCTGCCGGCAGCGTCGTGGCCCAGCCTTGCAGGCGCAGCTCCCAGGGGGCTCCTGGCGGACTCCAGCGCAGTGTGACCCCGGCCTCGGCGGCCAGACGCGGCAAGGCGCCCAGGGCGCTGGCCGCGGGTGCGACCGGCGGTTGTCCCGGCCACTGCCAGCGCAGGAACAGCAGGCCTTCGCGCTGCTGGGGGGCGAGGGCCTGGCTGATCGGCCAGGGTTGCGTCGAGCAAGG
Organism: Pseudomonas sp. Marseille-Q7302; assembly: GCF_965111925.1. NCBI lineage: Bacteria > Pseudomonadati > Pseudomonadota > Gammaproteobacteria > Pseudomonadales > Pseudomonadaceae > Pseudomonas > Pseudomonas sp. Marseille-Q7302. Next base: position 4,310,082 of record NZ_CBCOPK010000001.1, on the reverse strand, counting down.
GCGCGCCACCGGTGGATCGGCAAGTAGCGGATTGGGTGGTGGCAGCTCGAAGGGGGCTGCGACGGGTTCGGTCGCACCTGGCTGGTCGGGCAGGCCGGTGGCGAAACCGCTGAGACGGCCTGGCACCAGTTGGGCGAGCAGCCGCGGCCAGGCTGCCTGGGCCGCAGGCGAGAGCGTGGCGTGTGGCCAGGTCTCGCCGTCGCGATCCAGCCAGAGGCGTTCACCCAGGCGTCGCACCAGTGCCAGGGCGGGCAGGGTGGCCCACTGGCGCTGGATGCGGTCCGCATGGTCCTGCTCCAGGGTGGCGAGGGGCACCTGGCGCAAGGCGTCCAGCCAGCCGAACAAGGTGGCGCTCAGGCGGGCAGGGTCGGCCTTGGGGCCAGGCGTGATATCCAGCCGGAGCAGCCCCTGTCGTGCCTGGCGATAAGGCCAGGCGAGGCCCAGGCGCTCGGCCAGCCCCGCCTGACGCAGGCGTGTTGGCAGGCCACCGGGATGGTCGCCAAGCAGCAGGGTTTCCAGCAGCTCCGTTGCCTCCCAGCTGCCGGGCGGCAGGTCGTCGAAGGCGAATTGCAGGGCCAGCGCCGGGGGTGCGTCAGCCGCTGTCTGCCAGTGTTCGCTTCTGGCCGCGAGCGGTGGGGGTACTGGGCTCCTGGGCGCAGGGCCGGAGGGCAGCAGGGCGCCGTGTTCGCGGGCCAGTTCTGCCAGTTCGGCCAGCGGTTGCGGCCCGGCCAGCAGCAGCAGGGCGTTTTCCCCACGGTACTGCTGGCGCTGGAAGTCGCGCAGTGCCGTCTGGAAGGCGGGGTTCTGCAGCGGCAGGCTGTAGCGGTTGCCGGCGTGGAAGCCGGCGGCTGGATGGTCCGCGGGCAATCCGGCCGCCAGGGCCAGGTCGCGGCGGGTATCGGCGCTGCGCGACCAGGCGATGAACTCGGCGTGCAGCACCTCACGTTCGCGGCGCTGGGCGCCCGGCTCCAGCAGGGGAGCGGCGAGCATGTCCAGCAGGCGGGCCAGGCCGGCGGCCAGGTGCTCGGGCGCCAGGGCGAAGAAGAAGTCGGTGGTGGTCTCGCGGGTGCTGGCGTTGAGTTCGCCGCCCAGGCGTTGCACCAGGGGCATCAGGCCGTCCGCTGCGGGATAGTGGCGGCTGCCGAGAAAGAACAGGTGTTCGAGAAAGTGGGCCAGCCCCGGATAGGCCCGCGGTGCCTGGTGACTGCCCGCGCCGATGCGCACCAGGGCGGCGGCCTGGGGCAGCTCGGGGTCATGGAGCAGGGCGACGGCCAGGCCATTGGCCAGGCGCAGGCGGCGGTGTTGGGGCAGGGAACTGGGCATGGGGATAGCTTAACCGAGTCCAAGGCAAGGTGATGGAGCGGGCGTGCCCTCACCCCAGCCCTCTCCCAGAGGGAGAGGGGGAAAAGCGAGAGCCGTGCCTGGGTTTGCCCCCATCCCCGACGCTCTCCCTGAGGGAGAGGTTCGAGGCGCGGTCTCGACACCGCAGCGTGGAAAACGGCGCAGCCTTTTCCACTAGGGTCCTGCGGCTCTGGGTGCCAGGGGGCTCTCACCCCGCTCTCTCCCAGAAGGAAAAGAGCCCTGGCGGCAGCCCTTTTCATGAAGAGAAAAGCCCAGGCGAAAAAAATCCCGGCCAGGCCGGGATTTTGGGGTGGGGCGAGGGGGTTTCTAACAGGATGTCGGGATGCTCGAAGCATCCCCCGCCCCGCCCCGACCCTCTCCCGAAGGAGAGGGGAGCTCAGGCGCAGGCGCCGTTACTTCTTCTCGGGCAGGGCGAAGGCCATCACGTAGTCGCCCTGCTTGGTGCCCAGCGAGCCATGGCCGCCAGCGTAGACCAGCACGTACTGGCGACCGTCCTTGCCGGTGTAGGTCATGGGGGTAGTCTGGCCACCGGCCGGCAGGCGGCCTTTCCACAGTTCCTTGCCGTTCTTCACGTCATAGGCGCGCAGGTACTGGTCCAGGGTGCCGCTCAGGAAGGCCACGCCACCAGCGGTGGTGACGGTGCCGCCCAGGCTGGGCACGCCCATGGGCAGGGGCAGCGGAACCGGCGAGTTGTCGCGCACGGTGCCGTTCTTGTGCTTGTAGACCAGCTTGCCAGTGGTCAGGTCGAGACCGGCCACATAGCCCCAGGCAGGTGCCTGGCAGGGCAGGCCCAGGGGCGACAGGAAGGCCGACAGGATCACGCCGTAGGGCGCGCCCTTGTTGGGCTGGATGCCCTCGGTCTCGCTCTTGCGCGCCGGCTGGTTGGCGATCTCTTCACGGGGTACCAGCTTGGAAGTGAAGGCCATGTAGCTGGGGTTCAGGAAGGCGATCTGGCGGACCGGATCGACCGAGATACCGCCCCAGTCGAACACGCCGAAGTTACCCGGGTAGACGATCGAACCCTGGGTGGACGGCGGGGTGTAGATACCCTCGTAGCGGTGCTCGCGGAAGGAGATACGGCACAGCGCCTGGTCGAAGGGCGTACCGCCCCACATGTCACTTTCCTTGAGGGTCGGCGCCGCCAGGTTGATCGAGGAGACCGGCTGGGTCGGCGAGGTGTGGTCGCCTTCCACCGCGCCCTGGGGCACCTGGGTTTCCTTGATCGGGTAGATGGGCTGACCATTGGTGCGGTCCAGCACATAGATGCTGCCCTGCTTGGTCGAGGCCATCAGCGCGGGTTTCACACCGCCGTCGGTCTTGATGTCCACCAGGGTCGGCTGACCACCCACGTCCATGTCCCAGAGGTCATGGTGGGTGAACTGGTAGTTCCAGCGTACCTTGCCGGTGGCGATGTCGAGGGCGACCACGCCAGCGCTGTACTTCTCGGACGCCGGGGTACGGTTACCGCCCCACTGGTCGGGCATCTGGTTGCCCATGGGCAGATAGACCATGCCGACCTTCTCGTCGACCGCCATCATCGACCACATGTTGGGCGAGTTGCGGGTATAGATGCCGTCGGCGGCGATGGGCGCGGTGGCGTCCGGATTGCCGCTGTCCCAGTTCCATACCAGCTTGCCGCTGTGCACGTCGTAGGCGCGGATCACGCCGGAAGGCTCGTCGGTGGAGACGTTGTCGGTGACGTGGCCACCGATGATCACCAGGTTGCGGGTCACGGCCGGCGGCGAGGTGGAGTAGTAGCCACCGGGCGTGAAGCTGCCCATGTTGGCGGTCAGGTCGACCTGGCCGTTGTCGCCGAAGTCGCTGCACACCTTGCCGGTGTCGGCGTTGAGGGCGATCAGGCGGGTGTCGGCGGTGGGCAGGAACAGGCGACGCGGGCAGCTGCTGGCAGCCGGGGTGCTCTGCTCGTCGACCGGGACGGCACTGCCGGTGGCCGGGCTCTGGCCCGCGGTGGTGGTGCCGGCGTAGGTGGCGTCGTCATGGTAGGCCACGCCACGGCAGGTCATGTGCGCCCAGCCCTTGAAGCTGTCGGCGTGCTGGGTGCTCAGCTTGGGATCGAAGCGCCAGATTTCCTTGCCGCTGTCGGGGTCCACGGCGATCACCTGGCTGTGCGGCGTGCAGACATAGAGCATGCCGTTGACCTTGAGCGGGGTGTTTTCCGCGGTGGTCTCCTGGGGATCGTTCGGGCCGGGGATGTCGCCGGTACGGAAGGTCCAGACGGGCTCCAGATTCTTCACGTTGTTGACGTCGATCTGCTTGAGCGGCGAGTAGCGATCGCCGAAGGCGGTGCGGCCATAGGACGGCCAGTCGCCATCGGCGGCGGTCGGGGCGGCGCTTTCGACGCCCGCGGTGTCGCGGCCCAGGTCACCGTCCAGACGGTTGTAGTTGACGAACTGGGCGACCAGGGCGACGACCGCCGCGATCACCAGCGAGCCGACCAGCGGCAGGCCGCCGCTACGGCTGTCCAGCGGCCGGCGGAACGCCGGGATCAGCAGGACCAGGCCGAGGACGAACCAGAGTGCCAGGCGCGGCACCAGTTGCCACCAGTCGAACTGGACTTCCAGTACGGCCCAGGCGGTGGACACCACCAGGAAGAAGGCATAGACCCAGACCCCGCTGGCCCGCCGAATGCACAGCAGGTAACCACTCAGGGCGAGCAGCACGCCGCCGCCGAGGTAGTAGAGGGAGCCCCCGAGGGTGGCCAGTTTGATGCCCAGCCCCAAGAGGGCCAGGCCCAGGAGGATGAACAGGATGCCGAGTAACCTGGCGGGCAGGCCTCCCGGTCTCGCGTTGGAAGTGACAGTCATGGCAGCGCTCGCAATGCAATCGTGAAAAAAGACTTCGACTCGATCGACGACATCGCAAATCGGAACCGCATGCGGATCTGTCGTCTGCTACGTCTGAACCTGTTGTGTGTCTTATTGTTCCACCCCTTCGCCGGCTTCCCTGGCAGGAAGCTAGAGCGGTCGCGCGTAGGCGAAGCGAGGGATGGTTGAGAGGCGTCGTCTGAATCGGGCGGGTAGATAGTAAGCTAAGCATTGACTGATGTCACTTCGCGATGACAGAAGGACGGGGCCGATCTGGCACCGTGCCTGCTACCATCGCGGGCCTTTTTCCGATGTTGTCCGCCATGTCCGACGTGCTTGCCCTGGTTCAGGCGACCTTCGACGTCACCGCCCCGGTCTTCGCCCTGGTGCTGCTCGGCTGTGTGCTCAAGCGGCTGAACTGGATCGATACCGCCTTCATCAACACCTCGTCCGCCCTGGTGTTTCGCGCCACCATGCCGACCCTGCTGTTTCTCGGCATCCTCAAGGCCGACCTCGGCGAAGCCCTGCAACCGCTGCTGCTGGGCTACTTCGCCCTGGCCACGGTGGTGAGCTTTCTCGCTGCCTGGGGCTGGGCGATCTGGCGCTGCCCCCATGCCGATCGCGGGGTCTATGTGCAAGGCGCCTTCCGCGGCAACTGCGGCATCGTCGGCCTGGCCCTGGCGGCCACCCAGTACGGCGACTACGGTTTGTCGGTGGGCGGGATCATGGCCGGCATGGTCATCCTCTTCTACAACGTGCTCTCGACCATCGTGCTGGCGCTCTACAGTCCGCACCTGGAGGCCAACTGGCGCACCCTGCTGCGCAGCATCCTTGGCAACCCGCTGATCATCGGCATCCTGCTGGCGATTCCCTTTGCCTATTTCCAGTGGCAGCTGCCACGCTGGCTGGACACCTCGGCGCGCTACTTCGCGGGTCTCACTCTGCCGCTGGCACTGATGTGCATAGGCGCCACCCTGTCGCTCACCTCCTTGCGCGAGAGCAGCAGCCTGGCGATAGGCGCGAGCCTGTGGAAGATCGTCTGGATTCCGCTGCTGGGCGTGCTGGGCGCCCTGGCGCTGGGGATCCAGGGGCCGGCGCTGGGCATCCTCTTCCTCTACCTGGGCTGCCCCACGGCCGCGTCGAGTTTCGTCATGGCCCGCGCCGCTGGCAGCAACTCCCAGCTGGCAGCGACCATCGTGGTGCTCAGCACCCTGGGCGGGATGCTGACCACCAATCTGGGCCTGCTGCTACTGAAAGGATTCAGCTTGCTATAGGGCGCCGTCCACCAGACATCGGCGTTGTGAAAGCGTCCATCGGTTGTCCGCAGCGAAAAGTGAGATTAAGCGTAATAGTGCGGCATCGACCGTCCCAGGTCCGCTTACCCTTCCGATTGTTATCGCAGTTAGTATTTGCGAGGGGAGGGGCCGTCTACTATCCAAGCCTTTCGCGTGGTATCCATGAAACGCTCGCTTCAATTCAGCCACAAGATCCTGCTGGCGGCTGCCCTCGTGGTGACCGTCGCCCTGGCCGGTTTCGCCAGTTTCAACGCCTATCTGCAGCGCCAGGCCATCACCCAGAGTCTTGAAGCTTCCCTGAGTGAGATCGGCCGCATCACCGCCGGCAACATCGCCTACTGGCTGGATGCGCGGGTCAAGCTGATCGACAGCCAGGCCCAGGCGCTCAGCCGTGACAGCAGCCCAGCCAACGTGGTGGGTCTGCTGGAGCAGAAGCTCTACACGAGCAACTTCGATTCCACCTACCTGGGTGAAGTCGACGGCACCTTTACCGACCGCCCCCATACACCCATGGAGGCCGGTTACGACGCCCGCCAGCGCGACTGGTACAAGGCCGCGGTCAGCGCCGGGCGGCCCATCCTCACCGAGCCCTATCTCACCGCACCGCCGCAGAGCTTCCTGTGCATCACCATCGCGGCGCCGGTCCTGCAGAACGGCAAGCTGATCGGCGTGGTGGCCGGGGACCTGGTGATGGACAGCCTGATGAAGATGATCACCTCGCTGGACGCCGGTGGCCTGGGCGAAGCCTTCCTGGTCGACGGCGATGGCAAGATCCTGGTCAGCAGCCACGCCGACCAGGTGCTGAAATCGCTCAAGGACGTCTTCCCGGACCAGACGCCGTCGCTGGCGCCTGGTTTTCACAACGTCGTCCAAAATGGCGGCGAGCGGCTGGTGAGCTTTACCCCGATCGAGGGGCTGCCCTCGGTGAAGTGGTACCTGGCGCTGTCCATCGACCAGACCAAGGCCTATGCCCCGGTCACCCAGGCGCGCAACCTGGCCATCGTCGCCACCCTGGTGGCGGTGATCGCCATCATCCTGCTGCTGGGCCTCTTGATCCGCGTTCTGCTGCGCCCGCTGCATGACCTGACCCGCGCCATGGACGACATCGCCGAAGGCGAGGGCGATTTGACCCGGCGGCTGCCAGTACAGGCTCGCGACGAATTCGGCGCCCTGGCCGAGGCCTTCAACAAGTTCGTGGCGCGGATTCATACCTCGATCCGCGACGTGGCCCAGACCACCGGCGAGTTGAACCAAAGCACGCGGCGGGTGCTGGAAGCCTCGCAATCCTCCATGCAGCAGTCGGATGTCCAGGCCCAGCGCACCACCAGCGTGGCCGCGGCGATCAACGAGCTGGGCGCTGCCGCCCAGGAGATCGCGCGCAACGCTGCCCATGCCTCCGGCGAGGCCAGTACCGCTCGCGCCCAGGGTGAAGAGGGCCGCGAGGTGCTGGACGAAGCCCTGCATGCGATGCAGGCACTGTCGACCAAGATCGGCACCAGTTGCGAGCATATCGAAGCCCTCAACGGCAAGACCGCCAACATTGGCCAGATCCTCGAAGTCATCCGCGGCATCTCCGAGCAGACCAACCTGCTGGCGCTCAACGCCGCCATCGAAGCCGCTCGGGCCGGTGAGGCCGGTCGTGGCTTCGCCGTGGTGGCCGACGAGGTGCGTTCCCTGGCCAGCCGTACCCAGAGTTCGGCGCAGCAGATCCAGCAGATGATCGAGGAATTGCAGACCGGCTCGCGCGACGCCGTGGCCCTGATGCAGGAAAGCCAGCGGCAGAGCGCCCACAGCATGCAGGTGGCCAAGAGCGCCGGCGAGCGCCTGGGCAGCGTGACCGAGCGCATCGGCGAGATCGACGGCCAGAACCAATCTGTGGCCACTGCGACCGAGGAGCAGACCTCGGTGGTGGAGACCCTGAACATGGACATCAGCGAGATCAACCTGCTGAACCAGCAGGGCGTCGACAACCTCCAGGCCACCCTGGCTGCCTGCACCGCCTTGGAAGCCGAAGCCGGTCGCCTGCAGCGGCTAGTGGGGGGCTTCCGCATCTAGCTCGGGCAGGCTGAAAAGAGGGTGCCGCTCCGCTCAAGTCGTAACGTACGTGCCCGATAACGAGGGACCGCCATGCCCTGAATCCGGCCTGGCTCCTCTCGCTACGGACGCAGACCTGTATGAAGCGACACCTGAAATTCAGCCACAAGATCCTGCTGGTCGCGGCACTGGTGATCACCACCGCGCTGGCTGCCTCGGCCGGCTTCAATGCCTACCTGCAACGTCAGGCCATCGACCAGAGCCTGAGCGCCAACCTCGCGGAAACCGGCCGGGTCACGGCTGGCAACATTGCCTATTGGCTGGATACACGGGTCAAGCTCATCGAAGGCGAGGCCCAGACCCTGGCACGCGACCACTCGCCCGAGGGGCTGGTGGGCCTGCTGGATCAGAAGATCTATACCGGCAACTTCGACTCCACCTACCTGGGCGAAGTCGACGGCACCTACACCACCCGACCGCTGCGCAACCTGCCAGCCGGCTATGATCCGCGCAAGCGGCCCTGGTACGCGGCTGCCACCGCCGCCGGCACCACGGTGCTGACTCCGCCCTATATCTTCGCCTCCTCCGGACAGCTGGGCGTGACCATCGCCACCCCGCTGCAGCGTGACGGCCAGTTGGCCGGCGTGGTGGCCGGCGACCTCAACCTCTCAGCCCTGGTGGAGATCATCACGTCGCTCAACGTCGGCGGCCTGGGTGAAGCCTTCCTGGTCGACGGCGACGGCAAGATCCTGGTCAGCAGCCATCCCGAGCAGGTGCTCAAGACGCTCAAGGACGTCTTCCCCGCGCAGAGCCTGTCGCTGCAGCCCGGCCTGCAGGCCCTCGCCCAGAACGGCAACGAGCGCCTGGTGAGTTTCACCCCGGTCAACGGTTTGCCCTCGGTGAAGTGGTACCTGGGTCTGTCCATCGACCAGGCCAAGGCCTATGCCCCGGTGACCCAGGCGCGCAACCTGGCCATCGTCGCCACCCTGGTGGCGGTGATCGCCATCATCCTGCTGCTGGGCCTCTTGATCCGCGTTCTGCTGCGCCCGCTGCATGACCTGACCCGCGCCATGGACGACATCGCCGAAGGCGAGGGCGATTTGACCCGGCGGCTGCCAGTACAGGCTCGCGACGAATTCGGCGCCCTGGCCGAGGCCTTCAACAAGTTCGTGGCGCGGATTCATACCTCGATCCGCGACGTGGCCCAGACCACCGGCGAGTTGAACCAAAGCACGCGGCGGGTGCTGGAGTCTTCGCAATCCTCCATGCAGCAGTCGGATGTCCAGGCCCAGCGCACTACCAGCGTGGCTGCGGCGATCAACGAGCTGGGCGCTGCCGCCCAGGAGATCGCGCGCAACGCCGCCCATGCCTCGGGCGAGGCCAGTACCGCCCGCGCCCAGGGCGAAGAGGGGCGTGAGGTGCTGGACGAAGCCCTGCACGCCATGCTGGCACTGTCGACCAAGATCGGCACCAGTTGCGAGCATATCGAAGCCCTCAACGGCAAGACCGCCAACATTGGCCAGATCCTCGAAGTCATCCGCGGCATCTCCGAGCAGACCAACCTGCTGGCGCTCAACGCCGCCATCGAAGCCGCTCGGGCCGGTGAGGCCGGTCGTGGCTTCGCCGTGGTGGCCGACGAGGTGCGTTCCCTGGCCAGCCGTACCCAGAGTTCGGCGCAGCAGATCCAGCAGATGATCGAGGAATTGCAGACCGGCTCGCGCGACGCCGTGGCCCTGATGCAGGAAAGCCAGCGGCAGAGCGCCCACAGCATGCAGGTGGCCAAGAGCGCCGGCGAGCGCCTGGGCAGCGTGACCGAGCGCATCGGCGAGATCGACGGCCAGAACCAATCTGTGGCCACTGCGACCGAGGAGCAGACCTCGGTGGTGGAGACCCTGAACATGGACATCAGCGAGATCAACCTGCTGAACCAGCAGGGCGTCGACAACCTCCAGGCCACCCTGGCGGCCTGCACCGCGCTGGAAGCCGAAGCCGGTCGCCTGCAGCGCCTGGTGGGGGGCTTCCGGATCTAGCTAGAGCGACGCCCGCTCCACCAGCGGGCAGGGCAGTCTGATCAGCCCGCGGTCAGTGCGGGCCTCGATCAGGTGCAGGGCGGCTTGGCGGCCCAGTTCGAAGTGCGGCAGTTGCACCGTGGTGAGGGGCGGATGAAAGAGTTCGGCCACCCCTACCATGTTGTCGTAGCCGAGTACCGCGACGTCCGTGGGAATGCGTAGGCCGCGGGCCAGTAACCATTGATAGGCCACCAGGGCGATGCGATCGTTGCCGCACACCAGCAGGTCGGGTGGCGACTGGTCGGCAGCGAAGCGGCGCTCCAGTTCGGCCGGGATTTCCTGATAGGCGTCGTCGGCGCTGAGGTCGTACTGCTTGAGGTCTGCTGCGGCCAGGCCCGCCTCACGGCAGGCCTGCAGCATGCCGGCCTGACGCAACGGCCAGGCCAGGCTGTGACGCGGCAGATTGAGGCACAACGGCTGCCGCACGCCGCGCGCCAGGGCCGCGTGCATGCCAAGATACTGGCCAGCGCTATCGTCGGGCACATAGCAGGGCAGGTCGGCCGCCAGGGTATGACAGTTGCTCAGCACCAGGGGGCGTTCGCCCAGGCCGGCGGGAATCTCCACCTGGCACAGGTGCATGGAGCTGAAGACAATGCCGTCGGGACGATGCGCCAGCATCAGGGCCAGGTCCTGCGGGCGGGGGCCCTCGTCCAGCAGGTTGACGATGAACAGATTCCAGTCGTGCTCACGGGCGGTACGCTCCAGGCCCAGCAGCAGATCCACGGCGAAGGGTGTGGTGGCGGTGCCGAGGGCGAAGACCCCGATGGTCTTGCCACCGGAGTGCCCGCCGCGGGTGCGCCGGGCAGCTAGGTCGGGCACATAACCCAGGGCCTGGATCGCTGCCTGGATGCGTGCCAGGGTGTCGGCGCTGAGCTTGTCCGGGCTGTTCAGGGCGCGCGACACGGTCATGGCTGAAACCCCCGCCAACCGGGCCACATCCTTTACCGACGCCATCCGCTACTCCACCGCCTGTTATCCAGGGCTGGGAGTATGCCGTCTTCAGAGCTGCAGGTCGCGCAACGTCCAGGCCTGCATGTCGCCGAACAGGGCCTGGCCGTCATGGGCGAACAGCGCCAGTCCCTGGCTGTCCTGGCGGGGATAGAGGCGGCTGCTGAGAACCCAGGCGCCGTCGTCGACAAACACCTCCAGCGAAGAGCGATCGAGAAACAGCTGCAGCTTCAGCCGTGCCTGTCCGGGCGTCAGCGGGATGCTGCGCACGCCGCTGACGCCGCATCCGGCACGTTCTCGGTCCAGCACCAGGCGGCCGGCCTGGGCATCCACATAGAGGCGGGTCTGCTCCTGGCCCGTGGCGTCGCAACGCAGGGCCAGGCCGAACCGCTCGGCATCGCTGGTAGCCAGATCCAGTTCAAGCTGCAATTCCAGGCGGTCGCCCCGGAGTGGCAGCGGACAGCGCTCGTTGCGCAGCCGTGTCGCACCGTACTGCTGCGCGGTCTGGCGCAGACCCACCAGCTCCCGCGCCGGACGTTGGCGCAGACGCTCACCGTCCAGGCTCAGCTCCCGCGGTAGCGAGAGCTGGCCGCACCAGCCCTGGGCCTGGCTGGGCATGGGGCTTTCCCACATGTCCAGCCAGGCCCACAGCAGGCGGCGGCCGTCGGGCGCGTCTAGGGTCTGGGCCGCGTAGAAATCGTGGCCGTGGTCGAGTTCGACGAAGGGGGTGCGTGGCTGGAAGCGTCCGTTCGCGTCCAGCCGGCCGAGCCGGTAGCCGGTCTGGTAGCGGTTGCGATGAGCGTAGCCGCAAGGCGCCAGGCCTTGCGGTGAGTAGAGGAAGACTTCGGTGTCGTCGAGCCGAAACAGGTCGGGACACTCCCACATGTAGCCGTCCGCCTCACGGGTACCCGCAAGGGCGCTGCCCAGTGTCTCCCAATGATGCAGGTCAGTGGAGCGATAGAGCAGCAAGTGAGGATCGTCGCCGTATCGCGCGCCCAGGGCCAGCCACCAGCTGTCGTCCTGGCGCCAGACCTTGGGGTCGCGAAAGTGCTGCAGCGCCGGCTCGGGCGGATCGATGATCACGCCGTGCTTGGTAAAGGTCTGGCCATCCCGGCTGCTGGCCAGACATTGCACCTGGTGCAACCCCTCGTCGTCGCGGCCCGGCGTGCCGAGCCAGCGGTGACCGGTATAGACCAGGTACAGGGTGTCGTCCCAGACCACCGCCGAGCCGGAAAAGCAGCCGTCGCGGTCGGCCTCGCTGTCCGGTGCCAAGGCCACCGGCAGATGCTCCCAGTGGACCAGGTCGGCACTGCGCGCATGGCCCCAGTGCATGGGGCCCCATTGGGTCGAATAGGGGTGGTGCTGATAGAAGACATGGTAATGGCCGCGAAAGAACACCAGGCCGTTGGGATCATTCATCCAGCCTACCGGCGGTGCCAGGTGATAGGCCGGGCGCCAGTCATCCTGGCGCTGCGGCAGAAGATGCAGGAGGGCGGCTTGCGCATCGCGCAGGGCGGAGCTGGACATGGACTTCTCTCAGGCAGGGGTCGAGTGTTCGACGGCAAGGGCAGGGCGGGTCGTGCGTGGATCGCCGCGCAGCAGTGACCAGGACAGCAGCAGGCAGCCGCCCACGAGTGCGGCCAGCAGAAGGTAGACCGGGGCGAAGCCAAGCCGGTCGTAGCCATAGCCGACCACCGGGGCGAGCAGCATGGCAGTGAGTTGCTGGGCAAATTGGTAGCCGACGATGTAGAGGGTCGCCGACAGGCGCGGATCGAAGTGCAGGTTGATGTATTTGAAGACCGCTACCAGCAGGATGGGTACCTCCAGGGCATGCAGCATCTTGCAGGCAGCGAGAGCCCAGGCGCTGTCGACCAACCCCGAGCCAAGGATGCGCACGAACATCACCGTGCCGGCCAGGATCAGGCCCTGCTTGGCCCCCAGGCGGATCACCAGCCAGGGCGCCAACAGCATGCAACCCGCTTCCACCAGCACCTGGCTGGAATTCAGGTAGCCATAGGCGCGGACGCCCTCTGCCGGCGTGGCGAAGAAGCTGGCGAAATACACCTGGAATTGCTGTTCGTAGACCATGTAAACCCCGGCCACACCAGTCAGGTACAGACTCAGCGCCCAGAACCGCCGCAGGCGCAGCAGCCCCAGGAGATCGGCACCGCGTACCGGCACGGCGGCGGTATAGGCGCGGGCTTCGGCCTGATTGAAGAGGCTCAGGTCGAGCCGGCTCAGCAGCAGCAGAAAGACCGTGCCGGCAGCGCTGCTCAGGTAGAAGGTGATCTGTGGATCGATGTTGAAGGCTATGCCCGCCACTGCGGTGGCCGCAGCCCAGCCGAGCGAGCCCCAGGTGCGGACCAGGCCGAACTCGAAGCCACCGCAACGGGCCAGGCGCTCGGTATAGGACTCGATCACACCGACGGCGGCGAGCATGGCGAAGCCGAGGAACAGCGCACCCACCAGGGCGCCGAGTACCAGGTTACCGGCTAGCAGGGTGGCGTAGACATGAGTGGAGAAGGGGGCGCCCAAGGCCAGCAGAACGCCGATCCAGACCAGGATCTTGCGCGACAACCCAAGTCGATCCTGCAGGGCCCCGTAGCAGGGCTGGATAAGCAGGGCCGCGATGGCATTGGCAGCAAAGACGAAACCGGTCTCGGTGCCATTCAAACCGACCTCTCGGTGCAACCAGAGCGAGAACAACGAGTAGCTGGACGACCAGGCGAAAAAGAAAGTGAACAGCAGACCACTGACCAGCCAATAGGCGCGACGATGCGAACGAGCCATGGAAGAACCTCTTGTTGTTGTTTTGGTAACGTTAACACTGACGCTTACTAAACGTCGTCTTTAGCGTGAAAGTCAAGGGCCGCTGCCGCAGCAGCGCTCCTGCCGGTAGGACCCAATCACGTCGAAATCTCTGGCATCTGGCGTAATTGGCCGACTAGCTACCACCGCCGTTCGTCAGATAGGGCAAAACCTGTTAGCGCACCAACTTGCTCTGGTCCGCCCTTTTCCGCGCCTGCAGCGCTGTGGTTCAGCGCTGCGACCGTTCCGCGGTATCAAGAAAGCGTTTTTTCCCGCCGATGGGTTAGCCGTTACCGCCAGGTCTGGTGGAGGCCCGCTCCCGTTGAGCTTCCTGTCCCTGGCATCGCCAATTCGCGGTGTGGCACCTTTTGCCATCAGGGGCTCCATGTTCATCAGGCTGTGCAAATCCTCTCGCGTACGCTGGAGTCTCGGCGTCTTTCTATTCGGCGTCTTGCTGACCAGCCTGACCATGCGTCATCTGGCTGAGCGCAACGAGCGCCAGGTACGCAACGCTCTCGAGGCCGCGGCGACTGACGTGCGCGAGCAGATCGCCGAGCGCCTGCGGGTCTATGAATACAGCCTGAGCGGCATGCGTGACGTTATCGTGGTGGCCGGACCGGGTCTGTCGCGGGAGCTGCTGGAGCACTATGGCCGTACCCACGACCTCAACCAGGAGTTTCGTGGTGCCAGGGGCATAGGCTTCATCCGCCGGGTTCCCGTCGACGAGGAGGAGCGCTTCGTCCATGCCGCGCGCGCCGATGGCTGGCCGGACTTCGCCATTCGCAGCTTCGCGCCCCACGGCGGGGATAGATTCGTGGTCCAGTACGTCGAGCCAGTGGCGCTCAACCAGCGCGCCGTCGGCATGGACGCCGCATCCGAACCGGTACGCCGCGAGACGGCAGTACTGGCCATGCAGCGCGGCAGCATGCACCTGTCCGGGCCGGTGGAGTTGCAGGCCTATCAACCGCCCGAGCGCGGCCTGCTGTTGATGCTGCCGATCTATCGCGATGGCCTGCTGCCCAAGGATCCGGCGCGCCGTGAAGCCGCGACCCTGGGTTGGTCCTATGTACCCCTGAGCATCCAGGAGCTGTTCGGCAGTCTGCGCCTGGACATCCCCGGCCTACTCATCCGCCTGACCGACGTCACCGAACCTGCCCGGCCCACGCTGTTCTATAGCCGCGGTGCTACCAGCGAGCCGGTCGCCGAGGGGCTCTCGGAGGTGGTCGCTACCCGTGATGTCTACGGGCGGCGCTGGCAGATGGCGTTCACCGCCACCCCGGCCTTTGTCGCCGGCCTCAACCTGGTTTCGATACCCCTGGTGCATCTGGTCGGCAAGCTGGTCAGCCTACTGGCCGCCTGCCTGACCTTTGCCCTGCTCACCACCCGCCAGCGGCGTCGTCAGTATCAGCAGGACCAGGCCAATCTCACCGCCGTGGTGGAAAGCTCTTCCGACGGCATCATCAGCAAGAACCTCGAGGGCGTGGTGCTGAGCTGGAACCATGCGGCCGAACAGCTGTTTGGCTATTCCGCCAGCGAGGCCGTGGGCCAGCGCCTGCTCGATCTGGTGGTGCCCACCGAGCTTGAGCACGAAGAGAGGGACGTGCTCGGCCGCATCGGTCGCGGCGAGCCGGTACCGCACTTCGAGACCCGGCGTCAGCACCGCGACGGTCGCCTGATCGATGTCCTGGTCAGCGTCTCGCCCATGCGCGGCCGTGACGGCCGGGTGATCGGCGCCTCCAAGACGGTGCGCGACATCTCGGTGCAGAAGGCCGCCCAGGCCGAGATCCTGGCGCTCAATGCCCGCCTGGAAGAGCAGGTGGCCCAGCGCACCGCCGAACTCAGCCAGACCAACCGACTGCTGGGCGACGTGCTGCGGGCGGCCTCCGAGGTGGGCATCATCGCCACCGACCGCGAGGGCCGCATCACCCTGTTCAACGAGGGCGCCGAACGACTGCTGGGCTATCGTGCCGCCGAGGTGGTGGGGCGCTGGCACGCCAGTGATTTCCATCTGCCGGAAGAGCTCTCGACCCAGGGCGTTGCCCTGGAAGCCGCGTACGGCGTGCCGGTCGCCGGCTTCCGGGTGCTGGTGGAGCGCTCCGAGCGCGCCGGCGCCGAGGCCCGGGAATGGACCTACGTGCGCCGCGACGGCGAGCACCGCGACGTCAGCCTGGTGGTGACCACCATGCGCGACGCCGGTGGCCAGATCAGCGGCTATCTGGGTATCGCCTCGGACGTCACCGAGCGCAAGGCCGCCGAGCAGGAGCTGGCCGCCAGTCTGGCCCTGACCCGGGCGATCCTGGACACCGCGGTCAGCCCCATCGTCACCGTGGACAGCGCCGGCCTGGTGCGTTCCTTCAACCCTGCCGGCGAGCACATCTTCGGCTATCGCGCTGACGAGGTGATCGGTCAACCCATCCGTCGCCTGATTCCCGGCTATCTGGCCGGCTACGAGGCGCTGTTCAGCTGCTCGCAGGCGGTACCCGACGACAATGCCGCCCAACAGGGCCAGGAAATGGAGGGGCGCCGTGCGGACGGCAGTGTCTTCCCCATCACCCTGAGCCTGGGGGTGATGTGGACCGATGGCGAGCGCCTGGCGGTGGCCATCATCGCCGACATCACCGAACAGAGTCGCCAGCGCCAGGCGCTCGTGCAGACCCGCGATCAGCTGACCATGGCCGCCGACGTCGCCCAGCTCGGCATCTGGTGCTGGCAGCCCGACACCGGCCAGGTGCAGTGCAACGATCGGATGTTCGATCTCTATGAATGGAGCGAGGAGCAGCGCACTAGCGGCATCACCTACAACGACTGGCGCGACCGTGTGCACCCGGACGACCTGGGCAGCGCCGAAGAGCGCCTGGGTGCGGCCATGGCCGGGCGCGCGGTGTTCGATCCGGTGTTCCGGATCCGCCGTCGGGATGGCTCGCTACGGCACATCATTGCTGGCGCCCGCACCGAGCGTGATCCGCGCGGCCGGGTGCTGCGGGTGGTGGGCATCAATCGCGACATCACCGAACAGCTGGAGCTGGAGCATCGTCTGCGCGAGGAGCGTACCCGCGCCGACCTGGCCAGCCAGGCCAAGTCGTCCTTCCTGGCCAACATGAGCCACGAGATCCGCACCCCGATGAACGCGGTGCTGGGCATGCTGCAGCTGCTGCAGCGCACGGCCCTGGACGCGCGCCAGGGCGATTACCTGACCAAGGCCCAGCAGGCGGCGCGCTCGCTGCTGGGGCTGCTCAACGACGTGCTGGACTATTCCAAGATCGAAGCCGGCAAGCTGCAGCTGGACGTCCATCCCTTCAGCCTGGAGCAGGTGCTGCGCAACCTGGGCGTGGTCCTTTCCGGCAACAGCGGCGAGAAGAACGTCGAGATCAACTATCACCTCGAAGCCGGGCTGCCCACCGCGCTGATCGGCGACAGCCTGCGCCTGCAGCAGATCCTCATCAACCTGGCCGGCAATGCCCTCAAGTTCACCGAGGTGGGCCAGGTGCTGGTCAGCGTGCGCCAGCTGTCCTGGGCGGACGGCCAGTTGCGGCTGGAGTTCTCGGTGCAGGACACCGGCATCGGCATCAGTCCGGCCCAGCAGGCGCAGCTGTTCCAGGGCTTTACCCAGGCCGAGGCCTCCATCAGCCGGCGCTTTGGCGGTACCGGGCTGGGCCTGGCCATCTGCAAGCGTCTGGTGGAGCTGATGGACGGCCAGCTGCAGGTGGAAAGCGAACTGGGCGTGGGCAGCCGCTTCTGGTTCGATGTGACCCTGGCGCTGGATAGCCAGAGTCAGGCCCTGCTCGCGCCCCGGCAGCGCCGGGTGCTGCTGGCCGACGACAACATCCTGGTCGGGGAGGTGCTGGTGGAAACCCTGGCCGCCCTCGGCTGGGACGTCGACCTGGTCACCAGCGGCGCCGCCGCTCTGGCGCGGGTCGCCCAGGCCCAGCAGCAGGAGCAGCCCTATGAGGCAGTGCTCATGGACTGGCGCATGCCCGATGGCGACGGCCTGGTCACGGCTCGGCACCTGCGCGAGCACCAGCAGGCCAGTCGACCCAAGGTCATCATGCTCACCGGCTTCGGCCGCGACTTTCTCAATGAGGCCCATCAGAGCGCCGATGCGCCCTTCGACGACTACCTGACCAAGCCGGTGACCCCGGCGCAGATCGTCGAGGTGGTGGAGCGCGCCCTGGGCGCCGAAGTCCCGGCCGGTGTCCACGCCGCCGCGGTGGTCGACGAAAGCCACCGCCTGGCCGGCATGCGCCTGCTGGTGGTGGAAGACAACGCCCTCAACCGCCAGGTGGCCGCCGAGCTGCTGCTGGCCCAGGGTGCCCAGGTGGAACTGGCGGAGGGTGGGCTGGAAGGCGTCGAACGGGTGCTCTCCGGTGCGCCACTGGACGTGGTCATCATGGACATGCAGATGCCCGACATCGATGGCCTGGAGGCCACCCGTCGTATCCGCGCCGACGGCCGCTTCCGCACCCTGCCGATCCTGGCGATGACGGCCAACGCCTCCCACACCGATCGCGACGCCTGCCTGGCCGCCGGCATGGATGACCACGTCGGCAAGCCCATCGACCTGGAGTTGCTGGTCAGCCGGCTGCAACGCCTGACCGGCCAGGAGGTCAGCGCCGCCGTGGACGTCGCCCCGGCCGCCACCGACCGCCAGGTGGAGCCCCTGAGCGTCGTCCTGCGCCGCTTCGGTGGTGATGCCCGGCTGTTCGGCTCGCTGCTCGAGCGCTTCGCCGAGGACTCCGCCAGTCTGCTGGAAAACCTCGCGCGGGCCTGGCAGGCCGGCGACAGCGAGGGCGCGGTGGCTGTACTACACTCGCTCAAGGGCAGTGCCGGCACCATGGGCGCGCAGCGCCTGGCGGCTCGTGCCGCCGAGGGTGAGCGCCACGGCAAGGCCGGTGCTGGAGTGCCCGCGGATGTCATGGCTGAACTCGCTACCTTGCGACTGTTGCTGGACGAAGCCCTGGTGGAGCTGCGCAGCGCCCTGGCGGAGGTGTTGCCACCGCCGCCGGTCGTGGTCAGCCAGGACCCCGAGTCGACGGTCGACTGGTCCGCGCGCCTGGACGAGCTCGAGCAGCTGCTCGGCCAAGGCAGTCTCGAAGCCCTGGATCTCATCGCCGAGCTGCCCGTGCAGTGCCGCGCCGAAGCCCAGGTGCGTTACGACCTCTTCCGTGCCCAGGTCGAGACCCTCGACTTCGCCGCGGCCCTCACTACCCTGCCTGACCTGAAGGAAGCCCTATGAATCCGCCGACCGCCGAGGCCGCTGGGCGGCGCAGCAAACCCAAGCTGCTGATCGTCGACGACCAACCGCTGAACATCCGCATCCTCCACGAGCTCTTTCGCCAGGACTGCGAGACGCTCATGGCCACCAATGGCGCCCAGGCGTTGCAGCTGGCCCTCGCCCAGCAGCCGGACCTGATCCTGCTCGATGTGATGATGCCCCAGCTCGATGGCCATGAGGTGCTGCGGCGGCTGCAGGCCGATCCGGCCACCGCCGCCATTCCGGTGATCTTCGTCACCGGCCAGGAAGGCCCGGACGAAGAGGTCACCGGCCTGGAACTGGGCGCGGTGGACTTCATCAGCAAGCCGATCAATCCGGTCATCGTGCGTGCCCGGGTACGCACCCAGCTGACCCTCAAGGCGCAGCGTGACGCCCTGCGCAGCATCGCCCTGGTCGATGGCCTCACCGGGGTCGCCAATCGCCGCCAGTTCGACGAGGCGCTGCTGCGCGGCTGGCGCCAGAGTCAACGCGAAGGCACGCCTTTTTCGCTGATCCTCATGGATATCGATCACTTCAAGGCCTACAACGACCACTATGGCCATCTCGCCGGCGACCAGTGCCTGCGTCAGGTCGCCCAGGCCCTGGGCCAGGGGCTGTTCCGCCCCTACGACCTGCTGGCGCGCTACGGTGGCGAGGAATTCGGCTGCCTGCTGCCGGGCACCGACCTGGAGGGTGCCACTCAGGTCGCCGAGCGGCTGCTGCAGCAGTTGCACGACCAGCGGCTGCCCCACGGTTATTCATCGGTGACCGGCTACGTCACCCTTAGCCTGGGCGTGGCCACCGCGCTTCCGCCGACCAATGTCGATCCAGCCGCCCTGATCACCGCCGCCGATGCGCAGCTCTATGCGGCCAAGCACCAGGGGCGCGCGCGGGTCTGCGCCGCCGAGCTGGCCGGCTGAGGCGTTCGGTCGAAAAGGGCCGGTCGGGTAACGCCGGGTAACAGAGGCTCAGGCTTTCTTCGCTATCCAGGCTGGGCGGCGAGGCGGCAGGCTGGCAGACTGCGGACAGGGATTCTGCCGCCGGTAATCTATGTACGCCTTCACGCAACGCCAGGCCATCTTGGCCAGTTGGATCATCGTCTTCACCGCGCTTTACCTGGTTCTCCCGCTCAAGCTCCTGCCCAGCCTGCTCGCCGGGCTCCTGGTGTACGAACTGGTCAACACCCTGGCCGGGCGCCTGCAGCGGCAAATGCCTGGCGGCGGCGCGCGCTGGCTCGCCGTGGCCCTGCTCGGGACCCTGGTGGTGAGCCTGCTGACACTGTTCTTCGTCTGGTTCACCAGCTTCATCATCCAGGAGGTGCAGAACCCCGGACGGTTGCTGGACAAGTTCATGGTGCTCACCGAGCGCGCGCGCGCCCAGTTGCCGCCCTCGCTGGACGCCTACCTGCCGGTCAACGCCGACAGCATGAAGCGGGAGCTGGTGGAGTGGCTGCGCGCCCACGTGGCGCAGTTGCAGCTGTTCGGCCGTGATGCGGCGCGGACCTTCGTCATCGTGCTCATCGGCATGATCTTGGGCGCCATCGTCGCCCTGCAGCCCACCCCCGATCCCGAGCGCCTGCGGCCCCTAAGCGGCGCCCTGCTGGTGCGCGTCGGCCTGGTTGCCCAGGCCTTTCGTAACATCGTCTTCGCCCAGATCAAGATCTCGCTGCTCAACACCACCCTGACCGGCATCTTCCTGCTCGGGGTGCTGCCGCTGTTCGACGTCCATCTGCCGCTGGCCAAGACCCTGGTGATCCTCACCTTCATCCTGGGGCTGCTGCCGGTGATCGGCAACCTGATGTCCAACACCCTGATCTTCATCGCCGGCCTGTCGCTGTCGATCTGGGTCGCGGTGGCGGCACTGGGTTACCTCATCGCCATCCACAAGCTGGAATACTTCCTCAACGCCCGCATCGTCGGCGGCCAGATCAGCGCCCGCTCCTGGGAGTTGCTGGTGGCCATGCTGGTATTCGAGGCGGCCTTCGGCCTGCCGGGCCTGGTGGCGGCGCCGGTGTACTACGCCTATCTCAAGAGCGAATTGAAGGCGGAAGGGTTGGTCTAGCGATGCCGATCATCTACCGGCAGGCCGGACTGGAGGACCTTGAGGTACTGACTGGCTTCAATGCCGGCCTGCAAAGGGACGAGGGTAGTCCACGGCCTCTCGCTGAGACGGCCTTGCGTCACCGCCTGGCGGGCTGGTTGATCGATGGCACCTACCAGGCGGTACTGGCCGAGCAGGACGGACTGCCTTTGGGCTACGCACTGTATCGCCTGCAAGAGACGTCGATCTTCTTGCGCCATCTCTATGTGGCGCCGCAGGCACGTCGCCAGGGCCTGGGCCGTGCGTTCTATGGTCATCTGCGTCATCAGCTTTGGCCAACGGACTGGCCGGTACAGCTCAACGTCCTTGCCGGCAATAGAGCCGGTCAGGCGTTCTGGGCCGCCTTAGGCTTCGAAACCTTCAGCCTGACCTTGCAGCAGCCACCCGCCGCTCACTGACGATCCAGATTCGACCACATACGTTGCCAGAAGGCGCCGGCTTCTTCATTGATGGCGCGCCAGTTCTGTTCCAGCCGCTTACGCTCGGGCGTGCCCAGGTCTTCCGGACAGGCCAGGTAGCGATCGGCGGCGGCCTGGGCCTCGGCTTGCAGTCGGCGCCATTCGCGGACGTCATCCAGCCAGCAGCGGCCGGTGACGGTCTCGTAGTACTCGTGGGCGATCGCGTCTTTGCTCATGGGGCGTTCCAGGTAGGGGATACAGCCCTAGACCGCACCGGACGCCCGGGGTGCCCGCCTCAGACGTCGAAGAAATCCACGTGGCCGTTTTCCAGGGTGTAGTAGGCGCCCACCACCTTGACCCGACCCTCCTTCTGCGGCGCCAGCAGGGTTGGTTCGGAGGCTGCGCGCAGCCGTCTGACCGTGCGCTGCACGTTGCTGCGCACCGCGGCTTCCAGCAGATCCGGCGGATTGCCGGCGCGGGCGCTGAGTACCGCCGGCAGGATGGGTTCGATCATGGCGCCGATGGCGCCGGGATAGAGGACGTTCTGCTCCACCACCGCCACCGCGGCCTCCACCGCGCCGCATTTCTCGTGGCCCATGACCACGATCAGTGGCACGCCCAGCTGGCTGATAGCGTATTCCACCGAGCCGAAGGCGGTGGTGTCCAGGGTATTGCCGGCGTTGCGCACGATAAACAACTCGCCCAGCCCGCGCCCGAACAGCAGCTCCGGCGAGACCCGCGAATCCGAGCAGGACACCAGCACGCAGAAGGGCGTCTGGCCCTTGGCGATCTCCAGGCGGCGGTCGCGATTGGTTTCCCCATGCAGGGGCTTGTCCTCCATGAAGCCCTGGTTGCCGTCGATCAGCCGTTGCAGGGCCTGCTCGGCCGTGAGGGTGGTGTGGGCCTTGGTGGGAGCAGCCAGGGCAGGCAGGGTCAGGGGCGCCAGGGCCGCAGCGAGCGGCAGGCAACAGGCGCAGTGCAGGAGCTGGCGACGCGACAGGGAGGGCTTCATCGGGAACACCTCTTCGAGGATGGACGGGCAGGGCGTGCCGGTACGGCAATCTCCAGCGCTTCAGCTAACTATTGCTGGCCACTGCCGATCACGCCAGCCGCCTGGACGCCAGACATGAAAAAGCCGCGTCGGGGACGCGGCTTCGGGCCTTTCCTGGGCGGGCGTTACTTGCGCGCCAGTACCGTGCTGCGTGCGCCCTTGGGCGCGCCCGGCAGGGGCGTCAGCTCGCCACTTTCCAGCCAGCGACGGACGCGGGTGGCGTCGGCCATGTGGGTGAACTTGCCAAAGGCGTCCATCACCACGAAGGCCACTGGACGACCGGCCATCACGGTGCGCATCACCAGGCAGTGACCCGCCTTGTCGGTGTAGCCGGTCTTGGTCAGCTGCACGCTCCAGTCGGCGTTGTAGACCAGGTGGTTGGTGTTGCGAAAGCCCAGCACATAGTTGGGGTTATGGAAGGCCTGGGTCTTTTCCGGGGTGGTGCTGAGCTGACCGAGCAGGGGGTAGCGCTCGGTGGCCTTGAGCAGCGTCACCAGGTCGCGGGCGGTGGAGACGTTGAGCGGCGACAGGCCAGTAGGCTCGGCGTAGCGGGTGTTCTTCATGCCCAGGGCACGTGCCTTGGCGTTCATGGCGGCGACAAAGGCCCGCTGGCCACCCGGATAGTGGAAGGCGAGGCTGGTGGCGGCGCGATTTTCCGAGGACATCAGCGCCAGTTGCAGCATGTCGCGGCGGGTCAGCTGGCTGCCTAGGCGCACCCGCGAGAAGATGCCGCGCATGGCCGGATTCTCGCTGATGTCGATGTCGATGGTCTGCTCCAGCGGCAGCTTGGCATCGAGCACCACCATGGCGGTCATCAGCTTGGTCACCGATGCGATGGGGGCGACCTGATCGGGATTCTGGGAAAAGAGTACCTGGTTGGTCTTGAGGTCGACGACCAGGGCGTGGTTCGAGGCCAGGCGCTGGGCGGTGGCGGCAGCCGCGGCCTTGACCTTGGGTGGGGTCTGGGCCAGGACGGCCGGACTCAGCCCGACCAAGCCAGCCAGCAACAAGCCGGCAAGTTGATGACAGATCTTCACGGTGGCAGCTCTCAAAGGGGGGCGGGGTTAGAACAACCGCGAACGGCAATGCACCTTGCAGATCAAGGACATTGCTCAGAGATTTCACGTCTTTTATCACCCGGGATGTCGGCTGGGAATCCGACAAGGCAGCTTTTTACACAGCGCGCTGGCAAAAAGTCACAATTAGTTGCATATGGGCGACGGACGGCAGGGATAGGAGGCCGAAAGGGCGCCCGAGTGGCCTCGGGCGCCTTGCCTTCAGTCGTGGGCTTCCTGGGCGGCGGGACCGAGCATGCTGCCGGTGACCAGGTAGCGTTCGTGCCAGGCCAGGGCCTCGGGAAGGAGGTGCGGAGTGTGCTTGCCATGGCTGCCGGCCAGGGCGCGCTCGAAGTAATCCTCCAGCGCCGGGCGGAAACTCGGATGCACGCAGTGCTCGAGGATGGCCCGGGCACGCTGCTTGGGACTGAGCATGCGCAGATCGGCCAGGCCCTGGTCGGTGACGATCACCGAGACATCATGTTCGGTATGGTCGACGTGGCTGACCATGGGCACCAGGGTCGAGATCAGGCCGTTCTTGGCCGTGCTTGGCGCCATGAAGACCGACAGGTAGGCATTGCGGGCAAAATCCCCGGAGCCGCCGATGCCGTTCATCATCCCGGTACCCATCTGGTGGGTGGAATTGACGTTGCCATAGAGGTCGGCTTCGAGCATGCCGTTCAGGGCGATGCAGCCCAGGCGGCGCACCAGTTCCGGATGATTGCTCACCCCCTGCTGGCGCAGGATGATGCGCTGGCGCAGGGACTCGGCGTGTTCGAGGAAACGCTCGATGCCCGCCGGGCTCAGGGAGAAGGACGTCGCCGAGGCCAGCTCCATCTTGCCGCTGATGAGCAGCTCCAGCATGCCGTCCTGGATCACCTCGGTGAAGGCGGTCAGCCCCTGGAATTCGCTCTCGGCCAGGCCTTGCATGAAGGCGTTGGCGATGTTACCGACGCCCGACTGGATCGGCAGCAGATTGGCCGGGATGCGCCCCTGGCGTACCTCGAATCTGAGGAAGTCCAGCAGGTGCGCGGCGATGGCCTGGGAGGCGGCGTCGGGTGCCTTGAAGGGGCTGTTGCGATCGGGGGCGTCGGTCTCCACCACGGCCACCACCTTGTCCAGCGGTACCTCCAGGTAAGGCGAGCCGATGCGGTCACTGGGATGGGCGAGCGGAATGGGCGTGCGGTGGGGCGGCAGGGCGCCGTCGGTGTAGATGTCGTGCATGCCGTCCAGGGCATCGGGCTGCCAGCGATTGACCTCGAGGATCACCGCATCGGCCATGTCCAGCCAGGTCTTGTTGTTGCCGACCGAGGAGGAGGGTACCAACAGGCCGTCTTCGCGGATCGCCGCGATCTCCACCACCGCCACGTCGATCTTGCCGAAGAAACCGTAGCGCACCTTTTCCGCCAGCTGGCCCAGGTGGATGTCCATGTAGTCCAGGCCGCCGGCGTTGATGCGGCTACGCAGCTCGGGATCCGACTGGAAGGGCACCCGCAGCTCGATGCCATCGACCCGCGCCAGGGCGCCATCCAGTTCCGGAGCGGTGGAAGCACCGGTCAGCACCTTGATACGAAACGGCTCGCCGGCGCCATGGCTGGCAGTGATGCGCTGGGCCAGGGCGCCGGGCACGGCCTTGGGATAACCGGCTCCGGTGAAACCGCTCATGCCCACGGTCATGCCGTGACGGATGAACTGTGCGGCCTGCTCGGCGCTCTGGCGCTTGGCGGCGAAACCGGGATGGCGAATACGGTGGGACATGACGACCTCTGCGGGCATTATCGAAAGCACACTAAGAATGTGGATTCTACGCCGAAGGGATGATTAGGTCCCTAAGCAAAAGGTCGGGTGGGCGAAACGAAAACCATCCGAGTACTCGATAAGCAGCCAGGGCACCGCTAAACCAAGGCATCACGGCAACCTCCGCAATGTTGGGCTTCGCTGTCGCTCGACCCAACCTACGGTGCTCCGCACGGGCTTCCGCCTCACGCCACCATCATGATCCACGGCACCCCGATCCCCAGCAGCACCAGCAGGAACAGCGCGCCGAAAATGGTCCCCAGTCGCCAGTAGTCCGCGCTGGGCAGGTAGCCGCTGCCGTAGTACACCGGACTTGGCCCGGTGCCATAGGGCGTGATGATCCCCATCAGCCCCAGCGAGGTGCCCAGCAGCAGGGCAAATACCGGCAGGTCGATGCCGGGGATGCCCATGCCGGCGGCCAGCATCACGGGGAGCAGGGCGGTGGTATGGGCGGTAGAGCTGGCGAACAGGTAGTGGGCGAGATAGAAGACCACCACCAGCGCCACCATGGCGGTGCCGGCGTGGAAGCCGCCCAGGTGGCCGGCGACCCACTGGCCGAACCAGGCGACGAAGCCGACCCGGGTCAGGCCGTCGGCCAGGGCTACCAGGGTGGCGAACCAGGCGAAGGTGTTCCAGGCGGCCTTGTTGCCCAGGGCATCGTTCCAGTTGATGACCTTCAGCAGCAGCATCAGCACGATCACCAGGATGCCCACCAGTGCCGGATCGGCCCAGGCGGCACCGAAGATCCATAGCGCCAGGGCGCCGATTACCAGGGCCAGCAGCAGCTTCTCGTTGCGTGTCAGCGGGCCGAGTTCGGCCAGTTCCTTGGCTGCCCACAGCGGCACCTGGTCGTTGCGTTTGATCTCAGGCGGATATAGCCAGTAGGCCAGCAGCGGCAGCACGGCCAGCAGCAGGATGCCCATGGGCGCGGCGGCGATGAACCACTGGCCCCAGCTGATGTGCACCTGGGCGGTCTTCTCGATCAGGGCGGCGGCCAGCAGGTTGGGTGCCAGGGCGGTGAGGAAGAGAGTGCTGGTGACGCAGGTGGAGGAAATCGCCACCCACATCAGATAGGAGCCGATGCGCCGGGCGCTGGGGTCGTTGGGCTTGGAATCGTAGAGCAGCGGCAGGTTGCGAATTACCGGGTAGACGGTGCCACCACTGCGCGCGGTGTTGGACGGCGTGAAGGGCGCCAGGGCCAGGTCCGCCAGCATCACTGCGTAGCCCAGGGTCAGGGTCCGGCTGCCCATGGCCTTGACCAGCAGGAGGGCGATCCGTCGGCCGAGACCGGTCTTTTCGTAGCCCAGGGCGAACATGAAGGCACTGAAGATCAGCCAGACGGTGTTGTTGGAAAAGCCCGCCAGGCCCCATTTCAGCGCCTCCTGGGGCGCTCGGAAGCCCGGTGTCGCCAATTGCGCCGGGCTGAACAGCACCCAGGGCGCCAGCAAGGCCGCCAGGGCCACGCCGATCAGACCGATCACCGCCCCAGGCAGGGGTTCGAGGATCAGCCCCACCACCACGCCGGCGAAGAGGGCGAAGTACAGCCAGGCATGGCTGGGCAGGCCGGCCGGGGCAGGCAGCAGCGCCAGCAGTCCGGTGACGGCGAGGGGCAACAGGAATTTCCAGGTGGTACGCATCGGGCGCTCGCAGATTCCGGTGGTCTCGGGAAACCGGCCTGGGCCGGGGTGGCTGACGACAGGTCACCGCGTGCAGCGGCAACGCTGGCCCGGTAGGGGCCGGGGACGTCAGCGGCAGCAAGCTTTGCAAAGGGCAGCACCCTTTCCCAGCGCTCTGGCCGTGGTCATTCGTCGCAGTCCTGCGGTCTTAGGTTCCCTGAAGGCATTCTTTCGTTATCGAGAATGACTTGCAACAACCGATGGGCTGATCGCGCACCGATTGCACCCGCAGCTCGCATCGGCGAACAATCGGCCCTTCCGCCAATGACAACAACACGAGGATGAGCACCATGAAGTACCGCCTGGGAGAACACCGCGTCGACGCCCATCCGCACAGCTGGGTCGCGCCCACCGCCGCGGTGATCGGCAAGGTACGCCTGGATGAAGGCGCCAGCGTCTGGTTTGGCGCGGTGCTGCGCGGCGACAACGAGCTGATCCACATCGGTCCGGACAGCAATGTGCAGGACGGCGCCGTGTTGCACACCGATCCCGGCTCGCCGCTGACCTTGGGGCGTGGCGTCACCGTCGGCCACCAGGCCATGCTGCATGGCTGCGAGATCGGCGACGGCAGCCTGATCGGCATCCACGCCGTGGTGCTCAACGGCGCGCGCATCGGGCGCAACTGCCTGGTGGGCGCTAATGCCCTGGTCACCGAGAACGCGGTGATCCCCGACGGCTCCCTGGTGCTTGGCTCACCGGCCAAGGTAGTGCGCACCCTGAGCGAGGCCCAGCAGGCGCAGCTGGCGGCCAACGCCCAGGTCTATGTGGCCAATGCGCGACGCTATCTGGAAGAGTTGTTCGAGCAGGGGGAATAGGGGATTCGGTCGTTGGCAGCGGTGATATGAGGGCGCGCGGGACCACCCCCTCTCCCTCTGGGAGAGGGCCGGGGTGAGGGGGGAGTCGCCAAAAGCCTGTTGGGCTTCGCTGCGCTCAACCCAACCTACGGCGAGTGTCGTAGGTTGGGTTGAGACGGCTCCATCGTCGAAGCCCAACACTGGTGGCGTAGCGGGGGAAGCGGCGCAGCCTTTTCCGCATGAAGATTCGTTGCCAGGCCGGCCCTCACCCCAACCCTCTCCCGGAGGGAGAAGGGGGCTGTCCGGGCGGGCGTTCGTTTCCAGCGCCGAAGGCAGATTCGCGATCCCTTGTCGCCACGCTAGCCACAGGCGCGAGACCACCTAGAGGGTTGGGGAGGGAAGGCTATGCATTGATCGCGGCCATGGGCCGCTCCTACAGGTGTTTCCTGATCTGTAGGAGCGGTCGCTACGGCGCACCGGCATGGCCGCGATGAGCCTCTACCTCATGGCTTCTCGAAGCGATAGAACAGATTCGGCTCGCTGACGACGTACAGCCTGCCCTGGTCGTCCATGGCCACGCCCTCGGCCTGGGGCACGCTGCGGCTCAGGCCGTGCTGGCCGCGCAGCAGGGACAGGGAGCTGATCGGCTTGCCGTCGTCGTCCAGCTCCAGTACCAGCCGCGACTGGTCGGAGAGCGCCAGCAGATGGCCGGTGCCGGGGTCGAATTGCAGGCTGGAGAGATCGCGCACGAACAGCCGGCGGTCGCGCTTGGGGTCGCTGCGCAGTGACAGGGCCTGCAGGCCCTCGAAGGCCTCGCTGCCCAGGCCGTCGATCTCGTAGATGCGTACCGGATTGCTTTCCTTGGCGACGAAAAAGCGCTCGCGGGCGGCGTCGTAGGCCAGGCCCTCGTTGCCGCGGTTGTCGCTTTCCACGTCGCTCAGGCTGAAGGGGTGACTGACCTGGCGATCGTCGATGTCCACCTCGCGGGTGTCGGTGCCTATATGTACCCGCACCAGGCGCTGGCGGCGCTCCTCGCTGATCATGTACACACCCGGCTTGATGTACTCGATGGCTTCCGGATCGCTGAAGCCCTTGAGATCCACCTGGCGCAGCAGCCGGCCGTCCAGGTCCAGTTCGAGAAAGCGCGCCGGCTTGTTGGTCACGCTGACTAGGGTATGGCGATCCGGATCGAAGCTCAGTGCCGAGACGTCGGTGATGCCCTCGCCAATGGGGCGTGCTTCCACGGTGACACGATAGCTCGGCAGCCACAGCGAGCGGGCCTGTCGGCTTTCGGCCTGGAGCTGGCTCTGGACGTTGAACCAGAGCCGCTCGAACAGCCGGTGCTGCTGGGCCACCAGGGTCAGGCCCAGCAGCAGCGCGGCACCCAGCAGGGCGGCCAGGGTGCGAGGGGAGAACAGCGGAAACATCGACAGGGTCCTGAGGCGGTGATGCCGCGCAGCCTAAGGGCGCCACCCTGAATTCAAGCTGAATAGGCGCTCATTGCGCCGCTTTGGACACCTTGTGAAACACGTGGAAGAGATTGGGTTCACCAATCAGGTAGAGATTGCCGGCCTCGTCGAGGGCCACGCCCTCCGGCTGCTCCATGGTGGCGTCCAGGCCGTGCAGGCCGCGTCTCAAGCTGATGAAGCTGACCGGTGCACCTTCCGCGGTCATTTCCACCAGCGTGTGAGACTGATCGGAGAGGGCCAGCAGGTGACCGGTGCGCGGATCGACCGCCACCGCGGAGTAGTCGATCACCAGCTGCTTGAGGGGAAAGGGCTGGAGGGTACCGGTAACGCCGCGGCCGTCGCTGGCCAGGGTGAAGAGCGCGGCCGGGTCGCGTTCCTTGCTGAGGATCAGGCGTTGGTGCCGCGGATCCCAGGCAATGCCTTCGAAGCCCTTGTTGCCGGCGTCGGGAAAGCCCAGGTCGTGGTGTTCGAAGGTGTTGGCATCCAGCTCCCGGGTGTCGTCCTTCAGCTGGAACAGCGACAGCCGCCGCTGGCGTTCGTCGACGATGGCCAGGCGTCCGTCTTCCAGGGCGGTCACACCTTCCAGGTTGGAGACGTTGCGGATCGGGATACGTCTGAGGATGTCGCCGGTCAGGCTCAGCTGCACCAGGTAGGGGGTGCTGCCGGTAACGGCGAAGAGGGTGCGGGTACGGGGATCGTAGGTGAGATCGGAGGTCTCGGCCTCGGCCAGCCCCGGCAGCTGCTTGCCCTGGATCACCGCCTGGTAGTTCGGCAGCCAGACCGCCTGGGCGCGGACTTCCGGCGGCGTGCGGTATTCCTGCCACCAGAGCAGGGCCCGGTCGTTCCAGTGCCAGACGAAGGTGAGGACGATCAGCACCAGCAGGACGAAGGCGGGAAGGAGGCGCGACAGGATGAGGCGGGGGAGTCTGGACATGCGGGCTCGTACGGCTTCTTGTTATGGCTTGTCTGCAACGTCGCCGAGCGAAGGTCAGGCAAGGCAAAAACCCTTGAGGAAGCGGATCGGACTCGCGCTCGAGTTTACGAGGGGTAAATGAGCATTCCGAAAGGGTTTAACGCCGCATGGCCGAGCGTAGGCACTTTTCAGGCAAAGCCTGGGGCGTCGCGGCCGTGCCGGCACACCATCGCCAGGCACTCGCCAGGCGACGGTGGGTGGCGGGGTTATAGCACGCGGGTTTCGAAGCGGCTAACGTCCGGCAGCTCCAGCACCAGCTCATCGCCCACGTTGAGAGGTCCGACACCCACCGGCGTACCGGTGAGGATGACGTCGCCCGGTTGCAGGGAGAAATGCCCGGCGATGGTCTGGATCAGCGGCAGGATGGGATTGAGCATGTCGCGGCTGTTGCCGTCCTGGCGGACCTCGCCGTTGATGGTCAGGCGCACCGGGATGTCGGCCAGGTCCTCGAAGGCATCGCCAGGCACGAAGGGCGCGAGCACGCAGGCGCCGTCGAAGCTCTTGGCGATTTCCCAGGGATAGCCCTTGT
The DNA here is from genome assembly GCF_965111925.1 of Pseudomonas sp. Marseille-Q7302. Lineage (NCBI taxonomy): Bacteria > Pseudomonadati > Pseudomonadota > Gammaproteobacteria > Pseudomonadales > Pseudomonadaceae > Pseudomonas > Pseudomonas sp. Marseille-Q7302. The sequence continues at coordinate 4,279,648 of NZ_CBCOPK010000001.1, read as the reverse complement.
CCTTGAGGCGGCTCTGCACGTCTCTCAGGGTCAGGTCCAGGGAGGGGGCGAAGCCGGAGATGGCGTCGCGGACTTCCTCTGTCGAAGGCTTCTTCGACAGCGGCTTGCCGATCAGCACGGCGATCTCGGCCTCGTAGTGCACCGAACCCTGGTCGGTGGGAATAGCGAAGCCGTCCGCCACCGGCACCACGCAGCTGGCCGGCTTGATGAACAGCAGGGGCTCGGTGGGAACCGGGTTGTTCAGCTCCTTGGCGTGTTCGGCATAGTTGCGGCCGATGCAGACGACCTTGCCCAGGGGGAAGTGGATCTTGGTGCCATCGAGGTACTGGTGCTGATAGGCCATCTTGTGCTCCTGGTGAGTGGCGTCTGCTGGCGATCTTAACCAAAAGCGGGCGCCGCGGCGCGTTGCCGGTCGCGAAGTGCTCATGGTCGCCCTGAGAAAGCTTCAGGTCGCAACCGGACCTGCATGCGGCGGCTCATGCTAAGATAGCGCCCCCTTTGCCGCTGGCTGAACTGGCCTGCGCCGCGCCGGCATCCTTCTCCCTGGACACTCTGGATTCAACGCAGATGAGCAAGACTTCCCTCGACAAGAGCAAGATCCGCTTCCTTCTCCTGGAAGGCGTCCACCAGTCCGCCGTGGATATCCTGAAGTCCGCGGGTTACAGCAACATCGAGTACGTCACCAGCTCCCTGCCGGATGCCCAGCTCAAGGAAAAGATCGCCGACGCCCACTTCATCGGCATCCGTTCGCGCACCCAGCTCACCGAAGAGGTGTTCGACTGCGCCAAGAAGCTGGTCGCCGTCGGCTGCTTCTGCATCGGCACCAACCAGGTTGACCTGCAGGCCGCCCGCGAGCGCGGCATCGCCGTGTTCAATGCCCCCTATTCCAACACCCGTTCGGTTGCCGAGCTGGTGCTGGCCGAGGCCATCCTGCTGCTGCGCGGCATCCCGGCCAAGAACGCCTCCTGCCACCGTGGCGGCTGGATCAAGAGCGCGGCCAACTCCTTCGAGATCCGCGGCAAGAAGCTCGGCATCATCGGCTACGGCTCCATCGGCACCCAGCTGTCGGTGCTGGCCGAGGGCCTGGGCATGCAGGTGTTCTTCTATGACGTCATCACCAAGCTGCCCCTGGGCAACGCCCAGCAGGTCGGTTCCCTGACCGAGCTGCTCGGCATGAGCGACATCGTCACCCTGCACGTGCCGGAAACTCCCGCCACCCAGCTGATGATGGGCGAGCGCGAGATCCGCGCCATCAAGAAAGGCGGCATCCTGATCAACGCCGCGCGCGGCACCGTGGTCGACCTCGACGCCCTGGCCGCGGCCATCAAGGACGAGCACCTGATCGGCGCCGCCATCGACGTCTTCCCGGTGGAGCCGCGCTCCAACAACGACGAATTCGTCTCGCCGCTTCGGGGCCTGGACAACGTCATCCTGACCCCGCACATCGGTGGCTCCACCGCCGAGGCCCAGGCCAACATCGGCCTGGAAGTGGCCGAGAAACTGGTCAAGTACAGCGACAACGGCACCTCGGTGTCCTCGGTCAACTTCCCTGAAGTGGCCCTGCCGTCGCACCCGGGCAAGCACCGCCTGCTGCACATCCACCAGAACGTCCCGGGCGTGCTGTCGGAGATCAACCGGGTCTTCTCCGAGAGCGGCATCAACATCTCCGGTCAGTACCTGCAGACCGACGAGAAGGTCGGCTACGTGGTGATCGACGTCGATGCCGAGTACTCCGACCTGGCGCAAGAGAAGCTGCAGAACGTCAAGGGCACTATCCGTTGCCGCGTGCTGTTCTAAGCCTTTAGCTGTCATGGAAAAGCCCCGGTCGGGTTCGCCTGACCGGGGTTTTTTTGCTTTCGTGCTGGCGGAGGTTTCATCGCGGCCATGGGCCGCTCCTACAGGGATGATACTTTTGTAGGAGCGGCCCATGGCCGCGATAAACGGCGTAGCGTGGATAACGGCGCAGCCTTATCCACTGGCCGTGGTTGAGCTCACCTGTGGAAAACGCTGGCGCGGTTTTCCACGCTACGGGTGGCTTAGCTGCGCTCCAACCGCTCCACGCCCTGGGCGGTGCCCAGCAGCAGCACGTCCGCCGGGCGGGCGGCGAAGAGGCCGTTGGCGACCACGCCGACGATGTTGTTGATCTTCGCTTCCAGGCCCACCGGATCGACGATGTGCATGTTGTGCACGTCGAGGATGACGTTGCCGTTGTCGGTCACCACGCCGTCGCGGTATTCCGGATCGCCGCCCAGTTTCACCAGCTCGCGGGCCACGTGGCTGCGGGCCATGGGGATCACCTCCACCGGCAGCGGGAATTCGCCGAGGACGTCGACGCGCTTGCTGGCGTCGGCGATGCAGATGAACTTGCGTGCCACCGCGGCAACGATCTTCTCGCGGGTCAAGGCCGCGCCGCCGCCCTTGATCAGGTTGAGGTGGCCGTCGGCTTCGTCGGCGCCGTCCACATAGAATTCCAGGTCGCTGACACCGTTGAGGTCATAGACGGTGATGCCATGGCTTTTCAGGCGGTCGGCGGTGGCCTGGGAGCTGGCCACGGCGCCGTCGAACTCCAGCTTGTGCTTGGCCAGCAGGTCGATGAAGAAGTTGGCGGTCGAGCCGGTGCCCACGCCGACCACGCTGTCGCGGGAGAGCAGGGGAAGGATGAGGTCGACCGCGGCCTGGGCGACGGCCTGCTTGAGCTGGTCCTGATTCATGGGGATATCCGCAAAGAAACGGGTGAAGGGCCCTCGATTATAGCCGCTCGGACGGCTTGGCTAACCTACCCGGGAGTGCCCGTAGTAGACTTTTCGCCCCCGCCGCACCCACCGGATCGCCCCGCCGATGCTCGAACAGTATGTGAAGAAGACCCTGCTCGCCCCCGTCTACGACGTGGCGATCGAAACGCCCCTGCAACCGGCGCGGGCGCTGTCCGAGCGGCTGGGCTGCCAGGTGCTGCTCAAGCGCGAAGACCTGCAGCCAGTGTTTTCCTTCAAGATCCGTGGCGCCTACACCAAACTGGCCAGCCTCTCGGCCAGCGAGAAGGCGCGCGGGGTGATCACCGCCAGCGCCGGCAACCACGCCCAGGGCCTGTCCCTGGCGGCCCGTGAGCTGGGCGTGCGGGCGATCATCGTCATGCCGCGCACCACCCCCGAGCTCAAGGTCATCGGCGTGCAGTCCCGTGGCGGTGAGGTGGTACTGCACGGCGACGCCTTTCCCGAGGCCCTGGCCGAGGCGCTGCGCCTGGTCGAGGAGCAGGGCTACACCTTCGTGCCGCCCTACGACGATCCCGACGTCATCGCCGGCCAGGGCACCGTGGCCATGGAGATCCTGCGCCAGCACCCCGGGCGGCTGGATGCCATCTTCGTCCCCGTGGGCGGCGGTGGTCTGATCGCCGGCATCGCCGCCTATGTGAAATACCTGCGTCCCGAGGTCAAGGTCATCGGCGTCGAGCCGGACGACTCCAACTGCCTGCAGCAGGCCATGGCCGCCGGCGAGCGGGTGGTCCTGCCGCGGGTGGGGCTGTTCGCCGACGGCGTGGCCGTTGCCCAGATCGGCCATCATACCTTCGAGGTCTGCCGGCGCTATGTGGATGAGGTGATCACCGTGAGCAGCGACGAGATCTGCGCGGCGATCAAGGACATCTACGACGATACCCGCTCCATCACCGAGCCTTCGGGCGCCCTGGGGGTGGCCGGGATCAAGAAGTACGCAGAGCGTGAAGGCAGTGGCGGCCAGGTGCTGGTGGCCATCGATTCCGGCGCCAACATTAACTTCGACCGCCTGCGCCATGTGGCCGAGCGCGCCGAGCTAGGGGAGCAACGCGAAGCCATCATCGCCGTGACCATTCCCGAGCGGCCGGGGAGCTTTCGCGCCTTCTGCGAGGCGCTGGGCCGGCGGCAGATCACCGAATTCAACTACCGCTACCACACTGGCGAAGAGGCCCATATCTTCGTTGGCGTCCAGACCCATCCGCAGCGCGATCCGCGTGACGCCCTCATCCAGGGCCTGCGCGATCAGGGTTTCCCGGTGCTGGACCTGACCGACAACGAACTGGCCAAGCTGCATATCCGCCACACCGTGGGTGGCCATGCCGCACGGGTCGGTGAGGAGCAGGTGTTCCGCTTCGAATTTCCCGAGCGGCCCAGGGCGCTGTTCGACTTCCTCGACCGCCTGGGCGGACGCTGGAACATCAGCATGTTCCACTACCGCAATCACGGCGCGGCGGATGGGCGGGTATTCGCCGCGCTGGAAGCCAGTGACGCCGAGCGGGGCGAGCTGCTGGCGACCCTGGATGCCATCGGCTATCGCTATTGGGACGAGACCGAGAATCCGGCGTATCGATTGTTCCTGGGCTGAGGTTGGGTGGCGTTGCGCTTCGCTGCGCTCAGCGCCAACCTACGGGGGCATCCGGGAGGGTGGATAACGGCGTAGCCTTATCTACCGTTGGCACGGGAGCCCGTCAGTGGAAAACGCTGCGCGGTTTTCCACGCTACGGTTGAGTACGCCTGATCGCGGCCATGGGCCGCTCCTACAGGTTCAGATGTCATTGTAGGAGCGGCCCATGGCCGCGATGAGCGAACTATCGGACTCCCGGAGCGGCCGCGATGAGCCCATAAGCCAACGCTGAACCAGACCACCCCCTCTCCCTCTGGGAGAGGGCTGGGGTGAGGGCCAAACACCGTTAGTCCCGCCCGTTGGGCTTCGCCGCGCTCAGCGCCAACCTACGGGGGCATCCGGGAGGGTGGATAACGGCGTAGCCTTATCCACCGTTGGTACCGGAGCCCGTCAGCGGAAAACGCTGCGCGATTTTCCACGCTACGGTTGAGTACGCCTGATCGCGGCCATGGGCCGCTCCTACAGGTTCAGATGTCATTGTAGGAGCGGCCCATGGCCGCGATGAGCGAACCATCGGACTCCCGGAGCGGCCGCGATGAGCCCATAAGCCAACGCTGAATCAGACCACCCCCTCTCCCTCTGGGAGAGGGCTGGGGTGAGGGCGGCCAAACACCTATAGTCCCGCGCGTTGGGCTTCGCTGCGCTCAGCGCCAACCTACGACGCCAGCGGCTCTACCTGGATATCCGTTAGTCCATGCACCTCCGCCTGCCGCAGGATGGCCTCGGCGGGGGCATCGGCAGGCGGCAGGGCCAGGCTGTTCTCAGCGTCGGCGCGCAGGTGTTCCAGCACGGCGAGGGCCGCTTCATGGGCCGCGAGCGTCGCCTGCGGATGGCCGAGATCGAGCTGACGGGGTTCGCCGTCCTTGCGGTAGTGGACGCGAAAGTGGGGCATGGCGGCTGCCTCGGGGCGGGTTTCTAGACAGACCCACTCGGGCATGCCGCCGTTCCGGCCTACTTAAGGATCACCAGCTTGCCCTTGAGGGCGACGCCGGCGATGAAGGCGCCGGCGTGGCATTCGTAGCGGCTGGGATCGCTCCACTCGTTCTTCTTGTAGTAGCTGGTGATGTCGGTGACGGCATTGGCACCGGCGGCCTTGGCCGCTTCCTGCAGGCGGATCAGCGCCGATTGCAGCACCCAGCGGCAGGCGACCTCGTCGGTCTTGTTGAAGGCGTTGGTCTTCTGGTTGGTGGTGATGCTGGAGTTGACCACCGTGGCCTTGCCCGGCACCGGGTTGCCGGCCAGGTAGAACTTGACGCTGCCATCCAGGCGCTTGGCGGCCAGGGCTTCCTGGACCACCTCGGCGAAGGGCAGCTGCAGGGTGGTGTCGCGGGCCTGGGCGGCGGTGGGGAGCAGGGTGGCCAGGCTCAGGGTGAGGGCAAGGGCGGGAGCGATGAGGCGCATGGTGACTTCCTTGTGGGGGTGAAGGTGACTGTTTAACCCAGAACGTCCGTCCCGTCAGCCTTGGGGCGGTGTTCTGCGATATCGCGCAAGCCGAGGGCCGTTACTCCGCGGCGGCAGCGGGGGCCGGCAGCTGCAGTCGCCGGCGAATGTCGGCGTCGAGCAACTGGACCCACTTGTTGTAGTTGCGATGGATGCGCTCGCCGTCGTAGTCGAGGCCGGCACTGTCGCGGTAGCGGATCTGGTAGCCCTTGGTGCTGTAGGGGATGTCGACCCAGGCCTGGTGGCGATCGCGCACCACGATGCTGGCGACCACCAGGCCGGGGCTTTCCTGGCCCACCGTCCAGCCGCGGCGTTCGAGGGTATCGACGATGGCGCGGCGAACGTCGGCGGCGTTCTCCACCCGGTCGGCGGGGAAGACCTCCTGGGGCGTCACCAGGGGCGCGCGGGTGCAGGCCGCCAGGAACAGCAGAGCGGAGACGAGCAGCAGGCGACGCAACATGGGAATACCTCGGGAAATGGCCATCAGGACCAGCGGCGGAAGATCAGCGAGGTGTTGACCCCGCCAAAGGCGAAATTATTGTTCATCACATGATCGGTACGCAGGGTCCGCGGTCCGTCACGCAGATAGTCCAGCTCGCCGCACTGGGGGTCCAGTTCGTCGAGGTTGAGCGTCGGCACGAAACGCTCTTCGTTCATCATGGCGATGCTGAACCAGGACTCCAGGGCGCCACAGGCCCCGAGGGTATGGCCCAGGTAGCTCTTCTGCGAGCTGATGGGCATGCCGGAGCCGAACAGCGCCTGGGTGGCCCGGGTCTCGGCGATGTCGCCCTGTTCGGTGGCCGTGCCGTGGCCGTTGACGTAGCCGATGGCCTCCGGCGCCAGCCCGGCGTCTTCCAGGGCCAGCTCCATGGCGCGCTGCATGGTGGCCTGTTCCGGGCGGGTGGAGTGCTGGCCATCGGCGTTGCTGCCGAAGCCGACGATCTCGGCGTGGATGTGCGCGCCGCGCGCCAGGGCGTGTTCCAGCTCTTCCAGCACCAGGATGCCGGCGCCTTCGCCGATCACCAGGCCGTCGCGTCCCTTGTCGTAGGGACGCGGCGAGGTGTGGGGCGCATCGTTGCGCAGGCTGGTGGCATAGAGGGTGTCGAAGACCATGGCCTCGCTGGGACAGAGTTCTTCGGCGCCGCCCGCCAGCATCAGCGGCAAGCGCCCGAACTTGATGGCTTCGTAGGCGTAGCCGATGCCCTGGCTGCCGCTGGTGCAGGCGCTGGAGGTGGGGATCAGCCGGCCCTTGAGGCCAAAGAACAGGCTCAGGTTGGCGGCGGCGGTGTGCGGCATCATGCGCACATAGGTGTTGGCGTTGAGCCCCACGGCGGCGTCGCTGAGCAGCATGTTGGCCAGCGCCTTGATGTCGTCGGTGCTGCCGGTGGAGGAACCGCAGGCCACGCCCATGCGGCCATCGGCGATGCCGGGATCATTCAGCAGTCCGGCATCGGCCAGGGCGCGCTCGGCGGCGGCCACCGCCAGCTGGGAGACGCGGCCCATGCTGCGCAACTGCTTGCGCGTCCAGTGGCTGGGCACCTGGAAGTCGACGATGGGCCCGCCCAGGCGGGTATTCATCTCGGTATAGCGGTCCCAGGCGTCCATGCGGCGGATGCCGCTGTGGCCGGCCAGGAAGTGGTCGCGGATGGTCGGCCAGTCACTGCCCAGGGCGGTGACGCCGGCCATCCCGGTGATCACGACGCGACGACCCATCATCAGCACAGCCCTCCGTTGACCGCCAGCACCTGGCGGGTGATGTAGCCGGCCTCGGGGGCGAGCAGGAAGGCCACCGCGTGGGCCACCTCCTCGGGGGTGCCCATGCGCCCGGCGGGGATCATCTCGAGAATCTTGTCCACTGGCACATGCTCGTCGAGGATCTCGGTGTCGATCAGCCCCGGGGCGACGCAGTTGACGGTGATCTTGCGCTTGGCCAGCTCCACCGCCAGGGCCTTGGCGGCGCCGATCAGCCCCGCCTTGGAGGCGCTGTAGTTGACCTGGCCGCGATTGCCGATCAGCCCGGAAACCGAGGTGATGCAGACGATACGCCCCGGCGCGCGGCGACGGATCATCGGCATGACCACCGGGTGCAGGACATTGTAGAAGCCGTCGAGATTGGTGCGCAGGACCACGTCCCAGTCCTCTCCGGTCAGCGCCGGGAAGGCGCCGTCGCGGGTCAGGCCGGCATTGCAGACCACACCATAGTAGCCGCCGTGGGCTTCGGTATCGGCCTCGAGGATGGCCGCGCAGGCAGCGCGGTCGCCAACGTCGAATTGCAGCACCCGGGCCGTGCGGCCCAGGGCCTCCACCTCGGTGCGCACGGCCTCGGCTTCCTCGCGACGGCTGCGGCAGTGCAGCACCAGGTCGTGCCCGGCCGCGGCCAGGCGCAGGGCGATGGCGCGGCCCAGGCCGCGGCTGGAACCGGTCACCAGGACCGGGGCGGGGGCAACGCTCATGGCGCGGGCTCCTGTAGATACAGATCCGCCTGGGGCGGACGATAGACGTTCAGGCGGGCGCTGGCCTGGCAGCCAGGGCCCTGCAAGTGGCAGTCGAAGATGGCCATGCCATCGTCGTTCTGCAGTGCCGGCTGGGCCTGGATGCGCAACTCACCGCCGGCGGGAAAGGCCGCCACGTCGCAGGCGAACTGGCGGGTGCCGAGCAGGAAACCCAGGGCCGGGGCCTCGCCACGGCGGCGCGCCTGGCAGCCAGCGAAGGCGGCCACGCTCTGGGCCATCAGCTCCACGCCGATCCAGGCTGGCAGGGCGCCGTCGGCGTCGGTGAAGAGGCCGGGGCGTACCACCAGGCGGGTCTCGATGCCCTGGTCGTCGCAGGCGAGGATTTCCTCGATCAGCAACATGTCGCCAGCGTGGGGCACCAGCTCGGCGAGGGGCCAGGGGATCATGGCGTGGCTCCGAGGATGAGGCTGACGTTGCTGCCGCCAAAGGCGAAGCTGTTGCTCATGGCGTGGCGGCGGCCGTCCAGACGGCTGTCGGCGTGGGCCAGCGCCAGGCGTGGCAGGGCAGGATCGGCCTGGCCGTCCCAGCGCTGCGGCGGCAGCTGGCCGGCCGGGTTGAGCTGCGGGTCCAGGGTCAACCAGGCGAAGGCGGCTTCCAGGGCGCCGGCGGCGCCGAGGGTATGGCCGGTCAGCGGCTTGGTCGAGGAGCAGGGCACCCCGGCCGGGAACACCTCATGGGTGGCGTGGCTTTCCATGGCGTCGTTGTGTGGCGTGGCGGTGCCGTGCAAGTTGAGATAGCCGATGTCGCCCGGCTGCAGGCTGCTGGCGCGCAGCGCCGCCTGCATGGCCTGGACGGCGCCGCGGCCGCTGGGATCGGGAGCGGAGATGTGGTGGGCATCGGAACTGGCGCCGCCGCCGAGCAGGGCGATGGGAGCGGGCTCGCGGGTCAGCAGGAACAGCGCCGCGCCCTCGCCGATGTTGATGCCGCAGCGATTGACCGAGAAGGGATTGCACAGGCGTTCGCTGACCGCTTCCAGGGCAGCGAAGCCGTTCAGGGTCAAGCCGCAGAGGCTGTCGACGCCCCCGCAGAGCACGGCATCGCAATGTCCCTGGACCAGCAGCCGACGGGCGCTGAGCAGGGCGCGGGCGCTGCTGGTGCAGGCGGTGGAGAGACCATAGCAGGGGCCGCTCAGGCCCAGATAGCGGGCGAGGAAATCGGCCGGCGCGACCAGCTCCTGCTGGGCGTACTGATAGCCCTCGGGCAGTTGGCCGCTGCGCTGGTGCACGGCGATGCCCAGGCTGGCCTCGTGAATGCCGGAGGTGCTGGTGCCCAGCACCACGCCGATGCGCGCAGGGCCGTGGCGCTCGATGGCCTGGTACACCTGAGGCTCGATCTCGGTCAGAGCCGCCAGCAGGAGCTGGTTGTTGCGACTGAAGAAGGGGGCCCAGTCGGTAGGCCAGGCCGGCAGGGCGGCGCTGACGGTGCCCACCGGCGGCTGGCGCTCGGGAATCCAGCCCGGGGTGGGCTGCATGCCTGCCGTGTCGCTGGCGAACAGGCCGCGCGCCACCTCGGCCTTGCCCTGGCCCAGGGCGCAGAGCAGCCCCAGGGCGTTCAGGTAGGCGCTCAAGGCGCGGACTCCGGCTGCAGGGTCAGGCGATAGCGCGACCCGTCCGGTGCCTGCAGCTCCAGGCGGTCGGCAGCGGGATAGCGCACCTGCCAGTCCTTGAGGCTGCGGCTGCCGTCGGCGGCCTGTTGCCAGTCGCCCGTGGCATAGGCCTGCGGCAGTTGGTCGGCCGGGGTCAGGGCGAACAGCAGTACGCTGAAGAAGGTGCGCGCCCGGGGATTGGGCGGCAGCAGGCCGTCGGCGTGCCAGGCGCCGTCGAGCAGGCGCTGGCGCGCCTGGGGCACACCCAGCGGATCGAACAGCGAAAAGCGCAGGGCTTGGCCTTCCGGCTGGATGGCCAGCAGCAGGGCGTCGCTGCCCTCGGCGGTCTGGCGCTCCACCTGATAGACGAGCGTGTGCGCCAGCGGTGGCGGACTGCTGGGCAGTGGCGGTTGGCTGGCGCAGGCGGCGAGCAGTAGCAGGCAGGCCAGCGCGAAGACGAGCGGACGGGGCAGGGTCATGCAGAGTGGGCCGAATTCAGCTGGCAGAGCTCGACGAGCAGGCGCAGGCGCCGCTTGGGCTCCTTGACGAAGGGGTTGCGAAGGTCCCAGGCGTAGCCGGCGAGAATGGCGCAGATCATGCGGCGGATCTCGGGGTCGGCGTTCTCGAAATAGATGACGTCCTGGAAGCTGCCATCGTACCAGCCCTCCACATAGGCACGGAACGTATCGACGCCCGCCTTGAGTGGTCGGGCGAACTCGCCCTCCCAGTCCACCGCCTCGCCACGCAGCTGGCGATCCACCAGGGGCGCGGCCAGGCTGGCCGAGCGCAGGGCGATGGTGACGCCCGAAGAAAACACCGGATCGAGAAACTCGGCGGCGTTGCCCAGCAGGGCGAAGCCGGGGCCGTGCAGGCGCTTGACGTTGGCCGCATAGCCGCCCAGCTCGCGCACCGAGGTATCCCAGACCGCATTGTGCAGCACCCGGGCCAGGCTCGGGGTCTCGGCGACCCAGTCGCGCAGACAGGTGGCGAGATCGGGGGCGCGTCCGGCATAGCGCTCGGCGGCGGCCACCACCCCGAGCGAGGTGCGGCCGTCGCTGAACGGGATGGTCCAGAACCAGACGTCGCGCCAGGTCGGGTGGGTGGTGATGAGGATGCGGTCGCGGTCGAAGCCGGGATCGTCGATGCGGTCCTCGACATGGGTGAAGAGGGCGCGACGCGGGGGGAAGTCCGAAGGGGCTTCCAGGTCCAGCAGGCGCGGCAGCACCCGTCCGTAGCCACTGGCATCGAGCAGGAAGTCGGTGGTCAGCGCATAGGCCTGGCCGTCGTCGCCCAGCACCTCGATCCGGGTTCTTTCACCGTCTTCGCCCAGGGTCACGGCGGTCACCCGCTGGCCGTAGCGGATCGCCACGCCCTGGCGAGCGGCGTCGTCGGCGAGGATCTTGTCGAAGGGGCCGCGCTGGACCTGGAAGGTGCTGCGCCCGCCACTGTAGGTGTCGCGGAAGTCGAAGTCGGTGTAGCGCTCCCCCCAGGCGAAGGCCGCGCCGACCTTGGTCTGAAAACCGGCGGCCTCGACCGCCGGCAGCATCCCCGCTTCCTCGACGAAATCCAGGCTGTGGGAGAGCAGGCTCTCGCCGATGGAAAAGCGCGGGAAGTGCTGGGCTTCCAGCACCAGTACCGGATGGCCGCGACGCTTGAGCAGGGCGGCGACCACGGCGCCGGCCGGGCCGGCACCGATGACGACCAGGGGATGATGTTCAACCATGACGAAGGTCCTTTTCGTGGGAGACGGAGGGCGAGGCCCAGGGCGCCAGCAGGAAGCTGAACACCAGCCCCAGGCTGATGGCCAGGCCGAAGTTGGCGATGGCCGGGGTGCTGCTGAGCATCAGCAGACCGAACGACAGCCAGCTGCCGACGCCGGACAGCAGGCCGCCGAGCAGACTCACCGCCGCGCCGCCGATGGCCTCGTGCATGAGGATGGCGTAGTCCACGCCGATGGCGGTGATGAGCAGCAGGGCGAAGAGGCTGAACAGGGTCAGCGGCTGACCCAGCCAGCCCAGGCAGGCCAGGGCCGCCAGGGCCGCCAGCAGCGGCAGGCAGACGATGCGCAGTGCCGCGCGGCGACCGAAGGCCCAGAGCAGCAGCAGGAAGATGGCCGCCGAGGCCAGCAACTTGAGCTCCACCGCCAGGCGCTGGGTATGGAGGAACAAGCCGCGCAATTCGCCCAGGCGATCCACCAGCTGCACACCGGGCAAACCCTCGGCCACCCTTTGCAGGACCTGGGCGTTGCCCAGCCCTTGCAGGCTGACCAGCCCGGCCGCGCCGCCGTCGGCAGTCCGGCCCAGCCAGAGCGGTCGCCAGGGCTCGCCCAGCGGGCCGGCCAGGGCCCGGTCGAGACTCAGGTCGGGTAGCTGATGCAGTTGCCTCAGTTCGGCGTCCAGCGCGTCGGCCGGAATGCCTACCGCCAGCAGGGGTTGCAGGCGCTCGCCCCAGCCGGCCAGGGCCTGGCGCAATTCGGCCTGGGCCGCGGCAGGGGCGACCAGGCCGCTAAGGGCGCGATAGCCCTGTAGCTGGCCCTGACTGACCAGGCTATCCAGGCGCTGACCCAGGGCGGCCTGGTGGTGCAGCACCTCGTCGGCATCCGTCCCGCGCACCAGGAAGAACTGGCTGGTGGGTTGCAGCCCGGTAAGGCGGGCGATGGCCTGGGCTTCGCGGGTCAGCGCCGGGTCCTGGCCAAGCCAGAGGCGCAGGTCGTTCTGCAGGTGCAGTTGCCAGACGCCGGCGCCGCAAAAGGCCAGCAGCGCCAGCAGCAGCGGCAGGCTGCCGGTGCGCGCCAGCAGGCGCAGCCGCAGGTCGAGCAGGCGCTGCATCAGTCGCAGGGGCGCGGCGGGCGGTGCCAGGTCCAGGCGCTGCCACCAGGCCGGCAAGAGGCAGACGGTGGTGAGGTAGGCGCCGATCAGGCCGGCGGCGGAAAACACCGCCACCTGGGTCAGCGCCGGAAAGGGCGTGCAGGCCAGCGCCAGGTAGCCCAGCAGATTGGTCGCCAGACTCAGGGACAATCCCGGCAGGGTCTGGCGCAGGATGGCCGTGGCATTCCATGGGCCACCCTTCCAGCTCTTGCTCAGGTAGTGCAGCGGGTAGTCGGCGGCCACCCCGGTCAGGCTGGCGCCGAGGATCAGGGTGAGGGCGTTGATCTGGCCGAACAGCAGCACGCAGGCGGCGCTGCCGGCCAGGAGGGCCACGCCCACCGCCAGCAGGCTGAGCAGCACCCGCCAGCGGCGGAACAGCCCCAGCAGCAGGGCCAGGGTGCCAAGGGTGGCCAGGCCGCCGATCAGCGACATCTCGCGACTGGCGGTGGCCTGGCCGGCGGCGGCGTATCTCAGGCCGCTGGCGGCGAGTAGCTGACCGCCATCCGCGACCACCTCACGGCGGGCGGCCTCGATCAGGGCTTCTACCCGGGGCGGAGCGTCGAAGTCGAAGGCATCGGCGCGGGTACGGGCGCGGATCAGGGCCCAGGTCAGACCGTCGCCCTGGGTCAGCAGCAGGCCGCTGCCGGCGTCGAATTGCACCTTGCTGGCCGGGGTGAGCTGGCGCTGCACCAACAGGCCGAGACCGAACCAGTCCTGCTCCAGGGGCAGGGCGCCGGCGCCAGCGAAGGGATCGAAGAGGGCCGCGGCCCGGGCCTGCAGATAGCTGTCGGGCGTCTTGAGCAACTCGTCGCGCGCCGGCCCCGGTGCCAGCGCCAGGCGACTGGCCAGGAGTCGCTGGCGCAGGCCGGGCAAATCCGGCGTCAGCTGCCATTGCACCTTTTCGAACAGCGGCTCCCGGGACCAGGCCTGGCCCAGGCGCTCGACCAGGGCGGCTACTCGCTCACGCTGGGGATGACCCACCAGCAGGAGCACCTCGCGATTGAGCGGCTCGGCCATGCGCGCCTCGGCCTGCTGGGTAAGGGCGTCGCCGGCGCCCTGGGGCAAGAGCGCCAGCAGATCGGCGGCCACCGGCGGCCCGTGGCGCCACTGCCAGGCGCTGAGCGCCAGCAGGGTGAGCAATAACAGCAGGAAGGGGCGCTGCAGCCGGGTCACTGGAAGACCGCGCGCTGCTCGGTGCTCAGGGTGTCGCTAGGCTGGCCGTCCAGCCTGAGCAGGCTGCGGTCGCCCTGGGTCTCGCGAATCTCCACCTGTTCGACCAGGGCACCGCCCTGGATGAGGATGCCGTCGAACACCTGCTTGAGCAGCGCGCCGCGTGGGGTCAGGCGCAGCTGCCAGTGATTGGCGTCGCCTGTCAGGGCCAGCTCGAAGTCGCGTTCCAGGCCGCTGCGGTCACCGCCGAGCACGGCCAGGAACAGCGCGCTCTGGCGCGCGGCCAGGTCGCTGCCGGGCAGGGGCGTCCAGCCCGTCGGCGTCTGCTTGGCGATGGCGCCCGGGGTGATGCGATAGGTCTGGGTCAGCGGCTTTTCCAGCCGCCAGAGCAGGCCCAGGCCGCGGGCCAGGGTGAAGTGGCCGCTGCTGGTGAGCGGTTGCGGCAGGGCGCGCAGATAGCGCTGTTGGACGAAGCTGCCCTCGACCGCCGCGGGACGCGCCAGCTGGGCGGCCAGGTCGTCGAGATCGAAGGCCTGGGCCAGGGGCGCGGCCAGGATGAATAGCAAAGCGATCAGCGTGCGCATGCCAGGGCCCTCTCCACGGCGTCGATGAAGACCTTGGGCGAGGCCAGCTGCATCTCGCGGCTGGCCAGGTCCACGGCGACCTGCACGGTGCTGGCGCGGGTCAGGCGCTCACCGGTGGCAGCGTCGCTGATCAGGTAGTTGAGCTTGAGGCGATGCTCCCACTCCACCAAATCGGCCCGGACGCGAACGCGCTGCTGGAACAGCAGGGGGCGGATGTAGCGGATCTGCAGGTCGATCACCGGCCAGCCATAGCCGGAGTCGCGCATCTGCAGGTAATTGTGGTCAAGGCGGTCGAGCAGCGCGCAACGCGCGACCTCCAGGTACTTCACATAATGGCCGTGCCAGGCGATTTCCATCATGTCGACGTCGAAGAAGGGGATCTGCATCTCCACCTCGACCTGCAGGGCACCGGTCTTACGCATAGAGCCTCCAGTGGCGGGCGCGAATCAGGGTCAGGGTCTGGCGCAGTTCGGCTTCCAGGGCACGGTCTTCGATCAGCGGCGGGAAGGTCTCACCCAGCGCCCGGTGCATGGCGGCCAGGGGCGCGGGCGGTTGCACGCCCTGCTCGCACCTGAGCCATACGCCCTGCTGGGCGGCCAGCAGGGTGGCGGCGGCCACCTGCTCGGTGAGCTCCAGCACGCGCAGGGCATCGCGGGCGGCGATGGTGCCCATGCTGACCTTGTCCTGGTTGTGGCATTCGGTGGAACGGGAGAAGACGCTGGCCGGCAGGGTGCCCTTGAGCGCCTCGGCGGTCCAGGCGCTGGCGCCGATCTGCACCGCCTTGAAGCCGTGGTTGAGCATGGCCCGCTCGGCCGGGGCGCCGGAGAGATTGCCCGGCAGGCCATGGTTGTAGCGCGCATCCACCAAGAGGGCGAGCTGGCGGTCGAGCAGGTCGGCGACGTTGGCCACCAGGGTCTTGAGACTGTCCATGGCGCAGGCGATATGGCCGCCATAGAAGTGGCCGCCGTGCAGCACCCGCTCGTCCTCGGCGTCGATCAGCGGATTGTCGTTGGCGCTGTTGAGTTCGGTCTCGATGAACTGGCGCAGCCAGGGCAGGCTGTCGGCCAGCACCCCCAGCACATGTGGCGCGCAGCGCAGCGAATATCTGTCCTGCAGGCGGTGCAGGGGCGCCGCCGGACCCTCGGCGGCGAGATCCGCGCGCAACCAGGCGGCCACCTGACCCTGGCCCGGATGGGGCTTGGCGGCGAACAGGCGCTGGTCGAAGTGCTCCGGGTTGCCGGCCAGGGCCACCACGTTGAGCGCGGTGATGCGTGTCGCCAGGCGTAGGAGGTACTCGGCGCGGAAGAAGGCCAGGCAGGCCAGGCCGGTCATCACCGCGGTGCCGTTCATCAGCGCCAGGGCTTCCTTGGGCCTGAGCACCAGCGGCGTCCAGCCCAGCTCGGCATGGACGTCCGCTGCTTCCCGTATCTCATTGCGCCAGAGCACCTGGCGCTCGCCGCAGAGGGCGGCGGCCACATAGGACAGCGGGGTGAGATCGCCACTGGCGCCCACCGAGCCCTCTTCGGGGATCAGCGGCAGGAGGTCTTCACGCAGGAAGGCGGTGAGGCGTTCGAGCAACTCGACGCGCACCCCGGAGACGCCCTGGCACAGCGACTGCAATCGCGCCGCCAGCACCGCCCGGGTCGCCGCCGCATCCAGATGGCGCCCCAGGCCGCAACCGTGGAAGGTGTAGAGCTGACGCGGCAGCGCCTCGACCTGGGCGAGGGGTACGGCGACCACGCAGGAATCGCCGTAGCCGGTGGTGATGCCGTAGACCGAACCCTCGCGGGCCAGCAGCGAATCGACGAAGCGCGCGCCGCGGGCGATGCCGTCGCGAAAGGCGGCGTCGTCCTGCAATTCGGCCTGTGCCCGGCCCTCGGCCAGGGCGACCAGGTCTTCGATGGCGAGGGCCTGGCTACCAAAGCGAACACTAGCGTTCATCGCGACTCCAGAAGGGGTAGAAGTTGAACCACTGCCGCGGCGCCTTGAGGCAATGGGCGGCGAGGCGCTCGGCATAGGCCTGGGCCAGGCCCTGGATGCCGGCGGCGCGCTCCTGGCGACGCCAGGCCGGGGCCGGGGCGAAATCTTCCAGGTAGAGGTGGTAGCCGTCGGCTTCGCGCAGGCAGAACAGCAGGTTGGTCGGGCAACGCAGCAGGTGCGCCAGCAGCCAGGGGCCCTGGGGGAAGGGCGCCGGGGCGCCGAGGAAGTCCACCTCGACGGTCCGGCCGCCATGCAGCGGCACCCGGTCGCCGGCGATGGCCAGCCATTCGCCGCGCTCCAGGCGCTCGCTGAGCTGCAGCATCACCGCCGGGTCCAGCTCGCTGACCTGGATCAGCCGCAGATCGCTGGCGCCGGCCTCTTCCAGCAGACGATTGAAGGCCTCGGCATGGCGGGTGTGCACCAGTACATTGAGGCGCACCCGCCGCCCCAGCTGGGCCAGGGCGCGACAGACTTCAAGGTTGCCCAGGTGGGCGGTGACCAGGATCTCGCCGCGCGGCGCGTGCATGCGGCTGTGCACCTGATCCGGGTCGTGCAGTTGCACCTGATCCAGGCCAAGGCGGCCGTTCCAGGCGTCGAGCTTGTCCAGCAGGGCTTCGGCGAAGGCCATGAACTGGGCATAGCCGCTGCGCCAGTCGGGCTTGAGCTCGGGACGGCCGCTCCAGGCGGCCAGGCGCTGCTGGTACTCGCGGATGCCGCGGCGGGCGCGGGTGCCGAACAGGAAGAAGTACAGCACGATCAGCCGCAGCAGCGGAGCGATGGCGCGGCGGCCCAGGTGCCGCGCCAGCCAGGCGGTGAGGCGCATCAGCACGGGGCTGCCACGCTCGCGCTGCTGCGCCCAGTGGCCGCTCACGCGCGCACCCGGCGCCAGAGCAGACGCGGCGCGCGCAGCAGCATGCCGAAGAACAGCCGGGTGTGCATGCGCGAGATCAGCACGTTGTCCTGCCAGAGGCGAAAGTGCGAACGGCCATCCAGCGGATAGTGCACCCGGGTCGGCCGCCAGCGCATGGGCTGGTCGCGCCAGGCCAGGCGCACCAGGATCTCCGGATCGAAATCCATGCGCTTGCCCAGGCCGCCGGCGCGGATCACCGCCAGGGTCGGCGCCAGCGGGTAGACGCGAAAGCCGCACATGCTGTCGCGGATCGCCAGGGACAGGCTGTTGATCCATACCCAGACATGGGTGAGGTAGCGGGCATAGAGCCGGCCCTTGGGCACCGAGTCGTCGAATTGCGGGTAGCCGCAGATCAGCGCCTCGGGATAGGCCTGGGCTTCGGCGAGAAAGGCGGCCACGTCGGCCAGGTCGTGCTGGCCGTCGGCATCCACCTGCAGCGCATGAGTGAAGCCCAGGCGCTGCGCCTCGGCGAGTCCGGCCATTACCGCGCCGCCCTTGCCCTGGTTGACCGGCAGCCGCAGCAGATGGACGTCGGCTTGGGTCGCCAGTTCGTCCATCACCTGGGCGCAGGCGGGGCTGGAGGCGTCGTCCACCAGCACGCAGGGCAGGGCGCGCTGGCGCAGCGCCTGGACCACCAGCGGCAGGGCGTGCTCATGGTCGAACACCGGGATCACCGCGCAGGCACGAAAGCTCATGGCTGCGCCTCCTTGAGCAGGATGCGCCCGGAGGAGCAGGCCGCGGTGCCCTGGCGAAAGGCAAAGTGCAGCTTGCTGCGGGTGGCGTCGAAGTGGAAGGTCAGGGTTACCCGGTCGCCGGGGCGCAGCAGCTGCTGGAATTTCAGCACCTCCATGCCGGCGAAGTCCGTGGGTAGATCCAGGTGCTGACGGGCCAGGCGCTGCGCCCAACCGACCTGCACCACCCCGGGCACCACCGGCGCCGTGGGGAAGTGACCGGAAAAGAACGCCAGGTCCGGGGCGACTTCCAGCTCCAGCCGCCAGCCGTCTTCGGTCTGCTCGACGCCGAGCGGTTCGATGTCCACCGGACGTGGCTGGGCCAGCAACCGCTCCACCTCGGCCTGTGCCAGCTTGCCCTGGGCGCTGTAGGGCAGCGCCAGCAGCAGGCGCCAGCGGCGCGGCAGGGCGATGGCCTCGCAGTGGCCGGCCAGGTATTCGCGCAACTCGGCCACCAGGGCGCGGCGACCGCCATTGCGCAACTGGTGCAGACCGCTTTCGCTCAGGGCGACCAGGGCGCCGAGCAGGGCGCGACCCTGTTGCACCACGCCCAGGCGGACGTCGGCGACGGCGGGATGGTCGAGCAGGCGCGCTTCCAGCGCTGGCAGGGCGATGCGCTTCTCTTCCAGTTTGACGATGCGATCCAGACGCCCGAGCAGCTCGAAGCGACCGTCTCCCAGCAGGCTCACACCATCCATGGTCTGCTCGCGCACACCCTCGGGCAGGTAGGGTGAGGTCAGCCAGAGGGCGCCGTCAGCGTCCTGGCCCAGGGTGAGGTCGGCGAAGGCCTGCCAGGGCTGCGGGCCCTGGCGCCAGGCGATGCCGCCGGTCTCGGAGCTGCCATAGACCTCGGTAGGGCACTGGCCGAAGCGCACCTGGCAGGCCGTGGCCGCCGCCTCCGGCAGCACGCCGCCAGAGGAAAACACCTGCACCACCTGAGCGAGGATGGCGTCATCGAGGTTCTCGCCCAGGCGCTTGAGCAGCGCCGGGCTGCTGATCCACACCGCACGGCGACCCTCGCGTAGCAGGGCGGCGGTCTCGCGCTGCAGCTCTTCGGTGAAGGGCAGCGCCTGGCGGGCGAAGGGGCGACCGCTGCAGAGCGGCCAGAGCACGCGGAACAGCAGGCCATAGATGTGTTGGGTGGAGACACTGCCGAGGATGGTCGCCTCGTCCAGGGACTCGCCCCAGAGGCGCTCCAGGGCGGCGATCTCGTTGGCCAGCTGGAACAATTGCTTGGCGATGGGCTTGGGCTCGCCGCTGGAGCCCGAGGTGCTCAGGGTCAGCAGCGGTGCCTGGAGGTCGAGCGCGGCGGGCGCCATGGGCTCGGCGGCGGTCCAGCCGGCAAGATCGTCGAGCCAGGCGTCGAGCGTCGGTACCAGGCGCGCGCGGGTGGCGGGTTGGGCATCGGCCGGCAGGACGACCTCGATGCCGGCGCGCCAGGCGCCGAGCAGGGCGCAGGCCAGGTCCTCGGCATCGTCCAGGTGCAGCGCCAGGCGCCTGAGGTCAGCGGCCTGGAAGGCCGCCGCCAGGCTCAGGGCGCGCTGCTTGAGGGCCGCATCCAGCGGGCTCGCGGCGCCCAGCAGCTCGGCGAGAGGGGTGAACGTCATGGCAGCCTCCGCACGCGCTGGCGGACCAGCCATTCACCGGCGAACAGCAGGCCCATCAGGCCATAGGCGATCACCCCGGTATAAAGCGTCCACCAGGCCAGCGGCGCCCAGAGCGCCAGGGCAGCGGCGGTGAGCGCATTGAACAGAAAGAACAGGCACCAGACCTGGGTCACCCGGCGGGTATAGCGCACCGCACGGGGTGGCAGCTCGGGTTCGCGCAGCCGCGCCAGGCGTTCGATCAGCGGCTGGCCGCGCAGCAGGCTCAGGCCGAACACCGTCAGCAGGAAGAGGCTGAGCAGCACCGGATACCAGCGCAAGAGCACGGCGGCGTCGCTCAGGGCCAGCAGCAGGCAGAAGCCCAGGGCGACCAGGCCGGTGCCGCGCTGCAGGCCGTTGAGGCCGGGTTGCAGCAGGCGCAGGCCCCAGAGCACACCGAGACCGACCGCGAACAGCCGCGGCGACAGGTGCTGCAGGCCGAAGTACACAGCGAAGGGATAGGCCAGGCCGAGCAGGAGCAGCAGGGCACTGGCGAGCAGGCCCAGCGGGGAGCGGGAAGGCAGGGCACTCATAGGCGGCGGATCAGGCGTCCGCCTGGCTGATGCGATAGACAGCCTCGACCACGTCGCCCACGGTACGCACCTGGCGGAATTGCTCGGCGGCGATCTTGTGCCCGGTCTGGCGGCGCAGGTGGTCGATCAGGTCGACGGCGTCGATGCTGTCGATCTCCAGGTCCTCGTAGAGGTTGGCCTCCAGGGTCACCCGCTCGGGCTCCAGCTCGAAGAGCTCGACCAGGGCGCTGCGCAGGGTCTCGAAGATGGCTTCACGGCTTTGCATGGCGATCTCCTCAGGCGGCGCGCTGGGCGGCCACGAAGGCCGCAAGGGCGTTGACGTTGGCGAAATGGGTGCGGGTGTCCTTGGCTTCGGCGTCGATGCGGATGCCGTAGCGCTTCTGGATCGCCAGGCCCAGCTCCAGGGCGTCCACCGAATCCAGGCCCAGGCCGTCGCCGAAAAGGATCTGGTCGTCGCCGATATCGTCGACGGTGACGTCCTCGAGGCCGAGCGCCTCGATGATCAGGCTTTTGAGCTCAAGGTTGAGATCAGTCATGGTTGCCGGTTTCCTTCAGGTAGAGCTGGTGCAGCTGGTCGTTGAGTTCACGCGACGCCAGCGGCAGCGGCCGCCCGGCGAAGGTGGAGGGATCGATGTCGGCGCCGACGTCCAGCTGGAAGTCGAAGCGCCGGGAGGGGATGCGATACCAGGGCGTGGCCTTGGTCAGGGTGCTGGGCACCACGCGGATAGTGACCGGGGTGATGCAGCGGGCGCCGCGCAGGGCGATGGCCGCGGCGCCACGATGGAAGCGCGGCGGCTCGCCGGGGGTGGTGCGGGTGCCCTCGGGAAAGATGATCAGCGTCTGGCCCTCGCGCAGGGCGTCGGCGGCTTCGTCGAGCATCTCGGCGCTGCCGTTGTTGCTGATGTAGCCGGCCGCCTGGATCTGCCGCTTGAGGTAGGGGTTCTGCCAGAGCCCCTGCTTGACCACGCAATTGGCGTCGGGCACCAGGCCGATGAGCACCACCACGTCGATCAGCGAGGGGTGGTTGGCGATGATCAGCTGGCCCGGACGACCCAGGCGCTCGCGGCCCTGGATGCGCAGGTTCATCACCCGGGTCAGCACCATGAAAGCGACGAAGAAACGGAACAGCCGGGCATTGGCCCGCCGCGCACGCTGACGCCGCTGCAGCGGATCGCCTGGCAGCACCAGCAGGATCGGCAGGATCAGCAAGCGGAAGACCAGGGCGCCGCAACCGAACACCACGAAGTTGAGCCCCGTGGCCAGCAGCCGGTAGCCGTAGTCCAGCCGGCCAGTCATCAGCAGGTCTCCGCCTGCCAATGCCAGGCGCGCCCGGCATAGGCCAGGTGCCGCTCACCGCGGGCTTCCAGCAGGCGCAGCAGCTCCAGAGCATGCGGCCAGACGCTGGTCGCGGCGTCCGCCGGGGCCGGCTCGCCGCTCAGGCCATGGCTGCTGCCAGGAGTGAGCAGCAGACCCACGGCATAGGGAAAGGGCACGTCGTCGATCTGGGGCGCATAGAGGGTGGGCGGCGCCTCTTCGGCGATCACCACCAGCACCCCGCTGGCGCCTTCGGCGAGCAGGGTGGAGGCTTCCAGCACGGCGTGTTCGAGACCATCGCGGCCGGTGGCCAGGGCATTCATCTCGCTGTGATCGCCGCGCAGGATCGACCACTGGCCGATGATGGCGTTGTGTACCGAAAGGCTGAACTGGGTCGGGGAGAGCGGCTCGCCGCGGGCCAGCTCCTGGAGGATGGCCAGGGTGCGCGGGGTCTCGCCGTGGCGCGAGGCGAAGATCAGCGGCAGCGGCTCGCCATGGGCGTCGGCCAACGGCCAGGCCACCTGGAAGGTCATGCGTGCCAGGCGACTCAGACGGCGGCGCTGCATGGCCGGCAGGAAGCTGGCATCGGGTTGGCTGCCGTCGTCCGCCGGACACCAGGGCGCGGCGCACCACTGCCGCCAGGCATCCTGGTCGCCAAGACCAGGCGCCCAGGCGCGCCAATCGCTAATCTGGAAATGTATGTTCACGGCTGAATCTACCCCGGAGCCTACGTGCTTGCCGTTTCATCTATCCCTGATGAGCAGGGTATTGCAGCGTTCGGCGCGCATTATCCAAGCGGCTATTACCCTAGGCAAACATTTGCATGAACTTTGCGAAGGGGTAGCAGTCGCCCGCATTGAGCCGAGAACAGGCTAGCGCGGTAGGGAAGTTGGAGCCCCTTGCAAGGGCGTGAAACGCCGCTCCATGCGACGAGCGGCAGTGAAAGCCGGGATTTGGCGGGGGTGGGTGAACGTAAAGGCGAATTCGTCGCTGACGGTTATCGCGATCAGGACTCCAGGGGCCGCGCCAAGGTCGTCCCCTTCACGACGGAGCGGTCGTTACGCCGCTGGCAGTGGCTGCAACTTCGAAAGGCGGACGGCCACGGCCAGGGCCACGAGCAACAGGGCGCCGATGAACAGGCCGACGCCGGTCCAGCCCCCCAGGTGCCAGCAGAAGCCACCCAGGGTGCCGGCCACGCTGGAGCCGGCGTAGTAGCTGAACAGATAGAGCGACGATGCCTGGCCACGCGCCTGGCGCGCGCGCCGACCCACCCAGCTGCTGGCCACCGAATGGGCGCCAAAGAAGCCGAAGGTGAACAGCAGCATGCCTGGCAGCACCAGCCACAGCGGCGTGAACAGGGTCAGCAGCAGACCACAGAGCTTGAGCACGATGGCGGCGGCGAACACCCGCCGCCGACCGAAGCGATCGGCCAGGCTGCCGAACTTGGCCGAGCTGTAGATCCCCGCCAGATAGACCAGCGACAGCACGCCGATCCAGGCCTGGCTCAGGTGGTAGGGCTCGGCCAAGAGGCGATAGGCGATGTAGTTGAACAGGGTGACGAAGGCGCCCATCAGCAGGAAGGCCTCCAGGAACAGCCAGGGCAGGCCGGCATCGCGAAAGTGCAGGGCATAGCCGGCGAGCAGGCTGCGTGGCCGCAGGGGCCGCGGCTGGAAGCGCTTCGAGGCCGGCAGGCTGCGCTTGAACAGCACCGCCGCCACCAGCGCCAACAGGCCCAGGGCACCGAGGGCGATGCGCCAGGACACGAAATCCACCAGGACCCCGCTGATCACCCTACCCGACATCCCGCCCAGGGCGTTGCCGCTGATATAGAGGCCCATGGCATAGCCCAGGTGTTCGGGATGCACCTCCTCGGCCAGGTAGGTCATGGCCACCGCCGCCACTCCGGCCAGCGACAAGCCAACCAGGGCACGGGTCACCAGGATGCCGTCCCAGGTGGGCATCAGGGCGCTGAGCAGGGTAAAGGCACCCGCGGCGAACAGCGCATAGACCATCACCGACTTGCGGCCGATGGCATCGGAAATCGGCCCGGTCACCAGCAGGCCACAGGCCATGAGGCCGGTGGCCAGGGACAGCGACAGACTGCTAGCCGCGGCGGTCAGGCCAAAGGCCTGGGAAAAGATTGGCATCAGCGGCTGCACACAATAGAGCAAGGCGAAGGTGGCGAAGCCGCCGCAGAACAGTGCCAGGGCGGTCCGCAGAAATTGCGGCGTACCCTTTTCGATGAAGGCGTCCGGTGCGTGCTGCGGCTCATTGGCGGCAGGGCGGGTTTCCAGCGCAGGGGCAGGGGGCGTGGCGGACGACCGGGACGTATTCACGGGTACCTCAAGGCAAGTCTGACCTCACCACCCTAGGCTGGTGACTGCCATATATCCAATATATTGTTCGTCTTAATTGATAGGTTTTGCGACTCAATGGAGACGGCATGGAATTACGCCACCTGAGGTACTTCGTAGCGGTGGCCGAAGAGCTGCACTTCGGTCGCGCCGCCCAGCGTCTGAATCTCTCCCAGCCGCCTCTCAGTCAGCAGATCCAGGCCCTGGAAGCCGAACTGGGCACCCGCCTGCTGGAGCGCACCAACCGACGCGTCGCCCTGACCGATGCCGGCCGGCTGTTTCTCGACGAGGCCCGGCAGATCCTCCTGGCCAGCGAGCGCGCCGCCGAGCGCGTCCGCCGCGCCGGGCGGGGCGAGACGGGGCAGCTGCAGGTGGGCTTCAGCGCCTCTTCACCCTTCGTCGCCACCATCCCCAAGACGCTGTTCGCCTATCGCCGCGCCTATCCCGAGGTGCGCCTGCAACTGCAGGAGATGAGCAGCCGCGAACAGATCGACGCCATGCTCGCCGGCAACCTGCAGATCGGCCTGATCCGCCCCATCGAACTACCGGATTCCCTCGTGGCGGTCGAACTCTTCCGCGAACCCCTGATGGTCGCCCTGAGACACGACCATCCGCTGGCCCAGCAGGGCACCGCGCCGCTGCCCCTGGCCGCCCTCGCCGAGGAACCCTTCGTCTATTTCCCGCGCAGCTTCGGCACCGGCCTCTACGATCAGCTACTGACCCTCACCGCCCGCGCCGGCTTCACCCCGCGCATCGTCCAGGAGGCCAGCGAAGTCCTCATCATTCTCGGCCTGGTCGCCGCCGGCCTCGGCGTCACCGTGCTACCCGCCACCTATCAGCGCACCCAGATGGAGGGGCTGGTGTATCGGGAACTGGACGATCCCGAGGCGACTTCGGCGGTGTGGTTGCTCAGGCGCCGGGATGAGGTGTCGCCGCAGGCGGAGGCGTTTGTGGGGTTGTTGATGAGCGCAGCGGGCTCGCCGCAGTAGCAGCTACGCGCGATCGCGGAAGCCTTACCGTCTTAGCCGGGAGTCGAGTTGCTCGGACTCTTGCGGCGCAGGCGATTGGCGGCTCGGACGTCCTCGCTCGTAGCGAAAAAGTCGAGCTTGACCAGCCTCGACACGATGGCGCCTTCGGTGCGGTGGGCCTGTGCGGCGATACGGGCGACATCCAGTTGCGCCTCGTACCAGAGTTGCGCGAGCTAGGTGTCGTCCTCGGCTGTCCATCGGGCACCCGCCTGGGCGGGTTTGCTGGCTGTGTCGGCGACCGCATCGGGAGTTGTGGCAGGGATTGGTGGCAGAGGCTGCCAGCCGTCCGCCGCCTGAGAAGCCCACAGCCACAGCGAACCGTCGTCGCAGAGTGCGCAGAGCCGGTTGGCGGCTGATTCCGCATCGGCGGGCAGTACCTGAATCTGGATAATCTTGCGCACGGCTGGGCCTCCGGTTGCTGATCAGGAGGGGAGGATAGAGCAGGAAGATTGCAGTGGTTCTGCGTGCCTTGTCCAAACTCATGCGTTTCGGTTTGCCCTCACCTCGGCCCTCTCCCTGGGGAAGAGGGGGCGTTTGGGTAGGGTGCCGTGGAGTGTTGGGCTTCGACGGTGATGGGCTGTCCTCGCCCTATGAGAAGAGGGGCGTTTGGGCGGGGTATGGTGCCTTGGGGTGTTGGGCTTCGACAGTGGGGCTGTCTCAACCCAACCTACGGTGATGGGCTGTCCTCACTCTATGAGGGGGACGTTTGGGGCGGGAACGGTGCAGTGGGGGCGTAGGTTGGGCTGAGCGCAGCGAAGCCCAACACTCAGGGCCCCGCTCAGTAGTAGCTGCGCATTACCGCGATCCCTGCCTCCAGCACGCCCTGCCATTCCTGGCGCAGGGCGGGGGTGAAGTCGGCGTCGTGCTGGGCCAGGGTGGCGAGCAGGCAGTCGACCCAGAGTTCGTAGAGTTCGGGGCCGATGTCCAGCCGTGCCCTGCAATGGCTTTCGCCGAGCTGGCGCAGTTTGGTGGTGGGCATGCCGCGGGCCACCAGGACCAGGTTCATGATGCCGTGGCGCAACAGCAGCTGCTGCGCGGCCATGTCGGTATGGACGAACTTCTCCCTTACCCGAGGCGAGCTGGCCAGGAAGCGCTGATAGAAATCATCGAAGAAGGCGGGGCTGGCGCAGCAGCGTCCGTAGCTCAGCATCACGTTCTGGGCCGGCAGCATGCGGATTCCTGGGCGGACACGAAACAACGCAGCTTGCCTCGGCCACTGCCAGGACTGCTTGATCTGGATCAAGGGCTGCAGCGATCGGTCGCGAACACTGAAACATTTTGAACCAAGTCACGCGGCGACTTCTCTACCTTAAGCGCAGCGGTAGACCAGGAACCCCTACTCCAGAGCGGCTGGCCCCGCCGATGCGCGTCCCTCATCCCTCTGGAGACCTCCAATGAGTCAGACACCCCTGCTAATCGGCTTCGTTATCATGTCGCTCGCCTCCCTGGCGATCTATGCCAAGGGCGCGCACCGTGGTCCGCTACGCGGCCACACCCTGATCCACGCCGCCGTGCCCTTCATCGCCGCTACGGCCTATCTGGCCATGTACCTGGGGGTTGGCAATCTGATCAAGCCGGATGGCAGCGTGACCTATGTCGCCCGCTACCTGGACTGGACCTTCACCACGCCACTGCTGCTGGCCGGGGTGGTGAGCTCGGCCTTTCTCGGCGCGCGTGAGCAAGAGGGACAAGGCGGCTTCGTGGCCTCCATCGTCACCCTGGACGTGGTGATGATCGTGACGGGCCTGGTGGCCTCCCTGGCGCCCTACGGCACCATCAAGTGGGTGTTCTTCGCCTGGTCCTGCGCGGCCTTCGTCGGGGTGCTCTATCTGCTGTGGAAACCGCTGGCGACCCTGGCCGGGCAACATGCCGCGATCGGCGCGGCCTATCGCAAGAACACCGGCTTTCTGACCGTGCTCTGGCTGATCTATCCGGTGGTCTTCGCCATTGGCCCGGAGGGCGTGTGGATGGTGAGCGATGCGGCGACCATCTGGATCATCCTGGTGCTCGACGTGCTGGCCAAGGTGGTCTATGCCTTCACCTCCGAGCGCAATCTGCGTGCGGCCCTGGCGCGGACCGGCATCTAAGGATGCAGGAGACCGGGCGAGGCTGGCTGGCGCTGGTACTGACCGCCGGGCTCGCCAGCCTGGCGGGCGGGGCCGGGCAACTGGCCTACGCCCTGGTGGTAGGTTTGGGTCTGGGCCTGCTGCATGGCGCCAGTGATCTGCGCCTGGTCGCACCCGGGCGGCGCCTTGCCTTTCTCGGCTGCTATCTGGCGACGGCCCTGGCCCGCCTGCTCTGCTGGCAACTGGCAGGCACGGCGGCGCTGCTGCTGTTCCTGCTGCTCTCGGCCTGGCATTTCGCCCATGAAGACGAGCTGTTTCCCAAGCGGCTGACCTCGCTGGCCCTGGGGCTGTTCATCATTGGCGGTCCGGCGGTGGTGCACGAAGCCGCCGTCGCCCGGTTGCTGGCCCTGGCCATGGGGCCGGCTGCTTCTCTTGCCCTCGCAGACTGGCTAGCCCGCGTGCTCCTACTAGGTGGGCTGCTGGCACTGCCGGTACTGTTGCTGGCCGTCTGGCAGCAGCGTTGCCCCAGGTTGGCGGTGACGCTGCTGGCCGTGGTGCTGGCGCCACCCCTGGTGGGGTTCGCCCTGGGCTTCTATCTACTGCACGCCGCGCCCCAGACCGGGGTGCGCCAACGTTTGCTGGGGGCGCCCACCTTCAAGGCCTATCTGCGCCTGACATGGCCGATCCTGCTGGGCGCTGCGCTGTTTACCCTGGCCGGTGGCCTGGTGTTCCTGCTGCAGGAGCGTACCGGTATCCGCGCCCTGTTCGCCGTGCTGGCCGCCTTCGCCGTACCGCACATGCTGGTGCTGCCGCGTTTTCTCGACGCCGGCGTCGAAGCCGCGCCGCGCTCAGGACCGCAGGTGGTTGAGCGGTAGTTCGGTACTGGCCAGGATCTGGTTGAGCACAAAGCTCGACCGCACGCTGGAGACGCCCTCGATGCGCGTCAGGGTGCCCAAGAGCAGCTGCTGGTAGTGCTCCATGTCCGGCACCACCACCTTGAGCTGATAGTCCGCATCCATGCCGGTGACCAGGCAGCACTCCAGCACCTCGGGACACTGGGCGATGATCGCCTGGAAGTTCTCGAAGCGCTCCGGGGTGTGTCTATCCATGCCGATAAGGACGAAGGCGGTCAGCGACAGGCCAAGTTTCTTGCGATCCAGCAGGGCGACCTGGCGGGTGATGTAGCCACTGTCTTCCAGTTGCTTGACTCGTCTTGAACAGGGAGAGGGCGATAGGCCGATGCGTTCGGCCAGTTCCTGGTTGGAGAGACGCGCATCACGCTGCAGTTCTGCCAAGATTTTCAGATCGAAGCGATCGAGTTTGTCCATTTTCCATGCCTTCCGCTATCGCGTTGCGTCCAATCCTAGGTTTCTAGCCATGAATTGCGCAAGAGGTAGGAAAGAGTGCGCACAACGCAAACCTCTGCCGGCGGCAGGGGCGTAAGCTGAACTCAACTTCGATAGCCCGGTAGAGCTGTCCAACGGAAGTGCCCCAGGAGGGCCTTTCGCATCGCCAACGACGGTATCCCGTCCGCCGCGCCCGGGCCCGCCCAGGTCACCATTCCTGGTCGATCGCAGCCACCGTCACGAGCGGTGCGAGAGGACAACAAATTCAAGGGGAGGCCGCAAGGTCTCCCCTTTTCTTTTGGGTGGGATTTGGTGGTGGGTGGGGGATGCTGCTAAGTGCGGCTATGGCGGTCCGCCGATGGGGCCGCCTCTCGGGCGTGCTCTTTTGATGGCGGCCATGGGCCGCTCCTACGATTTATGTAGGGGCAGCCATGGCCGCGATCATTTCGTGAAACTCAAGCCTGCCCGGGCGGCTGCTTGTCCACGGTAAGGGGCGCGTCGCTGGCGAGGAATTCCTTGGCTTCCTCTTCGCTGGCCACCGAGGGCGGCGAGCCGCGCAGGGGTTGGCCGGCGGTTTCGCGCACCGTGACCATGGTCAGGATGCCGATCACGGCAGCAGCCATCATGTAGTAGGCCGGCACCAGGGGGTCGCCGGTCTTTTCCACCAGCCAGGCGGTGACCAACGGGGTAGTACCACCAAACAGCGATACCGAGATGTTGAAGGCGATGGACAGGGCGCTGTAGCGGATCGGGGTGTAGAACAGCGCTGGCAGGGTGGACGGCATGGTGCTGGTAAAGCAGGCCAGCGAGGCGCCCAGCAGCATCAGACCCATGAAGATCAGCCAGTCGTTGCCGCTGCCGATCAGCTTGAGGCAGGGAATCGCCAGGACCAGGATCGCCAGGCAGGCGCCGATGATCATTGGCTTGCGCCCCAGATGGTCACTGAAGAAACCCCCCAGGATGTTGAGCGGCATCATCACCACCATGACGATAAGGATCAGCAGCAGACCCTTGGTCTCGGCGTAGCCCATGGTCACGGCCAGGTAGCTGGGCATGTAGGTCAGCAGCATGTAGTCGGTGACGTTGAACACCAGTACCAGGCCGACGCACTTGAGCAGGGCGACCCGATGCAGGGTGAACAGCTCGCGCAGGCTGTGCGCCGGGCTATCCGCTGCCTTGCCTTCGTTGGCCTCGGCGTGGGCCTTGAACGCTGGCGTTTCTTCCAGCTTCAGGCGCATGTAGAGGCCGAGCAGGCCGAGCGGACCGGCGATGAAGAAGGGCACTCGCCAGCCCCAGTCGAGCAACTGTTCCTGGGTCAGGGCCGCGGTGAGCGCGGTGACCGTCCCGGCACCGGCGATGTAGCCGGCGAGGGTGCCGAACTCCAGCCAGCTGCCCATGCGCCCGCGGGTCTTGTCGGTGGCATATTCGGCGATGAAGGTCGCCGCACCCCCGTATTCACCGCCGGTGGAGAAGCCCTGCACCACCCGCGCCAGCAGCAGCAGGGCAGGCGCCCAGATGCCGATGCTCTCGTAGCTGGGGATCAGGCCGATGCTGAAGGTGCCCAGGGCCATCATGATCATGGTCAGGGCGAGTACCTTCTGGCGACCGTACTTGTCGCCCAGGGGGCCGAACACCACGCCGCCGAGCGGGCGGACGAGAAAGGCCACGGTAAAGGTGGCGAAGGTGGCGATCAGCTGGGCCGCGGCATTGCCGTCGGGAAAGAAGACCTTGCCCAGGGTCACGGCCAGGTAGCCATAGACGCCGAAATCGAACCACTCCATGGCATTGCCAAGGGCGGCGGCGCCGACAGCGCGCTTGACCAGGGAATTGTCGACGATAGTGAGGTCGTCCGGCTTTACCTCATGGCGACGCTTGAACCAGCCAACGTGATGATGGTGTTTCGACATGTGTTTTCCTCCTTGCGTGGGGCCATAGACCCAAGCGGACCGCTGTAAGTGCGATTCCTGTGCGGTTGAAACTTGCCGAACACGCCTGGAGTCGACCCTCTATCGGTAAAAACTCGTGGAGGCACCATGCAGTATCGTCCGCTTGGCCATTCCGGCCTGCTGGTTTCCCAACTCGCCCTCGGCACCCTGCAGGTGGGTGGTCGTGATGGCTTCGAGAAGTGCGGTGGCATCGACCTGCGCACCCTGCGACGGCTGTTCGACATCGCCTTCGACGCCGGGGTGAACCTGGTGGATACCGCCGACCTGTATTCCTACGGCCTGGCCGAGGAAATCGTCGGCCAGGCGCTGGGTGACAAGCGCGACAGCATCCTGTTGGCGTCCAAGGGGCGCAGCGCCATGAGCGACGACCCCAACGACAGCGGCGCCTCGCGCTATCACCTGATCCGCGCCTGCGAAAACAGCCTGCGCCGCCTGGGCACCGATCACCTGGATCTCTACCAGCTGCACAACTGGGACGGCGTCACGCCCATCGAAGAGACGCTGGAGGCCATGACCCACCTGGTGCAAAGCGGCAAGGTGCGTTACTTCGGCACCAGCAACTACACCGGCTGGCAAATGATGAAGACCCTTGGCAAGGCCGAGTTGCACGGCTTCATCAAGCCGGTCAGCCAGCAGATCTACTACACGCCGGAATCCCGCGAGGCGGAGTACGAACTGCTGCCGCTGGCGCTCGACCAAGACGTCGGCACCCTGGTCTGGGGCCCCATGGGCGAAGGCCTGCTGACCGGCTCGACCCGGCGCGGCAAGCCAGCGCCGAAGGGTACGCGCCAGGGCAGCGACTGGCCCGAGCCCTATGTGCACGATCCCGAGCGCGCCCTGGACATCATCGAGACCCTGGCCGCGGTGGGCGATGCCCATGTCGTGTCGGTGGCCCAGGTCTGCCTGGCCTGGCTCAAGGATCGGCCAGGCATCACCAGCCTGATCGTCGGTGCCCGTAGCGAAGCCCAGCTGCACGACAACCTGGCAGCCATGACGCTGGCGCTGACAGCGGAAGAGTCCGTACGGATCGAGGCGGCGACCCGGCGTGAGCCGCTGTATCCCTATTGGCACCGCATCGTCGCCGGGATGGATCGGCTGGATCCGGCCGAGCAACCCTTCCTGGCCGAGCAGCGCAAGACCCTGGAACAGCGCCGCGACAAATAGCTGAGCGGGTGACGGTCAGGCTGGGGGAGGGCCAGGCCTTGGGGTACTCTGGGCCATCCCCTTGCGGAGCCGTGCGATGAAGTCGCCTGCCGTCCTGTTCGCGCTTGTCCTCTCTGGCGTTTCCTGCTGGCACGCTGCGCCTGCCTGGGCCGATAACAACTATCGCCTGGGCGGTGGCTATGTGACGCCACCGCCGGGTGCCGCACCGCCGCCCATGCCCGCGCCACCACCCGGCAACGGGGGGCGCTGGCAGGGGAATGGGCAGGGTGGTTGGAATGGTAGTCTGCCCGGTCGCGGCGATGCGCCTGGACGCGGCAATGGTCCAGCCCTGGAGCGCTGGGAGCGCAACGATCCCCCACCGCCGCGACCAAACTATCAGCCGGCCTGGCAGGATCGCCCCGTGCCGCTGCCGCGTCCGGGCTACATGATGCCGGCCCCTGACCAGCCCGGTCGGAATTATCCGCCGCCACCGCCTCGACCGGATCGGGACCCGAATTGGTCCGGCCCGCGTCCCGGTTGGGGCGCCAATCCCCAATGGCGACCCGGCTTCGAGGTGCCCGGCGTACCGGCCGGCTTCACCCGCATCTGGTACCGCGACAGCCAGTACTACTATGCCGACGGCTACTGGTATCGACCCCAGGGCCCGCGCTATGTGGTCACCCTGCCGCCGACCGGCGTAAGGGTCAGCGCGCTGCCGGCCTTTGCCGAAACGCTGTGGATGGGCGGCACCACCTACTACTTCGCCGCCGGCAGCTACTACCGCACCGATCCGGGTGGCGGTTTCGTCACCGTCGCCGATCCCAATGTCGCGGCAGTGCCCGTTACCTCTGCCGCGCCTGCGTCCACGGGCGTCGGCTACGATGCCTACGACGTCACCGCCTATCCCTTGCAGGGCCAGCCACCCGGGCGCTACGCCACGGACCGATACGACTGCCGCCGCTACGCCGCCGGGGATTCCGGTTTCGATCCCGAGCGGCCGGGCGCGGTAGGCGACCCCTACCTGACCCAGCGTTTCCGCCAGGCCCTGGCCGCCTGCCTGGCAGGGCGTGGCTATCGGGTGGAGTAGCGATCAGTCGTTGCTCAGTTGCACCAGGGTGAAGAGTCCGAAGGGCGGTACGCTGCTGCGACTGGCGCGGCGCAGGTCTTCGCGGGAGAGGATGGAGTCCATGGCGAAGTCAGGGTGCCAGCCGAGCTTGCGCGAGGCCGGTGCCAGGGCCTTCTCCGCCAGCAGGCGCATGCCACTCTCGGCCTGGAAGTGGTTGACCAGCAGGAGGTGACCGCCAGGCTTCACCACCCGCCGCATTTCCTGCATCAGTTTGCGCGGATTGGGTACCACGGAGGCCACGAACATGGCCACGGCGATATCGAAGGAGCCGGTGGGCAGGCCGGTTTCCTCGGCGTTGGCTTCGAGCAGCGCCTCCACCGTGGTGATCTCATCACGCGCGACCCGCTCCCGGGCCTTGGCCAGCATGTCCGGCGAGAGGTCGATCCCGGTGACGCGCTTGTCGGCGCCATAGTGGGGCAGGGCGAGACCGGTTCCTACCCCGACTTCCAATACCCGGGTACCCGCCAGGGCATTGACCGCCGCCACCGCACGCTTGCGGCCGGGCGCCGAGACGCCACCGAACACCCGATCATAGACATTGGCCCAGCGCCGATAGGCGGAAATGATGGCGGCATTGTCCAGCGCGGAGTGCGGCGCAGAGGTGTCGGCGGTATTTAGCGAATAATCGATTTTCTTCGAGTCGTGCATAGCGGCCTTGTCATTGTCGGTAGATGAAAGCAGAGGCGTTACGGAGCTAACTCTGGGCGGTGTGCGAAAGCGGAAAGTGCGGTCGATTGATGGACATCAGGCGCTTCGCTATTTCGTTGCATAGATTGCAGTGCGGCCTGATGCCCTGGTATCCGGGGCCTGCAGGCGAGATACGGTGAAAATTCCAGATCTCGTAGATACAGCGTTCTGGTTGTTTTAAACAATTGCCGTTTGTTTGGCTAGTTAAGTCGCCCTTGGTTTCTCATTGATGAGAAGTTGATGCTTTTAATTGTTTTTTAATTGTTCGTTCTTTTAATTTAAACGCTACTAAATTGTTTGTTCGTTCAATCAATCGGATTGAGCGGAGCACAAGGGGTACCTGTACGTTTTGCCAGCCGAGCGGCCAGGAAGGGGCCGTGTGGCAGAGAACTCCAGAAGCCCAAAGAGGAGGGGCGAGCAAGGCGGCCGTGATCCGAGCGCTTAGGCCGCTGTTGCAAATAGCTTGGCGGCGGCAAAAACTGAGTGCAACACCTGACCTTTCCGGTACGGTGCTGCCCCTATGTCTTATACCGAACTCAGCGTTGAAGAGCGCGCCACCATTCAAATCAGTCATGCCCAAGGCTTCAGCCTGCGTAGGATTGCCTGCTTGATCAACCGATCCCCTTCGACCATCAGCCGGGAGCTGCGCCGCAATCGAGATGTCTGTGGCGGCTACTCGGCCCACGCGGCCCAGCAGCAGATGCAGGCTCGCCGCCAGGTGTGTCGACCGAAGCGAAAGCTGTTGCGGGGTGGTGAGCGCTTCGAGTTGGTGGCGCATATGCTCCGTGAGCGTTTGTCTCCCGAGCAGATTGCCGGCAAGCTGCGCAGCATGAACATTCCCAGCCTCAGAGATGCCTACGTCTGTCGCGAGACGATCTATAACGCGATCTATGCCCTGCCGGTCGGTGAACTGCGCAAGGAGCTGATCATCTGCCTGCGGCAAAGCAAGACGACACGTCGACCGCGCTCTGGTGGTGTGGATCGGCGCGGCCAGATTCCCGAGATGGTCAGCATCCATGTGCGCCCACCGGAGATCGAAGACCGGCTGATGCCAGGGCATTGGGAAGGCGACTTGATCAAGGGCAAAGCCAACGCCTCGTGTGTAGGCACGCTGGTGGAGCGAACCAGTGGCTACCTGATGCTGGTGAAGATGAACGACGCGACGGCGACCTCGGCGATGGAAGGCTTCAGTGCAGCGCTCAATGGCATGCCGCTGGCGATGCGCAAGAGCATGACCTACGACCAGGGTCGAGAAATGGCGCGGCATGCTGAAATCACCCAGCAGACTGGGGTGGCGATTTACTTCTGCGACCCGCACAGCCCTTGGCAGCGCGGTAGCAACGAAAACATCAATGGCCTGATCCGCCAGTACCTGCCCAAAGGCACAGACCTGTCGGTACACAGCCAGGAAGAACTGAATGCCATCGCACTGCAACTGAACATGCGTCCGCGTAAGCGCTTCGACTTCAAATGCCCAATCGAAGTTATGGGCGAGGTGATGCAGAAGGCCATGGCTATGCGCCATGATGCTCCAGCTTCAATTCAATGACCGTGTTGCACTCAGCTCCTGCAACCGCCCTTTGATTATTCTTGGAGCGCGATCCGATCAAAACCCGCGCTTTAGAGCATCCGGGCAAGGTGAAAATGGTTGGGCGGGATATAGATAGCTAGCTTTATTTGCGTTCTATAAGCTAATTCTCAGCGCCCCTCTCATGCATTTAGCGTGTCTTCAGCCCGTCCAGTCATCCCACCCAGATGGCCGAGCATCACGCTATTGCTGCTATCCAGACCGCTTTGGCACCGCATTCCCCCGACTCCGTTACCCACAAGGCAAGCCTGGCATGCAGAAGGCTACGGGCTTCCTATTTCTTTATCGGTAAGCATTAGGTTGCTGTTATACGTTGCCATATTGGAGCGCTGTACCTACGGCTGTAGAGGAAAGTCCCCCATGGCAGAGGTCAGGCGTGGCACTGAGAGCCTAAATTGTTCGCTGGTGAATGCTGCTTTCACTCGGCCCTGACAGCTTGCTCGACCTCCTTGTCAGAGCTGACACAAGGCAGGGCGGTTGCACCGGTCATCATGCTTTCGGGGCCGAACATCACGCGTCTGCTGACTTGTGTTGTCCATGGATTCAGCATGGTAGGCACAGGTATCAGCGGAACACGTCCAGGCTTGTGACGCCGGGTCGATACGTTATTGTCTGAACGCTCAAGGATGACGACTGAGTGCTGTCTCGCTGCGGAAGGAGTTTCCCAGCTTGCGCTTTTCGCTTGGGTACCCCGTCATGAAAAGTAGGTTCTTACGTCCAGCCCAGGGTTTCACCCTGATCGAGATGTTGGTGGTCGTTGCCTTGTTGGGAATCTTCCTGGCCATAGCAGCGCCCAATTTCGCCGGTCTAATCCGTTCCAACAAGGTCCAGGCCGCTGCCGATGAAATGGTAGCGGTGTTGCAGTATGCGCGTGGTGAAGCCATCACCCGAGGGGTGACCGTAACGCTGACGGCTGATAGTGCAACCGCCTGGAATGCCGGCTTCAGTATCACCGCAGCGGGACAGATACTCAGGCGCATCGACGCCGGCGGTTTACAGAGTGGCGTAACGGTAAGCGCGGGCGTCGCTCAGGCAAGTTTCAGCGCGACGGGTACCACCGGTGCCACAACCAGCCAGTGTTTTACCCTTTGCCCAACCGATCAGGCAGGGCAATGTCGTTTTGTGGGTGTCAGTGTGACCGGACGTATCACCCAGCCATCCACCGACAAGCCACAGTCGGGAGAATGCACATGAGGAGGCTCCAGTCGGGCTTCAGCATGATCGAGGTGTTGGTCAGCGTCGTGCTGATCTGCGTGGGCATGCTCGGCATCGCTGCGTTGCAAAGCAAGGCGGTGCCTTTCACTCAAGACTCCATCCAGCGCAACGCTGCCATGATGCTGACCAACGATCTCCTAGAGCTTGTGCGTGCCAATCCTGCGGCGGTTGATAGTTATCTCAAGGCGCCTGGCAAAGGCTTCGCCAATGCACCGGCGAGCTGTCGCCCGACCCCAGCTGTTGCGGCCGACCAGCTTGCCTGCTGGGCAGCCCAGGCCGGTTCGCTGCTACCCGGTGCGGCAGACCTGTTGAACAGCTCCTTCTATGTCTGCCAGAACGCTACTCCTGGTCCCGCCGGTGCCGCGGCGTCCTGTAGCGGCGGCGACTACCTCGAGATCCAGGTGGCCTGGACCGCTCCAGTCGACAGCTGTCTGGACAGCGGTATCCCGACCGGCAACGGTACCAGTTCCATCTGCACCTACCGTTTGCGAACTCGACTCTGAAGGCCTGTTCGATGCTCAACCGCCTCATGAACGTAACGGCCCGGCAACGGGGACTGTCCATCGTCGAGCTGATGGTTGCCCTGGCGATCAGCAGCTTTCTGATCTTGGGGGTCACTCAGCTCTACATCAACAACAAGAAAACCTATCTGTTCCAGCAAAGTCAGGAGGTCAATCAGGAGAATGGCCGCTTCGCGCTGGCGCTGCTGAATCAGGAGCTGGCCAAGTCAGGTTATCGACGGCGACCGGACATTGCCGTTACTCAGGATTTTCCGGCTGATAGCGGAAGCTCGGGAACTGGGAACGCACTGGATTGCAACTTCGCTGCGGGCGCATCGGTGATCGGTAATGCCAGTAGTATCTGTATCCGCTATCAGGCGCGTGATGCCCAGGAAACCGATTGCCGTGGTCAGGCGCTCAGTGCCCAGTCGACCACCTTGGCCAACAACGCGGATGCTCCCTACGAATACTCGAATACCAGTCAAAACGCGGTCATCGTCGAGCGCTTTTCCCTGGCGGTTGATGCCAACTTCACCACTGGCACGGCTAACGAACGTCCAAATGCCCTGGTCTGCGCCAGCAATTTGCTAGCCTGCGGGAATGGGGTCTGTACCCGGATCAACGGTGATACCGATACCGCTCAGATGATCAGCGGTATTCGCGACCTGCGCTTCGACTACGGGGTCGGTGTCGACAGGAGCGTTTCCTCCTTTACCCCCACGCCCTCCACCAGTGCGGCCAACCTGATCCGGGCCGTGCGCTATTCGGCCCTGCTGCAGTCGGTGGCTCAGGGATTGCGAGATACCAGCGAAACACCGCCTGTCCTTAGCCAGTGGAACCAACGTTATTCCACGACTTTTACTGGCAATAGCTATCTGTACCAAGTCGCCCAGGACACCATCACCCTAAGGAACCTGATGCCATGACCGTCTCTCGACGCCAATCAGGAAGACGACAGCGTGGCGCGTCGTTGCTGATCGCGCTGGTGCTGCTCCTACTGTTGACCATTCTGGCCTTGACCAGTTTGCGGGGCGTCACCCTGGAGTCACGTGTCATGGGCAATATCAAACAGCAGCACAATCTGCAGAGTGCTGCCGAGACCGCGCTGAGGGCCGGTGAAGGCGTAATCGGTAAGGCCGTGGCCGCGCCAGACCTGACGAGCACCTGTACCGTGACCTTCTGTTTTCCCTATCAATTGCGCAATAACGCCTATCTGAACGCCAGTGGTGTTGCTCTGGGCAGCGAGAAGATCGGTGATCGCAGCGTACCCCTGGGATACATGACGCCGCTGTTCCGTAACGGCGATCCCAGCGCCACATTGAATGGCTACAGCATCCTGAGTTCCGGCACCACGCCTGAGACGCCCAATGCGCGCTGGTACGTAGTCGATCTGGGGCCGCTCGATACCGGTAGCGAGAACAATTGTGCGCTGACCGGATGCG
Organism: Pseudomonas sp. Marseille-Q7302; assembly: GCF_965111925.1. Classification (NCBI taxonomy): domain Bacteria; kingdom Pseudomonadati; phylum Pseudomonadota; class Gammaproteobacteria; order Pseudomonadales; family Pseudomonadaceae; genus Pseudomonas; species Pseudomonas sp. Marseille-Q7302. The sequence goes on along the minus strand of NZ_CBCOPK010000001.1, from coordinate 4,241,545 downwards.
GTACCCGCTACTACGAGGTGGACAGCTGTGCCGGCGCAGGCTGTGCGACCAACCAAGTCGGCCAACGGATCACCCTGAGATCCGTCATGGCGAAATCCTTCTAATCGGCAGGAACGCTATTCATGAATGCTCGTGGTCGCCGTTGCCTCCTGTTGTCTGCTCAGCTGTTCGCCTGGTCAATCGGTGTGCAGGCTGCTACCAACTTCCCTACCCAGACCCCGCTGTTCGTCAATAGCGCGGTACCACCACTCAACATGCTGGTAGTGGAACGCGACCATAAGCTCTATGCCCCTGCTTACAACGATGCGGCGGATCTGGATGGCGATGGTCTTTTGGATATCTACTACAAGCCCGCCTCCATCGACTACACCGGCTATTTCGATTCTGGAAAGTGCTATTCCTACGATACCCTCAATGGCTACTTTGTCCCCAGGAGTGCGGGGACGGCAATCACCGGTAGCCTCACTACCGGCACACCCAAGAAGTGTGGTACCAGCAATAGCAACGCGCCTTGGAGTGGGGATTTCCTCAATTACTTGACCACGTCGCGGATGGACGCGCTGCGCAAGGTACTCTATGGCGGATATCGCGACGTCGACACCGTCAGCAGCACTGTGCTGGAGCGCGCCTACGTGCCCGCTGATGCCCACTCCTGGGGCAAGGAATACAAGAGCAACTTGCGCGACGGTTACAACATTTCCGATTACGCGCCGATTGCTACGCCCAGCAACAGTTCCAGCAACTATGTGCTGTTCGCCAATACCACCTATGGCAACCAGCCGAGCCTGAGGATCATCCCGAGCACCTCCGATATCCGTATCTGGGGCTGGGTATCACGCGAGTCGACTCAGGGACAGAACACCGCAACCACCACCGCCTTCTCGGATGTGGGACTGTCAGCGACCGCCCCTGCAGGCACCCTCGTTAGTGCGTCCGGTCGCAACGTCTACAGCTTCAATGTGCGGGTCCAGGCGTGTGTCGGCGGGCTGTTGGAGAGCAACTGTAAGGCCTATCCCAACGGTCAGTACAAGCCGACTGGATTGCTGCATGACTATGGCGAAGGCAATCAGATGTACTTCGGTCTGTTGACCGGTACCTACAGCGACAACTTGCAGGGCGGCGCGCTCCGCAAGGCCATCAGTTCCTTTGGTAGCGAAGTCGATGGCAATACCGGAATCTTTGGGGTTGCCTCCACCTCAGGAGGGACCACGACCTATACCAAACAGGGCATCGTCGCCACCCTTGATGGCATCCAGTACTCTCAGGACAGTGCCTGCGCAGGCTGGGGTACCCCTGGCAATGACCTTGCCAATGGCAAATGTTACAACTACGGCAATCCGCTGGCGGAGATGTCCTACGAGGTTCTGCGCTATTTCAGCGGTGCTACTGCGCCTACCTCCGGCTATGCCTCCGGTTCGGTGGATAGCAGTTTGGGGCTGCCAGCGGTCACTACCTGGAGCAACCCCTACAATACTTATCCCTCCTGTTCGAAACCGTTCCAGACGCTGCTAAGCGACGTGAATCCAAGCTACGACTCGGACCTGCCGGACAGTGCCTTCAGCGCTACGTCCGTGCCCGCCACGCTTACGGGCTTTAGTGCGCGAACCTTGGGGCAGGCCATCTGGGACAGCGAAGTAGGCGGCAGTCGTAACATCAATATCGGCGAGGTGGCTGGTAGCAGTACCGACTACGCGCCTACTGCCAAGACAGTGACTGGGTTTGGCACGTTCCGTGGCCTGCCCGATGAACCTACTCGGCAGGGTACCTATAACGTGGCCAGTGTTGCCTACTACGGCAACAAGACCGCCTTGACCACCAGTGGACAACGGGTGAAGACCTTTGCTGTCGCGCTGTCCTCCACCCAGCCGCGCATTCAGCTGACCACCAGCCGCGGTACCTTGACTCTGGTGCCTTTTGGCAAGGTAACCAGCCAGGGTTCCAGCTATCAGGCAACCGAGCAGATCACCGGCTTCTATATCGACACCATGGCCAATCTCAGTGGCATGGCCGTAGATAGCACCAAGAACAATGGACGGCCGCTAATTAGCTTTCGCGTGGTCTACGATGACGCCTCCCAGGGCGGCGACTACGACATGGACGCCATCGTGTATTACACCTTGGCCGCCAACGCCGACGGTACGGTCACGGTCACCAGCGATACCCAATACTCGGTATCAGGTAACGATTCCCACATGGGCTATACCATGTCGGGCACCACGGCTGATGGTATCTACCTAGAGGTGACGGGCGGTGGTACCTCCTTTAACAGCGGCAACCAGCACAACCCGCTGGATACCCCGCCCGGCCGGTTGCCAGGCGCTTGCGCGAATAATCCCAATGCCTGTCCGGCGTTACCAGGGCGTAAGAGCAACAGTGTCGTGGTGAACGGCAGCCCCCTGACCACGCGTATTTTTACCCCGTCTTCCAGCTCCCTGGTTACCAATCTGCAAAATCCGCTGTGGTACGCAGCCAAATGGGGCGGCTACAACTACTCCAGCAGCAAGCCTTTGCCGGTCGCTGGTGACTGGGATTCCAACAAGTCTGGTACGCCGGACAACTACTTCCTGGTCACCAATGCCTCGACGCTCAAGACCCAGCTGTCGAACGCCTTCAACCAGATCCTGCAGAGCAACAACTCGGTAGCGGCTCCGGCAGTGCTGCCCTACCAGAGTACCAGCAGCGGTACAGCAACCCGCTACGACACCTACGCTACGGCCATGAACGCCAGTTACTGGAGCGGTGACCTGACCAAGAGCACCATTGAGATAACGCCCAGTACTACTGGTACTGCGACCAAGACCACCACCACGGTATGGAAGGCCAGTGCCCAGTTGCCCGCCTGGAGCGCGCGCAACATCCAGATGGCCGCAGTTCCTGGAACGGGGAGTGGCCTGCAGGCTTTCACCTATGCTGCTCTGGCAGGCCGTACTTATGGCGGGATCAATCTGCAGTCCAGCCTTGATGCGAACAAGGTCAATTTTCTCAAAGGTGATAACAGCCTGGCGACTTCTACCTATCGGCAGCGGTCGAGCCCACTGGGCGACATCATCAACTCTGCGCCAGCCTTGGCCAATGGAGCCCAGTATCTGACCAGTGCGGCAAACGCCCTTGAAAGCGGCAGTGACTATGGTGCTTTCAAGACCAGTCAGGCTACCAAAGCACCGATGGTCTATGTGGGTGCCAACGACGGGATGCTGCATGGCTTCAATGCGATCTCAGGTCAGGAGGCCTTCGCCTTCGTGCCCACGGCGGTGATCCCCAATCTCTACCTGTTAGCCAAGCCTAACTACAACAATGCGACCGCTTCGCAGCACACCTTCTATGTGGATGGCTCGCCAGTGATCGCAGATGTTTATTTTGGCGCCGCCTGGCACAAGGTATTGATCGGCACCCTCCGGGGCGGTGGTCGTTCGATCTTCGCTCTGGACATCACTGATCCGGATGCCATCAAGCTGCTCTGGGAGTTCAGCGGTGAGACCAGTAGCGCTGGCGGCAACAGCCAGACCAATGCGGCGCTAGGCTACAGCTTTGGCACACCGCTGGTATCGCGTCTGCACACCGGTCAATGGGCGGTGCTGGCTGGCAACGGGTACAACGGCAACGGTGGCACAGCGTCACTGCTGATTCTCGACATCGCCACAGGCCGTCTGCTCAAGAAGCTGGATGCCGAGACCGCCACCCAGAGCAACGGGTTGTTCAATCTCAAGGTGCTGGACGTCAATTCCGACGGTATCGCCGACTACGTCTATGGCGGTGATCTGAAGGGCAACCTTTGGCGTTTCGATCTGCTCAACAACGACAATCTCATCGCTACGGCGACTGTCGACAATTTCGCGGTTTCCTTCGGTGGCAAGCCGCTGTATGCAGCGCGAAGCAGCGACGCCAGTGGCGTTATTCAGCCGATAACGGCAGCACCCTCGTTGGTCAAGCATCCGTCCGGTACCGGTTTTATCGTGATGTTCGGTACCGGCAGCTACTTTGCCACCGAGGACAAGACCTCGACGGATCTGCAGAGCGTTTATGGTATCTGGGACAAGAATGTCTCGACTGCCTCGGTATCCAATACCGTCGCGACGTTGCCCGTGCTCAAACGCAGTAACCTGCAGCGGCAGAGCATCACTAGCGAGACCGCCGTAAGTGGTAAGAGCGCGCGGGTACTGAGCAATACGGCGGTGGACTGGACGACGGCCAGTGGCTGGTATCTGGATCTGCAGAGCAATAACCAGTCGGTTGGCGAGCGAGTGGTGGATCCAATGACCGCCAGCGGCCAGACACTCGTGTTCAGCACCGTGACGCCCAATGCAGATGTATGTTCCTCTGGCATCAGCGGCTGGGCCTATGCGGTCGATCCGGCGTCCGGTGGCCGTACCAGCTTCAATGTCTTCGACCTCAACAGCGATGGCGTGGTCAACAGCTTGGACAGCCCCGATGGCATGGTCGTCTCAGGCTTCGGTACGATCGCGGGAGGGACTACCCTGTCAAACAATCAGATGGTCACTACAGACGGCATCTCTACTACCGTTAACAGAGGTGGCCAGATGTCCGGCCGGCAAACTTGGCGGGTAATACCGCAACAGTAATGAGTTCGGGAGACAATAGCAGCATGACCAGTACCCGAGGCTTCACCCTGATCGAGCTGATGATCACCGTTGCCATCGTCGGCATCCTGGCCGCCATCGCCTATCCGAGCTACCAGAACTACATCCTGCGCAGTCATCGTTCAGAGGGCATGGCCCTGCTCAGCGAGGCCGCGGCTCGGATGGAGCGTTATTATGCGCAGAACAGCACCTATTCTACGGCCACACTCAAAGGCTTGGGCTTAACCAGTGACGCCGACGCCAAGACCCTGGACTCGTCGAACAAGTACTACGCCCTGAGTCTTGGCACGCCAACCGCCACCGCCTACAACCTGAGCGTGGTGCCGAAGAATGCGCAGGACAAGGACACCTGCGGGACCTTGACGCTGGATTCGACTGGCCTGCGCGGTGCAGCGGGTACGACCGCAGATAAAGACGCCGCGACCGTTACCAACTGCTGGCGCTAATCTTCCCGCCCCTGCACCAGGCCGGCATCCCGGTCCTGTTCCACACGATAGCCGCCAAAGCCCAGGGTGACCCGCTGGGTGGCGTCGGCTTTGCCGGCGTCCTGGGCTTCGTGTTCGACCACCAGGCGGTTGAGGCGGTTGAGCAGGTGCATGGATTCGTCGTAGGCGGTGCGATAGAGGCTCAGGGTCGAATCCTGGGTCAGGTTGTGGCCGTAGACCACATGGAAGGTGAAGTCCGGCGCAGCGCGGTCCTGCAGGTAGAGGCGCTCGAAGCCGGCCAGCAGGTCGCCGGTGAAATGCGCCAGCAGCCGGCCCGCGCCTTCCTGGCTCTCGGTGCCGCGCAGCAACGAGCGGGGCGTGAGCACCACCCGGTCTTCTTCGTCGAGGCGGGCATAGCCCTTGCGCAGCCATTCATCCAGCACGGTCCGGGCGCGGACGTCGCTGCCGACGCTGGCGACCAGGGCGTCGAAACTCTGCTCGCCACCGCGGCGCTGGGTGCGGGGCAGGGGGCGCAGATTGCCCTCGGCGTCGAGCAAATCCAGGCGTGAGGTCCAGGCGCTGAGCACCTGCCATTCCAGGCTGGGCGTGCAGGGCGTGCGTTCCGGGCCGGCTTCGCGCAGGGCGCGGACCTCGCGGCGGGGCAGGCCGGTCAGCACCGAGATGCGGCTGTCGGAATTGGGCTTGTCGCGCAGGGGTTCGAAATCCTGGGCGACCTCGAAGTAGGTCTGGCGCAGCAAGCGATCGAAGGCCTGGTAGGTGACTCCGGAGGCGATGGCGATACGCACCAGCCGACCGATCAGGCTACGCAGGAGCAAAGGGACCTTGGTGGAAAGCATGGGGGAGGGCTCGACGCGACAGACGCCCCGTCATCTTCGCGGCGGCACGGGTGTCAGTCAAACCAGCCTGTCACAAAGTGTCGCGGACGCAGCCTGAGCTGTCGTCCGCAAGGTAGGGCCATCCCTTAGCCTGGGGTGCCCGATTCGGTTTCGCCTGCCACGTCCGGATCGTCCGGAAATTCCTCCGGCTCCATGTCGGCATAGGGCAGCTCTTCGGGGGGCGGGGTGTTGCTGGGGTTGTCGTAGGTCTTCTGGTCAGCGTCGCTCATGGTGAACTCCTGGGGTGGGTGACCATATCGAACCCCCCTTGGGCAGCGCCGTTCCCATGCGCCTGTCGGCAGCGACCTTGTATCGGAGGCGACGGTGGCCGGTTGAACGTCGTTAGCGCGATAGCGGTCGATTGGCTGACCGTCGCGTCCGATTGACGGCACCCGAGGAGTCCCGAGATGACCACGCCTGCCGCTGTCCACCCGCTGCCGTTCCAGCCCGCCTTCGAACAGGCGCCGGATGATGAAGCCGAGACCGTTCGCGAGATGGTCGCGGCCATGAGGGACATCACCGAGACCACCTATGCCAATGGCGGCCATGCCATCCGTAGCGTGCACGCCAAGAGTCATGGTCTGCTCACGGGCCAGGTGACGGTGCTGGATGGTCTGCCACCGGCCTATGCCCAGGGCGCCTTCGCCGTGCCGGGCAGCTATGCCGCGGTGCTGAGATTCTCGACCAATCCCGGCGACATCCTGGCCGACAGCGTCTCCACCCCGCGGGGCCTGGCGCTCAAGCTGATCGACGTGCCGGGCGAGCGCCTGCCTGGCAGCGAAGGGCAGGTGACCCAGGATTTCGTCATGCAGAACGCGCCGGCCTTTACCGCGCCGGATCCCAAGACCTTTCTCAAGACGCTCAAGCTGCTGGCCAAGACCACTGACCGTGGCGAAGGTCTGAAGAAGGCGGCCTCGGCGGTGCTGCGCGGCGCCGAGAAGGTGGTGGAGGCCTTTGGTGGCGAAAGCCCCACGCTCAAGAGTCTCGGCGGGCACCCGGAAACCCACATCCTTGGCGAGACCTTCTACACCATGGTGCCCTTCCTCTACGGCCCCTATTTCGCCAAGCTCAGCGTGGTCCCGGTGGCGCCCGAGCTGACTGCCCTGACCGATGCCCCGGTGGAGGTCAACGGCAAGCCCGACGGCCTACGCGAAGCGGTCAACGCGCATTTCGCCCATCAGGGTGGCGTCTGGGAGATCCGCGTGCAGCTGGGTGTCGACATCGAGCAGACGCCCATCGAGGACGCCTCGGTGGTCTGGCCGGAAGACCTGACCCCCTATGTGACCGTCGCGCGCCTGGAGGTCCGGCCGCAACCGGCCTGGAACGAGGCACGCTCCCGCGAGGTGGACGACGGCATGGTGTTCAGCCCCTGGCATGGCCTGGCCGCGCATCGCCCGCTGGGTGGGATCATGAGATCGCGGCAGCCAGCCTACGAGATGTCTTCGCAGTTCCGCAGCGAGCGCAACGGTTGCCCGTTGCATCATCCGCGTGGACCGGTGGAACTGTAGACGCGGGCACCTAGTTGAGCGTGGCGAGCTCGGCGTCATCGAGTTCGCGCGCGCGCACTGCGGCCGGACGGCTTACCAGTCCGGCGACATAGCGTTCGAAGTGCGGCCGCTTCTCGATGGTGCCAAAGGCCATGCCCCAGGCGAGATGAGCGCCGACGTAGACATCGGCCGCGGTGAAGCGGTCGTCCACCAGGTATTCACCGGGTGCCAGGGCCGCTTCGAGGGTATCCAGCACCTCGGCAAGACTGCCATAGCCGACCGCGCCGCGTTTTTGCGGATCTTCGGGCAAGGTGACGCCCAGCGCCTGGTTGGTGGTCGCCGCTTCCAGCGGACCGGCCGCGAAGAACAGCCAGCGGTAGTAGCTGCCACGTGCCGGATCGCTCAACGGTGGCGCGAGCCCCGCGGCGGGAAAGGCGTCGGCGAGATAGGCGCAGATGGCCGCCGTCTCGGTCACCAGGGCCGCGCCGTGCCGCAGCGCGGGAACCTTGCCCATGGGATTGATGGCGCGATAGGCCGGCGATTTCATCGCCGGGCCGTAGTCGATCCGCTGCACCTCATAGGGCTGCCCGAGCTCCTCCAGCAGCCAGCGCACGACGCGTCCGCGGGACATGGGATGGGTATAGAGCACAGGCCGGTCGAACATGGTGGAGCTTCCTTGAGTTGTCGTACCGCTAAGCATAGGTAGGCGCTGGTCCAGCGTCCATGCAGAGGAGAGTGGGCACCCTTCTGCTAGACTGGTAAACCTTTACCAGCCGTTTCCAGGACTCCCGTGCCCGCATCCTTCGAATCCCTGCCGCTGGCCGAGGCCATGCAGGCCAACCTGGCCGAACTCGGCTACCTGAGCATGACGCCTATCCAGGCGGCCAGCCTGCCGATCATCCTCAAGGGCCAAGACCTCATCGCCCAGGCCAAGACCGGTTCGGGCAAGACGGCCGCCTTCGGCATCGGCCTGCTGACAGGGCTCAATCCGCGCTATTTCGGTTGCCAGGCCCTGGTGCTGTGCCCGACGCGCGAGCTGGCGGACCAGGTCGCCCGCGAGTTGCGCCGCCTGGCGCGGACCACGCCCAATCTCAAGATCCTGACCCTCTGCGGCGGCATGCCGCTGGGGCCGCAGATCGCTTCCCTGGAGCACGGCGCCCAGGTGATCGTCGGCACCCCGGGCCGGGTGCAGGAGCACCTGCGCAAGGGCACCCTGGTGCTGGACGGGCTCAATGTCGCGGTGCTCGACGAGGCCGACCGCATGCTCGACATGGGCTTCATCGAGGCCATCGCCGACATCCTCCGGCAGACCCCGGCGCGGCGGCAGACGCTGCTGTTTTCCGCGACCTACCCGGAAGGTATCGAACGCCTCGCCGAGGATTATCTGCGCGCGCCGCTGCGCATCAGCGTCGAGAGCCAGCACAGCGAGACCCAGATCCGCCAACGCTTCTACGAGATCGCCGCCCAGGATCGCCTGGCCGCCGTGGTGCGCCTCCTGCGGCACCATCGCCCGGCCAGCGCCGTGGCCTTCTGCCAGACCCGCCAGCAGTGCCAGGAGGTGGTCGAGGCGCTGCATGCCCAGCGCATCTCCGCCGCTGCCCTGCATGGCGATCTGGAGCAGCGCGAGCGGGACCAGGTGCTGGCGATGTTCGCCAATCGCAGCCTCTGTGTGCTGGTGGCCACCGACGTGGCCGCGCGCGGCATCGACGTGGCCGGCCTGGAAGCCGTGATCAACGTGGAGCTGTCCCGTGATCCGGCGGTGCATGTGCACCGCATCGGCCGCAGTGGTCGTGCCGGTGAACAGGGCTTGGCGCTGTCGCTGGTGGCCCCGGCCGAGGCCAGCCGCGCCCAGGCCATCGAAGTTCAGCAGGGTTCGCCGTTGGACTGGCAGCCGCTCGGCGCCTTGCGTGACACCCCAGAGCCGCTGGTCCCGACGATGCACACCCTGGCCCTGGCGGCGGGCAAGAAGGACAAGCTGCGCCCGGGCGACATCCTGGGCGCCCTGACCGGCGACGCCGGCCTGCCCGGTGCCAAGATCGGCAAGATCACCCTGTTCGACAACCAGGCCTTCGTCGCCGTGGAGCGCGACATCGCCCGCCAAGCGCTGCAGCGCCTGAGCGAGGGCAAGATCAAGGGGCGGTCGATCAAGGTGCGGATGTTGTAGGTTGATCTATCGCGGCCATGGGCCGCTCCTACGGATAGGTTGGATACCTGTAGGAGCGGTCGCTACGGCGCACCGGCATGGCCGCGATAGTGGTAGGTTGAGTTGAGCGCAGCGAAGCCCAACGGTGACCTGACGTACTCGGGCTGTTGGGCTTCGACAATGGAGCCGTCTCAACCCAACCTACGGCGCTAACCGGTGGTGTAGGCTGGGTTGAGCACAGCGAAGCCCAACGGTGACTTGGCGTACCTCAGGCTGTTGGGCTTCGACGATGGAGCCGTCTCAACCCAACCTACGGCTGGTCACATCCTTCGATGGGCTTAATCGCGGCCATGGTGGTCCGCCGATGCGGCCGCTCCTACAAACTCTGAAACCTGTAGGAGCGGCCCATGGCCGCGATCAGCTCACGTCTCAATCCCCATCCGGCGTCTGGCTCTATGCGAGGAGCCGTTGCGCACCGCCCAGCGCAGCACCGGGGCGGTCGCGCCGATGCCCGTGCGAATCAGCCGCCGTTGCAGCGGGCCCTGCTGAAAACCCAGCTCCTCGCTGGCCCAGTCGGGCAAGAGGTCGATGCCGGCCTGCATCATCAGGGCACCGAAGGGCTTGGCCAGGGCGCTGGGCGCGGGTGCCTGCAGCAGCACCCGGCAGACCTCTCGGCTGCGGTCATCGCAGACCAGCTGCGGACGGATCGCCTGGTAGTAGGCGGTGATCTCCGCTCGCGACCGAGGGACGTCGGTCGCGCCCAGGCGCTCGGCCACCAGGGCGATCTCGGCGTAGTAGCGATCCTGCTCCGTCCCTGAAAGGTGCGGATCGTAGTAGCGCAGGTAGGCCGCCAGGAAATGACTGACCTCGGCCACGTGCACCCAGGTCAGCAGCGCCGGGTCTTCGGCGCTGTAGGGACGGCCATCGGCAGCCTGGCCCCGGATATGGCGGTGGATGGCCTGGACCCGGGCGATCAGCCGCTCGGCGTCGCCGCGGCTGCCAAAGGTGGTGGCGGCGATGAACTGGCCGGTACGCCGCAGGCGACCAAGCATGTCTTCGCGAAACTTCGAGTGATCCCAGACGCCCGCCAGGGCCAGCGGATGCAGGGTCTGCATGAGCAGGGCGGCGATGCCGCCGATCAGCATGCAGGTGAAGTCGCTGTGCACCCGCCAGGGGACGCTGGCCGGCCCGAACAACCCGGGATCGCCCAACGGCTGTTCGTAGTCGACCTCACCCAGGGATAGGCCGGTGAGGCTCATCACCTGCCGCTCGATGCGGCTGCGGATCAGCTCCATGGCCTAGCGCGGCAGCAGGTAGAGGGCAGCGTACTGCAGCAGCATGATGGTCTTGCCATCCAGCAGCCGACCGTCGCGCGCCATGGCCAGGGCCTCGTCGAAGGGTAACTCCAGCAGCTCGATGTCCTCGCCTTCCTCGTGCAGGCCACCGCCCTCGGCGATGCGCTGGTCGGCCTGGTATTCACCGGCGAAGAAATGCAGCAGCTCGGTCACCGAGCCGGGGCTCATGAAGGCGTCGAACAGGTGCTGGACGTTGTCCAGGCGGTAACCGGTCTCTTCCTCGACTTCGGCCTTGATGCGCGCTTCGGGCGCGGCCGCGTCGAGCAGGCCGGCGGGGGTCTCCACCAGCAGGCCGTCGTCCAGGCCGTTGCCCAGGGTGGGCAGGCGGAACTGACGGATCAGCAGGACAGTGCGTCTTGCACGGTCGTAGAGCAGGATGGTGGCGCCATTGCCACGGTCGTAGGTCTCCCGGGTCTGGCGTTGCCAGCTGCCGTCGCGGCGCAGGTAGTCGAAGGTGGTCTTCTTGAGCAGGCCCCAGTCATCGGAAAGGGTCTCGACCTGCTGGATGCGAAAGCGGGGGGTGTCGGGCATGGGGGCTCGTCTGGGCGGAAGGCGTCGGGCCACGTTAGCAGAAGTGCTGCCTCTTTGACGCCCGGGCCGTGACCCCGGGTTCCGCCCAGCCGCCAGGACGGAACCGCTATCGACCGCTATCCACTAGAACCAGCGGTCGTTCTTCTTCCTGCCGCGGGTCATGGAGGGCAGGATCAGGCCGGCCAGCAGGCCCGCGCCGGCAATGCTGCCGCCATAGACCATGTATTGCATCAGCGCCTGCTTGTTCTCGTTGCCAAGCTTGGCCTGGGTGCTGCGCAGTTCCGACTGGGCCTGGGTGAGCTGGGCGTCGAGGTCCTTGCGCCGGCTCTCCAGTTCGTCGATCTGCTGCTTGCGCGAATCCAGGGTCTCCTGCATGCCTTGGACGCGATTCTTCCAGCTGTCGTCGATGGTCTTGAGCTGGCCGCTCAGTTCGGCCACCTGTTGCTCCAGCTGCGGCAGGCGCTCGGCCTGGCCGGGCTTGTCCTGCAGGTCGCTGTTGGGAATCCAGACGGTGCTGCCGCCTTCGCCGCGCACCTGGCTGTAGTCGCCCTGGGTGCTGATCAGCTCGACCTTCTGCCCGGACTTGAGGGTGCCGACGATGCGATAGCCATCGGTGGGGCCGCTGCGGACGTAGGTAGTCAGGCTGTCACTGACCCAACGGGCATTGCCTTCCTGAGCGACAGCGGTACCGGCGAAGGAGGCGAGGGAGGCGGCCAGGCAGAAGCCGAGATGGGGAAGGCGGGACAGCAGGCGAGATGGGGACATGGGCATGATCGGGTCTGTATGCGTGAGCTGAAAAGATGAAGGCCGTGATGACCAGGCCGGATTATTGTGGGGCAGTACCCTAGCAAGCTGCCGCGATCTATCCGCCAACCCGTAGCGCCCTCTGTTCGAGACGGTGAAACAGTTCAAGCTTTGGCGGTGGAAAGCGACGATTAGTGTCATCTTGCCGCCATACCTTCGGTGACGGAAGGCGCGCGGCCAGCCCAATAGCTTTCAAGAGTGTTCAAAGCCGGCGGAGCAGATCCAGGCTGACGGCTGCCAGTGCGCCCAGGCCCGCGCAACCAAAGGCCAATGCCTTGCCCCACCAGCGCTTCCAGGTGATCGCGCCTGCGACCATGCCCAGGCCGCAGAGCAGCAGCGCGGATTTGAGATAGAAGTCGGACCAGGCGAGCAACTGGTCGATGAAGTCGAAGAGTTCTTGAAATTCGTGCGGCATGGGGCCTCCTGGCGCGCTGGCGCTATTGAGTCGCCAGCGGCAGGGACGTTCCCCGGCAGTCCGCGGCCAGCAGTCGTTCCGCCGAGCCCTGGTCGTCAGGCTGACTGCCCGCACGTCCGGCCAGCAGCAGGAACTGACGGCTGGCATCCTGGCTTGGCAGCGCCACCACGGCCAGCGACAGGCGTGGATCCGGCAGCGGATAGGGCGGCTGCCTGGCCAGGGCAGGGAAGAAGTCCGCCGCCAGCAGCTGCGTCTCGCTCAGACGGCGCGCCTGATAGCGACTCCCGGCCAGGTCCCCGGGCAGGGCGCGCCAGTGTTCATCGATGTCGGGCGCCAGTTGCCACAACTGCTGGCGCAGCGCGGGACGCAGGCAGGCGAGGTGCACGTGCAACTGATCCTGGCTGCGACCGCTGGGGGCATTGAGGGCGAGGGCGATCTGGGCGTCCGCCACCGGCGCCTTGCCCCAGGCGCTCAGATACCAGCGCTGGCGCCAGGCCCAGCCGAACCAGTTGGGTTGGTCGGGCTGCCACAGGGCCGGGCTCTCCAGCCCGCGCAGGGGGCGCAGGGGTACCAGGATGAAATGCTGGCGCTCGCCGGGTGCACGCAGCACGGCGAAGCCGGGATCCCTGACCACCTGGCGGCAGGGGGCGGGCAGGCCGGTCAGCCGGGCATTGGGCTCGCACAGCCCAACCGTGACCTGGCGCAGCAACAGGCGGCTGGAGCAACCTGACAGCGTCATGGCCAACACCAGCAGCGACAGCCACCGCCAGCACGACGGGCGGACGCTGGACGGCAGCGAACATCTGCGCGAGCTTCGCTTCCAATGGGTATCAAGGCAACGCAGTGGGAGATCAGCCATGGCCAACGGGTGGGCCGGAGACGGCGCGGTTCAGGAACAGATCGACAGCACGGTGGACGATGCGGTGCAACGCGCTCGCAGCCGTCTGCACCGAGGCGCGAGCCTCACCCATTGCGAGGAGTGCGGCGACGCCATCCCCGAGGCGCGCCGCCAGGCGGTCCCGGGTGTACACCTGTGCATCCGCTGCCAATCCGAGCAGGACGCGGAAGACCAGCGCGCTGGCGGCTACAACCGCCGTGCGAGCAAGGACAGTCAGTTGCGCTAGGGACAGATCGGCATTCAGCGGCGCCAAGGCCTGGCCATCCTTCGGCTGCCACTGGCGCAACTGCAGTTCAGCGTCGGCGAGCATCAGGGTGCAGCCGGGATCTGCAGGCCGCGTTGCACTGCCGGGCGGGCGAGGAAGGCGTCGAGCGCGCGGCGGACGTCGGGGAAGTCCTGGAAGCCGACCAGGTCAGCCACCTGGTAGACCTCCAGCAGGGCGCGGATCCAGGGGAAGGTGGCGATGTCGACGAGGCTGTAGTCCTCGTCCAGGATCCAGGCGCGCCCCCTGAGCTGGCCGTCCAGTACGCCGAGCAGTCGCCGGGCTTCTGCTACATAGCGCTCGCGAGGCCGCGGGTCTTCGATGTCCTTGCCGGCGAAGGTGGTGAAGAAGCCGAGCTGACCGAACATGGGACCGATGCCCCCCATCTGGAACATCAGCCACTGGATGGCCTGGTAGCGCCGGGCCGGCTCCTGGGGTAGCAGGCGTCCGGTCTTTTCCGCGAGATAGAGCAGGATGGCGCCGGATTCGAACAGCCCCAGGGGTTCGCCGCCGGGACCGTCGGGGTCGAGGATGGCGGGGATCTTGTTGTTGGGGCTCAGCGAGAGAAATTCCGCGGTGTGCTGGTCGTCCTGGCCGAAGTCGATGCGATGCACCTCGTAGGGCAGGCCGAGCTCCTCCAGCAGGATAGCGACCTTGACGCCATTGGGTGTGGGCAGCGAATAGAGCTGCAGGCGCTCGGGATACCGGGCGGGCCAGCGCCGGGTGATGGGAAAGCGCGACAGATCGGTCATGGTGGACTCCTGGAAGAGGGGGCCCTGGATGAGACCGACCCGCGCGGCCTGGGTTGCCAGGTCTTGGCGAGGCGGAACTTAGCGTGCTGCCCGTCTCTCCATCTGAGAAGTGCCTGCCTTCAGCCCCGCACCGAGGACTTCCAATGCTCCCCCACAGTCAGCAGGGCAGTGGTTCGCCCACCTTCGTGCTCATGCACTTTCTCGGCGGTTCCCACCGCACCTGGTTTCCCACCGCGCCCTACCTGGATGGCGAACACCGCTGCGTAGCGCTCGATACCCCGGGCTTTGGCGATGCCGCCGAGGTCGACGGTTACAGCGTGGCCGAGATGGCCGATCAGGTGGATGCCAGCATCCGCGCCCTGGGCCTGGAACGCTGCATCCTGGTCGGCCACTCGATGACTGGCAAGGTCGCCGTGGTACTGGCGGCGCGGCGGCCGGAGTATCTGGTCGGCTTGATCCTGGTGGCGCCTTCGCCGCCCGGGCCGCAGCCGATGAGCGACGCGGATCGCGATGCTCAGCGCGGCTATGGCAAGAGCCGGACGGAAGCCGAGGCTTTCGTCGACGAATCCAGCGCCCATCGCCTGCCCGATGCCATCCGTGAAGTGGTGATCGCCGACGCCCAGCGACTGAATCTTGAGGCCTGGCGTGCCTGGGTCGATCACGGCAGCCGTGAAGACTGGAGCGACCGGATCGAGACCCTGGATTATCCGGTGCTGCTGGTTTGTGGCGCCGATGACCAGCAGGTGCCGGGACCGGACGAACAACGCCGAACCACCCTGGCGGCCTTTCCCAATAGCCGGCTGGAGGTGATCCCCGGTGCCGGCCACCTGATGCCGCTGCAGACGCCCCAGGCCCTGGCGCGGCTGATGCTCGATTTCGCCCGGGACCTCTGACCGGTGGATTCGCTGACCCAGGCCGTGCTCGGCGCCACCGTCCAGACCGCGCTGCTGGGGCGCTGGCAGGGCCGCCGCGCCCTTCTCTATGGCGCGGCTCTGGGCACCCTGCCGGATCTCGATGTGGTCATCGACTACGGCAACGCCGTGAACGAGATGACCTACCACCGCAGCTTCAGCCATTCGCTGTTCGTGCTGACCGGGGTGGCCCTGCTGCTGACCTGGCTGTGCGGGCGTTGGCGCGATCCGGGTTACAGCCAGCGACGGCTGTTCCTGACCCTCTGGCTGGTGCTCATCACCCATCCCCTGCTGGATGCCTTCACCACCTACGGCACCCAGCTGTTCTGGCCTTTGCCGAGCACCCCGGTGGCCTGGTCCAGCGTCTTCATCATCGATCCGCTCTATACCTTGCCACTGCTGCTGGCGGTGCTCGCCGGGCTGGTGGCTGGCCCGCGTGGACGCTCGCCACGGCTGGCGGTAGCGGCGTTGGCGCTGTCCACGGGCTATCTGGGCTGGACGCTGGTGGCCAAGTATTCCGCCGAACGGCAGGTGCGCGAGGTGCTGGCAACCCAGGGGCAGGCGGACGCGCGCCTGTTCAGCGCGCCCCTGCCGTTCACCAGTCTGCTCTGGCGAGTCATGGTGGACGATGGTCGGGAGCGCTACCGGGAAACCTGGGTCGGCCTGTTCGACGACCGACCGCCGCAGCTGGTCCCGCTGCCGCGTGGCGGCGAGCTGGCACCCATCCTCGTCGATTCCCCGGCCGAACAGCGACTGCGCTGGTTCACCGACGACTGGCTGAGGTACGACCGCCTCGGTAACGACCTGGTGGTGACCGATCTGCACCTGGGCGCCACCGGCTACCACAGCTTTCGCTTCGTGCTGGCTCAGCGCGACACGAGCGGCTGGCGGCTGGTGGCCGAGCCCTCGTTGTGGCCGCGCGAGCGGGGCGGTCGCGAGCAGCTGGCGGTGGTCTGGCGCAGACTCTGGCATCCGGAGCTACCGGCGCCGGTGGCGGAGTGGGCCGCACGGTTGTCGCGGTTGCCGGACTGACGCCAGGCGTCCAGTAGCACCCGCCACCAGGGGCGGTGAGCTTCGTGCAATGCCGTCAGGCGATCCAGGCCGATGTCGGCCAGTTCTTCGTCCGACAGCTCCAGCAGGGTGCGGCGGGTGCTCAGCTGGCGCTGGAACAGCAGCCAGCAGCCGCTGGTGTGGGTCCGATCATGAAGGCGGGCGTCTCTGGGCATGGCGTCTCTCCTGTGCTGTCTCCATGCTCCGCCGCCAGCCCGTCCAGGGGCAGGTCCAGGCCGATCGGTTGTCCGCCATACAGCCGCCTTGCAGCAGGCAGCTGTATGGTAGGTAGCGTGGCCATCTGTATGGCGCGCGATCCGGTCCGGCACCGCTATAGTCCGGACATGAATCGCTATCAGCTGTTGGCCGACGCGCTCGGCCGCCGTATCGAACAGGGCCTCTATCGACCGGGCGAACGCCTGCCGTCGGTACGGGCCCTGGCTCAGGAGCACGGGGTGAGCCTGGCTACGGTGCAACAGGCCTATCGGCTGCTGGAGGATCGCGGCCTGGTCGAGCCACGGCCCAAGTCCGGCTATTTCGTCCGCCTGGAAAGACGCGCCATCGAGTTGCCCCGGGTGACCCGTCCGGCGCGCTGGCCGGTGGAGGTGTCCGGCTGGGAGCCGGTGCGCGAGCTGATGACCAGCACCCCCGACTCGGTGCGGGTGCAACTCGGCCGCGGTCTGCCAGATACCGAGGCACCGACCCTGGCCCCCTTGCTCGCCGGCATGGCACGCCTGGCGCGGCGACCAGGCAATGCCGGGCTGTCCTACGACAGCATCCAGGGTGTGGCGGCGCTGCGTGAACAGGTCGCACGACTGCAACTGGATGCCGGCTGCGTGCTGACCGCCGATGACATCGTCATCACCAGCGGTGCCCACGAGGCGCTGGCCACGGCGCTGCGGGCCACCTGCCAGGAGGGCGACATCGTCGCGGTGGATTCGCCGACCTTCCACGGGGTGATGCAGACGCTCAAGGGCCAGGGCCTCAAGGCGCTGGAGATCCCCACCGATCCGCGTACCGGCATCAGCCTGCCGGCGCTGGAACTGGCCCTGGAGCAGTGGCCGGTGCGCGCCATCCAGCTCACCCCCAGCTGCAACAATCCCCTGGGCTACTGCATGCCCGAGGCCAACAAGCGCCAGCTGGTGGCCCTGGCGCGCAAGCACGACCTGGCGGTGATCGAGGACGACGTCTATGGCGATCTGCTCTATGGCTATCCGCGGGCGCGGGCGCTCAAGGCCTTCGACGAAGACGACCGGGTGATCCTCTGCAGTTCCTTCTCCAAGACCCTGGCCCCCGGGCTCAGGGTCGGTTGGGTGGCACCCGGGCGCTATGCCGAGCGCATCCTGCACCTCAAGTACATAGGCACTGGCTGCACCGCCCCCCAACCGCAGCTGGCCATCGCCGAATTCATCGCCGCCGGGCACTACACCGTCCACGTCCGGCGCATGCGCGCCCAGTACCAGCGCAATCGCGACCTGATGAGCGCCTGGGTGCAGCGCTACTTTCCGGCCGGCACGCGGGTCAGCCAGCCCCAGGGCAGTTTCCTGCTCTGGGTGGAATTGCCCGAGGCCTGCGACAGTCATCGGCTCAATCGCGAGTTGCTCGCCCAAAGCGTGCAGATCGCCTGTGGCAGCATCTTTTCTGCCTCGGGCAAGTACCGCAACTGCCTGCGCCTGAACTATGCCCAGGCCCAGCGCCCGGGCGTGGAGGAAGGGGTGCGGCGCATCGGTGAAGCGGCGTGCCGGCTGCTTGATGAGGCGCTGCCGCGATCGGTGGCGGCGCTGGTCTAGCCGACCCTGGCGTACAGCGCGAAGTCCTCGCCACCGAGACGAGGTTTCGCCCGCCCTCTACACTGGCCGTTTTGAGCGAGGACTCCCTATGCCACCCCGTCTCTATCTGGCCGGCCCCGAGGTGTTTCGGCCTGATGCCGTCGCCCACGGCGAGGCCCTCAAGGCGCTGTGCGCCCGTCACGGCTGCACGGGCCTGTTTCCGCTGGACAACGCCATTCCCCCGGAACTGACCGAGCCGCGCGAGCAGGCCGCCTGGATCTATCGGGCGAATCTGGCGCTGATCGAGCAGGCTGATGGGGTGCTGGCCAGTCTGGATTTCTTTCGCGGCGCCGAGCCCGACAGCGGCACCTGTTTCGAGGTGGGCTATGCGGTGGCGCTGGGCAAGCCGGTGGTGGGCTATGTCCCGGACACGGGCAGCCTGGCCGAGCGGATTCGCGCGCGGCGTCCCGAGTGGGTGGGGACCGGGCTGCTGGATAAAGAGGGTTGGACGCTGGAGGAATTCGGCTTGCCGCTCAACCTGATGTTGGCGGTACCGGCCAGCATCGTCGTCGGTGGGCCGGAGGTGGCCCTGGCGGTATTGCGCGAGCGGCTCGGCTAGCGAGTCAGGTGGGTACGACCCTCACCCCGGCCCTCTCCCAGGGGGAGAGGGGGTGCTTGGAGCGGAGCGGTGGTCCGGAGATGTCTCTGGCGGTGTTGCGCGAGCGGCTGGGTAGCGAGGCGGGCGTGCGACCCTCACCCCGGCCCTCTCCCGGGGGGGAGAGGGGGTGGTTGGAGCGGAGCGGTGGGCCGGAGATGTCTCTGGCGGTGTTGCGCGAGCGGCTCGGCTAGAAAGTTAGATGGGTATGACCCTCACCCCGGCCCTCTCCCGGGGGGGAGAGGGGGTGGTTGGAGCGAGGTCAGCCGCGTGCCAGGGACGCCAGCTCGTCCAGCCCGCTGTGGCCGTCGGCATAGGCCGCGCGGAAGCTGTCGCGTTGCTGCCAGCGTGCCCAGAAGGCCGCCAGATGCTCGAAGCGCTCGTCCAGCGGGGTCTGGTTGGTCGGGAACTTGGAGAAGGCGATGGCGGTGCACAGGGTGATGTCGGCGAAGGTCGGCGCTGCGCCACCCAGCAGCCACTCGCGACCATCGGCCAGGTGCCGATCCACCAGGGCCGCGTGCATCAGGGCTTCCTTGCGGCAATGCTCGCCCCACTGCGGGTTGTGGGTCAGCTCCAGCTTGTGGCCGAGGCCTTCGTGCTGCACATGGAACATGGTCACGATGCGATAGAGCACATGGACGAAGATGCGGTCGTTCCACATGGCGTCCTGGCCCTGCTCCAGCGGCGTTTCGCCCATTACCTTGCGGCCGGGATAGCTGTTGTCCAGATAGCGGGCGATGGCCGCGCTCTCGGCCAGGTAACCGCCTTCGGCGAGCTCCAGGGTGGGCGTTTCGCCCCAGGGGTTGCGCTTGAGGTGCTGCCACTGGCGCTGCTCGCCCTCGGGCGCCATCTTCAGGATGACCTCCTCGAACTGATCGGCAATGCCCTTTTCATGGATGAACAGCCGCAGGCGTTGCGGATTGGGAAAGGCGGACGGCGAGGTGAAGAGGCGTAGCGTGGCCATGGCGGACTCCGGAAAGGGAAGAGACGAAGCATGCGACTGCGGGCAGTCTTGCCGCGTTCGTACAAGGCGACCAAGGATGCTTGGCGAGGGCAGGGGCGAACAGCCAAGCCGCTGTATGCCCTCCATGCAGAGAGTCGATTGGTCAGGCTGGTGTTTGGCTCACGAGGCTGGCAACGATCCGTTCGCGCAGCCAGGCATGGGCTGGGTCGCGGTGCAGGCGTTCGGGCCAGAGCAGCAGCCTGTCGAAGCCCAGGATGGCCAGCCAAGCGCCGTAGGTTGGCGCTGAGCGTAGCGAAGCCCAACAGGGTGCTTGGACCTTGGGTGGTGTTGGGCTTCGCTGGCGCTCAACCCAACCTACGGAAACCGTGCCAGGTGCCGTAGGTCGACGCTGAGCGTCGCGAAGCCCAACAGCGTGGGTGGACCTGGGGGGGTGTTGGGCTTCGCTGGCGCTCAACCCAACCTACGGGAACCGTGCCAAGCGCCGTAGGTTGGCGCTGAGCGTAGCGAAGCCCAACGGTGTGGGTAGGCCTTGGATGGTGTTGGGTTTCGCTGGCGCTCAAACCAACCTACGAATGCCGCAGCGAGCACGAACCTATTGATCCAGTGGAAAAGGCTGCGCCGTTTTCCACGCTACAGCGCCGTAGGGTGGACGACGGCGTAGCCTCGTCCACGCGAGCGCCGCAACGCGCGTCGCCTCAGTTGGCTCTCTTGCTGTCCACCTGGTCCACGCGGCCGCCGCGGAAGGTGAGGAAATAGAGCATGCCGTTCCAGGGGCCGTAGGCCCATTCCTCGACGAACTCCACCTGGCGATAGCCATAGCCGTCGGTGACCTGGCGCTCGCCCAGGGGCGTGACGCTCAGCGGCTCGCCACATTTGCCGCGTACTTCGTGGGTGGTGGAGCCGGTGGAGACCAGGGCGCTGCCGCAACGCAGCGACGCGGCCTGGCTGGTGCCCGTGGCGAGCAGAAGCAGCAGAAGCAGAACGCGAGGGGTCATTGGCGCTGGAACTCGATGCGAGTGAGGCGGTTGGCTTCGAAGGTGAGGATGTAGTTGGCGCCATTCCTGGGGCCGTATACCCATTCCTCGATCACCGCCTCGCGGCGTTCGTTGCGGCCCAGCTCGTAGCCCACCAGGTCGCGGTGGGCCGGTTCGCCGCATTTCTGCAGCACTTCGAAGGTACGATCGCCGCGACTGACCAGGGCGTTGCCGCATCTCATGGAATCAGCGGCGGCGCCGGTGGCGACCAGCAGGGTGAAGGCGGCGAGCAGGCAACGCATGTCCAGGTCTCCTGACCGGTCAGAGCACCCCGAGCTGCAACTGCGCGGCCGTGGGCGACTCGCCGGATGGGGTTTTAGTGCTGACGTCCAGCAGATAGACCCGCTGGGCATCGAGTTTCGCCGTGTCCACCAGGTAGGTCTTGATGGCGCCCGCGCGTTGCTGCGCCAGGCTGCGCAGGAGACCATCGTTGCCGCTCCAGGCTTCGAGGACCGCCTGGCGCAGGCGCGCCGTGCGGGTGGCATCGTCAAGATTATCCCATTCCTGCGGCGGTTGCGCCTGCAGACGCAGCCGGTACAGGCCTTCCAGCAGCGGGGCACGCATGTCGGCGGGCACCTGCAGCTGGCTCGGATCGGCCGGGACCTTGTCGCCGCGGCGTTGCAGCAGGTTGAAGTACTGGGTCTGGAAGTCCTTTTCCAGCTGGCTGGCGGCCAGGGCGCGACCGTCACTGGCGGCGCTGGCATGCCCCTTCACCTCCACCGTGAGTTGCGGCCGCTGGCGCAGGGCCGTGGCCAGCTTGTCCAGGTCACCACGGGCCTGGGCGGAGAGGGTGGTGCTGCCCGGCGTGAAGTCGATGGCGCTGAGGTCGGCTTCGTGGCTGCCAGCCAGCCCCGCCAGCATGCGGAAGGGGGCCTGGACGGCACGGCTGAGCACGTTGCGCAGGGTCTGCCAGACCACCGGCATGACGCTGAAGTTGGGGTCGTCGAGATTGCCGGCTACCGGCAGGCGCAGGTCGATGCGGCCATGGCTGTCCTTGAGCAGGGCCACGGCCAGGCGTACCGGCAGGTCCACGGCGTCCTTGCTGTCCACCCGCTCGCCCAGTTCCAGCTGGTCGAGCACCACGTGGTTCTGCGCCTGCAGCTTGCCGTCGTCGATGCGGTATTGCAGATCCAGGTCGAGGCGCCCCTTGCGCACCGCATAGCCGGCGAACTTGCCGGTATAGGGCGACAGGGTGGTGAGTTCGACTTGGCGGAAATAGGCGGTCACGTCCAGCTGCTGCAGCGGATCGAGAGGGTCGAGGCGTCCCTTGATCTCCACCGGCGCGAAGCGATTGACCTTGCCGGCGAGGTGGATGTCGGCCGGCTTCGAGGCGGCGGTGTCCAGGGTGCCGATGCCGCCTTCCAGCGACTGGATGTTGGTGGCGAAACCGGGCTTCAGGCTGTTGTCGGCGAAGTCGGCGCTGCCGTCCTTGATGGTTACCCCACCGATGCGAATCTGCAGCGGCGGGGAGGTGTCCTTGGTCTCGCGCTTGGGCTGGGGCACCAGCAGGGCGCTGAAGTTGTTGCTCAGGTCTTCGTTGATCACCAGGGTGCCATAGGGCTGTTCCAAATCGATCTTGTCGATGACCAGCTGTTTGCCAAGGGTGAAGGCGATGCCCTGCAGGTCCAGCAGCTGCCAGCGCATGAAGTCCTGCTGGTGCAGGGTATCGAGCACATGCACCTGGGTGACCTGGGCCGCGCCGCTGACGGTGAGCCCCAGCGGCTCGCCGGGTTTCAGGGCCACCTTGAGCCGACTGGCCAGCTGGCCGCTGCGGATCTCCAGGCGCACATAGGGGCTGAGATAGGGCTGGGCCTGGCGCAGGTTGAGTTCGTCGATGCCGACGTCGAAGTTGCCCTGCAGGGGGCTGAGCGCCAGCTGGCCGCTGGCGGTGATGCGACCGCGATCGCCCAGGGTGGTCTTGAGTGCCAGGTCGAAGGGTTTGTCGCCGGCGGTATCGAAGCCTTTGAGCGCCAGGTCCAGGCCGCTGAAATAGAGGCTGGCCGGGTCCTGGGGAACCCGGTCCACCAGGTGCAGCTGGTTGTCGCTGAGCTGAACGTCGTCGAGCTTCACGCGCCAGGCCGGGCCACTGCTGGGGGCATCGCTGGTGGGGAAGAGCTTCTGCCAGTCGAGCGTGCCGTCCTGCTCGCGGTTACCCCAGGCATCCAGGCCGTTGCCGCGCAGGCGGGCGATGCTGACTTCGCGCTTCTGCAGATCCAGACCGATGCCCTCGGCGGCCAGGCGCTTGAAGCTGGCCTTGGGTTCGGCATTCACCGCCTGCACGGCGACGTCGTCCAGCGCCAGACGGCCCTGGCTGAGCTGCAGCTGCAGGGTCTTGGCCAGGTCCAGGCGGTAGTGGGTGCTGGCTTCCAGGCGCCCCTTGCCTAGCGCCAGGGGCAGCTGGTTGCGCACATAGGGCCACCAGGGCGCCAGGCTGACGCCCTTGAGGGTCAGGTCGCCTTCGCTGCGTAGCGGCAGGAGGTCCAGGCTGCCCTTCCAGGTGAGCTGGCCGCCCTGGGCGGTGGTGGCGGTCAGCGCCAGCTGACCCGGGGTGTCGCCGCTGCGGGTGCGGAAATCATGCAGCTGGGCATCCAGGGGCGTGAAGGTGGCTTCCACCGGCTGGGCACCCTGGGCGTCGAGGAAGTGCAGCCTGCCGCCGACCAGGGCGATGCGCTCGATATGCACCGGGAAGGGCTGGCCCGGCTCCGTATCCGCTGGCGTCAGCGCGGCGGTGGTGGTGGGTTCGCTGCGCAAGAGCTGGGCCAGATTGACCTGGCCACCCTTGGCGATGCGCAGATCGACCTGGGGCTGGTCGAGGCGTACCTCGGTCAGGTGCAGGGTGCGGCGCCAGAGACTGTCCCACTGCAGATCGGCATAAAGGCCCTCGGCTGCCACCGTGGGGTGCTCGGTGGGACCGATCAGCAGCTTTTCGGCGTGCAGTTCCAGGGTGAACGGATTGAAGCTCAGGGCCTGCAGGCTGGCCGGCTGGGTGAGACGCTCGGCCAGCGTCTGGTTGAGGTAGTGCAGGGCGAGGCGCGGCCCGACCAGGAAACCGAGCAGACTGTAGAGGGCCAAGAGCGCGAGCAGCAGGAGGCTCGCTTTCACAATTCTGGGCATGCAGGCATCTAGGACGGCGAAGGTGGCCGGATTATGGCACGCCACTCCTGGTGACGAGGGCGGTGCCCGTCCCAAAAGCGCTGGCTACGCGCGTCCTCAGCCACAGGGGGACGGGAGCGGCTGCAGGATCGATCACATTTTCGCCAACCCGGACGAGCGGCGCGGGCGCACGACCGATCGGTGGTCAGGTGGACGGGAAGGCTTCCGGTAGAGCCGTTAAGGCCCTTGCCGAAGGCTCTAACACGGCACTTTGCCATGATCCGCTGGTCGGTCCGGATTAAGTTTGACTTAAGGCCCGCCGACTAGTCTCGCGAACAGGTTGCATTCTCAGGAGGAGGCGCGGCGATGGGTCGAAGGATCCGTGGCAGGACGACAGGAGGGTATCGGCAACCGCGAATCGAGAATCCGCGCCGCCGCCGGGAGTACCAGATGTCCAGTCCGATCCAGCTTTGTTCGATCCAGAAGAAGATCCAGTTCCTGCGTACCAGCTTCAGCTATGTCGGCTGGTCGCTGTTCGGCCTGCTGCTGTGGGACGTGGCGGTCACGGTGGACGCCATGCTGTTCGTCGAGGATCGCTTCGACCTGCCGCTCACGCCCCTGACCCTGCTGTGCTCGGCGCTAGTGGTACTGATCAGCTTTCGCAACAGCAGCGCCTACGCCCGCTGGTGGGAGGCGCGCACCCTCTGGGGCGCCATGGTCAACAGCTCTCGCAGTTTCGGCCGCCAGGTGCTGACCCTGATCGACGATAACGGCAAGGCGCAGAACAGGGTCAAGGCAGTGCTGCTGCGCCGGCACATGGGCTACCTGCATGCCCTGCGCGCCCAGCTCAAGCGCCAGGACCCGGCCCAGGCCGCGGCCCCCTATCTGGCCCGTCACGAACTGACGCTGGCCGAAGGCAGCCTCAACTTCGCCAACGACATCCTCGCCGGCACCGCCGAGCTGATCGCCAGCGAATACCGCCAGGGCCGCCTGGACAGCATCCGCCTGGCGCGACTGGAAGAGACCCTGGTGGACATGTCCAACTGGCAGGGCGGCATGGAGCGTATCGCCAACACGCCCTTGCCCTATCCCTACGTCTGCTTTCCGCAGCTGTTCAGCTTTCTGTTCTGCATCGCCATGCCGCTGGGGCTGGTGTCGACCCTGGGCTGGTTCACGCCGCTGGTGTCCACCGTGGTCGGCTTCATGCTGCTGGCGCTGGAGCGCATCGGCAGCGATCTGCAGGCGCCCTTCGCCGACAGCCAGCACCAGATCACCATGGACAAGCTGTGCGCCACCATCGAGGCCAACCTGCTGTCGATGCTGCGGCCGCGCAGCGAAGAGGGCAGTGCGGTGGCGCTGGCCCAGACCGAGGCCGAGCTGCCCCTGGCACGTCAGGTGGCCTGAGGCGCGACCTGCGACGGCCGCCACCCAAAAGTGTGAAGACGTGCGGAAACTGCCGTGCCAGAGGGATTTCTTTGCTGTCGGTACGGCACTAGCGCCGCTTCGCTCCGGTCACATTTTGTAATCTCCCCTGGCAGCGGTGGTTGGCTGGGATCCGTCGAATCATACCGACGGCCTCTGGCGGGCTAGGACGAGAGGTGCCGTGGGGCGTGTTGTCCTGCGACTCTTCATCTCGCTACGGATGCCCGCTCATGTCCGAAACCCGTGCCCCGGCCACCGCGGCCAGCGCCGAGCCCTCACGCCGCGCGCGCCATGCCCTGGATGCCCTCAACTTCACCCTGGCCGACGTCCGCGACGGCCTGGGCCCCTATCTGGCCATCTACCTGATCGCCGTGCGCGGCCCGGGCGAGGGCTGGAACGAGGCCACCGCCGGTCTCATCATGACCCTGGCCGGTATCGCCGGGCTGATCGCCCAGACTCCGGCCGGCGCCCTGATCGACCGTACCCGGCACAAGCGCCTGATGGTCGGCATCGCCGCCCTGGTGGTGACCGTCTCCAGCGTGATGCTGCCCTTCGTCTCCAACTTCTATGTGGTGGCTGCCACCCAGTCCCTGGCCCATGCCGCGGCAGCCCTTTTCGCCCCGGCGCTGGCGGCCATCACCCTGGGTATTGTCGGGCCCAAGGCCTTCACCAGGCACATCGGCCGCAACGAAGGCTTCAACCACGCCGGCAATGCCGTCTCGGCAGCCCTGGCGGGTGGCCTGGCCTATTTCTTCGGTCCCACCGTGGTGTTCTGGCTGATGGCCTTGCTGGCGGCGGCCTCCATCGTCGCCATCGTCCGCGTTCCCCAGGACGAGATCGACGATGACCTGGCCCAGGGCCTGAGCGACGCAGAGGGTGCCCGCGACGCCAAGCCGGTATCGGCCTGGCAGGCGCTGCTGGCCAATCGCAAGCTGCAACTGCTGGCGCTGCTGGCCGCCATCTTCCATCTGGCCAATGCCGCCATGCTGACCTCGGTCGGTCAGCAGCTGACCCACATCGTCGGCAAGGACAGCGCCACCTCGCTGGTCGCCGTCTGTATCGTCGCCGCCCAGTGCGTGATGGTGCCGGTGGCCATCCTGGTAGGGCGCAAGGCCGACGTCTTCGGGCGCAAGCCGATCTTCCTGTTCGCCTTTGCCGTGCTGGCGCTCCGCGGGGTGCTCTATACCTTCTCCGACAGCCCCTACTACCTGGTGGCGGTGCAGTTGCTCGACGGTGTCGGCGCCGGCATCTATGGCGCCCTGATGCCGGTCATCGTCGCCGACCTGACCCGGGGCAGCGGCCGCTTCAACGTCAGCCAGGGGGCCATCGCCACCGCCCAGGGCCTGGGCGCCGCGATCAGCGCCACCATCGCCGGGATCATCATCGTCCGCTTCGGTTATGCGGCGGCCTTCACCACCCTGGCCGCCATCGCGGGCGTGGGCTTCGTGCTCTATCTGCTGCTGATGCCGGAAACCCGGGATCACCGCGGGGCTTCCGATGCCCAATCCGGCTCCATGGGGCCTCCGCAATCGGCCGGACTAGGCTAATGTCTGCCGCTTTCCCGCTCGACAGAAGGCACTAGGCGTTCATGGGGTCACTCGCGCTCTCTCCTCACCTGCTGACCTGGATCATTGCCGGGTTAGCCACCCTTGGGGTGGTCTCCCGGCCCTTCGGCTTGCCGGAGGCGTTGTTCGCCGTCGCCGGCGCGGCGTTACTGGCCGTCTTCGGTCTGTTGCCACTGGATGGCGTCTGGCACGGGATCGCCAAGGGCACCGACGTCTATCTGTTCCTGATCGGCATGATGCTGCTGGCCGAGATCGCCCGGAAGGAAGGGCTGTTCGACTGGGTCGCCGGCCATGCGGTGCGCGCGGCCAAGGGTTCGGCGTTGCGGCTGTTCGCGCTGGTCTATGGCGTCGGCATCCTGGTCACGGTGTTTCTGTCCAACGACGCCTGCGCCGTGGTGCTGACGCCGGCGGTCTACTACGCCACCCGCGCGGCGAAGGTGAAGAATCCGCTGCCCTATCTGTTCTCCTGCGCCTTCATCGCCAACGCGGCGAGCTTCGTGCTGCCGATCTCCAACCCGGCCAACCTGGTGGTGTTCGCCGAGCACATGCCCGAGCTGAGCCGCTGGCTGGCGCTGTTCACCCTGCCGTCGATCCTGGCCATCGTGGTGACCTTCCTGACCCTCTGGGCGACCCAGGCCAAGGTCCTGCGCGCCGAGCGCCTGTCCGAGGGGGGCGCTGTGGAGGCCCTGCCCGCCACCGGACGCATCGCCGGCTGTGGTCTGATCCTGACCATCCTGGTCTTGCTCGGCGCCTCGGCACTGGATCTGGAGCTGGGTCTGCCAACCTTTCTCGCCGGCTTCGCCACCTTCCTGGTGGTGGTGGCCTGCAAGCGCGGCGGCGGCCTGGAGCTGCTCAAGCACATCTCCTGGAGCGTGCTGCCACTGGTGGCCGGGCTGTTCGTGCTGGTGGAGGCTCTGGAGACCACCGGGGTATTGCAGGCGCTGGCCAATCAGCTACAGGCGGCCGCCCAGGCGACGCCGGAACGGGCTGCCTGGGGCGCCGGCCTGCTGGTGGCCTTTGGCAGCAACCTGGTCAACAACCTGCCGGCCGGCCTGCTGGCCGGGGCGGCGGTGCAGACCGCCCAGGTCTCGGAGAAGATCGCCGGCGCCGTGCTGATCGGCATCGATCTCGGCCCCAACCTGTCCATCACCGGTTCCCTGGCGACCCTGTTGTGGCTGGCCGCGCTGCGCCGCGAGGGGCTGTCGGTGAGCTTCTGGCAATTCCTCAGGCTGGGCGCCGTGGTGATGATCCCGGCGCTGGTGTTGGCGCTGGCCGCGCTGATCCATCTCTAAGGCGCTGACCGGCGGTCCCCCGGCGTGGCGGCATTGTCGCTGCGCTTAGGGCACTATCGGAATACTTCTGCTGGAGAGAGCTGCCCATGGCCGTCGCCCGCTATACCGGATTCGCCCAGGCGCTGCACTGGCTGACCGTCGCGCTGCTGTGCCTGCTGCTGCCCTTCGTCTGGGTGGCGGAAAACTTTCCACCTGGGCCGGTGCGGACCCTCTGGTATCTGCTGCACGAATCCACCGGGATCTCGGTGTTCCTGCTGATCCTGATCCGCCTGACCTGGCGCTGGCGGCATCCGGCGCCGCGGGCCAACCCCCGTGACGGTCGCCTGCTGCAACTGCTCGCCGGGCTCAATCACGGCCTGCTCTACGCCGTGCTGCTGATGATGCCGGTGACCGGCTACCTGATGGCCGGGCAGGGACAGCCGGTGCCGGTGTTCGGACTGTTTTCCCTGCCCGGCTTTCCTCGCCACGAAGCCCTCGGCATCCTCGCCAATCGCATCCATGTGGCTGGCCAGTTCGCCGTCTACGGGTTGGTGATCCTGCATGTGGCGGCGGTGGTCTGGCATGTGGCGATCCGCCGTGACGGCACCCTGGAGCGGATGCTGCCCGAGCAGCGGCCTTAAGCGTCAGGACCCTTCCACCAGCAGCCGATCGCGCTCCAGTAGGGCGGGCAGGGTCTCGCGCAGGTGGTCGACCAGGGTGCGGATCTTGGCGTCGAGAAAGCGCCGCGACGGATAGAGCGCATGGATGTCCAGGCCATAGAGCCGGTGCGCGGGCAGTACGCGTTGCAGGCGGCCACTGGCCAGGCCGGCGACCGCGGCGTACAGCGGCAGGGCGCCGATACCCAGGCCGCTGGCCACGGCTTCGGCCAGGGCATCGGCGGTGTTGACCTGGAAGGGGGGGCGATCCACCGCCACCTCAGCTATCCCTTCAGGCCCCTCCAGCAGCCAGCGATCCGGCGCCATGGCCCGATTGACCAGGCGCAGGCAGCGATGCCCGGTAAGGTCGGCGGGCGTGGCCGGGCGCCCCTGGCGGTCCAGATAGGCAGGCGCCGCGCAGAGCACGCTATAGGTACTGCCCAGATGCGCCGAATGGAAGGCCGAATCCGGCAGGCCAGCGGCCAGGATCAGCGACAGGTCGTAGCCTTCCTTGAGGATGTCGGTAAAGGTGTTGGTCAGTTGCAGGTCCAGATCCACCTCGGGATAGCGCTCGGCATAGCCGGCCAGGCTCTGGATCAGATAGTGCTGGCCGAGGCCGGTCATGGTGTGGATGCGCAGCCTCCCGCGCGGCACCGCCAGGGCGTGACGGGCCTCGGCATCGGCTTCGTCGAGGTCGGCGAGGATGCGCTGGCAGCGCGTGAGGTAGCGTTCGCCGGCGTCGGTCAGGCGCAACTGGCGGGTGGTGCGATGCAGCAGCCGGGTCTGCAGGTGCTGCTCCAGCTGACTGACCGCCCGGGAGACATAGGCGGTGGTGAGTTCCAGCTGGCGGGCGGCGGCGGTGAAGCTGCCGGTCTGGGCCACGCAGGCGAAGGCGCGCAGATTGAAGAGATGATCCATGGGCGGGGCAGGGCGGCGGAAAGGGGCATTGTGGGCCATTACCCGCCCGTTGGTTAACGCTCTTTGCCGTCACACCCGACTTAATCGCCGTGGGGCGGGCTTTCTAGAATGGCCGCCGAGGCGCTGCGCCTCCTCCCCTCCGGTCTCTCCCGTCGTTGCCCACCATGCCCTTCGCTTCGCCGCTCTTCGCGCGGCACCGCACTGCTTCCCTTCCTAGACACTGGCCCAGCCTGAACGCCTGGCGCCGCGCCGCTCGCGAATGGGCCCGTACCGATGGGCAGACCTGGGCCTTCATCGCCAAGGCGCTGTTGGCTGCCACCCTGGCCCTGTGGCTGGCCTATCGCCTGGAACTGCCGCAACCGAGCACGGTGCTGGTTACCGTGTTCATCGTCTTGCAGCCGCAGAGCGGCCAGGTGCTGGGCAAGAGTTTCTACCGGATCCTCGGCAGTCTCGCCGGGCTCACCTTCACTGTCGCCGCCATCGCCCTGTTCGCCCAGGAGCGGGTGCTCTTGCTCGGCGCCCTGGTGCTGTGGATCGGCTACTGCACCCGGGGCGCGGCGCGCTATCGCGACTTTCGCAGCTATGGCTTCCTGCTGGCCGGCTACACCGCCTGCCTGGTGGGGCTGCCGGCGGTGGCCCAGCCCCAGGGCGCCTTTCTGCAGGCGGTGTGGCGTCTGTTGGAAATTGCCCTGGGCATCTGCTGCGCCGGGGTAGTAAGTGTCGCGATCCTGCCGCAGACCACCCGTGGCGTCCTGCGCCGGACCCTGGCCCAGCGCCTGCGCGATTTCCTGGCCATGGCCCATGACGGTCTGCTGGGCCAGCTCGACGGCGAACGCTTCGCCGGGCTCAGTGCGCGTTTCGCTGCCGACTCCGTGGGCTTCGAAAGCCTGCGCAGCGCCAGTGTCTTCGAGGAACCCTATCTGCGCCGACGCAGCGGACGCCTGGCCGCCCTGGGCAATCGCCTCATGCTGCTCAACACCCGTTTCCACGCGCTCTACCAACTGCTCGATCGCCTGAGTGATCGGCCCCCGGCCGTACGCCAGGCGCTTGCGCCCGCCCTGGGGCTGATCGCCGCCGCCCTGGCGCCGGCCCTGGGTCGCCTGCCGGAAGAGCGTGACCTGCGCCGCCTCAGTGAACGCCTGGCCACGGAGCGCGAGACGCTGATGGCCGCGATCCGCAGTGGCCGCCAGCAGCTGATCCGGACCGCGCCCGCCACCCAGGCCGACCGGCTCGACTACGACACCGCCGCCGAACTGCTCTATCGCTTCGCCGAGGATCTGCACCTGCTGCTTGGCGCCCAGCTGGCACTTGAGGCGCCGGCAAGTACGACACCCACACCCCGGGAGACCTTCACGCCCCTGGCCAGTCGCGCGGTGGCCTGGATGGCCGGGCTGCGCAGCGCCCTGGTGGTACTGGGCGTGGGGCTGTTCTGGATCGAGACCGCTTGGCCGAGCGGCGCGGCCTGCACCCTGGCAGTGGCGCTGATCTCGGCGCTGGCCTCCACCTCGGCCGATCCGCGCCGCTATTGCCTGCAACTGGCCGGCGGGACCCTGGTCGGCGCCCTGGCCGGTGGGCTGCTGCAATTCCAGGTGTTGCCCTGGATCGACGGCTTCGCCCTGTTGCTGCTGGTCCTGATGCCAGTGTTCGCCGCCGGTGCCTGGCTGATCACTCGACCGCGGCTGGCGGGCTATGGCACAGGGCTGATGGTCTGGTTCTGCTCGGCGGCGCTGCCGGGCAATCTGCCGCGCTACGACGCCGATGTCTTCTGCAACACCTACCTGGCCTACGGGGTGGCCTGCGCGGTGGCGGTGGTAGCCGTCAGCGTGCTCCTGCCGCCCAGCCAGCCCTGGGTCTGGCGCCGGCTGGAAGATGCCCTGCGCGAGCGACTGGTCCATGCCATCGGGGCACCCCTGGCCGGTCTGAGTGGTCGCTTCGATTCCGGCCTGCGCGATCTGCTCAACCAGGTGCAGGTGCTTACCGTCGGCCAGCCGGAGGTGCAGCGCCGGCTGCTGCGCTGGACCTTTCTCAGTCTGGAGCTGGGCCACGCCATCATCGAGTTGCGCCTGGAGCAGGCCGCGCTGCCACCCTTGCCCTGGTATCGCCAAGAACGTGCCTGGCGCCTGGCCATTCGCGCCCTGGGACGGGCCCTGGTGCGACTGTTCCGCAAGCCCGACGCCGCCAACCTGGCCCGCGCCCTGGCCGCTGTGGACCACGCCATCACCCTGGCGCACCAGGCCCAGCGCCACCTGGAGCCCAATCCGGGCGACTTCGATCGCTCACCGCTGCGCCGTATCGCCAGCTACCTGCATTTCATCCGCACCTCGCTGCTGGCGCCGGATTCGCCCCTGGCCG
Organism: Pseudomonas sp. Marseille-Q7302; assembly: GCF_965111925.1. Taxonomy (NCBI): domain Bacteria; kingdom Pseudomonadati; phylum Pseudomonadota; class Gammaproteobacteria; order Pseudomonadales; family Pseudomonadaceae; genus Pseudomonas; species Pseudomonas sp. Marseille-Q7302. The sequence goes on along the minus strand of NZ_CBCOPK010000001.1, from coordinate 4,209,319 downwards.
GGTACCTGCCGCCGGCCAGGCAACCGGCGCGGGACGAAGGCTGAGCAGCGCTTCTGGAAATATTGGCTAGGCTTACGAACGGGGAGGGCCGTCAGGCCCTCTGCCATGCGACTTTCGGCACAACCAGAACAAGGCCCGCCTGCCCATGCCCGTCCGCTTCGTCCGTCCGCTGCTCTGTTCCGCCAGTTTTCTCCTGACGCCCCTGGCGTCTGCCCTGGAAGCCCCAGGTGCCCCCGGTGCCACGCCCTTCTGGTCCTATTCCGGCAAGACCGGCATCGGCACCAGCTACGAGGCCTATCGCGACGGCGCCTACAGCGACCAGGCCAGCACCGGCCGCGTCTCGCGGGTGTGGTTCTCCCTGGCCCAGGGCGTGGTCACCGAGACCATGCAGGGTCTCATCCATGAGGCGCAGCTGCGCGAGATGCAGCTGGTGATCCGCGGGCCCGACTTCACCCACCTGGAGCGCGACGACACCGATAGCCGCATCGAATACCTGGCCACCGATGCCGCCGGCCGGCCCACCTCCCTGGCCTACAAGATCGTCAACCGCGACCGTCAGGGCCGCTACGAGATCGAGAAGCACGTCTTCACCGACCCGGACCAGGACACCCTGGTCATGCGCGTCATCTTTCGCAGCCAGGACCCACGCATCCAGCCCTATCTCTATGTCGATCCGGCGCTGGCCAACAGCGGCAGCCATGACCGCGCCGCGGTGAAGGGTGGGGTGCTCTACGCCAGCGAAGGCGAGCACGCGCTGGTGGTGAAGGCCAGCCAGCCGCTGCAGACGCCTACCGTAGGTTTCGTCGGCAGCTCCGATGGCCTCGACGACCTGCGCCGCAACGGCAAACTGACCCAGATCTACAGCAGCACCGGCGACCAGGCCGGCAACGTCGCCATGCTGGCCAAGCTGCCGCTCAAGGGCGCCGAGACCACCCTGGACGTGGTGGTGGGCTTCGGCGCCAATCCGCGCCAGGCCGAGGCGCCGGCCGATGCCACCCTGGCCCGCGGTTATCAAAAGGTGCTGGCCCACTACAACGGCGAGGGCGACGCCATCGGCTGGCAGGACTACCTGGCCGGCCTCGACCAGCTGCCGCGCCTGCAGGCCCAGGCCGGCGACGGCGGCAAGCTGCTCAATGCCAGCGCCCTGGTGCTCAAGGCCCAGGAGGACAAGACCCACGCCGGCGCCCTGATCGCCTCGCTCTCCAATCCCTGGGGTGAAACGGTGCCGGCGGGCAAGGGCACCACCGGCTACAAGGCGGTCTGGCCACGGGATTTCTACCAGTGCGCCATGGCCCTGCTGGCGCTGGGTGACCGGCAGACGCCCAAGGTCGCCTTCAGTTACCTCAAGCAGGTGCAGGTGGATGCCAATACCGCGCACAAGCCGGCCGACAGCTCCGCCTTCATCCATCAGCAGAAACGGGGCGACGAGGTACGGGCACCGGGCGCCACCGGCTGGTTCCTGCAGAAGACCCACGTCGACGGCACCATCGAATGGGTCGGCGTGCAACTCGACCAGACCGCCATGCCCATCATGCTCGGCTATCGCCTCTGGCAGGGTGGCCTTCTCGGCGACGCCGAAATCGACCGCTGGTACCGCGACATGCTCAGGCCCGCGGCGGATTTCCTCGCCCGTGACAGCCAGGTCAACCTGGGCTGGAACACCTGGCAGGTCAAGCCGCCGCAGACCCAGCAGGAACGCTGGGAAGAGCAGTGGGGCTATTCGCCATCCACCACCGCGGCGGTGATCGCCAGTCTCGCCACCGCCAGCGAGCTGGCGCGCCATGCCGGCGACGAGGCCAATGCCAGCCGTTACCGCGAGACCGCCCGGCGCTATTCCGGCCAGGTCGAAAAGACCATGGTCACCACCCAGGGCAGCCTGGGCGCCGGCAACTACTACCTGCGCATCACCCAGAACGACGATCCCAACGACAAGGGCAAGCTGGTGGACAACAACAGTCGTCCGGGCCTGCCGGAGGACCAGGTGCTGGACGCCGGCTTCCTCGAACTGGTGCGCTACGGCGTGCGACCGGCCAGCGATCCCCTGGTACAGAAAAGCCTGGCGGTGCTGGACGACGAAGGCCTGCCGGAGAATCTGCGGGTCAAGTACAGCTTCCAGTATCCCGGCGTCACCGGCACCTTCCCCGGCTGGCGGCGCTACGGCAACGACGGCTATGGCGAGAGCGAAAGCTCCGGCATCAATTTCCCGGCCACCGAGCAGCCGGTGCCCAACTCGGGGCTGCGTGGCCGGGTCTGGCCGATCTTCACCGGCGAGCGCGGCCATTACGAGCTGGCACGCCTGGCCCTGCAGGGCAAGCCGGACCCGGCGGCGCTGGGCAAGCTGCGTGACACCTACGTTCGCGGCCTGGAGCTGTTCGCCAACGCCGGCCTGATGCTGCCCGAGCAGGTCTGGGATGGCGTGGGTGACAACCGGCGCCATGGCTACCAGATGGGGCAGGGCACCGATTCCGCCACCCCCCTGGCCTGGTCCCACGCCGAATACGTGAAGCTGCTGCGCTCCATGGCGGATGGCCAGGTATGGGATCACTACCCGGTGGTGGCGCGGGCACTGGCGCCCTGAGCAAAGGATCCGACGAACGGCGCGCGACCGTCAGGCCGCGTGCCAGGGCTGCTGATCCGCTGCAACGAAACGGCATTGTCCAGGGAACGCCTGTAACAAGACTTGTCTGATGGGCGTTCTCAGGCTTTCCTGAAGCGGGCGGATCTTTCCGCTCGCACGGTTCCTTTCCTTCTTCCGGTCTTCCTGCCCACGGTCGCGTACCGCGCGGTAGCGTGCCCGGCTGTCGCTGTTCCTGCGTGCCTGTCCCGGCGAGCGCCCGTCCGCTCAGGGGGCAGGCCTCTTCTGGCTCCGCCAACAAAGGTCACGGATATGACTGACGTCGCTCTACCCATCGCCCTCTACCTGGGTACCCTGGTGCTGCTGGCCTTCGCCCTGCGCCGCAGCCCGCTGCTCACCCAGGAGACCCTGGCGCGTTCCTCACCGCTGGATGCCCTGCGCGGCATCCTCGCCACTGCCGTGGTCTGCCTGCATTTCGTGCTGACCTATCACCTCAAGGCCGAGGGCCAGTGGCGCGAACCCGACAGCGACCTGCTCTACAACATGGGCGTGGTACCGGTCTCGCTGTTCTTCATGATCACCGGCTACCTGTTCTTCGGGAAGGTCTACCGGCGCACGCCGAATTGGGGCGAGCTGTTCCGTTCGCGGGTGCTGCGGGTCATGCCGCTGTATCTCTGCGTGGTGGCCGTGGTGGTGCTCTTCACCCTGATCCGCACCCACTTCGTCATCGCCGACGGCCAGCACTTCATGCTCGAACTGCTCAGCTGGGAGCTGTTTTCCGGCTTCAGCCTCAACGGCCTGGAGGAGAGCGGCTGGATGACCGCCGGCGCCCACTGGACGCTGCGCTACGAGGCGCTGTTCTATCTGGCCCTGCCGATCATCGCCGCACTGTTCAATCGTCGCGGCTTCGGGCTGCCGCTGCTGGTCTCGGTGCTGATGGTGGGCGGCCTGGTCGCCGCCGGCTATCACTATCACGTGCTGGGCGCCCGCTTCGGCCTGCTGTTCCTGCTGGGGTTCCTGCCGGTGTTCGTCAAGGTCCATCGGCCGGCGCTGCTGGCGCGGCTGCGCACGCCCCTGGTGGCGGTGCTGGTGCTGGCGCTGGTGGGCTACGCCATGCTGCAGCCGGACTACAGCCTCAAGCAGATGCTGGCGCTGGCCCTGCCCTTCGCCGCCATGGCCGCCGGCAACGACCTCTTCGGCCTCTTGCGCAGTCGTGGCCTCAAGGTCCTCGGCGAGATCAGCTACAGCCTCTATCTCACCCACGGCCTGCTGCTCTATGGGCTCTTCACCCTGCTCGACCTGGGTTCGGTCGAGACCCTGGGCACGCTCGGCTTCATGGCGCTGCTGCCGCCGGTGCTGGTACTCGCCTGCCTGCTGTCGATGCTCAGCTACTGCTGGATCGAACGTCCGCTGATGCACCTGGGACGAGCCCCGCAGCGTCGCGAAGTGCCGGCTTGAGCGAGGTCGATGGCGCGCCGGGATGCTCCAGCAAGAAGGCCAGGGCCTTGGCGCAGGAGTCTTCCACCTTGAGGGTCAGCAACTCGTCCGCCCGGGTCCGGCCATAGCCCAGGGCGGCGATGGGCAGCCCGGCGCGGGCCGCTGCCTGGGCGAAGCGAAAGCCTGAATAGACCATCAGTGACGAGCCCACCACCAGCAGCGCATCGGCGCGGCCCAGGTGGGCGAAGGCGCGTTCCACCCGCGCGCCGGGCACGTGTTCGCCAAAGAACACCACGTCCGGTTTGAGCAGAGCCCCGCAGCGCGGGCAATCGGGCACGCGGAAACTCATGAAGTCCACGCCTTCCAGATCGGCATCGCCATCCGGCGCGGTAGCCGCGTCCAGCTGCAGCCAGTCGCCATTGAGTTCGCCCAGCCATTGCTGGAATTCCTGGCGCGGCAGGCGCATCTCGCAACCCAGGCAACGGATCTGGTCGAGGCGGCCGTGCAGGTCGATCACCGCCTCGCTGCCGGCGGCCTGGTGCAGCCGATCGACGTTCTGGGTCAGCAGCATCTCCACCTGGCCGCGCCGCTCCAGGGCCGCCAGGGCCTGGTGGGTGGCATTGGGCCGCGCCTGGCAGAAGCGCGGCCAGCCGATCAGGCTGCGCGCCCAGTAGCGGCGGCGCAGCAGCTCGTCACCGACGAAGGCCTGCAGGGTGACCGGTTGCGGGCGCTTCCAGGCGCCGTCGCGGTCGCGGTAGTCGGGAATGCCGGAATCGGTGCTGCAACCGGCACCGGTGAGCAGGAAGATCCGCTCGTGCCGGGCGATAAAGGACTGAAGCTCGGGCAGGGACATCGGGCACCTGGGGTTGCGGGCGATATCCCCAGCTTGGAAAGGGTTATGCCGGGAGGCAAGCCGCAGCTGACGAACGTCCTGTCCGGCGTGCGGCGCTCCGCCCGAAGGCAGCCTTGCTAGAACACCGGGACGTAGATGTAGATCTGCGAGTCCTGGGCATCCACGCCCGTGAAGGCCTCGGTGTAGTGCTCGAAGCAGGCACCCGGGCGCGGTTGCAGGCCGCGGGCGGGGAGCAGTTCGGCGAACAACCGGCCCAGGCTCTTGGCCACGCTGGGCGCGGTGCCCAGGTGCACATAGCGGGCATAGCGGCCTTCCGGCAGTTCCTGACGCACCATGCCGGCGGGCAGCGACGTACCCGGCGCCGTGGCCACGGCGGCCAGGTAATGCATGGCGCCGGCCTGACGCCAGCTCAGGCCATACCATTCGGCCTCGCCTTCACGTCCGGTGATTTCCCCGGCACGGTCGGCGAAGCGCCGCCAGAGGGCGGCGATGTCTTCGCCCTGGCCAGGCTCGAACAGCAGGCCGGTCACTTCCAGGGCGGGATGGTCGACGATTTCCAGCGACATGAGACTCTCTCGAAGATGCAATGAAGGCCGCCACCTTACTCCAGCGGCGCCTCGCGGTCAGCCAGGGCAGGGCATAACCCGGCTGGGCCAATGGTCGCAGCCTAGCCGAGCTGCCGTCCCCGTCCATCCTGGGCATGCCAGTCGCCTTGACCTGGAACTCAGTCAGGGCAACGGCTGCGATGACCTGGAGCCGGGTAGCGGTTCAGCTCTAGGCGGGAAGCGTTTGAGCCAGGGCAACACCAGCCAGGCGCGCGCTGGCCAGCAGGCGCTCCAGGCTCTGGCCGTGCCGTGCACTGGCGGAGAGTCCGGCCATGGTGGTGGCGACGAAATCGGCCAGTTCCTGCGCCTGCTGCGGCTGGCGTGCGGCAATGCTGGCGCGGATCAGCTCCTGCGCGGCCTGATGGTAGCCATTCGCCGCCGCGCGTGCCTGGGGATCGTCGCAGTGGGTTCCCTCCAGCACCAGGCAGCCGGCGGCCTGCGGATCGGCCGCATAGCTGCGCGCCGCCTCTTCCAGGACCTGGGTCAGGGCGACGACCAACGGCTGGTCGGCTTCCAGGATCTGTTGCAGCCGCAGGGCGCCGTTCGAGACATAGCGCTCCAGCACCTTGAGATACAACTCGCCCTTGCTGCCGAAGGCCGCATAGAAGCTGGGTGGATTGATCCCGAGTGCCTGGGTCAGATCGGCGACGCTCACGCCGTCATAGCCTCTTTCATGGAACAGGCGCTGCGCCTTGGCGACCGCCTCGTCCGGATCGAAGCGACGCGGCCGGCCGCGAGCGATGGATTTAATTGTAGTGCTCATTACAAAAATGCTTTGACAGAGGGCGGGGGACGTTTATTGTAGCATTCACTACATTAATCAGGAGGCAGGCTCATGGCGAATTTCGCAGGCAAGAAGGTGCTGGTACTGGGCGGCAGTCGCGGCATAGGCGCGGCCATCGTGCGGCGCTTCGCCGCCGAGGGTGCCCGGGTGACTTTCACCTATTCCAGCTCGAAGGACGCCGCCCAGGCGCTGGCCGCGGAAACGGGCAGCATCGCCGAGGCGACCGACAGTGCCAATCGTGATGCCGTGATCGCCCGGGTCCGCGACAGCGGCCCCCTGGATGTGCTGGTGGTGAATTCCGGCGTGGCGCTCTTCGGCGATGCCCTGGAGCAGGACCCGGACGCCGTAGACCGCCTGTTCAGCATCAACGTGCAGGCGCCCTATCACGCGGCGGTGGAAGCCGCGCGGCAGATGCCCGCGGGCGGGCGGATCATCGTCATCGGCTCGGTGAACGGCGATCGCATGCCGGTCCCCGGCCTGGCCGCCTATGCCGTGAGCAAATCCGCCCTGCAGGGGCTGGCTCGCGGCCTGGCGCGAGATTTCGGACCGCGCGGCATCACCGTCAACGTGGTGCAGCCGGGTCCTATCGATACCGAGATGAATCCGGCCGATGGCCCCATGAAGGAGCTGATGCACAGCTTCATGGCGATCAAGCGCCACGGCAGCGCCGACGAGGTGGCCGGCATGGTCGCCTGGCTGTCCGGCCCCGAGGCTGGCTTCGTCACCGGCGCCATGCACACCATAGACGGGGCCTTTGGCGCCTGATCGCGGTAGTCGCCCCTATCACCCGGGGCCCAGGCGATAGGGGCGACTACCCGTTGTCCGGCCGGCGTACCTAGTGCGCCGGCCCTAATACCTCCTCGGCGATATCCAGCAGCGCCCGCAGCCTGTCCATATGGCGCAGGTCCTGGTGATAGCCTACCCATATATCTCGTGACGGAGGACTGCCGAGGCTTTCGATAAGCTGCAGTCCTGTCGTCGCATCGCCGAGCGGGCGAGGCAGGACGGCAACCCCCAGTCCCCGGCGGCACATCTGCGCCTGAACGGTTCGACTGGTACTGGTGAAGGTACGTTGCGCTCCCGGCAGCCGATCGAGCAACCAGGCGACATCGGGAAAGTGCGATTGCGCGCTGTTCATGAGGATCAGCCCGACCGCAGCCGTATCCTCCTGCACGGCCAGCGCCGTCTCGGCGGAGCCATAGAGGCCATAGGACATCCTCAGGAAACGGCGCTGCACGATATCCGGTTCGCTGAAGGGCACCAGGCGAAAGGCCACGTCCGCATCGCGGCGGGAGAGATCCAGCAGTCGATAGCTGGCAATGACCTCGGGTACCACGGCGGGGTGCCGCCGGGTGAGGTCGGCCAGGACCGGCGCTAGAACATAGCAGGCAAACCAGTCCGCCGAAGAGATTCGCAGGATGCCCTCCAGGCGCTGGTGATTACCTGCCAGACGCCGCTCCATGGCCAGGGCCGAGGCTTCCATGGACTCGGCCAGGGCGAATACGGCATCTCCCGAATTCGTGAGGATCAGGCCCTCGCGGGTGCGCCGTAGCAGCGCCTGTCCGGCTTCATCCTCGAGCGTTTTGATCCGTCGACCTACCGTCGGGTGGCTGATTCCCAAGGCTCGCGCGGCCGAGCCATAGGATCCGCCGCGGGCGACTGCCAGAAAGATCCGTACATCGCTCCATTCCATGGCGCACCTACGTTCAAAAGTGAACATTAAATATGCAGGAAAGGCAGTCCCCAAACAATATCGTAAGGGCGACCATGGCGGCTCACATCGACTTAGATACTTTGGATTCAGCCAGTGATGTTCGAACTGGCTCCATGCAGGTGAGCAGCTATGAGCAGATTGCTGGATAGGGTTGCGATTGTAACAGGCGCCTCCAAGGGCATCGGCGCGGGTATTGCCCGGCAACTGGCGGCGGACGGCGCCAAGGTCGTCATCAGCTATGCGTCCGGCAAGGACGGAGCGGACGCCGTCCTCGCCGACATCGAGATAGCAGGGGGCACGGCTATCGCGCTACGCGCCGATGTCCGCCAACGGGCCGATATGGAGGCCTTGGTAAAGGCGGCCCTCGAACACTTCGGTCGCCTGGATATCCTGGTGAACAATTCCGGCGTCTATCAGTTCGCCAGGATCGAAGACACCACGGTAGACCTGTATCGGCTGCAATTCGACATCAATGTGCTCGGACCCTTGCAGCTCATAGGCGCCGCCAGTCCCTATCTGGGCGCCGGCAGCAGCATCATCAACATCAGCTCGAATGTCACCAGCGTCCTGCCGGCGGAAAGCGCCGTCTACAGCGGCACCAAGGGCGCGCTCGATGCGATCACGGGGGTGCTCGCTCGCGAGCTGGGCCCTCGTGGTATCCGCGTGAATGCCGTCAATCCTGGCCTCATCGAAACCGAGGGCACCCGGACCGCCGGCGCCCTGGGCGCGGAATTCCAGGCCTGGAACGAGGCCCGCACCCCACTGGGCCGTATCGGCCAGGTACGGGATATCGCCCCCATCGTCGCCTTTCTGGCGTCCGACGATGCCGGCTGGGTGACCGGCGAATTCATCTTCGGCTCCGGCGGCATGCGCTAGACCTGGCGGTTGCCTTCGCCGCGCGCGCCGATCGCTGTTGCCGCTTGCTGACGCCCCTGCCAGCTATAGCCGCGCTTTTCGAGAAATCGCTGCACCTACAGGTCGCGGGCCGGCAACGCCTGCGCGGATCAGGATGCAGCTCGATTAACGGTAAACGTCCATGAACTCATCCCTTCCCATGGTCCAGCCCGACAGCCGTCGCTGGTTCGCGCTGGGCGTGCTGCTGGTCGGTACGCTACTGCCACCGCTCGACTTCTTCATCGTCAATGTGGCGCTCCCAGTGATCCGTCGCGACTTCGCTACCACGTCGGACCTGGCGCAACTGGTGGTCTCCGTCTATGCGACGGCTTATGCGGTCACCCTGATCCTGGGCGGTCGTCTGGGCGACATGTTCGGCCGCAAGCGTGTCTACCTCGGCGGCATGCTGGGCTTCGGTATCGCCTCTGCACTATGCGGGGTCGCGCCGACGCCAGCCATGCTTATTGCCGGGCGGCTGCTGCAGGGCGTAGCGGCTGCCATCATGGCGCCGCAGTCCATGGCCCTGATCCATGCGACCTTCCCCGCGGAAGAGAAGAATCGGGCGCTCGGCTTGTACGGCGCGACCTTCGGACTCGCCGCTGTGCTGGGCCAGCTCTTGAGTGGGGTGCTGATAGAAGCCAATCCTTGCGGATTGGGCTGGCGCAGCATCTTCCTCATCAATCTTCCCGTCATTCTCTGCGCCCTGCCGGCCGCGCTGGTCGTGCTGCGCGAGAGCCGGGCCCCGCAACCGGGCCGGCTGGATGTCATGGGTGCCGGCCTGCTCGCGGCTGGGCTGTTGGCGCTGGTCGTACCCCTGGTCGAGGGGCCACGACTGCATTGGCCCTGGTGGTCGCTGCCCCTGCTCATCGTCAGTGGCGGGTTGCTGATCACCTTCTGGCGCTACGAGCAACGCAAGGAAGCGGCCGGCGAGACGCCCCTGGTGCTGCCTTCCTTGCTCATCGCCTCCCGGCTCAGACGCACCCTCCTGGCGACCTTTCTGTTCTATGCCCTGGCGCCTTTCTTTCTCATCTTCGCCGTCTACCAGCAGGCCGGTCTGGGTCACGGAGCCCTGGCTGCGGGTTGGGCGATCCTGCCCCTGGGGATCGGATTCCTCTGCGGGCCCCTGTGCAGTCCGCAGCTTGCCCAACGAATGGGCGCACGCACCGCCGCCTTTGGCATGGCCCTGGAGGTCATGGGCCTGATGTTGGCGGCCGCGCTGGCGGGCTTGCCCACCTGACTGCCGGTACCGCTGCTGTTGATCGGCCTGGGGCAGGGCATAGCGCTTCCGGCCCTGGTGAGAGTGAACGCGGACCAGGTGGCACCGAGCCTGGCCGGACTCGCCGCCGGCTTGATGAATGCCACCTTGCAGATCAGCGCCGCCCTGGCGGTAGCGCTCATCGGTGGCCTGTTTTTCGCCCTCGCCCCCGATGGCGCTGGCGGGAGAGAGGTGCAGGTCGCCTTTTCCGTTGCCGCCCTGACGATGGGCGGTGCCTTGGCGCTAGCGGCCGTTTTGAGCTGGCCTAGCGCCCCGACGACCGCGTCGCGCAAGGCCTGTGACGCAGAGTGAAAAGCACTTTTCAAGGCACGAGGAAAACAGCATGAGAAAGACCTGGCTTATTACCGGCTGCTCGAGCGGTCTTGGCGGCCATATAGCGGCAACGGCCGCTGCGCGTGGCGACAGCATCGTGGCAACGGCTCGCGATCCCGCCGTATTGCAACCCTTGGCTCGGCAATTTCCGGAGAACCTGAAGGCCGTGCAGCTGGATGTCACTGACCCCGTCTCGGTGGCTGCCGCGATTGCCTTTGCAGAGCGGGAGTTCGGTGGTCTGGATGTCCTGGTGAACAACGCCGGGATAGGCTTCATCGGTGCCGTGGAGGAGGCTGAGCCCAGCGAATACCGGCCGGTATTCGACGTGAATGTATTCGGTCTGATCGAAACGACCCGTTTGGCGTTGCCTGTCCTGCGTCGACGGGGCGGCGGCCGTATCGTCAACCTGTCATCCGGGGCAGGGCTTTCGGGAGGACCAGGTTCCGGCTACTACAGCGCGAGCAAGTTTGCGGTCGAGGGATTTTCCGAGTCGCTGGCCAGGGAAGTGGAACCCTTCGGAATCCGCGTGACCATCGTCGAGCCCGGGCCGTTTCGCACCGATTTTCTCGGGCGCTCCATCGCCATGGCGAACCAGGTGATCCCGGCCTATGCCGACACGGCGGGGCGCCGGCGTGCCTACCGGGACAGCAATGACGGCAAACAGGCGGGAGATCCGCGAAAGGCTGCCGCAGTGATAGTGCAGGCCGTCATGGCGACCGAGCCGCCCTTGCATCTGCCGCTTGGACCGGTCGCCTACGACATCGCGGAACGCAAGTCGCAGGCGCTGCGCGCTGACATGGCGGCCTGGCGCGACATCGCCCTGCATACCGACTTCGACTGATCGATCTCGGCGGGGCTGCAGTGCCCGTGACTCCGACCCTTCCACCCATCTCGCGGGTCATCTCGATCCCTATGCCCAACCCGCTTGAGCGGCACGCTCAGCGCGGTGAGATGCCAGGGCCGTTTTGCCTGGTGAGTGAATTCCTTTCTCGGCAAGCGTCCTTGCCGTTCCGTAAATGAACACCGCTGGAGTGCTCCATGAGTCATACCTTCCCGGATTCGACTGCCGGCCACTGGCTGCAACGCTACTATTTCATCAGGGCTGCGGTTTCGCTGCTGTGGATCGCGCTGGCTCTCGCCATTGGCCACGAGCAGGGGTGGGCGGGGCCGCTGTTGCTCGTCCTCTACCCTGCCTGGGATGCTCTGGCGAACGTCCTGGATGCCCGCCAGAGCGGCGGGCTGCGGCACAACGCTGCGCAGCGGCTCAACGCCGTCGTCAGTCTGGGCGTCGCGGTGGCGATAGGGCTGGCATTGACGTTCGGCCTAGGCGCCGCGATCGGGGTGTTCGGGGTCTGGGCCTTGGCCGCTGGGCTTTTCCAGCTGGTCGTGGCGGTACGGCGCTGGCGGACGTCCGCTGGCCAGTGGGCGATGATCCTGAGTGGCGCTCAATCCGCCCTGGCGGGTGGCTTCTTCGTGAAGCAGGCGACTGACGGAGTCCCGCTGGATGTTTCCAGCGTGACGCCTTATGTGGCTTTCGGTGCCTGCTACTTCATGATCTCGGCGGCTTGGCTGGCGGTAGCGAGATGGCGGCGGAGCGCGGCTGGCAAGCGAGCCTGAGGTGGAGCCGACGCCCTGGTGGGCGCCGACCCAGGCGGTGGCGAAGGACTCAGCCGTAGCGCTTGAACGCCTCGATGGCCAGGCCGTTGCCGATGTTGCCGAAGCGGTCGCCATCTACCAGGCGAGCGCCGGGGAAGCGCCTGGCCAGGGCCTGGCGCAGCGCCGGGATGCCGCTGGAGCCGCCAGTGAAGAACAGGCTGTCGACCCGTGCCGGATCGAGCTCGGCCCGGGCCAGCAGGTCGTCCACGCCGCGGCTCAGGCGCTCCAGCTGCAGGGCGATGGCGGCGTCGAACAGCGGGCGCTCCAGATCCGCCGCCAGGCCGGTCTCGATGCGATCCAGGCGCAGGGTACGGCGCCAGTCGTCGGTCAGGGCGATCTTGGCGTCTTCCACCTGAATCGCCAGCCAATGGCCGGCGCGCTGCTCGATGAGCTTGAACAGGCGGTCCATGCAGCGGGTGTCCTGAGCGTCGTATCTCATGTCGCGCAAGCCCAGCACGCTCTTCTTGGCGTAGACGGCATTGATAGTGTGCCAGGTCGCCAGGTTGATGTAGTGGCTGGTGGGCATGGTGGCGCCACTCTTCATGGCGCTGCCGTAGCCCAGCAGCGGCATCACCCCTTCCAGGCTCAGCTGGCGGTCGAAGTCGGTACCGCCGACGTGCACGCCGCCCGTGGCGAGGATGTCGCCGGCGCGGTCGGCCAGGTTGCGGCGCTCCGGCGCCAGGCGCACCAGGGAGAAGTCCGAGGTACCGCCGCCGATGTCGACGATCAGCACCAATTCTTCACGCTCGATGCTGCGCTCGTAGTCGAAGGCGGCGGCAAGGGGTTCGAACTGGAAGGAGATGTCGCTGAAGCCTACCTGGCGCGCCACGGTGGCCAGGGTGTCCTCGGCCTCTTGGTCAGCGACCGGGTCGTCATCGACGAAATGCACCGGACGGCCCAGCACCACGGCGTCGAAGGGGCGATCGGCCTGCTGTTCGGCACGCTGCTTGAGGGTGCCGAGGAACAGGCCGAGCACCTCGGTGAAGGGCAGGGCGCTGCCAAGGATGCTGGTCTCGCCCTTGAGCAGGTTGGAGCCGAGCAGGCTCTTGAGCGAGCGCAGCAGGCGGCCCTCGTACCCTTCCAGGTATTCGTGCAGCGCCTGGCGGCCATAGGCCGGGCGGCGTTCCTCGGCGTTGAAGAAGATCACCGAGGGCAGGGTGGCCTTGCCTTCTTCGAGGGCCAGCAGGACCTCGCCCGAAGGCCTGAGCCAGCCGGCGGTGGAGTTGGAGGTACCGAAGTCGAGGCCCAGGGCGCGGGCGGGTAGAGCAGCAGACATGTCAGGATCCGTAACGCGAGCAGCCGCGCAGTTTAGCCGAGACGCGCGAGCAGGCGAACCCTGGCCGGATGCCAGCAGGGTCAATCAGCGCCTCTTCAGGACTCTGGCGATGGCGGGAGAGCAGCGGAGCTAGCCCTTGCGCGGCGGCTCGCGCGGCTCGTCCAGGGTACAGACGTCATCCTGGCAGCGCCGGCTGCCCTCCGGATGCGGCAGCCAGGTCAGGCCCGGGCGTAGCTTCAGGAAGAGCCGATAGCCCAGTTCCAGAACGGGTCGCAGCGGCCGCCAGCCCAGCGGCTGGGCCCAGCGGCCCAGTCCCGCGGTACGCCAGCTCCAGTAGGTGGCGTCCAGGCCCTTGAACCAGCGGCCGTCGGCATCCCGGGCGTGGAGCAGATCGAGCATGGCCTGGCGTGGCGGGGCATCGGCGGGTGCCTGGGTCTGGTAGTCCGGTGCGGCCAGGTCGACCAGGTGCAGGCGACTCGGATCGGCATGGCGGCGCAGCCAGGCGATCTCGCGAGCGCAGAGCGGGCAGGCACCATCGTGAAAAAGGGTCAGGGGCAGGCGGGGTGCTTGCATCGTGGTCTTCCCAGTGGTCTTGCCTATCTGGACCGGCAGGCGGGGCAGCCGTTGCGCTTTCCGCCGAACGGTAAGCGCAACGGCGCCCTGTGGCGAGTCGGAATCAGAGACGCCGGATGACGGCACTGTACGCAATCAATGAGCGAGGTCGGTATGGATCTGGGAATCAAGGGGCGCGTCGCCCTCATCACGGGTGCCAGTGGTGGCATAGGTCTGGCCACGGCGACGCTGTTGGCCGAAGAAGGCGTCAAGCTGGTGCTGTCCGACCTGGAGCAGGGCAAGCTGGAGGAAGCGGCCAAGCGCCTGCCGGGCGAGCCGCTGCTGATCGCCGCCGACATGACCGACCAGGCTGCGGTGGACAAGCTGGTGGAGCAGGGTGAGGCCCGTTTCGGCCAGATCGACATCGTGGTCCACACCGCGGGTGTTACCGGTGCCAAGGGCGATCCCCTGGAGCTGAGCGACGCCGACTACCAGGAAGCCTGGGCCACCGACTTCTTTTCCGCCGTGCGTGTCGGCCGCGCCGCCATTCCGCGCATGCGCACGCGGGGCTGGGGTCGCTTCGTCTGCATCACCTCGGAAAACGCCGTCCAGCCCTATTGGGAAGAGGCCGTTTACAACGTGGCCAAGGCCGCCCTGGCCGCCTTCATCAAGAATCTGTCCTACCAGGAGGCAGCCCACGGCGTGCTGTGCAACACCGTCTCGCCGGCCTTCATCGAGACCGGCATGACCGACGGCATGATGGAAAAGCGGGCCAAGGAACTGGGCGTGTCGGTCGAGGAAGCCATCGAAAGCTTTCTCGACGAAGAGCGGCCCGGCATCGTGCAGAAGCGTCGCGGCAAGGTGGAAGAGGTGGCCGCGGCCATCGCCCTGCTGGTGTCAGAGCGTGCCTCCTTCATCAATGGCAGCAATCTGCGCGTCGACGGTGGCTCGGTCCAGGCCGTGCAGAACTAGGACGAGCGGGGCGGCTCCTCGGCCGTCCCGTCTTCCTGCCCCTGCTGGCGGCGTACCGCCTCTTCCAGGGGAATGAACTCCACCTGGCGATCCTTGACCACCGGTGGCAGGGTGATGCCCATGGAGACATAGATGCTGGTGAACATGTCGATGCCCATGTCCGCCGGCTTCACCCAGTCCACCGGTACATAGAGCAACCCACCGCCCACCGGCACCGGCGCCGAGGGCACCAGCACGGCGTGATAGTGGCGGCCGTCGATGTCGATCACCGCCGGATTGGGCAGCAATGCAAGCACCGCCACGCCCTGGCCCCCGAAGAAGCACCACACCGGACTCATGGCGCGGATATCCGCCCCGCCTTCCTTGCGGTCGAGCAACTCGACGAACCGCTCGGCCAGGCCATAGAGCTTGCCCACCACCGGAATGCGGCGGAAGGTCACGTCGGCGAACCAGCCCAGCGGCCGGCGCAGCCCCAGCTTGACCGCCAGTCCCAATGGATAAAGCAGCACCAGCAGCAGCAGGGTACCGAGGCCGTAGGCCGCCAGGGAGTTGCCGACGAAGGGGTGACCGACCGCCACGAACAGCCTGCCCAGGGTGGTGTTGGGTCCGATCAGCCCGTTGAGGAAGCTGACGATCCAGCCGATCAGCGCCAGGGTCAGCACCAGCGGCAGGAGCAAGAGCAGGCCGGCCAGCCAGGTGGATACGACGCTTTCGATACTGCGGCGAACGAAGGGCATGCAAGAACTCGACGGCTAAAGCGCCATTCTATACGGCCTGGGTGCGCTCAGCGTCGGCCCGGACCGACTTTCTGAGCGCGTCTCGATCACAGCCAGCGGCGATAGAAGGCTGCCTCCTGCTCCAGGGCATCGGCCTGGTTGGCTGCCTGGCGAAAGCCATGGCCCTCGTCGGGATAGCGCCTGACCACCACCGGTATGCCGCGCGCTTCCAGGGCGGCAGCCATGGCGTCGGTCTGGGCCGGGACCACCACGGCGTCCTTGAGGCCCTGCAGGAAGATCACCGGCGCCTGGATGCCATCGGCATGCAGCAGCGGGGTCCGCGCCTCGTAGCGGTCCCGGTCGGCTTCGGGATCGCCAATCAACCAGTCCAGGTAGTCCGCCTCGAACTTGTGGGTGGCCTTGGCCAGCGCCAGGGGATCGCTGACGCCATAGAGGCTGGCGCCGGCGCGGAAGACGTCGCGGAAGGCCAGGGCGCAGAGCACCGTGTAGCCACCGGCGCTGCCACCGCGGATAAAGGCGCGGTGCGGATCCGCCAGCCCCTGGGCGCCGAGGTGCTCGACCACCGCGCAGGCATCCTCGACGTCCACCTCGCCCCAGCGCAGGTGCAGCGCCTGGCGATAGGCCCGGCCATGGCCGCTGCTGCCGCGATAGTTGAGATCGGCCACGGCGAAGCCCTGGCGGACCCAGAACTGGATACGCGCATCGAACACCGGATAGGTGCAGGAGGTGGGGCCGCCATGGATGCTGACCAGCAGCGGGGGTGGGCCCTCGGCCTGGATGTCGGGCAGATAGAGAAAGCCCTGGGCCTGGCCATCGCCGCTGGGGTAGCTCAGCGGCTGCGGCGCGACGATGGTGGCCTCCGCCAGGGGCGCCACGCCACCGGTGACGATCTCCACCGCACCGGTCTGGCGGTCGATGGCCAGCACGGCCGACGGCCGGGTCGGCGCAGCGGCGATGCAGTAGCAGTGATCCTCGTCCAGGGCCAGGCCGCGGAAACGGCTGAAATCCGCGGCCAGACGCCGGATCTCGCCATTCGCCCGCCGCTCGCCGAGGAGGCCGAAGCCGGCCTCCTGCCAGGTCGCCAGCCAGCCTTGCACCGTTGGCAGCCAGCTGGAGCCGCCTAGTTGCCAGGGCGCTGCGGCATGATCCGCTGCCGGTGCCTCTTGCGGTGTGAAACCCTCCGGGGTCTCGCACCAGGGTTGCCACCAGCCCTGACGATCGCTCAGTGCCCAGAGCCGGTGCTCGCTATCGAAGAGCGGCTGTTGCAGCGATTCGTCGGGATCGGCCGAAACGACCGTAGGTGCGCTAGGGCGTCCTTGAGCGTCCAGTACCGCGGCCAGCAGACGAGTCCGCGTCCAGGGCTGGTGCGGCCTGTCCCACTCGATCCAGGCCAGGCGACGGCCGTCGGCGCTGGTACGCGGCGCCGCATAGAAATCCGCGCCCTCGGCCAGCACCTGGCGCTCGCCGCCCGAGCTCAGGGCGACCAGGCGATGCCGCGGCGGCTGTTCGCTGCGGTCTTCCTCGACCGCCAGCACCCGCTGCCGGACGCCATCCCAGTGCAGGTCGCCGTAGCGCCAGCGTTCGCCGCCCGCCAGGCGTTCGGGGGCGCTGCCGTCCCGGGGTTGGCGATAGATCGCCTGATCCCCCTCGTTGACGAACAGCGGTCCCTCGTTCGCCAGGCACAGGGCGCCACCGCCGTACTCATACACCTTGCTGCGCAGGCTGAAGCCTGCCGGCGTGAGGCACCGCGGTGCGGCGCCGGATGCGCGCAACCACAGCCGGGTGGCGCCATCGGTAGGGTCGTACTGGCTCCAGTAGAGGCCACTGGCGTCGACCTTGAGTTCGGCGAAGTCGATGCCGGCGGCAACGGCCTGGGCCGGCGTGAGCGAGGTAGGGGCGGTCATGGCGACTCCGGAAGTAGGAACAGCCGTTAGCCTAGCAGCTGTGTGGGAAGGTCTGGGGGGCGTGCCGGCCCGTTGGGCTTCGCTACGCTCAACCCAACCTACGAGTGCGCCGCTTTTCCCCTCTCCCGCTGAGGGAGGGTTGGGGTGAGGGGGCGGATCGTTGGACTTCGCTGTGCTCAACCCAACCTACGGGTGCGCCGCTTTTCCCCTCCCTTTGGGAGAGGGCTGGGGTGAGGAGGTAGGGGTGTTGGGCTTCGCTGCGCTCAACCCAACCTATGGGCGCGCCGCTTTTCCTCTCTCCCTTTGGGAGAGGGCTGGGGTGAGGGGCAGGATTGTTGGGCTTCGCTGTGCTCAACCCAACCTACGAAGCGTGAACTGCTTTTCCCCCTCTCCCGCTGGGAGAGGGTTGGGGTGAGGGAGCAGTTCGTGCGGCGCCTGTCCTAGAACAATCCCAATTGCTCCCCCGGCAGGGCGAACTGGCTGCAATCCAGGCCCTCGCCCTCGCGGCGTTCCAGGCCGAAGCGGCGGCGGGCCAGGCGAAAGCGCTGGGCCAGGAGCTCGGCGAACTGGCCTTCGCCCTTCATGCGGATGCCGAAGCGACTGTCGTAGTTCTTGCCGCCACGCGACTGCCGGATCAGGCTCATCACATGGGCGGCGCGTTCGGGGAAGTGCGTCTGCAGCCACTCCTCGAACAGGTCGGCGATCTCCAGTGGCAGCCGCAACAACGCATAGCCGGCCGAGCGGGCACCGTGGTCGCGGGCCGCTTCCAGCAGGGCCTCCAGTTCATGGTCGTTGATCATGGGAATCATCGGCGCCAGCAGGGCACTCACCGGCACCCCGTGCTCGTGCAGGGTACGCATGGCGCGCAAGCGGGCCTGGGGCGCCGCGGTGCGCGGTTCGAGGACGCGCTTGAGGTCATCGTCCAGCGTGGTGAGGCTGAAGGCGACGCGGACCAGATTGCGCTCGGCGAGCTGCACGAAGAGATCCAAATCGCGCAGGATCAGCGCGCTCTTGGTGATGATCGTTACCGGATGGCGATAGCGCAGCAGGATTTCCAGCGCCTGGCGGGTCAGCTGGTACTGGCGCTCGATGGGCTGGTAGCTATCGGTGTTGATGCCCAGGGCGATGGGTTGCGGCTGGTAGCCCGGCTTGCTCAGCTCCGCCTCCAGCCGCTCGGCCAGGTTGGTCTTGGCGATCAGCTGGGTCTCGAAGTCGATGCCTGGCGAGAGATCCCAGTAGGCGTGGGAGGGGCGGGCGAAGCAGTAGATGCAGCCGTGCTCGCAGCCACGGTAGGGATTCACCGAGCGATCGAAGCCGACATCCGGGGACTGGTTGCGGCTGATCACGGTCTTCGCCGTTTCCTGGCGGACGCTGGTGGTGAAGGTCAGCGGCGTCGCCTCTTCGTACCAGCCGTCATGCTCGGCCTCGCTACGGGTGGCGGCAAAGCGATTGTGCGGATTGCTGGCGGTGCCACGACCCCGTGGCGGGCGCTGGGGCTGGGTCATGCGGAGGCCTCGAAAGCTGTATCTTTGTACAGTATAAGGCCTGAGGGATCGGGGCAAGGGTGCGGCGGTCGGCTGGACTGTAGGAACGGCTGTCAACGAGTCCAGTCGGCGCGAGCGGCGGCCACCCCGGCCGCCGCCGAAACTGCGCCCTACAACACCGAGATCGGATAGTTGAGGATGATGCGGTTCTCGTCGAAGGAGCCGCTGGCGCTGTAGTCGCGTCTCATGCTGGAGTTGCGCCAGCGAATCAGCAGCTTCTTCAGCGGACCGCTCTGCACCTCGTATTGCACCTCGGACTCGCGACCCCATTCCTTGCCGTCGGTGATGGTGCCGGTGTGCACGTTGTCGCCGCTGATGTAGCGGTTCATCAGGGTCAGGCCCGGCACGCCGAAGGCGGCGAAGTTGTGGTCGTAGCGCACCTGCCAGGAGCGTTCCCGGGCGTTGTCGTAGCTGGAGTTGTAGCTGTCGTTGCCCAGGGTGCCACCGCTGGTGCCGTTGACCCTCATCCAGGGGCTGTCGCCGCTGACGCGCTGCAGGCCGACGTAGAAGGTGCCGCCGCCCTGCTTGGCGGAGAGCAGGGCATAGGCGGTGCGGTTGTCCAGGGCGCCCGCGCGGGCCGAGCCGTCGTCGTCGCCAACGAAGTAGCCGAGGTTGGCGCCCAGGGTCCAGCTGCCCACCGGCTG
Source organism: Pseudomonas sp. Marseille-Q7302 (assembly GCF_965111925.1). NCBI lineage: Bacteria > Pseudomonadati > Pseudomonadota > Gammaproteobacteria > Pseudomonadales > Pseudomonadaceae > Pseudomonas > Pseudomonas sp. Marseille-Q7302. The sequence goes on along the minus strand of NZ_CBCOPK010000001.1, from coordinate 4,189,584 downwards.
GTAGTGGACCAGGTTGATGAACTTCTGGCTGTAGATATCTTCGAGTTGGGCGTACCAGAGGCCGATCTGGGTGCGCTTCTCGTTGAACCTGTATTCGCCACCGACGTAGTTGAAGCGGTCGGACGTGGCATTGGCGCGGCCCTGCATGAACATGTCTTCCATGCTGGCATCGTTGCGCGGGCTGTTCTGGCGCATCTGGCCACCCCAGAGTTCCAGATTCTGGATCTCGGTGGAGTGGAGCTGGGCACCCTGGAAGGTCTGCGGCAGCGAGCGACCATCGTCGGACCTGAGGATCGGCAGCACGGCGAACCATTCGCCGACCTTGATATCGGTCTTGGAAACCTTGGCCTTGGCCGCCACCGCCAGGCGCCCGAAGTCCTTGGCGGGTTCGTTGCCGGCGTGGGTCGGCAGCAACCCGGTGCCATAGGTACCGGCGCCGCCATCGAGCTTGACCGAATAAAGACCCAGGGCATCGATGCCGAAGCCCACCGGCCCCTGGGTGTAGCCGGAGGTCAGGCCGAAGATGAAGCTCTGGGTCCATTCCTCGGCCTTGTCCTGCGCGGTGTAGGCCGGATCGACGAAGTTGCGATTGATGTAGTAATTGCGCAGGTTGAGGTTGGCCTTGGTGCCTTCGATGAAACCGTTGTCGGCGGCCCACAGCGGCGTGGTGCTGGCCAGGGCGGCGAAGGCGGCGCAGGCACGGCCGAGCCGGCCGGAAGCGAGTCGAGTGCTCATGAGGTTCCTTGTTATTGTGGGTAAGGGGTGCCCTGCCGGCACAGGGGCGGCATCTGACGAGGGCGGGAGAGCGGGACGAGGCGAGGTGGCGCTAGGAAGGGGCAGGCGACATGACGGATTCCTTTCTTATTTGAATTATTGGAAAGCAGTAGCCGATACGAGCGGCTGAGTAGTTATATGACAACGTATGTCTTGGGGCAAGACTACCAAGGTAGCAGGCCGGAGCCCTCGGCTGACGAGGGCTCCAAGCGGATCAGGCGCTGGCTTTGAAGCTGTCCTGACGGGCCGTGTCGTAGGCGTGCTTGTCCATCTGCTGGGCGCCTGGCTTGCCCAGGTCGCTCATGGGCACCCGGTAGGTTTCCGGCGACAGGTAGGCGGCCAGGGCCGACAGGCAGGTCACGGCGAAGGCCAGGCCACCGACCACGATCCAGATGTTGTCGGTACCGGGCGGGGCGACCAGGGCGAACAGCGCCGGCAGCAGGGCGGTGAGCATGGTGCCGATGTTCTGGGCGATGGCCATGGCCGAGACGCGATAGCGGGTCTGGAACTGCTCCGGGTAGAAGCTGGGGAACACCGCGTTGTAGCCCTGGTAGACCACACCCCACATCAGCAGCGACATCAGGAAGGCCAGCGGCATGCTGTGGATGCTGATGGCGTAGAGGTAGCCGAAGGCCAGCAGCCCCGAACCCAGGGCACCGCCGATCATGGTCGGTCGCCGGCCGATGCGATCGGAAAGGTTGCCGACCAGGGGGATCACCAGCACGGCGACGATGTTGCCCACCACCGGTATCCACAGGTAGACGCTCTTGTCGAAGCCGATGCCATAGGCCGGCTGCACCGCATAGGCCGCGCCAAAGATGGTCGCCACCACGGGGATCACGTTCATCAACGCCATCAGGCCGACCAGGATCATGGCCTTCCAGCTGGTGGTCAGGGCTTCACCGATGGGCGAGCGTCTGGCTACGGTCTCGGTCTTGGCTTCTTCCTTGACGAAGGCGGGCGTCTCCTGGACTTCGCGGCGGATGATGAAGCCGGCCAGCAGCACGAAGGCGCTGAGCAGGAAGGGAATCCGCCAGCCCCAGCTGTTGAAGGCATCGGCGGGCATGAAGTAGGCCAGCGGCAGGAACACCGCGGCGGCCATCACCTGGCCGGCCTGCACCCCCTGCAGGGTAAAGCTCGCATAGTAGCCACGCCGGCCGAAGGGCGCGTGTTCGAGCACCATGGAACTGGCGCCGGAGATCTCCCCGGCCACGGCGAAGCCCTGGATCAGCCGCAGCACCACCAGCAGGATGGGGGCGAGGATGCCGATCTGGTGATAGGTGGGCAGCAGGCCCACGGCCATGGTGGCGATGCCCATGAGGAACATGCACAGCAGCAGGACGTTCTTGCGACCGCGGGTATCACCCCAGTGACCGAGCACGAAGGCGCCGACCGGGCGGGCCAGATAACCCACGCCATAGGTGGCGAGGGAGGCGACGATGGCCATCTTGGGATCGGTGGAGGGGAAGAAGATCTGCGGGAAGATCAGCGCCGCCGCCTGGGCGTAGATGAAGAAATCGTAGTATTCCAGCGCCGAGCCGATCCAGCCGCTGGCAGTGGCCTTCTTGGCTTGGGAGCTGGACGTGTGGGAGGCGGTATTGGCCATGGTTGTCTCCGTAATTATTGTCAGGCCAGGGGAAGCTTCGGCATGGCGTGCAGGTCCGTGCGGGCTGCCGTGGGCCGAAGGTGCGATGGGGTGGATGACCTAGCCTGACCGTCGCCGACTGAGCGCCAGGGGGCTACAGACGAGACGGGGGGCGGAGGATAGCGTGGATGGCAGAGGCATGGACGCACACTCTTGTTTGTCTTGTTATGGTCGACGCGGTGGAAGCAAGCACGAGGGCTCTGCAATCCATAGTGCGAGGCGCCACGGCGGTGGGTCAATTCGCCAGATACCCATTTGTTCGATCAGCGAACAGAAACTAACCAGTTCGTACATAATCCGTTGTTGGCCTGGCCGGCGCCAAGAATAATCGTCTCCAGACCCGACGAACCAGAGCCGCTCCGCTACAGTCAGCCAGTGGAGACAGCCGTTCAACACAGGAGCACCGGCATGCAGCGTTCCATCGCGACCGTATCCATCAGTGGCACCCTGACCGAGAAGCTCGAAGCGATCGCCGCGGCGGGCTTCGACGGTGTGGAGATCTTCGAGAACGACCTGCTGTATTCCGGTGCCAGCCCGCGCGAGATCCGCCAGCGTACCCAGGACCTGGGGCTGGCCATCACCCTGTTCCAGCCGTTCCGCGACTTCGAGGGCGGACGCCGCGAGCGGCTGCAGCGCAATCTCGACCGCGCCGAGCGCAAGTTCGACCTCATGCAGGAGTTGGGCACCGATCTCATCCTGGTATGCAGCAACACCGCCGCCGACAGCCTCGGCGATGAGCGTCTGATCGCCGATGACCTGCAGCTGCTGGCCGAACGCGCCGCCCGGCGCGACCTGCGCATCGGCTATGAAGCCCTGGCCTGGGGTCGCCACGTCAACAGCTGGCAGCAGGTCTGGCGCCTGGTGAAGGCGGTCGACCACCCCAATCTCGGCGTCTTGCTCGACAGCTTCCACACCCTGTCCATCGGTGGTGATCCGGCGGGCATCGCCCAGATTCCCGGGGACAAGATCTTTTTCGTGCAGATGGCCGATGCACCGCTGCTGCAGATGGACGTGCTGGAGTGGAGCCGGCATTTCCGCTGCTTCCCGGGGCAGGGTGAGTTCGACCTGGCCGGCTTTCTCGCGCCCATCCTGCAGACCGGTTACCAGGGGCCACTGTCGCTGGAGATCTTCAACGACGGCTTCCGCGCCGCCCAGACCCGTGCCACCGCCGCCGATGGCCTGAGATCCCTGCTGTACCTGGAAGAGCAGACCGCGGCTCGCCTGCAGCGTGAGGAAACGCCGGTGGCGGCGCCCCTGTTCGCCCCGCCCGAGGCGCCGCGTCTGGAAGGCACCGAATTCCTCGAATTCGCCGTGGACGACGCCCACGGTGCCGAACTGGCCCGTTGGCTGGGCAAGCTGGGCTTCGCCCAGGCCGGGCGGCACCGCTCCAAGAACGTCACCCTGCTGCGCCAGGGCGAGATCAATCTGGTGCTCAACGCCGAACCCTATTCCTTCGGCCACAACTTCTTCGAGGCCCACGGCCCCTCACTGTGCGCCATGGCGCTACGGGTGCCCGACAGTCACGCGGCGTTGGAACGCGCCCAGCAGTACCGGGCACAGCCCTATCGCGGCCTGGTCGGGCCGAACGAACGGGAGATCCCCGCGATGCGGGCGCCGGACGGCAGCCTGATCTATCTCGCCGATCGCGGCGCCGACGGGCGCAGCCTCTATGACACCGACTTCGATGTCAGCGCCGGCGCCAGCGGTGGCCTCGGCCTGACCCACGTCGACCACGTCGCCATCGCCCTGCCGGCCGATGCGCTGGACAGCTGGGTGCTGTTCTACAAGAGTCTGTTCGACTTCAGCGCCGATGACGAGGTGGTGGTCCCTGACCCCTATGGCCTGGTGAAAAGCCGTGCGCTGAAGAATCGCGAGAGCAACGTGCGCCTGGCGCTGAACATCTCGGAGAATCGCAACACCGCCATCGCCCGGGCGCTGTCCAGCTACCGGGGCTCCGGGGTACATCACATCGCCTTCGCCTGTCGGGACATCTTCCAGGCCGTGGAGCAGGCCAAGGCCGCCGGGGTGCCCTTGCTGGAGATCCCGATGAACTACTACGACGACCTGGGGGCGCGCTTCGATTTCGACGACGACTTCCTCAGTCGCCTGGCCTACTACAACGTGCTCTACGACCGCGATGCCCAGGGTGGCGAGCTGTTCCACGTCTATACCGAGTCCTTCGCCGACCGATTCTTCTTCGAAATCCTGGAGCGCAAGGATTACAGTGGCTACGGCGCCGCCAATAGTCCGGTGCGGCTGGCCGCCATGCTGCAAGCCCGCCAGGGTCGCCCGGCGCCCCTGGAATTCTGAGCCAGGCGGGTACCTGCAGGTACCCGCGTCTCTCCCCAGCCAAGAGTCAGACCCGATGCAGGACACCCCGGCGCTCGCGCCCGCGCTCCGTACGCCGCGCAAGAACAATCCCGAAAAGACCCGCCAGGCCATCCTCGCCGCCGCCGTGGCCGAGTTCGCCGACCTGGGCCTGAGCGGTGCGCGGGTGGACGCCATCGCCGAGCGCACCCATACCTCCAAACGGATGATCTACTACTACTTCGGCAGCAAGGAGCAGCTCTACCTGACGGTGCTGGAAAAGCTCTACAGCGATGTGCGCGGCGACGAAGCCGAGCTGCCGCTTGATCGCCTGCCACCGCTGGAAGCGATCCGCACCCTGGCCGAGTTCCTCTTCGAGCACCACCGCAGCCACGACGACTTCATCCGCGTGGTAAGCATCGAGAACATCCATCGCGGCCGCCACCTGGCGCAGTCCGAGACCATCTCCAGCCTCAACTCCTCGGCCCTGGAGGCTCTGCGCCGCATCCTGGCGCGCGGCGAGGCGAGCGGTGAAATCCGCAGCGGTCTCGACGCCGTGGATGTGCACCTGCTGATGTGTTCGTTCTGCTTCTACCGCGTCTCCAACCGCCACACCTTCGGGCGTATCCACGACATCGACATGGAGGCACCGGCGGTGTTGCGGCGGCACAAGAACATGATCGGCGATGCGATGGTGCGCTACCTGCAGCCGTAGAGCGTCCATGCGGCCCTCACCCCAACCCTCTCCCGAAGGGAGAGGGGGCGTTTGACCGAGGCTTCTAGTCTCCAACATGGATTCGCAGGGTGGAAATCCCGTAGGTTGGGTTGAGACGGCCTCATCGTCGAAGCCCAACGCTGCTGGCTATCCCGCGTTGGGCTTCGCTGCGCTCAACCCAACCTACGGACCCGCCAACCCCTCTCCCTTGGGGAGAGGGCTGGGGTGAGGAGAAACTCAGATTCGTAGGGTGGAAAACCGCGCAGCGTTTTCCACGCGGTGCCTGAGCGGGCCTCACCGTCGAAGGCAAACGCTGCTGGCTATCCCGCGTTGGGCTTCGCTGCGCTCAATCCAACCTACGGATCCGCCAACCCCCTCTCCCTCTGGGAGAGGGCTGGGGTGAGGGCAAACCCTGGCACCCTAGCCAGACCCCTTAAAGAACTGGCATACCGCCCGTCACCGGCAGCATGGCGCCGGAGATGTAGCTCGCTTCATCCGACGCCAGCAGCACATAGGCCGGCGCCAGTTCCACCGGCTGGCCGGGACGCCCCAGCGGCGTGCTGCTACCGAATTGCTCCGGCTCGTCCGGCTTCATGGTGCTGACGATCAGCGGCGTCCAGATCGGGCCGGGGGCGACGCTGTTGGCACGGATACCTTTCTCGCCGAGCAGCTGCGCCAGACCTGCAGTGAAGTTGGCGATGGCGCCCTTGGTGGCCGAATAGGCCAGCAGGGTCGGGGGCGCGATGTCGGCGTTGATCGAAGCGGTGTTGATGATGGAGCCGCCACGCGGCATGTGCTTCAGCGCCGCCTGGGTAATCCGGAACATCCCATGGATGTTCACGTTGAAGGTATGCACCCATTCCTCGTCGGGAATCTCGTCGAGGCTGTCACGTACCTGCTGAAAGGCAGCGTTGTTGACCAGTACGTCGATGCGGCCAAAGGCCTCGACGGTCTTCTGCACCACGTCCAGGCAGGTCTGGCGCTCGGCCAGATCGCCGGGCAAGAGCACGGCCTGGCGACCCGCCTCGGTGACCAGGCGGGCGGTTTCCTGGGCATCCTCGTGCTCGTCCAGATAAGCGATGGCGACATCGGCGCCCTCACGGGCGTAGGCGATGGCCACGGCGCGGCCGATACCACTGTCGGCACCGGTGATCAGGGTCTTCTTGCCTGCCAGGCGACCCGAGCCGCGGTAGGTCTCGGCGCCGCTGTCGGGCTGAGGATCCATGCGCGCTTCGGAGCCGGGAAAGGTCTGGGGTTGGGGTTTCAGTGGGGGTTTGGGATGTTCGCTCACGAGAGGCCTCCGAATGCGGAAAAAGAAGGGCGACCCCGGGGCGTGCCGGGGTGCGCGAGGGCATTTAGAGGATCGGCTTGCCACCGGTGACGGCGATACGCGCGCCTGAGGTGTAGCTGGATTCGTCCGAGGCCAACATCACATAGACCGGCGCCAGCTCCACCGGCTGGCCGGGGCGGCCCAGCGGGGTGTTGCCACCGAATTCCTTGACCTGCTCAGGCGGCATGGTGGCGGGAATCAGCGGGGTCCAGATGGGGCCGGGGGCCACGCTGTTGGCGCGGATGCCTTTCTCGCCGAGCAACTGGGCCAGGCCCGCGGTGAAGTTGGCGATGGCGCCCTTGGTGGTGGCATAGGCCAGCAGCGTCGGCCGCGGCATGTCGGAGTTCACCGAGGTGGTGTTGATGATGGAGCCACCCTGGCCCATGTGCTTTATCGCGGCCTGGGTGATGCGAAACATGGCGGTGATGTTCACATCGAAGGTGTAGACCCACTCGTCGTCGGGAATCTCTTCGAGGGTCTCGTGGGTCATCTGGAAGGCGGCGTTGTTGACCAGCACATCGATGCGGCCAAAGGCGGCCACGGTCTCGTCCACCACCGCCAGGCACTGCTCGCGCTTGGACAGGCACCCCGGTAGCAACAGGGCCTCGCGGCCGGCTTCGCGCACCAGGCGGGCGGTGTCCTCGGCGTCTTCGTGTTCGTTCAGGTAGCTGATGGCGACATCGGCGCCCTCGCGGGCGAAGGCAATGGCCACGGCGCGGCCGATGCCGCTGTCGCCACCGGTGATCAGGGCCTTCTTGCCCGTCAGGCGGCCGGAGCCCTTGTAGCTCTGTTCGCCGCAATCCGGGACCGGATTCATGCGCGATTGCAGGCCGGGAACCTCTTGCTGCTGTTCCGGCATGGGGGATTTGGGGAAATCGGTCATGGGAGAATCCTCGTCGCTCTTGAAACGTTTGCGGGCCTGTCAGTACCGACAGGCCACAAGCGGCGAGGGTTCTAGATCCGGGACGGGCGGTGTAGTCGAACTAGCGCGGTGCCGATTCCGCCCAGCGTGGCGGTGCGGTGGGCTGCCAGGCGGCGAGGGCGTCCAGCAGGGCGGTTGGCGAGTCTTCCACCTGCAGCATGGCGCGATGCGGCGCGGCGACGAAGCCCTGGGCCACCAGGTGATCGAGGAAGCCCTCCAGCTGGGCATAGAAGCCGTCGACCTCCAGCAGCCCCATGGGCTTGGCATGGTAGCCAAGCTGGCCCCAGGTCCAGACCTCGAAAAGTTCTTCCAGGGTGCCCAGGCCGCCGGGGAGGGCGATGAAGGCATCGGCCAGCTCCGCCATGCGCGCCTTACGCGCATGCATGCCGTCGACCACTTCCAGGCGGGTGCAGCCGGTATGGCCCAGCTCGGCGGTCTTGAGACTCTGGGGAATGATGCCGATCACCTCGCCACCGGCGGCCAGGGCGGCATCGGCGACCACGCCCATCAGGCCGACCTTGCCACCGCCGTAGATCAGGGTGAGACCCCGTTCGGCGAGGGCATGGCCGAGTTGCGCAGCGGCTTGCTCGAAGACAGGCGAGGCGCCGGACTTGGCGCCACAGAAGACACAGACGGCTTTCAGCGACATGAGGACTCCTAGGCAGGCAAAACGCCTAGCCTAGCCGTCCGTTCCGCCGGATCAAAGCTTCGTCATCGCGCGAGGAACGCTTCCTCCGGCGCATTGCCACTGGCGGCCTGGGCATAGCTGGCGAACAACTCGTGCAGCAGGGCGGTAAGGGTCATGGCGGGCGTCCTTGGCTGGCGGATGATGGGAGCATGGTACGCAGAGATTGGGCACGGCCACCTGGCAAAGGTTTCGATGGGGGCGATAGAGCGAAGCGCAGCGGCCTGCTTGCCAGCGCGCTCGGAACCCGCCACCCTCGCATTGGTCTGACTGGCGACTTTCACGCATCCGGAGGGTTCATGAAATCCAAGTTCTTTGCCGCCGCGCTGTTCGCCCTGGGAAGTACCGGCGTTTGGGCCGCTGACAGTTGCACCACCCAGATCGAAGCCGGCGACCAGATGACCTACAGCCGCGCCTCGATTCAGGTCCCGGCCTCGTGCAAGACCTTTACCGTCGAGCTGATCCACAGTGGCAGCCTGCCCAAGAATGTCATGGGCCATAACTGGGTGCTGACCCGCTCCACCGACGCCTCGGCGGTCGACGCCGCCGGCATGAATGCAGGCGAAGACAAGGGCTACCTGCCCGAGGGTGACGAGCGCATCATCGCCCATACCCGCATGCTGGGTGGTGGCGAGAAGGATTCGGTGACCTTCGACACCGGGGTCCTGGAAGCGGGCAAGGAATACACCTTCTTCTGTTCCTTCCCGGGGCATTTCGGGTCCATGCGCGGGGTGTTGCAGCGGGGGTAGACCTGCTGTCATAGCCTGATCGCGCAGGAGCTCCAGGCACTTACCGTAGGTTGGGCTGAGCGTCAGCGAAGCCCAACATTTTGGATATCAGGCGCCTTAGCGGGTTATCGAGTGTCCTGATGGCTTTTGTTTCGCCCATCCGGGCGAGTCAATTTTTTCAAACGCGGCTGCGCGCCCCGAAAAAAGTAACCAAAAACGCTTGTCCCCACGTTTCGGCCCTGCGCTGCGCTCTGGGTGATTCGCTTCGCTCACCCTTCGGGCCAGCTTGCGGCTGTTACTTCGCTTCGCTACGTCTCCCTCGCTCCAGCGCCGCTCCGAGGGCACGGCACGAAGGGGCCTCCTGCCCCTCGCGCCTTGCTCGGCGTCCTGCCTCGCATCCCCCTGCGCGACACCTGCACTCGGCCTCACTGACGGGGACGAAGCGCAAGCCTGATGCTTGGGTGTTCAGGTGTAGTGTGGAAAACCGCGCAGCGTTTTCCACTTGAGGAGCAACGCTTAACGCGTGGACAAGGCTGCGCCGTTGTCCATCCTACCGGCTCTTTAACCAAAATTTTCAGGCTGGCGAATCGCCCCGTTCAGCAGGGCGAACAGCCAGTGCTGTGGAGTGGGTGGAGCCGCATGGATGCGGCGAGAGGCCTAACGGGCCATGGACGGCCCGTGTAGGCCGACCCCGGAACGGCGCTGGCATGAGTGGCCCCGCAGCGCAGCGTAGGGCCGGATGATCGGGGCAAGCGTTTTTGCTTACTTTTGTCCGGGGCGCGTAGTCCGGGGCGCGCAGCCGCGATTGAAAAAAGTGAGTCGCCCGGGTGGGCGAAACAAGAAGTGCCAGCAAAACTCGATAATCAGCTAGGGCACCAAGATTGAAGGTTGACCCTGGCAGTGTTGGGCTTCGCTGGCGCTCAACCCAACCTACGAATCAGGTCACGCCTCGCCATTTAACGGCAGGGCAGCTTCACCCCTTCGCCAACTCCTTCTCGATGGCCTCCAGCAACCGCGGATCATCCGCCGTCACGTCGGGCGCGAAACGACCCACCACCTCGCCATTGCGCCCAATCAGGAATTTCTCGAAATTCCACAGCACCTCGGGCTTGGGATTGGGAGTGCCCCCACGGCTCAGCATGCGCTCGCGGAAGGGGCCATCGCCAGTCGTCTCGGGTTGCGCCTGGGTCAGTTCCGCATAGAGCGGATGCTGGTCTTCACCCACCACGCTGAGCTTGGCGAACAGGGGGAATTGCACGCCGTAGGTCAGGGTGCAGAACTCCTTGATCTCGGCATCGCTGCCGGGCTCCTGCTGCTTGAAGTCGTTGGCGGGAAAGCCGAGCACTTCCAGGCCGCGCTCGCGCTGGGTCTCGTAAAGGCGTTCCAGGCCTTCGTACTGGCTGGTAAGGCCGCACTTGGAGGCGACATTCACCACCAGCAGCACCTTGCCCAGGTAGCGTTCCAGGGTCAGGGTTTCGCCGTCGATGGATTGCAGCGGGAGTTTCATCAGGGTCGCGGTCATGGTCGGCTTCCTCGGGGAGAAGTTGCCAGCCTAGCGCAAAAACGCCGCCCGGGTGGGCGGCGCCTGTCGGTCGCGGAAGGCTCAGCGCTTGAGCTTGACCACGTCGCCGGAAACGGTGGTGGTGTAGCCATTCAGGACCCAGGCCCAGAACCAGTTTTCCTGCACCTGGGTGTTGATCAGGGCATCGCCGCCGCGGGATTTGATGGCGGCCTGCTGGGCGCGCACGAAGCGGTCGTTCTGCTGGATCGGGATGATCTGGAACAGCATGATACCGGTAGCCTTGCCTTCGCCATGACCGACGACGGTGTACTGCGACGGATCCAGGTTCTGCGTCTTCATCGCGGTGCCGGTGCAGCCAGCGACGGCGGCGGCGAGGGCGAAAGAGGCGGCGAGCTTGGCGAAACGTTGCATGAGGTGACTCCTTTTCTGGTTGGCAGGGTCGGGCTTCGTTTCCCGACGCGGCGCACTCTAGCAGTGCAGAGCACCGCGGAAATACCGTTCGCTCCGGCGATAGAACCGCTCCGCCCAAGGTCCCAGGGTTATCAGGTGATAGCGCCTCGATCTAAGCCCGGGCGGCCTGAACTGATACCATCGCCCGCCTCTCGTCCGGCGGCCGCGCCGGGCGCCGTTTCGGAGACCTCGTGTGAATCTGCCTCTCGTCCTCAACCTCGTCGCCTTCGCCGTGCTGCTCGGCCTGCTGGCGCGTACCCGCAATACCGGCTGGAGCCTGGCCGTGCGCGTCTTCATCGGCCTCGCCCTGGGCGTCGCCTTCGGCCTGGTGCTGCAACTCGTCTACGGGCATGACGCCCCGGTGCTCAAGACCTCCATCAGCTGGTTCAACCTGGTCGGCAACGGCTATGTGCAGCTGCTGCAGATGAGCATCATGCCACTGGTGTTCGCCTCCATCCTGGCGGCCGTGGCGCGGCTGCGCGAGGCCTCGTCCATGGGCCGCATCAGCCTGCTGACCCTGGGCACGCTGCTGTTCACCACCGCCATCGCCGCCCTGGTCGGGGTGCTGGTGACCTGGCTGTTCGGCCTGAGCGCCGAAGGCCTGGTGCAGGGCGCCCAGGAGACCGCGCGCCTGACCACCCTGCAGAACAGCTATGTCGGCAAGGTGGCGGACCTGTCGGTGCCCCAGCTGCTGCTGTCCTTCATTCCGAAGAATCCCTTCGCCGATCTTGCCGGTGCCAGTCCCACCTCCATCATCAGCGTGGTGATCTTCGCCGCCTTCCTCGGCGTCGCCGCCTTGCGCCTGCAGCGCGACGATCCGGTCCGTGGCGAGAAGGTGCTGGCCGGCATCGACGTGCTCCAGGCCTGGGTGATGAAGCTGGTACGCCTGCTGCTGCAACTGACCCCCTATGGCGTGCTGGCGCTGATGACCAAGATGGTCGCTACCGCCAGCCCCCAGGACGTGCTCAAGCTGGGCACCTTCCTGATCGCCTCCTACCTGGGCCTGGCCATCCTCTTCGGCGTGCATGCGCTGCTGCTGACCCTGAGCGGCCTGTCGCCAGCGCGCTTCTTTCCCAAGGTCTGGCCGGTGCTGAGCTTCGCCTTCACCAGCCGCTCCAGCGCGGCGACCATCCCGCTGAACATCGAGGCCCAGACCGAGCGCCTCGGCGTACCGCCGGCCATCGCCAGTTTCGCCGCCTCCTTTGGCGCCACCATCGGCCAGAACGGTTGCGCCGGTCTCTATCCGGCCATGCTGGCGGTGATGATCGCGCCCACCATGGGCATCGATCCCTTCGATCCGCTGTGGATCGCCACGCTCGTGGGCATCGTCACCCTGAGTTCGGCGGGTGTAGCAGGCGTAGGTGGCGGCGCTACCTTCGCCGCCCTGATCGTGCTGCCAGCCCTGGGCCTGCCGGTCACCCTGGTGGCACTGCTGGTGTCCATCGAGCCCCTGATCGACATGGGCCGCACCGCGCTCAACGTAAACGGCTCCATGACCGCCGGCACCCTGACCGCACGCTGGATGGGCCAGCTGGACAAGGCCGCCTACGACCGCGACGACAGGGCGGAGGCCCCGCCTGGGTCGATAGGGCAGGGGTAAGGATAAAGCAGCTAATATGTAGGTCCGTCTGATCGGGCTTTGGCGATGTAATAGCCTAAGCCCAATTTATAGTGTTGATAAATTAATGCAATTGCGATGCTGACTTTGCTCTACCTATATGGCATCTTTTGAGGTGAAGATGCTTTATGAATTAAACGTAAAATTGGGAGGAGGGTTAATGGCGTTTAATCTCTGCTAAGCTATTGAGTTTGATAGGTTTTTCTGACTTGGCGGTCAATTGGTGATGTGGTACGCATTCCTATTCCGAGCGGGTCATCTGAGTTTTCTTTGCCAGATGAATTCCAGTTTTTATTTATAAATGACCAGGCAAGGCCAGTAGGTCCCTGATCCTCATATGTTCCAAATATTTCATTTAAGTCAAATTCTTTGGCGTTTTCTAGCCATTGCCCGTTAAATGTGTTCCCGTTTATGTTTCTATCGGATATCCATCTTCCGTTGTCGTAGTAAAAGGCCATTATTCTCCAGTGATGGCCGCACCAGTGGCATTTTGAGTCCGAAACATAAAAGCCCTCCACAAAAATACGTTTTGAATCAATGTTTATGAATGTTTTGTAGTCATCTGTATGTCTGCTGTAAAGTTTATATTCTACGCCTGACTGTAGCTCAAAAAAGGGATCGGTCTGCATCTTGATTTGTTGGGATGCGCTAAATAAGTTTTCGATAAAGAGATTTGAGTTTTTAATCTCCCTTAGAAGAACTATTTTTTGTTCGATACTTATGTTTCCTAGGGATTTTTCTTTTTCCAAAGTTAATTTGAGGTTTTTTTCGTCCCTTGGGCGCGTACCATCAATTCCGGAGTATAGTGCTACAGCCTGAGCAAACTTGGCCGAATCAATATTTAGCATTTGTGGGTAGCCAGAGCTGATTTTGATCTCGCCGTCAATTATCTCGGCTATAATGGACCATTTGGTGCCTCCAGATCCCCCTGCGTAAGAAAGATAATCAATTATAATTTCGTCTTTTTTATCTTCATCGATATCGTCGATATAAACGTTGCTTATCATGAATATCTGTGGAAATTCATGGGTTTTTAGGTATTCGTCTATTTTATTGTGCGCTTTGCCATTAACTGTTGGAAGCAAAGTAATATTTTTGTATTCCTTTACGCTCAACTCTATAATGCTGTCTTTTACATTGTTTAATGGTGAGATGCTTATGATCGATTCTAGTGGGCCAGGCTCAGATATGTAGAAAATCTTTAAGATCGGGATATTTGTTTTGCCAGAATTTTTCTTTATATTTTTTATTGCTTCACTATCTAATGCAAAGGCAGTGTTTAAAAATGATTCATTTCCATAGGCGACAATGAAGTTTTCGCCAAGCCCTAAGAGGTCGGCGTTGATTATTTCTATGTCGTAATTTTTAGGAAATCTGGACTTTATTGTCTCTCTTAAGATTACATCTTTTTTATTTATTGGTATTTTTTCATACTGATATAATTGATAAGCCCAGTATATGGTGTAGAGTAGGGCTGCGATTAGCATTGAAATTATTGCTTTTGCTATTTGGGTTTTGACGGTGTCTTTTTTTCCAAGGTTTCATCTTCTGTTTGGTGGTTTGTTGGCCGCAGCTTTATGCCCTCTAAAACCCGGGCCTGGAGTCGCTGCTAAAGTGGCTAGCATGGCAGCAGTTGGTTCTGTCCAAGAACAGCATGACTGTCCAGAGTGCGTTGCCAGGGTTAGTTGGTGAGCAAGTTGACTACTCCTGGCAGGCATGAAGCCGGCCCAGGTAAGTGTAGGCATGATTACACTATGCGAATTAGGCGTAAATGCCAGGCTGACGAAACAGTCTTTACAAATTCATTGATAAGGCGGGTCCCTCCGCGATCATCACTGTTAGAAAAGAAAATACCGCTGTGCCATCGGCAGCACCTCGGCCGGTTCGCACCAGAGCAGCTGGCCGTCGGCCTTGACCTGGTAGTTCTGCGGATCGACCTCGATGGTGGGCAGATAGTCGTTGTGGATGAGGTCGCTCTTCTGCGCGGTGCGGCAGCCCTTGACCACGCCGATGCGCTTCTTCAGCCCCAGTTGCTCCGGTACCCCCGCCTCGAAAGCGGCCTGGCTGATGAAGGTCAGGCTGGTGTCGTGGAGCATGCCGGCGTAGCTGCCGAACATGGGGCGGTAGTGCACCGGTTGCGGGGTGGGGATGGAGGCGTTGGCGTCGCCCATCAGACTGGCCGCGATGGCGCCGCCCTTGAGGATCAGGGTCGGCTTGACGCCAAAGAAGGCAGGGCGCCAGAGCACCAGGTCGGCGAACTTGCCCACCTCGATGGAACCCACCTCGTGGCTGATGCCATGGGTGATCGCGGGGTTGATGGTGTACTTGGCGATGTAGCGCTTGACCCGGAAGTTATCGTTGCCAGCGCCATCCTCGGGCAGCGGGCCGCGCTGCTTCTTCATCTTGTCGGCGGTCTGCCAGGTGCGGGTGATGACCTCGCCGACGCGGCCCATGGCCTGGCTGTCGGAGCTGATCATGGCGAAGGCGCCGAGATCGTGGAGGATGTCCTCGGCGGCGATGGTCTCGCGGCGGATGCGACTCTCGGCAAAGGCCACGTCCTCGGCGATGCTAGGGTCCAGGTGGTGGCAGACCATGAGCATGTCCAGATGCTCGTCGATGGTGTTCCTGGTGAAGGGCCGCGTCGGATTGGTGGAGCTGGGCAGCACGTTGGGGAAGCCGCAGGCCTTGATGATGTCCGGCGCGTGGCCGCCGCCGGCACCCTCGGTGTGATAGGTGTGGATGGTGCGGCCCTTGAAGGCGCCCAGGGTGGTCTCGACGAAACCGGATTCGTTGAGGGTATCGGTGTGGATGGCCACCTGGATGTCGAAGCGATCGGCCACCGCCAGGCAGTTGTCGATGGCGGCGGGGGTGGTGCCCCAGTCTTCGTGCAGCTTTAGGCCGATGGCGCCGGCGCGCACCTGTTCCTCCAGCGGTCCGGGCAGGCTGGCGTTGCCCTTGCCGGTGAAGCCGATGTTCATGGGGAAGGCATCGGCGGCCTTGAGCATCTGCGCCATGTGCCAGGGACCGGGGGTCACGGTGGTGGCATAGGTGCCGGTGGCTGGGCCGGTGCCGCCGCCGATCATGGTGGTGGTGCCACTCATGAGCGCCTCTTCGATCTGCTGCGGGCAGATGAAGTGGATGTGGGAGTCGATGCCGCCCGCGGTGAGGATCATGCCTTCGCCGGCGATGACCTCGGTGGCGGCGCCGATGGGTACGCTGACGCCGGGCTGGATGTCCGGGTTGCCGGCCTTGCCGATGGCCTGGATGCGCCCGTTCTTGAGGCCGACATCGGCCTTGACGATGCCCCAGTGATCGACGATCAGGGCGTTGGTGATGACGGTGTCGACCACCTCGGCCGCCAGCAGCTGGCTCTGGCCCATGCCGTCGCGGATGACCTTGCCGCCACCGAATTTCACTTCTTCGCCGTAGACGGTGTGGTCCTCTTCGACCTCGATCCAGAGGTCGGTATCAGCCAGGCGCACCCGGTCGCCGGTGGTGGGGCCGAACATGTCCGCATAGGCTTGGCGGGAGATTTTCATAGGCGTTGATCCCGAATAAAGGTGGTTCGGTTTGCCCTCACCCCGGCCCTCTCCCGGAGGGAGAGGGGGAAGAGCGGGTGTTCTGGTTGGGGCCTTCACGCCCGCCATTTCTCAGGCAGAAAAGGGAAGGACGAAAGGCACGGTGTCTGCTTTTGGCCCCCTCTCCCTGAGGGAGAGGGTTGGGGTGAGGGGGCTGTCCCTACAACCTGCCCATCACCCGCCCGGCGAAGCCGTAGACGGTGCGCAGGCCGGCCAGCTCGACCAGTTCTACCTCGCGACTCTGGCCCGGCTCGAAGCGTACGGCGGTGCCGGCTGCGATGTTCAGGCGCATGCCACGGGCCAGGGCGCGGTCGAACACCAGGGCGTCATTGGTTTCGTGGAAGTGGTAGTGCGAGCCCACCTGGATCGGTCGGTCGCCGCTGTTGGCAACGGTCAGGCTCAAGGTACGGCGGCCGGCATTGAGTTCGATGTCGCCGTCCTGGATCTGGTATTCGCCGGGGATCATGGGCGCTGCTCCAGCATCAGTTGCATGAAGGTGAGGTCCAGCCAGCGTCCGAACTTGATGCCGACCTGGGGCATCTGCCCAGTGGTGATGAAGCCCAGGCGCTCGTGCAGGCGGATTGACGCCTGGTTGCCACTCTCGATGGCGGCCACCATCACGTGCTTGTCACAGGCGCGGGCGCGTTCGATGAGCGGCATCATCAGCTGCGGGCCAATGCCCTGGCCGCGCTGGTCAGGATGGATATAGACCGAGTGCTCGACGGTGTGGCGAAAGCCCTCGAAGGGCCGCCAGTCACCGAAGGAGGCGTAGCCCACCACCGTCCCTTCGGCGTTCTCGGCGACCAGGATCGGATAGCCCTGGGTAGCGCGCAGGTCGAACCAGGCCTGGCGGTTGGCCAGGTCCACCGGGGTTTCGTTCCAGATCGCCGTGGTGTTGCTGACGGCGTCGTTGTAGATGTGCAGCACCGCCGGCAGGTCGGCAGGGGTGGCGTCGCGGACGATCAGACTCATGATGGTCTCCCTAGGCAATCGGCTGGTGGACGGTGACCAGCTTGGTCCCGTCGGGGAAGGTGGCTTCCACCTGGATCTCCGGGATCATCTCCGGAACGCCTTCCATCACCTGGTCGCGGGTCAGCAGGGTGGTGCCGTAGTGCATCAGGTCGGCCACGGTGCGACCGTCACGGGCGCCTTCGAGCAGGGCGGCGGAGATCAGCGCCATGGCTTCCGGGTAGTTGAGCTTCACCCCGCGCGCCAGGCGGCGTTCGGCCACCAGGCCGGCAGTGAAGATGAGCAGTTTGTCTTTTTCGCGGGGCGTCAGGTCCATGGGTGTTCCGGTTGGCAGATGCGGTCAAGGGATGTCGGTCGATCATCGCGGCCATGGGCCGCGCCTACAAGGGCGGCGCTGCCTCAGGTACTCCAGATCCGCGGCGGCATGGCCACGCGGCCGAGCAGGGCCGGGCGCAGCAGGCGCCACACCTCGATCAGCCAGGCGCGGGCCTGCAGGGATTCGGCGGCCAGGCAGCGGGCGACCACCAGGCCGGGCAGCTGGGTCAGGTCGCCGCGTACCGGCAGGGCGAGGTCGCGGCAGCGTGCCAGGGTGTCGGCGTCCAGGGTGCCGGTGATTAGCAGGGTAGCGAACACCGGCTGGCCGGCCAGGCCGATGGGCGAGTCCAGCAGCCGATCCGCGCCGACCAGGCGCTGGCGCTCGTGCCACAACGGGATGCCATCGCGACGGATGTCCAGGTGTGCCTGGAACAGGCCTTCGGTGAAGCGTTCGGCACTGGCCGGGCGGCCCAGGGCGACGATGTCCCAGTAGCAGAGGCGGGCATCGCCTTCCAGCTCGATGCGGGTAGCGAGATGGGCCTGGGCGCCCGAGAAGACGATGGTCTCCTGGGGCAACCATTCCAGGGTGGCGCCAGCGGCCACGCGCAGGTCGATCTGCTGGTGGGCGGCGCTGTCGGCGCGATACCACTTGGCTGCCCCGGGGCTGGTGAGCTGGGCCCAGGCGTTTTCGCCGACACTGACGTCGATGTCCAGCCGATCCCCGCCGGCGATGCCGCCCGGTGGATGCACCAGGATGTGCTGGCAGACCGCGGGGCCTTCGGCGTGCAGATGCTTCTGGACACGCAAGGGACCGAGGTGGCGGCGGGTGGTGGGCCGGGTCCAGTCGCCCTGGCGGGCATAGGCCAGCTCCAGGCGCGCCGGCCAGGCCGGGGTGAAGAGGGCAGGGGGCAGGGCAGAGGTCATCGGGTGGTCGTTGTTCTGGTTGGGGCTGTTTGGGGCAAGGCCTTGCAAGAATCTGACCGGATGAGCAGGAGTTGCCGTTGGGCCTCGCTACGCTCAGCACCAACCTACCGATGCCGGTGCTTGGATGGCCGCTCGACGTAGGGCTTCGCTGGCGCTCAAGGATCCAACCTCTACGAAAGGCCCCGCCATTGCCGCGGACTCACCTGAAACCACCGCCGAAACGCCCGCGAAAAGGCACTCGTCTCCGAGTAGCCCAGCAGCGGCGCCAGGTCGGTGATCGGCAGCCGCTGCCGCAGGTAGTGCTGAGCCAGGTCGCGGCGGACGCCTTCGACCAGCGCCGAGAAACTCGCTCCCTGGTCGCGCAGGCGGCGTTGCAGCTGGCTGGTGGACAGGTCCAGACGCTGGGCGATGGTCTCCAGGCTGGGTTCGCCCAGGGGCAGGGCCAGGCGTACCGAGGCGCGGACCTCTTCGAGCAGTTCCAGCTGCGGCAGGCGCTGGCCGAGTTGGCGAATGGCGTCCTGCACCACCAGCAGGAGCAATGGGTCGTGGTCGGGCATGGTGCGGTCGCGCAGGTCGGCCTTGGGCACCAGCATGGCGTTGTAGGGGTGACCGAAGCTGACCGCCGCATCGAACAGCCGGCGATGCTCGTGCCAGCCCTCGGGCCGGGGATGTTCGAATTGCACCGCCCGCGGCGCCCAGGTCGGGCCGAGCACATGGCGCAAGAGGTTGAGCAGCATACCCAGGGTCAGCTCGGCGTCCTGGCGGCGGGCAACGATGGCGCCGTGGCGCACCTGGTAGTCGAAGCGCCAGCAATCGCCGGCGTCCACCAGCTGGATCAGGGTGCTGTGCTGGTGGAAGGGAAAGGCGGCGGCGAAGTTCTGCAGCGCCGCCTCGGCGGTGGGCGAGCAGAGCCCCACATAGCCCAGCAGACCGAGCATCTGCGGCTTGAACTGCTGCCCGTAGTGCAGCCCGAAATTGTCGCAGCCGGACTGGGCAGCCGCTTCTTCCAGGACCCGGCAGTAGTTGCCCAGCCCCAGACTCAGGGTGGGGTGCTGCAACTGTTCCGGATCGATGCCGGCGGTGCCGAAGATGCGATCGACATCGCCGCCGTGGCTGGTGATGACGGTATCCAGCCCGCTGGCGGCGGCAGAGAGCACGCCGAGGTTGCGCGACGGTGAGGTCAGGGCGGCTAAGCCGGAAGCGGCCAGGGGCATGGGGCGGGTCCAGGGAGGGGATCGGCATGAATGAAGCAAAGGCTGTGCCCCGGGCCAGACGTCGACCCGGTACAGGTGCCGTAACGTCGAGGGCTTCACGGTATTCGGCCCTTGGCATGCCTCATTGCGGGGCGCGAGGGTGGGTGTCGCACCGAGCTGGTGCGGTCGCGGGTAGCAGCCTGGGAAGAGGGGTAACGCCGACTTGACCCTGGGTCGCACCGGCCGTGCCGAGCGGTCAAGTCGGCGCGGTCCTGGTCTGTTTAAGCTCGAAAAAGCCGGGTATCGCGGGATCGCGGTCGCCCATTCGGATCACGTCGCTACAAGGGGAGTGGCCTGTCATGACCAACGAAAAACTCAAGCCGACCCTCGGCACCCTGCACCTCTGGGGTATCGCCGTGGGTCTGGTGATCTCCGGGGAGTACTTCGGCTGGAGCTATGGCTGGGGCGTCGCCGGGACCCTGGGCTTTCTGGTCACCGCGCTGGTAGTGGCGGTGATGTACACCTGCTTCATCTTCAGCTTCACTGAGCTGACCACCGCCATTCCCCATGCCGGCGGCCCCTTCGCCTACAGCCGCCGCGCCTTCGGTCCCCGGGGCGGTACCATCGCCGGGATCGCGACGCTGATCGAGTTCGTCTTCGCGCCACCGGCCATCGCCATGGCCATCGGCGCCTACCTCAATGTGCAGTTTCCCACCTTCGATCCCAAGCTCTGCGCGGTAGCGGCCTATTTTATCTTCATGACCCTGAACATCCTCGGGGTGAGCATCGCCGCCACCTTCGAACTGGTGGTCACGGTGCTGGCGGTGATCGAGCTGCTGATCTTCATGGGCGTGGTGGCGCCGGGCTTCAGCCTGACCAACTTCACCAGCGGTGGCTGGGCTGGCCAGGACCAGTTCTCCCTGGCCGCGGTAGGCGGCATGTTCGCCGCCATTCCCTTCGCCATCTGGTTCTTTCTCGCCATCGAGGGCGCGGCCATGGCGGCCGAGGAAGCCAAGGACCCCAAGCGCACCATTCCCAAGGCCTATATCGCCGGCATCCTCACCCTGGTGACCCTGGCCATCGGCGTGATGATCTTCGCTGGCGGCGTGGGCGACTGGCGAGCGCTGTCCAACATCAACGATCCGCTGCCCCAGGCCATGAAGGGGGTGGTGGGCGAAGGCTCCATGTGGCTGCACCTGCTGGTGGGCATCGGCCTGTTCGGGCTGGTGGCCAGCTTCCACGGCATCATCCTTGGCTATTCGCGGCAATTCTTCGCCCTGGCCCGCGCCGGCTTTTTGCCCCACGGCCTGGCTAAGCTGTCGCGCTTCCAGACGCCGCACCGGGCGGTGCTGGCCGGCGGCGTGGTGGGCATCGCCGCCATTTTCAGCGACGGGGTGATCAGCCTGCAGGGCATGACCCTGACCGCCGCCATGATCACCATGAGCGTGTTCGGCGCCATCGTCATGTACATCATGAGCATGCTCAGCCTGTTCAAGCTGCGCCGCAGCGAGCCCCACCTGGAGCGCACCTTCCGCGCCCCTGGCTATCCGGTGGTGCCAGCCATCGCCCTGGTGCTGGCGGTGGTCTGCCTGATCGCCATGGTCTGGTACAACCCGGTGATCGCCAGCGTCTTCGTGGTGCTGATGGTGATAGGGGCGCTGGTCTGCGGTCTCAGCCGTAGACAGGGCGACATTGCACCCGACGCTGCCTTCGGCGAGGCCTGAGCAGCGCAACCCGGGAGGTAGCATGAGCGGTTTCCAGCACAGTGTAGGCGGCCAGACCTGGCGTTTCACCGATCTCAAGGCGCTCATGGCCAAGGCCACTCCGGCGCGGTCGGGAGATGTCCTGGCCGGAGTCGCCGCGAGTAGCGACGTGGAGCGGGTGGCGGCGCAGATGGCCCTGGCCGAGCTGCCGCTCAAGCACTTTCTCAGCGAAGCGGTGATTCCCTACGAGGCCGACGAAGTCACCCGGCTGATCGTCGACAGCCATGATGCCCAGGCCTTCGCGCCGGTCGCCCATCTCACCGTGGGCGGCTTTCGCGACTGGCTGCTCGGCCCGGCGGCGGACGAGACCAGTCTCGCTGCGCTGGCCCCGGGACTGACCCCGGAGATGGTCGCCGCGGTGTCCAAGATCATGCGCATCCAGGACCTGATCCTGGTAGCCCAGAAGGTCCGCGTGGTGACCCGTTTCCGCAACACCATCGGCTTGCGTGGGCGGCTGTCGACCCGGCTGCAGCCCAATCACCCCACCGACGATCCGGCCGGCATCGCCGCCAGCGTCCTCGACGGCCTGCTTTACGGTAACGGCGACGCGGTGATCGGCATCAATCCGGCCACCGACAGCACGGGCGGCATCTGCGAGCTGCTGAAGATGCTCGATGCGGTGATCCAGCGCTACGAGATCCCGACCCAGGCCTGCGTGCTGACCCACGTCACTACCAGCATCGCCGCCATCGAACGTGGCGCGCCCGTGGACCTGGTGTTCCAGTCCATCGCCGGGACCCAGGGCGCCAACGAGAGCTTCGGCATCAGCCTGGCGCTGCTGCAGGAAGGTTACGAAGCGGGGCTGTCGCAGCGCCGCGGCACCCTGGGCGACAACCTCATGTATTTCGAGACGGGGCAGGGCAGTGCTCTTTCTGCAGGCGCCCACCATGGCGTCGATCAGCAGACCTGCGAGGTGCGCGCCTACGCCGTGGCGCGCAAATTCCAGCCGCTGCTGGTGAACACCGTGGTCGGCTTCATCGGCCCGGAGTACCTCTACAACGGCAAGCAGATCATCCGCGCCGGCCTGGAGGATCACTTCTGCGGCAAGCTGCTCGGCGTGCCCATGGGCTGCGACATCTGCTACACCAACCATGCCGAAGCGGACCAGGACGACATGGACATGCTGCTGACCCTGCTGGGCGCGGCGGGCATCAATTTCATCATGGGCATCCCGGGCTCGGACGACGTGATGCTCAACTACCAGACCACCTCCTTCCACGACGCCCTTTACGCCCGCCAGGTGCTGGGCCTGCAACCGGCGCCGGAATTCGCCGCCTGGCTCGATCGCCTGGGCATCCTGCGCCTGGAAGACGGCCGCTTTTGCCTCGGCGAGGGCCTGCCCGCGCCGTTCCAGCGGGTGTTGGCGCAGATTTAGGGAGGATCGCGACTATCGCGGCCATGGGCCGCTCCTACAAGAGCGTCCATCCCTGTAGGAGCGGCCCATGGCCGCGACAGCCTTTCCAGACAGACACCGAATCGCTCAGGAGTCTTGCCCATGAACCCCTCCGACACCGCCCGCCCCGATCCCTGGGCCGAATTGCGTCGCCTGACCCCGGCGCGCATCGCCCTGGGCCGCGCCGGCACCAGCCTGCCCACTGCCGCCCAGCTGGACTTCCAGGCCGCCCATGCCCAGGCGCGCGATGCCGTGCACCTGGCCTTCGATCACCAGGCGCTGCGCGAAGGCCTGACCGCCCAGGGCCGCGAGACCCTGGTGCTCAAGAGCGCCGCGCCGGATCGACACACCTATCTGCAGCGCCCCGACCTGGGACGCAAGCTGTCGGAGGAATCCGCCCGCGAACTCCAGGCCTATGCCGCCGAGCATCCGGATGGCTTCGACGTCGCCGTGGTCATCGCCGACGGCCTCTCGGCCCTGGCAGTGCATCGCCATGCCCTGCCGTTCCTGGAGCGGCTGGCCGACCAGGCCAAGGCCGACGGTTGGCGCTGGGCGCCGGTCACCCTGGTGGAACAGGGCCGGGTGGCGGTGGGTGACGAGATCGGCGGGCTGCTCAAGGCGCGGCTGCTGGTGATGCTCATCGGCGAGCGCCCAGGCCTGAGTTCGCCCGACAGCCTCGGTCTCTATTTCACC
Source organism: Pseudomonas sp. Marseille-Q7302 (assembly GCF_965111925.1). NCBI lineage: Bacteria > Pseudomonadati > Pseudomonadota > Gammaproteobacteria > Pseudomonadales > Pseudomonadaceae > Pseudomonas > Pseudomonas sp. Marseille-Q7302. The sequence continues at coordinate 4,166,060 of NZ_CBCOPK010000001.1, read as the reverse complement.
TATGGTCCGCGCCCGGGCCTCAACGATGCCGGTCGCAACTGCATCTCCAACGTGCGCCTGGAGGGCCTCGCCTATGGCCTGGCAGCGCACAAGTTGCTCTACCTGATGCGCGAGGCCGATCGTCGCAAGCTCTCCGGGGTGCAGCTCAAGGACGAAGCCGAGGTGCCCCTGCTGGAGGGTGGGGAAGAGAACGCCCGGGTGGGGAATTTCCTGACCGCGTTCTAGCGACTTCAGGGGCGCGCGGCGCGCTGGCGCTGCTCGTCCAGCAAACGGTCGATGGCACTGCGATCAAGGGACCGCTTCTGCTTCAGGAAGGCCTGGAGCTGGTAGGCATTCCAGCCATCCGATGCCTTGCCAGGGCGCGCGATACGTCGCTCCGGATCGGCGCCGTAGCGCAACAGCAGGGCGACCAGGTCCGGCCGATTGAAGAGGATGGCGGCGTTGAGCGGCGTCAGGCCTCCGGCGTCGACAGGTTCGTCGGCCGCGCAGCCGGTGGCCAGGGCGGTCTGCGCCATCTGCAAGAGCACCTCCCGGCGAACTCCTGGCTCATCGTACAGGGCGCCGACGAAGGCCAGTGTCGGCTGAGTTTGGGTTCGCCCTCCCGTGGTGAGGCCTAGCAGGCAGCCGCGCCCGTCGATGACCCTGACGCCCGGTTCGGCCTGACTGCTGCCCGCCAGCGCCAGCAGCGCTATCAGACCCATCGTTCGAAAGGATAAGGCTCGCATGGTCCCTCGGTAGCCGGCCGCTCAGACCAGCGCCTTGCGCAGGAAATACCGTGCAAAGCCCGGTGGATAGTCCGCCAGTTCGCCGAACACCTCATAACCCAGGCGCTCGTAGAAGCCGCGGGCCTGGAATTCGTGGGTGTCGAGCCAGGCACCGTGGCAGCCGCGGGCTACCGCTTCGGCCTCGGCGCGCAGCATCAGCTCGCGACCGGCACCCTGGCCACGGGCGGCTTCGTCCACCGCCAGCAACTGTACATAGAGCCAGCCATAGCTGGTGTAGCCCCAGAGTCCGCCCAGGGGCTGGCCGTCGCGGCTCAGGCTGATGACCAGGGCCCGATAACCGCTCGGGCCGGCCTGGGCTTCGTTGTACTGTCGCAGCGGCGCAGCGATGGCCTGGCGCAGGTCCTCCCGGGCTTCGTCGGTAAGGTGGTATTCCAGTGGCGCTGCAGGCATGGCCGTGGTCTCAGGTAGAAGGTCGCCTGAGCATAGCGCACCGCTGCTGCGTGACCGTCGGGTTCTACCGCTTTGCTCGCGCTGGCCTTGGAGTAGCATGAACCTTTACCGATTTCGCGGGGGAGCCATGGACATACGTGAAGGTCGCGCCCGGGTTGGCGCCCTCGAACTGGCTTACGAGGACTGGGGCGATCCCGCCGATCCAGCGCTGCTGCTGATCATGGGCTTTGGCGCCCAGCTGCTGCTCTGGCCGGAAGGCTTCTGCGAAGCCCTGGTCCGGCGTGGACTGCGGGTGATCCGTTTCGACAATCGCGACGTCGGCCAGTCTTCGCGGCTGAGCTGGCCCGGTGGGCGACCGCCGTCGTTGTGGCCCGTGCTGGGCCGGGCGCAGCTGGGCAAGCCCAGCGCGGTGCCCTATCGCCTGGAAGCCATGGCCGCCGATGCGGTCGGGCTGCTCGATCACCTGGGGCTGGAGCGCGCCCATGTGCTGGGCGGCTCCATGGGGGGCATGATCGCCCAGATCCTCGCCGCCGACTGGCCGCAGCGGGTCGCGCGCCTGGGTATCCTGTTCTCGTCCACGAATCAGCCGCTGTTGCCGCCGCCCTCGTTCAAGCTGCTTGGCAGCCTGCTGCTGCGGCCGCCGACCGACCTGCCGGCCGATGCGGCGCTCGCCCGACAGAAGAACCTGCTCCGCGGTATCGAGAGCCCCAGCTACCGCCAGAGCGATGCCGATCTCGAACGCCTGGTGCAACGGATCCTGGCGCGCGGCATGGACGTGGACGGGGTGCAGCGGCAGCTGTTCGCCCTGCTGGGCAGTGGCGACCTGCGCCCCTTCGCCCGCCGCATCCAGGCGCCGGCTCTGGTAGTACATGGCGCGCGGGATCCGCTCCTGCGCCCAGCCTGTGGGCGCGCCGTGGCCAGGGCCATTCCCGGTGCCCGCTTCGAGCTCATTGCCGAGATGGCTCACGATCTGCCGGCACCGCTCTGGCCCTTGCTGAGCGAGTTGTTCGCCGACTTCTTCCTCGTGCCCTGAGGCGTGCTCAGGCGGCCGGACGTGGGCGCAGGCCGTCGATGATCAGGGTTTCCAGGCCGCGCAGGACCTCGTCGAAGAAGATCGGATCCTTCAGCGTGCGGCCGCACAGGGCCTGTACCTGTACCCGGAAGTCCGCATAGTGCTGGGTGGTGGCCCAGATACTGAACATCAGCTGATGCGGATCCACCGGTGCCAGCCGGCCGGCGTCGATCCAGGCGCGGATCACCCGGACCTTCTCGTCCATCAGGGCGTGCAGGCTGCTGCTCTGCAATTCGGGCAGCAGCAACGGCGCACCCTGGACCATCTCCAGGCAGAACAACCGGGATTCGGCGGGGTGGTCGCGGGACATCTCCAGCTTCTGCCGCAGATAGCCGCGCAGGGCGTCGAGGGGCTCCTGGTCTTCGCTGAAGATGCGCAGGGGCCGCAGCCAGGTGGCGAGCAGCTGGCGCAGCACCGCGAGATAGAGCTCTTCCTTGTTGCTGAAATAGTAGAGCAGGTTGGTCTTGGAGACGTCCGCTTGCAGCGCCACCTGATCCAGGCTAGCGCCATGCAGGCCGAAGCGGGAAAAGATGTCGAGGGCGGCGCTGAGGATCTGGGCGCGCTTGGCCTCGATCTGGCGCTGTCGTCGCTGCTGGGCGGCGGGACTGGGCTGCCGAGGTTTGCGTGGCGGGGAATCGCTGGCCTGATTCACGAACTGCTCCTTGGGCCTTTTCAGCGTCTGATCCGTGCCGACTGCGCCGGAACACGAGCGGCTCCGGCAGCACGTTCGTTCGGGTTCGCACCGTCCTGGTCGACGAACCTTCGGTCGAGCGTTGCAGCGTCGATCCGTTTTTTCACTCTAGCACGTCAGGGGCACAGCCATGGCCCGGGCACGGCCGTCTGGCAGCGCAGAGCCGTTTCGCCTGAAATCCGCAGGCTAGAGCTTGTCGTGGCAAGGTTAAACGATTCAGCTAGTCTGTCCAGGGCTACGGGTTTTTCATCTTCGAATGGGCCCTTCACGTTCTCGACCGCCTGCCCGGGTAGCGAGCCGAAACTAAGGGCTGATCCGAAAGGCGCGAAAGCGCTCCTTGCGATTGCCGGGGCGGGCGCCCTGCCAGAGCTCCTGCCAGCCCGTGGGCATGGCCACCGCTTCGTGTCTTTCGTCCTGGACCACCAGGATTCGACAGGGCACCTGGGCGAGGTCGGATATCTCCTGCGGCGGATAGCCGGTATAGACATGCACCATGGCGCGTTCCGACTCGCCCAGGCCATAGCTGGCCAGGCAAGCCGTGGGCGAGAGTACCCGCTGCAGCTCGCTGAAGGGCCGCGCATAGCTGTTGCCCAGATCGACCCAGGGTAGCCAGAGGCTGTTGGCGAGACTCCAGCTGACGGTCAGGCCGACGAACCAGACGCTGCCCGGCGTCAGCCGACGGCACACACCCAGCACCAGTCCCCAGGCGACCAGGGCCAGCAGGGCCAGGGTCCAGGCCGGAAGACTCACCGACAGGCGTTCTCCTATCGGCAGGTGATCGCGGATCAAGGCTGGCCAGGGTAGCGGCCAGCCCCGCGCCAGGCCGAGGCCACCCAGGGCCAGCAGGGTGATGAGAGGCGTCCAGACGCCCAGGCCAAGAACGCGCCCGAACCGGGCGAGAGGCGGCGGCGGCTGCAGGCGCGCCGCCAGCAGCGCCAGGGCCGGAAACAGCGGCAGTAGATAGAGGCTGCGAAACACCGCTGATTTGAGCAGGACCGCCAGGCAGACGATCGTGTAGAGCACCACCGTGGCCAGGCCGGGATGGCGGCCCAGCCGTCGCAAGGGGCTGCCGCCGCGGTGGTGCAGTTGCCAGAGCGTGGCGCCGAGCAGGATCGGTCCGGTGGGAAAGGACAGCGCCACCAGGTCCGCCAGGCTGGAGACCAGGCCATCGCTGTCGCTGTTGCGTGCCTCCAGGCCGAAGAAGCGGCCGATATTGTTGGTCCACAACCAGGTATGGAACAGTTCCGGAGCCCGGTGCCAGAGCAGCCATGGCCAGATCAGCAGCCAGGGCAGGGCGGCCAGGCTGGCAGCGAGCAGCCAGCGGCGACCTTCCGGCTCGACCAAGCGCCTGGGCCAGCAGAGCGCGCAGAGTCCTCCCGTGAGCCCCAGTACCCCAGGTACCAGCAGGCCCTTGCTCATGAAGGCGATGCCGAGACCGCTGCCACACAGCAGGCCATGACGCCAGGGGTGGCGCCGGTCGTGCAACTGCGCGGCGAGGCCAGCCAGGCCGAGGGTGGCGCCGGCCAGCTGGGGCACGTCGGCGATCAGCAGATGGCTGTGCTGCACGATGCCGAACATGCCCAGCAGGGCGAGTACGGCCTGGCGCCTACGCCCGGGCAGCACCCTCTGGGTAAGCCAGGCCAGGGCGGCCAGGGTCACCAGCATCCAGGCCAGTACCGCCAGCCGGGCACCGTCCGGTGCACTCAACCAGGGCGAAGACAGCTGCGCGGCCAGGGCGCCGGTCCAGTACATCAGCGGCGGCTTTTCCATGAAGGGCGCGGTACCGACCCGCGGGATCAGCCAGTCCGGCGTGATGAGGAAGTTCCACACCATGCCGAAGGAGTAGGGCTCGTCGGCCTTCCACAGGCCACGGCCGAACAGGCCAGCGAGCAGGTAGGCAACCAGGCAGCAGAGCAGCAGTGCCCGCTCCAGACGCGCGGCGCGTGGCGAGGCAGGGGAGGAGGAGGGGAGCAAGGCAATGACTCTTGGCGGAATCCTGCCGGTATACGGGGTTTGGCTTAGAGGGGGCTTAAGGAGGTTATCCGAGGCGACGTGCATGGGTACGGCGGGGCTGACTGATTGTCCGCCGATATCGCCATTCCTACGGAAAATGGAGCATCGCCAATCGCGGCCATGGGCCGCTCCTACAGGTCTAGTCCTAACCTGTAGGAGCGGCCCATGGCCGCGATTGCTGAGGATTAGCTATAGGGCCCTGGCGGGTTATAGAGGGCTGCTGGTGGTTCTAGCATCTCCCCCAAACCTCGATAAGCAGCCAGAGCGCCCATAAGCCAGGCTGGACGCACTGTATTGTTGGGCTTCGCTGCGCTCGGCGCCAACCTACGAAAGTGGGCGTCCTAGGCCAGGAGCTTGAGCCGCTCCACCAACTGCGCATGCAGCGCCGGATCACCGCAGGCGAGGATGGCACCACCCTGCTGGGCGTCGCCGCCGTCCCAGGCGGTCATGCGGCCGCCGGCGCCTTCGATGATGGGGATCAGCGCCTGGACATCGTAGGGCTGCAGGCCCGCCTCGATGATGACGTCGACGAAGCCCGAGGCCAGCATGCAGTAGGCGTAGCAGTCACCGCCGAAGCGGGCCAGCTGCACCTCGGCGGCCACGGCGTCGAAGGCCGCCAGACGCTCGGGGGTGTCGAAGATGTCGCGGCTGGTGCACATCAGCCGGGCCTGGGCCAGGCTGGCGCAGGCCCGGGTGCGCAGGGCCGCGCCGTTGCGCCAGGCGCCGGCCGGGGTGCCCAGGTAGCGTTCGCCGGTGAAGGGCTGGTTCATCACCCCGATCACCGGGCGGCTGCCGTCGTTGAGCGCCACCAGGGTGCCCCACAGCGGCAGGCCGGTGATGAAGGCACGGGTGCCGTCGATGGGGTCCAGCACCCAGCTCAGGGGACTGCTGCCGGCGACGTTCTCTTCTTCCTCGCCGAGGATGCCGTGATCCGGGTGTTCGGCCTGGATGAGTTCACGCATGGCCCGTTCGGCGGCCTTGTCGGCGATGGTCACCGGGTCGTAGCGGCGGCCGGCGATGGCGGCGTCGCCCTTGTCGTCCACTGCCAGCTGGGCGCGGAAATAGGGCTGGATGGCCACGGCGGCGGCATCGGCCAGGCGCTCGGCGAAGCGTTCGTAGTAGGAGATCTCGGCAGCGGTCAGGCTCATGCTCATTTCACCAGGCGGGCGTCGAGGCTGTTCTGCGCCAGACGCTGGGCCTGCGCCTGGGTCATGCCCAGGCCTTCGTGCAGGGCCATGAAGTTCTCGGTGACGTAACCACCGAAGTAGGCCGGATCGTCCGAGTTGACGGTGACCTTGAGGCCGCGGTCGAGCATCTTGAGGATGGTGTGCTGGCTCATGTCGTCGAACACGCAGAGCTTGGTGTTGGACAGCGGGCACACGGTGAGCGGGATCTGCTGGTCGACCAGGCGATCCATCAGGCGCTCGTCCTCGAAGGCGCGCACGCCATGGTCGATCCGCACCACGCCGAGCTGGTCCAGGGCTTCCCAGATGTACTCCGGCGGGCCTTCCTCGCCCGCATGGGCCACGGCCGGGAAACCCTCGGCGCGGGCTCGGGCGAAGACGCGCTTGAACTTGCTTGGCGGATGCCCTTTCTCGGAGCTGTCCAGGCCGACGGCGACGAAGTGGTCGCGGAACGGCAGCGCCTGGTCCAGGGTGGCCTGGGCGGCGTCTTCGGAGAGGTGACGCAGGAAGCTCAGGATCAGCCCGCTGGTCACGCCCAGCTGCTGCTCGCCGTCGGTCAGCGCCTGGGTGATGCCGCGTACCACCACCTCGAAGGGAATGCCGCGATCGGTGTGGGTCTGGGGATCGAAGAAGGGCTCGGTGTGTATGACGTTCTGCTCCTTGCACTTGAGCAGATAGGCCCAGGTCAGGTCATAGAAGTCCTGCTCGGTACGCAGCACGTCGGCGCCGGCGTAGTAGAGGTCGAGGAATTCCTGCAGGTTGCCGAAGTTGTAAGCGGCGCGCAGGGCCTCGACGTCCGGCCAGGCCAGGGCGACGCCATGGCGCTCGGCCAGCTTGAACAGCAACTCGGGCTCCAGGGTGCCTTCCAGGTGCAGGTGCAGTTCGGCCTTGGGCAGGGCATTGAGCCAGTCGTACATGGGATCCTCGGGATAGCTTGAATCGGAAAAAGATGGACGATTGTCGCACGCTTTGCATCGGTTTCCGCAGGCATCCGGGTTCCCGCTGACCGATGTACGGTGGTTTGGGCGGTCAGAAATTCCCAGCATTCCACGCTTTGGGCCAGCAAAGGGCCATAAGGCCTGCATTGGGTCTGGATCTGACTACAATCGGGACGCATGGCTCCAAACACCAGACGTGAGGTATCCGTGCAGACCGTTCAGGATTACGTTGGCGGCAAGAACAACAATCTCAATTTGATTCGCATGATCGCGGCGCTCGCCGTGGTCTTCAGCCACAGCTTCGCCATTTCCAGCGGTACCGCCACGGCGGAACCCGGACGCGAGAGCCTGGGCATGACCCTGGGCGACATCGCGGTCGACATCTTCTTCATCACCAGTGGCTTTCTGGTCACCAAGAGTCTGCTCAGCCGCGCCGATATCATCGACTTCGTCTGGGGCCGTGCCCTGCGCGTGGTGCCAGGGCTGCTGGTGATGCTGGTGCTGACCGTGCTGGGTCTGGGCGCCTGGCTGACCCGGGCACCGTTGCACGACTATCTGAGCGATCCCCAGACCTGGTTCTATCTGTTCAAGAACACCGGCCTGATCGCTGGCGCCGAATTCGACCTGCCCGGTCTGTTCGAGGGCAATCCGCTGCAGGCCATCGTCAATGGCTCGCTGTGGACGCTGCCCTTCGAGGTGGGCATGTATGGCGCCCTGGCGCTGCTCTGGTTGTTCGTGCTCTGGCTGCGGCTGGACAGTCGCCACTTCCAGCGCGCCATCCTGCTGTTCGCCGCGGGCGCCGCGCTGTTCAAGCTGTTCGCCTACTACTTCTCCGCCAGCGAATCGCACCTGCTGCGGCTGTTTCAGATGTTCTTCCTGGGCGGTGCCTTCTATGTGCTGCGTGGCTACATCCCCCTGTCGCGGGCGGCCTTCGTCGCCGCCGTGGCGCTGCTGGCGGTGGCGATGCCCGACCGCGACAGCTTCTACCTGGTCTACAACCTGACGCTAGGTTATGTGCTGCTCTATCTCGCCTTCGTACCGGCCGGGCGCATCCGCGCCTTCAATGAAGTAGGCGACTACTCCTACGGCCTCTACATCTATTCCTTCCCGGTGCAGCAGACCCTGGCGGCGGTGATTCCCGGCATCGAGGCCTGGACCATGGTGGTGCTCTCCATCGGCATCACCCTGCCGTTGGCGGTGGTGTCCTGGTTCCTGGTGGAACGCCATGCCCTGGGCTATCGCCAGGCCTGCGCGACCGGCACCAAGGCGGTATGGAAGCGGCTGGTGCCGCCTGCTCGCGTGGGTTGAGCCCGGCTGGGGCGGCGATCTCCAGCGGGATGGAGGTGCCTGCGAGCGTTTTGCCGTCTACGGCGGTCGTAACAAGGCATTGCTCAACCAAGGACGCCCTTTTCCATGCTCGCCGCTCTCAAAGACGAAACCCTGCTGCTGGTCGCCATTGGCGCCACGGTGCTGGCCTATGTGTTCGAACACGCGCTGCTCGGCGGTGGCCAGACCCTGGCGCTGATCGCGGCTGGCGGTCTGATCGCCGCCATCATCTGTGCGGCCATGCGTGTGGCCCACCACGCCGAACTGCTGGCGGAAAAGGTCGGCGATCCCTATGGCACCATGATCCTGACGCTCTCCGCCGTGCTGGTGGAGGTGATCATCCTGGCGATCATGATGAGCCACGACCACTCGCCGACCCTGGCCCGCGACACCATCTATGCCGCGGTCATGCTGGACATGAACGGCATCATCGGCCTGGCCGCGTTGCTCGGGGGCCTCAAGCACGGCGAGCAGGCCTACAACGATGACTCCAGCCGCAGCTACGGGGTGATGATCATCACCGCGGTGAGCATCTCCATGCTGGTGCCGGAATTCATTCCCTCGGCCCAGTGGCACGTCTATTCCTTCTTCACCATCGGTGCCATGGCGCTGCTCTATGCCCTGTTCCTGCGCATGCAGACCGGCCCGCACAGCTATTTCTTCAGCTACAACTACCCGGACAAGAAGCGTAAGCGCCCGGTTGCCGAGGGCGAAGCCGCCACCGCCGGCCATGGTGAAAGCAGCGCCACCCTGTCCATCGCCATGCTGATCGTCGGCATCGTCGCCACCGGAGCCCTGGCCGAGGTGATGTCCAAGTCGCTGGATACCGGGCTGGAGGGTCTGGCTGTTCCCGCCCTGGTCCCGGCGCTGGTGGTGGCGGTGATCTCCGCCAGCCCCGAGATCCTCACCGCCCTGCGCGCGGCCATGGCCAATCGCATGCAGTCGGTGATCAACATCGCCCTGGGCGCCAGCCTGTCCACCGTGATCCTCACCGTACCGGTGGTGGAGGCCATCGCCCTGTACAACGGCCAGCCGATCCAGATGGCCATGACGCCGGTGCAGACGGTGATGATGGCCGTGACCCTGATCGTCGCCGCCATCAACCTCAACGACGGCGAGACCAACGCCATCGAGGGCATGACCCATTTCGTGCTGTTCGGCACCTTCATCATGCTGACCATCCTCGGTCTCTAGGACGGCCCCATGATCGACAGCGAGGTGATCAGCAACTACGGCTACGGCGCCGCCGTCCTGGGTGCGCTGGTGGAGGGCGACGGCGTCGCCATCCTGGCCGGTATCGCCGTGCGACATGGCTACCTGCTGTTTCCGCTCACGGCGCTGTGCGTGGCCCTGGGCGGCTTCATCGGCGATCAGACGCTGTTCTATCTCGGCCGTCGCTATGGCGACAGCATCCTCAGCCGCTTCAAGCGCCAGCAAGCGCGCATCGACTGGCTGCGCAGCCGCATCCATCGCCACGAAGCGTTGTGGATCATCGGCATCCGTTTCGCCTATGGCTTCCGCCTGATCGGCCCGCTGCTGATCGGTGCCAGCGGCGTGCGGCCGCGGCGGTTCCTGTTCTTCAACATCATCGGCGCCCTGCTGTGGGGCTTCGTCATGACCGGCATCGGCTACGCGGTGGGGGAGATCCTGCGGGATTTCTTCGCCGAGCATCATGTGTCGAAGCGCTGGCTGGTCGCGGCGGCGATCTGCGTGGTGGTGCTCTTTATCGGCGCCCGCGCCATCCTGCGGCGGCGAGAGGGGGCGTAGGGGAGGGCTGCGTAGGTTGGGTTGAGCGCAAGCGAAGCCCGACGCTCCTGTGTGCTCGTTTGTGCCCCGGCTCGTTATCGAGTGCCTTGATGGTTTTGGTTTCGCCCACCTGGGCGAGTTACTTTTTTCAAACGCCAAAAAAGTAACCAAAAACGCTTGTCCCCACGTTTCGGCCCTTCGCTGCGCTCCGGGTCCCCGCGCTCCGGCGCCGCTCCGGGGGCACGGCACGAAGGGGCCTCCTGCCCCTCGCGCCTTGCTCGGCGTCCTACCTCGCATCCCCCTGCGCAACGCCTGCACTCGGCCTCACTGACGGGGGACGGGGCGCAAGCCTGATACTTAGGTGTTCACATGTTGTAGCGTGGAAAACCGCGTAGCGTTTTCCACTGAGGGAGTAACGCTTAACGCGTGGACAAGGCTGCGCCGTTGTCCACCCTACCGGTTTGCACCCAAGGCATCAGGCGCGCGAATCGCCCCGTTCAGGAGGGCGAACGCCAGTGTCCTGGAGTGGGTCGAGCCGCATGGATGCGGCGAGAGGCCTAACGGGCCATGGACGGCCCGTGTAGGCCGATCCCGGAACGGCGCTGGCGTGAGCGAAACGAAGCGCAGCGAAGTAACAGTCGCAGGCTGGCCCGAAGGGCGAGCAACGCGAGTCACCCGGAGCTCAGCGGAGGGCCGGATGATCGGGGCAAGCGTTTTTGGTTGCTTTTGTCCGGGGCGCGCAGCCGTGACTGGCAAAAGTGACTCGCCCGGGTGGGCGAAACAAGAGCCACGAACAGACTGCGATAAACAGCTAGGGCACCTATAACCCTAACCGCAATCCGTTGGGCTTCGCTTGCGCTCAGCGCCAACCTACGCCGTGCCTTTGGTGTTGGACTTCGCTCCGCTCGACCCAACCTACCGCCAACCCCTTCTCCAACAAAAAAAGGCGCCCTGAGGCGCCTTCTTCACACTAAACCAACCCCAAGTCAGACCTTGACGATCCAACCCTCCGGAGCCGGCTTGTCGCCGGTCTGGATGCCGGTCAGTTCCTCGTACAGCTTGCGCGTCACCGGGCCGACGTCGGTCAGGCTGTGGAAGACGTGCAGCTTCTCGCCGTACTGGATGCCGCCAATGGGGGTGATGACCGCCGCGGTGCCGCAGGCGCCGGCTTCGACGAACTGGTCGAGCTGGTCGATATAGACATCGCCCTCGACCACTTCCAGGTTCAGCCGCTCGCGAGCCAGCTCCATCAGCGACATGCGGGTCACGCCCGGCAGCACGGATTCGGAGCGCGGGGTGACGAACTTGCCGTCGCCCGTGATGGCGAAGAAGTTGGCCGAGCCGACTTCCTCGATCTTGCGATGGGTCAGGGGATCCAGGTAGATGCAGTCGGCGAAGCCTTCGGCCTTGGCCTGGGCGCCGGGCATCAGGCTGGCGGCGTAGTTGCCGCCGACCTTGGCGGCACCGGTGCCTTGGGGCGCGGCGCGGTCATAGCCGGAGATGACGAAGTTGTGCGGGGTCATGCCGCCCTTGAAGTAGGCGCCGACCGGGATGCCGAATACCACGAAGTGGAATTCGGGGGCGGTGCGCACGCCGATGTTGTCACCCACGCCGATGACGAAGGGTCTCAGGTAGAAGGCGCCGCCGGTGCCATGGGGCGGAATCCAGGCCTCGTTGGCCTTGACCACCTGCTGGCAGGCCTCGATGAACATCTCGGTGGGGACCGGCGGCATCAGCAGGCGGGCGCAGCTCTTGTGCATGCGGGCGGCGTTGCGGTCGGGACGGAACAGGTTGATGGAGCCGTCCTGGCAGCGATAGGCCTTGAGGCCCTCGAAGCACTGCTGGCCGTAGTGGATGGCCGTGGAGCCTTCGCTGATGTGCAGCTGGTTGTCGCGAGTCAGCTCGCCGGGTCCCCAGCTGCCGTTGCGATAGGTGGCGATATAGCGGAAGTCGGTCTTGATGTAGTCGAAACCGAGGGTCTTCCAATCGATGTCCGCAGCGCTCATAGATCCTCGCAGTGCTCTCCGGCGGTTTGGCCGGTCGTTTCGTGGTCGGGCCGTACGCCTCGCTGGCGACGGTTCAAGGGATGGACGAGCCTGGCTCGTCGCTAGGTTCTGTATGAAAAGTCGCCGAGCGAAGGTCAGGCAAGGCAAAAATCAGCGAGGAAGCGGAGTTTACGAGTGGTAAATGAGCATTCCGAGCTGATTTTTAACGCAGCATCACCGAGCGCAGGCACTTTTCGTACAGAGCCTAGACTGTGAAAGATACCGCTTATCCGGACCTCTGGGGGCACCTTTCAGCCAATCGGGTCTCCAAAGACTGAAGCTGGCCCTTTGCCGCCTCTGCCTGTTGCTTCAGGCTGGGTGTGCGGGTCGCCACCAGGAGTCTGTTTTGAAAACAATGATGGCGTTGCTGGGTGCCCTGACCCTGCCAACGCTCACGGCGCAGGCCGCCGGCATCTTCACCGACAAGTTCGACACGGCGCTCAATCGTCGGGTCATCGAATGGCGTGGGGCGCCCTCGCCCGACGGGATCGTCTTCAGCGTGATCGCCAGCCAGTTCAAGACCAGTGCTGGCAACGCCACCACCGATTTCCGCACCCAGCTGTCCACCTTTGGCGACAAGGTGCGCTTCCATGGTTGCAGCGCCAGTCGCTGGGAAATGAACGGTCAGCTCTACCTGCCGCTCAAGGGCCAGTACCGCATGGCCGGGCTGGATGAGCGCTACGGCGAGTACTTCATCGGCCAGCCCAGCCGCCAGGACCTGGAATGGGTGGCGATGAATACCCGGGTCAATTATCGCCTCTGCCGTCTGCGCGCAACCCTGTCCGCCGAGGACCTGCAAGGGCTGCGCTGGGTGTTGCAGGCGGCGGAGTCCGGCTAGCGCCCTAGTCGAAGCGGGTGATGACGGTCACGCCGGTACCTTCGAACCTGTCCATGTGCATCAGGGCCTCGCTGGACTCGGCCAGGCTGATTTCGCGACCGATCAACCGCTCCGGTGCCAGGGTGCCGTTGCGTAGCATGGCCATCAGCACGTCGTAGCGATGGGCTTGCATGCCGTGGCTGCCGAGGATTTCCAGCTCCTTGGCGATCACCAGGTTCATCGGCAGCGCCGGCGTCGCCTGGTCGCCCAGCAGCAACCCGACCTGAACGTGCTTGCCGCGCTTGCGCAGGCTGGCGACGGAATTGAAGCAGGTGGTGGGATGCCCCAGGGCGTCGAGGGAGACATGGGCACCGCCGCCAGTGATCTCCTGCACCGCCTCGGGCACGCTGGCCACCTGGGTGGCATCGAGAGTGGCCACGGCCCCGAGGCTGCGGGCCAGGGCCAGCTTGTCGGCGGTGATGTCGATGGCCACCACCTGGGCGCCCAGGGCGCTGGCGATCATGATCGCCGAGAGCCCGACGCCACCGCAGCCGTGTACCGCCACCCATTGGCCGGCGCTGACCTTGCCCTGGTCGACCACGGCGCGAAAGGACGTCACGAAGCGACAACCCAGGCTCGCCGCCGTGGCGAAGTCCAGCTGCTCGGGCAGCCCGACCAGGTTGAGATCGGCCTGGTGGATGCCGACGTACTGGGCGAAGGAGCCCCAGTGGGTGAAGCCGGGCTGGAACTGATGGTCGCAGACCTGCTGGTGGCCGGCATGGCACTGCGGGCAGGCGCCGCAGCCACCGACGAAGGGGACCGTCACCCGGTCGCCGATGCTCCAGCGGGTCACGTCCTTGCCCACCGCCTCGACCACCCCGGCCAATTCGTGGCCCGGCACATGGGGCAGTTCGATGTCGGTGTCATGGCCGACCCAGCCGTGCCAGTCGCTACGGCAGACGCCAGTGGCCATGACCTTGAGCACCACGCCGTGCGGCTCGGGGGTAGGGTCCGGCACGGTGCACAGGCGGGGTGGCGCGGAAAAGGCTTCGTAGACGACGGCTTTCATGGCGGGGCCTCGGGTGGGATGAGACCTCCAGTATGGCGAGCCGCGCGGAATTAGCCTGTCTGATTGGCTTCTCGGAAGCCGCTAGGTTGAAATAGTCTTTCGTGCCAGCAACCCAATCAGAAAGGATTCTTCCATGCCTCACTTCGATCGTCGGGATGTCGCCATCGTCGAGCGCCTGCAGCGCGATGGCCGGCTGTCCAATGCACGGCTGGCCGAGCAGCTGTCGATGAGCGAGGCCTCCTGCTGGCGGCGGCAGAAGCGCCTGGAGGAGGCCGGGGTGATCGAGGGCTATCAGGCGGTGCTCAATCGCAGGCGGCTGGGCATCGGCGTCATGGCCTTCGTGCAGATCGGCTGCACCCAGCACAGTGAAGAGGTCACGGCGCAATTCGAGGCCATCATCGGTGCCTCGCCCCATGTACTGGCCTGCTACAACGTCACCGGGGAAGCGGACTTCCTGCTGCATGTGGTGGCGCGGGATCTGGACGACTACAGCCGCTTCGTCGAGCAGGTGCTGCGCAAGCTGCCGGGGGTGTTCAACATCCGCTCCAACCTCTGCCTGCGGGAGATGAAGCTCGACCGCCAACTGCCGGTGGACTACCTGCTCGGTTAGCCGGCCAGGGCCTGCACGCCATGCCAGGTGGCCGGCGCTTCGTCGGCCAGGGCCTGGACCAGGGCGGCCTTGAGGCGACAATCGGGCAGGGCGCGGTGGGTCTCCTGCACGGCGACGCCCTGCTGGCGCGCAGCCGTGGCCAGGGACTTGCGCCGCCAGCCGTCCTGGCTGCGGCTGTCCAGGCTCGGCTCCTGCCAGAACTGGGCATAGAGCTGCATCAGGCAGTGCAGGCGGGTGCCATCCACCAGTTGCACCGGCGGCGTCTCCCGCTCCAGTTCCGGCGGCAGTGCCTGGCCATGCAAGCCCGCGTTATGGGCCAGCAGGCGATAGTCGAAGGCCATGCCATAGGCCAGCACGGTGCGGCCCTGCAGCAGCGACCAGAGCTGGGCGAACACCTCGGGAAAGGACGGCGCCTGGCTCAGGTGGGCATCGGTCAGGCCGTGGATCAGGGTCGCCTCGCGCGGTACGGCGATGCTGGGGCGGACCAGGGTATCGAGCAGCACCCGGCCGCTGAGGGTCATCACCGCCACCTCGATCAGCTGGGCGTCCTCGCCCAGGCCGGTCGCCTCGGTATCCAGCACCAGCACATCCTGCTCCAGCCAGCGGCGCGCCTGTTCGCGCACCCGCACTTGCTGGGCGTTGTAGCCGGGGACGGCAGTGGCAGAAAAAGACGACGACAACAGGTTCATGACACGGCCTGACAGGTGAAACCAAGGAGGCGCCCAGAAGCCGACAGGGTCGGCTCTACGACGGGTGTGGGCATTCGATGCAAGATCATCGCCACAGGACACAGGCCGTTCGGCGGTGGCGACGAGCGGACCATCTGGCGCGCCGGGGTCGCCGGTGGTAGCCGGTCTTGCGAGAATGAGCCCTTCATTCACGTCGAGGAGCGCTGCCGCTTTGGTCGCCGCCCAGGGTTTCTTGCTGACACGCCTCTGGCGCGAGACGTCCACCGGGATGGAGCTGGTGTTCTGGTTCGCCACCGACAGCGGTCCGCGCCAGCTGCGGGTGCCGGCGCAACAGGCCGTGGCCTTTGCGCCGGCCGCGCGACGGGCGGACATCGAGCGCCTGCTGCCGGCCGGGGTGGAGATCCGCGAGCTGGCGCTGCAGGACTTCCAGCGGCGCCCCGTCCTGGGGCTCTATGCGCCGCGCTATCGCACCCTGCGCGAACTGGAGCAGCGCCTCCCTGCCGCCGGCATCGACCTCTACGAAGCCGACATCACCCCGGCGGATCGCTTCCTCATGGAGCGCTTCATCACCGCGCCGGTGACACTGCCCACGGCAGACGGCGGGCCACTGCGGCCCGATCCCGACTATCGCCCCACGCTGCGCACCCTGTCGCTGGACATCGAGACCAGCGAGCGCGGCGAGCTCTACAGCATCGGCCTGCACGGCTGCGGCCAGCGCCAGGTGTACATGCTCGGCCCGCCCACTGGCGAGGACGCGGCCGTTGACTTCGACCTGGAATACGTCGACGACCGCGCCACCCTGCTCCAGCGTCTCAACGCCTGGATGGCGCGCCATGATCCCGACGTCATCATCGGTTGGAGCGTGCTGCAGTTCGACATCCGCGTGCTCCACGAACACGCGCGCAAACTGGGCGTGCCCCTGCACCTGGGGCGTGGTGCACTGGAGGACGATCGCTACGAACCCGTCGGCCAGGGCCGGCAATTCCACGCCCTGCTGGCCGGACGGCCGATCATCGACGGGGTGGAGGCGCTCAAGTCGGCGACCTGGGTGTTTCCTTCCTACAGCCTGGAGAACGTCAGCCGCAGCCTCCTGGGCGAAGGCAAGGCCATCGACAATCCCCACGACCGCATGGCCTCCATCAACCGCATGTTCGCGGGCGAGAAGAGCGCCCTGGCGCGCTACAACCTGGTGGACTGCGAACTGGTCACCCGCATCTTCGCCAAGACCGAGCTGCTGCGCTTCCTGCTGGAGCGCGCCAGCGTCACCGGCCTGCCGCTGGAGCGTCATGGCGCCTCCATCGCCGCCTTCTACCACCTCTATCTGCCGCTGATGCACCGCCAGGGCTTCGTCGCCCCCAGTCTCGGTGCCCAGCCGCCCGAGGCCAGCCCGGGCGGCTTCGTCATGGATTCCCGGCCCGGGCTCTACGAGTCGGTGCTGGTGCTGGACTACAAGAGCCTCTATCCCTCGCTGATCCGCACCTTTCTCATCGATCCGGTGGGCCTGGTGGAGGGGCTGGCGCTAGCCGAGGACGAGACCGTGCCGGGCTTTCGCGGCGCGCGCTTCCATCGCACCCGGCATTGCCTGCCGGAGATGGTGGCGCGGGTCTGGGAAGGCCGTGACGCCGCCAAGCGTGCCGGCAACGCGCCCCTGGCCCAGGCGCTGAAGATCATCATGAATAGCTTCTACGGGGTGCTGGGCACGCCGCACTGCCGCTTCTTCGATCACCGCCTGGCCTCGTCCATCACCCTGCGCGGCCACGCGGTGATGCACCAGACCCGCGAGCTGATTGAGGCGCGTGGCCATCGGGTCATCTATGGCGACACCGACTCCACCTTCGTCTGGCTCGGAGCTGCCCATGCCGAAGCCGAGGCCGAGCGTATCGGTCGCGAGCTGGTGGCGGCGGTCAACGCCCACTGGCGCGAGCGGCTACAGGCGGAGCTGGGGCTGGAAAGCCATCTGGAGCTGCAGTACGAGACCCACTTCAGCCGCTTTCTCATGCCTACCATCCGCGGTGCGGAGGAGGGCAGCAAGAAGCGGTACGCCGGGCTCAGACCCGGAGCCGACGGCCAGCCCGAGCTGGTGTTCAAGGGCCTGGAAACGGTACGCAGCGACTGGTCACCGCTGGCCCAGCGCTTCCAGCGTGAGCTGTACCTACGCATCTTCACCGGCGAACCGCACGAGGACTACGTGCGCGACTTCGTCGCCCGAACCCGCGCCGGCGACTTCGACGACCTGCTGGTCTATCGCAAGCGCCTGCGCCGACCGCTGGAGGAGTACCAGAGCAATCTCTCGCCTCAGGTCCGCGCGGCGCGGCTGCTGGAGGCGGAAAACGCCCGGCTGGGACGCCGCAGCCGCTTTCGCCGTGGCGGCTGGATCAGCTACCTGATCACCACCGCCGGCGCCGAACCGGTCGAGCTGCCCCATGCGCCGCCCGACTATGACCACTATGTACAGCGCCAGCTGGCGCCGGTGGCCGACGCCATCCTGCCCTTCGTCGGCGACCGCTTCGACCGACTGCTGGATCGGCAAATGGGGTTGTTCTGATGCGGGAAGCCAACGATGGAGTGGATGCCGAAGGTTTTATCCGACAGGTGCCCAGGGTGCCATTCCAGGTGGAGTATCGGGCACTGCTGGCTACCGTGCGGTGCCAGTTGCCAGCCCTTCTGGGCCGCCATCTGATAGCCCTCTATGTCTATGGCAGCGTGGCCGAAGGCCGCGCCCGACCGGGGCAATCGGACCTGGATCTCACCCTGGTCCTGAGCGATGCCTGCCCCGCAGGGCTGCTGGTGCAACTGGAGCGGCGTCGCCGTCTGCTGGAACGCTGCCATGGCGAGGTCAGTAAGATCGACTTCGATATCGGCCGCCGGGCCGAAGCCCTGGCCCCCGGTAACCGTCTCAGCTGGGGCTTCTGGCTCAGACATCACTGCCGCTGGCTGTGGGGCGAAGACCTGGCGCGGCGCTACGCGCCCTTCAAACCGGAGGTCGGCATCGCCCAGGCGGTGAATGGCGACGTGCTGCCCGTGATGCAGCGCTACCTCCTGGCCCACGCCAGCTGTGCGAGTCCGGTCGAGCGCCTGGGCATACAGCGCGAGGCGGCGCGGCGGCTGCTCCGGGCGATACAGGTGCTGCGCCGTCCAGACGAGACGGGCTGGCCCTGGACGCTGGAAGACCATTACAGCCGAGCCCGGCGGCTGCATCCCGAGCAGCGCACCGCGTTGGATTTCTTCTATGCCGAAGCCCGGCAGCCACAGGCGGCAGCGGTCGAGTTCGCGCAGCAGCTGGGCGCCGTCCTGCTCTGGTTCGAACGCCAGCTTCGGCAGGGGTAACCCAGGGGGATGACGGCGCAGAAGAACAGGCTCGTTGGCGTGACCATTTTCTTCTGCGGCCGTGAGGCTTCCATAAGCGCCGAGTTGGTCAATTCGAGGCGCTGATCGTCGTGCTGCACGCCTTGTGGCGTCAGGGAGATGCGGTGGCATAGTCAGACGATTCGCGGCACACTCGGGAGCCACCGGGGCGCCTACCTAGCTGGGTCGAGCGCTCCGTTTCCCGCCAGAGGAGCGCCGCGATGACCCGTCTCACCGCCAAGGATTTCTCGCCCGAACTGCTCGAACTCTATGACTTCTATGTCCACGGTCGCATTAGCCGGCGCGACTTCCTCGACCGCGCCGGGGCCTGCGCCGCGGTGCTGGGGCTCTCGGCCACCGGCGTGCTGGCGGCACTGAGCCCCAACTATGCCCTGGCCAGCCAGGTGGAATTCACCGATCCGGATATCGTCGCCGAATACGTCTACTACCCTTCGCCCCAGGGCCATGGCCGAGTGCGCGGCTACCTGGTGCGCCCGGCCAAGGCCAGCGGCAAGGTACCGGCCGTGGTGGTGGTCCACGAGAACCGCGGCCTCAATCCCTATATCGAAGACGTGGCGCGGCGTCTGGCCAAGGCTGGCTACCTGGCCCTGGCGCCGGATGGCCTGACGTCCATGGGCGGCTATCCCGGCAACGACGACAAGGGGCGCGAGTTGCAGCAGCAGGTCGATCCCGAAAAGCTGATGAACGACTTCTTCGCCGCCGTGGAAACCCTGATGGGTCATGAATTCAGCACCGGCAAGGTCGGCATCACCGGCTTCTGCTATGGCGGCGGCGTGGCCAACGCGGCCGCCGTCGCCTATCCCGAGCTGGCCGCTGCGGTGCCCTTCTACGGCCGCCAGGCGCGGGCGGAGGAGGTCGCGCGCATCAAGGCCCCATTGCTGATCCACTACGCCGAGAACGATCCGCGCATCAACGAAGGCGCCGCCGCCTACGAAGAGGCGCTCAAGACCGCGGGCAGGACCTACGAGGTGCACCGCTATCCCGGCACCAACCACGGCTTCCATAACGACTCCACCCCGCGCTACGACGAGGCGGCCGCCCAGCTGGCCTGGCAGCGCACCCTGGACTGGTTCGGCCGCTATCTCGCCTGATTCCCTCACCGGAGAAACCGATGCCGCAACTGCGTATTCCTGCCGTCTACATGCGTGGCGGTTCCAGCAAGGGCGTGTTCTTTCATGCCCGTGACCTGCCGCCCGCCGGTCCAGCGCGTGATGCCCTGCTGCTGCGGGTGGTCGGCAGTCCCGATCCCTATGGCAAGCAGATCGATGGCATGGGTGGCGCCACCTCCAGCACCAGCAAGGTGGTGGTAATCACGCCCTCCTGTCGGCCGGACTGCGATGTCGACTACCTCTTCGGCGCTCCGGCCATCGAGGCGCCGGTAATCGACTGGTCGGGCAACTGCGGCAATCTCAGCGCCGCCGTCGGTCCCTTCGCGATCAGCGAGGGCTTGGTCGAGGCGCCCCGCGACGGCCTGGCCACGGTGCGCATCTGGCAGGCCAATCTCGGCAAGCGCATCCTCGCCCACGTTCCCATGGTCAATGGCGAGGTGCAGGAGGAGGGCGATTTCCGCTTCGACGGCGTGGCCTTTCCGGCCGCCGAGGTGGTACTCGACTTCCTCGATCCCACTGGCACCGATGGCAGCGTCTTACCTAGCGGGCAACTGGTCGACGAGCTGGATATCCCCGGGCTGGGCCGGCTGCCGGTGACCCTGCTCAACGCCGGCAACCCTACCGTTTTCGCCTATGCCGAGTCGTTCGGCCTCAGCGGCACCGAGACCCAGGCGCAGGTCAATGGCGATGCGGCGCTGCTGGAGCGCCTGGAGGCTGTCCGCGCCCTTGGCGCAGTAGCCATGGGCCTAGCCAGGACCGCGGTTCAGGCCACCGTGGAACGTCCGCATACACCCAAGCTGTGCCTGATCGCGCCGCCCCAGACTTACCAAGTGGCGGGTGGCAAGCAGGTGCCGGCCGAGGCTATCGACGTCATCGCGCGGATGATCTCCATGGGCAAGCTGCACCATGCCATCCCCGGTACCGGCGCGGTCGCCGTGGCGGTGGCCGCTGCGCTGCCGGGGACCCTGGTCAATCGGCTGACCGGTGACCTGGGCGGCCGTCAGGTGCGCATGGGGCATACTGCGGGCACTGTGGTGGTCGGCGCCCAGGCGCGCGAGATCGACGGCAGCTGGCAGGTGGAAAAAGCCAGCATGAGTCGCAGTGCCCGGCGGCTGATGGAAGGCTGGGTACGGGTACCGGCGGCGGTTGAGTAAGACGGACGTTGGGTTGAGCCCAGCCCATCCTGGCCCCTCACCCCAGCCCTCTCCCGGAGGGAGAGGGGGCGATTTAGCCTGGTGTAAATTGTGGCTTGATGGCGTGCGCCGGAACGAGCGCTTCCATCACTCCCGTAGGAGCGGCCCATGGCCGCGATCCAAGCAAGGCCATGACGTAGCGTGGAAAACCGCGCAGCGTTTTCCACTGTTTAAACTCCGCACACCCGCGTGGATAAGGCTGCGCCGTTATCCACCCTTCGCCTGGAGGTAGGTTGAGCTGAGCGCAGCGAAGCCCAACAAAAAGCGACCTCCGGCGTATCCTGGCCCCTTACCCTAGCCCTCTCCCGGAGGGAAAGGGCGCGATTGAGTCTGGTGCAAATTGTGGCTTGGTGGCGTGCGCCGGAGTGAGCGCTTCCATCGCTCCCGTAGGAGCGGCCCATGGCCGCGATCCGAGCAAGGCCATGACCTAGCGTGGAAAGCCGCGCAGCGTTTCCACTGGTTAAACCCGGCACACCCGCGTGGATAAGGCTGCGCCGTTATCCACCCTTGTATCTCGACTACGGCCCTTTGCGAGGTCATAGTCCCCGACTGATCATCGGGGGAGGATGGCAAGCCGTATCCACCCTTAAGCCTTTGAGCTTGCAACGTAGATTGGGCTGCCTCCTCCACACTCATCCATTAAGTCCGAACGGTATCTGGAGCCACAAGAGCTCGTATTACGCAAGGTTGGACAGGATGACGTGATCATCAAGACACCTTCGTGGAGGAGATCTCATGGCAGTGGTAGTGGGCATCGATATCGCCAAGCGCACCTTTGATCTGGCGATGCTGCAACCCAACGGCAAGTATCGAACCAAGGGCAAACTGGCTAACGACAAGGCAGGCTTCGCGGTCTTTGCCGACTGGCTGCAGCGGCATGCCGAACCGGACGCCTGGATCGTGATGGAGGCGACCGGCATCTACCACGAAGCCCTTGCCGAGCACTTTCATGCCTTGGGCTATCGGATCGCCATACTCAACCCTGCGCAGGTTGCCCGCTATGCACAAAGTCAGCTGCAGCGCAGCAAGACAGACAAGCTCGATGCCAAGCTGATTGCCACCTATGGCCAGCTGCATCTGGATCGACTACGGGCCTGGCAACCTGAGCCTCTGCCCTTGCGCCAACTCCGCGCGCTGACCCGACGCTTGGAAGATCTTCGATCGCTGCGGCAGATGGAGCTCAACCGACTCGAGGTCAGCCCGGAAAACGTCCAGGACTCGATCCGAGCAGTCCTGCAGCGGCTCGATGAACAGATTGCCTGGACGCTAGAGCAGATCAAACGGCACATCGACGATGATCCGGACCTGCGCGGCAAACGTGATCTGCTGGTGAGCATAGACGGCATCGCCGACAAGACCGCAGCCCTGATCCTAGCTGAGCTGGGCGATATCGGTCGCTTCACTCATGCCCGCGCCGTCACTGCCTTTGCGGGTCTGGATCCACGCTTGCAGGAGTCTGGCACCTATCGTGGCCGTACCTGTATCTCGCGTACGGGATCAGCCCGCTTGCGCACCGCGCTGTACCTGCCTGCCGTCGTGGCGTTGACCCATAACCCCGCGATCAAGGCGCAAGCCGAGCGCCTGAAAGCCAAGGGCAAGAAAGGGAAACAAACCGTCTGCGCCGCCATGCGCAAGCTGCTGAGCATCGCCTATGGCGTGCTCAAATCGGGCAAGCCTTTCGATCCTGCATTGGCAATTGCACACTGAGGTGGAAGACGGTATCTACGGCTCCTGCCACCCCACGGCTTCACGTGCCCTCGATCAGCTCGCGGATGCGCAAGGCGAGGGCGTCCATGGCGAAGGGCTTGGTCATCACGTGCATGCCTGGTTCCAAGTGGCCGTTGCCGACCACGGCGTTCTCGGCGTAGCCGGTGATGAACAGTACCTTCAGCCCCGGGCGGCGCTGCCGCGCGGCGTCGGCCATCTGTCGACCATTCATGCCGCCAGGCAAGCCGACGTCGCTGACCAGCAGGTCAATGCGCACGTCGGACTCCAGCAGTCGCAGCCCGGAGCTGGCATCCGCCGCCTCCAGGGCCGCGTAGCCCAGCTCTTCCAGCACCTCGACGACCAACATCCGCACCGTGGGTTCGTCATCCACCACCAGCACCGTCTCGCCATGACCGACTCGGGGCAGGGCCGGCTGGGCGATGGCGGAGTCGGCGCTGGCTGCGGCTTCGCGATGCCGTGGCAGGAATAGGGTGACGCTGGTGCCCTGGTCGACCTGGGAATGGATGCGCGCCTGGCCACCGGACTGGCGGACGAAACCATAGATCATCGACAGGCCCAGGCCAGTGCCCACGCCGATCGGCTTGGTGGTGAAGAAGGGATCGAAGGCCTTGGCGATCACCTCGGGTGGCATGCCGCAGCCGTTGTCGGTCACGCTCAGGGCGATGTATTCACCCGGCTCCAGATCGCGCACCCGGGCCATGCGGGAATCCAGCACCCGGTTGGCGGTTTCGATGAAGATGCGCCCGCCTTCGGGCATGGCGTCGCGGGCGTTGATGCAGAGGTTGAGCAGGGCGTTTTCCAGCTGCGGTGGATCGACCAGGGTCGACCAGAGATCGCTGCTGGCCACTACTTCGATCTGGATCGCTGGTCCCACCGTGCGGCGGATCAGGTCTTCCATGCCGGCCACCAGGCGATTGACGTCGGTGGGCTTGGGATCCAGCGTCTGCCGGCGGGAAAAGGCCAGCAGGCGGTGGGTCAGGGCGGCGGCGCGGATGGCGGCGCCCTGGGCCGCCGTGGTGTAGCGCTCGAGATTGTTCAGCCGACCCTGGCCGATGCGCAGCGTGAGCAGATCCAGGCTGCCGACGATGCCGGCGAGCAGGTTGTTGAAATCGTGGGCCAGGCCACCGGTGAGCTGGCCGACCGCTTCCATCTTCTGCGACTGCCGCAGCTGCTCTTCCAGCACGGCCTGGGTCTCCATGGCCTCCTTTTCCCGGGTTATGTCGCGACCGGCCCCGGTGAGGTGCTCCTGATCGAGGTCCAGCGACAGGGTCCAGGCCAGCCAGCGCCAGCTGCCATTCGCCGCCTGGACCCGATTCTCCACCCGGGTCGGCAGCCCGCTGCGGCGCAATTCATCCAGCGCTGCCAGGACCCCGGGAAGATCGTCAGGATGGATGAGCTCGGGATAGGGACGGCTCAGCAGATCCGCCTCGGAATAGCCCAGCCCGCGTGACCAGGACGGACTCACCCGGAGCAGTTGCCCGGTAAAGTCGGCGGTGAGCAGCAGGTCCTCGCTGAGCGCCCAGAGGCGGTCACGCTCTGCGGTACGTGCCTGGACCTCCTGGCTGAGGCTGAAATTCTGCGCCTGGATCAGCGCCTGGGCGTCGCGCTGGACAGTGACGTCCTGGGCGAAGACATAGAAGCCATCCACCGCACCCCGGGCGTCGCGCCGTGGGCGATAGTGGATGTCGGCGATGCGCCGGCGGCCGTCTGGCCAGGCCCAGGGCAGGTCGAGCCGTGCCGGGGTACCGTCCAGTGCGGCCTGGATGGCCGGGCGGCGGGCGGCGAACAGCTCTGGCGCGAAGACCTCCGCCATGCTGCGGCCAAGGATGCTGTCCGGGGCGTTCTTGAACCACTTGGGCGCCTCGGCGTTGGCGAAGCGATACACCAGGGCGCGGTCGACGAAGGCGATCAGGCAGGGCAGGGTGTCGGCCACCAGGCGCAGGTTGAGCTCACTGTCGTGCAGGGCATGCTCGGCGGTCAGCCGTGCCGTTGCCGAGCGAGTGCGATTGGCCACCTCGCCGATGAAGCGCAATTCGGCCGCCGTCCAGCGCCGTGGATGGCGGGAGCTGACATAGAGCAGGGCGACGAAGTGCCCGTGTTCGAACAGCGGGGTGTTGACGAAGGCACGGGTGTCCAGCTGCTCCAGGGCCGCGAGATTGGCCCGGGTGCGCGGATCTTCGCGGACCTCTTCGATCACCACGGTTTCGCCGCGCTTGAAATCCTCGATGCAGCTGCCGTAGTCGCGGAAATTCAGGGTGCCGATCAGGCTGCGGGTGCCCGGCGCCGTCCAGTCGCGTTCCACCCGGATGGTTTCAGCGTCGTCATCCACCAGCCCATAGCCCACCAGATGGGCATCCAGGGTAGTGCCCAGGGTGGCACAGGCGAGTTCGGTGACGGCGTCGGTGTCGTTCAGGTGGCTGAAACCGTCAGCCAGTTCGGCGAGCGCCCGGCGATAGCCTTCTTCGTCGTGCTTGGCCTGGCCCGCCAGGTGCTGGGCGGTGCGGTCCCGCAGGATCTTGACGTAGCCGGTATGGCGCCCGGCGTCATCGTGCAGCGGATGCATTTCGCCGCTGGCCCAGAAGCGGCTACCGTCGCGCCGCAGATGCCAGCGTTCGTCCTCGGCGCGGCCATCCCGCAGGGCCAGTTGCATTTCCAGCGTCGCCCGGCCGATCTGGTTGTCTTCCGGGGTGAAGAAGCGCTCAGCCGGGGCGCCGCGGATCTCCTCCGCCGTCCAGCCCAGCAGGCGTTCGGCACCGCTGTTCCAGTCGCTGATTATTCCGGTGGGGTCGAGCACGACCATGGCGAAGTCGATGGCGCCGTCGAAGATCGCCAGGCGCCGCTGGGCGTCCTGGGCGGGCAACGCGGTGCACTGGTCGAGCGCGGCACGGAGGCGGCGGACTTCCGCCTGGAGTTCAGCGTAGGACAGATCGGATTCAGCCATGAGGTCGTTCGAACGCGTTAGCAGCAGAGGGAGGACGCCAACAGCGTCCAGCGAGAGCCTTAGAGTTAAAGAGTCCGAGGACGGCCAGGGATTCACTGACTCTTTTTTCGAGCGACTGGGAATTAAGTCGTCGCGCGGGCATCAGACAAGTGCTAGCGGAAAGCGACCAGCCGCCTATCCGAGTGTTGTGATCCAATTCGAGTAAATTCGGTCTAATTAGTCGTACTAATGAAGTAGCGTTGCCATGACCGATGTAGTTTCTTCCGCAGCCGTTACCACTGTGCTGGTCGTCGAAGACGATCCCGTACTGCGATCGCTGGCGACGGAGGTGTTCGAAATGGAAGGTTATGCCGTCCAGTCGTTCGACACCGCCGATGCCGCCTGGTGCTGGTTCGAAGCCGACCCGCTGCCACCTGATCTGCTGTTCACCGACGTGCGCATGCCCGGTCAGCTGGACGGGCTCGCCCTGGCCAAACAGGTCCGCCAACGGTTTCCGCAGTTGCCCATCCTGGTGTCCTCCGGGTACACGGGCCAGCAATATGCCGAACGTGAAGACCGGGCGCTGTTCCTGCCCAAGCCCTGGACGATCGACCAGTTGCTGAAGGCCTGCGGCCAGTTGGGCGTCTAACCGACCGCCTGACGCGCTCGTGCGAGGCGTACCGCCGAATCCACTTCATCCAGCGTCCAGGGCTTCTGCAGGAAGATCACCTGGGGTGGCAACGCCGTGGTGATTTCGTAGCCATAGCCGGAAGTGATCACCATCGGCAATTCGGGCCAGCGCTGCAACAGCATCTGCGCCAGTTCGCCGCCGCGCAATTGACCGGGCATCAGGTGATCGGTGATCACCAGGGCAGGAGCGTCCTGCTGCTGCAGTAGATGCACCAGGGCATCGTCGGCATTGTCGAAGCGCGTGCAAGCCCATTGCAGTCGTTCTTCGAGATGGCTGCCCAGCAGTTCGGCGAGCATCCCGTTGTCTTCGATGACGACGACGTAGGGCGGGGAGGAGGGCAGGGTCATCGGGACTTCCAGAACACGCGATGCGGCGGTTCCGGAAGTCTAGCAGAGCTGTTTCACCTTACGCCCTGCATTCGTCTGACGATTTTTAGAACTCCAGAACGATCTTGCCGAAATGGCTGCCATCCTTCTGGAAGGCGAAGGCCTGGGTGATCTCCTCCAGCGGGTAGCTGCGATCGATGACCGGCTTGATTGCGGTGCTTTCCAGCGCGCGGATCATGTCCTGCTGGTGACGGCGGCTGCCGACGATCAGGCCTTGCAGTCGCTGGTGACGGCGCATCAGGTTGGCGGTGGGCACCTGCCCCTCGACGCCGGTCAACACGCCGATCAGCGCCAGGTGACCATGGATGCGCGCGGCCTGGATGGATTGCGCCAGGGTTGCAGGACCGCCGACTTCCACCACGATGTCGACGCCGCGTCCGCCGGTGATGGCCTGGACCTTGGCGCCCCACTCGGGTTCGCTGCGATAGTTGATCAGGTGATCGGCACCCAGGGCATAGGCGCGCTGCAGCTTTTCGTCCGAGGAAGAGGTCGCGATCACCGTGGCGCCCATGGCCTTGGCGATCTGCAGGGCGAAGATGGAGACGCCGCCGGTACCCATCACCAGCACGCTGTCACCGGCCTTGAGATTGCCGTCCACCACTAGGGCGCGCCAGGCAGTGAGACCGGCGGTGGTCAAGGTCGCCGCCTCGGCATGGCTGTAGCCCTTGGGCGCTCGGGTGAAGGCGGTGGCCGGTCGCACCACTACCTCGCAGGCGAAGCCGTCGACGCCATCGCCGGGGGTGGTGGAAAAGTCGTCGATGGGCGGCTCGCCGTCCAGCCAGTGCGGAAAGAAGGTCGAGACCACGTGATCGCCCACGGCGAACTCACTGACGTCGGCGCCCACCGCCTCGACGACACCGGCGCCATCGGACATGGGAATGCGACCGTCGGCAGCGGGCATCTTGCCCAGCACCACGCCCAGGTCATGGAAATTCAGCGAGCTGGCCTTGATCCGCACACGGATCTCGCCGGCTCCGGGCTGACCGGGATCGGGCAGTTCACAGCGTTCCAGCTGGTCCAGACCGCCGGGTTTGCGTAGGCGTATGGCGTGCATCAGGTGAGATCCTCCAGAGCGATGGCGAGCAGAGGGCTCGCGGGTCTGTAGAGGACCACGGTAGGGGGTGCAGGATTCCCGTAAGGATCCTGCACCCGTCGGCCTTACTTGATGGCCTTCTGCAGTTGCTGCAGCTGCTCGGTGCGGGTGTTCAGGCGGGTTTCGCCGCGCTGGGCGTCGACCTTCTTCAGCTCGGCTTCGGCCATGCGCAGCTTGATGGTCTGCATGGCGGTCTGGATGCGTTGCTGGGTCAGGTAGGCCAGCTGGTCGACGGTACGTTCGTTCTCACCGTCCTTGTAGGCCTTGTCGGTCTTGGCCAGCCAGGTGCCGGCATCCTTGGTTTCCAGCGCCGCCAGCTGGGTGGCCTGCGGCTGGGATTCCAGGGCGGCGTAGTCGTTGCGCGCCTTTTCCAGGTTGGGGTTGGGCGGGGTGGCGCAGGCGGCCAGGGTAAGGGTCAGCGCCGACAGTACCGGAAGCAGAAAACGTTTACGCATGGGTTTCGTCCTTCAAGAGAGCGGGGCAGCCTTACTGCTGCACCTTTTTCTGGAGATTCTGTTGCAGCTGGAGGTTGATCTGACCTTCCTCACGAATCTGCTGGATGCTGTTCTGCGCATCCTGGAGTGCCGCGCCGGCCTTGGCGGCCTGGGTCTTGCGGGTCGCCAGGCGGGCGTCCCACTCGGCCTGTTCGGCCAGGCGCTTGGCGTCGTCGTATTTCTCGTTGGACAGTGCCGCCTGGGCCTGGGTCCACTTGTCCTGGGCGGACTTGGTCTCGACCGGGGCGAACTGGTTGCCGCCGCTGCTCACGGCTTCGTCGACGGCGGACTGGGTCACGGCCATCTGCTCGGTCGGCGGATTGCCGGCGCAGCCTGCGAGCAGCAGACCGCCACCCAGGACCAGGCTGGCGAGCAGCGCACGGGGCGCGGAGAACGGGGAGGCGCGAGAGGGACCGGTTTTCATCCGTACATTCCTGGCAGGTCGCCCGGAATGGGCGACAGTGCCTGTGAGACGACGAAAACGCGGCGAGGTTCGCTGCAACCGCTGCGCTAAAGGGCAGGGTGTCCTGGCCGATATACGTTGTCAGACAACAACAGGGCCAGCGGCCACGGAGATTTCCATGCTGTTACGCAACTGCAACATCGCGCCCCGCGCGGCCTTGGGCTTCGGCCTGATCGCTCTGATGGTGGCCTTTCTCGGCTTGTTTTCCCTGGCGCAGATGGCCGGCATCCGCGAACGTCAGGTGCTGGTGGAGCGCGACTGGGTGCCGAGCATCCGTGCGGTGGATGCCATCCGCGAAAACATGCTGCGGGTGCGTACCATCTCCCTGCGCCTGGCGCTGGACCCGGATCCGCGCAATATCGACACCTATGTCGGCCAGTACGAGGCGCGCAACAAGGTGCTCATGGAGGGCATCAAGGCCTATGAGGCCTTCGTCGACACCCCCGAGGAGCACCAGCGCTGGGACCTGTTCAAGCGTGACTTCGCCACCTATCAGCAGGGCATGACCTCTTCCTTCGCCCTGGCGCGCCAGGGTGACACGGCCGCGCTCAACAAGCTGACCCTAGTGGACATGAAGCCGGTGGTCGACGGCACCGGCAAGCAGCTCGGCGAGCTGGGCGACTTCTATGCCGAAGGTATCGAGCGGGATGGAAAGGTCTCCGCGGACCGCTACGAGGCGTCGCGGCTGATTGTCATCGCGGTGATCGCCCTGGCCGCCCTGGCCACGGTGCTCATGGCTTGGCTCCTGACCCGCAGCATCGTCGGACCGTTGCGTGAAGCGCTACTGGCCGCCCGCCGGGTCGCCCAAGGTGACCTGACCCAGACCCTGGCGGTGCAGGGGCGCGACGAGGTGAGCGAGTTGCAGCGCGCCTTGCAGCAGATGCAGGGGCAGCTGCGCGAGACCCTCTCGCGCATCGCCGGCTCTTCCACCCAACTGGCCACCGCCGCCGAAGAACTCAATGCGGTCACCGAAGCCGCCGGACAGGGCTTGCAGCGCCAGAACGACGAGATTGAACAGGCTGCCACCGCCGTCACCGAGATGAGCACCGCGGTGGACGAGGTGGCGCGCAACGCCGTCTCCACCTCCGAGGCCTCGCGTGCCTCCAGCCAGGCGGCGCAGCAGGGCCAGACCCGCGTCGCCGAGACCCTGGGCGCCATCGAGGCGTTGTCCGACGAGGTGGCGGCCACCGGGACGGTGGTCCAGCGCCTGGCCGAGCAGTCCCAGGACATCGGCAAGGTGCTCGACGTCATTCGCGCCATCGCCGAGCAGACCAACCTGCTGGCGCTCAATGCCGCGATCGAAGCGGCGCGGGCGGGCGAGGCCGGGCGTGGTTTCGCCGTGGTGGCCGACGAGGTGCGTGCCCTGGCCAGCCGCACCCAGCAGTCCACCCACGAGATCGAGCAGATGGTCTCGGGCATGCGCAGCGGTGCCAGTCAGGCCCTGGGCTCCATGCACAGCAGCAGTGAACGCGCCCAGGCCACGCGCGCCCTGGCAGAAACCGCCGGGGTGGCGCTGGAAGAGATCAATACCCGCATTGGCGAGATGTACGAGCGCAACCTGGTGATTGCCAGCGCGGCCGAGGAGCAGGCCCAGGTGGCCCGCGAGGTGGATCGCAACCTGGTCAACATCCGCGATCTTTCCACCCAGTCCGCCGACGGTGCCCACCAGACCAGTGCCGCCAGCCAGGAACTGTCACGGCTGGCGGTGGACCTGCAGGGCCTGGTGAACCGCTTCCAGGTCTGAGCCCTAGACGCGCACCGCCTGGTACAGCGCCCGGATCAGATCCGACTGGGTGATGATGCCCACCAGGCGGCGCGAGCCGTCGATGATGGGGATGTGGCGGTGGCCATTCTCGGAAAACACCGGCACCAGGTCGATCAGCAGGCGATCGGCGCTGGCCACCCGCACGGTGCGGGTCATGATGTGGCCGACGGTATGGTCGTCCTGGCGTGCCTTCGGCCGGACCAGGGTGCGCAGGCGCCAGCCGAGGCCTTCATGAACGTCCAGGTCGATCTGCCGCATGAAGTCGGCGACGGTGACGATACCCAGCAGGTAGCCCTGGCGATCGATCACGGGCAGCGCCTTGATGCGGCGGGCGCGCATCAGTGCCCAGGCTTCCTGCAGCGGCATCTCGGCGCGGGCCGTCACCGGCTCCTGGCTCATGACGTCGGCGCAGCGCAACTCGCCCATCTTGCGCTGGTAGGCCAGGGCTTCCACCTGTTCGAGCAGTTCGGCCAGGTCGTCGCGGCTGATGTCCAGCACCTGGTTGTAGCGCGCCAGCACGGCATCCAGGTCGGCCCGCTGCAGAAGGGTCTCGCCGCCTGGTTCGGCGGGGCGCGGCACATGGGGCCAGGGGCGGCGGGTCAGGTTGTTGTAGATCAAGCCGGCGGCGACCAGCAGCAGTGAATCCACCGCCACCGGACTCCAGGCATAGCTGAAATCCTGGGCGCCGATGAGCACCATCAGCAGTGCCGAGGCGCCGCCCGGGGGGTGCAGGCAGCGCAGGGTGAACATGGCGGCGATGGCCAGGGCGACCGCTGCGGCGGCGGCCAGGTTGGCTTCGGGAATCCACAGCGCGCAGGCGATGCCGATCAGCGCCGACAGGGTGTTGCCGCCCACCACCGACCAGGGTTGCGCCAGGGGGCTGGACGGCAGGGCGAACACCAGCACCGCACTGGCGCCCAGCGGGGCCACCAGCGCCAGCGCCAGGGCACCGTGCTGATGCACCGGCTGGCCCTCCAGCCACCAGGCCGCCAGCAGGGCGGCGAGCAGGATGCCGATCCCGGCACCCAGGCTGGCACGCAGCCGCTCGCGGGCGTCGATGGGCAAGGGGGCCGGCCAGAAGGCACGCAGGCCCTGGCCGAGGCGGGTAAGGGGGCTGGAGGAGGGGGGCGTGACGGGTTCCTGGGACATGCGAAAGGCAGCTGCTGGGCAGAACGGGGGAGTGATGGTCCTCCGTGCGCAAGTCACTGGCAAGACCGGAACAGATCGGGCGTGGCCCTGCGAGTGAGTGGGCGGGCTGGCATTTTCTGCTGCGACGGGCGGGGAGGCCGTAGTAACATCGAGGGCTGGGTGTCGCCGCAATAGCGCGGTAGGACAGGTTGAACAGAGCGCAGGTCGGGCCGCCGCGCGGAGTGCTGCTGCCCATGCCAACCCCGGTTTCCCCTGCCAAGGCCCTGGCCTATCTCAATCGCTTCGTCGCCGCCGAAGCGGCCAGTGGCGTGGTGCTGATGATCGCCGCGGCCATTGCCATCATCGTCGCCAACTCACCGCTGGCCGAAGGCTACTTCGCCAGCCTGCACTGGTACATCGGTGGTCTGTCGCTCGGTCACTGGATCAACGACGGCCTGATGGCCATCTTCTTTCTGCTGGTCGGCCTGGAGATCAAGCGCGAGATGGCGGTCGGCCAACTCTCCAGTTGGGGTGATCGCGCCCTGCCGGGCCTCGCGGCCCTGGGCGGCATGCTGGTGCCGGCGCTGCTCTATGTCCTGGTCAATCGCCACGATCCCCAGACCCTGTCGGGCTGGGCGATTCCCGCCGCTACCGACATCGCCTTCGCCCTCGGCGTGCTGTCGCTGCTGGGTTCGCGGGTCCCGGTATCGCTCAAGGTCTTCCTTTCGGCCCTGGCGATCCTCGACGACCTCGGCGCCGTGCTGATCATCGCCCTGTTCTATACCAGCGATCTCTCCACCAGCATGCTGCTGGCCGCGGCTGGGCTGGTGGCGGTGCTGTTCGTGCTCAACCGCCTCAAGGTCACCGCCTTGCTGCCCTATCTGCTGGTCGGGGCGCTGCTGTGGTTCTGCATGCTGCGCTCGGGCATCCATGCGACCCTGGCCGGGGTGATCCTGGCGCTGTTCATTCCCCTGGGCGATACCGAGGCCGACGACGCCTCGCCGCTGCTCAAGCTGGAGTCCGCGCTGCACCCCTGGGTGGCCTTCCTCATCGTGCCCGTGTTCGGTTTCGCCAATGCCGGGGTCTCCCTGGCCGGCATGTCGCCCGGCAATCTGCTGGACCCGGTCCCGCTGGGTGTCGCCCTGGGGCTGTTCCTCGGCAAGCAGGTCGGCATCTCGCTGATGGCGGTGCTGGCCATCCGCAGTGGCCTGGCGCGCCTGCCGGAGGGCGCCAACTGGATGCAGCTCTATGGCGTGGCCCTGCTTTGCGGGATTGGCTTTACCATGAGCCTGTTCATTGGCGCCCTGGCCTTTCCCGGCGCGCCCTTCCTGGTCGACGAGGTCAAGATCGGTGTGCTGCTGGGTTCGCTGCTGTCAGCCCTGGCCGGCGTCGCCGTGCTGCTCCTGGCTGCCCGTCGTCGTTAACAAGGACCTGTCATGCCCCTTGCGCTGTTTGCGGTGATGTTCGGAGGCGCCATAGGCAGCGCCTGCCGCTGGTGGATCGGCCTGCGCCTCAACGCGCTGTTCGCCCATATCCCTCTGGGCACCTTGCTGGTGAACCTGGTCGGCGGCTTCGTCATCGGTCTGGCGCTGGGGCTGTTCGCCCGCTATCCGGGGCTGGACGCGCACTGGAAACTGCTCCTGGTGACCGGCTTCTGCGGCGGTTTCACCACCTTCTCGACCTTTTCCGCCGAGGTGGTGACGCTTTTGCAGAGCGGTCGCCTGGGCTGGGCGGCACTGACCATCACCATCCATGTGCTGGGGTCGTTGCTGCTGACCCTGGCCGGTTTCGCCCTGGCCGGCCGACTCGGCTGAGTCGACCGGCCGCCGGCCTCAAGCCGGTGCCACGGGGGCGGTCGGAACCTTGCGCCGCGGCTTGAACTTGAGCGCGGGCGCCTCGATCAGGTGCCACGACAGTATCGCGATGCCCAGGGTGAGCACATAGCTCACCACCAGGAAGCCACCCAGCGAGAAGCGGTCGGGAAACCAGTGCATGAGCAGCTGCTGGACCGGGAAGTTGAACAGGTAGAGGCCGTAGGAATAGTCGCCGAAGCGGCCAAAACCATGCAGCACCGGCACCTGCACCTGGGCCAGGTAGATGATCACGTAGGACAGCGACACCAGGTGGATCACCGGCGCGATCTTCCAGACGATGGCCGATAGCGACAGCAGGCACAGCGCCAGGGCCAGATCCAGCCGCCAGGGGATGCGCGGCCCCGCCAGCTGCAGCAGGGCGCCGGCGAAAAAGAACATGCCCAGGCTGAACACCTTGTGCAGCACGAAGCTGGCGACGCCCATCTGCGGCAGCAGCAGGAAGTTGCCCAGCACCAGCACCACCAGGGTGGCCATGACCACCGAGCGGGTCAGCAGCCCCAGCACCCCGATGATCAGCAGCGACAGGTACATGAACACCTCGTAGGGCAGGGTCCAGTAGCTGCCGTTCACCGTGTCGGGATAGGGATTGCCGGTAAAGACGCCGGGCAGTTCGAAGCGCGTCATCAGGAAGATGTTCTTGAAGAAGCCCAGGGTCTGACGGTCGCTGAAATAGGCGCCGGTCTCGCGACTGGTGGCGAGCCAGCCCACCACCAGCACGGAGAAGAGTACCGAAACGATCAGGGCCGGAAAGATCCGCAGGGCGCGCTTGGCGAGAAAGTCCAGCGGATTGCGACTGCGCTGGAAGGACGCCGTGATCAAAAAGCCGCTGATCACGAAGAACACATAGACGGCGATGTTGGCCGCGTCGGTGAAGCCGGTGAAGTTGAGGATGGGTTCGGCGCCGATGTGCCCCGAGAGCCAGAAGCCGTGGCCGATCACCACGGTGGAGGCCGCGGCGAATCTCAGGAAATCGAAGTTGTTGCGTCCATGGGGGACGTGAGCGGTGGTCATGTCTGCTCCTCGCAGCCGTGGCCCATGCCGCGGCCACCACCCTGGACGAACGCCAGGCAGGCGGTGACGCGGACGGCATTGGCAGGAACGCCCGTCAGCGAGACGGACGCAGGCAAAGGCCGCTGCCGGATCTACCGGCAACGAAGGGGCGGCAGCCAGCGCGATCCACGGGATCGTCCGGCCGGCCAGCGAGGGCAGGAGCTATGGGGGGCTGAGCGGGGCGAAAGCGGGCGTCATGCGCCAGGACTCCGGAAAAGCACTACCGCGGGGACGAGCAGGGACGGGTGACGCGCGCAGGCGAAAGGGGACTGGGGCCTCCCGGCCGCCCCTTTCCCTGCGCACGTCACGCGCATCAGGCGCTGGCCTGCAGCGGCTGGTCTTGCAGGTCTTCCTGCGGATGTTCCTGGGCGAAATAGAGCGCGGCGCTCTGGCGGGCGTGGTCGCCGAATTCCTGGGGATGACGCATGACGATACGCTCGAAAGCACCAGGCTCCAGGCCGTCTTCATAGAAGCCGTTATGGCACTGCAGGATGCCCGAGGCGCAGACGCTGCGCTCGACGGCGGCGATCAGGCCACCGGCGCGGAGGCTCTTGACGATGTTGTGCGGCAGGCGGTGACGGCGACGCAGATTGGCGGCAGTCTCGCTCAGGGTATCGAGGATCTCGGTCTCGGCAGGCGTCAGCTTGCGCACATCCAGCTTGGACTTCTGCACCAGATAGCGACGGGAGAGCAGGCGGGCCTGGTCGTTGAGTGCCTTGAGCACCACGCCGCTGAGTTCACCACGGGTGAACAGGCCGGTTTCCAAAGCGATCAGGTAGGACCAATCGTTGATGAGCGGGATCTTGCTGATGTCACGTTCCATGTGAATGCCTGCGTCCATATAAGTTGGCTAATTGAGGATGAGACGCCTCAATGGTTCCAGTTCGCCAGTATAAGGTGACGAATGGCATGAAAATTGACGCTCCTGACAAGAATTGTCGGTTTTTTGTCGAAGTGGGTCACGAGTTGGAGATGCAACCTCAACGCTGCGCTTGGGGTCCCTAACTAGAGCCTGGCGTGAGTCGGGTTAACCCTTCGCAACGTCAGGTGATGTGATGAGTGACCCCGCACAGCGTTCGACTTCCCCGGATCTCCATTGCGACGTCGCCGTGATCGGTGCCGGGACCGCTGGCCTCGCCGCCGAACGCGCCGCCCGGCGCCAGGGTGCCCGCACCCTGCTGATCGACGACCACTGGGCCGGCACCACCTGTGCCTCGGTGGGTTGCATGCCGTCCAAGCTGCTGATCATCGCGGGGGAGGCCCACCATGCCGTCCAGCGCGCCGCGACCTTTGGCATCGAGGTAGGCGAGGTCCACGTCGATGGCGCCGCCGTCATGGCGCGGGTGCGCCGCGAACGCGATCACTTCGTTGCGGCGACCAAGCAGGGTTTCGGGAAATTACCCGAGGGTGTGGCTCAGCGCGCCACCGCCCGCTTCATCGCGCCAGATCGACTGCAACTGAGTAATGGTAAAACTATTCAGGCCAAAAGTATCATCATCGCCACGGGCTCCTATCCGCTGGTGCCCGCACCCTTCGACGCCTTGGGCGACCGCGCCCTGACCAACGAATCGATCTTCGAGCTGCCCGACCTGCCACGTTCGCTGGCGGTGATAGGCACCGGTCCTGTAGGTCTGGAACTGGCCCAGGCCATGGCCCGCCTGGGCGTGGCCGTCACCCTGTTCGGTCAGGACGATGGCCTGGGTGCGCTCCAGGACACCAAGGTCAAGGCCGAGCTGCGCAAGATCCTGGAGCAGGATCTGACCCTGTACCTGAATGTCGAGGTGGATGCCCGGCATGAAGGCGAGGGCGTCCGGCTGTCCTGGTCCGGCGCCACGAGCGGCGAGGGTGATTTCGATTACGTGCTGGTGGCCGCCGGACGACCGCCGCGGCTGAAGGGCCTGGGCCTGGAAACCACCGGCATCGAGCTGGACGACCATGGCACTCCGGTCTACGACCCCCAGACCCTGCAATGCGGCTCCTCGTCGATCTTCATCGCCGGCGATGCCGACCACGACCGCCCCATCCTCCATGAGGCGTCCGACGAGGGCGCCATCGCCGGCCACAACGCCGCCTGTTATCCGGAGGTTCGACCCACGCCGCGCTCGCCGCTGTTTTCCCTGATCTTCACCGATCCGCCGGTGGCCGTGCTGGGCAGCCCGCCAGACGCGGGCAGTCTGATTGGCACCTCTTCCTATCAGGATCAGGGCCGTGCCCGGGCCGAGGCGCGCAACCAGGGCGTCGCTCGTTTCTATGCCGAGCCGGGTACCGGCAAGCTCACTGGTGCGGCCATGGTCGGGCCGGGCATGGACCATATCGGCCACCTGCTGGTACTGGCGCTGATCCATGGCGAGACCGCCAGTTCGCTGCTCGACATGCCCTTCTACCATCCTACCCTCGAAGAAGGCCTGAAGTCCGGTCTGCGCGAGATCTGCCAGGGGGCCCACAGCAGCCTGCGCGGCGACCGTGACCAGGGCTCGCCTTCTGGCGCCTGACATCCCAGGAGATCCCATGATCAAGCTGCATCACCTCGATTATTCCCGTTCGCACCGCGTGCTCTGGCTGCTCGAAGAACTGGGCCTGCCCTATGAGCTGGTCCGCTATCCGCGTACCGAGGCTTTCCAGGCATCCGAGGCACTCAAGCGCGTTCACCCGCTGGGCAAGTCGCCGGTGCTGGAAGATGGCGAGCTGCAACTGTCCGAGTCCTCGGCGATCCTGCGTTATCTCAATCAGCGCTATGGCCAGGGGCGCTTCGCGCCGGAGCCAGGCACCGCCACCTGGGCCCATCACGAGGAATGGCTGGACTTCGTCGAAGCCTCGGCCTGGCCGCCGGTGCTGATCCTGATCTTTGGCAAACGGGGCGACGTCGGTGTGCTCGAACCTCGCGGCAAGCTGGAGCTGGACAGGGTGCTTGGCTATTTGAGCGACCACCTGCGCGGTAAGACCTATATCGTCGACGACCGCCTGACCCTGGCCGACATCCAGCTCTCCTACTTGGGCGCCATGGTCGCCATGGCCGGGGTGCTGGACGAGTATCCGGTGTTCAAGGCCTATTTCGAGGGCCTGCGCCAGCTGCCGGGCTGCCAACGCGCCGAAGCCAAGGGCGGCAAGATGCTGCCGGACAAGCAGTAGTTCGAGTGCAGGGTTCTGTTGGGCTTCGACGATAGAGCCGGCTCAGCCCAACCTACGGAGTGCACGGTCGTAGGTTGGCGCTGAGCGCAGCGAAGCCCAACGGGTGCTGGACACGGTGGCGGAAAAGGCTGCACTGCTTTCCACGCGTCACCACTCTCCCGCCCAACAAAAAGCCCCGCCGGGATTACCGGCGGGGCTTTCGCTATCTCAACCAGTCATCAGGCCTTGAAGCGTCTCACCAGTCCATCCAGCTCACCCGACAGCTGCGACAGGCGCGAGGAGTCGCGGGTGGTGGACTGGGCCAGGCCTTCCACCTGCTGGGCGTCGTCCTGTATCTGGGCGATGTGGCGGTTGATGTCCTCGGCCACCTGATGCTGCTCCTCGGCGGCCGCGGCGATCTGCAGGGCCTGGTCGCGGATCTCGTCCACCGACTGGCGGATGCCCTCGAAGCTGCCACGTGCCTCGCTGATGGACGTCACGCTGGTCTGCGACAGCTCCAGGCTGGTCTCGATCTGGCGGGTGACCTCCTGGGTCTTGCGCGCCAGGTTGCCGAGCAGGCCGTCGATCTCGCCGGTGGAATCAGCGGTGCGCTTGGCCAGGGCCCGGACCTCGTCGGCCACCACGGCGAAGCCGCGGCCTTGCTCACCGGCGCGGGCCGCTTCGATGGCGGCGTTGAGCGCCAACAGGTTGGTCTGCTCGGCGATACCGCGGATGGTGTCGAGAATGGTGTTGATGTTGTGGCTGTCCTGCTCCAGCACCGCCATGGCCTGAGCCGACTGGGTGAGGCTACCGCTGAGCTGGTTGACGTTGCTGGTAGCTTTTTCGATCTGGCCGTAGCCCTCTTGCACCCTGTGGTGGCCGGCATCGGCGGAGGCCGCGGCGTGGCTGCAGGAGCGCGCCACTTCGTTGGAAGTAGCCACCATCTCGTTGAAGGCGGTGGAGACCATTTCCACGGCTTCGCGTTGGCGGCCAGCCACATCGTTCATGCTGGCAGCGGCCTGGGTGGTCGCCTGCGAGGCCTGTTGCAGGTCATTGGAAGCCTGGCCGATGCGCTGCACCAGCTGGCGGATGCTGGCGAGGAACTGGTTGAACCAGCCGGCCAGGGTGGCGGTTTCATCTTTACCCTGGACGTTCAGGCTCTTGGTCAGATCGCCTTCGCCCTGGGCGATGGATTCGAGGCCCGCGGAGACGCCGCGGATCGGCCGCACGATCATGCCGGCGAAGGCCGCACCGAGTACGGCGAACAGGAGCGCCAGCACGGCGGTGATGCCGGCGATCTGCCAGGTCAGGGTGGTGGCCTTGCCCATCACCTCGTTGCGCTCGATCAGGCCGATGAATTTCCAGCCCAGCTCCTTGGCGGGGTAGACGTTGACCATGTAGTCGGTGCCATTGAGATTGACCTCGCCCAGGCCGTTCTGGATGCCGCTGAGCGTCTGGTAGGCGTTACCCAGTTCCTTGAGCTGCTTGAAGTTGTGCTTGGGATCGCGAGGGTCGACCAGTACGTTGCCGTTGTCTTCCACCAGCATCAGGT
This sequence comes from Pseudomonas sp. Marseille-Q7302, assembly GCF_965111925.1. Taxonomy (NCBI): domain Bacteria; kingdom Pseudomonadati; phylum Pseudomonadota; class Gammaproteobacteria; order Pseudomonadales; family Pseudomonadaceae; genus Pseudomonas; species Pseudomonas sp. Marseille-Q7302. The sequence goes on along the minus strand of NZ_CBCOPK010000001.1, from coordinate 4,126,765 downwards.
AGCCGCTCTGGCCGAGGGTGATGCTCTTGACCAGGTCGGTGAGCTGCTTCAGCGAGATGTCCAGGCCGACCACGCCACGCACCTTGCCGGTGGCGTCTTCCATGGTCCGGACGATGCCCATCAGGGCGACATCATCGGTCGCCCAATAATAGGCTGGGGTACGGACCACCTTGCCCTGATTGGCCATGGCCGCCTGGTACCAGGGGCGCACGCGCGGATCGTAGTTGGCCAGCTTGGCGTCGTCCGGCCAGCTGATGTAGCCGCCATCGGCCAGGCCAACCGACAGGTAGGCGGTGGTGGGGTGGGTCTTGGCGAAGCGGGTGAAATAGCTCAGCGCCTGCTGGCCGGTTTCGGTCTGGGGAATCTGAGCGGCATCCGCGCTGCTGTAGTTCTTCAGGCCTTCCAGAGCGATGACGTTCGGCTCCTTGGCCAGGTAGTCGACGTTCTGCTGGATGCCGGCAAAGAACTGCTGGATGTTGCGATCGATCTGACGGATTTCGCGCCCGCTGCCGTCGAGGAAATCCCCGGTAGCCTGGCTGCGAACGTTCATGATGACCACGCCTGCCACCAGGATCACCGGAAGGCAGGCGGTTACCGCGAAAAGCGACGTGAGTTTTTGTTTGATGTTCATCGAATGCCCCGGTCGCGCGCTGCGCGAAGAGTGACGGCAACATGCCTTCACTCTGCATCGGCCCGGATAAGTCCGACTTGATACGGAATGAAAAATTATTCCATTTGGTCCGCAGCAGGCCGGAAAATCGCCGATCGGTCAGCTAACGACCCGCTATAACTCTTTCTTCAGATGGCGTTCGATTTCTTCCAATGACTCGCCACGGGTTTCCGGTAGGCAGAAATAGACGAACAAAAGCGACCCCAGGTTGATCGCGGCGAAGCCATAGAAGGTGTAGTTGCCGATCCACTCCAGCGCGACCGGAAAACTGAAGGCCACGGTGGCGTTGCACAGCCACTGCACGGCCACGGCCACCCCGGTCAGCAGGCCACGGACCTGATTGGGAAACAGCTCGGACATCAGCAGCCAGTACACCGGGGCGATGCACATCTGCATGAACAGCAGGAACACCAGGATGCAGGCAAGCGCCAGGTAGCTCTGGGTGAGGTTCTGCGGCAGCCATAGCAACACGCTGCCCAGCGCCATTTGCGCCAGCACCACGATCACCAGGCCGGTCAGCAGCAGGGTGCGGCGGCCGGCGCGGCCGATGGCCCAGATGCCCAGCAGGGTGGCGATCACCGAGACCACGCCGTTGCCGATGGTGGCGGTGAGGGCCGCGCTGGTGCCCATGCCGGTGCTCTTGAGGATGATCGGGGTGTAGTACATGAAGGCGTTGACCCCGGTGAACTGGGCGACGAAGCCCAGGCCGATGCCCAGCAGCAGCAACTTGACCACCCAACCCTGACTCAGCAGCTCGCGCAGGGGCGGTCGATGTTTGGCCTGCTCCTCGCTCTCGCGCATCTCCTCGACCTCTCGCTTCACCTCCTCGGGGGTGTCGCGCAGGCGTTCCAGCACCGCTTCGGCTTCTTCGAGTCGCCCCTTGGCCGCCAGCCAGCGCGGGGAGGTGGGCAGCAGGAAGGTGCCGGCGAACAGCAGGATGCCCGGCACCATGGCGATGGCCAGCATGTAGCGCCAGATACCGTTCTCGTGCACCAGCCAGGCGAGCAGGGCGCTGAGCACATAGGCCAGCAGCTGGCCGCTGACGATCATCAGCTCGTTGCGGCTCACCAGGCGGCCACGGCGCTTGGGTCCGGCGATCTCGGCGATGAACACCGGCACCGTGGCCGAGCCACCGCCCACGGCCAGGCCGAGCACGAAGCGCGCGGCCACCATCAGCTCCACCGAGGGTGCTACCGCGGTGCCCAGGGCGCCCAGGACGAAGAGGATCGACAGCAGGCGCAGGGTGGTGCGCCGGCCATAGCGATCGGCGAGATAGCCCGCCGCCAGGGAGCCGAAGGCCGCGCCGACGATCAGGGAGGCAGTGACCAGGCCCTCGGTGTAGGCGTTGAGCCCCAGGCCACCCTGGTCGGCGGGCAGGGTCATGAAGGGCAGGGCGCCGGCGATGATGCCGGTGTCGTAACCGAAGGCCAGGGCGCCCATGGTGGCGACCAGCACGGTGATGAAGATCAGTCGCCGGGCTGAGGCCTTCTGGTCAGGGTCGGCGGCGGGAGCGGTGGAGCGGAAGGAAGACATAGCGAACGCGGGTATCCTGAAAACCTGAGGGGTAGGCGAGGTCGCACCGCCCCCGCGCCGCTGGCGACGGAGGGCGGTCGGTCCGACCTGGCTGGATAGGACAGGCGTCAGCTCCAGGATTTCCCGCCAGGGGCGCAAACCGTGGTCAGGGGCGCTCGCGACGGTCCTGCAACAGGCCTTGGATACGCTCGCTGAGCACCTCGATGGCGAAGGGCTTCTGCAGCAGCTGCATGCCCTGGCCGAGGAAGCGCTGCACGTCCATGGCCTCTTCGGCGTAGCCAGTCACCAGCAGCACGGCGATACCGGGGCGCTGGCGACGGATCTCTTCCACCAGCTCGCGACCGGTCAGGCCCGGCAGCCCCACGTCGGACACCACCAGGTCCAGTTGCGGCTCGCGCTCCAGCAGCGCCAGGGCGGTGGGGGCGTCTTCGGCCTCCAGGGCGGTATAGCCCAGGTCGCGGAGTACCTCGACGATCAGCAGGCGCACCCCGGGTTCGTCTTCCACCACCAGTACCCGCTCGCCGCGACCTGGTTGCAGCGCCACTTCCTCCGGAACCCCTTCGCTGGCGATGCCCTGGTGGCGCGGGAACAGCAGGCTGACCCGGGTGCCACGGCCTTCCTCGCTGTGGATGTCGATGTAGCCACCGCTCTGCTTGATGAAGCCATAGACCATCGACAGACCCAGCCCCGTGCCCTTGCCCTGCGGCTTGGTGGTGAAGAAGGGCTCGAAGACCTTTTCCAGCACGGCGGCCGGGATGCCGCTGCCGGTATCGCTCACGGCCAGCTCGACATAGTCGCCGCTCAGTTGCTCGGGCAGCATCAGCAGCTGCGGATCGCGCAGGTTGCGGGTACCGATCACCAGCTGGCCGCCCTGGGCCATGGCATCCCGGGCATTGATGCAGAGGTTGAGCAGGGCATTTTCCAGCTGGTTGGCATCGCTGCAGGTGGGCCAGGTGGCCGCGTCGAGCCGCAGGTGCAGCCGGATGTTCTCGTTGAGGGTGCGCTGGATCAGGGTCTCCATGCCGGTGACCAGCCGATTCACGTCCAGGGGTTGCAGATCCAGGGCCTGGCGCCGGCCAAAGCTGAGCAGGCGCTGGGTGAGGGCGGCGGCCCGCTGCGCCGAGGCGATGGCGATGCCAATGTAGCGCTCGGCACGCGGCTGTTCGCCGTTCAGATGGCGCTGCAGCAATTCCAGCGAGCCGGTGATGGCCGTGAGCAGATTGTTGAAGTCATGGGCGATGCCGCCGGTGAGCTGGCCGATGGCTTCCATCTTCTGGCTCTGACGCAGGGCGTCCCGCGCCTGCTCCAACTCCAGCGCCCGTTCGCGCTCCACGGTGACGTCACGGGCCACGCAGTAGAGCAGCCCGCCCTCGGGCACGGCGGTCCAGGACAGGTGGCGATGGGTGCCGCCGCGGGTGCGAAAGCGATTCTCGAAGTTGAAGGTGGCGGCGCCGGCGGCCAGTTGGGCGATCTCCTGGCGGGTGCGCTGCCGGTCTTCGGGATGCTCCAGCCATTCCGAGGTCTTGCCAACGATCTCGTCCACCGTCCAGCCCAGGGTGCGGGTCCAGGCCGGGTTGACGCTGACCCAGATCCCCCGGCTGTCGGCGATGCCGATGAGATCGTGGCTGTAGGCCCAGAGCTGGTCGCGCTCGCGGGTGCGTTCGCGGACGCGGATCTCCAGCACCTCGTTGGCCTGCCGCAGGGCATCGGCGGTCTCGCGCCTGAGTCGCGCCAGGCGCATGGCGCCTTCCACCCGGGCGATGAGCTCCCGAGCGCTGAAGGGCTTGACCAGATAGTCGTCGGCACCGGCGGCGATGCCCTCGATGGAGGCCTCTTCGCCCGCTCGCGCCGACAGCAGGATGATGGGCACCTGGCCGGTGCGCTCGTCGCTGCGCAGGGCGCGCAGCACGCCGAAGCCATCCAGCACCGGCATCATCACGTCGGAGAGCACCAGCGCGGGCAATTGCCGCTGCACCGCCTCGACCGCGGCGCGGCCATCGGCCACGGCGTCCACCTGGTAGCCGGACTCCTGCAGCAGCCGCTCGACATAGCCGCGCATGTCGGCATTGTCGTCGGCCAGGACGATGCGCTCGCCGCGCCCCTGGCCACCACCGGCATGCTCGTCGAGCCCCGTGGGGGTAGGGGTGGCCGGCTCGTCCGGCAGCCAGCGCAGGGCCTCGGCGACAAAGGTGTCGGCGCGGGTGGCGGTGGACACCTGGTTCGTGGCGCCCACTCGGTTGGCCTCGGGCAGATGGGCATGGCCAAAGGGCAGCAGCACCTCGAAGGTGGTACCCAGGCCGATCTGGCTGGTGACCCGCACCTCGCCGCCGTGCAGCTCGGTGAGGTCCTTGACCAGCGCCAGGCCGATGCCGGTGCCCTCGTGGGTCCGGCCGATCTGACCCTCGATGCGGTGAAAGCGGTCGAATACCTTGCCCAGTTCGCTCTGCGGGATGCCCACCCCCGTGTCTCTCACTGCCAGCACGACATGCGCGTCCTGGCGGTGCAGGCTGACCCGCACCTCACCTTCCAGGGTGTACTTGAAGGCGTTGGAGACCAGGTTCAGGACGATCTTTTCCCAGAGGTCGCGATCCACCCACACCGGCTCGTCCAGGCGAGCGCAGTCGAGGGTGAAGGTCAGGCCGGCGCGGGCCATGGCCGAACGAAAGCTGCTGGCCAGCTCCGCGGTATAGATCGCCAGGTCCAGGGGCGCGAAGCTCGCGCGCATCCGGCCCGCTTCCATGCGCGAGAAATCCAGCAGCGAATTGACCAGCCGCAGCAGGCGCTGGCCGTTGCGCTGGATGAGTTCCAGCTCCTGGCGACTCACCGCAGGCTCGCCGTCGGCGCGGTCCGGCCGCGCCAGCATGTCTTCCAGGGGACCGAGCATCAGCGTCAGCGGCGTGCGGAATTCATGGCTGGCGTTGGAAAAAAAGGCCGTCTTGGCCCGGTCCAGCTCGGCCAACTGCTCGGCACGGCGGCGTTCTTCCTCGTAGCGCCGGGCATTGGCGATGGCGGTGCTGAGGTGCCCGGCAGCGCGGACGAACAGGCTTTGGTAGTCGGCATCCACTCGCCGCCGCGGGCTGATGCCCGAGACCAGATAGCCATAGGGTTCCTCGCCCAGCGGTCCGGGAATCGGCACCACCAGCGCCTCTTCCAGGGGCTCCGGCCAAGGGGTCCCGGCGAGCCGGCCGCCATGGCGCTCGTTGAGACCGGTCACCAGGGTCGGCGCGCTGCGCGCCGTGGTGAAGGCCCAGGGCAGGCCGGCGGCCTCCGGGGTGACTTCCAATGGGGCAAGGACATCGTCCGGCGCCAGGCCGGCCAGGGCCACGCGCTGCAAGGTGCCGGTCGCGGCGTCGCGCAGATAGGCCAGGCAGAAGGGTGATTCCTCCGGCACCTCGTGCAGGCAGCGCACCCCTTCGCGGCAGGCGTCTTCGGCGACGCGCGTCGCCGAAGTGGCCTCGGAGACATTGCGCAGCAGGCGCTCACGGCGTTCCGTGAGCACCCGGTGCGTGGTTTCGGTCACCGCGGTGAAGATGCCCTCCACCTCGCCGGTATCGCCGCGTACCGGGCTGTAGCTGTAGTAGAAGTAGCACTCCTCCACGTAGCCGAATCTGTTCAGCGGCAGCAGCTGGTCCTCGGACCAGGTGGCCTCGCCGGTCGTCATCACGTGGTCGAACATGGGGCCGATGATGTCCCAGATCTCCGCCCACACCTCCCAGCCGGCACGCCCCAGCGCCCAGGGATGCTTGCGCCCCGGCACCGTGCTCCAGGCATCGTTGTAGATCAGGGCGCGGGTCTCGCCCCAATAGAGCACGATGGGGAAACGCGAGCCGAGGCAGATGCTGACCGCCGAACGCAGGGCGGTCGACCAGGTTTCCAGGGGGCCGAAGGGCGTCTGGGACCAGTCCTTCTGGCGCATCAGCGCGGCCATTTCACCGGGGACGTCGAGAAAGGCCAGCTGCGAGGGAAGGTTGGACAAGAGGGCTCCTGCGGGACAAGGAAAGAGGGGCCTGGGACGTACCGCCGTCAGCAGCGACAGCGACAGGCAGGAGGGCCGCGACCTAAGCATGTTGATTGCTCAGACTATTACAAGCGGACCGGCTTGGCGAATGACGCGGGCGGCAGAGCGCCGGCCCGTACCGCGGTGACGGCGGTCGGATGACGCGTCAGCGGCCCAGGCGTTCCACCAGGAAATCCACGAATACCCGCACCCGCGCCGGCATGGTGGTGCCTCCGACGAAAACGGCGTGGATCGGCTCCAGATCGCCCGGATTCCAGGCCTCCAGCAGCGGCACCAGGGCACCGCTGCGCAGGTCGTCGGCCACGCTGAATTCACCGATGCGGGCGATACCGGCGCCTTCGCGGGCCAGCAGTGCCAGGGCCTCGCCGCTGTTGCATTCGATGTTGCCGGCGATCTTCAGGGTGAATTCGCGACCATCGCGCACGAAAGGCCAGTCCGGCGCGGCGCGGCGAAAGTTGAATCTCAGGCAGTTGTGGCCGAGCAGGTCTTCCGGCACCAGGGGCGTGCCGTGGCGGGCGAGGTAGGCGGGCGAAGCTACCACCACCTGGCCGGTGACGCCGATGGGCCGGGCGGTGAGAGGGCTGTCGGCGAGCTGGCCGAAGCGGATCGCCACATCGGCCTGGCCGGCGAGGATGTCCACCACCTCGTCACCCAGCGCCAGGTCCACCAGGATGTCGGGATAGCGGGCGCTGAAGGCCGCCACCAACGGCACGATGGTCATGCGGCCATGGCCGAGGGCGGCGCTGACCCGCAGCCGTCCCTGGGGCACGCCCTGGTCGGCGATGGCCTCTTCCACCTCGGCCAGATCCGCGAGGATGCGCCGCGCGGCGCGCAGATAGGCCTCGCCCTCGGCGGTGAGGGTGATGGCCCGGGTGGTGCGCAGCAGGAGCCGCGTACCCAGGCGCTGCTCGGTGCGGGCGATGGAGCGACTCACCGCCGAAGGCGTCAGGCGCAGGGTTCTGGCCGCTGCCGAGAGGCTGCCAGCCTCGACCACCTGCGCGAACACCGCCATCTCTCCCGAGCGACCTGCCAGATCCACTTGTGCCTCCAGGGCAAAGGTGCATGCCAAAACCGCCGTCTACCGGCTCATCGAGCAGGAGCTTAGCATTCACGGCATAGATAAGGAGCCTTTCCCATGCGTATCAATCCCCCTCTGCTGGCCCTGGCCACGGGTGCCTTCGGCATCGGTGTCACCGAGTTCGCCCCCATGGGCATGCTGCCCGGCATCGCCGCCGACCTCGGCGTCTCCATCCCGGCGGCGGGTCTGTTGGTCAGCGCCTATGCCCTGGGCGTGCTGATCGGCGCACCGCTGATGACCCTGACCACCGGCCGCATTCCGCGTCGCCAGCTGCTGATCGGCCTGATGGCCATCTTTACCCTGGGCAACCTGATGTCGGCCCTGGCCACCGACTACACCAGCCTGCTGATCGCCCGGGTGGTGACCTCGCTCAACCATGGCGCCTTCTTTGGCGTCGGCGCCCTGGTGGCGGCCAGCGTGGTCGCTCCGGATCGGCGCGCCGGGGCGGTCGCCGCCATGTTCATGGGCCTGACCCTGGCCACCATCGGCGGGGTGCCCCTGGCTACCTGGTTCGGTGAACTGCTCGGCTGGCGCCAGGCCTTCTGGGGCATCGCCGGACTCGGCCTGCTGACCATGGCCGCGCTCTGGTTCGCCCTGCCCAACGTGGCCCTGCCACCCAGCGACGGCGTGCTGGCCGAGATCCGCGTGCTGGGCCGCCCGCCGGTGTTGGCCGCTCTGGGCCTGACCGTGGTCGGCTCGGGCGCCATGTTCACCGTCTTCACCTATATCGCGCCCATCCTCGCCAGCGAAACCCATGGCTCCACGGCCTTCATCACCGCCATGCTGGTGCTGTTCGGCGTCGGCCTGACCCTGGGCAATCTCTGGGGCGGCAAGGCCGCGGACAAATCCATCGACCGCACCCTGATCGCCTCCCTGAGCCTGCTGATCCTGGTGCTGCTGGCCTTTACCGTGCTGATGCGCTGGCCGCTGCCGGCCGCCGTGGCCATCCTGCTCTGGGGCATCGCCAGCTTCGCCCTGGTCCCGCCGCTGCAGATGCGGGTGATGGACGCCGCCAAGGACGCCCCCAACCTGGCCTCGGCGGTCAACATCGGTGCCTTCAACCTGGGCAATGCCCTGGGCGCGGCCCTGGGTGGCGCGGTCATCAGCGCCGGTCTGGGCTATCCGGCGATTTCCCTGGCCGGCGCCGGCATGGCCGCCCTGGGGCTGCTGATGGTGCTGGCCCTGGCCTGGCGCGGTCGGGCGACCGGTACAGCAGTGGCAGGGTAGCCACGAGCAGGTCGGCCTTACTCGGCGAAGGGGAGGGGCGCGTTGCCGCCCCGGTCCACTGCGAAGGCGTTGAGGGTCATGGCGATCAGGCTGTAATAGCCATAGACACCCATCAGCTCGACCATCCCGGCTTCGCCGAACAGCGCCACGCCCTGCTGGTAGAGGTCATCGGGGATGCGCCGGGTGTCGTAGAGCGCCACCCCGATGGCATGGACGCAGGCGTCCTCGGGCGTCTCGAAGGACGGCACGGCGCCTTGCCGGAGTGCCTCTATCACCTGATCCGCCAGCCCCGCCTGACGGGCGATGGGCTCATGGATCTGCCATTCCGCCTGGGCGCGCCACCAGGCGGCGGTCGTCAGGATCGCCAGTTCGGTAAGCCGCAGTTCCAGCCGGGTGCCGTAGCGGCAGAAGGCCCCTAGCCGCTGGGCATGGTTGGCCAGCGCCGGACTGTGGATCCAGGCCAGGAAGGGCCCATCGAGATTGCCCCGCCGGCCGCTCTGGATCTCGGCTAGCACGCGTTGCTGTTCTCCGGTCATGGCCTGTTCGGACAGGGGCGTCAGGCGCGATGAGAGAGGCATGATGGTCATCCTCGATACAGGTAGGGGCTCATCCAATACCACCGCACGTCGCTAAGGCAAGTCTCCGTATCGCGCTCAAGCAACCTAGTTAGACGTCGCAATCAGGCTGGCGGCATCTCCTTGGCTCTGGTCACAATCGGGCCTGACGTTACCAAGGAGCCAGCCGATGACGCAGAGCTATACCACCTTCTACCTGGAGATGACCGCGCCGACCGAATTGCGCGAGAAGCCGCCACGGCCTGACCTGCAGATCGTCGAGTGCGAGGTGCCGCAACCCGAACTCAATCGCTTTCTCTATGCCCTAGTCGGCCAGGCCTGGGACTGGAGCGATCTCGATAGCTGGAGCGACGCCCAGTGGCGCGAGCTGGTGGAGCAGGAAGGCCACCGCACCTGGGTCGCCTATCACCGCGGCGCCATCGCCGGTTACTACGAGCTGTACCGCCCGGATGGCCGCAACGCCGAGATCCGCTACTTCGGCCTGGCCGGCGCCTTCATGGGGCTCGGTTTCGGTGGGCCGCTGCTCAGCCATGCCCTCCGTTCTGCCTGGGATTGGCCTGGTACCGAGCGCGTCTGGGTGCATACCTGCACCCTGGATCACCCAGCCGCCCTGGCCAACTACCAGGCGCGTGGGCTGCGGATCTACCGGCAGGAAGACACGGCGCTCTGAGGCGCCGGTGTAGCCGCTCGCCGGCCGAACGCCAGAGCGCAGTCTTCCATCGCCTACTCAACGACTAGGGCGCTTCCGCTGTCGCGGGCGTCACCGCCGAACCGGCCAGCAGGCCGCCGTCCAGATTCAGCTCGCTGCCGGTCATGTAGCCGGCGTCGTCGGAGGCCAGTAGCAGTGCCACGGCGGCGACTTCCTCGGGCCGGCCGAAGCGCCGCAGCGGCGTATCCCGCACCAGCGCAGCCATGCGTGCCTCGCGGTCCGGGCCGTCGCCCAGCATGGGCTCCCACATCGGCGTAAGGATGGCGGCGGGGTGGATGGAATTGCAGCGGATCGCGAGGCCTTGCTCCGCGCAATAGAGGGCCACCGTCTTGCTGTGGTTGCGCACGGCGGCCTTGGACGAGGCATAGGCCGCCGCGCCGGGGATGCCCACCAGCCCGGAGCGCGACGAGATATTGATGATGGACCCGGTCCCAACCGGGCGCATGGCACGGATGCCGTATTTGCAGCCGAGAAAGACGCCATCGAGGTTGGTGCGATGCACCGCGTGCCAGTCTTCGAGCCTGGCGTTTTCGGGATCGTGGGCCACCACCCCCTGCTCGAAGCCGGTGATCCCGGCGTTGTTCACCAGCACGTCCAGCCCACCGCGCTCCGCGAGGATCTGCCGTGTGACCTGCTGCCAGTCGGCCTCCAGGCGCACGTCCAGGGGTAGGTAGCAGGCACCGTCCCCCAGCTCGGCGGCGACGGCGCGGCCAAGGTCATCGTTCAGGTCGGTGACATAGACGAAGGCGCCTGCCGCCACGAAGGCCCGGGCGATGGCGGCGCCTATGCCCTGGGCCGCGCCGGTGACCAGCGCGGTCTTGCCGCTGAGTTTGGCTGCCATGCGAGTACGCCCTCCAGATCTTGAATAGCCTCCGAGAGTAGCCCAGGCCGTCCAGTCAGGGGGCCAGCATCACGCCCGGGCGCTGACACCACCGGTGCTGTCGCCAGCTTTCTTCAGGGCTTCGGTATAGGCGGCGTAGGCAGTCGTCAACGCCTCGCTGGCGGCGGCCACATTGGCCTGGGCGGCTTCGCGCGCGGCCTGGCTGGCCTCGTCAGCCTTGCCCTCGCCCTTGCTCTGAGCCTCTACCGCGCGCAACTGCTTCTGCGCCAGCTCCAGTTGCCGCTTGGCCATGTCGATGGCCTTCTGCAGGGTATCCAGGGTCTTGTTACCGGTGCTGCCTTTCTCGCTGGCAGGGGCGGCGTCGGCTTCGGCCTGGTCCTTGATCTGGTTCAGTGGGTTGGGCTTGCCGATGCCCTTGGGCTTCTTGGCTTGCTCGGCCTGGGCGGCCGCCTGGTCTTCGGCGGTGGGCTTGGCAGTCGCGCCACCCAGCCTGAGCGTGGGCGCGCGCAAGATGCCGTGGCCAATGCCATTCACCGACAGCGTGCTGGACATCGCGGACTCCTTGAAAGGTACATCTCAAGGATAACGGCCGCGTGGGGCAAAGATTGAGAGCGGGCGGGGCAGAGGGAACCCACATACGTTGCCAGCGCGCACGGTGCCCGGCCCCGCTGATCTCAGGTTACTGGGTAATGACGGCGTGGTTGGAGAAGCCGCTCTGAGTGATGTTGATGGCATTGCCCGCCGTGTTCTGGGTCAGATTGGCGGTGTGCTGGTAGCCACTCTGGCTGGCGGTGATGCTGGAGGCATTGCCCTGCACGAAGGCCGTCACCCCGAGGTCGTTGCCTTGCTGATCGACCTTCAGCTGGCCGTCGTTACCGAGGTAATAGGCGGTGATGCCATTGCCGTCGCCATTGGACACCAGATCCAGCTGGTTGCCCTCGCCGGAGACGGTGGCGGAGGCGCCATTGCCGTTACCGCTCTGCGCCAGGGTCAGCTGGCTGCCCACGCCATAGACATTCACGTCTGCACGGTTGAGATCGCCGCGCTGGGCGATATCGACGTTGCTGGGCCGCGAATAGGCGCTGGAATGCCGGACCCGGGCATCGTTGCCGTTACCCTGTTGCACCACGGTGGAATCGGTTCGCTCGCCGGCCTGCTTGAGGCCGATGTAGTTGTCGTTGCCGCGCTGTTCGATGAGGGTTGTCGAGTCGTTGCCGTTCTGGCTCACCCAGGCGCTATTGCGTAGCCCGAAGCTGACCACCTGCAGGTCCAGCGCATCGCCGCTCTGGCGCAACTCAAGGTTACCGTTCAGGCCGTCCTGCCGCGCGGTCAGGGTGTTGCCACCTGCCCGGTCGCTGGTCTGGTCGATGTCGATGCGGTGAAAGCCACCATCCTGCTGCACATAGGTGTCCAGCCGCAGACCGCTCTGCCGCACCACCGTCTCGTTACCACTGCCCGGCCCCTGATCGACCTGCACGCGCCCGTAGCCCGCATTGAGCTGCTCGATATCCACCCGCCGCTGCGAACCCAAGGTCTGGTTGACCTCGGCATAGCTCCTGGCACTGTCCTGCACCACCCGCACGCTGTCATCAGCATCGTCCTGCTGGGTGACCTGGGTAGTGAGAAAGATGCCGCTCTGCTGGATATCGGCCTTGTTACGCGCCGACAGCTCGCTGCCCTGATTCAGATTCACCCTGTTGAAGCCGCCGTCTTGCTGCACCGTTGCCGTATTAGATTCGGCCCAGGCGGCACCGGTATTGGCCAAAAGCAACGCGATCATGAGGGAGCGGGAGGTTGGCATAGGGACGGTCCTTGTGGGGGGTACTGTGGCTGGGGCCTAGTATTTAATGAGGAGTAGTCGGAGTCATTGAGCTTTTTAAGAAAATAATCCAATTATTAGTGCAAGCTTTGCAATCGACCAATGGATTGATACGCAATATTTAGATAGAGCTTGTGTGATTTAAACTTGAGATTCCTTTTGGTAAAGGTGATGGTTTTTATCTGTAGTATTATGTTGAGATTTCTTTAAGTTAGGCAGCGGCTATTCAGTAGGCGGTTTTATTATGTGGCAAGTTAGGATTGTATTTTGATGATTTTTTTGTGCATTTTCCTAGTCTTCAGGCATTAATATTCGTGCTTCAACTCCGATTTCTTGAAGGAGGAAAAGCAATCCGCCACCCTCGATCAGCTCTATCGGTTTGTCTTTCGAGAATTCAAATGCGTCGGGTCCATAGCCGCTAGTGGTTACTAGGATTCCTTTGTTTGCACCTTCATTCATCATCGTTCCGTAAAGATCTCGAACTGCCGAAACTCCCACGGTATGTCTATAGCGTTTTGCCTGAATTACTACTTTTCCCCCTAGAATTGGTCGGGGATCGTAAGCAATACAGTCAACGCCTCCGTCTCGCGAGGATCTTGTAAGCTTAGACTCTAGTCCCATTTTCGAGAATAGATTTGCTACAAGAGTTTCAAATTCGTATGGGTTAAGGTCCATTAGGTTGGTGGCAGAGCTCAGCTGTGAAGTAAGGTCCTGTTGGTCAACAAATCGTTTGTCTATCATATGAAATTCAATAATAGGCCTAACGGCTTGAGCTTCGCTTGGAGATCTAGAAACATGGGCGCCTAAATTTTTAAGGCACACAGCTCGATCTACCCGCGCTAAGTCTATCTCTGTGAAAGTTTTGCGCGACGTTCGGACGGAAACAAGATGCGGTTGTATCTCCCGGCCGGTTGCAGGATCAATTGTATTCACATATCCGCTAAAACAGCAGGTCTCAAGAAACTCGCCTTGGTCAGCCTCGAATATTTCGTGTAAGCATCTTAGTGCTATGCTCGCCACAACATCCGAATATAATGCTTTTATTTCTCCAGGCTTGCGTAGCTTCTCAACGATCTCGTCTCTAGTTTTGACATAGCGATACTCGGCTACGCTGGGGATTATTTCTACCGTAGGTAGTTCATACTCAATTACCAGTTGTTTTGAGTCAGGTTGATAGGCCAGAGAAAAGTTTTGTGGAAAACCTTCTGGATAGACAGATTTTTCAAGAACCATGCTGCAATAAGCTACAATGGACTCCGGGTCGCCCTCATAATAAGAGTAACGAAACGCATCGACTTCAGAGTCGCGAAGTGCTTTCTTTTCCAAAAAAGCTGATACTCCTGCTTCATGGTCCTCGCGAGCTTTCCTTAATAAATCTAAACGTTGCGTGTTTTGAGTGTTGATTTGCTGCTCGCTAGCAATAAATTGCTCGTTGGCGAGTCTTAGTTTTTCCGAGTGTTTGGCCTTATAGCCTGGCATTAAAAAGGCATGCCAAGGTAAAGAGGGTACTTTTGACGTAAATGACTCTAGGGAAGGACCTTTTATGGCAGTTGTTAAAGACTTTGGTGGGGCGAATTGTGGTGGGTTTTCTAAGACTCTAAGCGAGTCAAAGGTAACCGTGTCATCAACCATTAATGTAGCGGATAAAATATTCTCAAGTTCGCTTAAGAATAGTGCGGTGCTACCATTTTTGTCGCGTGCTTCTTGTGTTTGAAATTCTAAATAGTTTTGCTTTGCAAATCGTTCGGACTCGCGGCTGTAGCGAGCTTGCTCGCGTTCTTTTATAGCCCTATCTCTTCTTTGTTCACGTTGCGTACGGTCGGCCTCCTGCTGTAAGGCGCGTTGTTCAGAGGCTTGAAGTCGTTGCTGTTTGGCTGTTTCACGCGCTATGGCTCGAATCACTTTCTCAAAGCCGCTTCTCTTTGCCATATGCCCTCTTTTTATTAGGAAATCGTAAAAAATATATAAGATAATTTTCAGTATAGACGCTCTCTGCCAAAGCGTTGGGCAGGAGGAATGGATCTGTGCGGACTAGAATTGGCGGATCGATAGTGTCTTGCTAAAAATGGATTATCCCATCGGTCCAAACTCTTCAGCCGCTGAGCAATACCTCTCGCGAGTCAGCTCTTGCCCCTTGGCCTTACCCAATGCTGCGCATTGCCCCTTGAACCACTGTTTTGCCCCTTTCCTACACTCCCGATACTCAATTGATCCCTTACGGTGATTCCCGCAAACACTGCCGTAATCAATCCGACTGTCTTGTACCTCCCAAGTAGCCAAATACGAACCGCTGCCATCCCACTTGCGAACCCAATGGCTTTCGCTGAAAGAAGGTGAGGAAGAGGTATACACGGGAGCTAGCTCTTGCCCCGCCTTGTACTGGGCGAGATAGGCTGCTGACACCATTCCCTGCGGAGCCGAAGCCGGCTCTTGCGCACGAGGCACGGCGCCATAGCGGCAACGCAATACCTCTTCATCCACCACGTTGCCCTGCTTGAGGCAGGCATCTAGAGGTTGAGGCGCGGCTATGGCTTGGTGAGGTGCAGGTAAAGAAGGAGGGAGGGGAGATGCAGGCGTTTTGCTTTCCGCAACTTCAAAAGGCGGTTCAGCCACAGGCGCAGGATGCAGCCAACGCTCTACCCAAGGCCAGTTCAGCCAGAGCAGGGCGACAGGCACCAGTAGCCAGACGAATAGCAGAGGAGAGCGCTGCGCCTTGCGGCGGCGACGGTAGCCGGGAACGGCGTCGAGTTCGGCGATGAGCGCGGCGCGATAGTCTTGCGCGGTCTTGCCGTGACGGTCTTTGGGCGGCATAGCGGCGTCCTGGCCGGGGCCGAGACGAGGGATCGTGACGGCTGCTTCCTTGTGATGGATTTCACAGTAGGAGGCACGGTAGGAGGCGTCAAGGCTGGCAAAAGGCCGGAATTGCTAAGACTTTTGCAGTGAAGTCTGACGATTTTTGCAGCGAGTGCAGCCGAAACCGAGGGTTGGCAAGGCTTCGCTTGGGGTGAAAGTGTTTGGAAGGGGTAGGCGCTGCGGATTTCATCGCCGACGAACTACCCCCACGACCGCCCAAACGGTCGCGAGGGCAGGGCTTAATCCACCGCCTTGACCATCTCCTCGATGACCTTCTTGGCATCGCCAAAGACCATCAGGGTCTTGTCCAGGTAGAAGAGTTCGTTGTCCAGGCCCGCGTAGCCGCTGGCCATGGATCTCTTGTTGACGATGATCGTCTTGGCCTTGAAGGCTTCGAGGATGGGCATGCCGGCGATGGGTGACTTGGGGTCGTTCTTGGCGGCCGGGTTGACCACGTCGTTGGCGCCGAGCACCAGCACCACGTCGGCCTGGCCGAATTCGGAGTTGATGTCGTCCATCTCGAACACCTGGTCGTAGGGCACCTCGGCCTCGGCCAGCAGCACGTTCATATGGCCGGGCATGCGGCCAGCCACCGGGTGGATGGCGTATTTCACCGTCACGCCGTTATGGACCAGCTTCTCGGTCAGCTCCTTGAGGGCGTGCTGGGCGCGGGCCACGGCCAGGCCGTAGCCGGGGACGATGATGACGCTGTCGGCGTTGCCCAGCAGGAAGGCGGCGTCGTCCGCCGAGCCGGATTTGACCGGGCGCTGCTCCTGGCTACCGCCACTGGCCGCGGCTTCCGTCGCCCCGCCGAAGCCGCCGAGGATGACGTTGAAGAAGGAGCGGTTCATCGCCTTGCACATGATGTAGGAGAGGATGGCGCCGCTCGATCCCACCAGTGAGCCGGCGATGATCAGCATGGAGTTGTTGAGCGAGAAGCCGATACCGGCGGCGGCCCAGCCGGAGTAGCTGTTGAGCATGGAGACCACCACCGGCATGTCGGCGCCGCCGATGGGGATGATGATCAGCACGCCGATGACGAAGGCCAGGGCCACCAGCACGGCGAAGGCGCCGAGGTTGCCACTGAAGGTGAACATCAGGCCCAGGGCGAGGATGGCCACGCCAATGGCCAGGTTGAGGATGTGCTGGCCGGCGAACTGCACCGGGGCGCCCTGGAACAGGCGGAACTTGTATTTGCCCGAGAGCTTGCCGAAGGCGATCACCGAACCGGAGAAGGTGATGGCGCCGATGGCCGCGCCGAGGAACAGCTCCAGGCGGTTGCCGCTGGGAATCGGCTGGCCAAAGGTGGCGACGATGCCCAGGGACTGCGGCTCGACCACCGCGGCGATGGCGATGAACACCGCGGCCAGGCCGATCATGCTGTGCATGAAGGCGACCAGCTCGGGCATCTTGGTCATTTCCACGCGCTTGGCCATGTAGGCACCGGCGCTGCCGCCGACCAGCAGGCCGACGATGACATAGCCGATGCCCTGCACCGCCAGCTCGCTGCCGAGCTTGTGGATCAACGCCAGGGTGGTGAGCACGGCGAGGGTCATGCCAGCCATGCCGAAGGCGTTGCCGCGGCGCGAGGTGGTGGGGTGGGAAAGGCCCTTGAGTGCCTGGATGAAGCACACCGAGGCGACAAGGTAGAGCAGGGTGATGAGGTTCATGCTCATGTCAGGGCTTCTCCGCCGGGGCCTTGGGGGCCTTCTTCTTGAACATTTCCAGCATGCGGCGGGTGACCAGGAAGCCGCCGAAGACGTTGACCGCCGCCAGGGCCACGGCCAGGGTGCCCATGGTCTTGCCCAGCGGGGTGACGGTGAGGGCGGCGGCGAGCATGGCGCCGACGATGACGATGGCGGAGATGGCGTTGGTCACGGCCATCAACGGGGTGTGCAGCGCGGGGGTGACGTTCCAGACCACGTGGTAGCCGACATAGATGGCCAGCACGAAGATGATCAGGTTGTAGATGCCGTCGGAAATCAGATCCATGGGGGGCAGTCCTTTAAAGGCAGAGGGGCCGGGCTGGGGCTCAGGCGTTCTTGCGGCGCAATTCGCCGCCGTGGCACATCAGGCAGGCGGCGACGATGTCGTCCTCTAGGTCGAGGTGGAAGGCCCCGTCCTTGAGCACCAGCTTGAGGAAGTCCAGCAGGTTGCGGGCATAGAGCGCCGAGGCGTCCGCCGGCACCCGGGCGGCCAGGTTGCCGTAGCCCACCAGGGTGACGCCGTGCTTGACCACCACCCGGTCCAGCTCGGTCAGCGGGCAGTTGCCGCCCTGGCTGGCGGCCAGATCGATGACCACGGAGCCGGGCTTCATCTCGGCCACGGTGGCTTCGTGCAGCAGGGTGGGCGCACGACGACCGGGGATCAGTGCGGTGGTGATGACGATGTCGGCCTGCTTGGCGCGTTCGTGCACGGCCTTGGCCTGGCGCTCCATCCAGGTAGCCGGCATGGGCCGGGCATAGCCGCCGACGCCTTCGGCGCACTGGCGTTCTTCCTCGGTCTCGAAGGGCACGTCGACGAACTTGGCGCCGAGGGATTCGATCTGCTCCTTGACCGCCGGGCGCACATCGGAAGCCTCGATCACCGCGCCGAGGCGCTTGGCGGTGGCGATGGCCTGCAGCCCGGCCACCCCGGCGCCAAGGATCAGCACCCGCGCGGCCTTCACCGTGCCGGCAGTGGTCATCAGCATGGGCATGAAGCGCGGATAGTGGTCGGCCGCCAGCATTACTGCCTTGTAGCCGGCGATGTTGGCCTGGGAGGAGAGCACGTCCAGGCTCTGGGCGCGGGAGGTGCGCGGCGCCGCTTCCAGGGCGAAGGCAGTGAGGCCGCGGGCGTTGAGCTGGTCCAGGGTCTCCTGGGCGAAGGGGTTGAGCATGCCGATCAGCACGGCGCCAGGCTTCATCAGCGCCAGCTCTGCCGCATCGGGCGCTGCGACCTTGAGCACCAGGTCGGCGCCCAGCGCCGCGGCGGCATCGCCAAGTTGGGCGCCGATGGCGGCATAGGCCGCGTCGGGCACGCTGGCCCGCTCGCCAGCACCCTGTTGCACCACCACCTGGTGGCCCTGGCCGATCAATTTCTTGAGGGTTTCGGGGGTCGCGGCCACGCGCGTTTCCCCTGCACCGGATTCCAACGGGACGCCGATCAGCACGGGTGTCACTCCTTGTTATTCGTGCCGCCACAATGGGACCTGGGGCAGCGGAGTGGCTGTCCGGAAACGACGAGTAGCTTTTGGAAAAGCGACAGGCGCGCCGCTGGGGCGGCCGGTTTGGGACTCAGCTCAGCCCCGGTGAGCGGGACAGGGCGACGAACCAGTCCAGGGCGCGATCCCATAGGGGCTGGGCGTTGGCGCGGAAGTAACCCATGTGGCCGATGGCGCCGCCGTGCTGGCGGGGGTCGAGGTCTTCGCGCTTGAGGTCGACGTTGCGATAGGCCTGCATGAAGGCATCACGCGAGCGCGGCGTGGCCCAGAGGTCGTCCAGCGCATTGACCGCGACGATGGGCGTGCGCACCTCGGCATAGCCGGCTTCGATGCCCCGCATGGCGGGGTCGTCGAAGAAATAGTGGGGATAGCTGCACCAGTGCCGCCACTGGCGATAGACGTCGCGCGGCAGGTCTTCGCCCAGGCCCAGGGCGCTCCAGGGGCAGTAGCCTTTCCACCAGGTCAGCACCGGCAGCACCAGCTTCCACATGCCCAGCACCTTGAGGCGTTCGAGCGGCGGCATGTAGCCGTGCCAGCCGGCGCTGGTGCCGAAGACATAGAAGCCGGCGACCTTGGCGTGATTGGGCAGGAGGCCGAAGGCATGGCCGCCATAGGAGTGGCCGACCAGGTAGAGCGGGACGTCGCCCTGGGCCATGGCGTCCACGGCGGCGGCGAGGTCCTGGCGCGCCCAGTCCAGCAGGTCCATGCGAAAGCCCTTGAGCGAAGCGGGTGCCGAGCGACCGACGCCGCGATAGTCCAGGGTCAGGGTCTCGAATCCGCGGGCCGCGGCGTGTTGGGCGAAGCGCCGGTAGAAGCCCTGGGGCACGGCGGTGGCACCGGCAACGATCAGCCGTCCCTGCAGCGTGCCCTCGGCGGGAAAGCGACTGGTGCTGAGGCGATAACCGTCCGCGGTGATCAAGGCCTCGACGAGGGCGTCGCTGGGCATGGGGTGGTCCCTATGACAGTTGTTATAATGCCTGGACGGTAAATTATGACGACTGTCATAGCAAGGAGAATGGATGACCGAGCAGTCGACGGTGCGGGAACGGGTGGTGGTGGCCGCGTCGGCCATGCTGGCGCAGCACGGCCTCAACGCCACCAGCATCCGCGAGACCATCAAGCGCGCTGAGGCGCCGCTGGGGTCCACCTATCATCACTTTCCCGGCGGCAAGCACCAGCTGGTGGTGGAGGCGGTGGAGCTGGCGGGCGCCCAGGTCAGTCGCGATCTGGAGCGGCAGCTGCAGGCCGGGGCGCTGGCTGGGATTCAGGGCTTTTTGCAGCTGTGGCGCGACATCCTGCTGGACTCGGACTTTCGCGTCGGCTGCCCGGTGATGGCGGTGGCGGTGGAAGAGCCGGTGGACGAGATCGCCCAGCGCGAGCTGGACGCGGCAGCGGGCATCTATCGCCGCTGGGAGGCGCGCTTGCAGGTGGCGTTGGTCGAGCATGGGCATTCGACCGAGGCAGCGACGGGGCTGGCTACGCTGCTGGTGGCGGCGGTGCAGGGGGTGATTCCGCTGTGTCGCGCCCAGCGCAGCATCGAACCCTTCGACCGGGTCGCCGAACGTCTGGTGGCGCTGGTCTAGCGGGAACGCCGCAGGGGCTGGCGGACTCCACCGAAGGCACTTCTTTTATTGGAGTACCTCATGAATCCCGAACCCGCGGACGACAAGCAGACCCCCCACGACTACGACGAATACGGCGACGTGCCGGATTCGGCGAACACCACCACCACCGAAGAGCGCGAGGACCAGGACGACAGTCCCTTGAGTCCCAAGCGATAGCGGATTCGGTGTTTGGCGCGTGGACAAGGCTGCGCCGTTGTCCACCCTACGAGGTGCCACGATGCCTGACCCTTGTTGGGCTTCGTTGCGCTCAGCGCCAACCTACGTCGAGCCTGGCGTAGGGTGGAAAACCGCATGGCGTTTTCCACGCGTTGCTGCGCTCGGCTAACGCCAAACCTAAAGGCTATCCACGGAACCGCCCCCTCTCCCTCTGGAAGAGGGCTGGGGTGAGGGCGCCCGTGTCTTGTTGGGCTTCACTGCGCTCAGCGCCAACCTACGTTTAGTCTGGCGTAGGGTGGAAAACCGCATGGCGTTTTCCACGCGTTGCTGCGCTCGGCTAACGCCAAACCTAAAGGCTATCCACGGAGCCGCCCCCTCTCCCTCTGGGAGAGGGCTGGGGTGAGGGTGCTCACCCTTTGTTGGGCTTCGCTGCGCTCAGCGCCAACCTACGTCGAGCTGGCGTAGGGTGGAAAACCGCATGGCGTTTTCCACGCGTCGCTGCGCTCGGCTAGCGCCAAACCTAAGCACGATCCACGGAACCGCCCCCTCTCCCTTTGGGAGAGGGCTGGGGTGAGGGCGGCGCCCCCTGTTGGGCTTCGCTGCGCTCAGCGCCAACCTACGTTTAGTCTGGCGTAGGGTGGAAAACCGCAGGGCGTTTTCCACGCGTTGCTGCTTTCGGTTAACGCCAAACCTAAACACGATCCACGGAACCGTCCCCTCTCCCTCTGGGAGAGGGTTAGGGTGAGGGCGCCTGCCCACTTGTTGGGCTTCGCTGCGCTCAGCGCCAACCTACCTCCACGTCTTCACGTCAGCGCCCGGTCCAGATGCAGGTAGCCGCCGTCGACGCTCAGCCACTGGCCGGTGGTGTGACTGGACCGTGACGAGAGCAGGAAGGCCACGGTATCGGCGATTTCTTCCGGGGTGGTCATGCGCCGGCCAAGGGGGATGCGCGCAGTGATGGCGGCGAGCTTGGCCGTCGGATCGGGGAAGCCCTGCAGCCAGCGCTCATAAAGCGGCGTCATCACCTCGGCGGGGATCACCGCGTTGACGCGGATGCCGTCGCCCAGCAGCGAGGCGGCCCATTCGCGGGTCAGGGCCAGTACCCCGCCCTTGGCCGCGGTGTAGCCGCTGGTGTCGCCCTGCCCGGAGAGGGCGGTCTTGGATGCGATATTGACGATGGCGCCGGTACTGGCGCGCAGCGCCGGCAGGCAGAGGTGCGCCAGGTGGTAGTAGTGCACCAGGTTGCGTTCCAGGGAGGCAACGAAGGCGGCGCGCCCGGCAGCCAGGCTCACGCCATCGTTGACCCCAGCGTTGTTGACCAGTCCATCGATACGGCCGTAGGCCTCCTGCACGGCGGCCACGGTCCGCTCGCAGGCGGCTTCGTCGCACAGTTCCACGGTGAAGGCCCGAGCTTTTGGCTGTTGTTCGGCCAGACGTTCGGCAAAGTCGGCCTCCAGCGGTTCGCGGGCGAGGCTCACCGGGATGGCGCCCTCGGCGGCCAGGGCCAGGGAGATGGCGGCGCCGATGCCGGAGCCACCGCCAGTGACCAGGATCACCTTGTCGGCCAGCTGCAGGTTCATGCCACCTTCTCCCGTGGCTGGGTGCCGAGGCCATAGAGGCGGGCCGCGTTGCCGCCAAAGACCGCCGCGCGCTCATTGGCCGTGAGGTCCATCAGGGCCTGTTCGGCCAGGTCGACCACCTCGGCGTAGCTGGCGGCCAGGGTACAGACCGGCCAATCGGACCCGAACAGCAACCGCTCCGGCCCGAAGGCCTCCAGGGCGATGCGCGCATAGGGCAGCAACTGCTCCGCCTGCCAGCCGTGCCAGTCGGCCTCGGTGACCAGCCCGGAGAGCTTGCAATGGACGTGGGGCAGCCGGGCCAGGGGTGCCAGCAGCCGGGCGTAGTCGGCGGGGGCGACCCGTCCCGGCGGCTTGCCCAGGTGGTCCAGCACCAGCACGCCGTGGTCGTGGCGGGCGGCGAAGGCGGTGGCGGCGGGCAGCGTCTCGGCATGGATCAGCAATTCGTAGAGATAGCCATGGCGTTGCAGGGTGGCGACGCCCTGGTTGGCGGCGACATCGTCCAGCCAGGCGCCGGGATCGGCTTCGTCCTGCACCGGATGGCGAAAGCCGCGCAGGTGGCGACTGCCCTGGCGGCGCTCCAGGCGCGCTACCAGGTCGGCGGCGCGCAGATCGGTCCAGCCGACCACCGCCTGTACCCAAGGCGTCTGGGCGGCCAGGTCGAGCAGAAAATCCGTCTCCTCTTCCTGGGTGCGCGCCTGGACGGCGATGCAGCCGTCGAAGCCGGCGCGCTGCAGGTGCGGCTGCAGATCGGCCGGCAGGTGGTCGCATTGCAGCCCTGGCATGCGCCCGTCGATCCAGCCGAATTCGGCCGGGCGGTAGCGCCAGAAATGTTGGTGGGCATCCAGGCGCAGGCTCATGACGGCTGCTCCCCGGCGTGGCGATAACGCGCGCGGGAGGCCGCCTTGATGGCAATGGAGAAACCCGGCGCCTGGGGTGCCAGGTAGGCCGCGCCGCGCACCCGGCAAGGGTCCTCGAAGTGTTCGTGGAGGTGGTCGACGTATTCCACCACCCGGCCCTCGTGGGTGCCGGCGATGCAGAGGTAGTCGATCATCGCCAGGTGCTGCACGTATTCGCACAGGCCCACGCCGCCGGCATGGGGGCAGACCGGCAGGTCGTACTTGGCGGCCATCAGCTGCACCGCCAGCACCTCGTTGAGGCCGCCCAGGCGGCAGGCGTCGAGCTGCACCACGTCCAGGCCGCCGCGCATGATGAACTGCTTGAAGAGGATGCGGTTCTGGCACATCTCGCCGGTGGCCACCTTGACCGGCGCCACCGCCTCGCGGATGGCGCGATGGCCTTCCACGTCATCGGGGCTGGTGGGCTCCTCGATGAACCAGGGCTTGGCGAAGGCCAGCTCGCGCACCCAGTCGATGGCCTCGCCGACTTCCCATACCTGGTTGGCGTCGATCATCAGCTGGCGCTCGGGGCCGATCACCTCGCGGGCGATGCGCACCCGGCGGATGTCGTCGGCAAGGTCGCGACCGACCTTGAGCTTGATGTGGGAGAAGCCGGCGTCGATGGCCTCCTGGCAGAGGCGGCGCAGCTTGTCGTCGGGATAGCCGAGCCAGCCGGCCGAGGTGGTGTAGCAGGGATAGCCCTCGGCTTCGAGGCGCTGTAGGCGCTCGGCCTTGCCCTCGGCGCGCTGGCGCAGCAGGGCCAGGGCCTCCTCGGGTGTGATGCAGTCGGTGAGATAGCGGAAGTCGATGCAGCGCACCAGCTCCTCGGGACTCATGTCCGCCACCAGGCGCCACACCGGCTTGCCCACGGCGCGCGCCCAGAGGTCCCAGGCGGCGTTGACCACCGCGCCGGTGGCCAGGTGGATGGCGCCCTTGTCCGGGCCGATCCAGCGCAGCTGGCTGTCACCCGTGATGTGCCGCCAGAAACGCCCTGGGTCTTCCTGGATCCATTCCAAAGTCAGCCCGCGCACCCGTGGTTCCAGGGCGCGCAGCGCGGCGCAGCAGATCTCGTTGCCGCGGCCGATGGTGAAGGTGAGGCCGTGGCCTTCCAGACCCGGCTGGTCGGTCTGCAGGATAACGTAGGCGGCGGAGTAGTCCGGATCGGGGTTCATGGCATCGGAGCCATCCAGCGCCTGGCTGGTGGGGAAACGGATGTCTTCGATCTGCAGGCCGGTAATTGTTGTTGGCATGGCGCTGTCCTCGAGGGTTTTCGCGGGATGAGCGAACCCGGCCCGTGCCCGCTGGATGAAAGCGGGCACGGGGGGTTGCTGGAAAAAGGGTGGAGGGGAGGTGCTTAGTCTGCGGCGACGGTGCGCTGGAGCTGCTCGCCCAGGCCCTGGATGCCCAGGCGCATTTCCTGGCCGGGCTTGAGGTACACCGACTGCGGCTTGACGCCCATGCCCACGCCCGGCGGGGTGCCGGTGGAGATGACGTCACCCGGCTGCAGGCTCATGCAGCGGCTGAGGTAGGCGATGATCTGGGCCACCGTGAAGATCATGGTGCGGGTGTTACCGTTCTGGTAGCGGTGGCCGTCCACCTCCAGCCAGAGGTCGAGGTTCTGCGGGTCGGCCACTTCGTCGGCGGTGACCAGCCAGGGGCCGAGCGGGCCGAAAGTGTCGAAGCCCTTGCCCTTGTCCCAGGTACCACCGCGCTCGATCTGCCACTCGCGCTCGGAGACGTCGTTGACCACGCAATAGCCGGCCACGTGGTCCAGGGCATTGGCCTCGTCGATGTAGCGTCCGGCCTTGCCGATCACCACGCCCAGCTCCACTTCCCAGTCGGTCTTGGTCGAGTCGCGGGGGATCTGCACGGCGTCGTTGGGGCCACAGATGGCGCTGGTCCACTTGTTGAACACCACCGGCTCCTTGGGCACGTCCAGCCCGGATTCGGCGGCGTGGTCGGCGTAGTTGAGGCCGATGCAGATGAACTTGCCGACCCGACCGACGCAGGGGCCCAGGCGCGGTGAGCCGTCCACCAGCGGCAGACTGTTCGGGTCCAGCTGGCGCAAGCGGGCCAGGGAGTCGGCGCCGAGCACCTCGCCGGCAAGATCGGCCACCTGGCCGGAGAGGTCGCGAAGCCGGCCCTGGGCATCCAGCAGACCGGGTTTTTCCTGGCCCTGGGGGCCGTAGCGCAAGAGTTTCATCGGAGCTCCTATGAGGGGCGAAAGGGTACAGACGAAAAGCGGCGTCAGACGCTCCAGCCACCATCGATCACCTGGGCAGTCCCGGTGACGAAGGCGGCGGCGTCGGACGCAAGATACAGGGCGAGGGCGGCGATCTCTTCCGGGCGGCCCACGCGACCCATCGGCTGGCGGGCGGCGAAGGCGGCCTGCACCTCGGCTTCGCTGCGGCCTTCACGGGCGGCCTGGTCGGCGATGCGCTGGTGCAGCGAAGGGGAATCCACGGTGCCGGGGCAGATGGCGTTGCAGCGGATGCCCTGGCCGACATAGTCGGCGGCCACCGACTTGGTCAGGCCGATCACCGCCGCCTTGCTGGCGCCATAGGCGCAACGATTGGGGACGCCCTTGAGGCTGGAGGCGATCGAGGCCATGTTGATGATGCAGCCGCCACCCTGGGCCAGCATGCCGGGCAGCACGGCGCGGATCATCCGGTACATGGCGGTGGCATTGAGTTCGAAGGAGAAGCGCCAGGCCTCTTCGTCGCAATCGAGGATGCTGCCGGCATGGACGTAGCCGGCGCAGTTGAACAAGACGTCGAAGCTGCCCAGCTCGGCGACCAGAGCCGACACGGCCGCGGCATCGGTGACGTCGAGCACCCGGGTCTGCAGCCCATCCAGGCTGTCCAGGGCGGCGGCATTGATGTCGGTGGCGATGACTTCGGCACCGGCGCGATGGAAGGCGAGGGCGGTGGCCCGACCGATCCCCTGGCCGGCGGCGGTGACCAGAACGCGTTTGCCTGCATGACTCATGCGAGAGACCTCTTGGCTGTTTATTGTTGTGAGTCGCCTGACCGCCAGCGGTCAATGGTCAGGCCATTGGTCCTATTGTTTAGACCCTGCTAGGCTCTCAGGCAAGGATTTTTTCGCGGCAAACTGCGCGACCTGCATGAGACGAGACCGCCATGCCCCTTCAGGTAATTGAAAAACCACGGCTTTACCGGCAGATCGCCGACCAGTTGCGCGCCCTTATCGACGGCGGCGAATACCCGCCGGGCAGTTGCCTGCCCGCCGAGCGCGAATTGGCCAAGCAGCTGGGCGTGAGTCGGGCCTCGGTGCGCGAAGCCCTGATCGCCCTGGAGGTGATTGGCCTGGTGGATGTGCGCGTCGGCGACGGCGTACGGGTCTGCGTGCCCAGTGCCCCGCCACCACCGGATACTCCGGTGCTGGAGCTGGCCGGGCGTGGTCAGTGGGCGGAGATGGATCCGGAACTGAGCCTGGCGCTGGATCTGGACGCCGAGATCCCGCCCTTCGCCCTGCTGCAGGCGCGCTGCCTGGTGGAACCGGAAGCTGCCGCCCTGGCCGCCCGGCATGCCAGCGACAGTGATCTGGCCGGTATCCGCGCTGCCTATGTTCGCAACGTCGAGGACAATCGCCTGGGCTCCACTACCCATCCGGGTGACCGGCTGTTCCATATCCGCATCGCCCAGGCCAGCGGCAACCCGGCCTACGCCCTGCTGCTGCGCCATCTGCTCGGCCATCGCTACGGCAGCATGTTCCAGCTCCTGCAGCGCCGCTACACCCCGGAAGACATGCCCGACCGCTCCCAGCAGGAGCACCTCGCCATCCTCGACGCCCTGGAAGCCCACGACCCCGACGCCGCCCGCCAGGCCATGGCCGAGCACCTGGATGCGGTGACCCGGATCTTCGGGCGACCAGCGGTGGAATGAGGGGGCGGACGTGCCTCGGCTTTTCCCCCTCTTCCTCTGGGAGAGGGATTGGGTGAGGGTGTCGTGCCCACGTTGGGCTTCGCTGCGCTCAGCGCCAACCTACGGGTGGGCGGCGGATTCGTGGACAAGGCTGCGCCGTTGTCCATGCTACGGAGTGGCGCCACCACCGCTCGGAACCGCCCCTCTCCCTCTGGGAGAGGGCTGGGGTGAGGGCGGGTGGTCCGACCGTTGGGCTTCGCTGCGCTCAGCGCCAACCTACGGGTGACCGGTGATTCGTGCGAGGCGCCGCCCTGCGCTCGAAACCGCCCCCTCTCCCTCGGGGAGAGGGTTGGGGTGAGGGCAAGCCCCGCGTCGATGCCGTAAGGTGGAAAACCGCGCAGCGTTTTCCACGCTAATCCCACGCGCAACACCCTTCTGTACGGCCCCTTAGCCACCTGGCTGTGGCTGTTCCTAGCGCCTGCCGACCGCGGACAATCGGCTCTTTGCCCCAGGAGCCCACCGCCATGTCCCTCGTCTTTCATCAGGTCGATGTCTTCGCCCAGCGCCCCCTGGAGGGCAATGCCCTGGCAGTGGTCTGCGGTGCCGATCAGCTTTCCACCGAACAGATGGCCGCCCTGGCGCGCTGGACCAATCTGTCGGAGACCACCTTTCTCCTCGAACCCACTGATCCGGCCGCCGACTACCGGGTGCGCATCTTCACCCCGGTCCGCGAGCTGCCCTTCGCGGGCCATCCGACCTTGGGCAGCTGCCATGTCTGGTTGCGCGAGGGCGGCCAGCCGCGCGGCGGCGAGGTGATCCAGGAGTGCGGCGCGGGCCTGGTGCCGATCCGCGCGGCCGGCGAGGAGCTGGCCTTCGCCGCGCCACCGCTGCTGCGGGGCGGGCCGGTGGCGCCCGAGGTGCTGGCGTGCATCGCCCGTGGCACAGGTCTTTCGCTTGAGCGCTTCCAGGCCAGCCAATGGGCCGACAATGGCCCCGGTTGGGTCGCGGTGTTGTTGGAAAGTCGCGAGGAGCTGCTGGCGATTCGACCGGACTACACGGCGCTAGAGGGTCTCAATGTCGGCCTGATCGCACCCTGGACGGGCAGCGCTGCCGAGGCGCAGTTCGAGGTGCGTGCCCTGATGGGCGAGGAGTTCGCCGAAGATCCGGTCACCGGCAGCCTCAACGCCAGCCTGGCGCAGTGGCTGATCCCGGCAGGCCTGGCCCCGGAGCGCTACCTGGCCAGCCAGGGCACGGCCATGGGCCGCCGCGGCCGGGTGCGGGTGGCACGCATCGCCGGCCGCATCTGGGTGGGTGGCGCGGTACAGGACTGCATCCGCGGCACCCTTACCCTTTGACCGCGGATCAAAGCCCGACCGAGCGTCCCTTGAAGCCGGCGGCATCGAAGTAGCGGGTGCTGCCGACATTCTGGGTCTTGAGTTCGGTGACCAGCCCGCCCGCCGCCGGTGCGGAACGCTGCACCTGGTGGCTGGCCTTGACCGGCTTACCGCCTTCCAGGCTCTCGCCGATCACTCGGCCGACCAGTTGCCCTTTGGCCGGGATCTCCAGATGCAGCAGGTGGGCCAGGGTCTGGCCGACGTCGGCGTTGCTGACCGGGCTCAGGTCGACGAAGCCCTTGCGGAAGTCCGGGCCGATAGCCGCCATGAAGTTGTGGGTATCGCCCCGGCTGAAGCTGCCGTGCATGCCCTGGCCCTGCTGCAGGCCGGTATCGGCTACCTCCACGGCGCAGACGTCGGGTTTACCGCAACCGCTGTCATAGGATCGGAAGTTGACCACGATGGCCGGGTAGGGGGTGAGCGCCGAGCCCTTGAGGTTGATCGCCGACAGGGGCAGGGTGCCGGGGATCTTGCCCAGGTCGTCGTCGACGAACAGGCCGCTGACATAGTCCTGCTTGAGCAGTGCCGCGACCACCTTGGGCGCCAGGGCCTTGGCATCGCCCTGGGGCAGATAGACCAGGTCCGAGCCGCCGTTGGCCGCCACCACCACCTCCGGCTTGGCCGGATCGGGACCGATCAGGCCGTTGGCCTTGCTCGGGTGCTGGCCCTTGTCCATCTCCACCGCGGCGCCCTTGGCGTCCGGGTCGAGCAGCGGCAATTCCAGCGCGGTGGCGAGATCCAGCGCGAGGAAGCCGGGCGGCAACAGCCCCTTGGGCACGTCGGGGTAGCTGGCCTTGGCCGCCGGACTGGTCTTGCTCTCCTTGGAGATGGTGGAGAAGCCGTGGTCGGCGCTGACGAAGATGTCGGTATTGCCATCCAGGCCCAGCTCTTTCAGTCGGGCGCGCAGGGCGCCGAGGTTGGCGTCGACGTTGCGGATGGCGGCCAGGCTGGTGGGGCCGTTGATGCCCGGAGTGACCTTGCCCAGGCTGTCGCCCTGGTTGTGCTGGGTGCCGTCGGGATCGCGCGACCAGAACACCAGCACGAAGGGCTTGCCGCTCTCCTTGAAGCGCGGCAGCAGCACCTGGTTGGTGACACCGAGGAAGTAGCGCTGCTGCTCGACGTTGGCGCTCAGGGTGCCCGGCGTGGTGGCGTTGCCGGCCTTGCCATTGGCGCCCCGGCTCGGGGCTTCCAGCGGCAGGCCGGCCTGTTTCAGGGCGTCCTGCATGGCCGCGCTCAGGGGGATGCCGGTGGGGTGGCCGGTGGAGTCGTCGACGATCACCGTCTTTTCCCCATCGCGGGCGGTCACGTCCTGGATGGCGACGGGGCCGAGCTTGCCGACGGCAGCGGTGGACAGCCCGGCCTGGCGCGCAGCGGCCAGCAGGGTTTCCTCGTCCAGGTAGTTGCCGGCGAAGTGCTCGTCGACATCGCCCAGCACCTCGTCGTTTTCCAGGAAGGGCGTGACGCTGTTGCTAGCACCCGGAACCGGGAAGCCGGTGTAGATCGTGTTACCGAAATCCCCGGTGTCGCCCAGGTAGTGCCCGGTGGCCATGGCCGAGGCGTTGGGGGTGGTGAAGGTGGGAAAGAGCGAATGGCTGTTCTGGAAGTTCACCCCTTCGCGTCGCAGTTGCGCCAGGTTTGGCGCGGTCTGCGCATCGACGATGCCCGCCCGCAGGCCGTCGGGGATGAAGAGGATGACGTTGCGCGCCGGTTCGGCGGCCATGACCGCCGAGCTGGCAAGGAGGGCGAGGCTGCAGGCACGGGCGAGAAGGGTGGGGATGAACGCCATGAAAGGATCTCAGCAGGGGAAGAGGCCACTAGATGTAACAAGGTATTGCTGCAATTTGATGATGACAGCGGAGTGACAACCCTCGGCATCCTTTGTGCAATGCCTAGGCTCCCCGTCCAAGGAGCCGCCCATGGCCCACGCCTTCGAACCTGCCGCCTCCATCGCGACCAGCCCTCGCACTCTCGATACCCCGGCCATCCGCCAGGCCCGCCTCGATCTGGCCGCCTGCTTCCGCATGGCCGCGCGCCTCGGGCTGGGCGAGGGGATCTGCAACCACTTCTCCTTCGTGGTGCCGGGTCACGACGATCTCTTCCTGGTCAACCCCTATGGCCTGGCCTTTGCCGAGGTGACGGCCTCTTCCCTGCTGATCTGCGATTTCGACGGTGGCGTGGTCATGGGCGAGGGCGCACCCGAGGCCACCGCCTTCCACATCCACGCTCAGCTGCACCGGCTCAATCCCCAGGCGCGGGCGGCGTTCCATACCCATATGCCCCATGCCACGGCGCTCTGCCTGCTGGAAGGCGAGCCTTTCGTCTGGGCCGGCCAGACCGCGCTGAAATTCTATGATCGCCTGAGTGTGGACGAGGACTACAACGGCCTGGCGCTGGACGCTGCCGAAGGCGAGCGCATCGCGCGGGCGGCGGGCGAGGCGGTGGTGGTGATGCTGAAGAATCATGGGCCGCTGGTGCTGGGGCCGAGCATCGCCGAAGCCTGGGACGATCTCTACTACCTGGAGCGCGCCGCCGAGGTGCAGCTCAAGGCCATGGCCAGCGGTCGACCGCTCAAACCGGTAGACCCGGTGATCGCCCACGCCGCCTGCCAGCAGATGCTGCAGGGCAATGCCGACAGCGCGCGGCTGCATCTGGAGAGCGTGAAGCGTCAGTTGCTGCGGCTGGAGCCGGACTATCAGGACTGAAGCAGGCGCTCAGCCGCCGTGCGTGCGGCGCTGCTGCCGGGGCAGCTGCTGAGGAAGGGCGCGTTCCAGGGTGTCGACCACCACCCTGGGCAGTTGGGCATCGACGGCGTCGACCAGGCGCGCCCGCAGCTGGCGCTTGATGGCGCGACTCGTGTCGAGCTGGCCGTGATGATCCAGGGCCAGGAACCCTTGGCGGAGGATATCGAGGGACAGCGAAGAGGCTTCCGCACCCAGGGGGCAGACATCGAAGGCGAGCGACGGAGCGATAACGGACGGCATCCTGGTGATCATGGCGTGTCCCTCCTGGACAAGAGCCCCATCATGCCGGGCCCTAATGGCCTACCGCAGGGGCAACACCTCGACTCGTGGACTGCTGCGCATTTTCTCCGCACAAAAAAGAGCCCGGATCCTCCCGGGCTCAAAAGCGCAGATGTCAGCTTCTACGATGCCTCTTCGGCACGGGATAGAGCGTGCCACCACCAGGCTTATGGCTGGCTTAACGTCGTTAGCGGATGAGCGACGCCAGCAGGGCCATGAAGGCGATCATGGCGAAGATCAGCAGCAGGTGGACCAAGGATCGCTTGTCCATGGACGTCTCGGTGGAAAGGGCGGGGAGGGATTCGATTCACCGATGATAGCAAAAGGCTATCTATTTCGCTGCCGGACCTGGATCAGGGTGGGGTCAGCATCAACTGGATGCGCCGTTCCAGGGCATCCAGGGTGAAGGGCTTCGTCAGCACCCGCATGCCGGCTTCGAGATCGCCGTCCCCGATGATGTGGCTTTCGGCGTAGCCGGTGATGAACAGCACCGGCAGGCCCGGACGCAGGCCGCGCAGGGCGTCGGCCAGCTGGCGACCATTGAATGTCCCGGGTAGGCCGACATCGGTGACCAGCAGGTCCAAAGGGGTGTCGGGCAGCAGCAGTGCCAGTGCCGTGGCGGCATCGGCCGCTTCCAGTACCTGGTAGCCCTGGGCCGTCATGACGTCGACCAGCAGGGCGCGGATGGTGGGTTCGTCGTCGACCACCAGGATGGTCTCGCCCTGGCCGGGAAGGTTGGGCTCGGGTTCGACATGGGTTGTGGTGTCAGCGATTGGCACCCGATGATGGCGCGGCAGATAGAGGTGGACCCAGGTACCCGCCGCGGGTGCGGATTCGATCTGGATCTCGCCACCCGACTGCAGCACGAAGCCATGCACCATGGACAGGCCCAGGCCGGTGCCCTGGCCTAGCGGTTTGGTGGTGAAGAAGGGATCGAAGACCCGGGCGCGCACCTCGTCGCTCATGCCGCTGCCGGTATCGCCCACGCTCAGGCGCACGTAATCGCCCTGGGGCAGGGCGCAACGCTGGGCACGCGCCTCGTCGAGACGCTCGTTGCTCAGGACGATGCGGATGCGACCGCCCTCGGGCATGGCGTCGCGGGCATTGAGGCAGAGATTGAGCAGGGCGTTTTCCAGTTGCAAGCCGTCGATATGGGTCAGCCAGAGGCCTGGATCGGCCTCGCGCTCCAGGGCGATCTGCGGACCTATGCTGCGCTGGATGAGGTCTTCGAGGCCGATCACCAACTGTTCCAGGGCTACTGGCTGGGGATCCAGGGTCTGGCGACGGGAAAAGGCCAGCAGGCGGTGGGTCAGGGCGGCGGCGCGCTGGGCGGCGCTGCGGGCGGTGCCGGTGTAGCGATCCAGATTCTGTAGGCGGCCCTGCCGCAGGCGCACGTCGAGCATCTCCAGCGACCCCAGGATGCCGGTCAGCAGGTTGTTGAAATCATGGGCGATGCCGCCGGTGAGCTGGCCGACCGCCTCCATCTTCTGCGACTGGCGCAGGGCTTCTTCCATGAGGCGAATGCGCTCTTGCTCGTTGAGCCGCTCGGTCACGTCATAGGCGAACTGGTAGGCGCCGATGGTGCGGCCTTCGGCATCGTACAAGGGGCTGAACTGCAGCTCGTAATGGCGCAGGCCTCGCTCCTCGCCCACCGAGATGATCTCGCTGAAGGTCTCGCCGGCGAAGGCGCGGCGCCAGTGGGCGAGGATGCCGTCGCGCAGTTCGGGACGGTGCCTGAGGCTTTCGCTGAAGGAGGCGCCGATACGGGGGCGGACCCCGATCACCTGTTCGAAGACATCGGCGCCGGAGCCGTTGATCGCCAGCCAGCGGAAATTGAAATCCAGTACCTGAATCAGGGCGGCGGCGCCGTCCACCACGTTGGCCAGGATACGGTTGGCGGCCAGGGCGGCCTGCACCCGTTCTTCGAGGGTCTCGTTGAGTTGGCGCAGGGCGGCTTCGGCGCGCTTGCGTGGGGTGATGTCCTGGAACAGCACCGCGACCTGACGGCGGCTGGCCGGCTCCACGCGAAAGGCGGTGACGTCCAGGTAGCGCCCGGTGGCCACCAGCTCCTGTTCGAAGCGGATGGATTCGCCCGTCCGCAGTACGTGGCCG
This sequence comes from Pseudomonas sp. Marseille-Q7302, assembly GCF_965111925.1. Lineage (NCBI taxonomy): Bacteria > Pseudomonadati > Pseudomonadota > Gammaproteobacteria > Pseudomonadales > Pseudomonadaceae > Pseudomonas > Pseudomonas sp. Marseille-Q7302. The sequence continues at coordinate 4,093,573 of NZ_CBCOPK010000001.1, read as the reverse complement.
TAGCGGTCGAGCCAGGCCTGGGCCTCGTCGCCGACCATGTCGCGCAACTTCTGGCCCACCACGTTGGGAATGCCGGCATGGGCGGCATAGGCCGGATTGGCCTCGACGTGAAGGTAATCGCTCAGGGGACCATGGGGACCATCGAGGAACTCGATGATGCAGAAGCCTTCGTCCATGGCGTTGAAGAGAAACTGATAACGCTCGCTGGCCAGGGTGGCGGCGCCCTCCGACGGCATGGCCTGGTCGTCGAGCTGATGGCGCAGCTGGTGATTGTGCTGCTCCAGCTCGGCGATGCGTGCCAGCAGGGAAGGGATATCGGCGAGGGGCACAGTGGACTCGTCAGGCCAGGATGAGGCGACGGCTTCGCTTCAAAGTCCGTATTAGATGTCTTTAGGCGGAAAAGTGCCACCCACGTCACGGATTGCCGCCCTGCTGATATCGCGCCCGGCGCTGGCTGCCTGGGGCTCACCGTTACGGATCTCCTAGCCCTAACAAAGATGTCTGACCACTCTGCTTTGGGCGCATTGACACCTAGGGAAGTCACTCATACGATGTCATATGAATATCTAGTAACAGCTTTCCAACGACCCCGGTTCACCCCGGTCAATAACAACAAGTCAGGAAGCCTATTCGATGACTATCCAGGTCACTCCCGAGACGGAGTCCGTCTCGCGGCCGCAGGTCCCGCCCGTCGCCGCTACCCAGCAAACCTCCCGCTTCACGCGCTATCGCTGGCTGATCTGCGCCCTGCTGTTCGTCGCCATCGGTATCAACTACATCGACCGCCAGATGATCGGCATCCTCAAGCCCACGCTGCAGGCGGACCTGGGCTGGACGGAGACCGACTACGCCACGATCGTGTTCTGGTTCCAGTGCGCCTATGCCATCGGCTTCCTGACCTTTGGCCGCATCATCGACAAGGTCGGGGTACGCATCGGCTACGCCCTTGCCTTCACTATCTGGACCATCGCCAGCATCGGCCATGGCATCGCCCATACCGTCACGCACTTCGTGCTAGTGCGCTTCACCCTCGGCTTCGGCGAGTCCGGCAGCTTTCCGGCCAGCCTCAAGGCGGTGTCGGAATGGTTTCCGCAAAAGGAACGCGCCCAGGCTACCGGGCTGTTCAACGCCGGCACCGCCATGGGGCCAATCATCACACCTTTGCTGGTGCCAGCCATCACTTTGGCCTGGGGCTGGCGTGCGGCCTTCATCTCCATCGGCCTCGTCACTGCGCTGTGGCTGATCGCCTGGTTGCTGATCTATCGTCGCCCTCACGAACACCCCAAGGTGAGCCGTGAAGAGCTGGCCTACATCCAGGCGGACGATGGCTCCCCGGTGGCGGCGACGCCGGCCACCCAGACCAAGATCTCCTGGTTCAAGCTGCTGACCTTTCGCGAGACCTGGGCCTACGCCGCGGGCAAGTTCCTTACCGATCCGATCTGGTGGCTCTACCTGTTCTGGCTGCCAGACTTCCTCGGCAAGACCTATGGCCTGAATCTGAAATCCTTCGGTCCGCCGTTGATCGCCATCTATATCCTGGCCGACATCGGTTCGGTGATGGGCGGCTGGGGCTCTTCCAAGCAGATGAAGCTCGGCCGCAGCGCCAACCTGGCACGCAAGACCACCATGCTGCTCTGCGCCCTGGCGGTCGTCCCGATCGTCACCGCCCAGTTCGTCTCCAGCCTGTGGCTGGTGGTGGGCATCATCGGTCTCGCCGCCGCGGCGCACCAGGCCTGGTCGGCCAACCTGATGACCCTGCCGTCGGACCTCTTCCCCAAGGAAGCCGTGGCCTCGGTGATCGGCATCGGCGGTACCGCGGGTGCCATCGGCGGCATGCTGATGACCACCTACAACGGTTACATCCTGCAGATCTTCAAGTCCTACCAGCCGATCTTCATCGTGGCCGGCAGCGCCTACCTGGTGGCCATCGTGGTCATCCATGTGCTCACGCCGCGGCTGAAGCCGGTACCGCTGGAGCGCATCTCGGTAGACTGATCGCCCTGCTGTTGAGGTCAAGAAAGCCGCCGGGTGCTCCCCGACGGCTTTTTTCATCTGGTGGCTGTCCGGATCGCGCAGGGGGCTGTCCTGCTCGCAAGCGCAGCGGGGGGCGGCGCCGGTCAGACTCAAGGGCCCAGCCCTGGAGTCCCCCATGCTCAAGCAACCTCAGACCAAGTACCAAGCCTTCGCCGCGCCTCACCTGCCCGATCGCCAATGGCCGGGTCGCCAGCTGACCCAGGCGCCGCGCTGGTGCTCCACCGACCTGCGCGATGGCAACCAGGCCCTCATCGAACCCATGGGGTTGGAGCGCAAGCGGCGCTTCTTCGCCCTGCTGGTGGCGGTGGGCTACCGGGAAATCGAGGTGGCCTTTCCGGCGGCCTCGCAGACCGATTTCGCCTTCGTGCGCGAGCTGGTCACGGCGGACGGGCTGCCCCAGGATCTCTGGCTACAGGTGATGACGCCAGCCCGCGTCGAACTGATCGACCGTACCTTCGAGTCCCTGGTCGGCGCGCCGCGCGCCATCGTGCACCTCTACAACGCCACCGCGCCGCTGTTTCGCCGGGTGGTGTTCGATCAGGATCGCGCCGCGACCCTGGCCATGGCGGTAGCCGGTACCCAGCGGGTACGCGCCAGGTGCGATGCCCAGCCGGATACGGCCTGGACCTATCAGTATTCGCCCGAGACCTTCTGCTTTACCGAAGCGGACTTCGCCCTGGAGATCTGCCAGGCAGTGCTCGAGGCCTGGCAGCCCTCGGCCGAGCGACCGCTGATCCTCAATCTGCCGGCGACGGTGGAGGTGGCGACACCCAACGTCTATGCCGATCAGATCGAAGGCTTCATCCGCGGCCTGGGCCCGGCGTCCCATGTGACCATCAGCGTCCATCCGCACAATGATCGTGGCACCGGTGTCGCCTGTGCCGAGCTGGCCCAGCTGGCCGGCGCGACGCGGGTGGAAGGCTGCCTGTTCGGCAACGGCGAACGTACCGGCAACGTGGATCTGGTGACCCTGGCGCTGAATCTCTACAGCCAGGGCATAGCGCCGGGTATCGACTTTTCCCGGCTGGAGGAGGTGGCCAGCGTGGTGGAAGCCTGCAATCAGCTGGCGATCCACCCGCGTCATCCCTATGGCGGTCGCCTGGCGCTGGCCGCTCACCCGGAGCGGGGCGCGGCCCTGGGCCTCATCGATCCGGCGGACGTGGGCCTGGAAGCGCGTCTGGGCTAGGGGCGTCGGGCAGTCCCGCCTGGCCGCGATAGGCCGAAGGCGACACGCCCAGCACCTGGCGGAAGCGAGTGGCGAAGGCGCTCGGGCTGGCGTAGCCGTGATCCAGGGCCACGTCGACGATGGTGTGGCCGGCGGCCAGCGAGGTCAGGCTCGAATCCAGTCGCGCCCGCTGCAGCCACTGGCCGAAACTCAGGCCGGTCTCGCGGAGAAACAGCCGGCTCAGGGTCCAGCGCTCGCCGGGATGCTGGCGCAGGTGGCGGCAGAGCTCGGCGAGCAGGGCATCGTTCGGCCAGGGCAGGTGCAGCCCGGCGGTGGGCGAACCCTGCAGTTCGTCGAGCATCAGCTGCAGGATGTACCGGGCGCGGCCCTCGGCCGGTCGGTCGACCGGCAGTGGCAGGGCGGCCAGGATGAGTTCCCGCAAGAGCGGTGAGACGGCGATCAGCTGGCAGCGCGTCGGCAGATCGGCGCGCACCTGGGGGTCGACGAACAGGGTGCGTACCTCGACGCGCCCTAGCAGGTGCAGGTCGTGCTCTTCGCCAGCGGGTACCCAGACGCCACGCTCCGGCGGCACCACCCAGCGCCCCTGGGCGGTGTTGACGATCACCACGCCGCACAGCGCATGGATCAGCTGTGCCTGGCGATGGCGGTGGGGCGGCACCCGGTCGCCATGGGCGAAGTCCTGGGCCACGGCGTGCAACCCGTTGCATGAGCTGAAGTCGATGAACATGGCCGTCAGGACGGCGCGCGGCCGGCCAGCCATTTGCCCAGCAAGGCATCCAGCTGCTGCTGCTCGGCCTCGCTGAGGGTAGCCAGGGCGCAGCGTTCGTTGTCGACATGGGCGGCCATCAGGCCGTCGATCAGGGCGAAGCCCGCGGCGGTGAGCGCCACCAGGGTGCTGCGGCGGTCCTCGGGATTCTTGCGGCGCTCGATCAGGCCTGCGCGCTCCAGGCGGTCGAGGCGATTGGTCATGCCGCCCGAGGAGATCATGGCCGACTCATAGAGCACCGTCGGGCTCAGGGCATAGGGCTCGCCAGCGCGCCTCAGGGTGGCCAGCACATCGAACTCGCCATAGTGCAGCCGATGCTCGTCGAAGAAGGGCTGCAGGACATCGCGATTGAGCACCTGGGCGACTTCGCCGAGACGACCGACCAGGCGCATGGGCAGGGCGTCCAGGTCGGGGCGTTCCCGGTGCCACTGGTCCACGGCGAATTCGGCGCGATCGGCCATCGGATTACCTCGCGAATATATCTTGATGTTAAGATACTTCTCATCAAGAGAAATATCGCGTCACTCTGGAGATTGTCCATGCTTTCCGCGTCATCATCATCCCCGACTACGCCCGCGCCGCGCCAGGATGCCTTCCTCGCCGTACTGCTCGTGCTGCTGGTCGGCCTCAACCTGCGGCCGATCCTGGCCGCCATCGGTCCGCTGCTGGATGGCATCCAGGCCGCGACCGGTCTGGAAGGCAGCGGCGCCGGGGCCCTCACCACGCTGCCCATCGCCGCCATGGGCTCTGCGCCCTGGGCGGTGCCCGCTTGTAGGCCTGGCTCGGTGAGCGCCGTGGCATCGCCCTGGGCCTGTTGCTGCTGGCCCTGGCCAATGCCTTGCGCTGGGAGGAGCCGAGCGGCCTGGGGCTGATCCTCACCGCCGGCCTGGGTGGCGTTGGCATCGCCCTGGTACAGGCGCTGATCCCGGCCTATATCCGCCGCTGCTATCCGCAACGTACCAGCACCCTGATGGGCCTCTACACCACCGGCATCATGGGCGGTGCCGCGGTGGCGGCGGCCAGTGCGGCGCCCCTGGCCGAGCACTGGGGCTGGGCCCAGGGCCTGGCGCTCTGGACCCTGCCGGTGCTGCTCGCCCTCGGCACCTGGCTGGCCCTGGCGCGCCCCGATGCGCCGGCGCAGACCATCACCCCCCGCGCCCAACCCTGGCGTCAGCGCCAGGGTTGGCTGCTACTGGCCTTCTTTGGCATCGGCACTGCGGCCTACACCCTGGTGCTGGCCTGGCTGCCGCCGTACTACACCGGTCTCGGCTGGCAACCGGCCGACAGCGGTCTGCTGCTGGGCGGCGTGAGTCTGGCCGAGGTCAGCGCCGGTCTCCTGCTGTCGGCCACCATCGCCCGGCTGCGCAATCGCCGTCCGCTGGTGCTGGGCGTACTCGGCGTGGTGCTGATCGGCTTGCTGTGCCTGGCCCTGGCGCCGCTGCAACTGGCGGTGCCCACCGCCATCCTGCTCGGCCTGGGCATCGGCGCGCTGTTTCCGCTGTCGCTGATCCTGGCGATGGACAAGGTCCGCGACCCGGCCGAGGCCGGTGCACTGCTCGGTTTCGTCCAGGGCGGCGGCTATCTCATCGCCAGCCTGGCGCCCCTGGCCGCCGGCATCCTGCGCGACTACCTGGACAGCCTGGCCAACGCCTGGCTGCTGATGGCGGTGGGTGTGGTGCTGCTGATGGGTCTTGGCCTGCGCCTGACCCGGCCCGCGCAGCCGGCCAAGGTGGCTGGCTACCAGCAGGCCTAGACCGCGCGTGGCAGGTGCAGCTCCACGCAGAAGCCGCCCCGTGCTCGGTTGCTGAACCTCAGGATGCCGCCCAGGCGGCGGGTGATGGTCTCGACGATGGCCAGCCCCAGCCCGGCGCCCTGGGGATTGCCGGCGCTGTAGAAGCGATCGCACAGCCGCGCCAGGTCGGACTCGTCCACCCCGGGGCCGTGATCCTCCACCCGCAGCAGGACCCCGTCGTCCTGGCTGGCTTCGATGCCCACCTCCACCGTGCTGCCGGCTGGTGCGAAGGCCAGGGCGTTGGTCACCAGGTTCTGCAGGGCGATGGCGATGGCGTCCGGATCACCGAGCACCGCTGGCCCGGCCTGGGCCGCCAGCACCAGCTCCACCTGCCGCTCCAGCGCCAGCGGCGTCAATTCCGCCAGTTCTTCGCGCACCAGGGGTTCCAGGGCCAGCGGCTGGACCTGGGCGGCGCCCGGCTCCAGCCGCGCCAGGGTCAGCAGCTGGCTGGCCAGGCGGGTGGCCCGGCTGACGCCCTGGCGCAGATAGCCCAGGGCTTCCTCGCGCTCCTCGGGCGTCTCGGCGCGTTGGGCGTTCTGCGCGTGCAAATCGAGGATCGCCAGGGGCGTGCGCAATTCGTGAGCGGCATCGGCGATGAAGCGGCGCTCGCGATCGAGCAGGGTGCGCAACTGGGCGAGCAGATGATCCAGGGCGCCTCGCATGGGTTGCAGTTCCGGCGGCAGCGTCGCCTCGGGCAGTGGCGCCAGGCTGTGCGGATCGCGTTCGCGCAGGCCGCGGGCGAAATCCTGCAGGGGCCGCAATCCCCAACCCAGCAGCAGCCAGAGCACCCCCACCAGCAGCGGCAGGCCCACCAGGGTCGGCCAGAGGGTATGGCTGACGATGCGCTGGATCAGGTCCTGGCGCAGATCCTCGCGCTCACCGACCCAGATGCGCAGGCCGCTGTCGGCGGTCCGCACCAGCATCCCGCACCACTCGCGACCGTTCTCGAACACCTCGTGCAGCCCCTCGGGCGGCACCTCGGCCAGCCGCGGCGCGTTGCCGGAACGAACCAGCAACTGGCCGTCGGCGGTCCAGACCTGAAAGGTCAGCTGGTTCTCGTAGGGGTGCGCCGGCACGTTGCCGGGACGGGGTTGCATGGCCCGGTCGAACACCCTGACCAGTTCGGGCCCGGTATCCGCCGCTGGAAGGCCGGCCTGCAGCAGCCCTTCCAGTAGCCGCGCGCCCTGTACCAGCTGGGCGTCGTAGATGCCCTCGATCTCGCGGTGACTGTCGCGCAGCGCCAACAGGGCGAGGACCAGGCTGCCTGCCAGCACCAGGGCCAGGGTAGGGGCGAGGATGCGGGTGCGGATGGCGATCACGGCTGGCGCTCCAGCAGATAGCCCACACCGCGTACGGTGCGGATCAACCCGCTGTCGAGCTTCTTGCGCAGGTTGTGGATGAGCACTTCAAGAGTATTGCCCGAGGCCGCTTCCTGCCAGCCATAGAGGGCGTTGCTCAGCCGCTCGCGGGTGATGACGGCGCCCGGCCGCAACAGCAGCAGATGCAGCAGCTGGTACTCCATGGGCGTCATCACCACCTCGGCGCCGCGATAGTGCACCACCTGGCTGGCCGGATCGAGGCTGATGCCGGCGTGCTCCAGCAAGGGGTGCGCCCGGCCGCAGCTGCGACGGATCAGGGCGCGGATACGTGCTTTGAGCTCGTCCAGGTCGCACGGCTTGACCAGGTAGTCGTCGGCGCCGGCATCCAGGCCCTGGATGCGATCGGCCTTGGCGTCGCGGGAGGTGAGCACCAGTACCGGCACCTGACTGTCAGGCTGGCTGCGCAGGCGGCGCAGCAGGTCGAGGCCGTCGAGGCGCGGCAGGCCCAGGTCCAGCAGCACCAGATCGAAACGCTCGAGCGCCAGGGCGTGCTCGGCGGCCAGGCCGTCGGCCACCCAGTCCAGGGTATAGCCCTCGCCGCGCAGGGCCATGCGGATGCCCTGGGCCAGGGCCGCATCGTCTTCCACCAGCAGTACTCGCACGGCCGCGTTCCTCTCCGCTATGCCTCTAGCCCGCCATCATCGCCGGCGTCCTGGCGAAGCGGCAGGCGCATCTGTTACCGGGCGTTGCATCCTAAGATTGCATTAAGCTTCGGCGTCGAGTCTGGCCACTCCAACCACGAGGAGTGTCGCCATGCGCCGCCTGCTGCTGCCGTTGCTGTTCGCAAGTCCCCTGGCCCTTGCCGCCGAACCCCAGTGCACCCAGGCGGACAAGTCCACCTGGCAAGACGCCGAGAAATTCCAGGCGCAGCTGCGTGACCAGGGCTACGAGATCAAGAAATTCAAGATCACCAAGGGCAACTGCTACGAGATCTACGGCTTCGACAAGGACAAGCGCAAGGTCGAGATCTATCACGACCCGGTGAGCGGCAAGGCGGTCAAGAGCGAGATCGGCAGCTGATGAAGACGGCGACCGTGCGGCTCTGGGACCCCCTGGTACGGCTGTTCCACCTGTCGGTCGCCGCCGCCTTCTTCGCTAACTATTTCTTCAACGAGAAGGGCGCCTTCTGGCACCGCTGGATCGGCTACTACGCCAGTGCCTGGCTGCTGGTGCGGCTGGTCTGGGGCTTCGTCGGCCCGCGCAGCGCGCGCTGGAGCGACTTCTGGCCGACTCGCGCCCGGCTTGGCGCTCATCTGCGTGATCTCTGGCAGGGGCGGCCCCATCATCGCCTCGGCCATTCGCCCCTGGGCGCCCTGGTGATGCTGCTGATGATGGTCGCCATTGGCGGCCTGGGCGTGACCGGTTTCCTCATGCACGAGGTCGATGCCCTCTGGGGCGCCGACTGGCCCGAAGACCTGCACGCGCTCTTTGCCAATGGCCTGCTGGCCCTGGTCTGCCTGCACGCCCTGGCGGCGGTGGTGGAAAGCCTGAGGATTCGCGACAACCTGCCGCTGTCGATGCTGACCGGTCGCCGCCGCCCGCTGGATGAGGCCTCCCCACGCGACTAAGCGCAGTGCCCGTCGAGGGTACCCGGCGGATCCACCTGCACCGTCACGTGCTGCAGGCCATGACGACTGCGCAGCAGCTCACCCACCAGAGTCGGCAACCGCAGCGGATCGCTGCCCGGCGCCGGGGTGATGTGCAGAGTGGCGATGCGGGTTTCGTCGGTCAGGGTCCAGACGTGCAGGTGGCCCACCTCGGCCACCTCCGGCAGGGCGCGCACCTCTGCCGTGGCGCCAGCGGTGTCGAATTCCCGCGGCGCCGCCTGCAGCAGGACGGCACCAGCGTCACGCACCAGGGTCCAGGCCGATTTGACGATGAGCAGGGCGACCAGGATCGACAGCGCCGGATCCAGCCAGGTCCAGCCAGTCCAGAGGATGCCCAGGGCGGCGACGATGGCGCCTACCGACCCCAGCAGGTCGCCGGCCACGTGCAGCAGGGCACCGCGTAGATTGCTGTCGTCCTTGTGTCCGCCGTTCAGCGCCAGGAAGCCGACGATGTTGACCACCAGGCCGATCACCGCCACCACCAGCATGGGGCCGGACAAGACCTCGGTGGGCTCGCGCAATCGCATGATCGCTTCCCAGCCGATCCACAGGACCAGCAGCAGCAGGGCGACGCCATTGGTCAGGGCCGCGAGGATGCGCACCCGGTGGAAGCCATAGGTGAAGCGGGCATTGGCGGCCTTGGCCGCCACCCGGTAGGCCACCAGCGCCAGCAGCAGGGCGGCGGCATCCGAGACCATGTGCCCCGAGTCGGCGATCAGCGCCAGGGAGCCGGACCACCAGCCACCCACGGCCTGGACGATGGCGTAGCCGAAGGTCAGACAGAAGACCAGCTTGAGCTTGCGCTCGTTGTCGGCGGTTACCCGCGGGGCATGGGAGTGACCATGGCCGTGCTCGTGGCCATGCTGATGATCGTGATCGTGATCGTGATCGTGATCGTGGTGACGGGTGGAGCCACTCATCTCTAGGTCTCCGGCTGAAAAGAAGGCGAGGCGTGCAAGCGCCTCTCTATCTGACCATCCTGAAGCCTGAAGTGACTTCAGGGTCAAGCTGGCCTGACCTGCCGGATGACCGAGCGGTCATCTGTAACCGCGGATGAGCCACTAAGACTCCATTAAGGTTCGCCCTCCAGGGTGGCGGCTTCCTGTCGCCGGAGCCCGCCATGTTCGTTCGCCGCTGCCTATCCATGCCCTCGCGCAGGGTGCCCTGATGCTGCTCGCTGCGCGCACTCATCCCCAGGCCCGAGGTTGGCGACCCTGGTGCAACCTGTTGGCCTTGAGCAGCCTGAGTGGCCTGCTGTTGCTGGCCGACGACTTCCTCCAGCAGCTCTTCACTCCGAACAACCGCGCCGAACTGGAAGCGGGCTATGTCGCGGCGCTCTGGGTGTTCAGCCTGGCGTTGTGGCTGTGCAACCTGCCGCGCCTGGCGGCTGCCCTCCTGCTGCTGTTCGCCCTGATGCAGCTGCTGCAGCTGGGCAACCTGAGCTTTTTCGGCGAGCCGCTCAGTGCCATCGATATCCAGGCGCTGCTGGGCGATACCACCGAGGTCCGGCAGACACTCTGGGTCAGCCTGCCCGAGCACTGGCCGGTGCTGCTGTGCGTGGGGCTGCCCTATGGTCTGCTGATCGCCCTGCATCTGTACCTGCCGGGCCGGGTGTCGCTGCCCGCCAGTCGCTGGGCGCTGGTCCTGATCGCCGCGGTGCTGCTGTCCAAGCCCTATCGCGCCACCTACCGCAATCTCGACGCCTTCGTGCCCAGCCCCAGTCGCAGCGGCCTGCACAACAGCCTCAATGCCTTTTCCGCCTGGGCGGTGCGTCTGGCCGGGCGTAGCGAGGTGACCCTGCCGCCCACGGCCTATGCGCCCTATGACCTCGTCCAGGTGCCCAGCACCGCGCGACATGTCTGGCTGGTGGTGGCCGATTCCCTGCGCAGCGATCGCCTGGGCGCCTTCGGTTACCATCGCAATACCACCCCGAAGCTATCGGCCTATCTGGCGGGCAATCCCCAGGCGCTGATCCGGCCCGGGGTAGCGGCAGGGGTGGCCACCGACGTCAGCCTGCCCTATCTATTGAATCCCATCCGCGAGCCGGGCCAGGACCAGCGATTGCGCACCGGCGAGATCAACCTGTTCCGCTTCGCCCAGGCCGCCGGCTTTCGCACCCACTGGCTGTCGTCCCAGGAATCCAAGTTGCTGGCGCACCTGGGCAGTCGCTATCTGGACGTGTCCATCACCCGCGAGGACCATCCGCTGCGTTTCCTGCAACGCCAGGATCGTGCCCTGCTGGCTATCCTCGACGAACAGCGCTGGGCGCCGCGCAACTTCGTGGTGCTCAATCTGCGTACCGCGCACCTGCCCTATGCGCAGAACTACCGGCACGAGGCCACGCCAGCCCCCTGGCCGGACACCGGCATCGAGGGCCAGGCCAATGCCTACGACAATTCGCTGCATTACCTGGATGGCCTGCTCGCCGAGATCCTCGCCGACTTCGACCGCCTGGAGGGTGAGCGCTACCTGATCATCACGGGCGATCACGGCCAGCGGCTGGGGGAGGGCGGTCACTGGGGGCACAACGACCTGGTGCCCGAGGTCAGCGATGTGCCAGTGATCGTGGTGGCGCGGGACGCACCGGCCAATGCCCTGGCCGGTCTGCAGGGCGAGCGCTGGATCAGCCATTACGAAGCTGGCAGTTGGCTGGCGGAGCGCCTGGGTACCCGCATCGACAATCCCAATCGCCGCCCGGAGGAACACTTCGTCCATGGCAAGCTGCTGTTCAGCGATAATTTCGTGCAGCGCGTCTGCGAATCGCCCACCGGGCTGGTGCACCAGCCACCGCAGCAACTGAGCAAGCTGCTGCTGGACAGCTCGGCAGCGCCCTGCGGTTGAGGCTGCAGCCGTCTTACCCTTGGCTCTAGGGCGCCGCTACACTGCCGGCGCCTTATCATCTCGGTATCAGGACCTCGTCATGCCTTCGGCTTCATCCCTTTCTCGCTATGCCCGCAGCGCACGCCTGCTGCACTGGCTCATGGCCCTGCTGGTGCTGCTGGCCTATGTGCTGATCACCAACCGCGGTCAGTTCGAACGTGGCTCCCTGGAGCGCCAGTGGGTGACCCTCGGCCACTTCTGGGTGGGATTGCTGGTATTGCTCCTGGTGGTGCCGCGCCTCTGGGTACGCCAGCGCCATCCGGTGCCACCCATCACGCCGCCGCTGGCCACAGGCCTTGAGCGGATCAGTCGGCTCACCCACTACGCCCTCTATGCCTTCCTGCTGGCCCAGCCGCTACTGGGCCTCTTCACCGTCTGGCTGACCATCGGCGAGGTGAAGATCCCCTCCAGCACCCTGGCGCTGCCGTCGCCCTTCGCCGTGGATCGCGAGCTGGCGCAGTCGCTTAAGGGCGTGCACCTCTGGCTGGGCAAGGCCTTCTATTGGGTGATCGGGCTGCATGTGCTGGCCGCGCTCTGGCATCACCTGGTGCGTCGGGACGATACCCTCAAGCGCATGCTCTAGGTGCAGGACGAAGTGCCACCGCGCGCAGGTGGCTTTAGTACGGAACCTAGCGTGGATAGAGCGCGATGATTCGGTCGCGCCCACCCTCGGCCAGCAGATAACCGTCGCCCTTGGGCAGCAGGGCCTGGGGGGCACGTAGAAAGGTCAGGATGGCGCGTGGCGCTGACTGGCGATCCCAGAGCAGCAGCCGGGCGCGGTGGGTGGAGTCTTCGCTGATCCACAGGCCGCGGTGGTCGCAGAGCAGAAAGCTCGGTTCGCGCAGCTCGCTCAGCGCCGGCGGATCGCGGCCATCGTCGCTGAGCTGACGCACCAGGCCGTGGGATTTCTCGGTATAGAAGGCCGTGCCGTCCGGGCAGCGGGTAAAGGACTCCGCCTCGTCCAGGTGGTCGCGCAGCACCGTCAGGCTGCCGTCGGCGGCGTCGTAGCGCAGCAGGCGTCCCTCACCCTTGCGGTCTTCCACGGCATAGAGGTGCTCGCCTTCGACCCAGAGGCCCTGGGCGTTGATACCTATGAAGAGATCGCGACTGCCCGCGGCATCGAACCAGCGGATCGGATGAGTGCCGCCTTCCTGGCTATAGGCGAAACCGTTGCGATAGGGCGTCAGGCCATCGGGCTTGTACAGGCCCGCGCTAAGCACGCTGCGTCGGCCCTGGGCATCGATGCGCAGCAGGCGGCCCTTGCCATCCTTGAGTTCTTCCGCGGCGAGCAGGGCGTCGCCCTGCCAGGCCAGGGCGCTGGCCTTGGCGATGTCAGGATAGGCCACTTCGTAGTGCCAGCCCGTGGCGGCCTGGGCTGGCCAGAAGCGTTGCCAGGCGAGAAAGCCGATTGCGGCCAGCAGGCTCGCGGCCAGGGTGATGAGGGCGCCGCGCCAGAGCCGGGCCATCAGGTGGCGACGGAGGTCAGGTGCTCGTGGAGGATGACGGCGCCGATCACGATCAGCACCACGCCACCGAGCATTTCCGCTCGCTTGCCGACCAGGTTGCCCATCACCCGCCCCAGCATTACCCCGGTGGTCACCATGACCATGGTGGCGAGGCCGATGGCCAGGGCGGCAGTGATGATGTTGACGTCGATGAAGGCCAGGCCGACGCCTACGGCGAGGGCGTCGATGCTGGTGGCCACGGCCGTGAGCGCGAGCAGCATGAAGGAATGCTGGCGGGGTTTTTCTTCTTCCGCGTCGGGCGCGCCGAAGCCGGCCCAGATCATGCGCAGGCCCAGCACGGTGAGCAGGGTAAAGGCGATCCAGTGATCCCAGGGCTGGACGTACTGGGCGGCGGTCAGGCCGACGGCCCAGCCGATCACCGGGGTGATGGCTTCGATGACGCCAAAGATGGCACCGGTGCGCAGGGCTTCGCGCAGGCAGGGCTTGTGCAGGCTGGCACCCTTGCCGACGGCGGCGGCAAAGGCATCGGTGGACATGGCAAACGCCAGGAACATCAGGGAAGCGGGGTTCATCGTGACAGCGCCGGCCGGGCTCGGATCCACAAGACATCCCCGCACGCCCGGCACGGCGCGGTGATGCCCCTGGTCTCGCCAACCCTGACTGGCTGTCCTGACCACGGCGGTTGCCGAGTATGTTGATCAGGACGCTTTCCACCGTGGTGGAAGCAGGCTACTCCCCAAAGAGGCCGCCACCTTACCTAGCCGAATAGAGAAAGTCTATCTTGTAGATAGTTCTAATATATATAGCCTTGGCTAAATCTTCTGCCGTCCTGTATGGCTTGAAATCGGCCGAGGCAGCTGGATAGCGCTTGGCGACAGGGCTTTAGCCGCAGCACAGGATGCCGGCGATAGCCGACTGCGGCCTTCTACGCGTGGGCAGGGCGTCGCCAGAGGATCGCTGGAGGTCGTCTGCGAGCAGCTGAATGAGCACAGGAGCACACGACCTGAGGTGTCCCTGGAAGCAGCCATGAGCCGGTCAGAGCGGGCTGATACTGGCGCTCTGCCTTCCTCGTTTCGTCATGGCGCTGACACTTAATTGTCACATTTCGGCAATAGCCTAGCGCCAGCCCTCACTAGGTAATGGAGCAACCATGAAACGCACGTTCAGCCTCTCCCTGTTGTTGTCGGCCTTTTGCCTGAGCACTGCCGCTCATGCCGTGGATGTCACGGGCGCAGGTTCGAGCTTCGTGTATCCCGTTCTGTCGAAGTGGTCGCAGACCTTCAGCGAGAAGACCGGTAACCGCGTCAACTACCAATCCATCGGTTCTGGCGGCGGTATCGCCCAGATCAAGGCGGCCACCGTGGACTTCGGTGCCACCGACGCCCCGATGAGCACCGAGGATCTGCAAAAAGGCGGCCTGGGCCAGTTCCCGACCATCATCGGCGGCATCGTGCCGGTGGTGAACGTGGAAGGCATCGAGCCCGGCAAGCTGAAGCTCGACGGCCCGCTGCTGGCCAAGATCTTCATGGGTGAGGTCAAGACCTGGAACGATCCGGCCATCGCTGCCCTGAACCCCGGCATGAAGCTGCCCGCCAGCGCCATCACCGTAGTGCGCCGTTCGGACGGTTCGGGTACCTCCTACAACTTCACCAACTACCTGGCCAAGGTCAGCCCGGAGTGGAAGGAGAAGTTCAACTTCGGCACCACCGTCAACTGGCCGGTCGGTGTGGGTGGCAAGGGTAACGAGGGTATCGCTGCCTACGTCAAGCAGATCAAGGGCTCCATCGGCTACGTCGAGTACGCCTATGCGCTGACCAACAAGATGTCCCATGTGCAGCTGAAGAACGCCGCCGGCAACTTCGTGCAGCCTGACGCCAAGAGCTTCCAGGCCGCTGCCGCTACCGCCGATTGGAAGAGCGCCAAGGACTTCAACCTGTTGATGACCAACGCTCCGGGCGCCGATGCCTGGCCGATCACCGCCACCACCTGGATCGTGATGTACAAGGAGCCGAAGAACGAAGAGCGCAGCAAGGTCGCCTTCGACTTCTTCAAGTGGTCCCTGGAAAACGGCCAGAAGGACGCCGCGGCACTGGACTACGTCCCGGTTCCCGACGCGCTGGTCAAGCAGATCGAAGGCTACTGGGCTTCCGACTTCAAGAAGTAAGCAAGACCGCCTGCCGTCCGGGATCCCGCGAGGGGTCCGGGCGGCTTCGCGCATCCCGATCTGCTGACCGGAAATCGCCATGACCGATCAAACCCTTCCCCTTTCGGCCGCTCAGGAAGAGCGCATCCGCCGGGATACCCGCGCGGACACCTGGTTCCGGCGCCTGCTGTTCTCCGCGGCCCTGCTGGTACTCGCGGTGCTGGTCGGGGCAGCCCTGTCCACCCTCTGGGGTGGCCGCCTGGCCTTCATGACCTTTGGCCTGGATTTCCTGACGTCCGCCGAATGGGACGTCGGTGCCGAGAAATTCGGCGCCCTGGTGCCCATCTACGGCACCCTGATGACTTCGCTGATCGCCCTGCTGCTGGCCGTGCCCACCGCCTTCGGCATCGCCCTGTTCCTGTCGGAAATCGCCCCCACCTGGCTGCGCGGTCCGGTGGCCACGGCGGTGGAGCTGCTGGCAGGTATTCCCTCGATCATCTACGGCATGTGGGGCCTGTTCGTCTTCGGCCCCTTCATGGCCGCGTACATCTCGCCCTTCATCAACGACTACCTGGGCGCCATCCCGATCATCGGCATCCTGTTCCAGGGTCCGCCGCTGGGCATCGGCATGCTCACCGCCGGCATCATCCTGGCGATCATGATCCTGCCCTTCATCACCTCGGTGATGTACGAGGTGTTCCGCAGCGTGCCGCCCCAGCTCAAGGAGTCGGCCTATGCCCTGGGTTCAACGACCTGGGAAGTCTGCTGGGACATCGTACTGCCCTATACCCGCTCGGCGGTGGTCGGTGGCGCCTTCCTCGGTCTGGGGCGAGCCCTGGGCGAGACCATGGCGGTGACCTTCGTGCTGGGCAACGCCCACCAGTTCTCCGCGTCGCTGATGATGCCAAGCAGCTCCATCGCCTCGGTGATCGCCAACGAATTCAACGAGGCCTACACCGATCTGCACCGCTCCTCGCTGATCGCCCTGGGCTTCCTGTTGTTCGTGGTGACCTTCTTCGTGCTGCTGGCGGCGCGTCTGATGTTGGCGCAGCTGTCGCGCAAGGCAGGTAACTGATGCATATCGACGCCTATCTCTATCGCAAGCGCCGGATCAAGAACGGCATCGCGCTGATCTTCGGCAGCGCCGCCGCCGTGGTCGGCCTGGGTTTCCTCACCTGGATCCTCGGCACCACCCTGCTCAAGGGACTCTCCGCCCTCAGCCCGACCATCTTCATCGAGATGACGCCGCCACCCGGCGCCACCGACGGTGGTCTGGCCAACGCCTTGTTCGGCAGCGTGCTGATCACCCTGCTGGCCACCGCCATCGGCGCCCCCATCGGCATCCTGGCCGGACTCTGGCTGGCCGAGTACGCCCGCCATTCCAAGCTCGGTCTGGTGGTGCGCTTCGTCAATGACATCCTGCTGTCGGCACCGTCCATCGTCATCGGTCTGTTCATCTACACCGCCGTGGTGGTACCGCTCAATCAGGCCACTGGCGGCAGCGTGGGCTTCTCCGGCTTCGCCGGGGCCCTGGCACTGGCCATGCTGGTGGTGCCGGTGGTGACCCGTACCACCGACGAGATGATGCAGCTGCAGCCCGCGGCCATGCGCGAAGCGGCCTTGGCGCTGGGCATTCCCCAGTGGAAGGTGACCCTGCAGGTCCTGTTGCGCGCCTCCCGCGCCGGCGTGGTGACCGGGGTGCTGCTGTCCATCGCCCGCATCACCGGCGAGACCGCGCCGCTGCTGTTCACCGCCTTTGGCAACCAGTACTGGAGCGCCGACCTGCTCAAGCCGATGGCCAGCGTGCCCGTGACCATCTTCCAGTTCGCCATGAGTCCGTTCGAGAACTGGCAGCAACTGGCCTGGGCCGGCGCCTTGCTGCTGACCCTGTTCGTGCTGTTCCTGAACCTTTCCTCTCGCTTCTTCTTTCGTAACCGGGATTCCAAGTGACTACCATGCAGACGCAGATACCGGAACTGCAGGCGCGCGACGTCGGCTTCCGTTACAAGGGCCATCAGGCGCTCAAGTCGATCAACCTGGACATCGCGGCCAAGCAGATCACCGCCATCATCGGCCCCTCCGGATGCGGCAAGTCCACGCTGCTGCGCATCTTCAACCGCATCTACTCGGAGTACCCGGGGCTGGAAGCGACCGGCGAGATCCTCATGGACGGGGAGAACATCCTCGATCCCAAGTACTCGCTGAGCCGCCTGCGCAGCACCATCGGCATGGTGTTCCAGAAGCCGGTGCCTTTTCCCATGTCCATCGCCGACAACGTCGCCTACGGTATCCGCCACCACGAGCGGCTCTCCCGCGTCGAGTTGCAGGATCGCGTCGAGCAGGCCCTGCGCGGCGCCGCGCTGTGGGATGAGGTCAAGGACAAGCTGAATCAGAGCGCCCTGGGGCTCTCCGGTGGTCAACAGCAACGCCTGTGCATCGCTCGTACCATCGCCCTGCGTCCGCGGGTGTTGTTGCTGGACGAACCCACTTCGGCGCTGGATCCCATCTCCACCGCGCGTATCGAGCAGCTGCTGGCCGAGCTCAAGCAGGACTTCACCGTGGTCATCGTCACCCACAACATGCAGCAGGCGGCGCGCTGCTCCGATGTCACTGCCTTCATGTACCTGGGCGAGCTGATCGAGGTGGACAAGACCGACAAGATCTTCACCAAGCCGGACAAGAAGCAGACCGAGGACTACATCACCGGTCGCTTCGGCTGATACGGTGTCGTTTCGAAAAAAGGCCACTCCCTGGAGTGGCCTTTTTCATGGCGGCTGAAAAGCGGCGAGCCAGGGCTTCTGGTCGTCCTCATCCTTCCCGGTCCGCAGCGGAGCCGTCCGAACGGATGAATCTTTGGTTAACTTTTGCTTTAGATTCAGTGACTTGAATTAAAACCTTTATGTTCCTGCAAGCAAAACGACATCTCTTCTGCCGAGACTGACCCAGCTTTGTGACGGGCTGCACCGCCAGCCACTACCGCCTGGATTGTCTTGAAAGGAGATCTGCCGATGTCTGTTAACCCTTATCGATTCACGGCGCTGTTCTCGGGCGTGCTCCTGGCTACCTGCTCGGCCGCCGCGAGTGCCGCTGTCGATGAGAAGCTGCTCGACATGCTCAAGGCCAATGGCTCCATCACCTCGGCCCAATACAGCGAATTGCGCGGCGACCTGCAGCAGGAGCAGCAGGCGCGTGCCGCCCAGGTTGCCCAGCAGCAGAAGACCTCCGACTTCGAGAAGAAGCTGGCCTGGGCCGCCAAGACCCAGATCAAGGGCGACGTGCGGGTGCGCCACGAGAGCATCGACATCAGCGGCGAGCCGGACAACGGCCGCGACCGTGACCGCCAGCGTATCCGCGCGCGGCTGGGTGCCTACAGCGAGATCAATCCGCAGGTGAACACTGGCATCCGCATCGCCACCGGCGGTGGCGACGACGCCCGCTCCACCAATCAGGACCTGAACAACTACTTCAATAAGAAGCAGCTCTGGCTGGATCAGGCCTACATCGACTACCACCCCACGGCAGTGCCGAATCTGCATCTGGTGGGCGGCAAGATGGGCCAGCAGTGGGTCAGCACCGGCGACGTCATCTGGGACGCCGACATCAACCCCGAAGGCCTGGCCGGCACCTACAAGTACGACCTGGGAGGGGGTGCCGAGCTGTTCGGCAGCACGGGCTACTATGTGCTCAAGGACAACGTCGACGGCGAAGGCTATGAATTCAAGCATGACCTGCGCCTCTACGCCGGCCAGCTGGGCAGCCGCTTCAACCTGGGCGATGCCGCCAAGCTGATGGTGGGCGGCAGTGTCTATGCCTACGACAAGGAACAGGACAGCGCCTGCCCGACCACCGGTTCGGTCACCGCGCCCTGCGCCCTGGCGGTCAATGGCAACACCACCGACCGCTTCCAGCTCTACGAGGGCTTCGCCCAGCTGGACCTGACCAAGCTGTGGGTGCCGCTGTCCTTCTATGGCCAGTACGTGGTCAACGACAAGGCCGACGACGGCGA
Source organism: Pseudomonas sp. Marseille-Q7302 (assembly GCF_965111925.1). Lineage (NCBI taxonomy): Bacteria > Pseudomonadati > Pseudomonadota > Gammaproteobacteria > Pseudomonadales > Pseudomonadaceae > Pseudomonas > Pseudomonas sp. Marseille-Q7302. The sequence goes on along the minus strand of NZ_CBCOPK010000001.1, from coordinate 4,074,314 downwards.
GGACACTGCCTGGCTGGTGGGCGCCAAAACCAAGCTGATGCAGCGGGTCGGGCTGGAATACAACTACCGCGATGTCCAGCGCAACGCCGTGGTGGGCGCCTTCACCGACTCCGACTTCGGCAACGGCTCGACCGGTGCGCGTGGGCACAAGCTCAAGCTCGGCTACGAGATCGACAAGAACTTCGGCGTGGGCCTGACCTACTTCCTCGCCGAGTCCGACACCGCCAGCCGCTTCCGCAACGATGCGGACGTGAAGACCCTGCAGCTGGACCTGGAAGCCAAGTTCTAACCACGGCCCTAGGTCGTGCTCCGCTTGAACCGCCCTCGGGCGGTTCTTTTTTTCCGGTCTGACAGGTGAGGGGCTGTTAGGCTTCGCTGCGCTCAACCAACCTACGCCTGAACCGCTCTGCCCCCTCTCCCCCTGGGAGAGGGTTGGGGTGAGGGAAGCTCCCGTCCGCTACCGCTCGACCCTGATCTCTACCAGCTTGCCATCGATGAACCTGAGGTGGCGCGAGGCGCCGTTTTCCGGGCCATAGGTCCAGAATTGGGTCTCGGCTGCATTGAATTTGGGTACCTGGTTGTTGCGCAGGGCAGGGGGATTGACCTTGCGCTCGGCCGGGGCCCCGCAGGCGGCCAGGACCTGCTCGACGCTGTCGCCTTCTTCGACGAGGTTCTGCCCACAGCGCAGGCTGGCCTGGGTAAGGGAGGGCAGTAGCAGGGTAAGCAGCAGGTAGCGAGGGCGCATCAGACCTCCAGGCGAGCAACACAGCAGTGGCCGTTGTCTTGAGCCTAGCCGTTGTTTCGTACCGATGCTGCCGTGGCGAAACCACGACTCAGGTAGCGTGAGCCGGCCAGGCCGAAACGCCAGGGCACTTCGCGGGCACGGGTGATGCCAATGCGGGGGCCTTCGACTACCACCACGTCTGCGATAGCTGACTCCAGTTGGAAGGGCGGTGCGTCCAGCGGCAAGCCATCGTGGCTGCCATCGATGCCCAGCGCCTGGCAGAGACGACCGGGACCGGCGCAGAGCAGACGGTCGGCTAGCCCACCACGCCGCTCGCGCATGGTCTCCAAGCCCCACAAGGGCTCCAGTGCGCGGATCAGGACGCCGGCACCGTGGCCCGTTTCGCGGCAGACCAGATTGAAGCACCAATGGATGCCATAGGAGCGATAGACATAGGCATGCCCGGGCGGACCGAACATGGCCTTGTTGCGCGGCGTGGGGCCGGAAAAGCTGTGGGAGGCCGGGTCTTCGCCGTCGTAGGCCTCGGTCTCGACGATAAGGCCGCCCACGCCTCCGACCCTGAATGTCGCACCGATCAGTTGCCGAGCGACGTCCTCCACCGGTCGGTCGAAGTCCAGGACCGTCATGCCTCGGGCTCCGGTGCTTCCAGGATCAGCGCCGCATGCACCATGGCCAAATGACTCAGGCCCTGGGGGAAGTTGCCCAGGGCCGCGCCGTCACGGGGATCGCGCATCTCGGTCATCAGGCCGACACCATTGAGACTGGCGGCCAGGACCTCGCGCATCAGGATACGCGCCTGATCCACCTCGCCTAGCACGGCATAGGCCTCGACCATCCAGTAGGAACAGGCCAGGAAAGCACCTTCCTCCTGCTCGGCACCGCTGTAGCGATAGACCAGAGGTCCATGGGCCAACTCGCGGCGGATGGCCGCCAGGGTACTGACCGAACGTTCGCCGCCGTCGAAACCGAAGCGGATACCTAGCAGCAGCCCGGCATCCAGCCGCTCGGTACCGGCATAGAAGGTGTAGGCCTGCTTGCGTTCGCTCCAGCAGTGTTCGTTGACCCAATCGCGGATGCGGTCACGCTCGCGCGCCCAGCGACCGCACATGGCGTCGGGGATATGGCCATCGCGGGCCAGGGTCACGGCGCGGTCCAGGGCGAACCAGCAGCCCAGCTTGGACAGGGTGTAGTGGCGCTCCTCGGGCAACTCCCACATGCCGGCGTCCGGTTGCCGCCAGCCATCGGCGCAGAGATTGGCCAGGTCGGTGAGCAAGCTGGCGGTGGCGAAGTCCAGCACATGACCCTTGCTCGCATAGAGACGAAAGGTCTCCAGCAGATCGCCATAGAGACTTAGCTGACACTGGGCGCTGGCACGATTGCCGACGCGCACTGGCTGGGAGTCGCGATAGCCAGGAACCGGGATGATGCGTTCCTCGGGGGCCAGTTCGCCTTCCAGGGTGAAGCAGGTGTGGAGGCGATTGCCGTGGCGGCGGATGACGTTCTGAATCCAGGCCAGGGCCGCCTGGGCCTCGCCGAGGGCACCCAGCCGCAAGAAGGCCTTGATGGTAAAGACCGCATCGCGCACCCAGGCATAGCGATACTCGTAATTCTTGTCGCCGCCGATGCGCTCCGGCAGCGAGGTGGTAGCCGCGGCGACGATGGCGCCCGTGGGCGAGTAGAGCAGCAGCTTGAGGGCCAGCGCCGAGCGCTTCACCTCGCTGAGGAATTCGCCCTGGTAGGCGAAACCCTGGGCCCATTCACGCCAGGCCTGGTCGCTGCGGTCGATACGCTGGTCAACCTCCTCCAGCGTAGGCACTACCAAAGGTTCGTTTTCGGTCGCGGTCAGCGCCAGGACACTGCGCTGGCCCGCTTCCAATACCAGCCGCGCCACCAGTCGGCGGTCATCGCATTCGAGGATTTCCAGCCGCTCGCAATAACGCAGGGTCGCCATGACGCCGTCGACGTGCATGACTTCGCCATTGGGCGTGCTGCGCATCCAGGGCGACACGGTCTGGCCCTGGGTGCCGGGCACCAGTTCGATACGCAGCTCGACCCGTCCGGACAGGCCCTCGACCCGGCGACCCAATTCGCACCAGGGCAGGCGGCCGGCCGAACCGCTGTTGAGCGACTCGGTCAGGCGCACGCTGCCATCGGCGGTATGGAAGCAGGTTTCCAGCACATTGCTGTCCTGGCGATAGGCCCGCTCGACGCGGTAGTCGGCAACCGGGGTAATCGTGAAGAAACCGCCAGCGGGGGCGTCCAGCAGGCGGTCGAACAGTGGGGCGGAGTCCATGTTGGGCACGCACCACCAGTCCAGCGAGCCGTCTGGCGCCACCAGGGCGACCGAACGACCGTCGGAAAGGGCAGCGTAGCCCGCCAGGGGCGCGTAGCCATCCTGGCGAGCCGGATCGAAGACTGCCATGGCTGTCAGCCCATGCCTCCGGTAGCGCCATAGACCTCACCGGTCACATAGCTCGACTCCTGGGAGGCCAGCAGCACATAGATGGGTGCCAGTTCCGCCGGTTGGCCAGGACGCTTGAACACCGTCTCGCCACCAAAGGTGGGGATCTTCTCCTGGGGCTGGCCACCACTAGGCTGCAGTGGCGTCCAGAAGGGGCCGGGTGCTACGGCGTTGACGCGAATGCCCTTGGCGGCGACCTGCTTGGCCAGGCCCTTGGTGAAGTTGGTGATAGCCGCCTTGGTGGACGCGTAGTCCAGCAGGAACTCCGAGGGCTGGGTGGCCTGGATCGAGGTGGTGTTGATGATGGCGGCGCCAGCCGGCAGGTGCGGCAGCGCGGCCTTGCACAGCCAGAACAGGGCGTAGACGTTGGTCTTGTAGGTGGCATCGAACTGCTCGGTGGTCAGTTCGGCGATGTCTTGCACCGCAGTCTGCTTGCCGGCCACGTTGACCAGGATGTCGAGACCGCCGAGGGCCTCCTTGGCCTTGCTCACCAGCTGGGTACAGAAGGCTTCGTCCTTCAGGTCACCGGGCACGCAGACCACCTTGCGCCCTTCGGCTTCCACCAGCTTCACCACTTCCTGGGCGTCAGTCTCTTCCTCGGGCAGGTAGTTGAGCACCAGATCCGCCCCTTCACGGGCATAGGCAATGGCAGTCGCCCGGCCAATTCCCGAATCCGCACCCGTGATCAGCGCCTTGCGGCCAGCCAGACGACCGAAGCCCTTGTAGCTGGTCTCGCCATGGTCGGGGCGCGGCTGCATCACCTGCGCCAGGCCCGGTGCTTCCTGAGGCTGCTTGGGAAATTCCGGCTGGGGATACTGGGTAAGGGGGTTTTGCATGCTGTATTGGTTGTCGCTGGACATGACATCTCCTGAAGGGGCCAAGAAGGCGCCCGTTTGGCATCTTTTCGATGACGTTCAAGGAAATGGAGGGGCAAAGACCCAACGAGGTTCCCGCGATCAGCAGAGGATGTGTCGATGCAGGCAGATTTGATACTTGGCCTTACCCCGATACGCTTCCGGCGCGATCTGACGTCCAAGGGCATGGAGAAAGGAGAGTCCTTTCGCGTATGGGAAATCCCAGCTGCACGAAAAGCGCCTAGGTGGCCTCGCTGACCGTATGAGGGTCACGGTCTGGAGCTGGCTCTCAGCACGGGACCCAGCTGAGTCTGGTGGTGGCCTCGCTCACGCCGGACTGCCTTGGCCATTGCCAAACGCTTCAGGCGTCGAGCGGCTCCAGGCGTAAGGCGACACCGGTGCGTTGCAGGGTGAGGATGTCCGCTTCGCGACAGCCGATCAGGCGGCCTTCGGCGGTACGTAGCTGATCGTCTTCCAGCTGAGCGTACGACTGCGGCTGCTTACCGTCGCCGGCGACCATGATGTAGAGCTGACCACGCAGCAACTGCCCGGCCAGACGCCCGTCGTCGAGGCCGATCAGGCGGTAACTTCGGCGGGCATCGTAGGTAAAGCGCATGGGAGCATCCATTCAGGTGTTTCAGCTCAGAACGGCCCTGTTGCCCAATGTTCCCTGGCGCCGACCTGGACAAGGCTCGTCAGCCCCTCTGGAGCGCAGCAAGCCCGCCACTCACAGAGATGAGGGCGGGTCGACCACTGGTCGGAAGTTTGCTGAACGAGCGATCAATAACGGAATTGCGCGACCAGGCCCTGGAAGGACGTCGCCAGGCGCGACAGCTCCTGACTGGACGCCGCGGTCTGCTGGGCACCGGTGGCGGTCTGGGTAGACAGGTCCTGGATGTTGACCAGATTGCGGTCCACTTCGCGAGCCACCTGGGCCTGCTCTTCGGCGGCGCTGGCGATCACCAGGTTGCGCTCCTCGATGCTGGCGATTCCGTTGGTGATGCGGTCCAGGGCTTCACCGGCACGGTTGGCGCGCTCCTGGGTATCGCCGGCCAGGGACTGGCTCTTGTGCATGGCGCTCACCGCCTCTTCGGCGCTGTCGCGCACGGCGCTCATCATGCGCTCGATCTCCCCGGTGGAGCCCTGGGTGCGATGGGCCAGGGCGCGGACCTCATCCGCCACCACGGCGAAACCGCGACCCTGCTCGCCGGCGCGGGCGGCTTCGATGGCGGCGTTGAGCGCCAGCAGGTTGGTCTGCTCGGCGATGCCACGAATCACTTCCAGCACCTTGCCGATCTCGCGCACCTGGCCTTCCAGGGTCTGCACCTTTTGGGTGGAATCGGTGATCTCGCTGGTCATCACCGCCATGGCCTGGGCCGCCTGCTGCACCTGCTCGCGACCCTGCTGGGCTTCGCGACTGGTGTCCTGGGAAGCGGTCGAGGTGGACGCGGCGTTGCGTGCTACCTCTTCGACGGCGGCGGTCATCTGGTTGACGGCGGTGGCGGCCTGCTGCACCTCGTCGTGCTGGCGAACCTGGCCCCGGGAGGTCTCCTCGGTCACGGCATGCAGTTCCTCGGCCGCCGCGGCGAGCTGGCTGGCGGCACCGGCCATCTGCTGCACGGTGTCCTTCAGGCTGCGCTGCATGCCGCCCAGGGCTTGCAGCAGCTGGCCCGCTTCGTCACGCCGGCTGCTCTGGATCGGCAGGGTCAGATCGCCTTGGGCGACACGCTCGGCGCTGGAAACGGCCTCGCGGATCGGTGCCACGATCAGGCGGGTAATGACGATGCCCAGCGCCAGGGCGCAGAGTGTGGCCAACAGCAGACCACCGGTGAGCGTCCAGAACGCCTTATCGTACGTGGTCTGCGCCTCGACACCGGCTTCGGCACTCTGCCGCTTGTTGGATTCCACCATGATCTTGAAAGAAGCCATGGTCTTGCGATAGCTGGGTTGCACCTGCTCGTTGAGCAACTGGTTGGCACCGGCTACGTCTTTGGCAGCCAACCGGGCCAGTACGGCGTCGATGCCGGCCAGATAGGTTTTCCAATCACCCTCGTAGGCATCACCCGCGGCCTTTTCATCAGGCTCCAAGGGCGTGGCGCGATAGGCGGCGAAGGGTTTTTCGGCATCGGCCTGGTTGGAGCGCAGAGACGCGATGATGCGATCCTGCTCGGCCTGGGGCGCATTGGCATAGGCCATGGACATCAGGCGGAAGATGTCGCGGTTATGACCGATCACGTTGCTCTTGGCATCGTTGAGTTGAACGATGGAGCGCAGATTGTCATTCAGCAAGGTGCTCAGCAGCGCATTGAGGCTGTTGAGTCCACTCATGCCCGCTGCGCCTATGCCCAGGGTAATGAGCGTACAAAGACCAAAGGCCACGGCGAGTTTTTTCGCCAGCGCCAGATTGTTGAACCAGACCATTGGGAATTCCTTTCAGCGACGGGGATGCCAGCCGAACTGCGCCGGATGCCTCGCTATCGGCACCATCAGACTGACCTTTAACCCCTCCGGTCTCTCGGTAACGGTGGCCAACACGGCCTGGCCTGACGTTCTAGTCGCGTCCATAGAGGCGATCCAGCAGGCCGTTGGCCGCGAGGGCATCCTCCAGGTTGGCCAATTCGGGACGCGGTTGACCGAGCAGCTGATCGAATACCGCCTGGGCGCCCTGGGGAACACCGGGTGCGATCGCCTCGGCCAGCACCTGACTCTCACCACTGGCCTCGTGCAGCAGCAGACGCCCAGCGGTGAGTTCCAGGGTGCCCGTGCTGCCATCCAGCCGGATCGCCAATCGCGGACCGCGCAGGGTGGCACTGGCCCGCAGCTGGATCGGCAGGTCGCCGGCCCGGAGCAACGCCTCGCCGCCATGATCCAGTGGCCAGCGCGCATCGCGTTCCAGGCGGCAGTACTCGACCGTCAGGGATTCACCGGTCAGCCAGGCGCTGAAGTCCAGCAGGTGCACGGCCAGGTCGCCAAAGGCGCCATAGCCCATGCGCGTCTCGTCCAGATGCGCCGGCCAGTCGCTTAGCCAGCCTTCCAGCAGACCTGGGTGGCCAGCCGTGAGCGACAGGTGGGAAAGGGTGCCGATGGCGCCAGCGCGAGCCAGCTGACGCAATTGCTGTAGGGCAGGGTCGGTACGCAGATAGAAGCCGCTGAAGCAGGAGCGCCCGGCGAGTTGCGCGGCCAGCGCCTTCGCGCGCGCAGCCGATACCGCCAGGGGCTTTTCCACGAACAGATGGCGGGCGCGGGGGAGTAGCGCGGCTACAGCTGCTTCGTGATCCTCGATGGCCGTGGTGACGAAGGCTAGATCCACCTCGGGCAACTGGGCGAAATCGTCCAGCACCGGCAGACCATGGGGCGCGGCGAGACGCCGGGCGCGGGCAGGATCGCGTTCGCTGGCTACGGCCACTACCCGCACGCGCGGATCGGCCAGGCTGGTGTCCAGGTAGTCCTGGGCGTGGATCTGTTCGCAACCGACGATGGCGACGCTGAGCATGACGAGGGGTCCTCCAACGGAAACTGTTCCGTTATGGACCCCACATCGGCCGCTAAGCTTCCCGATCAGGCCGGCTGGTAGGCCTTGCCGAAGCGGTTGGCCAGGAAGGCGTCCATGTCCACCTGTTCCTGGGCAATGAAGCCGCGCTGCGGCAGCTTGCCTTCGCGGAACAGGTCCAGGGCGGTGCAGATGCCGGCGGCGGTGGTGATCTGGATGGCGCTGGTCAGGCGACCGTCGCGCTCGGCGGCAAAGATCTTACGGCTGAACACCTCCTGCACCAGCTTGCCGCCGCGCATACCGCTGACGGTCACGAACACCAGCACGACGTCCTGCATGGTGGTGGGCACGGCACCGCGCAGGATGTTCTTGAGCTGTTCCTGGTCGCCGGCCAGGCGCAGATCCTCCAGCAGGAACTTCATCAGGTCGCGGTGACCCGGATAGCGCACGGTCTTGTAGTCCAGGGTTTCCACCTGGCCCTGCAGGGTCTCGCAGAGGGTGCCCAGGCCGCCCGAGGTGTTGAAGGCCTCGTATTCCACGCCATCCAGGGAAAAATGCTCCAGGCCTTCCAGCGGCTGCACCAGTTGCAGCTCGCCGTTGCGCACGGCTTCGCAAGGGTGACAGTACTCGTTGACCAGGCCGTCGACGCTCCAGGTCAGGTTGTACTTCAGGGCGTTGGTGGGAAATTCCGGTAGGGCGCCGACACGCATCTTCACCTCGCGCACACTGTCGAAACGCTTGGCCAAGGAATGGGCGGCAATACCGATGAAGCCAGGCGCCAGACCGCACTGGGGCATGAAGGCATTGCTCGCGCCCTCGGCCAGCTGGCGGATGGTCTTGGTCGCCTTGACGTCTTCGGTCAGGTCGAAATAGTGAGTGTTGGTGGCCTTGGCCGCCTGGGCCACGGGAATCGCCAGGTGATAGGGCAGGGCGTTGAGTACCACGTCCTGATCGTCCAGGGCTGCGGTCAGAGCGCTGGCGTCGGACGTGTCCAGGGTGCGGGTCTGCACGCCTAGGGCCGCGATTGCCTCCAGGGCACGCTCGTCACGATCCGCCACTGTCACCTGGTAGTCGCCACTGGCGTGCAGCAATTGCGAAATGGTGTAGCCGATATGGCCGGCGCCGAGCAGGGTGACTTTCATGGCGGGATCCTCCGTGGTTGAGGCTCCAGCTTAGAAAGCGGCGCTGCCAGATGTGAGCGTCAGAGCGTCGAATCGTTGTGCTTTATTTGACGAAACGGCGGATTATTCGTCGTTTCGACGAGGCGTTTCGCGGCTTACCCGAGTTGCCGCCCCAACAGGCTATCCCTATCTCTGTAGGTTGGGTTGAGACGGCCCTATCGTCGATGCCCAACATGGTGAGCCCCGAGCCGACGTTGGGCTTCGCTGTGCTCAACCCAACCTACGGCACACCGGCATGGCCGCGACTGGCGCTGTACCGGATCGGCATCACGGCTCATTCGCTACCTACCCCGGCACCACCCGCAACAGCTGGCCGTCCTCGCCATCGGTCAGCAGCCACAGATTGCCGTCCGGCCCACTGCGCACATCTCTCAAACGCTGGTCCAACTCCCGGAACAGCACCTCCTGCTCACCGGGCACGCCGTTCACCAGCGGTATCCGCCGCACCGACTTCTCTCGCAGCGCCGCCACGAACAGGCTGCCGCGCCAGGGGGGAAAGCCCTGGCCGTCGTACCAGGTCATGCCCGCGGGCGCGATCGACGGCGTCCACTCCAGCAGCGGTGGGGTGATGCCCGGCAATTCGCGAAAGGGCGTGATGCGCGCGCCGGTATAGTCCACGCCGCCGGTGGTCAGCGGCCAGCCATAGTTGGCGCCGGCGCGGATCAGGTTGAGTTCGTCGCCGCCCTTGGAACCGTGTTCGTGCTCGTACAGCGCCTGGCGCTCGGCCACCCACACCAGACCCTGGGGATTGCGATGGCCGAGGCTGTAGATCTCCGGCAGGGCGCCGGGTCGCTTGATGAAGGGGTTGTCCGTCGGCACCTGGCCGTCGCGAGTGATGCGCACGATCTTGCCCAGATGGGTATCCAGTCGCTGGGCGTTGGTGCGCTCGACGTTGCCGTCGCCCAGGGCGATGGCCAGGGTTCCGTCGCCGAGCAGGGCCATCCGCGCCCCGAAGTGCTGACCGTAGGCCTTGGCCGGCTGGCTGGTGAACAGTGGCTGGACGTCCTGCAGGCGCCCGCCGTCCAGCCGCGCCCGCACCACCCGGAGGTGATTGGCCTGCCGCGTGCCTGTCGCATAGGAGAGATAGATCAGCTGGTTGCGGGCGAAATCCGGATCCGGCAGCACCTCGAACAGCCCAGCCTGGCCCTCGGTATAGAGTTCCGGTAATCCGGTTATGGCTTCCGGCTGTAGCCTGAGCCGGCCTGTGCCGTCCGGTACCAGCAGTCGCAAACGCCCGGCACCCTCGGTCAGGAGCGCTCGGCCATCGGGCAGGAAGGCCAGCGACCAGGGTCTCTTGAGGCCAGTCGCCACTGTCTCGACGCGATAGGCCGGTGTCGCCAGGGCCATCGAACTCGCCAGCAGTCCCAGCAGCAGCGCCAGCCAGGCCCAGCGTCCGGAAGCTTTAGGTAACGCTTGAGAGCTACTCCACGCACCTGCCTTCGCTAGCATCAGCATCTCTCCAGGAGATCTTTCAGTCATGTCCCAACCGCTCTGGCGCGCCCTGTCGAGACCCCGCACCCTGCTGGCATTCGCCGCAGCCCTGCTGCTGGCCACCGCCTGGGGCAGCCTGGTGCAGACCCAGTACAACCTGGCTGCGCTCCAGGGGCTTGGGCACCCGATAGACAGTGCCACGCGCTGGCGGACCTCCGTGCAGGATCTGCTCGGCTTCGGACCCGTCTACGCCGCCATCGTGCTCGCCGCTTGGTTACCAGCCTTTGCCGTGGCCTTCTGGTTCAGGCGCCGCAGTGGCGCTCATCGCACCTGGCTGCTGCCGCTGGCCAGTAGCGTCAGCGTGATCGTCGCCATCCGCCTGATCGATGCCTTCGCGCCCATGCCGGTGCTCATCTACGCCACCCGCACCCTGGAGGGTTTGCTGGCGATGGCCATGGGTGGCCTGCTTGGCGGGCTGCTGTTCAGCTGGCTGGCGCCCCCGAGGATTCAGCGCTAGAGGAGGGCGCTCAGGACGACGTCAGCTTCATCAGCACCAGACCGCTGACGATCAGCGCCGCAGCCAGGATACGCAGCGGACTCGCCGCCTCGCCCAGCACCAGGATACCGACCATGAAGGCGCCCACCGCGCCGATGCCGGTCCAGATGGTATAGGCGGTACCCAGCGGCAGGCTGCGCATGGAGATCGACAACAGCGCCACGCTGGCCACCATGGCGACCCCGGTGATGATCGTCGGTGTGAGACGGGTAAAGCCCGCGGACTGCTTCATGTAGAACGCCCAGACCACCTCGAGCAGCCCTGCGCACACCAGATAGAACCAAGCCAACGACGGCCTCCTGTAACACCGGGCCGTCCCGGAACGCTGCCCACCGATCGCCGGGGTCGTCCCCGGGGCTGGAAGAAGAGGGCGGCAAGAGGTCACCGCCGGATCGGCGGCGCTATCCTAACGGTCGCGCCCGGGTCTTTCGACCCGTCGTGGGGTGAAGACCGGTCGCTCACCTAATGCGGTTTGCAAATCTGCTCGGCGATCCCATCGAACTCCCGATCGAAACTGGCCCGCTCCGCCGCGCTCAGGAAGCCCTGCTGCTTGACGAAGTCATGGCTCCGCTGCCGCACCTGGGCGATACGCTCGCTGAACTGGTTCGCCTGCTGCTGACTGATCCGCCGAGCGATCCGCGCCGTGCTCACATCCGCCTGCAGCACATTGGCGCGCATGGAGATATGCGCCTGCAGCGGATCGGTGATCGACCCACCCAGCTCGCCCGGCAAGGCGTGCTGCTGCGCCAGATCGCAGCTGGGCAGGCCGAGATCGTCTGGGCGACCCTGCTGCTTGGTGCAGGCAACCAGGGCGAGGGGAAGGAAGAGGAAGGGAATCATCGACCTCATCTCGGCCTCGTCCGCAGGTAAGACGTGCTTGAGAGCTCGCTCGAAGCGCTTGGTTCAGCCGGCCAGAAAGACGAAGCCCGCTCGATGGCGGGCTTCGCTAGGGTTCACTCGACCCTTACGGCAGTGAACTGAAGATGGCGCACTCGGCGGGAGTTGAACTCATGACGCGGAAACGCCCATTTTTCGGGCCTCAAGGATAGGTTTGGAGCAAGTGTCACACCTTGGTGGTACTGGTTAATGTCTCTCCCACGATAGTCGGTGGATCAGTTGCGACGCAATCTCTTTTCCCGGGTTGAAGGGGGGGAGCTTTCCATCGCGATTAGCCAAACCTATGGGGTTCTCATGTATTCTTGCCAAAAATTTACATAGGGAAGCGGATCCAGATGAAGGTTATCAGTCTTATCAACATGAAAGGCGGGGTAGGTAAGACTACGCTCGCTGTGAACATTGCAGACTGTCTCACGCGCCAGCACAGCGCTTCGGTACTGATATTGGACGTTGACCCTCAATTCAATGCGACTCAGTGCCTTATGTCACCAGCAGACTATGTCGCGCATCGGAGAGATGGCAGAGATACGATGCTGGACCTCTTCGACAGGAAGAGGGTAAAAGCCTCGACAGTTCGAGGAGCTGCGGAGGTTCAGCCTAAAACACTCCAAGAGATCGAGGTTGTTGAAGTACGGGATAATTTGTTTTTGCTTCCCGGTAGCCTAGATCTCTACCGCCTTGAAATGGCTCCCGGAGAAGGGCGTGAAAACCGTCTGAAAGCGTATTTGAGCGCAATCCAAGACGTTGTTGATTACGACTACGTAATTATCGATACACCGCCTACTCCTTCGGTCTGGATGACGAGTGCCCTGATTGCAAGCGACTACTATTTGATTCCCGTTCGTCCAGACCCTCTATCCCTGACTGGCCTAGATTTGCTGAAGAGCATCGTTGAGGATCGCAAGGAAAACTACGGTCTTACAGTCCGGTGTGCCGGTGTTGTTCTCACTATGACCCGACAAGGTACTAATGTGCTGTACGATGCCAAGGCGTATCTAACTGGCGATCGATACTGGAGAGACAAGCTTTTTACATCTGAGATCCCGGGGCGGGTGAAGTACGCAGAGCAGCAGTTGAATAATATTTTTATGTTGGATTCGGCTGCTGATATAAGGGGCTCGATTGTAAGGGTCACAAATGAACTATTGGTGAGGGCTACTTGATGGCCATCAAGAAGACCGATCAATCGGAAGCTGATATTGCCTTGAGGACGTTGGACCTTCTTCAGGAGTTGATATGGGCAATTCGCTCGCGCGAATCAACTGACCTTTCAGAAGGTGTTTCCTATCTTCGTAATCTCGCCTATAGCGAGAAGGCAACGCGGCGAAAGGTGGAGAAAAAAACCATACGGCGTGATAGGCGGAGCGACTTAAAAGCGCTTGTAGGCTCTATGTCACTAGTTCTTGCTGATATCGAATTGTTTCCGGCTAACGAGGATATCGCGAAGTTCGCTTTCGAGGCTTTTCAAATCTCTATATCAAGGTGGGAGAAGCGATCTCGCTACGAAATGATAGGGTTGCTTATCATGGGCTCAATAAATGCGAGCCCTGAGCGCTTGCGAGATGTTGGTGATTTGTTGAGCAAAATTAGCGATGAATCTGACTCTATGGAGATTATTAAGAAAAGCTCTCGAGAAATAGGGTTTTCTTGGAATGAGGCTATTCGTTCTCTACGGACGGCAATTGAATGAGTCAGTCTGCTAATCAGGATTTCTCAGAGTTTCGCAGTTTTGCCAGTACGCTATCTTTGGCTGGAGTTTCGGATGACCCAGCTAAGGCTGCTGAGCTTCGAAGGGCGCACGCACAGTTCTTGGCCTTGTTGACAGCTGCTGGAGAGCTTTTGTCCGAGGAAGGATTGGTGCGACAGGATTTTTTTGATTCTTATGCGCAGTCTGGGGTGAATTACCTGGAAGAGGTCGTTTCAGATTGCTCAGAATTTATCATGTGCGTTCTGCTTGGGCTATATCGTTCAGCAGGTGGGACTCTTCGATCATCGATTGAGTCATACCTAAAGGCTTTCTCTGCAAACGAACAGTCGTTGATTCTTCAAAGGACCTCTGTTCCTGATGTTTTCAATGACGCTGCTGGGGTGGCTTTCTTTTCGTCGATAACTGGGGCGAATGTCATTGCTGAGTTGAAAGGCGTATATGCCAGCTTGAACGCATACGTTCATACGATATCGGAAGACCACATGTTCGGTGCGCTTGCAGTTGGTAGTTTTCCGCGATGGTCCGATAAGAGTGTGGAATTAATTGAAATTTTCATACGCGTCGTTCGGCTTTTTTTGTATGGGATTATTGGGGGGCGGCGAGACCTCTATGATAGATTCGACCATCGCAACAGGTTGATAGCCAACCGGGCTATGACCAGAATGCAGCGACGCTCAGCACTAGGCGTGGACGACTAATCGCGGTCAAGCGAGAATTTGCCGGCTATAAATAAGAAGACACCGCCTTATGGCGATATTTTGACAAGTACTGGTATAGCTCAAAGCTCCTGGAGTATTCCCGCCTTGGCTCTGGGTGAGACTACTCTTGCTCTCTATTCAGGGCTGTAAATGCTTTTTGGGGCGATCTGGATAAGCTCCGGCGCCGTCAATTCAGCCAACGTACCACCATGCCACCTTTGGGCGTCGCGCCATAGCTGAGCGCTGATATGGGGCAGGCGGTAGCGGCCAAGATCCACGGGCCGGCCCTGGACGACCTGCCGCGCCTGGAGGACCAGGTTGCCAGCTTCCGCGAGGAGCTAGAGCGTGCCAAGGCCGTTGGTGCTGACCCGATCATCTTCGGCTTCCGCCCCCTCAAGGACATTGAAGCGGACCTGAAGACAGCCGAGGAGCAGCTGAAGCGAGGCGAGGCGCTGATGGCCGGCGCCGCGGCCACGCCCAAGCCTGCGGCCGCGCCGCTGGTGGTGCGCACCGGGATCGACATCTCCAAGCTGCAGGGCCGAAACGGCCCAGACAAGGACGCTGAGAAGGCCCAGGCCAAGGCGCTGCAGGAGCTGGCCACCAAGATCCGCGAAGCCGGCACCGCATACGTCCAGCTCAAGCGCGCCTATGACCCAGTGGGCGCCGCGCTGGACGACTTCACCAAGGGCACCGAGCAGCTGGACCTGCTGCTGGCCGACAACAAGGTCAGCCTTTCGGAGTACGCCACTGCGGTCGGCTGGCTCGAAGACCAATACGCCCAGGCCAAGGCCGCCGTCAATGGCTTGAGCGAGGCGATGCGGTACCAGGCGGATCTGGAGAAGGAGCTGGCCAACGCCCGGGCGCAGTACCAGGCCCAGGCCGACGCTGTAGGGATGGGCGACAAGGAGGCCCAGCGCATCCAGGCCCGCCTGGAACTGGAGCGGGAGAACACCCAGAAGATCCTAGACCTGCGCACCCAGCGCGCCCTGGCGGAGAACGAGACCCAGCGCAAGGCGCTCGACGAGCAGATCCGGCTGGAGCAGGAGTACGGCCCGAAGCGGGTGGCAGCCATGGAGGAAGGCTTCCGGAAGGTCGACGCCGCCCAGGCGAACTGGACCAACGGGATGACCCGTGCCCTAGACAACTACCGCGACAGCGCTGCGGACACGGCCGGGCAGTTTGAAACCTCTTCACCAACGCATTCACCGGCGCCGAGGACGCGCTGACCGACTTCGTGACCACCGGGAAACTGTCGTTCAAGGACCTGGGCAACTCGATCGTTCAGGACCTGATCCGCATCCAGATCCGCAAGGCGCTCGCCGGCGCGGTCAGTGCCGCCGCTGGGACGAGCTGGGGCGCGGGTGTGGCCTCGATGTTCAAGCAGGCCAAAGGCGGCGCGTGGGATGGCGGGGTTCAGATGTTCGCCAACGGCGGCGCCTTCACGAACGGCGTCGTGGACCAGCCAACGGCCTTCAAGATGGCGGGCGGCCTGGGGGTGATGGGCGAGGCCGGGCCGGAGGCGATCATGCCGCTGACGCGCGGGCCGGATGGCTCTCTGGGTGTCGCTGCCCATGGTGGCGGCGGTGGCGAAACCGTCATTCACCTGGGCGCCCCGACCGTCCATATGCAGGTCAATGGCAACCCGGACGCGGCTATGCTGATGCAGATGGAGCAGTCCACCCAACGCGCGGTGAAGGCGAGCTATCAGGCGGTGGCCAACGATTTCAAGACCAACGGGCCGCTGCGCCGGATGATCACTGGCTAGGCCAGGAGAAGAGCATGACCCCCGAACAACGTCAGAAGGCGCTATCCGACATTGGCGCTTACCTGCGGACTGCCTACTACGAAGGCGTCACTCCCGACACCACTGCCAAGCAGTACAGAGCGATGGCCGAGGCTCATGGCCGGATGCTGGG
This sequence comes from Pseudomonas sp. Marseille-Q7302, assembly GCF_965111925.1. Lineage (NCBI taxonomy): Bacteria > Pseudomonadati > Pseudomonadota > Gammaproteobacteria > Pseudomonadales > Pseudomonadaceae > Pseudomonas > Pseudomonas sp. Marseille-Q7302. The sequence continues at coordinate 4,058,377 of NZ_CBCOPK010000001.1, read as the reverse complement.
AAGGGTCGCCGCCGTGTTGCTGGAGGACGCCACTCCGGATGACATCGCCGGCAAGATTCGCACGTATGAGGCCTACTTTGCGCAGCAGATGGTGGAGGCGCTACGCGACGAGATTCGCCCGGGCGGCCGCCTGGCGGAAGCCGCGCGAGCAGAGAAGGAGCAAAACGACGAAACGTGACATGTCACGTTATCGACGGGGCCAAGGCGTATCCGGCTCTAAATGTCGCCGCCCTTTGTCCGTATCATGATTCGGGCGCGGATGGTCTTGTGGTTGTGGGCGGGGCGGATCACGGGGCGGCTGTCTAGGCGGATTTCGATCATTGGCCATGGTTTTCTCCTGGTAGAAAAAACTGATCATCGGGAAATTCTTCGAGTACAGCACTATGGCACGTCTTCTTGAGGCTTGCCTTGCTAACTCTTTCCGGAGACTTGCCGCAGATTTCCCTCATCCGTTGTTGCAGCTTTTTGAACCTGGCCTGATGCGCAGTTGAGTATTTTTGGCTCTGGCTGATATCCATCCGAAGGTCGCGATAGTCGTAGACCATCATGCGATAACCCATCAGCACCTCTTCGTAGGCTCTGATCTTCTTCGTCAGGTTCAAGATTGGCTTGGCCAGGGAGATTGCAGCGGCAAGTATCAGCAAAATTTGCCATAGGTATTTACCGGGCCCTGTGTTCCAAAGGGCAAGCCCAGCGACTGCAGATGAGGCAGAAGCCGCGGCAACGATGATCTCTGCCCAGAAATTGATGCGTTCGTATTTTGCCAGGCGATGGCCGTAATAAAGCTCGTTGAGCCTGCACGTACGCAGCTGGTCGTAAACGGCCCAAACAGGATTGTCCTTGGCCATCGCACCCTCACAAACGAAAAAACCCTGCCGTCGCTGGCAGGGTTCTCATTGACTGCACCCACCTTGCACCCATGATTCGCACTGGATCCATGGTGTGTTGAGGTAAGTCATTGATTTGTATGGCGCACTCGGCGGGATTCGAACCCACGACCCCTGCCTTCGGAGTCCTAAAAGTCGACGTTTAGAATCAGTACGTTAGCGGGGATTAGCTGGGAAATCAACGGGTTGTGTTAGCGGGGGTTAGCGTGTTTTCGCCTTGATTAGCGGGGCGAGTGTGGCAAATTTGTGGCATTCGGATGGTTGGATATAGGATCGTTGGATCCATTAGATGTTGGAAGGCAGCGATTCATAGCTACCTATCTTTGATCTAAAACTGAAGTTGGCAGAAGTCAAAAATCGGCAAGATTTGCTCACAGAGACGCCGCCGGTGTGCAGTCGATGGATTGCCTACACTGCTGATAGCACCACGACCTTCTGTTGTATGCTCCCTGCTTTTTTCAATACTGCTTGGAGACGACCTTGGTCACCGGAGATGTAGAAAAGCGTTTGTGGGCCGTAGCTGACCAACTATGGGCCAACACGGGGTTGAGGCCGGGGGAGTTCTCGGTGCCTGTTCTGGGGCTGATCTTCCTGCGATATGCCGAGAAGATGTACGCCGCTGCCGAAGAGAAGCTGGGGCCGATTGGCTCTGGTGGTCGCCGCAAGGTCAGCAAGGATGACTATCTGGCGGAGGGCGTTATTTTCCTTTCAGAGAAGGCTCGCTTCTCCTATCTGCAGACGCTCACCGAGGGCGATGTCATAGGGTTGGCGATCAACGAAGCCATGAAGGCTGTTGAAGAGGAGAACGTCGATCTCAAAGGGGCTCTGCCTCGCAACTACGTCCAGCTCGGCAACAAGGTGCTGCTGGATCTGATCAAGCTGCTCGGGCCTGTGGATCTCAGCGGGGACGCTTTCGGTAAGGTCTACGAGTACTTCCTGGGCAAGTTCGCGTTGAGGGAAGGCCAAAAGGGTGGCGTCTTCTATACCCCTGAGTCCATCGTGAAGCTGATCGTCGAGATCATCGAGCCATTCCATGGGCGGATCTTCGACCCGGCTTGTGGGTCGGGCGGTATGTTCGCCCAGTCGGCTGACTTCGTTAAGCGCCACCACAAGTCTGCGATGGAAGAAATCTCCATCTTCGGCACCGAGAAAGAGCAGGTCACGGTCAATCTAAACAAGATGAACCTGGCTGTGCATGGCCTGTCGGGTGATGTGCGCATTGCCAACACCTACTACGAAGACCCGCATGAGGCCGTAACTCGTGAGGGCGGCCGCTTCGACTTCGTTATGGCCAATCCGCCGTTCAACGTATCGGGTGTCGATAAGGAGCGCCTTGATGGCGACCTGCGCTTCCCGTTCGGTGTTCCGAAGACAGACAACGCCAACTACCTCTGGATCCAGCTCTTTTACGCATCGCTGAACAAGAATGGTCGCGCTGGCTTCGTTATGGCGAACTCGACGGGTGATGCACGAGGCAGCGAGCAGGTGATTCGACAGAAGCTCGTCGAGAGTGGCGCGGTCGATGTGATCGTTTCGGTTGGCTCGAACTTCTTCTACACCGTGACTCTGCCTTGCACGCTCTGGTTCTTCGACAGGGCGAAAGAACGTGATGAGGAGCGAGCAGACAAGGTTCTGTTTATCGACGCTCGCCACATCTACCGGCAAATCGACAGGGCTCACCGCGACTGGCTGCCTGAGCAGATCGAGTTTCTTGCCAACATCGTGCGGCTTTACCGAGGCCAAACCCCGGAGCTAGAACTGGGAAGTGCTGAGCTACTTGCGGAGAGAGGGCTGGGCGATGGTTACGTGGATGTGCCGGGACTATGCAAGGTTGCTTCTCGCGAGCTTATCGAGTCTCAGGGCTGGTCGCTGAACCCTGGGCGATACGTGGGGGCTGCTGCTAGAGAGGCTGAGGATGTCGATTTCACTGCACGACTGGAAGAACTCGCTGAGGAGCTGGAAGTTCTTAATTCAGAGGCTCGCGAGCTAGAAGATCAAATTGCAAATAACATAACTGTATTGCTTGAGGGTTCGGAATGAGATCCGAGCGCGTACCTTACAAGCTCGACCAGCTGGGTTTCGTTGGCAGGGGCAAGTCTAAGCATCGACCGCGCAATGATCCGTCTTTGTATGGTGGAGATTACCCTTTTTTTCAGACGGGTGATGTGAAAGGCGCTGAACTCTATCTCCGATGCTTTTCAGCAACCTATAATGAAAAAGGGCTTGCTCAAAGTAAATTATGGCAACCTGGCACGCTTTGTATAACTATCGCCGCAAACATTGCCGAAACATCCATTCTGTCTATTCCAGGCTGTTTTCCAGATAGTGTTGTTGGGTTTGTTGCTGATCCGCAAAAGTCTGATATCTTCTTTGTGAAGTACTACTTGGATACTCTTAAAAACGCTATGCAGAGTATCTCTCATGGGACGACGCAAGATAATCTAAGTCTTGAGAAGCTGTTGTCTTTTGATTTTTGGGTTCCGTCAGTTGAAGAGCAGCGAAAAATAGCGTCTGTGCTTCTAGCCTACGACAACCTCATAGAAAACAACACGCGCCGCATCGAGATCCTCGAAGAAATGTCGCGGCGGTTGTACGATGAGTGGTTCGTTCAGTTCCGCTTTCCGGGGTATGAGGGCGTCGTTTTTGAAAAGATGCCTATCTATAATGTTGCCGATGTTGTTCGCGGCAGATCATATCGTAGCGCTGACTTGGTAGAAAATGGCCGGCCATTTGTGAATTTGAAGTGCATTAATCGTGACGGTGGCTACCGCCGTGATGGCTTAAAGTACTATTCGGGAAAGTATAGGCCTGAACAACTTGTCAGTGCTGGCGATATTGTAATGGCGGTGACTGATATGACACAGGAGCGTCGTATTGTAGCTAGGGCTGCGCTGGTTCCTGACCTTGGCGAGTTGGAAGGCGTCATATCCATGGATCTTGTCAGAATAGTTCCGAGGAGTGGAGTTTCGGTGCTCTATCTGTATGCGTTCTTTAGGTGGTCTGATTTTTCTGATAACGTAAAAAATCATGCTACTGGTGCTAATGTCCTGCATCTTCATCCCAACCTTGTTGCAAATTACGATATTAATTTACCTCCACCAGAGGTATGCATAGCATTCGCGGAGAAAGTGCGTCCTGCTGTTGAATTGGCGGATGTTTTAGAGAAGAAAAACGCTAACCTCCGAGCACAGCGTGATCTTCTCCTTCCCAAGCTAATCTCCGGTGAGATCGACGTATCCGATATCTCCATGCCGACCTAAAAGGAGTTCAGGCGCATGAGCCCAGCAGCACCGCATTCGCACGACTACTCCGAGGATGCTTTGATTGAGCAGCCAGCCATCGCGCTGTTCGAATCTCTCGGATGGGAAACGGGAAACCTCTACGCAGAGTGGACAGGCAGCTCCTCCAGCGAAGGTCGCCAGACCCAGCAGGATGTGGTGCTGGAAAGTCGTATGCGGGCCGCGCTCAGTAAGCTCAATTCTGATCTGCCTAAAGAGGCCATCGATCTGGTGGTCGAGGAATTGGCGCGGGATCGCTCCAAGCTGCTACCGGTCAACGCCAATCAGGAGGTCTACCGGCTGCTGAAGGATGGGGTGCCTGTCTCGGTTACCGATGAGCACGGGCGTAATACTCTCAAGGTGGCCAAGGTCATCGACTGGGGCAATGTTGAGGAGAACGACTTCTTCCTCGCCTCCCAGCTCTGGGTGAAGGGGGACTACCACACGCGGCGCACCGATCTACTGGGCTTCGTGAATGGTATCCCGCTGTTGTTCGTTGAGCTGAAGGCAACGCACAAGACGCTCAAGGCCGCCTACGACGACAACCTCACGGACTACCGCACAGTCATCCCGCAGCTCTTCACCTACAACGGCGCACTGATGCTATCGAATGGCTCTCAGACGGTGGTGGGTAGCACCTTCTCGCCTTGGGAACATCTGTTCGAGTGGAAGCGGATCAACGATGAAGGTGAGAAGGGCGTTGTCTCCCTGGAGACGGCGATCCGGGGCATCGGTGAGCCTTCCAGGCTGTTGGACATCGTCGAGAACTTCACCGTGTTCGAGGACGTGGCTGGCGGTGTGATCAAGAAGATCGCCAAGAACCACCAGTACCTGGGGGTCAATAAGGCCATCGCTGAGGTCTGGCGGACCAAGGATCGCCCAAAGGATCAAGCTGGGCAGCTTGGCGTCTTCTGGCACACCCAGGGATCAGGCAAGTCTCTGTCGATGGTCTTCTTCGCTCAGAAGATCCTGCGCAAGATCCCAGGCAACTGGACGTTCGTGATCGTCACCGACCGCAACGAACTGGATGAGCAGATCTACAAGACCTTCGCTGCTACTGGTGCCGTAGGTGAAGTTGAGGCCCATGCCACCAGCGGTGCTCACCTCAAGCAGTTGCTCAGTGAAGATCACCGCTACGTCTTCACGTTGATCCAGAAGTTCGGCACCAAGAAAGGCGAGGTCTACCCACAGCTCTCAGATCGCCAGGACATCATTGTCATCACCGACGAAGCTCACCGCTCCCAGTACGACACCCTAGCCATGAACATGAGGACGGCGCTTCCCAATGCCGCTTTCCTGGGTTTCACCGGGACGCCACTGATGGCTGGCGAGGAGAAGACCAAGGAGGTCTTTGGTGACTACATCTCCGTCTATGACTTCGGCCAGTCCATCGCTGACGGTGCCACGGTTCCGCTGTACTACGAGAACCGCATTCCCGAGATGCAGCTCATCAATGACAACCTCAACGAGGACATGGCGGCGCTACTCGAAGAGGCCGAGCTGGATGAGGAGCAGGAGCGCAAAGTCGAGCAGGTCTTCGCCCGTGAGTATCACCTGATCACCCGAGAGGATCGCCTTGAGGCCATCGCCAAGGATCTGGTGAACCACTTCGTTGGTCGTGGTTACCAGGGCAAGGCCATGCTGGTGTGCATCGACAAGGCCACCGCCGTCCGCATGTACAACAAGGTTCAGGATCACTGGAAGACGTATCTGGCTGATCTGAAGGCTCAACTCGCAATAGCTCCCAAGGAGCAGCAGGAGGAGTTGCAGCACAAGATCCAGGTGATGACATCGGCCGACATGGCGGTGGTCGTCTCCCAAGGTCAGAACGAGGTGAAGGAGCTAGCCGACAAAGGGCTGGACATCATCCCGCACCGTAAGCGCATGAATGAGGAGAACTTGGGCGAGAAGTTCAAGGACTCCAAGGATCCTCTTCGGTTGGTTTTCGTGTGCGCCATGTGGATCACCGGCTTTGATGTGCCTTCTTGCTCGACCATCTACCTCGACAAGCCGATGAAGAATCACACCCTGATGCAGACCATTGCTCGGGCCAACCGGAAGTATCCGGGCAAGGAGGCGGGCCTGATCGTCGACTATGTTGGGGTCTTCCGTAAGCTGCAGGAAGCCTTGGCGATCTACGGTGGGGCTTCTTCTGGTGAAGGCGGTGAGGGAGAGCCAATTAAGAACAAGGCCGAGCTGGTCGAGTACTTGAAGCACTTGCTTGCCAGGGGGATCACGTTCCTGTCCGAGCATGGTGTGAATGCCCAGGCTATCAAGGATGCTCAAGGCTTCGAGAAGGTGGCCAAGCTGGATGATGCTGTTGAGCAACTCATTGCCAATGAGGAAACCAAGAACAGCTTTATGAGTCAGGCCCGGATTGTGTCTCGGGTCTACCGAGCGATTCTTCCCGATCCTGATGCCAATGAGCTTGCTCCTGACGCTGTGCTGCTCTCCGTGATTGCCCAGAAGATCAAGGCACTGGCTCCACCCGTCGACATCTCCGATGTGATGCAGCAGGTCGAGGAGCTGCTGGATCGATCCATTGCTCCGGTGCCTTACATCATCGAGGAAGACGACGATCAGCCACTACATGACCTCAGCAAGATCGACTTCGAGAAACTCAAGGAGAAGTTCAATCAGGGTCGCAAGCGTACCGAGGCCGAGAAGCTCAGGGCTTTGCTGAGCATGAAACTGGAAACCATGCTGACCGAGAATCCCACTCGCAAAGACTTCATGGAGAAGTTCCAGAAGCTGATCGACGCCTACAACTCTGGCAGCCTGAACATCGAGGTGTTCTTCAAGGAGCTGGTGGATCTCACGGCGGATCTTCAGGTTGAGGATCAACGGGCTATCCGCGAGAACCTCTCGGAGGAGGAGCTGGCTCTGTTCGACATCCTGACCAAGCCCGTGCCTGAGCTTGCGGAGAAGGAAAGGGCGCAGGTGAAGAAGGTCTGCAAGGAGCTTCTGGAGACACTAAAGGCCGAGAAGCTGGTGCTCGACTGGCGCAAGAAAGACAGAGCCAGAAGTGATGTGCGGCGTACTCTGGAGATCGTCTTCGACCGGGGCTTGCCTGAGAGCTACGACGAGGGGGTCTACAACGAGAAGTGCGAGATGGCCTTCCATCACATCTTCACGAGCTACTACGGGGCTGGTGAGAGTGTGTACTCGGCTGTTCGCTAAGGCATTGGCGGGAGTCGAAACTAAATGGGCGGATGTATTTTCGCAGTAGGACGCATCCTGCTACAGAGTATCTGTAGGTTATGGCGCTTATCTAATTCAAGTAGATGGCCTATTTAACGCACTACTGGTGGTGTTTGTTGTGCGCACCGAAGGATCGATCCTACACGTACGTACGCTCGATCCTAAGGGCTAGATAGATTTGCCTGCTGTGTCAAACGGCTTTATAGGAAGCAGTAGCAGGCTGAAGGCCTCAATATTTCAGATTGCTACGGCCTAGCGCTTTCTCAAATGACTCGATAAAGCTAAGGAGGTCGGTGTTCAAGACCTTGCATAGATCACGAAGCTGAATCGTATCCAGCCGCCTGACTCCTCGTTCTACATCACTCATAAACGATTGTGGCCTGCCTAATGCTGCTGAGCATTGGGCTTGTGTCAGCCCTGCTCTGACCCGCATCTGCTTCAGCTCTTCCAGAAAAATCGCATGCTCAGGTCGGTAGATCGCTTTGCTCATGGCTGCGCCCAGTGGCAATTCAGCCTGTGAAGCTATATCTGCTTTTCGGATAACTGATTTTCAGATAAATTCGTAGCGTAAATGAATTTTGGAGCAGCTATGAGACTGATTTGGGAGTTAATCCGGGTAGCTTGGGCCGTTGGTTGTCTACCTATTGGCGCATTGCTACTGGTTGTACTAGTGCTTACTGGCTTTAATCTGCCTTTTTTCCTGGGATTTTCTAATAGCGAGAATCCAGCCATTCGCTGGTTATTCTGGGTCTTGTTTATGTACTTCGCAGGAGGCGGATGGTTTTTTTGGAAGGTGAATGAGATTTACGGAAAAAAGCTTAGGCGCATAGCCGATAGATATCGTTCTACGCAATTTGAGCCTCAGGTGGAGGTGTTTGCCAAGATCAATGATGCATATCTTGGTATCGATTCTCTAAATAATAAGTTGTTTGCTTATCCAGTGAGTGGGGGTGGGCATTTTTTTAAGCTAAATGAGATCAGGTCCTGGCGTATCCTTCCAGTAGGGAAACGAAATTATCGTTTAGAGATCTTAACTACCAATTTATCTATCCCATCATTTGGCTTGGCATTGAAGCCATGGGAGGTGGTAGATACGGAAGCTCGCTTGCGAATGCTGCTTGGCGATTGATTTCATGATTGCTCATTTAATGAGGAGTGCTAAGGGTATGGCTGAAGATATCGGGGTCGGCTGTTTTGATGAGACTATTGCTCGGCTTCAGGCTGCGAATAAGTTAATGCGTTCCGCGAATGCTGCCCTGGCATTAGACGATTTAGATGCTTTGAGTTTTCTCGGTTTTGCCGCTGCACATATCTGCGAGCTGCGGGAAAGAGGTGGTTTTCGATCATCTTCAATTGGTCAAAACACCCGCTTGATCAATCGCATATTGAAGGAGAGCACAGATGCTAACTGAGCGAAACATTTCAGGTGTTGCAACACGCGTGCTGAGCAAAGCGACTATCGATTCAATCCGCCTCTCTAGCTCCTACCATTTCCGCGGTTGGCGGATTCTTGATCGCTGGGCGCTCAGCGCACCAGAGCGTCTCCAGGAGATGGAAGCACAAGATGAATTTTTCCTTCTGAGTCGGCTTCTTGAGCAGCAGAGGATTGAGCACGATGTGCTGACGTCTTCAGCGGGTTCAGAGATGCGTAGCCGAGGCTTGGCGGAGCATGAAATTCTTTCAATTTTTGGTATCTCAATTGATTTTTAGGTGGCCAGCTTACCTGGTGCCTTATCGGTAACCGCTTTGCGCTCTGGGGTCTCGGGGCTTGCCCTGAGCAGGGACGGTAGACGTAGCAAGGGAGTGAAACGACTGCCGCACCGTCGCTTGTACGTACGCCATGCCTGGCGGGAGTACAAACCCTACCCTGTCCCATTTTTTGCTCGCATCAACGTGACCACCTCGGGAACAGGTGATGAGGATGCAAAGACAAAGCGCTGGTAAGCATGAAGCGTATCCTGGAAAGGATGGCTGGGGGGCGCAGACAAAGAGTTGTAGGAGACCTGTCCGACATCACGTTCGGTATCTGGGGAGTGTGCGGTATCTGTAAACAGTAAGTGCCTCGATAAATTTTCTAAAGAAGCATGCCAAGATGATTGAGGTAACGACCAAGTAGCAGGAATGGAGGATCTCTAGCAATCGCTAACGCAAAAACGGCTAGGTACGAGGTTGAGTGAAATATTGACTGGATGGATGAGGAAAATTTGGCCGTCGGTATTACGAAAGGCACGGAAAGCCGAACCGGGCCGGGGTAAAGTATTTGCCAGATGCGGCACACCACACCACGGGTTTACTCCGGGGAGCTCAAGACCGTGCCTAGCTTGCTCCAGAGCTCAGCTTGCAGCTACGGGCAGGTGGTGGCGGCTCTAAATCGAGCGAAGGTCCCGTACTGCTAGAACACGCGTTTTTGAAAGCCAATATGCTTTTGACAGAGCGGCGGAGTAGTCGAACAATAGCTGCATGAAGCTAAGTTCCCAGGATATCGAGCCGTCTGAAGCCCTGCTGGCTGTCTTTCGTGAGATCAAGCATCACCAAGGCACCGGCAGGAAAAACTTCGTGATCCGCGTGCCTGTTGATTTGATTGAGTATCTGTTCGCCGGGGTTGGCATGAAGTCAGGCATGTCCAAGGTGAAGCTTGAACGTCAGCTTGCTGAGCTGAAAGTGTCCGGCTTCGGTGATGCTGATGGTCGAGTGCTGAGGCGCTACCTCAGCGGGCAATCGCGCATGGCTTGGGATACTTTCCAGCGTTTGGTGTTTTGGGCATTCACGAAAGGTTGGATTTCGGACTGGATTTTTCGAGATCTCCTCATGCGTGCGTATGTGCGAGAGGCAGCTCAGCTCAGCGCTCGAAAGATAATCAATCGGCTGAAGCGACAGGTCACGGCGAAAATCTTGAATGAGAATGACATCGTGCAATGCTTTGACGATGCCTATCTACTCAAGCAGCGGGAGCGAGAGCAGGGACTGGTTAGCCGCCTGCGTGTCGATTCATCCAATCGCGAATTGGCACGGATCCTAGGTTTCGAATCAGTCCCTGACGAATGAAAGCAACCGTCGTCCCGCAGCTCTTGCTTGATCGAGTTTACGGCCTTGAGCTGTTGGCTGAGGGGGCGTTGTTCAGGTGCTCTGCTAGGTACAGCGTCAGGGCCATTGCGTTTTGTGGCTTGCTTGAGACCGAGCGGTAATTGTCAGCCATCGCGTTAACTATCACCTGGGGCGCAAAGCGGAGCTTACCGCTGGTCATGGCTTTTACCAGTCCCCTGTGTACATTCGTCTGGTGTTCGGAAGGGATGCCCGACATATCCAGCTTACGAGAGCTCACGCTCGACGTTTCGGTTAGTGTTTTTGATTGAGGTTTGTTGTTAGGGCGGGCGTTGGCAGATAGGGTATCGATACCGCATTGCTGTGGTATCGGTACCTCTTCAGGTACGCGTGGGCGGTCTGAGTGGAGCAAATCCTCAACCAGGCGCTGCTGATCGCCGGTTAGTCGCTCTTTGAAGTCATTTAGAAATTCACCAAGCCACTCGCCAGGTATACGACGGATTTCACTGACCGTGCGGTCTCTTAGTTTCGGACCTGTTACTTGGCTTGCAGAATGGTGGTCCCACCAAAGGCGCACCCAGACAACGAAGCGGTTGTGGTCATATTTGACAAGGTCTTCATCCTGCAGCCGATGGATAACCTGTAGCCATTGATCTGCGGTCCACCCGAGCTCTGCGCCCGCAATGCGCGGCACGAGCGGGTAGACACCAGTGATGTTGCTGTCAGGCGCGGTTAATAGGTGCAGCAATGCAACCTTATCCTCAGTCGTGCAATTCATGAGGCGTGGCGATCGCCAGAAATTCTGGTCTCTGATGGTTCTCTGTCTGCCCATGATCACTGCTTCCCCGCCTGCAAACTTAGAAGTCGGATCGAGGCGTCCATCATTGACGCGCCTCTACTCGTGCCTTTTTCGTGGGTCTGCCCGTGCGCTTCGGCTGTGAAGGTACAATCTCTCTTGGTGGTTGGGGGCGAGTATTCGTATCTCCGGTACGCATCCATGCCCTGAGGTCGCCAAGCCTCCACCTAAGCCTCGATAACCCATGTACCGGCTCAAGGCCAGGCAGCTTCCGCTGGCGTACGGTAAGTACGCTGAACCCGGTCAATGCTGCTACCTCTGCAACACCAACAAGAACATCATCGCCGAGTTTCTGTATTTTTTGGATGGTTTCGTAATCAACTGACATCTAGCTATCCCTCCATTGATCTGAGAGGTCAGTATTTGCCGCTTGCGGAGTTGGTAGCTAGGACAGTTTTTTAACGGATTATTTGCTCCCGGTTGTTTGCAGACGACTGGGCTGACGTCTGCATCTAATTCGACTAGCGTACCGACGTCTATGATCAGCCATAAGTGGTTAATAATTGCTTAAGCTATTCTGAGTATTCATAGCCAGGTCACAGTCAAGGATTAAAATTTAGCTGCGCTCAGCAAGGTCGATAAGGCGTAAATAGCTTAGATCTGATACCTGGCTAGGTTTAGTTTCAGCAATCAGCGCTAGAATCTTGGGCAACTGGTGCGGCACTAGGGTAAGAGCTTGGTGCGTAGCTATATTAATTAAGTCAAGTGTGGTTTCGGGGAATAGACTGGTGATTGGCTTCTTATCAATGGAGCTTCCGGGTGAGCCCGTAGAGCGTTTGATAATTTGTTTACACAGAGGGGCAAAAGATTTTCAATGATTTGTAAGTGGCTGGAAAAAACACCGCCGGTATCGTCAAGTAGGCCGATCCACACATTTCATTTATACAGCGGTTTTGGAACAGCGCTCACTCCGTTAGTATTGGTTGATTAAAGGGGGTAACGAGTTCGACTCAGCCGCTCTCGTTTTCTATCCTGCTAGGCCCTGCCAGGAAATAATTGATTTCTAGTCTCGTTAGACATAGGTCGCATGACGTTACCATTAATTTAACAAGCGGCACTAGGATAGCGTAAAGCTGGAATTTTCGGCGAACTCCTGTCTCACACCTTAAAGGCGATGGTGTCTACAGAACAATACGTGAACGCCGTTGTCTTTCCTTAGAATCACCAAGTGCCAGCGAGCGGTTTACCATTCGACTTAAATCGACGATTTCTTATAGACGGCAATGGTTCCTGCTTTGCGGACAAATACTAGTCCGTAATGTTCAAGATTGGCGCGGACGTGCTTCCCGAAGCGATGGCGGGTCTTGAACTGCAAAGGAGTCCAGTGCTCCACTCCAATGATTTTACTTATCTTTTGTTCCTGACCTATAGGCATCTTGGTGACATTTTCAATGAGAGTCATGGACGCTCTATCCCAGGCTGAAGTTTGAAGACTGTGCATGTTATCTCCTAAGATTTAAACTTGTGCATTCGCGCGATAGTATCGTCTACCCTTTGCGCTAGCTATCGATATGGGTTGGTGGAGCATAAAGGCAGATTTAATATAATTAAGATGCTAGTAAATCATGCCGGTGCCGTGATCCATTAAACGCTTTGTGTCATCAGCGCATCATGATCTCAAGCCTATGACCATCATTGCCCGCCTCCATCTTCACCATGGTGCATACAAGAGATTTGGGAAAGCCAAGTTGTGCTTGTAGCGCTTCCTGTATGACCTTTTCCAACTGCGCTGGGCTGCACGAGCGCAAGCTGTCAGTAACGCTTGCACTTGAAATGGTGCTGGCCGTGTTTGTTGTGCTCAACTCTTGGGTTTGTTGTTCACAGTAGCTTATGAGCTTTTCACAGTGCTTCTTGCTGCCGTAACCGTTGTTACGCCAACGATCTAGGCCTGCGGATGAAACCTCGGCGATTTTTGCGATCTTGCGAAGCGGTAGGCCCTTATCCTCTTTCAGAGCCTCGACGAGTCCCCCCATCCCCAGCACAACGTCACCAAGAGTTTTTTTCCCTGGAAACCGTATATTGAACTCGCCTTGTGAAATGACTTCGAGCGACCTGTAGGCGTTTGTAAGCTTATCCATGTGAAATCACCTATTGGTATGGTTTCACTCAGAGTAAATGACCTATTTGTAGGTGTCAATAGCCTTTTTGTAGGCTTTTTTATTTCGCGTCGGCCCGCAGCCTGGGGTGATTTGCACTCGTGACAGGTAGAAATCGGGGCTATAGCTGTTGGGAGCCTGACGCTATCCCTGGAATTTAGTTTTCATCGACTGAAAACAAAGCTGGTCGACCCGAGGGCAGTTGTTGGCCGATAGCTGTCCACTAGCAGAGGGCCGCAATGAGTTGCCAATGGCTGGTCGCAACAAACGACAGGTTAGGTCTATGCCCCTACGTAGGGAGGAGCGCACATCAATGTGACACCCAGTCAAGCCAGCTTTGCCGCCAACTCCTCCGCAGTGATGTTGTAGTACCGCTTGAGCATGTTGACCTCACGGTGCCCAGTCACGCTGGCCAGCTCGATAAGATTCGGCAATTTAGTCGCTAACCTACAGGTAGCCTCGTGCCGCAGGTCGTGAAAGCGTAGGTCCAGCAGGAAATCTTCTTGGGGCAACACACCAGCTTGATGGCAGTCAGTCAGGTATTTTGACCGCGCGCGCTCCAGCCCTCTCACAAAGGCTTTTTTAAGAGCGTCAGCAGTGGTGGGGAAGACTCGACCGCACAGGGAGCGTGGTAGTCCTCTCAACAGCTGGATGGCGTTGGGTGAGAGCGGGATTGTTCTTGGCAGTCCATTTTTGGTCGCAGGAAGGTGTGCGGTTCTACGATCCAGGTTCACATGTTTCCAACGCAGTTCAAAAATCTCGCCACGACGCATGGCTGTCTCGATCGCTATCTGGACAATCGGCCGTATCCAAGGATTGTGAGAGGCATCAGCATAGGTGCCGTCCGAACGGCGTTCGCACGGCTCCAACGCGCTGAGGATGTATTGCTCTTCAACCGGATCGAGCCGCCGCGAGCGTTCGTCGTTGTAGCTGGGGCGGCTGACCATTCTCACGGGGTTTTCTGCGAGATGAATACCCCATTCGCGGCGGGCGACCTCGATTACGCATTGGAACAAAGCCAGCTCACGCTTCACCGTGTTGCCCTTGCGAATCTTCAAGCGCTCGTCACGGTAGCGGGCAAAATCCGAGGAGGTGAGGGAGGCGACGATGCGCGTTGCCAGCGGATGGCGCTTGAGGGCTTCGAGTCGTTTGATTTCCGAGTACGCGCCTTTGTGTTTCGGAGCGATCTCGGAGATGTAGCGATCAATGAGTTGATGAAAGACGGTGCGTTCAGCCTCAACGCGAGAGACAAAGATGCCCCGGTCGATTTCGCTTTCGATCATACGTGCCCAGGCTTGGGCGTCGGCTTTGGTTTCGAAGGTTTTGCGCTGGGCTGGATAGCCCTTACGGCGAATTTGCGCTTCCCACTGATACTCGCCGCGATTCCTGATTGTTGCCATTTCGACCATTCCCGCCACACTTGAGTGTGGCAAATTTGTGGCAAAAACGACTTTCAGGACTAGGACAGGTTTCTGTCAGGAGCGCTAACCCCTTGTGACACAAGGGAAAGGAGATGGCGCACTCGGCGGGATTCGAACCCACGACCCCTGCCTTCGGAGGGCAGTACTCTATCCAGCTGAGCTACGAGTGCAGCGATTCGGTGACGCTGAATCGGTCGCCATCATACTCACCTTGCCTCCGACCGTCCATGCCCGGATGCACGATGTTGTTGATTTTGAACGACTGTTTCGCGGTGCGCGGCAGGGGCTGCATAAACAAGGAGGAGGGCGACGCGAAAACCTCGCCACTGCTCTTGCGCAGGGGTTCAGGATTCTCCTAGGATGCGTTCAATATTTCGAACGCCTGTGGCGCTTCGGACGTTCCTCTCGCGGGCACTGAACGGTGGCGACGCCAGCGTTTCCAAGCCTGACCCTATCGCAGGCGCAGGGGTGTCATGCCCTTGCTTCCGGCCCTTTCCACCAAGGAGACCGTAATGCAGCTCAAAGACGCTTCCCTGTTTCGCCAGCAAGCCTATGTCGACGGCGCCTGGATCGACGCCGACAGCGGTGCCACCGTCAAGGTGGACAACCCGGCCACCGGCGAGACCCTGGGCACCATTCCCAAGCTCGGCCGCGCCGAGACCAAGCGCGCCATCGACGCCGCCAACCGCGCCCTGCCGGCCTGGCGTGCGCTGACCGCCAAGGAACGTTCGGCCAAGCTGCGGCGCTGGTACGAGCTGATGATCGAGAACCAGGATGACCTGGGCCGGCTGATGACCCTGGAGCAGGGCAAGCCACTGGCCGAGGCCAAGGGCGAGATCGCCTACGCTGCCTCCTTCATCGAGTGGTTCGCCGAGGAAGCCAAGCGCATCTATGGCGACACCATCCCCGGCCACCAGGCCGACAAGCGCATCCTGGTGATCAAGCAGCCCATCGGCGTCACCGCCGCCATCACGCCGTGGAATTTCCCTACCGCGATGATCACCCGCAAGGCCGGTCCGGCCCTGGCCGCCGGCTGCACCATGGTCATCAAGCCCGCCAGCCAGACCCCGTACTCGGCGCTGGCCCTGGTCGAGCTGGCCGAGCGCGCTGGCATGCCCAAGGGCGTGCTGAGCGTGGTCACCGGCTCCGCCGCCGAGATCGGCGCCGAGCTGACCGAAAGCCCCATCGTGCGCAAGATCTCCTTTACCGGCTCCACCGAGATCGGTGCCAAGCTGATGGAGCAGAGCGCCCCCACCATCAAGAAGCTGTCGCTGGAGCTGGGCGGCAACGCGCCCTTCATCGTCTTCGACGACGCCGACCTGGACAAGGCCGTGGAAGGCGCCATCGCCTCCAAGTACCGCAACGCCGGCCAGACCTGCGTCTGCGTCAACCGTCTCTATATCCAGGACGGTGTCTACGACGCCTTCGCCGAGAAATTCAAGGCCGCGGTGGCCAAGCTCAAGGTCGGCAATGGCCTGGAGGAGGGCGTCACCATCGGCCCGCTGATAGACGCCAAGGCGGCGGCCAAGGTCAAGGAACACATCGACGACGCCGTGAGCCAAGGCGCCAAGGTCATCGCCGGCGGCAAGGCCCACGCCAACGGGGGCAGCTACTTCGAGCCGACCATCCTGGCCGACGTGCCCAAGAGCGCCAAGGTGTCCAAGGAGGAGACCTTCGGCCCGCTGGCGCCGCTGTTCCGCTTCAAGGACGAGGCCGAGGTCATCGAGCTGGCCAACGACACCGAATTCGGCCTGGCCTCCTATTTCTATGCCCGCGACCTGTCCCGCGTATTCCGCGTGGCCGAGGCGCTGGAGTACGGCATGGTCGGCATCAACACCGGCTTGATCTCCAACGAAGTCGCGCCCTTTGGCGGCGTCAAGGCCTCGGGCCTGGGCCGCGAGGGTTCCAAGTACGGCATCGAGGAATACCTCGAGATCAAGTACCTCTGCCTGGGCGTCTGATCCCGTTCGTTGGGCTTCGCTACGCTTAGCCCAACCTACCTATACCGTAGGTTGGGCTGAGACGGCTCCATCGTCGAAGCCCAACGGGGCCCGCCCGATCCAAAGATTTTTCCCGGCGCGGACGCCGGGCCGTTGGCAGTCGATCATCGTATGCTGCCCGGAATCCGGTCCGCGCCTTTCCCGTAGCCGGCCGCCACGATGAGCGGCCATCGAGGACTGCAATGAGCCACACCAATGATTCCCTGATGCACCGTCGCAGCGCCGCCGTCGCCCGTGGCGTCGGCCAGACCCACCCGATCTTCGTCGCCCGTGCGGAGAACGCCAAGGTCTGGGACGTCGAGGGCAACGAGTTCCTGGACTTCGCCGGCGGCATCGCCGTGCTCAATACCGGTCACCTGCATCCGCGCGTGGTGGCGGCCGTGCAGGAGCAGCTGACCAAGGTCTCCCACACCTGCTTCCAGGTGCTGGCCTACGAGCCCTACGTCGAGGTCTGCGAAAAGCTCAACGAGCTGGTACCAGGCAACTTCCCGAAGAAAACCGCACTGTTCAACTCCGGCTCCGAGGCCGTGGAGAATGCCGTCAAGATCGCCCGCGCCGCCACCCAGCGCGCCGGTGTCATCGCCTTCTCCAGTGCCTACCACGGCCGCACCATGATGACCCTGTCACTGACCGGCAAGGTCGCGCCCTATTCGGCCGGCATGGGCCTGATGCCCGGCGGCGTCTATCGCGCGCTCTATCCCTGCGAACTGCACGGCATCAGCGTCGATGACGCCATCGCCAGCGTCGAGCGCATCTTCAAGAACGATGCCGCGCCTGGCGACATCGCCGCCATCATCCTCGAACCTGTGCAGGGCGAAGGCGGTTTCTATGCCGCGCCCAAGGAGTTCATGCAGCGCCTGCGCAAGCTGTGCGACACCCACGGCATCCTGCTGATCGCTGACGAAGTCCAGTCCGGCGCCGGTCGTACCGGCACCTTCTTCGCCATGGAGCAGATGGGCGTCGATGCCGATCTGCTGACCTTCGCCAAGTCCATCGCCGGCGGCTTCCCGCTGTCGGGCGTGACCGGCCGGGCCACGGTGATGGATGCCGTCACCCCGGGTGGCCTGGGTGGGACCTACGCCGGTAGCCCCATCGCCTGCGCCGCAGCCCTGGCGGTGATCGAGACCTTCGAGGAAGAGAAGCTGCTGGACCGGTCCAAGGCCGTGGGCGAACGCCTCACCGCCGGCCTGCGCGAACTGGCCGCCAAGCACACGCAGATCTGCGACGTGCGCGGCCTGGGCGCCATGATCGCCATGGAGCTGGGCAAGGGGGGCGACATCGAGCAGCCCGATGCCGAGCTGACCAGCCAGATCGTGGTCCGGGCGCGCCAGAAGGGCCTGATCCTGCTCAGCTGCGGTAGCTACGGCAACGTGCTGCGCATCCTGGTCCCCCTGACCGCCAGCGATGAAGAGCTGGATCGCGGCCTCGCCATCATCGGCGAGTGTTTTGCCGAACTGGCCTGAGTCCTGACCAAACCGCCCTGTAACAGGGCGGTTTTTTTTCGCCTGGTCATCCCTGTCGGCCACCCTTCCGGCGCTAACCAAGCGGGTGCAAAACCCCATTACAGACGTTTTGTGTGACCTGCTTGGCATAATGCCCGCTTTGCCGCATCATCCGCCGCTTCGCTTGCCTCATGCAGGAGTGGGTTGGGATGCCGCCCCTGATACTCATCGTCGATGCCAATCCTTGGACCCGTGATTTGCTCAAGTCACTCATCCTGGCCGTGCGTGCCGATGCCGCTGTCCATGAATATGGCCATGGCTACCAGGCCCTCGCCGAACTGGATCAGTGCAAGAGATGCGCCCTGGTCATCGTCGAGCGCCCCGCTGATTGCGATGGGCTCGATCTCCTGCGGCGGATCCGCCAGCGTGGCGCCCAGCCCCTGCAGCCGGTAATTCTGCTATCCGATCAGGCCGATGCCGCCTATGTGCGCGCTGCCCTGCGCCTGGCACCCACGGCCTATCTGGTCAAACCCTATGCCGCCGAAGAGGTGTTGCGCCGCCTGCGCAGCCTGTTGCCGCCTGCGGGTGACGAGACGCAGACGACCAATGCCACGGCGCTGGGCACGCTGGGTGACCATCTGCAGCGCATGGCAGCCGAGATCGATGCGGTGCCGCTGTTCGCCGACCTGCCCGCCATCATTCAGCGCTGTCGCGATAGCGCCAATTGCAGCCTGGGCGAGCTGGAAACCGAGTTCGGCCAGGATCCACTGGTCACGGCGACCCTGATCGCCGCGGCCAACAGTGCCTCCCAGCGCGTCGGGCAGTCCTGCCAGACGCTTGGCCAGGCCCTGCCGCGCCTGGGCGTCGGCTTTACCCTGAACCTGGTGCTGGGTCTGAGTCTGAGGCGCGCGACACGCCTGGCCGAGCCGCTGCTGGCCGGGCGTGCCGAAGGTTATCTGCACCTGGCCCAGCGCGCCGCCGACTGTGCTCGCTTGCTGGCTCTGCGCTATGCCCGTGAGGACGCCGAGCGCTGCTATACCGCGGGCCTGCTGCACCGGCTGGGTGAGTTGGCCGTGCTGCAAGGCGTGCAGCGCTGGTGCGAGGAGGGCGGTGCCATCGATGAGGCTGCGCTGGAGCGTGCCTTGCTGAGCTACAGTCTGGAGTTCTCTGCGGAGTTGCAGCGACACTGGCGCCTGCCGCTGGAGTTGCGCGAGCTGGTGGCTGCCGTGCACAGCCTGCACGGCGTGCTGCCCAAGCCGTCGCTGATCCTGCATCTGGCCGCTCAGGCAGCGAATCTGGCGCCTGGCGAAGCCCTCGACGATCTGCTCGAACACAAGGCCGGGCGCATGCTGGGCCTGGAGGCGCCGGTGTGGAAGTTGGCCGTCACCCAGCTGCAGGTGACCTAGCGCGCGGTGTCGGGGCGATAGCCCAGGCGCAGTCCGCCCCAGTGGCGACCGTTCACCAGGATGGGTACCGAGAGGTCGTGCATCACCTCGCCGGTGTCCCTCATGTAGGTTTGCAGCAACAGGCGGCGCTGATGGCTGCCACAGCGCTTGCCAGTGCGATCGCTGAACAGTCGCTTGCTGCGGCTGCGCGCCGTGTCCACTGCCAGATCCCCGGTGGGCGGATGAGCGAAGGCGCGGTTGTGGGTGGGCACATAACCCTCCGGCGTACAGGCAATGGCGAACACCAGGCCGGGATGCTGCTCCAGCAGCGGCTCCTGGATCGCCGGTAGCACGCCATCGGTATAGCTGTCGAAGCGGGTGCGGTACTTGGCGGGTTGGCTGCCCTGAACGGGCTGGTACTGACGGTCGAAGAGGGCGTCCTGGGTGATGCGCCCGGCGGCCAGATCCTCTTCGAAGCGCCTGCCGATGGCATCCGCCCCCTGGCGCGCCAGTTCGAAGATACGCTGGTGATAGCTGTCCAGCCCGACCTCGGCCAGGCGCTCGCTGCTGGCTTCGGCCATGTCCACCAGCTCGTCGGCAGCGCTGCTGAGGCGGCTGGTCTGACGTTCGCTGTCGGCCAGATCGCTATGCACCTGTTCCACTGCCTGGGCCAGGCTTTCCAGCTGCGCAAGATTGGCCGAGGTGCCCTGGGCGATGTCTTCGGCCTGGCGCTCGGCGGTCTGCGCCAGCTGGGCGATCTCCTGCAGGCCTTCGCCGGTGCGCTCCACCTGGCGGACACCGTCTTCCAGCGCCTGGGCCAGTTCCTGAATCTGGGCGACCACGGCCTCGGTCTGCTGGCTGATGTCGGCGACGATCACCCCCACCTCACCGGTGGCGGTGGAGGTCCGCGCCGCCAGGCCACGGACTTCGTCGGCCACCACGGCGAAGCCGCGACCGTGCTCGCCGGCCCGCGCCGCTTCGATGGCAGCATTGAGCGCCAGCAGATTGGTCTGGCTGGCGATGGCCTGGATGACTTCGGTGACCTGCTGGATCTTGTCGGTGCGGGCACTCAGGCCGGCGATCAGTTCGCGGCTCTGGCGGGCGTGATCGCTCAGTGCGCGAATGGCGGCGATCGCCGAACTCAGCGCTTCGCGACCGATCTCGCTGCGCGCATGGACCTGCTGCGCCACCTCCAGGGCCTGGCGGGCGCTGCCGGCGCTGTCCTGCTCGGTCCGGGTGAGGGCAGTGGCACTGCTGGAAATTTGCGCAGCCGTGCTGGCCTGAGATTGCAACCGGGCTGCCAGCTGCTGGGCAGCAAAGGCCACCCCGGCGATGGCCACCGCATTGCGCGCGGTACTGCGCGACAGGTCGCTGGTGAGGTCGTCGAGCGCCAGAGGAGGAGCAGGCGGTGGCGCGGGGGAGCGCACCAGCAGCCAAGGCCACAGAGCGGCGACAGCGGTCAGGCCGAGGCCAAGGACGCCGGGCAGCGCCAGGAGTTGCCACGCCAGCAGGGCCCCGACCAGGGTGGCCAGGTGAAGCGACAACACGATCAGCCAGCGCCTGGGCATGGGACCTCCTTGTTATTCTGCTCGGATCGATGTCAAAGCGTGATGGCTGTCAGCTTTTATCGATCATGGAGCCAGCTTTCCGGAGGTTGCAACCGTTGTCTGACCTTAGCAGCTACGACTTTCGTCGTAGCTGCCCGCCCCGGATTCAGGGGGTGCGCGGCAGGAAATGCAGGGGCGTGCCCCGTTGCAGCCCGCTCAGCACCGGGTGGTCCTTGACCAGCTCCACCTCGATCACCTCGGTTTGCTCCGGTACTCGCAGGGTCACCCGGGTGATGGCCCCGAGCGGGCGGATGTCGCGCACCTCTGCCGCGTGATAACCCGGCCGCGGCTCGCGCTCCAGCTCCACCTCGTGGGGTCGAAACAGAACCTCCTGTTCGCCCAGCGCCAGGCGATTGGAGTCGCCGAGGAAGTGATAGACGAAGTCGCTTGCCGGCTGCTCGTAGACCTCGCCGGGCGAGCCCACTTGCTCGATCTGGCCCTTGTTCATCACCACGATGCGGTCGGCCACCTCCATGGCTTCTTCCTGGTCGTGGGTGACGAATACCGAGGTCAGGTGGATCTCCTCGTGCAGGCGCGCCAGCCAGCGCCGCAATTCCTTGCGCACCTTGGCATCCAGGGCGCCGAAGGGTTCGTCGAGCAGCAGGATCTTGGGTTCCACCGCCAGGGCACGGGCCAAGGCGATGCGCTGGCGCTGGCCGCCGGAGAGCTGCTCGGGATAGCGGTCGGCCAGCCAGTCGAGCTGCACCATGTCTAGCAGTTCGTGCACCTTGCTGGCGATCTGCGCTTCGCTCGGCCGCTCGCGGCGCGGCTTCATGCGCAGGCCGAAGGCCACGTTGTCGAACACCGTCATGTGGCGGAACAGCGCGTAGTGCTGGAAGACGAAGCCGACGTTGCGATCACGCACGTCGCGGCCGGAGACGTCTTCGCCATGGAAGCCGATGTTGCCGGTGTCCGGCGCTTCCAGGCCGGCGATGATGCGCAGCAGGGTGGTCTTGCCGCAGCCGGAGGGGCCGAGCAGGGCGACCAGCTCGCCGCTCTCGATGTGCAGATTGATGTCCTTGAGCGCCTGGAAGGCGCCGAACCTCTTGTTGATGCCCTGGATCTCGATGCTCATGGCGCCTTATTCCTCGTCACGGTGCTGCAGTTGGCGGCTCAGGCGACTCTCGCTCCACTGCCGCAGCAGCAGGATCACCAGGGCCATCAGCAGCAGCAGGATCGCCACGCTGAAGGCGGCGACGATGTTGTATTCGTTGTAGAGAATCTCGATGTGCAGCGGCAGGGTGTTGGTCAGGCCGCGGATGTGGCCGGAGACCACCGACACCGCGCCGAACTCGCCCATGGCCCGCGCGGTGCAGAGCACCACGCCATAGATCAGCGCCCATTTCACGTTGGGCAGGGTCACGTGCCAGAACAGCTGCCAGCCACTGGCGCCCAGCAACCGCGCTGCCTCTTCCTCCTGGGTGCCCTGTTCCTGCATCAGCGGGATCAGTTCGCGGGCCACATAGGGAAAGGTGACGAAAATGGTCGCCAGCACGATGCCTGGCACGGCGAAGACGATCTGTACGTTGACGCTCTGTAGATAGGGGCCCATCAGCCCTTGGGCGCCGAACAGCAGCACATAGATGAGGCCGGCGATCACCGGCGAGACCGAGAAGGGCAGGTCGATCAGGGTGATCAGCAGGCTCTTGCCGGTGAACTCGAACTTGGTGACGCACCAGGCAGCGGCCAGGCCGAAGGCCAGATTCAGGGGCACCGAGATGGCGGTGGCGAACAGCGTCAGCTTGAGCGCCGAGATCGCATCCGGTTCGCTGATGGCGTTCCAGAAGGCGCCGATGCCGTTGGCCAGGCCCTGGCTCAGCACCATGTACAGCGGCAGCACCAGGATCAGCAGGAAGATCAGCCAGGCGCTGGCGATCAGGGCGATGGCCACCGGGGTGCGCTGCTTGCTGGCGCGCGCATCGGCCTTGGTCGAAGTCATGAGGCTCATGCGGTCGTCCTTAGATGTTGGGCTGGATGCGGCGCTGCAGGATGTTGATCAGCAGCAGCATGACAAAGGACACCAGCAGCATGAACACGCCGATGCCGGTGGCACCGGTGTAGTCGTACTGGTCCAGCTTGGAGACGATGAGCAGCGGCAGGATCTCGGTCTTGAACGGGATGTTGCCGGCGATGAACACCACCGAGCCGTACTCGCCCACGCCGCGGGCGAAGGCCAGGGCGAAACCGGTCAGCCAGGCCGGCAGCAGGGTCGGCACCAGCACGTAGCGGAACACCTGCCAGGGGCGCGCGCCCAGGCAGGTGGCGGCTTCCTCGATTTCCTTGGGAATGTCCGCCAGCACCGGCTGCAGGGTGCGCACCACGAAGGGCAGGGTGACGAAGATCAGCGCCAGGGTGATGCCGATAGGGGTATAGGCGATCTTGAAGGGAAACAGCGAGCCGATCAGCCCGTTCGGCGCATAGAGCGCGGTCAGGGCGATGCCGGCCACGGCGGTGGGCAGGGCGAAGGGCAGGTCGACCATGGCATCGATCAGCTTGCGCCCGGGGAAGCTGTAGCGCACCAGCACCCAGGCCAGCAGGGTGCCGAGGATGCCGTTGATGAAGGCGGCGAGCAGGGCGGTGCCAAAGGAGAGCCGTAGGGCAGCCAGCACCTGACGACCGGTGATCAGCGACCAGAACTGGCCGAGGCTCAGCTCGCTGGCATGGAGGAACATGGCACCCAGCGGGATCAGCACGATCAGCGCCAGGTAGGTCAGGGAAAAGCCCAGGGTCAACCCGAAGCCGGGTATGACCGGAGAGAGGCGGCGAGACATGAGACGTCCTTCTGCAAGGCGCCCCGGCGATGCCTTCGCCAGGGCGCAGAGGGGGGAACGATACCTGTTCCGGGCTGGTCGGCGTGAGCCGTCCCGGCCGGGACGCTATTGGTTGATGTCGGCGAAGATCTTGTCGAACACCCCACCGTCGGCGAAGTACTTCGGCTGGGCCGCTTTCCAGCCGCCGAATTCCTGGTCGATGGTCACCAATTTCACCGGCTTGAATTGATCCTTGAATTGCGCCGCCACCTTGGCGTCGCGGGGCCGATAGAAATTCTCTGCGGCGATGTGCTGGCCCTCGGGGCTGTAGAGGTACTTCAGGTAGGCTTCGGCCTGTTTGCGGGTGCCCTTCCTGTCCACCACCTTGTCCACCACGGCCACCGGTGGCTCGGCCAGGATCGACAGTGACGGCGTGACGATCTCAAGCTGGTCGCCGCCTTCTTCCTTGAGCGACAGATAGGCTTCGTTCTCCCAGGCGATCAGCACGTCGCCGAGCTGGCGCTGTACGAAGCTGATGGTGGCGCCGCGCGCGCCGGTATCCAGCACCGGCGCATGACGATAGAGCTCAGTGACGAACTTCAGCGCCTCGGCATCGCTGCCGTAGGTGGCCTTGGCATAGGCCCAGGCGGCAAGGAAGTTCCAGCGCGCACCGCCGGAAGTCTTGGGATTGGGGGTGATGACCTGGACGTCTTTCTTGACCAAGTCGTCCCAGTCCTTGATGCCCTTGGGATTGCCCTTGCGCACCAGGAAGACGATGGTCGACGTATAGGGCGTGCTGTTGTCCGGCAGACGCTGTTGCCAGTTGGGGTCGACCAGCTGCTGGTGCAGATTGAGGGCATTGATGTCGCCGGACAGCGCCAAGGTGACGACATCGGCCTGCAGGCCATCGATCACCGAGCGGGCCTGCTTGCCGGAGCCACCGTGGGAATTCTTGATGCTCACGTCTTCGCCGGTCTCGGCCTTCCAGTGCTTGGCGAAGGCGGCGTTGTACTGCTGGTAGAGCTCACGGGTCGGATCGTAGGACACGTTGAGCAACTCAACGGCGTGGACCTGACTGGCGAACAAGGCGCTGGCGAGTGCGGCCATGGCGAAGCGGCGAAGGGACATGGAAAGGCTCCTTTACGTAGGAAAGGCGAACACCGTCTGGCGGGCACCTTGCCCGCTCGTCCGCTAATCTCGTGAACTCAATGCTTGTTTGACGGGCCGGTCTGAGGCCGGAATTTCTCCTTGCGCTCGATCTGCACCACCTGACCGTTGTGCACGGTGATCTCAATGGCGCCGAACCGGAGGCCACGCAAGGCCTGCTGGATGTCGCGGAGCAGTGCGGTTTCGTCCTGGTTTTCCAGGCTGCGGAACGGAGCGGAGCTCATGGGATGGCGTCCTCGAAGGAGGGGTAAGTGAAGAGGTGACGCTATCTTAGAAGGAGGTTTGTTATTTCTTAAAATTGCTAATAATGCTTTGTTTATGCGCTTTTAGAATTAGCGGTTTGTGAAGGACACGTTGTGTAGCAAAAGGTAGGGCTGGATTTATCGCCAACCCCGGCAATAATGCGCGAACGCCTGTTCACTGAACTTTCAGTGACAGTTGCACGACAACATCCGCGCGAGGTCCTCTGCGTCATGAGCTACAACGGCCTGCTCGACCTGACGGTCTGGCAACTGGTGGTGGTCACCCTGGTGTTGACTCACCTGACCATTGTCAGTGTCACCGTCTACCTGCATCGTTACTCCGCCCACCGCTCGCTGGAGCTGCATCCGGCGCTCAAGCACGCCTTCCGCTTCTGGCTGTGGCTGACCACGGCGATGAACACCCGCGAGTGGACCGCCATCCACCGCAAGCACCACGCCAAGTGCGAAACCGAAGACGACCCGCACAGCCCGGTGCACAAGGGGCTTGCCACCGTGGTTCGGCGCGGCGCCGAGTTGTACAAGGCCGAGGCGAACAACGCCGACACCTTGCGCATCTATGGCAAGAACTGCCCGGACGACTGGATCGAGCGCAAGCTCTATTCCAATCCGCGTACCCGCAATCTGGGGGTCGTGTTGCTGCTGCTGATCGACGTGGCTCTGTTCGGCGCCCTGGGTCTCACCGTCTGGGCAGTGCAGATGGTCTGGATTCCCTTCTGGGCCGCCGGTGTGGTCAATGGCCTGGGGCACGCGGTGGGCTATCGCAACTTCGAATGCCGCGACGCCGCCACCAACCTCGTTCCCTGGGGCATCGTCATCGGGGGTGAAGAGCTGCACAACAACCACCACACCTATCCCAACTCGGCCAAGCTGTCGGTCAAGCGCTGGGAATTCGACATGGGCTGGGCCTGGATCAAGCTGTTCACCTGGCTGCGCCTGGCCAAGGTCAATCGCGTCGCGCCCATCGCCCACCGTATCGAGGGCAAGGGACAGTTGGACATGGATACCGCCATGGCCATCCTCAACAACCGTTTCCAGATCATGGCCCAGTACCGCAAGCAGGTAATAGGTCCGCTGCTCCGTCAGGAGCGCGTCAGCGCCGCACCCTCCCAGCGCCCGCTGTTTCGTCGGGCGCGTGGTCTGCTGGCGCGAGAGACCAGTCTGCTCAAGGCGCGCCACCAGGTACGCATCGATGAGTTGCTCGAGCACAGCCAGACGCTGAAGCTGATCTACGAAAAGCGCCTGGCGCTGCAGCAGATCTGGGCCCGCACCAGTGCCAATGGCCACGACATGCTGGCCGCGACCCGGCAGTGGATCGGCGAGGCCGAAGCCAGCGGTATCCAGTCGCTGCGCGAGTTCGCCGAACAGCTGAAGACCTATTCGCTGCGACCGGCTGGGACCGCCTGAGAAAGGCTTCACAAAAGCCCACCGAAGCGGTGGGCTGCGCTGCGCGGGGATTGAACCAGCTTGCTTTCAGCTGTCTCTAATTCCCTCAGGACCCCGCGTAGGCGCATGTGTATATGGATGAACAACCCCCGCTGTCTGCTCTTCCCACCCCGGAAGAGAATCTTCTGGCGCTCCTGCACTCGCGGGCCGAAGCAGATCGCCTGCGTGATCGCGAACAGCTGTTCAGTGCGCTCCTGGAAAGCGTCAACGCCGTGCTGTGGGCGCTGGACTGGCGCACTCGTCAGATCATCTACGTCAGCCCCGCCTACCAGCAGATCTTCGGTCGCTCCCAATCGCAGGTGTTGAGCGATTACAGTACCTGGCTTAACAACATCTATCCCGATGACCTCGAATACGCGCAACGAACCCTGGAACAGGTGATAGAGCAGGGCGCTATCGAATCGCGTGAGTACCGCATCATCCGTGCCGACGGCGAGATTCGCTGGCTCAGCGACAAATGCTTTGTCAGTCAGCGCAGCGAAGCCGGTATGCCGCTCCTGGTGGTGGGAATCGCCGAAGACATCACCGAGAAGAAGCGTATGGAGGAAGAGCTGCAGCGACTCGCCACCACCGATGTTTTGACGCGAAGCAGCAACCGCCGCCATTTCTTCGAAAGCGCGCAACGTGCCTTCGAGTTTGCCCGTAGCGAAGGGGAGCCGCTCGCCTTCCTGCTGCTCGATATCGACGACTTCAAGAAGATCAATGATCGCTTCGGCCATCAGATGGGCGATCAAGTGTTACAGCGTGTTGCCGAATGTGGGGCTCAAACTACCCGTCGCGGTGATCTTTTCGGCCGTATCGGTGGTGAAGAATTTGCCCTGTTGCTGCCGGGGTGTGACAGCGACCTCGCGCTGCAGATAGGCAGCCGCCTGCAGCGTGCCGTCCGGCAACTGGCGGTGCCCACTGCTGAAGGTCCACTGAAAGTCACCATCAGTCAGGGGGTCACCGTCCTGCGCGAAGAGGATGAGTCGCTGGATACCCTCTATGTTCGCGCTGACGAGGCCATGTACCGAGCCAAGCGCCAGGGTAAGGACCAGGTGGTTCAGGGCTAGCACTCCCTTGCCAGGTCCTGCTGTCCTTAGGTTCGCTGCGCTGACCAGCTCTCCCGACCGCTCTAGCAGGGCGGTTGCCCGGTAAAGGGCCCGCATCTTGGCAGGCCTTTCTACGTTCTGCTCCCGCGCTCGATCTTGACGCGTCTCAAGAGCAACATCGCCCGTTGGCTGGCGCCTTCCTCGCCTGCCGTCAGTATCGACGCCTTTGCTTCACAGGCCGGCGCTCGGCACGAATTGACCGAAGTCATGAATAGACTCTCGGACCTTTTCGTAACCAGGCGAGCGTGGTTCCACGCGGACATTCTTACCGGCAGGTAAGGCAAGAATGCCTTCGGCTGTAGGGATCAGCCTGATAGTCGACGGAAAATAGCTGCAAGCCATTGAAATATATACAGAACTCTAATGGATTTTGAGTGTGGTAGATCAGGGCGTGTGCTTTCTGAAGCGCAGAGATAGAGCGCGAAACTACCGTCCCAGAGCGTCCGGGAAGGGAAGGGATCGACGATATCAGGGAAAAGATTCGCCTTTACCGCAGGTGCGGAAGAACAGGTTCCCCTTGTTCATGACCGACCGGTTACAGGGGAAGACCTTAGGGCGGTTTTTCGACCACGTATTGCTAGACGAAATGCTTTTTTGCAATTAGCTTTCGCAACGTGGAAGGCGGTAGCAGAGGTCCTGTGCTGGAGGTCGCAACTCAAAAGTCGACCAGGCCTGGGAAAATTCTCGAAAATGAAACAAAAGCCCTCTAGCTTTCCCTTCCGCACGGCCCGTCGGGCATACCACCAGTAGGCGCTGACACCGCTGGTGGCTGCATAACAACGATTTACCCCTGGAGCACTCATGGTCAAGAAGCCACTGGTGGTCGCGGTCTCCGCGGCCTGTCTGAACCTGTCCCTCATTGCCGCCACTCAAGCTGCCGGCTTCGTCGAAGACAGCAAAGCAACCCTAAGCCTGCGCAATTTCTACGAGAACCTCGACAACCGCAATGGCACCGCTAACCCGTCGACCAACCGGGAATGGGGTCAGGGCTTCCTGCTCAATTATCAGTCCGGCTTTACTCAAGGCACCGTTGGCTTCGGTGTAGACGCGATCGGCATGTTGGGCCTGCGTTTGGACGGCGGTGGCCGTGCGGGCAAGGCCGACGGTTCCAACCAGCCGGGTACCATGTTCCCGCGTGAGTCCGACGGCAGCTCTGTCGACGAATTCAGCAGCGTTGGCGCTACCGCTAAGATGAAGATCTCCCAGACCGAGCTGCGCTATGGCACCCTGATGCCCAAGCTTCCGGTCGTCACCTTCAACGATGGTCGTATCCTGCCGCAAACCTTCATGGGTGGTCAGGTGACTTCGAAGGAAATCAAGGACCTGACGCTGACTGCCGGTCAGATCGAACACGTCAAAGGTCGTGCTTCCAGCAATTACGAAGAAATGTCCATCGCGGGTTCCAACAGTGGTACCACCGCGCGTGACAGCAACCAGTTCCGTTTCGCTGGTGCCGACTACAAGGTCACCAAAGACCTGACGCTGCAGTACTACTTCGGTCAGTTGGAAGACTTTTACAGCCAGCATTTCCTGGGCCTGACCCACAGCGTCAAGCTGGGCGAAGGTACCTTCAAGACCGATCTGCGCTACTTCGACAGCAATGGCGATGGCGCCAACAAGAATGCCGATACCCAGGGTGCGCTCTACGCCTCCAGCGGTTACTACGGTCGTACTGCCACCGGCGCCGTTACCCGTGGCGAAGTCGACAACCGTCTGTACAGTGCCTTGTTCACCTACTCGATCAAGGGCCACACCTTTGGCGCCGGCTATCAGGGCAGCAATGGCAACAGCGACTTCCCCTTCCTGAACCAGGGTGATGGTGCTTCCGCCTACATCATCACCGACCTGCAGATCAACAAGTTCGCTCGTTCCGGTGAGGACACCTGGCAAGCTCGCTACTCCTACGACTTCGGTCAGCTGGGCGTGAAGGGGCTGACTGCCGGCATCATCTACCAGTACGGCGACAACATCAGTACCCGCAACGGCGACTACATGGAGTGGGAACGCGACCTGACTCTGAGCTACGTCATTCCGGAAGGCCAGCTGAAAGGCCTTGGCTTCACCTGGCGTAATGCTTCGCTGCGTTCCGACCTGCCGGCCGCCAGCAGCCAGGGCGTTCCCGGTCAGCGTGACCAGGACGAAAACCGTCTGATCGTCAGCTACACCCTGCCGCTGCTCTAAGCCGCGCCCAGGTCAAGAAAAAGCCCGTCGAAAGACGGGCTTTTTCGTTTCTACCGGAAATCAGCGACCGGTTGGCTGCTGCTGGGTGATGCAATGGATGTTGCCGCCACCCAGCAGGATCTCGCGGCCAGGCACCTGTACCACCTCGTGCTCCGGGAAGCAGGCCTGCAGTGTACGCAGCGCCTCGGCATCCTCGGGGACGCCAAAGGTCGGTGCGATGACGCCGCCGTTGACGATCAGGAAGTTGACGTAGGAGGCCGCCAGGCGCTCGCCGGCACGACGTGGCTGGGTGCCGAGGCAGGCGTCCACGTCGCGGCATTCGTCCTCGCTGGCGAACAGCGGACCCGGGGTGACGATGCGGTGCACCTTGAAGGTGCGGCCACGGGCATCGGTCTCGCGCTCCAGCACGGCCAGCGCCTCGCGGCAGCGGCTGTAGTTGGGGTCGGCCTGGTCGTCGCACCAGCTCAGCAGCACCTCACCCGGACGCACATAGCAGCAGAAGTTGTCCACATGGCCGTTGGTTTCGTCGTTGTAGAGACCGTGGGGCAGCCAGATGACCTTGTCCACCGCCAGGTAGTCGCTCAGATAACGCTCGATCTGCGCGCGATCCAGGTGTGGATTGCGATTGGCGTTGAGCAGGCATTCCTCGGTGGTGATCAGGGTGCCTTCGCCGTCGACATGGATGGAGCCGCCTTCGAGAACGAAATCCGGGGTGCGGTAGCCCGGAAGATTCTCGATTGCCAGGATCTTGCCCGCTACCTGGTCGTCGCGCTGCCAGGGGAAGTAGAGGCCACCGTCCAGGCCGCCCCAGGCATTGAAACTCCAGTCCACTCCACGCACACCACCCTGGCCATCGCTGACGAAGGTCGGGCCGGTATCGCGGCACCAGGCGTCGTCATTGCTGATTTCCACCACCCGGATATTGGGATGCTGCAGGCGGGCGCGGGCGTTTTCGTACTGCTGCGCCGAGGCACCGATGGTGACCGGCTCGAAGCGGGCGATGGCCTGGGCGACCGCGGTGAAGGCCGCCTGGGCGGGCTTGCCGCCGAGGCGCCAGTTGTCGGGGCGCTCGGGCCAGACCATCCAGATCTGGCGCTGGTCGGCCCATTCGGCCGGCATGTGGAAGCCGTCGGCACGCGGCGTGGTGAGGGTGGTCATGGCGAGGCTCTCCATCCAGAGTCTTCGGGGGGCTGAAAGGGAAAAGGGCCGGCAGATCGCCTCAGGCGCAAAGGCGCGAGCGGGCTGGCGCAGTACGGCGGGAAGCGTTCGAGGTCCGCAGTTTATCTCCTGTAACGGTAGGAGCGTCGGCGAGGGTGTTGCGGCGAGCGATGGGACGATCGACCAGGCTCGGGGCGGGCGGTACGCAGCGCAGGTGCCTGCCGACCGGCGCGGGGCCGGTCGGCAGGCATACGCCTACACGGTGTGCAGGTACCAGTTGTACTCGAGGTCGGAGATGGAGTGTTCGAACTCCTCCAGCTCGTGCTCCTTGCAGGCGACGAAGATGTCGATGTACTTCGGATCGATGTACTCCGCCATCACCGAGCTGTCGTCCAGGTAGCGCAAGGCATCGCGCAGGTTGTTCGGCAGGCTCTGCTCGTGCTGCTCGTAGGAGTTGCCCTCGGTCACCGGACCGGGCTCGATCTGTCGTGTCAAACCGTGGTGCACGCCAGCCAGGACACCGGCCAGCAGCAGGTAGGGGTTGGCGTCGGCGCCGGCTACCCGATGCTCGATGCGGTGCGCTTCCGGTGTACCGGTAGGCACGCGCAGGGCCGTGGTGCGGTTGTCCAGGCCCCAGCTCGGTGCATTGGGCACGAAGAACTGCGAGCCGAAGCGGCGATAGCTGTTCACGTTGGGGCAGAGGAAGGCCATGCAGGCGGGCAGGGTCTCGAGCACACCGCCGATGGCATGACGCAATGCGGCGTTCTGCTCGGGATCCTCGCCGGCAAAGATGTTGCGGCCTTCCTTGTCCAGCAGGGAAATATGCACGTGCAAGCCGTTGCCCGCCTGGCCCGGGTAGGGCTTGGCCATGAAGGTGGTGTCCATTTCATGGTCGTAGGCGACGTTCTTGATCAGACGCTTGAGCAGCACGGCGTAGTCGCAGGCCTTGATCGGATCGGCGACGTGATTGAGGTTGACCTCGAATTGCGCTGGCGCCGATTCGGCGACGATGGCGTCGGCCGGAATGCCCTGGGCGCGGGCGCCGTCGATGATGTCCTGCAGGCAGTCGGCGTATTCGTCCAGATCGTCCATGGAGTAGACCTGGACCGACTGGGGACGCTTGCCGGAGATGGGTGAGCGCGGTGGCTGCGGACGGCCGTTGATGTTCTCCTGATCGATCAGATAGAACTCCAGCTCGAAGGCGGCGCAGACGGTGAGTCCGAGTTCGTCGAAGCGCTGCACGACCTGGCGCAGGACCTCGCGGGGATCGGCGAAAAAGGGCTCGCCTTCCATCTCGTGCATGGTCATCAGCAATTGCGCGGTGGGGCGCTTCTGCCAGGGCTCCATGGAGAGGGTGTCGGTGATGGGGAAACAGACGCGGTCGGCATCGCCGATGTCGAGACCGAGACCGGTGCTTTCGACGGTGGAGCCGGTGATGTCGAGGGCAAACAGCGAAGCGGGGAGGTTGATTCCTTTCTCGAAGACTTTGGGCAGATTGTTGCGCTCGATGCGTTTGCCACGCACCACGCCATTCATATCTGCAATCAGAAGATCGACGAACTGAACCTCAGGATGTTCCCTGAGGAAGTCGGTCGCTTCATCCAAACGAACGGCACGCGGGGGTACCGACATGATGAAACACCTTTGCTTTTGGCTGCGCTCGACAAAACGGTTAGCGCCTGACGCGCCTGTTTGCCCAGTGGGCCAACCGCAGTGAGGGCACGAGTGCCCGCTGTCGATCCGACAGCGACCTGAGAGTACGGTCTCGCCTGCGCTCCGACGCTTTGCCAGCGCCCCTGTTAAAAATATCAATCAGCGGAGTTACCACCCTGGAGTCAATCCGAAAGGCGGACCAAAGTCAACTGGCGGCAGCGGCGCTCAAGGGTGGTGCGGAGGTGCCTGTTTTTGGCGCACTCACGGGCGGTCGAGGACCTCTGTTTCGCTGCTTCTGTGCAGAATCTCGAAACTTTTTGGCGGTGGTTGTGAAAAATAACGAACAAGACTAGGCTCGGGTGATCCTGATCACCCCGGTGTCCCATGTCTGCGCTGCCGCTCATTGGTGTCACAGCCTGTACCCGACAACTAGGTCTGCATCCTTTCCATATCGCGGGCGACAAGTATCTGCGCGCGGTGGTGGAGGGGGCCGAAGGCATGCCGCTGGTGATTCCCGCGCTAGCCGATCTGATCGCAACCGAGGCGTTGGTCCAGCGCCTGGACGGTCTGCTGTTCACCGGTTCGCCGTCCAACGTGGAGCCGCAACACTACCAGGGCGCACCCAGCGAGCCCGGTACCCTGCACGATGCGGCTCGTGATGCCGTGACCCTGCCACTGCTGCGTGCGGCCGTGGCGGCCGGTGTGCCGGTGCTGGGCATCTGCCGAGGCTTCCAGGAAATGAACGTGGCCTTTGGCGGCAGCCTGCACCAGAAGGTGCACGAGGCAGGGCCCTTCATGGATCACCGCGAGCACGGCGAAACCCTGGAGGAGCACTATGGCCTGCACCACCCGGTCGAGGTTCAGCCGGGTGGCCTGTTCGAGGCCCTGGACCTGCCGGCGCGCTTCGAGGTGAATTCCATTCATGGCCAGGGCATCGAGCGCCTGGCACCGGGGTTGCGTGCCGAGGCGCTGGCTCCCGATGGCCTCATCGAGGCCGTCTCGGTCCGTGAGGCTCAGGCCTTCGCCTGTGGCGTGCAGTGGCACCCGGAATGGCAGGTGCGCAGTCATCCCGTGTACCTTGCCCTGTTCCAGGCGTTTGGGAGTGCCTGCAAGGAGCGCGCTGCCCATCGCTGATGTTCTCTATCTCCCGCTCGAACCTTCGAGGTCTTTATGAGCACCCCGCTTGACCGGCTGACCGCCTGGTTGAAAGAACGCAAGATCACTGAAGTGGAATGCCTGGTAGCCGACCTGACCGGCATTGCCCGCGGCAAGATTTCCCCCACCGCCAAGTTCCTCAATGAAAAGGGCATGCGCCTGCCGGAGAGTGTGCTCCTGCAGAGCGTGACCGGGGACTATGTCGACGACGACATCTACTACGAATTGCTCGACCCGGCCGACATCGACATGCACTGTCGCCCGGACGATCGCGCGGTGTTCCTGGTGCCCTGGGCGCTGGAGCCCACGGCCCTGGTGATCCACGATACCTACGACAAGCGCGGCATCCCCATCGAGCTATCGCCGCGCAATCTGCTGAAAAAGGTGCTCAAGCTCTATGCCGAGCACGGCTGGCAGCCTATCGTCGCGCCGGAAATGGAGTTCTACCTGACCAAGCGCAGCGACGACCCCGATTATCCGCTGCAGCCTCCGGTGGGCCGCTCAGGCCGCCAGGAAACGGGGCGCCAATCCTTTTCCATCGATGCGGCCAACGAATTCGATCCGCTGTTCGAAGACATGTACGACTGGTGCGAGGCCCAGGAGCTGGATCTGGATACCCTGATCCACGAAGAAGGCACCGCCCAGATGGAGATCAACTTCCGTCACGGTGATCCGCTGCACCTGGCCGACCAGATCTTCGTCTTCAAGCGCACCCTGCGCGAGGCCGCGCTCAAGCACAACGTCACCGCCACCTTCATGGCCAAACCCATGACCGGCGAGCCCGGCAGCGCCATGCACCTGCACCAGAGCGTGGTGGATCTCAAGACCGGCAAGACGGTGTTTTCCAACCCCGATGGCAGCATGAGCGAGCTCTTCCTGCACCACATCGGCGGTCTGCAGAAATACATTCCCGAGGCGCTGCCGCTATTCGCGCCCAACGTGAACTCCTTCCGCCGCTTCCTGCCCGATACCTCGGCGCCGGTCAACGTGGAGTGGGGTGAAGAGAACCGCACCGTGGGCCTGCGGGTACCGGATTCCGATCCGCAGAATCGTCGGGTGGAAAACCGTTTGGCCGGGGCCGATGCCAACCCCTATCTGGCCCTGGCGGCCAGCCTGCTGTGTGGCTACCTGGGCATGGTCGAGAACGTCTCGCCCAGTGCTCCGGTACAAGGCCGCGGCTATGAGCGCCGCAACCTGCGCCTGCCGCTGACCCTGGAAGCCGCCCTGGAGCGCATGGAGCAGTCGGCCACCCTGGAGCGTTATCTGGGAAGTCGTTTCACCCGTGGCTACGTCGCGGTGAAGCGCGCCGAACATGAGAATTACAAGCGCGTGATCAGTTCGTGGGAGCGGGAATTCCTGCTGCTCAGCGTCTGACCGCGATTCAAGGAGAGGCTTCGTGACTACCTTTACCACCGCCCATTGGCAGGACCTGAGTCGCCGGCACCTGCTGGCGCCCTTCACCGATTATCGCCAGCTCAACGAGAAGGGCGCACGCATCATTACCCGTGCCGAGGGCGTGCACCTCTGGGACAGCGAGGGTCAGCGCATCCTCGACGGCATGGCCGGGCTCTGGTGCGTGAACGTCGGCTACGGGCGTGAAGAGCTGGTCGAGGCGGCCAGTCGCCAGATGCGTGAGCTGCCCTACTACAACCTGTTCTTCCAGACCGCCCACCCGCCGGCGCTGGAGCTGGCCAAGGCCATCGCCGAGCTGGCACCGGAAGGCATGAATCACGTGTTCTTCACCGGTTCGGGCTCGGAGGCCAACGATACGGTGCTGCGTCTGGTGCGCCATTACTGGGCAACCAAGGGCCAGCCGGAGAAGCGGGTGGTCATCGGCCGCTGGAATGGCTACCACGGCTCGACCATGGCCGGCGCCAGCCTGGGCGGCATGGCGGCGATGCACGAGCAGGGCGGTCTGCTGCCCGACATCGTGCATATCCCGCAGCCCTACTGGTTCGGTGAAGGCGGCGAGATGAGTCCGGAGGAATTCGGCGTCTGGGCGGCCGATCAGCTGGAGCGGAAGATCCTCGAGGTCGGCGAAGAACGTGTCGCCGCCTTTATCGCCGAGCCCATCCAGGGTGCCGGCGGGGTGATCGTCCCGCCCGAAAGCTACTGGCCGCGAGTGCGCCAGATCCTGGATAAGTACGACATCCTCTTCATCGCCGACGAGGTCATCTGCGGCTTCGGCCGTACCGGCGAATGGTTCGGCAGCCAGTATTACGGCAACGCCCCGGACCTGATGCCCATCGCCAAGGGTCTCACCTCGGGCTACGTGCCCATGGGTGGCGTGGTGGTGCGCGACGAAGTGGTCAAGGTGCTGGACGAGGGCGGCGAGTTCTACCACGGCTTCACCTATTCGGGGCATCCGGTGGCGGCTGCCGTGGCCCTGGAAAACATCCGCATCCTGCGTGACGAGGGTATCGTCGACCGGGTTCGCAGCGCCACGGCACCCTATTTGCAAAAACGCTGGGCGGAGCTGGCCGACCATCCGCTGGTGGGCGAGACCCGCGGCGTCGGGATGGTGGCGGCGCTGGAGCTAGTGCGGGACAAGAAGACGCGGACCCGGTACGAGGGTGGGGCGGGCATGCTCTGCCGCGAGCATTGCTTCCGCAATGGTCTGGTCATGCGTGCGGTGGGCGATACCATGATCATCGCCCCGCCCTTGGTCATCACGCCGGAGTCCATCGACGAGCTCGTCACCCTGGCGCGCCTGAGTCTCGATCAGACCCATGCGGTGCTGCGTCAACGTGGCTAATGGCCGGCAAGGCTTGAGCCTAGCGGCGGACCTTGCCAGACTGCGCGCGGGCGCTGGCCGCGCACCGAATCAAAAGACCAACGATGACTTGAGGAGCACCACCGCATGAATGTTTTTGGCAAGACTCTTCTAGCGCTGAGCCTGGCCGGTCTCTTCGCCGGCAACGTCTCGGCGGACCCCAAGGTCCTGCACGTCTACAACTGGAACGACTACATTGCCGAAGACACCATCGCCAACTTCGAGAAGGAGTCGGGGATCAAGGTGGTCTATGACGTCTACGACAGCAACGAGACCCTCGAGGCCAAGCTGCTGGCCGGCCGTTCCGGCTACGACGTGGTGGTGCCGTCCAACTCCTTCCTGGCCAAGCAGATCAAAGCCGGCGTCTACCAGCCGCTGGACAGATCCAAGCTGCCCAACTACCAGAATCTCGATCCGCAGCTGATGAAGACCCTGGAAGTCAGCGACCCGGGCAACCAGTACGCCATCCCCTACCTGTGGGGCACCATCGGCATCGGCTACAACCCAGCCAAGGTCAAGGCGGCCCTGGGCGACAATGCGCCGGTGGATTCCTGGGACCTGATCTTCAAGCCGGAGAACCTCTCCAAACTCAAGGGCTGCGGCGTGGCGGTACTAGATTCGCCCACCGAGATCATTCCCGCCGGCCTGCACTATCTCGGCTACAAGCCGGATAGCCAGGATCCCAAGGAGATCAAGGCGGCCGAGGAGCTGTTCCTCAAGGTCCGTCCGTACATCACCTACTTCCACAGCTCCAAGTACATCTCGGACCTGGCCAACGGCAACGTCTGCGTGGCCGTCGGTTATTCCGGCGACATCGCCCAGGCCAAGGCCCGCGCGGCCGATGCCAAGAACGGTGTGACCGTGGCCTACAACATTCCCAAGGAAGGCGCTGGTACCTTCTTCGATACCATGGCCATTCCCAAGGATGCCGAGAATCCCGAGGGCGCGCTCAAGTTCATCAACTACCTGATGGAGCCCAAGGTGATCGCTGCGGTCAGCGACTATGTGCAGTATCCCAACGGCAACAAAGAGGCGACTCCGCTCGTAGCCGAAGAGATCCGCACCAACCCGGGCATCTACCCGACCCAGGAAACCATGAGCAAGCTGTACGCCTTCCCGGATCTTCCGGCCAAGACCCAGCGTCTGATGACCCGCACCTGGACCACCATCAAGTCCGGTAAGTGATGTCTGCCGCCATGTGCGGATAAAAGGACGGCACGCCGGGGTTGCTCCGGCGTGCCGTACGTCTGTATGGACCGCTGAAAGGGTGTCGCCCCGATGCCCACCATGAAAGGAGCCGCCCGTGCTTTCGTTGCGTAAAACCCTGCTGGCCATGACCACCCTGACCGTCATGGGAACTGCTGTCGCCGAGCCGACGGTACGCGTCTACAACTGGAGCGATTACGTCGGCGAGACCACGCTCGAGGATTTCCAGAAGGCCACCGGTATCACCCCGGTCTATGACGTCTTCGATTCCAACGAAACCCTCGAAGGCAAGCTGCTGGCCGGCCATACCGGCTACGACGTGGTGGTGCCTTCGAGCAACTTCCTGGCCAAGCAGATCAAGGCGGGCGCCTTCCAGAAGCTGGACAAGAGCCAGCTGCCGAATTGGCAGAACCTCGATCCGGCGTTGCTCAAGCAACTGGAAAAGAGTGATCCGGGCAATCAATACGGCGTTCCCTACCTGTGGGGTACCAACGGCATCGGGTACAATGTCGACAAGGTCAAGGCTGCGCTGGGAACCGACAAGCTGGATTCCTGGGCCATCCTGTTCGAACCCGAGAACCTCAAGAAGCTGAGCAAGTGCGGTGTCTCCTTCATGGATTCGCCCGATGAGGTCTATCCGGCAGTACTGCAATACCTGGGGCTCGACCCCAACAGCACCAACCCTGACGACTACAAGAAGGCCGAGGCACAGCTGCTCAAGGTGCGGCCGTACATCACCTATTTCCATTCCTCCAAGTACATCTCGGATCTGGCCAACGGCAACATCTGTGTGGCCTTCGGTTATTCCGGTGATGTCTTTCAGGCGCGCTCGCGTGCCGAGGAAGCGAAGAAGGGCGTCAACATCGGCTACGCGATTCCCAAGGAGGGTGCGAACCTCTGGTTCGACCTCTTGGCCATCCCCAAGGATGCGAAGAACGTGAAGGAGGCCCATGCCTTCATCAACTATCTGCTGCAGCCCGAGGTGATTGCCAAGGTCAGTGACTATGTCGGCTATGCCAACCCCAATCCCAAGGCAGGCGAGTTGATGAATGCCGAATTGCGGCAAGACGAGACCGTCTATCCGCCACAAGCGGTGATGGACAAGCTTTACGTCATGAAGGAGCTGCCCCCGCAACTCCTGCGCCTGGAAACCCGTAGCTGGACGCGGGTCAAGTCCGGCAAATAACCAACGCTAAGCGGACCGGCCAGGCCGGTCCCCGATTTTCCTGGGGAGATGTACATGGCGACCGCCACCAGTGCCTTCAAGAAAGCCGCCACCGGCGACAAGAAAGCCAAGGAAGTCCTGGTCAAGATCGACCGGGTCACCAAGAAATTCGACGAAACCGTCGCTGTAGACGACGTCTCCCTGACCATCAACAAGGGCGAGATCTTTGCTCTGCTCGGCGGCTCGGGCTCGGGCAAGTCGACCCTGCTGCGCATGCTGGCCGGCTTCGAGCGACCTAGCGAAGGGCGCATCTTCCTCGACGGCGTGGACATCACCGACATGCCGCCCTACGAGCGGCCGATCAACATGATGTTCCAGTCCTATGCGCTGTTTCCGCACATGAGCGTGGAGCAGAACATCGCCTTTGGTCTCAAGCAGGACAAGCTGCCCAGGGCCGAGATCGACGCACGTGTGGCCGAGATGCTCAAGCTGGTGCACATGACCCAGTACGCCAAGCGCAAACCGCACCAGCTCTCCGGTGGCCAACGCCAGCGGGTTGCCCTGGCGCGCTCCCTGGCCAAGCGGCCCAAGCTCTTGCTGCTCGACGAACCCATGGGCGCCCTGGACAAGAAGCTGCGTTCGCAGATGCAGCTGGAACTGGTGGAGATCATCGAGCGCGTGGG
Source organism: Pseudomonas sp. Marseille-Q7302 (assembly GCF_965111925.1). Classification (NCBI taxonomy): domain Bacteria; kingdom Pseudomonadati; phylum Pseudomonadota; class Gammaproteobacteria; order Pseudomonadales; family Pseudomonadaceae; genus Pseudomonas; species Pseudomonas sp. Marseille-Q7302. Next base: position 4,018,474 of record NZ_CBCOPK010000001.1, on the reverse strand, counting down.
CGTGACCTGCGTCATGGTGACCCACGACCAGGAAGAGGCCATGACCATGGCCGAGCGCATCGCCATCATGCACCTGGGTTGGATCGCCCAGGTGGGCAGCCCCATGGACATCTACGAGACCCCGGCGAGCCGGCTGGTCTGCGAGTTCATCGGTAGCGTCAACATCTTCGACGGCGAGCTGACCGACGATGGCGCCGACCACGCCATCATCCACAGCCCGCAGCTGGAACGGCCGATCTACATCGGTCACGGCATCAGCACCCGGGCCCAGGAAAAGCAGGTCACCTTCGCCCTGCGTCCCGAGAAACTGCTGATGGGTACCAGCCTGCCGGCCGATCACGAGCATCCCAACTACAACTGGTGCAGCGGTACTGTGCACGACATCGCCTACCTGGGCGGGCACTCGGTGTATCACGTCAAGCTGGGGACCGGGCCCATCGTGCAGTGCTTCATCGCCAACGCCGAGCGGCTCGGCAAGCGACCCACCTGGGATGACGCCGTGGTGGTGTACTGGGAAGACGACAGCGGCGTGGTACTGCAAGCATGACCAGACCTCCCTTGCTCAAGCGCCTGCTGGATGGCCGCCGCCTGACCATTGGCGTGCCCTTCGTCTGGCTGTTCCTGTTCTTCCTGCTGCCCTTCCTGATCGTGCTCAAGATCAGCTTCTCGGTAGCGGACGTGGCCATTCCTCCCTATACCGAGCTGTTCAGCTACGCCGATCAGCAACTGGATATCGCGCTCAACTTCGGCAACTACATGATGTTCGCCGATGATCCGCTGTATCTGGATGCCTATCTCGGTTCGCTGAAGATGGCCGGTATCAGCACCCTGATCTGCCTGCTGATCGGCTATCCCATGGCCTATTCCATCGCCCGCGCCAGTCGCGAGAAGCAGACGGTCCTGCTGCTACTGATCATGATGCCGACCTGGACCGCCATCCTCATCCGCGTCTATGCCTGGATGGGCCTGCTCTCCACCAATGGCCTGATCAACAGCTTCCTGATGAGTCTGGGGATCATCAGCAGTCCGCTGCAGATGCTCAACACCAACTTCGCGGTGTACCTGGGGATCGTCTATTCCTACCTGCCGTTCATGATCCTGCCGTTGTTCGCCAACCTGGTGAAGCACGACCTGACCCTGCTGGAAGCCGCTGGCGACCTGGGAGCCAGCCGTTTCACCAGCTTCTGGAAGATCACCGTGCCGCTGTCCAAGAACGGCATCATCGCCGGCTGCATGCTGGTGTTCATTCCGGCGGTGGGAGAATTCGTCATTCCCGAGCTGCTGGGTGGCCCGGAGACCCTGATGATCGGCCGCGTGCTCTGGCAGGAGTTCTTCAACAACCGTGACTGGCCGGTGGCCTCGGCGCTGGCCGTGGTGATGCTGCTGATCCTGATCGTACCCATCGTGCTGTTCAACAGGAACCAAGCCAAGGAACTGGAGGGCAAGCTATGAGAGGCCTCAAGTTCACCAACCTGATGCTGGTGCTCGGGCTGCTGTTCATCTACCTGCCGATGGTCATCCTGGTCATCTACTCCTTCAACGAGTCACGCCTGGTGACCGTCTGGGGTGGCTGGTCGGTGAAGTGGTACGTCGGACTGCTGGACAACACCCAGTTGATGAGTGCGGTGTTCCGCTCCCTGGAAATCGCCTTCTACACGGCCATCTCCTCGGTGATCCTCGGGACCCTGGCGGCCTTCGTGCTGACCCGCATCCCACGCTTCCGTGGCCGCACCGTGTTCGGCGGCATGGTCACGGCGCCGTTGGTAATGCCCGAGGTGATCACCGGTCTGTCGCTGCTGCTGCTGTTCGTCTCCATGGCGCAGCTGATCGGCTGGCCGCAGGACCGCGGCGTGACCACCATCTGGATCGCCCACACCAGCTTCTGTGCCTCCTATGTGGCGGTAGTGGTCTCCTCGCGCCTGCGCGAGCTGGACCTGTCCATCGAAGAGGCGGCCATGGACCTGGGCGCACGCCCCTGGAAGGTGTTCCTGCTGATCACCATTCCCATGATCGCGCCGTCGCTGGCGGCGGGTGGCATGATGTCCTTCGCCCTGTCACTGGACGACCTGGTGCTGGCGAGCTTCGTGTCCGGTCCCGGCTCCACTACGCTGCCCATGGAGGTTTTCTCCGCGGTGCGCCTGGGCGTGAAGCCGGAGATCAATGCCATTGCCAGCCTGATCCTGCTGGCGGTCTCGCTGTTCACCTTCTTCGCCTGGTATTTCACCCGGCGTGCCGAGAAGAAGCGCCTGCAGGGGCTGCAGGAGGCCATGGACGCCACGGCCTCGGAGATCACCCAGCGCGAACGCGAGACAGCGACCCTCACGGCGCCGCCGGCCAACAGCTAACAGCTAACAGCTAAGCGACGAGAAGCGGCCTTCGGGCCGCTTTTTTGTGCCCCGCTGCTGGCTGCGACAAGCGCGACCGCTCCCGCATGGCGCGATTTGATACCATTTGGCTTTTGCCAGGTAGCGCCCCCGCCATGAAACAGTACCTCGACCTGATGCGCCACGTGCGTGAACACGGCACCTTCAAGAGCGACCGCACTGGCACCGGGACCTACAGCGTCTTCGGCTACCAGATGAGATTCGACCTGGCCGAGGGCTTTCCCCTGGTCACCACCAAGAAATGCCATCTCAGATCCATCATCCATGAGCTGCTGTGGTTCCTGCAGGGCGAGACCAATATCCGCTACCTGAAGGACAACGGCGTCTCCATCTGGGACGAATGGGCCGACGAGAACGGTGAGCTGGGACCGGTCTACGGCTACCAGTGGCGCAGTTGGCCGGCACCGGATGGTCGCCATATCGACCAGATCGCCGGGGTGGTGGACATGATCCGCGCCAAGCCCGATTCACGCCGGCTGATCGTCTCGGCCTGGAACCCGGCGCTGGTGGACGAGATGGCGTTGCCGCCGTGCCATGCACTGTTCCAGTTCTATGTCGCCGACGGCCGCCTGAGCTGCCAGCTCTATCAGAGATCCGCCGACATTTTCCTCGGCGTACCTTTCAACATCGCCAGCTATGCGCTCCTGACCCTGATGGTCGCCCAGGTGACCGGCTTGCAACCTGGCGAATTCATCTGGACCGGGGGCGATTGCCACCTTTATGCCAATCACTTGGAGCAGACCGATCTGCAGCTGACCCGCGAACCGCTGCCGCTGCCGACCATGAAGCTCAATCCGGCGGTCCAGGACCTGTTTGCCTTCCGCTTCGAGGATTTCGAGCTGGAAGGCTACCAGGCCCATCCGCACATCAAGGCACCGGTCGCGGTCTGACGCCGTAACCGCTGCGCTCAGGCGCTGCGGTCGTGCTCCAGCACCTCGTCCACCAGTTGCTCGGGCGGCTTGCGAACGTCCAGTACCTGGGCCTCCAGGTGGTCGGGTGCTTCTAGGGTATCGAGTTGGCTCTGCAACAGCTTGGGATCGAAGAAGTGCCCACGGCGGCTGCCGATACGCTCGGCGAGCAGCTCCGGGGAGCCCTTGAGAAACAGCAGGCGCACGCCTTCGAGGCCGTTCAGCAGGCGATCGCGATAGACCTTCTTCAACGCCGAGCAGGCGAACACCCGGGTAGTGCCCTCGGCTCGCGCCTGCTGCATGGCATCGTGGATGGCATCCAGCCAAGGCCAGCGATCCTCGTCGGTGAGGGCGATGCCTTTGGCCATCTTGTCCTTGTTGGCCTGGCTGTGAAAGGTGTCGGCATCGTCGAAACGACAGCCCAGCCGGCTGGCCAGGAGTTCGCCCAGGGTAGTCTTGCCACTACCCGAAACGCCCATTATCAGATAGATCATCGTCGGCACTCCGCTTGAGGGTTCGCCTCGTTATAGAGTCCCTAGAGCGGCGTTTGCTCCGGAGTCAGGCGGCTGCTCCAGGTGGCGCCGATCGATGCCACGATGATGCAGGCGAGGGCGAACCACTGGGCGACGCCGAGGATCTCGCCGAGAAATACCCAGCCGGAGAGCGCGCCCAGCGCGGGCTCCAGACTCATCAGGGTGCCAAAGGTAGAGGCGGGCAGGCGGGTCAGTACGACCATTTCCAGGGCGTAGGGGATGGCCGTGGACATCAGCGCCAGGGCCAGTGCCAACGGCCAGATTTCCGGTATCAAGAGGTTGCTGCCGCTGTGCAGGATGCCGATGGGCAGGATGACCAGGGCGGCGATGGTGGCGCCAAAGGCTACCGTGGCAGTGCCATGGACCGCGCCCGCGCGCTTGCCCAGCACGATGTACAGGGCCCAGCAGGCACCGGCGCCCAGGGCCAGGGCGGTACCCAGAGGGTCCAACGCCGAGGCGCTGTGGCCGAAGGGCAACAGCACGGCCAGGCCGGCGACCACCAGGACGATCCATAACAGGTCCAGCCAGCGGCGCAGCGCACACAAGGCCACCACCAGAGGGCCGACGAATTCCAGGCCGACGGCGATGCCGATCGGCAGCCGCTGCATGGCCATGTAGATGGTCAGGTTCATCACGCCCATGGCGACGCCATAGCCCAGCAGGCTGCCCAGGGCCTCGCGACGAAAATTGCGCCAGGGCCGCAACACGATCAGCAGCACCAGGGCGGCGAAGATCAGGCGGAGGGTGGTAACGCCGACCGGGTCGAGGCGCAGGAACAGGGTCTTGGCCAGACTCGCACTGGTCTGGATGGAGGTCATGGCGACCAGCAGCAGGGCGACGGCGAACAGCGGCGAACGGGCAGACATCGGCAGGGCTCGACAAGCGGGCCCGCCAGCATAGGTCATCCTATCCACGCTGCAAGGTTGGCTGCGACCTCAACGTGTTTTGGAGCGCAGGTGCAGTTGCTCGGCGCCTTCGCGGTTTTCCCGAACCTGGTCCATGAAGCGTTGTTGTTCTTCGCGCTGGGCCACCTGCACGCACTGTGCGTAGCCTGCGTCCCAGCCCTGTTGATAGGGCTTCTCCGCGGCGAAGCGGCGCGCATCCTTGTGCTCGTACCCTATGCCGTTGACCGCCTGCTTGCCGGTCTGGCAGCCGTCGCTGAAGCCGTCGGCATAGGCCGGCGGATAGCCTTTGGCGATCAATTGGTCGTGATAGCTGGTACAGGCCGCGAGCGCGGACAGCAGGGCGAACAACGGTATGAAACGACGAGAGACAGCCATCGGGCCTCCTCACGGGATCCTACGACTGATCCCCATGAACAGAGCTTAGTTGGCGGCTGGTGAGAAATTCGTCAAAAAACGCTGCCACTGAAAAATACCGACGGACGTTGCAGTCGTGTGTTCGAGACGCGCTGCCGAAAGCGACCGCGGCGCGCTACTTGCCTTGCCTCGGTTGTCATCCCGGTCGCAGAATGCGGACACTGCCTGCATGCCTGACAAGGACTTACGATGCACGATCCCGTCGCGGCCGGTCTCCGGCTCGCTCCCGATGAGCTGACCCGCCCTTTCGCTCCCGAACAATTTTCCTTCGCCGATACCGATCAGCTCGAACCCTTCCGCGGCATCCTGGGCCAGGAGCGTGCGGTAGAGGCGCTGCAGTTCGGGGTGGCGATGCCACGGCCCGGCTACAACGTCTTTGTCATGGGCGAGCCGGGCACCGGCCGCTTCTCTTTCGTTCAGCGCTACCTCAAGGCCGAAGCCAAACGCCAGCCCACGCCGAACGACTGGGTGTACCTGAATCATTTCGAAGAGCCGCGCGCTCCCGGCGCCCTGGAACTGCCACCTGGTGAAGGCGAGGCCTTCGTGGCCGACATGGCGCAGTTCATCGACAACCTGCTGGCCACCTTTCCGGCGGTGTTCGAGCATCCGGCATTCCAACAGAAGAAGAACGCCATCGAGCGTGCGTTCAATCAGCGCTACGACCAGGCCCTGGACGTGGTGGAAAAGCTCGCGCTGGAAAAGGAGATCGCCCTCTATCGCGATGCCAACAATGTCGCCTTCACACCGATGAAGGAGGGCAAGGCGCTGGATGAAGCCGAATTCGCCCAGCTGCCCGAGGCCGAGCGCGAACGCTTTCACGCCGATATCTCCAGCCTCGAAGAACGTCTCAACGAAGAGCTGTCCAGCCTGCCGCAATGGCGGCGCGAGTCGAGCAACCAGCTGCGGGCGCTGAACGAGGACACCATCATCCAGGCCCTGCAGCCGCTCCTGGCGCCGCTGTCGGAGAAGTACAACGACAACCCCGGCGTCTGTGCCTATCTGCAGGCCATGCAGGTGGATCTGCTCAAGACGGTGGTCGAGCAACTGGCCGACGACGCCAAGCCCGACATGCAGCGGCGCAAGGAACTGCGCGAGCAGTACGAGCCCAATCTCATCATCGGCCACCATGTCACTGGTGGTGCCCCGGTGGTGTTCGAGCCCCATCCGACCTACGACAACCTCTTCGGCCGCATCGAATACCAGTCCGACCAGGGGGCGCTCTACACCAACTATCGTCAGCTGCGCCCGGGCGCGCTGCATCGCGCCAATGGCGGCTTCCTGATCGTCGAGGCGGACAAGCTGCTGACCGAGCCCTTCGTCTGGGACGCGCTCAAGCGGGCCCTGCATTCACGCCAGCTGAAGATGGAGTCGCCGCTGGCCGAGCTGGGGCGACTCACCGCCATGAGCCTGGCGCCGCAGCAGATTCCGCTGCAGCTCAAGGTCATCATCATCGGCTCGCGCAACATCTACTACACCCTGCAAGAGCTGGATTCGGACTTCCAGGAGATGTTCCGGGTACTGGTGGACTTCGATGAAGAGCTGCCGCTGCGCGACGAGAGCCTGGAGCAGTTCGCCCAATTGCTCAAGACGCGCACCTCGGAAGAGGGCATGGCGCCTCTGACTTCGGCCGCGGTGGCGCGTCTGGCCACCTACAGCGCCCGGCTGGCCGAACACCAGGGGCGGCTGTCGGCGCGCATCGGCGATCTCTTCCAGCTGGTCAGCGAAGCCGATTTCATCCGCCATCTGGCCGGTGACGAGCGCACCGACAAGGGCCATGTGGAGCGCGCCCTCAAGGCCAAGGAAACCCGCACCGGACGCGTCTGCGCCCGGGTGCTGGACGACATGCTCACCGGGCTTATCCTCATCGACACCCAGGGCGCCGCGGTGGGCAAGTGCAACGGTCTGACGGTGCTGGAAGTGGCCGACTCCGCCTTTGGCATGCCGGCGCGCATCTCCGCCACCGTCTACCCGGGCGCCAGCGGCATTCTCGACATCGAGCGCGAGGTCAGCCTGGGCCAGCCCATCCACTCCAAGGGCGTGATGATCCTGACCGGTTACCTGGGGAGTCGCTATGCCCAGGAATTTCCGCTGTCGATCTCGGCCAGCATCGCTTTGGAACAGTCCTATGGCTATGTCGATGGCGACAGTGCCTCCCTTGGCGAGGCCTGCACCCTGATCTCCGCGCTGTCGCGCACACCGCTCAAGCAGTGCTTCGCCATCACTGGCTCCATCAACCAGTTCGGGGAAGTGCAGCCAGTCGGTGGTGTGAACGAGAAGATCGAAGGCTTCTTCCGCCTCTGCAAGGCCCGTGGCCTGACCGGCGAGCAGGGCGTGATCATCCCACGCGCCAACGTGACCAATCTGATGCTCGACGAAACCGTGCTGGAAGCGGTCCGCGAGGGGCTGTTCCATGTCTATGCCGTACGTCAGGCGGACGAGGCCCTGTCGCTGCTGGTGGGTGAGCCTGCCGGTGCGCCCGATGCCAAGGGCCGCTTCCCCGATGGCAGCGTGAATGCCCGTGTGGTGCAGCGTCTCAAGGAAATCGCCGAGCTCGAGCTGGAAGATGAACTGGCCGACAAACTCAGTGATAACTCCCAGGCAAAAGGGAAAAACAACGAAGCGGAGGAGAACTGAGGTCCAGGGGGCAGGTCGGATTTTGTACAAGGCGTCGTAGCCCAAGTAGCACGGCGCCCAGACCCGCTTGCCCCCTGTTGACCAACAGGGTTGTCCACAGCCTCTGTGGATACCTCTGGCCCTAGGACCGGCGAGCATCGAGCGCTTCGAGAGGATGACGCCATGTCCCGCACCATTACCCTGATCCGCCCCTGCCTGGGCCTCGTCACCCGTATCGAATGCGAAATCAAGCCGCTCGGTCAGGAGCAGGGCCTTTGGACCCTGCTGTGCGCCGCTGGCCTCAACGGTCAGCAGCCTACCGCCATCAAGGCGCAGGGTCCCTTCCATGGTCCCAAGGCCGCTGAAGGCGTCATGACCGCCATTGCCGAGAACCTGGTCGAGCAGGGCTACATCCAGGTCGAAGAGACCCAGATCTGGCGCCTGCACATGCAGAGCGAGCTGCGCAAGATGAATGGCGAGCGCGCCCATCAGCAGGTGCGTTTCCAGGTCGGCCCCGACGCCTGAGTCAGGTACAACCTGCCGCATTGGTCCGCCTGCAACGCCCCGGTATACTCGCCCGGCCCTGGTAATCCGAGCGAGTCTGCATGGAACGTCTGATCGAAAAAGCCCTTTACGCCTCCCGCTGGCTGCTGGCCCCCATCTATCTGGGGCTATCCTTGGCGCTGGTCTTGTTGGCGCTGAAGTTCTTTCAGGAAGTCTTCCACGTCCTGCCGCATATCTTCGAGTCCACCGAGGCCGAGCTGATCCTGCTGGTGCTGTCGCTCATCGACATGGCGCTGGTGGGTGGTCTGCTGGTAATGGTGATGATTTCCGGCTATGAGAACTTCGTGTCCCAGTTGGATATCGACGAAGGGTCGGAAAAGCTCAGCTGGCTGGGCAAGATGGATTCGGGTTCGCTCAAGAACAAGGTGGCTGCCTCCATCGTCGCCATCTCCTCGATCCATCTCCTGCGCATCTTCATGGACGCTCAGAACACCAATCCCGAATACCTCAAGTGGTACGTGATTATCCATCTGGTGTTCGTGGTGTCTGCCTTCGCCATGGGCTACCTGGATCGTCTGACCAAGCACTAGGGTAGGGCAGCCGCTCGTCCGTTCCGGGCATCTCCGCTTACGCTTTGTGGATTGCGCCGCTGCGCTTGCCTGTCCTAGGTTGTCGAATGCTCACAGCAGCCGTTCGGCACCATCCCGGTTGCCGATCTCGACCCGGAGGTTTCCATGCAATTGCCGGAATTGACCCAGCGCGCCCAGGCCGGTGAGGTTCGTGAACTCAATCTGTTGTCCATCGAGGGCGGCTTCTATGTACTCGAAGTGCTCACCCAGGACGGTCGTACACGGCTGACCGGGCGTGATGGCCACTTCTATCGCCTGGGCTCGGCCGCCCAGGCGCGACGCCTGCTGGCCGACCTGCCGGCGCTGCCGTGCTTTCTCATCCAGCACAGCGCCTACGACGAGATGGTCGGTATGGCGCCACGTTCGGCCGAGCCGCTGAAGATCCCGTTGAATTACCGGAACGCTTCTTGAGCGAGGGCGCCGCCCGGCACTGCAGCGGCGGCAGGCACTGAGGCGGTCAGCCGATGAATTGCTGGTGCGTCTCGACGCAGGGGAATCCCTATGAAGAAGGGCGATCTGCCCACCAAGCTCTGTCCGGTCTGCCAGCGCCCCTTCACCTGGCGCAAGAAGTGGGAGCGTAACTGGGCCGAGGTGCGCTATTGCTCCGAGCGCTGTCGACGGCAGCGCGGCACCCAGGGCGGCGGCGAGCCGAGCCGCTGATGTGCTAGGCTCGGCTCCTTTTTCATGATGGAAAAACTGCTATGAACGACATCCTGCTCGATACCGACGAAGCCCGCGTCAGCTATGGCATCGGCCGCCAGCTGGGCGATCAGCTGCGTCAGAATCCGGTCCCCGGCATGCAGCTGGCGGCTGTGCTCGCCGGTCTCAACGAGGCCTTCGACGGCCAGGACTCCCGGGTGGATGTCGAGGCGCTGAACGCCAGCTTCCGCGTCATTCGCGAGCGTATGCAGGCGGAAGCCCAAGCCAAGGCAGCGGCCGCGGCCCAGGAAGGCGTCGACTACCTGAAGGCCAACGCCGAGCGCCCCGGTGTCGTGGTGCTGCCGTCCGGTCTGCAGTACGAGGTGCTCACCCAGGGCGAGGGCGCCACGCCTACCCGTGAAGACCAGGTGCGTACCCACTACCACGGCACCCTCATCGACGGCAGCGTGTTCGACAGCTCCTACCAGCGCGGCCAGCCAGCCGAGTTTCCGGTCGGTGGCGTGATCGCCGGTTGGACTGAAGCCCTGCAGCTGATGCCGGCTGGCAGCAAGTGGCGCCTGCATGTGCCCAGCGAGCTGGCCTATGGCGCCCAGGGCGTCGGCGGTATCCCGCCACATAGCGTGCTGGTGTTCGACGTCGAGCTTCTCGACGTCCTCTAGATTTTCAGCAGTCCAGGCGCAGCCCGTCGTTTTCCGGGCGCAGCGCCAGGGCGTAGCTGAACAGGAAGACCTGGCGGATCTGCTCCTTCACCACCCGCGGTTCGCTGGAGGTAAGGCTGTGCAGATCCAGTTCGCCTAGATCCTTGAGTTCTTCCAAGGCGGTTTCGTCCAGCTCCGCGCAGACTTTGCCGGTTTCCCGATTGAGAATGCGTAGATAGGGCTGAGGCCGGTCCAGCCAGGCGTCGATGAGATAGGTCATGGCAAGGGCTCCTGAGGGCTATTTATGAGAATAATTCTTATTCAATAAATAGCAAGCCATTGCCTGACTTTTTTGGTCGGACATGAAAAAGCCCGCAGTCTGACGACGGCGGGCTTGCTCTATCGGTAACGAACCTCAGTGGGTACGGGCCACCGAAAAACGACCCAGGTCGGCCAGGGCATCACGGTAGGGGCTGGCGGGGAGGGCGTCCAGGCAGGCAATGGCCCGCTCGGCGAATTCCTGCGCCTTGCGAGCGGTATAGTCCAGAGCGCCAGCGGCTTCGACGGCGGCGCGCACGCTTTCCAGGTCCTGGCTGCCGCCCTGGCGAATCGCCTGGCGCACTAGGGCAGCCTGTTCGGCATTGCCTTCGCGCATGGTCACGATCAACGGCAGGGTCGGTTTGCCCTCGGCCAGGTCGTCGCCCACGTTCTTCCCCAGGGCCACGGCATCACCCTGGTAGTCGAGCAGGTCATCTACCAGCTGGAAGGCCACGCCCAGGTGATCGCCATAACGGCGCAGGGCTTCGGCCTGTTCCGCGCTCGCGCCGGCCAGGATCGCCGCGCTATGGGTGGAGGCTTCGAAGAGCATGGCGGTCTTGCCGCGAATGACCTCCATGTAGATTTCTTCGGTGGTGCTGGCGTCGCGGATCTTCGACAGCTGCAGTACCTCGCCCTCGGCGATGACGCGGGTCGCCTGGGAAATGATGCGCATCACCTCCATGGAGCCCAACGCCACCATCATCTCGAAGGAGCGGGCATAGAGAAAGTCGCCGACCAGGACGCTGGGGGCGTTGCCCCAGAGGGCATTGGCGGTGGAGCGGCCACGGCGCATCCCCGAGGCATCGACGACGTCGTCGTGCAGCAGGGTGGAGGTGTGCAGGAATTCGATGGTGGCCGCCAGCAGTTGGAGGTCATGATCGGCGCGCCCCAGCGCCTTGCCGGCCAGCAGCACCAGGAGCGGACGCAGGCGTTTGCCGCCAGCGGAGACGATGTAGTCGCCAATCTTCTCGACCAGCGGCACGCGCGAGGTCAGCTGCTGGCGGATGATGCCGTCTACGGCGGCGAAATCGTCCGTCACCACGCGATAGAAGGACTGGGATTGCTGCGTCATTGAGAGGTGTCCACTGGAGGTCCGGGCAATATTCAGGCGGCCGGATGGCGCATGACCGCCAGACTATGCCCTAGGGACCGGCCAAAGTGCCATCCCAGGGAATGCCATCGCGCTCCCGCGGCTCGCCGCTCCTGCCGATTCGGATGGGCACCGACCCGGCATGGCCGCTGAACGAGGTTGCGCGGCATGCTAGGGGTGGGGTGGGGGCGTGTCAAGGCACGGCCTGGCGGCTCTTGCCTCTTGGTCATTGCTTGCGTAGAATCGCGGGCCCTGAACATTCCTAGGGTTAACCCCCTGTCTTACGCAATTGCGCGGCGCTCCTTCCGGTCCCGTGCAGCCATGCCGGTCGACGATTCCTCTTATAAAGCACCGGGTGAGCAGGTTTAACGGAGATTTACCATGTCCTACGCAGTTATCGTTACTGGTGGCAAGCAATACAAGGTCGCCGAAGGCGAATACCTGAAGGTCGAGAAGCTCGACATCGCCACCGGTGAAACCGTCACCTTCGACCAGGTTCTGCTGGTTGGCAACGGTGACGACGTCAAGATCGGTCTGCCGGTCGTTGATGGTGCCAAAGTGACCGCCGAAGTGACTGCCCAGGGCCGTCACGACAAGGTCACCATCATCAAATTCCGTCGTCGTAAGCACCACATGAAGCGTCAGGGCCACCGTCAGTGGTTCACTGAAATCAAGATCACTGGCATTCAGGCCTGATCTCGCCTTTACCGGAGAATTGACTCATGGCACACAAAAAAGCGGGTGGTTCTACTCGTAACGGTCGCGATTCCGAAAGCAAACGCCTTGGCGTGAAGCTGTACGGCGGCCAGGTCGTCAAGGCCGGCAACATCATCGTGCGTCAGCGCGGCACCCAGTTCCATGCCGGTTACGGCGTGGGCCTCGGCAAGGATCACACCCTGTTCGCGAAAGTGGACGGCGTGATCAAGTTCGACGTGAAGGGCGCCTTTGGTCGTCGTTACGTGAGCATCGTCGCCGCCGCCTAAGGCTCGTGACGAAAGAAAAGCCCTGTCTACCCGACGGGGCTTTTTCGTTTGTAGTTAAGCTAGTGTGGTGTTTCAGAAATTACCTGCACAATTTTGGCGGCGCTTTTTCGGCCTGGATGTTGTTGCCACTCCTCGCCATAGCCCTGCTATGACTCGTCGCGGCGCCTAGCCCAGGTCAAAAAATCACTCGCCAATTTTTGCGCGAACTTCTGAAACACCACACTAGTTCCTTGTTTGCAGCGGCCCGCGAGCGCGGGAGGTCCAGATGAAATTCGTCGATGAAGTATCCATACACGTAAAAGCGGGTGACGGCGGCAACGGCATGATGAGTTTCCGCCGGGAGAAATTCATCGAGAAGGGTGGCCCCAATGGCGGTGACGGTGGCGACGGCGGGTCGATCTGGCTCGAAGCCGACATCAACCTCAACACCCTGGTCGACTACCGTTACACCCGCCGTTTCAACGCGCAGAACGGTGAGAAGGGCGGCAGCACCGAGTGCACCGGTGCCAAGGGTGAAGACCTGGTGCTGCCGGTGCCCGTCGGTACCACGGTGATCGATGCAGCCACCCAGGAAATCATTGGCGACCTGACTCAGCCCGGCCAGCGCATCCGCGTGGTCCAGGGTGGCTGGCACGGTCTGGGTAATACCCGGTTCAAGTCCAGTACCAACCGTGCGCCGCGGCAGACCACGCCGGGCAAGCCTGGCGAAGAGCGCGATCTCAAGCTGGAGCTCAAGGTGCTGGCGGACATCGGTCTGCTCGGCCTGCCCAATGCCGGCAAGAGCACCTTCATTCGTGCGGTGTCGGCCGCCAAGCCCAAGGTGGCGGACTATCCCTTCACCACCCTGGTGCCGAATCTGGGTGTGGTCAGCGTGGGTCGCTTCAAGAGTTTCGTGGTCGCCGACATTCCGGGGTTGATCGAGGGTGCCTCCGAGGGCGCCGGTCTGGGGATCCGCTTCCTCAAGCACCTGGCGCGGACCCGGCTGCTGCTGCATCTCGTCGACATGGCGCCGCTGGATGAAAGCGATCCGGCTGAAGCCGCCGAGACCATCATCAACGAGCTGACCAAGTTCAGTCCGGCGCTGGGCGAGCGCGATCGCTGGCTGGTGTTGAACAAGGCCGATCAGCTGCTCGACGACGAGCGCGAGGAGCGCCTGCAGGCGGTCGTCGAGCACCTGGACTGGAAGGGGCCGGTATTCGTCATCTCCGCGCTGGAGCGTGAAGGGACCGAGAAGCTTTGCCAGGCGATCATGCAGTACCTTGACGAGCGCTCCCTGCGCATCGCCGAGGATCCGGCCTACGCCGAGGCGCTGCAGGAGCTCGATCAGCGGATCGAGGACGAGGCGCGCTCGCGGTTGCAGGCGCTGGATGATCAGCGTGCCCTGCGACGCTCCGGCGTCAAGGCGGTGGACGATGCCGATGACGACTTCGATGACGAAGACGACGGTGACGGTCCGGAAATCTTCTACGTACGGTAAGAAAGGAGCTTGCCCATGCGTGATCAGGTGTCTGGCGCCCAGCGCTGGGTAGTGAAGATTGGCAGTGCCCTGCTGACCGACGACGGTCGTTGTCTGGATGGTGGGGCCATGGCCGGTTGGGTCGAGCAGATGGTGGCCCTGCACCAGGCGGGTATCGAGCTGGTGCTGGTGTCCTCTGGTGCGGTGGCGGCCGGCATGAGTCGACTCGGCTGGGCGCAGCGCCCAACTGCCATCAATGAGTTGCAGGCGGCGGCGGCGGTGGGGCAGATGGGGTTGGTGCAGGCTTGGGAATCCAGCTTTGCCGAGCACCAGGTGCAGACCGCGCAGATCCTGCTGACCCATGACGACCTGTCCGATCGCAAGCGCTATCTCAATGCCCGCAGCACCCTGCGCACCCTGGTGAGCCTGGGCGTGGTGCCGGTGATCAACGAGAACGATACCGTCGTCACCGACGAGATCCGCTTCGGCGACAACGATACCCTGGCCGCACTGGTGGCCAATCTGGTCGAGGCCGATCTACTGGTCATCCTCACCGATCGCGATGGCATGTTCGACGCCGATCCGCGCAACAACCCTGACGCCAGTCTCATCAGCGAGGCGCGGGCCGACGATCCTGCCCTGGATCTGGTTGCCGGTGGTACCGGGGGTGCCCTGGGTCGTGGCGGCATGCAGACCAAGCTGCGCGCTGCCCGTCTGGCGGCGCGTTCCGGTGCCTATACCGTTATCGTCGGTGGGCGTATCCAGCAGGTGCTCAGTCGCCTGCAGCAGGGCGAGCAGCTGGGAACGCTGCTGTCGCCCGAGCGAGGCTTGGTAGCGGCGCGCAAGCAGTGGCTGGCTGGCCACCTGCAGGTACGTGGCACCCTGCGCCTGGATGCGGGTGCGGTTCAGGCGCTGGTGGGCGGGCATCGCAGTCTGCTGCCCGTAGGCGTGCAGGAGCTGGAAGGCAGTTTCCGTCGTGGCGAGATGGTCGCCTGCGTCGGCCCGGACGGGCGCGAAGTGGCGCGCGGTCTGGTCAACTACAGTGCGACCGAAGCACGGCGCATCCTGGGTCGGCCTTCGGATGCCATCGTCGTCGAGCTGGGCTATGTCTATGAGCCCGAGCTGATCCACAGGGATAATCTGGTCCTGGTCTGAGGCTTGAAGATCCTGGCGCCTCCCCGGAGGTGTCAGGATTGACGAATCGCAGGCAATAAAAAACCGGCCTAGGCCGGTTTTTTATTCGAACGCCTATCAGGCAGCGGCTGGGGTAGCCAGGGCCTTGATGTGGGCGTTCAGGCGGCTCTTGTGACGAGCGGCCTTGTTCTTGTCGATGATGCCCTTGTCGGCCATGCGGTCGATGACCGGAACGGCAGCAACATAAGCGGACTTGGCTTTTTCCAGGTCCTTGGCGTCGATCGCCTTGACGACGTTCTTGATGTAGGTGCGCACCATGGAGCGCAGGCTCGCATTGTGGCTGCGACGCTTCTCAGCCTGTTTGGCGCGTTTTTTGGCGGAGGGGGAGTTAGCCACCGTGGAGCTCCTTCGAAAAAGACTGTATTGGGTACAGAGCGAACTCTGTAGCGAGTACAGAGCTAAATTAAGGTCGCGAATCTTGACGCCCCTGGCGCCGCCTGTCAAGGCTGTCTGGATGGATATCCGGCTGGTCGCCGATGAAGTGCGTCGTTACACTCGATCGCTTGTGCCCATTGCGCGACTGCGCCCAGGGGCCTTCTTCGTCACGTCCCGCTGCGTTCACCGAGTCCTTCCCAAGCCATGAATCTGCTCAAGTCCCTGGCCGCCGTCAGCTCCATGACCATGCTGTCCCGCGTGCTGGGTTTCGTGCGTGACACCATCGTCGCCCGAACCTTTGGCGCCGGCATGGCCACCGATGCCTTCTTCGTCGCCTTCAAGCTGCCCAACCTCCTGCGCCGCATCTTCGCCGAAGGCGCTTTCTCCCAGGCCTTCGTGCCCATCCTGGCCGAATACAAGGCCCAGCAGGGCGAGGAGGCCACGCGGACCTTTCTGGCCTACGTCAGCGGCCTGCTGACCCTGGTGCTGGCCGTGGTCACGGTGCTCGGCATGCTGGCGGCACCCCTGGTGATCTGGATCACCGCGCCCGGTTTCGCCGACACCCCGGAAAAATTCGCTCTCACCTCCAACCTGCTGCGGGTGACCTTTCCCTACATCCTGCTGATCTCCCTGGCTTCGCTGGCCGGCGCCGTGCTCAACACCTGGAACAGATTCAGCGTGCCGGCCTTCGTGCCGACCCTGCTCAACATCAGCATGATCATCTTCGCGCTGTTCCTGACACCCTATTTCAACCCGCCGATCATGGCCCTGGCCTGGGCGACGCTGGCGGGCGGTCTGGCGCAGTTCCTCTATCAGCTGCCGCACCTCAAGCGCATCGGCATGCTGGTGCTGCCGCGCCTGAATCTGCGTGATACCGGTGTCTGGCGTGTGCTCAGGCAGATGGGGCCGGCGATCCTCGGGGTCTCGGTCAGCCAGATCTCGCTGATCATCAACACCATCTTCGCTTCCTTCCTGGTCGCCGGTTCCGTGTCCTGGATGTACTACGCCGACCGTCTCATGGAGCTCCCCTCGGGGGTGCTTGGCGTGGCCCTGGGGACCATCCTGCTGCCAGCCCTGTCGCGTACCTATGCCAAGGCCGACCGCCAGGAGTATTCGCGGCTGCTCGACTGGGGGTTGCGGCTGTGTTTCCTGCTGGTGATGCCCTGTTCCGCGGCCCTGGCGCTGCTGTCCGAGCCGCTGACCGTTTCCCTGTTCCAGTACGGTCGCTTCGATGCCCATGACGCCCTGATGACCCAGCGGGCACTGGTCGCCTATGCCGTGGGCCTGCTTGGTATCATCCTGGTCAAGGTGCTGGCGCCGGGCTTCTATGCCCAGCAGAACATCAAGACGCCGGTGAAGATCGCGCTCTTCACCCTGGCTGTGACCCAGGTGCTCAACCTGATCCTGATCGGACCGCTGCAGCATGTCGGTCTGGCGCTGGCCATTGGTCTTGCGGCCTGTCTCAACGCGGGCCTTTTATTCTGGCAGTTGCGCCGCCATA
The DNA here is from genome assembly GCF_965111925.1 of Pseudomonas sp. Marseille-Q7302. NCBI lineage: Bacteria > Pseudomonadati > Pseudomonadota > Gammaproteobacteria > Pseudomonadales > Pseudomonadaceae > Pseudomonas > Pseudomonas sp. Marseille-Q7302. The sequence goes on along the minus strand of NZ_CBCOPK010000001.1, from coordinate 4,001,369 downwards.
ACCTGTTTACGCCCCAGCCGGGTTGGACGGGCTTCCTGCTACGGTTGCTGATTGCCGTGGCGATCATGAGCGCGGTGCTGTTCGGCCTGATGCAGATTTTGCCGAGCTGGAGCGAGGGATTGATGTGGCAGCGGCTGCTGCGGCTGGGCGGTCTGGTCGCGGCAGGCGTGCTGGCTTATTTCGCCAGTCTCTTCCTGCTTGGTTTCCGTGTACGCGACTTCAATCGACGGGCCTTGCTGTAACGGTCAGAGGATTGCACGAGACCGGGTGTGCGCCTGTCCTCAAGGCGGGCATCCGGATATAATCGATTAATTTCTGAGCAATACCTACCCATGCAGCTGTTTCGCGGTCTCCATCATCTCGACGCCTTTCCCAAGGGCTGCGTTGCCACCATCGGCAACTTCGACGGGGTTCACCTGGGGCACCAGGCCATCCTCGCGCGGCTGCGTGAGCGGGCGGCGGAGCTTGGAGTGCCCAGTTGCGTGGTGATCTTCGAGCCTCAGCCGCGTGAATTCTTCCTGCCCGACATCGCGCCGGTGCGCCTGACCCGCCTGCGCGAGAAGCTGGAATGCTTTGCGCGCCATGGCGTCGACAACGTGCTCTGCCTGAACTTCAATCGGCGGCTGCGCGAATTGTCCGCGGAGGCCTTCGTCCAGCAGGTGCTGGTGGAGGGGCTAGGGGTGAAGCATCTGGAGATCGGTGACGATTTCCGCTTCGGCTGTGATCGCGCAGGCGACTTCACCTTTCTGAATCTGGCCGCCCGCGACCATGGGTTCACCCTGGAAGCCGCCACTACCGTCGAGCTCGATGGCCTGCGGGTGAGCAGCACCCTGATTCGTCAGGCGCTGGACGACGGTGATCTGGACCTGGCCGCGCGTATGCTGGGGCGCCCCTACAGCCTCTCGGGGCGGGTATTGCACGGCCAGAAGCTGGCGCGTCAGCTGGGTTGGCCGACCGCCAACGTCCAGCTCAAGCGGCGCCGACCGCCGCTGCGCGGCGTCTATCTGGTCAGCAGCCTGATCGATGGGCAGGTGGTGCCGGGCGTGGCCAACATTGGCCAGCGGCCGACGGTGCAGGGCGATGGCCGTCCGCACCTGGAAATCCATCTGCTGGACTTTTCCGGCGACCTCTATGGTCGCCACCTCAGCGTGACCTTCGTGCAGAAGGTCCGCGACGAACAGAAATTCGCCTCTCTGGAGGCCCTCAAGGCGGCGATCGAAGCGGACGTCGCCACGGCCCGCGCCTACTGGCAGGGGCAACCGTCAACGAGCCTGGACTGACATGACCGATTACAAAGCGACGCTCAACCTGCCGGAAACGGCATTCCCGATGAAAGCCGGCCTGCCGCAGCGCGAGCCGGAAGCGCTCAAGCGCTGGCAGGACATCGACCTGTACGGGAAGCTGCGCGCCATCGGCAAGGGCCGGCCGACCTTCATCCTGCATGACGGTCCGCCCTATGCTAATGGCAGCATTCACATCGGTCATGCGCTGAACAAGATCCTCAAGGACATCATCACCCGCTCCAAAACCCTGGCCGGCTATGACGCCCCCTATGTACCGGGCTGGGACTGCCATGGCCTGCCCATCGAGCACAAGGTGGAGACCACCTTTGGCAAGAATCAGCCGGCGGACCTGACCCGCGAGCGTTGCCGCGCCTATGCCAGCGAGCAGATCGAAGAGCAGAAGGCCGGCTTCGTCCGCCTGGGCGTGCTGGGTGACTGGAGCAATCCCTACCTGACCATGAACTTCGCCAACGAGGCTGGCGAGATCCGCGCCCTGAGCGAGCTGGTCAAGAAGGGCTTCGTCTTCAAGGGCCTCAAGCCGGTCAACTTCTGCTTCGACTGCGGCTCGGCCCTGGCCGAGGCCGAGGTGGAGTACCAGGACAAGCGTTCCGACGCCATCGACGTGGCCTTCCCGGTCGCCGATGCCGACAAGCTGGCGGCCGCCTTCGGCCTCGACGCGCTGGCCAAGCCCACCGCCATCGTCATCTGGACCACCACCCCCTGGACCATCCCGGCCAACCAGGCGCTCAACGTGCACCCGGAATTCACCTATGCACTGGTGGACGTGGGCGATCGCCAGCTGCTGCTGGCCGAGGAATTGGTGGAAAGCTGCCTGGCACGCTATGGCTTGCAGGGAGAAGTGATCGCCACCGCGCCGGGTACCGCCCTGGAGCTGATCAACTTCCGCCATCCGCTGTATGAGCGGCTGTCACCCATTTACCTGGCCGAGTATGTCGAGCTGGGCGCGGGCACGGGTGTCGTGCATTGCTCGCCCGCCTATGGCGAGGACGACTTCCGCATCTGCAAGCAGTACGGCTTGAGCAACGACGACATCCTCAATCCGGTGCAGAGCAACGGTGTCTATGTCGAGTCGCTGCCGCTGTTTGGTGGCCAGTTCATCTGGAAGGCCAATCCGGCCATAGTCGCCGCGCTGGAGGAGGCAGGTGCCCTGCTCAAGCACGAGGCGATCAATCACAGCTACATGCACTGCTGGCGCCACAAGACCCCGCTGATCTATCGCGCTACCGCCCAGTGGTTCGTCGGCATGGACAAGCAGCCCAACGAAGGCGCTACCCTGCGCGAGCGTTCTCTGGCAGCCATCGAGCAGACCCAGTTCGTCCCCGCCTGGGGCCAGGCGCGCCTGCACGGCATGATCGCCGGTCGTCCCGACTGGTGCATCTCGCGTCAGCGCAACTGGGGTGTGCCGATTCCTTTCTTCACCCACAAGGAAAGCGGCGAGCTGCACCCGCGCACCGTCGAGCTGATGGAGGAGGTCGCCCAGCGCGTCGAGCGTGAAGGCATCGAAGCCTGGTTCAAGCTCGATCCGGTCGAACTGCTTGGCGAAGAAGCCAGCCAGTACGACAAGAGCCGCGACACCCTCGACGTCTGGTTCGACTCGGGTACCACCCACTGGCACGTGCTGCGCGGCTCCCATGCCGAACTGGCGCACCAGCAGGGTCCGGCGGCCGATCTCTACCTGGAAGGCTCGGACCAGCACCGTGGCTGGTTCCACTCCTCGCTGCTGACCGGTTGCGCCATCGACGGCCATGCCCCCTACAAGGAATTGCTGACCCACGGCTTCACCGTGGACGAGCAGGGTCGCAAGCAGTCCAAGTCGCTGGGCAACGTGGTCGCTCCGCAAAAGGTCATCGACAGCCTGGGCGCCGACATCCTGCGCCTCTGGGTCGCTTCGACCGACTACACCGGCGAGATGGCGGTCTCCGACCAGATCCTGCAGCGCAGCGCCGACTCCTATCGCCGCATCCGTAATACCGCGCGCTTCCTGCTCTCCAACCTGTCCGGCTTCGATCCGGCGGTCAACCAGGTCGCCCCCGAGGACATGATCGACCTGGACCGCTGGGCGGTGGATCGCGCCCTGCTGCTGCAGCAGGAAATCGAACAGGCCTACGCCGAGTACCGCTTCCTCAACGTCTACCAGAAGGTGCACAACTTCTGCGTACAGGAACTGGGCGGTTTCTACCTGGACATCATCAAGGACCGCCAGTACACCACTGGGGCCGACAGCCTGCCGCGGCGCTCCTGCCAGACCGCGCTGTACCTCATCGCCGAGGCCCTGGTGCGCTGGATCGCGCCCATCCTGTCCTTTACCGCCGACGAGATCTGGCAGTACCTGCCAGGCCAGCGGGAAGAGTCGGTGATGCTGACCACCTGGTATGACGGCCTCTTCGCCCTGCCCGAAGGTGCGTCCCTTGATCGCGCCTATTGGGATCAGGTCATGGCGGTCAAGGCCGCGGTCAACAAGGAGCTGGAGAACCAGCGCGCGGCCAAGACCCTGGGCGGTAGCCTGCAGGCGGAGATCACCCTCTATGCCGACAGCGCCCTGCAGACCGTACTGGAGGCCCTGGGCAACGAGCTCAGGTTCGTGCTGATCTCTTCCCAGGCGGCTGTCCAGCCGCTGGAAAAGGCTCCGGAAGGCGCCGTCGCCAGCGAGCTGAGCGGCCTCAAGCTGGTCGTCCGCAAGTCCGAGGCACCCAAGTGCGCCCGCTGCTGGCATCATAGCCACAGCGTCGGCCAGGACGCCGCGCATCCAGAGATCTGCGAGCGTTGTGTGACCAACGTCTATGGAGCGGGCGAGGTGCGCGAGCATGCGTGACACGCAGCGCTTCGGCGCTTTGCCCTGGTTAGTCTTGAGCGTGGTAGTGATCCTGCTGGATCAGCTAAGCAAGGCCTATTTCCAGAACAACCTGTCGCTCTACCAACAGGTACCGGTCATCACCGATCTGTTCAGCTGGACCCTGGCCTACAACACCGGGGCCGCCTTCAGCTTCCTGGCCGACCATTCAGGCTGGCAGCGCTGGTTCTTTGCCGGCATCGCGCTGGTAGTGAGCGTGGTGCTGGTGGTCTGGCTCAAGCGCCTGCGCAACGATACCTGGACCGCGATCGCCTTGGCCCTGATCCTCGGCGGTGCCCTGGGCAATCTCTATGACCGCATGGTCCTAGGCCACGTCGTCGACTTCATCCTGGTGCACTGGCGTCAGGAGTGGCGCTTCCCGGCCTTCAACCTGGCCGATAGCGCCATTACCGTTGGCGCCATCATGTTGGCCCTGGATATGTTCCGCAAGAAAACGCCCGAGGAAGCCCATGGCTGAGATCACCATCGGCCCGGACACCCGGGTCACCCTGCATTTCGCCATCAAGCTGCAGAATGGCGACGTGGTGGACAGCACCTTCGATAAGGCGCCGGCCACCTTCACCGTTGGGGACGGCAACCTGTTGCCAGGTTTCGAGCAAGCGCTGTTCGGCCTTGAAGCCGGTGCCAAAACCAGTCTGACCGTCCCGCCGGAGCGCGGCTTCGGACAGCCCAACGACGGCAACCTGCAGACCATGGCACGCGACGACTTCAGTGACATGGAGCTGTCGCCCGGTCTGCTGATCATTTTCAGCGATGCCGCCGGTGGCGAGATGCCTGGCGTGGTCAAGAGCTACGACGACGAGCAGGTGGTCATCGACTTCAACCACCCGCTGGCCGGCCGTGTGCTGACCTTCGACGTGGAAATCCTGGCCATCGAACCTGCCGTCTCCCACTGATCTACCGCCGCCCGTGAAGCGGGCAGAGGAGCCTATGCAGATCAAGCTCGCCAATCCCCGCGGCTTCTGCGCCGGCGTGGACCGCGCCATCGACATCGTCGACCGAGCGCTGGATGTTTTCGGTCCGCCCATCTATGTGCGTCATGAAGTGGTGCACAACAAGTTCGTGGTCGACAACCTGCGCGCCCGCGGCGCCATTTTCGTCGAAGACGTGGCCGATGTGCCGGACGACGTCATTCTCATCTTCAGCGCCCACGGTGTCTCTCAGGCCGTGCGCCGTGAGGCCGCCGAGCGTGGCCTCAAGGTGTTCGATGCCACCTGCCCGCTGGTAACCAAGGTGCATATGGAAGTCGCGCGCTATAGCCGCGACGGCCAGGAATGCATCCTCATCGGCCACGCCGGGCATCCGGAAGTGGAGGGCACCATGGGCCAGTACGACGACCGCGCTGGCGGTGCCATCTACCTGGTGGAAGACGAGGACGATGTGGAAGAGCTAGAGGTGCGCAATCCCGAAGCCCTGTTCTACGTCTCCCAGACCACCCTGTCGATGGACGATACCCGCATTGTGATCGACGCCCTGCGTGCCAAGTTTCCGCACATCAACGGCCCGCGCAAGAACGACATCTGCTACGCCACCACCAACCGCCAGGACGCGGTAAAGACCCTGGCGCTGGAGAGCGACGTGGTGTTGGTAGTGGGCAGCCCCAGCAGCTCCAACTCCAACCGCCTGCGCGAACTCGCCGAACGCCTGGGCACCCCGGCCTATCTCATCGATGGCGCCGAGGATATGCAGGAGGGCTGGTTCGAAGGCGTGCAGCGTATCGGCGTTACCGCTGGCGCCTCGGCTCCCGAAGTCCTGGTGCGCGGCGTCATCGATCGACTGCAGAGCTGGGGTGCCACTGGCGAAGTGGAGCTGGAAGGCGAGCCGGAGAACATCACCTTCACCCTGCCGCGCGAGCTCAGGGTAAAGGCGGTATAACGCCTCGGCACAGCAGGTAAACAAAAAGGCCGCTGCTCCCAAGAGTAGCGGCCTTTTTGTTATTGAGCGGGAAGCAGCATCCGCCAGGACTGACGTCCATTGGCTGTAGGACCTGTCGTGGCCGAAATGCAGTTGCCGCTGGAATCACAGATCAGCGTGGTGAGGTTGGTGTTGCCCGTTCGGGTTCCGGTGAGAGAGTTATCTCCGATGGTGCCATCCGTACCTGAAATGGAGCCGGAACTCAGGCTGTCTGCCCCATCTATTCGACCGTCATTGTTGAGGTCGAAAACGTTGTGCAAGGTTCGCCCCCCCGCTTTGGCATCTGTTGCATAGAGGATGCTATCCAAGCCCGCGGAACAGGGATCAGCGTTGGGTGTAATGCTCGTGAATACCAGAGCGTCACCCAGGGTACGCAGCGGAAACACTATCCTTTCACCGGTATTCGTCGTGCTGCCAACCAGTTTGAGGTCGACATACCAGCCGGATTTGTCGACATCGGCATCTGTTTCACCGCTCGCGCTGTACCAGTTGATTGGGTTGGCGGAAAGGAGCCGAACGTTTCTCGTCACGCCGTTGTTCGAGTAGGTGGCGGCGGTGAGGGTTTGCTGTTGCAGAGATGAGCGGTTTCGAGTCTTCACCATGTTGTTAGTGGTGGTTTGACCTAGTGTCCAGCGGTCCCAGACGCCATAAACGGTCTGAACATCGAAGGGCGAGACCTTGTCATTGACGCCCAGGTAGCGACCCGTCCCGAAGGCGACCAGATAGCCCGTTAGGGTGGGATGCTGAATCAGCACGGGCGCCACCGTGATCGCTTGCGGCTTACCGGCGCCAGACCCCGTGGTCTGGTCATTGGTAGTGGCACGGTAGAGCGGGGCTCCACCAAAAGCTACCTGGAAACTTCTGGCACTGTCTGCACCATCGTTGTCTCGGGCAAAGGGGGTATCCGCTGACGTCGGCTTGAACAGATCGAATCGCCACAGGTTACCCAGCAAGTCCCCTGCGTAGGCTGCGTCAGTCACGATATCCGCGTTGTAATCCGCGGCTTGAATCGTAGAAAGGCCATTGCTGCCTCCGGTGGGGCTCTTTGCTTCCAGCGCTTTTATCAAGGTGCCGTCTTCGATCTTCAAGGCGTAGAGGATGGCCTTGCCGCTATTGGCGTTGGCACTGTAGTAGCCGTTACCGAAAATGGCCGCCCAATTACCGTCGTGTAGGCGCTCGATAGATGGCTTACCGAAGCTATAACCTAGGTTGCTTAACTTGGTGGCTGCATCAAGTGTTGCTGCGCTATCGGACGTAAACTCCCAGAGCAGTTTGATTTTGGCAGGATCTGGATCCGTGATATCCAGGGCAAACAAGCCCCGTCCACCACCGCCAAGCGTCCCAACCAGGACCGTGCGCCACGTACTGTCACTCTTGAAGTAGACGTCTCTGACCGTGATGGGCCCATCTACATAGTAATGGTGGGCAAGATTGGCTGTGCCGTAGTCCTTTGCCATCAATCGGTTGAGATTGGGTATGACCGGCGTGGGTACGAAAGCAAAGGTCTCCTTTAAAGTGGCCGCATCGAAGGCATGCAGCATGCCATCGTTGGCACCGACATAGATCTGGGCACGTCGCGAGGCCTGAGTCTTTTGAAATTCGGTATAGCTGGCTGCCGTCCCATCGACCTTGCCGATCCGGTACGCTAGATACTGAGCGGGTCCTACCAAGACCGGTGAGGAATTGACGATGTCACCCAGCAGCGAGGTTCGAGTGCGGAAATTCGGGCATCCTGAAGAAGTACATTGGCCCAGCAGGAACCTGACCCGATCGGCGCCTTGTCCATCCCTATTGCCAGAAGGCGTACTGTCGAGCGAGTCCCGAAGATTTGTACCGTCGAAGCTTCTGTCTTTGAGATTTTCATAAGAGAAATCTTGCAGGCTCTTGCCGTCGGCACCGGCCATCTTGACGATACGGCCATCGGAGAAGTTGGCTCTGATGGTTGAGTTGATCGTCTTGCCATCGCTCTTGTAGGTGTCCCTGATCAGATCTCCCGTCCAGCCATCGGCGTTGAAGGACGTCCGATAGACGACCCGATTTCCCAGCCCGGTATCGTCGGTCTGGCCGCCCTGAACGGTAACGCGGGTAACGGAGGAGTTCTTCTGAACGATGCTGTTGAAGGCCTTGGCCAACTGGTCCTTTAGCGTAAGGGCATTGGTCACCAAGAGATAATTATCGGGCACCTGATCACCATCTGTATCCCAGTTGCCAGTAGTACCGTATTTGGCGGCGTACCACAGCGGGTCCTTGAGTACCCCGGCGCCTACGCCGGTCGCGCTGAATTGGCGTACTGCCGTGGGCGGCAGGCCCTTGCACTCGGGGTTATCCAGGTTGGCGATACACCAGCCAGCAGGCCGATTGGGCGGGGTATTGAGACGGTAGGCGGTCTGACTATCACATACACTTCTCTGACCGTTATTGACGGTGCCGTCTCTTAGGTCACAGACCTCGAGATAGAGTCCGTCCTTATCGGTGCCGGAAATCGTGTAACCCATGTGCTGCTGGGCGCCGCCCGCAGCGTATTCGGAGGTTAGGGTTATATTGAGCTTGAGCCTTCCACCATCATTCGGATCGGGAGCGACCGCGAGGGTATAGAGGACGATAGCGTCCATGTCGAAGTCTGCGCCCTCTTCACTGTCCTCCCAGTTGATCCGAAACTCTGCATAGGGACGGCCACCGTTGACGGTGCTGTCGGTATTTGCCGTCGTAGTGTTGGCTAGCTTCTGCACGTAGAAATCAGCGATCTGGTTGGTGGCCTGATACTGATTCTGCCCCGGATTCTGTACGGATTTGGCGAAGGGAACGAGAGTGATCTTGTTGTCCCCAACTGGAAATTCGATCTTGGGAAAAGGCGAAGCAAGGGCAACCGCATAGGTCAGCAAGGGCTTGCTGCCACCTATGTTGTGCATGGCGCCAAAGCGGGCTATCCCAGCCGAGTAGTAGGTGCCTTGCTTGCCTGGCTCTTCAGGCGCGAGGCCGCGAACGCGAGAGAGTGTCGTCAGCGTTTTTTGCGTGGGTGCACTGTCGGCAGCTGATTCGGTTTCGCCGATAAAGACCTTGGTATCGTTCAGGCCCTCTGCGGCGCCGATTGCATCCGTTTCGGTGCTTACGTTGAGATCGCTGATGGATTTGGGATTACCACTGCCGTCCGTCGTGTTGTCCCAGCGACTGCCCGGCAGTTTCCAATCGTAATTGGGATTGATATCACTCAGAACCGTCATGGCCGGGACAGAGCAGCGCGGATAGCCAGAACCGCCATTGCCTTTGGAATAGGGCGGTAGCCAATCCGGTTGTGAAAGTCCAAGCTTGGAATCAGGAGTGGTGGTCGTTTTGGAATAAGCGAAGCTTGGCGTCGGCCCTGAGGCGCCAGCAAAGTAGCGCAGCGCCTCATACATCATTTCCGCGGTAGGTGTGCCCCACATATAGCAGGGGTCGGTTGCCAGGTTGCTGGCAGGGTTGCGGTTGTAACCACAGCTGTCCTGGTCGTACTGGAAGTTGTTCGTGCCGTTGGAATTGTAGTAGGTGAAACCAACAGTCCGGAATTTGTTGATCGTGTCGACTATGCCACTGACGTCATTGCCAGCACCACAATTGCCATTGAGACAAAACTGCCCGGTGCTTAGGGTGAGCTCCCGGGCAAAGCTCTGGATGTTGGATCTCAGCACGCCGCCATAAAAGTGGTTTTTGTACGATCCGGTCAGCAAGCCGAAATACATCTTGTCGGTTTCGCCATAGTCATGAAGGATGCCGGTCGGTTTGTAGTTTCCTTTAAGATAAAGGCGGCAGTTGCTCTCGCGTAGGGCGGAATTACTGGTATTGCCCACGTCATTAGGGCACACCTCTACCTGGACGTTGTAGTCAACCCTTTTGGCGTTCTCGGGTATGCCTGCCGGTGTTTGCCAATACAATCCCCAGGAGTCACCGCCATCCACTTCCTCGTGGCGGAAAACGATATCGTAGTTGACGCCCGCTTGAAGGCTGATGCTTCCCGAGTGAGCATCGCTGCCACTGTCAAGAGGACCATGGCCGCCGTACCAACCTACTGTGGTGCCTCCCAGCTTTACTTCAACGGCATCATCGCCGTCGACAGAAATTTTATAGGTGCCAGTCGTGTCGACTTTTATCGTTCCGGTAATTTCGGTTATATAGTAGTCATTGCCGCATGTTTGCTTTCCAGAGGTTACAGCGCCGTTGAAAGGGTTATTATTCGAACCGGGTGCGTAGATGCCATTGCTGATGGCTTTTGATCCACACAGTCTGCTGCTTTGCCCATCGGTATTGAACAGGGTCGTCATGCCGGCGGCATTGGTGGGGTGAGTATTGTTGGACTTTGCCCAGGTCGAAATCTTTAGGTTTGTAAACGTCTCAGGCGGTATCAGCGTCCAGCCGTTCTTGGGGCCTGCATTCGTACAGATGATCCGAGCGCCGCTGGCATTGACACATTCATCGCCTCCCACGGGGCGTTCAATGGATACCCAGTTCCAAATCCGCAAGTTGACGTTAGTCAACACCCGCATTTGCGGAACGCCGGTTTCACTCAGAGATGCCACGGCTATCAAGTGCCGATAACCTACAGTCGGCGCCTTGAACGGTGTGAACTTACTGATGTCGTAACCATCAACTGCAACGCTGGTATATTCCTTGCCCCAGGTATGAGCGTCCTGAGGAATGTGCGCGCCTTGCAGAACGGTAGTGGTAGCGTCATCGGTACTGCGATAGCCGCCAAAGAGTACCTTGCGCAGCGCATCCATACGGGAAGTGGCGATATAGTTTAGGAAATCGCCACTCCATTGACCGGTACATTCCTTGCCTGTGGTACCTGAGCCTACACCGGTGGGAACAAAGCGATTGCTGGTATAGGTATAGCAGAGCTTGGAGTTGAAATAGCCGTAGTAATCTATGCCCTTGTCGGCCTTGGTTTTGTAACCCTTGTAGCCGATGTCTAGAATGCCATCGCCGTTCAGGTCGGAGGCATCATTGTAGGCTTCATAGAAAAGTTTGTGATCACGCCCCATTACCAAGAGATTTAGTGGCGGAACGGAGTCGGTCACGAACAAAGGACTTTGCGCCACGTTGACATCATCCGCGGCACTCGACAGCAAAGGCGATACTAGGGCGCCAACGGTTATCAGCGATCTCGCCAAGAAGGTTTTCATTATCAATTCCCTGCTGTCTAGAATTGCCTGGAGATCACCGCTCGCAAGCAAACCACGTCAACCGAACAAGGCTTGGCATCGGCTGAACTGGCGTCTGATTTGTAAGCCTGAGCGTTGACCTCGTAATAGGACACGCAGCCCTCACCCCTGGCATTTTTCTCCGGATCGCTGCAGCTGCTATTGGCGCCCTGAGGAATATCACGCAGGTACCAATGAACGTTTCTGTCCAATTTTGTCGGATTGCTGGTATCTCCATAGGCCAGCGACTTACTGACAAAGTCGGTTTTGTAACCATCGGCAGTGCTAGGAACGAAGCCCTGAATACAAGGCTTCTGCGTTAGAGGATTCGGACAGCCATCGGGCGCGCCGTTTTTACTGAGTCGGCGTTCAGCATCGCGGAGACCGGCTTCAGCGGCGGCAAGCAGATTCTTCTCTTCAAGCAGATTGCCGGTAATCCGGGTTTGCAGCGTACTTTCCTGGATGCTCGACACTGCCAGCAGCGTGATGAGGATCAGCATGATCAGCGCGATCAGCAGCGAGGCGCCTTTTTGGGAGCGACGTTTCATGGCATCAGATTTCTCAGGCTGATGGTGCTGCCGGCAATTTGGTAGATACGGCTATCGCCATCTTTGAAGTCTGTTTTGTAGCGGTCATTCCAGCTGGCGATGATAGGGTTGACGCCTGTATCCAGATTCTTGCTGCTGGCGAGTAGGAGTCGATAACGAACTGCACCGATCTGTTGCCCAGAGGCTGGTTTGTCACTGTAGCTGGAAACCTTCCTTGCAGTGGTGCTTGCCCCGAAGTCGAATCGCACATCGGCTACGCCATCGATCAGAGTGCCGATACCTTTTGGGGTCTGGCAGGTTAGCCCGGGAAGGTCCTCATCCGCATTCTTTGTTAAGGTGTAGCGCTCGACGAATTCCGCAGTAGTACTGGTATAGGGTATTTTCAGGTTTGCGCTATCGGATGCGCCATAGCCAAGACAGTCTAGTTCGGCTGTATCCCTGGGTTTGTATCTGATACACAGGGTCTGGCTGTCAGGGGTGTTGATCGCTTCTCCGCTTGAAAACTTGCAAAATTTATAATCTTTCGCAGGAAATTCTACGGTGACGTCGACAAAGGGACGTCTTCTGAATCCGGCTTTGGATAGCTGCTGCTCCAGCATCAAGAGCGAATAGCGCCCATTCTCTTGGTTGATGGCCTGGCCCTGCTGGAATAGGTAGTTTCGCTTATTGGAGATATAGAGTTGGGTTACGCCTAATATGAGAAAGCTACTGATGACCAAGGCAATCATAAGCTCAATAAGAGAAAGGCCCCTTTGATGGTGGGTCATGGCCTAGAGCTCCGACCGCAAGCGATAACGGCAGATGCCTTTGTCCGCATCGGCATCTTGGCTATCCATACACTCTCCGTTTCTGACTCTCCAGGCCAACTGGATCTCAACTGTGGTGCCATCGGCATCGCACGTTTTGGCAGCTTTCGCTTTGCACACCTGAAATTCGTTCGTTAGTAGGTCCGCATCCACGCCTGGAAGCAGTCGAGCGGCTTCTTGGGACCAACAGCCCAATTGCTTGTCCGCCTCACTGGGCGTGCTGGTACAGCTATCTACGGCAGTAAAAGCATCTCCTTTCTTCTTTTCAGAGACCTTTCCTTGGGCGCGCATCAGTTCGAGCGCGTCCTGAGCCAGCATCGCTGCCGTATTGCGCTGCGTGGTGTCCTGAGTAAAGGCGATGGACTTGCTTTGGAGTGCGACCATGCCGAGCACGCCGATCGTGATGAGTACCAGAGTCACCAGTACTTCGATCAGGCTGAAACCATCTGACTTGATGAGTGACCTACTCATGGTTTGCACGCGGCCAGCGCGTTGCCCGTTTCGTCTGCCTTGCCCTTGGCGTAACGCCTGGTCACACCATTACGTTGAATGTCGATCTTGTAGCCGTAAGCCACCTCTAGGTCGTGGCAGATGAAGTAACTGACGCGGGATGCGACGTCGCCGTTGGTGGTTCCGTCGGCGTAGTAGCTTAGATTCGCCTGGCTTGCCCGGACATTCACCTGGGCCGGACTGATAGACATCGTACGCAGCTGTGCGCTGGGAGCGTCACAGGAGCCGAGAACCGATATCAACTGCGTATCAGACAGACAAAGGGAAACGGTTGCACGCCTGAGTACCGCCTCTGATCGCGCATGCATGATCAAGCCAAATATATTATCCGCTACGCTGCTGGTCCGGGTCTGGTTGATGAGGCTTGTAAAGCTCGGTACTGCGATAGCTGCGAAAATGCCCAGCAGGGCCACCACCGTCAACATCTCGAGTAATGTGAATCCCTTCTGCGCATGGGCGCGATGCATGATGACTTCCTATACTCAGCCAGGGGTTAGTTTCTTGCCGAGCTCTGCAGCTGTCGCCTGGGAAGGGACGGTCGGGAGGAGATCTTGGATGGCCGGTTACGCGGCTTCGGAATGATCAATCTGCCGCTTGCTCAAGGCACAGGGGACGACCCTTTGGTCTGGCCAGGCGCGCACGGCCATGGTTATTGACGGCAATTCGAGAGATTTCCTTGCCATGCGTATTACACAGGGAAAGAGTGCCGTTGAGTCCAGCACTGGTGCCGTTGTGGCGGTAGGTAATGGCACTCGTCCGGTTCCATCTGATCTTCAAGCCAGGGGGCATATCCGATTGCCGCAGCAGAACCTCATCGGTATCGGTATCCCGCACCTGCCAACCGCGTGCCCAGCTATCTCCACATCCTGATTCATCAATCGGACATAGCACCACGGTATGGCCACGCTCAATGCTCAAGGTACGGGCCGCCTGCAAATGCCTGAGGAGGGTATTGGCCGTTGCTTGATTACGGATTCGCTCCAACCAGTCCGAGGCGATGGGCGCGGCTACAGCGGCCAGAATGGCAAGTATGCTTAGCATTAAAAGCATCTCGAACAGGCTCAGTCCGAGTTCAGAGGTTCTCTTCATTCTCATCCTTGAGAAAAAGGTAGACGCCGTCCTGGAAGGACTTTTTGCTCGTATTGGTAGAGAGTGTCAAGGCTAGATGATGAGGGTATGACGTGATCTTTGATGTAGCTGTGATTGGAGCCGGCGCGATAGGGCTGATGTCGGCCTATCACCTGTCCTTGAGCGGTCGGCGGGTGGTAGTGGTCGAGCGGGGCGAGCCAGGACGGGAGGCGTCCTGGGCGGGCGGCGGGATCGTTTCGCCGCTGTATCCCTGGCGCTATCAGCCCGCGGTAACGGCGCTGTCGCACTGGTCGCAAGATTTCTATCCGGTGCTGGGCGAGCGGTTGCGACAGGAGACGGGCGTGGATCCCGAGGTCGAGGTCACCGGGCTGTACTGGCTCAACCTGGACGACGAGGCCGAGGCGCTGGACTGGGCGCGGCGCAATGTGCGGCCGCTGGCGGCAGTTTCGGTCGCGGAGGTGCGGCGGCGGGTGCCGGTGCTGGGGTCGGGTTATGAGCGAGCGGTCTTCATGGCGGGAGTGGCCAATGTGCGCAATCCCCGGCTGGTGCGCTCCCTGCACGAAGCCCTGCTGCGCATGCCGAACGTGACGCTATTGAGCGAGGCGCCGGTGACCGGCTTCCTGCGCCAGGGCGAGCGAGTGGTTGGCGTGCAGACCGGGCGCGAGGACATCCATGCCGAATCCGTGGTGGTGTGTGCGGGGGCCTGGAGCGGCGAGTTGTTGCAGAGTCTGGGGCTGGCGGTGCCGGTACGGCCGGTGAAGGGACAGATGCTGCTGTATCGCCAGTCGGTGGGCTTTCTGACCAGCATGGTATTGGCCAAGGGGCGCTACGCTATACCGCGGCGCGATGGTCATATCCTGATCGGCAGCACCCTGGAACACGCCGAATTCGACAAGACGCCAACCGCCGAGGCCTTGACCAGCCTGCAGGCTTCGGCCGCCGAGTTGCTGCCGGCGCTGGCCGGCCAGGCGCCGGTGGGGCACTGGGCAGGACTGCGGCCAGGGTCGCCGGATGGCGTGCCCTTCATTGGGCCGGTGCCGGAGCTGCCCGGGTTGTGGCTCAACTGCGGGCACTATCGCAACGGCCTGGTGCTGGCGCCGGCCTCCTGTCAGTTGCTGACCGATCTGCTCACCGAACGCACGCCAATCATCGATCCGGCACCCTATGCGCCAGGCACGCGGCTGGCGGCGAGCTGATCAGTCGATACCAAGCTTTTTCAGGCGGTAGCGCATCGAGCGGAAGGAGAGACCCAGGCGCTCCGCAGCGGCGGTGCGATTCCAGCGGGTCTCTTCGAGTGCCTGCATGATCAGCTGGCGCTCGATGGATTCCAGGTGGTCTTCGAGATTGGCGATGTTGGCCAGGCTGGCCTCGCCCGTGGCACTGGCGGCTGGGGCGTCGGCCAGGCGCAGATCGGCCGGGCGGATGACATCGCCTTCACACAGGGTGTAGGCCCGTTCCAGCATGTTTTCCAGTTCGCGCACGTTGCCGGGGAATCTATAGCTCTTGAGTCTGGCCAGGGCATCGTCGCCGAGGGTGGCCGGGGCGAGCCCCGCATCCCGTGCCAGGCGTTCGAGCATGTGGGTGGCCAGGGCACCGATATCCTCGCGACGTTCGCGCAGGGCCGGCACCTGCAGCTCGATGACGTTGAGGCGGTAGTAGAGATCCTGGCGAAAGGTGCCGGCGGAGACTTCGGCGGCGAGGTCCCTGTGGGTAGCACTGAGAATGCGCACGTCCAGGCTGATTTCCTGCTGGCTGCCAACTGGGCGCACGGCCTTTTCCTGGATGGCGCGCAACAGCTTGACCTGCATCGGCAGCGGTAGATCGGCCACCTCGTCGAGAAACAGGGTGCCGCCTTGGGCGGCCTGGAACAGGCCCTGCTTGTCCTCGATGGCGCCGGTGAAACTGCCCCTGCGATGTCCGAAGAATTCGCTTTCCACCAACTCGGAAGGAATGGCGCCACAGTTGACCGGCACGAAGGGCCGACCCGCGCGCGGACCCTGCTCGTGGATCAGGCGTGCCACGCGCTCCTTGCCGCTGCCCGATTCGCCACTGATGTAGACCGGCGCCTGACTGCGGGCGAGCTTGGCGATCTGCCCACGCAAGGCGCGCATGGGCGGGGATTCGCCCAGCAGCTGGGTTTCACTGGCACCGGGTGCTGGCGGGGTAGGGCCGGACAGGCGCAGCGCCGTGCCCACCAGCTCGCGCAGACGCGGCAGGTCCACCGGCTTGGTGAGGTAGTCGAAGGCGCCGGCCTTGAGGGCCTGAACGGCGGTTTCCAGGCTGCCGAAGGCGGTGATCATGGCCACCGGCAATTGCGGCATCCGCTGCTGGATGAAATTGATCAGCTCAAGGCCCGAGCCATCCGGCAGGCGCATGTCGGTCAGGCAGAGGTCGAAGCTTTCTCGTTCGAGGATGGCTCGCGCGTCGGTGATGTTCTTGGCGCTGGCGGTGTCGAGCTTCATCCGCCCCAGGGTGATTTCCAGGAGTTCGCGGATATCGGGTTCATCGTCGACGATCAGGACTTTCTGTCGGGCCATGCTCAGCTCATTGTGCGGGGATGGGCGAAGGTGATGCGAAAACAGCTGCCATTCGCCAAGGGATGATAGCCAAGTCTGGCCTGGTTGCTCTCGCAAAGCTCGCGGGAGATGTACAGGCCAAGTCCGGTCCCCTTGTTCTCGGTGGTGAAGAAGGGCTCGAACAGGTGATCGAGCTGTTCGGCGGCAACCCCCGGCCCATCGTCGACCACTTCGAGGATGGGGAGATCGCTTTCCGGGTCGCGGTAGGTGCTCAGCCAGACTTGGCCGATGCCGTGCTTCTGGCAGCTGTAGCGCAGGCCGTTCTGCACCAGGTTGGTCAGGATCTGGCCCAGCTGGTGGGGGTCCATGTGCGTCTGCAGGGTGCCGGGTTCGGTCTTGACGTGCAGCGTCTGGCCGGCGGGCAGGGTAGGGCGCAGCTCACCGGCGAAGCGGTGTGCCCAGTAGCGCAGGTCGATCAGCTGCGGCGCCGACTGCCGGCGGCGGGACAACTGCAGGACGTTTTCCACCACGCGATTCATCCGCCGCGACTGGTCCTGGATGATCTGCGCCAGTCGCCGATCCGGCGTGGTCAGCTCTTCGGACTCCTGCAGCAATTGCGCCGCATGACTGATGGCGCCCAGCGGATTGCGGATCTCATGGGCGATGCCGGCGGTGAGGCGGCCAAGGGAGGCGAGCTTGAGTTGCTGGGCCTGCTGGGCGATGCGCGAGACGTCTTCGAGAAAAGTCAGAACCCGCTCGCCCTCGCCCTGCTGCAGGTGCGCGAAGCTGGGTTGCAGCAGCGGGCCGTTGGCATAGGCGCGCCAGGGTGCGGGACGGATGCTGGGATTGCGTTCCCATTCTTCCAGCCGCTGGGCCAGCCCCAGGGTCAGCGGCGTGATGGTGTCTTCGTCGTCCACGCCCAGCAGGCGACGGGCTGCTGGATTGGCCAGCAGCACCTGGTATTCGGCATCGAAGACCAGGATGCCGGTGCGCATGCGCTCGAGGATGAGGGCGTTGAGGGCCTCCAGCTCGGCTACGGCGGTGGCCCGGGTTTCGGCCAGGGCCTGGCTGTCCAGCAAGCGCCGGACCAGTCCCTGTACCAGCAGCGCCGTGGCGAAGCAGAGGGTGCCCAGGCCAGCCGCCTGGACGTAACCGCTACCGCTGTCGCCGCGGCGAAGGTCGAGATAGCCGGTTGCCAGCAGCAGGGCGATGGCGGCCAGGGCAGCGATCAGCAGGCCGCGTCGACCGCGGATCAGGACATTGGACACCCCGACGGTCACTACCAGCAGGCTGCCCATGCCGCTGGCGATGCCGCCAGCGAGGAAGAACAGCCCGCCGAGGGCGAGAATATCGATCAACGCCAGGGTGAAGGCGCGACCGCGCAGCAGTCGATGGCCGACCGCGAGCACGGCATTGGTGGCGAGATAGGCCCAGCTGGCCTGGCGGAACAGGTGGCCATCAACGGTGCGCAGCCAGTGTTGATCCAGGTCGTTGGAGATCAGCACCACCAGTGCCAGGCCGATGACGATGCGGTAGAGGTGGTAGAGCCGCAGGACCGCGTCGGCTCTCAGGATGCCTGGATCAGCTGCGTTGCTCATGCTGCAACCGGCGATGTTCGGCGCTGCAATACCAGCGCTGGCCTTCGCCATCGGCCAGGGCTCTTTCCTGGGGCACATGGACCCCGCAATGGGCGCAGCGCACCATGGCCTGGGGCGGCAGCTGACGCGACTTGCCGGCCGGCGTCTGCGTCTTGCCGCGCCACCAGCGCCTGATCATCCAGAACAGCGCGCCCAGGAGGACGAGCCACAACAGCAGGCGAAGCAGACCCATGGCGATCTCGCAGCGTGAAGGAACGGGAAGTTTAGCAGGGCCGCCGCAGCGGGTGAGCCCCCTATGGCATCGATTGTCCCGCTTCGCTGCATGCGGGAAAATGTGGGGATAAATCGGGCAAGGAAGAGTGCATGAGTCAGCTGCTGAAGGTCGTGATGGCGCAATTGAACCTCAAGGTCGGCGACATCCACGGCAACGTGGAAAGGATCATCGCCGCAGCCCATGAGGCCCGTGATCGGTGGCAGGGCGATCTCATCGTTTTCTCGGAATTGTCGCTGTGTGGCTATCCGCCGGAAGACCTGCTGCTGCGGTCGAGCATGCAGCGCCGGATCGAGCAGGGTCTGCAGCGAATTCGTCAGGAGATCGCCGGCATCCATGTGCTGGTGGGCTTTCCCTGGCTGGAGGAGGGGCGCCGCTTCAACGCCTGTGCGGTCTATCGTGACGGCGCCGAGCTGGCCTTCTATCGCAAGCAGCAACTGCCCAATTATCGGGTGTTCGATGAAAAGCGCTATTTCGAGCCGGGCGACAGCGCCGCGGTGTTCGACTACCAGGGCGTGTCCATCGGCGTCACCATCTGCGAAGACATCTGGTTCGCCGAGCCCATGGCCAAGGCGCGAGCGGCCGGGGCGCGGCTGATGCTCAACCTCAACGCCTCGCCCTTCCACGGCGGCAAGCAGCTGGAGCGTGAAACCGTGGTAGGCGAACGTGCCCGCGAAGGCGGCATGCCGGTGGTCTACGTCAATCAGGTGGGCGGCCAGGACGAACTGGTGTTCGATGGCCACTCCTTCGTGGTGGATGCCCAGGGCCAGGTCAGCCAGCGGGCACTCGCCTTCGTCGAGGGACTCTATCCGGTGGTCTTCGACAGGAGCCTGAAGCCGCAGCCCGCCGAGCTCGCGCCGCAGGCCTCGCTGGAGGCCAGCGTCTATGACGCCCTGGTGCTCGGCGTGCGCGACTACGTGCGCAAGAACGGTTTCAAGGGGGTGGTGCTGGGCCTGTCCGGCGGCATCGACTCGGCCCTTGTGCTGGCGATCGCTGCGGATGCCCTGGGCGCGGAGCAGGTAGAGGCGGTGATGATGCCCTACCACTATACCGCCCAGATCAGCCTGGAAGACGCCGAGGCCGAGGCCCGGGCGCTGGGGGTGCGCTACAGCGTCCTGCCCATCGCACCCATGGTCGAGGCCTTCCAGCAGACCCTCGCCGGCGAATTCGCCGGGCTCGGCCGGGACACCACCGAGGAGAATCTACAGGCGCGCTGTCGGGGCAACCTGCTGATGGCCATTTCCAACAAGAAGGGCTATCTGGTGCTCACTACCGGCAACAAGAGCGAGATGGCGGTGGGCTATGCCACTCTCTATGGCGACATGGCCGGTGGCTTCGATGTGCTCAAGGACGTGCCCAAGACCCTGGTATTCCGCCTCTGCGAGTACCGTAATCGCCATGGCGAGGTGATTCCCCAGCGGGTGATCGACCGGCCACCGTCGGCAGAGCTGTCGCCGGATCAGAAGGACGAGGATTCGCTGCCGCCCTATCCGGTGCTCGACGAGATCCTGCGGCTGTATGTCGAGCAGGATCTGTCGGCGGTGGATATCGTCGGCGCCGGTTTCGATGAGGAAATGGTGCGCAAGGTGCTTCGCCTGGTGGATCTCAACGAGTACAAGCGACGGCAGGCGGCAGTCGGGGCGCGCGTGACCGAACGCGGCTTCGGTCGTGACCGGCGCTATCCCATCACCTCGGGCTGGCGGATAGGCGACTAGGATACGTGGCGCCGGATTTCTGATCCGGCGTCAGTCTTCACGATCAGAAGCTGACGCAATAAAAAGGGGAAGCCACTGGCTTCCCCTTTTTCACGTCTGGTGCTGGATCAGTCGAACAGACCAAAGGTCAGGCGGCTGAACCAGGAACGCTTGGCCGGAGCCGGCGTCGCGCCACCGGCCTTCTCGGCTTCGGCCGGGTCGACGATGCGCAGCTCGGGCGCCAGGTTGTCACGCTCTTCCTGGTACTTGCGCTGGATGTCCTGGCTGGCACGGGTCTCACCGGGCGGCAGCGGATCGCTCGGGCGATCGATCAGGCCCAGGGTCGCGCGGGTCAGCCAGGAGCGCTGCTGATCCTTGTCGTCCGGCTCGCGCAGCTGGAATTCGCCATCCTTGAGGCTGACGTTGTCCGGGTAGTTGAGCTTGAGGGTTTCCAGGCTGGTGGCCGCCAGGTCGTTGAGACCCAGGTGCTTGTAGGCTTCGGTCATGATCGCCAAGCCGTCACCCACGGACGGCGTGCCCTGGAAGTTCTCGACCACGTAGCGGCCGCGATTGGCGGCGGCCACATAGGCTTTGCGGGTCAGGTAGTAGTGGCCGACGTGCACGTCGTAGGCCGCCAGCAGGTTGCGCAGGTAGACCATGCGCGCCTTGGCGTCCGGCGCGTAGCGGCTGTTGGGGAAGCGGCTGGCGAACTGGGCGAAGTCATTGAAGGAGTCACGCGCCGCGCCTGGATCACGCTTGGTCATGTCTAGCGGCAGGAAGCGCGCCAGCAGGCCGCGGTCCTGTTCAAAGGAAGACACGCCCTTCATGTAGTAGGCATAGTCGACATTAGGGTGCTGCGGATGCAGACGGATGAAGCGATCCGCCGCCGTGCGCGCTGCCTCGGGCTCGCCATTCTTGTAGTTGGCGTAGATCAGCTCCAGCTGGGCCTGTTCGGCATAGCGACCGAAGGGATAGCGCGACTCCAGGGCCTTCAGCTTGCTGATGGCGTCCGTGTAGCTGCTGTTGGAGATATCGCGCTGAGCCTGAGTATAGAGCTCGCCTTCCGGCATGTTTTCCGGAACCTCGGGCGCTTTCGAGGAGCAGGCGGCGGTGAGGACTAGGCTGGTGACCAGCAGCAGGTGCTTCAATTGCATGGCGGCTTGGATTCCCCGAAACGGTCGGCGGTGCAGGGATGAGGGCGGAAGGCACTCACCTAGCCTGTGACGGGGCCGGAACCGTCCTGTTATGATGATCGACCCGGAATGCCGGGGCAAAAAAGTCGCCGTATTTAACCACAGGGTCGGGCCGATTCCAAAAGCCCCGCCATTGCCCGCGCAGATCCATGTCCGAATCCATCGTTCTCAATGCCGAAGTCCCCTACGAACTTGGTGGCCAGCGCCTCGATCAGGTCGCTGCCCAGTTGTTCGCCGAACACTCCCGCTCGCGTCTCGCCGCCTGGATCAAGGATGGCAGCCTGACCGTCGATGGCGCCGTGCTGCGCCCACGTGACACCGTGCACGGCGGGGCCCAGCTGGCACTGCGTGCCGAGCGCGAAGCCCAGGGCGAGTGGGTTGCCCAGGACATCGAGCTGGACATCGTCTACGAAGACGATCACCTGCTGGTGCTCGA
Organism: Pseudomonas sp. Marseille-Q7302; assembly: GCF_965111925.1. Lineage (NCBI taxonomy): Bacteria > Pseudomonadati > Pseudomonadota > Gammaproteobacteria > Pseudomonadales > Pseudomonadaceae > Pseudomonas > Pseudomonas sp. Marseille-Q7302. The sequence continues at coordinate 3,979,465 of NZ_CBCOPK010000001.1, read as the reverse complement.
CAAGCCGGCCGGGCTGGTGGTGCATCCGGCCGCTGGCCACGCCGATGGCACCCTGCTCAATGCCTTGCTGCACCATGTGCCGGGACTGGAAAGCGTGCCGCGCGCCGGTATCGTCCATCGCCTGGACAAGGACACCACCGGTCTCATGGTGGTGGCCAAGACCCTGGAGGCCCATACCCACCTGGTCGCCCAGCTGCAGGCGCGGTCGGTGAGCCGCATCTACGAAGCCATCGTCGCCGGGGTGATCGTCGCCGGGAGCACGGTCAATGCCCCCATTGGTCGGCATTCGCAGCGGCGTCAGCAGATGGCGGTGATCGCCGGTGGCAAGCCCGCCGTCAGTCACTACCGGGTGCTGGAGCGCTTCCGCGCCTATACCCATACCCGGGTCAAGCTGGAGACCGGCCGGACCCACCAGATCCGCGTGCACATGACCCACGTCGGTTTCCCCCTGGTAGGCGATCCGGTCTATGGCGGTCGCTTCAAGATTCCGCCAGCGACCAACCCGACCCTGATCAAGACCCTGCGCGAGTTTCCGCGCCAAGCCCTGCATGCCCGCTTTCTCGAACTGGATCATCCGGTGACCGGCGAGCGTCTGCGCTGGGAATCGCCGCTGCCGGAAGATCTGGTCTGGCTGCTCGATCTGTTACGCCAGGACCGGGAGTCCTTCGAGTGACAGGCGCTGACTGGCTGCGGCCGGACTGGCCGGCGCCGGTCGGCGTCCAGGCCTGTGTCACCACCCGTGCCGGTGGTGTCAGCCAGCCGCCTTTCGCTAGCTTCAACCTCGGTAACCACGTCAGCGACGATCCGGCGGCAGTCGCGGAAAATCGTCGGCGCCTGGGCGAGGCGCTTGGCTGCCAGCCGGCCTGGCTCGAACAGGTGCATGGCACCGACGTGGTCGAGGCCGATCCGGCTCGGGTGCAGTGCGCCGATGCCGCGTGGACTGAGACGCCCGGCGTCGCCGTGACCATGATGACCGCGGATTGCCTGCCGGCGTTGTTCTGTCGCCGCGATGGCTCGCGCGTCGCGGCGGCTCATGCCGGCTGGCGCGGTCTGGCCGGTGGCGTACTGGAAACTGCCGCCGCCAGCCTGGAGGTAGCGCCCGCCGAGGTGCTGGTCTGGTTGGGCCCGGCCATTGGTCCGGCCAGCTTCGAAGTGGGCGCCGAGGTACGCGAGGCTTTCATCGCCCAGCACGCCGAGGCGGAACGCTGCTTCATGGCGCGAGGCGGAGGCAAGTACCTGGGTGATCTCTACGCCCTGGCTCGCCTGCGGCTCGCTGCCCAGGGCATCACCGCGGTATATGGCGGCGGCTTCGATACCTTCGCTGATCACCAGCGCTTCTTCTCCTATCGGCGTGCCCCTCGCACGGGTCGCTTCGCCAGCCTGATCTGGATCAATCCCTAGGTCTTTTTTCGGGATGTCAAGCCTCATTGGCTTGAATCGTTACGCATCGCCCCTATCTAAAGGTCATTCCCGCGGGTAATCGAAAGCGCCGTCTGCCGCGCTGTCCCGCGTTTCAGATAGGACCTTGCCCATGCGTATAGACCGTTTTACCAGCAAACTGCAGCTCGCCCTGGCGGATGCCCAGTCCTTGGCCGTCGGCCATGACCATCCGGCCATCGAGCCGCTACACCTGTTCTCCGCTCTGCTCGAACAGCAGGGTGGTTCCATTTCCCCGCTGCTGCGCCAGGTCGGCTTCGATCTCGCCAGCTTGCGCAAGACCCTGGCCGAAGAGCTGGACAAACTGCCCAAGATCCAGACGCCCACGGGCGACGTGAATCTTTCCCAGGACCTGGCGCGTCTGCTCAACCAGGCCGATCGCCTGGCCCAGCAGAAGGGTGACCAGTTCATCTCCAGCGAACTGGTACTGCTCGCCGCCATGGACGAGAACACCCGTCTCGGCAAGTTGCTGCTGGGGCAGGGCGTTTCGCGCAAGGCGCTGGAGAACGCTATCAACAACCTGCGCGGTGGCGAAGCGGTCAACGACCCCAATGCCGAGGACAGCCGCAAGGCCCTGGACAAGTTCACCGTCGACCTCACCAAGCGCGCCGAGGACGGCAAGCTCGATCCGGTGATCGGCCGTGACGACGAGATCCGCCGCACCATCCAGGTCCTGCAGCGCCGGACCAAGAACAACCCGGTGCTGATCGGCGAGCCTGGCGTCGGCAAGACCGCCATCGCCGAAGGCCTGGCCCAGCGCATCATCAACGGCGAGGTGCCGGACGGCCTCAAGGACAAGCGTTTGCTGGCACTGGACATGGGTGCCCTGATCGCCGGTGCCAAGTTCCGCGGCGAGTTCGAGGAGCGTCTGAAAGGCGTGCTCAACGAACTGGGCAAGCAGGAAGGCCGCATCATCCTGTTCATCGACGAACTGCACACCATGGTCGGCGCCGGCAAGGCCGAGGGCGCCATGGATGCCGGCAACATGCTCAAGCCGGCCCTGGCCCGTGGCGAGCTGCATTGCGTCGGTGCCACCACCCTCGACGAGTACCGCCAGTTCATCGAGAAGGACGCGGCCCTTGAGCGGCGCTTCCAGAAGGTGCTGGTGGACGAGCCGAGCGAAGAAGACACCATTGCCATCCTGCGTGGCCTCAAGGAGCGCTACGAGGTACACCACAAGGTAGCCATCACCGACGGCGCCATCATCGCCGCGGCCAAGCTGTCCCATCGCTACATCACCGATCGCCAGCTGCCGGACAAGGCCATCGACCTGATCGACGAAGCCGCCAGCCGCATCCGCATGGAGATCGATTCCAAGCCCGAGGCCCTGGATCGTCTGGACCGCCGGCTGATCCAGCTCAAGGTAGAACGCCAGGCATTGAAGAAGGAAGAGGACGAGGCCGCGCGCAAGCGTCTGGAAAAGCTCGACGAAGACATTGCTCGCCTCGAGCAGGAATACGCCGACCTGGAAGAGATCTGGAAGGCCGAGAAAGCCGAGGTGCAGGACTCTGCCCAGCTGCAGCAGCGCATCGAACAGGCACGCATCGAGCTGGAGGCGGCCCGTCGCAAGGGTGACCTCAACCGCATGGCCGAGCTGCAGTACGGCACCATCCCCGATCTGGAGCGCAGCCTGCAGATGGTCGACCAGCACGAGAAACCGGCCAACCAGCTCCTGCGCAACAAGGTCACCGAAGACGAGATCGCCGAAGTGGTCTCCAAGTGGACCGGCATCCCGGTCAGCAAGATGCTCGAAGGTGAGCGCGACAAGCTCTTGCGCATGGAAGACGCCCTGCACAATAGGGTGATCGGCCAGGACGAGGCGGTCACCGCGGTGGCCAATGCCGTGCGCCGGTCGCGGGCGGGGCTGTCCGATCCGAATCGCCCCAGCGGCTCCTTCCTCTTCCTCGGTCCGACCGGGGTGGGCAAGACCGAGCTATGCAAGTCGCTGGCGGAGTTTCTCTTCGATACCGAAGACGCCATGGTGCGCATCGACATGTCCGAGTTCATGGAGAAGCACTCCGTGGCTCGGCTGATCGGTGCGCCGCCCGGCTATGTCGGTTATGAGGAGGGCGGTTACCTGACCGAGGCCGTACGGCGCAAACCCTATTCGGTGGTCCTGCTGGACGAAGTGGAGAAGGCCCATCCGGACGTCTTCAATATCCTCCTGCAGGTGTTGGACGACGGCCGTCTGACCGACAGCCAGGGCCGGACGGTGGATTTCCGCAACGCGGTGATCGTCATGACCTCGAACCTGGGCTCGGCGCAGATTCAGGAACTGGTCGGCGATCCCGACGCCCAGCGCGCGGCGGTGATGGATGCGGTAGCGAGCCATTTCCGCCCCGAGTTCATCAACCGGATCGACGAGGTAGTGGTGTTCGAGCCCCTGGGGCGCGAACAGATCGCCGGCATCGCCGAGATCCAGTTGCAGCACCTGCGGCAGCGACTGGCCGAGCGCGATCTGCAGCTGGAACTGACACCCGAGGCCTTGGACAAGCTGGTCGCGGTGGGCTACGACCCGGTCTACGGCGCGCGTCCGCTGAAGCGGGCTATCCAGCGCTGGATCGAGAACCCGCTGGCCCAGCGCATCCTGTCTGGCGCTTTCGCGCCGGGCAGCCGGATTCAGGGCAGTGTGGAGGATGACGAGATCGTCTTTGCCTAGGAAAACGCCGGACGACTTCAGGGTCGTCCGGCTTTCTACATAAATTTGTGAAAAAACAGCAGGCTAGGTGTTGACGTCTGTTTCTACTTCCGTAAAATGGCGCACCTCACTTACGGCAAAGCCTGAAGGGCTTTACGGTAAGCGGGGTTGGAAGACCGAAGTTCCGCGATAGCTCAGTCGGTAGAGCAAATGACTGTTAATCATTGGGTCCCTGGTTCGAGTCCAGGTCGCGGAGCCACTTCCAGTTTCGGGGTATAGCGCAGCCCGGTAGCGCGCCTGCTTTGGGAGCAGGATGTCGGGAGTTCGAATCCCCCTACCCCGACCATATTTGGGTCGTTAGCTCAGTTGGTAGAGCAGTTGGCTTTTAACCAATTGGTCGTAGGTTCGAATCCTACACGACCCACCATATCTACCAGAAACCCTCCGCAAGGAGGGTTTCTGCGTTTCTGGGGCAGCATTTTCTGTATGTTGTTCACCTGCGCCACGGTCTAATGAAGCGGCGGGGCAGGCCATTCGCCGCCGATTCGTCATCACTCAGCAATGGCTTTCGTGCCGGGACAAGCGAGTAAAGCTTTCCTGTTCTCTTGCTGAAGATCCCTTTCCTTTCGCGCAGCGCTCTAACCCGGTCATCTCTGTCGAACCCCTTGATTCAAGCAACATCTCACGCCTATCGAGCCGATATTCGGTAGTAACGACGCTTTGTAGGCTGGCTACGCTCAGGTGAGACAACGGGTTTCTAGGCGCCGGGGATGCAGTCAAAACGCCTCTTGGGTTTCACTCTCATCGAAGTACTGGTGGTCGTAGCGCTGCTGGGCATCGTCACGGCGCTGGCGGCACCTGGCTTTGCCAATCTGGTGCAGAGCAACCGCGTCCAAGCGGCGGCTGGGGAATTGCAGCGTGCCCTTTATTACGCGCGCAGTGAGGCCATGAGTCGGGGTGTGAATGTCATCGTCACCACCGATCCAGAAGATGCCAATGGTTGGATGGGCGCACTGAAGATCACTACGGCCAAGACGGTCGTGCTACCGACTGCGGAGGTCTTGCGCCAGTACAGTGGCGGATTGGGCAACGGTGTCAATGGGACCGGAGCCATGGGCGGGGCGGCGCTGACCAGTCTGACCTTCCAGCCCAATGGCAGCCTGAAACTCAATGGCGAGGCCACCATTCGCGTCTGCGCTACCAATGCACTCACCCAGGGTAAGCAATTCACGCTCAGCCAGGGTGGAGTGCTGAGCATGATCGACTACGTGCCTAATCGTCCCAGTACCGTGGGGTGCAGCTAGATGAGACGCCAGCAGTGTGGATTCAGCATGATTGAGGTGCTGGTCAGCCTGGTGATCATCTGTATCGGCGTGCTCGGCATGGTCGCCCTGCAGACACGCAGCGTGGCGCTGTCTCAGGATTCGGTTCAACGCTCCAATGCCATGGTGCTGGCCAATGACCTGCTCGAACTCATGCGTAGCAATCGCGACCAGGTGGTGGCCAGCGACAAGGTCAAGATCGACGGCGCCTATATCAAGCAGCCCGCAACCAACTTTCGCACCAGGGCGCTCGATGCGGGCAAGACCTGCCTAACCCGGGATCGCTCTGCGGGAGGCGAGACCGTAGCGGGTCAGGACCTGGGTTGCTGGTTGAGTCAGGTAAAGGCGCTGCTACCCGTAACGGACGCCTTGATCGCCAGCAGTTTCGCGGTCTGTCCGGCATCCGGCGTACCGCCGTTGCCCGCCAGCGATACCTCTGGCAATACAACGCCACTCAAGGCCTGCGAGACCACCGCGGTGGCACCAGTGATGGTAGTGGTGGCCTGGCAGGACGTCAGCAATGATTCTCTGAATTGTCCCAAGGGCGTCTGCTACTACGCCTTGCGCTCGGAGCTGTAGGTCATGCTCATCATGTCGCGTGGACAGAAGGGTTTTTCACTCATCGAGATGATGATCGCCCTGACCGTGGGTACCTTCCTGGTGCTGGGCGTCTCGCAGATCTATATCAACAACAAGCGCAGTTTTCTCTTCCAGCAAGGCCAGACCGGCAATCGCAACAATGCCCAGTTGACCGTGCAGGTACTTGATCGGCAACTGGCGAGAACCGGGTTCCGCGCCAACATCCGCAACCAGAGCACCCTGTCGTCGGCGTTTCCCGCCATCAATGCCGTGGCGGACAACGATGGTGTCAGCTGTCCCGCCTTTGACGCAGGCGTCACCTTCGCTGCCACTACGGACAATGTCGACGCGCCTACCGGCGTCTGCATCCGCTATCAAGGTGCGCTGGACAACAAGGACCTGGATTGCCTGGGCAACGTCATTCCCCGGGTCAATCTCAATCTCGGCGGCAATGTCCTGCTCAAGCTGCGTTATACCGCCGGCGCGACACCTGGTGCCGGTACCTTGAGCTGCACCGTTTGGAGCGAGCAGTCCGGGGCTCTGACACGCAAGGGCAGCGCGGTGCTGGTGCAGGGGCTGCAAGATTTTCGCTGGTCTATCCCGTTGAAATCCGATGTGCAAAAGGCCAGCAGTGCGGCGGTGCGCTATGCGGCGCTGCTCAGCACCCCCGAGACACTCACAAGCGATGTCGCCAGTAACGCCGCCGCTAATTGGAAGACGCTGACGGGGCGGCAGATTGATGACACGAGTCGGCCAATGCAGATGCTGCAGAGTACCGTCATGCTGAGGAATCTCGCGCTATGAAAGCCTACCGCCATCCTGGACAGCGGGGTGCGACCTTGTTGATCGCCCTGGTGATGTTGCTGCTGCTTTCGCTATTGGCCGCCTCGAGCATGCGTCAGACCTTGCTGCAGGCCCGCAGTGGTGGCGCAGCGCTGGAAAACACCCAGGCCTTCAATGCGGCGGAGGCGGCGCTACGGGAGGGGGAGCGCCGCTTGGTCGCCCTCAGTCAACAGCCTTCCTTCACCGCCTTCAGCGCCGGTTTTGCCAGCTGCACGGAAAGCGTGCCAGCCGTGCGGAGCGCGTTCGCCAAGGCACAGACCGGTGATCTTTGCATCCTGACCAAGGCCAGTGATCTCAGCACCAGTATCCTGACCCAGACCTGGGCGGCCACCGCCTTGCAGGCGACTGGAAGTGCGCCCACAACCCGTACGGTCGCCTACCGCGGCTCCGATGGCAGCGCTTCTTTCAGCCAGACGCCGCGCTGGGTGGTGACGGCCATGGGGAGTAGCTCGGTCGATGTGTCTGCGCCGGCCACCAACTTGTTCCGCATCACCGCCGTTGCCCAGGATCGAGGTCGGCGCTTCCCGGTGATCCTGCAGAGCGTCGTCGCCCTGGAGGCGCCATGAGTCGAGCCGTATCGGGCCTTGGGGCGCTGACCCTGCTCCTAACCTTCGCTGCGCCAGCCGCTCAAGCCGCGGCGCTGAATCTCAGCCAGCAGCCACTGTTCCTGACCAACAGCATCGGTCCCAATCTGTTCGTCACCCTGGACAACTCCACCAGCATGCAGATGGCGGTGGTGCCGGATGCATCCAATACCGAGGTCATCAGGCCAACCCGCCGTGCCAAGTCGGCGGCCTTCAACAGTCTCTACTACAATCCGGCGATCACCTATCCAGTACCCTATGCGGTCAGCTACAGCACTGCCGGGGGCCTGACTCGCACACGGCTGACCACCAGCTTTACCAGTGCCTACGTCAATGGCTATCGACCTAGTCTGGGCAGCGTCAATCTGGCCAGCGACTACCGGGTGAGCTGGAGCTACAACCCCAACCTGGTGACCACTGATCCCAATGTGGCGCGCGGCAATACCTACGGGAACCCGGGATTGCAGAACAATAGTCCAAGTATGCTGGCGGAGAATCCGTCGCAGGATTTCCAAAGCGCGGGTACCTACCAGGGAACCAGTCGGAGTTATGGGCGGCTGACCCTGCTGGACATACTCCTGGGCGCCGGTTTCACCGAAACCATCAATGGCGCTCAGGTTTCCATCAGCGATTCGTCCTTGCTTGGTTGGTTACTGTTTGGGCAGTCGCTGACGGGCGGATGCGCGGCGAGCATTGCCAATACGTCGACTGTTACCTATAGCAATGTCACCTGCACGCGCAATGTGGACTATGGGCTATTCGGAGTGATTTCCTCGGTCAACTACACCGTTACGGCCAACACCAACGTCTCGGCCGCCATCACCGGTGTACAGGCCTATTACTATCTTTACGACACGACGCTTAGTACCTGTCTTCCCGCCACCCTGCAGACCGAAGGCTGCTACCGGCGGGTGCTGGTCGGCGCCTCTTCGGGTCCCAATAACACGGACGAGCGGCAGAACTTCGCCAACTGGTATTCCTTCTATCGTAGCCGAGCGCTGGCTGCGCAGACATCGACCAATCTGGCGCTGGCGGACGCCTCGGAGAATATCCGGCTTGGCTGGCAGGCATTGGGCACCAACGAAAGCTGCATACTGGTCACGAACAGTGCCAGTTGCCGTGGCATCAGCAATGCGAGTTCGACGGCCTATGACAATCGCCTACGGCCCTTCACCGGGGCGCACCGGGCCGCCTTTTTCACTTGGCTGGGCGACGTCTACTACAACCAGAGTACGCCCTTGCTGCAGGCGGTCGCCCGTATCGGCGAGTTACTCAAGACCACAGGCAGTGAAAGTCCCTATGCCTTCCAGCCTGGCAGCAACGAAGCGCCGGTCTATGGCTGTCGGGCCAGCTACAGCTTGGTGGTGACCGACGGCATCTGGAATGCGGCTTTCGCTTCGAGCAACGTGGATGGTAGCGCTGCTACCTTGCCGGATGGCCAGCAGTATTCCCCACAGGCGCCGTTTCAGGACACCACGGCCAATACCCTGGCGGATCTTGCCTTTCTCTATTGGCGTACCGATGCTCAGCCCAATCTCGATAACAAGGTGCCTCCCTACAACACTACCACCGGTGACGAGAGGCAGGGCAATCAGACCCTTTCGCCCTACTGGAATCCGCGCAATGACCCCGCCACCTGGCAGCACCTGACCGGCTTCTATGTCGGTATCGGACTGAGCAGCGCCCTGGTCAATCCGGTCTGGGGCGGGGATACCTTTTCCGGAGGCTATTCCGGGGTGGCGGCGGGTACGACGCCCTGGCCAGTGGCCGGCGCGGACAATTCGGTCAATCAGAACAACGTCTACGATCTTTGGCACGCGGCGATCAATTCCCGGGGTGAGTTTTTCAGTGCCGAAAACGCTAGCGATCTCATCAGCTCCCTCGGCAAGGTGATCACCCGGATCAATCAATCCACCAGTGTCGGCGCGAGTCAGACCCTATCCCCGACCCAGGTGGGAGATACCACCTCGCTCTATACCTATGAGCCCTCCTTTTCCAGTACCGACTGGAGCGGGGATGTCATCAAGTATCAACGCACCGCCACGACCAAGACCCGCATCTGGAGTGCGGCTCAGCAGCTCGATAGCCGGTTTGTCGCGGGCAATACCGCCTTTGCCGCTCGAAAGATCTATATGGCCAAGGGGGGCACGCTGACTGATTTTGCCTGGACCAATCTGAACGTTGATCAACAGATCAGCCTCAATCGAACATCAGGCGGTGCTACCGATACCTATGGCAGTCGCCGTGTGGACTATCTGCGTGGAGATCGCACTCTGGAAGCGCCGAATGCGACACCCTCGTTCCGGCCGCGTAACCATGTTCTCGGGGATATCGTGAATTCCTCGCCGGCGGTGGTAGACATGCCCAGCAGTCCTATCGCCTTGATGAATGCCATGGTCGGTGACAATTCCTATGCCACCTTTCGCACCGCCAACCTTGCTCGTGAGCGCCGTATCTACGTCGGCGCCAACGACGGCATGCTGCATGCCTTCAACGATCAAGGGCAGGAGGTCTATGCCTTCGTTCCCAGCGCGGTCATTGGTAATCTCACCCGGCTTACCGAGCGCAGTTATACCGGTGGCGGACATCAATCCTATGTCGATAACACGCCGGTGATAGGTGAGGCCTACCTTGGCGGTGCCTGGCGTACGGTTTTGATCGGGACGTTGAGGGGGGGAGGGCAGAGCATCTTCGCCCTGGACATCACCAATCCCAATGTCCCGGTACTGCTGTGGGAAAAGTCCGCAGCCGATCCCGATTATAAGGACCTGGGCTTCACCTATGGCCAGCCGGTCATTACGCGTTTGCACACGGGCGGTTGGGGCGTGGTGGTGAGCAACGGCTACAACAGCGCTCAGGACAATGCCGTGTTGTACGTGATGAACCTCGCTGACGGTAGCCTGGTGAAGGCGTTGCCTGCTAGCGACAATCTCGCCACGCCCAACGGGCTGGGTTCACCCTTCGTGGCTGACGTCGATGGCGACTTGATCGCCGACTACGCCTATGCCGGTGATCTGCGCGGAAATCTCTGGCGCTTCGATCTGATAGGCACTTCCTTGACCGCGGCAGCGACCAGGGACAATTTTCGTGTGGCCTTTGGTGGTCGACCGCTGTACACCGCTCGGGCCAGCAGCCTGACACCAGGCACCACCAACCTGGTCCAGCCGATCACCGCCAGTCCGTTGGTGGTTACCCACCCCAGTGGCACAGGGCACCTGGTGCTGTTCGGGACCGGCAAGTACCTCGAAGTCAACGATGCCATCGCCAATACCAGCAAAGCCATGACCCTCTACGGTATCTGGGACCGGCAGACCGATGGTTCGCTAGCGGGCAGTACGCCGCTACTGACCACGGCCAATCTTCAGCAGCAGACCCTGGGTACCGATCAACGCATCAGCTATACCAGCTCCGCCGGCTCCATTGCCAGCAGCACCGCGAACACCGTTTCTACCACGGCGGTGAATTATGACCCTGTTACGGCTGCTAACGGCAAACAGGGCTGGTACCTCAATCTGCCGCTGAACGGCGAGTTGGTGATCAATAAGCCCCAGCTGTTCAGCGGCGCTTTGTTGATGAGCTCTTTGATACCCAGCACCGACGCCTGTACCGCTGGTGTGACCACCTACCTCTATGCCCTGGATCCCTATACCGGCGGTAGTAACAGGGGACTGTTCAACCTTGGACTGGATACGGTCTATGGGCGCTTCCAGATGGATGGTTTGCTGGGAGGGATCGTGCCCTTCGTCTATGGCGATGGCACCTTCAGCATGGAGGGCACCTTGGCCGATTCCGCGATCTATGGCAGCGATACGCCGCCCAGAGACGGAAAAGGCGGTAATTTAAGTCCTAGCCGCCGCCAGACCTGGCGTGCCATCACCAATCAGGACTATCCCGATCCTTAGAAATCGAGAACTCATGAAAAAGCCCGGCACTAGGCCGGGCTTTTTCATGGAGCGGGGCGTCTCAACGCGCGTAGGTTACCAGCACGTCACCCGGGATCTGAAAATCCACCGACATCATCACGGACAGCGCGGTGATGGCGATGATGGAGAACCCAAACAGCTTGCGCGCCCACTGCACGTCGTTCTCGGCCTGATAGCCCATGAAGGCCAGACGTAGCCACCAGGCGCCGATCACGGCGGCCACTGCCAGGTAGACGTAGCCGGCATAGCCAAGCACGGTCAACAGCAGGGTGGCGGCCAGGAAGGCTACGGTGTACCAGACGATGTGACGCTTGGTCACCGAGATGCCCTTGGCCACCGGCAGCACTGGAATCGAGGCCGCGGTGTAGTCCTTGAGACGGAAGATGGCGATGGCGTAGGAGTGCGGCATCTGCCAAAGGCAGAAGATCAGCAGCAGCACCGCAGCGCCACTGTCGAACTGGCCGCTGGCAGCGCAGTAACCGATCACCGGCGGAGCGGCACCGGACAGGCTGCCGACCAGGGTACCGTGGACCGAGGCGCGCTTGAGCCAGAGGCTGTAGAGCCCCACGTATACCACGAACCCCATCACCGCGAAGGCGGTGGCGACCAGGTTGGTCGCCATGTAGAGCAGCCCCACCCCGGCCAGGCCGAGGAGGGTGGCATAGGCCAGCGCCACCTTCGAGGAGATCGTGCCCTGGACCAGGGCACGATTGCGGGTCCTTTCCATCTTCTGATCGATGTCCATATCGATCACGTTGTTGAACACACAGCCAGAAGCAATGACCAACGACACCCCGATAGCCGTCGCCAGCAGCAACAGCGGGTCGATGCTTCCTTTGGAAGCCAGGAAGAACCCGCCGGCAACCGAGATCAGGTTGCCGAAGATGATGCCCGGCTTGGTCACGAGAAGGTACTTCTTGATCATTACGTCGGCCCGGTTCAGTGGATCATCATGTTGTGGTGCATGTGGTACATGATCCACAGGGATCCCACGACCACGATACCGACGATGACCACGGTGAAACCAAAGGAGATCACGTTCCAACGCTGCTCTTCGGACGTGTTCAGGTGCAGGAAGAAGTACAGGTGCACCAGCAGCTGTACCACCGCCATGATCACCACGATCGCCAGGGTCGCGCCCTTGGAGAAGGTGGGGAACATCACCAGGCCGAAGGGAATGACCGTCAGGATGACCGACAGGATGAAGCCGACCATGTAGCTCTTGAAAGTGCCATGGCTTTCGGCGGTATGCCCGTGGGCGTTATGGTCGTGCGCCATTACAGCACCCCCATCAGATAGACGATGGTGAAGACGAAGATCCAGATGATGTCCAGGAAGTGCCAGAACAGGCTCAGGCACGACAGGCGGGTGGCATTGGTGGTGGTCAGGCCCTTGGAAGCGACCTGCAGCATCAACACGATCATCCAGATCAGACCCGAGCTCACGTGCAGGCCGTGGGTGCCGACCAGCGCGAAGAACGACGACAGGAAGGCACTGCGATCCGGACCGTAGCCTTCTTCGATCAGATGGTGGAACTCATAGACTTCCATGCCGATGAAGCCGGCACCGAACAGCCAGGTGACCGCCAGCCAGCCCAGGACGCCACCCTTGCTGCCATGGTGCTGGGCAATCATGGCGAAGCCATAGGTGATACTGGAGAACAGCAGCAGGAAGGTTTCGACCAGGACGAACGACAGTTCGAAGATGTCCTTCTGGGAGGGGCCATCAGCATGGGCCCCGCTCAGTACTGCATAGGTCGCGAACAGCGTCCCGAACAGAATGCAGTCGGTCATCAGGTAGGACCAGAAGCCGAACGTCTTCATCGATCCGGCGTCGTGGTGCCCATGCTCCTCGGCATGGGCGACTTCGTTATGCATAACTTGATTCGCCATTGGTTAGGCCTGCTTCAATTTCGCCAGGGACTGAATGCGCGCGTTTTCGATGCGTGCCACTTCTTCCGCTGGTACGTAGTAGTCGACATCTTCGTCGTAGCTGCGGACGACCGCAGTGACGATGCAGCCCACGAAGCTGGCGATGGCCAGCCACCAGATGTGCCAGATCAGGGCGAAGCCAAGGATCAGGGCGAAGAGGCTGATCACGATGCCGGCGCCGGTATTGCGCGGCATGTGGATCTGCTTGTAGTCCGCATCCTTCTTCTCGGTGATGCCTTTTTCCTTCATGCCCCAGTAGGCATCGATGTCGTGCACTTCCGGCACTTCAGCGAAGTTATAGAAGGGCGGCGGGGAAGAGGTGGACCATTCCAGGGTACGGCCATCCCACGGATCGCCCGTCACGTCCATGTTCTCCGGCAGATTGCGATCGCGGATACTGACGTAGAACATCCACAGCTGGCTCAGGATCCCCAGGGCGATGATGCCGGCGCCGATGGCGGCGGTCACCAGGAAGGGGTGCCAGTCGGGGTTGTCATAGTGGTTCAGGCGACGGGTCATGCCCATGAAGCCCAGCATGTACAGCGGCATGAAGGCGACATAGAAGCCGATCAGCCAGCACCAGAAGGCCTGCTTGTTCAGCTTCTCGTTCAGCTTGAAGCCGAAGACCTTCGGGAACCAGTAGATCATGCCGGCGAAGTAGCCGAACACGGCGCCGCCGATGATCACGTTGTGGAAGTGGGCGATCAGGAACAGGCTGTTGTGCAGCACGAAGTCGGCACCCGGTACCGCCAGCAGAACGCCGGTCATGCCGCCGATGCTGAAGGTCACGATGAAGCCCAGGGTCCAGAGCATCGGCGAGGTGAACTGGATGCGGCCCTGGTACATGGTGAACAGCCAGGTGAAGATCTTCACACCCGTCGGGATCGCAATGATCATGGTCGCGATGCCGAAGAAGGCGTTGACGTTACCGCCCGAGCCCATGGTGAAGAAGTGGTGCAGCCAGACGATGAAGGACAGCACGGTAATGGCTACCGTTGCCCAGACCATCGACACATAGCCGAACAGACGCTTCTTGCTGAAGGTGGAGGTCACTTCCGAGAACACGCCGAAGGCCGGCAGGATCAGGATGTATACCTCGGGATGGCCCCAGGCCCAGATCAGGTTGGTGTACATCATCTGGTTGCCGCCGGCTTCCGCGGTGAAGAAGTGGAAGCCCAGGTAACGGTCCAGGGTCAGCAGTGCCAGGGTAACGGTCAGGATCGGGAAGGCTGCCATGATCAGGATGGCAGTACACCAGGAGGTCCAGGTGAAGATCGGCATGCGCATCAGGGTCATGCCCTTGGTACGCATCTTCAGCACGGTCACGAAGAAGTTGACGCCGGTCAGGGTCGTGCCGATACCGGACAGCTGGAGCGCCCAGATGTAGTAGTCCATCCCTACGCCTGGACTGTACTTGATGCCTGACAGCGGCGGATAGGCCACCCAGCCGGTCGCAGCGAATTCGCCCACGAACAGCGACATCATGATCAGCACGGCGCCGGCTACGAACAGCCAGAAGCTCAGTGAGTTCAGGAAGGGGAAGGCCACGTCGCGAGCACCGATCTGCAGCGGTGTCACCACGTTCATCAAGCCGGCCACGAAGGGCATCGCCACGAAGAAGATCATGATCACGCCGTGGGCAGTGAAGATCTGGTCGTAGTGATGAGGTGGCAGGTAGCCCTCGGCCCCGCCAGAGGCGATGGCCTGCTGGCTACGCATGAGGATGGCGTCGGAGAAGCCGCGCAGCAGCATGATCAGGGCGACGATGAAGTACATCACGCCGATCTTCTTGTGGTCGACGGTGGTCAGCCACTCTTTCCAGAGGTAGCCCCACTTGCCGAAGTAACTGATCGCTCCCACCAGTCCCAGGCCGCCCAGGGCGACCGCGAGGAAGGTTACGAGAATGATCGGCTCGTGATACGGAATATCCGCGAGAGTTAATTTACCGAACATGACTTATTCCTCGGTACCGTGTTGACCGCCGTGCTGGCTCATGTCCATCACGTGATCGGTCTGCTTGCTGAAGTCGGACTTCATGAACTTCTTGATGACCGTTCTGAACAGATCCGGCTCGACCGTCGAATAGTAGACGACCGGCTGCTTCTCGCTGGGCTTGGCCAGCTCGGTGTAGCTCGCCTGATCCAGGGTCTTGCCACCCGACTGCTTGACCTTGTTTACCCAGGCGTCGAAATCACCGGCGGTGGGTACCGCGTGCACGGCAAAGATCATGTCGGAGAAGCCAGCACCACTGTAGTTGGCAGAGCGGCCTTCGAACTCGCCGGGATGATCGGCGATCAGGTGCAGCTGGCTCTGCATGCCGGACATGGCGTAGATCATGCCGCCCAGGGCCGGGATGGACAGGGTGTTCATGACCGACTCGGAGGTGATCTTGAACTGCACCGGGCGATTGACCGGGATGGCGATTTCATTCACCGAAGCGATGCCCTGCTCCGGGTAGATGAACAGCCATTTCCAGTCCATCGAGACCGCTTCGATCACCAGCGGCTGCTCGGGATGGTCGAGGGGCTTGAAGGGATCCAGTTCGTGGGAGGTCTTCCAGGACAGGATGCTCAGGAACACCACGATCGCCAGGGGGACCAGCCAGACCACGGCTTCGATCTTGTAGGAGTGAGCCCAGTTCGGGGTGTACTTGGCGTCCTTGTTGGTCGCGCGGTACTTCCAGGCAAACAGGAAGGTCATCACGATGACCGGGATCACCACGATCAGCATGAGGCCGAACGCTGTGTAGATGAGGTTGCGTTCTTGCACGCCGATGGAGCCTTTCGGATCCAGCAGCACGGCGTCGCACCCGCTGAGCAGCAGCGCGGCGGCACCGGCCAGAAGCCAACCGGTTGGTTTTAGATACTTCGTTAGTTTCATCTCACGACCTCAGTAGAGCGGCTCATCGTGGTTATTCTCTCAACGTGCCTGTCGCCAGCCTCATGCTCCGCAACGGACAGGCATCCGTGCGGCAGGCTGATGGATTGCAGAAATTGCGGGATTTCGCAGCGCGGTATGGTGCCACAGAGGGGCTGGATATTCGACCCTTTGGTCAGCCGCCGTTCAGGTCTTGCCGGCCGTCAAGAAAGCCGAAATCAGGCGGTGTAAGGCACTGTCATGCGCTGGGTAAGAGTAGCTGAGCAGCAGGGAGTCGCCAGTTTGATCGGGCTTGTGCCGTTGGCCAGCAGGCAAGGTTCAGGTTGGGGAAGGGCGCAAAAAAGCGCGACCCAAGGCGGCTAAGGCCTTGAAGGCTTTGAAAAGACAGGGCGAGGAAGAAGCAGAAGGATGGTGCCGGAGATAGGAGTCGAACCTACGACCTTCGCATTACGAATGCGCCGCTCTACCAACTGAGCTACACCGGCACGAAGCTTTCAATGATAAGTCTTTGGTTATCTGCTATGCAAGCCTGGTCATTGAGTGTGCATGAAGGCCTGTGGCGATGTGTCGCACTGCTGCCAGCTCCGGATTTCGCAATTCGCCAATGCCTCTCGGCCTTACGCAATTGTTGAGAGGAGAGGTCAGCGGTCAGGAGCGAAGTCCATTCGGGAAACCTTTGCCGGAGTCCTCATACCTAATCCTTGCCGCAGCTTCGGCCCCCTGATCCTTCCAATTGATAGCTGCCCATGCGGAGAGCCCCAATGACCGATTACTCCCTCACCCGTCGTAATGTCCTTGTCGGCTCCGCCGTAGGGCTTGCCGCTGCCGCTTCGGGCGCTGCCGTTGCCCAGGAAGGCACCAGCGCGCCTCGCCCCGCTAGGCCGCTGCAGGACCCGCGCACCAAGTACACCCGTGAGCCCTTCAAGGAACAGCGCCAGGAGTGGCCGGCGCTGACCAGCAAGATGGAGCCGCGTCCCGACCATGGTGAGACCAGCTATCACGGCTCCGGTCGCCTGGCCGGGCGCAAGGCGCTCATCACCGGCGGCGACAGCGGTATCGGTCGCGCCGTGGCCATCGCCTTCGCCCGCGAGGGAGCGGATGTGGCCATCAACTATCACCCTTCCGAAGAATCCGACGCCCAGGAAGTGGTCAAGCTGATCCAAGACGCCGGTCGCAAGGCCATCACCCTACCGGCCGATATCCGTACCCAGGAGGCCTGCGAAGAAGTCGTCAACAAGGCCATCCAGCAACTCGGCGGGCTGGATCTCCTGGTGAACAACGCGGCCTATCAGCAGAGCAAGGCGGACATCCTCGAGATCACCGACGAGCAATTCGACCGGACCTTCAAGACCAACGTCTATCACGTCTTCCGCTTCAGCAAGGCTGCCATCCCGCACCTACCGCCGGGCGCCAGCATCATCAATACCGTCTCGGTGAATTCCTACGATCCCGGTGAAGAGCTGATCGACTATGCCTCGACCAAGGCCGCAATCCTCAATCTCACCAAGGGCATGGCTAAGCAATTGGCCAAGAAGGGCATTCGCGTAAATGCTGTAGCACCAGGCCCGGTGTGGACGCCGCTACAGGTGGCGGGTGGGCAATTGGAGGGGCAAATGAAGGAATTTGGGCAGGACACGCCGTTGGGGCGGGCAGGGCAGCCAGCGGAGTTGGCATCGCTGTATGTAGCGCTGGCAGAGGAGGATGCGAGTTTTAGTACGGGGACAGTGGGGGGGGCGTTTGGGGGGAAGGGGATGCCATGACTGGCCTCCTCCCTACAACCCAAATAATATTCTAGTTGGGTTGTAGGGAGGAAGTACTGAATCTAAGTTAGACAGTTATCGGCAGTTTGCAGGGCGATATTTAGCAGCCAATGTTCCGTTGGCGTTACAAGTCCAGTTAACAGCTGTTCCTGCAGCTGCTGTACTCAAGTCAACTGCGGTAGAGCCGTCAGCTGCTACAGGGGAAATCAGAAGGGTGTTAGCCCCAGTTGGCACCACTGCTGCTTTGTAAGTAATTGTGATGATGCCAGTGGCTGCGCTGGTGACCGATGCAACGTTGCGGTTTCCTGCCAAGGCTGTTGCGTCTTGCGGTGTTGCGCCAATCACATTGCATGTCGCTGCGTTGGTACAGCTCATATCAGTCGGCCCGCGGCTTTGGAAGGTCTCGGTGATAGCAGTTCTTAACGGCGAAGCAAGAGACAAGCCTTCCGACACGCGTGCCCTAATTGTGTAATCTTGGTAAGCCGGAATAGCAACTGCCGCCAAAATACCAATAATCGCTACCACGATCATCAGTTCGATCAAGGTAAAGCCTTTTTGAGCTTTCATTCTAACTCTCCGAAGTTGGATCAGGCCAACGTGCCTGTTTGAGGTATAGCACAGACCGTGCCAAAGAAAAGTGGCTACTGCAGCACGCTTTCTGTGCGATAGGCGTCAACAAAAGGGCAGGGGATGACAAAAAATGTCAGCTGTCTGGCGCCATTTTGCGGGCACCTTTGGGGGTGCTATAACGCCTGCTGTAGCCATGGGTGGGAATGACGATGAACGAGACGGTGATGTTGTCAGGGCTGGCACGGCAGCTGGTGGATGCCCAGTTGCTGGCGGAAGCCGCGGCCCAGCAGGCGGTGGTCAAGGCCAAGCAGGCCAAGGTGCCGTTGGTGACCTATCTCGTTCAACAGCGGCTGGTGCAGAGCCGACCTTTGGCTGAGCTAGCGGCTCAGGAATTCGGCGTTCCCTTTCTCGATCTGTCGGCCATCGACAAGGAGCAGTTGCCCAAGGACATCGTCAACGAGAAGCTGATGCAGCAGCATCACTTCCTGCCGTTGAGCAAAAGAGGTAATAAGCTCTTCATTGCACTCTCTGACCCGACCAATCAGCAAGCCATCAACGATGTGTCCTTTGGCAGCAAATTGGCGGTCGAGGTGGTGCTGGTCGAGGACGACAAGCTGCACCAAGCCATCGAGCGGTATCTGGATACGGGAACCGGCGGCTTGGAGTTGTCCGATCTTGACCTTGATCTGGAAACCGAAGGAGGAGAGCGACCGCAGGAGGCGGTAGCTGGTACTGACGCTGACGACGCACCCGTGGTGAAGTTCGTCAACAAGATGCTGCTTGATGCTATCAAGAAGGGCTCGTCCGACCTGCATTTCGAGCCCTATGAAAAAATGTACCGAGTACGCTTCCGTACTGATGGTGTCCTGCACGAGGCGGCGCGGCCGCCGGTGCAGTTGGTATCGCGAATCTCGGCGCGGCTCAAGGTGATGTCCAATATGGATATTTCGGAGCGCCGTAAGCCCCAGGATGGTCGGGTCAAGCTCAAGGTCTCCAAGACCAAGTCCATCGATTTCCGGGTCAACACCCTGCCCACCCTCTGGGGCGAGAAGATCGTGATGCGGATTTTGGATTCCTCCAGCGCCCAGATGGGGATCGATGCACTGGGCTATGAGGATGTGCAGAAGGAACTCTACCTGCAGGCGCTCAAGCAGCCACAGGGGATGATTCTGGTGACCGGGCCGACTGGTTCGGGTAAGACGGTGTCTCTTTATACCGGCCTCAATATCCTCAATACCGAAGACATCAATATTTCCACCGCAGAGGATCCGGTGGAAATCAACCTGGAAGGCATCAACCAGGTCAACGTCAATCCGCGGCAGGGACTCGACTTCTCCCAGGCGCTGCGCGCCTTCCTGCGTCAGGATCCCGACGTGATCATGGTCGGTGAGATTCGAGACCTGGAAACGGCGGAGATTGCCATCAAGGCAGCCCAGACCGGCCACATGGTGATGTCGACCCTGCACACCAACAGCGCGGCGGAAACCCTGACGCGTCTACGGAATATGGGGGTGCCCGCCTTCAACCTGGCGACCTCGGTCAACCTCATCATCGCCCAGCGCCTGGCGCGCAAACTGTGCAACAAGTGCAAGAGAGTCCATGAGGTGCCCCGTGAGGCATTGTTGGCCGAAGGCTTTCGCGAGGAAGAGATCGGTAGTTTTACCCTTTATCAGCCTATCGGCTGCGAAGACTGCAATGCGGGGTATCGCGGGCGAGTGGGGATCTACGAGGTAGTGAAGGTCACGCCAGCGCTGCAGCAGATGATCATGGAGGAGGGCAACTCCATCGAGATCGCGGCGCGGATGCGCAAAGAGGGCTTCAATGATCTACGGCGGTCGGGGCTGGTGAAGGCGATGCAGGGGATTACCAGTCTGGAAGAGATTAATCGGGTGACCAAGGACTAGGGGCTTTCCCTCACCCTAGCCCTCTCCCGGAGGGAGAGGGGACTTGATCGGCGCATCGGTTGATGGCCGCGCATAAGGCTTCGGCATCATAGAGCGCCTAATACGCTGGCATTTGGCGCGATGCTTGCCTTTAAAGCCGCAACCGGCTCTCTTTAGAGCATTCTTTTGACGGGTCCGCCAAGGCGGGCCAAGCCTTTGACGAGTCGAGGCCATGGCCGATAAAGCTATCAAGATGGGCAGCTTCACCTGGGAGGGGACCGATCGCAAAGGGACCAAGGTGAAGGGCGAAATGACGGGCTTGAATCCCGCCTTGATCAAGGCGCAGTTGCGTAAGCAGGGCATCAATCCTACCCGAGTGCGCAAGAAGTCGGTGTCGCTGTTCGGCAAGGGCAAGAAGATCAAGCCCATGGATATCGCGCTGTTCACTCGGCAGCTGGCGACGATGATGACCGCAGGTGTGCCCCTGCTGCAGGCCTTCGACATTATCGGCGAGGGCTTCGACAATCCCAACATGCGCAAGATGGTCGACGACATCAAGCAGGACGTCGCCGCCGGTAATAGCCTGGCCAACTCCTTGCGTAAGCAGCCGCAGTATTTCGACGATCTCTATTGCAACTTGGTGGATGCCGGCGAGCAATCTGGTGCCTTGGAGACCCTGCTGGATAGGGTAGCTACCTACAAGGAAAAGACCGAGGCGCTGAAAAAGAAGATCAAGAAGGCTATGACCTATCCGGCGGCAGTCATCGTGGTCGCGGTGATCGTGTCGGCCATTCTGTTGATCAAGGTAGTGCCTCAGTTCCAGTCGGTGTTCGAGGGCTTTGGCGCTCAATTGCCGGCCTTTACGCTTATGGTCATTGCTATTTCCGAGGTCCTGCAGGAATGGTGGTTGCTAGTACTTGGCGGGCTGTTTGTACTCGCGTTCGTCCTTCGCCACTTCTACAAGAAATCGGAGAAGTTTCGCGATGCCACGGACCGGGGCTTGCTGAAGATTCCTCTGATCGGCTCCATTCTCTATAAGTCGGCCATTGCCCGTTATGCTCGCACGCTGGCCACCACCTTCGCGGCCGGTGTGCCCCTGGTGGATGCTCTCGATTCGGTGGCGGGAGCAACCGGCAACGTGGTGTTCCGCAATGCCGTGGAGAAGATCAAGGGCGATGTCTCCACTGGCATGCAGCTCAACTTCTCCATGCGTACCACCGGGGTGTTCTCGTCCATGGCCATCCAGATGACGGCCATCGGCGAGGAGTCCGGTTCCCTGGACGAGATGCTGTCCAAGGTAGCGACCTTCTATGAGGACGAGGTCGACAACATGGTCGATAACCTCACCACCCTGATGGAACCGATGATCATGGCGGTTCTGGGGGTCCTGGTGGGTGGTCTGATCATCGCCATGTACCTGCCCATCTTCCAGCTCGGCTCGGTGGTCTGATGGCGCTGCTGGAATTCCTAGCCGGCGCGCCGCTGGCCGCGGCGCTGTGCGCGCTGATCCTGGGGCTGCTGGTAGGCAGCTTTCTCAATGTGGTGGTCTATCGGCTGCCGGTGATGCTGAGGCGGGATTGGCAGACGGAGGCGCGTGAGGTGCTGGAGCTGCCGGCCGAGCCGGAAGGGGCGCCTTTCAACCTGGCGCGGCCTGGTTCCCGCTGCCCCCATTGCCAGCGTGCCGTGCGGCCCTGGGAAAACGTGCCGGTGGTGAGTTATCTGCTTCTGCGCGGTCGCTGCAAGGGTTGTCAGGCCTCCATCAGCCCGCGTTATCCGTTGGTTGAGCTCGCCTGTGGACTGTTGTCCGCCTGGGTCATCTGGCATCTGGGCGTGACCTGGCAGGGCGGGGCCTTTCTGCTGCTGACCTGGGGCCTGCTGGCGGCCAGTCTGATCGATGCCGATCACCAGCTGTTGCCGGACGTGATCGTCCTGCCGTTGTTGTGGCTGGGGTTGATCGCCAATCAATTCGGGCTGTTCACCAGCCTCGGCGATGCCGTCTGGGGTGCAGTGGCGGGCTATCTGAGTCTGTGGCTGGTGTTCCAGCTGTTCCGCCTGGTGACCGGCAAGGAGGGCATGGGCTATGGCGACTTCAAGTTGCTGGCGCTGCTCGGCGCCTGGGGCGGTTGGCAGATCCTGCCCTTGACCATCCTGCTGTCGTCGCTGGTGGGTGCCGTCCTGGGCGTCATCACCTTGCGTCTGCGGCGGGCGGAAACCAGCACGCCCTTGCCCTTTGGTCCCTATCTCGCCGTAGCGGGGTGGATTGCCTTGCTCTGGGGTGATCAAATAACCGGCTTGTACCTGAACTTCGCCGGATTCCGATGACTTCTGCCTGGACCCTCGGCCTGACCGGGGGCATCGGCAGTGGCAAGAGCGCCGCTGCCGAGCATTTCGCCCAGTTGGGCATCACCTGTGTCGACGCCGATCAGGCCGCCCGTTGGGTGGTCGAGCCGGGACGACCGGCGCTGGCCGAGATCGCCGGGCATTTTTCATCGGCTGTCTTGCAGCCGGATGGCAGCCTGGACCGGGCGGCGCTACGGGCCGCGATCTTTGCCGATCCGGCCGAGCGGCGTTGGCTCGAATCCCTGCTGCATCCCCTTATTCGCCAGGAGATCCTGGCGGCCTTGGCCGGGGCCAAGTCGCCCTACGCCATTCTGGTGTCGCCGCTGCTGTTCGAGTCCGGGCAGCGGGCGCTGGTTCGGCGGGGGCTGGTGATAGACGCGCCGGAAGCGCTGCAGCTTGAGCGAGCCATGCGCCGTGACGGGGTGGACGAGGCTCAGGTGCGGGCCATCCTGGCGGCGCAGCTGCCGCGGGCCGAGCGCCTGGCCAAGGCGGATGACGTCATCTGCAACGACGGCGATCTCGCCACGCTCCACACCGAAGTGGAGCGCCTGCATTCCTTTTATCTGACCCTTGACGGAGGCCAAGCATGAGCACTCTCACCGTGGACTGCCCCACCTGTGGCGCACCCGTGGAATGGAGCGAGAAGAGCGCCAATAGGCCCTTCTGTTCCGACCGCTGCAAACTGATCGACCTGGGTGCCTGGGCGGCGGAAGAACACGCCATCCCGGGCAATGAGCTGGAAGACGATCTCTACTCGGAAGACCTTAATCGGCGCGGCCACTAAGCTTTGTCTGAAAAGTGCCTGCGCTCGGCCATGCGGCGTTAAAAATCAGCTCGGAATGCTCATTTACCACTCGTAAACTCCGCTTCCTCACAGATTTTTGCTTTGCCTGGCCTTCGCTCGGCGACCTCTCAGACAAGCTTAGGACGCGCCTTCCCTCATAGCCGTTGCGCCCACGCCTGGGCAGTCGCCTGGGCTGCCTGGCGCAGTTTGGCCGCCAGTTCGGGTTTCTCGTATTCCAGCGGACTCGACGCCGTTACCGTATGGATGCGGTCGCGCTTGATGAAGAACACCTGGGTGCCCAGCAGCGGTTTGCTGCAGGCACTCGCGCCTTCGCCGAGGCCGTCGGTGGCCTTGCACTCCAGTTGCTCGCTGAGCGATTGCACCTGCCGGCGCAATTTGGGCAGCGCCCTGCCACCATTTTCGTAGCCCGCCGACAGGCCCAGCAGGTAGTTGGCCGGTTGGCCGGTGTCGCGGTCGGTGAAGGCGCAGCCGCCGGCGATCTGGCGGGCATAGGCCAGCGGCAAGCCGGAGGTCTGCTGGAGCAGGGGCAGGGGTAACTGGGCCTGCAGGCTGGAGCAGTCGACGGGTTCGCCGTTATCGGCATGTGCGAGGGCAGCGCCCAGGAGCAGGGGAAGGGCAACGAGGAAACGCATGAAAACATCCTGTCGATGGCCGGCGGCCGATAGAGGCCGAGTCTACCGGCTGGAACCTCGTTTCAGGCGGGGAGACAGGAGCGGCTGTGCGCTGCGTCATGCGTCGGTAGGCACATTGCGGACTGGTATCCGGCGCGGGTGATCCTTACCCTGGCCGCAGACAGCGAACAGCGAGGCGTAGGATGTCCGAGGCGCTCACTCCCGGATTCATGGTGGTACACGGCAATCGGCTCGAAGAGCTGCGCGGCCTGGCGGTCGGCTGGATGCGGCGGTATCCCCTGGCGCCATTGGAAAACGAACAGGTGCTGGTGCAGAGCAATGGCATCGCCCAATGGCTCAAGCTGGCGCTGGCCGAGGATCCGCGCGGGGACGACGAGGGCGGCTGCGGGGTGGCCGCGGCGCTGGAAGTGCAACTGCCGGCGGCCTTTCTCTGGCGCACCTATCGCCAGGTACTGGGCCGTGACCAGGTACCGCCATCCTCGCCGCTGGATCGCGCGCCCCTGACCTGGCGCCTGATGCGGCTCTTGCCGACCCTGCTCATGCAGCCCGACTTCGCCGCACTGCGGCGTTTTCTCGACGATGACGGCGATCTGCGCAAGCGCTACCAACTGGCCGAGCGTCTGGCCGATCTCTATGACGGCTACCAGGTCTACCGCGCCGACTGGCTCAACGACTGGGCAGCGGGCCGCGATCTGCTGGCCAGCCTGCGTGACAGTCGGCGCCCCCTGCCCGAGAGCTGTCGCTGGCAGGCGCAACTGTGGCGGGCGCTGTTGGCCGACGTGGGCGACGGCGGCCTGGCCCGCAGCCGGGCCGGGGTGCACCGGCGCTTTCTGGAGGTGATGCAGGCGGCCACCGAAGCGCCGGCTGGTCTGCCGCGGCGGGTGGTGATCTTTGGCCTGTCGGCGATTCCGGCGCAGACCCTCGAAGCCTTGGCCGCGCTGGCGCGCTTCAGCCAGGTGCTGCTCTGCGTGCACAATCCCTGTCGCCATCACTGGTCCGACATCGTCGCTGACCAGGATCTGCTGCGGCAGAACTATCGGCGCCAGCAGCGCAAGCCGGGCATGCCCCAGACCCTGGATGCCGAGGCGCTGCATCAGCACGGCCAGCCGCTGCTGGCGAGCTGGGGCAAGCAGGGCCGCGACTATATCCACCTGCTGGACGAATTCGACGAGCCTGACGGCTATCGTCGGCTGTTCGAGGACCTCAACGGCGGCCGTATCGATCTCTTCGCCGAGACCGAACCCCAGCATCTGCTCGGCCAGTTGCAGGATGATATTCTCGAGCTGCGTCCGCTGACCGAGACCCGCGAACGCTGGCCGGCAGTGGATCCGGCGCGGGACAGGTCCATGCGTTTCCATGTGGCCCATAGTCCGCAGCGTGAGGTGGAGATCCTCCACGATCAGCTCCTGGCGCGCTTCAATAGCGATGGCAGCCTGAGGCCGCGCGACGTCATCGTCATGGTGCCGGACATCGATGCCTATGCGCCGCACATCCGTGCGGTGTTCGGTCAGCTCGACCGCCAGGATCCGCGCTTCATCCCCTTCAGCCTGGCCGACCAGCACCAGCGTGGCTTCCAGCCGTTGCTGATCGCTCTGGAGCATCTGCTGCAATTGCCCGACAGCCGCTTCGCCCTGAGCGAGATCCTCGACCTGCTGGACGTGCCGGCGGTGCGTGCTCGCTTCGGCCTGCGTGAGGGCGATCTGCCGACCCTGCATCTCTGGCTGGAGGGCGCCGGCGTGCGCTGGGGGCTGGATGCCGAGCAACGCAGTCGCCTCGACCTGCCTGAAGGCCTGACGCAGAACACCTGGCGCTTTGGCCTGAGGCGCATGCTGCTGGGCTATGCCGTAGGCAGCGGCGCGGCCCTGGGCGATATCGAACCCTTCGACGAGGTGGGTGGCCTGGACGCCGCGCTGGTCGGGCCGCTGGTGGATCTACTCGATGCGCTGGATGCGGTCCAGGCGGCGCTGGCCCAGCCGGCCCGGCCGGCGGAGTGGGGCGCTCGCCTGCAGGCGCTGCTGGCGCTGTTCTTCAGTGCTCAGGACGAGCATGACGAATACCTGCTGGAGCAGCTGGAAAATCTACGCGAGCGCTGGCTGGAGCTGTGCGAGGACGTCGTCTTGGACGAAGAGCTGCCGCTCACCGTGGTCCGCGAGGCCTGGCTGGCCGGACTGGACAGCGGGGGCCTGGCCCAGCGCTTTCTCGCCGGGGCGGTCAATTTCTGCACCCTGATGCCCATGCGCGCCATTCCCTTCCGGGTGGTCTGTCTGCTGGGCATGCACGATGGAGCCTATCCGCGCATACATCCGCCGCTGGATTTCGATCTCATGGCCCAGGACTATCGCCCCGGTGATCGCTCGCGGCGCGAGGATGATCGCTATCTGCTGCTGGAGGCGCTGCTCTCGGCACGCGATCAGTTCTATGTCAGCTGGGTGGGGCGCAGCATCCGTGACAACAGCGAGCGCCCGCCGTCGGTGCTGGTCGCCCAGTTGCGTGACCATCTCCAGGCCGGTTGGCGGCTGGCAGGGCATGAAGAGGAGCCCGAGCGTCTGCTGGCGGCCCTGACCCAGGAGCATCCCCTGCAACCCTTCAGCGCCCGCTATTTTCGCGGCGAGCGTGGGTATTTCAGCTTTGCCACCGAATGGCTGGGCGTGCATGACCGCACCACGCGCAATGAGGACGCCCTGCTGCCACCGTTGGTACCTGAAGAGCCCCTGGGCCTCGACGACCTGGCGCGCTTTCTGCGGGGGCCGGTGGACCTGTTCTTCGCCAATCGACTCAAGGTGCATTTCGAGGCGCCCGATGCGCCGGCGGAAGACGAGGAACCCTTTGGCCTGGACGCCCTGACCCGCTACCAGTTGGGAGAAGGGCTGCTGGAGGCGGCACTGGCTGCGCCGGCTGAGGCCGACCAGGCGCTCATGGCCGCCGCGGAGCGCTTGCGCGGCAGTGGTCGCCTGCCACTGGCCGGCTTTGGCGAACGAGCCGGACAGGCGTTGCGCGAGCCGCTGCCCGCCGTGGTCGCCCAGGTTGAGGCCTTGATAATGCGTTGGCCCGAATCCCTGGAAGAGGCCGTGACCCTGGATATCGAACATCGCGAGCTGCAATTGGTGGCCAACCTCGAACGCCTGCGCCGAGGGCCCGCGGGACTACTGGCGCTGACCGCTCAGGCCAATGGCCTGGGCAGCACCCGTACCCGCAAATGGCATCGGCTGCTGCGACCCTGGGTTCAACACCTGGTCGCCGCGGCGGGTGGCCTGCAATTGACCACGGCGGTGGTGGCGACCGATCTGACCCTGCTGTTGGCGCCGCTGGACGTCGATCTGGCTCGACGTCAGCTGAACGAGTTGCTCGATGCCTGGGCGCTGGGCCAGCGTCGTCCACTGCCTGTCGCGCCCCGTACCGCCTTCGCCTGGCTGGCCAATGACCCGGACAAGGCCATGGCCGCGGCCGAGCAGGCCTATCAGGGCGAGGCGGCGACCCATTCGGCGTTGCGCCGACAATATGCGGACTTCGCCGCGCTGCTCGCCGACGAGGAATTCGATGGGTGGTGCCAGACCCTCTATGCGCCCATTCATACGGCCGGCTGGCAGGTCGTGAGCGGGGAGGGGCAGGCATGAATCAGCGTCCGCTCGCCTTGCGCTTTCCGCTGCAGGGCAATCAGCTCATCGAAGCCAGTGCCGGCACCGGCAAGACCTTCACCATTTCTGCGCTCTATGTCCGCCTGGTGCTCGGCCACGGCACCTCCGAGACGGCCTTTGGCCGTGACCTGTTGCCGCCACAGATCCTGGTGGTGACCTTTACCGAGGCCGCCACTCAGGAGTTACGCGATCGTATTCGCCATCGCCTGGCCGAGGCGGCGCGCTTCTTTCGCGACGAGATCGCGGCGCCCGATCCCTTGCTCGCCGAGTTGCGCGAGGACTTTCCCGCCGAGGCCTGGGCGGACTGCGCTCGACGCCTGGACATCGCCGCCCAGTGGATGGACGAGGCGGCCGTCTCCACCATCCACAGCTGGTGCCAGCGCATGCTGCGCGAGCACGCCTTCGACAGCGGCAGTCTCTTCGTGCAGAACCTGGAGCAAGACCAGAGCGAATTGCTGGCCCAGGTGGTGCGCGACTACTGGCGGCGCTTCTGCTATCCCCTCGAAGGGGAAGCGCTGGACTGGGTGATCGAGCATTGGGGTGAACCCCGCGCCCTGGCTGCGCGCCTGCGGCCCCTGTTGAGCGAGGCCTTGGGCGCCCCCCAGGGCGAGCCTGCCACGCTGCTGACCACCGCCCTGGCCGAACGCCAGGTGCGGTTGGCCAGGCTCAAGGCGCCTTGGGCCCGGTGGGCAGAAGAACTGCGCGATCTCTGCCAGGCCGGTTGCGACGCCAAGGTGGTCGATGGGCGCAAGCTGCAGAAGCGATTCTTCGGTCCCTGGTGCGACAAGCTGGTCGCCTGGGCGGACAACCCCTCCAGCGAGGACCTCGATATCGGCACCGGCTTCATCCGGCTGACCGAGGAGGGCTTCGCCGAGGCCTGGACCAAGGCCAGTCCGCCGGATCATCCGGCCCTGGCGGCCATGGCGCGCCTGCCTGGGCAACTGGCCGAGCTGCCCAGCCCCGAGGTGCCGCTGCTGGAGCACGCGGCGGCCTGGGTGCAGCAGAAGTTCGAACGCGAGAAACTGCGTCGCGCCGAGCTGGGCTTCGACGACATCCTCACCCGTCTCGACAGGGCACTGCAGGCCGATGGCGCCGGGACTCGGCTGGCGGCGCTGATCCGCGAGCAGTTCCCGGTGGCGCTGATCGACGAGTTCCAGGACACCGATCCGGTGCAGTACCGCATCTTCAGCAGCGTCTACGGGAGGGGAGAGGACGCCGGGCTGTTCCTTATCGGCGATCCCAAGCAGGCCATCTACGCCTTCCGCGGCGCCGATATCCATACCTATCTGCAAGCCCGCCGCGCCAACGCCGGCCACCTGCATTCGCTGGACACCAACTTCCGCTCCACCGCCGCCATGGTCTCGGCGGTCAACCAGGTGTTCCAGCATGGCGAGGCCACGGCGCCCCGGGCAGCCTTTCTGTTCCGCCAGGGCGAGGACAATCCGGTGCCCTTCGAGCCGGTCCGTGCCCAGGGACGGCGCGAGGCGCTGGAGATCGACGGCGTACCTGCTGCGGCCCTGACCTTCTGGCAGCTGGCGGGCGACGAACCCCTGGCCGGTACCGCCTATCGCGCCACCCTGGCCGAGAGCACCGCCAGCGAGATCGTCCGACTGCTGAGCCTGGCGGCCGAGGGCAAGGCCGGCTTTCGTTCTGATGACGGGGCGCTCACGCCACTGCGGCCCGCCGACATCGCCATCCTGGTGCGCGCCGGCAGCGAGGCCCAGGCGGTACGCCAGGCGCTGGTGCGCCGTGGGGTGCGCAGCGTCTATCTGTCGGACAAGGATTCGGTGTTCACCGCCCAGGAAGCCCGCTGCCTGCTGGACTGGCTCAAGGCCTGCGCCGAGCCCGATGTGGATCGCCGCCTGCGTGCGGCCCTGGGTAGCCTGACCCTCGACCTGCCGTTGGCCGAGCTCGATGCTCTCAACCACGACGAGCAGGCCTGGGAGTCGCGGGTGCTGCAATTCCGTGGCTATCGCCAGCTCTGGCGTGGCCAGGGGGTGCTGCCCATGCTGCGGCGGCTGCTGCAGGACTTCCGGCTGCCGCAGCGGCTGATGGCCCGCGCCGATGGCGAGCGGGTGCTGACCAATCTGCTGCACCTTGCCGAACTGCTGCAGCGCGCCGCCGGCGAGCTGGACGGCGAACAGGCGCTGATCCGCCACCTGGCCGAGCAGCTGGCCGCCCAGGGCGCCGCCGACGAACAGATCCTGCGCCTGGAGAGCGACGCCGAGCTGGTCAAGGTGGTGACGGTGCACAAGTCCAAGGGCCTGGAGTATCCGCTGGTGTTCCTGCCCTTCGCCTGCGCCTATCGCGCCGAGGAGGGCGCCAGCCTGCCACTGCGCTATCACGACGACCTGGGGCAGGTGCGCCGCACCTTCAAACCCTCCGCCGAGGAACTGGCTCGCGCCGACGACGAGCGTCTGGCCGAGGACCTGCGGCTGCTCTATGTCGCCCTGACCCGTGCCCGACATGCCTGCTGGGTCGGGGTGGCCGATCTCAAGCGCGGCCGCAGCAAGGACTCCGGCTTCGCCCGCAGCGCTCTGGGTTATCTGGCTACCGGTGGCGAGCCCCTGGCGAGTTCGGCGTCCTTGGGCGCCGCCCTGACGACGCTGATCGGCGCGCAACCCGACACCCTTATCCTGCCGCTGCCCGAGGCCAGTCCCACGCGGCTGCCGGAGGCGCGCGAGGCGCCCGTGCCCCTCAAGGCGCTGACGGCCCGTCGCGCGGCCCGCGAGGACTGGTGGATCGCCTCCTACAGTGCCCTGCGCATCGGCACGCGCCTGGGCGAGGCGCGGGAGGAAGGCCAACTCAACCTGGAGCTGGACCTGGATACCCCCGCGGCCCAAAAGCTGTTCGACGATGACCGGCTCGCCCCGGACGAAGCCCGTCAGCCGGCCGGCGGCGAGGATCTGCATCGCTTTCCTCGTGGTCCCGGCCCGGGCACCTTCTTGCACAGCCTGCTGGAGTGGGTCGGCGAAGAAGGCTTCGCCGCCATCCAGGCGGCGCCCGAGCGGCTGGACGACCTGATCGCCCGGCGCTGCCAGCGGCGCGGCTGGAATCACTGGATTCCCATCCTGCAGAGCTGGCTACGTCAGCTGCTGGCTTTGCCGCTCCCCTTGCCGGGCGGCACCCAGCGCCTGGGCGAGTTAGCCCGCTACCAGGTGGAGATGGAATTCTGGTTCGCCACCCACGGCGTCGACTTGGAGCGCCTGGATGACCTGGTTCGCCGCGGTACCCAGGGCGGCCAGGCCCGTCCGGTGCTCGAGCCGGGCCAGCTCAACGGCCTGTTCAAGGGCTTCATCGACCTGGTTTTCGAACACGAGGGGCGCTATTTCGTGGTGGACTACAAGTCCAACTGGCTGGGCGCCGAGGCCGGTGCCTATACCCGCGCGGCCATGGAGGCCGCCGTCCTGGCCAAGCGCTACGACTTGCAGTACGTGCTCTACAGCCTGGCGGTGCATCGGCTGCTCAAGGCGCGGCTGCCCGACTACAGCTACGAGCGTCACTTCGGCGGTGCCGTCTACCTCTTCCTGCGCGGGTGCGATCCGGCCGGGCACGGCGTCTTCGTCGAGCGTCCCTCCGCGGCTCTGATCGAAACCCTGGATCTGCTGTTCAGCGGTGCGGAGAACCCCAATGTCTGATTTCAGCACGGCTACCCAACGCCTGTTGCGTTTGGCCTCCCTGGTGCCGGAAGGCGAGCTGGCGCCGCTACGTCAGCGCGACGACCTCTTCCGCCTGCTGGAACTCTGGGTGCAGCGCGGTTGGCTGCGCCAGGTGGATCGTGCCTTCACCACCTTTCTTGGTGAGCTCGAAGCGGACGGCGAGGCGGCGGTGCTCCTGGCCGCGGCGCTGGCCAGCCATCAGCTCGGCCATGGGCATGTCTGCCTGGATCTGGCTGCCACCCTGCGCAATCCCGATGCCGCTCTGTCGCTGCCGCCCGAGGGTGACGAGACACGCAGCTCGCTGCTGCCCTCGCAACTGCTCCAAGGCCAGAGCCTGGAGGCCTGGCGCCAGGCGCTGCTGGCCAGTGTGCTGGTCGATGGCGACGGCAGCGCGCCGGAGCGGCCACTGGTACTGGGGGGCGATCGCCTCTATCTGCGCCGCTACTGGAATTACGAGCGCGAGGTGGCGGCCAGCCTGCGCCAGCGCCTGGCGACCCCGGAGCCGCTGCCCGCGGATCTCACCGAGCGCCTCGACCAGCTGTTTCCGCCGGATCCCGATGCGGGTGGTGAGCCCGACTGGCAGAAGCTGGCCTGCGCCCTGGCGGTACGTGGCGCTTTCAGCATCGTGACCGGAGGCCCCGGTACCGGCAAGACCACCACCGTGGTGCGGTTGCTGGCGCTGCTCCAGGCGCCGGCGGTGGCGGCCGGTCGCCCCCTGCGTATCCGCCTGGCCGCGCCCACTGGCAAGGCCGCCGCGCGCCTTACCGAATCCATCGGCGGCCAGGTCAGTCGTCTGCCGGTGGACGACGAGCTGCGCCGGCACATCCCCACGGGGGTGACCACGGTGCACCGGCTGCTGGGCAGTCGACCCAATACCCGGCACTTCCGCCATCACCGCGGGCACCCGCTGCCGCTGGACGTGCTGGTGGTGGACGAGGCCTCGATGATCGATCTGGAAATGATGGCTAGCCTGCTGGCGGCCTTACCGCCCCGGGCGCGCCTGGTGCTGCTCGGCGACAAGGACCAGTTGGCTTCGGTGGAGGCGGGGGCGGTGCTGGGTGATCTCTGTCGCGACGCCGAGGCGGGGCGCTACAGCCCCGCCACCCGTGCCTGGCTGGAAGGGGTGAGCGGTCAGTCGCTCGCCCATACGGCGCTGACGGTCGGTGACGACCAGGGTGACGCCTTGGCCCAGCAGGTGGTGATGCTCAGGCGCTCGCGACGCTTCGGCGCGGGCAGCGGCATCGGCCAACTGGCACGGCGGGTCAATGCCCAGGACGGCCTGGGGGCCCAGCAGGTACTGGTCGACGGTGGCTACGCCGACCTGCACCCGGTGCTGCTCAAGGGACCGGAGGATCGCGCCCTGGAGCGTCTGGTGCTGGAAGGTCGTGGGCGCGCTCGTGGCTATCGTCATTATCTCGAGGTTCTGCACGAGACGCGGCCCCACCTCGACAGCGTGCTGGAGGATCCGGCCTGGACGCACTGGGCCGGCCAGGTATTGGCCGCCTTCGATGATTTCCAATTGCTCTGCGCCGTGCGCAAGGGCCCCTGGGGTGTCGAAGGTCTCAACCTGCGCATCGCCAGTGCCCTGCTGGAGGCCGGCCTGCTCTCGAGTGAGCACGGCTGGTACGAAGGCCGCCCGGTGCTGGTGACACGCAACGACTACAGCCTGGGGTTGATGAACGGCGACATCGGCATCACCCTCTGTCTGCCCGATGCCACCCATCCCGGGCGCAAGGTGCTGAGGGTCGCCTTCCCCCGGGGCGATGGTAGCGGCGGCCTGAGATTTGTCTTGCCCAGCCGGCTATCGGCAGTGGAGACGGTGTTCGCCATGACCGTGCACAAGTCCCAGGGCTCGGAATTCGCCCATACCGCGCTGCTGCTGCCTGAGCAGCTCAGCCCGGTGCTGACCAAGGAGCTGGTCTATACCGGCATCACCCGGGCACGCGATGATTTCACCCTGATCGAGGCCCGCGGCGGCATCTTCGCCGAGGCGGTGGCACGCCGGGTCCGCCGCGTCAGTGGCCTGGACCTGGATTTGCGAAATACTGTGTAAATGTACAGATAAACGCTGGACGCTCCTCCTGTGCCTGCCTAAGGTGAGGGGAGCCGTCTGCAATGAGAGCGCCATGACTTCCCTGCCTTTCGTTTCCCTTGTGCTTCCCCTTTTGCTGCTCGCCGGTTGGGCGGGTTCGGCCGTCTGGCTGACCGGGCGCCAGCGCTATCTGCAGCAGCAGATCGACAGCGCCGCCGA
Source organism: Pseudomonas sp. Marseille-Q7302 (assembly GCF_965111925.1). Lineage (NCBI taxonomy): Bacteria > Pseudomonadati > Pseudomonadota > Gammaproteobacteria > Pseudomonadales > Pseudomonadaceae > Pseudomonas > Pseudomonas sp. Marseille-Q7302. Next base: position 3,945,796 of record NZ_CBCOPK010000001.1, on the reverse strand, counting down.
GCGCTACGACATGCTGCGCGACGACCTGCAGCGCGCCGAACTGGCCAATGGGCGCCAGGTGGTGGAGCTGGGCGCCGAGCGCGAACGCAACGCTACCCTGCAGCGCCAGCTGGAGGCCAATCGGCAACTGGAGGCCGAGTTGCGCCAGCAGACCCGCCAGGCCCAGCTGCAGACCGCCGAACAACACGCCCTGGCCGAGGCCACCCGCGCCCAGCTGCAGGGGAGCCAGGAGCAGCTCGCCGAATTACGCGAGCGACAGCACCGCGAGCAGGAACTGTACGCCGAGGTGCAGGAGCGCCATGCACGCCTGGCCGAAGAACACGCCACCCTGAAGACCACGCTGGAGCAGAAAGAAGAGCATTTCCATGCACAGCACCAGCTGCTGCGCGAAAGTCGCGAGCAGCTCAAGCTGGAATTCGAGCAATTGGCCGGGCGCATCTTCGACGCCAAGGGCCAGGCCTTCGCCCAGCACAGTCAGCAGTCGCTGGACGCCCTGTTGCGACCGTTCCGTGAGCAGATCGAGGGCTTTCGTGCCAAGGTCGAGGACATCCACCACAAGGATGTGCAGCAGCAGGCCGCGCTCGGTCAGCAACTGCTCGACCTCAAGGAGCTCAACCGCCAGATCACCCAGGAGGCCCATGACCTGGCCACCGCCCTGCGCGGTCAGAAGAAGGCCCAGGGCAACTGGGGTGAACTCATCCTGGAAAACGTGTTGGAGCGCTCGGGCCTGCGCGAGGGTCGCGACTTCGTCCGCGAACGCAGCTTCACCACCGAGACCGGCCGTCGCCGCCCGGACGTCCTGGTCCATCTGCCGCAGAAGAAGCATCTGGTGGTGGACGCCAAGGTGTCGCTCAACGCCTATACCCGCTACGTCAACAGCGAGGACGAGGGTGAGCGCCGCCTGGCCCTGGGCGAGCACGTGCGCGCGGTGGGCGACCGCATCCGTGAGCTGGCCGATCGTGAGTACTTCAGTCTGCCGGGGTTGAATTCGCCGGAGATGGTCTTTCTCTTCATCCCCATCGAATCGGCCTTCGTCGAGGCGCTCAAGGCCGATGAGAGCCTGTTCCAGCGCGCCATCGAGCAGAACGTGCTGGTGGCCACGCCGACCACCCTGCTGACCAGCCTCAACATCGTCCGCCAGCTTTGGCGCTTCGAGGACCAGAACCGCCACACCGCCGAACTGGCCGAGCGCGCGGCCAAGGTCTACGACAAGCTGCGCACCTTTCTCGGCAGCATGGACGGCATCGGCAAGAGTCTGGACAAGGCCGGCGAAGCCTATCGCAAGGCCTGCGGTCAGCTGGTGGGCGGCCCGGGCAATCTGGTCAAGCAGGTGGCCGACTTCAAGGAGTTGGGCGTGGCGGTCCGCACCGAGCTGGATGGCCAGTGGACCGAGCGGGCGGAGTTGGAACTCAATGTAGTGGAGCTGGAAGACCGCAGCTGACGGCGGTGGGGCAGAGCGCCCGGCGAGGAAGGGTATGGGCCGCTGGCCGGCAGGAGGATCGCCGGCCAGGGAGGTAGCCCTTAGTGGTGCTCGCGGGTGGCGCGGAATCTGATCTCCGGCCAGCGCTCTTCCATCAGCGCCAGGTTGACGCGGGTCGGCGCCAGATAGGTGAGGTGCCCGCCGCCGTCCACGGCCAGGTTCTCGTAGGCCTTGGTCTTGAAGTCTTCGAGCTTCTTCTTGTCGTCGCACTCGATCCAGCGTGCCGACCAGACGTTGATGGCCTCATAGGCGCACTCCACCTTGTACTCTTCCTTCAGGCGGCTGGCGACCACGTCGAACTGCAGCACACCCACCGCGCCCAGCACGATGTCGTTGTTGCGCTCGGGGAAGAACACCTGGGTGGCGCCTTCCTCGGCCAGTTCCTGCAGACCCTGGCGCAGCTGCTTGGATTTCAGCGGGTCCTTGAGGCGCACCCGGCGGAACAGTTCCGGGGCGAAGTGCGGGATGCCGGTGAAGCCCAGCAGCTCGCCTTCGGTGAAGGTGTCGCCGATCTGGATGGTGCCGTGGTTGTGCAGACCGATGATGTCGCCGGCGAAGGCTTCTTCCAGGTGCTCGCGCTCGCTGGAGAAGAAGGTCAGGGCGTCGGCGATCTTCAGGTCCTTCTTGATGCGCACATGGCGCAGCTTCATGCCCTTCTCGTACTTGCCCGAGCAGATGCGCATGAAAGCGATACGGTCACGGTGCTTGGGATCCATGTTCGCCTGGATCTTGAACACGAAGCCGGAGAATTTCTCTTCCACCGGTTCTACCACGCGCTCGTGGGCGGCGCGCGACAGCGGGCGTGGTGCCCAGTCGACCACGGCGTCGAGCACCTGGTCGACGCCGAAGTTGCCCAGGGCGGTACCAAAGAACACCGGGGTCATCTCGCCGCGCTGAAAGGCCTCGCCGTCGAATTCGTGGCAGGCGCCCTGCACCAGCTCCAGTTCCTCGACGAAGCGGTCGTAGAGATCGCCCAGGTGGGCGCGGGCTTCGTCGGAATCCAGCTTGTCGATGGTCTTGGTGGCGATGCGCTCGTGGCCATGGCCGGGGGTGTAGACGTAGATGCGATCGTCCGAGAGGTGATAGACGCCCTTGAAGTCGCGGTAGCTGCCGATCGGCCAGGTGATGGGCGCGGCCTTGATCTTGAGCACCGCCTCGATCTCGTCGAGCAGCTCGATGGGATCGCGGATATCACGGTCGAGCTTGTTGATGAAGCTGACGATAGGAGTATCGCGCAGGCGGCAGACGTCCATCAGGGCGATGGTCCGGGGTTCCACGCCTTTACCGCCATCGAGCACCATCAGCGCCGAGTCCACCGCAGTCAGGGTGCGGTAGGTATCTTCGGAGAAGTCTTCGTGTCCGGGGGTGTCGAGCAGGTTGATCATGTGCTCGCGGTAGGGGAACTGCATCACCGAGGTGGTGATGGAGATGCCGCGCTGCTTTTCCATCTCCATCCAGTCGGAGGTCGCATGGCGGTCGGATTTACGCGACTTCACCGTGCCCGCGACGGCGATGGCCTGGCCCATCAGCAGCAACTTCTCGGTGATGGTGGTCTTGCCCGCGTCGGGGTGGGAGATGATGGCGAAGGTACGGCGCTTGGCGACTTCGGCGGCCTGGGTGGTCATGGATGAACCTGGGCGGGAACGAAAAAGTGGGGGCGGAGTATAGCAGAAGGCAGCCCCCGCCGGCTCGGTTTCGGCGGGGGCTGCCTGCGGTACCCGTCAGGGCTGCGGCTGGATCTTGCCGTCGCAGAACGAGGTGTTGCGTCTCTTGCGTACCAGACGCTTGCCCAGTGCGATTCCCGGGATCTCGATGTATCTGTGGGTGAAGCAGGCCAGGGCGAAGACCACGCCCAGCTCCAGCAGCACCACCAGATTGTCCAGCACGGGGCTGCCAGTGGCGATGTAGCGGATCATGAAGGGCACCGGCACGTCATGGGAGGGCGCCACCACCGTGAGATCCTGGTGCAGCAGCTTGCCCAGCACGATGAAGGCACTCTTGAACACGAAGATCACGGCGGCGTGGCAGAGGTAGATGGAGTAGGACAGCACGCCCAGGCGCACGAAGAAACGCTGATGCAGCACACTGGAGACCAGGCCACGCTCGAAGGCGAAGGTAAGGATGGTCAGGCAGAACACCAGGCTGGCCAGCACCCCCTTCTTGGCCACCGGCAGGTCGGAGGTCATCACCGCCGCGGCGGCGATCAGGCAGGCTACCTCCAGCAGGGTGCCGCCGAATTGCCCCTGGTTGTGCGTCTTCATCCAGGCATAGAGGCGATAGGTGCAGGTGCCGGCGAAAAAGCACGACAGGCCGCGAAAGATCTCGGTCTTCAGTGGCAGGACGGGAAACAGCAGCTGCACGAAGGCCAGCAGCGCGATCACCAGAAACCACTGGCGCTGGTGCCCCTGGCCTTTGAGGACCAGCAGGCCGAACAGCAGATAGAGGTAGTACTCGATGCTGATGCTCCAGGAGGGGTAGTTGAAGGAGCCGGTGATGGCTTCCCCCAGCCAGGATTGCAGCAGCAGCAGGTTGGGCAGGAATTGCTCGGGCCCGGTGGCCCCGCTGAAGGCCGGATCGTTGAAGCTGATGCCCAGCTTTTCCGCCAGCAGTCGCCCGGTTTCCAGCAGGACATAGAGGCCGAGCATGGCCAGATGCAGCGGCAGGATGCGCGCTGAGCGACTGATGGTGAAGTCGCGATAGTCGTCCAGGGTGCGCAGGCGGGTCTCGTAGGTGTGCATCAGCACGAAGCCACTGAGCACGAAGAAGAATTCGACGAACAGGTAGGCGTTGGCTATCAGCGGATTTTCCGAGGCAGCCTGAGCAACATAGGTGTGGAAGAGGACAACGGCGACGGCCAATAGACCGCGAAAGCTATCCAAAGCGACGAATCTTTCCATGGGAATTCCCTGACGGTAGAGCCGGAAGAGGCGAACGGAGACAGCGCTGCCGCTAAGGGGAATGGGAAAGAGGAGGGAGCGGAGAAGTTAACGGTGACATGGCATCCTAGCTCTTGATCGTGCAAGCGTCTTAATAGTCGAACTATTACTTGCTGTAACAATTTGATCGCAGAGAGCCAGCAAGTTCTGTGCAGGCCGTCCATGGCCATGACTTTTGTGACTTGAGTCACCTATTTCTAGGCAAGTCGCTGATGAGTGGCAGCAGGCGCCGTCTGGCTTGGCCAAGGGCGCCCCGCCTTAGCGAGGACCTACGTCGGCGCAGTCGGCAGGTTTCACGTACTTCTGCAGTACCGCCCATTGCGGGCGGGGTTTGCCTTTGACCGGCTCGATCGCCAGGGGGTAATCGCCCCAGTTGGGGCCGGCTGCCCAGTACATGGCCGGAATGCATTCCTTGCGCAAACGGGCCAGCAGCCGGTCCATTGCCGCCAGCCAGCGCGGGTCGTTGTCCGGGACGCCGAATTCGCCGATATGGCCGCGCTTGCCATGCTGTTTGAGCCAGGTGATGAACGGCTCGACCCGGCGGATGCCGACGTCCGGATCGAAGTCGGTCATGTCCTTCCTGAGGTATTTGCCACCGCCGTCATTGTCGAAATAGACGTGCGCCGAATAGATCAGGTTGTCCGCAGGATCCTTGAGCCCGAGCAGCTTGGCGTTGTAGCGCGGCCAGAGATAGCTGCTGGACCAACCATTGCCCTCGATCAGGATCGGCCGCGCGCGATCCACGTCCCGTACTGCATCGATGCCGTGCTGCGCGGCGATCGGCCACTGCTCAACGGCATCGTGGGGCTCGTTCATGATGTCGTAGGCAGCGAGGGCGGGATGGGCGTGCCAGCGCTGGGCGATTCGTCGCAGGACATCGGCATAGGCCGGGTAGGGCACGGCCGCGCTGCCGATGACCTGGCCGCGGTATCTCATGTAATTGTGCAGATCCAGGATCACGCTCATGCGATAGCGCTTGGCGTGATCCAGGGTCTGGTCGATCAGCTTGGCATAGACAGGATCCAGCGGTTGCCCCAGGCGAGGCTGGAGACGTTCCCAGATGACCGGGAAGCGGATCACCCGGATGCTCTTGGCCGACCAGCGCCGGTAATGACCGGCGTCGGGGAAGAAGTAGTTGGTCCCGGGTTTGCCCGGCAACACGTGGGGAGCGAAGCCGGCTCCGGAAAAATTCAGTCCGACCAGGTCGGTGGGGAAATCGCCAGGCTCGGCCTGGGCGGCCGGCGCGGTCACCAGGCAGGAGAGAAGGACGAATAAGGCGGTGCAGGCGAGTTTCAGGCGTAACGTCATCGGCAAGGTCCCGGACAGTGACGGCAGACGGTAGGAATGACGGGCAGCGAATGCCCGATCCGCCATGAGGCCTGAAGAGTCGCAGGGAAGTTGCAGCGCAACGCTCAGAAGGTGCGCCAGACAACGTTACGGCCGGACGAAAGCGTTGGAAATGCGAGCTGGGTAAAGCCTGGGCAGCATGGACCCCGGCGGTGGGTCGCCTAGCGGGCAAGCTACTACTAAGAGGGGAGAGCGCTGTGGCGAGTGATGAGCTGCCTGTGACTGCTTTTCCGTCCGTTGACGGCGCAGGCAGGTCATCCGATAGCGGTCTTTAGCGACGCAGGCAGATTCCAGCCCACTGCTCGGCTTCGCGGCGGGCTGAAGCCTCGTCATCGAAGTCGGCGATCAGGCCACCGTGCGCATACACCACCACCCAATTTTCCACTTTGGGTTGCAGCAGCAGGACGGGGGCAGAAGACAGAGTAGCGGAGTCCAACGATGCACAAGCCGTCATGTCATTCATAACGTTCCCTTTGAAGTTAGCTCGATGAATAGTCTGTTTTTATAGCGGTACCAGAAACGACACTTGGTGCTATCACTGGGCCACCTATGGACCTTGGTTGGGCTGAATGTTCCCTCAAAGCGTCAGCCACTCGTCAGAATGATAAAGGGCTGTCAAACGCTCGGCGCCGCACTGGCTCACAGAAAGATGTTTCAGGGATGACCATACGTCACCTTGCCTGTGTGCTCTTCCACGAAACCGAAGCGGGTTGCCCGGGAAGTTGTGATGGATGTCTTGCGTGTCTTGCCAGCTGGCTAACAGTCAGAGCATTAAATTTATTGTCACAAACTGGCCGGCCGCTCTAGATCGGGCTCCTGTTGCCGGGATCACGCGAAGCCCTTCATTCAGGCGTTTTTGGAGCTCAAGCGAAGCGGTTATCGCCAACGGGTTGACATTGAGTGAGTCTATTGGGTTAGCCTGAAAAGGAGCTGACGAACTATCGACTGCGATGGGCGTCAATCTCTTCGGTCGAGGCAAGGCGCCATGTCGTTCCCCAGGGAGCGACACCCAAGGGCTAGGCAGATCCGAGATCCGCAGTGCCCCGTTGGTCCAGCCGGCATACCCGCCATGCCCTGCTGTGTCTCGACCTTGAACCCGGACAGCCGTCCTGCGCCTCGCTCCTGTCGCGAGGTCCGCAATCGGAAGGCATGCGGCCTGTCCGCTCGTTGAAGGAGCCTGACATGGCGAAGTTCAAGACCCTCCTGCTCGGCACGGCCGTGGGAGTGGTGATCCTGGCACTGCTGGTGCACTGGATCGGTAGGGATACCCTCGGTACCTATCGCGTGGATCTGCTGTTCTATCTCCAGGCTCACCTCTACCTGGTGGCCGTCTCCATGGTTCTCGCCCTGCTGGTGGGCATACCGGCCGGGGTAATGCTCAGTCGGCCCCGCTTCGCCCGTAGTGCCGAACGCTTCATGCAGGTGTTCAACATCGGCAATACCGTGCCGCCGCTGGCGGTGCTGGCCATCGCCCTGGGCATCGTCGGCATCGGTGACGGTCCCGCGATCCTGGCACTGTTTCTCGCCTCGCTGCTGCCCATCGTGCGTAACACCTACGAGGGCCTGAAGAACGTACCGGGCTCGCTCAAGGAGGCCGCCACCGGCATCGGCATGACGCCTACCCAGGTGCTGACCAAGGTGGAGCTGCCCAATGCGGTACCCATCATCATCGGCGGGGTGCGGGTTGCCCTGGCGATCAACGTCGGTACCACGCCACTGGTATTCCTGATCGGCGCCAACAGCCTGGGCAGCCTGATCTTTCCCGCCATTGCCCTGGAGAACCAGCCCCAGCTGCTGCTGGGTGCCGCTGCCACCGCGCTGCTGGCGCTGCTGCTCGACGGTCTGGTGCTGCTCGCCAGCCGCCTTTGGCTGGAACGCGGCCTGGCCCGCTAAGGAGACGAGATGAAAAAGTTGCTTATCGCCCTCGGCGCGGCCTGGTTCGGTCTCATCCTGGCCAGTACTGCCCAGGCCGACCCGATCCGCATCGGTGCCAAGGTCTTTACCGAGCAGGCCATCCTTGGCGAACTCACCGGCCAGTATTTGGCCCAGCACGGCTATCAGCCGGAGATCGTCGGTGGTCTGGGCAGCACCATCGCCTGGAACGGTGTGAAGAACGCCCAGCTCGACCTCACCTGGGAATACACCGGTACCTCGCTGGTCGCCTACAACCACGTCACCGAGCGCCTGGACAAGGACGCCTCCTACCAGCGAGTCAAGCAGCTGGACGCCAAGGTCGGCCTGGCCTGGCTCGCCCCCACCCGCTTCAACAACACCTATGCGCTGGCGTTGCCGGAAAAGGTCGCCCAGCAGCATCCCGAGCTGAACAGTATCAGTGACCTGGCCCGGCTGCTCGAAGCCGAAGCCGGCAAGCAGCACCTGACGGCCCTGGACATTGAATTCGCCAATCGCTCCGACGGCCTCGCCGGGCTGGTGAAGGCCTATGGGCTGAAGTACACCCGCGACGACATCCGTCAGATGGATCCAGGGCTGGTCTACACCGCCCTGCGCAATGGCCAGGTATTCACGGGCCTCGTCTACACCACCGATGGCCGCCTGGATGCCTTCAAGCTCAAGGTGCTGGAGGATGACAAGGGCTATTTCCCCGACTACACCGCAGCGCCGGTGGTCAACGCCCGGTACCTGGCGAAGCATCCCGATCTCGCCGCGTTGCTCAAGCCCCTGGCCGAAAGCCTGGACCAGGCCACCATGCGCCAGCTCAATGCCAAGGTGGACATCGAGCGACAGACGCCGGCCCAGGTGGCCCGCGATTTCCTCGCCCAGCACCCTCTAAGCGGAGGGCAATGACCCATGGATTTCGTCACCTCCTTCAATCATATCGACTGGCTGCAGGTACTCGAGCTGACCCGCCAGCACATCACCCTGGTAGGCATCGCCGTGACCCTGGCGATCCTGGTGGGGGTACCCCTGGGCATCCTCATGACCCGCTATCCCTGGCTGGCCGGTCCCCTGCAGGCGCTGGCCACGGTGGTCATGACGGTGCCGTCCATCGCTCTGTTCGGCCTCTTGCTGCCGTTCTATTCCAAGTTCGGCCAGGGGCTCGGTCCGCTGCCGGCCATCACCGCGGTCTTTCTCTACTCGCTGCTGCCGATTCTGAGGAATACCTACCTGGCGCTGACTAGCGTCGAGCCGGGCATTCGCGAGGCGGGTGCCGGCATCGGCATGACCTTCTGGCAGCGCCTGCGCATGGTCGAACTGCCCATTGCCCTGCCGGTGATCCTCGCCGGAGTGCGCACCGCCGTGGTCATGAACATCGGCGTCATGACCATCGCCGCCACCATCGGCGCCGGTGGCCTGGGGGTGCTCATCCTTACCTCCATCAGCCGCAGTGACATGGCCACGCTCATCGTCGGTGCCGTGCTGGTCAGTCTGCTGGCCATCGTCGCCGACCTCGTCCTGCAGTGGCTGCAACGTCGCCTCACTCCGCGCGGCCTGCGCAGCGCTCATTAAGGAATCCCAGATGATCGAACTCGACCGCCTGACCAAGACCTTCAAGCAGCATGGCAAGGACGTGACCGCGGTGGATGCCGTAAGCCTCACCGTCGAAGAAGGCCAGATCTGTGTCTTCCTGGGCCCCTCCGGCTGCGGCAAGACCACCACCCTGAAGATGATCAACCGCCTCATCGAGCCCACCTCGGGGCGGGTGCTGATCAATGGCGAGGACACCACCGGCATCGACGAGGTGACCCTGCGGCGGCATATCGGCTACGTGATCCAGCAGATCGGCCTGTTTCCCAACATGACCATCGAGGAAAACATCACCGTGGTGCCCAAGCTGCTGGGCTGGGACAAGAAGAAGTGCCGCGAGCGCGCCACCGAGCTGATGAGCATGGTGCAGCTCGAACCCAAGCAGTACCTCTCGCGCTATCCACGCGAGCTGTCCGGCGGCCAGCAGCAGCGCATCGGCGTGATTCGCGCCCTGGCAGCCGAGGCGCCGCTGTTGTTGATGGACGAACCCTTCGGCGCGGTGGATCCGATCAACCGCGACGCCATCCAGAACGAGTTCTTCCAGATGCAGCGGGCGCTGAACAAGACGGTGATCATGGTCAGCCACGATATCGACGAGGCCATCCGCCTGGGCGACAAGATCGCCGTTTTCCGCGGCGGGCGCCTGGTGCAGTTCGATCATCCGGACACCCTGCTGGCGCACCCCAAGGATGACTTCGTCAGCAACTTCGTCGGTCAGGACAGCACCCTCAAGCGTCTGCTGCTGATCCGCGCCGAAGACGCCGCCGACAATGCACCCGCCATCCAGGCCGAGACCCTGATCGGCGACGCCGTGGAGTTGATGGAAGAGCACGACCGCCGCTACCTAGTGGTGACCGATGCGGCCAACAAGGGGCTGGGCTATGTGCGGCGCCGTGACCTGCGCGGTCAGAGCGGTCCGGTCGCGCCCTTCGTCACCCCGTTCAAGGCGACCGCGGCCTTCGACGAGCACCTGCGCATCCTGCTGTCACGCATGTACCAGTTCAACACTTCCTGGCTGCCGGTACTCAGCGCCGACAACGACTTCCTCGGCGAAGTCACCCAGGAATCCATCGCGGACTACCTGAGCAGCGGCCGTTCGCGGGGCAAGACCAGCATCGTCTCGCCCGCGGAGCAGGTGGCGGGGTAGGGCAGGGGAAGCCTATCGGCGCGGAGTCTGTTCAAAGGCTCGCGAGCTAGAGCCAAACAAGGCCTGGGCGGCCCCGCGAAGACACCTGAGGAAGCGGATCGGACTCGCGCTCGACCGGGCTCGCGCGCGAGTTTACGAAGGGTAGATGAGCGTTGCGACGGGGCCGCCCAGGTCGGGCTGGCGACCCAGGGCCTCTTCAACGCGGTTTGGCCGACGCGTAGCAGCCTTTGGATAGGCTCTCAGGGGCGGATCTCGATCATGGTGCCATCCTTGACCAGGCCCCAGACCTCGCGCATATCGTGGTTGGTCAGCGCGACGCAGCCATTGGTCCAGTTCAGCGAGTTGAAATACCACTCGGGGTATTCCTCGTCGATGGGCGTGCCATGCAGCATGATCATGCTGCCGGGGGGCACGCCAGCCTGGCGTGCGCGGGCCAGATCCTCCCGGTTGGGATAGGAGATGTGCATGGCCAGGTTGAACTTGTCGCTGGTCTTGCGCCAGTCGATCCAGTAGAAGCCTTCCGGCGTGCGCTGGTCGCCCTCGCGCAGCTTGGGGCCGCGGGGATTCTTGCCCAGCGAGACGCGATAGGACTTCATCACGGTATTGCCGCTGAGCAGCTGCAACTGATTGCGCGACTTGATCACCAGCACCTTGTCGATCAACGGCGCGGCCGGCTGGCGGATCACCGTGACGCTGGTGCTGGCTTGAGCCAACTGGGGAAGCAACGAACCGCACAGCACATAGCAGAGCGCCAACAACAGGTGCAACGGACGCATGTCGGGAAGATCCTCGGAAAGGCTCAGGCAGGCTTGCGCTCGACCACCATGGGTGCCATGCCCTCATGGCGCAGCGGAAAGTCGCCCTGACGGCGGTCAGCGAAAAAGCATTCTAGTGTTCGCTTGATGGTCGGAAAAGCCAGAGACGACCAGGGGATGTCGGCTTCGTCCAGAAGGCGTACGTCCAGGCTCTCCTCGCCGACGCCGAAGCGTCCGTCGACCAGTTCGGCGCGGAACAGCATGTAGATCTGATCGATGTGCGGCAGATCGAAGAGCGTATAGAGCTCCAGGCCTCGCACCTGGGCGCCGGCTTCCTCGAAGGTTTCGCGGGCCGCGGCCTCAAACGTGGTCTCGCCGTTCTCCATGAAACCCGCCGGCAGCGTCCAGTAGCCGCGTCGCGGCTCGATGGCGCGCTGGCAGAGCAGCACCCGGCCTTCCCAGGTCGCCAGGCAGCCGGCCACCACCCGCGGATTCTGGTAATGCACCGCGCCGCACTGGCTGCAGACCAGGCGCATCCGGTTGTCGCCCGCAGGAATGCGCTCTTCCAGCAGTCCGCCGCAGTGGTTGCAATGCTTCATGGCTTATCCTCGTTTTGCTGCAGTGTGCCGGGGTGATCCCGGGAGCCGCAAGCGATGGCTGGGCTTGGGATTGCCCGGCGGGCGTGCCATGATCCGGAGGATACGATGACCAAGGGAGAATTCCGGCGTGGATGAGTTGCTCCAGCGCCTGTGTCACTATCAGCCGCGCACCCTGAGCGGCACCGAGAACTATCGGGAAGCGGCGGTGCTGGTGCCCATCATCCGCGGCGAGCATCCCGAGTTGCTGCTCACCCTGAGGGCCAGCAACCTGTCCACCCATGGCGGAGAGGTGGCCCTGCCCGGTGGTCGCCGCGATCCCGAGGACGCCGACCTGGTCGCCACCGCGCTGCGCGAGGCCCAGGAAGAGGTCGGCCTGCCGCCCGGTCTGGTAGAGGTGATCGCCCCGCTGAGCCCGCTGGTGTCACGCTATGGGCTGGCGGTGACGCCCATCGTCGCCCTGATTCCCGATCAGCTCGAATACATTCCCAGCGAAGCAGAGATCGCCGCGATCTTCACCGTGCCCCTGCAGTTCTTTTGCGAGGTGCCGCCGGACTACACCCTCAGGGTCGACCACGCTGGCCTGCGCTGGCAGGTGCCCAGCTATCAGTATGGCGAGCACCGCATCTGGGGGCTGACGGCGGTGATCATCGTCGAACTGGTCAACCTGCTGTACGACGCCGGGATCAAGCTCAAGGCACCGCCCAAGCGGGATTGAGCGGCATCGACAAGGTAAAGGCACATGCCAAGTCGGGTATTAACGGGCACAATGCGCGGCCATTCGAGGGAAGCCGCATGAACACCGCCGATTCACCCGTGCGTTCGCCCTGCGTCCATGTCTGTGCCCTGGACGAACAGGACATCTGCATCGGCTGCCAACGCAGCGCCGCCGAGATCACCCGCTGGATGTCCATGAGCGACAGCGAGCGCCGCGAGGTGCTGCTGCGCTGCGACGAGCGTGCGCGGGCGGGCGGTGCGGCCTTCCTGACCTGATATCAGCCGGAGAGATCTGTCATGCCCCGTATCGGTACCCCCCTGTCCCCCAGCGCCACCCGCGTGCTGCTCTGCGGCTCCGGCGAACTGGGCAAGGAAGTCGTCATCGAACTGCAGCGCCTGGGCGTCGAAGTCATCGCCGTGGACCGCTATGCCGATGCCCCGGCCATGCAGGTCGCCCACCGCAGCCACGTCATCGACATGCTCGACGGCGCCGCCCTGCGTGCGGTGATCGAGCGTGAGCAGCCGCACTTCATCGTGCCGGAGATCGAGGCCATCGCCACCGCCACCCTGGTGGAGCTGGAAGGCGAGGGCTATACCGTGGTGCCCACCGCCCGCGCGGCCCAGCTGACCATGAATCGCGAAGGCATCCGTCGCCTGGCCGCCGAGGAACTCGGCCTGCCCACCTCGCCCTATCATTTCGCCGATACCTACGAAGACTACGCCGCCGCCGCCGAGGCGCTGGGCTATCCCTGCGTGGTCAAGCCGATCATGAGCTCTTCCGGCAAGGGCCAGAGCCTGCTGCGCAGCGCCGATGAGCTGCAGGCCGCCTGGCAATACGCCCAGGAAGGCGGACGGGCGGGCAAGGGCCGGGTGATCGTCGAGGGCTTCGTCGACTTCGACTACGAGATCACCCTGCTGACCGTGCGTCATGTCGGCGGTACCGCCTTCTGCGCGCCGGTGGGTCATCGCCAGGTCAAGGGCGACTACCACGAGTCCTGGCAGCCCCAGGCCATGAGCGACAAGGCCCTGGCCGAATCCGAGCGGGTCGCCCGCGCCGTCACCGAGGCCCTGGGTGGTCGCGGCCTGTTCGGCGTGGAGCTGTTCGTCAAGGGCGACCAGGTCTGGTTCAGCGAGGTCTCGCCGCGCCCTCACGACACCGGCCTGGTGACCCTGATCTCCCAGGACCTGTCCGAATTCGCCCTGCATGCCCGCGCCATTCTCGGCCTGCCGATCCCCACCATCCGCCAGTTCGGCCCTTCGGCCTCGGCGGTGATCCTGGTGGATGGCGAGTCGCGCCAGACCGCCTTCGCCAATCTGGGCGCGGCTCTGGCCGAACCCGATACCGCGCTGCGCCTGTTTGGCAAGCCCGAGGTCAAGGGGCAGCGGCGCATGGGGGTGGCACTGGCTCGGGACGAAAGCATCGAGGCTGCGCGGGCCAAGGCCGTGCGTGCTTCCCAGGCGGTAAAGGTCGAGCTGTAACGCCGACTGCGCGCCACGAAAAAGGGCCCCGCGGGGCCCTTTTTTATTGGCTAGACAATCTACAGCGACTGGTCGCGCGTCTCGCGCATGCAGAGCACCGCCAGCAGGCTGATGGCCGCCGCCGCCGAGACGTAGCCGCCCACCCAGCTCAGGCCGCCCGCTTCCACCAGTTGCTGCGCGGCATAGGGCGCTAGCGACGCGCCAAGGATGCCGCCCAGGTTATAGGCGGCCGAGGCGCCGGTATAGCGTACCCGGGTCGGGAAGATTTCCGGCAGCAGGGCGCCCATGGGGCCGAAGGTCATGCCCATCAGGAACAGCTCCAGCGCCAGGAACAGGCCCACCGCCTGGCTGGAGCCGTGGGTCAGCAGCGGCTCCATGGCAAAGCCGGACAGCAGCGCGGCGATGGCGCTCACCGCCAGCACCGGCTTGCGCCCGAAGCGATCGGCCAGCCAGGCCGACAGCGGCGTGGCCAGGGCCATGAACAGCACCGCGATGCACAGCAGGCCGAGGAATTCCTGCCGGCTGTAGCCGAGATTCTTCACTCCGTAGCTCAGCGAGAACACCGTGGAGATGTAGAAGAGGGCGTAGCACACCACCATGCTCAGGGCGCCCAGCAGCACCGCCTTGCCGTGCTTGCCGAAGGTCTCGACCATGGGTAGGCGCAGTTTCTCGCGGCGGGCCATGGCCTCGGCGAACACCGGTGTCTCGTGCAGCGACAGCCGCACATAGAGGCCGACCACCACCAGCAGCGCGCTGAGCAGGAAGGGAATGCGCCAGCCCCAGGCGCGGAACTGCTCGTCGTCCAGCAGCAGCGCCAGGGCCAGGAACAGGCCGTTGGCCATGAGGAAGCCGATGGAGGGGCCGAGCTGGGGGAACATGCCGAACCAGGCGCGCTTGCCGGGCGGGGCGTTCTCGGTGGCCAGCAGCGCCGCCCCGCCCCATTCGCCACCCAGTCCCAGGCCCTGGCCGAATCTCAGCAGACACAGCAGGATGGGCGCCCAGACGCCGATGCTGGCGTAGCCGGGCAGGAGGCCGATCAGGGTGGTGGAGATACCCATCAGCAGCAGCGAGGCCACCAGGGTGGACTTGCGGCCGATGCGGTCGCCGAAGTGGCCGAACAGCAGCGAACCCAGGGGGCGCGCCAGGAAGGCGATGCCAAAGGTGATGAAGGCGCTGAGGGTCTGGGCCATGCCCGCGCCCTGGGGAAAGAACACCGGGCCGATCACCAGGGCCGCAGCCGTGGCATAGACATAGAAATCGTAGAACTCGATGGCGGTGCCGATGAAACTGGCGGTGGCCACGCGGGTGGGAGAGTTGCGCGGCACGGAGGTGGGCGCGTCGAAGGCGGCAGCGGTCGTGGACATGCAGAGGTACCGGGCAGTCGTTCTTGTAGGAGGCGTCTGCCGGAGCGGCCCGATGGGGCAGCGGCTGTCCGAGGGTGGGGACGGGCGTGACGACCTGTTATGACGTGCCGGGCGCGACCTGGCTGTTGGCCGGGTCGCGCCGAACGTGGTTCGGTCGCCTGATTATGCAGGTAGCGGAATGACGACTGTCAACGATGCAGGATGAATTCCCGCACCAGCTTGCTACCGAAGTAGGCCAGCATCAGCAGGATGAAGCCCAGCAGCGTCCAGCGGATCGCCGTATGGCCGCGCCAGCCCAGGCGATGGCGGCCCCACAGCAGGATGCCGAACACCACCCAGGCGATGCAGGAGAGCACCGTCTTGTGGATCAGGTGCTGGGCGAACATATCCTCGACAAAGAACCAGCCGGAGATCAGCGCCAGTGACAGCACCACCCAGCCAGCCCAGAGAAAGCCGAACAGCAGGCTTTCCATGGTCTGTAGCGGCGGAAAACTGCGGATCAGTCCCGAGGGGTGCTTGTTCTTGAGTTGATGGTTCTGCAACAGCACCAGGCAGGACTGCAGCACCGCCAGGGTGAAGAGACCATAGGCGATGATCGACAGCAGTACGTGCACGACGATCTTGGGCGATACGTCCAGCGGCGTGACCGTGCCGGGCGGCACGAACTCGGCCAGCAGCGCGGTCACCGCACCCAGGGGATAGATCAACACCAGCAGCGGTTGCAGCGGCATGCGCAGGCAGCCGATCAGCATGAGCGCGATGGCAGTCGCCGAAATGAGGCTGGAGGCGTCGAAGAAATCCAGGCTCAGGGTCGGTTCGAGGATCAGCTGCAGGTAGACAGCCAGGGCGTGAGGCAGCAGGGCCAGGATGCCGGCGCCCAGGACCAGGGGCTTGCTCGATGGCTGTTTGCGCAGCAGGCAACTGCCCTGGTAGAGGGTCGCGAGCAGATAGAGGGCGGCGGCCAAAAGGGTGGGCAGCAGGGCGTGCATGGTCCGGTTTCAGCAGGGCGGAAAGCAGGCGAGTGTGGCACAGACAGGGCGGCACAGAAAGTCTGAGGCGCGCCCTGGCGCCTGTCGGGCAACCCGGCCGAACCCTGGCCGCCAATGGATGGTCCCATGAGGTACATATCTTGAAGAGGTCGCGACCATGCTTAAATTTCTCGGCGGTACCATGGGCATCATTTTTCTGATCGGCCTGGTGGTGGTTATCGGCATCTTCTCGCTGATTTTCTGACCCCATCCCTCGGGTACCGGCCTTGGCGCCGGTGCCTGTCTTCCTTTCCGCGGCTTCTCGTCGACGCGGGCACTGCTGACGGATTCACGCGGTACAGGCCCCAGCGGCTATCCCTGGCGCGGCGCTCTTTCGTTATACTTGTCGGTCAGCCGCCGTTTCTGCCCTGGATGTCCGCATGTTCGAGAATCTCACAGACCGCCTGTCCCAAAGCCTGCGCCACATTACCGGCAAGGCCAAGCTCACCGAAGACAACATCAAGGACACCCTGCGCGAGGTGCGCATGGCGCTGCTCGAGGCGGACGTCGCCTTGCCGGTGGTCAAGGAGTTCGTCAACCGGGTCAAGGAGCGGGCGGTCGGTACCGAGGTATCCAAGAGCCTGACCCCGGGCCAGGCCTTCGTGAAGATCGTTCGCGCCGAGCTGGAAGCCATCATGGGCGCGGCCAACGAAGACCTGGCGCTCAACGTGGCGCCACCGGCAGTCATCCTCATGGCTGGTCTGCAGGGTGCGGGCAAGACCACCACCGCGGGCAAGCTGGCGCGCTTCCTCAAGGAGCGCAAGAAGAAGACCGTCATGGTCGTTTCCGCCGACGTCTATCGTCCGGCCGCGATCAAGCAGCTGGAAACCCTGGCCGGGGAGGTGGGGGTCACCTTCTTCCCCTCCGACATCAGTCAGAAGCCGGTGGATATCGCCCAGGCCGCCATCCGCGAAGCCAAGCTGAAGTTCATCGACGTGGTCATCGTCGATACCGCCGGTCGTCTGCACATCGATAGCGAGATGATGGCGGAGATCCAGCAGGTCCACGCCGCCACCAAGCCGGCCGAGACCCTGTTCGTGGTCGATGCCATGACCGGCCAGGACGCCGCCAACACCGCCAAGGCCTTCAACGATGCCCTGCCGCTCACCGGCGTGATCCTGACCAAGGTCGACGGTGACGCCCGTGGTGGTGCCGCCCTGTCGGTTCGCCACATCACCGGCAAGCCGATCAAGTTCATCGGCATGGGCGAGAAGAGCGAAGCCCTCGATCCTTTCCACCCTGACCGTGTCGCCTCGCGCATCCTTGGCATGGGTGACGTCCTCTCGCTGATCGAGCAGGCCGAGCAGACCCTGGATCGGGAAAAGGCCGACAAGCTGGCCAAGAAGCTCAAGAAGGGCAAGGGCTTCGATCTCGAGGATTTCCGCGACCAGCTGCGCCAGATGAAAAACATGGGCGGCCTGGGTTCGCTGATGGACAAGCTGCCGACCATGATGGGTGGCATGAACATCCAGCAGATGGGCAATGCCCAGGGCGCGGCGGAAAAGCACTTCAAGCAGATGGAAGCCATCATCGACTCCATGACCCCGGCCGAGCGCCGTGATCCGGAGATGATCAGCGGCTCGCGCAAGAAACGCATCGCGTTGGGTTCGGGTACCCAGGTGCAGGACGTCGGTCGTCTCATCAAGCAGCACAAGCAGATGCAGAAGATGATGAAAAAGGTCACCGCCAAGGGCGGCATGGCCAAGATGATGCGCGGCATGGGCAGCATGTTGCCCGGCGGTGGCATGCCCAAGATGTGATCCCCGGTGCCGCCCGTCGCCAGACGGTCGGCCCTGGAAAGAACTCTGCGAAGGGCAGTGGCACCAGTATTGATGCGCCTTCGCGAGTGGCTCGGCGCCGTTGTCCGAGCCTTCAGTCCGCCCCGATGCCGGAAGTGCCGTCAAAAGCCATTGGCAAAAAGGGTGGCAGCCCTTAGAATATGCGGCCTTTCGGGCCATGTGGCCCAGCGTGCCCACTGTTTCAAGCACCGACTACAGGAACGAAGTTCAATGGTAACCATCCGTCTAGCCCGTGGCGGCTCCAAGAAGCGCCCCTTCTACCACCTGACCGTGACCAACAGCCGCAATGCGCGTGATGGTCGCTTCGTTGAGCGCATCGGTTTCTTCAACCCGATCGCCAGCGGCGCCGAAATCCGTCTGTCGGTGGATCAAGAGCGTGCCAGCTACTGGCTGTCGCAGGGCGCCCAGCCGTCCGAGCGCGTTGCTCAGCTGCTCAAGAGCGCTCAGGCTACCGCCTGAAGACCATGAGTACGCCGACCCCCGCCCCCGACCTGGTGGTCCTGGGCAAGATAGTTTCGGTCTTCGGCGTACGCGGTGAGCTCAAGATCTACTCCTTTACCGATCCGCTCGACAATCTGCTGGACTATCGGACCTGGACGCTGCGGCGCGAAGGCGAGATCCGGCAGGTCAAGGTGCTCGGCGGTCGGCTGCACGGCAAGGTTCTGACGGTACGTCTGCAGGGCCTGGATGATCGCGAAGAGGCCCGTCTCATGGCCGGTTTCGAGATCTGCGTGCCGCGTAGTGAATTGCCCCAGCTGGGCGCCGGCGACTATTACTGGCATCAGTTGGAAGGTCTCAAGGTGATCAATCGCGAAGGCCAGTGGCTGGGTGTGGTGGATCATCTGCTGGAGACCGGGGCCAACGACGTCATGGTGGTCAAGCCCAGTGCTGGCAGCCTCGACGATCGTGAGCGTCTACTGCCCTATCTGCCTGACCAGTACGTGCTGGCGGTGGATCTGGCCAAGGGCGAGATGCAGGTCGACTGGGACGCGGATTTCTAATCCATGCGTATCGATGTCATCAGCCTCTTTCCCGAGATGTTCGAGGCCGTGAGCGCCTATGGCGTGAGCGGTCGCGCGATGAAGCAGGGGCTCCTGGAACTGACCTGCTACAACCCGCGCAGCTATACCGAGGATCGCCACCAGACCGTGGACGACCGGCCCTTTGGCGGCGGTCCCGGGATGGTCATGAAGATCCAGCCGCTGGAGCGCGCCCTGGCCGATGCCAAGGGTGATTCGGCGGCGAAGGTGATCTACCTGTCCCCCCAGGGTCGCAAGCTCGACCAGGCGGCGGTACGGGAACTGGCGCAGGAGGAGCATCTGATCCTCATCGCCGGGCGTTACGAAGGTATCGACGAGCGTTTCATCGAGACGCACGTGGATGAAGAATGGTCGATTGGCGACTATGTGCTGTCCGGCGGTGAATTGCCGGCCATGGTGCTGATCGATGGGGTTACGCGACTGCTGCCCGGAGCCTTGGGGCATGTGGATTCCGCCGAGCAGGACTCGTTTACCGACGGCCTGCTCGATTGCCCGCACTACACCCGACCCGAGGTGTACGAGGGCCGTCGCGTACCCGACGTGTTGCTCAGTGGTAACCACGAGCATATCCGGCGCTGGCGCCTGCAGCAGTCCCTGGGACGCACTGCGGAGCGACGCGCCGATCTTCTGGATGGCCGCTCGCTTTCTGGAGAAGAGCAGAACCTGTTGGCGGAATACCTTCGTCAGCGGAACGATAGTTAGGTATCGATGGCGGGCCGCGGCCTGTCTTAGGAGCAGAGTGACATGACCAACAAAATCATTGCCCAGATCGAAGCTGAGCAGATGAACAAGGAAATCCCGGCGTTCGCCCCCGGCGACACCGTGATCGTCCAGGTGAAGGTGAAGGAAGGCGACCGTCAGCGTCTGCAGGCCTTCGAAGGCGTGGTGATCGGCAAGCGTAACCGCGGCCTGAACAGCGCCTTCACCGTGCGCAAGATCTCCAACGGCGTTGGTGTCGAGCGTACCTTCCAGACCTACAGCCCGCTGGTCGACAGCCTGAGCGTCAAGCGTCGCGGTGACGTGCGCAAGGCCAAGCTGTACTACCTGCGCGAACTGTCCGGCAAGGCTGCCCGCATCAAGGAAAAGCTTTCCTGATCGCGGCGTGACCAGAAAAAAGCAGCTTCGGCTGCTTTTTTCGTTTCTGAGGTTCGAGGTAAGACATGACGACCCGCGAAGCGGAAATCCAGCGGCGCACCGCGCTGTCGGAAACCCGGGTGGCCAAGGCGGTTTTCCCGCCCACCACCAATCATCACCACACCCTGTTCGGCGGCACTGCCCTGGCCTGGATGGATGAGGTGTCCTTCATCACCGCGACGCGCTTCTGCCGCAAGCCGCTGGTGACGGTCTCCACCGATCGCATCGACTTCAATCATCCGATTCCCGCCGGCTCCATCGTCGAACTGATCGGGCGGGTGGTGAAGGTCGGCAGTACCAGCATCAAGGTGCAGGTCGAGGTCTTCGTCGAGGGCATGTTGGCGGAAGGGCGCGAGCGCGCCATCAACGGTGCTTTCAGCTTTGTCGCGGTCGACGACGAGGGCAAGCCG
Organism: Pseudomonas sp. Marseille-Q7302; assembly: GCF_965111925.1. Classification (NCBI taxonomy): domain Bacteria; kingdom Pseudomonadati; phylum Pseudomonadota; class Gammaproteobacteria; order Pseudomonadales; family Pseudomonadaceae; genus Pseudomonas; species Pseudomonas sp. Marseille-Q7302. Next base: position 3,925,078 of record NZ_CBCOPK010000001.1, on the reverse strand, counting down.
ACGCCGGTGCTGCCCGGATTCGCCGCGTGAGCGCCGAGCGGCTGATCGAGGAGTTCCTCGACGCCCTGTGGCTGGAGAAGGGGCTGTCGCCCCATACCCGCAGCGCCTACCGCACCGATCTGCTGGCCTTCGCCCGCTGGCTGGAGGGCAGGGGGCTGACCCTGGAGAGTCTGGGGCGCGACGCCGTGCTCGATCACCTCGGCTGGCGGCTGAGCGAAGGCTACCAGGCGCGTTCCACCGCGCGTTTCCTCTCCGGCCTGCGCAGCTTCTACAAGTATGCCGTGCGCGAGGGGCGGGTCGCCGAGGATCCGACGTTGCTGGTGAGCATGCCGCAGCTGGGCGCGCCGCTGCCCAAGAGCCTGTCCGAGGCGGACGTGGAAGCCCTGCTGGCCGCGCCGGATACCGAGGACACCCTGGGCCTGCGCGATCGCACCATGCTCGAGGTGCTCTATGCCACCGGGCTGCGGGTGACCGAGCTGATCAGCCTGACCCTGGACGAGATCAACCTGCGCGAGGGCTCGCTGCGGGTGTTCGGCAAGGGCAGCAAGGAACGGCTGATTCCCCTGGGCGAAGAGGCCATCGCCTGGTTGGAGGACTATCTCAAGACCGCGCGACCGCTACTGCTAGGCGGCCAGCCCGGTGACATCCTTTTCCCCAGCCAGAGAGGTACGCCCATGACCCGGCAGACCTTCTGGCACCGCATCAAGCTGCATGCCCAGGTGGCCGGCATCCGCACCTCGCTGTCGCCGCATACCCTCAGGCACGCCTTCGCTACCCACCTGCTCAACCACGGCGCCGACCTGCGCACGGTGCAGATGCTGCTCGGCCATACCAGTCTGTCCACCACCCAGATCTATACCCATGTCGCCCGGGTGCGGCTGCAGCAACTGCACGCCCAGCACCATCCGCGCGGCTAGGGCGGTGTTTCAGAAGTTCGCGCAAGAATTGGCGAGTGATTTTGGTTTCTGAACCAGGCGCCGGGACGAGTCATAGCAGGGCTATGGCGAGGAGCGGCAACGCCGCTCAGGGATCAAAAGCGCCGCCAAAATTGCGTAGATACTTCTGAAGCCCCGCCCTGGGGCGGGACCGCCGTAGCCGGCAGGTCTGTGGTAGGCTTGCCGGCGTCTCAACAGGAGTCAACCATGCGTATTTCCCAACTGTTGCTCGCCGCTTGCCTGGGGCTCGGCGTGCAACTGGCTCAGGCCGAACCTGAGCAGGCCATTCGCCAGAGCCTGACCGCGCTGCAACCCAATCTCGCCATCGAGTCCATCGCCAAGAGCCCGCTGGAAGGCCTCTACCAGGTACAGCTCAAGGGCGGTCGGGTGCTCTATGCCAGCGGCGACGGCCAGTTCGTCATGCAGGGCTATCTCTACCAGGTCAAGGACGGCAAGGCCTCCAACCTGACCGAGAAGGCCGAGAACGTCGCCGTGGCGCGGCAGATCAACGGCCTCGATCGCAACCAGATGATCGTCTATCCCGCCAAGGGCGAGACCAAGGCGCACATCACCGTCTTCACCGACACCACCTGCCCCTATTGCCAGAAGCTGCACGCCGAGGTGCCCGAGCTGAACAAGCGCGGCATCGAGGTGCGTTACCTGGCCTTCCCGCGGCAGGGCATGGGCTCGCCGGGGTCCAAGCAGCTGGAAGCGGTATGGTGCGCCAAGGACAAGCCTACCGCGCTGAACCAGATGTTCACCGGGCATGAGGTCAAGTCCGAAAGCTGCCAGAATCCGGTCGCTCAGCAATTCGCGCTGGGGCAGAACATGGGCATCCAGGGCACCCCGGCGATCATTCTCGCCGATGGCCAGATGATTCCGGGTTATCAGCCGGCGGACCAATTGGCGGAAGCGGCAATCAGCGCCCGCTAGGTTCTGCACGACGCATCAAGCGCGGGCACTTTCGTACAGGGCCTTGCGCGGCGACAGAGATTTCAACGGCGCTGCGGAGCGGCGCCACACGACATGGGGATAAGGGTGTGAAGCCGGTCAAAGTAGGCATCTGTGGTCTGGGTACCGTGGGCAGCGGGACCTTCAACGTACTCAAGCGCAACGCCGAGGAAATCGCCCGGCGTGCCGGACGGGGTATCGAGGTGGCGCAGATCGCCCAGCGCCGGCCGAATCCTCACTGCGATACCGGCAGCACGCCAATCACCGCCGATGTCCTGGCCGTGGTCGACAATCCCGAGATCGACGTGGTGGTGGAACTGATCGGCGGCTACACCCTGGCGCGCGAGCTGGTGCTGCGCGCCATCGCCAATGGCAAGCACGTGGTCACCGCCAACAAGGCGCTGATCGCGGTCCACGGCAACGAGATCTTCGCCAAGGCGCGCGAGCAGGGCGTGATCGTCGCCTTCGAGGCCTCGGTGGCCGGTGGCATCCCGGTGATCAAGGCGCTGCGCGAAGGCCTGGCGGCCAACCGCATCAACTGGGTGGCCGGCATCATCAACGGCACCGGCAACTTCATCCTCTCCGAGATGCGCGAGAAGGGTCGCACCTTCCCCGACGTCCTGGCCGAGGCCCAGGCGCTGGGTTATGCCGAAGCCGATCCGACCTTCGATGTGGAAGGCATCGATGCCGCCCACAAGCTGACCATCCTGGCGTCCATCGCCTTTGGCATCCCGCTGCAATTCGACAAGGCCTACACCGAGGGCATCACCCGCCTCACCACCGCCGATGTCGGCTACGCCGAGGCGCTGGGCTATCGCATCAAGCACCTGGGCGTGGCGCGCAGCACCGACCAGGGCATCGAGCTGCGGGTACACCCGACACTGATCCCGGCCGATCGGCTGATCGCCAACGTCAACGGCGTGATGAACGCGGTGATGGTCAATGGCGACGCCGTCGGCTCGACGCTGTTCTACGGCGCCGGAGCCGGCCAGGAGCCTACCGCCTCGGCGGTGGTGGCCGACCTGGTGGACGTGGTCCGCGCCATGACGTCCGACCCGGAAAACCGAGTGCCGCACCTGGCCTTCCAGCCCGATGCGCTGTCCGACCATCCGGTGTTGCCGATCGAGTCCTGCGAGAGCGCCTACTATCTGCGCATCCAGGCCAAGGATCACCCGGGCGTGCTGGCCCAGGTGGCGAGCATCCTGTCGGCACGCGGCATCAACATAGAGTCGATCATGCAGAAGGAAGCCGAGGAGCATGACGGCCTGGTGCCCATGATCCTCATCACCCATCGCGTGATCGAGCGTCACATGGTCGAGGCCATCGCCGCCCTGGAAGCCCTGGATGACGTCGTCGGCGACGTGGTCCGCATCCGTGTCGAGCACCTGAACTGAGCAGCCTGGCGGCGCCCGGCGCCGCCGTCTTTCCCGAGGTCGAGTCATGCGTTACATCAGTACCCGCGGCCAGGCGCCCGCGCTGAATTTCGAAGAAGTGCTGCTGGCGGGTCTCGCCAGTGATGGTGGTCTCTACGTACCGGAGAACCTGCCGCGGTTTTCCCTGGAGGAGATCGCCTCCTGGGCCGGTCTGCCCTATCACGAGCTGGCCTTCCGGGTGATGAAGCCCTTCGTCGCCGGCTCCATCGCCGATGCCGAATTCAAGGCCATCCTGGAAGAGACCTACGCCGGTTTCGCCCACAGTTCGATCGCGCCGCTGCGCCAGCTGGACGCCAACGAGTGGGTGCTGGAGCTGTTCCATGGCCCGACCCTGGCCTTCAAGGACTTCGCCCTGCAGCTGCTCGGCCGGTTGCTCGACCATGTACTGGCCAAGCGCGGCGAGCGCGTGGTGATCATGGGCGCTACCTCCGGTGACACCGGCTCGGCGGCCATCGAAGGCTGCAAGCGCTGCGAGAACGTGGACATCTTCATCCTGCATCCGCACCAGCGGGTGTCGGAAGTGCAGCGTCGGCAGATGACCACGCTGCTGGGCGACAACATCCACAACATCGCCATCGAAGGCAACTTCGACGACTGCCAGGAGATGGTCAAGGCCAGCTTCGCCGACCAGGGCTTCCTCAAGGGCGCACCGCTGGTGGCGGTCAACTCGATCAACTGGGCGCGGATCATGGCCCAGATCGTCTACTATTTCCATGCGGCCCTGCAGCTGGGCGGCCCGGCGCGTTCCATCGCCTTCTCCGTGCCCACCGGCAACTTCGGCGACATCTTCGCCGGCTACCTGGCGCGCAACATGGGCCTGCCGGTGAGCCAGCTGGTGGTGGCGACCAACCGCAACGACATCCTGCACCGCTTCATGTCGGGCAACCGCTATGACAAGCAGCAGCTGGAGGCCTCGCTGTCGCCGTCCATGGACATCATGGTGTCGTCCAACTTCGAGCGCCTGCTGTTCGACCTGCACGGTCGCGACGGCCTGGCCCTGGCCGAGCTGATGGCGAATTTCCGTAGCAGCGGCACCCTGTCGGTGGCGGATGATCGCTGGACCGAGGCACGCAAGCTGTTCGACTCCCTGGCCGTGAGCGACGAAGAGACCTGCGCCACCATCGCCGAGGTCTATGCGGCTACCGGCGAAGTGCTGGATCCGCACACCGCCATTGGCGTGCGCGCCGCTCGCGAATGCCGCCGCAGCCTGGCCACCCCCATGGTGGTGCTGGGTACCGCCCACCCGGTGAAATTCCCCGAAGCGGTGGAAAAGGCCGGCATCGGCGCAGCGCTGAGCCTGCCGACCCACCTGGCCGACCTGCTGCAACGCGAAGAGCGCTGCACCGTGCTGCCCAACGACCTCGCCGCCGTCCAGGCCTTCGTCGCCCGCCACGGCAGGCGTGGTCAGCCGCTGTAGGGTAGTTTGCCCAACCTATGACCGTAGGTTGGGCAGAGACGGCTCCATTGTCGAAGCCCAACAAAGTCGGACGCGAATCGTCTTTGTTGGGCTTCGCTGCGCTCAGCCCAACCTACGGATCCACGGTCCCAAGTCCCGCGGCCTTTTCCGGTACAATGCCCGGCTTTCCCTGCCGGTGACCCGCCCATGGCTCTGCAAGCCACGCCCTACAAAGTCGAACTCAACCTCACCGATCTGGATCTTGGGGTCTACGAGAATCTGCGCCTGACCGTGGCGCGGCATCCCTCCGAGACCGAGGAGCGGCTGGTGGTACGGTTGTTGGCCTTTGCGCTCTGGTACAACGAGCAGCTGGCCTTTGGGCGCGGCCTGTCCGATGTCGACGAGCCGGCGCTGTGGGAGAAGAGTCTCGATGGCCGGGTACTGCACTGGATCGAGGTCGGGCAGCCCGATGCCGAGCGCCTGACCTGGTGCAGCCGTCGCACCGAACGTACCAGCCTGCTGGCCTACGGCAACCTGCGTGTCTGGCAGACCAAGGTGGTGGATGCGGTCAAGACGCTGAAGAATCTGCACATCGCCGCCGTGCCCGCCGAGCCCCTGGCCGAGCTGGCCCGTGATCTGCCGCGTAGCATCGCCTGGCAGGTGATGATCAGCGAAGGCACCCTGTTCGTCACCGACGACCGTGGCCAGCACGAACTGCAGCTGGAATGGCTGCTGGGCGAGCGTTGATGCGCCTGGAGCCTCGCCCGCTGCCGGCGGTGTTGCCCGACCTGGGCGACCTGCCGCCGCTGCTCACCCGGCTCTATGCCGCGCGCGGCGTGACCCAGCCGGAAGAACTGGACAAGGGCCTGGCGCGGCTGGTGCCCTATCACCAGCTCAAGGGCATCGAGGCGGCGGTGGAGCTGCTGGCCCGCGCCCTGGAAGAGCGCCGCCGCATCCTCATCGTCGGCGATTTCGACGCCGATGGTGCCACCGCCAGCGCCGTGGGCGTGCTGGCCCTGCGCCGGCTGGGCGCCGCCTGGGTCGACTACCTGGTACCCAATCGTTTCGAATACGGCTATGGCCTGACGCCCGAGATCGTCGCCGTAGCCCTGCAGCGCGAACCCGAGGTGCTACTCACCGTCGATAACGGCATCTCCAGCCTGGATGGGGTGGCCGTGGCTAAGGCGGCCGGGCTGCAGGTGGTCATCACCGACCACCACCTGCCGGGCGCCGAATTGCCTGCCGCTGACGCCATCGTCAATCCCAACCAGCCGGCCTGCGCCTTTCCCAGCAAGTGCATCGCCGGGGTCGGGGTGATCTTCTATGTGATGCTGGCGCTGCGCAGTCGCCTGCGCGAGAGCGGCTGGTTCGCTCGCCAGGGCATCGCCGAGCCCAACCTGGCCGAGCTGCTGGATCTGGTGGCCCTTGGTAGCGTCGCCGACGTGGTGCCGCTGGACGCCAACAACCGCATCCTGGTGCACCAGGGGCTGATGCGTATCCGCGCCGGCCGGGCACGGCCGGGGCTCAAGGCACTGCTGGAAGTGGCCGGGCGCCAGCCGGGCAAGGTAGCCTCCAGCGACCTGGGCTTCATCCTCGGGCCGCGCCTCAATGCGGCCGGGCGCCTGGACGACATGTCCATCGGCATCGAGTTGCTGCTCTGCGAAGACCCGGAGCTGGCGCAGGAATACGCCCAGCAACTGGACGACTTCAACAAGGACCGCAAGAGCATCGAGCAGGGCATGCAGCGCGAAGCGCTCAAGCAGCTCAAGGAATTGCCGGAAGACAATCTGCCCTTCGGCCTCTGCCTGTTCGATCCGGAATGGCACCAGGGCGTGATCGGCATCCTCGCCTCGCGCCTCAAGGAAAAGTATCACCGCCCCGCGCTGGCCTTTGCCGATGACGGCAGCGGCACCGGCATGCTCAAGGGTTCGGCGCGTTCGGTGGCCGGGCTGCACATCCGCGATGCCCTGGACGCCGTGGCGACCCGCCATCCGGGACTGATCACCAAGTTCGGTGGTCACGCCATGGCCGCCGGCCTCAGCCTGCCCCAGGCGCACTACGAGACCTTTGCCGCCGCCTTCGACGCCGAGGTGCGGCGCCACTTGCAGGCCGACGACCTCAGCGGGCGCCTGCAGACCGACGGCTGCCTCGCGCCTGCCGAGTTCCAGCTCAACCTGGCCCAGGCCCTGCGCCAGGCCGGTCCCTGGGGCCAGCAGTTTCCTGAACCGCTGTTCCATGGCACCTTCGAGATCCTCTCCCAGCGACTGCTCAAGGAGCGGCATCTCAAGCTGACCCTGCGCAGCGAAGAGGGTGGCCCGGAGCTGGACGGCATCGCCTTCAACATCGATCGCGACACCTGGCCCGATCCCAACATCCGCTGGGCCGAGCTGGCCTATCGGCTGGACGTGAACGAGTTTCGCGGCAACGAGAGCGTGCAACTGCTGGTGGTGCACCTGGCGCCGCGTTAGGTCTCGTTTGAAAGGTGCCTGCGCTCGGTGATGCTGCGTTAAAAATCAGCTGGTTCGCCAGTCCGATCGGAATGCTCATTTACCACTCGTAAACTCGAGCGCGAGTCCGATCCGCTTCCTAGCTGATTTGATTCGCTGGCGCTCACCCTCCGGGCCAGCCGTTGGCTGTTACTCCCGTTGGTCGTTGCGCCTTGCCTGACCTTAGCTCGGCGACTTTTCAGACGAGCCCTGTCGGATCGGCGATCTATTCTGGTCGGGCGTACTCCAATGCCGTGAATCCCGACTAGACGAGGTGCGCCATGAGTCTCCTGTTCCAGCCCCTGACCCTGCGTCAGCTGACCCTGCCCAATCGCGTGGTGGTCTCCCCGATGTGCCAGTACTCCAGCGAAGACGGCTTCGCCAACGACTGGCACCTGGTCCACCTCGGCAGCCGCGCCACCGGTGGCGCCGGTCTGGTGATCTTCGAGGCCACCGCGGTCACCGCCGACGGGCGCATCACGCCCCAGGACCTGGGCCTGTGGAAAGATGAGCAGATCGAGCCCCTGCGGCGCATCACCCAGTTCATCGAAGGCCAGGGCAGCGTCGCCGGCATCCAGCTGGCCCACGCCGGGCGCAAGGCCAGTACCTGGCAGCCCTGGCTCGGCAAGCACGGCAGCGTGCCCATCGCCGAGGGCGGCTGGGTGCCGGTGGCGCCTTCGGCCATCGCCTTCGATCCCCAGCACACCCGGCCCACGGCCATGGATCGCGATGATATCGCCAGCGTCCGCCGGGCCTTCGTGGAGACCGCCGAGCGCGCCCTGGCGGCCGGCTTCAAGGTTGCCGAGGTCCATGCCGCCCACGGCTATCTGCTGCACCAGTTCCTCTCGCCGCTCTCCAATCGCCGCGAGGACGATTACGGCGGCAATTTCGAGAATCGCATTCGCCTGTTGCTGGAAGTCACCGCCGATGTACGCGCGGTCTGGCCGGAAGAGTTGCCGTTGTTCGTGCGGGTTTCCGCCACTGACTGGGTAGAAGACGGCTGGGATGTCGACGAGACGGTGGAGCTGGCACGCCGGCTGAAGACGCTAGGCGTCGACCTGATCGACGTCTCCTCCGGTGGCACCGCAGCCCAGGCGGACATTCCTACCGGGCCCGGCTACCAGACCCAGTTCGCCGAGCGGGTGCGCAAGGAAGCCGACATCCCCAGTGGCGCGGTAGGCATGATCACCGATGCGGCCCAGGCCGAGCACGTGCTGCGTACCGGGCAGGCCGATCTGGTGCTGCTGGCCCGCGAACTGCTGCGCGATCCCTACTGGCCGCTCAACGCTGCCGAGTCCCTGCGCGAAAAGGTTTCCTGGCCACCCCAGTACGTGCGTGCCGCGCACCGGGATACGCCACTGCGCAAGCCGTTCGGCGCGGAGTAGACCGAAAGGCGGCCACCCATTGGGATGGCTGCCTGCCTCAGGGCTTGACCGGTCGCAGCAGGGCTTCCAGCGCGTCGCTATCGTAGTAGTCGCCCAGGTACCAGATGCGGCCGTCGCGGATCTTCATGATGCTGGCGCCGCGAATCTTCACCGGCTGCTTGCCGGTGGCGGTAACGCGGTTGCCGGTCAGTTCCCATTCGAAGGCGATGCTGCGCGGACCGATCACCGGCTTGTGCACCATCTTCACCTGCAGATCGGGCACGGCCTTGAGCGTGACCTTGACGATCCGGTCACGGGCCTGGGTACGGCTGGTCTCGGTGGTGGCGGCACCACTGTCGAAATACTGCACCTTGGGATCGAGCAGCGCGCTGGCGGCCTCGGCGTCGTGATCGTTCCAGGCATCGAGATAGCGATTGGCGATGAGGCGGGCGTCCTCGGCGGCGGCCTGAACCTGGCCGGCGGCGAGGGCGAGCGAAAGCGCGAACAGCACAGCCAGACGCGAACGCATGGGGTGTCTCCGGCAACTGCAAGGGGAAGACGCAAGAGTAGCGCCCAGTGCAACTGTCAGTCAGAAATATTTTGTATCGACCAGGTCGATGCGGGCCTCGGGATTGCAACATCCGGTAAGCAGGTGCCGGGAGCCGGAGGGCGAGGGGGGCGGTCACAACAGCCTGAACCCTGTCTCTTGTGGAGGTTGTCCATGAATACCCGCGGTTTGCTCGATCAGTTGCTCAGGGCCGGCCAGCAGGCCCTGGCCAAGAAGACCGGCCAGTCGACCACGCGGCCGGGTGCCGGTACGCCGTCGGCGGGCAAGGACCCCTTGGGCGGCCTGCTCTCGGGCCTGGGTAGCAGCGGGTTGGCCGCCGGCGCCCTGACGGCCCTGCTGGGCAGCAAGCGCGGCCGTGGCCTGGGCGGCAAGGCCGTTGGCTACGGCGGGCTGGCGGCACTTGGCATGGCTGCCTACAAGGCCTATCAGTCCTGGCAAGCCAATCAGGCGCAGGGTACGCAGACCGCCGAGCCTCGCACCGTGGATCGGGTGCCCGAGCACGAAGCCGAGGCCCATGGCCGAGCGGTACTCATCGCCCTGATCGCGGCAGCCAAGGCCGATGGTCATGTCGATGACCAGGAGCGCCAGGCCATCGAGGCCGAGATGGCCAAGGTGGATGACGATCCCGAGTTGCGCAGCTGGTTGCAGCGGGAACTGGAACAACCGCTGGATCCGGCCAAGGTCGCCGCGGCAGCCGAAACACCGGAGATGGCCGCCGAGATGTACCTGGCCAGCCTGATGCTGATCGACGATCAGCAGTACATGGAAAAGGCCTACCTGGACGAACTGGCGCGTCAGCTGCGCCTGGAGCCGGGCCTGCGGGCCGAACTGGAGCGTGAGGCCGCGGCGGTCTGACGGCTAGGGGAGCGGGCGTTCATCGCCCAGCAGGACGCTCCGCTCCGCCGCGCAGAGGTGCAACAGGAAATCCCAGACCACGCGCAGGCGCGCTGAGCGGTGCAACTCCCGGTGGGTCGAGATCCAGTACTCGCGGGTGAAGGACCGCTCCGGGAGCACGCCTTCCAAGGGGGTGTTCTGACCCACCAGGTAGCAGGGCAGCACCGCGATGCCGATGCCGGCGCAAGCAGCCTCGCGCTGGGCGATGACGCTGGTGCTGCGAAAGACGATGCGCGGTTCGGGGCAGAGTCCCTGGATGAATTGCAGTTCACGGGTGTACAGCAGGTCGTCGACGTAACCGATGAAGGCCTGTTCGCCGAGGTCGGCTTCGGCATCCAGCGCCGGTGCTCGATCCAGGTAGGCGCGACTGGCATAGAACCTCAGGCGATAGGGCGTCAGTCGCCGGCCGATCAGGCCTTCGGCGGTGGGTCTTTCCAGGGTGATGGCGATGTCCGCTTCGCGGTTGGTGACGCTGACGAAGCGCGGCACCGAGACCAGCTCCACTTCCAGACCCGGATAATCGCGCAGCAGCGCCCCCAGGCGCTGGGCGAGAAAGCCGGTGCCCAGGCCTTCGGTCACCCCGACCCGTACCTGGCCCAGCGGATTGAGCCTCTGGGTCACGGCCTCCTGGGCCAGCAGTGCGGCTTCTTCCATCGCCTGGGCATGCGCCAGCAGGGCCTGGCCGGCGGGGGTGAGCTGATAGCCGCTGGCCTGCTGCACCAGCAGCTGGCTGCCCAGGGCGCGTTCCAGCGCCTCCAGGTGACGGGCGACGGTGGCATGACTGACGCCCAGGCTGCGAGCGGCGGTGAGCAGGCGGCCATGGCGCTGGACCTCCAGAAAAACCCGCAGATCGTTCCAATCGAACATCCTGTTTCCTCGTCGGTGCCTGTCTGACCGGCCGCTTGCTGGGCGCTGTTCAGAAATGCACAGCCGTTGCCCGTTTTCTGCGACTGTTGTTCGCGGATGACGACACTAGGATAGGGACCACAACAACAAAAAAGCGAGGGAACGTCATGCCCGGTCCTGCTGCGGAATATGACTTCATCATCGTCGGTGCCGGTCCGGCCGGCTGCCTGTTGGCCAATCGACTGTCCGCCGATCCGGCCCATCGCGTACTGCTGCTGGAAGCGGGCGGGCGCGACAACCATCCCTGGATCCACATTCCGGTCGGCTACCTGTTCTGCATCGGCAATCCGCGCACCGACTGGTGCTTCAAGACCGAGGTGGAAGCGGGCCTGGGCGGCCGGGCGCTCAATTATCCGCGCGGTCGGGTGCTGGGCGGCTGTTCCTCCATCAATGGCATGATCTACATGCGTGGCCAGGCCCGTGACTATGACGGCTGGGCCGCCGCCGGTAATCCGGGGTGGGGCTGGCAGGACGTGCTGCCGCTGTTCAAGCGCATGGAAGATCACTGCGATGGCGCCTCGACCTTTCATGGCGCGGGGGGCGAGTGGCGCGTGGAGCGCCAGCGCCTGCACTGGACGCTGCTCGACGCCTTTCGCAGTGCGGCCGACCAGACTGGCATCGAGCCGGTAGAGGACTTCAACACCGGCGACAACGAAGGCTGCGGCTATTTCCAGGTCAATCAGCGCAATGGGGTGCGCTGGAATGCGGCCAAGGCCTTTCTCAAGCCGATCCGCCAGCGCGCCAATCTGCAGGTGCTGACGGGTGTCCAGGTGGAGCGGGTACTGCTGGAGGAGGGCAGGGCGCGGGCGGTGCTGGCGCGCCTGCCGGGCCAGGCCGAGCCCCAGCGCCTGGTGGCGCGCCGGGAGATCGTGCTCTGCGCCGGCGCCATCGGCTCGCCGACCCTGCTGCAGCGTTCCGGCATCGGTCCGCGCGGCCTGCTCGAAGGGCTGGGCATCGGTGTCCAGCATCGGCTGGAAGGGGTCGGCGGCAATCTGCAGGATCACCTGCAACTGCGGCTGATCTATCGGGTGCATGGCGTGCCGACCCTCAATGCCCTGGCCGGCAGTCTCTGGGGCAAGCTGGGCATGGGCCTGGAGTATCTCTGGAGTCGCAGTGGTCCCCTGGCCATGGCGCCAAGCCAATTGGGCGCCTTCGCCCGTTCCGATCCGGAGCAAACTTCGGCCAATCTGCAGTATCACGTGCAGCCGCTGTCGCTGGAGCGCTTCGGCGAGCCGCTGCACGGCTTTCCCGCCTTTACCGCCTCGGTGTGCAACCTGCGACCGGCCAGTCGTGGCCAGGTGGCCATCCGCAGCGCCGACCCCCAGGCCGCGCCGCTGATCCAGCCGCGCTACCTCAGCGCGCCGGAGGATCTCAAGGTGGCCGCCGACGCCATCCGCCTGACCCGGCGCATCGCCGCCGCGCCGGCACTGGCGGCCTATCGACCCGAGGAGTATCTGCCGGGCCCGGCCTATCAGACGGAGGCGGAGTTGCAGCAGGCCGCGGGGGCCATCGGCACCACCATCTTCCATCCTTCCGGCACCTGTCGCATGGGGCAGGGCACCGATGCCGTGGTGGACGCCCGCCTGCGGGTGCATGGCATTCCGGGCCTTCGAGTGGCCGACGCCTCCATCATGCCGACCCTGGTCTCGGGCAACAGCTGTTCGCCAACGCTGATGATCGCCGAGCAGGCGGCGACCTTCATGCTGGCCGAGGCCCGCGAGCAGGGCGTGACCGAGCTGCCCGCGGCGCTGGCCCGACCCGAGCGGGTCTCGGCTGCCTAGTTTCTATTAGCTGGTTTCACCGACGGCGGGGCCTCCCGCCGTTTCCACCGTAGTAGCTGTCGCCCATAACAACAATCAGCCCGGCGATCCCGGGTCAGGAGAACGTGCGATGTCCGACTATGCCCAACCCCGGGTACAACCCAGCGCGGCCAGCAGTCGCCGCGAAGAACGCAAGGTGATCTTCGCCTCGTCCCTGGGGACCGTCTTCGAGTGGTACGACTTTTTTCTCTATGGCGCCCTGGCAGCGGTGATCAGCAAGCAGTTCTTCGCCGGCGTCAACGACACTACCGCCTTCATCTTCGCCCTGCTGGCCTTTGCCGCCGGTTTCGTGGTGCGGCCCTTCGGCGCCCTGGTGTTCGGTCGCCTGGGCGACATGGTCGGGCGCAAGTACACCTTCCTCGCCACCATCATCCTCATGGGCATCGCCACCTTCGGTGTCGGCCTGCTGCCCACCTATGCCAGCATCGGCGTGGCCGCGCCCATCATCCTAGTGTTGCTGCGCCTCCTGCAGGGCCTGGCCCTGGGTGGCGAATATGGCGGGGCCGCCACCTACATCGCCGAGCACGCGCCGCCCGGCAAGCGCGGCGCCCACACCAGCTGGCTGCAATCGACCGCGACCCTGGGCCTGTTGCTGTCGCTGGTGGTGATCCTGGTCTGCCGCTACCTGACCGGTGACCAGTTCGAGGTCTGGGGCTGGCGCCTGCCGTTCCTGCTGTCGATCTTCCTGCTGGCGATCTCCACCTGGATCCGCCTGTCGATGCACGAGTCGCCAGCCTTTCTGCGCATGAAGGCCGAGGGCAAGCAGAGCAAGGCGCCGATCCGCGATTCCTTCACCAACTGGAGCAACCTCAAGGTGGTGCTGATCGCCCTGTTCAGCATCAATGGCGGCCAGGCGGTGACCTTCTACCTGTCGCAGTTCTATGTGATGTTCTTTCTCACCCAGACCCTCAAGCTGGACCCGGTGCTGGCCAACAACCTGCTGATCGTCAGCGTCATCCTCGGCGCGCCTTTCTTCGTCATCGCCGGCTGGCTGTCGGACAAGGTCGGGCGCAAGCCGATCCTCATGCTCGGCCTGCTGCTGGCCACGGTGCTCTACTTCCCGCTGTTCAAGGCCCTGACCCACTACGCCAACCCGCAGATCTACCAGGCCAGCCAGCAGGCACCCATCGTGGTCACCGCCGATCCGGCCACCTGCACCTTCCAGTTCGACCCGGTGGGCAAGGCGCGCTTCGACAGTCCCTGCGACCGGGTCAAGACACTGCTGGCCAAGAGTGGCCTGCCCTACAGCAGCGTGGCCGCGGCACCAGGGGACGCGGTGCAGGTCAACGTCGGTGACAAGGTCATCGTCGGCTACGACGAGCCGGCCCTGCGCGCCGCGGTACAGGCCGCCGGCTATCCGGCCAAGGCCGACTCGGCGCAGGTCAACAAGCCCATGGTGGTGGCGGTGATCTTCGCCCTCATCCTCATCGCCACCCTCTGCTATGGACCGCTGGCGGCGCTGATGGTGGAGCTGTTTCCCACCCGCATCCGCTACACCTCGATGTCGCTGCCGTACCACATCGGCAACGGCTGGTTCGGCGGCTTCCTGCCGACGGTGTCCTTTGCCCTGGTGGTCTATACCGGCGACATCTTCTACGGCCTCTGGTACCCGGTGCTGATCACCGGCGTCAGCCTGGTGGTGGGCCTGCTGTGCCTGCCGGAAACCCGCCACCGCGACCTCGACGCCGATTGAGACGCAGCGGGCGGCGTACCCCGCCGCCCGCTGAGTTTCGCCGCCGATTGGGGTATACTCGCGAGCTTTTCCACAGCTTTTCTCGCGAGTGTTTCCCCCATGGAAATCAACCCGATCGTCACCAGCATCAAGGACCTCACCAGCCGCACCCAGACCATTCGGGGGTATCTTTGACTACGATCTGAAGCAGGATCGTCTGGTCGAAGTGGAGCGTGAGCTCGAAGACCCCAACGTCTGGAACAAGCCCGAGTACGCCCAGAATCTCGGCCGCGAGCGTGCCCAGCTGGCGCAGGTGGTCGGCACCCTGGACGAGCTGACCGGCGGCCTGGCCGATGCCAGCGACCTGCTGGAAATGGCGGCCGAAGAGGAAGACCAGGGCGCGGTCGATGACGTGGCGGCCGAGGTGGAGCGCCTGCGTGGCATCCTCGAGAAGCTGGAATTCCGCCGCATGTTCAGCGGCGAGATGGACCCCAACAACTGCTACCTGGACATCCAGGCAGGCTCCGGCGGCACCGAGGCCCAGGACTGGGCCAACATGCTCCTGCGCATGTACCTGCGCTGGGCCGACCAGCATGGCTTCAGCGCCGAGATCGTCGAGCTGTCCGAAGGTGAAGTCGCCGGCATCAAGGGCGCTACCGTGCACATCAAGGGCGAGTACGCCTTCGGTTGGCTGCGCACCGAGATCGGCGTGCACCGCCTGGTGCGCAAGAGTCCCTTCGACTCGGGCAACCGTCGCCACACCTCCTTTACCGCGGTGTTCGTCTCTCCCGAGATCGACGACAACATCGACATCGAGATCAACCCGTCCGATCTGCGCGTCGACACCTACCGCTCCTCGGGCGCGGGTGGCCAGCACGTGAACACCACCGACTCCGCGGTGCGGATCACCCACGTGCCCACCAATACCGTGGTGGCGTGCCAGAACGAGCGCTCCCAGCATGCCAACAGGGACACCGCCATGAAGATGCTGCGGGCCAAGTTGTACGAGCTGGAAATGCAGAAGCGCAATGCCGCGTCCCAGGCCCTGGAAGACTCCAAGTCCGATATCGGCTGGGGCCACCAGATCCGTTCCTATGTGCTCGACGCCTCGCGGATCAAGGATCTGCGCACCGGCGTGGAACGCAGCGATTGCGACAAGGTGCTCGACGGCGATCTGGACGAATACCTCGAAGCCAGCCTCAAGCAGGGCGTTTAATCCATCATTTCCTGTAGGAGCGGCCATGGCCGCTCCTACGGCAAGCACTCCCCAGGTAAACAGCAGACATGAGCGAACAACCCCTAGACCCCCAAGCCCAGGAACAGGAAGACAACAAGCTGATCGCCCAGCGCAAGGAAAAGCTTTCCGCACTGCGCGACCAGCAGGCCATTCCCTTCCCCAACGACTTCCGTCGCGACAGCCTGGCCGGTGACCTGCAGAAGCAGTATGCCGACAAGACCAAGGAAGAGCTGGAAGCCGCAGGCATCAAGGTCAAGGTAGCCGGCCGCATCATGCTCAACCGCGGTGCCTTCATGGTGCTGCAGGACACCAGCGGGCGCATCCAGGTCTATGTCGACCGCAAGACCCTGCCGGCCGAGACCCTGGAAGCGGTCAAGACCTGGGACCTGGGCGACATCATCGCCACCGAAGGTACCCTGGCCCGCTCCGGCAAGGGCGATCTCTACGTCAACATGAGCGACGTGCGCCTGCTGACCAAGTCGCTGCGCCCGCTGCCCGACAAGCACCACGGCCTGACCGACACCGAGCTGCGCTATCGCCAGCGCTATGTCGACCTGATCGTCAACGAGGACGTCCGCCAGACCTTCCGCGTGCGCTCCCAGGTCATCGCCCACATCCGCCGCTTCCTCATGGAGCGGGGTTTCCTCGAAGTGGAAACGCCCATGCTGCAGACCATTCCCGGCGGCGCGGCGGCCAAGCCCTTCGAGACCCACCACAACGCCCTGGACATGGCTATGTTCCTGCGTATCGCGCCGGAGCTGTACCTCAAGCGGCTGGTGGTCGGTGGCTTCGAGAAGGTCTTCGAGATCAACCGCAACTTCCGTAACGAAGGCGTCTCGACCCGGCACAATCCCGAGTTCACCATGCTCGAGTTCTACCAGGCCTATGCGGATTACCGCGACAACATGGACCTCACCGAGGAACTGTTCCGCGAACTGGCCATGGCCGTGCTCGGCACCACCGACGTGCCCTATGGCGACAAGGTGTTCCACTTCGGCGAGCCCTTCGTGCGCCTGTCGGTGTACGACTCCATCCTCAAGTACAACCCGGACATCACCGCGGAAGACCTGCAGGACGTCGAGAAGGCGCGCGCCATCGCCAAGAAGGCCGGCGCCAAGGTCCTCGGCCACGAAGGCCTGGGCAAGCTGCAGGTGATGATTTTCGAGGAGCTGGTGGAGAGCAAGCTGGAGCAGCCGCACTTCATCACCGAGTACCCCTTCGAGGTCTCGCCGCTGGCGCGCCGCAACGACGACAATCCCAGCGTCACCGATCGCTTCGAGCTGTTCATCGGCGGCCGCGAGATCGCCAACGCCTACTCCGAGCTCAACGACGCCGAAGACCAGGCCGAGCGCTTCATGCTGCAGGTCCAGGAAAAGGACGCCGGTGACGACGAGGCCATGCACTATGACGCCGACTTCATCAACGCCCTGGAATACGGCATGCCGCCCACCGCTGGCGAGGGCATTGGCATCGACCGCCTGGTGATGCTGCTGACCAACTCGCCGTCGATCCGCGACGTCATCCTCTTCCCGCACATGCGTCCGCAATAAGCGCCGCGCCTCCTTTCCGGGGGCGCCGCTGGCACCTGCTGACTCGGGGCTCTGTCATCAAAGGTTCATCCGGACCTGCTAACAGAGCCCTGATGTCGCGTTCCTCCGCAGGTAGTCATGACCAATACGTTGATCCCCCTGCATCCGGCCGCCGAACGGCTGGGGCTGCTCTACGCCTACCATTTCACCTCCGGTCAGCCGGGGCAGGCGCTGACCATGGCGCCGGAAGATCCCTGGGACGCGGAAGAGGGTGGCTTTCGCTGGCTGCACTTCAACCTGGCCCATGCCGCCGCCGAGCGCTGGATGCGCGAGCACCTGGGGCTGCCGGAGGAGTTCTTCGAATCCCTGCACGCCGGTTCCCACTCGACCCGCCTGGAGCCGGCCGACGACACCCTGCTGGGGGTGGTGAACGATGTGACCCTGGCCTACGGTCAGGTCTCGGTGGATGTCGCCACCCTCTGGGCCTGCGCGCGACCGGGCCTGCTGGTGACCGCCCGGGCCCAGCCGCTACGTTCGGTGGATCGGCTGCGCCATGCGGTGCGTCGTGGTGAGGGCTTCGGCTCGACCCTGGAACTGCTGGTTCATCTGCTGCGCGACCAGGCCGATGTGCTGACCGGCATCATCCGCGACACCACGGTCAAGGTGGACGCCATCGAGGATCGGCTGCTGTCCCAACGGCTGTCTGCCAGTCGCGCCGAACTCGGCAGCCTGAGACGCGCCCTGGTACGCCTGCAGCGGCTGCTGGCCCTGGAACCGGGCTCGCTGCTGCGGTTGCTCAACCGGCCGCCCGCCTGGCTGCGCCGCGACGACATCCAGACCCTGCGCGAGGCCACCGAGGAATTCGACCGGGTGCTGGACGACCTCGCCGCCCTGGTGGAACGTCTCAAGCTGTTGCAGGAGGAGATCGGCGCCGCCTCCGCCGAGCAGACCAACCGCACCCTGTTCACCCTGACCCTGGTCACGGTGCTGGCCCTGCCGATCAACATCATCGCCGGCTTCTTCGGCATGAACGTCGGCGGCATCCCGCTCTCCGATTCGCCCCACGGCTTCTGGATCCTGGTGGCGCTGGTGGCGACCTTCACGGTGCTGGCCGGCAGCCTGGCCTTTCGCAAGCGCGGCGACTGACCGGCGTCATGCAACCGTTGCAGGCGCCGCGCGGTCTCTAGGGGAACCCCCACTGGAGACCGCGATGGACTTCAAGGACTACTACGAGGTGCTCGGCGTCGCCCCCGACGTCGACGACAAGACCCTCAAGACCACCTATCGCAAGCTGGCGCGCAAGTACCACCCCGACGTGAGCAAGGAGGCCGATGCCGAGGCTCGCTTCAAGGAGGTGGCTGAGGCCTATGACGTCCTGCGCGATCCACACAAGCGCGCCGAATACGATCAGGTCCGCCGCTATCAGCAGCAAGGCGAGCGCTTCCAGGTGCCGCCAGACTGGCAGCCGGGGTCGGGCGCCGACTACAGCGATCCCCACGCCGGCTTTGGCCAGGACTACTCCGATTTCTTCGAGTCGCTGTTCGGCGCTGCCGGACGCTCGCAGCAGGGTGGCTTCGCTCGCCGTGGCCGCGACATCGAACTTGAGCTGCCGCTGTTTCTCGAAGAGAGCCAGGTCGGCAGTACCAAGCCGCTGAGCTTTTCACTGCCGCAGCGCGACGAGCTGGGCCGGCGCGTCGGCGAGACCACCAAGACCCTCAACGTCAAGATTCCCGCCGGCAGCACCGACGGCGAGCGTATCCGCCTGAAAGGGCAGGGCGAGCCGGGCATCGGTGGCGCGGAGGCAGGCGATCTGTACCTGGTCATCCGGCTGGTGCCTCATCCGCTGTTCGACGTCGACGGTCAGGACCTGGTGGTCAGCGTGCCTCTTGCCCCCTGGGAAGCCGCCTTGGGCGCCAAGGTGCAGGTGCCTACCCTGGATGGCCAGATCATGTTGAGCATTCCGCCCGGCAGCCAGAGCGGCGCCCGCCTGCGGGTACGCGGCAAGGGCCTGGCTGGCAAGGCAGGGCAGGGCGATCTTCATGCCCTGCTCAAGGTCGTGATGCCGCCGAAGGGCGATGAAGAAACCCAGGCGCTGTGGCGTCAACTGGCCGAGCGGGCGGCCTTCGATCCCCGCCAAGACTGGAGGAAAGTCTGATGAGCAGTCTGATCGTCCTGCAGGAATTCTGCGTGCTCTGCGAGGTGAGTGAGCCCGTGGTGGTGGAGATCGTCGAGCACGGCATCCTGGCGCCCCAGCGCGGCAAGCGCCCAGCCGAGTGGCATTTCGACACCGGTGCCCTGCACCGCGCCCGTCGCGCTGTACGCCTGCGCCACGAGCTGGACCTGGACTGGTCCGCAACCGCCCTGGCCCTGCATCTGCTGGATGAGGTGGAAGAGCTGCGCCGCGAGAACCAACGCCTGCGTAGACGGCTGGAGCGCTTCGCGGGAGAGCTCCGAGACGTCTGACCGGCCCACGTAGGTTGGGTTGAGACGGCTCCATCGGCGAAGCTCAAAGGGTGGGGGCCGCGTCTGGCTATTGGGCTTCGCTGCGCTCAACCCAACCTACGGAACTCCCGTCTGCACCGAAGCGTCCCCTCTCCCTTTGGGAGAGGGTTGGGGTAAGGGAGCCGGATAGAGGTTTCCAACGTATGGTTTCTATCTAATTACGGCCATGCCGGGACGCCGTAGCGACCGCTCCTACAGGAGCATCGGCCTACGTAGGAGCGGCCCATGGCCGCGATGTCCTTCGCACTAACACCTAAAGAAACTATCCCGCCGCGATCAAGCCCCTTCGCTGCATCGCCTGTTCCTGACTGAGCCGCTCGATCCGCACCGGTAGAGACTTCGACGCCGGGGTATGGCTGCGGGTGTCGTGGTTGGCCAGGGGCGCCAGGCTGTTGGTTTCGGGGTAGTAGGCCGCGCAGCAACCGGCCGGTACGTCGTAGGCGATGACCTTGAAGGGGCCGGCGCGGCGCGAGATGCCGTCCAGGGCGGCGCCGATGAAGTCGATGAAATCACCCTCCTGCACCTCATGGCGGCGCATGTCCTCGGGGCTGAGCATGGCCACCATGCGTTCGTCGATGTCGCGGTAGCGGTCGCGATTGGAGTAGATGGTGGTGTTGAACTGGTCGTGACTGCGGATCGTCATCAGCTGCAGGTGCTCGGCATCCGGCGGGCTGTCGTCCTCGTCCAGCACGTCGCCAGGAAAGAGGAAGTTGGCCTTGCCGTTGGGTGTATCCCACTGTCGCTCACGGGCACCATTGGGCAGGCGGAAACCTCCGGGCTGTTCGATGCGGGCGTTGTAGTCGGCGAACTGTTCGGGCAGCACCGCTTCGATCTTGTCGCGGATGAGCGCGTAGTCGCCGACCAGGGCGTCCCAATCGATATGGGGATGGCGTTCGCCCAGGGTCGCCTTGGCGATGCCGGCGACGATGGCGATCTCCGACAGCAACTCCGGCGAGGCCGGCTCCAGGCTGCCGGTGGAGCCATGCACCATGGACATGGAGTCCTCCACGGTAATGGTCTGCACGCCGCTGGCCTGCACATCGCGTTCTGTGCGGCCCAGGCAGGGCAACAGGAAGGTGCTGCGGCCGTGCAGGGTATGGCTCCAGTTGAGCTTGGTGGCGATCTGTACCGTCAGGCGCAGGTTGGCGACATGGGGTGCTACCCGCTCGATGTCGGGAATGGCGCGGAAGAAGTTGCCGCCCAGGCCGATGAAGGCCTGGGGCTCGTCGCGCAGCAGGGCCTCGCAGCATTCCACCACGTCATGACCGCCCTCGCGCGGCGCGCGGAAGGCGAAGGCCTGGTCGAGGCGGGCCAGGAAGGGCTCCTTGGGTTTCTGATAGATGCCCACGGTGCGGTCGCCCTGGACGTTGGAATGACCTCGGATCGGGCAGGGCCCCGCGCCAGGCTTGCCGACGTTGCCACGCAGCAGCAACAGATTGATGATCTGCTGCAGGACATCGCCACCGCGGCGGTGTTGGGTCACGCCCATGCCCCAGCAGGCGATCACCCGGTCGGCCTTCATGTAGACCTCGGCCGCTTCCGTCATGGCCGCCTGGGTCAGGCCGGAATAGCGCTCCAGGCGCTCCCAGCTCAGCCCTCGGCAGTGTTCGGCGAAGGCTTCCAGGCCGACGCAATGCTGTTCGATGAACGCCACGTCGAGGATGCGGGGGGCACCACTGCGGCGCGCCTCGTCGTCAGCCTCGATGACGACCTTGCACAGCCCCTGCATGGCCGCCATATCCCCGCCGATACGCACCTGGTGGTACTGGGAGCTGATGGCCACGCCCCCACCCGGCAAGGCCATGTCGCGCACGGCCTGTGGCGAGGCGAAGCGCACCAGGGCCTTTTCCCGCAGCGGATTGAAGGTGAGGATGGGCACGCCGCGGTGCACGGCATCGTGCAGCTCGCTCATCATTCGCGGGCTGTTGGTGCCGGGATTCTGGCCGATGATGAAGATGGCGTCGGCCTGGGCGAAATCCTCCAGGTCCAGGGTGCCCTTGCCGACGCCGATGCTCTCCGGCATGGCGGTGGTGGTGGTCTCGTGGCACATGTTGGAACAGTCGGGAAAGTTGTTCATGCCGTAGAGCCGGCCGAACAGCTGGTAGAGAAAGGCGGCTTCGTTGGAGGAACGGCCTGACGTGTAAAGCTCCAGCTTCCAGGGATCATCCAGGGCACGCAACTCGGCACCGATCTCCGCGAAGGCGTCCGCCCAGCTCACCGGGCGGTAGGTGTCGCTGGCGGCGTCGTAGCGCATGGGGTGGGTGAGACGGCCCTGGTCTTCCAGGTCATGGTCGGTCCAGGTACGCAGTTCGGTCAGGGTATGGGCCGCGAAGAATTCCGGGGTGGTGCGTTTGCGGGTGGCCTCCCAGGCCACTGCCTTGGCGCCGTTCTCGCAATATTCGAAGGTATGCGGGGTCTTCGGATCAGGCCAGGCGCAGCTCGGGCAGTCGAAGCCACCCGGCTTGTTCATGGTCAGCAATGCCTTGTTGCCGCGCATCAACACCTTCTGGCGGCTCAGGTGCTGGGTCACGGCATTGAGCGCACCCCAGCCCCCGGCGCTGCCGTGCTCCTGGGTGCCGTGCAGGGGTTGAGCGGGGGAATGGGCGGATTGCTTGGTCATGTTCACCTCTGGAACTGAGCCGGACAGGAAGCCGGCGGGTACCTAGAGGTGAACCCTGGAAGCGGGCTGGCGTTCCACCGTCTGGCTGCCGGGCCGACGAGTGCGAGCCGACAGCGAAGCGCCGTTCAGTGACCTGAAGAGGCGCGCCAAGGCGGCTGGCGGCTGCTAGGCTGGACGCTTCCGCACCTACCGAGAAAGCCCATAATGGCCAGCCATATCCTCGACCATCGCATCCTCGGCGAATCCCTGCAGGCCGTGGAGATCGGTCTCGATCCCGGCGAGACGGTGATCGCCGAGGCCGGTGCCATGACCTACATGGAGGCCGACATCGACTTCACCGCGCGTATGGGCGATGGCTCCGCCGGGCTGCTCGGCAAGCTCTGGGGCGCCGGCAAGCGGATGCTTGGCGGGGAGTCGCTGTTCATGACCCATTTCACCAATGAGGGCCGGGAGAAGCGCCACGTCGCCTTTGCCGCGCCCTATCCGGGCCAGGTGATCCCGCTGGATCTGGCGGCTCTGGGCGGCACCCTGTTCTGCCAGCGCGATTCCTTTCTCTGCGCCGCCAGGGGTACCCGCATCGGCGTGGCCTTCACCCGCCGCCTGGGCGCCGGTTTCTTCGGTGGCGAGGGCTTCATCCTGCAGCGGCTGGAAGGCGATGGCATGGCCTTCGTGCATGCCGGGGGCACGGTGATCCGCAAGGAGCTAAGGGGCGAAACGCTGCGCCTGGATACCGGCTGCCTGGTGGGTTTCACCAGTGGCATCGACTACAACATCAAGCTGGCCGGGGGGCTGCGCAGCATGCTGTTCGGCGGTGAGGGTCTGGTGCTGACGACCCTGAGCGGCCATGGCACCGTGTGGATCCAGACGCTGCCCTTTTCGCGGCTAGCCGGCCGTGTCCAGGCCGCGGCCGGCGGCGTCACCGGTGAACGCCGCGCGGGGGGCGACTGATTCCTCTCGTGTCCTAGGCCCGCTGCAGGGCGCTCTGCGGCGCCATGCGCTCCAGCCAGTCGCGCCAGCGCACCCGGCTGTCATGGACCAGCCAGCCGTCCTGACGGGCGAAGCTTTCCGACAGCCAGAGGCCGCGGGTCGACACGGGCAGGCGCTGGCCGGCGGACAGGGTATAGAGCTCACCGGTGGGCTTGCCGTCGTCCAGGGCGACCAGATAGAGATCCGGGCGCTGGCGGGCGAGACGTGCGAGCAACTGGCCGTTCTCGATCTTCTCGTCGACGTGGAACAGGCTTGGCGCCTTGCACTCCTTGGGCAACTCCAGCAACAGGTCGTAGACCAGCTGGAGCGAGGCGGTGGGGGTGTGCACATAGGCGCGCGGACGCTCCAGTAGCGCCAGGCTGCCGCAGCGCACCGGCCGTGCCGCCCCCGAGCGCGGGGTCAGGCGGAAGGCCACGTCCTCGCGATAGGGCAGGGCGGGGGCATAGGGCGTCGGCAGCCAGGTGTCGGCGAAGCGTCCGGCCAGCCAGCCGCGCGGCGTCTCGATCAGGCATTCCTCGGCCACCTCCTGCACGGCGGTGAGCAGCGGCAGGGCCAGTTCGTGGGTCGGGATATAGCCGGAGATCAGCTTGAGCACCACGTCGCCGCGATCGGGCCGGCGCTGGCGCACCAGCAGCCAGTGATCCTGGCCCTGCCAGTTGAGGGTGAGGCGGACCGAGACGCCCAGATTGGCGAGCTTGGCACTGAACTGCTGGGCGTCGGCGATTTCGATCGGTTGGCGCCGCTCCAGCATCTCGCTGAAATTCAGCGGCTGGCCGAGGGCCTGGTAGCTGAGGCCGTCGTGATTGGCCTCCACCGCGAGCGATAGGGTCTTGAACGCCTTGGGGTTGTGGCGGGCGATGAGCTGGGGCATGGCCGACTCCTGTTGTTGTGTGCCGCGGACGCGCCATCCGGGGCGACCGGATGGCGCGTCCAGCGAACGGAAGCAAGGGTTCAGCGAAAGGCTCTGGATCAGGGCCGAGCGGTGATCACGTCGGCCAGGGTACGGACATTATGTGACAGGTGCAGGGGATCGATAGTGCCGACTATCGCACTGGTCACCCCCGGCTCGCCAAAGACCCGGGCGAAGCTCGCCCGCACCGGATCCTGGCCGGCGCCCAGCACCGCATGGCCGCTGGCCAAGGCCTTCTTGATCAGGATGCCCTTGCCCTGGGCGGCGGCGGCCTGGATCACCGGGATCTCGGCGTCTTCGTTGAGATTGAAGGTGACCATGGCGCAATCGCCGGTCTCCAACGCCTTGAGGCCGCCGGCGACGGTCTTGCCGGAAAAGCCGAAGGCGCGGATCAGGCCTTCGCGCTTGAGCTCGGCCAGGGTCTCGTAGCAGCCACTGTCTTGGAGAATGCTCAGATCGTTGCCGTCGGAGTGCACCAGTACCAGGTCCAGCCAATCGGTTTCCAGGCGCTTCAGGCTGCGTTCTACCGAACGACGGGTGTGCGCCGGACTGAAGTCGAAGCTGGACAGCCCGCCTTCGAACTCCTCACCCACCTTGCTGGCGATCACCCAGTGCTGGCGCTGGCCGCGCAGCAGCGGGCCCAGGCGTTCTTCGCTGCGGCCATAGGCGGGAGCGGTGTCCAGCAGGTTGATGCCCAGCTCGCGGGCCAGGCTCAGCAAGTCGGCGGCGGTGCGGTCGTCGGGGATGGTGAAGCCATTGGGGTACTTCACACCCTGGTCGCGGCCGAACTTGACCGTACCCAGGCCTAGGGGGGAAATCTGGAGACCGGTGCTACCCAGGGCGCGGTGCAGGCCGTGCAGGTCGCGCAGGCTCATGGCAGCAATTCCTCCCAGAAGGGCGCGGCCACTGGTGGCTGCGGGTGGGCGGGCAGGGTGGGATGCTGTCCCGGCCGGATACCGTCACGGTCGAGATGGGCCAGGACCCGGTCGGCCAGGTCCGGCGACAGCGCCAGCTTGGTCGGCCAGCCCACCAGCAGGCGGCCTTCCTCGGCGAGGAAGGCGTTGTCCGGCCGCACCAGCCCGGATTGCGCCGGCTCGGCACGGTCCACCCTGAGGGTCGCCCACTGGGCGCCCGCGAAATCGATCCAGGGCAGCAGGCGCTGCAGTTCTTCCCGCGCCATGGCGATCTGCGCGTCTGGCTCACGGGCCACGCCCTCGGCCTCGGCCAGGTCGCCGCCCAGGTACCACAGCCACTGGCCGTCGGCGGTGGGGTGGCTGGTGATGGTCAGGCGCGGCTTGGGACCGCCGCCCAGGCAGTGGGCATAGAGGGGTTTGAGCATGGGCCCCTTGACCACCACCATGTGCAGCGGTCGGCGCTGCATGGCCGGCTGTTCGAGGTGAAGCGCCTGGAGCAGATCGGCCATGCCGGCGCCGGCGGTGAGCACGATACGGCGGGCGCGGATGGCCTGGCCGTCCACTACCAGACCGGTCAGTTCGCCCTCTTCGCGCAGGGGCTGGAGGTCATGCCCGGCCAGCAGGCTGTCGCCGGCCAGTTCGGCCAGGCGCGCGACCAGGCTGGGCACATCCAGCACCAGCTCGGCCAGGCGATAGACCTTGCCCTTGAAGGCGCGGTCGCGCAGGGCCGGGGGCAGTTCGTCGCCCTTGACGGCATCCACCCGCCCGCGCACCGCCTTGCTGGCGAAGAAGCTGGTGAGGTTGCCGGCCAGGCTGCCCGGCGACCAGAGGTAGTGGGCTTCGGAGAGCAGGCGTACGCCGGAAAGATCCAGCTCGCCGCTGCCGGCCAGGCTTTCGCGCCAGCGCCGCGGCATGTCGGCGATGGCCTCGGAGGCACCGGTGAGCATGCCGGTCAGGGCATATTTGGTGCCGCCGTGGATGATGCCCTGGGACTTGCCGCTCTGGCCGCCGCCCAGGGCGCCGGTCTCCACCAGCACGGTGGCGTAGCCGGCGCGCCGCAGACGGGCGTTGAGCCAGAGGCCGGCGACGCCGCCGCCGACGATGAGGATATCGGTGGACCAGGGTTGGGACATGAACGAGACCTAGTAGAAAGCGAGGACATTACACATTACGTGGAATTTTACACGCTACGTGTAATGTCCTGCCCCTCATCAATGCCCGGTGCTGCCCGAAAACAGCTGGATCACCACCACCCCGGCGACGATCAGCCCCATGCCCAGCATGGCCGGCAGGTCCAGCTTCTGGTCGTAGAGAAACGCCGCAGCGATGCTGACCAGCACGATGCCCAGCCCGGCCCAGATGGCGTAGGCGACGCCCACGGGGATGCTACGCACCACCAGGGTCAGCATCCAGAAGGCCAGGCCGTAGCCAGTGATGACCAGAAACAGTGGCAGTGGCTTGCTGAAGCCGCTGATGGCCTTCATGGAGGTGGTGGCGACGACTTCGGCGGCGATGGCGATGGCCAGGTAGATGTATCCGCTCATG
Organism: Pseudomonas sp. Marseille-Q7302; assembly: GCF_965111925.1. NCBI lineage: Bacteria > Pseudomonadati > Pseudomonadota > Gammaproteobacteria > Pseudomonadales > Pseudomonadaceae > Pseudomonas > Pseudomonas sp. Marseille-Q7302. Next base: position 3,898,409 of record NZ_CBCOPK010000001.1, on the reverse strand, counting down.
ATGATTCCTCCTGTCGAATGCGCCCATTCTTCGCTTAATCTGCGATAGGTAAAAGTTGATACCTATCCGTCGAGGAGATGGGTCGTGCAATGGAATCTGGAGCAATTGGAGATCTTCGTCGGCGTCGCCGAGGGCGCGAGCTTCTCCGCCATGGCGCGCCGTCTGGGACGGGCGCAGTCGGCGGTGAGTACCGCCATCGCCCTGCTGGAGACCGATCTGGGCGTCGCGCTGTTCGAGCGCAGCAATGGTCGTACGCCGGTCATCACCGCGGCTGGTCTGGCCTTGCTGGAGGAGGCGAGGGAGGTCCTGCGTCAATGCCAGCGGCTGGACAGCCGTGCCCAGGCCCTCTGCGCCGGTCAGGAGCCTTTGTTGCGCCTGGCGCTGGACGAAGCCATGCCCTACCAGCCGGTGCTCGATGCGCTGGACGCCCTGGCCGCGGCCTTCCCGCACCTGGAAGTCCAGCTCACCAGCGGCGCCCAGGGCGATGTGGCGCGCAAGCTGCTGACCAACCAGGCCGACCTCGGCCTGTTGTTTCGCCATGAGCACATGCCCCAGGCCCTGGAGCGCCAGGCCCTGGGTGATGTCGCCCAGGTCACCGCCTGCGGCGCCCAGCATCCCCTGGCCAGCCAGCGCGGGGTAGGGCGGCGCGAACTGGCCCGCCACCGTCAGCTGCTCATCGCGCCGCTGGAGAATCCCTATCCCGGTGGCGAGCAGATCGCGCCCCAGGTCTGGCGCGCCGACAGCTTCTATCTGCTCGCCGAACTGCTGATGCGCGGCCTGGGCTGGGGCTGGCTGCCGCGGCACGTGGCGCGCTATCCCTCCTACCAGGGGTTGCTGGCCGAGCTGGATTGCGACTGGGTGCCGCCGGCGCTGGTGGTGGAGCTGGCCTGGCGCCGCAATGCCGCGCCGGGGCCGGCGGCGCGCTGGCTGGCCCAGCGGCTGGCGGAGGAGTTGCGGGCGATTGGTTGAAATCGATGTGTTGGGCTTCGCTTTCGCTCAACCCAACCTACCCGGATCGCCCGTAGGTTGGTGCTGAGCGCAGCGAAGCCCAACAAGACGGACTCCCAGCACTCGCCCACGACCCATGCCAACGAAAGTCCCATTCTGGCCAGATCCGTGGGGCAGCTTGACCAGCGCCAGCTCGCCAGGACTGCAATACTCGACTCATCCCTTCCCCGCCCGTGACGATCGCCATGACCCCACTTCACGCCCTCGGCCAGCGCTATGTCTTCGTCGTCCTGGCACTGATCTTTCTCGCCCTGCTGGTCTCGGCCGGGGTGAGGTCCACCCCGGGCGTACTGCTCTTGCCGTTGCAGGAGACCTTTGGCTGGAGTCGCGAGACGGTCTCGCTTTCCGCCGCCATCGGCATCTTTCTCTATGGCCTGGTCGGGCCCTTCGCCGCCGCCCTGATGCAGACCCTGGGCATCCGCCGGACCCTGCTCGGCGGCCTGACCCTGATCAGCCTGGCCACCGCCCTGAGCACCCTGATGCGCGAACCCTGGCACCTGGTCGCCACCTGGGGCGTGCTCAGCGGCCTGGGCACGGGCTGTGTGGCCATGGTGCTGGGTGCCGCCATCGTCAATCGCTGGTTCGTCGCCCGCCGGGGCCTGATGATGGGCCTGCTGGCCGCCAGCACCGCCACCGGCAACCTGGTATTCCTGCCGCTATTGGCCCAGCTCGCCAGCCATGACGGCTGGCAGACCGTGGTACTGACCGTGGCCGTGGCCAGCGCGGCGCTCATCCCGCTGGTGGCCTGGCTGCTGCCCGAGCGGCCGGCGGACGTCGGCCTGCGGCCCCATGGTGCCCCGGCGGACTATCAGGCGCCGGTCGCCACCGCGCCGGGCAACCTGTTTCGCGTGACCCTCGGCACCCTGGCCATGGCCAGCCGCCGGCGCGACTTCTGGCTGCTGTTCCTGACCTTCTTCGTCTGCGGCTTCACCACCAATGGCCTGATCGGCACCCACTTCATCGCCATGGGCCACGACCACGGCCTGTCTCAGGTACAGGCCGCCGGGATCCTCGCGCTGATGGGCATCTTCGACCTGGTGGGCACCACCGCCTCCGGCTGGCTGACCGACCGCTACGATCCGCGTCGCCTGCTGTTCGTCTACTACAGCCTGCGCGGGCTTTCGCTGATCTATCTGCCGTTCTCCGGCTTTGCTCCCGAGCAGTTGCTGCTGTTCGGCATCTTCTACGGCCTGGACTGGATCGCTACCGTGCCGCCCACGGTCAAGCTGACCAACCAGAGCTTTGGCGAAAAGAGCGCGCCGGTGGTATTCGGCTGGGTGTTCTGCGGCCACATGCTCGGCGCCGCGTGCGCGGCCTTTCTCGCCGGGGCCTTGCGCGAGCACTTCGGTTCCTACCAGGAGGCCCTGGTATTGGCTGGGCTGACCGGCATCGTCGCGGCGGTGATGGCGCTGGGGATAGGACGGCCGAGCGCTGCGGGAGCCGGGCGCTCGGCCGTGCCCGAGGCAGGCTAGGCGGTCTTGAGGTCGAGCGGCACGGCGGTCGGCGCCCGGTGCAGCATCGACGCCGGGATCGCCAGGATCAGCAGGCCGCTGACGAACAAACAGGCGCCGAGCACATAGGTGCCGTTGATGTCGCCGGTGAGGGTTTCCATGGTCGCGGTGATCATGGAGCCGGTGAAGCCGGAGAGGTTGCCGATGGCGTTGATCATGCCGATGCCCGCCGCCGCGGCGACGCCGGAAAGCAGGGTGCCGGGCAGCGACCAGAAGATCGGCATCAGCGCCAGCAGCCCCGAGGCGGCCACGGTGAGGAAGAAGATCGACAGCACGATGTTGTGGATGAACCAGGCACTCAGCACCAGCCCCAGGGCGCCGACGAAGGCCGGCACCGCCGCATGCATGCGCTGCTCGCCAGTACGCGCCGAGTGGCGGGCGTTGAGCAGCATGACCACCAGGGCGACGCTGTAGGGGATGGCGGTGAGCAGGCCGATCTGCAGGCTGCCGCTGACCCCGGCGTTCTTGATGATCGAGGGCATCCAGAACGCCAGGCCATAGAAGCCGGTGTTGAAGGTCAGCAGGATGAACACCAGCAGCCAGACCCGCGGGTTGAAGAACACCTCGCTCAGCCGCGACGCCTTGCCAGCGTTGTGCTGGTCCAGGTTGCGCTTGAGCAGGGCCTTTTCCCGGGCGTCCAGCCAGGGCGCCTTGTCGATGTTGTCGCTCAGGCAGCAGAACACCACCACCGCCATGATGATCGAGGGCACCCCTTCCACCAGCAGCATCCACTGCCAGCCGGCCAGGCCGTACCAGTCGTGCAGGCTGCTCATCAGCCAGCCGGAAAGCACGCCGCCAAAGCTCAGGCTGAAGGGCAGGGCAACCAGGAAACCGGACATCACCCGACTCTGGCGCTGGGTCGGGAACCAGTAGTTGAGATAGAGCACCACGCCGGGAAAGAAGCCTGCCTCGCAGATGCCGAGCAGGAAGCGCAGGGTATAGAACAGCGTGCTCGACTGCATGCCCAGCGCGTGCGCCAGCGGCTGGGTGAAGGCCACCGCCATGGACACGATGGCCCAGGTCAGCATGATGCGGGCGATCCAGAAGCGCGCGCCGTAGCGGTGCAGCAGCAGGTTGCTGGGGACCTCGAAGAGGAAATAGCCCCAGAAGAACATGCTGGCGCCGAGCGCGTAGACGGTGTTGCTGAAGCCCAGGTCGTCGAGCATGTCCAGCTTGGCGAAGCCGACGTTGACCCGGTCCAGGTAGGCGGCGATGTAGCACAGCAGCAGGATCGGCAGGATACGCAGCACCACCTTGCGGTAGGTACGTTTTTCGAAGGCGTCGCCAGCGGCGCCCTGGGGAGCGGTGGTTTCGAACATGGGAATGACCTTCGGGGCCTTGGGGCCTTGGGGCCCGTTGTTGTTATGAAGAGGTCGAAGGCGGCCGGTGAAGTGAAACTGGCCGTCTGAAACGCCAGGCCACTCTAGGAGCGCAAGCGATTCTTTCCCAATGGCATTTGCGGATCATTCGATAACGGCGCGTTATCGAGCTGTCTAGGCTGCGGACTCCTCGCGACCGGCATGGCTTAGCAGGATGGCGGCGAATTCCCTGGCCGCCTCGCCGAGGGGTTCGCCCTTGCGAGTGAGGATGCCGTAGTCCTGCGCCGGCAGGTGCAGGGGCAGCTCCAGGGCACTGAGCGCCCCGCTGGCGAGATAGGGCTCGACCATGGCCTCGGGCAGCATGCCGATCATGGGGCCGGCGCGCAGCACCTGGAGAAAGGTCTGCATGGAGATGGTATCGATGGTGTTGCTTGGCACCGGCAGGCCGGCGGCGGCGAAGGCCCGCTCCATGCGTCCGCGAATCGGCGTGCCCTTGGGATAGAGGATCCAGGGCCAGGCCAGCACCTGGTCGAGGCCCACGGGGCCGCTGCCCACCAGCGGATGATCGGCGTTGACCACGAAACGGAAGGGCTCCGGCGCCAGGGGCTGGAAGTCGAAACGCTGGGCCTGGGCTTCGTCGGTGAAGCGTGCTACCGCCAGGTGCAGCAGCTTGTCGTCGAGCATCTCCATCAGGTGATCGCTGGTCTGCTCCACCACCTCGATGGCCAGCAGCGGCCAGCGCTGCTTGATCGCGACGATGGCCTGCGGCAGGGCCACCGCCGTGGCAGCGAAGATGCCACCGACCTTGAGCTGGCCGTGACCGCCGCGTCTCAGGCTGTCGATCTGCTCGGCGAAGTCGCGGGCATCGTTGAGTGCCACCCGGGCGTAACGCAGCACGTGCTCGCCCAGGGCGGTGGGCGGCATGCTGCGCGGCTGGCGCTCGAACAGGGCGAAGCCGAGCAGGTGCTCGATCTCCTTGAGCATCTTGCTGATGGCCGGCTGGCTGAGGTTCATCTGCTGCGCGGCCAGGTGCATGTTGCGGGTGCGGCCCAGGGTGTCGATCAGCAGCAGGTGGCGAAACTTGAGCCAGTGGCAGATCTGGCTGAACGACGGCTCGGACAAGGATGCCTCCTGGGTGATAAGCACTGGTTATCGAATGATGAGATAAGCCCATTTGAGTTTATCAGTCTGGCTGCCTAGCGTGGACCCATCAACCCTGGAGTCCTGCCCATGCCCCTTCGTCTTTCGCCTGCCAATACCCTTCCCGCCGATGGTCTGGCCGGCACCCTGGTGGGCCGTGCCTGGGTGCCCGGTCCGCTGGCCGGTCCCTCGCCCGTGGTGCTGCGCGAGGATGGTGTCTTCGATATTTCCCAACGGTTCGCCACCCTCAGTGCCTTGTTCGAGGAAGAGGCGCCGCTGCAGGCTCTGCGCGACACCCCCGGGCGCTACCTCGGCAGCCTCGATGACCTGCTGGCCAACAGTGGCGAGCAGGCCGATCTCGCACGTCTGCACCTGCTGCCGCCGGCCGACCTGCAGGTGATCAAGGCCGCCGGAGTGACCTTTGCCGCCAGCATGCTGGAGCGGGTGATCGAGGAGCAGGCCGGTGGCGATGCCGGACGCGCCGTGGCCATCCGCGAGCAGGTGCAGGCGGTGATCGGCGCGGATCTGCAGGGCCTGGAGCCGGGCAGTCCACGCGCCCAGGCGCTCAAGGCACTGCTGATCGAGAAGGGCATGTGGTCGCAGTACCTGGAGGTGGGCATCGGGCCGGACGCCGAGATCTTCACCAAGGCGCCGGTGCTGGCCGCGGTCGGTAGTGGCAGCCTCATCGGCATTCACCCCGTGTCCCAGTGGAACAATCCCGAGCCCGAGGTGGTGCTGGTGGCGGACAGCCGCGGTCGCCTGCATGGCGCCACCCTGGGCAACGACGTCAATCTGCGCGACATCGAGGGCCGCAGCGCCCTGCTGCTGAGCAAGGCCAAGGACAACAACGCCTCCTGCGCCCTGGGGCCCTTCATCCGCCTGTTCGACGAGACCTTCGATCTCGATCAGGTCCGCCAGTGCGTGGTGACCCTGGAAGTCCAGGGCGAAGACGGCTTTCACCTCAATGGCAGCAGCTCCATGGCGCAGATCAGTCGTGATCCCACCGATCTCGCCGCCCAGACCCTCAATGCCAACCACCAGTATCCCGACGGTTTCGTGCTGTTTCTCGGCACCCTGTTCGCCCCGACCCAGGACCGTGACGCCCCGGGCGGCGGCTTCACCCACAAGGTGGGTGACGTGGTGAGCATCGCCAGCCCGCTGCTGGGAACCCTGCACAATAGGGTGACCACCAGCGACCAGGCCCCGGCCTGGCGCTTCGGCCTCGGCGCCCTGATGCACAACCTGGCCGCCCGTGGCCTGCTGGGCCGCTAACCGCTCTTTCCTAATAACAACTAGAGACCATCATGACTTCCGCCAAACGCCCGCTGCGCAGCCAGCAATGGTTCGATGATCCTGCCCACGCCGACATGACCGCGCTCTATGTCGAGCGCTACATGAACTACGGCCTGACCCGTGACGAACTCCAGTCCGGCCGGCCGATCATCGGCATCGCCCAAACCGGCAGCGACCTCACGCCCTGCAATCGTCATCACCTGGAACTGGCCCAGCGGGTCAAGGCCGGTATCCGCGACGCGGGCGGCATCCCCATGGAGTTCCCGGTGCACCCCATCGCCGAGCAGAGTCGGCGCCCCACCGCGGCCCTGGATCGCAACCTGGCCTACCTCGGCTTGGTGGAGATCCTGCACGGCTTTCCCTTGGACGGCGTGGTGCTCACCACCGGTTGCGACAAGACCACCCCGGCCTGCCTGATGGCTGCGGCCACCACCGACCTGCCGGCCATCGTGCTGTCCGGCGGCCCCATGCTGGACGGCCATTTCAAGGGCGAGCTGATCGGCTCCGGCACGGTGCTCTGGCACGCGCGCAACCTGCTGGCGACCGGCGAGATCGACTACGAGGGCTTCATGGCCCTGACCACCGCCGCCTCGCCCTCGGTGGGCCACTGCAACACCATGGGCACGGCCCTGTCGATGAATGCCCTGGCCGAGACCCTGGGCATGTCGCTGCCCGGCTGTGCCAGCATCCCCGCGCCCTATCGCGAGCGCGGCCAGATGGCCTATGCCACCGGCAAGCGCATCTGCCAGCTGGTGCTGGACGACGTCCGCCCCTCGCAGATTATGACTCGCGAGGCCTTCGAGAACGCCATCGTGGTGGCTTCGGCCCTGGGTGCTTCCAGCAACTGCCCGCCGCACCTGATCGCCATCGCCCGCCACATGGGCGTGGAACTGTCGCTGGACGACTGGCAGCGCCTGGGCGAGGACATCCCGCTGCTGGCCAACTGCATGCCGGCCGGCAAGTACCTGGGCGAGGGCTTCCACCGCGCCGGCGGCGTGCCGGCGGTGCTCCATGAACTGCTCAAGGCCGGTCGCCTGCACGGCGAATGCCTGACCGTTTCCGGCAAGACCATCGGTGCCATCGCCGAGGGGGCCGCCAGCTCGGATCCCGCCGTGATCCAGCCCTATGAGGCGCCGCTCAAGCACCGCGCCGGCTTCATCGTGCTCAGTGGCAATTTCTTCGATAGCGCCATCATGAAGATGTCGGTGGTGGGCGAGGCCTTTCGCCAGACCTACCTGGCCGAACCGGGCAAGGAAAACAGCTTCGAGGCACGAGCCATCGTCTTCGAGGGCCCCGAGGACTATCACGCGCGCATCGACGACCCGGCCCTGGACATCGACGAGCGTTGCATCCTGGTGATCCGCGGCGCCGGTCCGGTGGGCTATCCGGGCAGCGCCGAGGTGGTCAACATGGCGCCGCCAGCGGCCCTGATCAAGAAGGGCATAGACTCCTTGCCGTGCCTGGGTGACGGGCGCCAGAGCGGCACCTCGGCCAGCCCCTCGATCCTCAACATGTCGCCGGAGGCGGCGGTGGGTGGCGGCCTGGCCCTGCTCAAGACCAACGACCGGCTGCGCGTGGACCTCAATGCCCGCAGCGTCGATGTGCTGCTCGATGATGCCGAGCTGGAGCGCCGCCGCGCCGAATGGACGCCCAACCTGCCGCCGGCCCAGACCCCCTGGCAGGAGCTCTATCGGCAACTGGTGGGCCAGCTCTCCACCGGCGGCTGCCTGGAACCGGCCACCCTGCACCTCAAGGTGATCGCCCGCGAAGGCGGGACGCCACGGCATTCGCATTAGGATCGGGCTCGCACTGGCGGCCTTGCTTCATTAAGCTCTGCCGCCATGAACCGTACCCTCTATAGCCTGATCTTTACCCTGGCCTTGCCCTTCATCCTCCTGCGCCTGCTCTGGCGCGGACGCAAGGCCCCCGCCTATCGGCAACGCATCGGCGAGCGCCTGGCGCTGGGCTTGCCAGAGGTACCGCCCGGCGGCATCTGGGTGCATGCGGTGTCGGTGGGGGAGAGCATCGCCGCCGCGCCGGTGATCCGTGCGCTGCGCCAGCGCCATCCGCAGCTGCCGATCACCGTGACCTGCATGACGCCCACCGGCTCGGAGCGCATTCGCGCCCTGTTCGGTAGCGATGTCCACCACTGCTATCTGCCCTACGACCTGCCGGGGCTGGCCGGGCGTTTCCTCGACCGGCTGCGGCCCAGCCTGGGCGTGGTGATGGAAACCGAACTCTGGCCCAACCTCATCCACCAGGCGGCGCGCCGCGACACTCCCATTGCCCTAGCCAATGGCCGGCTGTCCGAGCGCTCCGCTCGGGGCTATGGAAAACTGGGCGGGGTGACCGCGCCGATGCTGGCGGAGCTGGCGTGGCTGGCGGTGCAGACGCCGGTGGAAGCCGAGCGCTTCCGCGCCCTCGGTGCCCGTGCCGAGCGGGTCACGGTGACCGGTTCCATCAAGTTCGACCTGCGCATCGATCCCGAGCTGCCGGCCCGCGCGGCTGACCTGCGCCAGGGCTGGGGCCATCGCCCAGTGTGGATCGCCGCCAGCACCCATGCCGGTGAAGACGAGGTCCTGCTCCAGGCCCATCGCCAACTGCTGGCCGCACGCCCCGATGCCCTGCTGATCCTGGTACCGCGCCATCCCGAGCGCTTTCCTGAGGTACTGGCCGAGGTGCGTCGCGAAGATTTCAGCGTGATCCAGCGCTCGACGGGGGAGGCGGTGCAACCGCAGACCCAGGTCCTGCTGGGCGACACCATGGGCGAGCTGCTGTTTCTCTACGCCCTGGCCGACGTGGCCTTTGTCGGTGGCAGTCTGATCGAGCGTGGCGGCCACAATCCGCTGGAGCCGGCGGCCCTGGGGGTGCCGGTGCTCAGCGGTCCGCACGTGTTCAACTTCCTCGACATCGTCGCCCAGTTGCGCGACGCCGGCGCTTTGGAAACAGTAGCGGAAGCCTCGGCCATCGCCGCCGCCGTGGCCCGACTGTGGGCCGAACCGGCGGAAGCCGAGCGGCACCGGCAGGCGGGTCTGGCGGTGTTGGCCGCCAATCAGGGCGCGCTGGAGCGCCTGCTCTCCGGACTGGATAAATTGCTCACGCCCTGAGCCGAACGCGCCGGCAGGACGTCGGCGCGGGTCTTGGCCAGGTCCGGCGGCAGGAAGTCGCGGTCCGGGTCGTAGTGGGGGTCGAGATAGCCCGACAGCGCCAGCAGGTCGTTGGGCGCCAGGGTGCCGGCTGCCTGCTTGAGTCTCAGGGTATCCAGGATGTAGTTGTAGCGGGCGTCGTTGTACTGGCGCACGGCGTTGTACAGCAGCCGCTGGGCGTCGAGCACATCTACGATGGTGCGGCTGCCCACCTGGTAGGCGATCTCGGTGGCGCGCAGGGCGCGCTGGCTGGAGGCGATGGACAGCCGTCGGGCACGCACCTGCTCGATGTCGGTGTTGATCGCCCGATGGGCATTGCGGGTGTTCTGCACCACCTGGCGGCGCAGGCTTTCCTGCTGCTGTTCGCTCCGGTCCAGCTGCTGGTAGGCCTGACGCGCCTGGGAGCTGGTGGCGCCGCCGCTGTACAGCGGTAGCTCCACTTGGATACCGATGCTGCGGCTGTTGACCGGGCTGCCGAACAGCGCCAGCTGCTCGGCGTTGGGCAGATTCACCGCATCGTTGTCGCTGTGGCTGTAGCGCGCCACCGCATCCACCGTCGGCAGGTGCCCGGCGCGACGCTGGCGCAGGGTTTCCTGGGCCGCGTTCACGCCCTGGCCGGCAGCCAGCAGCTGCAGATTCTGGCGCATGGCGGTGTCCACCCACTGCCGGGCATCGTTGGGCTGCGGCGGCAGGATCGGCAGTTCGTGGCGAATGCCGGCGATGCTGCCGTAGTCACGATCGGTCAGACGGGTCAGGGCCTGGAAGGCGTCCGCCACCTGCTGCTCGCTCTGCGAGCGGTTGGCCTGGGCATTGTCGAAGCTGGCCTGGGCCTGGAGCACGTCGGTGTCGTCGGTCAGGCCGACCTTGTAGCGCTCGCGGGACTGGTCCAACTGGCGGTACAAGGCCTTTTCCTCGGCACGGGCGGTGGCCAGGGCGTCCTGGGCGCGCAGGGCGCTGAAATAGCCCTCGGCGGTCTGCAGGATCAGTTGCTGCTGGGCGGCGGAAAACTGCAGCTCGGCCTGCTCGGTGGCGGCCTGGGCGGCCTTGAGCTGGAACCAGCGGTCGGCACGGAACAGTGGCTGGCTGAGGGTGGCCTGGATCAGCTGGCTGCTGCGATCGCTGCTGTAGCGGCCACCCTGGACGCCCAGCGCGGGATTGTCCTTTAGCTCCAGGCTGGTGTGGGTGTCGTTGAACTGGGCGCCAAGGCCGAGTTGCGGCAGTAGGCCGGCCCGTGCCTGGGGCACCGCTTCGCGCTGGGCGCCGAGACCGGCGCGCTCGGCGGCCAGGTCGGCGTTGTTGTCCAGCGCCTCGCGGTAGACGTCGAGCAGGCCATTGCCGGCCACCTGGGCCTGGGCCAGACCGGCCGTGGTGCAGAGCGCCGCGAGCAGCAGGAATCTTCGCATTCTTGGAGCCTTCCTTGAGGGACCGGGCCAGTGTAGTGACTTCGTCCGAATCCGCCATAGGAGAGGAAATAGCGGTCGAAGTTTCTGCCAGTCTGGGTTTACACTGACCGCGTTCTTGTCGGGGTGCGCTACGAGGCGCTGAGATCGGGTAGTCCCGGATCCCGTTGAACCTGATCAGGCTAGGCGCGCCGCATGGCGGTGCGTCAACCTGCGTAGGGAACAAGAGGGCGTCCGCATTCGTCTCCGTGGTCGCCATCCGTCCGGGCTTGCGTCTTCCTGCGTGCCCACCCCTTCGTCCAGGTTCTTCCCTCGGCAACGCGCCCACCAGGAGAGCCTCGATGAACAAGCAGAACAACGTCACCGACTTTACCCGCGTCGACCGCCAGTCCACCCAGCCGTTGCCCAATTCGCGCAAGGTCTATCTGACTGGCTCGCGTCCCGACATTCGCGTGCCGGTGCGGGAAATCTCCCTCGCCGATACCCCCACCGCGTTCGGCGGTGAAAAGAACGCCCCGGTGTTCGTCTATGACACCTCCGGTCCCTACACCGACCCGACCGCACGCATCGACCTGCGCAAGGGCCTGCCGGACGTGCGTTCACGCTGGATCGAGGAGCGCGGCGACACCGAACTGCTGGCCGGCCTCTCCTCTGAGTTCGGCCAGGCGCGGCTCGCCGATCCAAGCCTCGCCGCCCTGAGATTCGACCTGGCGCGCCAGCCGCGTCGAGCCAAGGCCGGGCGCAACGTCTCCCAGATGCACTATGCCCGCCAGGGCATCGTTACCCCGGAGATGGAATACATCGCCATCCGCGAGAACATGAAGCTGCAGGAGGCCCGCGCCGCCGGCCTGCTCGGCAACCAGCACCGCGGCCAGAGCTTCGGTGCCAGCATTCCCCAGGAGATCACGCCCGAGTTCGTCCGCGACGAGGTGGCCCGCGGCCGCGCCATCATCCCGGCCAACATCAACCACCTGGAGCTGGAGCCGATGATCATCGGCCGCAACTTCCTGGTGAAGATCAACGGCAACATCGGCAACAGCGCCCTGGGCTCTTCCATCGAGGAAGAGGTCGAGAAGCTGACCTGGGGCATCCGCTGGGGCGCCGACACCGTGATGGACCTGTCCACCGGCAAGCACATCCACGAGACCCGCGAGTGGATCATCCGCAACTCGCCGGTCCCCATCGGCACCGTGCCCATCTACCAGGCTCTGGAAAAGGTCGATGGCGTCGCCGAAGAACTGACCTGGGAGCTGTTCCGCGACACCCTCATCGAGCAGGCGGAGCAGGGCGTGGACTACTTCACCATCCATGCCGGGGTGCGCCTGCACTACGTGCCCCTGACCGCCAAGCGCGTCACCGGCATCGTCTCCCGCGGCGGCTCCATCATGGCCAAGTGGTGCCTGGCGCATCACAAGGAAAACTTCCTCTACACCCACTTCGAAGACATCTGCGAGATCATGCAGGCCTACGACGTGAGCTTCTCCCTGGGTGACGGCCTGCGTCCGGGCTCCATCGCCGATGCCAACGACGCCGCCCAGTTCGGCGAGCTGGAAACCCTCGGCGAGCTGACCAAGATCGCCTGGAAGCACGACGTCCAGACCATGATCGAAGGCCCGGGCCACGTGCCCATGCAGCTGATCAAGGAAAACATGGACAAGCAGCTGGAGTGCTGCGACGAGGCGCCGTTCTACACCCTCGGCCCCCTGACCACCGACATCGCCCCTGGCTACGACCACATCACCAGCGGCATCGGCGCCGCCATGATCGGCTGGTTCGGTTGCGCCATGCTCTGCTACGTGACGCCCAAGGAGCACCTGGGTCTGCCCAACAAGGACGACGTCAAGACTGGCATCATCACCTACAAGATCGCCGCCCATGCCGCGGACCTGGCCAAGGGGCATCCCGGCGCCCAGATCCGCGACAACGCACTAAGCAAGGCGCGCTTCGAATTTCGCTGGGAAGACCAGTTCAACCTGGGCCTGGACCCGGACACGGCGCGTGCCTTCCATGACGAGACCCTGCCCAAGGACTCGGCCAAGGTGGCGCACTTCTGCTCCATGTGCGGCCCCAAGTTCTGCTCCATGAAGATCACCCAGGAAGTCCGCGACTACGCCAAGGAGAACGGCCTGACCGACGAGCAGAAGGCCATCGAGGCCGGCTTCCAGGAACAGGCCGCGCGCTTCAAGGACGAAGGAGGGGTGATCTACAAGCAGGTCTGACACCCGTAGGTTGGCGCTGAGCGTAGCGAAGCCCAACGTTGTCCAGGTCGACCTCGCACCGTTGGGCTTCGACGATAGAGCCGTCTCAACCCAACCTACGGTTCCAGACAAACCACCGTAGGTTGGCGCTGAGCGCAGCGAAGCCCAACAATGCCCAGGTCACCCTGCAACGTTGGGCTTCGACGATAACGCCGTCTCAGCCCAACCGACGTCTGCTAGGCCAGCACGCTGTTTCCGTAGGTTGGCGCTGAGCGCAGCGAAGCCCAACAATGCCCAGGTCACCCTGCAACGTTGGGCTTCGACGAAAGAGCCGTCTCAGCCCAACCTGCGTCCGCTAGGCCAGCACGCCGTTTCCGTAGGTTGGCGCTGAGCGCAGCGAAGCCCAACAATGCCCAGCGTCACCCAACGACGTTGGGCGTCCTCAACCCCTTGCTCACGAGACCTATCATGGCCCAGGCCCCCGGCCTCTACACCCCCACCATTCCCGTTCCGGCCGACCGCCGCATCCTTGGTGGGCGCGACCTCTTCACCCTCTGGTTCTCCCTCGGTATCGGCCTCATGGTGGCCCAGGCCGGCGCGCTGCTGGCACCCGGTCTCGGCCTGGCCGACGGCCTGCTGGTGCTGGTGCTGGGCACCGGGGTCGGGGTGCTGCTGCTGGCGGCCGCCGGCCTGGTGGGCAGCGATACCGGCCTGGCCGGCATGACCGCCCTGGGCCAGAGCCTCGGCCAGCGCGGCGCGCTGCTGCCGGCGGTGCTCAACATCACCCAGTTGATCGGCTGGGGCGCCTTCGAACTGGTGGTGATGCGCGAGGCGGCCAGCGTGCTGCTGGGCAGCTGGGGCCTGCAGGACTGGACCTCGCCGGTGCTCTGGACCCTGGTCTTCGGCGCCCTGGCCACGGCGCTGGCGGTGGCCGGTCCGCTGACCTTCGTGCGGCGTTTCCTCAGTCGCTGGGGTATCTGGCTGCTGCTGGGCGCCTGCGGGTGGCTGACCCTGGACCTGTTCCTGCGCGCCGACCTGGCCGCGCTCTGGCAGCGCCCGGGCGATGGCTCCCTGACCCAGGCCCTTGGCTTCGATCTGGTGGTGGCCATGCCGCTGTCCTGGCTGCCGGTGATCGCCGACTACACCCGCTTCGCCCGCACCGGACGCAGCGCCGGGCGGGGCGTCATGCTGGGCTATTTCTGCGGCAACCTCTGGCTGATGGGCCTGGGCTTCGCCTACACCCTGGCCTTCGCCAGCGGCGGTGAAGCCGACGCCCTGCTGCGTGCCCTGGCCGTGGCCGGCCTGGGTCTGCCACTGCTGCTGATCCTCTTGGACGAATCTGAGAACGCCTTCGCCGCCTATCATTCGGCAGCTGTGGCGACAGGATTCCTGGCCCAGGTCAAGATCTGGCAGCTGACCCTGGCCATCGGCATTCTCTGCACCCTGCTGGCGCTGCTGGTCCCCCTGGCGCAGTACGAGCATTTCCTGCTGCTGATCGGCTCGGTGTTCGCGCCGCTGTTCGGCGTGGTGCTGGTGGATCATTTCCTGCTGCGCCGCCGCAAGGCTCCGCAGCGGGTGCGGGCACTGCGCCTGGAGTCCCTGGTCGCCTGGGCCCTCGGCGTGGCCGTCTACCACCTGCTGCCAACGCTGCTGCCGGCCTGGGGCGCGACCCTGCCGGCCATCGTGGTGGCCGGTACCGCACAGGCGCTGTTGGGGTTGAAGCGAGTTTAGGGTCCGGCCGTTGGGCTTCGCTGCGCTCAGCCCAACCTACGTCGGTTGCGGTCCGAGGTGACACCGTAGATTGGGCTGAGACGGCTCCACCGTCGAAGCCCAACAAGGCGGACTACGGCTGGCGACTCTTCCCGCGCCCCGGAAAATACTCACCCTTGAGGATGCCGTTGAGCTTGGGATAGGGAATCTTCAGCTCCGGATGGCCCATGGCGTAGGGCGCGATGCTGCCGATGTCGTACTTGAGCGTCAGGGCGCCGAAGTCCAGGGCCACGTTGTTGGTCTTGAGGAAGGGCCATTGCTGGCGGAACTCGGCATCGCCGACGCCGTTGCTGACCATCCAGGCCTCGCGTGACAGCTGCGCCAGCCGCCAGAATTCGCCTTCCTGCCCGGGAACCAGCATGTCGCCCAGGGAGATCTGCCGATCGAGGTGGCGATCCCAGGTGACGAAGTCGCGCCCGGCCAGGCCATGGGCGCCGCCATTGGCCAGATAGCTGGAGAACTCGATGATCACCAGGCCGTCATGCTGTTCGCGCACCTTGGCCTGCAGATAGCTGCTCCAGCGTGGCTGGGCCTGGCTGAGGAAGTCCCGCTCATAATTCGCGAGCGAAGTGGGAATGGGTGCCCCCGGCTCGGCCCGTGCCAGGCCCAGCAGGTGACGCTGCACCAGGGCGTCCAGCGCCGGTTCGCCGAATTCCACGTAGTCGATGTTGATCAGTGGGCATTCTTCGCCCTGGCAACCGGCGGGGCGATGCTCCCAGGCCTGGTGGCGGGGCGTGAGCGGTTTGTCCAGGTTGGGGCCGAAGACGCTTTGGCAACCACCGAGCAGCAGGCCGGCGAGCAGGAGGAGCGGGCGGATACGCATGGGATTCCTTGTCGTTGAAACCTTCGTTGAAGCGGAGTGCGACGGCTTTCGAACCCGTCTGGACCCATAAGTTTGCCAGGCCCGGGCAGAGGTTTCCTGGCTTGTTGCCCGTTTCGCGACTTGTCTCGTCAGGGGCTGCACGAGCGCAGGCGGCACGCTAGGATGATCTGATGACCTTTTACCAGCGCTGGAGCGCCCATGAACGAAGCCAACGAATCCCAGGTGCCTGCCGTCGAGATCCTGAGTCGCGAAATCTGCTTCCAGGGCTTCTACCGCATGGCCCGTTTCCGGCTGCGCCACCGGCAGTTCTCCGGTGACCTCGGCCCTGAACTGGAGCGCGAGGTCTTCGTGCGTCCGGATGCCGTCTGCGTGCTGCCCTACGATGCGGTGCGCGACGAGGTGGTGCTGATCGAACAGTTTCGCGTCGGCGTCATGGAAAAGACCGCTCATCCCTGGCTGCTTGAGCCGGTGGCGGGCTTGGTGGACAAGCAGGGCGAGGCCGTCGAGGCGGTCGCTCATCGGGAAGCCGAGGAAGAAGCCGGGCTGACCTTGCAATCGCTCTGGCCCATCTCCACCTACTTCCCCTCGCCCGGCGGCAGTGACGAACAGGTCTATCTCTACCTGGGTCGGTGCAGCACCGTGGACGCCGGTGGCGTCCATGGTCTGGAGGAGGAGGGCGAGGACATTCGCGTCCATGTCTGGTCGCTGGACGAGGCACTGGCCGGGGTTCGCGACGGTCGAATCAATAACGCAGCGGCAATCATCGCCCTGCAATGGTTGGCGCTCAATCGCGCCGAGGTACGGGGGTTATGGGGCTGAAACTGCGAGATCGCTATCGAGTTGACCTGCCGGGCCTGCAGGCCACGTGCGAGGCCAACTACGTGCGGCTGATGCGGCTTCTGCCCAAGATGCGCGAAGCCATGGTTTCGCGTCGCGTCATGCTGTCACAAGGCGAGCGCCCGCTGGGGGTGCTCGCGCTGGAGGTCACTGAGGCCTGTCCCTACACGACGGCCCTGCGGGTCCGCCAGGAGCTAGGGTTGCCCTGGCTGCCGGTTCCTGAACTGGAGGTGCGGGTCTATCACGATGCGCGGATGGCGGAAGTGGTGTCGGCGGGGGCCTCCCGGCACCTGCTCGGGCGCTATCCCTATCCCAACCAGGCGATGCATCAGCCTGACGAGAAGAACCAGCTCAATCTGTTTCTCGGCGAATGGCTGAGTCACTGCCTGGCCTGTGGCCATGAAGCTGAACCGATCCTGCAGCGATGAGCACCAGAGCGCAACGCTGACAGCTGCGGCTTCCCTCGCGCCGTTCAAGCTGCGAAAATGTGAAGCATGCACGCAAGTTCTCGGGAACTTTTCTGCACCCTGCCTGCGCTCGTTGTCCCCTTATGCCTAGGAGGCTTTGGTGAGTTTGCCGGATAGTGTCAACGCTCCTCTCGTTGTCCAGCTGACCGATAGTCATCTGTTTGCCCGTGCCAATGGACGTTTGCTGGGTATCGACACGGCAGCCAGCCTGCAACAGGTGGTCGCTCAGGTGGTGCAGGAGCAGCCACGCATCGATCTGTTGCTGGCTAGCGGTGACCTCTCCCAGGACGGCTCGGTAGCCTCCTATCAGCGGTTCTGCGAACTGACCAAACCCCTCGCTGCGCCGATGCGCTGGCTGGCCGGCAATCACGACGAAAACGCGCCCATGGCCAAGGCCTGTGGCGACCGCGATTTTCTGGACACCGTCACCGATCTTGGTGCCTGGCGCCTCATCCTGCTCGACAGCACCGTGCGCGGCTGCGTCTTCGGCGAGCTGGAGCAGGCACAGCTGGCTACTCTGGACGAGGCTTTGAGCGCGGCGCCCGAGCGTCCGGCGCTGATCTGCCTGCACCATCACCCGGTGCCGGTAGGCTGTGGCTGGATGGAACCTCTGGGCCTGAACCGGCCGGACGAGCTGTTTGCCGTGCTGGATCGTCACCCACAGGTCAAGGTGGTGCTCTGGGGGCATATCCACCAGGAATTCGATCAGCTGCGCAATGGCGTGCGGCTGCTGGCCTCGCCGTCCACCGGCCTGCAATTCGAACCGGGCAGCCAGGAGTTCAAGGCGGGCGACCAGGCCCCTGGCTATCGCTGGTTGCGCCTGCTGCCAGACGGCGAGCTGGAGACCGGTGTCTCGCGCCTGCAACAGCATGCCTTCACCGTGGATCACAGCGCGGCAGGCTACTAGGTCTGACGCCGGTCGGCTGCCTTGGTCGCGGAGGTCGAAACCGGGTACTCTTTGCCTGTATTTTTATCCAGTAGGAGCGGCCTGATGCCGTCGATCCTCTATATCCATGGTTTCAACAGCTCGCCCGCGTCCTTGAAGGCCCGGCAGCTGACCGCCTGCATGACCCACCTTGGCCTGGCGGACCACCTGCGCGCCCCGGCGCTGCCCAACGATGCCGGTGCTGCCTTCGCGCTGTTGGAGCGCGAACAGGCCGAGCTGGACGCCCCCTTGCTGGTCGGCAGCTCCCTGGGCGGCTACTATGCCACCGTCCTGGCCGAGCGCCATGGGCTCAAGGCCGTGCTGATCAACCCGGCAGTCCGGCCCTGGCGCTTCATGGAGCATTATCTCGGCCCCCAACGCAATCACCATACCGGCGAGACCTGGACCCTCACCGAGGCCCACGTCGAAGCCCTGAGCGCGCAGGAAGTCGCAGCGCCGGCAGATCCCGAGCGCTTTCACGTCTGGCTGCAAACTGGTGACGAGACCCTCGACTACCGGGATGCCGAACGCTACTACGGCGCCTGCACCCTGCGCATCGAACAGGGTGGCGACCACGGCTTCCAGGGCTTCCACCGCCAGCTGCCGCTGCTGCTCGAGCTGGCCGGCTTCGACCCGGCGCTCTGGCGCGAGCTGGATTTCAACACCTTCGAATAGAGACCCCATGGCCACGCAGAACGCCTATAACGCCGACGCCATCGAAGTCCTCTCCGGACTCGATCCGGTGCGCAAGCGCCCTGGCATGTACACCGACACCTCCCGGCCCAACCACCTGGCCCAGGAAGTCATCGACAACAGCGTGGACGAGGCCCTGGCTGGTCACGCGCGCCAGGTGCAGGTGATCCTGCACGCCGACAACTCCCTCGAAGTGATCGACGACGGTCGTGGCATGCCGGTGGACATTCACCCGGAAGAGGGCGTTTCCGGTGTCGAGCTGATCCTCACCAAGCTGCACGCCGGCGGCAAGTTCTCCAACAAGAACTACCAGTTCTCCGGCGGCCTGCACGGTGTGGGCATTTCCGTGGTGAACGCCCTGTCGTCCCGTGTCGAGGTACGCGTCAAGCGTGAGGGCAACGAATACGCCATGGCCTTCGCCGACGGCTTCAAGGCCAGCGAACTGGCCGTGGTCGGTAGCGTTGGCAAGAGAAACACCGGTACCAGCGTGCACTTCTGGCCGGACCCCAAGTACTTCGATGCCCCCAAGTTTTCCGTCAGCCGCCTGAAGCACGTGCTCAAGGCCAAGGCAGTACTCTGCCCGGGCCTCGCCGTGAGCTTCCACGACGAAGCCACCGGCGAACGCACCGAGTGGCATTATGAGGACGGCCTGAGATCCTACCTGGTGGATACCGTGGGCGACGCCCTGCGGCTACCGGAGGCGCCTTTCCACGGCAGCCTGGCTTCGGCTCGGGAAGCGGTGGACTGGGCACTGTTCTGGCTGCCCGAGGGTGGCGAGTCGGTGCAGGAAAGCTACGTCAACCTGATTCCCACCGCCCAGGGTGGCACCCATGTGAATGGCCTGCGCCAGGGTTTGCTGGATGCCATCCGGGAGTTCTGCGAATTCCGCAACCTGCTGCCGCGCGGCCTCAAGCTGGCTCCGGAAGACGTCTGGGAGCGCATCGCCTTCGTCCTTTCGATGAAGATGCAGGAGCCGCAATTCTCCGGCCAGACCAAGGAGCGGCTGTCCTCCCGCGAGGCGGCTGCCTTTGTCGCCGGGGTGGTCAAGGACGCGTTCAGCCTCTGGCTCAATGCCCATCCCGAGCTGGGTCAGCAGATCGCCGAGCTGGCCATCAACAACGCCGGCCGCCGCCTCAAGGCGGGCAAGAAGGTCGAGCGCAAGAAGATCACGCAAGGGCCGGCGCTGCCCGGCAAGCTGGCGGATTGCGCCGGCCAGGATCCGATGAGATCCGAGCTGTTCCTGGTGGAGGGTGACTCCGCTGGCGGCAGCGCCAAGCAGGCGCGCAGCAAGGAATTCCAGGCCATCATGCCGCTGCGCGGCAAGATCCTGAACACCTGGGAAGTGGACGGCAGCGAAGTGCTGGGCAGCCAGGAGGTGCACGACATCGCCGTGGCCATCGGCATCGACCCCGGCAGTGCCGACCTGAGCGGACTGAGATACGGCAAGATCTGCATCCTCGCCGATGCCGACTCCGACGGCCTGCACATCGCCACCCTGTTGTGCGCCCTGTTCGTGCAGCACTTCCGCCCGTTGGTGGACGCCGGCCATGTCTATGTGGCCATGCCGCCGCTGTACCGCATCGACCTGGGCAAGGAGGTCCATTACGCCCTCGACGAGGCCGAGCGTGACGGCGTCCTCGATCGCCTGGCGGCGGAGAAGAAGCGCGGCAAGCCCCAGGTCACCCGCTTCAAGGGCCTGGGCGAGATGAATCCGCTGCAGCTGCGCGAGACCACCATGGATCCCAACACCCGACGCCTGGTGCAGCTGACCCTCGAAGACGTGCCCGGCACCCTCGAGATGATGGACATGCTGCTGGCCAAGAAGAGGTCCGGCGACCGCAAGAGCTGGCTGGAATCCAAGGGCGATCGCGCCGAAGTGCTGCTCTAAATATGTTGGCTGCGCTTATCGCGGCCATGGGCCGCTCCTACAGGTGTGTCGAGCGCCTGTAGGAGCGGTCCATGACCGCGATGGACCGGGCCCCCCGATCAAAGACGTAACACCAAAGGACTCCCATGAGTGCACCCCTCGACCTGAGCCTGGATGGCGTCGAACGCCGTTCGCTGGCCGACTTCACCGAGCAGGCGTACCTGAACTACTCCATGTACGTCATCATGGACCGCGCCCTGCCGCACATCGGCGACGGTCTCAAGCCGGTCCAACGCCGCATCATCTATGCCATGAGCGAACTGGGCCTGGATGCCGACGCCAAGCACAAGAAATCCGCCCGTACCGTGGGTGACGTGCTCGGTAAGTACCACCCCCATGGCGACTCGGCCTGCTACGAAGCCATGGTGCTGATGGCCCAGCCGTTCTCCTATCGCTATCCGCTGGTGGATGGCCAGGGCAACTGGGGTGCGCCGGACGATCCCAAGTCCTTTGCCGCCATGCGCTATACCGAGGCGCGGCTGTCGCGCTATTCCGAGGTGCTGCTCAATGAACTGGGGCAGGGCACTGTGGACTGGGTGCCCAACTTCGATGGCACCCTGAACGAACCGGCGGTGCTGCCGGCACGCCTGCCCAACCTGCTGCTCAACGGCACCACCGGCATCGCCGTGGGCATGGCCACCGACATCCCGCCGCACAACCTGCGTGAGGTGGCGGCTGCCTGCGTGCGCCTGCTGGACGATCCCATCGCCGGGATTCCCGAACTCCTCGAGCATGTGCCGGGTCCGGACTTCCCCACCGAAGCCGAGATCATCACGCCACCCGCCGACCTGCGCAAAATCTATGAGACCGGGCGCGGCTCGGTGCGCATGCGTGCCGTCTACCGCCGTGAAGACGGCGACGTGGTCATCACCGCACTGCCGCACCAGGTCTCTGGTTCCAAGGTGCTGGAGCAGATCGCCGCCCAGATGCAGGCCAAGAAGCTGCCCATGGTGGCCGACCTGCGTGACGAGTCGGACCACGAGAACCCAACCCGCATCGTCATCGTGCCGCGCTCCAACCGCATCGATGCCGACGAACTAATGCAGCACCTGTTCGCCACCACCGATCTCGAATCCAGCTACCGGGTCAACCTCAACGTCATCGGCCTGGACGGCAAACCCCAGGTCAAGGACCTGCGGCAGATCCTCCAAGAGTGGCTGATCTATCGCATCGGCACGGTGCGTCGCCGCCTGCAGTTCCGCCTGGACAAGGTCAACCGCCGCCTGCACCTGCTGGACGGCCTGCTGATCGCCTTTCTCAACCTGGACGAGGTGATCCACATCATCCGTACCGAAGAGCATCCCAGGCAGGCATTGATGGCCCGTTTCGAGCTCTCCGAGGACCAGGCCGACTACATCCTCGAAACCCGCCTGCGCCAGCTGGCGCGGCTGGAAGAGATGAAGATCCGTGGCGAACAGGCCGAGCTGCTCAAGGAGCAGAAGCGCCTGCAGACCCTGCTGGGCAGCGACAAGAAGCTGCGCAATCTGGTCCGCGACGAATTGATCAAGGACGCCGAGACCTACGGCGACGCTCGTCGCTCGCCCATCGTCGTGCGTGCCGAGGCCAAGGCCCTGTCCGAAACCGAACTCATGCCCACCGAGCCGGTGACCGTGGTGCTGTCCGAGAAGGGCTGGGTGCGCCAGGCCAAGGGCCATGATGTCGATCCGACCGGGCTGTCCTACAAGGCCGGCGACGGCTTCAAGGCGGCAGCCCTGGGGCGCTCCAATCAATTCGCCGTCTTCATCGACTCCACCGGACGCAGCTATTCGGTCGCGGCTCACTCCCTGCCGTCGGCGCGTGGCCAGGGTGAACCCCTGACCGGACGCCTGACGCCGCCGCCAGGGGCCAGCTTCGAGTGTCTGCTCCTGCCGGACGACAGCAGCCTCTATGTACTGGCCTCGGATGCCGGCTACGGCTTCGTGGTCAAGGGCGAGGACCTGCAGGCCAAGAACAAGGCCGGCAAGGCGCTGATCAGCCTGCCCAACGGCGCCAAGGTGCTGTCTCCGAAGCCGGTGGCCTCCCTGGAGGACACCTCCATCGCGGTGGTCACCAACGAGGGGCGCCTGCTGGTATTCGCCATCACCGAGCTGCCACAGCTGGCCAAGGGCAAGGGCAACAAGCTGATTTCCATTCCTGGCGAGCGGGTGGCCAAGCGTGAGGAATACGTAGTCGATCTGGCCGTGGTCCCGGCCGGCGCGTCCCTCACCCTGCAGGCGGGCAAGCGGCCCTATACCCTCAAGGGCAGCGACCTGGAACATTACCGTGCCGAGCGCGGGCGGCGAGGCAACAAGCTGCCGCGTGGGTTCCAGCGGGTGGACTCGCTGCAGGTGGAAACTTGAGCCGCCTGCGGTCAGCCGCTAGCATAGGCCGGATTTTTTCGACCAGGACTCGCCGGGCCATGGCGCCCGTCGAGAGAGAGCCTCGATGAAACGGATGTGTCTCGCCAGGCTGGCGCTCGTTGGCCTGCTGGCCGGCCTCGGCGGCTGTGCCAGCCTTGGCCCCAGCCACTACTATCAACTCGACGGCGGTAACGCGCGTACGCCCGCGAACAGCGCGCGTGGCCTTGCGGTGTGGATCGAAAACCTGCAACTGGCCGACTACCTGCAGCGTGACGTGCTGCTGGAGCGCCAGCCTGACGGCAGCCTCAAGGCCACTCGCGATCACTGGGCCGGTCCGCTCGACGCCAACGTACGCCAGTTGCTGCAACGCCAGCTCGCCAGCCGCCTGAACAGCGGTCGGGTCGTAGTGGGCGAGCAGCCCGAGGGCTTCGATCCGCAATACCGGGTGGAGCTGGTGGTGACCCGCCTCGACGCCGGGGACCAGGCTCCCGCTGCCCTGGACGCCAGCTGGCAACTACGTGACGGCCAGGGGCGCCTGCTGGACACCGAGGTGGTACACCTGCAAGGGCGTCAGGGCGGTGATCGTGCCGCCCAGGTGCGGGCGCAAGGCGAGTTGCTGCAGCAACTGGCCGCGCGTCTCGCCACGGATCTCACCAAGGTCGCCCAGCGTGGTCGGCGCGACAGCGAGGTCGCACGCAAGGAACCGAAGAAACTCGTGGAAGAGGCCCAGGCCCGGCCAACGTTGCCAGCCGTGGTGCCGATTCGCACCGGCGCCGAGGTCTACCGCTTCTAAGCCGGCAAGGCCCCGCGCGTCGCCGCGCGGGAGCAGCCGACGGCGCTCGACGCTCTATCCAGCAGGACCATCAGGCCTCGGAGGTTTCATGACGCTGCCCCTGTTTCCGCTGAACACCACCCTGTTTCCCGGTTGCCGTCTCGATCTGCAACTGTTCGAAGCCCGCTATCTGGACATGCTCGGCCGCTGCCTCAAGCAGGGCAGCAGCTTCGGCGTGGTAACCATCCTCGAAGGTCGCGAGACCGGTGCCGCGCCGAACCGGCTGGGTGCCTTTGGCTGCGAGGCGCTGATCCGCGACTGGCAGCAACAGAGCAATGGTCTCCTGGGCATTCGCATCGAAGGCGGTCGGCGCTTTCGCCTGTTGAGCCAGGAAGAACAGGCCGATCACCTGGTGGTGGGCGAGGTGGAATGGCTGGCTGAAACCGATCCTCAGCCGCTGCGCGATGCCGACGCCGATCTGATGGCGCTGCTGGCGGCCTTGGCTCAGCATCCCCTGGTGGCCAGCCTGGACATGGGCGGCCAGGTCGCCGACCGTCAGGCGCTGGGCTGCCAGCTGGCCTACCTGCTGCCGTTCGAGGCCCATCTCAAGCTGGATTGGCTGGGCATGAGCGATCAGGGCCAGCGCCTGGCCGCTATCGAACGCCATCTGGTGGATCTGCAGGACGATTTCAAGGCCTGAGAAAGCCTGTCCATGATCCGCGGCGCTGTTGAAAACGCCCTGGCTCAATAGCCTGGGTCGCCCCAGGACACTGCTCAGTTACCTGATGTAAACGCGGGCGCGAGTCCCCTTCGTTTCTTTAGCGTTTTGTAGGGCGGTCCAAACCTGGCTCGCACGGCCGTACCCAGGCTTCCAGGCCAAACGCCGGGCAAAAGAAAGCCCGCCGGGCAGGGCGGGCTAAAAGTGCTTTGGGGGCACTCGATAAGACTCTGGCACTTTGCCATAGTTCCGTCTTATGAGATCAAAGTGCCATTCCTCGGGTATCAGCCTGCGAGCAGCTTGATGAACTCGCGATTGAAGGCCGGAATGTCGTCTGGCTTGCGGCTGCTCACCAGTTGACCGTCGACGATGACCTCCTGGTCCTGCCAGGTGGCGCCAGCGTTCTTGAGGTCGTCGGTCAGCGAGGGCCAGCTGGTCATGGTCTTGCCCTGCACCAGGCCGGCGGAGATCAGCAGCCAGGCACCATGGCAGATGACGGCCACCGGCTTGCCGGCATCGGCGATCTGCTTGGTCAGCTGCTGAGCCTGGGTGTCGATGCGGATGGTGTCGGCGTTGACCACGCCCCCGGGCAACAGCACGGCGTCATAGTCACCGGCATTGGCCTCAGCGAAGGTAAGGTCCACCGGAAAGCTGTCGGCCGGCTCGGTGCCGTCCCAGCCCTGCACCTGGCCGCTCTCGGCGGAGATGATGTGGGTCTGGGCACCTGCCTGTTCCAAGGCCTCTTTTGGGCCGGTGAGCTCGGCCTGCTCGAAGCCGTCGGTGACCAGGATGGCGATTTTCTTGCCGTTCAGGGATGTAGCCATGGTTGCGGGTACCTCGATTGGAATTCGGTCGGGCTAGCCTTTTGCCAGCGCTCCTAAATCCGTCTCGCTTTACCCCCCTGAAGTTCCTTCGTCGCGCCCGATGGCATCGGCGGACGGCGCAGAGTAAATTTGCGACATCCATCGCAGAGTAGCCTCCATGTCCCAAGCGTCCCCTCAGCTGACCGAGGAGCAGATCCGTCAGGCTCTGCAAGGCATCAGCATTCCTCCGCAGCCGCAGATCATGGTGGATTTGCAGCTCGAACAGCTCATGCCCAGCCCGGATCTCAAGGTCATTTCCCGTCTGATCGGCCAGGACCCGGGGCTGTCGGGCGCCTTGCTCAAGTTGGTGAACTCGCCGTACTTCGGCCTGAGCAATCGCATCACCTCGATCCAGCGGGCGGTCAACCTGCTGGGCAGCCAGTCGGTCATCAACCTGATCAACGCCCAGTCGATCAAGGGGGAGCTCACCGACGAGACCATCGTCATCCTCAACCGCTTCTGGGACACCGCCCAGGATGTAGCCGAGACCTGCCTGAGCCTGGCCAAGAAGACCGGCTATCCGACCCCCGACGAAGCCTATGCCCTGGGTCTGTTCCACAACTGCGGCATCCCGCTGATGCTCAAGCGCTTCCCCAGCTACATGGCTGTGCTGGAGGAGGCCTATGCCAGCGTCAACGAACAGGTACGGGTGGTCGACGTAGAAAACCGCATGTTCAATACCAACCACGCCGTGGTGGGGTATTTCATCTCGCGGTCCTGGCGCCTGCCGGAGCACGTGGGCCAGGCCATCGCCAACCATCACAATGCCCAGTCCGTCTTCGACGAGGACTCGACCACCGACATCCAGATCAAGAATCTGCTGGCGCTGCTGAAGATGGCCGAGCACATCTGCCGCTGCTATCGCGCCCTGGGCGGCCAGGACGAGGATCACGAGTGGCAGGCTATCGCGCCGCGGGTGCTGGATCACGTCGGCCTGTCCGAGTACGACTTCGAGTCGCTCAAGGAGACGATCCTTGAAATGGGCAGTGGCCGGATCAATTACTAAGGCACCTGCAATCGTCCTGGACCTCCATGCCCGAATTACCTGAAGTCGAAACCACTCGCCGGGGCATCGAGCCCCATGTCGTCGGTCAACGCGTGCGCCGGGTCATCGTCCGCGATGGTCGGCTACGCTGGCCCGTCCCCGAAGACCTGGACGTGCGCCTCTCCGGTCAGCGCATTGAGGCCGTGGAGCGGCGTGCCAAGTACCTGCTGATTCGCGCCGAGAGCGGCACCCTGATCGGCCACCTGGGCATGTCCGGCAGCCTGCGCCTGGTGCCGGCGGATCAGCCACCGGCCAAGCACGAGCATGTCGACATCGAGTTGGAGTCCGGGCTGTCGTTGCGCTACACCGATCCGCGCCGTTTCGGTGCGCTGCTCTGGACCCAGGATCCCCATGCTCATGTGCTGCTCAGCAAGCTGGGGCCCGAGCCCCTGACCGAGGCCTTCGGCGGCGGTCGGCTGTTCGAGCTGTCACGTGGGCGCAGCATGGCGGTCAAGCCCTTCATCATGGACAACGCCGTGGTGGTGGGGGTAGGCAATATCTACGCCGCCGAGGCGCTGTTCGCCGCCGGCATCGACCCCCGCCGGGCGGCCGGTAGCGTTTCCCGGGCGCGCTACGATCGCCTGGCCGTCGAGATCAAGAAGGTGCTGGCGCGTTCCATCGAGAGCGGCGGCACCACCCTGCGCGACTTCATCGGGGGCGACGGGGCGCCGGGCTATTTCAAGCAGGAGTTGTTCGTCTATGGGCGCAAGGGCGAATTCTGCAAGGTCTGTGGGACGGGCCTGCAGGAGATCCGCCTGGGCCAGCGCGCCAGCGTCTATTGCCGGAAATGCCAGCGATGAAGGGCCTGGCTGGGCTGGCCGTGCTGGCATTGCTCGGTAGTGAACTGGCCTGGGCCGACGCCGATAACGGCCGCAATCTCTTCCTGCGGCGCTGCCATAACTGCCATTCGGTAGGGCCGAGCGCTCAATCCGGTTTCGGTCCCCAGCTCAACGACCTCTTCGGTCGCCAGGCCGGTAGCCTCCCGGGCTACCACTACTCCGAGGCCATGCGCCAGGCCGGCTTCGCCTGGGATCGCGAGGCCCTGGCGGCCTTCTTGCGTGATCCCGAGCAGAAGGTGCCGGGCACCAAGATGAGGTTCTGGGGCATCGGCGATGCCGAGGATCTGCGTGATATCGCCGACTACCTGCAGACCCAACACAGCGCGCCCTGATCGTCAGGAGGGCTAGCGACCGGCTGGGAGGTGGGTGAATTGCGTCGAAACCGTTCAGGGCTCATGGGGCCCTGGCTCGCGAGAGCCAGGGCCGCTGCTCAGTGATCGCCGCCACCGGCGCCCGGCTTGGCCGCGAACGGCGGCTTGGCCAGCCAGATGATCAGGAACAGGCCCATGAAGATCCAGCCAAGCAGGGTGAAGTAGTCCACCGTGGAGAGCATGTAGGCCTGGCTCTCCACCACCTTGTCCAGCTGGGCATAGGCCTGCTGCGACGGACCGCCGAGGGCGTCCAGGTAATGCTGGGTGGCCGGACTGTAGGCGGTGACGTCCTCGGTCAGCTGGGCATGGTGATGGATGGCGCGGCGCTGCCAGAGCCAGGTGGTCAGGGAGGAGGCGAAGCTGCCGCCCAGGACCCGCAGAAAGGTCGCCAGGCCGCCGCCGTCCGCCAGTTCCGATGGCTTGAGGCTGGACAGCAGGATGCTGGTGGTGGGCATGAAGAACAGCGCCACGCCCAGGCCCATGAAGGTCTGTACCTCGGCGATGTGGCGATAGTCCACCTCGTTGTTGAAGGTGGCGCGCATGAAGCACGACGCCCCGATCACCAGGAAGGAGCCCCCGGCCAGCAGCCGCAGGTCGGTCTTGTGCGCGAACTTGCCCACCAGCGGTGAGAGGATCACCGGCAGGATGCCGATGGGCGCTGCCGCCAGGCCCGCCCACACCGGGGTGTAGCCGAGCTGGGTCTGCAACCACTGGGGCAGCAGCAGGTTGATGCCGAAGAAGCCCGAATAGCCCAGCACCAGCGCCAGGGTGCCGAAGCTGAAGTTGCGATAGCGGAACAGCCGCAGGTTGACGATGGGATGCTTGTCGGTCAGCTCCCAGATCACCAGGGCGGTCAGCGCCACGGCGGAAAAGGCCGCGCCCAGGCAGATCAGGTTGGATTCGAACCAGTCCAGGTCGTTGCCCTTGTCCAGCACCACCTGCAACACGCCCACGCCTAGCACCAGGAGGATCAGCCCGACGTAGTCGATGGGCTGGTGCACCAGTTTTTCCGGTTTCTTGCCCAGCTGGCTCCAGACCACCAGGGTGGCGAAGATGCCGATGGGGATGTTGATGAAGAAGATCCACGGCCAGCTGTAGTTGTCGGTGATCCAGCCGCCGGCGATGGGCCCGATGATGGGCGCCACCACCGTCACCATGGCCAGGAGCGCCAGGGCCATGCCCCGCTTGGCCGCCGGAAAGATCGCCAGCAGCAGGGTCTGGGCCATGGGGTAGAGCGGGCCGGCGACGAAACCCTGCATGGCGCGGAAGATCACCAGCTCGGGCATCGAGGTGGCGATGCCGCAGAGAAAGGAGGTGATGACGAAGAGCACCACGGCGGCCATGAACAGCTTGACCTCGCCGAAGCGGCGCGCCATCCAGCCGGTCAGCGGCAGGGCGATGGCGTTGCTCACGGCGAAGGCGGTGATGACCCAGGTGCCCTGTTCCGAACTTACCCCGAGGTTGCCGGAGATGGTGGTCAGGGCGACGTTGGCGATGGTGGTGTCGAGCACCTGCATGAAGGTGGCCAGGGAAAGACCCACCGTGGCGAGGACCAGGCTCGCCGGGCGAAAGGCGTTATCGCTCATGACGGATTACCAGAAGGGGGCGGGGAGGCTCATGACCGAGCCTCCAGGGCCTCAGCGCTTGGCGACGCCCGCGGCGCGTGCCGCCGGACCGTTGTTGTGGACGATCTGCTGGATCAGCTGGTCGGCATCGGCCAACTGGTGATCGTAGACGTCGGTGCTGTAGCGCGGCTGCTTTGGCGTGGTGGTGGGCAGGCGGGCGCCGTCCTGGTCGTGCAGGTCGACATCGACGACGGTCGACAGGCCGATGCGCAGCGGATGCTTGTCCAGGTTGTCGCCTTCCAGGCGGATACGCACTGGCAGTCGCTGGACGATCTTGATCCAGTTACCGGTGGCGTTCTGCGCCGGCAGGAGCGAGAAGGCGCTGCCGGTGCCCACGCCCAGGCTTTCCACCACGCCGCGATAGCGCACGTCGTCGCCATAGAGGTCGGAGTGGATCTCCACCGGCTGGCCGATGCGCATCTCGGCGAGCTGGGTTTCCTTGAAGTTGGCATCGATCCAGATCTGGTCCAGCGGCACCACGGCCATCAAGGCCGCGCCGGGTTGCACGCGGCTGCCGACCTGCACCGAGCGCTTGGCGACATAGCCGCTGACCGGCGCCACCAGGGTACTGCGGGCATGGTTGAGGTAGGCTTGGCGCAGCTGGGCGGCGGCGGCCTTGACGTCGGGGTGCGAGGCGATCTCGGTGTCGTCCACCAGTGCCTGGTTGGTATCCAGTTGCTGCTGGGCGGAGGTCAGGGAGCTCTGCGCCGACACCAGGGTGTCGCGGGCGTGGGCCAGTTCTTCCTTGGAGATGGCGCCGCCCTTGGCCAGTTGCTGGCGGCGGGCGTAGTCGGCGCGGGCCCGTTCGACCTCGACGCGCCGGGCAGCCACCTGGGCCTTGTAGCTGTCGACGTTGCTGTACAGGCCGCGCACCTGGCGCACGGTCTTGGCCAGGTTGGCCTCGGCGCTCTGCTGGGCGACGGCGGTGTCGCTGGGATCGAATTCCACCAGCGGCTGGCCCTGGCGGACGTAGTCGCCATCATCCACGGCGATGCGGGTCACGGTGCCAACGACCTGGGGCGTGATCTGCACCAGGTTGCCGTTGACGTAGGCATCGTCGGTATCGGCATGGAAGCGGCCATAGAACAGGTGGTAGCAGTAGACACCCACGCCGGCCAGGATCACCACCAGCAGCAGGAGCAGCAGGAGGAATTTGCGTTTGCCGGAGCGCTGCGGCTTCTGCTCCTGGGCATTGTCGTTGGGGGTTGCGGCGGAATCGGCCATGGTCGGGCTCTCGGTATCAGTGTGTGGCCGCGGCGGTGGGCGCCGGCGGCAGTTTGGACGGTTGGAAGCCGCCACCCAGGGCCTGCATCAGCAGCACGCCGCTGTCGACGCGGTCGGCCTGGAGGCTGGCCAGCTGACGTTCGGTCTGCAGCAGTTGCTGTTCCACGGTCAGGGCATCGAGGTAGTTGCCGATGCCGGCGCCATAGCGCTGCATGGCGATGTCGAAGGAGCTCTTGGCGATGTCCCGTGCCCGTTGCTGCTCGACGATCTGCTGGTCCAGCGAGCGCTGGCGGGTGATGGCGTCGGCGATGTCGCCCAGTGCCTGCACCAGGGTCCGGTTGTACTGGGCCACTGCGAGGTCATAGTCGGCATCGCGGCTGGCGAGATCGGCGCGGCGACGACCGGCATCGAAGATCGGCAGCGACAGCGCCGGGCCGACGTTGAAAAAGCGCGCCGGACCGCCGAGCAAGGCGTCGCCGAGGATGGCCTTGCTGCCGGCGGCCACCGTCAGGTCCAGGTTGGGATAGAAGTTGGTCTTGCTGGCGACGATGTCCTTGCTCGCGGCCTCCACCCGCCAGCGGGCGGCGATCAGGTCCGGACGACGCCCGGCCAGCTCGACCGGCAACTGGGCAGGCAGGTTCACCGCGGCGGGGGCGATCAGCTTGGGCCGTGGAATCTCGGCGCCACGGTCTGGCCCCTTGCCCAACAGCACGGCGAGACGGATCTGGGCCGTGCGCACCTGCTGTTCAGCCGCGGTATGGGAGGCCGCCGCGCTGGCTTCCAGGCTCTGGGTCTGCTGCAGCTGGTAGTCGCTGTCGAGGCCGGCGTCCACCCGGCGCTGGGCCAGGTCGAGCATGCCACGGGTACGCTCCAGGTCCTGCTGGGCCACGTCCATATTGGCATAGGCCAGGCCCAGCTGGTTGTAGGCGCGGCTGACGTCGGCGGCCAGCGTCAGGCGTGCGGCCTGGCGATCCACTTCACCGGCGCGGGCGCGGCCGAGTGCGGCCTCCCAGGCGGCGCGCTGGCCACCCCAGAGGTCGAAGCTATAGCTGCCGCTCACATTGAGTTGGCGCAAGGTGCTGTAACGGTCACCCTGGCCGACCGGATCGTCTGGCCGCGCCAGACGCGAGCGGGTCACGCCCGCATTGGCGTCGATCTGTGGATAGCGATTGGCATCGGCGGCGAGCACCGCGGCATCGGCCTGGCGGCTGCGCGCATCGGCTTCCTGCAGCGAAGGGCTGTCGCGCAGGGCCTCGCGGATCAGGTTGTCGAGCTGCGGATCGCCCAGCCGCGTCCACCAGTCGGCGCTCGGCCACTGGACAGGGGAGAGGCGATCGCCGGCAAAGGTGGCGTCGCCCTTGAGGGTGGCCGGATCCACGGCGTGCCCCTGGGTGTTCAGCCCTTCGGACGACACGCAGCCGGCCAGCAGCAGGGCGGCGCAGAGGGCGGTCAATGGCAGGCGAAAGGTCATGGATCAGAGGTCTCCAGAGGGCGCCGGCAACAGGCCGGAGGGGCCGAGCAGTCGGCGTAGCAGGCGTTCGAGGTCATCCAGCTCCTGGCGGTCCAGGCAGTGGGTGAGGTCATTGAGGGCGTCCACGCCGATCTGCATGAGTTCACTGCTCAGGGCCTGGCCCTGTTCGGTCAGCTCCAGCCGCACCTGGCGACGATCGCTCAGGCTGCGCACCCGGCGCAGCAGGCCCTTGGCTTCCAGGCGATCGAGCATGCGGGTCATGGCGCCGCTGTCGAGCGACAGGCAACGGCTGAGTTCGGCCGGGGTGTCGGTCTGGTCGCGGGCCAGCAGCAGCAGCACCTTGAACTGGGCAGCGGTGATGTCGTAAGGCGCGAGGTGGCTGTCCAGCACGCGATCCTTGTACTGGTTCGCGAGGTGGATCAAATGGCCTACGGAGTTGCGCAGTGGAAAGTTGCTTCGGTCGAAATGTGACATTGCAGTATCTGCCCAGGCAATCAAGCGCATCCAGAATACTGCCTAGGCAGTGAAATATTCAGACACCTTTGCGCAGGGGAGCGTTGCGCATTTTGAAACAATTGGAAAAGTCCTTTGGCGAACCCTTGTCCTGTAGTGGCCCGGACGCCGATCATGGGGGTAACTTCAGTTTGAACCGACCCATGACGCCTGACTTCGATCTAGACCGCCTGCGCCAGGCCTTGGTGCCCCTGCGCCGCGACCTGCCAGCGGATGCCGACCACCAGGGCTATCGCGCCCATTACCGCCTGGCGGATAACCTGGTGCACCCCGGAGTCACGGTGGCGCTGGGTGCCCTGCCAGCGGGCAGCTACCAGCTCGCGGTCCAGGGTTGGTGGCCGCCTGAGCCACGCGGCAGCCTGCTGATGCTGCACGGCTACTACGATCACATGGGTCTCTATGGCCATGTGGTGGACTGGGCCCTGTCACGGCAGCTGGCGGTGCTGGCCTGCGATTTGCCCGGGCATGGATTGTCGAGCGGCGCCCGCGCCAGCATCAACGATTTCGCCGAATACCAGGTCGCCCTGGCCGCGCTGATCGCCGAGGCGCGGCGTCTAGAGTTGCCGCAACCCTGGCACCTGCTGGGCCAGAGTACCGGTGGCGCCATCCTGCTGGACTATCTGCTGAGGGGCGATCCCGCGCCCGAGCTGGGCGAGACGGTGCTGCTGGCACCGTTGATCAGGCCCCATGCCTGGCGCCAGGGGCTATGGACCTATCGGCTGGTGAAGCCCTTCGTGCGTGCCCTGCCACGACGCTTCTCGGTGAATTCCGGCGATCCAGCCTTCCTTGACTTCTTGCAGCAGGACACCTTGCAACCACGGGAACTGCCGGCTCAGTGGGTAGGCGCCCTGGCGCGCTGGATTCCACAATTGGAAGGCGCGCCGGCCAGCACCCGTAGCCCCCTGGTGATCCAGGGCGAGCAGGACTTCACCGTCGACTGGCGACATAACCTGGGGGTATTGGAGGCCAAGTTCGCCCGGCCCGAGGTGCTGCGCCTGCCGGAGGCGCGACACCATCTGGTCAACGAGACGCCAAGCCTGCGCCAGCGCTACTTCCGCTGGCTGGACGAGCGTCTCGCCTGAACAGCCTTACTGACCGCCGCTACCCAGGCCAGCGCGCAGCGCGGCCACGGCGGCCCGGTAGTAGGCGCTGCCGTTGGGCGAGCTGGCAAAGTCGGCGAACTGGCCGAGTTCGTTGTCGTTCAGGGTGCGGTAGACATAGAGCAGGGTGTTTTCCAAATCACCGGCATTCATCTGCTGGATGAATCGCTGCCGCTGCTGCTCGATCATGCCGCCGGACTGCTGCTGCCCCATCAGCCCAGGCAGCATCGAGCTCAGGCTGTCGGCGGCGAGGCCAGCCAGGGCCACGCTGACCTCGGCGCCGGCTTCACGCACGGGCAGGGCGCTGGCCAGACGCTTGGCGTGGGCGCGACGGGCAGGACTGGCCTGCACCTGGGGCACGCCGTTGGCATTCTTCGCCAGCTGATCGCTGCGCGTGGCGGCGATTTCCGCGGCGACCACCTTGCGCCCTACCGGCGACTGGAAGAACTGCAGCGCGGGGCCGTCGGCAGGCAGGCTTTGACGTAGCGCGGCCAGGGCACGCTGGTCGATGGCCGCGGCGGTATAGCGCTTGTTGCTGTTGTCGACCAGGCTCTGGTAGAGCGCCGGCGGCAGACTGTTCTGATAGCGCTGCTGGGCGGCCTGCAGGGCATCGCGGAAGTGTCCGCGCTGCTCGGGCCAACCCGCGGCCTGATAGAGACTGACCGTATCGTCGGCCAGGGCGGGCAGGCTGATGGCGAAAAGCAGGGAAGCGAACAGAACGCGCATGGACACCTCGGGCAGCGGCGCGGAGCCGAAAAGTCCGCCATTGTCGGCAACCCCAGGCTGGCTGTCGAGGCGCTCCCCCCGGGCATTCGTCGCCTGGTCGAGGGAGGCGCGCAGGCGCGGCCGACTTCTCTTACACTCGGCATCCCGCCGGCTTGGCCCGGTTAGCCTGGTTTTCGTGATGGCTCTGCACCCCGAGCATCCCCTGCTGCAACGTATCGTCGACGATCTCGCCGAGCATGGCTGGTCGCGGCAGAGCATCTTCCTGCCCCTGGATCTCACCGCCGAGCTGGCGGCCGAGTGCCGGTTGCGCCATGCCCGCGGCGAGCTGGAGCGCGCCGGCATCGGTCGCGGCGACAGCCCGCTGATCCGCGAAGGGGTCCGTGGCGATCACATCGCCTGGCTGGAACCGGACGATGCCCATCCGGGCGTGCAGCGCTATCTGCACCTGATGGACACCCTGCGCGAGGCCTTCAATCGCACCCTGTTCCTGGGCCTGGAAGACTACGAGAGCCACTTCGCCCTCTATCCGCCTGGCGCCTTCTATGCCCGGCATCTGGATCGCTTCCGCGACGATGACCGGCGCATGGTCTCCCTGGTGCTCTATCTCAATGACGCCTGGCTGCCGGAGCAGGGCGGTGAGCTACGCCTCTATCTCGACCAGGAGCGTCAGCAGGACGTCCTGCCCCTGGGCGGCAGTCTGGTCTGCTTTCTTTCCGGCCAGTTGCCCCACGAGGTCCTGCCGGCCACTCGCGAACGGCTGTCGCTCACTGGCTGGTTCCGCCGCCGCGGCGAGAATCCGCTGCAGGCTTAGACAGTGGACTGGCATCTGACCAGGAGGGACGCATGGAAAAGATACTGGTGAGTCGTTGCCTGCTGGGGCATCGGGTGCGCTACGACGGTGGCGCCCATGGCCCCTTCGATCTGCTTGGCGTCTGGCAGGAGGAGGGACGCATCGTGCCGCTCTGTCCGGAAGTGGCGGGTGGCCTGCCCACTCCGCGTCCGCCCGCCGAGATCCCCGGCGGCCAGGGTGGCGCCGTGCTGGATGGCCGGCTGCCGGTCGTGACCGACACGGGAGAGGAGGTGACCGCGGCGTTCGTTGCCGGCGCCGAGGCCGCGCTCGAACTGGTCGCGCGTCATGGCATCCGCCTGGCCGTGCTCAAGGCGCGCAGCCCTTCCTGTGGCAATCTGGAAAATTACGATGGCACCTTCAGCGGCACCCGGGTGGCAGGTGAGGGCGTCACGGCAGCCGCCTTGAAACGCGCGGGTGTCGCCGTATTCAACGAGACCGAGCTGGCGGCGGCCCAGCGTTTTCTGGCCGCCCAGGAAGACCCTCGCTAGAGCGTCTCCGGCTGGCGGCCCAGCAGTATCTGGAAGTGCGCCTTCTGCACGAAGCAGCCCTTGGGAAAGCGCCAGCCGACCAGTTCGCCCGGCTGCTTCTCGAGGTTCTGGGCAAAGACGGTGGCGCCCATGGCACGCGCCAAGGCGGCATATTCGCGCAGCGGTACCTTAACGACAGGAACATCCGGGCTGATCATGGGCGCTCTGCTGGGTGGGTCGCCTACGGTCGAAACGACGATCGCGGCGAGTCCACAGGTGACTTGCCCAGGCTATCGGCACCCCTGCGTGGAACTTCAGCCCCCGGATGAAAAAGGCCGTCTAGTCGGCGGCCTTGGGCGTTTCTGGCAGGAACCAGTTCATCAGTAGGGCGCACAGGCCACCGGTGGCGACGCCGGATTCCAGCACCGCGCGCAGGCCGGCGGGCATATGGGCAAGGAATTCCGGCACCTGGGAGATGCCCAGGCCCAGCGCCAGGGATACGGCGATGATCAGCAGCGCGCGGCGGTCCAGTTCGACGCCGGCAAGGATGTTGATCCCCGAGGCGGCGACCGCGCCGAACATCACCATGGCCGCGCCCCCGAGCACCGGTTCGGGCACCGCCTGGATCACCCCGGCCACCGCCGGGAACAGGCCCAGCAGCACCAGGATGGCGGCGATCCACAGCCCGACATGGCGACTGGCGATACCGGTCAGCTGGATCACCCCATTGTTCTGGGCGAACACCGAGCTGGGAAAGGTGTTGAAGAGTCCGGCCAGCAGCGAGTTGGCGCCGTTGACCAGCACCCCGCCCTTGATCCGGTTCATCCACAGCGGGCCTTCCACCGGTTCGCGCGAAACCTTGCTGGTGGCGGTGATGTCGCCGATGGCCTCCAGCGAGGTCACCAGGTAGATCACCAGCAGCGGCACGAACAGCGACCAGGAAAAGCCCAGGCCGAAGTGCAGTGGCAGGGGGATCTGCACCCAGGCGGCGTCATGCATGCCGGTGAAATTCAGGCGTCCCAGCCAGGCCGCCAGGGCATAGCCCAGCAACAGGGCGACGACGATGGCGCTGCTGCGCAGGCCGCGCAGCGGGATGCGATTGAGCACCACGATGGTGGCCAGCACGGTGCCCGACAGCAGCAGGTTCTCGCCGTTGGCGAAGGTGCCGTTGCCCAGGGCCGCGAAGCCGCCGCCCATGCTGATCAGGCCGACCTTGATCAGGGTCAGGCCGATCATCAGCACCACGATGCCGGTCACCAGCGGGGTGATGAGGCGCTTGACGAAGGGCAGCACCCGCGACACGCCCATCTCGACGAAGGAGCCCGCCATGACCACGCCGAAGATGGCCGCCATCACGGCTTCCACCGGGGTACCGTTTTTGACCATGAGGGCACCACCGGCGATCAGTGGGCCGACGAAGTTGAAGCTGGTGCCCTGGACGATCAGCAGGCCGGCGCCGAATGGCCCGAAGCGCCGACACTGGACGAAGGTGGCGATGCCGGAGATCACCAGCGACATGGAAACGATCAGGTTGGTGTCGCGCGGCGAGACGCCCAGGGCCTGACAGATCAGCAGTCCCGGGGTGACGATGGGCACGATGATCGCCAGCAGGTGCTGGATGGCGGCCAGCAAGGCGGGCAGCGGACGAGGTCGGTCCTGGGGACCATAGAGCAGTTCGGAGCGAGGAGACTGGGACATGGGCGGGTCGTCGCGGAAAAAGCGCCGATCTTACCGGATGCCCGTCCCGGAGCGCAGGATCTTCGGCCAGGGGACACCTGTTGGCTGGTCGCCCGCAGGTGTCCCGGGTGCCTTACAGGATGAAGCGCGCCACGTCGCGGTTGAGGTCGGCGGCGTGATGCTGCAGGGAGCGCGATTGCCGCTCCGAATCCTCGGCGCCACTGGCCAGGGTATCGCCAAGCCCCTTGATGGTGATCACGTTGCGGGTGATCTCCTCGGTGACCGAGGTCTGTTCCTCGGCCGCCGTGGCGATCTGCAGAGACATCTCGGCGATGATGCCGGCGCTCTGGGCGATCTCTTCCAGGGCGCTGGAGGCGCGTTCCACGTCGGCGACGCTGCGTTCGGCGATGGCCATGCTGCTGTCCATGCGCTGCACCGCCTGGCGGGTCATCTGCTGGAGGGTGCCGATGGTCTCGTTGATTTCCCGCGTCGACGCCTGGGTGCGCTGCGACAGCGTCCGCACCTCGTCGGCGACCACCGCGAAGCCACGGCCATGCTCGCCGGCCCGGGCGGCTTCGATGGCCGCGTTCAGCGCCAGCAGGTTGGTCTGCTCGGCGATGCTCTGGAT
Organism: Pseudomonas sp. Marseille-Q7302; assembly: GCF_965111925.1. Taxonomy (NCBI): domain Bacteria; kingdom Pseudomonadati; phylum Pseudomonadota; class Gammaproteobacteria; order Pseudomonadales; family Pseudomonadaceae; genus Pseudomonas; species Pseudomonas sp. Marseille-Q7302. The sequence continues at coordinate 3,860,724 of NZ_CBCOPK010000001.1, read as the reverse complement.
GCTGTCGAGCACCTTGGCGATGGCCTGCGAGTGATGATCCAGCTCGCCGATCACCCGGGTGGCGTCATCCACTTCCTGGGCCAGGCTGTTGATGGACTGCTTGCTGGTCTGCACCAGGGTCAGGCCCTGGGTGGTGCTGTCGGAGGACTGCCGGATGGCCTCGGCGGTCTGCTCGGCGTTGCGGGCGATCTCCTGGGTCGCGGAAGACATCTCGGTCACGGCGGTGGCGACCAGGGTGATCTCCTGCTGCAGACGCCCCAGTTCCTGAGTGGCTGCGGCGCTGCGCTGCAGGACCTTTTGCGATTCGGCGTCCACGCTCTGGGCATGCTGGCGCACGCCGCCGATCAAGCCGTGCAGACTGGCCACGAACTGGTTGAAGTGGCCGGCGAGGCCGCCGACTTCATCGTTACTCTGTACGGCGATGCGCCGGGTCAGGTCGCCCTGGCCATCGGCGATCACCTGCAGACCGTTCGAGACCACGCCCAGCGGCCGCAGCAGATAGCTGCACAGCAGGTTGATGAGCACCAGCGAGCCACCCAGCACCACGGCCAGGATAGCGATGCTGATCCAGAGTTGCCGCTGTAGCGGTGCCAGCAGGACGCCGCTATCGACGATCATCACCAGGGTCTCGCCGTCGCGATTCATGGGCGCGGCATAGAGCCGCTGGCCGGCGTTGGTCTCGATATAGCGCTCACCGGGCGCCTGGGCCAGCCGCTGGAGGGTGTCCGCGGTGAGCTGGGGATAGAGCTCGGTGAGCGGTTTGGCCAGCAGGGCGGTGTCTTCATGCCCCAGCACGATGTTCTGGCCGTTGACCAGTACGGCGCTGCCGGCACCCGGCAGCTGCACCCGCTTGAGCTGATCGAGGATGTCGCTGATGCTGACGTCGGCACCCAGGATGGCGCTGGTGTTGCCACCGGATTGCAACGCCCAGCCCAGGGACAGCACGTTCTGCTTGGTCGCCGCCGCCACCGTGGGTATGGAGAAGAACACCTTGCGGGGATTCTGCATCGCCTGCTGGTACCACAGCCATTTGCGCGGGTCGTTGTTGTCCGGCGGTAACTGGGCGCCGTTGGCATTGACCTGGCTGCCATCGCCGCGGGCGTAGAAGACGTTGTCGAAACCGCCGGAGCGCTTGACCTGATTGAGACCGGCCGGAAGGTTCGTCTCCTGGGTGTCCGCCGCCAGTGCGCGCAACGCGGCGGCCTTGCCGTCGAACCACTGACGGACACCGCCGTTGAAGACGAAGCTGACGGTCTTCAGCTGTTCGACCGTGGAGGCTTCGAGGGCCGCACGGGTGTTGAAGAAATTGATGGTCGTCAGACCTACACCCACCACCAGCACGGCCGCGGTGGCAGACAACGAGAGTTTCTGTTTCAACGACAAGGCAGGCACGGCGTATAGCTCCGAAATAATTATTCAGGCTTTATCGGTGCCGGTACGCGATAACTTGAGCGTTCGGTCAGATTTTCGTCGCAGAAGCGACGATCCGCGTCTGGGTAGGCGGCCCCTCCCCGGTCTTCCAAGGCGACTGCCGGCTGGAAGACTCGGGAGGGTGCCTGATCAGTCGAAGTCGACTAGGCGGCCACCGTCTGGGCGCCGGTCATGAGTGCCACCGCATCGGCCATGGAGTGCTCGCGCGGGTCGATCACCGTCAGCCGGCGACCCAGTCGATGGATGTGGATGCGATCGGCGATCTCGAACACATGGGGCATGTTGTGCGAGATCAGCACGATGGCGATGCCACGGGCCCGCACATCGAGGATCAGCTCCAGCACCTTGCGCGATTCCTTCACCCCCAGCGCTGCCGTGGGCTCGTCGAGGATGATGACCTTGGAGCCGAAGGCCGCCGCCCGGGCCACGGCCACGCCCTGGCGCTGGCCACCGGAAAGGGTTTCTACCGCCTGGTTGATGTTCTGGATGGTCATCAACCCTAGCTCGGAGAGTTTTTCCCGGGCGATGCGCTCCATTTCCTTGCGGTCCAGGGTCCGGCAGAGGGTGCCCAGCAGCCCCGGTTTGCGCAGTTCGCGTCCAAGAAAGAGGTTGTCGGCGATGGACAGCGCTGGCGACAGCGCCAGGTTCTGGTAGACCGTCTCGATGCCGGCACGCCGCGCGGCGATGGGCGAGGCGAACTGCACTGGCTGGCCCTCGAAGCGGATCTCGCCCTCGTCCGGGCGCAGGGCACCGGAGATGGCCTTGATCAGCGAGGACTTGCCGGCGCCGTTGTCACCGATCACCGCCAGGATCTCGCCGGGCAGCAGGTCGAAGTCGGCATGGTCGAGGGCGGTGACGCGGCCATAGCGCTTCACCAGGCCGCGCGCCATCAGCAGGGGTTCGGTAGTCATCAGCTGGCCGCCTTTCTGATCCATTGGTCGATAGCCACGGCCGCGATGATGAGCGTGCCGATCAGCAGATAGGTCCATTGCACGTCGGTACCCAGCAGGCGCAGGCCCAGGGCGAAGACGCCGACGATGAGAGCGCCGAACAGCATGCCGAGGATCGAGCCGCGCCCGCCGAACAGCGAGATGCCGCCGATCACCACGGCGGTGATGGACTCGATGTTGGCGAACTGGCCGGCGGTGGGCGAGACCGAGCCGATGCGGCCGATCAGGACCCAGCCGGCGAAGGCGCAGATGAGTCCGGACAGCCCGTACACGGTGATCAGCATGCGCCTGACGTTGACTCCGGCCAGCGCCGCGGCCTCGGGATCGTCGCCTACCGCATAGAGATGCCGGCCCCAGGCGGTGTGATTGAGCACGTACCAGAGCAGGGCGACCAGCACCACCAGGGCGATCACGCCATAGGTGAAGACGGCACCGCCCAGGCGGAAGTTGTCACCGAACACCTGCAGCAAGGGCGCCGTCGCACCGATTTCCTGGGCGCGGATGGTCTCGTTGCGCGAATAGAGGAAGTTGGCCGCGAGCACGATCTGCCACATGCCCAGGGTGACGATGAAGGGTGGCAGCTTGATGCGGGCGATCAGCCAGCCGTTGGCCATGCCGCACAGGGTGCCCACCACCAGGCCGCAGAGGATCGACAGCTCCACCGGCAGGCCGTAGCGAAAGGTGAACTGGCCCATGACCACCGAGGACAGCACCATGATGGCGCCTACCGAAAGGTCGATGCCGGCGGTGATCACTACCAGGGTCTGGGCCGCGCCCACGATCCCGGTGATGGCGACCTGTTGCAGGATCAGAGTGAGGGCGAAGGCGGAAAAGAATTTGCCACCCAGCAGGGCGCCAAAGATGCCCAGTGACAACAGCAGCACCAGCAGCGAGACCGCCGAGGGACGCGAATGCAGGAAGTGGCGGAATTTGACGAGTGGGCTGCGCTCGTCACGGGCGAAGGAGGCGACTTCCGTGGCGCTGTGCTTGAGCACCTGTTCGAAGGGCTGGCCGGACGAGGAGGGTGAGGTCGGATCGCTCATGGCAATCTCCTGATAGCGAGAAAGCAGCCGAGAGTCGGTCGCCCGCGCCGAGGCGAAAACGCTCAGGCGGGGCGACCGGTCTGCTCAGGCTAGACGACTGGCATCAGCCCCAGCATTTCTGCAGGGCGGTCTTGCTGTCGATGGACTGGATGCCGGGTACCGGCTTGTCCGTCACCAGCTTCACGCCGGTGTCGACAAAGCTCTTGCCTTCGGTGGCGGTAGGCTTCTTGCCCGTGTCGGCAAAGGTCTTGATCGCCTCGATGCCCAGCGCGGCCATCTGCAGCGGGTATTGCTGAGAGGTGGCGCCGATGACGCCGTCCGCCACGTTGTGCACGCCCGGGCAGCCGCCGTCGATGGAGACGATCAACACGTCCTTCTCGCGACCCACGGCCTTGAGCGCCTCGTAGGCACCGGCCGCAGCCGGTTCGTTGATGGTGTGCACCACGTTGATGGTCGGGTCTTTCTGCAGCAGATTTTCCATCGCTGCACGCCCACCTTCCTCGTTGCCGTTGGTCACGTCGTGGCCGACGATGCGCGAGTCGGTCTCGTCGCCGATGCGGTTCTGATCCTTGGGATCTATGCCGAAGCCGAGCATGAAGCCCTGGTCGCGCAGGACGTCCACCGAGGGCTGGGAGGCGTTCAGGTCGAGAAAGGCCACCCGGGCGTCCTTGGCCTTGTCGCCCAGGGTCTCCCGAGCCCACTGGCCGATCAGCTTGCCGGCCAGCAGGTTGTCGGTGGCGAAGGTCATGTCGGCGGCGCCCACCGGGTCCAGGGGGGTATCCAGGGCGATCACCAGCAGACCGGCCTCGCGGGCCTTTTGCAGATTGGGGACGATACCCTTGGTATCCGAGGCGGTGATGAGAATGCCCTTGGCGCCATCGGCGATGCAGGTCTCGATGGCCGCCACCTGGCTTTCGCTGTCGCCATCGATCTTGCCGGCATAGGCCTTGAGCGTCATGCCCAGCTCCTTGGCCTTGGCGCTGGCACCTTCCTTCATCTTGACGAAGAAGGGGTTGGTATCGGTCTTGGTGATAAGGCAGGCGGACACGGGTGCCGCCTGGGCGGTGGCGCTGGCCAGGGCGGCGGCCAGCAGGCAGCCGGTGAAGGCGGAAAGGGAGACAGTTCTTTTCATTGTGTGCGCTCAGGTTCGCGGACGAGAACGCGACCGGCAGCACGCCGGTCGCGGCGGAGGATGGCTACCACCACTGCTCGATCTGGAAGCCGATGTTGGAGCCGTGCAGGTCGTTGCCGAAGGTACCGGTGCTCGACAGCGCGGAGCCGGCGTCGAAATCATCGGCTGCCTGCTGCGCTGCCCGGTTCCAGGCCGCATAGGTATAGAACAGGCGGAACTCCGGACGGGTCTTGAATTCCGGGCCCTTGGGCGACCAGGTGGGCGCCAGGGTCAGCTTGGTCAGCTTGCGGGTGCCGCCGGGAGCCTGCACCTGATCATGGCCCAGCTCGGTGGAGAACTTGAACTGGTCAGTGATGCCGTACACCAGGCGGCCACCCAGCGAGGTCCAGCGCAGGTCATTACCGTTGGGACGTTCGTCCTTCTGGTAGACCGCGGCGATCTGGCCACCCCAGTAGCGGCTGATCTGCCAGTCGAAGAAGTCGACGACGCGATAGGAGACGTCGGCGCTGCTCAGGGTCGGATCGCCGGTGCTGCCCAGGGCGGTGCCTGGGCCCTGGCCGCGCTGCACGGCAAAGGTGTTCACACCACCCCAACCCATGAAGTTGGCCTGCTTGTGTTGCAGCGTGACCGCTACACCGCTGTTGGCATTGGGCTGATTGGTGGGCTTGTCCAGATAGCTGACGCCGATTTCCAGCGAGCCATTCGGATTGGTGTTGAAGCCGGCGACGTTGAAGTCGAGGCGGTTCTGGAAGTCCTTCTGGTTCTGGTTGTCCTTGCGCGAGAAGGCCAGGCTGTACTTGAGACCGCCGATGTTGACGTCCTCGATACCGCCGCCGGTGGCGCTCTGGTTCCAGTAGAAGAAGTCGGAGATGTGGATGTCGTTCCGCTTGTAGTAACGGCGGCCGGCCCAGAGATTACCGCCGTTCAGCGCGGCGATGTTGTTCCAGTAGGCATAGGCCTGGACGGCACGGATCTCGCCATTGTCCCCGTTGAAGGTCGGGGTGCGGTCGTAGCGGTTGAAGAAGCTGCCCATGCCGTATACGCCGACTGCCGAGCCGTCGTTGAGGGTCAGGACGTCCTGCTTGAGTGCCAGTTCGCCGTACTGTTCGCACTCGTTGCCCAGGCGGTACTTGGACTGCGCGCCCTGCAGCTTGAAGCAGCGCATGGAGTCGGAACCGGAGGAATCGCCGAGCCCGGTACGGAAGTACCCGATAGTTTCTAGGGCGTGTGCCGAAGGAATCAGCAGGAGGGTGCTCATCAAGGAGGCGACCGAAACCCTGGCCAAGGGCATAGCCTTTTTCTTATTCATTTATGTTCCCTGTTTATTGTTGTTGTGTGACGCGTGCCTGGCCTACACCTGACCCGCCGTGCTCCAGCGGAAGATCAGCATAGGTGTGACCATTGGGGCTCAACCTGACTACAAACTTATCGCTGAATCAATTCAGCGGCAGACGGAGGGTAGCCTTTGATCACTCAACGGCCTAGCGGCTCGCGAATCGCTAGGTGTGAGCTGAATCACAGGTTGCGCTTCTACAAAATTAGCAAGCCAAGCAACGGTGAATCCCTCTGGAATGGGCGTCGTGGCAGATGGCTGCGGCAAGGTCAGGAGGTGCAGCGAGAAGGCGGAGCTAGGGCGGGGGCTGGAGAGGAAGAGACAGGAGCGGATCAGTAGGGAAGGACGACGGCAGGCGCCGTCGCCCGGGTACAGCGGTCAGCCCAGCAGCGCCTTGTCGCGCACGCCGCCCTTGTCGGCGCTGGTGGCCAGCAGCGCATAGGCCTTGAGCGCCGTGGTGACGCGGCGGGTACGGGGGTGGACCGGTTTCCAGCCCTGCTTGTCCTGCTCGATGCGGCGATGAGAGAGCTCTTCGTCACTCACCAGCAGGTTGATGCTGCGCTGGGGGATGTCGATGAGTACCTTGTCGCCGTCGCGCACCAGGCCGATGGCGCCGCCCGCAGCCGCTTCCGGCGAGGCATGGCCGATGGACAGGCCCGAGGTGCCACCGGAGAAGCGGCCATCGGTGAGCAGGGCGCACTGTTTGCCCAGCCCCTTGGACTTCAGGTAGCTGGTGGGGTAGAGCATCTCCTGCATGCCCGGACCACCCTTGGGACCCTCGTAGCGGATGATGACGATGTCGCCGGCCTTGACCTCGTCGGCCAGGATGCCGCGCACCGCCGCGTCCTGGCTCTCGAACACCTTGGCGTTGCCTTCGAACACATGGATGGATTCGTCCACGCCGGCGGTCTTCACCACACAGCCATCCAGGGCGATGTTGCCGTAGAGCACGGCCAGACCGCCTTCCTGGGAGTAGGCGTGCTCGACGCTGCGGATGCAGCCTTCAGCGCGGTCATCGTCCAGGCTGTCCCAGCGGGTGGCCTGGCTGAAGGCTTCCTGGGTCGGGATACCCGCCGGACCTGCAAGGAAAAAGGTCTTCACCGCCTCGTCCTGGGTCAGGGTGATGTCCCACTTCTCGATGGCTTCGCCCAGCGTGCGACTGTGTACCGTGGGCAGGTCGGTGTGGAGCAGGCCGCCACGGGCCAGTTCACCCAGGATGCTGAAGATGCCACCGGCACGGTGCACGTCTTCCATGTGGTACTTCTGGATGTTCGGCGCCACTTTGCACAGCTGCGGCACCTTGCGCGACAGGGCATCGATATTGCGCAGGTCGAAGTCCACCTCGGCTTCCTGGGCAGCGGCCAGCAGGTGCAGGATGGTGTTGGTCGAGCCGCCCATGGCGATATCCAGGGTCATGGCATTCTCGAAGGCCGCATAGGAGGCGATGTTGCGCGGCAGGGCGGACTCGTCGTTCTCCTGATAGTAGCGGCGGCACAGCTCGACGATGGTGCGGCCAGCCTGGAGGAACAGCTCCTTGCGATCGGCGTGGGTGGCCAGGGTCGAGCCGTTGCCTGGCAGGGCCAGGCCCAGGGCCTCGGTCAGGCAGTTCATGGAGTTGGCAGTGAACATGCCCGAGCAGCTGCCACAGGTGGGGCAGGCGCTACGTTCGTATTCGGCGACCTTCTCGTCGCTGGCCGAGCTGTCGGCGGCGATGACCATGGCATCCACCAGGTCCAGGCCGTGGCTGGCCAGCTTGGTCTTGCCGGCTTCCATGGGGCCGCCAGAGACGAACACCACCGGGATGTTCAGGCGCAAGGCGGCCATCAGCATGCCGGGGGTGATCTTGTCGCAGTTGGAGATGCATACCAGCGCATCGGCGCAATGGGCGTTGACCATGTATTCCACGGCGTCGGCGATGATCTCGCGGCTCGGCAGCGAATAGAGCATGCCGTCGTGGCCCATGGCGATGCCGTCGTCCACGGCGATGGTGTTGAATTCCTTCGCCACGCCGCCGGCCCTTTCGATCTCGCGAGCGACCAGCTGACCGAGGTCCTTGAGGTGCACGTGGCCGGGTACGAACTGGGTAAAGGAGTTGGCGATGGCGATGATCGGCTTCTTGAAGTCTTCATCCTTCATCCCGGTGGCGCGCCAGAGCGCCCGGGCGCCAGCCATGTTGCGGCCCTGGGTAGAGGTTTTCGAACGATAGTCAGGCATGAAGCGTCTCTCCGAGGCGGCTTTTAGGTCACGGTTCTGATCATCGTGAGCGCAGGCGGGGCACGGTGCAAACGCGGAGTGACGAATGCCGGGCCGGAGGGCGGCGACGCCGTGCGGGATCACCACAGGGGCACCAGGGCTCACGAACCCGCCGGAGGATGCTGGCGAGGGGAAAGTCGATCATACACGTGGGCGCCAGGGCTGCACAGCAGCGCGGGCGCCGGTGGCTCAGGGCGCTTCCTGTTCGCCGTCGGGGGCGTCTTCCAGGTATTCGTCCATGGGCTCCTGGCCCGCCAGGGTCTTCAGGCTCAACTCCACGGCCTCGGGCAGGGTGATGTCGACGCGCTGCTTCTCGCTGCCTTCCAGGGAAGACTCATAGCTGAGCGCGTGGCGCAGATGACCGTTTTCGAGGATGGCACCGACGCTGGCCAACTGGGCTGCAGCAGGTGCCAAGCGCTCCAGGGCGGCCTTGGGCCAGGTGGCTTCGACGGTCGCGTTGCAGGTGTAGAAGCCTGCGTCGCCACTGTCCGATGGCTCTTCCTGGGTCTTGATATCGACCAGCGAGACCTGACCGGCTTCCAGCGCGGGCTGCCCGGCGGTGATGTCGTCCGCGTAGATTTCGTTGATGGTCTGGGCGTATTGCTGACGAACCAGTTCGGCGGTCTTGGCCGCATCGCAGCTGTAGTCATAGCCACCGCAGCCAGTCAGGGAAAGCACCGCAGCTGTGAGTATGAGGTGACGTCTGGACATGCCTGAATTCCTTGGAACGATGGGTAGAGCCTGGCGGCGCTGGCCGAGCATGCGTCAATCCGCAGTGCATGACGTCGGCGCAACGGTCGGGGATGGCGAGGGCCAATGGTGCTGCCACTCGCCCATCCTATCCATCAGACGCCGCCAGCGCCCTTCAGGACACCCGGCCGGGTTGGCCGGTCAGCTCCCTCACTCAGGCGCGGTCTGCGCTTTCGCAGGTCTCGAAGTCCTTGCTGTCAACACGGTTCATGCTGTCGAAGCCGATCGAATAGACCTGCTCCTTGCCGTCCTTGTTGAGGACATAGTTGTTGCAGGTACCCGGACGATACTTGCGGGTGTAGGTGCTCGACGGGGTGCCACCGATACGCAGGACGTCAGCCTTGGGCATACCCTTTTCAATCTGTTTCACCAGGGGCTGCTCGCGAAATTCGACGCGACCCACGGTGTAGTCAGCCGTGTTCTTCACAGAGGAACAGCCCGCCAGCACGGTGCCGGCCAGCAGTGCGGCCGCGACTGCAATCTTCTTGTTCATGGTGTGATCCCTTCAAAGGCGGAAGTGCCTGACACTTCGACGATGACGGCGCCGATAAATTCGCTCTCCGTCGCACTTCTTGCGCTTTGCCTTTCTGACGCCTGCCCCTTTGGCGACGGCAAGTGACTGTATCTAAAGCTGATTCTGCAAACGAACGCTATGCCACGGTTTTCTAAGGAATATTTTGTCTAAACGGCAGTTGACAGGCGTCAGGTGGCAGGCGATCTTTAGCGTTATGTTGTAACTTCCCAGCCGTTTCTCGTTTCTCGCGAGGACTCCATGAATCGCCGTCGTCTGCTCAATCTGATCCTGGCTGGCATGACCTTGCCTGTCGGGTTGCCGGCATTTGCCGCCCGTCAGCAACTCAAGGGTGCCCGGGCCTGGCAGGACGCCGACAAGCTCCGCCTGGTCTTCGATCTTACCGGGCCGGTGCATTACAAGACCTTCACCCTGGTCGCGCCGGATCGCATCATTCTCGATCTCGCCGACACCCAGGCGCCTGCGGTACTCAATCACCTGGCGCTGAAAGGTTCGCCCGTGCGGGCCGTCCGCAGTGCTCAATATGGCCCCCAGGACACTCGGGTGGTGCTGGAGCTGGCCCATCCGGTGGAGATGGAAAGCTTCGTCCTCGGCCCCGGCGAGGGCGCGGCCAATCGCCTGGTGCTCGATCTCAAGCGTGCCGGGGCACCGGTCGTGGCAGCGCGCAAGCCGGTCGATGCCGAGCCGCCGCTGGAGGTCAAGCGGGGCAGGGGCCTGGCCTCGGGGCGCGACATCATGGTCGTGGTCGATGCCGGGCACGGTGGCAAGGACCCCGGCGCCCTGAGTGCGCGCGGTGATCGGGAAAAGGACATCGCCCTGATCGTGGCGCAGAATCTCGCGCGCCGGATCAATCTGCAGAAGGGCTTCAAGGCCAAGCTGGTGCGCAACGACGACTTCTTCGTGCCGCTGCGCAAGCGTGTCGAGGTGGCGCGCAGCTACAACGCCGACATGTTCGTATCGGTGCATGCCGATGCCGCACCGCGGCGTACCGCCTATGGCGCCTCGGTCTATGCCCTGTCCGAGCGTGGCGCGACCTCGACCACGGCGCGCTTCCTGGCCGATAGCGAGAACAACGTCGACCTGATCGGTGCCAACGAGATCCTCAAGGGCCGTGACCCCATGCTCGCGGGGGTGCTGCTGGACATGTCGATGAATGCCACCATCTCGTCGAGTCTGGACCTGGGCCAGAAGGTGCTGGGGCAATTGTCGAGCATCACCAATCTGCACCAGAAACGGGTGGAGCAGGCTGGCTTCGCCGTGCTCAAATCACCGGACATCCCCTCGATCCTGGTCGAGACGGGCTTCATTTCCAATGACCGCGACTGCCGGCGGCTGCTCGACAGCCGTCACCAGAAGCAGCTGGCCGATTCGATCTTTGCTGGTCTGCATGGCTACTTCCAGGAGCGCCCACCGCTGGGTACCTACCTGGCCAGTCTCAAGAACACCCAAGGAGTGACATGAGTTTGCAAGACAAGGCGCGTCGTTACTGGCGCGCAGTGGTGCTGGTGATAGGAGCGCTGTGCGTGGTGGCCGGCTTGATCGGCTATGTCCAGGGCGGTGGCGACAAGACGGGCAGCACCCAGGAAAGCTTCGTCAACAAGGTCTGGCAGATCAAGACCAGCAACAGCATCGAACCCGGCATGCTGTACGTCTTCCTCAGCGATGGCACCCTGGTGATGGCCTCACCGAGCAGCCAGCCCTCCCTGGGGCGCTGGACGCGGACCGAGAAGGGCCTGAACCTCATCGAGGAAGGCATCACCTATCCCACGGAAATCCTCAGTCTCAAGCGTGACGAGTTCCGGATCCGCAGCCTCAATCCCGGCGAGCCCGTAGAGCTGCAACTGGCCCCGGCGGCACCCTAGGAACCTAGTCAAAGGCTCTGGTGCCATCAGCTGTCGTCCGAGTAGCGCTGCTCCTGCCAGGGGTCGCCACGGTCATGGTAGCCGCGCATTTCCCAGAAGCCGGGCGTATCGCCCACGCGGAAATCGATGCGTCTGAGCCATTTGGCGCTTTTCCACAGATAGAGGTGCGGGATCAATGCCCGTACCGGGCCGCCGTGCTCGGCCGTCAGGGGCTGGCCCTCCCAGCTGTGTACCAGCATGGCGCCGGGCGCGGCGAAGTCGGCCAGGGGCAGATTGGTGATGTAGCCGTCGTAGCTGTGCAACAGCACATGGGTGGCGTCTTCCCGCGGCTGCACTTCTTCCAGCAGCTCGCTGACCGGCAGGCCGATCCAGCGATTGTCGTAACGCGACCAGGTGGTGACGCAATGCATGTCGCTGACCGCCTGGGTCGTCGCTCGGGCCGCGAAGGTATCCCAGTTCCAGCGCAGCGTCCTGCGGACCGCTCCGGTGACCGCCAGTTGCCAGCGCTCGTGGCTGACCTCCGGCCGTACACCTAGATCCAGAACCGGCCAGTTGCTGACGCGATGCTGGCCGGGGGGCAGGCGTTCGCTTTCCGGGCGTGCGCTCTGTCCGGTCAGGAAGCGCCCCTCCTGTGCCCAGCGCTCCTTGGAGCGGGTCAGCTTGCTTGGCTCATCGCTCATTGGCGAATCCTCTCGATGGTCATGGGGCTGTGACCATGATGATGGCCTTTCGTCGGCAGAGGGCGAACCCAGACGGCGCTTCATGCCTCCTATCCTGCAGGCGCTGAAAGAGCGGCCTCCTTTTTCTTAACCTGCCGGAGAACCACCATGGTAGATGCAACCCAGATCAAAGAGCATGCGGAAGTTGTCGGTTCGGACGGCCAGCACGTGGGCACCGTCGATCATATGGAAGGCGCCGATCGCATCAAGCTGACCAAGCGCGATCAGGATGCCGATGGCAAGCATCACTACATTCCGTTGAGCTGGGTCCAGTCCGTGGAAGGCAGCCAGGTACGCCTGAGCAAGACCCGCGACGAAGCCGAGCGTGAGTGGCAGGCCGCCTGACGCCAGCCACCACCCAACAAAAAGCCCCGCATTAGCGGGGCTTTTTGTTGGGTGGTGAATACGATCAGTTGATGTACTCGAACAGTTTCACGATGCGCTGGACGCCCGAAACGCTCTGGATCAGCTGTACGGCGTGATTGGCTTCCTGCTGGGTCACCAGGCCCAGCAGATAGACGATGCCGTTTTCCGTGACCACCTTGATGCGCGAGCCTGGGATGTCCTCGTCGGCGAACATCTGGGCCTTGATGCGGGTGGTCAACCAGGAGTCGTTGCTGCGTGCCAGCAGCGAGGAGTTGCCCGTCACCTGAAGCTCGTTATGGACCGTCTTGACCCGCTGCACGCTGCGTACGGCCTGTTCGGCCTGGGCCTTGAGGTCGGCCCGCGGCGTCTGGCCAGCGATCAGCACCACGCCGTTGTAGCTCACCACCACAATGTGCGAACTGGCCAGATCAGAGTTGGCCTTAGAGATGTTGACCGCGGCCTTGGTCTCGATCAGAGCGTCATCCACGGTGCTGCCCAGGGTGCGGGTGCCGCGGTTGTCGTCGATGGGCTTGTCGCGGCTGGCAGTGACCACGTTGCTGCAGCCGACCACTGCAAAGGACAGCGCCAGGATGGCGAGCAGAGGAGCTTTTTTCATTCTTCGCTTCCAAACAGTTGCTGATCGATCTGGTCGCACAGGCAGTGGATCACCAGCAGGTGCACTTCCTGGATGCGGGCGGTGACCTTGGCGGGCACGCGGATCTCGACGTCCTCGGGCAGCAGCAGCGAGGCCATGCCACCGCCGTCGCGGCCGGTGAGGGCGACCACGGTCATCTCGCGGTCGTGGGCGGCCTGGATCGCCTGGATCACGTTGGCCGAGTTGCCGCTGGTGGAGATGGCCAGGAGGATGTCGCCAGGCTGACCCAGGGCGCGGATCTGCTTGGAGAACACCTCGTTGTAGCTGTAGTCGTTGGCGATGGACGTCAGCGTCGAGCTGTCGGTGGTCAGGGCCAGGGCCGGCAGGCTGGGGCGCTCGCGCTCGAAGCGATTCAGCAGTTCCGAGGAGAAGTGCTGGGCATCGCCGGCGGATCCGCCGTTGCCACAGGTGAGGATCTTGCCTTCGTTGAGCAGGGCCGCAACCATGACTTGGCTGGCCAGATCGATATGAGGAATCAGGACTTCCATGGCCTGACGCTTGGTTTCGATGCTGTCCCGGAAGAGTTTCTGGATGCGGGCGTGGGTGTCCATCGCGATATCTTTGACCTGTGCAGTGGAGGGCCTCAGGCCTCGAAGGCTTGGGTGATCCATTCGAGTGCTTGAGGGGATGCGTCGGCCCCGGGGCCGATCGCGATCACGTCGAAACGGCAGGGCCGCTTGGCCCAGCGCGCTTCGGATTGCAGAAAGAGGGCAGCGCTGTTGACCAGTCGCTGCCGCTTGCGGGCATCTATGCTTTCCGCGGCGCCGCCCCAGGCGGTGTGCCGACGGGCGCGTACCTCGACGAATACTACTGTATCGCCGTCAAGCATGACCAGATCGAGCTCACCACCGCGCCAGCGCCAGTTGCGGGCGATCAGGCGCAATCCGCGCGTCTGCAGGAACTGCAGGGCGCGGTCTTCGCCTTGTTGACCGCGCTGGAGGTGCGGGGCCTGCTTCACGGCGTGCTGAGCGACGGCGGCACGCTGGTGGCCGGCAGCGGCGCATTGTTGGCCGGCAGCGGCTGGGCCACGCCGTTGCGGAATTCCGCCCAGGGCAGGTGGCGCACCACGCGCTGATCAGCCGCCACGCTCAGGCTGCCGGACAGGCCGGGCAATTCGGAGTTGGGCAGCGCCTTGAGCTGCTGCAGATGCAGGGCCAGCAGGTAGGCGTCGGCGCCCATGGCATAGAGCCGACCAATGCTGCTGCCGGCCTGGGGCCACTGGGCAGTAATCTTGGCGCGTAGCGGATTGCTCGGATCGAGCAGCCAGGGCGTTTCGCAGAACAGGATGCCGTTCAGGTCCTGGTTGGCGCCTGGCTCGTTGACCCCGCTGTTGAGATTGGAGGTGGCATACACCGGCAGATCGCGGGCGTTCTGATAGACCAGGATCGGCTTGATCTGGCGAGCCTGGGCCGGCGTCGAGGCGAGGAAGATGAAATCCATGCCCTGGCGCATCTGCAGGAGGCTGGTGATGCGATTGGCGATTTCCACGGGCTGGCCGATACGTTCGGCGGCGACCAGGCGACCCCCGAGTTGCTGCCACTCGTTCTGGAAGGCGGCCAGCACGCGGGCACCCCATTCCCCCTGGGGCACCATGGCGCCGGCACTGCGCTTGCCATCGGCCCAGGCACGGCGCGCGGCTTCACGGGCCTCGTCCTCGGCTGCCAGGCCGAATTGGAAGAGTTGCGGCGGCTGGGCGCCCTGGCTGTCGCCATAATTCAGCGCCAAGGTGTTGAGCGGCAATTGCGGCCGGTCGCTCAGCTGCTTGACCAGGTTCTTTTCCAGCGGGCCGACCACCAGCTGGATACCGGCAGCCTGGGCCTGGCGGTAGAAGGCATCCAGCGAGCCCATCTGGGTGCTGTCATAGACGGTCACGGTCGGCGCGGCCTGGCCGGCGGCCAAGGCTTCGTAGCGGGCGGCCATGAAGCCGTCCTGCAGCGCACGAGAGACACCTGCGAGTTGGCCCTGCAGGGGCAGCAGCAGGGCGACACGATTGAGCGGCTCGCGCGCCAGGGTTTTCAGGCGCTCCAGGTCGTCAGGCAGCTGTCGCGCGGCGGGATGGCTCGGATGCTGTTTCTGCCATTCCTCGATGGCGGCGAGCTGCTGATCCAGCGCCAGGTTGCCACGGGTAATGGCAGCCAGGGCCAACCAGCCATTGAGGTCGGCATCCTTCACACTCTGGCGCAGTTGCGCATCCGGCAGGCTGGTCACCAGCTGCCAGATCTGCTCGCGGTTGTCATGGGCCGCGTCGCCTTCGAGCAGCGGGCCAATGAAAATGCGTTCCTGGGCGGCGGCGAGCGGCTGGCCATTGGCGGCCTGGGCATCGGCCTTGGTGAGGCCGCTGCGGATCTGCTGCTGCGCCGGCAGCTCGCCCAGTTGCGCGAAGCTCGGGTGGTCGAAGCGCTTGAGAGCCTGGGCCGGCTGCTTGTCGAGCAGGTCGAGTTGGGCCAGCAGGGTCTGGGCGAACATCTGCTGCGCCGGCTTGAGCCCTTCCAGATTGATGGAGCCCAGAATCTGGCGCGCTTCGCGGGTGTTCTGCTGGGCATAGGCTTTGTCGGCCGCGGTCAGGCGCAGCAGGTTCGCCTGCTCGGACTGGCTGGCGCCAGCCTGGTTCAGCAGTTGCTCGATGCTGGCCTGGCTGGGCTCAGGCAGCGCCCCGAGACTGCTCGTGGTGGGCGTGCTGCTACAGGCGGCGAGCAGGGCGAAGGCGGTGGCGCAGAGCAGCGGACGCAGGCGGAACTTCATGCGGTGGTTCCTGAGCAATTGTCTGGAAAGGGGGCGATTGTCTCACAGCACCCAGGCGCTGCGAACGCCGAGGGCGAGAGCGGCGTACACTGTTGGGCTATTTCCAGTCTGTCAGGTTTCATCATGATTTCGCCGGGTACTCTTTATGTGGTTGCCACGCCCATCGGCAACCTGGACGACATCACCGCCCGCGCCCTCAAGGTCCTGCGCGATGTGGCCCTGATCGCCGCCGAAGACACCCGTCATTCGGCGCGCCTGCTGCGCCATTTCGGCATCGAGACGCCTCTTGCGGCCTGCCACGATCACAATGAAAGGGATGCGGGGGGGCGCTTCATCACCCGGCTGCTGGCGGGGGAGGACGTCGCCCTGATTTCCGATGCGGGCACGCCGCTGATCTCCGACCCGGGCTTTCACCTGGTGCGGGCGGCGCGCGCCCAGGGGATCAGGGTCTCGCCGATTCCCGGGGCCTGCGCCCTGATCGCCGCGCTCTCGGCGGCCGGTCTGCCCTCGGATCGCTTCAGCTTCGAAGGCTTCCTGCCAGCCAAGGCGGTGGGTCGTCAGGGGCGGCTGGCGGCGTTGCGCGAGGACCCGCGAACGCTCATCTTCTACGAGGCGCCCCATCGCCTCGACGATTGCGTGGCCGACCTGGTGACCATCTTCGGACCTGATCGCCACGTCGTGCTCGGACGCGAACTGACCAAGACGTTCGAGACCTTGCGCGGCCTGCCCGCCGGGGAGCTGCAGGCCTGGATCCGCGCGGATCTGGATCAACAGCGTGGCGAGTGCGTGCTGCTGGTGGCTGGCTGGACGGCGCCGGAAGACGCCGAAGTCGATGCCGAGACCCTGCGCATCCTGGATCTGTTGTTGGCCGAGCTACCGGTCAAGCGCGCTGCCGCCCTGGCAGCGCAAATCACCGGTGCGCGCAAGAACCTGCTCTATCAGCTGGCGCTGGAACGCAAGGCCGAGTAAGCGGGATTTTGTGGGCATCTTTCCTTGTTATCCGGCACCAGTCTCTATACCCTTGCGCCGCGAGAGCCGACCGGGCAGTCGCTGTCGTGACCCGCAAGGGTCGCGAGGGAGGAAAGTCCGGGCTCCATAGGGCGAGGTGCCAGGTAACGCCTGGGAGGCGTGAGCCTACGGAAAGTGCCACAGAAAATAACCGCCTAAGCGCGCAAGCGCCGGTAAGGGTGAAAAGGTGCGGTAAGAGCGCACCGCACGGCTGGCAACAGTCCGTGGCTAGGTAAACCCCACCTGGAGCAAGACCAAATAGGAATCCATAGGCGTGGCCCGCGCTGGATTCGGGTAGGTCGCTAGAGGCAATCAGCGATGGTTGTCCCAGAGGAATGACTGTCCTCGACAGAACCCGGCTTACAGGTCGGCTCTCGCACCCCCTCCCTCTCGGGCCGCTGCGCCCGGGTCTGTGACTCCTTCTTCACAAATCACTTTAATCAATTGAGCCAATCAATTGACTTCATTTCCGTTTGTCGGAAATCAATGTCGTCCGTCCTGGTCGTGACCAGGTGCAATTTGCTTGAAATCCGCGTCCCACACGGCCTGGGAACCCCCTCGCTTACCTTGACTGAAAGCGGCCCTCCTCAATATAGTGGCGGCCGGTGGTACGAAGTGGGGCGAAGTGGGATTTAATGGCAAGGACAGCCTATTAGAGGACGCGAAATTGTTCCGGGGAGCGAACGCCATCAGTCTCGACGCCAAGGGGCGCGCCGCGATGCCGAGTCGGTATCGTGACGAGCTGCTGGAGCGTTGTGCCGGCCAGCTCATCGTGACGATCGATGCTGTCGACCCCTGCCTTTGCGTCTATCCGCTACCTGAATGGGAAATCATCGAAAGCAAGCTGCGGCAGTTGCCCTCGCTACGGGAGGAGACTCGTCGCCTACAGCGCTTGCTGATCGGCAATGCGGTGGATCTGGAACTCGACGGCAGTGGCCGCTTCCTGGTACCGCCGCGCCTGCGTGAATACGCCAAGCTCGACCGGCGCGTGATGCTGGTCGGGCAGCTGAACAAGTTCCAGTTATGGGATGAGGATGCCTGGAGTGCCGTGTGCGACGCGGATCTGCAGGCAATTAAGGAACCCGGCGGTATGCCGGATGAAATGCGCGATTTGATCCTGTGACCATGAACCCAGTCTTCCACCACGTCTCCGTTCTCCTGGACGAGGCCGTACAGGCATTGGCGATCCAGCCTGCCGGTCGTTATCTGGACGGCACCTTTGGCCGCGGCGGACACAGCCGGGCCGTGCTGCGCCTGCTGGGTGAGGAAGGGCGGTTGCTGGGGTTCGACAAGGACCCGCAGGCGATCGCTGCCGGCCAGGCCCTGGCTGTCGAGGATTCGCGCTTCGAGATCGTCCAGCGCAGCTTCGCCGAACTGGGCGATGAACTTGTCAGTCGTGGCTGGTCCGGCCAGGTCGATGGTGTGCTGCTGGATCTGGGCGTGTCCTCGCCACAGCTCGACGATCCCGAGCGCGGCTTCAGCTTCATGCAGGACGGTCCGCTGGACATGCGCATGGACCCGAGTCGGGGCCAGAGCGCCGCAGCCTGGATCGCCAGCGCCTCCGAGGCCGACATCGCCCAGGTGTTCAAGGAATTCGGCGAAGAGCGCTTCGCCAAGCGCATGGCGCGCGCCGTGGTGCAGCGTCGCGAAGTCCAGCCCTTCGAGCGCACCGGCGATCTGGCCAAGGTGCTCACCGAGGCCAATCCGGCCTGGGAAAAGGGCAAACATCCCGCCACCCGTGCCTTCCAGGGCCTGCGCATCTACATCAATCGCGAACTGAGCGACCTGGAGCAGGGGCTGCAGGCGGCCTACGAGCAACTGGCCGTAGGTGGTCGGCTGGTGGTGATCAGCTTCCACTCCCTCGAAGACCGTATCGTCAAACAGTTCATGCGCCGGCTGGCCAAGGGCGAGGCCGACCAGTTGCCGCGCGACCTGCCCATCCGGGCAACCGTGTTCGAGCCCTCGCTGCGCCTGCTCGGCAAGCCGGTCTATGCCGGCGAAGGCGAGCTGGCGGCGAACCCCCGGGCCCGCAGCGCCGTAATGCGCGTCGCCGAGAAACTGAAATGAGCCGCCTCTTCGTGAAGAAGCTGCCCCTGGGCAGCAGCGTCATGCTGGTGCTTTTCGCGGGCGTGCTGCTCTCGGCGGTGGCCGTGGCCTACAGTGCCCACTGGAATCGCCAGCTGCTCAACACCCTCTATGGCGAGATGGCCATCCGCGACAAGGCCCAGGCCGAGTACGGTCGGCTGCTGCTGGAGCAGAGCACCTGGACCGCCCACAGCCGGGTCGAGGCCCTGGCCAGCGGCCAACTGCAAATGCGTATCCCCGACCCGACCGAAATCCGGATGGTCAATCCGTGAAAGGCCTGGTCGCGCGCCTGCCCTGGCGCTTCAGCCTCATTATCGGGCTGTTGCTGGTCATGGTCGGCACCATCATCTGGCGCATCGTCGATCTGCACGTGATCGACCGGGCCTTCCTCAAGGGCCAGGGCGACGCACGCAGTGTCCGCACCATTCCCATTCCAGCGCATCGCGGCCTGATCACCGATCGCAATGGTGAACCTCTGGCGGTCAGCACGCCGGTCACCACCCTGTGGATCAATCCCAAGGAGTTGCTCGGCGCTGAAGATCGCTGGGCGATCCTGGCCGACGCCGTTGGCCAGCCCCGTGCGGATCTGGCCAAGCGCATAGAGCAAAACGCCAGCAAGGAATTCCTCTACCTGGCCCGAGGCCTGACGCCCGAGCAGGGCGAGGCGGTGATGACGCAGGTCAAGGCGCACAAGATTCCTGGGGTCTACGACATCGAGGAATTTCGCCGTTTCTATCCGGCTGGCGAGGTGGCAGCCCACGTGGTCGGCTTCACCGACATAGACGATCACGGACGTGAAGGCATCGAGCTGGCCTTCAACGAATGGCTGTCGGGCGTGCCGGGCCGTCGGCAGGTGGTCAAGGATCGCCGTGGTCGCCTGATTCGGGACGTGCAGGTGGCCAAGAACGCGAAGCCGGGCAACACCCTGGCGTTGTCCATCGACCTGCGCCTGCAGTATCTCGCCGCCCGCGAGCTGCGCAATGCCTTGACCCAGTTCGAAGCCGAGGCGGGCAGCCTGACCATCGTCGACGTCAAGACCGGTGAGGTCCTGGCCATGGTCAACATGCCCACCTACAACCCCAACAACAGACGCACGCTCGAACCGGCTGCCATGCGCAACCGCGCGATGATCGACGTCATGGAACCCGGCTCGGTGATGAAGCCGATCTCCATGACCGCGGCGCTGGCCAGCGGTCGCTGGAAGCCCACCGACAAGGTCAATGTCTATCCCGGCTCGCTGCAGATCGGTCGCTACACCATCAAGGACGTCTCCCACAGTGATGGCGCCCTGGACCTGACCGGCATCCTCATCAAGTCCAGCAACGTCGGCATGAGCAAGATCGCCTTCGACGTCGGCGGTGAGAACATCTACAACGCCATGCGCGCCGTAGGGCTGGGCCAGGACACCGGTCTGGGCTTCCCCGGCGAGCGGGTCGGCAACCTGCCCAACCATCGCACCTGGCGTCCGGCCGAGACGGCGACCCTGTCCTATGGTTACGGCCTGGCGGTGACCGCTGTGCAGCTGGCTCATGCCTATTCGGTGCTGGCCAACGATGGTCGCTCGGTGCCCCTGTCCATGGTGCGTCTGGACAAGGCGCCGGACAGCGATCAGGCAGTGGACGCGCGCGTTGCCAAGACCCTGCAGGGCATGCTGCAACAGGTCGTGGAAGCACCCGGTGGGGCCTTCCGTGCCCAGGTGCCTGGCTATCACGTCGCCGGCAAGAGCGGTACCGCGCGCAAGACCAGCACCGGTACCCGCGGCTATGCCGAGAATTCCTATCGCTCGCTGTTCGCCGGTTTCGGCCCCACCAGCAATCCGCGCCTGGCAGCAGTGGTGGTGATAGATCGCCCGAGCAAGGGTGGCTACTACGGTGGCGTGGTCTCGGCTCCGGTATTCAGTCGCGTGATGTCCGGTGCCCTGCGCCTGATGAACATCCAGCCGGACAACCTCCAGCCGCTGCCGGTACAGCAGGCCCAGGCCGCGGCCAAGCCCCTGCTGGTAGGGGAACGTGACCGATGAGCCGCCTACTGCCCGAGTTGCTGGCCGTCAGCTGTCCCGCCGTCGAGATCGCTGGATTGGCCCTGGACAGCCGTGAAGTCCGCCCAGGCGTTCTGTTCCTGGCCATTCCCGGTGCCTATAGCGATGGCCGCGCTCATGTCGCGGCCGCCGGCGAGCAGGGGGCTGCCGCCATCGCCTATGAGGCGAAAGACGCTCCGGCGCTCCCGGCCCTGGATATCCCGATGATAGCCATCGAGGGCCTTGCCGAGCAGCTGTCCGCCATCGCCGGGCGCTTCCATGGTGAACCCAGTCAGCGCCTAGCCCTGGTCGGCGTGACCGGCACCAATGGCAAGACCAGCGTCAGCCAGCTGATCGCCCAGGCCTGTGACCTGCTCGGTCAGCGCTGCGGTATCGTCGGTACCCTGGGCAACGGCTTCTATGGCGCTCTCGCTGAAGGCCGCCACACCACCCCGGATGCCCTCAAGTTGCAGGCGACCCTGGCCGAGCTGGCCGAGGGGGGCGCCTCCACCGTAGCCATGGAAGTCTCGTCCCATGGCCTGGCTCAAGGGCGCGTGGCCGCCCTGGCCTTCAAGGTCGCGGTCTTCACCAATCTGACCCGCGACCACCTCGATTTCCACGGCACCATGGAAGCCTATGGCGAAGCCAAGGCCCAATTGTTCGCCTGGCCGGCGCTTGGCACCCGCGTCCTCAATCTGGACGACGCCTTCGGGCGCGAGCTGGCGAGTCGCGCCAGCTCGGCCACGACCCTGACCTACAGCCTGAGTGATCCGGCTGCCAGCCTCTATTGCCAGGATCCACGATTCGACGATCACGGTGTACGGGCACGTCTGGTCACCGCCCAGGGCACGGGCGAATTGCGCAGTCAGTTGATCGGGCGCTTCAACCTGAGCAACCTGCTGGCCGCCATCGGTGGCTTGCTGGGCCTGGGTCATCCACTGGCCGATATCCTCGCTATCCTGCCGCAGCTGCAGGGGCCTGCCGGGCGCATGCAGCGCCTGGGTGGCGCCGGGCGGCCGTTGGTAGTGGTGGACTACGCCCACACTCCCGATGCCTTGGACAAGGTGCTCACCGCGCTGCGGCCCCATGTCAGTAGCTCGGGCCGACTGATCTGCGTGTTCGGCTGCGGCGGCGACCGCGATCGTGGCAAGCGACCGGAAATGGCCGCGCTGGCTGAGCGGCTGGCCGATCGGGTGGTAGTGACCGACGACAATCCGCGTACTGAAGATCCCACCGCCATCGTCGCCGACATCCGTGCGGGCTTCCAGCAGCCCCATCAGGTGCGCTTCGCCGGGCGTCGCGAGGCGGCCATCGCCCAGGCGATCGCCGAGGCGAATCCGCACGACATCGTCCTGCTGGCCGGCAAGGGCCATGAGCTCTACCAGGAAATCGCTGGGGTCCGGCATCCCTTTTCCGATCTCGACCAGGCCGAGCGGGCCCTGACCGCCTGGGAGCGACAGCATGCTTAGATCCTTCACCCTTACCGAAGTGGCCGAGGCCCTGACCGGCAATCTGCTGGGCGCCGATGCCCTGTTCGACGGCGTTGGCACCGACAGCCGCAAGGCCGTGGCCGGGCAGCTGTTCGTCGCCCTTGCCGGGCCACGCTTCGATGGTCATGCCTATCTGGCCGACGTGGCCGCCCAGGGCGCTGCGGCAGCCCTGGTAGAGCGGGCCGTGTCCGAGGTCCATCTACCCCAGTTGGTGGTGGCCGATACCCGCTTGGCGCTGGGTCGCCTGGGTGCCTTCAATCGCGACCTGTTCCAGGGTCAGGTTGCCGCCGTGACGGGCTCCAGTGGCAAGACCACGGTCAAGGAACTGCTCGCCGCCATCCTGCGTCAGCAAGGTGCCACCCTGGCTACCCAGGGCAATCTGAACAACGATCTGGGCGCGCCCCTGACCTTGCTGCAACTCGCTGCCGAGCACGCCTTTGGCGTCATCGAATTGGGCGCCTCCCATGTGGGGGACATTGCCTATACCGTGAGCCTGACACGCCCGGATGTCGTTATCATTACCAACGCCGGCCAGGCCCATGTGGGCGAATTCGGCGGTGTCGACCGCATCGTCGAAGCCAAGGGCGAGATCATCGAAGGCGTGGGCGAGGCGGGCACCGTGGTGCTCAACCGTGACGACGCGGCGTTCGAAACCTGGCAGCGCCGCGCGGCCGGTCGCAAGATCCTTTCCTTCGGCCTGGATGCCCGCGCCGACGTCCGCGCCACCGAGGTGAGCCTGGATAGCCAGGGTCGTCCGAGCTTCATTCTGCACACTGCGCAAGACGACGCGCGCATCACCCTGCAGATGCTGGGTGCCCACAACGTCGGCAATGCGCTGGCCGCTGCCGCTGCAGCGCTCAGCCTCGGCCTGGACCTGACCATCGTTGCCCGTGGCCTTGCCGCTGCGGCACCGGTCCAGGGGCGCACCCTGACCCGCACCAGCCAGCGCGGCGCACAGGTCATCGACGACAGCTACAACGCCAACCCCGCTTCGGTGAAAGCCGGGATCGACTTGCTGGCGGCCTTGCCGGGTCGTCGCGTGGTGGTCCTGGGCGATATCGCCGAGTTGGGCGAATGGACCGAACAGGGCCATCGCGAGGTGGGCGAGCATGCCCGCGGCAAGGTGGACGACTTCTATAGCGTCGGTCCTTCGATGGCCCATGCGGCCCGCGCCTATGGCGTCGAGGCCCGGCATTTCGCCGATCGCGAACAATTGATCGAGGCCCTGGCGGACGAGGACCGGGCCGGAACCACCCTGCTGATCAAGGGATCCCGCAGCGCCGCGATGGACAAGGTCGTCGCCGCGCTCTGCGCTATCAACACCGAGGAGAAACACTGATGCTGCTGCTGTTGGCGGAGTTCCTGCAACAATTCTACAAGGGCTTCGCTGTCTTCCAATACCTCAGCCTGCGCGGCATTCTGGGCGTCCTGACCGCCCTGATGCTGTCGTTGTGGCTCGGCCCCTGGATGATCCGCACCCTGCAGATCCGTCAAATCGGCCAGGCCGTACGCAACGATGGCCCCCAGTCGCACCTGTCCAAATCCGGCACCCCCACCATGGGCGGTGCCCTGATCCTGACCACCATCGGCATCAGCACCCTGCTGTGGGCCGACCTGCACAATCGTTATGTCTGGACCGTGCTGGCCGTGACCTTCCTGTTCGGCGCCATTGGCTGGGTCGATGACTATCGCAAGGTGATCGAAAAGAACTCCCGGGGTCTGCCAAGCCGCTGGAAGTACTTCTGGCAATCGGTGTTCGGCCTGGGGGCGGCGATCTTCCTCTATGTCACGGCCAAGGCGCCCATCGAAACCACGCTGATCCTGCCCCTGCTGAAGAACATCGAAATCCCGCTGGGGATTTTCTTCGTTGTGCTGACCTACTTCGTCATCGTCGGCTCCAGCAACGCGGTCAACCTCACCGACGGTCTCGATGGCCTGGCGATCATGCCCACCGTGATGGTCGGCGGCGCCCTGGGTATCTTTTGCTACCTGTCGGGGAACGTGAAATTCGCCGACTACCTGCTGATTCCCTATGTGGAAGGCTCCGGCGAGTTGATCGTCTTCTGCGGCGCCCTGATCGGGGCGGGCCTGGGCTTTCTCTGGTTCAACACCTATCCGGCCATGGTCTTCATGGGTGACGTCGGTGCCCTGGCACTGGGCGCTGCCCTCGGCACCATCGCCGTGATCGTCCGTCAGGAAGTGGTGCTGTTCATCATGGGCGGCGTCTTCGTCATGGAGACCCTCTCTGTGGTCATCCAGGTCGCCTCCTTCAAGCTGACCGGCAAGCGCGTCTTCCGCATGGCGCCGATCCACCACCATTTCGAATTGAAGGGCTGGCCCGAACCGCGGGTCATCGTGCGCTTCTGGATCATCACCGTGATCCTGGTGCTGTTCGGTCTCGCCACCCTGAAACTGAGGTAACCGCAGTGCTCATCGCTTCCGACCAGTTCCGTATCGTCGTCGGCCTCGGCAAGAGTGGCATGTCGCTGGTGCGCTTTCTCGCGCGCCGGGGCGTGCCCTTTGCCGTGGCCGACACGCGGGAACAGCCGCCGGAACTGGAGACCCTGAGAACCCAGTACCCCGGGATCGAGGTGCGCTGCGGTGAGCTGGACGTCGACTTCCTCGCCCGGGCTGCCGAGCTCTATGTGAGTCCAGGCCTGGCGTTGGAAACGCCTGCCCTGCAACAGGCCGCTGCCCGTGGCGTGCGGCTGTCCGGCGACATCGATCTCTTCGTGCGCCATGCCCGCGCGCCCCTCGTTGCCATCACCGGTTCCAACGCCAAAAGCACTGTCACCACCCTGGTCGGTGACATGGCCCGGCGCGCCGGCAAGCGCGTCGCCGTGGGTGGCAACCTGGGCACTCCGGCACTGGATCTGCTGGCCGATGACGTCGAGCTCTATGTGCTGGAACTGTCGAGCTTCCAGCTGGAGACCTGCGAGCGGCTGGACGCCGAGGTGGCCACGGTGCTCAACCTCAGCGAAGACCACATGGATCGCTACACCGGCATGCCGGCCTATCACCAGGCCAAGCACCGCATCTTCCGGGGCGCCCGCCAAGTGGTGGTCAATCGCGACGATGCGCTGTCGCGGCCACTGATCGGCGAGGGCGTGCCCTGCCTGACCTTTGGCCTGGGGCGTCCGGATTTTCGTGCCTTCGGCATTCGCGAGGAGGAGGGGCGCCGCTATCTGGCGCTGGCCTTCGACAACCTGCTGGATGTCGAGGAGCTCAAGATCCGTGGCACTCACAATCACAGCAATGCGTTGGCCGCGCTGGCGCTCGGTCAGGCCGCCGGCTTGCCGCTGGCGCCCATGCTGGAAGCCCTGCGTGCCTTCCCTGGTCTGGAGCACCGCTGCCAGTGGGTGGGTGAGGTCGCAGGCGTCAGCTACTACAACGATTCCAAGGCGACCAATGTCGGCGCTGCCCTGGCGGCCGTCGAAGGCCTGGGCGACGACATCGTCGGCCAACTGGTGCTGATCGCCGGTGGCGATGGCAAGGGCGCCGACTTCAGCGCCCTGCGCGAACCCATCGGTCGCCATTGCCGCGCCGTGGTACTGCTGGGACGCGATGCCGCGCGGATCGCCGAGATACTGCCGCCAGCGGTCAAGCAGGTGCACGTAGCTACGCTGGAGGAAGCCGTGCGCGAAAGCCGCAGTCTGGCCCAGCCAGGCGATGCCGTGCTGCTGTCGCCGGCCTGTGCCAGTCTCGACATGTTCCGCAACTTCGAGGAACGCGGACGGCTGTTCGCCCAGGCCGTGGAGGGCTTGTCATGATTCTCAGCCTGCTGCGTCCCTATCCTTCGCCGCTGGCCAGCCGCCACGGCATCGACCTGGACTTCCCGCTGCTGGCTGGCTGCCTGCTGCTACTCGGCCTTGGCCTGGTGATGGTGACCTCGGCTTCGTCCGAGGTCGCCGCGGCTCAATCCGGCAATCCGCTGTATTTCATGTATCGCCACTTGGTCTATCTGGCCATTGGCTTCGTTGCCTGCGGCGTGGTGATGCTGATCCCCATGGCCACCTGGCAGCGCTTCGGCTTTCCGCTGCTGATCATCGCCTTCCTGCTGCTGGTGGCGGTACTGGTGCCCGGCATCGGCCGCGAGGTGAACGGCTCCCTACGCTGGATCGGCTTCGGCATCTTCAACGTGCAGCCCTCGGAGATCGCCAAGGTCTTCGTGGTGCTCTATCTATCGGGTTACCTGGTGCGCCGTCAGCACGAGGTGCGCCATACCTGGGCCGGCTTCTTCAAGCCCTTCATCGTGCTCCTGCCGATGGCCATGCTGCTGCTGCGCGAGCCCGACTTCGGCGCTACCGTGGTGATGATGGGTGCCGCCGGCGCCATGCTGTTCCTCGGCGGTGTCGGCCTGTTCCGCTTCATGCTGATGGTCGCCCTGGCGGTACTGGCGGTGTTCGTCCTGGTGCAGACCCAGTCCTACCGGATGCAGCGCCTGATCACCTTTACCGATCCCTGGGCCGACCAGTTCGGTTCCGGCTACCAGCTGACCCAGGCGCTGATCGCCTTCGGTCGCGGCGGCTGGACCGGTCTGGGCCTGGGCAACAGCATCCAGAAGCAGTTCTATCTGCCCGAAGCCCACACCGACTTCCTCTTCGCCGTGCTGGCCGAAGAGCTGGGGCTGATCGGCGCCATGGCCACCGTCGGCCTGTTCCTCTTCGTCTGCGTCCGTGGCCTGTTCATCGGCCACTGGGCCGAGCAGTCCAAGCAGTTCTTCTCGGCCTATGTGGCCTATGGTCTGTCGATGCTCTGGATCGGTCAGTTTCTGATCAACATCGGGGTGAACGTCGGCCTGCTGCCGACCAAGGGCCTGACATTGCCTTTCCTCAGCTATGGCGGCAGTTCCCTGGTGATCTGCTGCGTGAGCATGGGGCTGTTGCTGCGCATCGAGTGGGAACGGCGAACGCTCGCGGATACCGAGGATGTGGAGTTCACCGAGGAGGATTTCGCTGATGTCCGCTAATGTCCTCATCATGGCGGGTGGCACCGGCGGGCACGTCTTTCCGGCGCTGGCCTGCGCCCGCGAGTTCGAAGCCCGCGGCTATACCGTCCACTGGCTGGGCACCCCGCGCGGTATCGAAAACGATGTGGTGCCCAAGGCCGGCATTACCCTGCACCACATTCCAGTCACCGGTCTGCGCGGCAAGGGCATGCGCTCCCTGGTGAAGGCGCCTCTGCAACTCAGCGGCGCCCTGATGCAGGCCATAGGTCTCATGCGCCGGCTCAAGCCGATCTGCGTACTGGGCCTGGGCGGCTTCGTCACCGGTCCCGGTGGCCTGGCGGCCAAGCTGTGCAATATTCCGCTGGTGATCCACGAGCAGAACGCCCATGCCGGCACCGCCAATCGCCTGCTGGTGCCCTTGGCCGCGCGCGTGTGCGAAGGCTTCGCCGATACCTTCCCGGCCTCCGCCAAACGCCTGTCCACCGGCAATCCGGTGCGCGCCGAACTCTTCGCCCCGGTGACCCGCGCACCGCTGGACGAGCGCGCCGCCAACCTGCTGGTGCTAGGTGGCAGCCTGGGCGCCGAGCCGCTCAACAAGCTGTTGCCCGAGGCGCTGGCCCAGTTGCCCGCTGGTCTGCGGCCCAATGTGCGCCACCAGGCCGGCCGCCAGCATGCCGAGGTGACCGCCGAGCGTTATGCCAATGCCGCGGTGGAGGCCGATGTCCAGCCCTTCATCGCCGACATGGCCGCTGCCTATGCCTGGGCCGATCTGGTGATCTGTCGGGCCGGTGCCCTGACCGTCGCCGAGCTGACGGCCACCGGCCTGCCGGCGCTGCTGATTCCGCTGCCTCACGCCATCGACGACCACCAGAGCAGCAACGCCCGCTTCCTGGAGCGTGCCGGTGCCGGTGTGGTGCTGCCCCAACATTCCACCCGCCCGGCGGATCTCGCCGCGCAGCTTACCGAGGTCCTGATGCATCCCGAACGTCTTGCCGACATGGCCGCTAGCAGCCGTGCCCTGGCCAAACCCGATGCGACCCGTGCCGTCGTCGACGCCTGTCTGGAGGTTGCCCGTGGTTAAGTCGCAAAGTGCCATTCAGGCCGAGGTTCGGCGCATGCGCAGCATTCGGCGCATCCATTTCGTCGGTATCGGTGGCGTCGGCATGTGCGGTATCGCCGAGGTGCTGCTGAATCTGGGTTACGAAGTCTCGGGCTCTGACCTCAAGGAGTCCGCGGTCACCGCACGTCTGCAGCAGTTCGGTGCGCGCATCTATATCGGCCATCGCGCGGAAAACCTGGATCAGGTCGATGTGCTGGTGGTGTCCAGCGCCATCAATAGATCCAATCCCGAGGTGTCCGCTGCCCTCGAACAGCGCATTCCCGTGGTGCCTCGCGCCGAGATGCTCGCCGAGCTGATGCGCTATCGCCATGGCATCGCCGTCGCCGGCACCCATGGCAAGACCACCACCACCAGCCTGATCGCCTCGGTGTTCGCCGCTGAGGGTCTGGATCCCACCTTCGTCATCGGGGGACGTCTGAACGCCGCCGGCACCAACGCCCAGCTCGGCACCAGCCGTTATCTGGTCGCCGAGGCCGATGAGAGCGACGCCAGCTTCCTGCACCTGCAGCCCATGGTCGCCGTGGTCACCAACATCGACGCCGACCACATGAGCACCTACGAAGGTGACTTCAATCGGCTCAAGCGCACCTTCGTCGATTTCCTGCACAACCTGCCGTTCTATGGCCTGGCCGTGCTCTGCGTCGACGACCCGGTGGTGCGCGAGATCATTCCCCAGGTCGCTCGTCCCACCGTCACCTACGGCACCGCCGAAGACGCCGACGTACGCGCCGTGGATATCCGCCAGGAAGGCATGCGCACCTATTTCACCGTCCTGCGTGAGGGGCGTGCGCCGCTGGCGGTCTCGGTCAACATGCCGGGCGTGCACAATGTGCTCAACGCCCTGGCCACCATCGCCATCGCCACCGACGAAGGCGTCAGCGACGAGGCCATCCTCAATGGTCTGTCCGGCTTCCAAGGGGTCGGGCGGCGCTTCCAGGTCTACGGCGAACTGCCGGTCACTGGCGGCAGCGTCATGCTGGTCGACGACTACGGTCACCACCCGCGCGAAGTCGCCGCGGTGATCAAGGCCGTACGCGGTGGCTGGCCCGAGCGCCGGCTGGTGATGGTCTATCAGCCGCACCGTTTCAGCCGCACCCGCGATCTCTACGAGGACTTCGTCCAGGTCCTGGCGGATGCCAACGTCCTGCTGCTGATGGAAGTCTATCCGGCCGGCGAAGAGCCGATCCCCGGGGCAGACAGCCGTCAGCTCTGCCACAGCATTCGCCAGCGCGGCCAGCTCGATCCGATCTATGTGGAGCGTGGCAGCAACATCGCCCCGCTGGTCAAGCCGCTGCTGCGCCCAGGCGACATCCTGCTGTGCCAGGGCGCGGGCGACATCGGTGCGCTGGCGCCGCAACTGCTCAACCACCCGCTGTTCGCCACCGCCGCGACCGCTGGGAGCTCGGCATGAGCCGTCATCCATCCAACCTATTGCTGGCAGTTCCTGCTGCCGGCGCGCACGTGGAGGGCTGAACCTTGGTCGCCACCCTACGTCACAACCAGCCCGGCTTCGGCCGTTCGCGCAATGTCGAGCAGCGGGGCGCCAGTCGCCTGGTCGCCGAAGAGCCGCTGTCGACGCGCC
Source organism: Pseudomonas sp. Marseille-Q7302 (assembly GCF_965111925.1). Classification (NCBI taxonomy): domain Bacteria; kingdom Pseudomonadati; phylum Pseudomonadota; class Gammaproteobacteria; order Pseudomonadales; family Pseudomonadaceae; genus Pseudomonas; species Pseudomonas sp. Marseille-Q7302. Next base: position 3,830,706 of record NZ_CBCOPK010000001.1, on the reverse strand, counting down.
TGCCGCGCCCAAGCCTGGGCCTGCTCAAGCGCATCCTCTGGCCGTTCCTGCTGCTGGGATTGGGCTTTGGCACCTACGAAGGGGCCCAGAAGCTGCTGCCCTATGCCGACCGGCCAATCGCCAAGGTCAGCGTCAAGGGTGATCTGTCCTATATCAGTCAGGGGGCGGTGCAGCAGCGCATCGCTCCCTTCGTGGGTACCACCTTCTTCCAGGTCGACCTGGCCGACATGCGCCACGAACTGGAAACCATGCCCTGGATCGCCCATGCCGAGGTGCGTCGGGTCTGGCCTGACGAGATCAGCATCCGCCTGGAAGAGCAGATGCCCATCGCCCGTTGGGGTGACGAGGCGCTGCTGAATAACCAGGGTGAGGCTTTTGCCCCACAGGATCTGGCCAACTATGACAATCTACCGCGACTGTACGGCCCCAAACGGGCCCAGCAGCAAGTGATGCAGCAGTACCAGATGTTCAGCCAGATGCTCCGGCCGCTCGGTTACACCGTGGCACGCCTGGAAATGCAGGAGCGCGGCAGCTGGTACCTCACCACCGGTCAGGGCCTGGAACTGGTGTTCGGCCGCGACCAGCTGGTGGAAAAGATGCGGCGCTTCATGCGCCTGTACGATCAGGTGCTCAAGGCACAGATGGACAATATCGCGCGGATCGATCTGCGTTATCCGAACGGTCTGGCCGTGGCCTGGCGTGATCCCGCTATCGCTGCCACCCCCGTGACCGAACCGGCCAAGCATTGAGGAGAAGTTTTTTACTATGGCAAGCGTGCAAAGCGGCAAGATGATCGTCGGCCTCGACATCGGCACTTCCAAGGTCGTGGCTCTGGTCGGCGAGGTGTCTTCCGATGGTCAGATCGAGATCGTCGGAATCGGCACCCATCCGTCGCGCGGGCTCAAGAAGGGCGTGGTGGTCAACATCGAATCCACCGTCGCCTCCATCCAGCGGGCCATCGAAGAAGCCCAGCTGATGGCCGGTTGCCGAATCCATTCGGCTTTCGTCGGCATTGCCGGCAATCACATCCGCAGTCTGAATTCCCACGGCATCGTGGCGATCCGTGACCGTGAAGTGAGCCCCGCCGACATCGAGCGGGTACTCGATGCCGCCCAGGCGGTGGCCATTCCTGCCGATCAGCGCGTGCTGCACACCCTGGCCCAGGACTATGTGATCGACAACCAGGAAGGCGTGCGTGAGCCCCTGGGCATGTCTGGCGTCCGACTGGAAGCCAAGGTCCATGTGGTGACCTGCGCCGTCAATGCCGCGCAGAACATCGAGAAGTGCGTCCGGCGCTGCGGACTGGAAGTTGACGACATCATTCTGGAGCAGTTGGCTTCGGCTTATTCGGTGCTGACAGATGATGAAAAGGAATTGGGCGTTTGCCTGGTGGACATCGGTGGCGGCACTACCGATATTGCCATCTTTACCGAAGGCGCCATCCGCCATACGGCGGTGATACCTATTGCTGGCGACCAAGTCACAAATGACATCGCCATGGCCTTGAGAACCCCGACGCAATATGCCGAAGAAATCAAGATTCGGTATGCTTGTGCCCTGGCAAAGCTGGCTGGCCCGGGTGAAACCATCAAGGTCCCCAGCGTGGGTGATCGTCCGCCGCGAGAATTGTCGCGTCAGGCCCTCGCGGAAGTGGTCGAGCCCCGATACGATGAGCTATTCACACTGGTGCAAGCGGAACTGCGCCGCAGTGGTTACGAGGATCTGATCCCCGCAGGGATCGTACTCACCGGTGGTACCGCGAAGATGGAAGGCGCGGTCGAACTGGCGGAAGAGATTTTCCATATGCCGGTACGCCTGGGGGTGCCCCAGACGGTCAAGGGTCTGACTGATGTAATCAGCAACCCGATCTATTCCACAGGCGTCGGCCTGTTGCTCTATGGTCTGCAAAAGCAGACCGATCCCCTGCCGGTTGTTTCTGGCGGATATAGCAGCGAAACCAAATCCACAGTCCTGGAACGCATGAAGCGTTGGGTCCAGGGCAACTTGTAATTCACAATTAAACCGCGGCAGTAGGCGAAGATCCGAAAGGAAAGAGAGGGGACCATGTTCGAACTCGTAGACAACATTCCACAAAGCGCCGTGATCAAAGTCATCGGCGTGGGCGGTGGCGGTGGCAACGCCGTTAACCACATGGTCAAAAGCGGTGTTGAAGGCGTCGAATTCATCTGTGCAAATACCGACGCCCAGGCCCTGAAGAACGTCACATCCCGTACCGTGCTGCAACTCGGCCCGGGTGTCACCAAGGGTCTTGGTGCTGGCACCAACCCGGAAATCGGCCGCCAGGCGGCCATGGAAGACCGTGAGCGCATCGCCGAAGTCCTCGAAGGCGCCGACATGGTCTTCATCACCACCGGCATGGGCGGTGGCACCGGTACCGGTGCTGCGCCGATCATTGCCGAGGTGGCCAAGGAAATGGGTATCCTGACCGTTGCCGTGGTCACCCGTCCTTTCCCCTTCGAAGGCCGCAAGCGCATGCAGGTCGCCGACGAAGGTATCCGTTCCCTGTCCGAATGCGTCGACTCGCTGATCACCATCCCCAACGAGAAGCTGCTGACCATTCTGGGCAAGGACGCCAGCCTGCTGGCTGCCTTCGCCAAGGCTGACGACGTTCTCGCCGGCGCCGTCCGTGGTATCTCCGACATCATGCAGCGTCCCGGCCTGATGAACGTCGACTTCGCCGACGTCAAGACCGTGATGGGCGAGATGGGCATGGCCATGATGGGTACCGGTCACGCCAGCGGTCCGAACCGTGCACGTGAAGCCACCGAAGCGGCCATTCGCAACCCGCTGCTGGAAGACGTCAACCTGCACGGCGCCCGTGGCATCTTGGTCAACATCACTGCCGGCCTGGACCTGTCCCTGGGTGAATACGCCGCCGTGGGTGAGATCATCGAGGACTTCGCGTCCGAGCACGCCACCGTCAAGGTCGGCGCGGTGATCGATCCGGAAATGCGCGACGAGCTGCATGTCACCGTGGTCGCCACCGGTCTGGGTGCGCGCATCGAAAAGCCGGTCAAGGTGGTGGACAACACCGCTCAGACCCTGGCCGCTGCACGTCAGGAAGCGGGTCCGGTCAACTACGACGACCTCAAGTACCCGACCTCGATGCGCTCCGGTCGCGGCAGCCAGAATCATGGCGGCTCGGCAGCGGCGACCAAGGTCAATCCCAACGACGACCTGGATTACCTGGACATCCCGGCCTTCCTGCGTCGTCAGGCTGATTGATCGGGTATATCACAAGCCAGGGTGTGATTAGTGGGCATCGATTTTCGCATCTGCTATCATCGCGACTTCGTTGAACACCATTCGCACCCTGCGACCGAGCGGCCCTGGCATGATTAGACAACGCACCCTCAAGAACACCATTCGCGCCACTGGCGTAGGCCTGCACTCGGGGGAGAAGGTTTACCTGACCCTGAAGCCGGCTCCGGTCGATACGGGAATCGTGTTCCGTCGCACCGATCTCGATCCGGTCGTGGAAATCCCGGCCTGGGCCGAGAACGTGGGTGAAACCACCATGTCGACCAACCTGTTCAGTGACAGTGGCGTCAAGGTGGGTACCGTTGAGCACCTGCTGTCGGCCATGGCCGGTCTGGGTATCGACAATGCCTACGTCGAGCTGTCCGCGGTCGAAGTACCGATCATGGACGGCAGCGCCGGCCCCTTCGTGTTCCTGATCCAGTCCGCGGGTCTGCAGGAACAGGAAGCGCCCAAGCAGTTCATCCGCATCAAGCGGGAAGTGACCGTCGTCGACGGTGACAAGCGCGCCACCTTTGTGCCTTTCGATGGCTTCAAGGTGACCTTCGAAATAGATTTCGATCACCCGGTGGTCAACAACCGTACCCAGAAAGCTTCGGTGGACTTTTCGAGCACCTCCTTCCTCAAGGAAGTCAGTCGTGCCCGTACCTTTGGCTTCATGCGCGACCTGGAATTCCTGCGCTCGCACAACCTGGCCCTGGGCGGTAGCGTCGACAACGCTATTGTGGTGGACGAGAAGGGCGTGATGAACGAAGACGGTCTTCGCTATGAAGACGAGTTCGTGAAGCACAAGATCCTCGACGCCATCGGTGACCTGTATCTGCTTGGCAAGAGCCTCATCGGCGAGTTCCGCGGCTACAAGTCCGGCCATGCCATGAACAATCGTCTGCTGCGTGCGCTGCTGGCCGATCGTGATGCCTGGGAAGTGGTCACCTTCGAAGATTCCGGTCTGGCACCCATTTCCTATATGAGACCCGCGGCTGCCGTCTGAGCCCGGTTCTACAAAAAAGCCCTGCATCCGCAGGGCTTTTTTTATGGCCGCCAGAAACCCTAGCGACGACTCAGGGGTTCGCCCTGGAAGTGCACCTTGGCCAAGCCGTTGGCGAGGAGGGCGCGAATGTTGGCGTGGTCGCTGCCTTCGGGCGTCTGCAGCACACTGCGATAGTGTTCGCCAAAGGCCAACAGGGTTTCCTGATCGCTCAGGCCTTCGAGTGTGGCCAACCCCAGGGTCTTGCAGGAGCCTTCGTTCTGGCCGGCGGCATTGTCGACGTCACCGTTGCGAAAGGCGGTAGGCTGGTAGTGGTAGTGCTCGGTGACAAAGGCCAGGGTGTCGGCGAAGGTATGATCGCCACTGGCCAGGCTGGCGCGAAAGCTGGACAGGTCGCTCATTTGCTCTGCTGCTCCTGGAAGGCGGCTGCCTGAGCTGGCGTGGCTTCGGTCTGGTGCTGGGCTTTCCAGTCGGCATAGGGCATGCCATAGACGGCTTCGCGGGCGTCATCGAGACTCAGCTCCAGGCCCTTGTCATCCGCGGCGGCCTTGTACCACTTGGACAGGCAGTTGCGGCAGAAACCGGACAGGTTCATCAGGTCGATGTTCTGGACATCGGTGCGCTTGCGCAGGTGCTGGACCAGGGTACGGAAGGCGGCGGCTTCCAGTTCCAGGCGGTCTTGTTCGGTCATGGCTGATTCCTCTTGCTAGCGTCGGCCGTGGCGCAGGTGGCGCCCGCCGTTGACGGTAAAGGTGCTGCCGGTCGCGTACTGGGTCGACAGCAGATAGAGCACGGTATCCACGATAGGCTCGGCGCCGGGTTCGAAATCCAGCAGCGCCTTGTGCAGGGTCGCCTGGCGATAGGCCTCGTCCGCGCCTTCCTTGAAAATCAGCAGGCCCGGGGCGATGGTGTTGACCCGAACGGTGGGTGCCAGGGCTTCGGCGAAGGACAGCGTCAGGTTGTGCAGGGCGGCCTTGGTGGCGGCGTAGCCGATGTGATTGCGACTGCCCCGGGTCGCGCTGTCGTCACCGATATGGATGATGTCGGCGCGTGGCGCAGCCAGCAGCAACTCCTGCAGGCCCAGGTTGAGGTGGTAGGGCGCTTCCAGGTGCAGGCGATAGAGCAGGCGCAGATTGTCCAGGCCGTCTTCGGCCCAGACCGAGGCGTTGTGCACGATGCCGCGCAATGCCCGGTGGCGTTCATGTAACTGCTGCAGCAGGAGATCGCGCTGCGACTCTTCCGTCAGATCGACCTGATAGGCTTCGATTTCGAGTTCGCGCAGGGGTCCCGGATCGTCGCGGTAGACCGCGATGACGGGCTGACCCTCTGCCAGCAGCCGGCGGGTCAAGGCGAGACCGACGCGGCGATTGGCACCGGTGATCAGAAGGGGAAGGGTTGCGGACATGAGGGTACCCGATCCTGATGAGCGAAGCGGCCAGAAGGCTGGCCGCCATTGTACGCATTCGACTCGTCAGGATGCAGGCCGATCCCTTGCGATCTAGCGGGCGCTGCTGCGCCAGTCGTTGGCCCGCGAGGAGGCGTTGTGCAGCCAGCCCTTGAGCGCCCGGGTAATCAGCGGAATGAAGACGCAGACCATGACCGGAGTGAGGATCAGGGTGCTCAGCAGGATACGCGGCAGCAATGGCAGATGGGCGAGGTGATCGCCGAAGGCGGCATTGAACAGCAGCGAGATGGGAAAGAACGCCAGCCAGACGGCGATGCTCTGCTTCCAGCGCGGCGGCGGCTGGATGCCGGCACCGAACCAGTCGTCCATGCCCTGGGCGCGGCGTGCCTGGGGGGCTTCGAACAGGCCCTGGCCCCGCTCCAGCCAGAGGCGCCGCGTGTCCGAGTGTTCCCACTCGTCGAGGGTCTGGGGGCAGGCGAAACGAAAGATGATCTGTACCAGGTTATCGCCCGGTGGCGGGGTCAGGACACCCGAACCGAGATAGCCGGGATAGGCAGTGGCCAGGGCTTCGCCTTCGCGCAGCCAGACCAGAAAGGCGTCGTATTGGCCGGCCGCCACGCGCCGCGCGACCATGAGGGTAACAGGCTGATTCATGCTCTAACTCCGGGCGATCAGGCCGGATAGGCCGGATGCCGTCACGCCGCCGGGTAGGCGGGCAGGTGGCGAAAACGCCTGGGGTAGCAGGCGGCGCTAGCATAACAAGCCTTGAGACCCTTGGCAGCAGCGGTGGTTGCCAGCGGAGCAGCGGCGCTGACGGAGCGCCAACGACAGTCGCGCCAGGCATACTGGGCGGGATTCCACGCAAGAGGTTTGTATGAAAGTCGCATTGTTGAATGGCTCGGTATACGGCACCGCGGAAGATATCGCGCGCCAGGTGAAGGCACGTCTGGCCACGGCGGGCCATGAGGTCTGGCACCAGCCGAATGCCGATCTCGCCAGTCTGGAGGCCTTCGCGCCCGAGGCCCTGCTGGCCATCACTTCCACCACGGGCATGGGCGAGCTGCCCGCCAACCTGGAGTCACTGTACTTCCAGCTGCGCGATCGCCTGCCGCCCTGGCAGGGACGGCCAGGTGCCGTGCTGGCGCTGGGTGATTCCAGCTATGGCGACACCTATTGCGGCGGTGGCGAGCTGATGCAGGAGCTGTTCGCCGAGCTGGGACTGCATGAGTTGCTGCCCATGCTGCGCATCGATGCCAGCGAGACGGTGACGCCGGACGAAGACGCCGAGGGCTGGATCGCCGAGGTCATCGCCGCGCTGGGCTGATCTTGCCCAGTGAGCAAAGCTGCTTTACTCGCGCTGATCCCGCCGCTGGGCCCGGTCGGCTGTCCTCGTCACCTCAGCCTCGGTATCCTTGAGCGCCTGATGATGATTTGAGATGGAGCCCTGGGTGAATAGATATGTGCGCCTGGCTCTGGAGCTATGCGGATTGGGCGCGCTGTGGGGCGTGGGTACTTGGCTGGCGACCTCCTTCGCCTTGCCGGTACCGGGCGGTGTAGTAGGTCTGGCCATGCTGCTGTTGCTGTTGGCCGCGCGCATCGTCGAGCCCGAGTGGTTGCAGAATGGGGTGCGCCTGCTGTTGGGCGAAATGCTGCTGTTCTTCATTCCCGCCTTGCTGAGTCTGCTCGATTACGGCCCCTTGCTCCGGCAGGAGGGCGTGCGCATTCTGCTGGCGATTCTGCTCAGTACCGTACTGACCATGGTCGCCACCGCCTATACCGTGGACTGGATGTTCCGCCGTCGGGGGCGTCGCGATGCTTGATCTGCCCGGGCTCTTCTGGCTGTTGCTGACGGTGGCCGGGTACGTGGTGAGCCGCCTGCTCTATGCGCGTCTGCGCTGGTATGTGGTCAGTCCGATCATCTTCGTCACGGTGCTGCTCTATGCCGCCACGCTCTGGCAGCAGGTGAGCTATGCCCAGTATGCCCACTACAGCCGTTGGCTGATCACCCTGCTGGGACCGGCGACGGTGGCCTTCGCCGTGCCGATCTGGCAACAGCGCCGGCTCCTGGCGCGTTACTGGCAGGCGCTGCTGGCCGGACTCTGCGTGGGTAGTGGCGTGGCCATCGGCAGCTCCTGGTTGCTGGCCCGGCTGCTGCTGCTGGACGACCGGGTGCTGCTGTCCATGCTGCCGCGCTCCATCAGCACCCCCTTCGCCATGCCGATGTCCGCCACTTTGGGCGGCGTCCCCGAATTGACCGCGGCCTTCGTGATGATCACCGGGCTGGGTGGCGCCATCCTCGGTAGCCTGCTGATCAAGCTGTTGCCACTCAAGTCGGCGCTGGCCCGCGGCGCCCTGTTCGGCATGGGCGCCCATGGCGTGGGCACCAGTAAGGCCTACGAGGTTGGTCTGGAAGAGGGCACTGTGGCCGGGCTGGTCATGGTGCTGGCGGGTCTGAGTAATCTGCTTGGGGCCCAGCTGGTGCTCTGGTTGCTGCACGGTTAGGTCGGATGAGGGGCCTGCACTCGATGACGTTTCGTGCGGAACCTAGTGCAGCGTGGCGGAAGGCGCGCCGAGCTGTTCCAGGCGCCGCCGCACCTGCTCCCTTTCGGTTTCGTCTTCGCTGATCAGCAGGGCGTGCTGCAGATCGTAGCGCTCGGCCTGGGGACATTCGAGTTGCCGATACAGATCGGCGCGCGCCAGGTGATCGATGACACCTACCGCCCCCAGTTCGATGACCCGCTGGGCATCCTTGAGCGCTGCCAGCGGTTGCTCGCCCTGGCGATGCAATTCGCGCAGATTGCGCGAAAGCCGCTGCATCATCTGCCGCGGACCCAGTGGCGCCAGGTAGCTCGCCTGCAGTTGCGCGGCGGGGCCGAATTGCTCCACCAGCAGCTGCCGGCAGTCGTTCATGTACAGGCGCCGCCCACCGAAGGGTTCAAGCAGGTGATCCGCACCCGGGACGCGCAGCAGGAAATGGCCGGGAAAGCCGATGCCCTGCAGATTGATTTCCAGGCGCCGGGCCAGCTCCAGTGCCACCAGGGCGATCGATAGGGGTTGCCCGCGGCGGCGCGTCAGGACTTCGTCGAGCAGGGCGGCGGTCGGATTCAATGGCCAATCGGCCGCGCGAAAGCCGGCGTCGCACAACTGTCGTAACAATTCTTGGGCACGCTCGGAGTGACTGGCATCGCCATCCAGGGTGGCGAGCAGATGCAGGGCCAGATCGTCCAGTGAATGCAGCAGGGCGTGAGGGTCGACCTCCTGATGGTGCTCAGCCGCGATCCAGAGCGCGGCTTCCAGCAGTCGAGGGTCGGGCCGGTCCAGGCAGGCGAGGCAAGAAAGACGCGGTTCCAAGATAGACTCCAGGCCCTTTGGGCTTTCTCTCAGGTTTTAGCCTGCCGGCGCCTGGCCGTCCAGTCTGCGACAGTCGCGCACTGGTCGACCGTCCGGCTTCTCGCTATAAGAGCGAGCTGGTGCCAGAGCAGCCTTGAGAACGGGAATTCCAGCATGGGCGAATCCCTGAGCGAATGGCTAAGCCATTGGAAGTGTCATCGCCGGGTCGTCCGGGTCGGCATTCTCTTCAAGAGCGACCTGACGTTGCCAGTTCACACCTTTCCGCGATCTGCTGGCTAGCAGGCCTGGTAGTCCCAGTGCCTGAATGGAGTAACCGTATATGAAATGGGCCGATAGCAGCCGCAAACGCATGCATGACGGGGCGAATTCGCTCGGCAACCTGATGGTGGAAGGTTTCCACTACTTTGGTCTGTTCGCCATCGGGGCAGCCACGGCCTGGGCCTCGGTGATGGCCTTCATGGGTATGGTCGACAAGGGGCAGGCCAGTATCGATGACATTCTCCTGCTCTTCATCTATCTGGAGCTGGGTGCCATGGTGGGCATCTACTTCAAGACCAATCACCTGCCCATCCGGTTTCTGCTCTACATCGCCATCACCGCCCTGACGCGCTATCTGATCGGCGATGTGTCGCACCATCGGCCGCCTGATATCGGCCTGCTTTATCTCTGCGGCGGGATCTTTCTGCTGTCGCTTTCGGTGCTGGCGGTCAGGGTCGCTTCGAACAAGTTTCCTTCCAGCAAGGCGCTCGATGCGACGGGCGATGTGGTGGGCGAGGGCGACAAGTAGCGTGCGCAGCACCTATCCGCTTCGCCACTGGCGGCGCGGCTGGCCAAGCCAGGTGCCGCGCCGTCAGAACGACCAACCGGCTGAAGCCTAGCGGTCCAGCGGCGCCAGCAGCTGGGCCAGATCGCTTTCGGTCAGGCGCCAGTCGCCGCTGTTCTCGCTGAGGATGCCGGCGCTGAGACGCGCCTTTTCCTGCTGTAGCTGCTGGATGCGTTCTTCCAGGGTGCCACGGGCGATCAACTTGTAGACGAACACCGGGCGATCCTGACCGATCCGATAGGCACGGTCGCTGGCCTGCTGCTCGGCCGCCGGATTCCACCAGGGATCGAAGTGGATCACCGTGTCGGCAGCGGTCAGGTTGAGACCGCTGCCACCCGCCTTGAGACTGAGCAGGAACACCGGTACCTCGCCATTCTGGAAACGCTGCACCGGGGTGCGCCGATCGCGGGTCTCGCCGGTCAGGGTGACGTACTCGATGCCGCGCTGGTCGAGATCGGCAGCGATGAGGTCGAGCATGCTGGTGAACTGGGAGAACACCAGCACGCGGCTGCCCCCCGGAAGCAGGGCGTCGAGCCTTTCGTTCAGGGCTGCCAGCTTCGCCGAGGGCTTGGCCACGCTGTCGTCTTCGTTGGGCACTAGCCGCAGATCGCAGCAGACCTGGCGCAGGCGCAGCAGGGCATCGAGGATCAGCAGCTGGCTGCGGCCGATCCCCTGACGGGCGATCTCGGCGCGGACGCGTTCGTCCAGCAGCAGCCGCAGGTCTTCGTAGCGCTCGCGTTGCGCCGTGCTCAGTTCGACCAGCTGAACGATCTCGGTCTTGGGCGGCAATTCGCTGGCGACCCGCTGCTTGGTGCGGCGCAACATGAAGGGCCGCACCCGGGCCTTGAGCGCTGCCAGGCGCTGCACATCACCTTCGCGCTCCACCGGGATGCGATAGGCCTGCTTGAAGCCTTTCTCGTCCCCCAGCCAGCCGGGCATCAGGAAGTGGAATTGCGACCAGAGCTCGCCCAGGTGGTTTTCCAGCGGCGTACCGGTCAGGCAGAGGCGATGCCGGGCCCGCAGGTGTCGCGCCGCCTGAGCGGCCTTGGTGGCGGCATTCTTGATCGACTGGGCTTCGTCCAGTACCTGCAGGTGAAAGTCATAGTCGGCTAGGCGCTCGGCATCACGGGGGAGCAGGGCGTAGGTGGTAAGCACCACGTCATGTTCGGGTATGCGGTCGAAGCGACTGCTGCGGGCGCTGCCTTGCAGGGTCAGTACGCGCAGACCAGGCGCGAAGCGGGCGATCTCGTCCTGCCAGTTGGGAATCAGGCTGGTGGGCATGACGATCAGCGCTGGCGCGGTCAGCCGTCCTGCCGCCTGTTCGACGAGAATGTGCGCCAGGGTTTGCAACGTCTTGCCCAGGCCCATGTCGTCGGCCAGGATGCCGCCGACTTCCAGTTCCCGCAGAGCCTGCAGCCAGGCCACGCCCTCGCGCTGATAGGGGCGTAATTCGGCGTGCAGGGTATCGGGCAGAACCACTGGCTCGGCTGCATAGCTGCGCAGGCGCTCGGCAAAGCTTCTAAGGCGTTCGCCGCCTTCCCATTCCAGCGGCAGGCGCTCATCCAGCTCCGCCAGGCGGGCGGCGTCGAGGCGCGGCAGGCGCAGGGCTCGCTCGCTGGTGAGGCGATCCGTGGCATAGAGCTCGCCAAGGATCTGCAGGATTGGCTTGAGCCGACCCAGGGGCACGGCGACCCGCTGTACCCGGCCCTGCTGGCCCGCCAGGCGTGGTGGATCGATACGCAGCAGGACGGGTTCGTCGTCGGCGCGTTTGGCCAGCATCGCCGGCTCGTACTGGGAGGGTTCGCGGCGAATGGCGTCGATTAGCAACGGAATCAGGCTGACGCGGCGCTGGCCCAGGCGGATGCCCAGTTCGACGTCAAACAGACCGCTGGTGGTGGTCTGATCTTCCACCTCTTGGAGATGGCCATACCAGCCTTCTACCGGCGTCAGGTCGAAGGTGAATTCCGGGTGAGCCTCGATCTGCCAGCCGGCCTCGCGCAGGCGGGGGATGATCTGCTGCACGAATCTGAGCCAGGCGGGGTCGTCGGGGAGTTCGAACATCTCGCCGCTGTCGTCGGGCAGCGCGGCGCTGCGCCGGGTCGCCAGGCGCAGGCCATGATCGAGCAGCGTCTGCCGCCAGCGTTGTTCCGCCTGCAGCTGGCGCGCGGGGTAGCTGGAATCAGGGGTGCGGGGCAGGGGGCCGAACAGCCGCCGCGGGCCATAGGCGAACGCCAGGGCGGCGCGATGGCGCACCGTGGGCCGCATCTTGCCGATATGGCGGTCGTAATCGATCTGGGTATGGCTGCCGAGGGCCAGTACCGGTTGCGGTAACTCCGGATTGGCCACCGGCGTGGCCGGCAGTTCGGCCTCGCTGCGCTGCAGCCGTTCGAGTTCGATGAGGGCGGCAGCCGCGTGCTTGCAATTGCGGCCGACCGGACAGGTACAGCGAGCGTCGACGCGCCAGGCGGTATCACCCGGGCGCAGGCTGATCGCCTGGCGATAGGCAGGCCCCGCTGGGCTGCTGCACTCCGCATAGAGCTGGCCCTTGACCGCCGAGCGCAGGTGCACCAGCCCATCCAGCGCCAGCCGCCGGCCGCGCTCGTAGTTGCGCTCCGTGAAGGCGCCTTTCCAGTCCTGCCACTTGAGCCGTTCGAAACGTAACGCCATCGTTCACCCAGGCTGTTCGCACCAAACCGGCTATTCTGCCACAGTCGGCCGGACGCTCGTCGGACTCCCTTGATCTATGTGAGAATGAGAATATAGTGCATTTAACGGAGGTGAGGAGTGGGACGATGCGTGAACAACCGTTAGCCAGCGTAGCCCTGATCACGGCCAGCCGCCTGCAGGCCCGGCGAGAAGGGCGATTGCGCTCGTTGCAGCGCTGCATCCTTATCGTCTGCAGCCTGGGCGTGCTGGGCGCGGCCGCCCTGCACCTTGCCTACCTCGCCTTTGGCGGTTTCTAGGCCTGCCAGCTCTTGTCGATCCCAGGCGACCTTTAGCCCTGCCCATGAAAAAGCCCCGAGCAGTCACCTGTTCGGGGCTTTCGTCGTTGGCACCGGTCGAGGACCGGTGGCGGGATCAGACCAGCAGGTCGCCCACGCGGTACATCTTCATGGTGTTGGTGCCGTCACGCTTGGTGTAGCTGTCGCCCTTGGTCAGGATCACCCAGTCGCCGTGCTCGACGATACCGCGCTTGAGCAGCTCGTCCACCGCCGCCTGGCTCACCTTGTTCGCCGGCATGGTGGTCGGATCGAAGGGGATGGTGTGCACGTTGCGGAACAGCGCGGTGCGGGCCTGGGTGGCGCGGCTGGACGCGAAGGAGAAGATCGGCACCGAGGAGCGCAGGCGCGACATGATCAGCGGGGTGTAGCCGGTGTCGGTCAGGCTGATGATGGCCTTCACGCCGGGGAAGTGGTTGGCCACGTAGATGGAGGCCAGCGCGATACTCTCGTCCCAACGGGTGAAGGTCTGACCCAGGCGGTGGCTGGACAGCTTGCTAGTGGGCTGCTTCTCGGCGCCGACGCAGACGCGCGCCATGGCCTTGACCGCTTCCACCGGGTATTGGCCGGCGGCGCTCTCGGCGGACAGCATCACGGCGTCGGTGTTATCCAGCACGGCGTTGGCTACGTCGGAGACTTCCGCACGGGTCGGCATCGGGCTGCTGATCATCGATTCCATCATCTGGGTCGCGGTGATCACTGCCTTGTTGAGGCGACGGGCGTGGGAAATGATGCGCTTCTGGATGCCTACCAGCTCGGCGTCGCCGATTTCCACGCCCAGATCACCCCGGGCCACCATCACGGCGTCGCTGGCATGGATGAGGCCGTCCAGGGCTTCGTCGCAGGCCACGGCTTCGGCGCGCTCGATCTTGGCCACCAGCCAGGACTTGCCGCCGGCGGCTTCCATCAGGCGCCGGGCTTCGTTCATGTCTTCGGCGTCACGCGGGAAGGACACGGCCAGGTAGTCGACCTCCATGGAGGCGGCCAGCTTGATGTCTTCGCGGTCTTTGTCGGTCAGTGCCGGCGCCGTGAGGCCACCACCGCGACGGTTGATGCCTTTGTGATCGGACAGTGGGCCGCCGATCAAGGTGGTGCAGTGCAGTTCGGTAGCGGTCATGCCTTCTACGCGCAGGACCACACGGCCATCGTCCAGCAGCAGTTCGTCACCCACGCGGCAGTCGGTGACCAGGCCCGGGTAGTCGATGCCGACGACTTCTTCGGTGCCTTCGGTGCGGGGATGGGCGATGGACAGGCGGAAGGGATCGCCGACCTTGAGTTCGATGCGCTTGTTGACGAACTTGGCGATGCGGATCTTCGGACCCTGGAGGTCGCCGAGCAGAGCGACGTGACGACCGTGCTTGGCGGCGAGATCCCGTACCAGCTGACCACGGGCACGGTGCTCGTCGGGCGTGCCATGCGAGAAGTTCAGGCGGGCGACGTCGATGCCGGCGATGATGAGCTGCTCGAGGACTTCCGGAGAATTGCTAGCCGGGCCTAGGGTGGCGACGATCTTGGTACGGCGATAAATCATGCAGTCTTTCCTTTAGCGGATTGCAATCATGAGTCGACACCTCAGAAGCTGTTCACGATCTGCTGCGCGTCGGCCAAACGACGTTGAAAATGCCCTCGGAGTGCTCATCTACCCTTCGTAAACTCCGCTTCCTCAAGCATTTTCACTTTGTTGCCTCTAGCTCGCGAGATGGTGAACAGGTCCTCGGCGACGAGTCGACGTAGAACACGGAGCGCACCTCATTGTAGCGCCGTCGAGTGGCCAGCACATGACGGCTTTTTACAGGTTCGTCACACCAATGGTCGTTTGGCCTCAAGAAGCTGGCCTCGGCGCCGATCTAGCGAACAGGAGGACTTTCCATGCGCCCTTATCTCTGCCTGTTCCTGCTGCTCGGCCTCACCGGCTGTACCAGCGTTTCGATGAATTCCTATCTCGATGCCGCCTACAAATCCTATGCCGAAGGCGACTGCACCAACGCTCTGCTGCAGATCTCCCAGGCCGAGCGCAAGGGGCGGGCGCGGCCCTGGCTGCAGCCGGAGATGTCCATGCTGCGTGGTCAGTGCCTGGAGCAGCAGCAGCTGTACGGCGACGCCGCCCAGACCTATCGTTTCATCCAGGCCCGCTATCCGGCCAGTGAATACGCCTTTCGGGCCCAGGCCCGACTGGACACCCTGCGCCAAATGGGGCTAGATGGCGGAACGGCCGTTGCGACGCCCCAACCGGTGCGAAACCTACCGCAGCGCTGAGCTTTCCAGGACGTTGTCGGTAAAGTGGCTTTACCGTGTGCAGGATGAATCGCACCATGACTCAGAATCGTCGTATCGAACGCCATCAGTTGCCCTACTACCTGAAGGTGTTCAACCGTTTCACCGACAAGCCCATGGGCTACATCGGCAACATCTCCCGGGAAGGGCTCCTGATGATCAGTCAGCTGCCCATGCTGGTGAACGCGAGTTTCGAACTTCGGCTGAAGATTCCAGGCCAGGATGGGCAGCTGCACTTCGTCGATTTCGACGCTCGCTGCCAGTGGAGCAACGAAGACGTGACTCCGGGCAACTACGATTCCGGCTTCAGCGTCGCCGAGCCGCCGGCCGAATTCGCCGAGCTGATCGGCGTGCTGCAGCACTATTTCACCTTCGGCCGCCTGTCTCAGTCGGCGATCTGAAGGCTGTCGTCTTCCCAGAGTCGCAGCAGGCGGATGTGCAGATCCGCCGTCTCGCTGGCTGCTAACCAGCGGATCCCTCGTCTACCTAGCCGCGCGGCCAGTCGCTCACTGCGGATCTGCGCCTGCCAGGCCTCGGCATAGCGCCAGGCGCTACGCCAATCGCGAATCTCGCCGGGCTCCGCCACTTGCCGCAGCGAGGTGCCGACCAGCCAGAGCGCCAGGCCGCGTCGCTGCAGATCCAGCCGGGCAAGCCAGTCCACCGCGCTTTCTTCCAGTGGTGCCACCACCACCAGGATACTGCCTGCTCGCGCCTGGCTGCAGAGTCGTGCCAGTGCTGCCTTGAGATCGCCTGCCGGGCCCGAGGCAGGGTCGAGGGTGACAGATGAGTCCAGTGCGCGGGTTGGCGTAGCCGCCGCGACCAGGCGCAATTCGGGATCGAAGCCGTAGAGGCGCACCTCGTTGCCACTGGCCGCGAGACTCTGCCAGAAGCCCAGGGCCTGGTCGCGGTCGCTTTGCCAGGCGGTCTGTCCGTGCGGGGCCTGATTCGCGATCAGCAGGTGCAGGGTGGTGTTCGAGCGGCGCCGTGCCTGGGTCAGGCTAGGACATGCCGGCGGACGTTGCCAGAGGCCTAGCCCTCGCCAGCGCGGGCGCAGGCGCTCCAGCAAGGCAACGGCCAGGAGCAATCCCGCGCCTGCCGCGGGCAGTCCCTGCCACAAGGGGGGCGCGACCAGACCGAGGATCAGGCTGATCAGTGCCAGGCTGGCCAGCGCCAGCGGGAGGCGGTGACGCGCGATCATGGACGCGGCGCCGGACACTGTCCCAGCAATTTGAGGATCTGGCCGTCGAGGCTGTCACCTTCGAATTCTCGCTCCGGCGTCAGCCGCAGGCGTGGCCGCAGCACGGCGGGCAGCAGCGTACGTACATCCTCGGCGGCGACGCTGTCGCCGCCCCGCAGGAAGGCCTGGGCCTGGGCGAGACGCAGCAGTGCTTGCGCCGCCCGCGGTCCGGCGCCTTGCTCGAAGGCTGGCCATTCCCGGGTGAGGCGCACCAGACGCAAGGCATGCTCCAGCACCGGCTCCGCTATCGGCAGAGCTGCTACCAGGCGCTGCAGGGCTGGCAAGTCCCGTGCTTGCAGCAGAGGGCGCAGGGCGGCCGCCTCCAAGGGATCGGCGTGGCCCAGTTGTACGGCCTGGCGCAAGGCGGCGAGCTCCTGAGGCTCGGCCGGCCACTCCAGGCGCAGTTGCACCAGGAAGCGATCGCGTATTGCCAGGGGCAGGTCGCTGCCCGGCGCGCGGGTGGCAATCACCATGAAGGGCGTGGGCAGAGGCACCTGGCGGCCTTCCAGGCTCAGCTGGCGGCCCTGCAGGGCATCGTCCAGCAGAGTGAGGACCGGGGCCGGCGCGCGGTGCAGGTCCTCGATCAGCACCAGGGAGTTGAACAGCGGTCCGCGGCGCAGACGGGCGCTGTCGCTGCCACTGTCCATGACGATTTCGCCCGCCACGTCGGCCGGAGTCTGTGCGGGATGACAATGCAATCGGGCGAAGCCGGCCTCCAGGCTGGCAGCCAGGGCCCGGGCCAGCAGGGTCTTACCGGCCCCGGTCGGGCCTTCCAGCAGCAGATGACCGCCGGCCAGCAGGGTGGCGAGCAAACCGTCCACGGCGGCATCCTGCTGTGGCAGCACCTTGAGCAGGGCCTGGCGCAGGGCCTGCAGGCGGGTCAGGGCGCGGGCCTTGACGCCTGTTTCGCCGGCGTCCGCCGGGGCAGCGTCGGAAGGGGAGGTGTCGGTCATCGGGATTCCTCAAGAACAGTGGGACGCACGGCCAGGCGCAGGTGGCGCAACTGAGCGACACGGCGGGTGAAGTCTCGACCGGATAGGCGCGGAGGGCTGGGACGCATCGCTTCGCCCACTACCCGGGTGCTCAGGCCGCTCAGGCGGGCGAGATATTGCCAGCGCTCGGCCACCCCCTGGTCGGCGAGTTCCGGACGGCGGCGTTGTACCTCGCGCTGGATGTCGCGTTGCAGGGCGCTGATCAGCTCCGACCCGCGCTCAGCCCCGCGCCCTGCAGGGCGGGGCTCACGCCGCCGCCAGAAGGCCAGCGCCAGAACCAGTAGCACGACTGCCAGGCCGCCGCGTTGCAGGACTTCGAGCCAGAGGGGGACGGGCGGTGCCGGGGCAACGAGGGTCACCGGCGCGCCTTGGGTCAGGTACCACAGCAACCAGGCATTGTCGTACTGAGGGAGCCGGGCGTTGCTCCAGAGCTCGGTATCCGACAGCAGGGTGACGCTGCCGTCGCCCCAGGGCAGCAGCAGCAGATGGGTGGCGCTGGCGCTGCTCGCCCAGGCCACCGCCTGATCGCCGACATCGAACAGATGACGACTGTCGTCGAAGCCCAGGTAGGCAGGGGCATCGTCCTGGGCCAGGTAGAGCTGGGTCAGATTGGGCCAGAGTGGCAGCGCCATGATCGGCTGGGCGGCGCCGCTCAGTTCCCGGGTCGGCATGGGGCGCACGCCCAGGGTCGCCGTCAGCGCGAGGGTGCTGTCATCGGCGATGGCCACCAGCCGCCCGCCCGACGCGACCCAGTCCAGCAGCCTTTCGGCATCCTGTTCCGACAGCGGTGGATTGCCGGCCAGCCAGAGTCGCACGCCCCCGCTCATTGGGAGTTCGGCGAGCTGCTCGGGACGGCTGCGCCGGACCAGGCTACCGAAGTGGCTTAGATAGGCCGCCGCCAGGGACAGCGGGTCGGCATCGGTCGCGTTCGCTGCGGCGAGCTGGGTGGCGAGTTGGCGGGCGGCGCGGCTGTCGACTGCCTGATGGGTGAGTCGCAGGCTGGCCGGTCCGCTGTCGGCCTGTGGCGGTAGCGGGCAGGACAGGGGCGCCTGTTGGGCGAGGCAGGCAGCGGACAGCATCAGCGCCCAGAGCGCGGCGCTCAGGCGGAGACCGATGAATCGGCATCTGGCGCGAAGGGAGAGCCGATCGACTGAACGCATGGGTGGTGGCAATACAGGGGGATAAGTCCAGAGCCTAGCGGGTGCGGGCGATCGGGAGCAAGACGCTTGGCGATGCTAGACTGCGGCCATTCCAGAGGAGGGCGGTGTGACTGACAGTATCTTCTGGTACGACTTCGAGACCACGGGGATCGATCCGCGGCGGGATCGTCCGTTGCAGGTCGCCGGGGTTCGTACCGATCTTGAACTCAATGAAATTGGCGAGCCGCTCAATCTGCATTGCCAGCTGAGCCCGGATGTCCTCCCGCATCCCTCGGCCTGCCTGGTCACCGGTATCCTGCCGGCTACCCTGCAGCGCCTGGGGCTGCGCGAGCGAGATTTCGTGCAGCGTCTCCATGACGAAGTCAGCCGCCCGCGCACCTGCACCGTTGGCTACAACAACCTGCGCTTCGATGACGAAATGGTGCGGCACAGCCTGTACCGCAACTTCCACGATCCCTATGCCCGTGAGTGGCAGCAGGGTAACAGTCGCTGGGATGTGTTGGGCTTGATCCGGGCAGTCTATGCCTTTCGCCCGGAGGGCCTCACCTGGCCCGAGGAAAACCAGCGGCTGTCCCTGCGCCTCGACCGGTTGACCCTGGCCAACGGCATCGAGCACAGCCAGGCGCACGACGCCCTGGCCGATGTCCGTGCGACCCTCGCCCTGGCACGGCTGGTCAGGCAGCGCCAGCCGCGGCTCTATGACTATCTCTGGACGCAGCGCCAGAAGAAGGCGGCACTCGCACGCATTCGCCTGCTCGAGCCCTTGCTGCATGTCTCCGGTCGCTTCAGCGCCGAGCGTCACTTTCTTGCTCCCGTCCTGCCGCTGGCCTGGCATCCGGTCAACCGCAACGCGTTGATCGTCTGTGATCTCGGCGCAGCGCCGGATCCGCTGTTCGACCTCGATGCCGATAGTCTGCGCCAGCGCCTCTACACCCGGCGCGATGCCCTCGCCGAAGGCGAACTGCCGGTCCCCCTCAAGCTGGTGCAGATCAACAAGTGCCCGATCTTGGCGCCCTTCAGCGTATTGCGTCCTGCGGACACGGAACGCCTGCAGTTCGATCTGGCCGCCGTCTGGCGCACCGTTCGCCGGATTCTCGAGCAGCGTGCGAATTGGCAGCCCAAGGTGCAGGCGATCTATAGCGAACCATCCGGCTTTTCCGAGCAGGAACAGGACGCTGAGCTAAGACTGTATGACGGTTTCATCGCGGCTGAGGAGCGGCAACTCTGCGATCAAGTTCGTCATTGTTCCGCCGAGCAACTTGGCGCTCGAACCTGGGCCTTTCAGGATGAGCGTCATCCGGAACTGTTCTTTCGCTACCGCGCACGTAACTTTCCTGAATTGCTGACGGCGGAAGAGGGGATACGCTGGCGGCAATTCTGTCGGCAGCGATTGCTGAGCGAAGCCGGACAAGGACATATGACCTGTAGTCAATTCCTTGCCTTGAGCGAACAATTGCGTCTTGAAGTGTCCATCGATGTGCTACCCATTCTCGATGCCTGGTCCGCTCATGTGCGCAGCCTGATTCAGCAACTGGATAACGACGTTACCACTGCGACCTAAAGTCGCGGCGCTTTGTCACCGATCAAGAGAAGTACGGATAAAGAAAGGGCTTGGATCGGCAAACCGATGAGGTGATCTGCCTAATCCTGCTCGCCACCCTGGCAGACTAGGGAATGGGCACGAGTAGGTGGAGGTTTGAGCAGGTTGCTGAACGTGCGCAGGGTAGGAGCAGGTATTGCTGGCGCCTGAGGCCCTGCACTGGCCGTAGCGCTGGTAAGAAGGCAAGAAAAACGCCGGCAAGCCGGCGTTCTCCGATCAATCCAGCAGGGTAGCCCAGGACTCGACGTCGTCGGAGCCCCACTTGGCCTTCCACTCTTTCAAGGTCTTGTGATTGCCGCCCTTGGTTTCGATCACTTCGCCATTATGCGGATTCTTGTACTGCTTAACTTTGCGCGCACGCTTGGGGGTGGCAGTGTTGCTGGCCTTGTTGGTGCGAGCCTGACGCGCGGGTTTGGCTTCGGTGTCGAGAATGCCGATGATGTCGCGCAGGGACTTCTGATACTCACCCATCAGCGAACGCAGTTTCTTTTCGAACTCCAGTTCGCGTTGCAGTTTGTCATCCTGTTGCAGCGACTTCAGGCGCTCCTGCAGTTCCTTGATGGCTTCTTCGGTCTGGCGGTATTCATTGATGAGTGACATAAACGGCCTTTGTTCTGAAATGATGCAGAGGTGAAAGTCTGCAGCAATCATAGATTGGCTATCGGGATAAGTAAACGGTCTTGGATATAGGCGTTCATTAGTCATTTGAGTGCGGCATTAATGGATTTGCCAAGTCGCCTGCAACTTTAAACGGAATATCCATGGAACTTGTCAGGTGACGACTGGCCGCTTTCGATTATCCACTGGTCTCCTGGGGCCTGTGTGCGAAGCCCGGCGCCGCTCGACGCTGCCAGCGACTGCGCCTAGAATGCAGCCCCTTTTCGCTCGAGGTTGTGCTATGCAAACGTTTCGTCTGGTGATCGCCTGTCCGGACGGGGTAGGTATCGTGGCCAAGGTCAGCAACTTCCTGGCGACCTATAACGGCTGGATTACCGAAGCGAGTCATCATTCGGATACGGAGAGTGGCTGGTTCTTCATGCGCCATGAGATCCGCGCCGATTCACTGCCCTTCGATCTGGCAGGTTTTCGCCAGGCCTTCGCGCCCATCGCGCGAGAGTTCTCCATGCAGTGGCGGATCACCGACTCGGCCCAGCGCAAGCGCGTGGTGCTCATGGCCAGCCGCGAATCCCACTGCCTGGCGGACCTGCTGCACCGCTGGCACAGCGGCGAGCTGGATTGCGAGATTCCCTGCGTCATCTCCAACCACGACACCCTGCGCAGCATGGTCGAATGGCACGGCATCCCCTTCTTCCATGTGCCGGTCGATCCCGCCAACAAGCAGCCGGCCTTCGACGAGGTCTCGCGGCTGATCGATCTGCACCAGGCGGATACCGTGGTGCTGGCGCGCTACATGCAGATCCTGCCGCCCGATCTCTGCGCCCGCTACGCCCATCAGGTAATCAACATCCACCACAGCTTCCTGCCGTCCTTCGTCGGCGCCAAGCCCTATCACCAGGCCGCGCTGCGGGGCGTGAAGCTGATCGGCGCCACCTGCCACTATGTGACCGAAGAGCTGGATGCCGGCCCGATCATCGAGCAGGACGTGGAGCGTGTCAGCCACAGAGACAATGTCGAGGACATGGTGCGGCTGGGCAAGGACGTCGAGAAGATGGTGCTGTCGCGCGGGCTGAGATACCACCTGCAAGAGCGGGTCATGGTCCATGGCAACAAGACCGTCATCTTCGACTGACCGCGATCTCCAGGCGGCGCCCGGCACTGCGGAGCCGCCGCCGCGCCTGGGCGAAGGCTGCCTCGCCCGCTATGACCTGCAGGCCATGACGGACGAGGACGGCGCGGACTTCAGCGCAGCGGCCGCGCTCTGGCGTCAGCTACAGGCGTCGGCAGGCCACGCGGATGCAGCGCCAGATGACGCGCATTCCAACGGCTCCGCTCAGTCGTCCTGAGCGGTCGCCTCGGTAGCGGTCTTGGCCTTGTGGTCGGCGATCTTGCGCACTTCCGAGGCGAATACCTCGTCCTGCACGGTAGGACGCTTCTTCCAGGGTTTGCGATCGGGTTTGGGCTGAGCGGCGTAGGTGACGATTTCGCCACCGTAGACATCTTGATAGCGCTGGGCCTGGCGTTCCAGTTCAGCGCGCAGTTGATCTTTGGTCACGGGTTCGATCTTGTTCGAGTATCGCGAGGGGCGAGCGGTCGCGAGGAACGCTCGAAGCCGGTGCGCGCTTGGCGCGGCTGCGGAGTCTAGCCGCCGCGACGCCCTTTGCCTATCCCGCTCACGCGAGGATCCGCATCGACAGATCGATCGCCTTGACGTCCTTGGTCAGGGTGCCGATGGAAATGTAGTCGACGCCGGTCTGGGCGATGCCGAGCAGGGTGTCTTCGTTGACGCCCCCGGAGGCCTCCAGCTTGGCCCGGCCGGCGGTCAGGGCCACCGCCGTGCGCATGTCGGCCAGGCTCAGTTCGTCCAGCATGACGATGTCCGCACCCGCGGCCAGGGCCTGTTCCAGTTCCTGCAGATTCTCCACCTCGACCTCCACCGGGCGCCCCGGTGCCAAGTGGCGAGCGGTGGCCACGGCCTGGGCGATGCCGCCACAGGCGGCGATGTGGTTTTCCTTGATCAGGAAGGCGTCGAACAGTCCGATCCGGTGGTTGTAGCAGCCGCCGCAGGTGACCGCGTACTTCTGGGCGCGGCGTAGGCCAGGCAGGGTCTTGCGAGTATCCAGCAGGCGTACGGCCGTGTCCTGTACCAGGTCGGCATAGTGCCGGCAGCGGGTGGCGGTGCCGGACAGCAGCTGCAGGAAGTTGAGGGCGCTGCGCTCGCCGGTGAGCAGGGCCCGCGCCGGCCCCTGGAGTTCGAACAGCACCTGGTCAGGGGCGACCCGGTCACCATCCGCCACCTGCCAGCTGACGGTTACCTGCGGATCCAGGACGCGGAACACCTCGTCGACCCAGGCGCTGCCTGCCACGACCGCCGCTTCTCGGGTGATGACGCGCGCCCGGGCGTGCTGCTGGGCGGGAATCAGGCCCGCCGTGAGATCGCCGCTGCCAACGTCTTCGCGCAGGGCTGCGGCGACGTTTTCAGTGATGACCTGGGCAAGATCGGACAGGGTAGCGCTGGACATTGAGGGACTCCGATAGGGGCTGCAGGAAGCGGACGGGCAACTTTAGGGGAGGTTGACGATCTGAGATAGACAACGTTGAATCATTCGAAGGGCAGGCGCTGGCTGACAGGTGCCTTGTGAACCCGGTCATGTACTGCGCAGATGCCGATTGGTCGATGCCGTTGCAGAGCAAATAATGGCACATCGACAACGTTTCACCTCGCGGCCAGGGCGGCCAACGTTGTTCAATGCTCCTGTAGTGGAACGCGATTCAGCCGAACGCAAGGACGGTTGTGGGAGGCGGTGGTGCAGAACGACGTAAATGTGGTTCATTTCAAGGCGCTCGGGGAATCTTCTTCCCGATTGCCTGCTGTGCTTTTACCGGTCAGGGATCGCGCCGCTCAGCGACTCAACACCTCTTTGCAGCAGCTGTTCGACAATGCCGACGATGCCCTCTTCGAAATGGCCGATCGGGCCGGCAGCAACCAGGAACAAAGCCTCTACTTCGAAGCGATGCGTGATCTGCGTCTGAGACGCAAGAGCATCGAGCGCAGCTTTCTCCAGCAATATTTCGAACGCTTCGCCGCGCTGAACAACCTCGTTGGCAGCAAGCCGGAGATGCGTCTGGACAGCGTCTCCTACGAAGACCTGAGTCTGGTGCAGAACGACGCCCTGGAAGAGAGCGTGGCGGTGGACACCATGGTGGCCAAGGCGCTCAGCAACAACGCCATGGCCATCAGTCACCTGACCATCAGATTCAACACTCAGCTGTCCAGCAAGCTGGATGACGCGACTCATCCCCTGGGGCCGCGCCGCCTGTGCGAGGCCTTCGTCGAGGCCTGCCGCGATCTCGATACCGACATCAAGGTCAAGTTGATCATCTACAAGCTGTTCGAGCGCTTCGTGCTCAATGGCCTTGGTCAGCTGTACGCGGAATCCAATCGGCAACTGGTCGATGCCGGGGTACTGCCCCAGCTCAAGGCCATTCCCCAGCAGGTACCGGGCCGCTCGTCCAAGGGGTACAGCGGGCGCACGCCGGCCCACGTCAACAGCGAAGACGATGGTCAGGAGCTCTTCGGCACCCTGCAGGGCCTGCTGGCCCAGTTGCGATCCCCGGGTAGTGCCACCCTGGGTGGCGGAAGGGCCAGCGACGAGGGCGCCGCGACCGGCGATGGCCAGGTCATCACCAGCTACGACCTCATGCGTCTGCTGTCGCACCTGCAACAGCAGATCTCCAGCCAGTCCCTGGACGGTTACGACCTGAAGGCGCAGTTGGGCGTGGCGCTGGGCCGCATCAGCGAGCGCTCGGGTCGAAAGCGCGTGGTGGGGCAGGTCGACGAAGACGTCATCAATCTGGTGGCGATGCTGTTCGAATTCATTCTCGATGACCTCACCCTGCCGGACTCGCTCAAGGCCCTGATCGCCCGTCTGCAGATTCCCATGCTCAAGGTGGCGGTCCTCGACAAGACCTTTTTCAGCCGTGGCAGCCATCCGGCGCGCCGCCTGCTCAACGAGATCGCCGCGGCCTCCCTGGGCTGGGGTGAACAAAGCGATCTGCAGCGCGACGGTCTCTATCAGAAGATCGAGCAGATCGTGCAGCGCCTGTTGAGCGACTTCGTCGACGATCCGGAAATCTTTGCCGAATTGCTGGCCGACTTCATGGCCTATGTCAGCGATGAACAGCGCCGTAGCGAGCTGCTGGAACAGCGCACCCGTGACGCCGAGGAAGGCCGGGCCCGTGCCGAGATCGCCCGGTTGCAGGTGGAGCACGTGCTGAGTCAGCGCCTGCAGGAGCATCAGTTGCCAGGCGCCGTGCAGCGCGTGTTGCGCGAGGCCTGGAGCCAGGTGCTGTTGCTGACCTGCCTGAAGCAGGGCTACGACTCCAGCGAATGGCGCGCGGCCCTGAAGACCATGGACGATCTGATCTGGAGCATCCAGCCGCACCACGACGTGGCCTCACGGCAGCGGCTGCTGGAAATGGTGCCCGGTCTGCTCAAGGCCTTGCGCGAAGGCCTGGCCAGCGCGGCTTTCGATCCCTTCTCCACCTCTGAATTCTTCACCGAGCTCGAGTCCCTGCACGTACAGACCTTTCAGCAGACGCGCCCCGAGCTGGCGGAAGCGTCGGCGACTCCGGATGTGGTGGCGGCCGCGCCGACGCCGGTCCCTGCCGACGAACCCTTCGAGCTGCCGCGGGCAGGCGAACGGATCGCAGGCCTGACCGCCGAGTCCCTGGAGTGGGTGGATAACCTGTCGGTTGGCGCCTGGCTGGAAATCCTCGACGTCGAGCAGAAGTTGCGCTGCAAGCTGGCCGCGGTCATTCGCCCCATGGGGCGGCTGGTGTTCGTCAATCGCACCGGCATGAAGGTCCTGGATCGCACTCGCGAGGAACTGGCGCTGGATTACCAGGAAGGCCGGGTACGGCTGCTCGACGATGCCCTGCTGTTTGATCGCGCCATGACCTCGGTGATCGGCAACCTGCGTGGTCAGTCGCCGTCCTGAAACCGTTGTGGAATGAAAAAAGCCGTCCCAAGGACGGCTTTTTTTATGCCTGAGTCAGGGGCTCAGTGCAGCTTCAGGCGTGGCTCGGTCTTGCGTCTCAGGTGATCGCCGGCAAACAGCGCCAGGGCCCGCAGCGGGCCATAGAGAGCGACCTGGTGCATCCGGTAGAGCGAGACATAGAAGGTCCGCGCCAGCCAGCCTTCCAGGGTCAGGCTGCCGAGGGCGCCACCCATGAGATTGCCTACCGCGCTGAAGCGCGACAGCGAGATCAGCGAGCCGTAGTCCTTGTAGACATAGTCGGGCAACGGCTTGCCTTCCAGGCGCGCCTTGAAGGTCTTGACCAGCAGCGAGGCCTGCTGGTGGGCGGACTGGGCGCGGGGCGGTACGGTACGGGTGTCGCCCGGGGTGAGGGGGCAGGCCGCGCAGTCGCCAAGGGCGAAGACATCGGGATCGCGAGTGGTCTGCAACGTCGAATTCACCACCAGCTGGTTGATGCGATTGGTCTCGAGGCCAGCCAGGTCCTTGAGAAAGGCCGGTGCGCGGATACCGGCGGCCCAGACCTTGAGACTGGCCGGGACGAATTCGCCAGCGGTCTGCAGGCCGTCGGCCCGGACTTCCTTGACCGCCGAACTGGTCAGCACCCGGACACCGAGTTTTTCCAGCGTCCGCTGCGCCTGGCCGGCGAGGCGCTCCGGCAGGGCCGGCAGGATGCGCGGGCCAGCCTCGACCAGGGTGATGCGCAGGTCTTCGGGGCGGATGCGGTCCATGCCATAGGCCTGCAGCTCTTCGGCGGCATTGCGCAGTTCGGCGGCCAGCTCCACGCCGGTGGCACCGGCACCGACGATGGCCACCTCGATGAATTCACCCGGCTGCTCGCTGACGTGGGCGCGCAGGTAGTGGGTCAGGAGCTTGCGGTGGAAGCGTTCGGCCTGGGCACGGGTGTCGAGGAAGATGCAGTTTTCCGCAGCGCCCGGGGTGCCGAAATCGTTGGTGGTACTGCCGATGGCCAGCACCAGGGAGTCATAGCCGATCTCCCGCTCCGGGACCAGGATGGCGCCGTCGTCCTCGATCGCCGCCAGCTGCACCTTGCGGCGCTCGCGATCCAGGCCGGTCATGCGCCCGAGCTGGAAGTCGAAGTGGTTCCACTTGGCCTGGGCAACGTAGCTCAGCTCGTCCTCGGTGGAGTTGAGCGAGCCGGCGGCCACCTCGTGCAGCAGGGGTTTCCACAGGTGGGTGGCGTTGGCGTCGATCAGCACGATCTGCGCCTGGTTGCGCTTGCCCAGGCTGCGGCCCAGGCGGGTAGCCAGTTCCAGGCCGCCGGCGCCGCCGCCGACGATAACGATACGATGGGTCATGGAGAGCACTCTTGGAGAAGGAAAGCCTTGGCCGGTCCGGGCGCGTCGCCGCAAGCGGGCGCAGTCCCGGGCCGGACGAAATCAGGGGTCGTCGCGCCGTATGGGGATCGTGGTATCTGAAGAGGAAGATGGGCGAGAACTGGTGGTTTTCAAGGGAAACAGCCTGCATCTACCCAGGTGGCGATGTCCGCGGCGACGAGAGGTAGCGCTAGTTTAACCGGGCTGGCCCGGCCATTCGACCCTAGGGAAACTGGGGTCAATCCAGCACCTGTACTCGATCACCCAGGCGGATGATGCCGCTCTCCAGCACCCGGGCGGTGAGTCCGCCATGACCCCGCATGGCCTGGAAGGTACCTGCGCCCAGGCGTTCTTCCAGGCGCGCGCAGGGCTGGCACCAGCCAGTGGTTTCCAGCACCGCCTGGCCGATACGGAAGCGGCGATTCTTCAGGCTGAAGAGATTGATTCCGGCAATGGCCAGGTTGCGTCTGAGATCGGCCGGCGCCACGGGCGTGCCGATCAGGGCCGCGACCACCGGTAGATGCTCCCATTGAATGAGGGTGACCTGGCGCTGGTTGCGTGGGGTAGGTCGGGCATGATCGCCGGTAAGACCCGCATCCCGGCGCGCCTCCACGGCCTCGATCTCGACCATGGGCGCGCGCGAGGCGGGTCGCACACCGATCCAGCGCACCTCGCCGGACTGGGGAACCTGAGCGAGCAGTTCTTTGAGCGGAATCATGGGGCTCCTCGATGCGATGGGTGGTGCCAGCCTGAGCGGTAGGGCAGGATAGCGGCCCTGATAGATCGCTCAAGAGAGGATGCCATGCGCGCAAGAGTTCTGGCGTTGTTGCTGTCGTGTCTGTTGCTGCCGCTGTCCGCGCTGGCGCTCGAGCCGGGCGAACGTGTCTCGCCCTTCACCCTGCTCGACCAGCGGGATCAGCCCTATACCTTCGACGATCAGCTGCAGGTGTTGCTGGTCGCCCGCAGCATGAGTGGCTCCGGGCTGGTAAAGGAAGCCATGCGCGACCAGCCCGCGAACTATATCGACGGCACCCGGGTGGCCTATATCGCCGACATCAGCAGCATGCCGACTGCCATCACCCGGATGTTCGCCGTGCCGGCCATGCGCAAGTACGGCTACCGGGTGCTGCTCGATCGCGAATCGCGCGTCGTGCCACGCTTCCCGGGGGATGCCGACAAGGTACTCTGGGTGACCCTCGACCATGGCCGCTTCGTCAGCCAGCGCGAATTCAGCGACGCCAATGCCCTGCGCGACGCGCTCAAGGCCAAGGCGCGCTGATGGACAGGGTGTTCGTCGATGGCTGGTATCGCGAGGCGCGACTCTGCCCTTCGCCCAACCATAACGAACGACCGCCCGGGACGGAAGTGTCCCTGCTGGTGATCCACAACATCAGCTTGCCGCCCGGGCAGTTCGGCACCGGTTGCGTCCAGGCCTTCTTCCAGAACTGCCTGGATCACTCGGCCCATCCCTTCTTCGCGGAAATCGCCGAGCTGAAGGTGGCTGCCCACTTTCTCATCGAGCGCGACGGGGTGGTGACCCAGTTCGTGTCCTGCGAACAGCGGGCCTGGCACGCCGGGGTGTCCTGCTTCGACGGTCGTGAGAATTGCAATGACTTTTCCCTCGGCATCGAACTGGAAGGCACCGATGAGCTGGCCTACACCGATGCTCAGTACCGTGCCCTGGGGCGGTTGACGAGGGCGTTGCAGCGGACCTATCCGGCGATCACCGCCGAGCGTATCCAGGGCCACAGCGACATTGCGCCGGGGCGCAAGACCGATCCGGGGCCAGCCTTCGACTGGCAGCGCCTGGAGGCCGAGTTGCAGCCTGGCGAGGATTAGGCCGGCGGGTCTGCCTCCCAGCCGAACACCGCGCAGGCATTGCGCGTGGTGGCGGCGGCCAGGGTCTCGGCAGAGACCTGCCACAGCGGCGCCAGGGCGGCGCAGATGGCTGGCAGATGGGTTGGACTGTTGCGCACGTCCGGGTGCATGGCCGGCGGCATATCGGGCGCGTCCGTTTCCAGCACGATGCCATCCAGTGGCAGCTGCGGTAGCACGCGCTGCAGCCGTCTGGCCTGGGGCCAGGTGGGGGCGCCACCCAGGCCGATCTTGAAACCCAGGCGCAGGTATTCACGGGCTTCTTCGTAGCTGCCGGAAAAGGCATGGGCAATGCCGGCGCGTGGCGGCTTGAGGCGTTTCAGAATCTTGACCACATCGGCATGGGCGCGGCGCACGTGCAGCAGCACCGGCAACTCCAGCTCCATGGCCAGGCGCACCTGCTGCTCGAAGAACCAGGCCTGGCGCGGCTTGTCCGGTGTCTCGATGAAATAGTCCAGACCGATCTCGCCGATTGCGCAGAGGCGGGGATCTGGCCGATGGTCCAGGCAGAAGGTCCTGAGCGCCTCGATATCGGCCTCCTGATGGCGGTGCAGGTATAGCGGATGCAGGCCTGGGGCCGCATAGAGGCCGTCATGGGCTGTTGCAACCCTCCAGAGTTGCGGCCACTGGCTGCGCTCGACACCGATCAGTACCTGGCGCACCACGCCGATTCGCGCGCATTCGGCCAGCAGCGCGGGCCGCTCGGCGTCGAAGCCCGGGTAGTCCAGGTGGTTGTGGGTGTCGATCAGCAGGCTCATGACAGGCGGCGTTTGAGAACCCTTGGAATGGCTTGGACACCGGGCAGGTAGTGGTCGTTTTCCAGGGCGTCCAGCATCAGCTCCAAGGCCCGCTCGGTGATGACCTCGTGTTGCTGGGAGATGGCGTTGACCTTGAACGGCAGGTAGTCGAGCAACTGGGTGTCGCCAAAGGTCGCCAGGCGCAAGGTGTTGCCCTCGGCCAGCGGATGATCGCGCAGCACGTCCAGCACGCCTTGCAGCAGCACATAGGAGGTGGCCAGCAGGGCTTCGGGCCAGTGGCCGAGTTCCTCGATCATCGCCTGGGCCTGAGCGCGGCCGCCGTCGCGGCTGTAGTGAGGGGCATGACGCTCCCAGTGGCGCGCCGGGTGATCGGCAAGGGCGGCGGCGAAACCGGCGGCGCGCTCGCGGCTGATGACCAGGTCCGGGCGGGCGCCGATCAGGGCGATGCTGTGGGTGTCCGGGGTCAGCAGGGTGGCCGCCAGCTGGCGGCCGGCGGTGTGGTCGTCGCTGACCACCGAGCAGAACTGCGCGGGATCGAGCTGGCGATCGATGGCGATGATCGGGATGTTGTGTTCCTGCAGCTGTCGGTAGGGCGCGTCGTCCTCGGCCAGGCTACTGGCGGTGAACAGGCCATCGCAGCGACGGGCGCGAAACAGCGCGATGAGCTGGCGTTCGCTGTCGGGATTGTCGTCGGTGCAGGCGATCAGCAACTGATAGCCACGCGCTCGCGCACGTCGCTCCAGCTGTTTGGCCAGACGGGCGTAGCTTGGGTTTTCCAGGTCGGGCAGCAGAAAGCCCAGGGTGTGGGTCGCCCCGCGGCGCAGGCCGGCAGCGCGTTGATCAGGCTGATAGCCGTGGGCCTCGACCACGGCCATGACTCGCGCCACGGTCGCGGCGCTGATGCGCCTTTGCGCTGCCTTGCCATTGATGACATAGCTGGCGGTGGTAAGGGATACGCCGGCCAATTGGGCGATGTCGCTAAGTTTCACGCCTGTTCCTCATCGGACCTGAATCGCCTGTGCTGTACGCCATGAACGAGACGGTCTTTATTGTGTGTTGTGCTTCAAGGATCGGCGATTATCGAGTAACGTTCCAGTCCCATTGGGTGAAACGTTTCAGCTTTCTGTTGTCCGAGGGCTGGCACGAATCTGCCAAGGGCCCTGCCACGCCTCTCCCGACGCGATTGCAGGGCTGAGCGAGCCGGCAAGCATCTATTACAAGAAAGGCACGGCGCCAGGATCGGGCGCGCGGCGCCGGAGGTATCCTTCCATGTTCGAACTCAATGCCCAGCATATCCGCATGGCCCAGCAGGCGCCGGACAAGGCGACCGCCCTGGCCATGCTCGCCGAGTCCCTGGTGACCGATGGCCTGGTCGCCCCGGGTTATCTCGAGGGGCTCAAGGCCCGCGAGGCCCAGGGCTCCACCTACCTCGGCCAGGGTATCGCCATTCCCCACGGTACGCCTCAGACCCGCGACCAGGTGCATGTCACCGGCGTACGGATGATGCAGTTTCCGCACGGGGTGGACTGGGGCGACGGTCAATTGACCTACCTCGCCATCGCCATCGCCGCCAAATCCGACGAACACCTGCGCATCCTGCAGCTGCTGACCCGCGCCCTGGGCGAAAGCGACCTGCAACAGGCCTTGCGCGATGCCCGCGAGCCCCAGCAGATCCTCGATCTGCTGCAGGGCGCGCCTCAGGCGCTGGCGCTGGACGAAGAACTGGTCCAGCTGGCCATCGACGCCGAGGACCTGGAAGACCTGGCCTGGCAGGGTGCGCGCATGCTCAAGCACATGGAATGCGTGGGCGCCGGTTTTGCCGGTGCGTTGCAGGCCAGCCAGCCGCTGCCCCTGGGCGATGGCCTCTGGTGGCTGAACAGCGAAA
Organism: Pseudomonas sp. Marseille-Q7302; assembly: GCF_965111925.1. Taxonomy (NCBI): domain Bacteria; kingdom Pseudomonadati; phylum Pseudomonadota; class Gammaproteobacteria; order Pseudomonadales; family Pseudomonadaceae; genus Pseudomonas; species Pseudomonas sp. Marseille-Q7302. The sequence goes on along the minus strand of NZ_CBCOPK010000001.1, from coordinate 3,799,089 downwards.
CCGCCGTGAAGCGTCCCGGTCTGGCGTTCGTCACCCCGCTCCAGACCCTGCAACTCGAGGACCAGCCGGTGCGTGGCCTGTTCTGCCTGGCCAGCCTCGGCGAGGGCCATCGCGCACTGCTCGAACGTCTCTGCGATCTGCTCGTCGCCGGCCGTGGTCAGGAACTGGCCCAGGCCACCTCGCGTCGTGCCGTGCTCCAGGCTCTGGGGGGCGAAGTGGCCCCCGACTGGCCCAGCGCCCAGGTGGTGCTGGCCAACGCCCATGGCCTGCATGCCCGTCCGGCCAAGGAGCTGGCGCGTCTGGCCAAGGCCTATGACGGCGAGATCCGCGTGCGCGTCGACGCGGGCGCCCCGGTTTCGGCCAAGAGCCTGTCGCGCCTGCTGGCCCTGGGTGCTCGGCGCGGCCAGACCCTGGAATTCCTGGTCGAACCCGGTACCCCAGCCGAAGCCGCGCTCAACGATCTGATCGGCGCGGTGCAGGCTGGTCTTGGCGAAGAGGTCGAGCCGGTCACCGCCAGCGCCCCGGCAACGGCCGCTGCCGCCCGGGTCACCGCCATCAGCCTGGTGGACCCCTCCGAACAACTGCCGCTGGCCCCGGGCGATCACGCCCAGGCGGTGGCCGCCGCACCGGGTCTGGCCGTGGGGCCAGCCCATGTGGTGGCGCCCCAGCAATTCGACTATCCCGCCACCGGGGAAGGCGCCGCCGCTGAACGGCAGCGGCTGGATACCGCCCTGGCCGTGGTGCGCACCGATATTGAAGCGCTTATCGCGCGCAGCGAGGCCAGTGCCCTGCGCGAGATCTTCCTGACCCACCTGGAGATGCTGGAAGACCCGGACCTGCAGCAGGGCATCACGGCCCGGCTCAAGGCCAACGCCAGCGCCGCGGCTGCCTGGGATGCCCAGATCGAAGCGGCGGCCAGCCAGCAGGAGGCCTTGCACGATCGGCTGCTCGCCGAACGCGCCGCCGATCTGCGCGACGTTGGTCGCCGGGTGCTGGCCCAGCTGTGTGGCGTCGAATCCGCCCGCGAACCCGAAGAACCCTATGTGCTGGTGATGGACGAGGTCGGCCCGGGCGATGTCGCCCGACTGGATCGCGAGCGCGTCTGCGGCATCCTCACCGCCCGCGGCGGCGCCAGCTCCCACAGCGCCATCGTCGCCCGCGCCCTGGGCATTCCGGCCATCGTCGGCGCTGGGCGCCGCGTGCTGGATCTGGCGCCACGCAGCGTGCTGCTGCTGGATGGCGACAAGGGCACCCTGGAAATCGCTCCGGATGCCAGTCGTATCGAAGCCGTGCAGCGTGAGCGCGAGGTCCAGGCCGAGCGCCGTCGCGCCGCCGAGGCCCGCCGTTTCGAAAGCGCCACCACCCGCGACGGCCATCAGGTCGAGATCGCCGTGAACCTGGGCGACACCGCCCAGGCCGCCGCCGCGGTGGAGCAGGGCGCCGAAGCCGTCGGCCTGCTGCGTACCGAGCTGGTGTTCATGAGCCATGACGCTGCGCCCGATGAGGCGACCCAGGAGCAGGAATACCGCCGCGCGCTGGATGGTCTCGCCGGCAAGCCGCTGGTGGTCCGTACCCTGGACGTCGGCGGCGACAAGCCGCTGCCCTATCTGCCGTTGCCGCCGGAAGAGAATCCCTTCCTCGGCATTCGCGGCATCCGCCTGACCCTGCGCCGCCCGGAACTGCTGGAAACCCAGCTGCGCGCCCTGCTCAAGGCCGCCGATGGTCGGCCGCTGCGGATCATGTTCCCCATGATCGGGCGGGTGGAGGAGTGGCGCCAGGCGCGCGACGTGCTCGACCGCCTGCGCCAGGAGATCCCCACCACCGATCTGCAGGTCGGCATCATGATCGAGGTGCCCTCGGCCGCGCTGCTGGCGCCGGTGCTGGCTCCGGAAGTGGACTTCTTCAGCGTCGGTACCAATGACCTGACGCAATACACCCTGGCCATCGATCGCGGCCACCCGCTGCTGTCCGGCGAGGCCGATGGCCTGCACCCCAGCGTGCTGCGCCTGATCGACATGACGGTGCGCGCCGCCCATGCCCACGGCAAGTGGGTGGGCGTCTGCGGCGAGCTGGCGGCCGATCCCCTGGCGGTGCCGGTCCTGGTCGGCCTGGGCGTGGACGAGCTGTCGGTCTCGGCGCGTAGTGTGCCGCTGGTCAAGGCCCGGGTGCGTGAACTGGAACTGCGCCTGGTGCAGTCCTGCGCTGCGCGAGCCCTGGAACTGGCCACCGCCGACGAAGTCCGGCAAAGCGTGGAGGCCCTGCGATGAGCCGCATCCTCACCCTGACCCTCAACCCGGCGCTGGACCTCACCGTGCAGTTGCCGGCGCTCAAGCCTGGCGCGGTGAATCGCAGCGAGGCGGTGATCGTCCATGCCGCCGGCAAGGGCATCAACGTCGCCCAGGTGCTGGCCGATCTCGGCCACGAACTGACGGTGAGCGGCTTTCTCGGTGCCGACAACGCCGGCGCCTTCGAGGCCCTGTTCGCCCGTCGCGGTTTCACCGACGCCTTTGTCCGGGTGCCCGGCGAGACCCGCAGCAACCTCAAGCTGGCCGAGGCGGCTGGCCGCATCACCGACATCAACGGGCCTGGCCCGGAGGTGTCCGCTGCCGCCCAGCAGGAATTGCTGGAAACCCTGGATCGCCTGGCCCCCGGCCATGACGCCGTGGTGCTGGCGGGCAGCCTGCCGCGCGGGGTGACCCCCGAGTGGCTGGCCGCCCTGGTCGGGCGCCTCAAGTCGCTGGGCCTGCCGGTGGCGCTGGATACCAGTGGCGCCGCCTTGCGTGCCGCCCTGGCCGCCGGCCCCTGGCTGATCAAGCCTAATACCGAAGAGCTGGCCGAAGCCTGTGGTGCCCCGGCCGAGACCGCTACCGAGCAGGCGCTGCTGGTCGAACAGCTGCGCGCCTTGGGCATCGAGCACCTGGTGATCTCCCAGGGCGCCGACGGCGTGCGCTGGTATGGCGCCCAGACCCTGGAGGCGCAGCCGCCCACCGTCACCGTGGCCAGCACCGTTGGCGCAGGGGATTCCCTGCTGGCCGGCATGCTGCACGGCCTGCTCACTGGCCAGTCGCCGGAACGCACCCTGACCACGGCCACCGCCATCGCGGCCCTGGCGGTCACCCAGATCGGCTTCGGCATTAACGATCCCGCGCAACTCGCCATCTTTGAAGAGCAGGTGCAGGTGCGTGTCCTTCCCGACTTTCCGTTAGAACAAGAATCAGGGGTAACCCCATGAACATCGCTATCGTCACGACCTGCCCGACCGGCATGGTCACCAGCGTGCTCAGCGCACGTCTGCTGGACGCCGCCGCCCAGCGCCGCGGCTGGACCACCAGCGTCGAGATCCACGACGGCCCCGAGGCCACCCTGCTGACCGACGACCAGGTGGCCCGCGCCGAACTGGTGGTGGTGGTCCACACCGGCGCAGTCGATCTGTCGCGCTTCGTCGGCAAGCGCGTCTACCGCGCCGCCCCGGCAGAGGCCCTGCGCGACGTCGATGCCTTCCTGCAACGTGCCACCAGCGAAGCCAAGGTGCTGGAGCAGGCACCAGCCGCCACTGGCGCTGCGCCGAGCGCGTCGGCCACTGCCAGCGAGACGCCACGGCTGGTGGCCATCACCGCCTGCCCGACCGGGGTCGCCCATACCTTTATGGCCGCCGAGGCGCTGCAGAACGCGGCCAAGAAGCTTGGTTATCGCCTGCATCTGGAAACCCAGGGCTCGGTGGGGGCGCGCAATCCGCTGCCGGCCGAGGCCATCCGCGAGGCCGACGTGGTGCTGCTGGCCACCGACATCGAGGTCAACGTCGAGCGCTTCGCCGGCAAGCGCGTCTATCGCTGTGGGACTGGTGTGGCGCTCAAGCAACCCGAGGCGACCATCAAGAAGGCCCTGGCCGAAGGCGAGACCCTGGCCGGCAGCGCCGCGCCGGCAGCGGGCGACGGCGCCAAGCCCGCGAAGAAAGAGAGTGCGGGTGTCTACAAGCACCTGCTCACCGGGGTGTCCTACATGTTGCCGATGGTGGTGGCGGGCGGTCTGCTGATCGCGCTGTCCTTTGTCTTCGGCATCGAGGCCTTCAAGGAGCAGGGCACCCTGGCGGCGGCCCTGATGCAGATCGGTGGCGACTCGGCCTTCAAGCTGATGGTACCGGTACTGGCCGGTTACATCGCCTATTCCATCGCCGACCGCCCGGGACTTGCACCCGGCATGATCGGCGGCTGGTTGGCGGCCAGTCTGGGCAGCGGCTTCATTGGCGGCATCATCGCCGGCTTCCTGGCCGGCTACGTGGCCAAGGCCATCGCCCAGCACGTTCGCCTGCCCGCCAGCGTCGAGGCGCTCAAGCCGATCCTGATCATCCCGCTGTTCGCCAGCCTCATCGTCGGCCTGGTGATGATCTATCTGGTCGGCACCCCGGTGGCCGGCGCCCTGAGTCGTCTCACCGACTTCCTCAACAACCTGGGCACCAGCAACGCCGTGCTGCTCGGCCTGATCCTCGGCGCCATGATGTGCATCGACTTCGGTGGCCCGATCAACAAGGCTGCCTACGCCTTTACCGTCGGCCTGCTGGCGTCCAAGACCTACGGGCCTATGGCCGCCACCATGGCTGCTGGCATGGTGCCGCCCATCGGCATGGGCATCGCCACCCTGCTGGCGCGGCACAAGTTCGCCCAGAGCGAGCGCGAGGCGGGCAAGGCAGCCTCGGTGCTGGGCCTGTGCTTCATCTCCGAAGGCGCGATTCCTTTCGCCGCCAAGGACCCGCTGCGGGTGATCCCGGCCAGCGTGATCGGCGGGGCCCTTACCGGCGCCCTGGTGATGCTGTTCAACTGCAAGCTGATGGCGCCGCACGGTGGCCTCTTCGTGCTGCTGATCCCCAATGCCATCAGCCATGCCTGGCTGTATCTGGCGGCCATCGCGGCCGGCAGTCTGGTGACCGGCGTCATCTACGCGGTGCTAAAGCGTCACGAAGCGGCAACGGAGCTGGTACCTGCCGCCTGATCCAGGCGCTGGTAATACCGCGGTAACAAGAGGTTACACTGGGAGGCTTCCGCCTCCTGGTGCCCTCGTTTCCATGTCCGATCCCGTCTTTCCCGATACCGATCCCGAAGTCGCCGCCCGGCGTCGGTTGCATCTGCTGCGCCATCGCCGACGGCGTCGGCTGCGCCAGTGGCGCCAGCGCATCGCTTTCTGGGTCGGCGCGGTGCTGGTGGGTCTGGCCGGTCTGGCCTTCGCCTGGCTGGCCGATGCCTCCTTCGGCCTCTTTCAGAAGATGTTGCAGCACAGTGCGATCTGGCCCTGGTTGGTGACACCCCTGGGTTTTGCGCTGCTGGTCTGGCTGACGCAAGGCGCGCTGCGCGATGCCCGCGGCAGCGGCATTCCCCAGGTCATCGCCACCCTCGAACGACCCGAAGCGGACCTGCGTGCGCGCCTGCTGGCGCCGCCCATCGCCCTCGCCAAGCTGCTGCTTACCGCCGGTGCCCTGCTGGTGGGCGGCTCGGTGGGGCGTGAAGGGCCCACCGTTCATGTCGGCGCGGCCCTGCTCTATGGCTTCGGCAAGCGCCTCGGGTTGCACGGGCGCAGAACCCTGTCCGGACTGATCCTCGCCGGCGGCGCCGCCGGAATCGCCGCGGCCTTCAACACGCCCCTGGGCGGGGTGGTCTTCGCCATCGAGGAGCTGACTCACACCTTCGAGCAGCGTTTCAGCGGCCTGGTGCTCACCGCCGTACTGCTCGGCGGCATCGTCACCCTGGGTATCGTCGGCCCCTACAGCTACCTCGGCGCCCTGGATCTGCGCCTGACCTGGGGATTGGGCTGGATCGGGGTAGCCGTCATCGGGGTCGTCGGTGGACTGCTGGGTGGCTGCTACGGTCGCCTGGTGCTGCCCACCGACCAGGGCTGGCTCGGTCGCCTCAACGCCCTGCGTGGTCGGCGCCCGGTCGCCTTCGCCGCAGGCTGCGGGCTGGTGTTGGCGGCCCTGGGGCTGATCTCCGGTCAGCATGTGTTCGGTACCGGCTATGCCGAGACCCATGCCATCCTGGCCGGCGAACCCGTGACCGGGGGCGACTTCCTGCTATGGAAATTCCTCGCCAACGTCGTTTCCTATCTGGCCGGGGTGCCGGGTGGCCTGTTCTCGCCCTCGCTAGCGGTCGGTGCGGCCCTGGGGCCCTGGCTGGTCGACTGGCTGCCCGGTATCAGCCTGGCGCAATGCGCCCTGCTGGGGGTGGCCGCCTATCTCGCCGGCGTCACCCGCACGCCGCTGACCGCCACCGTCATCACCCTGGAGCTGGCCCATAGCCCGGACATGGCGTTGCCGGTGCTGGCGGCCTGCCTGCTGGCCGCTGCCGTTTCCGGCTGGCTGATGCCGGTGCCGCTCTACCATGCGCTGTCGCAGCAGGTGCTCAATGCCCTCACGCCCCGGCGGAACTAGGCCCTAGCGCCCGCCACCGATGTCCAGCAGCGCGCCGGTGGTGTAGGAGGCCTCGTCCGACAGCAGCCAGAGGATGCCGGCCGCGATCTCTTCGGCCTCACCCGCGCGGCCCAGCGGAGTAGTCACGCCCAGGCGCTCGGCGCGTCCCGGCTGGCCGCCACTGGCGTGGATGTCGGTGAGGGTGACGCCCGGTCGCACGGCATTGACGCGCACCCCGTGGGGCCCGAGTTCCTTGGCCAGGCCAAGGGTCAGGGTATCCAGCGCCGCCTTGCTGGCAGCGTAGTCGACATATTCGTTGGGCGAGCCCAGGCGCGCGGCGATGGACGAGACGTTGACGATGGCGCCACCGCGACCGCCCCGTTCGCGGGAAAGGTGGCGGGCCGCCTCGCGGGCGCAGAGAAAGGCACCATAGACGTTGACCTCGAACATCCGCCGCAACCGCTCGGCGCTCATCTCCACCAGCGGCTGCGAGCGGTCGACGATACCGGCGTTGTTGACGAAGCCGTCCAGCCCGCTAAAGCGCGCCACCGTGCGCTCGAACAGTGCCAGCACCTCGGCTTCATCGGCGACGTCTGCACGCACGGCCAACCCTTCCGCACCCTGGGCTTCGATCTCGGCCAGGGTGGCCTGGGCCGCGGCCTCATCCTGACGATAGTTGAAGGCGACATTCCAGCCGCGGGCGGCGGCGCCAATGGCCGTGGCACGGCCGATACCGCGACTCGCGCCGGTGATGAGCAGGGTCTTGCGCATGATGGAAACCTCGGTCTAGAGAGAGGAGAGGGGTAACGTCTAACCGTCTGATGGGTCGAAAAAAGCTTGGACGTCCCCTTCGTTTCGCCTAAAAGTAAGGCGAACGGCACGCGCCGCATTATCCGCGGCCACTTCGCGATCTGATTCCCAGGCTTGTCTGAAAAGTCACCGAGTGAAGGTGAGGCAAGGCAAAAATCAGCGAAGAAGCGCAGTTTACGAGCGGTAAATGAGCATTCTGAGTTGATTTTTAACGCAGCATCACCGATGCGCAGGTACTTTTCAGACAAAGCTCAAGCGCTTGCAGAGGTCAATCCTGATGACAAGACCCCGCTTCATCTCGCCCAACGAAGTTTCCGCGCTCCGTACCAACATTCTCTCCAAGCTTACCTACGCCGTCGGCAAGGATCCCGACAACGCCCTCGACCACGACTGGTTCCAGGCGACCGCCCTGGTGGCCCGCGACTACATCGTCGATCGCTGGATGAGTCGCACCCGCGACGCCTATCGCACCGGTCAGAAACGGGTCTACTACCTCTCCCTGGAATTCCTCATCGGTCGGTTGCTGATCGACAGCCTATCCAACCTCGGCATCCTCGAAGAGACCCGCCGCGCCCTGGCCGACCTGGGTGTCGACTTGGAGCGTATCCGCGGGCTGGAGCCGGACGCCGCCCTGGGCAACGGCGGCCTGGGTCGCCTGGCCGCCTGCTTCATGGAGAGCATGGCCACCCTGGGCATCGCCAGCCATGGCTACGGCATTCGCTACGAGCACGGCCTGTTCCGCCAGGTGATCGCCGATGGCTTCCAGCTGGAGCAACCGGAAAACTGGCTGGATTTCGGCAACCCCTGGGAATTCGAACGCGCCGAGGTGGTGTACGAGATCGGCTTCGGCGGCCATGTCGCCCCCTATGGCGAAGGCGATCCGCGGCGCCAGGTGTGGACGCCCGGCGAGCGCATCCGTGCGGTGGCCTATGACACCCCGGTGATCGGCTGGGGCGGGGAGGGCGCCAATACCCTGAGACTCTGGCGTGCGCGGCCGCTGGAGATCCTCCACCTGGAAACCTTCAACGCCGGCGACCACGTCGGTGCCGTGGCCAACGAGGCCCGCGCCGAGAGCATCTCGCGGGTGCTCTATCCCGCCGACAGCAGCGAAGCCGGCCAGGAGCTGCGCCTGCGCCAGGAGTACTTCTTCGTCGCCGCCTCCCTGGCCGACCTGACCCGCCGCCATCTCAAGCAGCACAACGACCTGCTCAGCCTGCCCGAGCACGTGTCCATCCAGCTCAACGACACCCACCCGGCCATCGCCGTGGCCGAGCTGATGCGGCTGCTGGTGGACCTCCACGGCATTCCCTGGGACGCCGCCTGGAGCACCACCGTCGGCACCCTCAGCTACACCAACCACACCCTCCTGCCCGAGGCGTTGGAGACCTGGCCGGTGCAGCTGATGGAGCGTCTGCTGCCGCGGCACATGCAGATCATCTACCTGATCAACGCCCAGTTCCTCGACTCCCTGCGCGCCCGCGGCGAGACCGATGGCGCCATGATCTCCTATGTCTCCCTGATCGACGAAAGCCAGGGCCGCCGGATACGCATGGGCAATCTCGCCTTCCTCGGCTCCCACAGCATCAACGGCGTGTCCGGGCTGCATACCGACCTGATGCGCAAGACGGTCTTCCGCTCCTTGCACCGGCTCTATCCGGATCGCATCAACAACAAGACCAACGGCATCACCTTTCGCCGCTGGCTGCACCAGGCCAATCCGGCGCTCACCGACCTCCTGGTGGATACCCTCGGTCAGGGCGTGCTGCACGACCCCGAAAAGACCCTGCCGCACCTCAAGCCCTATGCCAACGACAGCAACTTCCGCGAGCGTTTCGCCCTGCAGCGCCAGCGCAACAAGGACACCTTCGTGGGTCTGGTGAAGCAGCGGATGGAGATCGATCTCGATCCCGGCGCGCTGTTCGACGTCCAGATCAAGCGTATCCACGAGTACAAGCGGCAGCTGATGAATCTGCTGCAGACCATTGCCCTCTACCAGGCCATCCGCGACAACCCCAATGGCGACTGGACGCCGCGGGTGAAGATCTTCGCCGGCAAGGCTGCGGCCAGCTATCACCAGGCCAAGCTGATCATCAAGCTGGCCAACGACGTGGCCAAGGTGGTCAACAACGATCCCTTGACCCGCGACCTGCTCAAGGTGGTCTTCCTGCCCAACTACAACGTCAGCCTCGCCGAGGTCATCATCCCGGCGGCGGATCTGTCCGAGCAGATTTCCACTGCCGGCATGGAGGCCTCGGGCACCAGCAACATGAAGTTCGGCCTCAATGGCGCCCTCACCATTGGCACCCTGGACGGCGCCAACGTGGAGATGTGCGAGCTGATCGGTGAAGAGCACATGTTCATCTTCGGCCTCAAGGCGGCCGAGGTGGAAGAGCGCCAGCGCAGTGGTGGCATCTCCTCGGACATCATCGAGAATTCGCCCCGGCTTGCCCAGGTACTGGCCGGGTTGCGTGCCGGCCAGTTCTCGCCCGAAGAACCGGCGCGCTATAACAGCCTGCTGGACGTCCTGACCTGGCACGACCGCTTCCTGGTCTGCGCCGACTTCGACGCCTACTGGGATGCCCAACGCCAGGTCGAAACCCGCTGGCAGCAGCCGGACAAGTGGTGGCAATCGGCGGTGATCAACACCGCCAGCATGGGCTGGTTCTCGTCGGACCGTACCATCCGCGAATACGCCACGGAGATCTGGAGGGCGTTGTAGCCGAGTACGTTTCGCGGCCACGGCGGCGATAGACCGTAGGTAGGGTTGAGACGGCTCCATCGTCGAAGCCCAACATTGCCGGTCCCCGAGGCGACGTTGGGCTTCGCTGTGCTCAACCCAACCTTGTATCTCGACTACGGCCCCTTTGCGAGGTCATAGTCCCCGACTGATCATCGGGGGAGGATGGCAAGCCGTATCCACCCTTAAGCCTTTGAGCTTGCAACGTAGATTGGGCTGCCTCCTCCACACTCATCCATTAAGTCCGAACGGTATCTGGAGCCACAAGAGCTCGTATTACGCAAGGTTGGACAGGATGACGTGATCATCAAGACACCTTCGTGGAGGAGATCTCATGGCAGTGGTAGTGGGCATCGATATCGCCAAGCGCACCTTTGATCTGGCGATGCTGCAACCCAACGGCAAGTATCGAACCAAGGGCAAACTGGCTAACGACAAGGCAGGCTTCGCGGTCTTTGCCGACTGGCTGCAGCGGCATGCCGAACCGGACGCCTGGATCGTGATGGAGGCGACCGGCATCTACCACGAAGCCCTTGCCGAGCACTTTCATGCCTTGGGCTATCGGATCGCCATACTCAACCCTGCGCAGGTTGCCCGCTATGCACAAAGTCAGCTGCAGCGCAGCAAGACAGACAAGCTCGATGCCAAGCTGATTGCCACCTATGGCCAGCTGCATCTGGATCGACTACGGGCCTGGCAACCTGAGCCTCTGCCCTTGCGCCAACTCCGCGCGCTGACCCGACGCTTGGAAGATCTTCGATCGCTGCGGCAGATGGAGCTCAACCGACTCGAGGTCAGCCCGGAAAACGTCCAGGACTCGATCCGAGCAGTCCTGCAGCGGCTCGATGAACAGATTGCCTGGACGCTAGAGCAGATCAAACGGCACATCGACGATGATCCGGACCTGCGCGGCAAACGTGATCTGCTGGTGAGCATAGACGGCATCGCCGACAAGACCGCAGCCCTGATCCTAGCTGAGCTGGGCGATATCGGTCGCTTCACTCATGCCCGCGCCGTCACTGCCTTTGCGGGTCTGGATCCACGCTTGCAGGAGTCTGGCACCTATCGTGGCCGTACCTGTATCTCGCGTACGGGATCAGCCCGCTTGCGCACCGCGCTGTACCTGCCTGCCGTCGTGGCGTTGACCCATAACCCCGCGATCAAGGCGCAAGCCGAGCGCCTGAAAGCCAAGGGCAAAAAAGGGAAACAAACCGTCTGCGCCGCCATGCGCAAGCTGCTGAGCATCGCCTATGGCGTGCTCAAATCGGGCAAGCCTTTCGATCCTGCATTGGCAATTGCACACTGAGGTGGAAGACGGTATCTACGGGGGCCGGCCATGGCCGCGATCAACTACCCCCGGTTGAGAACCCCCGCCTTCCACGACGTCTACATCCTTGCAGCCTCCGCCTCGCAAGCGTTCATCTGGAGCCCTCATGCCCCGTACCTTCACCCGCCTCGAAGCGGGCAATCCCGCCCATTACGGTGCCACCGTCGTCGACGGCGGGATCAACTTCGCCGTCTGGTCCCCTGCCGCCGAAGCCGTCGAACTCTGCCTCTACGATGCCAAGGGTGAGGCCGAGACCCAGCGCCTGGCCTTTCGCGAACATGAGGGCGGCGTCTGGCATGGTTTTCTACCTGGCGCCAAGCCAGGCCTAAGATATGGGTTGCGCGCCCAGGGCGCCTATCGGCCCCAGGATGGGCTCAGATTCAATGCCCAAAAATTGCTGGTGGATCCCTGGGCCCTGGCGGTGGACCGGCCGTTCCAGCTGCACCCCAGTACCTATGGCTTCCACCCCGAAGACCCCAACCGCCCGGACGAGCGCGACAGCGGCGCCCATGTCCCCAAGGCCATCGTCCTGCCTTCGCTCGACGCCCTGACGCCCGCACCCAAGCGTCGCGACGCCGGACTGATCTACGAGCTGCACGTCCGCGGCCAGACCAAATTGCATCCAAAGGTCCCAGCCCGCCAGCGCGGCACCCTGGCGGCGTTGCGGCATCCTGCGCTGATCGAGCATTGGCAGGGTCTCGGCGTCACCACCCTGGAACTGCTGCCCATCGCCGCCTGGGCTGACGACCGCCATCTGCCGGCCCTGGGGCTGGCCAACTACTGGGGCTACAACCCGGTGGTCATGGCCGCCGTCGATCCTCGCCTGGCCGGGCGCGATGCCCTGGGCGAATTGCGCGAGACCGTGGCCACCCTGCAGGCGGCCGGCTTCGAGGTGCTGCTCGACGTGGTCTTCAACCATACCGGCGAAGGCGACGAACTGGGCCCGACCTTCAACCTCCGTGGCCTGGACAACGCCGGCTACTACCGCCTGCAGCCAGACGATCCGGCCCGCTATATCAACGACATGGGTTGCGGCAACTGCCTGGCACTCTACAGCCCGCCGGCGCTGCGCCTGTCCCTGGACAGCCTGCGCCACTGGGTCACCGCCGCCGGCGTCGACGGCTTCCGCTTCGACCTCGCGCCGGCGCTGGGGCGCCTGGAAAGCGGTTTCGATCGTGACGCACCACTGCTCCAGGCGCTGGCCCAGGATCCGGTCCTGCGCCAGGTGCGGTTGGTGGCCGAGCCCTGGGACATCGGCCCCGGTGGTCATCAGGTCGGTGCCTTCCGCGCGCCCTGGCAAGAATGGAACGACGCCTTTCGTGACGACGTCCGCCGCTTCTGGCGCGGCGACGAGGGGCTGCGTGGCGCCCTGGCGACCCGCCTGGCTGGCAGTGCCGATCTGTTCGGCACGGGCGATCGCCCGCTGCGCACCAGCGTCAACTTCATCACCGCCCACGACGGTTTCACGCTCGCCGACCTGGTCAGCTACGCCGAAAAGCACAACGACGCCAACGGCGAAGACAATCGCGACGGCACCACCGACAACAAGAGCTGGAACAACGGCGCGGAGGGCCCGAGCGACGATCCCACTATCCAAGAGGCCCGTGCCGCCGATCAGCGCGCCCTGCTGGCGACCCTGATCCTCGCCGGGGGTGAACCCATGCTCACCGCTGGCGACGAATTCGGTCGTACCCAGCAGGGCAACAACAACGCCTACGTGCAGGACAACGAACTGTCCTGGCTGGATTGGCGGCAGGCCGCCAGCCCCGCCGGGCAACGGCAGAGCGCCTTCGTCGGCCGCCTCATGGCGCTACGCCAGGAACTGCCGGCCTTGCAGGCACAGCGGCTGCTGGGTCGCCCCGATTCCCGTGGCTGGGTGAGGATCGAATGGCTCGATGCCGATGGCGTGTCGATGGACGACGGCCGCTGGCAAGCCGGGGGCCGCTTGCCACTCGCGCTCACCCTGGAATCCCTCGATGGCGAGGATCAGCCCGACGCGGCGCGAATCTGGCTGGCCTTCCAGCCACGCCGGGAGGAGATCGAGCTGCGTCTGCCCCCGTCACGTGACGGACATCACTGGGTGATACAGCTGGACAGCCGTCGGCCTGAACTGGAACCGGACTCGGCAGTCTATCCCAGCGCCGAAAACCTCCGTGTTGGCCGAGGCGTACTGCTGGCCGTGGAGACCCCGGACGCGCCCTAGGCGCCCGTTCCCGGTCGGTCGTCAGCGCTGATCGCTTTCTCACCTGGTCGAGGAAGCAGCAAATCGGCACTGGCTGGCAGACCCGGCCTGTCGGTCCGCTCTGCTTGAGACGGAGCTTGAGCTTTGGCGCTACACTCGCGCCCATCATTACAAGGAGCACCGCGATGTCCCGGATATCCCTCAGTCGTTACCTCATCGAGCAGACCCGCAGCCACAAGACCCCGGCCGACCTGCGCTTCCTCATCGAAGTCGTGGCACGGGCGTGCAAGCGCATCAGCTACGAGGTGTCCAAGGGGGCGCTGGGTGGCGTGCTCGGCAGCATGGGCACCGAGAACGTCCAGGGCGAGGTGCAGAAGAAGCTGGACGTGCTGTCCAACGAGATCCTGCTGGAAGCCAACGAGTGGGGCGGCACCCTGGCCGGCATGGCCTCCGAGGAAATGGATCAGGTTCACCAGATCCCCGGTCACTACCCCAAGGGTGCCTACCTGCTGATGTTCGACCCGCTGGACGGCTCGTCCAACATTGACGTCAACGTCTCCGTCGGCACCATCTTCTCCATCCTGCGCAAGGACTTCGTCAGCAGCACCACCGGTGACGTGACCGAAGAAGCCTTCATGCAGAAGGGTACCGAGCAGGTCGCTGCCGGCTACGCCATCTACGGTCCCCAGACCATGCTGGTGCTGACCCTGGGCGACGGCGTCAAGGGCTTCACCCTGGATCGCGAGCTGGGCAGCTTCGTCCTGACCCACGAAGACATCACCATTCCCGAGTCCACCGCCGAATTCGCCATCAACATGTCCAACCAGCGTCACTGGGAAGCCCCGGTCAAGCGCTACGTGGACGAGCTGCTGGCTGGCAAGGAAGGCCCCCTGGGCAAGAACTACAACATGCGCTGGATCGCCTCCATGGTGGCCGACGTCCATCGCATCCTTACCCGCGGCGGCATCTTCATGTACCCCCGCGATGCCCGTGAGCCCGAGAAGCCCGGCAAGCTGCGCCTGATGTACGAGGCCAACCCCATGTCCATGCTGGTCGAGCAGGCCGGTGGTGCCGCCACCAACGGTCACCAGCGCATCCTCGACGTCCAGCCCGACGGCCTGCACCAGCGCGTGGCCGTGTTCATGGGCTCCAAGGAAGAAGTCCAGCGCGTGACCGAGTACCACCGTCAGCGTTGATCCCTCCTGCCGGGCCGCCTGCAACGGGCGGTCCGGTTCGCTTGTCGCCTCACCCGTTCAGCTCCGATTCAGTCCCCTTAATCCGCTGCTAATCCGCATCCGCCAAAGATGGCCGCGCAGCCGGTCGGGCTGTATTCGAATCGTGTGAGGATCTTTCCACCATGAACGCCCTGAAATCCCGTGTCGTCCTCTTCGGCCTGCTGGCCCTGGCCAGCCACCAGGTTTTTGCCGCCGATACCCAGAGTTTCGCCGGCCTCACCTATGGCAAGAGCTACGACAACTTCAGCAACAGCCACGCCCTCGATGGCAACCTGAACAGCCCTGACACCGATGGCGCCATCGATGGCAGCAACACCTGGGGGCTGCGCGTCGGTCAGCAGAACGCTGCCGGTCGCTACTACGCCACCCTCGACCAGGCGAGCGGCAGCAGCGATGGCCTGAGGCTGAAGCAGCAGGATCTCACGGGGAGCTACGATGCCTTCTACCCCCTGGGCAGCAGTACCAAGCTGTTCGGCGGTGGCACCCTGGGCGTCGCCCGGGTCACCCAGGACGGTTCCAGTTTTGGACACGAGAGCGACACCGGCTATGTGGCCGGCGTCCAGGCGGGCATTCTGCAGCAGGTCAATGAGCGCACCTCCCTGGAAGCCGGCTACCGCTATCTGCGCAGCAACGCCAAGCCGGACATCGACCAGGACGGCGCCAAGCTCGGTTCCAGCCGGCTCGACAGCAGCAAGGAAATCTATGTGGGTATGAACGTCTACTTCTAAGGCGCGGCCGGGTCGACAGCGGTCGTCCCGGTCTTCTTCAGCCGTAGGGGTCCAGGCCCGAGAAGGTTGCCACCAGCGCCACGGCGACCACGCCCAGAACGATCTCCGCGGCGGTGGCCCGGCGCAACAGCGTCAAGGCAGGCGCCTGCCGCCTCAGGCGGGGTACCAGCAGATAACGATTGGCCAGGGCCAGGGCAACCATCGCCGCCACCACCAGCACCTTGCCAAGCAGCAGACCGGAGTAGGGCGTCAGCTGCAGCAGCCCATCCGGGCCCAGGATCAACAGGCTGTTGAAGACACCGCTGAGCAGCGCCAGCGCCACGCTGATCTGACCGGGCAGGGAGTAGCTGCGCAGCAGTTGCTGAACATCATCGCGCAGGGCGCTCGGCGGTCGCTGCAGACACAGCAGCACCCCGGGCAGACTGCCTAGCCAGAGACCCGTGGTCAGCAGATGCAGCGCCTGATTCAGCTGATGCACTCCGCCAAGCCAGCCGGCCGTCGCGGCGGCATGGCCACCCAGGGCCAGACTGGCCAGCAGCAGGCCACTGAATCCCCACAGCCAGCGGCTGCCGCGGACCCATGGCCCCACTAGCAGCCACAGAGACAGCAACAAGCCCAGAGGCAGTTGCCAGCGCCAGCCGTGGCCGGCCGCCGTGCCCAGGTAGAGTTGCCACAAGGGCAGGTTGAAGGCATCTCCCCAGCCATCACCCACCAGCGCCGCCTGCAAGGGCAGCTGACTCAGTACCCCGAGGAGCAACAGCGCCCCCAGCAGACGGGCGCTGGCTCGCGCGCGTTCCAACAGCCAGGTGCGCAGTCTAGGGCGACCGAGCCAGAGCGCTAGCGCCAGATAGCCCCAGGCCAGCAGCAGCGGCAACAGGAAGAGGGCACGGGCGAGCGGACGCCAGGCGTCGGGCGTTGCCAGTCCGCCATCCATCGTTACTGGACGGTGAAGCGGTAGTCGCCCTGGGTCTTGTGCCCATCCTTGGCCAGTACGCGCCATTTCACCTGGTAGCGGCCCGGCGCCAGCGGCGCCTCCAGCGGAACGTCCAGGGTGCGTTCGTCGCGGCCGGAAATGACCTTGCCCGTGGTGATGGCCGTGCTGGCCTGACCATCCAGACGTTGCAGCTGCACCTGGCTCAGGGACGCCTCGATGCCTTCGGAAAAGCTCAGGCTCAACTGTTTCGGCGCCTGGCTGGTGCTGTCGGGTGCAGGCTCGGCGGTCTTGAGGTGACCATGGGCCAGGGCCAGCCCCGGCAGCAGCAGGCAGGTCAGAGCGAGGCGACGAGCGTGACGCAGGACAGCGGTCATGGAGATCTCCAGCGGCAGAAGGAAACCGCCAGCTTAGCAGTCCGTCCGGGCGGCGTCCGCGCCTGGAGCCTGTTCCGCGGCACGCGCCGCGCACTCGACGAAGGTCCGTGCGGTGCAGGTCCGGCAGACCTCCGGATCCAGACGTGGATAGATGCTGCGCAAGGCCTGATCCTTGGACGAGAAGACATGGCCTTCGCCCAGCTCCTTGAGAAAGCCGGTCTTGGCGAACAGCTGCAGCACTGGGGTACGAGGACGGTGGAAATAGAGATCGCCGCCCAGGGCCCGGCGCTCGCGCCACTCGCGGCGCCACAGGTCGTTACCGGCCAGGTCGATGAAGTTCATGCTCTTGGTCATGAACAGGGCATGCTTCTGGCCGGGTTGGGCACTGCGAAAACCGTCCAACTGATCCCCGACATGGGGTACGGCGCCAAAGAATACCGAGCCCTCCACCCGCACCAGCTTGAGTTGCGGACACTCCTGCGCCGGCTGGCCCAGTTCGTCCAGCGGGGTGAAACGGCGCTCGGGCGTGCGCGGATCCGGTACCAGAGGACGAATAGCCGGATGCGAAGTGCGATAGAGATAGGCCACCAGGGATACCAGGGTGCCCAGCAGCACTGCCCGGTCCAGGGCAATGGTCAGGGTCGCCAGAAAGGTCACTCCCGCGACCAGGGCCTCGGTGCGGCTGACCCTTAGGACCTCGCGCCAGCGCCCCAGATCCAGCAGGCCGCGCGCCACCAGTAGCAGGGTAGCGGCGATGGCTGCCAGGGGAATGGCGGCGATCAAGGCACCCCCGAAGGCCACCAGGGCCACCACCAGCAGGGCAGCGAACACCGCCGCCAGCGGGGTGCGGGCGCCGGCTTCGAAATTGGGCATGGAGCGGTTCAGCGAGCCGCAGGAGACATAGGCTGAAAAGCAGCCGCCCACCAGGTTGGCCACCCCCTGGCCACGGAATTCGCGATTGACGTCCAGCCGCTGCCCGGAGCGCTGGGCCACCGCTTTGGCGATCGACAGCGACTGCCCCAGTGCCACCAGCGTCAGGGCCACGGCGATCCCGGAAAGATTGCCCAGGTCCTGCAGGGTGACGTTGGGCAGATGGAAGGGCGGCAGCGCCGAAGGAATGCGGCCGACCGTGGCGATCCCCTGGGCCGCACCCGGCACGCTGCGCTCCAGCACCCAGGCGCTCAGGCAGCCGGCCAGCAGGCCCAGCAGCATGGTCGGCCAGCGCGGGCGCAGCCGGCGCAGCAGCAGGGTGGCGACCAGGGTCACCACCCCGATCACCAGTGAGGGCCAATGGATCGCCAGGGGATGAGCGAGTACGTAACCGAGCACGCCGAAAGCCGAGGTGCCCAGCGGCGGCGACAGCCCGAACAGGTCCTTGAGCGAATAGAGCCCGATGAGCACGGCGGCACCACTCATGAAACCGAGCAGCACCGAGGGTGAGATGAAGTTGGCCACCGCGCCGAGCCGCAGGGCGCCCACGGTCAATTGCAGCAGACCGACCAGCAGGGTCACCGCGAGGGCGAGATCGATATAGGGGCCAGAGCCGGCTAGCGCCAGTGGCGACAGCGCCGCCAGCAGGGCCAGGGAGTTGGCATTGGTTGGCCCGGTCACCACATGGCGACTGGAGCCCGCCAGGGCAGCGACGATACAGGGCACCACAGCGCCATAGACGCCATATTGCGGTGGCAGTCCGGCCAGGGTGGCAAAGGCGACGCCCTGGGGCAGTGCCAGGACCGCCCCCAGCAGACCCGCACCCAGATCCGCCTTCAGGGTGGTGCGGTCCACCTCACGGAGCCAGGGCAGCAGGGTCGAAAGGGCGGGCATGGAGCGCTCCTGGGAGAAGGGTCGCCCACTCTACCGATTCCGGTTGCCAGTGGGCTACCTGAGTCCCGCCGTCTCCGGTTGCCCCCACGACATCGGTAGCGTGTTCATTTCTTCACCAGTCGCCGCCAGCCCGGTCTCTGTGGCGTTCTCGTGACTTCATGCACGGGTTATCCACATCACTGTACACGGTCCCTGTGGGTAACCTGAGCGACTAGCCGTCGTGGCTGTTGGCGGCGATCCGATGGATCGACAGGTCGGCGCCCTGGTATTCCTCTTCCTGACTCAGGCGCAGTCCCAGCACGGCCTTGAGCAGCCCGTACACCGCCAGGCCACCAAGCAGGGCAACGGTGATACCCAGCGCGGTGCCGGCCAGCTGCGCCAGCAGGCTCACACCGCCCAGACCTCCAAGCGCGGTCTGGCCGAACAGGCCGCAGGCGATGCCGCCCCAGGCACCGCAGAGGCCGTGGAGCGGCCAGACCCCCAGGACGTCGTCCAGCTTCCAGCGTGTCTGCACTGCGGTAAAGGCCCAGACGAACAGGGCTCCCGCGACCAGACCGGTCCCCAGGGCGGCGATGGGGTGCATCAGATCGGAGCCGGCACAGATGGCGACCAGCCCGGCCAGAGGGCCGTTGTGCAGGAAGCCAGGGTCATTGCGTCCCAGCAGCAGGGCGGCAGCCGTCCCGCCGACCATGGCCATCAGCGAGTTCAGCGCCACCAGACCGCTGACGCCCGCCAGGCTCTGGGCGCTCATCACGTTGAAGCCGAACCAGCCGACGATCAGGATCCAGGAACCCAGCGCCAGGAAGGGAATGTTCGAGGGCGGAAAGGCCACCAGTCGGCCTTCGCGATAGCGGCCCTGGCGCGGGCCCAGCAACATCACCGCGGCCAGCCCCAGCCAGCCACCCACCGCATGCACCACCACGGAGCCGGCGAAGTCATGGAAACGTGCGCCGAACAGGCTCTCGAAGTGGTCTTGCAGCCCCAGGTTGTTGTTCCACATCAGGCCCTCGAAGCAGGGATAGACGAAGGCCACGATCAGCGCGGTGGCGCACAGCTGTGGCACGAAGCGCGCCCGCTCGGCGATGCCGCCGGAGATAATTGCCGGAATGGCCGCGGCGAAGGTCGCCAGGAAAAAGAACTTCACCAGTCCATAGCCACTGTCGGCGGTCAGCACCTGGGCCGGAGCAAAGAAGGTCACGCCATAGGCGATCCAGTAGCCGACGAAGAAGTACACCAGGGTGGAAATGGCGAAGTCGGCGAGGATCTTGGACAGGGCATTCACCTGGTTCTTGTGCCGCACGGTACCGGCTTCGAGAAAGGCGAAGCCGGCGTGCATGGCCAGCACCATCACGGCGCCGAGCAGGAGAAAGAGGGTATTGGCACTGTGGACCAGGGTCGCCACGGCAGAAGGCAATTCGTTCATCAGGGCAGTCGTCTGAAAGGGTTGCACCAAAAACATGCCTGGCGGCTGCTTGGTGCGCGCTTTTGGGGCGCGTGGCAGCTCTCGGCAGGTTCAGTCTTGCCGCCAGGAGAAACGCAACGTGGATTTGGCGCAGGGATGCGCCTGGGCGGTGCGAAACGGAAGGGCGTGCACCACCAGACAGCAAAGGTCATGCCGCTAGAGCGAGCGCAGGACGATACGACCGCTGCTCAGATTGCTCAGCAGCGTCGCCACTTCATCCCGGCGCTGTGGCTCCACCGCAATCCGCAGGGCGATCTCCAACGCCTGGTAATCCTCTTCGAGCATCAGCACCGCCAGGCCCGCCAGGCGCGCCTTGATCAGCGGCCATTCCGCATAGGTGCAGGCAAAGCCATAGTCCTGCCGCACCACTAGCGGCTGTTTGTCCGCCTGCTGCAGACAGCGGGCGGCGCAACCGCCATAGGCCCGTACCAGACCGCCGGTACCCAGCTTGATGCCGCCGTACCAGCGGATGACCACCACTACCACCTGGTCGCAATCCTGCCCTTCGATGGCTGCCAGAATGGGCCGGCCAGCTGTACCTCCGGGCTCGCCATCGTCATTGAAACGGTATTGATTGCCGAGCTTCCAGGCCCAGCAGTTGTGGGTCGCGGTCGGCACGCTCACGCGCTCGATGAAGGCCATGGCCGCTTCCGCAGTCGCCACTGGGGCGGCGAGGGCGAGGAAACGGCTCTTGCGTACCTCTTCTTCGAAAGAGGCGTCCTGAGTCAGGGTAAAAGTCATGATGCCTTGAGACCCAGTCCCTTGAGGATGATATGGGTGAGGGTCTGGGCCGCCTCGTCGAAATCCTGTCGGGTCAGGCGCGCACGCCCCGTCACCTGACAGATCTGACTGGCGAAGTCGGCATAGTGCTGGGTGCTGCTCCACAGCATAAAGATCAGATGGACCGGATCCACCGGATCCAGCTTGCCAGCGGCGATCCAGGCCTCGAACACTGCCGCCCGGCTGCGAAACCAGGTCTGGTAGTCCTGATCGAAATACTCGTACAGGCAGTGGCCACCGCCGATGATCTCCATGGCGAAGATCCGTGAGGCCAGCGGTTGGCGTCGCGAGAACTCCAGCTTGGCGCGAATATAACGGCTAAGGGCCTCGGCCGGATCGTCATCGACGGTCAGGTGGTTGAAGGTGCTGTCCCAGAGCTCGAGGATATTGCCCAGCACCGCCATATAGAGGCCGAGCTTGTTGGTGAAGTAGTAATGGAGATTGGCCTTGGGCAGCCCGACACGTTGCGCGATGGTGTTCATGCTGGTGCCCCTGAAGCCATGGCGGGCGAATTCCTCCTCCGCCGCGCTCAGGATCGCCTCCTCATTCTTCTGCCGGATGCGTCCGGCCGGCTTGTCCTGGCCAGCATGGTGCGCGGGTACGAGTAGGGTCATTGGCCACTGCAAGGTCTGAAGGCACGGACGGGCATCAATAGCGCACCCCCGACCCGCGACACAAGTCGTCCCGGGTCAGAGCGTGCGGGGCGTTCTGGGCGGATCCGCCATCCCGCCTGGATCAGAACTGGTATTTGACCAGAAAACTGAAGACGCTCTGGTCGGTATGGAAGGCCTGGCTGTCCTTG
>NZ_CBCOPK010000001.1:1112500-3772500 GCF_965111925.1 Pseudomonas sp. Marseille-Q7302 | reverse complement strand
GTCGGCCTGCGCGGAAGATGTAACGGGGCTCAAACCAGGCACCGAAGCTACGGGTATCACCTTTGGTGATGCGGTAGAGGAGCGTTCTGTAAGCCTGTGAAGGTGAGTTGAGAAGCTTGCTGGAGGTATCAGAAGTGCGAATGCTGACATGAGTAACGACAATGCGAGTGAAAAACTCGCACGCCGAAAGACCAAGGGTTCCTGCGCAACGTTAATCGACGCAGGGTGAGTCGGTCCCTAAGGCGAGGCTGAAAGGCGTAGTCGATGGGAAACGGGTTAATATTCCCGTACTTCTAGTTACTGCGATGGGGGGACGGAGAAGGCTAGGCCAGCTTGGCGATGGTTGTCCAAGTTTAAGGTGGTAGGCTGACTGTTTAGGTAAATCCGGACAGTTAAGGCCGAGAACTGATGACGATCCTTCTTTTAGAAGGAGAAGTGGTTGATGCCATGCTTCCAGGAAAAGCCTCTAAGCTTCAGGTAACTAGGAACCGTACCCCAAACCGACACAGGTGGTCGGGTAGAGAATACCAAGGCGCTTGAGAGAACTCGGGTGAAGGAACTAGGCAAAATGGCACCGTAACTTCGGGAGAAGGTGCGCCGGTGAGAGTGAAGGGTTTACCCCGTAAGCTCATGCCGGTCGAAGATACCAGGCCGCTGCGACTGTTTATTAAAAACACAGCACTCTGCAAACACGAAAGTGGACGTATAGGGTGTGACGCCTGCCCGGTGCCGGAAGGTTAATTGATGGGGTTAGCGCAAGCGAAGCTCTTGATCGAAGCCCCGGTAAACGGCGGCCGTAACTATAACGGTCCTAAGGTAGCGAAATTCCTTGTCGGGTAAGTTCCGACCTGCACGAATGGCGTAACGATGGCGGCGCTGTCTCCACCCGAGACTCAGTGAAATTGAAATCGCTGTGAAGATGCAGTGTATCCGCGGCTAGACGGAAAGACCCCGTGAACCTTTACTGTAGCTTTGCACTGGACTTTGAGCTTGCTTGTGTAGGATAGGTGGGAGGCTTTGAAGCGTGGACGCCAGTCTGCGTGGAGCCATCCTTGAAATACCACCCTGGCAACCTTGAGGTTCTAACTCTGGTCCGTTATCCGGATCGAGGACAGTGTATGGTGGGCAGTTTGACTGGGGCGGTCTCCTCCTAAAGAGTAACGGAGGAGTACGAAGGTGCGCTCAGACCGGTCGGAAATCGGTCGTAGAGTATAAAGGCAAAAGCGCGCTTGACTGCGAGACAGACACGTCGAGCAGGTACGAAAGTAGGTCTTAGTGATCCGGTGGTTCTGTATGGAAGGGCCATCGCTCAACGGATAAAAGGTACTCCGGGGATAACAGGCTGATACCGCCCAAGAGTTCATATCGACGGCGGTGTTTGGCACCTCGATGTCGGCTCATCACATCCTGGGGCTGAAGCCGGTCCCAAGGGTATGGCTGTTCGCCATTTAAAGTGGTACGCGAGCTGGGTTTAGAACGTCGTGAGACAGTTCGGTCCCTATCTGCCGTGGACGTTTGAGATTTGAGAGGGGCTGCTCCTAGTACGAGAGGACCGGAGTGGACGAACCTCTGGTGTTCCGGTTGTCACGCCAGTGGCATCGCCGGGTAGCTATGTTCGGAAGAGATAACCGCTGAAAGCATCTAAGCGGGAAACTTGCCTCAAGATGAGATCTCACTGGAGCCTTGAGCTTCCTAAAGGGCCGTCGAAGACTACGACGTTGATAGGTCGGGTGTGTAAGCGCTGTGAGGCGTTGAGCTAACCGATACTAATTGCCCGTGAGGCTTGACCATATAACACCCAAACAATCTGACCGCAGGTCAGAGCGTGAGGAAGACGACGCCGAAAACGGGCGCGTGGGTTCGCAAGACCCAAGACGAATTGTCTACTTCGATCACAGACCCAATTGGGCAGGCCAGGCAGCCTCATCGCCTGGTCAGCCAACCGAATTGCTTGACGAACATAGAGCATTGGAACCACCTGATCCCTTCCCGAACTCAGAAGTGAAACGATGCATCGCCGATGGTAGTGTGGGGTTTCCCCATGTGAGAGTAGGTCATCGTCAAGCGCCTAACACCCAGCACCCCCGCTCAGTTCATTCTGGCGGGGGTGTTGTCTTTGGGGCGGGAAAAGTTTTGGCGGGGTGCCAAGGGACTTGGGCGGAAGGGCCTGCAGGCGGAAGCTGGAAGGCCGGTAAGCCATGCGGCTGAGGTTGCCCTCACCCTAATCCTCTCCCAGGGGGAGAGGGGGACTAGAAGCCGTGCAGCTGAGGCTTAAGCGGCGCTTGCTGGATCAGGTGCGGTTTGAGGTCTGCAAGAGCAAAAGCAAAAAGACAGCCCGGCTGCGCCGGGCTGTTATGGCCATCGCGGCCATGGGCCGTTCCTACAGGAAGTCATACCGTAGGAGCGGCCGCATCAGCGGACCGCCATGGCCGCGATCATATAGCTGGATGTTGGGCTTCGCTGTGCTCCGCCCAACCTATGGCAGCGTTACGAGATCAAATAAGAGAGCAATAAAAAGCCCGGCATGTGCCGGGCTTTTTGCGTTCAGGGTTTGCGGGCTATGAGGGTCGCACGCAAGGGGGCGGGAAGGCCTTCGACGGTGCGGCTGGGATCCTCGGGATGGAGAAAATCGGGTAACGACTGGAAGCCCATCCACTCCGTGGAGCGCTGTTCGTCCACAGTCGTCGAGGTAAGGTCCACCAGACGTATGTCACGATAGCCGGCGCGTTGCAGCCAGAGTTGCAGAGCGGCAGCGGAGGGCAGGAACCAGACATTGCGCATCTGAGCGTAACGGTCCTCGGGCACCAGGACGGTAGTGGCGTCGCCTTCGACGACCAGGGTTTCCAGGACCAGCTCGCCACCGCTGTCGAGGCAGTTCTTCAGGTCCAGGAGATGGTCGATGGGCGAGCGACGGTGATAGAGCACGCCCATGGAAAAGACCGTATCGAAGCCACCTTCCAGTGGTGGCAGCTCTTCCAGAGTCAGCGGCAAGTGCCAGGTGGGCAGCTCGGGTAGATAGCGGCGCAGGGTCTGGAATTGGCAGTGGAAGAGCCAGTTGGGATCGACACCTATCACCAGGCCGGCTCCGGCACCTAGCATGCGCCACTGGTAGTAGCCGTTGCCGCTGCCGACGTCCAGGACACGTTTACCCTGCAGATCCAGGTGGGGGGCGACCCGGTCCCATTTCCAGTCCGAACGCCATTCGGTGTCCAGGTGCACGTCGAACAACTTGAAGGGGCCCTTGCGCCAGGGCCGCAGCTGCAGCAGCGCTTCGCGCAGCGCCTGCTGTTGCTCCATCGATGGAGTGCCATCGAGGCGCACGGCCTCATGCAGCTCGACGCCTTCCACCTTGATGTCGGGCAGGGCATCGACACCGGCTTGCCAGCGCTGGAGGTCGCCATGGCCGCGCGCGTATTTGGCGGCAAGGACGCCTTCGAGGTCTCGAGACCAGGGGGCCAGTGGCGTATCTGCCAGCGCCTGTTGCAGTGTTGCGAGATAGGCCGGTTGGGTCATGGCAGGGCGATCAGGGAGGTGAAGTTGAGGCATTGGAACCAGGGGACGACGGTGGCGAAGCCGGCGGCCTGCAGGCGCGCCCGGTGTTCGTCCAGGGTGTCGGTCAGCATGACGTTTTCCAGCGCGGTACGTTTCTGGGCGATTTCCAGTTCGCTGTAGCCATTGGCACGCTTGAAATCCAGATGCAGGCCATTGAGCAGCTCCTGGTTGGGCGCTTCCGGGAAACGGATCTTTTCCGACAGCAGCAGGGCGCCACCGGGCAGCAGGCTGGCACGCAGGCGGCTGAGCAGGTCCAGCCGTTGTTCCGGTGGGATGAACTGCAGGGTGAAGTTGAGCGCGATCACTGAAGCCGCTTCGAGCGGGGCCTCAAGGATGTCGGCTTCCACCACCTCAACCGGTAGCAACTCCTCATGCATGGAATCCTGGGCGCTCAGGTATTCGCGGCAGCGGGTGACCATGGCGGAGGAATTATCGATGGCTACCACGCGGGTGCCTTCGACGCGGACATGGCGGCGCAGTGCCTGGGTGACGGCGCCAAGGGAACAGCCAAGATCATAGAGACGGCTGTTGGGCTGGGCGAAGCGCGCGGCGATGACGCCGAGGTTTTCGACGATGGTGGGGTAGCCCGGCACGGATCTCTTGATCATGTCGGGAAAGACACGCACTACATCTTCGTTGAAAGTGAAGTCGGCAGGAGGCTGCGGCGACGCGAACAGGCGGTCGGCTTCGCTCATGGGCGGTACCTGGAAAATCGAAAGGGGGCATTGTACCCCCGGCAGGTAGTGCGGGACGCGGCTTTAACGGATTTCGATGCGGCAGTCGAAGCGCGCCTGGGGCTCGGCCTCGGCATCCCAGGGTTGGCGGGCCTGGAGTTCGAGGTGGGCGCTGCCGGCGCTCTCGGCGCGGAAACGCCAGAGGGACTGGCCGGCACTACCGATGCCGCCCTGGTCCTGGCGTCTTTCGCGGAAGACTTCCGGGCCGAGCTGCCTGAGGTTGTCGCTGCGCTGGAGGATGGCCCAGCGGTAGCCGCTGGTAGGGTCGCTGGGCAGGGTCAGGGTCAGTTCCTGGCCGGTATGCATGGCCAGCGGCGTGCAGTCGCTGTCATCTCCGAGAACCAGGTTGCCGCTCGGCTGGGTACTGCTGCAACCGGCCAGCAACAGGCAGCTGCAGAACAGAAGACGCGGGGACATGGAAACCTCCAGGGTATGACGGCAAAACGCAGAGCATACCCCAAGAGGTCGAACGGTCAGACTAGAAGAGCACCTTGGCCACGTCGGTGAAGCGGCGAGCGAAGTGCACGGTCAGGCCCTCCCTGAGATAGGCCGGCAACTCCTCGAAGTCACCACGGTTAGGCTCTGGCAGGATCAGCTCGCTGATCTTCTGCCGCCTTGCCGCGATGACCTTTTCCCGGACCCCGCCGATGGGCAGCACCTGGCCGGTCAGGGTCAGCTCACCGGTCATGGCCACGTTCTTCTTCGGGGCCTGGTTGCGGGCCAGTGACAGCAGGGCGGAGGCCATGGTGATACCGGCACTGGGCCCGTCCTTCGGGGTAGCGCCTTCAGGGACATGCAGATGAACGAAGGCCTGGTCGAAGAAGTTCGGATCGCCCTTGAAGTCCTTGAGATGCGCGGTGACGTAGCTATAGGCGATCTCGGCGGACTCCTTCATGACATCACCCAGCTTGCCGGTGAGCTTGAAGCCCCGATTCAGCGTATGGATGCGCGTCGCCTCGATCGGTAGGGTGGCCCCGCCCATGCTTGTCCAGGCCAGGCCGGTAATGACACCGACCCCGGACAGCAGCTGCTCCTTGCGGAAGGGCGGCTTGCCCAGATAGTCCTCGAGGTCCGACGCGCCGATCTTGATCTTGAGCTTGGGTTCCTCGATGAGCTTGACCACCGCCTTGCGCACCAGCTTGCCCAGTTGCTTCTCCAGCTGGCGCACGCCGGCCTCGCGGGCATAGCCTTCCACCAGCGCCTTGAGGGCGCTGTCGGTCAGGGTCAGGCGGTCCTTGGGTACCCCAGCCTTGTCCAGCTGCTTGGGCCAGAGATGGCGCTTGGTGATGGCCTGCTTCTCTTCGGCGATGTAGCCGGAAAGGCGGATGATCTCCATGCGATCCAGCAGGGGGCCGGGGATCGAGTCGAGGGTGTTGGCGGTGCAGACGAACAGCACCTTGGACAGATCCAGGCGCAGATCCAGGTAGTGGTCGAGGAAGTCGACGTTCTGTTCCGGATCCAGGGTTTCCAGCAGTGCCGAGGCCGGATCGCCCTGGTAGCTCTGGCCCATCTTGTCGATCTCGTCGAGCATGATGACCGGGTTCATGACCTTGACGTCGCGCAGGGCCTGGACGAGCTTGCCGGGCATGGCGCCGATGTAGGTGCGTCGGTGACCCTTGATCTCCGCCTCGTCGCGCATGCCGCCGACACTGAAGCGATAGAAGGGGCGGCCCAGGGATTCGGCAATGGATTTGCCGATACTGGTCTTGCCCACGCCGGGCGGGCCCACCAGCAGCACGATGGAACCGGCTACTTCACCCTTGAAGGCACCCACGGCGAGAAATTCGAGGATGCGGTTCTTGATGTCGTCGAGCCCGGCATGGTGGCGATCCAGCACCTTGCGTGCGTGCTTGAGATCGAGCTTGTCCTGACCATGGACGCCCCAGGGGAGGTCGGTGGCCCAGTCCAGGTAGTTGCGGGTGACACCGTATTCCGGCGAGCCGGTTTCGAGGATGGACAGCTTGTTCAGCTCGTCGTCGATACGCTTCTGCGCTGCTTCGGGCAGAAGCTTGCCTTCCAACCGTTGACGGAAGCTTTCGATATCGCTGCTGCGATCGTCCTTGGTGATGCCCAGCTCCTGCTGGATCAGCTTGAGCTGTTCCTTGAGGAAGAATTCGCGCTGGCGCTCGTTGATCTTGCGATTGACCTCGGCGGAGAGCTCCTTCTGCAGGCGAGCGACCTCGACTTCCTTGCGCAGCAGCGGCAGGACCTTTTCCATGCGTTGCAGCATGGGCACGGTATCGAGCACCTGCTGCAGTTCATCGCCCGGGGCAGTGGTGAGGGCGGCGGCGAAGTCGGTCAGCGGCGAGGGATCGTTGGGACTGAAGCGGTTGAGATAGTTCTTCAGCTCTTCGCTGTAGAGCGGATTGAGCGGCAAGAGCTCCTTGATGGCGTTGATCAGCGCCATGCCGTAGGCCTTTACCTCGTCGCTGGGATCGGGGTTGGGGCGCAGGTGTTCGACTTCCACCAGATAGGGCGGGCGCTGGCGACGGAGCCAGCCGCGGATGCGTACCCGCGACAGCCCCTGGGCGACGAACTGCAGCTTGCCGTCCTGACGAGTGGCATGGTGGATACGTACTAGGGTTCCATGCTGAGGGAGCTGGTCGGGATCGAAGCCTTCGGGATCCTCGGGCGGCTGATCCATGTAGAACAGCGCCAGGCAGTGGTGATCGGTCTTAGCCACCAGCTCCAGGGTTTCGGCCCAGGGCTCTTCGTTGACGATGACCGGCAGGACCTGTGCCGGGAAGAAGGGCCGGTTGTGGATAGGGATGACGTAGAGCTTGTCGGGAAGATTCTGGCCAGGCAGCACCAGACCGGTCTGGCCGGCTTCTTCGCTGAGGATGTCCGCTTGATTGTCCTGATCGCTCATTGGCGTACCTTGGGCTTGGATGTGAAGCCAACATGGGGCGAGGGCGCCGCTTTTTCAACGCAGGCATGGACCTGTCCTTCTTGACCGCCAGGTACCACTCGAAGTGCGACGACCGGGCAAACGAGAAGGCTCTGCCACGATAAAGATTCGTTCGTGACTGCCGCTAAAGCTGAAGTCACGCCGCGAAGCCGGCGAGAGATCCGAAGGTCACGCGGTGGAGAGCAGTGGGTGAACAAGCAACGGGTAGTGGCGGGATTGTTGGCCTTGGGGCTGGGGACCGCGCAGGCGGCGGAGATCAAGGTTCAGGTAACTGATAGCCAGGACGCGCCCCTGGTCGATGCGGTGGTGATGCTGTCAGGGCAGGGCTTGGTACCCGAGCGACAGCCAGCGGCCATCGACCAGCAGAATCGTCGCTTCGTGCCCCATGTCTTGGCCGTGTCTGCCGGGACGGCGGTGAGCTTTCCCAATTCCGACGATATCCGTCACCAGGTCTATTCCTTTTCCTCGCCCAAACATTTCGAGCTGCCGCTGTATCACGGCATTCCCAGCGCGCCGGTGGTATTCGACCAGCCCGGCGTGGTGGTGGTCGGCTGCAACATCCACGACTGGATGGTGGGCTACATCTATGTGACCGCTGCGGGACGTTCCGCCGTGACCGACAGTCAGGGTCAGGCGCGGCTGGAGGCGCCGGAGGGTCATTATCGGCTGGCGCTCTGGCATCCCGACCTCAGTGACAAGCAGGAAGTGGCCCAGCCCGATCTGGACGTGAAGGGCCAGCCCGTGACCCTGGCGCTCCAGCTGGCGGTCCAGCCGAAGCCTCAGTCCGCGGAACCGGCAAACACTGCATTCGAGGACGCCTTCCACAAGGCGGCGCACGATGAAGCTCATCCATAGTTTCCAGACCCGCATCGCCGGCAGCCTCTTCCTGCTGATGCTGGTGGTGATCACCCTGGTCTATCTGACGGTCAAGGCCGCCACCGAGGCCAGTGCGATCCGTCAGTCTTACGATCAGCTCGACACTGGCGCCCGGGTGTTCCGCCAGGTGCTGGACGGTCGTTGCCGCCGGCTGAACGATGCCGTGCGCGTGCTCGCCGCCGACTTCGGCTTTCGCGATGCGGTGGCCAATGGCGATGTGCCGACCCTGAGGTCGGTGCTGGCCAACCATGGCGCGCGGGTCGGCGCGGGCGATACCTATCTGCTGGATATGGACGGTCGACTGATCGCCAGCACCGTCGCGGCCCATAGCGAGGGCGAGCGTCTGCCCGCGTCGGCGCCGGCGGCCAATGACGGCAGCTGCGTGCTGGCAGGTACCGGCTTGCCCCAATTGCGGGTCACCGTTCCGGTGCGGGCGCCGCTGCCCATCGCCCAGGTGGTGATGAGTTTCGTCATGGATCAGGCCATGGCCCGGGAGTTTCGCTCGCTGATCAACCTGGACGTGGTCTTTCTTGGCGAAGCTACGATCATGGCCAGCACGCTGCCGGACGAGCAGGGGCGGTTGCTGGTGAAGGAGCTGACGAGTTCAACCAAGGCGGGCGATACCTGGCAGATGACGCTGGGCGGTCGGCTCTATCAGATCAAGCGCCTGACCCTGGGTACCGGCGACAGCCCGGTCTACGTCTATCTGCTACGTTCCCTCGACGTGTCCCTGGCCGAGTTCGAACCCCTGCTCAGGCAGCTTGCGCTGATCGCCTGCGGGGCGCTGCTGGCGGCCCTGCTGGGCGCGCTGTGGCTGGCTCGCAATCTGGTCCAGCCGCTGCGTCAGCTGTCCGTGGTGTCCTGGCGGATCGGCCAGGGCGACTATGGGGTCAAGGTGGATGTACAGCGGCAGGACGAATTCGGCCAGCTGGCGCAGGTGCTCGAGGACATGCGCCAGGGGATCGCCGAGCGTGAGCAGCGACTCAAGCACAACGCCCTGCACGATGCCCTGACCGGGCTGCCGAATCGCATCCTAGCCGAGGAACGGCTGCGGGTCTTCATCGCTAGCCAGTCCCAGGTGTCGCTGCTGTACCTGGGGCTGGACGGCTTCCAGGCGATCAACGAGTCCGCCGGGGTGGCCGGTGGCGACCGGATTCTCAGGATGGTAGCCGAACGGGCGCAGGTCCTGCTGGCTGGTCGTGGCTGCGTGTCGCGCCCGGTGGGCGACGAGTTTCTCGTTCAGGTCTGCCGCATGGGGCTGGAGGGCGCAGTGGGACTCGCTGAGCAACTGCGGCTGTCGCTGGCGGAGCCTATCGAGTGGGAAGGGCAGCTGTTCCGCCTCAGTTGCCGCATCGGCCTCGCCGAGTATCCGCGCCACAGTGACGACCCGACCCAGCTGATCGAGCGGGCGCGCAGCGCCATGCTCGATGCCGGCCAGATGCCGGATCGCCTGCGGGTCTATGATGAAGGTCGGGATGCGGCCCAGCAGCGACGGCTGCAGCTGGTACACGATCTGCCGCTGGCGGGCGAGCGGGGCGAATTGATGCTGGTGTTCCAACCCAAGATCGCCCTGCATGGCAGCGGCCCCTATCAAGCCGAGGTCCTGCTGCGCTGGCGCCATGCCGAGCTGGGCATGGTCTCGCCGGGCGAGTTCATTCCCCTGGCCGAGCGGAGCGGCAGCATGGCCGGCCTCACCCGCTGGGTGATCCAGGCGGCGATCCGGCAGCTGGCGCTCTGGCAGACCCAGGGACGCGAGGTGAAGGTGTCGTTGAACGTTTCCGCCGTCGACCTCGCCGATAATCGCCTGCCCGAGCGGGTGATCGGCTGGCTGGATGACGCCGGCGTCTCGGCGCGGCAACTGACCTTCGAGATCACCGAGAGCGCCATCATGGCCGATCCCGAGGCTGCCATCGCCTTGCTCACCCGGCTGTCCATCCTGGGCATAAGGCTGTCGGTGGACGACTACGGGACCGGCCAGGCATCCCTGGCTCACCTCAAGCGGCTGCCGGTGGACGAATTGAAGATCGACCAGTCCTTCGTGAAGGAACTGGCGCCGGACAACGACGATGCCGTCATCGTCCGCTCGACCATCGAAATGGGCCACAACCTGGGCCTGGAGGTGGTTGCCGAGGGCGTCGAAGAGGCGCAGGCGCTGGCCCTGTTGCGCAACTGGGGGTGCGATGTGATTCAGGGCTACTACATCAGCCGCCCGGTGCCGGCCGCGGAGTTCGAAGCCTGGATGGAGCGGCAAAGCGTACCGGCGGCGGAGCTGCTCTCGTGACCCGTGCCTGGGGCGTTGGCTTGTTGCTGCTGGCCGCGGGGGCACAGGCCGATGGCGGCAAGTTGCTGGCCACCGGCGGGGCCAGCAGTCTGGAAGGCGCGGCAGGCGGTGGCATTACCCCCTGGGCGGTGATTGATGGCTATGGGGAAAGCGGTCAGCCCGGCGCGACGGCCTTCGCCACGCGGGTCTGGACCGGTGACTACCGCCTGGATGTGGCGGGCGCAGCGGTGGCCTACGACAATCGAGTGGAACTGTCCTACGCGCGGCAGCGACTGGAGATGCCGACCCTGCGCCGGCGCCTGAACCTTGCCGAGGACAGCCTCAGCCAGGACGTCGTCGGCGCCAAGGTGCGTCTCGCCGGTGACCTGATCTATGACCGGTTGCCACAGGTGGCGCTGGGCATCCAGTACAAGCACCAGCGCGATTTCGCCATTCCTGCCGCGGTGGGTGCCCGCCGCGACAGCGACGTCGAAGGCTACCTGGGCGCCAGCCGGCTGTTTCTGGGCGGTGCCTTCGGCTACAACCTGCTGGTCAATGCCGGACTCAGATACAGCCGCGCCAACGAGATGGGCCTGCTGGGCTTCGGTGGCGATCGCAACGATCATCGTCAGTGGCTCAAGGAAGGCTCGGCCGCGGTGTTCTTCAATCCGCGCTGGGCGGCTGGGGCGGAATATCGCCAGAAGCCGCACAATCTGTCTTTCACCGGGGAGAGCGACTGGGTGGATACCTTCGTCGGTTACTTCCCCAACAAGCATCTATCGGTGGTGCTGGCCTACGCCTGGTTGGGCGAGATCGCCACCCTCGACCGTCAGCAGGGTCTCTATCTGTCGCTGCAGGGGAGCTACTGATGAAGGCGAGCCCCTTGGCACTGCTGGCCCTGCTGCTGACGCTGCTGGGGTGCACGCCCCAGCAACCCTCAGGTGATCGGCTCTATCAGGAGCTGGGCGGCCAACCGGGCATCACTCGGATCGTCGAGGGGATGCTGCTCAATGTGGCGCGTGATGACCGAATCCGGCACTACTTCGTCCGGGTCGACATCGCCCGGCTGCGTGGCCAGCTGATCCAGAAATTCTGCGCTGACGCTGGCGGGCCCTGTCGCTATACCGGGGCAAGCATGGCGGAAAGTCATAAAGGGCTGAATCTGCAACCAGCCGACTTCAATGCGCTGGTGGAAGACCTGCAGCTGGCCATGCGGCACGAGGGTATTGCGGAGCGGGCACAGAATGCCCTGCTGGCGCGACTCGCGCCGCAGCGCGGCCAGGTGATTCGCCAGTAGCCTGCCAGTCGTCGCCGGTTTCGAACCAGGCCTGATCGGAGTCCTCCCTAGGCTATACACCCTCGGGAGGGATGCTTCTTGAGCAAGACGACTTCGGCGGCCGACCTCGGCCTGACCCTCACCGCTGACGATGAACAGGCGTTCTTCGGCTGGTTTCTGGCGAGCTATCTGTTCGGCAAGCGCATTTCCCAGAGCATCGCCGCCCAGGCGTGGTCAGTGCTCTATCGCAAATACGGCCGCGATACACCGCGCAAGCTGCTCAACCTGAGCTGGCAGCAACTGGTCAACTATCTGGGAGAAGGTCACTACCGGCGTTATGACGAGAGCACCGCGACGCGCTTGCTGGACGCCTGCCATTGGTTGCAAGAGGAACATGGCGGCAGCTTCGCTCGGCTGCGTGATGCCAGTGCTGACCGTAAAGATTTCGAGCGACGCCTACAGACACTGAAGGGCGTAGGCCCCAAGACCTGCGAGATCTTCATGCGCGAGGCGGGCCCCTTGCTGTTTCCCGGCTGAAGGTACACCGCCGGCACAGGGGCCGGCGGTGGTCGAGACGAGCAGGTCAGCGCTATTTTTTATCCAGGTCGGCCTTGAGTCGGCTGCCGGCATAGGCCTGGGCGTCCTTGGCCTTCTGCACGACCGCAGCGGTACCAAAGAACTCGTGGGTGACGCCTGGATAGACCTTGCGCTCCACCTGGACTCCGGCCTGGCGCAGGGCGGTTTCCAGGAAGCCACCGTCATCACGCAGGGGGTCGATCTCGGCGTTGACGATGGTGACCGGCGGCAGCCCGTTGAGATCGGCCTTGGTCAGGTCCAGGCGCGGGTCCTTGAGGTCATCGGACGACCGGGTCACCTTATCGATGAACCACAGCATCATGGGGCGATTGAGCGGCTTGGCGTCGTCGTACTGCTCGTAGGATTGGGTATGGGTGTTGGTCTGGGCCACCGGATAGACCGACAGCACGTGCTTGGGCGCGGTGAGACCGGCTTTGCGTGCGGCGACAGCGGTCGCCACCGCCAGGTTGCCGCCAGCGCTTTCGCCCGCCAGCGCCAGGCGCTGGGGATCGCCATTGAGCGAGCCGGCGTGGGTGGTCACCCAGCGATAGGCCGCCAGGGCATCATCGTGAGCGGCAGGAAACTTGTATTCCGGGGCCTGGCGATAGTCCACCGAGACCACGATGGCATTGGCCTGCTTGGCCAGGCCGCGGGCGCCAGCATCGTAGACGTTACGGTCAGCGAAGACCCAGCCGCCACCGTGGAAATAGAGGATGACCGGGAAGGGGCCCTGACCTTCAGGGGTGTAGATGCGAGCGGGCAGCACGCCAGCAGCGCCGTCCACGGCACGGTCGACGCTGGTCACGCCAGGCACCAGTGCCTCGGCCTGGGTGGGTCGGCCTTCGTCCTGCAGGACGCCTTTGACGGCATCGGCGATGGTAGGCTGTTGCCGGGCCTGCTGAGCGGTCAGCTTTTCGATCGCCTTGGGATCGAAGCTGGCGTACTTGTTCAGTACCTTCTGCATGTCGGCATCGGTACGTGCCATGCTCTTGGCATTGCTGACCGCCTCGGCACCCAGCGAACGTTTATCCGGATCACGGGCGCAGCCGGCCAGGGCGATGCCAGCGCCCACCAGGGCCAGGGCGAGGAGGGTAGGTTTGCTACGCAAGACGGAAAGCGGCATGGCGGAAATCCTGTGCGAATTCGAGAGGCTTACCTCTAAACCGACAGGGTTAGCGCGCGAGAGGTTCCGGCGGAATGCTGGCAAGACACTGGCCATCGCGCTGCTGGGACTGCTGGCGACGGACATCCTGGCCGGGCCTGCTGCCTACTGGCGCTGGCGCAGCACCACGGACAATCAGGAATTCTGCACCCAGACCCCGCCGGGTCCGGGTTGGATCAAGGTAGCGGGGCCCTTTCGCGACCTGCAATGCCGTGAACCGGGTACCGTGTCGCTGCGCCGTTGGGCGGAGCCACCGCAGCAGCGATTCTAGTTCGAGCTTTCCGCTGCCTTGATCAGCGAGGCGCCGATCTCACCTTCGTAGTGCTGCCAGACCGGGCGCATGGCCTCGCGCCAGCGCGCCCGCTGCTCGGGGGTGAGGGTCAAGATCTCGCTGCTGCCGGCGGCGACCAGGCGCGCGCGATCACGCTGGTTTTCCGCCTCGGATTGCTTCTTCACTTCGAAGGTCACCTGGTCGATGATTTCTTCCAGGGCGCTGCGCACGGCGAAGGGCAGGGTACGCCAGCGGTCGGCCTTGACGATCAGCATGTAGTCCAGAGCACCATGGTTGCTTTCGGTGAAATAGCGCTGCTGCTGATCGAGGCGCTGGCTCCAGTAGTTGGACCAGGTGTTCTCGGTGGCGTTGACGGTGCCGCTGGCCATTGCCTTTGGGGTCTGGTTGAAAGGCAGCTTGACCGCCGTGGCGCCGAGCGCCTCGAACTGGCTCTGCAGCACATCGGAATTCTGGGTGCGGAACACTAGGCCCTTGGCATCACCGGGTTCACGCAGTGGCTTGCGCGCCGACAACTGCTTGAGGCCGTTGGGCCAATAGGCCAGGCCAATGATGCCGCTTGGTTCCAGGCTCAGCAGCAGTTGCCGACCGCTGGGCCGGGACTGGAAGTGGTCGAGGGCGGCACGGCTCTCGAAGAGGAAGGGCAGGTCGAACAACTTGAGCTTGGGGCTGAGGTCGGTGAGCTTGCTGATCGCCGGTGCCAGGATGTCCACCTTGCCGTCCTGCAGGGCCTGCAGTTCGTTGGCATCGGTGAAGGCGGTGCCGCTGGGCATCACCTCCAGCTGTACCTGACCGGCGAGGCGCTGCGCCACCAGCTGCTGGAGCAGCAGGGCGCCCTTGCCCTTGGGCGTGTCCGGCGCTACCACGTGGGAAAACCTCAGGGTGATGACGTCGGCCTGAGCGGCCGTCAGGGGCAGGGCAACGGAAAGCAGGGCGCAGAGGCCCAGGATAGACGACTTCATGAGAGCTCCTGGAGGCTGTTTTGGATTCCTTGTCGGGGCGTACTTTACCAGTGCGACGTCGGGTCGCAGGGCCTGTGGGAAGCCTCTGGCTGCCGTTTGGCGGATGACCGGGAGAATCGGCGGCGCGCTGACGTTCCAACAAGGCACACCCATAAGAAGGATGCGTCCATGAATACCGCTCAAACCGTTCGTTTGCCCGATGGCACTACCGTTCCGGCGCTGGGACAGGGTACCTGGCGCATGGGCGAGAACGCCGACCTGCATCGTCAGGAGGTCAGCGCCCTGCGTCAGGGCCTGGACCTGGGGCTCACCCTGATCGACACCGCTGAAATGTATGGCGAAGGCCGCGCCGAAGAACTGGTCGGCGAGGCCATTGCCGGGCGGCGTGACGAGGTCTTCCTGGTCAGCAAGTTCTATCCCAAGAACGCCACCGAGGCAGGGGTACCGTTGGCCTGCGAGCGTAGCCTCAAGCGGCTGGGCACCGAT
This sequence comes from Pseudomonas sp. Marseille-Q7302, assembly GCF_965111925.1. Taxonomy (NCBI): domain Bacteria; kingdom Pseudomonadati; phylum Pseudomonadota; class Gammaproteobacteria; order Pseudomonadales; family Pseudomonadaceae; genus Pseudomonas; species Pseudomonas sp. Marseille-Q7302. The sequence continues at coordinate 3,757,419 of NZ_CBCOPK010000001.1, read as the reverse complement.
GTCATCGATCTCTATCTGCTGCACTGGCGTGGTCAGGTGCCGCTGATCGAGACGGTGATGGCGCTGGAGAAGCTGCGCGACGAAGGCAAGATCCGCCACTGGGGTGTTTCCAATCTCGATACCAGCGACATGCTGGAGCTGGGCGACGACCGTTGCAGCGCCAACCAGGTGCTCTACAACCTGGAACAGCGCGGCATCGAGCATGACCTGCTGCCCTGGTGCCAACGTCAGCAGATGCCGGTGATGGCCTATTGTCCGCTGGGGCAGGGCGGTGACCTCCTGCGCCATCCTACGTTGGCCACCCTGGCGGAGCGACACCAGGCCACGCCTGCGCAGATCGCCCTGGCCTGGGTGTTGCGCCAACCGGGGGTGATCGCCATTCCCAAGGCGGGCGATGCCGGTCACCTTGAGGAAAACGCCCGCGCCCTGGATCTGCGTCTGACTGATGACGATCTAGCGCTGCTCGATGGTGCCTTCCCGCCACCTCAGAGCAAGACGCCGCTGGCGATCATCTAGCCGCCGCGGATCAGCCGACGCAGGGGAAAGCGATTGGGGTGGCAGGCTTCGGCCACCCGCCGTGCCACGGGCAGGGGTTCGTCGTCCAGCCAGGCCGCCAGCAGTTCGGCGGCCAGTGGCGTGGTGACCAGACCGCGCGAGCCGTGGGCCAGATTGAGATAGAGGCCCGCGCGCCAGGGAGCCGCCTGCTCGGGTACCTGGCGGGCATCGTAGGCCAGTGCCTGGTATCGCTGGGTGAAAAGCGCTTCGTCCACGACCGGGCCCACCAGGGGTAGGTAGTCTGGCGACGTGCAGCGGAAAGCGACGCGGCCTTCCAGCGCGTGCGCTTCATGACTGGCTGCCAGTTCCGGCGACAGCTCGGCGAGCAGTTGCAGGTTGCTGAGGTGCTCCGCCTGACTGGGCTCGGTGTCGTCGCGATCGAAGACGAAGCTGGCGCCCAGACAGTGGCGGCCTTCACGCGCCGGGGCAAGATAGCCTTCGCCACACACCACGGTCGCCAGCGCTTGACTGGCTGGGGTTTCCGGCAGATTGGACAGCTGTCCGCGAATCGCCTTGAGCGGCAGTTCGGGTAGCAGCGTCTTGGCCTGGGCGGCACTGGCCACCACCACGACCGTCGCCTGCAGGCCCGCACGATCAGTGACTACCTGCCAACCGGTCGCGGTTTGCTGCAACGCGGTCACGACGGTCCCGGTAATCAGCTCGATGTTGGGATGCGCCAGCCAGTGCGCGCACAGCGCCGGTGGATGGACCCAGCCGCCTTCTGGAAAGAACAGGCCGCCTGCTGTCAGGCTGATCCCCGCACGGGCGCTGGCGGCGTCGCGGTCCAGCGGTTGCAGCAGATCGCCGGGAAAGTGCGCCGCCAACTGGGCCTGGCGCTGGGCATCCTTGGCGGTCAGCGCCAGTTGCAACACCCCACAGGGCGACCAGGCCGCTCCTGGCGGCAGGGCCTGCAGCTCGCGCAGGGTCAGGCCGAACCCGTCCAGGATCAGCCGGCTGAGCGGGGTGTCATGGGCCGACAGCTTGAGATAGAGCACGCCCTGGGGATTGCCGGAGGCCTCCTGCGCGGGCGCCCCGTGGCGCTCGATGACCCTGACCTGCCAGCCGCGGCGGGCAAGGCTGGCCGCGGTGGCACACCCGGCGAGTCCCGCGCCTATCACGATCGCCGTTCGCGGACCGTGGCACCGCGGCGGACGCCCATACCAGGGAACGCTCGCGCCGATGGCAGGACGCTCCAGCGCGCCGGCCAGCATCTCCCGCTTGTGGCCGAAACCCGGCACCTTGGCCATGGCGAAGCCAGCTTCGTTGAGGCCTCGACGGACGAAGCCGGCACAGGTGAAGGTGGCCAGGGTGGTGCCGGGATGGGACAGGCGCGCCAGCTCGGCGAACAGCGCAGGCGTCCACATTTCGGGATTCTTCGCTGGAGCGAAGCCATCCAGGAACCAGGCGTCACAACGGGCATCCAGCTCGGGCAGGCGCTCCAGCACATCACCGATCAGCAGGGTGAGGGTGATACGGCCGTTGCCCAGAATCAGTCGCTGAAAGCCCGGGTGGATGGCCTGGTACTGCTGCTGCAGCGCCGTGCTGTAGGCGGCCAGTTCCGGCCAGAGGGTCAGCGCCTGGGCGAGATCGGCGGCGGTCAGCGGAAAGCGCTCGACACTGACGAAATGTAGGCGCGCACCCTGGGGTGCCAGGGCCTCGAACAGCTGCCAGGCGCACAGAAAGTTGAGGCCGGTGCCGAAGCCCGTCTCGCCGATGGTGAAGACGTCGCCCGCCGACAGCGCCGTGAAGCGCTCGGGCAGCCGATTCTGCTGCAGGAAGACGTAGCGGGTCTCTTCCAGGCCGCTGGCGCGGGAGAAATAGACATCGCCATAGGCGCGGGAGAGGGGTTGCCCGGAGGCATCCCAGTCGAGCTGGGCGTGCTGGAAATCGGTCATGAGCGGCGCGGCCTGGAATTCAGGGCGCGCAGTCTAATGGATCAGAGACAGCCGGTCAGACGTTGCTGACGGATTGGCGCATCAGGCCCTGCGCGGTTTGCAGCCGCTCGACATAGCGGTCGATCTGGTTGAGGGCTTCTTCGCGGCTGAAGAAGGGGCCTTCCAGGGTGCCCTCGCGGGTGGTGAAGAAGAACTGACCGTTGACCACGCTGACGCGCTCGCTACGGAAATGGGTGCTGGCACCGGGGTCGTCATTGCGTTTGCCGAACATGAGAATCTCCTCCTCGTCTTGCCAACAGACCATGCCGAGCGCTGCGGGTTGCCCCGCTCGGCCGATTTCCTGTCCGTTGGTCTTCCTTAGGTGTAGCACCCTAGCGGCCGCTGCGCTTGGGTGGAAAAAGCCCGCCGAAATTGTGAGAGTGGTCACGCGGCACAGGACCTCGCCGGGTGGAGATAGCCCTGAACCAGGTGGCTTTCGCGTTATAACCACAGCGTGATCCGATCTTTCCCGCTCGCTCTGGCGGGCGGCATAGTGCCGCTATCCCTACCTGCATCAGGAGAACTGCCAATGACCATCCGTCTGGGCGATATCGCCCCCGATTTCGAACAGGATTCCAGCCTGGGCCGCATCCGCTTCCATGAGTGGCTGGGCGACAGCTGGGGCGTGCTCTTCTCCCATCCCGCCGACTTCACCCCGGTGTGCACCACCGAGCTGGGCCTCACCGCCAAGCTCAAGGACGAATTCGCCAAGCGCGACGTCAAGGTGATCGCCCTCTCGGTGGATGGCCTGGAATCGCACCAAGGCTGGATCAAGGACATCGAGGAAACCCAGGCCACCGCTGTGGGCTTTCCGATCCTGGCCGACGCCGATCGCAGCGTCTCGACCCTCTACGACATGATCCATCCCAATGCCAACGACACCCTGACGGTGCGTTCGCTGTTCATCATCGATCCGCAGAAGAAGGTGCGGCTGTCGATCACCTATCCAGCCAGCACCGGGCGCAACTTCGACGAGATCCTGCGGGTGATCGACTCCCTGCAGCTCACCGATAACCACAAGGTAGCGACCCCGGGCAACTGGAAGGATGGCGATGACGTGGTCATCGTGCCGTCGCTCAAGGACGAGGAAGAACTCAAGCGGCGCTTCCCCAAGGGCTATACCGCGGTCAAACCCTATCTGCGCCTAACCCCCCAGCCCAATCGCTGACATCTCGGGTGACAGGAAAACCCCGGCTCAGGCCGGGGTTTTGTTTTTCTGGTTATAACCAAGTGCCTAAAGGGTATTTTTAGGGAATAAGAAGCCCTTGCTAAGGTCCGCTCAATCCTTTTCGAGCGGCGCGACACCGCTCCTTTTTATCCTGGAGGCGGCGATGCAGGTGGTGACTTTGGCGGGCAGTCCGGGAGCGCGGTCGCGCTCCACCGGCGTGCTGGATCTGGCGGCGAACTGGCTACAAGCACGCGGCGTGGAGTTGTCGCGCTGGCGTATCCAGGACTTTCCCGCCGCCGACCTCATCGGTGCCCGCTTCGACAGCCCACCGGTGGTGGAGCTGATCGCCCAGCTGCAGGCCGCCGATGGCCTGGTGATCGCCACTCCGGTCTACAAGGCCTCCCTGGCCGGCGCCCTCAAGACCCTGCTGGACCTGCTGCCCGAGCGCGCCCTGAGCCACAAGGTGGTGCTACCCCTGGCCACCGCCGGCTCCAGCGGTCATCTCCTGGCCATCGACTATGCGCTGAAGCCGGTGCTCTCGGCGCTCAAGGCCCAGGAAATCCTCAACGGCGTCTTCGCCGACGACAGCCAGGTCAGCTACACCGAGACCGGTGTCGCCCTGATCCCGGCGCTGGAGCAGCGTCTCTACGAATCCCTCGAACAATTCCACGCGGCCCTGGCGCGGCGTCCCCAGCCCCTGACCCCCGAGCTCCTGGCCGATCGCATCGGCCAGGCACGCTGGGGCATCTGACCCGGAGCCTCAACTATGCAGTTCTCCTTCAAGCGTTCGCTGCTCGCCGTTTCCCTGCTGACCCTGGCCACCGGCCTGGCGCAGGCGCAAGAGATAGTCCGTATCGGTTACCAGAAATACGGCACCCTCATCACTCTCAAGGCCCGCGGCACCCTGGAACAGCGCCTGGCTAAGGACGGCGTCAAGGTGCAATGGACCGAATTCCCCGGCGGCCCCCAGCTGCTGGAAGGCCTCAACGTCGGCAGCATCGACTTCGGCGTGACCGGCGAGACGCCACCGGTGTTCGCCCAGGCAGCCGGCGCCGATCTGGTCTATGTGGCCCATGAGCCACCGGCGCCCACCAGTGAGGCCATCCTGGTGCCCAAGGATTCGCCGATCCGCACGCTGGCCGATCTCAAGGGCAAGAAGATCGCCCTGAACAAGGGCTCCAACGTCCACTACCTGCTGGTACAGGCACTGGCCAAGGCCGGCATTCCCTACCGCGACATCCAGCCGGTGTACCTGCCGCCGGCCGATGCCCGCGCCGCCTTCGAACGCGGAGCGGTAGACGCCTGGGTGATCTGGGATCCCTACCAGGCCGCCGCCGAGACCCAGTTGCAGGCACGCACCCTGACGGATGCCACCGGGCTGGCCGACAACCACCAGTTCTATCTGGCCACCCGCAGCTTCGCCAAGGCCCATCCCGAGCAGGTCGGCGCCATCGTCGACGAGGTGCGTTCGGTGGGCGAATGGGCCAAGGCCCACCCGGATGAGGTCGCCGCCCAGGTGGCGCCGCTGCTGAACCTGCCGCTGGACACCGCTGAACGAGTGGTCAAGCGGCAGGGCTATGGCGCCCAGTTCATCAGCCCCGAGGTGACCGCGCAGCAGCAGAAGATCGCCGATGCCTTCACCGCCCTCAAGTTGATTCCCAAGCCGCTGACGATCCGCGACGTGGTGTGGACGCCACCCGCCAGCCTGCAGACCGCCACTGCCCAACCCTGATCCCGCTTCCTGGAGAACGCCCCATGAGTCTCGACATCTTCTGGTTCCTGCCGACCCACGGCGATGGCCATTACCTGGGTACCGCCGAAGGCGCCCGCGCCGTCGACCACGGCTACCTGACCCAGGTCGCCCAGGCTGCCGACCGCCTGGGCTTCGGCGGGGTGCTGATCCCCACCGGACGCAGTTGCGAGGATTCCTGGCTGGTGGCCGCCTCGCTGATTCCGGTCACCCAGAAACTCAAGTTCCTGGTGGCTCTGCGGCCCGGGATCATCTCGCCCACGGTAGCGGCGCGGCAGGCAGCCACCCTGGATCGTCTCTCCGGCGGTCGGGCGCTGTTCAATTTGGTCACCGGTGGCGACCCGGACGAGCTGGCCGGTGACGGTCTACACCTGTCCCACAGCGAGCGTTATGAAGCCTCGGTGGAATTTACCCGCATCTGGCGCCGCGTGCTGGAAGGCGAGACGGTGGACTACGAGGGCAAGCACATCCAGGTGAAGGGCGCCAAGCTGCTCTATCCGCCGCTGCAGCAACCGCGCCCACCGCTGTATTTCGGCGGCTCCTCCGACGCTGCCCAGGATCTGGCCGCCGAGCAGGTGGAGCTGTACCTGACCTGGGGCGAACCGCTGGACGCGGTGCGGGAGAAGATCGAGGCGGTCAAGGCCAAGGCCGCCGCCCAGGGGCGCACGGTGCGCTTCGGCATCCGCCTGCACGTGATCGTCCGCGAGACCAATGAGGAAGCCTGGCGGGCGGCCGATCGGCTGATCGCCAATCTCGATGACGCCACCATCGAGAAGGCCCAGACCGCCTTCGCCCGCTTCGACTCGGTCGGCCAGCAGCGCATGGCGGCGCTGCATGGGGGGCGTCGCGACAAGCTGGAGATCGCGCCCAACCTCTGGGCCGGTGTCGGCCTGGTGCGTGGTGGTGCCGGGACGGCGCTGGTCGGTGACGGTTCCACCGTGGCCGCGCGGGTCAAGGAATACGCCGCCCTGGGCATCGACACCTTCATCTTCTCCGGCTACCCGCACCTGGAGGAATCCTACCGGGTGGCCGAACTGCTGTTCCCGCACCTGCCGGTCAAGCGCCCGACCCGAGTGGAAGGCGCCAACTACGTGAGCCCCTTCGGCGAGATGGTGGCCAACGACATCCTGCCGCAGAAAGCGGCGCAGAGCTGAGGGAGGCCGGCATGAGCAGCACCACCGAACGCCTCTTGCAGCGGCTGGCACCCTGGCTGGTACCCGTGGCCCTGCTCGTCGCCTGGCAGCTGTCGGTCAGCAGCGGCCTGCTGTCGAGCCGCATCCTGCCGTCACCGGCCGCGGTGCTGGAAGCCGGCTGGAGCCTGGTCAAGAGCGGTGAGCTCTGGCAACACCTGGCCATCAGCGGTTGGCGCGCCGGCATTGGCTTCGCCATCGGCGGAGGCATCGGCCTGGCGCTGGGTTTCCTCACCGGGCTGTCGAAGTGGGGCGAGCGCCTCCTCGACAGCACCCTGCAGATGGTGCGCAACGTGCCGCACCTGGCGCTGATCCCGCTGGTGATCCTCTGGTTCGGCATCGACGAGTCGGCCAAGCTGTTCCTGGTGGCCCTGGGGGTGTTCTTTCCCATCTACCTCAATACCTACCACGGCATCCGCAACGTCGATCCGGCGCTGGTGGAGATGGCCCGCAGCTACGGCCTGTCCGGCGCGCGGCTGTTCTGGCACGTGGTATTGCCAGGTGCCCTGCCGGCCATCCTGGTAGGGGTGCGCTTCGCCCTCGGCCTGATGTGGCTGACGCTGATCGTCGCCGAGACCATTTCCGCCAGCTCCGGCATCGGCTACCTGGCGATGAACGCCCGGGAATTCCTGCAAACCGACATCGTGGTGCTGGCCATCCTGCTCTACGCCATCCTCGGCAAGCTGGCTGATCTCGCCGCCCGCGGCCTGGAGCGCGCCTGGTTGCGCTGGCACCCGGCCTATCAGAAGGGAGCCCACGCATGACCAGTCTGCAAGCCGTCCCGCCATTGGCGCGGGGCATCGCCCTGAAGCTGCAACAGGTGGTCAAGACCTTTGGCGGGCGCACCGTGCTCCATGGGATCGACCTGGACATCCCGGCCGGCCAGTTCGTCGCCGTGGTGGGGCGCAGTGGCTGCGGCAAGAGCACCCTGCTGCGCCTGGTGGCCGGTCTCGACCGCGCCAGCGGCGGCACCCTGCTGGGGCAGGACGAACCCTTGGCCCAGCACCGCGAGGACACCCGGCTGATGTTCCAGGACGCGCGCCTGCTGCCCTGGAAACGCATCATCGACAACGTCGGCCTGGGCCTCAAGGGCGACTGGAAACCCCGCGCCCTGGAAGCCCTGGAGGCGGTCGGCCTGGGCGATCGCGCCCACGAGTGGCCCTCGGCGCTGTCCGGAGGCCAGAAGCAGCGCGTGGCCCTGGCCCGCGCCCTGATCCACCAGCCGCGCCTGCTCCTGCTGGACGAGCCGCTGGGCGCCCTGGATGCCCTGACCCGCATCGAGATGCAGCAACTCATCGAAGGCCTCTGGCAGCGCCATGGCTTCACCGTGCTGCTGGTCACCCACGACGTGGGCGAGGCGGTGGCCCTGGCCGACCGCGTAGTGCTCATCGAAGACGGCCATGTCGGCCTGGATCTCGACGTCACCCTGGCGCGCCCCCGAGCCGCCGGTGACGCCCAACTGGCGCGCCTGGAAGCCGAGGTGCTGGCCCGGGTGCTGCAGCAGCCGCTCAATCCCGATCTACCGGAAATCGTGCAACCCCTGCCCACGCAACTGCGCTGGGCCTACTGATCGCTCATCCAAGGAGTTCTGCCATGACCATCAAGGCCATCAACGTTCGCAACCAGTTCAAGGGCACCATCAAGGAAATCATCGAAGGCTCGGTGCTCTCCGAGATCGACGTCCAGACCGCCGCCGGCATCGTCACCTCGGTCATCACCACCCGCTCGGTCAAGGAGCTGGAGCTGGTGGTGGGCAGCGAGGTGATCGCCTTTGTCAAATCCACCGAGGTGTCCATCGCCAAGTTGTAGGGGCGGTCTGGCCGTGACGAAACCCGCCATGGTGGCGGGTTTTTTTCGTTGTACATCTTTTGCCTTCGCCAAGAGCCAAGGGTATGAGCGAGGATAGGTGTGAGGGCTGGATATCTTCTGGCCGAAAAAGGAACCGAAGGATCGGCTTCAGGTGTGACCTATGGAATGGATACTGAGCTTTCTCTGGAGTTATCTATGCGCCAACCTCGGCTCATGGCTGCTCCGTAAACTGACCCGCGGTCGCTTTCCAGAGAAGAACGCTTGGCTATCGGATTTACCAGAGGGTGTGGGATGCCTGGCGATACTCCTGATGTTTGCGCTTCTGATTGGCGTCCTGTTGCTTTGGGTAACCATACGCGTCTCCACATGACGGCAGCAGTTGTGGGTTGGGTTGAGCGCAGCGAAGCCCAACGGGGAGGCTGATCCACGTATTGCCACGAATCTGCAACCTGCGTCGGTTCCAATGCCGCTTTTGCCTGGAGGAACAGGGGTGCGGCGACAAAGGGGCGTGGCGCTGCTGATGGCGCTCTGGGCGCTGGCGCTGGTGGCGGCCTTGTTGCCGGTGCTGCTGGCCGAAGGGCGAGCCGAATTGCAGCGAGCGCGGTTACTGGAGCACGAGACCCTGGCGCGGGCGCTGGCGGCGGGCGCCGAGCAGGTGGTCACGCAGGGGCTGGTGCAGGCCGGGGCGCGGCAGCGACCGGAGTTCTGGCAGAGCTTGAGAGGCGAGGTGCTGGCCTATGAGGTGGAGGGCGCTACGGTCCGCGCCCAGCTACGCGATCTGCATGGCTGCTTCAACATCAACGCCCTGGCCGGTCCGGAACGCGATCTGGCGTTGCGGCAGCTGAAATGGTTGCTGGAGCAACGTCCTGGGGGATTGGGCGAGCCGGGGCTGACGGCCCAGGCCTTTGCCGAGCGACTCGCTGATTGGGTCGATGCCGATGGCGAGGCCCACGAATTTGGTCTGGAAACGCCGGAGGCCCTGCGCCTGGTACCGCCGGTACTGGTGCCCAATCTGCCGCTGGCCGAGATAGGCGAGCTGGATCTGATCGTGCCGGCGCGGCCCGGACGGCATCTGCAGCTGCGCGAACTCTGTGCGCTGCCCGACACCGGTGGCTGGCGACTCAATGCCAATGCCCTGGGGATGGGTCAACTACCGCTGCTGGAGGCGCTGTTTCTCGGCGAGGTGCCGCGGGAGACGCTGCAGCTGCTGATCACCGCGCGGCCTGCGCAGGGGTACGCCAACGTCGAAGCCTTGCGTGAGGCCCTGCCCGGAGTAGGGGAGGAGACCTTCACCTTGTTGACCCAGCGCCTGATGCTCAACAGTGGGGATTTTCTGCTCGGGGTGGAGGTGCGACGCGATGGTCAGGTCTTTCGCCAGGTACGGCAGCTGGCGGCCCAGGGCGTGAGTCGCTGGCACGCGGCGGTACCGGCACAACGGGTGCGCTGGCTGGCGACCCGGGACACCACCCTTTGGGTGCCTGGGCCGGGTGGGTCGGAGGCGTTGCAGTAGGTTGAGGGTGGCGGCTATCAGGGCGGCGGTCTGGCGCTGAAACCTCCTGTAGGAGCGGCCCGTGGCCGCGATCACCTGGCGACCGATTCGAGCACCGGTGGCAAAGGCCGCACGGTGTTGCACGCTACGACCGAGAAACCAGCGCAGGCTTTTCCACAGGTGACTCCGTTGCACGGGGCATGCCCTCACCCCAACCCTCTCCCAAGGGGAGAGGGACTGTCGGAGCAGGCGATTGCATCCATCAACTCCAGCCGGATCACGATCAGCGGTTATAACCTCGCCCGCAGGAGCGCCTTGTTGGCGGACTGGCATCGCCGTGATTGGCGGATGACCGATTCGGGCAGAAGTGGAAGACGCTGCGTGCTTTTCCCCGCTACGGACGAGAGTCCGGCGTAGGGCGGAAAAAAGGCGCAGCCTTTTCCGCGGGTGACTCCGTTGCGCGGGGCATGCCCTCACCCAACCCTCTCCCAGGGGAGAGGGGGCTGTTGGAGCAGGCGATCATCTCTAGCTTCTGTGGCTAGATCGCGATGAGTCGTTATGGCTGTGCTTGTAGGCGCGGCCGCAGCGGCGGACCCCCATGGCCGCGATTCCCAGGGTTTGGTGGAAAACGCTGCGCGGTTTTCCACGCTACGGACGAGCGTCTGGTGTAGGGTGGAAAACGGTACAGCCTTTCCCGCGCGCACCTAGAAGAGGCGGGTGCTGTTCGCCAATCTACGCGACGGATTTCGCATCCGCGGGAAAGCAAAAAGCTCCCGCGATCGTTACCGACCGGGGAGCCTGGCTATCGCCGACTCGATCAGACGCCGATGGGGCCGCCGTCGAGCTTCTGGATCACCACGGTGGAGGCGCGGGGGCGCACCTTGGTGCCGGCCGGGGTGGCCTCGGTGGCGACTTCGCTGTAGGGCCAGTTGTCCGGATGCTGGACGTTGATGAACATGGTCGTGAGGTCCGGCGTCCAGGTGATGCCGGTGATCTCGCAGCCGTTGGGGCCGACCAGGAAGCGGCGCAGGGCGGTCTGGTTGGTGGCCGAGATGGCAACCTGCTTGCCGCTGCCATCCACCACCTGGGCCGGGATGACCGCCAGCAACTGGTCGTTGGTGTATTCGGCCACGGCGTTGTCGCTGTTGTCGGTCTCGATCCAGAGGATGCCGCGGCTGTCGAAGGCCAGGCCGTCGGGGCTGGCGAACTGGTTGAGTTCGGTCAGGCCGGAGCGGTTGATGTCGGGTGCAGCGCCGGCGTCCGCACCGAAGACGAAGATGTCCCAGGTGAAGTCGGTCTGGTTGCTGTTGTCCTTCCAGCGCACGATGTGGCCGTTGACGTTGGGTACCCGCGGATTGGCGGCGTTGGCGGCGGTGCGCGCCGAGTTGTTGGTGAGGGTGACGTAGACCTCACCGGTGAAGGGGTTGACCGTGGTCCACTCCGGGCGGTCCATCGGGGTCGCGCCCACCGCATCGGCGGCGCCACGGGTGTTGAGGATGATGCCAGCCAGGTCGCCATAGAGGGCGCCTAGGGTACGGCCGTCCTTGGTCGGCGCATTGACCGTCAGCGGTAGCCACTTGCCGTTGCCGCCGTCGTCGAAACGGGCCACGTAGAGGGTACCGTTGTCCAGGTACTTGGCACCGGTGGCCAGGCGGTTGGCAGGGTTGGCGTCGGCCGGATCCCAGGCAGCGGCGGAGACGAATTTGTAGATGTATTCGTTGCGCGAGTCGTCGCCCATGTAGAACGCCAGCGGTTGGCCAGCGACCGGAATGCCATAGGCCGAGCCCTCGTGGCGGAAGCGGCCCATGGCGGTGCGCTTGGTGGCCGGGGTGGCGCTGTCGTAGGGATCGATCTCGACGATGTAGCCATAGCCGCTGGCTTCGTTGCGGAAGTCCTGGCTGGCGCTGGTGCCGGTGGGGGTCAGGTCGAAGCGGCGGAATTCGTTGTCCACCTCGCTGGCGTCACCCGCTGCCGTCTCCCAGCCGTAGTTGCTCTTGCTGGTGATGCCGATGCGCTTCTGATCCACCGGCAGGGTGCCCTTGTTGACGAAGATGCCCGGCCAGTTTTCCTCGCAGGTGAGGTAGGTGCCCCAAGGGGTGAAGCCGTTGCCGCAGTTGTTGTTGGTGCCGCGGGTACGGGTGCCATCGGGCGAGAAGGGCGTGACCAGATTGGCGTTGCCGCGCAGCGGACCGGCGATCTCCATGGGCGTGGCGCTGGTGAAGCGACGGTTGAGCGCATCGTTGGTGACGACCTGCCAGTTGCCGTTGACCTTGCGGATATGGATCACCGCCGCGCCATGGGCGTTGATCTCCTTGCGCACTTCCTCGGCGGGGCGCTTGCCGTTGGTGGTGGTCGGGCCGTTGGGGTGCAGCACCTTCTGGTCGATGTATTCGTAGTTGATGGCCAGCAGGCCGTCGCTGCTGGAGTTGTTCAGCGGGAAGAAGTGCATGCCGTCGTGGTGCATGCCGGCCGCATTGGCCTGGTCGGTGGAGGTATTGCTGCCATCGCTGCGCCAGGCATTGGCCAGGTTGTTCAGTGGGGTACCCCAGGGCGCCAGGATGCGAGCGCTGTAACCGGCGGCCAGGACGATGGCGTCGAGATGGGCACCGCGAATGGATTCGAAACCAAGCATGAGCTGCGGCGTCGGGCTGGGCTGGCTGGGCGCCGGATCGTCATGGGAGCCGCCACCGCCGTCGAAGCAGGCGGTCAGGCCACCGCCAGCGATCATCGCGATGGCGGCGCCCAGGCCGCCTTTCATGACACTGCGGCGCGACAGGTAACGGTCGACGACGGCGTCCAGCGGTTCGTTGCCGCTTTCGTTGCGGTTACGGTCGTCGCTCGTGAAAGTGCTCATGCGCAAAGCTTCCTTGGTTGATCACGGGAGCCGGCGACTTTAGGAAGCCTCTGTGATGGTCTGGTGACTGAAAGGTTACAAGAGGATATTTACCCCCAGCCGAGCTGTAACAGTTTGTAACCTTCTGTTTTGTCATGAATTTGTAGCTTTTCGCCGCCTAGGATGCCGCCCTCTCTAGCGCGCAAGGCAGACATCGGATGGGCAACTGGGCACGACGCCAGGTCTTGGGTTGGCTCGCGGCGGGTGCCACGGCGCCGCTGCTGGGCGGCTGTGCCCAGGGCTTTTCCAGCCGCCCGGTGGATGCCGATCTGCAACTGCTCTATGTCGCCGATACCCTGGATGCCCGCGAGCCCGGCTGGCCGGTGGTGCCCCGGGTCCGCCTGGGACCGGCTGGCCGCATCGGTGCCGCGCCCTGGCGCACCGGTGCCGATGCGGCGCGTCTTGCGCCTGGGCTCGCGCCCCTGCTCGATGCCAGTCGTGGCGACGGCCAGCGCTACGGTGGCTATGCCGCCCTGGCCGCCCAGTTGGCTCACCTGCGTGCTCGCCAGGGCGCGACCCGCAGCCTGACCCTGGAGAACGGCCAGTGCTGGAACGGCAGCGGCCTGACGCAACTGACCCGCGGTGAGGCTGGAGTCGATGGCAGCCAGTTGCTGGGCAGCGAGGCCCGGGTCAGCAGTGACGAGCGTCTGCTCTGGCCCAAGCGCAGCGCCGCCCTCTATCGCCGCTACGGTCGTCCGGTACTGGGCGCCACCCTCACCGAGGAACAGCGCAGCGCCCTGGGCGTCGCTCCTTTCACCCTGACCGAGCGCGACGGCGTGCGCATCGCCGTGGTCGGGGTGACCGATCCCTATGCCAGCGACCAGCAGGCGCCCCTGGCCGACTGGTATGCCCGGCTGCGCCCGGTGCTGGCCGAGGCACGCGGTCAGGCCGATCTGCTGGTAGTGCTGGCCGATGTCGGCACTGGCCCGGGGCTGTGGCTGGCCGAGCGCCTGGAGGAGGCCGACCTGCTGCTGTGCGCCCGCGGCCAGGATCTCTGGCCGGAGCTGATTCCGGTGATGCGCGGCAGTGGTCGTCCGCTGCCGGTTTGCCTGCCGGGCACCCGAGGCGTCGGTATCTTCGAGATCCGCTGCCGGGGCGGTCGCGATGGCTGGCGCCTGGACGCCGTCTTTCATCCGGTGCAGGCCGAGCGCGTGCTCGACCGCACCCTGCTGGAAAACTACCAACGGCAGCTGGCGGTGGCCCGGGCGCCCCACGCGGGCTGGCTCGACCAGCGCCTGGCGCGCGCGCCGGTGGATCTCTGGCGCCGTGACCTGCTCGGCGGCAGCTGGGACGCCCTGATCGCTGCGGCCCTGGGGGGCAGCGAGGCTCAGCCGGTGCTGCTGCCTGGCTTGAGATACGACCTGCCGCTGCGGCGGGGCGACTGGATCACCCGTGAACACCTGATCGCCCTCTGTGGTGGCCATGACGCCACGGTGCTGGAGTTGCCTACCACGGCCGATGGCCTGCGCACGCTCCTGGAAGAGGCTGCCGACAACCGCTTCGGCGAGCCTCTGCTACTGGACAACAGCCAGGACCTGCCGCGGTTGGTAGGTGCTCCGTGGAGCTGTCGCTATGGCGCCCCCCGTGGCCAGCGTATCCCGCCCCTGCAGGTGCCCCTGGGCGCCGCCTTCACCTGTCGCACCTTTGCCCTGGGACCTGACCTCGGCACTGGCGAGGCGCTCTGGCAACGCCTGGAAGCCTATCTGCGCGCCCGGCCCGCCGACTGGGGCCTGGCGCCGTTGCCGGTGCCCCGACTGGAGTTCATCGAAGGCCATCCGGGCTGGCATCCGCTGGCCGCCCTGCGTCGGCGGCAGGAGCTCGCGGCTGGATGATGAGGCTGCTGATCCATCCCCTGGTCCTGCGCCTGCTGACCCTGCTCTGGCTGGGCATTGCCGCCTGGCTGGCCGCGCGAGTAGCGAGCGACCTACGCCTGCTCTGGTTGCCGACGCCCGCGCCCAGCGTCCAAAGCGAGCCGTTATCCGCCACGGATCTGCTGGCCAGCCACTGGCGCACCGCCAGCCAGGCGGCGCCCAGCACCCTGCCGATCCAGTGGGTCGGGGCGATCAAGGCGGTGCCCATCGACGGCTCCGTGGTGGTCCTGCGCCATGGCGATCGCCAGCGGTCCCTGGTCCTGGGCGACAGCCTGGTGCCCGGCCTGGTACTGACCGCCATCGACGCCCAGGGTCTGGTCTTCAGCCGCGCTGGCCGCGAAGAGCGGTTGCCCTGGCCGGCGCCGCGTGAGCTGGTGGGCCTCGCGGCCAGCGGTACGGCCAAGCCGACAGCCGTCAAGGCGCCGCCCACGCCGGTGGCGGAGGAGGGCGATCTCGCCAGCCTGCTGCGCCGCATTCGCGCCACCCCGGTCCGCGAGCATGGCGAGTTGACCGGCTACCGCCTGCAACCCGGGGCCGAGCCGGCCTTCTTCAGCGGCCTCGGACTTGAGCCCGGGGACGTGCTGCGCCGGGTGGATGCCGTCCCCGTGGCCGATACCCAAGCGCTGCTGCAACGCCTGCCGCACTGGCGCGCTACCGGCGCCCTGACCTTGGAACTGGAACGTCAGGGTCACGCCCTGGCCCTACCCGTGAGACTGTCCCTGTGAAGAAACGCAGCTATTGCGGCCTGCTCCTCGCCTTCTGGCTGCTCGGTGCCCAGGCCGAACAACGCTTCGAGGTCAATTTCGAGAACACCGAGATCGATCTGTTCATCGAGAGCGTGGGACGCATCACCGGCACCAACTTCGTCATCGACCCGCGGGTGCGTGGCACCCTGACGGTGCGCAGCGCCCAGCCCCTGGCCGCCGACGACGTCTATGCCCTGGCCCTGGCCCAGTTGCGCGCCAATGGCTATGCCGCGGTGGAGCTGGACGATGGCAGCGTGAAGATCCTGCCGGACCAGGCGGCCCGGACCGAGCCGCTGCCGGTGGAGGTGGACGACGGCGCCCCGGCCAAGCCCGGCGCCGGGGATACCGTGGCCACCCGGGTATTCGCCGTGCGCGGTGGCAATCTCGAACAGCTGCTGGGCATCGTCCGCCCGCTGATGGACGCCCGGGTCGGGGTGGCCACGCCCTATCCCGCCAGCAACCTGCTGGTAGTGACCGACTGGCGCAGCAACCTCAGCCGCATCGGCCAGCTGCTGGCGCGGCTGGATCGCGGTCGCGACGAACCGGTGGAAATGATCACCCTGCGCCATGCCCAGGCGCGCGACACCGCGCCGCTGGTGGAGCGCCTGCTGGCCAGCCGCGGCCAGGCTGGTGGCGGGGTCCAGGTGCTGGCCGACGCCCGCAGCAATGCCCTCATGGTGCGTGGCGACGAAAGCGTGCGTCGCCAGGTGCGCCGACTGGTGGCCGAGCTGGACGTCTCCCGCGACGCGGCCAGCGATACCGAGGTGGTCTATCTGCACCATGCCAAGGCTGGCGAGGTGGTCAAGGTGCTGCGTGGGCTCAGCGGCGAGGTCACCCAGGACGCGCGGGTGGAGATTCCCGTGGCAGCAGCGCCCATGGTTAATACCACCCCTGCTGAAAGTGATGGGGAGGGGGAGGCTCCTCCTGCCAAGGGCGGTGGTGGGGCGTTGGCGCCCGGCGCGCCTGGCATTCGCCTGGAAGCAGACATGGGTACCAACTCCATCGTGCTGATCGGCCCGCCGCGAGAGCTGGCCGCCTACAAGCGCATAATCAGCCAGTTGGACATCCGCCGTGCCCAGGTGGTAGTGGAGGCGATCATCGCCGAGATCACCGACACCAAGGCCAACCAGCTCGGCGTCCAGTGGCTGTTCCTCGATCGCAACGGCAACCTGCCGGCAGGCGGCGTCAACTTCACCAACGGCACGCCCATCAACGGTATCGCCGCCGCCGCGGCCAACCAGGACACCAGTGCCCTGGGCAGTCTGCTCTCGGGCATGCAGGGCATCTCCGCCGGCGTCGGTCGCATCGGTGGCAGCGGGCTGAACTTCGTCACCCTGTTGCAGGCCATGCGCAGCGAGAGCGGCTTCAACCTGCTGTCGACACCGACCTTGCTGACCCTGGACAACGCCGAGGCCTCCATCATGGTTGGCCAGGAGGTGCCCTTCGTCACCGGCTCGGTCACCAGTAACAACGCCAATCCCTACCAGACCATCGAGCGTCGCGAAGTAGGGGTGAAGCTGCGGCTCAAGCCGCAGATCAACGAGGGCGACACCGTGCGCATGGAGATCGTCCAGGAGGTCTCGTCGCTGGCCAACAACGTGCGTGCCAGCGACGTGGTCACCAACAAGCGCGAGATCAAGACCACGGTAATGGTGGAGGATAATGGCCTCATCGTCCTCGGCGGCCTGATCAGCAACGAGGGCAACGACAGCGACCAGCGCGTACCGCTGCTGGGCGACGTGCCGGTGCTGGGCAATCTCTTCAAGTCGCGTACCCGCTCCAGCACCAAGCAGAATCTGGTGGTGTTCATCCGTCCGCGCATCCTCCGGGATCCGGCGCTGGTGCAGCAGATCAGCGAGGACAAGTACCGCGGCATGCGTGCCGCCGCCCCAGCCGCGGCCTTGCCGGCCACGCCGCCGGGTACGCGCGGCGCGCCCACCCTGCAGAGTCTCTATCCCTCGGCGCGGGCGCGCCTGGACGGCCTCTGATGACGCCGACGCTGCCCTATCGCCTGGCCCGCCAGGCCGGCATCGCCCTGGCCGCCGTACCCGACGGCTATCGGCTGCTGTGCCGCCTGGATGCGGACCTGGCGTTGCTGCAGGAGGTGCAGCGTCGCCACGGTCCCCCGCAAGGCTGCGAATGGCTCCCGCGCGAGGTCTTCGAGCAGCGCCTGGGCCCGCTCTATGAAGCCGGGCAGGCCAGCACCGAGGCACTGGTGGAAGGCCTCGGCGAGACCGTCGACCTGGCTGGGCTGATGGAGGAATTGCCCCGGGTCGAGGACCTGCTCGACAGCGCTGGCGAGGCGCCGGTGATCCGCCTGATCAACGCCCTGTTCGCCGAGGCGCTGCGCCTGGACGCTTCCGACCTGCACGTGGAAACCTTCGAGCAGGCGCTGGTGGTGCGGGTACGGGTGGATGGGGTGCTGCGCGAGCTGCTGCGCCCGCCGCGGGCGCTGTCGGCCATGCTGGTGTCGCGGATCAAGGTCATGGCGCGGCTGGACATCGCCGAGAAGCGCCAGCCCCAGGACGGCCGCATCACCCTGAGAGCCAGCGGGCGGGATGTCGACATCCGCGTCTCGACCCTGCCCGGCGTCCATGGCGAGCGGGTGGTCATGCGGATCCTCGACAAGCAGGCCAGCCTGCTGGAGCTCTCGCGCCTCGGCCTGCCACCGGCCATCGATGCCGGCTTGCGCGGTGCCCTGGCCCAGCCCAATGGCATCCTCCTAGTTACCGGCCCCACCGGGTCGGGCAAGACCACCACCCTCTATGCCAGCCTCGGGCTGCTCAACGAGGGCAGCCGCAGCATCCTCACCGTGGAAGATCCGGTGGAGTACGCCTTGCCCGGCATCGGCCAGACGCCGGTCAACCCGCGCGCCGGCCTGACCTTCGCCAGTGGCCTGAGGGCCATCCTGCGCCAGGATCCGGACGTCATCATGATCGGCGAGATCCGCGACGTGGAGACCGCCGGCATCGCCGTGCAGGCCAGTCTCACCGGCCACCTGGTACTCTCCACCCTGCATACCAACAGCGCCCTGGGGGCCATCACCCGGCTGCGCGACATGGGCGTGGAGCCCTTCCTGCTGGCGTCGAGCCTCAAGGGCGTGCTGGCCCAACGGCTGGTACGACGGCTGTGCAGCTGCGCGGCCTGGCGTCCGGTGCGGGCGGCCGAACAGACGCTGCTGCCAGGGCTGGCCGGGCTCGAACGGCTGCGCGAGCCCCAGGGGTGCCCAAGCTGCAATGGCAGCGGCTATCGCGGTCGCCTGGGTCTCTACGAATTCGTCGCCCTGGACGCCGAACTGGCCGAGCTCATCTATCGCGGCGCCGGGGAGGGCGAGATGGCCCGGCTGCTGGAGGGCCGCCGCGCCAGCCTGGCCGAGAGCGCCCTGGAGCGCCTGGCGGCGGGCGAGACTAGCCTCGCGGAGGTACTGCGTGCGGTGCACCAGTAGTACCAGCGGCGGAGCGTTGCGCTGATGCCGGCCTACCGCTACCTGGCGCTGGACGGCGAGGGGCGTCGCCAGCGCGATGTCATCCAGGCCGAGAGCGAGCGCCATGCCCGCCAGCTGCTGCGCGAGCGCGGCCTCTTTCCCCGCACCTTGCAGGCGGCGGGTCCGGCGCGGGGCGCGCGCAGCCGCGCCGGACGACTGGATGCCAACAGCCGCACCGACTTCACCCGCCAGCTGGCGACCCTGGTGGGCGCCGCCATTCCCCTGGCCGACGCCCTGCAGATGCTGGAGCGCCAGAGTCGCCAGGCGGCGCTCAAGGCGCTGCTGCTGGATCTGCTGGGCCAGGTGCGCGAGGGCTATACCCTGGCCGACAGCCTGGGGCGCCATCCGGGCACCTTCGACCCGCTGTACCTGACCCTGGTGGCCGCTGGCGAACGGGCCGGACGCCTGGGTCCGGTGCTGGAACGCCTGGCCGACTATCTCGAACGGGTGCAGCGCCAGCGCCACAAGGCGCGCACCGCGCTCATCTATCCGCTGGCGTTGGCCCTGGTGTCGGTCGCCGTGGTGGCGGGGCTGATGACCTTCGTGGTGCCCAAGCTCACCGAGCAATTCATCCACAGCGGCCTGCAACTGCCCTGGATCACCCGCGCCCTGGTGGCCGTCAGTGACGGCCTGCTGATCTTCGGGCCCTGGTTGCTGGGCCTGCTATTGCTGGCCGGCTTAGGTCTGCAGCGCCTGTTGCGCCAGGTTGAGTGGCGGCGACGCTGGCATCGCCAGCTGCTGCGTCTGCCACGCCTGGGCGAGTTGCTGCGCACTCTCGACAGCGCCCGCCTGACCCGCAGCCTGGCGATCCTGGTCGGCAGCGGCATCCCGGTGCTCGAAGGTCTGCAGGTCAGCCGCGCCACCTTGGGCAATCAGGTCCTGCGCGATGCCCTGGAAGCGGCCATCGAACAGGTCACCTCCGGTACCGGCCTCGGCCGGGCCCTGGACCGTAGCGGCGTCTTTCCCCCCTTGCTGGTGAACATGGTTGCCAGCGGCGAGGCCAGCGGCACCCTCGACGCCATGCTCGAGCGGGTCGCCGATGCCCAGGAGCGGGATTTCAACCAACAGGTGGACCTGGCCCTGGCGCTGTTCGAGCCGGTACTGATCCTCGTGCTCGGCGGGGTGGTACTGGCCATCGTGCTCGCCATCCTGCTGCCCATCATGCAGCTCAACCAGGCGCTCAACCTCTGATGCGCCCCAAGGAGACTTTCGCGATGCCTTCCCATGCCGTAGCCGCCCGCCAGGCCGGTTTCACCCTCATCGAGATCATGGTGGTGATCTTCATCATCGGCCTGCTGGTGGCCATCGTCGCGCCCAATGTGCTGGACAACCAGGACAAGGCCATGCAGCAGAAGGCCCGCGCCGATCTCGCCAGCCTGGAGCAGGCGCTGGACATGTACCGCCTGGACAACCTGCGCTATCCCACTTCCGAGCAGGGCCTCGCCGCCCTGGTGAGCAAGCCGACCCAGGCCCCCGAGCCGCGCAACTACCGCGCCGACGGCTATATCCGCCGCCTGCCGGAGGACCCCTGGGGCGCCGCCTACCGCTACCGCATTCCGGGCGAACACGGCCGGGTGGACCTCTATACCCTCGGCGCCGACGGCCGTGAAGGCGGCGAGGGCAGCGATGCCGACATCGGCAACTGGACGCTCTGAACCCCTATGTCGGCGCGCCAGGACGGCTTTACCCTGCTGGAGCTGATGGTCGTGCTGCTGATCGTCGGCCTGCTGACCGCGGTGGGCGTGGCGCGCCTCGGCGGTGGCAGTCCGGCCGGACAGTGGCGGCTGGAAAGCCTGGCGAGCGATTTCCAGCTGGCGCGGGACAGCGCCCGCCGCAGCGGACGCATCCTCGGCTGGCAGGCCGACGCCGCCGGCTTTCGCTATCTGCAGCTGGTGGGTGACGCCCGTGGCCCACGCTGGCAGCCCCTGGCCAGCGCCGATCTGCCTGACGGGCACTGGCCGGCGGGATTGCACCTGGCCGAACCGGCCAGCGCTCAGCCGCGCCTGATCTGGTGGCCGAACGGCGATACCCATGCTCAGCGCCTCGCCTTCGCCGAAGAGGAACGGCAGTGGCTGCTGGTGGTGGACGCGCACGGCCGCGCCTCGGTGGAACGGCCATGAGGCAGACCGGATTCACCCTGCTGGAGGTGCTGGTGGCCCTGGCCATCGTCGCCTTCATGGCCGTGGGTGTCAGCCAGGTGATCGGTCAGCGGCTGGACATCGCCGGCGTCGCCCAATCCCGCGAACTGGCCCAGCTCTGCGCCCGCGAGCTCAATGCCCGCTGGCAGGTGGAAGGCTTGGCCGCGGGGCAGGGCGAATTGAGCCAGGGCGGCGACCGCTGCTACTGGCGTCTTGAAGCCGCCGGCGGAGCCCTGGGTGCGCAGCGACTCTCGCTCTATGCCGATGCCGCCTTTAGTCGCGCGCTGGGCGACTGGCCGCTCTATGCCGGAGCCCGCCCATGAGCCGCCAGCAGGGCATGACCCTGATCGAGGTGCTCCTGGCCATGGCGCTCACGGCGCTGCTCGCCGTGCTGCTCGGTAGCCTGGTCAATCTCTGGCTCGATGCGCGTGGCCGGCTGGCCGCCCGGGAGTCGACCAACGCGCGGGTGCTGGACATCTGCGGCCTGCTGGATCGGCGCCTGGCCGGACTGGTCTGGCGACCGCTGCAGGAACAGCGCCGGCCGCTGCACAACGCCGTGCTGGACTGGCACCCCGCCGAGAACCGACTGGACTGGGTCGCCCTGGATGCCTTGCCGGTGGGCGCGGACCAGGGGGCCGGGCGCTTGCGCCGCCAGCGTCTGGAGTGGAACGCCAGCACCGACCGCTTGCGGCTGAGCCGTAGCGCCGAGCTGGACGCGGTGGATGCTCCCGCCTGGCAGCAGGTCCTCGATCAGCCAGGCGTCGAGCGCCTGAATTTGGAATTCCATGGCGGCGGGCGCTGGCTCGCCTATCCGCCGTTGGCCGAACCCGCCAACGGGGTGCGGCTGACCTTCACCCTCCAGGGCGCCGGCTATGTCTGCACCTTCGCCCTGCCTCAGACCGGTTGACGCCATGCACGCCTCTCCACTGTTCGGGCGCCTCCTGCCCCTGATCCGCCGCGACTTCAGCCCGGCTCGTACCGGCAACCGCCTGCTGCTGCGCACGCGTCATCCCGGCCCGCCCGGCCCGGACAATCCGGTAATGGCCGCGCATCTGCAGGATGACCAGCTCCAGGCCATGGCCGTGCTGCCGGCGGCGGCCCAGCCGGTCACCCTGCTGCTGCACGGCGAAGAGTGCAGCCTGTTCGATGTGGCCGCGCCCAAGGGACTGCGCCCGCACGAGTGGGGGCTGCTGCTGGAAGATCAGTTGCTGGAGGATGCCAGCGGCCAGCACCTGGTATGCCTGGGTCGCGCGCCCGGACGGCTGCGCCTGCTGGCCCTGGACCGGGCGCTGCTGGACGCCTGGCGCGAACACTGCGCCGCCGTTGGCTGGTCAGTGGCCGCCTGCTGGGTCGACTTCCAGTTCCTGCCCGATCCATCGGCCGGGGGTGGGATCGGCCTGCGCCTGGACGACAGCCTGAGATTCAAGACCCGCACCGATGACCGCGAGGTCTGGCTGACCTGGCCAGCCGCGCTCGAAGGCAATCTGCCGCCGGCCCTGGCGGCCCTGATCGACGCGGGACCCGCGGCGTCCGCTGAGCGGCTCTGGCCCGATGCGGTCGCCGGCTCGGCGCCCCAGGACCTCTGGCCGCGACAGGGCCAGTGCCGTCGCCGGCCGTCCCTGGGGCTGCCCCGACCCCTGCTGCTGGGCATGGCCGCGGCGGCCGGGCTGGCGCTGCTGCATCTGGGCGTGCAACAGGTCCAGCACGGGCGCCTGGCGCGGCTCGACCGGGACGTTGTCGCCCAGCGCCTGGGCCTGGCCAGTGACCGCCTCGATGCCGGTCGCGCCGAGCGCGAACTCCAGCTGGCCAGCCGGGCCCAGCGGCAGCTGGAAGGGCAGTGGCGCCTCTGGCAGCGCCTCAGCGGTCCGCTGGGCGCTGCGCTCGGCGCCCAGCCCGGCTGGCGGCTGGTGGAATGGGCGCTGGACGAGCAGGGCATCCGCGTGGTGCTGGACGGCCCCGCCAGCCTGGACAAGGCCCTGCGCACCCGGCTCGGCCAGGAATTCGATACCCTGCAGTGGCAGCGTCAGGCCGGGCGCCTGACCCTGCGCCTGGCTAGCCCCGTGGAGAAGCGACCATGAGCACCATCCTTCAGCACTGGCAGCGCCTGCCCGCCGAGCGCCAGCGGCTGGCCCTTGGCGGGCTGGTCATCCTGGTGCTGGCCGCCATCCTGCTGTTGCGCGCCACCCCGGGTAGCCGCCTAGCCACCACCGATTGGGTTCGCCTCGCCGAAGAGGCCCGGGCGCTGCCCGTCGCCCAGCCGCTGCAGGAGGCCGACTGGCGCGGGGCGGTCGACGGCGTGACCTTCAGCGCCCTGACCCTGGCCGAGCCGGTCTGGCAGGTGCGTGGCGAGGCGCTCGACGTGGGCGCCGTGGAACGGTTGCAGGTCTGGGCGCGGGCGCGGGGTTGGCTACCCCGGACCCTGAGAATTCGCAGCCAGCCGACGGGCGTGGCCTTCGAACTGGAAGTCCTGGCGGTACTGGTGGAGCGTGCGCCATGACTCGCTGGCTCGTGCGCCTGGCGTTCACCCTGTTCGCCTGCCTGATCTTCGTCCTGGGCTGCCTGCTCTACTGGCCGGCCGCGGACTGGCTGCCGCGCCTGCTGCCGCCCCAGGTCACGCCGGTCGGCTTGCAGGGCTCCCTGCTCGGCGGCGGCATGCAGCGCCTCGCCTGGTCGGGTGGTGGTGCCGGGCCCTGGCAGTGGCACCTGCGCTGGCCGGGCAAGCTGCAGGTCACGGTAGGCGAGCCCGAGGGCGCGCCCTGGGGAATGAACCTGAGTGGCTGGCCCTGGCAGTGGCAGGCCGATCTCGCCGGCGGCGATCTGCGCTGGCTGCAGGCCCCGGGCAGCGCCCTGCTGGCCGGCCGGCTGACGGGCGAGGTACGGCTGGCAGGCAGCTGGCGCCGGTGCCAGGCCGCCAGTGGCAGCTGGCAAGGCGATGCCTTGCAGGTCCTGGTGCCCCGCCGCCTGGCCCTGGGTGAGGCCCGGTTGCAGGTGGATTGCCAGACGGCGCCCTGGCTGCAGGGCGTCTTCGAACGCGGGGCCCAGCATCAGCTGGAGATCCGCCTGAGCCTGGCCAACTGGCGGGGGCAGGTGCAGGGTACGGCGCAGCCCGGCAGCGAGATCGCCCCGGTGCTGCAGAGCATCGGCTGGCTCAAGGCCGGCCAGACCCAGGTCATGGGACGTTTCTGACCTCCGAGCGCCGTTCAGGCGACCCGGAGGCCCTGGGCGGCCCCAACTTGGCCAGGTGCAGCAAACCTTCTTCCCACTGCCGATGCCCGGAGCGGGTATTGATATGGCCCGCGCCCGGCAGGATGTCCAGGTCGCTGCCCCAGTCGCGTGCCAGGGCTTCGGCCCGGGCGAGGCTGATGGCGTGGTCGTTGTCCGAGGTCACCATCCGTGTCGGGAAGGGCAGTGGTTGGCGCGGTAGCGGCGCGAACCCCACCAGTTCCACCGGGCAACCGGGTCGCTCCACATCGGCCGGAGCGACCAGCAAGGCGGCGAGTACCCGCTGCCGTCGGGCCACCGGGGCGCTGGCGGCCCAGCGCGCGACGGTCACGCAGCCCAGGCTATGGGCGATCACCACCACCGGGGTGCTGGCTTGCCCTATGGCCCGGTCGAGCGCCGCTACCCACCGCTGCGGGTCGGGGCGCTGCCAGTTCTCCTGCTCGACGCGGCGGGCGTCAGGCAGCAGGCGCTGCCAGTGGGTCTGCCAATGGTCGGGACCGGAGCCCTGCCAGCCGGGCAGGATGAGATAGCGGGTCATGGCGGATCTCCGCGGACAAAAGGGGAGAGCCGATAGTGACGGCGGATGTTCTGGAGGAGAAAGAATAAAAGGCGCTTTGGTTATGCCGATGGATTCAGGGGCAGGGTGTGATCGCGGCCATGGGCCGCTCCTACCGGTAGCACCGCGTAGGAGGGGCAGTATCGGTGGACCGCCATGGCCGCGAAACACCGTAGGTTGGGCTGAGACGGCTCTACCGTCGAAGCCCAACACTGCCGGTATCAAGGCCTCCGCTCCGTCGGGCTTCGCTGGCGCTCAACCCAACCTGCCAAGGCCCTTGGCTGGACTACTCGTTCCGCCCCAGGCGTTCCACTTCCTGCAGCCAGCGCAGCCGCTGCTCCTCGTCGGCCGCCCGCACCGGCGAATACTCGTGCACCTGCAGCACCTGGATGCCGCAGGCTTCGAGGCCTTCCTGGATGACCTGGCGATGGGGCGCCTGGTTGCGCAGGCGCTGCCAGGGGGAAGGCGGGGTATCGGAAGTGACCAGCAGTTCGGCGCTGCGCCCGGTCAGCAGGGGTTCGCCGCCCCAGGTCTGGTCGCGCTGGGCGAAGGCGAAGCCCGGCTGCAGCACCCGTTCGAGAAAGCCCGCCAATACCGCTGGCAGGCCGTTCCACCACACCGGGTAGATGAACACCAGGTGCTCGGCCCAGTGGATCTGCCGCTGAGCTTCCAGCAGATCCGGCTCCAGGGTCTGAGAGAGGTCATAGCCTTCGCGCAGCACCGGGTCGAACTGGGCATCGGCCAGCTTGAGCTGACGCACCACCTGGCCGCTGGCCTGGGCGCCCTGGACATAGGCGTCGGCCAGCGACTGGCAGAAGCTGGTGCTCTTGGGATTGCCCTGGATGACCAGCAGGCGCCGGCCATCCCCCTCCAGCGGCGTGGCGCCGCGGGCCTCAGCCACGGCCACCGGCTTCCAGCATGGTCTCCGGGCGTACCCACTGATCGAACTGCTCGTCGGTCAGGTAGCCAAGCTCCAGCGCGGCAGCGCGCAGGGTCTTGTTCTCGGCATAGGCCTTCTTGGCGATCTCGGCAGCCTTGTCGTAGCCAATGTGCGGATTGAGCGCCGTCACCAGCATCAACCCCTGCTCCAGGTGCTCGGCCATCTTGTGCTCATCCGGCTCCATGCCGGTGACGCAATGGGTGTTGAAGTTGCGGCTGCCATCGGCCAGCAGGCGGATGGATTCCAGGACGTTATGGGCGATCACCGGCTTGTAGACATTGAGCTGCAGATGACCCTGGCTGGCGGCGAAACCGACGGTGACGTCGTTGCCGATCACCTGGCAGGCCAGCATCGACAGCGCCTCGCACTGGGTCGGGTTGACCTTGCCCGGCATGATGGAACTGCCCGGTTCGTTGGCCGGCAGCCTGACCTCGGCGAAGCCCGCGCGCGGACCGGAGCCCAGCAGGCGCAGGTCGTTGGCGATCTTCATCAGCGCCACGGCCAGGGTCTTGAGGCCGCCGTGCAGGGCTACCAGCGGTTCATGGCCGGCGAGGGCGGCGAACTTGTTCGGTGCGGTGACGAAGGGGAGGCCGGTGAGTTCGGCGATTTCCTTGGCGATGGCTTCGTCGAAGCCCTTGGGCGCATTCAGGCCGGTGCCGACCGCGGTACCCCCCTGGGCCAGTTCCATGACCGCCGGCAGGGCGTTGCGGATGGCGCGCTCGGCCAGGTCCAGCTGGGCGACGAAGGCCGACAGTTCCTGGCCGAAGGTCACCGGGGTGGCATCCATCATGTGAGTGCGACCGGTCTTGACCAGGTTCTGGTAGCGTGCCGACTGCAGCGCCAATCCGCCGGACAGCTCGGCGATGGCCGGCAGCAGGTCGTTCTGGACCGCCAGGGCAGTGGCGATGTGCATGGCGGTGGGGAAGCAGTCGTTGGAGCTCTGGCCGCGGTTGACGTGGTCGTTGGGATGGACCGGCTGCTTGCCGCCCATGCCATTGCCGGCCAGCTCGTTGCTGCGGCCGGCGATGACCTCGTTGACGTTCATGTTGCTCTGGGTGCCGCTGCCGGTCTGCCAGACCACCAGGGGAAACTGGTCGTCATGGAAGCCATCGAGGATCTCGCTGCTGGCCTTTTCGATGAGGGTGGCGACATCTTCCGGCAATTCGCCAAGGCGCAGATTGACCCGGGCGGCGGCCTTCTTCACCGTCGCCAGGGCATGCACCACCGCCAGCGGCATCTGCTGGTTGCCGATGGCGAAGTTCTCCAGCGACCTTTGGGTCTGGGCGCCCCAGTAGACGTCGTCGGCCACTTCGATGGGGCCGATGCTATCGGTTTCGGTACGGCTCATGGCGGTCTCCGCTTAGGAATGTGTGGGTCCAGCTAAGTTGGGCAGCAGCTTAGCGCCAGGGTTCCCAAATGGGAAGTATTCTCAATTGTGCGAGGTGTCGTGGGCAGTTCAGCTGGCATTCAGCCCATCTCTGCCAGACTTCCCGTCCATTTTTCGCATCCCCAAGGACGCCCATGAAAAAGACTCTCCGTACGCTCGGTGCCCTCGTCCTGCTGTCCAGCGCGAGTGGTCTGGCCCTGGCCGACGCCAAAAGCCACGCAGCCGACGCAGAGCGCTTTCTCAAGCTGGCCAACGCCGACAAGCTGACCACCCCGGTCTATGCCCAGGTACAGCAGCTCTTCGCCCAGCATTTCGAGCAGGCCAAGGCGCCGGCTAAGAAGGCCGTGCTGGAAAGCTATACCGCTCGCGCCAATCAGGCGCTGGACAGCACCATCGGCTGGGAAAAGATCAAGCCCGAGATGGTCAAGCTGTACACCGACAACTTCACCGAAGACGAGCTGGAAGGCCTGATCAAGTTCTACCAGTCGGATCTGGGCAAGAAGATGATCGCCACGCTGCCGCGCCTGTCGGCCCAATCCGCGCAGATGACCCAGGCCAAGCTGGAGCAGGCGGTGCCCAAGGTCAATGGCATCCTCGCCGAGATGGACAAGGAGCTGGGCGTCAAGCCGCCGGCCGGGGCCGGCAACGCTACCCCGCCCGCCAAGCGCTGATTCAGCCATGCCGCAAAGCCCGGACCCGTTCCGGGCTTTGTCGTTTCCGGGCGGTGCCCAGGCTCGCTAGAATGACGGTTCTCACAGTCGAGGTATCCCCATGAGCATGCGCGAACGTATCCAGTCCAGCCTGGGCCTGTTGCAACCCGAGTACCTGGAGGTGCAGGACGAAAGCCACATGCACAGTCGCGGCCAGGAGACCCACTACAAGGCGGTGGTGGTCAGCGAACACTTCGCCGGCCTCAACTCGGTGAAGCGCCACCAGAAGGTCTACGGCACCCTGGGCGAGCTCATGGGCCAGTTCCATGCGCTGGCGCTGCACACCTATACCCCGGAGGAGTGGGCGGCCCGGGGTCAGGCGCCGGATTCGCCCACCTGCCGTGGCGGCAGCAAGCACGACCTGGCGGGTTGATTTCAGGGCGCCATTGTTCGGTGCCCTGCTAATTGGTTAAAATTTGACCGGCGCCGGCATCCTTGCCGGCGTTTTCGTCTAACCGGTCCGCCCTTTGCGAGGGCGACCTCTGGGAACCCGAAGATGACCGACAAGATTGTCGTGGCGGCCTTGTACAAGTTCGTCACCCTGGACGACTACGTCCAATTGCGTGAACCCCTGCTGCAGACCCTGCTGGTGAACGACGTCAAGGGCACCCTGTTGCTGGCCGAGGAAGGCATCAACGGCACCGTCTCCGGCAGCCGTGAAGGCATCGACGCCGTGCTCGCCTGGCTGCGCGCCGATGCGCGTCTGGTCGACATCGACCACAAGGAATCCTACTGCGCCGAGCAGCCCTTCTATCGCACCAAGGTCAAGCTGAAAAAGGAGATCGTCACCCTGGGCGTGCCCGGCGTCGATCCCAACCAGCGCGTGGGCACCTATGTCGAACCCCAGGACTGGAACGCCCTGGTCGACGATCCCGAGGTACTGGTGATCGACACCCGCAACGACTACGAGGTGGACATCGGCAGCTTCAGGGGCGCCATCGACCCCAAGACCAAGAGTTTCCGCGATTTCCCGGCCTATATCCGCGAGCACTTCGATCCGGCCCGGCACAAGAAGGTCGCCATGTTTTGCACTGGTGGCATCCGCTGCGAGAAGGCCTCCAGCTTCATGCTGCAGGAGGGCTTTCCCGAGGTCTTCCACCTCAAGGGCGGTATCCTCAAGTACCTCGAAGAAGTCCCGGCGGCCGAGTCGCGTTGGGAGGGCGAGTGCTTCGTCTTCGACAACCGCGTGACCGTGACCCACGAGCTGGCCGAAGGGGTCTACGACCAGTGCCACGCCTGTCGCCATCCGGTTTCGCCCGAGGACATGCAGTCGCCGCACTACAGCCCCGGCATCAGTTGCCCGCACTGCTGGGATTCGCTTTCGGAAAAGACCCGTGCCGGTGCCCGCGAGCGGCAAAAGCAGATCGAACTGGCCCGCCTGCGTAACGAACCCCATCCCATCGGCCGCGATCCGCGGTTGAACGCCACGCCCAGCTTAGAGGAGGTCTAGGATGCCCGGTCGCCTGCTCTATGTGATGGATCCCATGTGTTCCTGGTGCTGGGGCTTCGCCCCGGTGGTGGAGCGCCTGGCCGAGCGGGCGGCCGCCCAGGGCATCTCCCTGCGCCTGGTGGTCGGCGGTCTGCGTCGCGAGCGGGCGGCCCAGGACACCGCCAGCCGGGTGCGCACCCTGGCCTACTGGCAGGCGGTACAGGAGACCACCGGCCAGCCCTTCGCTCTGGACCAGGGCCCGCCGGAAGGCCTGGTGTACGACACCGAGCCGGCGTGCCGCGCTCTGGTCGCCGCCCGCCAGCTTGATGAAGACGCGGTCTGGCCGCTGGCCAAGCGCATCCAGCAGGCCTTCTATGTCGAGGCTCGCGACGTCACCCAGCCGGCGCTGCTAGTGGAGCTGGCCGAGGCCTGTGGCCTGCCGCGCATCGAGTTCGCTCCGTTGTTCGATGGCGAACCCGCGCACCAGGCCACTCAGGCGGATTTCGACTGGGCCCTGAATCTGGGTATCGCCGGCTTCCCGACCCTGCTGGCCGAGCGTGCGGGCCAACTGGCTCTGATCACCAACGGCTACCAGCCGCTGGACGAGCTGGAGCCGTTGCTGGACGCCTGGCTGATCCGCGGCGCGCACCCAGCGTGAGCCTGGTCATCGATGAGCGCCTGACGCTGCCGGAGCAGGAAGTCCAGCTCGTGGCGGTACGTGCCCAGGGCGCGGGCGGCCAGAACGTCAACAAGGTCTCCAGCGCCGTCCACCTGAGATTCGACATCCAGGCCTCTTCGCTGCCGGAAGCGCTCAAGGAGCGCCTGCTGGGTCTGCGCGACCAGCGCATCAGTCGCGAGGGCGTGGTGGTGATCAAGGCACAGCAGTACCGCACCCAGGAACAGAACCGGGCCGACGCCCTGGAACGCCTGGCCGCGCTGATCGCTGCGGCCAACGTTCCGGAAAAGCCACGTCGCCCGACGAAGCCCACCTACGGTTCCAAGCAGCGCCGCCTGGAGGGCAAGTCCCGCCGCAGCGGCGTCAAGGCCAATCGCGGGCGGGTGGATTTCTAGGGTGTGGTCGATCCGGCTTTAACGCACCACGATCAGCGCGCTGCCAGCGGTCTCCAGCATGTTGCGGGTGTTGCTGCCCATGAAGAAGTGGCGCAGGCGGGAGTGGCCGAAGGCGCCCATCACCACCAGCTCCAGGCCGTGCTGCTTGCGATAGCGCTCCAGGCCCAGTTCCACGTCGCCATCGGTGATGGCGGTGATGACCTGACGGCCCTGGGCCTGGAGTTCGTCGGCGGCGCGGGTGAGGGCGGCGCGGCGCTCTTCGCGGTCGCGGCCGACGGTTACCAGGTGGCAGACGAGGCCATCGAACAGGCTGCAGTTGGCCACCCAGGTCACCGCCTTGCGGGCGCTGCTGCTGTCGTCATAGGCCAGCAGCACGCCGCTGGGTTTGACGAACAGGTGGCCGGCCACCAGCAGGGGGCGATGCAGGAGGCGGATGGCGCTTTCCAGATGGCGGCCGATCAGTCGCTTGGGTGGACTGTCCTCGCCCTGGCGACCCAGCACGATGAGGTCGAAGTCTTCCTGCAGACTCTCCAGCGAAGTCATCAGATCGCCATGCTGCAATACGGCGCCAGCGCAACGCGCCCGCTGCTCTTCCACCCGCAGCTGGGCGGCGTCGAGCAATAACCGGCCTTGATCTTCCGCCAGATCGCCGCGCCGGACGTCGAGGGCCGCAAGGTCGGTGAGCAGCTGCTCGCGGTTGCCCAGCAGGGGCGCCGGAACGCCGTTGCCGGGGCGGGGAAAGCGACGCTGATCCAGGACGTGGAGCAGGGTGATCGGGACGTCCAGGGCGATCCCGGCCCAGGCGGCGAAGTCGCAGACGGCGGCGCTCACGGCGGAGCCGTCGAGGCAGGCGAGGATCTTGGACATGGCCGCGGGTCTCCGAAAGCAGGACATTGCTGGGAGAGACCCGAAGGCGCCGTCAGGGGTTCAATCGCCGAGGGCGAGGTCGTCCGTCACGCCGCCACGACGCAGCAGCTGCTTGCAGCGAGCGGACAGGTGCAATACGCGCACCCGCTTGCCGGCCTTGGCATAGCGCTCGTGCAGGGTGCGCAGTGCCGCCACGGCGGAGTAATCGACGAAGCTCAGGTGGCTGCAGTCCACCACCACCTTGGGCGGATCGCCGGCAGGATCGAACTGGTTGAGAAAGGTGGCGGTGGAGGCGAAGAACAGGGTCCCGTGCACCTGGTACTTCTTGCTGCCATCGGCTTCCAGATGGCTGTCGGCATAGAGGCGTCGGGCGTGCTGCCAGGCGAAGTTGAGCGCGGCCAGGACGATGCCGCAGAGCACCGCGGTGGCGAGGTCGGCGAACACCGTGATCACGGTGACGGCGATGATCATCAGGGTGTCGCTGCGCGGCACCCGGTGCAGTACGCGCAACGAGGCCCAGGCAAAGGTCTGCTGGGCGACCACGAACATGGTGCCGACCAGCGCCGCCAGCGGAATGCGCTCGATCAGCGGCGACAGGAACAGCACGAAGAGCAGCATCAGGATCCCCGCGACCAGACCCGATAGCCTGCCGCGGCCGCCCGAACTCAGGTTGATCATGGTCTGGCCGATCATGGCGCAGCCGCCCATGCCGCCGAACAGGCCGGATGCCATATTGGCCGCGCCGAGGGCTACGCACTCACGATTGGGCAAGCCGCGGCTCTCGGTGATCTCGTCGGTGAGATTCAGCGTCAGCAGGGTTTCCAGGAGACCGACCAGGGCCATCAGCACCGCATAGGGCAGGATGATCTGCAGCGTTTCGAGCGTCCAGGGGATGTCGGGCAGGGCCAGCTGCGGCAACCCGCCGGCGATGTGGGCCATGTCGCCCAGGGTGCGGGTCGGCAGGTCGAGGAAATACACCGCCAGCCCCACGCCAAGGATGGCCGCCAGCGCTGGCGGCACGGCACGGGTCAGGCGCGGCAGGAGCCAGATGATGGCCATGGTCGCCAGGGTCAGGCCGATCATCAGATACAGCGGGGCGCCGCTGAGCCAGGTGTCGCCCTGCTTGAAGTGTTCCAGCTGGGCCAGGGCGATGACGATGGCCAGGCCGTTGACGAAGCCCAGCATGACCGGGTGCGGCACCATGCGGATCAGCTTGCCCAGGCGCAGCAGGCCGAAGGCGATCATCAGCAGGCCGCCCAGCACCACCGTGGCCAGCAGGTACTGCACGCCGTGCTGGACCACCAGGGCGACGATCACCACCGCCATGGAGCCGGCGGCGCCGGAGATCATGCCGGGCCGTCCGCCGAAGAGGGCCGTGAGGGTACAGATGAAGAAGGCGCCATAGAGCCCCATCAGTGGATTGAGATGGGCGACCAGGGCGAACGCGATGCACTCGGGCACCAGCGCGAAGGACGTGGTGAGACCGGCCAGGATGTCGGCGCGGGGAGAAACACTTTTCATGGCGTATCCAGAACAGGCGACGGCACGAGGGGTACGGTCGCGGAGAAACCACAGGGCGGAACGGAAAGGTCACGCGCCGCAGGCGCGGCTACCAGGCAGGATGGTAGCGCGCTCGACTATGGCGGCGTCGGCAGGCGATTGGACATGGCAAAGGGTCCGTAGGTATCGCGAGGAAAGTTAGCGAGCTTAGCATGACTTGCCGATACTGCCGAATCAGCGAGATTGGTGACCGTTTCGTTGGTAGCAAATAGCCATCAGTCAGATCGTTCAAGCTATTGAATTATAAGTATATTGTTCCGGTAACCTCTGTTCGATCCAGGGCTTGAAGACGCGTTGCGCGACGGGATGCGCAGCCAACCTTGCAGCGGTGGCCGTGCCGCCTGCTTGCCGGGGCTGTCTCGGCATTCCTGGCGCGCCCCGCCCATCCAGAGTGGTGCCACGCCAGTGATCTTGCCGGCATCCCCGAGATCGGCGCCGAACGCGACACCTGCCTGGTCAAGAACAGGCTTTTTCATACCGCCAACGACTGCTCCATCGAGCGGGAAGACGTGGTGCGGCGCCAGGAGCCTTTCCCCCTGATCCTCGACGACCTCAAGCCGCGCTATCCGTAACCGGTGACCCTGGATCCCGAAGCGATCACCTGCGATGCCAGCGCCGCCATTCCGCGCTGGACGGAACGCCGCTGTATCAGGACGGCAACCACCTCAAGGTCAGCGGCTCGCGACTGGTTGGCGAACGGCTACTGGAACGGGGCGACAATCCCCTGCAGGCAGACAGCGCGCCGGCTGAACGGGAGGCCAAGGCCATTCGTCAGGCAGCGTCGGGTTAGGGGACAAAAGGATGACTTCCATTGATCGGCGACAAGGGCGAAGCGCTCAATAAGCCAAACGATTGAGTTACTCTTGCCTCAGGGCCTGGCTATGCACCGGGCCCAGCCTGAACGAGGACAAGAAAACGTGGATATGAACCGTCGGCAATTCTTCAAGGTCGCTGGAGTCGGCCTTGCGGGATCCAGCCTGGCGGCGTTAGGCATGGCTCCCACAGCCGCCTTTGCCGACCAGGTGCGCCATTTCAAACTGGCGCACACCGTGGAAACCCGCAACACCTGTCCCTACTGCTCGGTCGGCTGCGGCCTGATCATGTACAGCATGGGTGACCGGGCCAAGAACGTGGCCCAGAACATCATTCACATCGAGGGCGACGCCGACCATCCGGTCAACCGTGGCACCCTCTGCCCGAAAGGCGCCGGCCTGCTGGATTTCATCCACAGCCCCAATCGCCTCAAGTATCCCGAGGTGCGCAAGCCTGGCAGCAACGAGTGGACCCGCATCAGCTGGGACGAGGCGCTTGACCGCATCGCTACCCTGATGAAGGAAGACCGCGATGCCAACTTCATCGCCACCAACGACAAGGGCCAGACGGTCAATCGCTGGCTGACCACGGGCTTCCTGGCCGCCTCGGCGTCCTCCAATGAAACCGGTTATTTGACGCACAAGATCGCGCGGAATCTGGGCCTGTTGGCCTTCGATAACCAAGCGCGCGTTTGACACGGCCCGACGGTGGCAGGTCTTGCCCCGACGTTTGGCCGTGGCGCCATGACAAATCACTGGAGCGACATCAAGAACGCTAACCTCGTCTTGATCATGGGCGGCAATGCCGCTGAAGCGCACCCGTGTGGTTTCAAGTGGGTCACCGAGGCCAAGGCGCACAACAACGCCCGGCTGATCGTGGTCGATCCGCGCTATACCCGTTCTGCCTCGGTTGCGGACTACTACGCCCCCATCCGGACCGGCAGCGACATTGCCTTCCTGGGCGGGTTGATCAATTACCTGATCACTCACGACAAAATCCAGCACGAATACGTCCGTAACTACACCGACGTAGGCTTTATCGTGAAGGAAGGCTTCTCCTTCGAAGACGGCCTGTATACCGGCTACGACGCTGAAAAACGTACCTATACCGACAAGACTCAATGGGGCTACGAGATCGGCGACGACGGCTTCGTCAAGATCGATGCAACGCTTGAGCACCCGCGTTGCGTCTTCCAGTTGATGAAGCAGCACTACAGCCGCTACACCCTGGAAGTGGCCAGTCAGGTATGTGGTACGCCCGTTGAGGCGATCCAGAAGGTCTGGGCCGAGATTGCTGAGACTTCGGCGCCCGGTCGCACGATGACCATCCTCTATGCCCTAGGTTGGACTCAGCACTCCATTGGCGCCCAGATCATTCGTGCCGGCGCCATGGTGCAGCTGCTGCTTGGCAACATCGGTATGCCCGGTGGCGGGATGAACGCCCTGCGCGGTCACTCCAACATCCAAGGCCTTACCGACCTGGGTCTCTTGTCGATCCAGCTGCCGGGCTACCTGACCATCGGCGCCGACGGCGAGCAGGACTACCACGCCTTCATCGACCGACGCGCCAGCAAGCCGCTGCGTCCGGGACAGATGAGCTACTGGCAGAACTACGGCAAGTTTCACGTCAGCCTGATGAAGGCGTGGTACGGCGACAACGCCACCAAGGATAACGACTGGTGCTACCACTGGTTGCCCAAGGTCGATGTCACGGGTGCTGGCTACGATGTGCTGCGCTACTTCGACATGATGGGCAAGGGTCAGGTCAACGGCTATTTCTGCCAGGGTTTCAACCCCATCGCCGCCTTCCCCAACAAGGCCAAGGTGATGCGCGGGCTGTCCAAGCTCAAGTGGCTGGTGATCATGGATCCGCTGGCCACCGAGACCTCCGAGTTCTGGCGCAACCACGGCGATCACAACGATGTGAATACCGCGGAAATCCAGACCGAGGTGTTCCGCCTGCCCACCACCTGCTTCGCCGAGGAAGACGGCTCCCTGGTGAACTCCAGCCGCTGGCTGCAGTGGCACTTCAAGGGTGCCGAAGCGCCTGCCGAGGGCCGAAGCGACATCGTCATCATGTCCGAACTGTTCCTCAGATTGCGCGAGGCCTATCGCCAGGACGGCGGTGCCTTTCCTGATCCAATCCTGGGCCTTTCCTGGCCCTATGCCAAACCAGGAGAGCCTTCGGCGGAGGAGTTGGCCAAGGAGTTCAACGGCTACGCTGTGACCGACGTGCTCGATGCCAAGGGCGCCGTTTCGGCCAAGGCTGGCCAGCAACTTGCCGGTTTCGGCCAGTTGATGGACGACGGCAGTACCGCCTCGGGCTGCTGGATCTATTGCGGCGCCTGGACCGAGCAGGGCAACCAGATGGCGCGGCGCGACAACAGCGATCCGTTCCATATGGGGCAGACCCTGGGCTGGGCCTGGTCGTGGCCGAACAACCGCCGCATCCTCTACAACCGTGCCTCCTCGGATCTTAGCGGCAAGCCGTGGGACCCGAGCAAGAAGCTGGTCTGGTGGAACGACAAGGCGCAGAAGTGGGGCGGTACCGACGTGCCGGACTTCAAGATCGACGGCAAGCCTGGCGACGGGATGAGTCCGTTCATCATGAACCCGGAAGGGGTAGCGCGCTTCTTCTCGCTGGACAAGATGGCCGAGGGGCCCTTCCCGGAGCACTACGAGCCGTTCGAAACGCCCATCGGCGTCAACCCGCTGCACCCCAACAACCGCAAGGCGCTGAACAGCCCGGCGGCGCGGGTGTTCAAGGACGACTGGGCGGACTTCGGCGATCGCAAGGACTTCCCCTATGCGGCCACCACCTACCGCCTGACCGAGCACTTCCACTACTGGAGCAAGCACTGCCGCCTCAACGCCATCATCCAGCCCGAGCAGTTCGTCGAGATCGGCGAGGTGCTGGCCAAGCAGAAGGGCATCGCCGCGGGTGATCTCGTACGGGTCAGCTCCAAGCGCGGCCACATCGTCTGCAAGGCGGTGGTGACCAAGCGGATCCGTCCGCTGCAGGTCAATGGCGAAACGGTGCACCATATCGGCATCCCCATCCACTGGGGCTTCTCCGGTGTGGCACGGATGGGTTACCTGGCCAACACCCTGACTCCCTTCGTGGGTGACGGGAACACCCAGACGCCCGAGTTCAAGTCGTTCCTGGTCAACGTGGAGAAAGCGTGATGGCAAGCCAAGATATCTACGCCCGCTCCGCGACGACTACGGCTTATCCGTCCGTGCGCAATCAGGCGGAAGTGGCCAAGCTGATCGATGTGTCCAAGTGCATCGGCTGCAAGGCCTGCCAGGTCGCCTGTTCGGAATGGAACGAGCTGCGCGACGAGGTGGGCCATACCCACGGCACCTACGATAACCCGGCGGACCTCACCGCGGACTCCTGGACGCTGATGCGTTTCACCGAGCACGAGGACGAGGCCGGCAAGCTGGAGTGGCTGATCCGCAAGGACGGCTGCATGCACTGCGCCGAGCCGGGCTGCCTGAAGGCCTGTCCGAGTCCGGGGGCCATCGTGAAGTACGCCAACGGCATCGTCGACTTCAACCAGGACCACTGCATCGGGTGCGGCTACTGCATCGCCGGTTGCCCCTTCGACATCCCGCGGATCTCGAAGAAGGACAATAAGGCCTACAAGTGCTCCCTCTGCTCGGACCGGGTCGGGGTCGGCCTAGAGCCCGCCTGCGTCAAGACCTGCCCGACCGGCGCCATCGTGTTCGGCACCAAGGACGAGATGAAGGAGCATGCCGCCGAGCGCATCGTCGATCTCAAGAGCCGCGGCTACGAGAACGCCGGTCTGTACGACCCGGTTGGGGTAGGGGGCACCCACGTCATGTACGTGCTGCACCATGCCGACCAGCCGCAGCTGTACAACCACCTGCCCAAGGATCCGACCATCAGCCCCACCGTGGGGCTGTGGAAGGGCTTCACCAAACCCCTGGCGCTGTTCGCCATGGGCGCGGCGGTGCTGGCCGGTTTCTTCCACTACGTGCGCGTCGGTCCCAACCGGACCGATGACGACGACGAAGTGGTCGAGGCGCCGCCCCGTCACGAGGGCGATGCGCCCAAGGGCGAGGTCAAGCAGCTGAGTCCGTCCGTGCAGATCTTCGATCCGCACGACAAGCAGCCCTAGCAGGTGTACGCCCCCGGTTAGCCGGGGGCGTCCTGGGAGATCGAGATGAAACCTGAAATCCAGCGTTACAACGCCAACGAGCGGACCAACCACTGGATCGTGGCGATCCTGTTCTTCATGGCCGGGCTGTCGGGACTGGCGCTGTTCCACCCCGCGCTGTTTCCGTTGTCGAGCCTGTTCGGCGGCGGCACCTGGACGCGCATCCTGCATCCCTTCATGGGTGTGGCGATGTTCCTGTTCTTCGCCTTTCTGGTGATCCGCTTCTGGCGGCACAACAAGATCGGCCGCGAAGACGCCCAGTGGCTCAAGCAGATCAACGACGTGCTGAACAACCGCGAGGAGAAGCTGCCGCCGATCGACAAGTACAACCCCGGGCAGAAGATCCTGTTCTGGGTGCTACTGGCCTGCATGCTGATCCTGCTGGTCAGCGGCGTGGTCATCTGGCGGCAGTACTTCGCCCACCTGTTCCCCATCCCGGTGATCCGCCTGGGCGCCCTGGCCCACGCCGTCGCCGCCTTCGTGCTGGTGCTGTCGATCATCGTGCACATCTATGCGGGGATCTGGATCAAGGGCTCGGTGACCGCGATGATGACCGGTTGGGTCAGTCGCGCCTGGGCCAAGAAGCACCATTCGCTGTGGTACGAGAAGGTCACCCGCGAGAAGAAGTGAGCCTGTTGTCGGGCTTCGCTGCGCTCAACCCAACCTACGGATTAGGAGCGCGGGATTTCTCCTGCGCACCGATCTGACCCCCTCTCCCTCCGGGAGAGGGTTGGGGTGAGGGCAGCAGAGCCCAACATCCCGACCCGCCCGCTATCCTGAATCCTCTATCTTCCACCGTTTTCCTAAGGAGCCCTGCCATGGCGGGCCAGATCCTCGAGCCCGGCGAAATCGAAGCCGCGGCCGTCAACCCCGATTTCATCCTCCTGCCTGGTGGCGAGCTGTT
The DNA here is from genome assembly GCF_965111925.1 of Pseudomonas sp. Marseille-Q7302. Lineage (NCBI taxonomy): Bacteria > Pseudomonadati > Pseudomonadota > Gammaproteobacteria > Pseudomonadales > Pseudomonadaceae > Pseudomonas > Pseudomonas sp. Marseille-Q7302. The sequence continues at coordinate 3,718,750 of NZ_CBCOPK010000001.1, read as the reverse complement.
CGGCTATCGCGCCGACCGCCTGCGACTGCTGGCCACCGGCAATGCGCTGAGTGACTACCTGCTGCTGATGGCCGACCTGTGCGAGGCCCAGCAAGGGGTCTTCGACCAGCTCGCGCCCCTGCCATTGGACGAGGCCCGCAGCGCCCAGAGCCTGGCCCACGGTCTGCCGCCGCTGGGTTACGACACCCTGGTCCGCGAAGGTGACTGGTTGCCCGCGCTGGATGCGCTGCTGGAGGCCTGCACGGTCGAGCAGGCGCCGGTACGGGCCGCCCTCGACGCCTTGCGCCAGGCCGATGCCGGCCAGCGCAAGGCCTGGGCCATCGCCCTGCTGGCCGGCAGCTATGAGCTGGTGCCCGCCGGCGTGGTGCCCTTCCTCGGCGCCGCCCTGCAGGTAGCCTGGACCCACTGGCTGCAGCGCAGTGACTTCAGTGCCCTGCGCGAACAGGGCAGCCAGACCCTCTGCCCCTGCTGCGGCGCGCCGCCCATGGCCGGCATCATCCATCACCTGGGCAAGGCCAATGGCCTGAGGTATCTCACCTGCTCGCTGTGCGCCTGCGAGTGGCACTTCGTACGGGTCAAGTGCAGCCACTGCGAGACTGGCAAGGGCCTGGGCTACTACTCCCTGAGCACCGACGACGCCAACGCCCAGAAGGCGCCGCTACGCGCCGAGACCTGCGCCCACTGCAAGACCTACCTCAAGCACCTCTACCGCGACTACGACGCTCGCAGCGAACCCCTGTCCGCGGACCTTGCCAGCCTGGCGCTGGACGTACGCCTGGCGGAAGAGGGCTACGAACGCCACGCGCCCAACCTGCTGTTCGCCCCCGGCTAGGCCGAACGCCACGGCCGCCCGGGGCAGGGCGGTCGTCCTGGCGAACCTTCTTCTACCGGTAGCGGCGGCTACCAGGCACGCTCCTCCGGCAACCGCGGCGGCCCGGCAGTCCTGACGCCAGGCCGCGAGTCTTTGCAGGGCCATTGCACGCCGCTCCCATCGCTGGGAACGGGCTATCACGCCGCTGTCACCCGCAGGTCATCTTGCAGAGCCAGTCTATCGACGAGCACAAAACCTTCTATCACGCGGCGCAGGGAAGGCGTCTAGTATGGAGATTGCGCCGCTTCGTCGGCGTGCCCATCTGATGAGGGGATAACAATGACCGCAACGTCCGTTTTGCCCGTGGTAGGGCTCCCGCAGCAGCCGACGCCAGCCTGGCCGTCAGACCGCTAGGCCACTCCGGCCGGAACTACCACTGTGACAGGCCGCGATCTCGTCGCGGCTGACAACCGGATGAACAAGACCCTGAGGTGCCAAGAAGATGTCGACCGAATCCAAGTGCCCGTTCAATCATGCCGCCGGCGGTGGTACCACCAACAAGGATTGGTGGCCGAATCAGCTCAATCTCAACTTCCTGCACCAGCACTCGTCCCTGTCCGATCCCATGGGCGAGGACTTCGACTACGCCACCGAATTCAAGAGCCTCGATCTGGAAGCGGTGAAGGCTGACCTGCGCGCCGTGATGACCGATTCCCAGGACTGGTGGCCGGCCGACTTCGGTCACTATGGTCCGCTGTTCGTGCGCATGGCCTGGCACAGCGCCGGTACCTATCGGGTCGGTGACGGCCGCGGTGGCGCCGGTCAGGGCCAGCAGCGCTTCGCGCCCCTGAACAGCTGGCCGGACAACGTCAGCCTGGACAAGGCACGCCGGCTGATCTGGCCGGTCAAGCAGAAGTACGGGCGCAAGATCTCCTGGGCCGACCTCATCGTCCTCACCGGCAACGTCGCCCTGGAATCCATGGGCTTCAAGACCTTCGGCTTCTCCGGCGGTCGCCAGGACGTCTGGGAACCGGACGATGCGGTGTTCTGGGGTTCGGAAACCGTCTGGCTGGGTGGTGACGTGCGCTATGGTGCCCACAAGAAGATGGAGCAGCCCGGCGACGGTGTGCTGACCGCACAGCCCGAGCAGCATCCGGTGGAGCACAGTCGCAATGATAATCCGCAGCGCACCCTGGAAAATCCCCTGGGCGCGGTGCAGATGGGTCTGATCTATGTGAACCCGGAAGGCCCGGAGGGCAACCCCGATCCGGTGGCTTCGGCCCATGACATCCGCGAGACCTTTGGCCGCATGGCCATGAACGACGAGGAAACCGTCGCCCTCATCGCTGGCGGTCACGCCTTCGGCAAGACCCACGGCGCAGGTCCCGCCACCAGCGTCGGTGCCGAGCCGGAAGCGGCCGATCTGGAGCAGCAGGGCCTTGGCTGGAAGAACAGCTATGGCACCGGCAAGGGCGCCGATACCATCACCAGCGGCCTCGAAGTGACCTGGACCTCCACGCCTACCCGCTGGAGCAATGAATACTTCGAGAACATGTTCAAGTTCGAGTGGGAGCTGTTCAAGAGTCCCGCCGGTGCCCACCAGTGGCGACCGAAGGACGGCGCTGGTGCCAATGCCGTGCCCGATGCCCATGATCCCAACAAGCGTCACCAGCCGACCATGCTCACCTCGGACCTGGCGCTGCGCTTCGATCCGGCCTACGAAAAGATCTCCCGCCGCTTCCTGGAAAACCCGGACCAGTTGGCCGACGCCTTCGCCCGTGCCTGGTTCAAGCTGACCCACAGAGACATGGGGCCCCTGGCCCGCTACCTGGGCCCGGAAACCCCCACCGAAGAACTGCTGTGGCAGGACCCGCTGCCCAAGACCGAAGGCGCGCCCCTGGGCGAGGCCGAGGTCAAGGCGCTCAAGGACAAGCTGGCCGCGTCCGGCCTGAGCGTGTCCGAACTGGTCGGCACCGCCTGGGCGGCTGCCTCCACCTTCCGCGGTTCCGACAAGCGCGGTGGGGCCAACGGTGGCCGTCTGCGCCTGGCGCCGCAAAAGGACTGGGAGGTCAACCAGCCGGCGCAACTGGCCAAGGTGCTGGGCGTGCTGGAAGGCATCCAGCGTGATTTCCACGGGGAGGGCAAGCAGGTCTCCATCGCCGACCTGATCGTGCTGGCCGGTAGCGTCGGGGTGGAAAAGGCCGCCCAGGCGGCGGGTCATTCGATCAGCGTGCCCTTCACCCCGGGTCGCGTGGATGCCTCCCAGGAGCAGACCGACGTCCACTCCTTCGGGCATCTGGAGCCCTGGGCCGATGGCTTCCGCAACTATGTGGGCGGGGAGTTCAAGGTCAAGCCGGAATTCCTGCTGGTGGACAAGGCGCACCTGCTGAACCTGACCGCGCCCGAATTGACGGTACTGCTGGGCGGCCTGCGCGTGCTGGACATCAACGTGAACGGTGCCAAGCATGGCGTCTTCACCCAGCGACCGCAGACCCTGACCAACGACTTCTTCGTCAACCTGCTGGACATGGCCACCGAATGGAAGGCCACCGGTCCGGACAAGGCCACCTTCGAAGGTCGTGATCGCCAGAGCGGCGAGCTGAAGTGGACCGGTACCCGGGTCGACCTAGTGTTCGGTTCCCATGCCCAGCTGCGTGCCCTGAGCGAGGTCTATGGCAGTGCCGACGCCCAGGAGAAGTTCGTCAAGGACTTCGTCAAGGTATGGACCAAGGTGATGGAGCTGGACCGTTTCGATCTGCGTTGATCGCCGCGTGGTAACCAGAAACGCCTCCTCCGGGAGGCGTTTTTTTGTCCGCGGAACCGACCCGCCACTCATCGCCGATCAATGGAGAGTCGCCTTGAAGGCGCATTCCAGAGCCTTTTTTGCGTGTGATGCGCCACGTCCGGCCCGCCTTAAGCAAACCCTAAGCGCACCTTAAGGAGCGCATAACCGAGGGAATACAGACTGCGCTAAACACCCAGAGGCTGTCCCCATGGAAGCGCTTGCCGAACTCTCCCTCAGTCTGATCGAAGGCCCCATCCGCCCCGACCTGTGCCGCGATGAAGTCCTCGCCGATCTGTTCGAGGCCACCGCGGCGCGGGCGCCGGAGCGGCCCGCCCTGCTCGAAGGCGAGCGCAGCCTGAGCTACGGCGAGCTGGACGCCTGGGCCGATCGCGCCGCCTCGCGGCTGCTGGCGGCTGGCGCCGGGCCTGGCCGCGTGGTCGGCCTCTGGCTGCCCCGCGGCATCGAGTTGCTGGTGATGCAACTGGCCATCGCCAAGACTGGCGCCGCCTGGCTGCCTTGCGATGCCGAGACCCCGGCCGACCGCGTGGCCCTCTGCCTGGAGGACGCCCAGGCGGTCGGTGTCATCACTGGAGCGCCCTTCGCCGATCTGCTGGCGCGTCCCGGGCTTGGCTGCTGGACCCCCGACGAGCTGAGCGTCGCCCTGGCCCAGGGCGAGACCCTGCGCCGGCGTGGCCAGGTCTCCCCGGACAACCTGGCCTATCTGATCTATACCTCCGGCTCCACCGGCAAACCCAAAGGCATCGGCATCCGCCAGGACAGCATCTGCCACTTCTTGCGCAGTGAGAATTCGCTGCTCGGCATCGAGGCCGGCGATCGGGTCTACCAGGGCTTCTCGGTGGCCTTCGACATGTCCTTCGAGGAGATCTGGATCAGCTACCTGGTGGGCGCCACCCTCTGGCTGGCGCCGCGGGAGATCACCGCCGACCCCGAGGCCCTGGCCCGCGCCCTGACCGCCAATCGCATCAGCGTGTTGCACGTGGTGCCGACCCTGCTGGCGCTGTTGCCGGAAGATGTCCCCAGCCTGAGGCTGATCAACCTCGGCGGCGAGATGTGCCCCGAGCCCCTGGTGGCGCGCTGGAGTCGGCCGCAGCGGCAACTATTCAATACCTATGGTCCGAGTGAGGCCACCGTCTCGGCCAGTCTGGCGCAGCTGCACGCGGGCGAACCCGTGACCATCGGCCGCCCGCTGCCCAACTACAGCCTGCTGGTGGTGCCGGCCGATGCCAGCCAGCCGCTGACCTTGCTGCCGCGCGACCAGGTGGGCGAACTCTGCATCACCGGTCCGGGTGTCGCCGATGGCTATCTGGGGCGTCCCGAACTGACCGCCGAGAAATTCCTGCCCAATCCCTGGAGCACCGGCAGCCACGACCTCAAGCTCTATCGCACCGGCGACCTGGCGCGGGTCGACGAACACGGTCAGGTGCATTGCCTGGGGCGGGTCGACGACCAGGTGAAGATCCGCGGCTATCGGGTCGAGCTGGGCGAGATCGAAGCCACCCTGGCGAGGCAGCCCGGCGTCGGGACCGTGGCGGTGGTGCTGCGCGAAGAGGCCGGCGTCGAGCAACTGGTGGCCTTCCTGGTCGGCGATGGCGGCCCGGTGCCGCGCAGCGACCTGTTGCGGACCGAGCTCGCCGGCTGCCTGCCGCTGTACATGGTGCCCAGCCGTTTCGAGTGGCTCGGCGAGATGCCGCGACTGAATTCCGGCAAGATCGACCGCAAGCAGTTGCGCACCCGGCCGCTGGCCATTGCCGTGGTGGCGCCGGTCGCTCCGGCCAGCGGCGCCCTGGGCGCCGTTCTCGCGGCCACCGCCGAACTGTTTCCCGGCCAGGCGCTGCACGCCGAGATGGATTTCTTCGATGACCTGGGCGGTCACTCGCTGTTCGCCGCCCGCCTGGTTTCGCGCCTGCGTCAGGACTCGCGCTATGCCAGCGCCACGGTCAAGGCGGTCTATTCCGGTCGCACCCTGGGCGCCATTGCCGACGCCCTGGAGGCGGATGCCGCCGAGGCCGGCCAGGCCACCGCCACCGAGGCCTGGGCCCCACCCAGCCGCTGGCGCCGCTGGCGTTGCGGCCTGGCCCAGGCGGCGGCTCTGCCGCCACTCCTGACCCTGCGCCTGGGACGCTGGTTGGCACCTTTCCTGGCCTTCCCGCTGCTGATCCATTCCGGCACCACGCTGCCCCTGGCCATGCTGACCGCCCTGAGTCTGTTCGTTCTGGCCATCGGCCTGGAATTCGCCGTGGCCCTGGTAGGCAAGCGCCTGACCGGGCGCCTGCAGCCCGGTCGTTATCCGCTGTGGGGCCTGACCTACTACCGCTGGTGGCTGGGCGAGCGCTTTCTCGCCCTGGCGCCGGCCTACCTGCTCAGCGGCTCGCCATTGGCTCGTGGCTGGCTCCGGCTGCTGGGCGCCCAGGTCGGTGCCGAGGCCTTCGTCGGCACCCTGACCTTGCGCGTCCCCGAGCTGCTGACCCTGGGGCAGGGCGCCAGCCTGGGCAATGGCGTCAACTTCGAGAACGCCCGGGTGCTGCGCGGCGAGTTGCTGCTTGGCCCCGTGACCCTCGGCCAGGAGGCGCAGGTCGGCTCCTATGCCATCCTCGAAGGCGATACCGCCCTTGGTGACGGCGCTCGCCTGCAGGCCCAGTCCGCCCTGCGCAGCGGTCAGCGCGTCCCGGCCGGACGCAACTGGGGCGGCGCGCCGGCCCACGACCAGGGTGCCGCCGGTGCCCGCGTCCTGCCGCCAACCCCGGTGTCCCGCGCCCAACGTACCTTGCTCAAAGGGCTCTATGCCCTCAGCGGCCTGGTGGTCTCGGTGCTGTTCTTCATGCCGCTGTTTCCCCTGGCGTTGCTGATCGACGAGCTGGAAAACCTGGGCGGGTTGCCCTGGTGGCACACCTCTTCGCTGCTGCTCGACGCCCTGCAGTATGGGGTGCTGGCGCTGCCACTGGGCGTGGTCAGCGTCGCCCTGACCCTGCTCGGCTGCGCCCTGGCGCGCCGGCTGATCCTGCCGCGCCTGGACGAAGGCCAGTGGTCGGTCGACAGCCTCTTCTACTGGCGCAAGTGGCTGGCCAACCTGATCCAGGAGTCGGCGCTGCAAAGCCTGCAGGGCCTCTATGCCACCGTGTACTCGGCCCTCTGGTATCGCCTGCTGGGTGCCCGGGTCGGCCGTGATGCGGAGATATCCACCGCCCAGGGCCCGGTGTCCTCGTTGCTGGAACTGGGCGCCGAGACCTTTATCGCCGATGCCGTGATGCTAGGCGACGAACAGGTAGCCCAGGGCTGGATGACCCTCAGGCGCACCTCCATCGCCCGCCGCAGTTTCGTCGGCAACGGCGCCTATGTCGCCGACGGCTGCCATATCCCCGAGGACGTCCTGATCGGTGTCCTTGGTCGGCTCGACGAAGGCGTACCCCTGCGCCAGGGCGAAACCTGGCTAGGCTCGCCGGCGGTGCGGTTGCCGGCGCGGGAAACCCTCACCGGCTACCCGGAAAGCCTGACGTTCCGCCCGGCACCCTGGCGCCGGGTGGCGCGTGGTCTGATCGAGGCCCTGCGCATCGTGCTGCCTACCGGCTTCACCGTCGCCGCCGGCTGCGCCATCGCCGAAGCCCTGGTACCGCTGTGGCAGGCCGGAACCTGGCTGCAACTGCTTGGCGAGACCCTGCTGGCCGGCAGCGCTTTCGCCCTGGCCAGTTTCCTGGTGGTGCTGGGCCTCAAGTGGCTGGTGGTCGGTCGTTATCGCCCGCGCTCGGCGCCCATGTGGACCTTTTTCGTCTGGCGCAGCGAAGCTATCACCAGCCTCTACGAGACCCTGGCCGTGCCCAATCTGCTCGGCACCCTGCGCGGTACGCCCTGGCTGCCCCTGGCACTGCGCCTGCTCGGCGCCCGACTGGGCCGGGGCACCTACCTGGATACCACCGACCTCACCGAGTTCGACTGCGTGCGGCTGGGCGATCACGGCGAACTCAACGCCCTGGCCGGTCCCCAGACCCACCTGTTCGAAGACCGGGTGATGAAGGTCGGCGAGGTGGAGCTGGGTGCCGGCATCAACCTGGGGCCGCGCAGCGTGGTGCTCTATGGCGCCCGGGTCGGCGACAACGTGGAACTGGGGCCCCTGTCGCTGGTGATGAAGGGCGAAACCCTGCCAGATCACTCGCGTTGGGAAGGTAACCCCGTTCAGCCCCGTCGTTAGGACTGTCATACAACCATAAAGACAGCCCTGGATACTCCGCCCGTACAACGATGACGGGGCAAGGCGATGACGGCGTGGGTACGACGGATCAGGGTTGGGCGGAACGGTTGGCGGCTGGGCCTGGCCCTGCTGCTGGCGCTGGGGCTCACCCAGGGCCTGCGCAGCAGCCACCTGGACAGCCAGCTGCTGTTCTGGCTCGGCCAGCAGTGGCAGAGCGAACCCCGGACTTCCCTGGAGCTGGGGCGTTATCGCGTCGCGGTGGAAGCCAAGCCGGTGGCCGGCGTCACCGAGAATCTCTCCGATCTCAGCTACGACCCGGTGCGCGATCGACTCTGGGCTGTGGTCAACAATCCGCCGGAGCTCCTGGCCCTGAGTCGCGACGGCGACCTGCTGCAGCGGCATCGCCTGGAAGGCTTCGACGATGTAGAGGGCGTGACCTATCTGGGCAACGATCGCCTGCTGCTGGCGGAAGAGGGCGCCAATGCCCTGACCCTGGTAGATATTCCCGAGGGAGATGACGTCCTGCGCCGTAGCGACTACCGCAGTCTGACCCTGGATCTCTTCCCCCGCGCCAACCAGGGTTTCGAAGGACTGGACTACGACGCCGCCCGCGATCGGTTGTTCGTGGTCAAGGAGCACTCACCGCGCAAGCTCTATGAAATCCGCGGCCTGCTCAAGAGCTTCGACGGCGACTTCGCCCTACGCATCATCGACCGCCAGGCCTGGCTGGACCAGGCGCCGAGCACCGGCGATCTGTCCGCGGTCCATGTCGATCGCCGTACCGGTCACCTGCTGTTGCTCAGCGACGAATCGCGGATGCTGATCGAACTCGACGACCAGGGGCGCACCCTGGACACCCGCTCCTTGGTGGCTCCCTTCGGCGGCCTGTTACGGCGTATCCGCCAGCCGGAAGGGGTCACCCTGGATGGGGCCGGCAACCTCTATGTGGTCAGCGAGCCTAACCTGTTCTATCGCTACCAGAAGCGCTGATCAGACGCCGCCAAGGCGCTCCAGCACGGCGGGGGTATCCTGGGCGCCCATGGCGCGGGCCACGCTCAGCGCAGTGTTGCCGGCGGCGTCGCGCGCCCTGGGATCGGCGCCGCGGGCGATGAGCAGCTCCACCATCTGCACGTGATTGAACATCGCCGCCATCATCAGCGCGGTCTTGCCATCGGGCATGGCGCCTTCCACGGCGGCGCCCTGGTCCAGCAGCAGTTCGGCCATGGGCAGGTTGTTCTTGAAGGCGGCGCCGGCCAGTGGTGACTGGCCCATGTCGTTGGCCAGATTCGGGTCGGCCTGGTGTTCCAGCAGCACGCGACTGGCCTCCAGGTGGCCGTGGTAGCTGGCCAGCATCAGCAGGCTGTCGCCCTTGTGGTTGCGCAGGTTGGGCGTCAGCCCCTTTTCCAGCACCAGAGCCAGCACCTCGGCATTGCCGGTGCGGGCGAGGTTGAACACCTCGGTGGCGAATTCCTGGGCTTCTTCATCGGTCATGCGCTGGGGACCGTCTTCGGTCATGGTTCTCTCCTGGGCTACGGCGGGCGGGACCCCGAGGGTCCCGGGCGATAGGAGGGCAGACCCGAACGGCAAGGGGGAGTTCTATCGCGGCGGCGAAACAAGGCCGCCGCGAGCCGGCTAACCGAAGGTCGCGTGGGTCTCGGCAAAGGCCTGCAGCTCCGCCACGCTGTAGTTGCCGACCATCAGCACCGGACCGTGCGCCGTGCCTATATGCGCTGGCAGGGTATCGAGAAAGCCGCCGGTAGGTGTCACGCCCAGGTTGGTGTACTCGGCGGCCGGCAGGTGGAATTCGGCGACCAGCCGTACTGCCTCGGCCAGTCCGGCAGTGACGCTGACCGGATGCAGGGCGGCATCCACCGGCGTGACCTGGCCGCCGTTGTCGCCGCTGAACAGGTGGCCCACCTTGGCCGCCGCCTCGGCCAGGTCCTGCTGATCCGCCTGGGCGCCGATCAGGAACAGCGAGCCATAGTGCGGCAGGCTGCCACCGCCCTCGGCCTGGCTGACGAAGCTGGGCGCGAAGGGTTGCTCGCCACGGATGTCGGAACTGTAGTTGGCCACTGGATCACCGAGGGTGACCACGTTGACGAAGTTGCCTCCCTGGCCCACCGCGTGCAGGTCACGCGGAATCCCCGAGGCCTCGAAGCTGATGCCGCCCAGACCGGTCTGCTGGGCAACGTATTCCGCCGAGATGCCACCCAGGGAGTGACCGGTGACGAAGATGTCCTGGGTGCCATAGCCCTGTTTGGCCGCCGCCTCGATCACCTGGCGGGCGAAGTCCAGCGACTGGTGCTGGGCGCTGGACACCTGCTGGCCGAGGATCTGCAGATCGCTCAGTAGGCCACCGGCGGTGGAGAGGGGATCGATCAGCAGGTTCTCGCCGCGGGTGGTGCCGGCATAGGTGATGAGTACCTGGTTCTCGGCGGTGATCCAGGTGTGGGCCGTCGCGCCGTTGAGCGAGTTGTGCAGCGTCAGCTGATGGCCATCGACCAGGAAGGGCCGCATGCCGTCGGGCGTGCCACCCAGCACGTACTCGCTGATGGCGCCGTTGAGAAATTCGCTGACGGTGGGGGTGCTGGACGAGGCGGTCTGCTGCGGCGGCGCGACCTCGGCACTCTTCAGCGTGTGCACATAGGTGAAGTTGCCGAGGCTGACGATGTCGCTGTGGTCGAACAGGCCATCGCTGGCCCAGAGGGAGGTTTTCTTGGACATGACGGCACCTTTGTTGTCGAAGGCGGTGGACGTGGTGGCCAGGGCGCTGCCGTCGGCGTCGTGGGCGGACGGTCGGGCAAGCACTCGATTTCCATCCTAGGACGGGCTCTGGCACGCGGCAAACCGGGAACCCGGGGGTCATTTCCAGACGGCCGAGGTCTGGGCCCAGCCGCCTGCGGTCATGGCTGGCGGCGCCTGCGGCAGCTCCTTGGGTCTGCCAGTACCCTGGTCGACCCGTCGTGGGTTCGGGCTACACTGGGGGTCGACTCGACCCAAGAGGCTTTCATGACCGCCATCCGCCTGCCATCCATCGACCGCCTGCTGCGCCATCCCGCTTCGCGTCCGCTGGAGGAGCGGCACGGTCGCGAGCAGGTGCTTGGCGGCTACCGGTCCCTGCTGGACGATCTGCGCGAGGCCTTGAGAGCGGGCACCCTGGCCGCCGTGGAGGTGGAGGAGGGCGTCCTGGCCGGACGCCTGGGCGAGCGCCTGGCGCTGAGCAGTCAGCCGCGGGTGCGGCGGGTGTTCAACCTCACCGGCACGGTGTTGCACACCAACCTGGGGCGGGCCCTGCTGGCGGAAGAGGCCATCGCCGCGGTGAGCGAGGCCGCGCGTCAGCCGATGAATCTGGAATTCGACCTGGCCACCGGCAAGCGCGGCGATCGCGACGACCTGGTGGCCGACCTGGTACGCGAACTGACCGGCGCCGAGGCGGTGACCGTGGTCAACAATAACGCCGCGGCGGTCCTGCTGGCCCTGCATGCCATAGGCGCACGCAAGGAAGGGGTGCTGTCCCGTGGCGAGCTGATCGAGATCGGTGGCGCCTTCCGCATTCCCGACATCATGGCCCGCGCCGGGGTCAAGCTGGTGGAAGTGGGCACCACCAATCGCACCCATGCCCGCGACTACGAGGCGGCCATCGGGCCGCGTACCGCGCTGCTGATGCGCGTGCACACCAGCAACTACAGCGTCCAGGGGTTCACCGCCAGCGTCGCCACCCCCGAGCTGGCCGCCATCGCCCGCGCCCATGAGGTTCCGCTGCTGGAAGACCTGGGTAGCGGCACCCTGGTGGACCTGACCCGCTGGGGCCTGCCCGCCGAGCCCACGGTGCAGCAGGCCCTGCGCGATGGCGCGGACCTGGTGACCTTCAGTGGCGACAAGCTGCTTGGCGGACCCCAGTGTGGCCTCATCGTCGGCCGGCGCGACCTCATCGAGCGCATCAAGAAGAATCCGCTCAAGCGCGCCCTGCGGGTAGACAAGCTGACCCTGGCCGCCCTGGAGGCGACCCTGGCGCTCTATCGCGATCCGGATCGCTTGGCCGAGCGGCTGCCCAGCCTGCGTCTGCTATCTCGCCCGGCAGCTGACATCACCGCCCAGGCCGAGCGCCTGCTGCCAGCCTTCGCCGCCGTCCTGGACGCGACCTATGCGGTAAGCGTGGAACCGGCATTGGGCATGATCGGCAGCGGCGCCCAGCCAGTGGCGCGGCTGCCCGGCGCGGCGCTGTGCTGCCGCCCTCAGGTCAGCAAGCGCTTGCGCGGCCGCGCCCTGCGGCAGCTGGAAGAGGGGTTGCGTCAACTGCCCATCCCGGTGGTGGGGCGCATCGACGCTGATGCCCTCTGGCTGGATCTGCGCCAGCTCGACGACGAGGCCGCCTTCCTGGCCCAGTTGCCGGAGTTGCTGCTACCGGAAATCCGCTAGGGATTGGCTCAGCGCACCACCCAGCGCTGCCTTGCCCAGTTGCTCAGCAGATCCACGCCCAGCACCAGCACCAGCATGCCGAGGATCACGGTGGCGGCCTGGGCCTGCTGGAACAGGCTCAGGCTGAAGTACAGCTGCTGCCCCAGGCCGCCAGCGCCGACGAAGCCAAGGATGCTGGCCATGCGGATGTTGTTTTCCCAGCGATAGAGCAGATAGGCCAGCAACTGCGGCCAGACCGCCGGCAGGGTGCCGTAGAGAAAGGCCGTCAGCGCGCCGCCGCCGGCCAGGCGGATGGCCTCGGCCGGTGCCTTGGGGGTGTTTTCCAGGGCTTCGGCGAACAATCGGCCAAGTACCCCGGCGGTGTGCAGGGCCAGAGCCAGGGTGCCGGCGTTGGGGCCGAGCCCGGCGGCCAGCACCATCAGTGCCGCCCAGACCAGTTCGGGAACGGCACGCAGGGCGTTGAGCAGCAGTCGCGCCAGCGCCAGGGCGGCCAGGCCGAAGCGGCCGGCCGCCGGCAAGGCCAGCAGCAGCCCCAGCAGTCCGGCGAGCAGGGTACCCAGGGCCGACATCGCCAGGGTTTCCACAGCGCCCCGGGCCACGGCCGACAGCTGGCCGACGGAGAAATCCGGCTTGAGGAAATCGGCCAGGAAGCTACCCATCTGACCCAGGGCGCGGGCGCTCAGCAATTCGCCGAAGGCCGTTCCCAGGTAGCTGATGGAAGCCAGCAGGGCGGTGCCCATCGCCACCACCGTCAACAGCCCGCGGCCGCTGGCCCGGCGTTCCATCTGGCGCAGCAGCCGGCTCAGCACATCGGCCAGCAGCACCAGTACCAGGAAGGTCAGCAGCAGGCTGGCTACCTCGCCACCGGCAAACATGCGCAGCGACAGGTCCACCTGCTGGCCGAGGCCGCCAGCGCCGACGAAGCCCATCACCACCGAAGCGCGGATGGCGCACTCCCAGCGGTAGACACTGTAGGAAATCATCTCGCCCGCGGCATTGGGCAGCACGCCATAGACAAAGGCCTGCAGGCGACCGGCGCCCTGCAGCAGCAGGGCCCGCGCCGGGCGTGGATCGACCGATTCGAAGATCTCCGCATAGACCTTGCCCAGCATGCCGCCGTAGGTGATGGCGATGGCCAGCACCCCCGCCGTGGGGCCCAGGCCGACGGCGCGGACGAATAGCAGCGCCCAGACGATCTCCGGCACGCTGCGCAGGACGATCAGTACCCCGCGGACCAGCCCGCGGAGCAGGCGCGGCAACCGACCGGGGCGACCGGCGCGGGGCAGCGCGGAGATCGACAGCGCGCGGGTGGCCAGCAGGGCGGCGGGCAGGGCGATCAGTGCCGCCAGGGCCATGCCCAGGGTGGCGATGGCCAGGGTTTCCAGGGTGGCGCGCCCCAGCACGGCTAGAAAGTCGGCGTCATGGGCCGGTGGCCAGAAGCCGGCGAGAAAGTTGCCCATGGTGCGGGCATTATCGCCGGTGAAGAGTCCGAAGAGATCGAATTCCGCCAGGCGCAGCGTCGGCCAGGCCAGCACCAGGGCCAGCAGGGTAAGCAGCAGGCGGGGCCGGGTAGCGGGGTCCCGACGAGGCGGATTCAGCATCGTGGCAGATCGAGCGGCGTCTCGGCCGGAGTCGGCGCGGCGGGCGATAGGGTGGTGCTCAGGCCGTCATTGGCATAGAGCGCCGCGAGATCGGCCTCGCTCACCGCGCTGGCGGGCTTGTCCCACAGCAGCCTGCCGGCGCGCAGGCCGAGGATGCGCGGAAAGCGCTGCAGCGCCAGCTCCACATTGTGCAGGCTGGTGACCAGGGTGGTGCCCTGGCGCCCGGCGGTGTCGCGCAGTACCTCCAGGGTGTGACCGGCCAACACCGGGTCCATGGCCGACACGGGTTCGTCGGCAAGCAGCAGCTGCGGCTGCTGGTAGAGTGCCCGGGCGATACCGATGCGCTGCAACTGGCCACCGGACAGCTGATCGCAGGAGGCGTAGAGACGGTCGGCCAGGTCCAGCGGCGCCAGGGCGGCGGCGGCGCCGTCGCGATCCAGGGGATGCACCAGGCTGATCAGGCTGCGCGCCAGCGACCACTGGCCGAGACGTCCGGCCAGCACCGCGGTGATAACTCTCTGGCGTGCGGGCAGCGGCGGGGCCTGGTGAATGAGGCCGATGCGGGCGCGCAGCTGGCGCCGTGCGCGGTTGCCCAGCGTCCAGGGATCTTCCCCGAGTAGCTCCAGCTGACCCGCCACCGGCCGCAGACCGGTGGCCAGCAGCCGCAGCAGGCTGGTCTTGCCGGCACCGGACGGGCCGATCAGGGCGACCTGTTCACCCTGTTCCAGGTGCAGGTCGAGATCGACCAGGGCAGGCGAGCCGTCGGCGTGTACCAGCGTCACGCCCCTGAGGGCGAGACTCACTTGAGCAGGCCGGCTGCCAGGGCGGAAGCCTCGATGCTCTTGTAGTTGTCCGGCGAAGTCGGCACGAAGCGGCTGGCCGCCTGCAGGTCGAGGATCGCCTTGTCCGCCGGCTTGGCCGGGTCCAGGTCGAGGAAGGCCTGCTTGATCTTGGCCGCCAGTTGCGGATCCAGATTGCCGCGCACCGTCCAGTTGTAGTCGTAGTAGGTCGGGGTGGTGGCGATCACCCGCACCTTGCTGGTGTCGACCTTGCCGGCGTCGACCAGCTTCTTCCACACCGAGGCGTTGAGCACCCCGGCATCGGCCTTGCCCGCGGCAACCCAGGCAACGGTGGCATCATGGGCGCCGGAATAGGCTACCCGCGAGAAGAACTGCTCAGGGACGATGCCGTCCTTCTGCATGAAGTAGCGTGGCATCAGGCTGCCCGAGGTGGAGGAGACCGAACCAAAGGCGAAGGTCTTGCCCTTGAGGTCCTGCAGGCTCTTCACGGCTGGGTCGGCGGTGATGAATTTGCTGGTGAACTGCTGATCTTCTTCGCGCTGCACCAGGGGATTCATCGGCGCCTTGCGCTGCGCCTGGACGAAGGTGAAGCCACCGAACCAGGCCATGTCCAGCCGATCCGACGCCATGGCTTCCACCACGCCGGCATAGTCGGATACCGGCACGAACTTGACCGGCATGCCCAGGCGCTGCTGCAGGTATTCACCCAGCGGCTTGAACTTGCGGATCAGCTCGGTGGGAGCCTCGTCGGGAATGGCCGAGACGCGCAATTCGTCGGCGGCGTGGGAGAGCAGGGACGTCAGGGACAGGGCCAGGCCTGCTGCCAGGGCCAGCGAACGCTTGAGCATGGGTTTCTCCGGTTCAATAGCGGAAAAAAAGGGGCTGCAGTATAGGGGGTGGCGCTCGTTTGCGCAGCCGTCGCCTACCCCTGAACGGTGCCGGAAGCCATGGCGGGACGGCAGAAGCGCTCTGGAGAGCGGTTGTGCAGCGGACTCGCCAGGCGTTCGAGTCCGCTATGTTGATGGCCGGACTAGCCGGCGGGCGCTCAGGTCTCGTCGAAGAAGCGCTCGTTCCAGTCCACCAGGGGTTGCGGCGAATTGAGCTTCTGCCCGTAGATCACCGCATAGGCCAGCACGTTCTGCACATATTGCCGCGTCTCGTCGAAGGGAATGGTCTCCACCCAGACATCGAAGGCCAGGTGGCGGGCGCCGCTCAGCCAGCGCTTCACCCGGCCCGGCCCGGCGTTGTAGGCGGCCGAGGCCAATACGCGGTTGCCGTTGAACTGGGCATGGACCATGGAGAGATAGGCGGTGCCCAGCTGGATGTTCTTTTCCGGGGTCAGCGCCTGCTGCGGCGAGGCCAGGGAAATGGCGAACTTGCTGGCGGTATGGCTGGCGGTGGCCGGCATCAACTGCATCAATCCTATGGCGCCCACGCCGGAGCGCGCATCGGCCATGAAGCCGCTCTCCTGGCGGGTGATGGCGAACACCCAGCTGCTGTGCAGGCCGCGGGTCTGGGCCTCGCGCACGAAGCTTTCCCGATAGGCGATGGGGAAGCGGATGTCCAGGTCGTCCCAGTACTTGGCGAGGCTGATAGTGCGGATTGCCGGGAAGTACCACTGCATGTCGTAGGCCATGCGGGCCTGGGCGACCAGTTCGTCACGGTTGAAGTGCCGGCTGACATAGAACCACTCGCGGCGGGCATTGATCGGCTCGCCGCGGGCGATGAACTCCAGGGCACGCTGCACGCCAGGCGTGTTGCGCACCTTGCGCTTGAGCGCGTCGCTGAGCATCAGTGGCTTGTTGTTGAGCTGATAGGGCGCCTTGCTGCGGTCGGCGGCGAGGAAGCCGTAGTAGTCACGCTCACGGCTGACCTCGGCGTATTCGCGCAGCACCTGCGGACTCTGCGGTTGCATCAGCTCCAGGGTGCGGGCGCGCCAGTATTCCCAGCGATTGGCCTTGGCCAGGCTCGGTGGGAAGCGCTCGATCAGGGCATGGGCATCGCTCCAGCGGCCCAGGCGCAGGAGCAGTCGGGCGCGCCATTCGCTGACGTCGTCGTCACGCAGCTCGGGATCGTAGCGCTCCATCAGCGGCAGGGCGCGCGGATCGAAGTTCTTGGCCAGGGTCAGGCCGATCTGGCGGGCGATGGCCACCTTCTCGTCGCGGGTGAAGGGCATGCGCTGGCTGTAGACCTCGAGCAGGCCCATGGCCTGTTCCGGGTCCTGGCGGGCCAGTTTGCGCAGTCCCAGGCCGACCACGTCGGCGAGGCTTTCGCTGGCCGGGGCGAAGGCCTGGACATTGGCGATCTGCTGGGGCTTCTGGGCCACGTCGATCAGCCGCTGGGCCTGGCCGGACAGGGTCGGCAACTGGGCGGAGAGGGTGCGCACCAGGCCGTACTCGCCTTTGTCGGCGGCCAGTTTGGCGCGTTCCCAGACCCGCTCCTCGGTGAGCTGGCCGCGCGCCGCCCAGGCCTGGAACAGGCCATCGCAGCTGGTCGGTTGAGCCTTGCCCACCAGCCAGTACTTTTCCGCCAGCTTGAAGCCCTCGCTGGCATTGCCCTGGGCGATCAGGTACTGGCCGTGCAGGCAGTCCAGCTCGGTGAAGTTGTAGTCGGGCGAATAGTATTTCTCGAAGCGATTCCAGTCGCCGCGATCGGCCAGGCTGCGCAGCCAGCGCAGCCGCAGCCAGTTGGATTGCGGCAGATCGCCATGCTCGGCGAGAAAGGTCTCGATCTCGGCATCGCTGGCGCCAGGAACGCGCTTGATCAGCTCGTCGTAAGCCAGGTAAGGCTCCAGCGGATAGGTGCGCAAGTCGCCGCGATTGGCCAGGTAGACACTGGCGTCGCCCCGGTCCAGCGCCGCCTTGGCCTGGTCGTAGAGTTGCCGCTGCTGCTCCAGGGGAGCGGCTTGCGAAGTGGTGGAGCCGATCAGGGGAGCGAGGAGCAGGGGCAGGATGACGAACAGGCGACCGCGCATGGGAATTCCGTAAAAGCTGGATGCGGAGGGGGTGGCGCGCGCTACGCAGGGCAGGCGGCCGACCGTCACGGGGCAGTCTAGCTTACGTGCCGGCGCCAGGCGGCGAAAGCGTTGGCCATGGCCTGCCGTCGGGCGGTCCGGACGTTTCGCCGGCTCGCGTCGACCGGCGCCGGGGTAGGCGTCTCTGCTAGACTGGTTGGCCTTTTTCGCGGAGAAACCCATGGCGCTGCTCAAGTTCACCAACGTATCCCTGGCCTTTGGCGTCACCCCCTTGCTGGACGGGGTGTCCTGGCAGATCGAACGGGGCGAGCGGGTATGCATCATCGGCCGCAACGGCACCGGCAAATCCAGCCTGCTGCGCATCGTCAAGGGTGAGCAGCAGGCCGACGATGGCGAGGTCTGGCGCGCCCCGGCGCTGAAGATCGGCGAGCTGCCGCAGGAATTGCCGCGCGCCGACGACCGCTCGGTGTTCGACGTGGTGGCCGCCGGCCTCGCGGGCGTCGGCGAGCTGCTCGCCGAGTATCACCACCTGACCCAGGACACCAGCGGTGAACTGGACATGGAGCGCCTCATGCACGTCCAGCAGGAGCTGGAGGCCCGTGATGGCTGGCGCCTGCAGCAACTGGTGGAAAGCACCCTGAGCCGGCTGCAGCTGCCGGCGGAGAAGACCCTCGCCGAACTCTCCGGTGGCTGGCGGCGGCGCGTGCTGCTGGCCCAGGCCCTGGTGGCCGAGCCCGATCTGCTGCTGCTCGACGAACCCACCAACCACCTGGACATCGGCGCCATCGCCTGGCTGGAAGACGCCCTGCGCGGCTATCCCGGCGCCGTGCTGTTCATCACCCACGACCGTGCCTTCCTCCAGGCCCTGGCCACCCGCATCCTCGAACTGGATCGTGGCAACCTGATCGACTGGCAGGGCGACTACGCCAGCTTCCTGGTGCACAAGGAGCAGCAGCTGGCGGCGGAAGAGACCGCCAATGCCCTGTTCGACAAGCGCCTGGCCCAGGAAGAGGTCTGGATCCGCCAGGGCATCAAGGCCCGACGTACCCGCAACGAAGGCCGCGTCCGAGCCCTCAAGGCCATGCGCAACGAGCGTAGCGAGAGACGCGAACGCCAGGGCAAGGCCAATCTCCTGCTGGAAACGGCCGACAAGTCAGGCAAGCAGGTCATCCTCGCCGAGCACATGAGCTATGCCCATCCTGGCGGCGAGCCATTGATCCGCGACCTGACCCTGATGATCCAGCGCGGCGATCGTATCGGTCTGCTCGGCCCCAACGGCTCGGGCAAGACCACCCTGCTCAAGCTACTGCTGGGTGACCTGCAGCCCACCGCCGGCAAGATCCAGTACGGCACCAAGCTGGAGATCGCCTACTTCGACCAGCTGCGCCTGCAACTGGAGCCGGAAAAGACGGTGATCGACAACCTCGCCGAGGGGCGCGAGTTCATCACCATCAATGGCCAGGATCGCCACGTACTGAGCTACCTGGGGGACTTCCTGTTCAGTCCGCAGCGTGCCCGTACGCCGGTCAAGGCGCTGTCCGGTGGTGAGCGGGCCCGGCTGTTGCTGGCCAAGCTGTTCAGCAAGCCTGCCAACCTGCTGGTGCTGGACGAACCGACCAATGATCTCGACGTCGAGACCCTGGAACTGCTCGAAGAGGTGTTGCTGAGTTTCGAGGGCACCGTGCTGATGGTCAGCCACGACCGGGCCTTCCTCGATAACGTGGTGACCAGCACCCTGGTGTTCGAAGGGGCAGGGCGGGTACAGGAATACGTCGGCGGCTATCACGACTGGCTGCGCCAGGGCGGCTCGCCACGTCTGCTGGGTGTGCAGACCCGTGAAGACGGCAAGTCGGCACAACCGGCTAGCAAGAGTGAACCTGCGCCGGTCGCCACTCCCGTGGCTGCTACAGCCGCGCCAGCCAAGCGCAAGCTCAGTTACAAGGAGCAGCGCGAGCTGGACGCTCTGCCAGCTGCCATCGAGACCGCGGAGATCGAGCTGGAGGCCTTGCAGACGGCCATCGCCGATCCGGGTTTCTATCAGCTACCTGCCGAGGTCAGCCGCGGCAAGCTTGCCCGCATGGAGGCGTTGCAAGCGGAACTGGATCGCCTCATCGAGCGCTGGGCCGAGTTGGAGTGATCCAACCCGGCCGCGGGCTTGGAGTCCGTTCAAAGTCTCGCGAGCTAGAGACAAACAAGGCCTAGGCGGCCCCACGAAAATGGCTGAGGAAGCGGACCGGGCTCGCGCTCGAGTTTACGAGTGGTAAATGAGCATTCCGACCGGGCTGGCGACCCAGGCCATTTTCAACGCAGTTTGGCCGACGCGCAGCAGACTTTGAGCAGGCTTTTAGGCCTTGTCTTTGTTCAGGGCCACCGCGAGGGTATCGCAGGGCGCGCCGTGCAGCAGGTCGTTGGACGTAGAGCCCAGCAGCAGGGCCAGGCCATGACGACCATGGCTGCCGACCACGATCAGGTCGCAGCCCTGCTCCTTGGCCATGCGGTGAATCTCCTGACGCGGTTGCCCGTAGGCCAGCACGCAGTTGCCGGCCAGCTCGGCATACTGGGTGGTGAAACCATCCAGCCGCTCGCGAGCTTGCTCGATCTGCTGTTGCTGCAGCGACGACAGATCCATGGGCACATCACCGCCAAAGGCCATGGCCATAGGCTCGACCACGTGCACCAGGGACACCTTGCTGCCACAGCACTGACCCAGGGCCACGGCGCGACGGATTACCGGCTGGCAATCATCGGTCAGGTCGACAGCAACCAATATGTGTTGGTAGGCCATACACATCTCTCCTTCATGATGGGGCGCCAGGCCATACCATGGCTGGCGCTCGATTCGCGGGCTTCAGGTTCTGGCCGAACAGAACCGGCTTTCGCTCGACAACTGTTCAGGCAGACGCTCGCCCACTTGTAGTTTCGACTCCAGGAGTCGGGGATAGCTCCACGGCTATCTTGCACAGAAGCGCGGCAAGCTCAAGCACCCGTCGTTCGAATACCCGCCGCTTTCCCTTGTGTCCCAATTGACAAGAGCGCGCTTTTGCCAGAAGGTTGTGCGAGCCGTTCAAACGGTTGTATGAATTTTCGCCCCGGCCCGGCCGGTGCCCTCCACAGAACAATATCGGGGCTGGCGATTTTCGGCTTCCATCCGAAGCTGCCGCCCGCCTTGCGACCAGGACTCAAGGGAGACCCGCTGATGATTTTCGAAGGCAAAGCCCTTTCGGTGCGCGACGTGGAGGACGGCATCGCCGAACTTCGCTTCGACCTCCAAGGCGAATCGGTCAACAAGTTCAGCGCCATCACCCTGCGTGAATTCCGCCAGGCCGTGGACGCCCTGAAAGCCCATGCCGGACTGCGCGGCGTCATCGTCACCAGCGGCAAGGACGTCTTCATCGTCGGCGCCGACATCACCGAATTCGTCGAGATGTTCGGCCGGCCGACCGAAGAGCTGCAGGCCGGCATCGCCGAGATCAATCGCATCTTCAACGACTTCGAAGACCTGCCGGTACCTACCGTGGCCGCCGTGGGCGGTATCGCCCTGGGTGGCGGCTGCGAGATGACCCTGGCCGCCGACTACCGGGTGCTGAGCACCGCCGCGCGCATCGGCCTGCCCGAAGTCAAGCTGGGCATCTATCCGGGCTGGGGCGGCACCGTCCGCCTGCCGCGCCTGATCGGCAGCGACAACGCCATCGAGTGGATCGCCTCTGGCAAGGAAAACGACGCCGCCACCGCGCTCAAGGTCGGTGTGGCCGATGCCGTGGTCGCGCCCGAGCACCTGTTCGACGCGGCGCTGGACCTGGTCCGCCGCGCCGCCGCCGGTGAGCTGGACTACCGCGCCAAGCGCAAGCCGAAGCTGGAGAAGCTGCAGCTCAATGCCATCGAAGCCATGATGGCCTTCGAGTCGGCCAAGGGTTTCGTCGCCAGCCAGGCCGGGCCGCACTATCCGGCGCCGCTGGAAGCCATCAAGGCGATCCAGAAGTCCGCCAACTACGGTCGCGACAAGGCCCTGGAGGTCGAAGGCGCCGGCTTCGCCAAGATGGCCCAGACCTCGGTCTCCGCCAGCCTGGTGGGCCTGTTCCTCAATGACCAGGCGCTCAAGCGCAAGGCCAAGGTGCTGGAGAAGCAGGCCGCTCCGGTCAAGCTGACCAGCGTCCTGGGCGCCGGCATCATGGGCGGTGGCATCGCCTACCAGTCCGCGCTCAAGGGCACGCCGATCCTGATGAAGGACATTCGCGACGAAGCCCTGGAGCTGGGCCTGAGCGAAGCCAGCAAGCTGCTCAACAAACGTGTCGAGAAGGGCCGCCTGGAGCCGGTGAAGATGGCCGAGGCGCTCAATCGCATCCGGCCGACCCTGTCCTATGGCGACTTCAAGAGCGTCGACCTGGTGGTCGAGGCGGTGGTCGAGAATCCCAAGGTCAAGCAGGCCGTGCTGGCCGAAGTGGAAGGCCAGGTACGCGAGGACGCCATCCTCACCTCAAACACCTCCACCATTTCCATCAGCCTCCTGGCCCAGGCGCTCAAGCGTCCGGAAAACTTCTGCGGCATGCACTTCTTCAACCCGGTGCACATGATGCCCCTGGTCGAGGTGATCCGCGGCGAGAAGACCAGCGAAAGGGCCATCGCCACCACCGTGGCCTACGCCCGCCAGATGGGCAAGAACCCCATCGTGGTCAACGACTGCCCCGGCTTCCTGGTCAACCGCATCCTCTTCCCGTACTTCGGCGGCTTCGCCGCGCTGCTGGCCCAGGGTGCCGATTTCCAGCGCGTCGACAAGTTGATGGAAAAATTCGGCTGGCCCATGGGTCCGGCCTACCTGATGGACGTGGTCGGCATGGACACCGCCCACCACGCCCGCGACGTCATGGCCGAGGGTTTCCCCGAGCGCATGAAGGAAAGTCGCAAGACCGCGGTGGACGCCCTCTACGAAGCCCAGCGCTTCGGCCAGAAGAACGGCAAGGGCTTCTATGTCTACGAGACCGACAAGAAGGGCAAGCCGAAGAAGGTCGCCGATCCGGCCGTGGCCGAGGTGCTGGCACCGGTCACCTACGAACAGCGTGAATTCACCGACGAGGAAATCGTCGAGCGGATGATGGTACCGCTGTGCCTGGAAGCCGTGCGCTGCCTGGAAGACGGCATCGTCGACAGCGCCGCCGAGGCCGACATGGGCCTGATCTACGGCATTGGCTTCCCACCCTTCCGTGGCGGTGCGCTGCGCTACATCGATAGCCTGGGCGTGGCCGAATTCGTCGCCATGGCCGACAAGTACGCCGACCTCGGGCCGCTGTACCACCCGACCCCCAAACTCCGCGAAATGGCCGCCGCTGGCCAACGCTTCTTCGGTTGAGCCTGGAGTAAAGAAATGAGTCTGAATCCGAGAGACGTCGTCATCGTCGACTTCGCCCGCACGCCCATGGGCCGTTCCAAGGGCGGCATGCACCGCAACACCCGCGCCGAGACCCTGTCCGCGCGGCTGATCGACGCAGTCCTTGACCGTAATCCCCAGGTCAACCCGGCCGAGGTGGAAGACGTGATCTGGGGGTGCGTCAACCAGACCCTGGAGCAGGGCTGGAACATCGCCCGCATGGCCTCGCTGCTGACCCGCATCCCCCATACCAGCGGCGCCCAGACGGTGAGCCGGCTGTGCGGCTCCTCCATGAGCGCCCTGCACACCGCCGCCCAGGCGATCCAGACCGGCAACGGCGACGTCTTCGTCGTCGGCGGCGTGGAGCACATGGGCCATGTCGGCATGATGCACGGCGTCGATCCGAACCCCCAGCTGTCGCTGCACGCCGCCAAGGCCTCCGGCATGATGGGCCTGACCGCCGAGATGCTGGGCAAGATGCACGGCATCACCCGCGAGGCCCAGGACCAGTTCGGCTACCGCTCTCATCAGCTGGCCTGGAAGGCGACCCAGGAAGGCAAGTTCAAGGACGAGATCATTCCCCTGGAAGGTCACGACGAGAACGGCTTCCTCAAGGTCTTCAGCCATGATGAGACCATCCGTCCGGAAACCACCCTCGAAGGCCTGGCTGCCCTGAAGCCGGCGTTCAATCCCAAGGGTGGTACCGTGACCGCCGGCACCTCCTCGCAGATCACCGACGGCGCCTCCTGCATGCTGGTCATGTCCGCCCAGCGCGCCCAGGACCTGGGCCTGCAGCCGCTGGCCAAGATCCGCTCCATGGCCGTGGCCGGCGTGGATCCGGCGATCATGGGCTACGGTCCGGTCCCGGCTTCGCAGAAGGCCCTCAAGCGCGCTGGCCTGACCATCGCCGACATCGATTTCATCGAGCTCAACGAAGCCTTCGCGGCCCAGGCCCTGCCGGTGCTCAAGGACCTCAAGGTGCTCGACAAGATGGAGGAAAAGGTCAATCTGCACGGGGGCGCCATCGCCCTGGGTCACCCCTTCGGTTGCTCTGGCGCCAGAATTTCAGGCACGCTGTTAAATGTCATGAAACAGAATGACGGCACCTTCGGCCTGGCCACCATGTGTGTGGGTCTCGGCCAGGGCATCACCACGGTGTTCGAACGCCTGCGCTGATCCGCGGCGTGCGTCATCCGACCGGGGCGCCCCCAGGGCTGCCCCGGTTTTCTTTTTTCGAGGTGGAACATGGCATTGCAGACGGGACTCTACCGGCACTACAAGGGTCAGCAATATCGAGTACTGGGCGTGGCCCGGCATTCGGAGACCGAGGAAGAGCTGGTCATCTATCAGGCGCTGTACGGCGAATACGGTCTCTGGGCGCGGCCCTTGAGCATGTTTCGCGAGAGCGTCCAGGTGGATGGCGAGCAGGTGCCGCGCTTCGCGCTGATCAGCGTCGAAGCCGATCCCCTGGGTCTGGATACCACGCCCCAGCCTTGACCTTGCCGACATCGCCACTATATATAGCGGTGCCGCGTTGGCCGACCGCCCCCGGCGCACCAGACTGAAGTCGTTCTGGTCCTCCATCCGCCGTCCCGGCGCTCGCCTTTCGCTCGCTCACCGCTTTCAAGCAGGAATCTGACTCTCCCATGGGTAAATCGCTGGTCATCGTGGAATCCCCGGCCAAGGCCAAGACCATCAACAAGTATCTGGGTAACCAGTACGTGGTGAAGTCGAGCATCGGCCATATCCGCGACCTTCCCACCAGCGGCGCCGGCACCGCCAAGGAGCCCGCCGCCAAGACGCGCAAGACCGCCGCCGAGGCGCCCGCGCTGTCACCCAAGGAAAAGGCCCGGCGCCAGCTCTTCACCCGCATGGGCGTCGACCCCGAACACGGCTGGAAGGCGCACTACGAGATCCTGCCTGGCAAGGAAAAGGTGATCGAGGAACTGCGCCGTCTGGCCAAGGACGCCGATACCGTCTATCTCGCAACCGACTTGGACCGCGAAGGGGAGGCCATCGCCTGGCACCTGCGGGAAGCCATCGGTGGCGACGACTCGCGCTACAAGCGCGTGGTCTTCAACGAGATCACCAAGAAGGCCATCCAGGAGGCCTTCTCCCAGCCTGGCGAACTGGATATCAACCGCGTCAACGCCCAGCAGGCCCGTCGCTTCCTGGACCGCGTGGTCGGCTACATGGTCTCGCCGCTGCTGTGGTCGAAGATCGCCCGTGGCCTGTCCGCTGGTCGGGTGCAATCCGTTGCGGTCAAGCTGGTCGTGGAGCGCGAACGTGAGATCCGCGCCTTCGTCCCCGAGGAATACTGGGAAATCCACGCCGACCTCGCCACCCCGAAAAAGGACCAGGTGCGCTTCGAGGTGGTGCGCGAGAAGGGTGAAGCCTTCAAGCCGTTGAACGAGGCCCAGGCCAAGGCCGCGCTGGCCAAGCTGGAGAAGGCCGGCTATCGCATCGCCAAGCGCGAAGACAAGCCGACCAGCAGCCGGCCCTCGGCGCCCTTCATCACCTCCACCTTGCAGCAGGCGGCGAGCAATCGCCTGGGCTTCGGGGTGAAGAAGACCATGATGATGGCCCAGCGTCTCTATGAGGCTGGCTACATCACCTATATGCGTACCGACTCGACCAACCTGTCCGGTGATGCCATCGCCATGGCTCGCGGCTACATCGAGAGCGAATTTGGCAAGCAGTACCTGCCGGAAAAGGCCAACGTCTATGGCAGCCGCGAAGGCGCCCAGGAAGCACACGAAGCCATCCGCCCGTCCGACGTCAACGTCAAGCCCAACAGCCTGTCGGGCATGGAGCGGGACGCCGAGCGCCTGTACGAGCTGATCTGGCGCCAGTTCCTGGCCTGCCAGATGCCCCCGGCCGAGTACCTGTCCACCACGGTGACCGCCGCGGCGGGAGACTTCGAGCTGCGTGCCCGTGGCCGCATCCTCAAGTTCGACGGCTACACCCGTGTCCTGCCCCAGCAGGGCAAGCCGGGCGACGACGACGTCCTGCCCGAGATGAAGCAGGGCGAAGACCTCGGCCTGGTCAAGCTCGACCCCAGCCAGCACTTCACCAAGCCGCCGGCCCGCTTCTCCGAAGCCAGCCTGGTCAAGGAGCTGGAGAAGCGCGGTATCGGCCGACCGTCGACCTATGCCGCCATCATTTCCACCATCCAGGATCGCGGCTACGTGACGGTGCACAATCGCCGGTTCTATGCCGAGAAGATGGGCGACATCGTCACCGACCGGTTGAACGAAAGCTTCGCCAACCTGATGGACTTCAGCTTCACCGCCAACATGGAAGGCAATCTGGACAACGTCGCCCAGGGCGAACGGGACTGGAAGAATCTGCTCGACGAATTCTATGGGGATTTCAAGCAGAAGTTGGAATACGCCGAAGCGGGCGAGAAGGGCATGCGAGCCAATCAGCCGACCCTGACGGACATTCCCTGCCAGCTCTGCGGTCGGCCGATGATGATCCGTACCGCCTCCACTGGCGTCTTCCTGGGCTGCTCCGGTTACGCCCTGCCGCCCAAGGAACGCTGCAAGGCCACCATCAATCTGGTGCCGGGCGACGAGATCGCCGATGACGACGAGGGCGAGTCCGAGTCCCTGGTTCTGCGCGGCAAGCATCGCTGCCCCATCTGCAGCACCGCGATGGACGCCTATCTGATCGACGAGCATCGCAAGCTGCACGTCTGCGGCAATAACCCGGACTGTCCGGGCTACGAAATCGAAGAAGGCAGCTATCGCATCAAGGGCTACGAAGGTCCATCGCTCGAGTGCGACAAGTGCGGCAGCGAGATGCAGCTCAAGACGGGCCGCTTCGGCAAGTTCTTCGGCTGTACCAATCCAGCCTGCAAGAACACCCGCAAATTGCTCAAGAACGGCGAGCCCGCACCGCCGAAGATGGATGCCGTGCCCATGCCGGAGCTGCGTTGCGAAAAGGTCGACGACACCTATGTGTTGCGTGACGGCGCTTCGGGGCTGTTCCTGGCTGCCAGCGGCTTTCCGAAGAATCGCGAAACCCGTGCGCCGTTGGTCAGCGAACTGCTGCCCCATCGCGACGAGATCGATCCCAAGTACCATTATCTGCTGAGTGCTCCGGTGAAGGATTCCGAAGGTCGCCCGGCGGTGATCCGCTTCAGCCGCAAGACCAAGGAGCAGTACGTGCAGACCGAGGTCGAGGGCAAGCCCACCGGCTGGAAGGCCTTCTACGACGGCAAGAAGTGGCAGGTGGAAGAAAAGCGCTAGAGCCCTGGGTTCTGGCAGGAGACAGGCGGCCGGCGTGAGTCGGCTCCAGGAGAAGGGCATGGCCAACGAGCGTTACACCCGCACCAACCAGAAGCTCTATTTCGCCGGTCTGGCCCTGGAAAGCTGGCGCTCGGCTCAGGCGGCGCCTTCGGCGCACAGCCAGGGCCGCATCATGGCCGAACGCGAGGCCTGTCTGTTCCACCTGCATGGCGCCCTGCTGGGCCTCTGTCAGGAGGTGGCGGGCTTCTATCGCCACCCGACCATGGAGGCCACGTCGCTCGCCGTTCTGCTATCACCCGAAGCCCTGAACGAGGCGCCCAGTCCGGAAATGGGCGAGCTGGTCGAGTTGGCGGGCAATTCGGAGACCTGGCTGGCACGGCTGATCGCCGAATACCAGCGACTGCTGCAACCGCCCCAGGCGCCACGACGGCCCAAGCAGGACCCGACGCTGGCCCTGATCGAGGCGGTCAGTCTGGAACCGGCCGAGCCGGAACTGGGTCTTGAAGAAGTGGAAGCCTGGCGCGAAAGCCTCAAGCAGACGGCGCTCAGATTCCGCGGTGCCATGACCGAGTGGTAGGCCCGTTCCACCAGCAACTCATCCAAGGCTGCCAGGATGCTGGCCTTGCAGACCGTCGAAAAAGGCTCAGGCAAGTCAGCCTCTCAGACCCCACGCTGTTACACTATCCGCTTAGCTGTGGAGATACTGAATGACTACTGCCTACCTGGAAATCGTTGAACTCTCCGATGGTCGCATCGTGTTGCGCCGTGCGGACGACGAGGAAGCCCTCGTTACCCTGGAGTTTTCCAGCGATGCCAAGGATTTCCTGCATGGACAGCAGATAGAGGTGGCCAAGGCCATGTTCAACCTGGGTGTGCAGATGGCCGGTCGACTGGCCGAAGGCGATAGCCTCCAGCGCGACGATCAACCGCGCGTCCTGCACTGATTCTTTCTCGATCCGGCATTCCGCCCTGGAATGCCGCCGCTACATCCCGTCCCGCCGCCTGTTCCCTACGCGAATCTGACGTTCAGACTCTGGCTGTGGCCCTGTGCGGCGGCGCGCGCCAATTGCTGCTTGCCCGCATCGCTCAGGTCGTGCAGCCAGCTGATCACCGTATGGCTCTGCCCCTTGCGGAGCACTTCGCAGGCCAGTTGCAGCGTCTTGGCAGCACTCGGCGTCTGCAGCAGAAGCACCCGTTCCGGATTCAGATGGGTGCTGCGCAACCAGGCATTGCTGAGCAGCGATGGCGGGGTGACCAGGGTCAGCCAGCGGGCATCGTCCTTGTCGCTTAGTTGGCGCAGGATGGGGGCCAGCAGTTGCAGGCACTGTTCCTGGCTGCCATGCAGGGACATCTCACTGAAGGTATCCGGCAGCGGAGCGGCTGGCAGCTCCCGTGCCGGCTTGCCGGACTTGGGCAGAAATGCGGTGAGTTCCTGCAGCAGGAACTCAGGTGCCAGGTCCAGCTCTTGAACGGACGAGCGCGGTGCATCGAACATCAGGGGAAATTGCATGGCGACCTCCTAGAGGCGACTCGATCAAATCCACTTGACGTCATGTACCACGGATACATGACGTCACTGTGCTCAGCCTGGTCTTGAGCGCTTTCCGGAGCGCGAACAGATACCCCCGATCAAGACTTCGGCGTAAGGCAAAAGGCGGTGACAAGAGGCTGACCCGCAGGCCAGCCCTAGACGTTAGCGGCGGATGACGCCGACGCTTAACCCTTCGATGGCGAATTCCTGGCTGGAAAGATCGACTTCGATAGGGGCGAACTCGGGATTTTCCGCCAACAGGGTGACCTGGTTGCCCGAGCGTTTGAATCTCTTCACGGTGACTTCATCGCCCACCCGAGCCACGACGATCTGACCGTTGTGCACCTCACGGGTCACATGGACCGCGAGGAGGTCGCCATCGAGGATGCCGACGTCTCTCATGCTCATGCCCTTGACCTTCAGCAGGTAGTCGGCACGCGGCTGGAAGAAGGCCGGATTGATGGCACAGTTTTCCTCGACGTTCTGCTCGGCCAGAATGGGCGCGCCAGCAGCCACTCGACCGATGACCGGCAGGCTTTCATCGGCTTTGCGCGTCGTATCCAGACTCGGAATGCGGATGCCCCGGGAGGCACCCGGCGTCATCTCGATGGCGCCCTTACGGGCCAGGGCCTTGAGATGCTCCTCAGCCGCATTCGGCGATTTGAAACCAAGCTCCTGCGCGATTTCCGCGCGGGTAGGCGGAAAGCCATTGGCTTCGAGGCAACGCTTGATGAAGGCCAGAATCTCGGCTTGTCGCGGTGTCAGTTTCAGCATGATGCACGTCGCGTCGTCTAATGATGCTGTGATTATATACAGTAACTCTGGGTGCTAGGCAAGGCCGCTGCCCCTGGCTTCGGACGACAGGCCGGATTCACGGCAAATAGCGTTCAAATGACGGAATGACGTGCCTTCCGGGGCTTCGCATGGCTGTTCGCAGACCAGCCCGCGATTGACTTAGGTAGCGTTTGAAACATATGTTTCAAACGGAAATTCATCTATCGAGGAAGGTCATGGCGCAGTCGGATACCGTTGAACGCATTCTGGATGCCGCCGAACAGTTGTTCGCCGAGCGCGGCTTCGCCGAAACCTCGTTGCGACTCATCACCACGCGAGCCGGGGTCAACCTGGCAGCCGTCAACTATCACTTTGGCTCCAAGAAGGCCCTGATCCAGGCGGTGTTCTCGCGCTTTCTCGATCCCTTCTGCTTCAACCTGGAGCGGGATCTGGATCAGTGGCAGCCAAAGAACGGGGAGGAGGTGAGCCTGGAGGCGTTGCTCAATCTGCTGGTGGATCATTCCCTGGCCATCAAGCCGCGGCACGGCAACGACCTCTCGGTGTTCATGCGCCTGCTGGGCCTGGCGTTCAGTCAGAGCCAGGGTCATTTGCGCAAATACCTCGAGCAGACCTATGGCCGGGCCTTCCGCCGCTTCCTGCTGCTGGTGAATAGAGCCGTGCCCGAGATTCCGCCGCTGGAGCTGTTCTGGCGTGCCCACTTCATGCTGGGCGCGGCGGTGTTCAGCATGTCCGGCATCAAGGCGCTGCGGGCAATTGGTGAAAACGACTTCGGCGTCGATACCCACACCGACCAGGTGCTGCGGCTGATGGTGCCCTTCCTGGCCACCGGCATGCGCGCACCCACGGCGATGCAGGAGCCCGAACTGGCCCAGGCGCAGTATCGGCCGCGGCGTCCAGTCGCGGTGGAGACGGCCGAGACCTACTAGGCTGCGGCGCCAAGGGCGCCTGGGGTAAGCTTGCGTCCCTTTCACGGCGCCATGCGCCGGAGCATTCGGACGAGGTACCCATGCAAGGCTCCCTGATGGTCGATATCGCTGGCACCTGGCTTACCGCCGAGGATCGCCAGTTGCTGCGCCAACCGGAGGTGGGCGGACTGATTCTGTTCGCCCGCAACATCGAAACGCCCGGCCAGGTACGGGAGCTGTGCCGCGCCATTCGCGCGGTGCGGCCCGAGCTGCTGTTGGCCGTGGACCAGGAAGGCGGCCGTGTGCAGCGCCTGCGCCGCGACGTGGTGCGCCTGCCGGCCATGGGTCAGTTGAGCGGCCGAGCGGACAGCGTCGAACTGAGTCGGCTCTGTGGCTGGCTGATGGCGACCGAGGTCCTGGCAGTGGGCCTGGACTTCAGCTTCGCCCCGGTGCTGGATGTCGACTACCAACGCAGCCAGGTCATAGGCGCGCGGTCCTTTGGTAACGCGGAACAGGTGATCGAACTGGGCGGCGCCTTCATCGCCGGCATGGGTGAGGCCGGCATGGCCGCCACCGGCAAGCATTTTCCCGGACACGGCTGGGCGGAAGCCGATTCCCACGTCGCCATCCCCACCGATGAGCGTGACCTGGACACCCTGCAGCGCACCGACCTGCGGCCGTTCCGGGCCCTGCTGCCGAGGTTGGACGGCGTCATGCCCGCCCACGTCATCTATCCTGCGGTCGATGCCCAGCCGGCCGGTTTTTCCCGGCGCTGGCTGCAGGACATCCTGCGCGGTGAGCTGGGCTACCAGGGCGTCATCTTCAGCGATGACCTGTCGATGGCCGGCGCCCACGTCGCTGGCGATGCCGGACAGCGCGTCGCGTCGGCCCTGGAGGCCGGTTGCGACATGGGGCTGGTCTGCAACGATCGCGCCGCGGCCGAACTGGCCCTGAGTCGCGTGCAGCAGCTGGGCGTCTCGCCCTCGCCACGCCTGGCCAGCATGAGAGCCCGTCGCCACGTGGATCTCGATTATCGGCAGCAGCCGCAGTGGAGCCACGTGCTGCGGCGGTTGCGCCAGGCTGAACTCATCTAGAGGACGTATCCATGACCACCTACGCCATCATCGGAGGCACCGGCCTCACCGCGCTCGCCGGCCTGGAGCTGGACGAGGCCCAGACGTTCGACACCCCCTGGGGCGAGCCCTCGGCACCCGTGCAGCGCGGCCGCTTTGCCGGGCGACCGGTGCTGTTCCTGGCCCGCCATGGCCATCCCCATCGTATTCCGCCGCATCAGGTCAACTACCGCGCCAACCTCTGGGCGCTCAAGGAGGCCGGTGCCGACGCCATCCTCGCGGTGAATGCCGTGGGCGGCATTCACGCCGCCATGGGCAGCGGCCATCTGTGCGTGCCCCATCAGCTGGTGGACTACACCTGGGGGCGTGGCCATACCTTCTTCGAAGGCGCGGACCTCGACCATGTCACCCACATCGACTTCAGCTTTCCCTACGACGAGCCCTTGCGTCAGCGCCTGCTGGGTGCACTGCGCAAGCTGCAACTGCCGCACAGCGACCATGGCGTCTATGCCGCGACCCAGGGGCCACGCCTGGAAACGGCAGGAGAGATCGTCCGGCTGGAACGCGACGGCTGCGACATCGTCGGCATGACCGGCATGCCGGAAGCGGCCCTGGCTCGCGAACTGGGCTTGCCCTATGCCTGCTTGGCGCTGGTGGTGAACCCGGCGGCCGGCAAGGTGCAGCGAGAGATCACCATGGCCGAGATCGAAGCCGTCTTGGCCAGCGGTATCGACGAGGTTCGCCAGGTGCTGGCCGAGGTGCTGGCGGGCTGATAGCTCCAGGCCGCTTCCGGGAGGTCCCGGAGGCGGCCTGTTGGTCAGCTGGCGGCCGGCGTCAGGCGATCGAAGAGCGCTTCGAGCACGTTGAAGCGTTCTTCGGCGCGTTCCATCGGTACCTGGAACTTGAACAGGGTCGCGCCCTCCAGCCGGTACTTCTTCGGCTGCGCCTGGATCATCTTCACCAGCACCAGCGGATCCACCTGGGTGTCGGCGGCAAATTCCAGTCGCCCACCCTGGGGCCCCGCATCCACCTTGACGATGCCCAGGCCTTCCGCACGTAGCTTGAGCAGCGTCAGGCGCACCAGGTTCTTGGTCGGTTCCGGCAGGAGCCCGAAGCGGTCGATCATCTCCACCTGCAATTCCTTGAGGGCGTCTTCGTCCGGCGCCGAGGCGATGCGCTTGTAGAGGATCAGCCGCGCATGGACGTCAGGCAGGTAGTCCTCCGGGATCAGGGCGGGGACGCGCATATTGATGTCCGGACCGCCCCCCAGGGGCTTCTCGAGATTGGGTTGCTCGCCCTTGCGAATGGCCTTGACCGCACGCTCCAGCATTTCCATGTAGAGGGTGAAACCCACTGCCTGGATCTGGCCGCTCTGGCCTTCGCCGAGCAGTTCGCCGGCGCCGCGGATCTCCAGGTCGTGGGTCGCCAGGATGAAGCCGGCCCCCAGGTCCTGGGCGCCAGCGATGGCCTCCAGGCGCTTCTCGGCGTCCGGGGTCATGCCCTTGCGTGGCGGCGTGAGCAGGTAGGCGTAGGCCTGGTGGTGGCTGCGGCCGACCCGGCCACGCAACTGGTGCAGCTGGGCCAGGCCGAACTTATCGGCGCGTTCGATGATGATGGTGTTGGCGTTGGGCACGTCGATGCCGGTCTCGATGATGGTCGAGGCCACCAGCACGTTGAATCTCTTGTGGTAGAAGTCGCTCATCACCTGTTCGAGATCGCGTTCGCGCATCTGCCCGTGGCCGATGCCCACGCGGGCCTCGGGCACCAGTTCGGCCAGTTCGCGGGCGCGCTTCTCGATGGTCTTGACCTCGTTGTGCAGGAAGTACACCTGACCGCCACGCAGGAGTTCGCGCAGCAGGGCTTCCTTGATCACCGCGTTCTGCTCCTCCATGACGAAGGTGCGCACCGAGAGGCGCCGCGCGGGCGGGGTGGCGATGATGGACAGATCGCGCATGCCCGCCACGGCCATGTTCAGGGTGCGCGGAATGGGCGTGGCGGTGAGGGTGAGGATGTCCACTTCGCTGCGTAGCGACTTGAGCTGCTCCTTCTGTCGCACTCCGAAGCGGTGTTCTTCGTCGATGATGGCCAGGCCCAGGTCCTTGAACTTCACATCGCCCTGCAGGAGCTTGTGGGTACCGATGATGATGTCGATCTTGCCGTCGGCCAGCTCGCGCGCGGCGGCGGCGACCTCCTGGGTCGACTTGAAGCGGCTCATCACCTCGACCCGCACCGGCCAGTCGGCGAAGCGGTCGCGGAAGCTGTTGTAGTGCTGCTGGGCGAGCAAGGTGGTGGGGACCAGCACCGCCACCTGGCGCCCGCCATGCACGGCGATGAAGGCCGCCCGCATGGCCACCTCGGTCTTGCCGAAGCCCACGTCGCCGCAGACCAGGCGATCCATGGGCGTTCCCGCCAGCATGTCCTTGTGCACCGCCTCGATGGCGGCCTGCTGGTCCGGGGTCTCCTCGAAGGGGAAGCCGGCGGAGAAGGTGGCGTAGTCGGCTGCCGGGTCCTTGAAGGCATAGCCCTTGCGCGCGGCGCGGCGGGCATAGATGTCGAGCAACTCGGCGGCCACGTCCCGTACCTGTTCGGCGGCCTTGCGCTTGGCCTTCTGCCAGGTTTCGGAGCCCAGCTTGTGCAAGGGCGCCAGGGCGTCGTCGGTGCCCGAGTAGCGGGCGATCAGGTGCAGGTTGGCCACCGGCACGTACAGCTTGGCGTCGTCGGCATATTCGAGCAGCAGGAATTCCTGGGGCTGATCGTCCAGTTCCAGGGTGATCAAACCCATGTAGCGGCCCACGCCGTGGTCGATATGCACCACCGGCGCGCCTTCGCGCAGCTCGGTGAGGTTCTTGATGACGTTCTCGCCGGCGTCACGACCCTTCTCGCGGCGGCGGCGCTGCATGATGCGCTGGCCGAACAGCGGGTTTTCCGGGATCAGGGCGACGCCGGCCTCATCCAGTACCAGGCCTTCGTCCAGCGGTGCCAGGGCGATGGCGATACGTTCGGCGCTGGCCTGAAAGGCTGCCCAGCCTTCGACCTGACCGGGGCGCAGGTTCAGCCGGGCCAGGAGATCCAGCAACACCTCGCGGCGGCCGGCGCTTTCCGCGGTGAACAGCACGCGACCGGGGAAGTCGGTGATGAAGTGCTCCAGCGCCGCCAGGGGCTGGCTGGCCTTGGCATCGATGGCCAGATCCGGCAGCGCCCGCGCCGTGAAGCGCTCGCGGCCCACGCCGGACTCCAGATCATCTGCGCCTATGACCACCCGCGGCCAGTTCTTCAGACGGGCGAAGCAGTCTTCCACCGGCAGGAAGACATCGGCCGGCGGCAGCAACGGTCGCTCCGGATCGACTCGGCGGTCCTCGTAGCGGGTACGGACATCGGTCCAGAACTGTTCGGCGGCCTGCTCGATGCCCGGCAGGGAAAACACCTGGGTGTTGGCCGGCAGATAGTCGAAGAGGGTGGAAGTCTCGTCGAAGAACAGCGGCAGGTAGTACTCGATACCCGCCGGAGTGATGCCGCTGGCCAGATCCTGATAGATGGGGCAGCGGCGATAGTCGACGTCGAAGCGCTCGCGGAAGCGCGCGCGAAAGCCGGTCACGGCTTCCTTGTGCAGCGGGAACTCTCGTGCCGGCAGGAGGCGGATGCTGTCGACCTTGTCGATGGACCGCTGCGTCTCCGGATCGAAGGTGCGCAGCGTCTCGATCTCGTCGTCGAACAGGTCGATCCGGTAGGGCAGCCTGCTGCCCATGGGAAAGAGATCGATCAGGGCGCCGCGCACGGCGAACTCGCCGTGCTCGTACACCGTATCCACATATCTATAGCCGGCTGCTTCCAGGCGCGCACGGGTGACTTCCACGTCCAGCCGCTGGCCGACGTCGAGCACCAGGCTGCTGCCGAGCAGGAACCGCGTGGGTGCCAGGCGGTGTAGGGCAGTCGCCAGAGGGACTACCAAAATACCGTGGGAGAGCTCCGGCAGCTGATAAAGGGTAGCGACGCGCTGAGAG
The DNA here is from genome assembly GCF_965111925.1 of Pseudomonas sp. Marseille-Q7302. Taxonomy (NCBI): domain Bacteria; kingdom Pseudomonadati; phylum Pseudomonadota; class Gammaproteobacteria; order Pseudomonadales; family Pseudomonadaceae; genus Pseudomonas; species Pseudomonas sp. Marseille-Q7302. The sequence continues at coordinate 3,683,236 of NZ_CBCOPK010000001.1, read as the reverse complement.
ATGATGTCCTGGTGCGGCGAGAAGACATCGTAGGGCAGCGTCTCCCAATCGGGGAAATTCAGCACCGGCAATTCGGGGGCGAAGAAGCGCAGTTCCTGCTCCAGGCGATCAGCGGTCTGGCTGTCCTGGGTGATCAGCAGGGTGAAGCGGCGTGTCGCAGCCTTGGCGGCTTCAGCGATGGCGAGGGCTAGCGCGGCGCCGGGCAGGTTGCCCCACTGCTGGCGACCGGCGGTTTCAGGAATTGACGGGGTACGCAAAACTGACACGCGGGCGGAACTCCGGTGGATTTTGGGAGGGTTGGGATTGTAACGACCGGCCTTTCGCGCTGTCAGTGCAGCGACGCGCGTCGATTGCCTGGGACAGGCAGCGCGGTCATAATGTAGTTCCTTTTTTCAGCTCCTACATAGGGAAGGATTTGTCGTGAGTCAGAAGCCTGAGCAGTGCCTTGAAGAATGGATCGATCGCGAAGCGCTCGCCGAGGCCATGATTCCCCTGATTGGTCAGCTGTACCGTAATAACAATGTTGTGACCTCCATTTACGGTCGCGGTTTGGTCAACCGTTCGGTGATCTCCATTCTCAAGGCCCATCGTTTCGCCCGCCAGATCGACAATGTCGAGCTGTCCGTGCAGGACACCTACCCGCTGGTAAAGGCCCTGAGCGAGCTGGAACTGGGCGCCGCGTCCATCGACCTGGCCCGCCTGAGCCTCAAGTTCAAGGCCGAAGGCGCTGGCCGCGACCTCAAGGACTTCCTGCGCAGCGAACTGTCCGCCGTGGTCGGCAAGCAGGGCGTCGAGCAGCGTAAAGGCAAGGACGTGGTGCTCTACGGCTTCGGTCGTATCGGCCGCCTGCTGGCCCGCATCCTCATCGAGCACCAGGGTAGCGGCGACGGCCTGCGTCTGCGCGCCATCGTCGTGCGCAAGGGCGCCGACAACGACCTGGTCAAGCGCGCCAGCCTGCTGCGTCGCGATTCCGTGCACGGTTCCTTCGACGGCACCATCACCGTCGACGAGGCCAACAGCACCCTGTGTGCCAACGGCACCCTGATTAAGGTGATCTACTCCAACGATCCCACCACCGTCGACTACACCGCGTACGGCATCCAGGATGCCATCGTGGTCGACAACACCGGCAGATGGCGCGATGCCGAAGGCCTGGGCCAGCACCTCAAGTGCAAGGGCGTCTCCCGCGTGGTGCTGACCGCACCGGGCAAGGGCAGCCTGAAGAACATCGTGCATGGCATCAACCATGACACCATCACCGCCGAAGACACCATCGTCACCGCGGCATCCTGCACTACCAACGCCATCGTGCCGATCCTGAAGGCGGTCAACGACAAGTACGGCATCGTCAACGGTCACGTCGAGACCGTGCACTCGTACACCAACGACCAGAACCTGATCGACAACTTCCACAAGGGCGATCGCCGTGGCCGCAGCGCTGCGCTGAACATGGTGATCACCGAGACCGGCGCCGCCAAGGCCGTGGCCAAGGCACTGCCGGAACTGGCTGGCAAGCTGACTGGCAACGCCATCCGCGTGCCGACGCCCAACGTCTCCATGGCGATCCTCAACCTGAACCTGGAGAACGGCACCAGCAAGGACGAGATCAACGAGTACCTGCGTGAAATGGCGCTGCACTCGCCGCTGCACAAGCAGATCGACTTCGTGAACTCGCCGGAAGTGGTATCCAGCGACTTCGTTGGCTCCCGCCATGCGGGCGTGGTCGATGCCGGTGCCACCATCGTCAGCGACAACCGCGTCGTGCTCTATGTCTGGTACGACAACGAGTTCGGCTACAGCTGCCAGGTCGTGCGGGTGCTGGAAGAGATGGCGGGCGTCAATCCGCCGGCCTTCCCGGCCTGAGTCTTGCGTTCTAGGCAAGGCTGACTTGCAAGAAAAAACGGGAGCCCAGATGGCTCCCGTTTTCGTTTTGGTCGGGTTTTGCGCCACAATAGCGGCCCGTGACAAGAGGTCGCAGCCCCCTGGGGCGATCTCACGCCGGACGCGACCTCTCACGAGGCGGTCCGGCTCCAGCCGTCGCCTGCGGACGGCTAACCTTCTGAGGAGAAAGCATGGCGGTCTATAGCTACGACGTGGTGGTACTGGGTTCGGGACCGGCAGGCGAGGGCGCGGCGATGAACGCCGCCAAGAACGGCCGCCGCGTGGCGGTGGTGGACAATCGCCAGGTGGTCGGCGGCAACTGCACCCACCTGGGCACCATTCCCTCCAAGGCGCTGCGCCATTCGGTCAAGCAGATCATCCAGTTCAACACCAACGAGATGTTCCGCTCCATCGGCGAGCCGCGCTGGTTCTCCTTTCCCGATGTCCTGCGCAGTGCCGAGCGGGTGATTGCCCGCCAGGTGTCCTCCCGTACCGGCTACTACGCACGCAACCGGGTCGACCTGTTCTTCGGGACCGCCAGCTTCGCCGACGAGAACACCATCGAGATCGTCAACCAGCGCGGCGACCTCGAGCGCCTGGTGGCCAAGCAGGTCGTCATCGCCACCGGTTCGCGTCCCTACCGTCCGGTGGATGTCGACTTCAGCCATCCGCGCATCTACGACAGCGACACCATCCTGTCGCTGACCCACACCCCGCGCCGGCTGATCATCTACGGAGCTGGTGTCATCGGCAGCGAATACGCCTCCATCTTCAGCGGCCTCGGCGTGCTGGTGGACCTGATCGACAACCGTGATCAGTTGCTCAGCTTCCTCGATGACGAGATCTCCGACGCCCTGAGTTACCACCTGCAGAACAACAATGTGCTCATCCGTCACAACGAGGAATACGAGCGCATCGAGGGCCAGGAGAACGGCGTCATCCTGCACCTGAAGTCTGGCAAGAAGCTGCGCGCCGATGCCTTGCTGTGGTGCAATGGCCGGACCGGCAACACCGACCAGCTCGGGCTGCAGAACGTCGGCATCTCGGTGAACAGCCGTGGCCAGGTCACCGTGGACGAAAACTACCGGACCTCGGTCGCCAACATCTATGCCGCAGGCGATGTCATCGGCTGGCCGAGCCTGGCCAGTGCCGCTTACGACCAGGGCCGCTCGGCGTCGGACAACATCCTGCACGACAACAACGGGCGGGTGGTCAACGACATCCCCACCGGCATCTACACCATTCCCGAGATCAGCTCACTAGGTAAGACCGAGCGCGAACTGACCCAGGAAAAGGTGCCCTACGAGGTCGGCAAGGCCTTCTTCAAGAGCATGGCGCGGGCGCAGATCTCCGGCGAACCCGTGGGCATGCTGAAGATTCTCTTCCACCGCGAGACCCTGCAGGTGCTGGGTGTGCACTGCTTCGGCGACCAGGCGTCGGAGATCCTGCACATCGGCCAGGCGATCATGAACCAGGAAGGCGAGGCGAACAGCATCCGCTACTTCGTCAACACCACCTTCAACTACCCGACCATGGCCGAGGCCTACCGGGTGGCGGCGTTCGATGGCTTGAATCGGCTCTTCTGAGCGGGCCGGTTCTCTTCGCGATAACCCGTAGGTTGGGTTGAGCGTAGCGAAGCCCAGCAATGCCTAGGCTCAACTTGGGCTGTTGGGCTTCGACGATAGAGCTGTCTCAACCCAACCTACTACGCCAAGCAGCACCCGTAGGTTGGGCTAAGCGCAGCGAAGCCCAACAATGCTTAGGTTCAACCTGGGCTGTTGGGCTTCGACGATGAAGCTGTCTCAGCCCAACCTACGACGCTGAATCGGTTCGCATCGCGGCCATGGTGGTCCGCCGATGCGGCCGCTCCTACGGTGACACCCGTGCCTGTAGGAGCGGCCCATGGCCGCGATGTCTTTTGGAGGACGGGCCTACTACCCCAAGGTGCGCCGCGCCAGGCTCGGGAAGTCGGTGATGACGCTGTCCGCGCCGAAATCGGCCAGGCGACGCATCAGGCTGGCATCGTTCACCGTCCAGACCGAGACGTGCAGACCCTGGCGTTGGGCCTTGAGCAGCCGTTCCGGCGTACACAGCGTCCAGTTCAGCGCCAGCAGATGGCAGTCGTAGTGGGCCGCCACCTTCAGCGGATCCAGCCAGGCATATTCAGCGACCAGTCCGCGCGCCAGGTGGGGCGTGTCGCGTTGCAGGGCGCGCAGGACCTCCCGCGAGGCACTGGTGACGGTGATCCTGTCCTGCAGGCCGAATTCCTCGACCAGTTGGGCGATGGCTTTGACGGTCTGCGCCGCCCGCACCCGCGAAGCGCTCTTCACTTCCAGTTGCCAGTGCTCGAAGCGGCACTTCTCGAACAGCTGGCGCAGGGTCGGGATGGGGCAGGGGCGTGGCCAGGCCGGTCCACCCTGGCGGGCATCCAGGGCAAGCAGATCGGCGACGGCCTTTTCGCTGACCTTGCCGCCGCGCCCGGTGGTGCGCTTCAGGGTCGGGTCGTGGATCACCACCAGCTCGCCATCACGGGAGAGGTGCAGGTCCAGCTCGCAGCGCTGGACGCCCAGCTCCAGGCACAGCTCGAAACCGGCCAGGGTGTTTTCCGGGGCTTCGCCGCGGGCGCCGCGGTGTCCGTAAATAAGAGTCATGAGGGCTCCTTGGCGCTAGGGTGAGGGAGTCGGGCGGCGCGGTTCGCGGACCGCATCCAGGACCCGATCGTTTTCAAAATAGACGCTGAAATCCCGATAGTCCCACCGGCGGATGGCTGGGCGGCCGACAGGGGGATGCTCCTGATCGGGCAGGCCGAAGTGCTCCAGTACCTGGGTACGGCTGTCGCCCCGCTGGGGCAGCGGCGTGCTGGCATCGCCTTGCCTACCCAGCGGGATCTGCAAGGTATCGGCCCAGCCGGGCAGGGCGATGCCGAGCAGCAGGACGGCCAGCCAGGGGCGTTTCACGCCTCGTCTCCGCGATCAGCGCGGCGCACCCGGGCCTGCTGGCGCAGCACATGACGGGCCAGCAGCTGGCGCTGGGCATCTTCCAGGTCGATGAAGCTGGTGCCGATCTCGTGACCGCCGACCACTGCCTGGCAACTGGTCACCTCGGCCAGCACCTGCAGGCCCAGGCCCTGGGGTGGCAGCGCCATGCGCAGGTCGAGTCGCGTGCCCAGGGCATAGGGCTCGGCGTCGACGAAGGCCAGGCCACCTTCGGAGAGCACCACGTCACGGGTGGCGCCGCTGTCGTGCAGCAGATTCCAGGTGAAGGCCTGGCCGAGCAGGTCGAGGCGCTTGTTCACTAGGCGCAGGCAGGCGGTGACGGCGCGGTCGCGTTCGTCCAGATTGCGCAGCAGGTGACGGGATTCGAATTCCAGCTGATGCAGTTCGCTCAGGAGTGCGAACAGCGGCGCGGTCTCGCCTGGGGCCCCGTCTGCAGGGCTGATTTGCAGTGCGATACGGTCGGTGATTCTGTAGAACTCTCGTCTGTCCAAAGGCTACCCACCAGGAATACAGCAACATCAAGGGTTAGCGGGGTGCCAGAGGTTCCCCGTAGGCGCTAAACTGGTACACCTGGAAGACACACGATGACTCAGATGGCCTCTCCATATCGGCATCCTACTACAGGCGTTTACTACATACGGAGGAAGGTCCCGAAGGATCTCCGCGAGGTCCTCCCTGAGATCTATAAGCGGACCCTCAAGACCAAAGATCTCTCTCAGGCAAAGGTCCGCTTTGCTCAAGCTTGGATCGATTCCGAGAAGCACTTTGAGGAAGCTCGCGAGAGGCTCCGATTGACTGAAGCGCCGCCAGAGGTACCAGAGCGGGACATCCAGCAGATGGCAGCTAGGTGGTTTCGGAAGACTCTTGATGAGATGGAGCGGACGGGAGATTTCACTCCGTTGCTCGTACCAGCAGGAACAGCCGAAGAAACACCTGAGACCTTGAGGAGCCACCTGAGGGGGAATGAAGTACCTGAGGGTTGGCTGGAGAGTGTCATCGTCGAAGAGACGGAGAAGGTTGGCTTGCCGGAGCTCGACCCTATGGCGCCTCTCTATAGGCGTCTCTACCGGGCATTCTCTGAGCATCTGCTCCGCCTTTCAGAGCTAGCCCAAAAGCGTCATGAGGGGGACTGGGTCACCGAAGCCCCACTCCTGAAGGACTCCCCGCTGAGCTTCGAGAAAGAGCTGAAGGGGAAAACCCTGATGACGGTGTTCGAGCTCTACCTAGCAGATCGGAAGAGAGGCGAGGGAGACACGCGAAGTTATCAGCGGTCCGCCAGTACCTACCGCTCCAACCTGGAGGGCTTCGTGGAGCTCTACGGTGATCTCCCTGTTTCCGCCATTGATCGTCAGAAGGTCCAAGAGTACCGGCAGGACCTCCTTCAGCTTCCCAACAAAGCCCCAGGCCTGCGGGGACTGAATATCAGAGAGCGGATAGCCTTGGCCGCCTCTGAGGATCTTCCCTTGCTGGCAATGAAGACCGTCAAGGTGAAGCTGATGATGCTATCGGCTGTGCTTGGCTATGCTGTTGAGATGGGTCTCCTCCAGGAGAACCCCGTGACTGCCTCTGGAGCGTCTAAACGTCTCGACAAGGCCGCTACGAAGAGAGCGAAGGTGGCTCCCAAGGATTACTCCATGGAGGAGCTGGTGAAGATCTTCCAGGGCCCTGCGCACACTGAGGGCTGGAGGTCGCCCCGTGCTGATCTGGGTGAGGCGCTCTATTGGGTGCCGCTGCTCGCGGCCTACACGGGAGCCCGAAGGGAGGAGCTCTGTCAGCTCTACGTGTCTGACGTGAAGACCCATAAGGAGGGCATTCACTACCTGAGTATCCTTGAGGCGGACGACGATAAAGGGCGCACTGTGAAGACCCAGGGGAGCCGCCGACTCGTACCCCTGCACCCGGACCTCATTGAGCTAGGGTTCCTAAGATACTTGGAGGGGCTCCCGAAGGGCGGTCAGTTGTTCCCAGGTCTTCCCGCTGATTCGGGCGGCTGGTACGGGATCAAGTTCGGTCTCCACTGGGAGCGGTACCTAAGAGACAAGGTTGCCCTCAAAAGCTCGGCTAAACCGGCACACGGGTTCCGACATGCGTTCAAGACCCTCAGTCGATCCGTGGGGATTCCTGAGGACGTCCATGATGCCCTCACGGGGCACTCTGATGGTTCGGTAAGCCGGGGCTATGGGCAGATGCCCTTGAGTCGCCTTGCCGAGGAGCTGAAGAAATTCCCGAGCATTGCCAGGGAAGCGGGGCTCCTTTGAGCGAATCGCGCTGTGCAATGTGTTCGAGTCGCCAGTTCCGAGGCGAAGCCGGGAAAGGGATCGAACGGAGCGTTATGAGGAAGCTCATAGGGCGTGATGTCATGGCGGCATCATCCCTGCTCCCATGGTGAAGTCTGGTCCCCTTTACCGGTTAACAGTCCGAGCTGTGGGACAGGGAGCATCGCCATCGAGGTCGTCCCGTCAGTGTTGCCTATGGCAGGGCCAAACAGTCTGCGGAAGGCTTAGGAAGTCGCTAGGGCATCCACAAGGGCGCCAAGCGCTTGAGCGAGCTCAGGAGAAAGGTGATAGCCAGCAGCAGCCGAAACAGCGGCCAGAAAAGCCCAGGTACGTTTGTCTTTAGCCAGTGCGCCCAAGACGACGAGGGTCTTAGCAGCCTTCGAAGCTGCCAGGGTTTGCGGTGATACATCGGTCATAGTGTCTCCTTATCAGGGGTTGCTGCCTTTTAGATACTCTCTATCTGGCTTAGGTGAGGAGAAACCTCCGCCTTATAGGTGAGGAGAAACTACATCGTTATAGGATTCCCTTCCGAGGACTGTCTGGCCCCGCTATAGGCAACACCAACGGGACCGCTTCAGGCGCCTCCAGAAACCCTATGGATATCCCTGATAGTCCGCCCTTCTGATCCCTGCTGGGCCAGCCACACAGCACGTTCGAAAGCTGGGCATGAGGAGCGTCCACGGAGGTGCTCGAACGAGACTTCGTGGTGCTGGAGGTGTTCGTCCAATGCTTGCCATAGATCGATATTCGCCACGGCCTTCCCATTGCCTTTCTTCCAGCCGTTCGCCTTCCAATCGGATAGCCGTGTGGTGGCGCTGGTAACGGTCAGCTCATTATTGGAGTAGATGGTAATAACAGACCGTGGCTTGCCCTTGCGGACCTCCATGGCGGCAACCATGGCGTGCAGAACTGCGCGGTTGTTCGTGGGCGTCTCCAGACCTTTCTCATTGATCTGCAGTGCGATCTCCATGGCGTCCCCTTGGGGATTGATGAGAACAGTGCCCAGGCCAGCATAGGCGAGCAGGGCATTGTGGTTGTGGCGACAGGCGCCAGCGACATGAATCCGGTACATGATGAACTCTTCGATGGTCGGGCCTGTGGGTGGCCCAGGAATGAAAAGACGTTTGAGACCACTACCTGTTAGGGCACTGCCTGGTGATGTAGGCGATGGTTCTTCAGGAATGCTCAGATGTCCGAGTGTCCTCGGCGGCCTGAGGGATACCCGAAGGGTCTCCATAGAGGCAGGGACAGGGGATGATGATATTTGGTCTCCTTCCCCTTGGTCTTGAATCTGGGGGGCTTTTGGGTGAGACCAGGTGAGTGCTCATCTGTAGGCCAAGAACCTTCTTATATAACTATGCAGGTTCAGTGGGCCCAAGCAGTGCGGGGCTTGCAGGGCTTTTGATAGTCCATCTTTGGCCGGTCAGGAATAGCACGGCTGCTTGATCCAATTTCCGAGGTAATGTTCCTGTAGCTGGCGGTCTCCCCGGAAGCCATACCATGGATGCACAAGAACCCGAGTGGGGTGCCCCCGGCCCTGCTTTTCAACCTTGATAATACGAGCCGCTACGAGCTCAGCAACGGCGCGACGGCTAGTGCGCTCAGGGACTCCCATATCCACAGCAATATCATTGAGGTAGCCGAACCATATATTCCGGCCTTCTAGGCCTTCGCAGATTCGGCGGAGCAGTCGAACGGAATCGCAAGAGAAACCATGGTCAAGCAACGCGAGAACGCGATCTGGGAAATACGTTAGGTGGTCGCTCCACTGATCGTGGACACACGCCGCTCTTATTAGTGCGGTAGGAGTTCGGGCTTCTGATGGAAACACTGTGTCGACACCCTGGTCCAGCACTACTATATGCGAGCGGGCAGGACTAGGGCCGTAAGTGGGAAGTTCTCCGGTTTGTTCATCTAACGGAACGAAGTGCCCGCCAATTTCAATGCATACGCTAGCCATCGATACGAAGGCATTCATACTGCTAATCCTTTATTGAACGACGCTGTAGTTATCTAACAGGGCTTTTTTCCTCTATTAGAGTGAAATGGCCGTCCTTGGCCCACATCCGTTACTGCTCGTAGACCCCGTGTTCCATGAGCCACCCCAAGGCACCCTGAGTCGCAGGATCGTTCGGCATGACGCCCTTGAGGTTCCTCAGCAGAGCCGCCTTCTGGCGCTCCACCTGGTCCTCATCAAGATCACTCCGAAGGAGGTTCGCCAGGTTGGTTGCCGCCCCATAGGTCTGGGTTGCGTACTTGATAGCGGGGAAGTTCGCCACGGTGTTGCCGGGGTCAATGCCACGCCAAGCCTTAGGCGTCTCCTCGGCGTCTAGCTCGACGTCGCGGGTAGTCCGCCCCATGCCAGCATGAGGAAGGCCCAGGGGGGTGCCCACGGTGTCATACGCTAGGCTAGGGCCAGCCATATAGCTCGAACGCTTAAGGGCGCCGATAGCCAGAGTGCCTAGGTCCCACTCTCCCGAATCGGAGTCGTAACCCATGGCGTTCTTATAGAACTGACTGCGCTTCTCTTCATCGCGAATGGTCTGCCCTCGGATGGCCGCAAAGGCAGCGACACCCAGGCCCGAGAGACCCACCGAGAGGGCTGCCTGGAGCGCCTCATCCATGTCCCCGTTCTTGATCCGATTGGCCCCCCTCATGAACTTCTTTTCGAGGGATCGCATGGAGAACGTCTGGAACTGAGTGAGAAAAGCGATGAGCGATGCCTTACCCGAGTCCGCCCAAATGAAGGTGTCCCCCAGTGACGGCCGCTGGATCACGTCAGTAGCCGCGATGTCACCCATCCGGCGAATCTCCGAGACCACCTGAGGGCTCCCCTGGAGGAACCTCCCGGCGTCGAAGCTCAGGCGTCCCTGCTTGTCCAGCTTAGAGCTCGCCTTAACGTGGCTGAGCACCTCCTTGAACTGCTTGGGATCTACTGCCATGTGCTTCAGCTTGAGGTCCGCGAAGACCTTGGAGGGTTTCCCGTGGGCGTGCCGAACGAGCTCCGCGAGGAACTCTTCCTGGGCTGCCTTGACGATCCGGTTGGTGGTGGCTCCGAGGAGCTTCGCTGAGGGGGCTATCTGGGCCAGCCGCTGAGTGCCAGCTTTGAAGGCAGCGATGGGAGCAATCGAGGTCTCTTTAGCAACGGCGTAGGTTGTGTGGAGATGAGAGGGATAAACCACATCGTGGATTTCTTCACCCCAGAGGCGGTTCTGGAGCATCCGCAGGTCATCTGCCGTTGCCTTCCCACGGGCTACCCGCTGGAACATCTCACCGACACCGGGGAGGGCCTTCACGAAGAAACCCAAACCGTAGTTGGTCAGGCCTGCGGCAATCTCGGTGTAATTCATGGGGCCCATATAGGCCGACTTCGCCACGAAGGATAGGTTAGTGAGGCCCTGTGCCAGGTGGTCGAACCACGTCCCATCATCTGGTCTCAGGCTCATTCCATACATCTTCTTGGCAGCGATCTTCAGGGCGCTCAGGTCCCCCTTCAGAGATCTCTCTAGCTCTGGATTCGTCTGCTTGGCTCGTGCGATTTGCTCCTCAATCCGCGAGAGTCGTTCGAGGTAACCCGGCAAGCCACGGTCACCGAGACCCACGGACATCGCGAGATCCCCTGCGGTCCTCTTGTGGTAGCTGTGCAGGATGGAGCGCACGTCACCGCTTCGGAGGTCCTTGTTGATGGAGAACGTCGAGCCATCGGCAAGGGTAATCTCCCGGTCCACCGAGAAGATCCCACGGGCCTTCATGAAGTCAGGCGCTTCCTGTGCGTCTGCTGACCGATATAGGTGGGCCTTGATACGACTCATGTTCTGATCGATGTAGCCGAATGCCTGCTTCTTGGCCTCCCCTAGGGCCCACCTGCGGAAGTCGGGGGTGAGCTTGCCAGCCTCGTCAGTGGCCTTCAGGAGTCCATCGGGAGCCTGCTTCTCATACGCCTGGACAGCCTTCTCGCGAACCTTGGGGTCACCGAGGGAGGCATAGAGGGCCCTGCCGGTGATCTCCTGGAGACGCTCGTTACCGCCCACCTTTGCCGATGCTCGCGCTATCTTGGCGGTGTCCATGACGAACGGGGAATAGCGCTGGACGCCCTTCCAGGTATCCGGGTTCTCGATGATGTCTGCCCCGTGACCGAACCGGCCTGCTGGGGTGAGGACGTCCCCAATGCGCTTGTCATAGAACTTGCCCATCAGGTCCGCAGCCTGGGTCACCGACTCGGGCATCCCATCGACCTTCCCGCTCTCCCGAGCGATGGTCACGAGGTAGCCGAACTCTTCCTCCAGCTCAGCCTTGGAGAGACCACTGGAGCGCTTACTCTTGATGTAGTCCTCGACGTGGCGGGAATAGGTGGAATCGACGTCGAACCACTCATTGTCCAGGTTCCGCTTGACCTCTTCGCCGGTCATCCGGTCGAGGCCTGAGGTGCCGTCCTTGTACTGCTTGTCATTGCGGAAGAGCCCCAGGGCAGCCCTGCGGATCTCCTCGTTCTGACTGGACCGCATTCGCTCCCCGATGGTGGAGAGCCGGGAGACAGGATTGTAGGTGTCCGCCATGTCGGTGAGCCCGTTGAGCTCATCGTATTCCTTGGCGAGCTGCTCCTTGGAGACCTTCGGGCCATCCTTGGGAATCGACGCCAGGCGCTTCTTGACGTACTCGCCTTTAGAGACCCGAGCCTCGGACCCTTCAGCGTAGAAGCCGAGATCCTGGGCCTTCTTGCGGAGGGCCTCCTGAGCAAGGATCTTCTCGGTCATCGGGCCGGGAGCGTAAGGCTGCTCAAGGATCACCCCGAGGTCTTCGAGGTGCTTGGAGGTCTCAGCGTCTTCGACGTACCGGAAGGAGTCCATGGGGTTATTCCGACCGAGAGCCATCTTGACTCCTACGGCGACCCCGTGGAGAGCTGCCCCACCTACTGCACCCGCGAGGATGGCAGAGCGGTAGTCAGCGTCTACGCCTGTGGAGGATTCCCTGAGGGACTCAGTTAGAGCCCCTGTGGCGGCACCTTCGGCACCAGCTCCCGCCGTACCTGCAAGGATGCGAGCCGTCCCAGGGTTGAACAGTCGGCCTGCCGCTGCACCGCCACCGGGGATCAAAAGGGTCCCATATGTCACGGGGTCGCCTAGCATTTCCCCCAGGCCCCCGGTGATGCTCGTGAGGATGCCCCCACGGGAGTCCGCTGCGGCACTGGCGCGGTTCTCCTTGGCTATCTCGATGAGGCCTTCTAGGTCGTCCGAAGAGTAGGCATGGCCGAAGACGAATTGAGCTCCTGCCTCGCCAATGCCTGCGTCCTTCACTAGCTGGAGATCCTGGGCACTTGGCGTCCAGTCGAGGTCCTTTTCGGTGACCGGGATGGTGACCCGCTGAGCACGGATGTCGGAGCCCATGGAAGAGCGCTGGAGACCCTGCATGAAGGTTTCCCAAGAGGATCGCTCAGCATCCGTCCCGAGCTCCTCAGGGGTTGCAGTGGCTACCCGGTCGATGGCGCTGTCTGGAGCGGGAGCAACCTGGCCGAAGTCGATACGGCTAGGCGGTCGTGTGCCGTCTTGGTTCCATCCGCCTTGCTGGCGTCCGAGGATCTTCGCGAGGTACCCACGGGTTTCCGAAGGGATCTCCGCGTTCTCGATGACTCCACCGGCCCGGTCGAGCTTCCGCTGGAGTGCCGTGGGGCCCATGTTGTAGGCAGCCAGGGCGAGCTCCTCGGAGCCCCCGAAGCGCTTCTTCAGGTCGGCCATGTAACGGGCTTGCGCTGGGATAGCCTTATCGGGGTTGTGGAAGTCCTCTTCGGTCTCCAGGCCATAGGCCTTGCCGGTACCGGGGATGAACTGGGCGAGGCCCCGAGCTTGACCGTACTTGGTCATAGGGCCTACCGCTTCAGGGTTCCAACTCGACTCAGCGAAGCCTTGTCTCTCCAGAAGGTCCGGGCTGACCCCATACTGTTCTCCAGCGGAGACGTAGAGAGCCCGATAAGGGGAGTCCTCGGAGGTGCGTGTGTTGATGGTCATGATGTGTGCGTGTTCCGTTTAGTGCTGCCGCCTGGTTTCCCCACGGCTGAGCCTCCAGCGCCCTACACACGGGGCAACTCAGACGAACTCAAGCAGCAGGACTAAAGGGGCTGGATAGGAGGGGAAGGGGTGAAACGCTGTAGGGGATACAGCAAGAGGGCCCGAGGGGGCGGGCCCATGCGCGGATTAAACTGCTTGTCCGCTTCGTGCTCGGGAAAGGGCTTCGAGCTGAGCCTGTCCTTGCTTGTAACGGGAGTAGGCTTCCATGCCCTGTCCGACGAGGCTGACCATCTGGGCCGTGGCCGAGGGCTGCGAGTTTTCGATCTGAGAGCGGAGGCCGTTTAGCGAGGACTGCGCATTCGTTCGGTTCACTTGCTTGGACAGTAGTGCCCCGGCGACGGACTTACCGAAGCCGTCCCTAATGCTGTCCTCAGCTCGAAGGTCTGACCCTTTAGCAATGCGCATGACTCGATCCATCGAGGAGCCTTCCATCCCTGATTCGTAAACCGAGGCGCGGATAGTCGCAAGGTTCTGGATTGAATTCGCCTGAGTCTGCGCGAGCTCTGCGGATGCCTGGTCACGGGCGTTCGCTAGGTCCAAATTCACCTGTTGATCGCCATAGTTGTAGTTCTGCACAGCGGCCTTCACTTGCTCCTTGTAGGCCTTCGCTTGGCGCTTCTCTTGGTCGCTCCCTTGGACGAGACCCATAACGGCACCTGCTACGGCACCAATTGCCATCCCCCATGGACCGAAAGCGGCCCCTGCGGATGCCCCAGCGATAGCACCACTACCGGCGCTAGATCCTGCTGACATGTCTTTTACCTGCTGAATTTAGAGCCCGCTGGAAGCGGCTTGGTTAAGGGCATCGACGGAATTCCGAGCGGATGCCTTCGAGTGAGCTGTGTCCTTGACTGCCTTCTCTGCGCCTTCGGCATTCTTCAGGATTGCCGCCTCACGGCGTTTATCCGAAAGGGCCTTCGCGCCTTGCTGAAGGTCGGTGGCCAGGATCGTCAGCGGGGTTTTCCCTGGAGCCCGGAGGAGTAGAGACCCGTTGCCGGGAACGTAGTCGGGCATGACCGTTTCCGGTTTGATCCCGTTGCGGATGGCATAGTCTGAGAGGCTCTCCGCGAGAACATCCATCCCGGCGTTTACTTGGTCTTCTGCCCGAAGATCCGAGAAGAAGGAGGTAGGGATGGGAAAGCCATTGAGGCCGACGTGGTACTGAGAGAAGGCCGCGTCAGCTTTCTTCAGTGCGTCCTCTTGAGGAATGCCCATGGTCATCAGCCCATTAACCATCGTGCGCATGTAGGTCTGGGCGTATTCACTTCCGCCAAGGTTCTTCAGGCTGTCGTTCTTCCCTATGTACTTGGGGCGGATGGCCTCATTCTTCAGAACCTTCTCAATTCCTCGCGTTTGGGTCTTTCGGTCCTTCTCCGGCAACTGCTTCCAGTGGACTTCGCCAAGGACCATATCCTTGTAGCTGAGGCCCATAGCGCCGAGACGCTCAATTGAGTCCAGCTTGGCGATGGCTTCAGTGTCCCCGCCGATCACCTTGCGGAAGGCCAGAGGGTCAGCCTTCTTGAGGGTGTTCATGGAGGCCAGTGCAGCAGGCTCCTTGATGTCCTCGGGACGCATCAGCCCCTTGGAGATCCTCGAAGCGTCCACGTCCATACTGGCTGTGGTGTCCTTCCAGTAGTCCTTGACGGTGTTCGCGATGTAGCCGTTGGGCATATACGCGGCCAGCTTCAGGAGCTTCTCGGGCTGAGCCTGGTAGCGCTCCAAGAGACCCCGCTCCATGAGGAGGGCATCTTCCTTGGTGTAGGCACCCAGCTCGGGGTCCTTCGGCATCACCTCATAGGACTGGGCATCGAGATTGCCTGCGAGGTACCGCCCGGCTTCCTGCGTCAGGACAGCCACACGGGCCCCCTGGAGCTGAGCCTTGGCGTTCTCCGTCTGGAGCTTCGCTGCCTGGACGGCCAGCGTGTGCTTCTTCTGGGAGATCTCCTGGGTGAGCTGCCGGGACCGAGCTGTCTCGCTGCCACCGGACCGCTGGACCTCCTCCTGGTGGAGCTGGAAGAGCCCCGTGAGACCGTTGGGGTCATCCTGGAGGTTCTGCACCTGGACGTTCCAGTTGAGGTTCGCTTCGGCGTCAGTCTTGATCTGGTGGTTGAGGGCCTTCTGCCGGAAGTTCTCCAGCTCGTCCCCATCGTAGAAGTCGCGGACTGTCTGGGAGGTCCCAGGGACTTTCGCGGTCAGGAGACGATCGATGGTCTGCAAGCCATTAGGCTTACCTGCCACTTGGTCGAGGGTCGAGCCCACGTCCCTCAGGAGATCCGGGAGGTCCTTGTAGACACCCGTCTCGTAACCCTGCTTCCAAGAGTCCTCAGCGACACCAGCGGCAAAGTCTGGGCTCTGGTTGACGGCCTGGGAGAGGAGGGCATTGCGCCCCGAGGAGTGGAGGATCTTGGCCTGGGCCCGGTTCCTGCGGTCAGTCTCCTGGGTCTGGAGGCCGGTGATCGTGGAGATCTGCCGCTCAGCATCCCGGAACATCCCGTTGGTAAGTGCGGTGTCATCCTCAGCAAACCCCACGGTCTTCGCGATGTCCGTCCTCATGGACTTCATCTGCGCGTAGTAGTCCTCAACGGCCTTGGAGGAAGCGCTGGTCAGGACGTTACCCTCAGCGTCCAGCTCGTCCTTGTAGTGGCCGCTCTGGATGTTCGAGGCGATCTGGGTCTGTACTGCTATGCCAGCGTTCGTACCGTGGAGGTACCTCAGGCGGGCCATGGCGATTGGATCGTCCTGGAACGGGAGGTTGCCCTCCTGAGCTGCCTTGCGGAACTCCTCAGGGGAAATCGACTTCATCCAGTTCTCGGCCTTCTGCTGAGACGTCTGGAGCTCAACGCCGTTAGCCCGAGCTTTAGCTTCTGCCGCGCGCGCGGCGGCCTGTCGGATGCCCGCGAAAGCGTCGGTGAGAGGTGAGCTAAGAGGAATGTCGGGAGCTGCGACCCGAAGTTGGGCTGAGGGCCGAACACTGCTGAACTTCTCGCCAGGGGCGAACTGACGCCACACCTGGTAGGCGGTATTGAGTTCGGTCATTGGGAGACCCCCGCAGGCATCGCAAGCTTACTGACGGCATTGGCGTACCAGTTTGCGAAGGACTGCCGGTCGGCACCCTCACTGGGCAGAAGGTAAGAGCCAATGTGGTCGAACTTCATCAAGGGTATCCAGGCGAAGCTCTCGGACGGGAGAGGAGCTGTCAGACCCTTCGCTATCCGATCACGCCAGGTGGTATCCCCAAGGGCCATACGGTTGAAGGCAAGCAGGGCCTCCACGAGTTTCTCCTTGGGAATCCCTAGGGCAGCCGTGACGCTTTTGAGGTCGATGTAACCGAACGGGTGGAAGTGGACCGGGTGTCCATTGTAGTCGAAGCGAAGGGAATGCTCGGGGCCGGAGCCTGGAGCGGATCTGTAGTAATTCATGGTGTGTGGTTCCGTTTAGTGCTGCCGCCTGGGTCCCTTCCGCACAGAGCTCCAGCGCCCCACACACGGGGCACTCTGGCGGTCTCAAGCGGCAGGACTAAGCGAGCTGGAAGGAAATAGCGGGGAGGTGGCTGTAGGGGCAGCCGGTGGAGCGGGGGATTGAGCGGACGAGGGGGAAGCCGAGGGCGGGTGTGGTTCTCCTTATGAATACTCTGTTAGTTCTAAGGTGAGGAGAAACCACCCGCTTACGAGACCTTACGGCAAGCCTTGCGGCAAACGCTCTCAAGCGCCTCAAGCTTCCAGGGCTTTGGTAACAGCGTCGTTTGATCGAGCTTGGAGGTCATCGGTTCGTAATACCCAGAGGAGACCACCACAGGCAGGCCAGGTTGAAGCGCCTGCGCAACTGCTGCTAGGTCAAGCCCGCTCAAAGCGCCAGGCATCCTCACATCCGTGAAGAGTAGATCCAAATGGGTTCGCGTTAACTTGAGGAAACTCACCGCTTCGTCCGCAGTTCCGAACGTAACGGTTTCGAAGCCTTGCTCTTCGAATACGGTACAGAGCATGTCCGTGAGTAACGGCTCATCCTCGGCAATAAGTACCTTTGGCTTGTTCACGGGACGGCCTTCAACTGGATGGGACTATTTCTGAAGCTACTACAGCCGACTTCCGGAGGTGTCTAACGTGCTACTTGTAGCGACAGGGGGTGAGGTTTGTACAAGAAATAATGCAGAGGGTGCCGCTTCGTATAACGTTGAGACCCCAGGGAAATCCCCAGGGCCTCCAGCAGATCTCACGCGAAAGCGTACTTCGAGGATTCCACCAGACCCACGCCGAGGGAGCCCTGGAGGGGCGGCGCGGGGAGACGCTTCAGATTTGCGTCGCTGAGCTGGGCGCCAACCTGAGAAGCGAACGCCGCTAAGACATCCTGCTCCACATAGGTCCGAGCAAACTGCTCGCGGATGACCCGGAAGAGGGTCGCAGCCTTGCCGGCATGGGTCCCAAAGGAATCGTGGATCATTGCGAAAGAAGTGATGCCTTCCATGTGAGCAGCGGTCACGGTTTGCATCATGTGACTCGCGTCCATCGAGTGGACGAAGTTGGGGCTAATGCCGTTCTTCTGGGCAATCTTGTCGATCTCTGGAGATTCCTTGCGAATGCTCACCTGAACTCGAACCTGCCCGTCTGCCGCCCCCTTGTTGGCTGCGCTCTCGGAGGTCTCCTTATTCTCGGTCTCGCCATCGAAGCCCCGAATGAGGGACGCGCCAAATACGGTGTCTACACGCTGGCTAGTCCTCTTCCTGTACTCCTGCCAAACCGTAAAGCCTGCGGGAGTGGTCCAGCGTACCGGGAGACCCTGAGACCCGAGGAGAGCCGCTGCGTGTTGAAGCCAGTTCATTGCCTCCACCGCCTTGACAACGGTTGCTCCCACGGCGTCCCAAATGTGCTTCGCAAGGTATCGGGCCATTTGAGAGCGCTCACCTGGAGTTGGCCAGAAGTGGCCTTTGCCCGCCTCAGTAGCGGGGCGGATCACGTCCGACATAATCTGCTCGCTGAAGCCGTACTCGCGGGAGCCATAGGCAAGAGTCATGACAGGGCGTTTGGTTACGCTGCGAGTTACGCCGAATGCTAGCCACCGTTCGGCCATGGTCTTCGCTCCGAGCTGGAGCACCGTTCTGGTATCCTCCCGGTCGGTCCCTTCGTCATAGACCTTATCCACGAATTCATCGGAGCCCCCATGAGCAACGTCAGCCTCAAGCTGATTAATCACCTTCTCCGCGACCATGCGATAGATGTCAGCGGGTCGCTCGGCAGGGATGAGGTTGACGGCGCCACCTCCGATCTCGTCCTTAAGCATTGCGCTGAAGTGCTGGAGGCCCGAGCACGAGCCGTCGAAGGCGACTGGGATATGGCTGATGAACTCCGCGCCGTCTCTGAGGAATCCTTCGTATTCGAAGCAGAACGCCAGGAACCCAAACGGGCACTCCACGGTAGTCCAGAAGAGTTGATCCAGCGGATTGCGGGCACAGTCGATAATGATGTCCCGATGTTCTTCGACCCAGGCCAAGCGCTCATCGAAGCTGACCTTATCGACACCAGCGCAGTTGGCACCGTGAATTGCCAGCCATTTTCCTCCTTCAAGGCCAAGCGGGACGCCTGAGGAGAACTGGAGAATTCCCTTCATCAGGTCATCGCCTTGGGGATTCAGTAGGGTGGTCGCGTAGATGCGGCCCCTGAAGTCCACGTTGTGCGGGAAGTAGATCGCCTGATCGTCCCGGAACTTCTGACCCTGCGACAGGATGGAGTCCACACGGCGCCTCCTGGAACCCAGCGAGTCCATCTTCTGATAATGCTCGAACGCTGCCTTCCTGTACTTCAGGCGGGCGTCTTCGTTTGTGTCGATGTCATGGGGCTTCTCAGGCGGATCTTCCCCGAGGATGCACGGGAAGTCCTTGATGATCGTCCGCTTCCACGAGAGGACCTCTTGGGCCGCATCGAGAACCCTGGCGTTGATCGCCCAGGCGGTGTTCTGGATGTGGTTCACGGCTTCATAGACCGAGGTCAGGTCGAGCTCGTTATAGACGCTCTTCACGACAGCCAGCGGGGCCCTGACAAAGAGGATCGGGCGGGTATGCTCGGTGTAGTAGCCGCCGCCCATCCAGTGGGTCCAGGGGTTCGGCGGGACCACCGTGGGCAGGTGGACCGTAGCGATCTCGGCTAGCTTCAGGTTGATGGAGTCTGCCTTGGCGGCGAACTCGGGGGACATGGTGAGGACCATGTGGGTGTCCTTCACGTTGCCGCTACCAGACGCCACCCGTTGCAGGTGACCGAGACCCGTGGCCTGGAGAGTGATGGACAGCAGGTGCATCCCTACCTTAATCATCTCGGCTTCAATGCGACCGTCTTCCTCTACCTCAAGCCTCCTTTCCCAGGCCATCAAGTAGGCGCGCTTAACGTGGTCCCCATGGCGCTGCTTGAGACCATCGCGGATGGCACCTTCATAGACCCTGCCGTACTCGGATTCAAGGCGGTCAGACCTCATCTGAGTGTCCAGGTCCACACCGATCTTCCGGGCCACTGCGGTGTTCGTCAGGGGCTTCCCAAGGAAGGCAGTCAGGGCAGCCCGAAGGGCGATATAGGCCACGACCTTAGACTCCATGTTCTCGATGAACTTGAGCAGGGTAGCCTTGCGGCCTCCCTTGGGAGAGGAGGCTTCCGCCTTCCAATCGTTAATGGCCTTGGCAACCAAAGGGACTCCTTCGCGGAAGATCCACGAGTAAGCCTGAACACCATTCACGTCCCCTTCCTCCATGGCTCTCTCAAGCTCTTTGAGGAAGTTCGCGGAGCCCAGGGTAGACCCCTCGCGCTCCAACTCGATTTGTCTTGCGGCTAGCTCCGGTCCGAACTGCTGAATCAGGACTTCGCTGGTGTTCATGATTGCTCCGTTTGAGGATCGTAGGGCAAAGGCTCCCCTTACCCGTGGAAGGCTCCAAAGGAGCTCCCGCAGGGGAGGGAGGTGGTGAGTGCTAAGGTGGGGGGATTCGGCTAGCTACCTGGCGGGCCGTTAAGAGCGGGTTGACTCTGCCAGGAGCGGAAGGACTCTCTGAAGGCCCCCGCCTGGGTTCTCAGGTGGAAGCTCAGAAGCTCCTTCGCGACATCCAGCCAGACAGACCCGCTAGGCGTCTCGCGAGTGACCCCGAAGGATTCCATCAGAGCTTTCAGCTTGCCCCGGCTTGGGAGCTCTTGCAGGAGAGGCTGCCCAGACCTGAAGTCAGACAGGCACAAACGCTCGCCAAAGGGCTCCCAATGGAGAACGCCTTTGTGGGTCTCACCTGGTTCGATGTCGAAAAGGATCACGGCCAGAGGTCTAACAGAGACCTCCGCACCGGTAGTGGATGCAATGACTTTGACGCTGCGATGAGTGGAACGCCTGGGGCTCACGGCTGGACCCTCCTAGAGGGATTCCAGCGGACCCAGAGAGATCCTTTGGAGGTGTCGCGGGAGACCTCGATCTCTACTAGGGGATGCGCCTTCAGGTGGTCCCGAAGGGGCTCGGCCTGGCATCCATAGCGAAGATCAAGGTGATTCAGAAGGGCACGTTCGGTGATGCCTTGGGTGGCCCTAGAGGAGACCACGGGGCTCACGCTTGCGGAGATGAGTTCGAAGGCTCCCGCGTTAGGGCTTGCCTCCTGTGCTGCTGTCATGGGGTGAATCGTCATCGCCCAGTGCCTTCTTCAATATCCCTGCGATCTTCGCTAGGTCTTCCGGTTTGGCTGGATCAAGGCCTAGGCCCTGGATCAGGCTCACTACATCAGTGGAACTGCCAGAGGCGACCTTCCGCAGGCGCAAGGCGCCCTCCTGGATGTCTCCCTGTAGGGTGTCGCCAATGCTCGCTTGTAGTCCGCCAAGGACTTTAGAGGGCAGGCGGATAGCCGCGCCGTGTCCCCATTTCACGATCTTGAATTCCACAGTGGGCCTCGCTTGAGCGGTGATAACTAGCGGGCGCATTGTGGAGCCTTGCTCCGAGACTTGTCATTGAAATTGCGATTTTGATGCCGATTTTTGGAATCACTTGCGGTCGTTCTGAGGACCTCCCGAAGGGCCCTTAAAGGAGGCCCTTGAGGTGATGCTCAGTGCTGCGTTTGCTTGGAGACCCTAACTCTCCAGGCTCCGGCCTCTCGATCCAGCCGGACTCTCTTTCCTTCCTTCGCCATGAACCAGGCCATTGCCCACGCCTGGGCTCTTGTGGGGACCTTGGGAGTCAGGTGGGTCATCGGGAGGCCTCGCCCACGGTGAAGCCTTCTAGCCAGCCATCGTTCCACTGTTTGTAGAGGTCAGTGCCAAAGCGATGAGGGTTGCTGTCTTCACGGCGGCCAGCCCTGCCAGCCCTGTAGCCCGCCTTTGTTGGGTTGTGGGCCTTTACTGGCTGCCCAACTGCCTCTCTCAGTGCTTGCTTGTTCATGCTGCTTCCCCCTTAAGAACCACCTTGAGAACCTCGCCATGAGGAATCCCCATGAACTCCATCCAGTCGATGGCCTTGTCTTGTGCGTCATCCCGGTTGGTTGCCAGCACGGGGATCTGGAGGGAGCCTTGAGGGGCCTTGGTGGTCGCTACGGTGACCACGAACTCTTGCTGCATGACCTCGGAGGGGGTCACGGACGGCTCACCCTGGAGTTCGCCTGTGAGAGCACCCTGGGCGCGAAGCTCTTCTGCTACTTCAGATGCGGTAGCACCATCGGAGTACAGGTGGAACGCTTCGCTCTCCTCCTGACTTCCAAGGCTGATGTGACGGCCCAACAGGGCACCCAGGTCGGCAAGGAACTTGAAGTAAGTGCGCTCATTGACGCTAACGTGGCCTTCGTCTTGAGCCATTACTGTCATGCTGAACATTTGCTAACTCCTTCTTTCAGTTGATGGGCGCTTGTGCGGTGATCGTGTTGGCCCTCCTGAAGGGCCTCCCTAGGCTTTCCTGCCGCATGGTCCTAAAGGTTCCTGTGTCTCTGTCGCTAAGGTCAGTGCCTTGCGGAGATCCAAATGTAGATTCAAATGAATATCCATGACAAGCGGTGATGAAGCTTCGAATGAATATCCATGACGGGCGGTAGCGCCTTGAGGTGTGAGCGGTCAATCAGTGCAGGAGGCAACTGCTAGGCTCTGGGTGCGCTGCCATGTGACTAGGCAACGGGTAGAGGTACAGACGAGCAGGGGGAGACCCCTCGGGCTATCCAAGGAGGGTTCAAATGCTGACGGCTTTCGTTATCTGGATGGGCTACATCGTGTCCCGGCTGAGTGGCGGACTCGCCTTCGCTGGGATTCTTGCGTTCGTTATCTACACGTCCGAGACGTGGGCCCAGGGGATTCTCCAAGGGCTATTAACGTGGTTTGCTGTAGTTGTATTCGGTATAGGTGTAGCTTTTCTTACGGCCGCCTTCAAGAAAGTGTTAGGAGTGCTTAAGGTTGAGTAAGCGTTTCTCAGAGCGTTTAGGTATTAGGGCGCCTTCAAA
Source organism: Pseudomonas sp. Marseille-Q7302 (assembly GCF_965111925.1). Classification (NCBI taxonomy): domain Bacteria; kingdom Pseudomonadati; phylum Pseudomonadota; class Gammaproteobacteria; order Pseudomonadales; family Pseudomonadaceae; genus Pseudomonas; species Pseudomonas sp. Marseille-Q7302. The sequence continues at coordinate 3,660,600 of NZ_CBCOPK010000001.1, read as the reverse complement.
GCTCCTTCAGTTAGACGGCATGTCTGATGAGCTTAGAAATTCTCTATGGAATGTAATTCATCAGGCGGTCGACCACTCCTATGCTGATAACTGGATCAAGTTGAGTCGGGCATCTGCTTTTCATTTTTTCAAGAAGCCATTGGACGAAGTAGGTACCAGTAATCCGTATGAAATGCGCTCAATCAAAAGCACTTTCATGCATTTGGATTGGGCCTCGGCATATGATTATATTGAATTCATCGGCGCTAATCTTGAAGGTTTAGTAAGCCTGGTAATTTTAAAGGAGCACGAATTTCAGGCCCTTGTGAATCACGTGCTAGAGCTAGAGTTCTCAGGGTATCGATTCATAGATGACCGACTTGCCCCGATAACCACTGAGACGGAAATGACGGAGGTGGCTGAAGCGCTTTCAACTTCGGCATCGAGTGACATGCAGGGCGCCTACAAGCATTTAGATGCAGCTGTGGGCTTCCTTTCTAGAAGGCCCTCTCCCGACTATCGCAACTCTATCAAGGAGTCTATAAGTGCTGTGGAGTCGGTGGCCCGATTGTTGGGCAGGGAGGATTCTTCAGGTCTATCTAATGCTCTCAAAGAACTAACTAAAAAAGCTCCTATACACAAGTCCCTACAAGCAGGGTTTAGTTCTCTTTATGGGTACACTAGTGATGAGGACGGTATTCGGCACGCAATTCTGAGGGATGGCGATGTGGGTTTTGAGGAAGCGAAGTATATGCTTGTCTCATGTTCTGCTTTCGTGAACTATTTGCTAGGAAAGGCCCGCGCGGCCGGTCTTCTTGAGTCAAGATCATAGCGCTTCGTAGCTACGTGAAGCCGAACTCCTCCTGTGAACGTTCTATAGGAGGAGCCTTCAGGTCTAACACTTTCACGGCTCGGAGACGTAGTGTGACACCAGCACCTAGGAGGGCGGTGTAGAAAGGGGCAACGAAGCAGGAGACACGGGCCACGGTGTCGGTGCCCAGCTTGACGTCGTGCGCCAGGCGCTTGCCCTTGGCATCGAACAGGGCAACTTTGCGGTCAACCATCTGCCCGGTCTTCTTGTCCTTGACCTTGGCCTTCGATCTGAAGTTAAAGATCAGGTTGCCATCTTCGTCTTCTTCGACTGGCAGGTCAGCGAGCTTCAGACGCTTACCAGAGCCCTTCTTCTTGGCTTCGGCGTCCTGGATCTGACGCTCCAGCTCTTCCTGCTGGACCTTCTTGATGAGCTCACGGAAGGCTTCAGCCTGGGGGCCATTGGCCTTAAGCTTGGTCTTGTAAATGCCGTCTTCGTCGAACCTAGTATCGGGGTCAATGAGGACAGGATTGATGAGTTCACCCGCAGGAGATACGGCCTCAACCGCATTGCTTTGTGTGGCCATGCTGAGCGCTTCCTTGCGGGCTCCTAAAGGGCCCCAGAAGATACCTCATAGGATGCCCAGGCAGAACCTCAAGCACAGCAAGAGAGAGCCTGGAGGAGGTTCTGGAGGGGTTCGAGAGGAGGGCCCACAGGGGAGCCCGAAGGGTGCGAAACAGATAAGAGCACAGGCGGGTATATGGCTATCAGGATAGATAGGTCAATAGATCCAGGCTATCTATGCCTCGACTTTGGACACCTCGCTAGCTTCAGCCTGCTTCCTCACTCGGAAGACCGTAGTGCGGTCCATGCCCAGAGCCTTGCCGATAGCCGTATCGCCCATGCCTTCAGCCTTCATCGCCAGGATCCGCTCCAGTAGGGGCTCCGCTTTGGGCTTCCGTCCACGGTACTTTCCATCGGCCTTCGCCTTGGCGATCCCCTCACGCTGCCTCTCAAGCATCATCTCCCGCTCAAACTGAGCCACTGAGCCAAGGACGTTGAGCATCAAGCGGCCTCCTGCGGTAGTCGAGTCGATACCCATCCCGAGGATCTGAAGGCCTGCTCCGAGGTCGTCGAGGGCCTTGAGGATCTCTCCGAGGTGGTGAACGCTGCGAGCCAGGCGGTCGAGCTTGGTCACTACCAGCACGTCACCCCTGCGGAGATCCCGAAGCATCCTCTCCAGCTCAGGCCGATCACCTACCGACGATACCTGCTCCTTGTAGATCCTTTCGACACCCGCCGCAGTGAGCTCCCGTTCCTGGGCTTCATAGCCGGCGATTTGTTCGAGGGTAGAGGTCCGGGCGTATCCGATGCGCATGGTCTGAGTCCGTTGCAGTGTTGCGTTAGGGTCTAAGAGATTCCCAAGGTAGTGTTGCGGAAATCCTAAGTCAACCCTAATGCAACGGTTTTTAAGCATCGCTGCAACGCTGCGGTAGACCAAGCCCTATTGCAACGCATGCCCAAGGGCAGGCTAGAGGATTACCCCCTTGGGAGGCCCCATGGGAGACCTACAGGACCGTGCTCGGGTAGGTGGGCGGGAGTGCCCGCATGTGCGCGAGCAGGAGGGGGCCAGGGGGGAAGGGCGCGAAGCGGCCACCTTAAGATGGGGTCTCGGATTTTTTCATGAAATTCCAAGGACTCTTGAGTTAGAGTAGGTACCCCGTGGTGGGACACCGGGCGGTTAGACCTGTATCCCAAAGCCCAGGATTAGAGCGGGTTCCAGCGTAGCGCCGAGAATCGGTGATGCGATAGTATTCCCGCCGTTCACGCGCGTCTGGGGTGGTCATGTTGGGCCGCTCCGTGGGTGATGGCCCCGAGTGTAGCCGGCGAGCCGGCACGGTGTCGCCGTCCAACCCGCAGGGCGCCTACGTCTTTCCGCCGTGCAAGCGAGCCTATGTTCAGACCCCTGCCGATCTACCTTGGCCTGCGTTATGTCCGCGCCAAGCGCCGCAATCATTTCGTCTCCTTCATCTCGCTCACCTCCATGATCGGCCTGGCCCTCGGCGTCGTCGTCATGATCGTGGTGCTGTCGGTCATGAACGGCTTCGACCGCGAGATGCGCGATCGCGTCCTCGGCATGATTCCCCATGCGACGGTGGAGTCCTATCAGCCGGTTACCGACTGGCGCAGCGTGCGCGAGCTGGCACTGCAAAACAGTCAGGTGGCGGCGGTGGCGCCCTTCACCCAGTTGCAGGGCATGCTGGCCCACGACAAGGCGGTGCAGACCGTTTTGCTCAACGCCATAGATCCGGCCGAGGAGTCCAAGGTCTCGATCATCGCCAGCTTCATGCGCGAGGGTAGGCTCGACGACCTCAAGCCGGGCGAGTTCGGCATCATCATCGGCTCCCTGGCCGCCGAGAAACTGGGCGTCAAGGTTGGCGACAAGCTCACCTATATCGCTCCGGAAGTGGCCGTGACCCCCGCCGGCATGTTTCCGCGCATGAAAAGATTCACCGTGGTGGGCATCTTCAGCGTCGGCGCTGGCGAGCTGGATGGCTCGGTGGGCCTGATCGACATCGAGGATGCCGCACGGCTGCAACGCTGGCCGGCGAATGCGGTTCAGGGTGTGCGGCTCAAGCTGCATGACCTGTTCCAGGCGCCGGACGTGTCCTGGAACATCGCCCGCCAGTTGCCCGGCAACGATTGGTACGCCCGCGACTGGACCCGCACCCATGGCAACCTCTACCAGGCCATCGGCATGGAAAAGACCATGATCGGCCTGTTGCTCCTGCTGATCGTGGCCGTGGCCGCCTTCAACATCGTTTCCACCCTGGTGATGGTGGTGACCGACAAGAAATCCGACATCGCCATCCTGCGTACCCTGGGCGCCACGCCCCGGCAGATCATGGCGGTGTTCATGGTCCAGGGAACCTTCATCGGCATCATCGGCACCGCCATTGGTTGCCTGCTGGGGGTGCTGGCCGCGCTCAACGTCAGTGCGGCGCTGGCCTGGGTGCAGCAGGTCACCGGGCATCAGTTCCTCAACGCCGAGGTGTATTTCATCGACTACCTGCCGGCCCAGCTCCAGCTGCACGACGTCCTGCTGATCTGCGGCGCGTCCTTTGCCCTGAGCTTCCTGGCCACGCTCTATCCCTCCTGGAGCGCCGCCCGTACCCAACCCGCCGAGGCCCTGCGTTATGAATGATCGAGCCGTTTTGCGTTGCCAGGACCTGGGCAAGCGCTACGAGGAAGGCCCCCAGACCGTCGAGGTGCTGAGCAACGTCCAGCTGACCCTGCAACCGGGCGAGCGCGTCTCCATCGTCGGCAGCTCGGGATCGGGCAAGACCACCCTGCTGAACCTGCTCGGTGGCCTCGATACCCCCAGCAGTGGCAGCGTCTGGCTCGACGGCGAAGAGCTGTCGGCGCTCAACGAGAAGGCCCGCGGTCTGCTACGCAATCGCGCCATGGGCTTCGTCTACCAGTTCCACCACCTGCTGCCCGAATTCAGTGCCCTGGAAAACGTCTGCATGCCCTTGCTGATCGGCAAGGCCTCCATTGGCGAAGCCCGTGAGCGCGCGGCCAAGTTGCTGGAACGGGTCGGCCTCGGCCATCGCCTGGGGCACAAGCCGGCCGAGTTGTCCGGCGGCGAGCGCCAGCGCGTGGCCATCGCCCGGGCCCTGGTCAACCAGCCCAAGCTGGTCTTGCTCGACGAGCCCACCGGCAACCTCGACCAGCACACCGCCCACGGTATCCAGGACCTGATGCTGGAACTGTCCACCTCGCTGCGCACGGCCTTCCTGGTGGTGACCCACGACCAGGTGCTGGCCGGCCAGATGGACCGGATGCTGCGCCTGGACGAAGGCCATCTGGTCGACGCCACGCCGGCCCGGCAGGTCTGAGGTCGTTATGTTCAGACCGCTCTCCCTGTTCATCGGCCTGAGATACACCCGCGCCAAGCGGCGCAAGTCGTTCATCTCCTTCTTCTCGCTGGTCTCCATGTTCGGCCTGGCCCTGGGCGTGCTGGCCATGATCCTGGTGCTGTCGGTGATGAACGGCTTCCAGGAGGAAATGCGTGGCCGCATTCTCGGCATGGTGCCCCATGCCTTCATCAGCGGTGCCCAGCCGCTGGACGACTGGCGCCCGCTGGCGGCCAAGGCCGAGCAGCAACCCCATGTGCTGGCTGCGGTGCCCTACACCCAGTTGCAAGGCATGCTGTCGGTGCGCGGTCGCATGCAACCGCTGCTGGTGGACGGTATCGATCCCGCCCAGGAGAAACGCGTTTCCATCGTTGGCGAGCGCATGACCCAGGGCAGCCTCGACGCCCTCAAGCCGGGCGAATTCGGCATCGTCCTGGGCGAGATCGCCGCCCGGCGCTTCCAGCTGGAAGTGGGCAGCCAGGTCACGGTGATCATCCCCGAGGTTGGCGCCACCGGCAGCATCACCCCGCGCCTGCGCCGCTTCACCGTGGTCGGCACCTTCAAGGTCGGCGCCGAGCTGGACGCCTCCCTGGCGCTGATCAACGTGGTCGACGCCGCACCGCTCAAAGGCTGGCAGCCGGGCCAGGTGGAGAGCATCCGCCTGGCGCTGGACGATCTCTTCCAGGCGCCCCGTATCTCCCGTGACGTGGCCAAGGCCCTGGGCGAGGGCTACCAGGCACGCGACTGGACGATCTCCCAGGGCAGCCTGTTCCAGGCCATGCAGATGGAAAAGACCATGATCGGCCTGCTGCTCCTGCTGATCGTGGCGGTGGCCGCCTTCAACATCATCGCCACCCTGATCATGGTGGTGGCCGACAAGAAGGCCGACATCGCCATCCTGCGTACCCTGGGCGCCACGCCCGGGCAGATCATGGCGGTGTTCATGGTCCAGGGCACGGTGATCGGTCTGGTCGGTACCCTGATCGGCGGCGTGCTGGGCGTCATCGCGGCGCTCAACGTCAGCCACTGGATCGCCGCCCTAGAGCGTCTGGTCGGCCACAAGCTGTTCGGCGGCGACATGTACTTCATCAGCAACCTGCCCTCGCGGCTGGAAGTGGAAGACGTGGTACTCATCGCCGTGGCGGCCCTGAGCATGAGTTTCCTGGCGACCCTCTATCCCGCCTGGCGCGCCTCGCGCACCTCGCCGGCCGAAGCCCTGCGCTACGACTGATCCCCTGCCGGGCCAGGCGGACCTTACGCCCCTGGCCCTGGCACTTCTGCGTTCCAACTGCTCTAATCCGCGCATCTGAAGCCCTGCTGGTTCTCCACGGATGGAGTCCTGATGCGTGCCGCTCTGCTTGCCTTCGCCTTGGGTGTGCTGCTCCTGCGCGCCTTTGCCGCGCTACCGTCACTGCCCCTGCTGGCGGCTCTCGCCTCGGTCGCCATCGTGCTGCTGGGCACCCGTTTCTTCGTGCTCGGCGCCTGCGGGCTCGGCCTGGCCTGGGCGCTGCTCGCTGCGCACGGGGCCCTGGTGGATCGCCTGGATCCGGCGCTGGAGCAGCGGGTATTGTGGATCGAGGGCCAGGTGAGCGGGCTGCCCGCGGTGGATGCCGACTCGGTGGGCTTCGTGCTCAGTGGCGCGACCAGTCGGCGCGACGTCAAACTGCCCGCGCACATCCGCCTGAACTGGCACGGCGGTCCTCGCCCCCTGACCGGCGAGCGCTGGCGCCTGGCGGCGGAGTTGCGCGGACCGGCAGGTCTGGTCAACGCCCTGGGCCAGGACCGCGAGGCCTGGCTGCTGGCCCAGGGCATAGGGGCTACCGGTAGCGTGAAGGATGGCCAGCGGCTGCAGTCCGCCAGTGGCCTGGCAACCTGGCGCGATGGTATCCGCCAATACCTGCAGACCCGGGATCCGGCCGGGCAGGGCGGATTGCTCGCCGCGTTGGTGGTGGGCGACGGCTCGGGGATCAGCGACCGCCAATGGCAGCTGTTCCAGGACACCGGCACGGTGCACCTCATGGTGATTTCCGGGCAGCACATCGGCCTGATCGCCCTGGGCGTCTATGCCGGGGTGGTCATCCTGGCGCGCCGTGGCTACTGGCCGAGTCGACTCCCCTGGCGGCTATCCGCCGCCGTGCTGACCGTGGCCACCGCGCTGGGTTACGGACTGCTGGCCGGTTTCGAGGTGCCGGTGCAGCGCGCCTGCGTCATGGTTACCCTGGGCTTGCTTTGGCAGCTGGGGCGCCAGCAGGTCCGGCTGGCTGATGCCGTACTGCTGGCCCTGGTGCTGGTCCTGGCGGCCAATCCCCTGGTCAGCCTGCTGCCTGGCTTCTGGTTGTCCTTTGGCGCCGTGCTGTTGCTGCTGTGGAGCTTCGCGGGCCGTCTGGGACAGCTGCCCTGGTGGGTCACCCTGGGGCGGGCCCAATGGTGCATGGCCCTGGGCCTGGCGCCGCTGCTGCTGGCACTGGGCCTGCCACTGAGCCTGAGCGGTCCCCTGGCCAACGCCGTCGCCGTGCCGCTGATGGACATGGCGGTCGTGCCGCTGGCGCTGGTGGGGACGCTGCTATCCCTGCTGTGGTCGCCGCTGGGCGATCCCGCGCTCCTGCTGGCCGGTGGCTTGCTGCAGGGACTGCTCTGGCTATTGAGCGGATTGGCGCACCTTGCCGCGGCCTGGCAGCCTGTACTCGCGCCGGCCTGGGCGCTGTGGCTGGCGGGACTCGGGGCGTTGCTGGCCCTGCTGCCGGCGGGTGTGCCGCTGCGCGGCTTCGGCGCACTGCTGATGTTGCCCGGGCTGTTTCCTCTGGCGCCCGTACCAGCGGAGGGGCTGGCGCGGATCACCTTGCTGGACGTCGGTCAGGGCCTGGCCGTGCTGGTACGTACCCGGCAGCATGCGCTGCTCTACGATGCCGGCCCGCGCCAGGGCAGCTATGACAGCGGCGCTCGGGTCGTCCTGCCCAACGTGACGGCTGCTGGCATCGGGGCCCTGAATATCATGTTGCTCAGCCATGCCGATGCCGATCACGCTGGCGGTGCGCCGGCCGTGGCCCGGGGCCTGCCAGCAGGTCGAGTGCTCAGCGGTGAGGCAGGTAGGCTGAAACCGGAATTGCATGCCCAGGACTGCGCAGACGGTGCCCATTGGCAATGGAACGAGGTCGCCTTCACCACCTGGTGGCGTCCTGATGCGGATTCCAACGCCTCCTCCTGTGTACTCAGCGTCGAGGCCAGGGGCGAGCGCCTGCTGTTGACCGGCGACATCGATGCCCGCCGCGAAGGCCAGCTGGTGGCCAGTGGCGTGCCTTTGGCGGCGGATTGGCTCGTCGCCCCGCACCATGGCAGTCGCAGCGGTTCCAGCGCCGCCTTCATCGATGCCGTCCAGCCGCGCGGTGTGCTGATCTCCCGCGGGCTGAACAATCGCTATGGCCATCCGCATCCGCAGGTGATGCAGCGCTATCGCGAACGTGGCGTGATTCCCTATGACACGGCCGAGCTGGGTGCCCTGAGCTGGACGCTTGGGCGCTGGGAGGCGCCGCACGGTCAGCGCCTGGAGCGTCACTGGTGGCGGATCCCCCCGCCGACACCCTAAGGCGTTCGTGCTAGAGTGGCCGCATTTTGCGGCAGGGGTAACGGTCTCGTGTTCGAAATGGTCAAAGCTGGCGGCTGGATGATGCTGCCGATCATCCTCAGTTCCATCCTGGCCACGGCCATCATCGCCGAGCGGCTGTGGACCCTCAGGCGCAGCCGGGTCGCACCACCCACACTGCTCGCCCAGGTCTGGCGCTGGATCCAGGACAAGCAGCTCAACGCCGAACGGCTGCGCGAACTGCGCGCCGGATCGCCCCTGGGCGACATCCTCGCTGCGGGCCTGACCAATTCCCGCCATGGTCGCGACATCATGAAGGAAGCCATCGAGGAAGCCGGCAGTCGTGTGGTGCATGACCTCGAGCGCTATCTCAATACCCTCGGCAGCATCGCTGCGTTGGCGCCGCTGATGGGGCTGCTGGGCACGGTATTCGGCATGATCGACATCTTCAGTGCCTTCATGAACGACGGCATGGCCAATGCGCCCATTCTCGCCGGCGGTATCTCCAAGGCGCTGGTCACCACCGCCACCGGTCTGCTGGTGGCGATTCCCGCGGTGTTCTTCCATCGCTATCTGCTGCGTCGCGTCGACGAGCTGGTGGTGGGCATGGAACAGGAAGCGGTCAAGCTGGTGGACATCCTCCATGGCGATCGCGAGGTGGACGTGCGCGAAGGAGCCCCGGCGTGAAATTCCGTCGCCGCGCCGGAGGCGCCGCTCGCGAAGAGGTCTATATCAACCTGGCCTCCTTCATCGACGTCATCTTCGTCCTGCTGTTGTTCTTCGTGGTGACCGCGACCTTCAACAAGCCCAGCCAGCTGAAGATCGAACTGCCCGAGGCCGACAGCGCCGCGGCGGCCGCCAACCAGGGCAAGACCCTGGAAATCAGCATCACCGCCGAAGGCCAGATGGCGCTCAACGGCCAGACCCTGGCACGCAACGATCTGACCGGCCTGACCACCGCGCTGCAGCGGGAATCCGGCGGCGACAACAGCCTGCCGCTGGTGATCACCGCCGATGGCCGCGCCACCCACCAGGCGGTGGTCATGGCCATGGATGCCGCCGGCAAGCTGGGCTTCAGCCAGCTACGCATCACCACCCTCGAGGCCCAGGCGAAACGCCCGTGAGCCTGGGCGAACGTCTGGTTCGTGCCTGGTATGCAGGGCATCCGGCCTTGGGTCTGCTGACGCCGCTCGAAGCCCTCTATCGGCAGATAGCCCAGCGCAAGCGCCAGCGCTTCCTGGCGGGGCAGGGCAGCATCCATCGGGCGCCCGTCCCGGTCATCGTGGTCGGCAATCTCACCGTTGGCGGGACCGGCAAGACGCCCATGATCCTCTGGCTGATCGACCATCTGCGCGCGCGCGGTCTGAGGGTCGGGGTGGTCAGCCGGGGCTATGGCGCCACGCCGCCGAGCCTGCCCTGGCGGGTACGGATCACCGACACCGCCGCCATCGCCGGCGACGAGCCGCTGCTCATCGTGCAGCGCACCGGGGTGCCGCTGGTGACGGATCCCGACCGCGGTCGCGCGGTCGAGCGATTGCTCGCTGAGGAAGCGCTCGATGTCATCCTCAGCGACGACGGTCTGCAGCACTATCGTCTGGCCCGGGATCTGGAGCTGGTCATGGTCGATGCGGCGCGGGGCTTCGGCAACGGGCGCTGCCTGCCGGCCGGCCCCTTGCGCGAACCCCTGGAGCGCCTGGCCGAGGTGGATGCCGTGATCCACAACGGCGCCGCGACCGATCCTGCCGCCGGCTTCGGCCTGACCCTGCAGCCCAGCGCCCTGGTCAATCTGCGTAGCGGCGAGACCCGGCCGCTGGACTTCTTTCCGCCAGGGCAGCGCCTGCATGCCCTGGCCGGCATCGGCAACCCCGGACGTTTCTTCGCTACCCTCGAAGGACTACACTGGCAGCCGTTGCCCCATGCCTTCGCCGATCACGCCAGCTACAGCGCTGCGGACCTGGCCTTCACGCCCGAGCTGCCGCTGGTGATGACCGAGAAGGACGCGGTCAAGTGTCGGCCCTTCGCCGCCGCCGACTGGTGGTACCTGGCGGTGGACGCCCAGCCCTCGGCCGCTTTCGTCGCCTGGCTGGATGGGCGTCTCGCTCGACTCCTGCCCGAACACTCTCACTGACGGAACAATCGCCCATGGATCTCAAGCTGCTGGACATCCTCGCCTGCCCCCTGACCAAGAGCCCGCTGATCTTGAGCGACGACAAGACCGAACTCATCAGCAAGGCCGCGGGCCTGGCCTTCCCGATTCGCGACGGCATCCCGGTGATGCTGGAAAGCGAGGCACGCGTCATCACCACGGACGAGCGCCTGGATAAATGAGCACCGCCTTCACCGTCGTCATCCCGGCGCGCCTTGCCAGCACGCGGCTGCCCAACAAGCCGCTGCTCGACATCGCCGGCAAGCCGATGATCCAGCACGTCTGGGAACAGGCCCGGCGCAGTGGCGCCGAGCAGGTGGTGGTGGCGACCGACCACGAGGATATCCTGCGCGCCTGCGAAGGCTTTGGTGCCCGGGTGCTGCTGACCCGGGCCGACCACGCCTCCGGTACCGATCGCCTGGCCGAGGTGGCTGAGCTGCTCGGCCTGGCCGACGATGCGCTGGTGGTCAATGTCCAGGGCGATGAGCCGCTGATTCCGCCCGCGGTGATCGATCAGGTGGCCACCAATCTCGCCGCCCATCCCGAGGCCGGCGTGGCTACCCTGGCCGAGCCGATCCAGGAGGTCGACAGCCTGTTCAATCCCAACGTGGTCAAGGTGGCCACCGACGTGAACGGCCTGGCGCTGACCTTCAGCCGGGCGCCGCTGCCCTGGGCCCGCAATGCCTTCGCCGGTGATCGTTCGCAGATGCCCCAGGGTTTTCCCTATCGCCGTCATATCGGCATCTACGCCTATCGCGCCGGCTTTCTCGCCGACTTCGTCAGCTGGGGCCCCTGCGCCCTGGAGGAGACCGAAGCCCTGGAGCAGCTGCGTGCCCTCTGGCACGGCGTGCGCATCCATGTCGCCGATGCCCTGGAAGCGCCCCAGGCGGGCGTGGATACCGCTGAAGACCTCGAGCGCGTAAGACGCCTGCTGGGAGCCTAGATGACCCTGCGTATCCTGTTCGTTTGCATGGGCAACATCTGTCGCTCACCCACGGCTGAGGGCATCCTAAGGACCAAGCTGGACGCCGCGGGCCTGGCCGAGGCGGTGACGCTGGACTCGGCCGGTACCGGTGACTGGCATGTCGGCAAGGCCCCGGATTCCCGCGCCATCCAGGCCGCTGCGGGGCGCGGCTATGACATCAGCGGCCTGCGCGCGCGCCAGGTAACCACGGACGATTTCCAGCGCTTCGACCTGATCCTGGCCATGGACCAGGACAATCTCGCCTGGTTGGAACAGCTGCGCCCCGACCAGGGTGCGGTACCCGAGCTGTTCCTGGCGCGTCAGGGGCTGGCGGTGGATGAGGTGCCCGATCCCTACTACGGCGGCGCGGCCGGCTTCGAGCGCGTCCTGGACCTGCTGGACAGTGCCTGCGATGGCCTGGTCGCCGAGGTGGCTGCCCGTCATGGTCGCTGAGGTGCAACAGCAGGTCCCCTTGCAGGGGCTCAACACCTTCGGCCTGGTGGCGGAAGCCGAGCGCTATCTGGAAGCCGCGAGCGATGCCGAGGTCCACGAGGCCCTGACCTTGGCGCAGCAGCTTGGCGCGCCGCTACGGGTGCTGGGCGGTGGCAGCAATCTGGTCCTGCCCGAACGGGTCGAGGGTCTGGTGCTGCGGCTGACGTCCCGCGGTATTCGCCTGCTGGCGGAGGAGGGCGATGCCCTGCTGGTGGAGGCCGAAGCCGGTGAGCCCTGGCATCCCTTCGTCATGGCCACCCTGGCCAACGGCTGGTACGGCCTGGAAAATCTCAGCCTGATCCCGGGTACCGTCGGTGCCTCACCGATCCAGAACATCGGCGCCTATGGCGTCGAGCTCAAGGACAGATGCGCCGGGGTGACGGCGCTCGATCGCCACAGTGGCGAACTTCACGACCTGACCGCGGACGACTGCGCCTTCGCCTATCGCGAAAGCCGCTTCAAGGCCGAGGCCGGCCGCTGGATCGTCCTGCGGGTGCGCTTCCATCTCAGTCGCCAGCCGCGGCTGGTGCTCGACTATGGTCCTGTGCGCCAGGCCCTGGCCGAGGCTGGCGTCACGCAGCCGACGCCTGAGACCGTGAGTGCGGCCATCTGCAGCATCCGCCAGAGCAAGCTGCCCGACCCCGCGGTGCTGGGCAATGCCGGCAGCTTCTTCAAGAATCCCGTGGTGACGGCCGCCGAAGCTGCCGCGCTGCAGCAACGCTATCCGTCCCTGCCGACCTATCCCCAGGCCGACGGCACGGTCAAGCTGGCCGCCGGCTGGCTGATCGACCAGGCTGGCTGGCGGGGGCATCGCGAGGGCCCAGTGGGGGTGCATGCCGCCCAGGCGCTGGTGCTGGTCAACTTCGGCGGCGCCAGCAGCCGTGACGTCCTGGCCCTGGCGGAGCGCATTCGCGTCTCGGTGCGGGAGCGCTTCGGGGTGACGCTGGACATGGAGCCGGGAAGCCTGACGTGACCGATGACTCGCCCGATGCCCAACGCCGCCGTCTGCTGATCGCCACCACCTCTGCCGTGGGCGGCCTGGGACTGGTGGCGGGCAGTGTGCCCTTCGTCTGCGCCCTGCGGCCCAGTCGTTCGGCGGAGGCGGCGGCGGCGCCGGTCGAGGTGGATCTCAAAGCGTTGCGCGAAGGTGAACAGCTCACGCTGCAGTGGCGCGGCCAGCCGGTCTGCGTCCTGCGTCGCAGCGCCGCGGACCAGGCCCGACTCCTGGCGGACCAGGCAGGGCTGGCCGACCCGGATTCCCGGGAATCCAGCCAGCCACCCTATGTCGATCCGCGTCTGAGATCTCGGCGGCCGGACATTTTCGTTGTCACCGCCATCTGCACCCACCTCGGCTGCATTCCCTCCCTGGCGCCGTCCGGGACGGACCGGGAGGGGGGTTATCTGTGCCCCTGCCATGGCTCCCAATTCGATCTCGCCGGCCGGGTCTATCGTGACCAGCCCGCGCCCTTGAATCTCGCCGTGCCGCCCTATCATTTCCGGGGCGACAACCTGCTGGTGATCGGCAGCGATGGGGAGGGGGCGACATGAACGACAACGAGCCCGGGTGGCTGGAGCGACGGCTGCCGATCGGAGCCTTCTGGCGACGCCATATCAGCGAATACCGGGTACCCCGCAACCTCAACGTCTTCTATCTGTTCGGTTCGCTGCTGGTCTTCATCCTGGCGCTGCAGGTGCTGACGGGGCTCTGGCTGCTGTTCGGCTACGAGCCGACAGTGAAGGGCGCCTTCGCCTCGGTCCAGCTGTTCATGCGCGAGGTGCCCTTCGGCTGGCTGATCCGCTATCTGCATGCGGTGGGTGCCTCGGCGCTGTTCGTTTGCCTCTATCTGCACATGCTGCGGGGCCTGCTCTATGGCTCCTATCGCGCGCCGCGCGAACTGGTCTGGACCTTTGGCGTGCTGCTCTATGTGCTGCTGCTGGCCCAGGCCTTCTTCGGCTATCTGCTGCCCTGGGGGCAGCTCTCCTACTGGGGCGCCCAGGTGTCCCTCAGCGCGGTCGAGGCGGTACCTGTGGTTGGCCCGACCCTGGCCGATCTGCTGCGGGGCGGGGTGGTGCTGTCCGATGCCACCCTGCGCCGCTTCCAGGCCCTGCATGTGGTAGGGCTGCCGCTGCTGATTGTCATGCTGGTGACGCTGCACGTCGTCGCCCTGCGCCAGACCGGATCGAACAATCCCGAGGGCGATGATCGCGACCTGCGCGGCGCGGCAGGGGTGCCTTTCCACCCCTACCTGACCCTCAAGGACCTCTGCGGCCTGGTGGTCTTCCTGCTGGTGTTCCTGGGCGTGGTGCTCCTGGCGCCGGACCTGGGCGGGCTGGTGCTGGAGCCGGCCAACCAGCAACCCGCCGATCCGCTGGTGACGCCCGCGCACATCGCCCCACCCTGGTACCTAGCCGCCTTCTATGCGCTGTTGCGGGCGGTACCGAGCAAAGCCGGCGGCCTTGGCCTGGCCGCCTTGGCCATCGCCCTGCTGTTCGTGCTGCCCTGGCTGGATCGCAGCGCGGTCCGCTCGGTACGCCACAAGGCCTGGCCGGCGCGGCTGGGGCTGTATATGGCGTGTCTGGCCTTTGCCACTCTGGGGGGGCTGGGCGTGGCAGCCCTCACCGACGAGCGCCTGCTGCTGGCGCGTCTGGCTGCCGTGCTCTATTTCGCCAGTCTGCTGGGCATGCCCTGGTACAGCCGCCTGGGTCGTCCGCGAACGCCGCCGGAGTTCAGGTCATGATGCGTGGCCTGCTGCTGGGTCTGCTGCTGCTTTGCAGCGGTCTGGCCCTCGGCGCCGAAGGCGATCCCCGGGTGGGTGCCATCACCTTCGGTCGCTACTGCCTGGCCTGCCACGGCCAGGAGTACCAGCGCTTCGACCGCGTCGCCGCCGATCTCCACCTCGATCTCGCCAGCTGGGCGCCCGGGCGTACCGCCAGCGCGCCCATGCTAGGCCTGCTCAAGCCCGAGGACGCCCGCCGCGCCTTTGGCAGCGTGCCGCCGGATCTCACCCTCATCGCCGCCGTGCGTGGCGATGCCTGGTTGCGTGCCTTCCTGCAGGAGTTCTATGTGGCGCCCGGACGTCCGCTCGGCGTCGATAACCTCACGGCGCCCGGCACTCGCATGCCGGACGTCCTGGCCGCCCTGCGCGGGCGTCAGCTGCACGACTGCAGCCAAGGACGCTGCGTGCTGCGCCTCGAGCCGGGCAGCGGCGCCCAGACGCCCGAGCAGTTCGCCCGCACCGTCGAGGACCTGGTCGCCTACCTGAGCTATTCGGCGGCGCCCGAGCGCAGCCTGGCCTGGCGTCTCGCGCCCTGGGTGCTGGGTTATCTGCTGCTGTTCGCCGTCCTGGCCTTCTGGCTCAAGCGCGAATTCTGGCGGCGATTGCCCGACAGTGAGCGATGAGACTAGGTGGCAGGCGGCAAGGTGCGAGATAATCCCCCCCTTTGCAGCTTCGCCCCTGACGGGGGAGGGACCCATGGGCGCCATAACCCGCCTGACCTGTTTCCATGATCCCGAGGATCACTACAGCCACCGGATCCGTCTGATACTGGCGGAAAAGAACGTCGAGTGCGAATTCATCGCCGTGCGCCGCGGCGAGTGTCCCCGGCAGCTGGCAGAGCACAATCCCTATGGCACCGTGCCGACGCTGATGGATCGCGACCTGGTGCTCTACGGTACCGAGGTGCTCATGGAGTACCTCGAAGAACGCTATCCGCATCCGCCGCTGCTGCCGGCCTATCCGGTCACCCGCGGTCAGTCGCGGCTGCTGATGCACCGCATCGGGCGCGACTGGTGCACCCTGGTGGACGCCATCCTGCAGGCCGCGCCGGGCGCCGATCTCGCTGTCGCGCGCAAGGAACTGCGGGAAAGCCTGACCGGCGTGGCGCCGATCTTCGCGGAAAAACCCTTTTTTCTGAGCGACGACTTTTCCCTGGTGGACTGTTGCCTGCTCCCCATCCTGTGGCGACTGCCGCGCCTGGGCATCGAATTGCCCCGAGCGGCAAAGCCGCTGCAGGACTACATGGATCGTATGTTCGCGCGCGACAGTTTCCGATCCAGTCTTTCGGTCACCGAGCGTGAGATGCGCTAGAGGAGAACCCCATGAATTCCAGTCGCCCCTACCTGGTCCGCGCGCTCTATGAGTGGATCGTGGACAACGACTGCACGCCTCACCTGCTGGTCAACGCCGACTACGCCGAGGTGCGCGTGCCGCCGGGCTATGCCAACGACGGCCAGATCGTGCTGAACGCTTCGCCCAGTGCCGTGCGTGACCTGCACATGGACAACGAAGCCGTGAGCTTCAACGGCCGCTTCGGCGGTGTGGCCTACAATCTTTACGTTCCGATCGGTGCCATTCTAGCCATCTACGCCCGGGAGAATGGCCAGGGCATGGTCTTCGACAGCGAGCCCAGCCCGCCGGATGACCAGGGTCCCGACAACGGCGGCAGCAAGCCCGAGGCGCCGAAGCCAGCTCCCGCGCGGCCGAGTCTGAAAGTGGTCAAGTAACCCTGGCCAGCCTGCCGTGGAGCCTCTCTGCGGCAGTCATGAAAAAGCCCCTGTCAGCATCGCCGACAGGGGCTTTTTCATGCCCGGTACCTGCTCAGCGTTTGAGCGACGCCGGCAGGTGCGGCTGAATCTGGGTCAGCAGACCGCGGAAGCACTTGGGATTGCCGGCGACGATGTGACCCTTCTCGAGGAAGTCGTGGCCACCGTTGAAGTCACCGATCAGGCCACCGGCTTCCTGCACCAGCAGGGCGCCCGCAGCCATGTCCCACTCCGACAGGCCCATTTCCCAGAACGCATCGAAACGACCGGCGGCGACATAGGCCAGGTCCAGCGCGGCGGAACCGGCGCGGCGGATGCCCGCGGTCTGGCCGATCAGGCTGCGGAACATGCCCAGGTAGTTGTCCAGGTGGTCGACGTCATTGGCACGGAAGGGAAAGCCGGTGCCCAGCAGGGCGCCTTCCAGGCTGCGGCGGTTGGTGACGCGGATGCGACGACCGTTCAGGGCGGCACCGCGGCCACGGCTGGCGGTGAATTCTTCCTGGCGTACCGGATCGAGGACCACGGCGTGTTCCAGGCGGCCCTTGTACTTGCAGGCGATGCTCACCGAGAAGTGCGGGACGCCACGGATGAAGTTGGTGGTGCCATCCAGCGGGTCGACGATCCAGACGTAGTCGGCGCCTTCGCCTTCGCCTGCCAGGTAGCCGGATTCCTCACCGTAGAAGCCGTGGGTGGGGTAGGCCTTGCGCAGGATGGCGAGAATGGTCTGCTCGGCAGCGCGATCGACTTCGGAAACGAAGTCATTGGCGCCTTTTTCGTCGACGGCGATAACGTCCAGGCGCTCAATCGAACGGAAAATCAATTCACCGGCGCTGCGGGCCGCGCGCAGTGCGATGTTCAGCATGGGCTGCATGGATAAATCACCTGGGTTGTATAAGGAAAGCCGGCAATGATAGCAGACTTCGCGGCGCTGGAAGGGGTATTCGTGGCAAGCGGGCGCGTGTGGGCGTAGTATACGGCGCCGATTTCCCGCGTCCGCTCGAGGATAGCCACGTGCTGAATAACATCCGCGTCGTTCTGGTCAACACCAGCCATCCCGGCAATATCGGCGGTGCCGCCCGGGCTATGAAGAACATGGGGCTGTCGCGCCTCTATCTGGTCGATCCCGAGGATTTTCCCAGCGGCGAAGCCAATGCCCGTGCCTCCGGGGCCAACGACGTGCTCGATGCCGCCATCGTCGTCGACACCCTGGAAGAGGCCTTGACCGGCTGCAGCCTGGTGCTGGGCACCAGCGCCCGGGATCGTCGTATCCCCTGGCCGCTGCTGGATCCACGCGAATGCGCCACCACTTCCCTGGCCCAGGTGGAGCAGGGCGGCGAAGTGGCCCTGGTGTTCGGGCGTGAATACGCCGGCCTCACCAACGAAGAGCTGCAGCGCTGCCATTACCATGTGCACATCCCCTCGGACTCGGCCTTCGGCTCGCTCAACCTCGCCGCGGCGGTCCAGGTGCTGGTGTACGAAGTGCGCATGGCCTGGCTCGCCGCGCAGAACCAGCCGACCAAGATGAACAAGGTCGAAGCCACCGCCATGCTCAACACCCAGCCGGTGACGGTGGAGGAGCTGGAACTCTACTACGAGCACCTGGAGCAGACCCTGGTAGAGATCGGCTTCCTCGATCCGGCCAAGCCGCGCCACCTGATGAGTCGCTTGCGACGCCTCTATGGGCGGTCCGGCATCAGCAAGCTGGAGATGAACATCCTGCGCGGCATCCTGACCGAAACCCAGAAGGCCGCCCGCGGCGAATCCCACCCGCGGACTATCCCTCCGATAGATAATGCCTGAGTGATTTGGTTGGTTTTATAGTTGACCTTTTTTGTCGGGAATCCGATAATCGAGCTCATCCGATGCAACCCGCTCGAGTTCGTCATGAGACTGACCACCAAAGGCCGCTATGCCGTAACCGCCATGCTCGACCTGGCGCTGCACGCCCAGCGCGGCCCGGTGTCGCTGGCCGACATTTCCGAGCGGCAGGGCATCTCGCTGTCCTACCTGGAACAGCTGTTCGCACGTCTGCGTCGTGGTTCGCTGGTCAACAGCGTGCGCGGTCCGGGCGGTGGTTATCAGCTGGCGCGCGACATGGGTGGTATCCATGTGGCGCAGGTGATCGATGCCGTCAATGAATCCGTGGATGCCACCCGTTGCCAGGGCGGCGGTGGCTGTCATCAGGGCGATACCTGCCTGACCCACCACCTCTGGTGCGATCTGAGCGATCAGATCCACACCTTTCTCAGTGGCATCACCCTGGCTGACCTGGTCGCCCGCAACGAGATCCAGCAGGTTGCCAAGCGTCAGGACAACAAGGTCTGTGCCAGCAAGCAATCGCCGTTAGCGGTCGAAAAAATCGAAGCGTCCACCATCGACTGAGCAGAGACGCCCGTCTGATTAGGAGTAACCGATGAAATTGCCGATCTACCTAGACTATTCCGCCACCACGCCCGTCGATCCGCGCGTCGCTCAGAAGATGAGCGAGTGCCTGCTGGTGGACGGCAACTTTGGCAACCCCGCATCGCGCTCCCACCTGTTCGGCTGGAAGGCCGAGGAGTCGGTGGAAAACGCCCGTCGTCAGGTGGCCGAACTGGTCAACGCCGACCCGCGCGAGATTGTCTGGACCTCCGGTGCCACCGAGTCCGACAACCTGGCCATCAAGGGCGCCGCGCACTTCTACCAGAACAAGGGCAAGCACCTGATCACCTCCAAGATCGAGCACAAGGCGGTGTTGGACACCACCCGTCAGCTCGAGCGCGAAGGCTTCGAGGTGACCTACCTCGAGCCGGGCGAAGATGGCCTGATCACCCCCGACATGGTCGAGGCGGCCCTGCGTGACGACACCACCCTGGTGTCCATCATGCACGTCAACAACGAGATCGGCACCGTCAACGACATCGCTGCCATCGGCGAGCTGACCCGCTCCCGGGGTGTGCTCTTCCACGTCGATGCCGCTCAGTCCACCGGCAAGGTCGACATCGATCTGCAAAAGCTCAAGGTCGACATGATGTCCTTCTCGGCGCACAAGACCTATGGTCCCAAGGGCATTGGCGCGCTCTACGTCAGCCGCAAGCCGCGCGTTCGTATCGAGGCCCAGACCCACGGTGGCGGTCACGAGCGCGGTATGCGTTCCGGCACCCTGGCGACCCACCAGATCGTCGGCATGGGCGAAGCCTTCCGCATCGCCAAGGAAGAGATGGCGCAGGAAAACGTCCGTATCAAGGCCCTGAGCGATCGTTTCTACCGTCAGTTCGAAGGCCTGGAAGAGGTCTACCTGAACGGCAGCCTGATCCATCGTGTGCCGCACAACCTGAACCTGAGCTTCAACTACGTCGAAGGCGAGTCGCTAATCATGGCGCTCAAGGATCTGGCGGTGTCGTCCGGTTCGGCCTGTACCTCGGCGTCCCTGGAGCCGTCCTACGTCCTGCGTGCCCTGGGCCGCAATGACGAGCTGGCGCACAGCTCCATCCGTTTCACCTTCGGTCGCTTCACCACCGAAGAAGACGTTGACTATGCCGCGAGCAAGGTCACCGAAGCCGTCAACAAGTTGCGCGAATTGTCTCCACTGTGGGACATGTTCAAAGAAGGCGTAGACCTGAGTCAGGTCGAGTGGCAAGCCCACTGACCCACCCTGATAAGCGAGGATTGAACCATGGCATACAGTGAAAAGGTCATCGACCACTACGAAAACCCGCGCAACGTCGGCAAGTTCGACGCGGCTGATCCCGATGTCGGTACCGGCATGGTCGGCGCTCCGGCCTGCGGCGACGTGATGCGTCTGCAGATCAAGGTTAACGAGCAGGGCATCATCGAAGATGCCAAGTTCAAGACCTACGGCTGTGGCTCCGCCATCGCTTCCAGCTCCCTGGCCACCGAGTGGATGAAGGGCAAGAGCATCGAGGAAGCGGCGTCGATCAAGAACAGCATGATCGCCGAAGAACTGGCCTTGCCGCCGGTGAAGATCCACTGCTCGGTGCTTGCCGAAGACGCCATCAAGGCGGCGGTAAGCGACTACAAGCAGAAGAAAGGCCTGCTCTAAGGAGGATCCATGGCGATCAGCATGACCGAGTCCGCCGCCCGTCACGTGCAGCGGTCCCTTGATGGGCGCGGCAAGGGTGAGGGCATCCGCCTGGGCGTTCGTACCACGGGTTGCTCGGGACTGGCCTACGTACTCGAGTTCGTCGACGAATTCGCGGCCGAGGATCAGGTGTTCGAAAGCCATGGCGTCAAGGTCATCATCGACCCCAAGAGCCTGGTCTACCTGGACGGCACCGAGCTGGATTTCGTGCGTGAAGGCCTCAACGAGGGCTTCAAGTTCAACAATCCCAACGTGCGTGGCGAGTGTGGCTGCGGCGAAAGCTTCAACATCTGAGGCCTTCCATGGGTAAGCCCTGTCACTTTGCGCTGTTCGAGCTCGTGCCTGCCTTCGAGATCGATCAAGCGGGTCTGGCCTCGCGTTATCGCGACCTGGCCCGCACGATCCATCCGGATCGTTTCGCCGATGCGCCCGAGCGCGAACGTCGCCAGGCGCTGGAGCGATCGGCGGAGCTCAATGAGGCCTATCACGTGCTGCGCGCGCCGTCGCGCCGTGCGCGTTATCTGCTGGAGCTCGAAGGGCACGAGATGCCGCTCGAAGCGACCATCCAGGATACCGATTTCCTCATGCAGCAATTGCAGTGGCGCGAGGAGTTGGAAGACCTGCAGGACGCCGGCGACAGCGCGAGCATTCCCGCCTTCCGCCAGCGTCTCAAGGACGCGCAGCGCGACATTGAGCAGGCCTTTGCCGCTATCTGGCAGGATCCCGCCCAGCGCGAGCCTGCCGAACGCCTGGTCCGTCGCATGCAGTTTCTCGACAAGCTGGCCAGCGAGATCCGCCAGCTCGAAGAGCGTCTGGACGATTAATCACAGGTGTCGCTCAGGCACCGACAACCATAAGCCGACTAGCCAATGGCTCTATTGCAGATAGCCGAACCCGGAATGGCGCCCAAGCCGCACCAGCGCAAGCTGGCGGTGGGCATCGATCTGGGCACTACCAATTCCCTCGTGGCCGCCGTCCGCAGTGGCGTGGCCGAGACCCTGCCCGATCTGCAGGGCGAGGTGATCCTGCCGTCCGCCGTGCGCTACGCCGTCGACGGTGTGGAAGTGGGGGTGGGCGCCAAGGCCGCTGCCGCCCAGGATCCCTTCAATACCATCCTTTCCGTCAAGCGCCTCATGGGGCGTGGCATCGCCGACGTCAAGCAGCTGGGTGAGCAGTTGCCCTATCGCTTCGTCGCTGGTGAATCGGAAATGCCCTTCATCGATACCGCCGCCGGGCGCAAGAGTCCGGTAGAGGTGTCCGCGGACATCCTGCGGGTGCTGCGCGAGCGGGCCGAAGCCAGCCTTGGCGGCGAACTGGTCGGCGCCGTCATCACCGTGCCGGCCTATTTCGACGACGCCCAGCGTCAGGCCACCAAGGACGCCGCCCGCTTCGCCGGGCTGAACGTGCTGCGCCTGCTCAACGAACCCACCGCCGCGGCCGTGGCCTATGGCCTGGATCGGGGCGAGGAGGGCGTGGTCGCCATCTATGACCTGGGTGGCGGTACCTTCGATATCTCCATTCTGCGCCTGACCCGTGGTGTCTTCGAGGTCATGGCCACCGGCGGCGACAGCGCCCTGGGTGGCGACGATTTCGATCATGCCATCGCCGGCTGGATCGTCCAGCAGGCCGGCCTGTCCAGCGATCTGGATCCGGGCACTCAGCGGCGTCTGCTGCAGAGCGCTTGCGCCGCCAAGGAAGCCCTGTCAGCCGCCGAGCGCGTCGAGGTCAGCCATGGCGACTGGTCGGGCGTGCTGGAGCGCAGCACCTTCCAAGAGCTCATCGCCCCGCTGGTCGCGCGCAGCCTCAAGGCCTGCCGCCGTGCCCTGCGTGATGCGGAAGTGGAGCCGGCGGAGATCTCCGCCGTGGTCATGGTCGGTGGTTCCACCCGCGTGCCCTATGTGCGCGAAGCCGTGGGCGAACTGTTCGAGTGCACCCCGCTCACCGATATCGATCCGGATCGCGTGGTCGCCATCGGCGCTGCCCTGCAGGCCGATTCCCTGGCCGGCAATCGTGCCGGCGAAGAACTGCTGTTGCTGGACGTCATCCCGCTGTCCCTGGGGCTCGAGACCATGGGCGGCCTGATGGAGAAGATCATTCCGCGCAACACCACCATCCCGGTGGCGCGGGGGCAGGACTTCACCACCTATCGCGACGGCCAGACCGCCATGCTGGTGCATGTGCTGCAAGGCGAGCGCGAACTGGTCAAGGACGCCCGCTCGCTGGCCCGCTTCGAGCTGCGCGGCTTCCCACCCATGGTCGCCGGTGCGGCCAAGATCCGCGTCACCTTCCAGGTCGACGCCGACGGCCTGCTCGGCGTCAGTGCGCGTGAGTTGTCCAGTGGGGTGGAAGCCAGTGTCCAGGTCAAGCCGTCCTACGGTCTGACCGATGGCGAGATCGCCAATATGCTGCAGGATTCCTTCCGTCACGCCGGCGACGACATGCAGGCCCGCGCGCTGCGTGAGCAGCAGGTCGAGGCGCGGCGGTTGATCGAGGCGGTCACCGCCGCGGTCGCCACCGATGGCGAGCGGTTGCTGGACGCCGAGGAGCGTCAGGTGATCGAGCTGGAAATTGGCCGGCTGGCCGAGCTGCTGGAAGCCACTGACGTCCAGGCGCTCGAAGAGCAGACCAAGCGTCTTTCTCAGGTGACCGATGCCTTCGCCGCCCGGCGGATGAACGCCTCGGTCAAGGCGGCCCTGGCGGGTCGCCGTCTCAACGATATCGAGGAGTAGTTCCATCATGCCGCAGATCACCCTGCTGCCCCACGCCGAGCACTGCCCCGAGGGCGCGGTCTTCGAAGCCAGCGAAGGCGAAACCATCATCGCCGCGGCCATGCGCAACGGCATCGACATCGAGCACGCCTGCGAGATGTCCTGTGCCTGCACCACCTGTCACGTGGTCGTCCAGGAAGGCTTCGACTCCCTCGAACCTTCCGATGAACTCGAGGACGACATGCTGGACAAGGCCTGGGGCCTGGAAATGCGTTCGCGCCTGTCCTGCCAGGCGGTCGTTGGCAGCGAAGACCTGGTGGTGGAGATTCCGCGCTACACCATCAACCAGGTTTCCGAAGGTCACTGAGGACAGCTGTCATGGCACTGAAATGGACCGATGTGCTGGATATCGCCATCGAACTCAACGACGCCCATCCCGACGTGGATCCGCGCTACGTGAACTTCGTCAAGCTGCGTAACTGGGTCGTGGACCTGCCGGAGTTCGACGACGATCCCCAGCGCGGTGGCGAGAAGGTGCTGGAGGCCATCCAGGCCGCCTGGATCGACGAGTCCGCCTGACGCATCGCCCGTACCGCGCTACGCTTTTCACCGGGACCCGCGTATAATCCGCGGGTTTCGTTTTTGCTCTATTCCCACATTCGGAGTTCACATGTCTGTTCAACGTACCCTGTCGATCATCAAGCCCGATGCCGTATCCAAGAATGTCGTCGGTGAGATCGTCACCCGCTTCGAGAAGGCTGGCCTGCGCGTCGTCGCTGCCAAGATGGTCCAGCTGTCCGAGCGCGAAGCCGGTGGCTTCTACGCCGAACACAAAGAGCGTCCCTTCTTCAAGGATCTGGTCTCCTTCATGACTTCCGGTCCGGTCGTGGTTCAGGTGCTGGAAGGCGACAACGCCATCGCCAAGAACCGTGAGCTGATGGGCGCTACCGATCCCAAGAAAGCCGACGCCGGTACCATCCGTGCCGACTTCGCCGTCTCCATCGACGAAAACGCCGTCCATGGTTCGGATTCCGAAGCGTCCGCCGCTCGCGAGATCTCCTACTTCTTCGCAGCTACCGAAGTCTGCGAGCGCATCCGCTAAGGATGAGCGCCGGCCAGGGAAGCGGCCAGCCCGCCTTCCTGGCACCGCCCGCGCCTCGCGCGGGCTTCAAACAGATTTCGTCGAGGTGATCCCATGACCACAGCCACCGATAAGGTCAATCTGCTGGGCCTGACCCAGCCGCAACTCGAGTCGTTCTTCGAGTCCATCGGGGAGAAGCGCTTTCGCGCCGGCCAGGTCATGAAGTGGATCCATCACTTCGGCATCGACGATTTCGACGCCATGAGCAACCTGGGCAAGGCGCTCAAGGAAAAGCTCAAGGCTGCCGCGGAGATCCGTGGGCCCGAGATCGTCAGCGAAGATATCTCCCGCGACGGCACCCGCAAGTGGGTGATCCGCGTCGCCTCCGGCAGCTGCGTCGAGACCGTCTACATTCCGCAGAACGGCCGTGGCACCCTGTGCGTGTCGTCCCAGGCTGGTTGCGCCTTGGACTGCAGCTTCTGCTCCACTGGCAAGCAGGGTTTCAACAGCAACCTCACCGCCGCTGAAGTGATCGGCCAGGTGTGGATCGCCAACAAGTCCTTTGGCAGCGTACCGGCCAAGATCGACCGCGCCATCACCAACGTGGTGATGATGGGCATGGGCGAGCCGTTGCTGAACTTCGACAACGTCGTCTCCGCCATGCGCATCATGATGGACGACCTCGGCTACGGCATCTCCAAGCGCAAGGTCACCCTGTCCACCTCGGGCGTGGTGCCGATGATCGAGGAGCTGGCCAAGCACATCGACGTCTCCCTGGCGCTGTCGCTGCACGCGCCCAACGACGAGCTGCGCAATGAGCTGGTGCCGATCAACCGCAAGTATCCGTTGGCCATGCTGCTCGATGCCTGCCAGAGATACATCGGGCAACTGGGCGAGAAGCGTGTCCTGACCATCGAGTACACCCTGCTCAAGGACGTCAACGACCTGCCCGAGCACGCGCTGCAGATGATCGAGCTGCTGCGCAACGTGCCCTGCAAGATCAACCTGATTCCCTTCAATCCCTTCCCGCACTCCGGATACGAGCGGCCGAGCAAGAACGCAACCCGTCGTTTCCAGGAGCTGCTGCAGCAGGCCGGTTTCAACGTCACGGTGCGTACCACCCGTGGCGACGATATTGACGCCGCCTGCGGTCAGCTGGTGGGGCAGGTCATGGACCGTACCCGCCGTAGCCAGCGTTACATCGCCGTCCGCCAGCTCGACGGTGCCGAAACCGTGACGCCACTCCAGGGCTGAGGGCGCGACCATGGCGATCACGCGCTTTGCGGCTGTCGCGCTCGCCCTGGTGGTCGGCGGCCTCGCCGGCTGCGTGACCGAGGGTGATCGCAATCCCATGGATACCCGCCAGGGGCGGATGCAGGCGCGTGATGCCTATATCCAGCTCGGCCTCGGCTATGTCCAGCAGGGCAATACCGAACAGGCCAAGGTGCCGCTGAAAAAGGCCCTGGAGCTGGATTCCTCCAGCGCCGACGCCCATGCCGCGCTGGGGCTGGTCTTCCAGGCCCAGGGCGAGACGGAACTGTCGGATCAGGAGTATCGCCTGGCTCTGCGCGAGCGGCCCCACGATGCACGCATCCTCAACAACTACGGCAGCTTCCTCTATGAGCAGGGGCGCTACAAGGATGCCTATGAGCGCTTCACCCAGGCCGCCGAGGACAGCCTGTACCCCGAGCGCGCCCGGGTGTTCGAGAATCTCGGCCTGACCGCCCTGCGACTCAATCAGGTCGACTTGGGCAAGGAAAATCTGGAAAAATCCCTGCGACTGGATCGCAATCAGCCCAGGGCTCTGTTCGAATTGGCTCAACTGGCCTACCAGACGCGCGACTATGTGCCGTCCCGGAACTATTACCAGGCCTTCAGCCAGCTCAGTCCCCAGGATGCCCGCAGCCTCTTGCTCGGGATCCGCCTCGCCGAAGTGTTCAACGACCGCAACACCGCCGCGAGTTATGCCCTGCAGCTGAAGCGCCTGTACCCGAACTCACCTGAATATCGTCAACTTCAGTCGGAGCAGAAATGACCGCAGTGCAATCCGAAGCGGTACACGCCGGACGGGGTAATCCCGGTGAGATCTTGCGTCAAAAGCGCCTGGCGCTTGGCTGGAGCCAGGCTCAAGTTGCCCAGAATCTCAATCTTAGCGAGCGCATCATCGAGCAGCTCGAAACCGGCAACTATCAGCAGATGCCGGGGCACACCTTCGCCCGCGGCTACACCAAGGCCTATGGCAAGTTGCTTGGCCTGGACCAGGTCGAACTGGTGCGTACCTTCGATGGCTATACCGGCACCGATGCCAAGGGGAGTACGGTCCACAGCCTGGGACGCCTCGACGAGCCGGTGCGGCTGTCGCGCAATGTCCTCAGGTTCGTCAGTTTCATCCTCGTGGTGCTGTTCATCGCCATGGGTCTGTTCTGGTGGCAGGAGCGCAGCCGTCAGGCCTCCAGCAGCAGTGCCGTGAGCATGGAGCATGTCGAGGTCGAGGGCGCCGATGGCAAGACCGAGATTCATCCCATCGACGAGCCGGAAGAGCAGCCCCCGGTCGCCACCCAGCCACCGGCGCCGGGCGTGCCGTCGCCGGTGGGTACGCCCACGCCCGACACCAACGCCATCGCCGCCATGACCACGCCGAGCGAGATGCCGGCACCGACGCCGACGACGGGGACGAGCGCGCCAGCCACCACTGCACCAGCCACCACGCCGTCGGCCAGCCCGACGACTGCGGCGGCTGCCTCGTCCACCACGGGTAGCGACAGCCTGAGCATCCGCTTCACGGCCAACTGCTGGACGCAGGTCAGCGACAGCACGGGCAAGATTCTCTTCAGCGGTGTGAAAAAGGGTGGCGAGAGCCTCGACTACGCCTCGATCAAACCGCCCGTGAACATCCGTCTCGGCTTCGCACGCGGTGCCCAGATCACCTACAACGGTCAGGTCGTCGACCTTGCGCCCTTCACCAAGGGCGAGACCGCCCGCATCAAACTCGGTCAGGCCGGACAATGACGTCCGGCGACCTCATGGGAAACCAGCATGCATAGCGAATCGCCCATCAAACGTCGGCTGTCCCGCAAGATCTGGGTCGGCTCGGTGCCGGTCGGCGGCGATGCTCCCATCGCCGTGCAGAGCATGACCAACACCGAAACCTGCGACGTCGACGCCACCGTGGCCCAGATCCAGCGTCTGCAGGACGCCGGTGCCGACATCGTACGTGTCTCCGTCCCTGACATGGACGCCGCCGAAGCCTTTGGTCGCATCAAGCAGCGGGTCAGCCTGCCGCTGGTGGCCGACATCCACTTCGACTACAAGATCGCCCTGCGCGTGGCCGAGCTGGGTGTGGATTGCCTGCGCATCAACCCCGGCAACATCGGTCGCGAAGACCGGGTCAAGGCGGTGGTCGATGCGGCCCGCGAGCGCGGTATCCCGATCCGCATCGGCGTCAATGCCGGTTCGCTGGAAAAGGATCTGCAGAAAAAGTATGGCGAGCCCACTCCGGAAGCCCTGGTGGAATCGGCCATGCGCCACGTCGACCATCTGGAGAAGCTGGACTATCCCGACTTCAAGGTCAGCGTGAAGGCCAGTGACGTCTTCATGGCCGTGGCGGCCTACCGCCAGCTGGCCACCC
Organism: Pseudomonas sp. Marseille-Q7302; assembly: GCF_965111925.1. Lineage (NCBI taxonomy): Bacteria > Pseudomonadati > Pseudomonadota > Gammaproteobacteria > Pseudomonadales > Pseudomonadaceae > Pseudomonas > Pseudomonas sp. Marseille-Q7302. The sequence continues at coordinate 3,632,670 of NZ_CBCOPK010000001.1, read as the reverse complement.
GTATCGAGCAGCCACTGCACCTGGGCATCACCGAAGCCGGCGGCCTGCGCTCGGGCACGGTGAAGTCCGCCGTGGGGTTGGGCATGCTGCTGGCCGAAGGCATCGGCGACACCATCCGCATCTCCCTGGCGGCCGATCCGGTCGAGGAGATCAAGGTCGGTTTCGACATCCTCAAGTCCCTGCGCCTGCGCTCGCGTGGCATCAACTTCATCGCCTGCCCGAGCTGCTCGCGGCAGAACTTCGATGTGGTCAAGACCATGAACGAGCTGGAAGGGCGCCTGGAAGACCTGCTGGTGCCCCTGGACGTCGCGGTGATCGGCTGCGTGGTCAACGGTCCCGGCGAAGCCAAGGAAGCCCATGTCGGCCTGACCGGAGGTACGCCGAACAACCTGGTGTACATCGATGGCAAGCCGGCGTCCAAGCTGAACAACGACAATCTGGTGGACGAGCTGGAAGGGCTCATCCGCCGCAAGGCGGCCGAAAAGGCCGAAGCGGATGCCGCGCTCATCGCGCGCAGCTGAAAGATCAAGGAATAAGGCCCTTTCGTGAGCAAGTCCCTGCAAGCCATCCGTGGCATGAACGATATCCTGCCGGAGCAGACTCCGGCCTGGCGTTACCTGGAACGTACCTTCGCGACGCTGCTCGACGGCTATGGCTACCACGAGATCCGTCTGCCCATCATGGAGTTCACCGAACTCTTCGCCCGTGGCATTGGCGAGGGCACCGACGTGGTGGACAAGGAGATGTACACCTTCCTCGACCGCAACGAGGAGTCCCTGACCCTGCGTCCGGAAGGCACCGCGGGTTGCGTGCGGGCCGTGCTCGAACACGGCATGACCGGTGGTGGCCAGGTGCAGAAGCTCTGGTACGCCGGGCCCATGTTCCGCTATGAGAAGCCGCAAAAGGGTCGCTATCGTCAGTTCCACCAGATCGGCGTGGAGGTGTTCAACCTGCCCGGTCCGGACATCGATGCCGAACTGATCGTGCTCACCGCGCGCCTCTGGCAACGCCTGGGCCTGACCGACGCCGTGACCCTGCAGCTCAACAGCCTGGGTTCCAGCGCCGATCGCGCCCGCTATCGCGAAGCCCTGGTGGCCTATCTGCAGGAACGCTTCGAGCAGCTCGACGAAGACAGCCAGCGCCGCCTGACCACCAATCCGTTGCGCATCCTCGACAGCAAGAACGCCCAGACCCAGGCGCTGCTGCAGGACGCCCCGACCCTGGCCGACTACCTGGACGACGAGTCCCGCGCGCACTTCGACGGCCTCAAGGCCCGTCTGGACGCCGCCGGCATCCGCTACCAGATCAACCCCAAGCTGGTGCGTGGCCTGGACTACTACGGCCGTACCGTCTTCGAGTGGGTCACCGACAAGCTGGGCGCCCAGGGCACCGTCTGTGCCGGTGGCCGCTACGACGGCCTGATCACCCAGTTCGGCGGCAAGCCCACCCCGGGTGTCGGCTTCGCCATGGGGGTCGAGCGCCTGGTGCTGCTGCTGGAAACCCTGGAATGCCTGCCTGGCGATCTGCAGCGACCCGCCGATCTCTACCTGTGCGCCTTTGGCGAGGCAGCCGAGCTGGCCGGCCTGAAGTTGGCAGAACAGTTGCGCGATGCCCGTCCGGACCTGCGTCTGCTGGTCAATGCCGGGGCCGGCAGCTTCAAGAGCCAGTTCAAGAAGGCCGACAAGAGCGGCGCGCTCTGGGCCATGATCCTGGGTGAAGACGAACTGGCCGCGCAACAGGTGGCACTCAAGCCGCTGCGTGGCGATGCGCCCCAGGAAAAGGTCGATTTCGCGGCCCTGGCCGCCCGCCTGGACGAGATTTTGCCCCCGGCCGGTTCCGGTCGCGGGAATTGAGGAGAACGGATTTGAGTTCCATCGACGACGACAATTTGGTGGTCGCCAAGGCCTGGTGGCAGCGTAACGGCAAGCCGCTGGTGGCGGGTGGTGTGATCGCCCTGGTGGCGGTGCTCGGCTGGCAGGGCTGGCAGCGTTACCAGAACAGCCAGGCGCAAGGCGCTTCGGTGCTCTATCAGCAACTGGTGGAAGCCGCGCTGGCTCCCGGTGGCAAGGTCGACACCGCCCGGGTGACGGACACCTACGGCAAGCTCAAGCAGGATTATTCCGGTACTGCCTACGCCCAGTACGGTAGTCTCTTCGTCGCCAAGGTGGCGGTGGAGAACAATCGCCTGGACGACGCGGCCGCCGAGCTCAAGGCCGTGGTGGACAAGCCCCATGACGCCGAACTCGGCGAGCTGGCGCGCCAGCGCCTGGCTCGGGTGCTGGCTGCCCAGGGCAAGGCCGAAGAGGGTCTCAAGCTGCTGGATGGCGAGGCGCCCAAGGCCTATGTCGCCAATCGCGAAGAATTGCGCGGTGATCTCCTGGCGGCGCTGAAGAAGCCCGCCGAAGCGCGTGCCGCCTATGAAAAAGCCCGCGCCGCGCTGCCCAACGATGCAGCCGAAGGCGTGCTGCAGATGAAACTCGATGATCTCGCCAAAGGAGACGCCTGATGTTGCGCTGGAAGCCTATCGCGGTACTGGGTCTCGCCCTTGCGGTCGTCGGGTGCAGCAGCACCGGTAAAAAGGAACTGCCCCCCGCCGAGCTCAAGGACATCAAGGCAGAAGTCCGCCTGGATGAAGTCTGGAGTCGCTCGGTGGGCGACGGCCAGGGCAAGGAATACAACCGCCTGGTCCCTGCCGTCGACGGCCAAACCATCTTTGCCGCCGATGCCGATGGCCGGGTCATGGCGATGAATCGCGAGACCGGCCAGGTGTTGTGGAAGAAGGATCTGGACCTGCCTGTGTCCGGCGGTGTCGGCGTGGGCTCCGGTCTGGTGCTGGTCGGCACCCTGCGGGGCCAGGTGATCGCCCTCGACGCCAGCAGTGGCGACGAGAAGTGGCGTGCCCAGGCGTCCAGCGAAGTGTTATCGGCGCCGGTCGTCAACGACGACGTGGTGGTGGTGCAGTCCCAGGACGACAAGCTGCAGGCCTTTGAGCTGGGCAGTGGTACTCGTCGCTGGATCTACGAAGACACCCAGCCGGTGCTGAGTCTGCGTGGCACCGGTGCCCCCCTGATCGCGAATCAGGTGGTCATGGCCGGTTTCGCCAGCGGAAAAGTCGTCGCCCTGGACGTGCAGCGCGGCCTGCCGCTGTGGGAACAGCAGATCGCCGTGCCCAAGGGCCGTTCCGAACTGGAGCGGATCGTTGACGTCGACGGTGGCCTGTCGCTGTCGGGCGATACCCTCTATGTGGTCAGCTACAACGGTCGCGTGGCCGCGCTCAATCCGGCCAATGGCCAGATCCTCTGGCAGCGCGATGCCTCCAGCTACGACGGCGTGGCCGAAGGCTTCGGCAACGTCTACCTGAGCCTGGACAACGGCACCGTCGAAGCCGTCGAGGAATCCTCGACCTCCGCCCTCTGGACCAACGCCGATCTGGCCCGTCGCCAGCTCACCGGTCCGGTGGTCTGGTCGAGCAATGTGGTGGTGGGCGACTATGCCGGCTACATCCATCTGCTGAGCCAGGTCGATGGTCGTTTCGTTGGTCGGACCAAGGTCGATGGTGACGGCGTCCGGGTACGGCCACTGGTCGTCGGCGACATGCTCTACGTTTACGGCAATGGCGGTAAACTCGTCGCCTATCGTCTGCGCTAGAAATTATTATCCTCAACCGATGGCCGCTACCGTGAAGTTCGGTAGCGGCCATCGTGTTTTCTGCTCTGGGAGAGCCGCATGGTTCCCGTAATTGCCCTGGTGGGGCGGCCGAACGTCGGCAAATCCACGCTTTTCAACCGCCTGACCAAGACTCGCGATGCCATCGTCGCCGACTTTGCCGGCCTGACCCGTGATCGCAAGTACGGCGAAGCCAAGTGGCAGGGGCGTACCTACATCGTGGTCGACACTGGCGGCATCTCCGGTGACGAGGAAGGCATCGACCTGAAAATGGCCGAGCAATCGCTGCAAGCCATCGAAGAATCCGATGCGGTGCTGTTCCTGGTGGACTCCCGCGAAGGGATGACCGTCGCCGATCAGATGATCGCCGAGCACCTGCGCAAGCGAAACAAGCGCACCTTCCTGGTGGCCAACAAGGTCGACACCGTCGACCCGGATATCGCCCGGGCGGAATTCAGCCCCCTGGCCATCGGCGATGCCTATCCCATCGCAGCGGCCCATGGCCGTGGCGTGAACAACCTGCTGGAAGCCGCCCTGGGTGTCTTTCCCAAGGACGAGGTCGAAGTCGAGGAGCTCTCCGAGGAGCAGGTCCGTGCCGCCGCGGAAGAGGGCGGTGACGTCTTCCGCCGCGTCCAGGGCATCGACGAGACCACCGGCATCAAGATTGCCGTCATCGGCCGTCCCAACGTGGGCAAGTCGACCCTGGTCAACCGCATGCTCGGCGAAGAGCGGGTGATCGTCTATGACCAGGCCGGCACCACCCGCGACAGTATCTACATCCCCTTCGAGCGCAACGAAGAACGCTACACCCTGATCGACACCGCTGGCGTGCGCCGCCGCGGCAAGGTCTTCGAGGCGGTCGAGAAGTTCTCGGTGGTCAAGACGCTGCAGGCGATCCAGGACGCCAACGTAGTGATCTTCGTCATGGACGCCCGCGAGGGGGTGGTCGAGCACGACCTCAACCTGCTCGGCTTCGTGCTGGAGACCGGCCGCGCGCTGGTGATCGCCCTGAACAAGTGGGACGGCATGGAGTCCGGCGAGCGCGACTACGTCAAGACCGAACTGGAGCGCCGCCTGCTGTTCGTCGACTTCGCCGACATCCACTTCATCTCGGCACTGCATGGCACCGGTGTGGGGCACCTGTACAAGTCCGTGCAGCAATCTTTCGCCTCGGCCACCACCCGCTGGCCCACCAGCCGCCTGACCCAGATCCTCGAGGATGCGGTGCAGGAGCACCAGCCGCCGATGGTCAGTGGCCGGCGTATCAAGCTGCGCTACGCCCACCTGGGTGGTGCCAACCCGCCGCTGATCGTCATCCACGGCAACCAGACCGATGCGGTACCCAAGTCCTATACCCGCTATCTGGAGAAGACCTATCGCCGGGTGCTCAAGCTGGTGGGTACGCCGATCCGTATCGAGTACCGCGGTGGCGAGAACCCCTTCGAGGGCAAGAAGAACACCCTCACCGAGCGCCAGGTCAACAAGAAGCGCCGGTTGATGAGCCACCACAAGAAGGCCGAGAAGAAGCGCAAGGACAAGCGGCGCTAGACCGTAGGACGCTGCGAAAGGAAGGGGGCTTGATAGCCCCCTTTTTCGTTGGGCGCTCTGTCAGCATTCCCGTAGTGGATGCTCCAGTGGAAAGGGCTGTGCAGTTACCCTCACCCTGGCCCTCTCGCAGAGGGAGAGGGCCAGGGGATGTATGGATGAGGGCCTTTACCTGACCCATCTTGGTGGACATCCTCATCACAGCTATGGCGGTGCGCTGATGCGACCGGATGCACTGAGCTACCCCCTCTGCCTGGGGGCGAGGGTTGGGGTGAGGACGTCCCCGCGGCTTCACTCGTGGAAAAGGCTGCGCCGTTTTCCACGCTACGTGATCAACCTTATCGAGGGCATGGCGGTCCGGCTTCCAAGGAACCCCAGGTTCTGTTGATCGCGGCCATGGGCCGCTCCTACAGGATTCGAGCTTCTGTAGGAGCGGCCCATGGCCGCGATGAGCGTTGGGTCGAGCGTCTAGCTGGGCGCGCGAACCGAACCGCTCCCTTTCCAAGCTGCCTCTCTTGCCCTCGCCGGGAAAAAATCGCAGGCTGCTGGTCTTTTCAACCAGACCCGTGCCCGCGCGATGATCCAGAGCAAGCTTCCCGACCTCGCCGTCACCATCTTTACCCGCATGTCCCAGCTCGCCGCCCAGACCGGTGCGCTGAATCTGTCCCAGGGCTTTCCCGACTTCGACGGACCCGCCGAACTGATGGCCGCGGTCGGTCGCCATGTGGCGGCCGGGCACAACCAGTACGCACCCATGACCGGGTTGCCGGCGCTACGCCAGCAGGTGGCCGCCAAGGTCGCCCACTTCTATGGCCGTGAGGTGGATGCCGACGCCGAGGTCACCATCGTGCCGGGGGCCACCCAGGGGCTGTTCTGCGCCTTGCAGACGCTGGTGCGGCCAGGTGACGAGGTCATCGTCTTCGATCCCTGCTATGACAGCTACGAGCCTTCGGTGCAGCTGGCGGGTGGGCGCTGTGTGCACGTGCCCCTGGCGCTGCCAGGCTTCGGCATCGATTGGGCGGCGCTGGAGGCGGCCCTGGGCCCCCGCACCCGCGCCATCGTGCTCAATACCCCGCACAATCCCAGCGGGGCCTTGGTCAGCGCGGCGGAACTGAACCGCCTGGCCGACCTGATTCGCGGTCGTGATCTCTATCTGGTCAGCGATGAGGTCTACGAGCATCTGGTCTATGACGGCGAGTGCCATGCCAGCGTCATCGCCCATGACGAGCTCTATGCCCGCGCCTTCGTGGTCAGTTCGTTCGGCAAGACCTATCACGTCACCGGCTGGAAGACCGGCTATGTGGTGGCGCCGCCGGCGTTGTCGGCCGAGTTGCGCAAGGTCCACCAGTACGTGAGCTTCTGTGGGGTCACGCCAATCCAGGGTGCCCTGGCCGACTTCATGGCCGCTCATCCCGAGCACCTGAGCGAACTGCCGAGCTTCTACCAGGCCAAGCGGGATCTCTTCTGCGATCTGCTGGGTCATTCGCGCTTCAGCTTCCAGCGCGCCGCCGGCACCTATTTCCAGGTGGTCGACTATTCCGCCATTCGCCCGGATCTGGACGATGTGGCCATGGCCGAATGGCTGACCCGCGAGCACGGCGTCGCCGCCATTCCGCTGTCGGTGTTCTACCAGAGGCCGCCCGCGGACCTGCGCCTGGTGCGCTTCTGCTTCGCCAAGCGCGAAGACACCCTGCGGCAGGCAGCGGAGCGGCTATGCGCGATCTGACCCCCGGCCAGGACCTGCGCCTGGCGCTGCTGCAGACTGAACTGGTCTGGCACGATCCGGCCGCCAACCGTGCCCACTTCGAGCAACTGCTGGCACGGGTAGGAGAGACCGATCTGGTCATCCTGCCGGAGATGTTCACCACCGGCTTTTCCATGGAGTCCGCGGCCCTCGCCGAACCCGCCGATGGGCCGACCGCCGTCTGGCTACGCGAACAGGCCCAGCGTATCGGCGCCGTGGTGACGGGCAGCGTGATCGTGCAGGACGAAGATGGACAGCATCGCAACCGGCTGCTGTGGGCGACGCCCGAAGGCGAGTTGCTGCACTACGACAAGCGTCATCTCTTTCGCATGGCCGGTGAGCACGAGCATTACGCGCCTGGCGAGCAGCGCCTGGTGCTGACGCTCAAGGGGTGGCGGATCCGGCCGCTGATCTGCTACGACCTGAGATTCCCGGTCTGGAGTCGCGCTCAGGACGATACCGACCTGCTGCTCTACGTGGCCAACTGGCCAGCGCCTCGGCGTGGGCATTGGAATCGGCTGCTGCCAGCGCGGGCCATCGAGAATCTCTGCTATGTCGCGGCGGTGAATCGCATCGGCAGTGACGGCAATGGCCATCCCTATGCCGGTGACAGCCAGGTGCTGGACTTCCAGGGTGAACCCCTGGTGGAAGCCGGCGCAGTAGCCGGCATCTTCCATACGACCCTGTCGGCCGCGGCCCTGGCCGGCTATCGCGAGCGCTTTCCGGCGCAGCGCGACGCCGATGCCTTCCGCCTGGACTGATCAGGCCCAGAAGGGCGCTGGCTGGGCGGCGTAGCGGTTGATCAGGGCGACGGCCTGGTCCACGTCCGCCTCGCTGGTGTAGCGGCCCAGGCTGAACCTGTAGCTGCGCGCGGCCTGCTCGGCACTCAGGCCCAGACCCAGCAGCACATGGGAGGGCGCCGCCTTGGCCGAACTGCAGGCCGACGTGGTGGAGAAGGCCAGCTGACGCTGCAGCGCCGCGGTGTCGAGCGGCGTAGCGAAGGTCAGGTTGAGGGTATGGGGGATGCGCTGCCGGGCGCAGCCGTTCAGCTGCATGCCAGGCAAAGTCTGGACGCCGGCCAGGAACCGCTCGCGCAACTGGCCGAGACGCTCGTTCTCCCGCGCCATGGCCTGACCGGCGAGGGCGAAGGCCGTGCCCATGCCGACGATCTGGTGGGTGGCCAGGGTCCCTGAGCGCAACCCGCGCTCATGGCCGCCCCCATGGATCTGCGCCTGCAAGGCGCCTTCGGCACGCGGACCGACATAGAGGGCACCGATGCCCTTGGGGCCGTAGGTCTTGTGCGCGGAAAAGGACATCAGATCGACCTCCAGGCTGGCCAGATCGATGGCGACCTTGCCGGTGGCCTGGGCGGCGTCCACATGGAAGAGGGCGCCACGAGCGCGGACCATCCGTCCTATGGCGTCGATGTCGGTCAGAGTGCCCAGCTCGTTGTTCACCAGCATCAGCGAGACCAGGCAGGTGTCCTCCCGCCAGGCCTCGGCGACGGCATCGGGGTTGATGAGACCTGCCGCGTCCGGCGCCAGGTAGGTGACGGCGAAGCCTTCGGCTTCCAGCTGGGCCGCGGTGTCCAGGACCGCCCGGTGTTCCAGGCAGCTGCTGATCAGATGCCCACGCCCGCGACGCCGGGCCACGCCAAGCAGGGCTAGATTGTTGGATTCGGTGGCGCCGGAGGTCCAGATCAGCTGCTCGGGCCGGGCGCCGACCAGTTCGGCTACCTGTTGGCGGGCATTGTCCACGGCGCGCTGGGCGTCGCTACCGAAGGCGTGACCACGCGAGGCAGGGTTGCCGAAGACGCCTTGGCGACCCATGCAGCCAAGCATGGCTTCGATGACGGTCTCGTCGACCGGGGTGGTGGCGGCGTAATCGAAATACAGGGGGTAAGCGTCCATGGCGGCCTCGGTCGTTTGAATGCGTCTAGGCTAACGCCACGAGCCTCGAAGAAATTTGCTTTCTGGCTGCTCGTTGGTTGTCAGGTGCGAATATAATTTCAGGAGAAGACCGCTTTAGAGAAAACTATTCCATGGATCGCTTCGATCGCGCCATTCTTGAGGTGTTACAGCAAGACAGCACCCGGCCAGTGGCCGATATCGCCGAACGTATCGGCCTGGGTACCACCGCCTGCTGGCGGCGTATCCAGAAGCTGGAGGAGCAGGGCGTTATCCGTGCCCGGGTGGCGCTGCTCGATCCACGGCAGCTCAATGTGGGGGTGACCGTATTCGTCTCGGTGCGCACCAACCAGCACGCCATGGACTGGCTGCAGCGCTTCCATGCGGCGGTGGCGGCCATTCCGGAGGTGGTGGAGCTCTATCGCATGGCCGGCGATACCGACTACCTGATGCGCATCGTGGTGCCGGACATCGCCGCCTACGACGGTGTCTACAAGCGCCTGATTCAGGTACCCGGCCTGCTGGACGTCAGCTCCAGCTTCGCCATGGAGCAGATCAAGTACAGCACGGCGTTGCCGCTGGATTATGTGCGGTAGCGGATCGCGATGCCCTCACCCCAGCCCTCTCCCGGAGGGAGAGGGGGTTATCCAAGCGAGCATTTGGCTTCGGCAGCCTCTAGCTGATACGTAGCGTGGAAAACGGCGTAGCCTTTTCCACTGGGCGCTGAAACGCATTGCTCTCACCCCTGGCTCTCTCCTGGTGGAGGGGGGTATCCGAGCAGGCGCTCCTATCCGTGAGCTCGCAAGGTCAAAACTGACGTCTTGACTTCATATCTCCGGTTGCAGTCATCGCGGCCATGGGCCGCTCCTACATGGAACTTGAATAGTAGGAGCGGCCGTTATGGCGTACCGGCATGGCCGCGATAGGAGTCTGCAGCGGGGCTTGGGCGCGTCATTCGCGATAGGCGCTGACCTGATCCAGCAAGGTGATGTCGTCGGCGGGCAGCTGTAGCCGAGTGGCGGCGATCAGGTCGTCGAGCTGGGCCTGGGAGGTGGCGCTGGCGATGGGGGCGGTGATGCTCGGACGGGCGATCAGCCAGGCCAATGCAACCTGGGCCGGGGTGGCGTCGTGCTTTTCGGCGATCTCGTCGAGACCGGCGAGAATGGCCATGCCGCGTTCGTCCAGATAGCCTTTGACCATCTCTGCCCGCGCGCCCTGAAGATCATCCTTGGTGCGGTACTTGCCGGTAAGAAAGCCGCTGGCCAGGGAGAAGTAGCTGATCACGCCCAGGCCGAGCTCCTGGACTACCGGTTCCAGATCGGTCTCGTAGTCCTTGCGCGCGTGTAGATTGTAGTGCGGCTGCAGGCTCTGGTAGGCCGGCACGCCCAGGCGCTCGGCGACCTGAGCCGCTTCGCGCAGGCGCTGGCCACCATGGTTGGAGGCGCCGATCACCCGCACCTTGCCCTGTTCCACCAGGTGGGCGAAGGCCCCCAGGGTCTCTTCCAGGGGCGTGTCCTGATCATCGCAATGCGCCTGGTAGAGGTCGATGCGATCGGTCTGCAGGCGCTTGAGCGAGGCTTCCACCGCTTCCTGCACATAGCTCGCCTTGAGGCCCTTGCGACCTTCGCCCATGTCCATGCCCAGCTTGGTGGCCAGGATCACCTGATCGCGCTTGCCGCTCCGGGCGAACCACTTGCCGAGCAGGGTCTCGGACTCGCCGCCACGGTTGCCTGGCGCCCAGCGCGAATAGACGTCGGCGGTGTCGATGAAATCCAGGCCGGCGTCGAGCAGCGCGTCCAGCATACGAAAGGACTGGGCTTCGTCCAGCGTCCAGCCAAAGACGTTGCCACCGAAGCAGAGGGGCGGGACCTGCAGGTCGGAGTGGCCGAGGGTACGTTTTTGCATGGGATCCTCATCTGGATAGGGAAGACATGCAGGTTACGACCGATGGCCGCGGCTCAAGGTTCGAGACGCGGCGGCCCTGACCACTCCAGCAGGGGGATGGGTTTGCCGAGCGCATAGCCCTGGGCGTAGTCGACGCCGATGGTACCGAGCAGCTCGAAGGTGGCCCGGGATTCGACGAACTCGGCGATGGTCTCGGCCCCCAGGTGATGGGCGACCTGGTTGATGGACTCGACGATGGCGCGATCCAGGGGGTCCTGATCGAGATTGCGGATGAAGCTGCCGTCGATCTTCACGTAGTCGACCCGGAAGTGCTTCAGGTAGGTGAAGGAACTGAGCCCCGCGCCAAAGTCGTCCAGGGCGATGCGGCAGCCGCGTTCGCGTACCTGGCTGATGAGTGCGGAGGCCACCGACAGCTTGTTGATGACCGCTGTCTCGGTCAGCTCGAACAGCAGGCGCTGTGGATCCAGCGGCGAGGCGGCGATCAGCTCCAGCAGTTCGGGCAGGAAGCCCGGGTCGCTCAGGCTGTTGCCCGAGAGATTGATGCCCACGTGCAGCTGGGGACGCGCCTGCAGCCAGGGCACCAGCTCGATCAATACCTGGCGCACCACCCAGCGGTCGATGTTGCTCATCAGGCCGAAGCGTTCTGCGGCCGGGATGAAGGTGGCCGGGGAAATCAGCTGGCCCTGGACGTCGCGCAGGCGCAGCAGCAGTTCGACATGCTGCTCGTCGCGGCCACTGTCGCGCGTGGCGACGATAGGCTGCGCGTGCAGTTCGAAGCGATGCTGTTCCAGGGCCTCGCGCAGACCGCTGGCCATGAGAATCTCGCGGTGCTGGCGTTCCACATCTTCGCTGCCGGCCCGATAGAGCGCGGCGCGATTGCGCCCGGCGTGCTTGGCGGTGTAGCAGGCCACATCGGCCTGACTCATCAGCTCGGCGGGGCTGCGGGTCTCGGCGGTGATGGCGACGATGCCGGCGCTGGCGCCGACGTCGTAGACCCGGTTCTGCCAGTTGAAGCGCACGGCGCCGATGCTGGCGATGAGCTTTTCAGCAACGGCCTCGGCCTGCACCAGATCGCAGTCACGCAGCAAGAGGGCGAATTCGTCGCCGCCGATGCGCGCCACGGCATCGGAGCCGCGCAGGGAGTCGCGCAGCAGGGTACCCAGCTCGCGCAGCAGCAGGTCGCCGGCGGCATGGCCAGCGGAGTCGTTGACCACCTTGAAGCGATCCAGGTCGATGAAGCACAGGGCGTGCTGGGTGGTGCCGGCCTGGGCCTGTTGCCAGGCGGCGTCCAGTTCCTGCTCGAACTTCAGGCGGTTGAAGAGGCCGGTGAGGGTGTCGTGGGAGGCGTTGTAGCTCAGTTCACGCTGCAGGTTGCGCGCATGGGTGACGTTCTGGAATACCAGCACCGCGCCAATGATGCGGCCATCCACCGTGCGCACCGGCGCTGCGGAATCCTGTACCTCGTGTCGCTCACCATGCCGGCTGAGCAGCACGGCGCCTTCGTCCAGCGAGGTGATGGTCTGGTCGCGCAGGCAGCGGGCCACCGGGCTGGGCAGGATCGCATCGCTCTGGCTGTCGTGGATGAGAAACACCTCTTCGTGGGGCCGCCCCTGGGCGTCCGCCAGCGACCAGCCGGTCAGCTGCTCGGCGACCGGATTGAGAAAGAGGACGCGACCGTCCACGTCGGTGGTCAGGACGGCGTCGGCGATGGAGGCGAGGGTGACCTGCAGTCGTTCCTTTTCTTCGTAGAGTGCCGTGGTCAACCGGTGGTGCTCGGTGACGTCGCGGTTGCTGCCGACCATGCGGCAGTGGCCCTCGCTGCTTTCGATGGCGATCACTTCGGAGAGGATCCGGCGCTCGACACCGTCCGGACGGACGATGCGGAATTCGTGCTCGTAGGAGGAAAGGTTACGGATCGACTCGCGGAAGAGGGTCATGGAGGCCTCGCGATCCTCCGGATGCAAGGCCCCGATCCAGGTCGTCAGTTCGTGATAGCCATCGATCAGCGGCAATCCGTAGAGCTGATGGACCTTGGTGTCGGCGATGAACTGACGACTGCGGCTGTCCCACTCCCAGATGCCGACGTTGCTGGCGCGAATCGCCAGTTGCAAGCGCTCGCGCAGGTGCGCATTGATCTCATCGGCGCGCCGCTCGGCATCGATATCACGAACCTGCAGCAGATAACCCGTCAGCAGATCCTGGTCGTCGTGGTCGGGCGAACAGGCCATCATCACCCATAGGGCGTGGCCGTCATGGTGGCGGAGTTGCAACGTCTGCTCGTGCTCGCCAAGGTCGGGTTCGACATGGGGCTCGGCCAGCAGGTCGCCCAGTGGCTGGCCTTCGAGGGCATGGCGTGAGTAACCCAGCATGCTTTCCAGAGCCGGATTGACGTCCGATAACAGGCCCTGGGTGGACACCAGCGCCATCCCATAGGGCGCCGTCTGCATGGCGTGCCGATAGCGTGCCTGATTGCGCAGCAGTCGTTGATGCTGATGGCGACTCTGTTGCACCGCGGACGCCAGCAGCAGCGGGGGGATCTGCATCAGCGCCACCGGGATATAGGTGAGCGCCTGGGTAACCAGGGATGCGCCCGTCAGATCGATGACATGGTCGTAGGCAATGAGATTGCCCAGCAGGAAGATGTTGAGCCCACCGATGAGCGCCGTACCCTCTACCGTGAGGCGCATGGTCAGCATCAACAGCAGCATTGCCAGATAGACGAAGGGATAGGGCAGGTAACTCAGGATACAGATGGCCAGCAACGGACTCAGCACGAGGAGCGCGACAAACTCCCCGAGGCCGTGCCGGGTGAAGACCGTCAAAGTCAGCGGCCACTGTAGAAAGGCCAATGGTAGTACTACTAGCAGGCCCAGCGCGTCACCGATGTACCAGTGGACGGCCACGGTCAGCCACTCGTTCTCCCCTGTCAGATGCATGACCAGGGTGCCCAGGGCCGCGCCCAGGAGGGGCGGCAGGAGAACGCCATGGATAAGCAGGCGGCCCATGGCGGCGATGTTGCGATCGAACGCCAGACGTTGCCGCTGTAACAGCATGGCGCCCAGCAGGATCTCGGCCAAGCTGCTCAGGCCGTACCCCAGGCCATGCAGTGTCGTTCCACCACTCAGCAGATCCGCCAGTACGGCGGCGGCTACCACCGCAATGGACAGTAGCGGCCACTCTCGCGGCTGACGGCGCAGCAGCCATGCCAGGGCCAGACCGTTGGGTAACCACAGGGTGGGCACCGAACTGGCATCTTGACGGGCAAGCGTTATGCACAGCAGAGAAGCGATCAGGAACACGCCGCAGAGTGCCAAGGCGCTACCCAGGGCGGGGTGAACCCGAAGCGAAGATACGTTCATCGACCGTCCGTAACGGACCGCTTTCGGCGTGGCGCTGCACGGCGGGAGCGGAAATTCCTCGAAGCGGCCAGTATCGATGCAGAGGCGCCATAAAAAAAGGGAACGCCGACGGGCATTCCCTTAAGTTTGACGAATGTCAGTATTAGGCCGCCTTGGCCTGCGCCTGGGTAACCGCGCGATTCAGGGCGCTGAGCAGGGCACGGAAGCTGGCCGTGGTGATGTTCTCGTCGATACCGATGCCATGCAGGGGACGCTGGCCTTCCAGGCGGACCTCGATGTAGGAGGCGGCCTTGGCGTTGGCGCCGGCGCCAATGGAGTGCTCGTGGTAGTCCATGATCTCCACTGCCTGGGGCAGGCTGGCGACCAGGGCTTCCAGCGGGCCCTTGGCGGTGCCGTGCCAGTGTTCGGTACGACCGTCGACGGCGACCTTGATGTCGACGGTGGAGGTGCCGTCTTCCTCGCGCAGCTTGTGGCTGACCAGCGCATAGGGGCTCTTGGCCTGCAGGTATTCCTGTTCGAGCAGGCCATGGATCTGGGCCGCGGTCATCTCCAGGCCCAGGCGATCGGTCTCGCGCTGCACCACCTGGCTGAATTCGATCTGCATGCGGCGCGGCAGGCTGATGCCGTATTCCTGTTCCAGCAGGAAGGCGATGCCGCCCTTGCCCGACTGGCTGTTGACGCGGATGACCGCCTCGTAGTCGCGACCGATGTCGGCCGGGTCGATGGGCAGGTAGGGCACCTCCCAGAGCGCATCCGGCTTCTGCTGGGCGAAGCCCTTGCGGATGGCGTCCTGGTGGGAGCCGGAGAAGGCGGTGTGGACCAGATCGCCGACATAGGGATGGCGCGGGTGCACCGGCAGCTGGTTGCACTCCTCGACGGTCTTGCGCACGGCGTCGATGTCGGAGAAGTCCAGCTCGGGGTTGACGCCCTGGGTGTAGAGGTTGAGCGCCAGGGTCACCAGGCAGACGTTGCCGGTGCGTTCGCCGTTGCCGAACAGGCAGCCTTCGACCCGATCGGCGCCGGCCATCACCGCCAGTTCCGAGGCGGCGACGCCGGTGCCGCGGTCGTTGTGGGTGTGGACGCTGATCAGCACGCTGTCGCGGCGGTCGATGTGGCGGCCGAACCACTCGATCTGGTCGGCGTAGTTGTTGGGCGTGGCGCACTCGATGGTGGCCGGCAGGTTGAGAATCAGCTTGTTGGCCGGGGTCGGTGCAAACACCGCGATCACCGCGTTGCACACCTCGACGGCGAAGTCGGTCTCGGTGGAGCTGAACACCTCGGGGGAATACTCGAAGCCCCACTGGGTTTCCGGGCGCTCGGCGGCCAGGCGCACGATGGTCTGGCCAGCGGCCACGGCGATGGCCTTGACGCCCGCCTGGTCCTGGTTGAAGACGATGCGGCGGAAGCTCGGTGCACAGGCGTTGTAGTAGTGGACGATGGCGCGCTTGGCCCCCTTGAGCGACTCGAAGGTACGCTCGATGAGGTCGTCACGGGCCTGGGTCAGTACCTGGATGGTGACGTCGTCGGGGATGTGTCCACCCTCGATCAGCTCACGGACGAAATCGAAGTCGGTCTGGGAGGCGGAGGGGAAACCCACCTCGATCTCCTTCAGGCCCACGGCGATCAGGCACTTGAAGAAGGCCATCTTCTTCTCGGCGTCCATCGGCTCGATCAGCGACTGGTTGCCGTCGCGCAGGTCGGTGGACAGCCAGATCGGCGCCTTGTCGATGACCTTGTCCGGCCAGGTGCGGTCGGGCAGGGCGATGGGCGTGAAGGGACGGTACTTCTGCGAGGGATCTTGGAGCATGGTCATGGCGATTCTTTCCTTGGGCGTGGTCGGGACTTACGAAGCGAGCGCGGTCGAGCTTCGCAGTCGTGGACTGACCAGTCGCAGGCAGCGGTGCTGCCGGAGGAGGATGAGGGTATGGGCGTTGTGCATGGGGCTAACGTTAGTCCGCCCGGGGTAGTGCTCGCAATGTTCTTTTTAAAATTGGCAGGAATGTTTGCTTAGTTATTTCTATTGAAGATTTATTGCTGGAAAGACGCTGATATTGGTGGTTTATGAATAATGCTCGTAGCGATTTTTGTGTACCCCGGAATCGCAAAGGCGATCCCTGGCGCCGGTCCGGGGTCAATGCTGGACGACTCTTGGCAACGAACGGAAGGAGGGCGTCCATGAAGACTCTCGCGCTGGCAGGGCTGGTGACCACCCTGATCTCTGGCTTGGCGGCAGCTCAGGCTGCGGACAATCCTCTTGAGGCGGAACGCTGGAAGACGCGTCCGCTGATCCTGGTCGCGCCGACGGCGAACGATCCCCAGGTCGTGAAGCTACGCGAGGAGCTGGCGCAACCGGCCAATCGCGAAGCTTTCGCTGAGCGGGAGATGGTGCTCTACATGGTGGTGGGCGAGGCGGGCAGTCGCAATGACCAGCCATTGCGTCCGGAGCAGACCCAGGCGCTGCTCAAGGCGCTGGATGCCCGTGTGGGACAACCGGCGACGCTTTATCTGGTAGGCAAGGACGGTGGGATCAAGGTACGCGAAGAGCAGGGGTGGTCGCTCAAGGCCTTGTTCGGCACGGTCGACCGGATGCCGATGCGGCGGTAGGGGTGGGCGCCCTCACCCCAGCCCTCTCCCAGAGGGAGAGGGGGCACTTCGAGACCAGCTGGACGCAGTGTAGGGTGGACAACGGCACAGCCTTGTCCACGCGGCTAAGGTACCGGGCCCTCAGTGGAAAACGCTGGCGCGGTTTTCCACGCTACGGGGCTGGAGTTTCCCCTCACACCAGCCTTTCCCCGAGGGAGAGGAAGCGCAGGACCGTAGGTTGGGTTGAGCGTTTAGCGAAGCCCAACAAGCCCAGCCTCAGGCGTAGACGTAGGGCCCACCCTGCTCCAGCGCCCGTTGATAAGCCGGGCGGGCGTGGATGCGTTGGAGGAAGTCCACCAGCTTGGGGCGCTTGCCGTTGTCCAGGCCAGCGCGGCTGGCGGCGGCTTCCAGGGGGAAGCTGAGCTGGATGTCGGCCGCGGTGAAGCGGTCGCCGACGAACCAGCCGCTGGCGCCCAGTTGGCTTTCCAGGTAGTCCAGGTGCAGGTCCAGCTGGGGCTGGATGAAGCTCGCGGTGGCCTTGGCGGCGATGCCCTTGGCGATGGGCCTGGCGAAGAAGGGCATGGGCGAGGTGGCGATACGGTCGAACACCAGCTTGAGCAGCAGCGGTGTCATGGCCGAGCCCTCGGCGTAGTGCAGCCAGTAGGTGTAGCGCACGAACTCGGGACTGTCCTGGGCCGGCAGCAGTTGCGGCCCGTAGCGCCGTGCCAGGTAGTCGACGATGGCGCCGGATTCGGCCAGGGTCAGGTCGCCGTCGACGATTATCGGCGACTTGCCCAGGGGATGCACCTTGCGCAATTCCGGCGGCGCGAACAGCCCGCCGGCGGCGCGTTCGTAGCGCTGTACCCGATAATCGATGCCAAGCTCTTCGAGCAGCCAGAGCACCCGCTGGGAGCGGGAGTTGTTCAGGTGGTGGACGATGATCATGGTCTTTCCTTAGGCCGGGGACGGACGATCAGGGCGCCGGAGTGCCCGGTTCGCCAAGGGAGGTCATCGCCTCGCGCGGTTCCAGGCGCCCGCGGAAGTCGCGTCCGCTCGGGTGTTGGAACACATGCAGGCCGAATTCCGGGAGGATGGAGAGCAGGTGATCGAAGATGTCCCCCTGGATGCCCTCATATTGCGCCCACACCGTGGTGTTGGTGAAGCAATAGATCTCCACCGGCAGACCCTCGCCGGAGAGCGGCATCTGGCGTACCAGCAGGGTCATGCCCTGGTGGACCCCGGGATGGGCACGCAGGTAGCGCTCCACATAGGCGCGAAAGGTACCCAGGTTGGTCACCCGGCGGGTGTTGACCGGTTCCTGGCCGCGTTTTTCCAGCTTGCGGTTCCAGTCCGCCAGTTCCTGCTCCTTGGCGGTGAGGTAGTCATCCAGCAGGTTGAAGCGGTGCAGGTGCTCGCGCTCGGTGTCGCTGAGGAAGTGCACGCTGTTCTGGTCGATGTTGAGCGCCCGCTTGATGCGCCGGCCACCGGCCTCCTGCATGCCGCGGTAGTTGCGGAAGGAGTCGGTGATGAATCTCTTGGTGGGGATGGTGGTGATGGTCTTGTCGAAGTTCTGCACCTTGACCGTGTGCAGGGCGATGTCGATGACGTCGCCATCGGCGTTGAGCTGGGGCATTTCGATCCAGTCGCCGACGCGGATGATGTCGTTGCTGGAGATCTGCACGCTGGCCACCAGGGAGAGCAGGGTGTCCTGGAAGATCAACAGCAGCACCGCGGCCATGGCACCGAGGCCGGAGAGCAGGATCAGCGGCGAGCGGTCGATCAGGGTGGCGATCATCAGGATGACCGCGATGGCGTAGATGACGATCTTGCTGACCTGGACGTAGCCCTTGATCGGCTTGAGCCGCGCCGAAGGGCGCCGCGAATAGAGCACGTTGACCATGTTCAGGGCGCTGCCCAGGGCCAGGGCGATGGTCAGCACGATGAAGGCGCTGCAGACATTCTGCACCACGGTGACCAGGGCGTCGGGGCGACCCGGCACCAGCTCGATGCCGATCGAGAGCACCAGGGCCGGGACGATGTTGGCCAGCCGGCCGATGACCCTGTGGTGATTGAGTTCGTGATCCTGGCCGAAGGAGGTGCTGCGCAGCAGGCGATAGAAGCCGCGCACCAGGATGCGCTTGACGATCCAGTTGAGGACCCAGGCGGCCAGCAGGAGGCCGAGGCAGGCTACCAGGGTGAGCAGTTGGGGGTGTTTTTCGAGGTCGTCGATCAGTCGGGTCAGGGCCGTGGGCATAGGGGGTCTCTTGACGGGATACTACGGACGCCACGTTAGCAAAGCTGGGCCCTGCTTGCCGTATTCGTCATCTGCGGTCGGTCATAGGTTCAGCCCTTTCAGGAAGATATCCATGCGTCCCTTAGCTGCTGTTCTTACCGTCGCCGCGACACTGCTGCTCGCCGGTTGCGCCGGGCGTCCCTTCGGTCCGCCGACTCTGGATGATCGCCTGGCCGACCTGGGCTATCGGCAGGGCGCTGCCCTGGACACCATCCTGGGGTTCGATCTCTCCGGCTGGCATTACCTGGATGCCGGGCATCTGGCGCTGGGTACCGGGCTTGGCCGTGCTTACCTGGTGGACTTCGCCGTACCCTGTCGTAATCTTGCCGCTGGCAATCGGCTGGGCTATCGCTCGCGGGCCGCTGGCCTGCGTCCGGGCGACTTCCTGGTGTCAACCGATGCCCGGGGCAGTCGGATGGAGTGCCCCATTGGCGGCCTGTATCGCCTCGATCCCTTACGCTGAAACGCGATGATCCTGACCCTCGGACATTCCAATCACCCACTGGCGCGCTATATCGAACTGCTGCAGGCGCAGGAGGTGACGGCCGTGGCCGATGTGCGCTCGCAGCCCTATAGCCGACACGTGCCCCAGTATCGCCGAGAGGCCTTGCGCGAAGGGTTGGCGGCCGCCGGGATCGCCTATGTGTTCCTGGGCCAGGAGCTGGGCGCACGCAGCCCGGATCCGGCGCACTATGAGGATGGGCAGGTGCGCTATGACCGCCTGGCCGCCAGTGCGCTGTTTCAGCGGGGGCTGCTGCGCCTGGAGCAGGGCCAGGCACGCTGGCGGATCGCCCTGCTGTGCGCGGAGCGCGATCCCCTGACCTGTCACCGTGGATTGCTGGTAGCGCCCTGTCTGAGGCAGCGGGGCCTGGCGGTCACTCATATCCATCCGGACGGTCGGCTGGAAAGCCAGGCCGAGCTGGAGGACCGGCTATTGGCCACGAGCGGCCTGGCGGACGGCGATCTGTTCAATTCGCTAGAGGAACGGCTCCAGCGGGCCTATGCCCGCCACGGCTGGGGCTAGGAACTAAGGCTCCACTGGGTCGCGCTTTTTCCACCAGCCGGCGAAGAGGCCGACCGGATAGATCGTCACCATGACGGCGAAGACCAGCCAGGTGCGCCAGGACCAGGCCGACAGCACGAAGCCCTGGGAGAAGCCCACGAGCAGGTAGCAGGCCGCGGTGACCAGCAGGATGCTGCCGAGGGCGCTGCCGAAGCGGGGTCTTGGGGTCATGGCGGCGGTTCCAGGTCGAGGCGGAGAAGGGCGTCCCTTTTAAGCCAGCGCCGGACGCCTGGCAATGCCCCCGACTGCAACCAATTGTTTGCTTACGGTCAGGGCTTGAAGGCGCCAATGAAGATGCTCGGGTCGACCCGCACGTCATTGAGACTGACGTTCCAGTGCAGGTGCGGACCCGTGGCGCGGCCGGTGCTGCCGACGCGACCGACCACGCCGCCACGCGGGACCTCCTGACCGACCTGCACATCGATGCGCGAGAGGTGGCAGAACATGCTGATCAGGCCCTGCCCGTGATCGACGAACACCGTCTTGCCGTTGAAGAAGTAGTCACCCACCAGTACCACCTTGCCGGCGGCCGGGGCCTTGACCGGGGTGCCGGCAGGCACGGCGAAGTCCAGGCCCGAGTGCGGGTTACGCTCCTGGCCGTTGAAGAAGCGGCGCAGGCCGAAGGGACTGGAGAGCGGACCGTCCACGGGCTTGTCCAGCAGCAGGTTGCTGGGCTGGTTGGACGAGAACAATCGGTAGGCGGCCTGCTGTTCGGCCAGTTCGCGCTCGAAACGCTTCAGGTCTTCGGGATTGGGCGTGACCTGGCGCTGGTTCTTCAGGGTGATGCGCTGCTCGGCGTAGTGCCGGCTACCAACCGTGAACGCCAGGGGCGTGGCGCCGACGACTTCCAATGGCTGGCGGCCTGCTGCGGTGCCCAGGGGGATGCCGACGATGGCCACCCAGCTGTTGCCATCCTTGACCACCAGCACCGGCTTGCCCTGGTAGCGCACCCGCGGCGCCGCGTCACCCGGAATGGGGACCACGGCGACGCCGCCCGGCACGGGCTTGTCCAGCAGGCGTTGCAGGTAGGTACCGGCATGGGCGGGCAGGGCGAGGAACAGGCAGCAGAGCAGCGGCAGCAGGCGGGACATGGGAATTTCCAGCGACGAAAACACCCATGCTGGGGCAGGCAAGGGCCGCGGGCAAGGCGCCCGCGGCATTCTTCATCAGTTGGGGACGATCTTGTAGAGCACGGTTTCCAGCGCCGGCTTCTGTTTTGGATCGAAGAAATTCATCTCGGGGATGCGCGAATCCGTGACATAGACGGTGCCATCCGGGCCGCGGCCAAAGGTGTCCGGCCAGATCAGCTGCTTGTCCTGTACCAGGGTAGTGAGCTGACCGTTCTCGCGGACCTTCACCGCATGCTCTTCCACCGCGCTGACATAGAGACGTCCTTGCGGATCCATCAGCAGGCCATCGGCCGGGCCGTTCTCGCCGACCTTTTCCACCTTGGCCGGCAGGCTGGCGAGCTCATCGCCCTGCAGGCTGGCGGTGGCGATGCGATAGAGGGTGTTGCCCTTGACCGCCTGCCAGTAGAGATAGTCACCGGCCGGGGAGAGGGCGATGCCATCGGCGGAGAATTCCACGCCACGGCCATCCGGACGCATCAGCGGCTTGCCGTCGGCCTTGACCTTGACGCCCTTCTCGGCCTGGGTGCTGGGATCGCCATCCAGGGCGCGGCGCGCCTTGCCGCTGTCCAGGTCCAGCACCACCAGGGCCCCGCGTGCGCCGGAATCGGTGATGTAGGCATGGCGGCCATCCGGACTGAGACGGACGTCGTTGAGGTAGCTGCCCTGGGGCGCCACGCTCTCGTCCAGCGCGTAGACCTTGCTCACCTGGTTGCTGGCCAAGTCGATCTTCACCAGCTTGGGTGCCCCTGGCACCACCAGAGCCTGGGCTGGGGCGCCCGGGTCGATGACCCAGAGGTTGCCACGGCCGTCGGCCACCACGGATTGCACGCACACCCAGTGATTGCCTGGCGTCAGCTCATCGCGCTTGGCATTGCGCCAGCCGTTCCAGGCCGGATCCGGATAGGGCACCAGGCTACCGTCGGGTTTGAGTTCAGCTACCGAGACTTCGCTGTCCTCGGTCCAGCGCGGGAAGTTGACGAAGATCCGACCGTTCTCGCTGACGGTAACGCCAGTGACCTGATGATCGAAGCTGGCGACCTTTTCCAGCTTGGCGCTGGACTCGGCAGCAAAGGCGGCAGGTGCCTGGGGCAGGGCGGTCAATAGCGTGGCCAGTGCAAGGCGGCTGAGGGCGGGTCTGGACATGGTGGGATCCTGGTGGGCGACCGGAGGGACCGGTCCTGCAGGTACGACTGCGCCGCCCGCCTGGAAGATCGCCAGGGCCGACAGCCGGCTGGCCGTTGGCCCGCGCGGGAACGTCCGTGGAAATCCCGGGGTCCTCCCTGAAACCCCAGAGGAGAAGACCATGTTCCGTCCCATCGCCAGCAGCCTGGCCTTGCTTACCCTGAGTGCGGTACTCGCCGGTTGCGACAAATCACCGGAGACCCCGCCGCCCCAGCGCAGCGAAGTGGTGCAGAAGAGCACGCCCGGCAGCGATCCGGCCACTCAGTCGCCCGAGCGCACCGTGGAGCATGGCAATCCGGGGACCAAGGCGCCCTGAGGCGCCAGCGTCAGTCCAGCAACGACAGGGTGACCGGTGCCTGGTGATTGTCCAGCACCCGTACCTCCAGCTCGCCTTCGGCCAGGCGGGCATGGAGCCTCTGACCGGGCTGTACCTGGCCGGCCGCACGCACGGCCTGGCCGCGTTCGTCGAGGAGGATGCTGTAGCCACGGCCCAGGGTGGCCAGCGGGCTGACGATCTGTAGGGTCTGGACCGCGCCAGCCAGGCGTTGCTGACGTTCCTTCAGCTGTCGTTGCATGACCCGGGGCAGTTGTTCGGCGAGCTGCTCTAGGCGCTGGCGCAGCAAGGCCAGTTGGCGCCCGGGATGCTGGCCGGCCAGGCGGGTATCCAGGTGGGCCAGGCGATCGCGGCGACGATTCTGGGCGATGACATAGGCACGCCGCAAACGCAGATCCAGATCATCCAGGCGTTGGGCCTGCTGGCGCAGGCGCTCGCCAGGATGACGCAGGCGCCGGCTGCAGGCGTCCAGGCGCAGTCGCTCGCGGGCCAGGCGCTCGCGCATGCGCAGCAGCAACTGGCGGTGCAGACTGTCCAGGCGCTGGCGCAGGTCGGCGCTATGGGGGGCGAGCAATTCCGCCGCGGCCGAAGGGGTGGGTGCGCGGACATCGGCGACGAAGTCGGCGATGGAGACATCGGTCTCGTGGCCCACGGCGCTTACCACCGGGGTCTGGCAGGCCGCCAGGGCGCGGGCCACGGGTTCTTCGTTGAAGCACCAGAGGTCTTCCAGCGAACCGCCGCCACGGGCCAGGATCAGAGCGTCGAAGCCTTGGCGGTCGGCCAATTGCAGGGCGCGGACGATCTGGGCAGTGGCCTCGCGGCCCTGCACGGCGGTAGGAATCAGCGTCAGCTCGACCTGGGGCGCCCGTCGCTTGAAGACGCTGACGATGTCGCGGATTACCGCGCCAGTGGGCGAGGAAACGATGCCGATGCGCTGGGGATGGGCGGGCAGCGTTCGCTTGCGTTCGGCGGCGAAGAGGCCTTCGGCGGCCAGGCGCTCCTTGAGGGCCTCGAAGGCCAGGCGCAGGGCGCCGTCGCCGGCCGGCTCGACGCTGTCGAGGATCAGCTGGTAGTCGCCGCGGCCTTCGAACAGCGAGACCTTGCCGCGTACCTTGACCGCCAGGCCGTCGCGCAGGGCTTGCCGTACCCGGCTGGCGTGCTGGCGGAACAGTGCGCAGCGTACCTGGGCCTGGCCATCCTTGAGGGTGAAGTACAGGTGGCCGGAGGCCGGCTTGGCCAAGTTGGAAATCTCGCCCTCGACCCAGACCTGGGCGAAGACGTCTTCCAGCAGCACCCGGGCGCGGCTGTTGAGCTGGCTGACGCTGAGCACCTCGCGGTCGAGGCCGAGGCGAGCGAAGGGATCCTTGAACATGGGGCGCTATCTGTGGCTTTCGTCGGCCTCACCTTAGCAGCTCTGGGCGCGGGGCGAGCAGCCCATTAAGCTGCGCGCCCCTTCCTTCGAGACCCGCGTTCCATGACCCTGCGCCAGACCATCCTTGCTCCCCGCATTTCCAGCCATCCGCGGGTGGAGCGTACCGCCGTGGAGATCCTTGGCTGGCTCGCCGCCAGCGGCGTGGTCAGGGCCGAGGCCTCGCCCTGTCTGCCCAGTCGCGGCCGGCGTGGCCATGCGCCGGGTCCGCGACTGACCGAGGTGCTGCGCCTGACGCCAGGCATGGACGATCCGCGCGACTTCGCCGACGGCGGCCTGGAAATCGTCACCGAACGCTGCATCTTC
Organism: Pseudomonas sp. Marseille-Q7302; assembly: GCF_965111925.1. NCBI lineage: Bacteria > Pseudomonadati > Pseudomonadota > Gammaproteobacteria > Pseudomonadales > Pseudomonadaceae > Pseudomonas > Pseudomonas sp. Marseille-Q7302. The sequence goes on along the minus strand of NZ_CBCOPK010000001.1, from coordinate 3,608,224 downwards.
ACTCCGCTGGACGGCTTCGAAGGTCGGGCGCGCTGCCCCGCCTGCCGCCGCGAGATCGGCGAGGCGCTGTTCGAACATCTGGAAGTCTGGATGCCGGCGGAAAGCGATAACTTCGCCTGCCCGGAATGCGACCACGAAGACGACATCAACGGCTTCGACTTCCCCCAGCCGTGCGCATTTTCCGACCTGGGCTTCATCTTCAACCACTGGCCGGCCCGGGCCTTCGCCCCGGCCTTCCTGGAGGAATTCCGGAGGCGGCTGGGTCAGCCGTTGGCGGTGGTGGAGGTGTAGGGGCGGGTGGGTCTATCGCGGCCATGGGCCGCTCCTACAGGAACATCAGCTCTGTAGGAGCGGTCGCTACGGCGCACTGGCATGGCCGCGATGGAGCCATAGATCCGTAGCGTGGAAAACCGCCTGGCGTTTTCCACTGGGCCTAGGTGCCTGACGGTGACAAGGCTGCGCCGTTGTCCACGCTACAAGCTGGAAGGGCGCAGTGTTGGGCTTCGTTGCCCAACCCAACCTACGGGAGATTGTAGGTTGGGTTGAGACGGCTCTTTCGTCGAAGCCCAACAGGGGCACGCGACTGGCGTTGCGAGGTGTTGGGCTTTGCTGCGCTCAGCCCAACCTACGGCTTTCAAGCCTTCAGTTTGCGCAGCCACTCCAGCCCGGCCGAGGTGTCGCCCCGCGGACGGTATTCGCAGCCGATCCAGCCGTCGTAGCCGAGGGCGTCGAAGCGCTCGAACAGGTAGGGATAGTGCAACTCGCCCAGGTCCGGTTCGTGGCGATCGGGCACGCCGGCGATCTGCACATGGCCGATGCCGGCGAAGTCGCGTTCGAAGGTCTTGCTGACGTCGCCCTCGACGATCTGGCAGTGGTAGCAGTCGAACTGCACCTTGAGATTGCTGGCGCCTATGGCCTGGCGGATGGCCTGGGCGTCGTCCTGGCGATTGAGGAAATAGCCGGGCATGTCGCGCCCGTTGATGGGCTCGATGAGGATCGTCACCCCGGCCTTGGCCGCCTGTTCGGCGGCATAGGTCAGGTTGCCCAGGTAGGTGTCGCGGGCGCGGGCCCGGTCGACCTCGGCGGGCAGCAGCCCGGCCATCACGTGTACCAGGCGATTGCCCAGCACGGCGGCGTATTCCAGTGCGCGGTCGATGCCGGCGCGGCATTCGGCTTCGCGACCGGGCAGGGCAGCCAGGCCGCGCTCGCCGGCCGCCCAGTCACCGGGCGGGGCGTTGAACAGCACCTGGGTCAGGCCGGCGGCGTCCAGACGCGTCTTGATCTCGGCGGCGCTGTGGTCGTAGGGGAAGAGGTATTCCACGGCCTCGAAGCCGTCCGCGGCGGCGGCGGCGAAGCGGTCGAGAAAGGCATGCTCGGGGTAGAGCATGCTGAGGTTGGCGGCAAAACGAGGCATGAGGGTCTCCCAGGTCAGACGAAGGGCCAGAGCAGCAGGGTGATGGTGAAGCCCAGGCACCCCAGCAGGGTGGTCAGGACGGTCCAGGTGCGCAAGCCGTCGGCGACGCTCAGGCCGACCAGCTTGGTGAAGATCCAGTAGCCGGCGTCGTTGATGTGCGACACGGCCAGACCACCGGCGCCCATGGCCAGGCAGAGCAGGGCCATGTGGTTGGCCGAGAGGTCCAGGGTAGCAATCAGCGGGCCGAGGATGCCGGCGGTGGTGACCAGGGCCACGGTGGTGGAACCCTGGACCGCGCGCAGTAGCAGGGTCAGCACGAAGCCCAGCGCCAGCACCGGCAGGCCGGTGGCGCGCAGCAGCTCCGAGACCACCGCGCCGATGCCGGTGTCCACCAGCACCTTGCCGAAGACGCCGCCGGCGCCGGCGATGAGGATGACCATGGCGACGCCGGGCAGCGCCGAGCCGATGACGTCCGAGACCTGCTCGCGCGACCAGCCACGGCGGAAGCCCAGCACATAGGCGCACAGCAGGGTGTCGATCAGCAGCGCCACCAGGGGCGCGCCAATCACGGTGAAGATGTCGCGCAGCAGGTTGCCGGCCGGTAGCCAGCTGGTGGCCAGGGTGCCCAGCAGGATCAGCACGATGGGCAGCAGGATCAGGGTCACCACCAGGCCGAAGCCGGGGGCCGGGGCGGGCGGCAGGCCGGCGGCGAGGCCGGCCGGGGTCTCGTCGACCTTGACCGCGGCGGCGCCGAGGCTGGGCAGGCCGGGGGCCATGTCCTGGCCGCGGCCCCACTGCTGCAGATGGGTGTCGGTGATCTGCGGACCATAGACGTCGCTGCGGATGTCGTCGGTCATGGGGTAGTGACGACGGGTCATGCGCCCGGCCACCCACCAGCCGATCAGGGCCAGCACGGCGGTGATCGGCAGGCCGAACAGCAGCACCCGACCCAGGTCGGCGCCCAACTGGCCGGCGGCGGCAACGGCGCCCGGATGGGGCGGCAGCATGGCGTGCACGGTGAGCATGGTGGCGCACATTGGCAGGGCAAAGACGATCAGCGGTTTGCGCGCGGTGCGGGCGATGCCATAGGCCAGCGGCATCAGCACGATCACCCCGACTTCGAAGAACACCGGGATGCCGACCAGGAAGCCGGCCAGGGTCAGGGCCAGTGGCGTGCGTCTATTGCCGAAGCGCTCGATCAGCGTCTTGGCCAGGGCCTCGGCGCCGCCGGAGAGTTCGATGATGCGGCCGATCATGGCGCCCAGGGCGATGATGATGGCGATGTGGCCGAGAATCTTGCCCATGCCGCCTTCGATGGTGGCCACCAGCTTGGACGGTTCCACCCCGGCCGCCAGGGCTACCAGGATGCTCACCAGCATCAGCGCCACGAAGGGCTGGAACTTGTACTTGAGGACCAGTAACAGCAGCAGGGCGATGCCCGCCGCGGCGATGAGGACCAGGAGCAACGGACTCATGAACGGGACTCCGGGTGGGTAGGGCTGACGACGTAAGACATGGCACTTTCCTCGCTATTGTTGTTTTTCCAGGGCAAGCCGATCCCGCGACGGCCGGCAAGGGCCATCGTGGGGGTATTGCGGTAGCGCGGGCTTCAGGTCACCAGACGGCGCCGAAGGTCTCCGCCAGTTCGGCCAGGGCGGCAGCATCGAGCGGCGCCGGTCGCGGCTCGGTCAGCAGCCACAGCCGCGCGGTTTCTTCCAGCTCCTCCAGGGCGAAGCTGGCCTTGCTCACGCTGCTCTCCCAGACCACCGGGCCGAGGCGTTCGAGCATCACGCCCCTTACCCGGTTGGCCAGTTGCGCCACCTGCTCGGCGACGCTGGCGGCGCCGGGGCGGGCATAGGGAATCAGCGGGATATGGCCGACCTTCATCACCTGGTAGGGGGTGATCGGCGGCAGAATGTCGTCGGGGCGCCAGACGCCAGCCAGGGTCAGGGCCACCAGGTGGGTGGAGTGGGTGTGCACCACGCCGCCCACGCCCGGGTTGCGGTCATAGACCTGACGATGCAGGGCCAGGGTCTTGGACGGCTTGTCGCCGGAGACCCAGTCGCCATCCAGGCCGACCTTGGCGATGGCGGCCGGATCCAGGCGACCCAGGCAGGCGTCGGTGGGGGTGATCAGCCAGCCGTCTTCCAGGCGGGCGCTGATGTTGCCGGCGCTGCCCACGGTGTAGCCGCGGGCATAGAGGCTGGCGCCGACGGTGCAGATCTCTTCGCGCAGACGGGCTTCGACGCTCATGCCTGCTCTCCTGCCAGCTGACGCAGCGCCTTGGCGAAGAAGTCGCGACTGCCGAAGTTGCCGGACTTGAGCGCCAGGGCCAGGGGTTCGCCCGCGACCTGGCCGAGGGTGGCCGGCACGCCCGGATCGATCTGGGCACCGATGCGCAGGCTTTGCACGCCCAGGGCCTGGACCACGGCGCCGGAGGTTTCGCCGCCAGCCACCACCAGGCGGCGCACGCCCTGATCGAACAGGCCGCGGGCGATCAGGCCGAGGGCACGTTCCACCAGTTCACCGGCGCGCGCCACGCCCAGCTCGCGCTGGATGGCCTTGACCTCGTCGGCGGGACTGGTGGCATAGATGAGCACGGCCTGGCCCTGCTCGCGCGCCCAGGCGAGGGCGGCGTCGATGGAGTCGTCACCCCGGGCCAGGGCCAGCGGGTCCAGGCGTAGCGCGGGACGACCGGCTTCCAGCCAGGCGGCGACCTGGCCATTGGTGGCCTGGGAGGCGCTGCCGGCCAGTACCGCCTCGCCACCGGCGGGCAGGTCGAGGGCGGCGGCATCATGGGCCTGGAGCAGGCCGGCGCGGCGGAAATTCTCCGGCAGGCCTTGGGCGATGCCCGAGCCGCCGGTGACCAGGGGCAGCTCGGCACAGGCCGCGCCCAGGGTATGCAGGTCGGCGTCGGACAGGGCATCGGCGATGGCCAGGCGATGACCCGAGCGACGCAACTCGTCGATAGCTGCGCGCACGGCCTCCGGGCCTTTAGCGACCTGGTCATAGCGCAGCAGTCCGACGGTGCCGCGGCTCTGCGCCTGCAGCACCCGCACCAGATTGGCGTCGCCCATGGGCGTCAGCGGGTGATGCTGCATGCCGGATTCGCTGAGTAGCTGGTCCTGCACGAACAGGTGGCCGCGGAACAGGGTGCGCCCGGTTTCCGGGAAGGCCGGGCAGGCCAGGGTGAAGTCGCAGTCCAGCGCCTCCTGCAGCGCCTCGGCCACCGGGCCGATATTGCCTTCGGCGGTGGAATCGAAGGTCGAGCAGTACTTGAAGAAGAACTGCCGGCAGCCGCGCTGGCGCAGCCAGGCGAGGGCGGCCAGGGATTCGCTCACAGCCTCGGCGGCCGGCGTGGTGCGGGATTTCAGCGCCACTACCACGGCGTCGGCGGCCTCCAGTTCGGCGTCGGCTGCGGGCACGCCGATCACCTGCACGGTGCGCATGCCGCCACGCACCAGCATGTTGGCGAGATCGGTGGCGCCGGTGAAGTCGTCGGCGATGCAGCCCAGCAGCGGGCGGGTCTCGGTCTGGCTCATGGGTTTCACTCCGCGGCCTTGGGCAGCTCGATGCCCGGGAAGATCTTGATCACCGCCGAGTCGTCTTCACGACCATGGCCGGCGGTGGACGCCTGCATGAACATCTGGTGGGCGGTGGCCGACAGCGGCAGCGGGAATTTCGAGGTGCGCGCGGTATCCAGCACCAGGCCCAGGTCCTTGACGAAGATGTCCACGGCGGACAGCGGGGTGTAGTCAGCCTTGAGGATGTGCGGCACGCGATTCTCGAACATCCAGGAATTGCCGGCGCTGTGCGTGATGACCTCATAGAGGGCGTCCGGATCGACGCCTTCGCGCAGGCCCAGGGCCATGGCCTCGGCGGAGGCGGCGATGTGCACCCCGGCCAGCAGCTGGTTGATGATCTTGACCTTGGAGCCCTGGCCGGGCGCATCGCCCAGGCGATAGACCTTGCCAGCCATGGCGGCCAGTACCGCTTCGCCTCTGGCGTAGGCCTCGGCGGTACCGGAGGTCATCATGGTCATCTCGCCGCTGGCGGCCTTGGCCGCGCCGCCGGAGAGCGGGGCGTCCAAGAGCAGGATGCCACGCTGGGCCAGGCGCTCGCCCAGCTCCACGGCGTAGGCCGGGGCCACGGTGGCGCAGGCGATCACCAGGCTGCCCGGCCGCAGGGCAGAGGCGGCGCCGCCTTCACCGAACAGCACAGCTTCGGTCTGCTCGGCGTTGACCACCACGGTGATCAGGATGTCGCAGCTGTCGGCCAGGGCCGCAGGCGAGGTGCAGGCTACGCCACCTTCGCTGGCGAAGCTTTCCAGCACGCTGGCACGCACATCGCAGGCATGCACGGCGAAACCCGCGCGCAGCAGCGAACGGGCGACGCCCAGACCCATGGCCCCGAGGCCGATGACACCGACGTTGTCTTGCATCTTGTTGTTCTCCAGAAAGGTGGTCAGGCGAAGCCGGCCTGTCGCAGGCGGCGGGCGGCGTTGTAGATGTGCTGGCGGGCGGCATTGGCGGCGGCCAGGGGGTCACCGAGGCGGATGGCGGCAACGATGGCCTGGTGTTCTTCGTGCACCTGGCGGGAAAAGTCCTCGCGCCGCGCCTCGTTGGTACGGGTGATGCGCGTGGCCGTCTCCAGGTACTGGCTGACGAATTCCAGGGTCTTGATGAAGTAGGGGTTGCCGGCGGCCTGGGCGATGGTGCGGTGGAAGGCGACGTCGGCGCGTACCCCGTCGTGGCCGTCGGCGACGTCTTCGTCGATGGCGGCCAAGGCCTCGTCGATGGCCACCAGGTCGGCTTCGCTGCGGTTGATGGCGGCCTCGGAGGCGATCTCTGCCTCGACGGCGCGGCGCAGGGCCAGCAGGTGGAAGACGCTACCGGGCAGGCTGGCTTCGTCGGCGTCGATACGCAGCGGGCGGATGCTGGCGTGGGTGGTGACGAAGATGCCGCGCCCCTGCTGGGGCTGCAGCACGCCTTCGTTCTTCAGCCGCGAGATGGCTTCGCGCACCACGGTACGGCTGACGCCGAAGGCTTCGGAGAGCAGGGCTTCGCTGGGGATCTTGCTGCCGGGGGCGAAGACACCGGCTTCGATCTTGTCCAGCAGCTGTTGAGCGACGTTATCGCTCAGCACATTGGCGGGGACCTTGGCGAACATAGAGACCTGCTGTTGTGGTTGTAAGGTTGTCATACAGGTTGTGGCGCTACTTTCTCATAGCCTTTTGGCTTTGTGTAGTGGTTTGGCAAAGGCACTACGAGATTTTTGTGACGGCTTCGCTAGGTACAAGACCCAGGCTAGAGCACTTGTGAAGTGTTATAATATAACATTTGTATCGAGGAGCGCTGTCGTATGACCCCTGAAGAACTCTTGGCCCAACCCGAGTCGGCCTACATGAACGAGGCCCAGCGCGACTTCTTTCGCCGGCTGCTGCTCGATCAGCGTGGCGATCTGCAGCGGCTGATCGACGAGCAGGTGGAAGACCTGCGTGGCATGGACGCCCACGGCGATCCGGCCGATGTCGGTAACGCCGAGCAGCAGCGGCAATGGCAACTGCGCCAGCTGGAGCGGGAGAAGAAGCTGCTGGACAAGATCGACGAGGCGCTGGAGCGCCTGGCCCGTGATGAGTATGGGTGGTGCGAGGAGACCGGCGAACCCATCGGCCTGGCACGGCTGCTGCTGAGACCCACTGCCACCCTTGGCGTCGAAGCCAAGGAACGCCAGGAGCAGCGCGAGCGGCATATGCAGTCGTCATGAGGGTGCGGTGACTGGGCTTTCCCTCACCCCAGCCCTCTCCCGAGGGGAGAGGGGGCGGTATGGCGCAGGAAGGGTCGCCAGTAGGTTGGGCTGAGACGGCTCTATCGTCGAAGCCCAACAGAGCAAGGCCGAGCACGGTACCGTTAGGCTTCGCTAACGCTCAGCCCAACCTACGAAAGCCGTTGCGCCTCGAACAGCTCGCTTGGACGCACGATCTGATCGCGGGCAGCGATCAGGGGCAGGTCGCGGCTGCCGGGAGCGGTGCGGGCGACCAGGGCGTAGAGGGCGCTGACCGCGTGGGAGGCTGCCACGGGCGTCGATTGGCCGTTCAGCAACTGGCCGAGCAGCACCGCCGAGAAGACGTCACCCATGCCGTTGGGCAGTGGCTGCAGGTCCAGGTAGGGCGTCTGCACCAGCCAGGCATCCTGGCTCTCCACCACCAGAGTACTGAGGACGTCGGCGGGCAGGTCCGGGGTGCGCAGGCTGGTGATGACGATGGTCGCGGGGCCCGGCTGACCTGGGCGCCCCAGCAGCAGGCGGGCGGCGCCCACGGCGTCGGCGGTATCCGCCAGCGGCTGGCCATGCAGCAGCTCGAATTCGTAGTGGTTGGGGGTGATCAGGCTGGCCTGTTCGATGGCGCGACGGCGCAGGAAGTCAGGGATGCCGGGGCGGACGAAGATGCCACGGCCGACGTCGCCCATCACCGGATCGCAGAGATAGTGCAGGTCGCTGCGCTGGCGGCGGATTTCCTGGACCACCCCGAGGATCACCTCGCCGATGGCGGCGTCGCCCAGGTAGCCGGAGAGCACCGCCACGCAGCGCTCCAGGACGCCACGGGCGCGCAGGCCGTCGAGTACGTCGTGGATATGTTCGGGCGGAAAGACCTGACCCTTGAATTCGCCGTAGCCGGTGTGATTGGAGAACTGCACCGTGTTGACCACCACTGGCTGCAGGCCGAGCAGTTGCAGCGGCAGGGTGGCGGCGGCGTTGCCGACGTGGCCATAGGCGACATGGGACTGGATGGACAGCACCAGCGGCGGCTGGGCGGGCAAGGCGGCGGGCATGGCGGTCACCTGGGCAGCGGGCTCGCGATCCGAGCCGAAAACGAAGAATCTCTGCAGCTTACCCCAGCCCTTCGAGCGAACCCTAACCCGGATGTGGCGGTCTGCATCGGCAGTGCGGATCGCTCCCTGCGCGGGGCGCCTTGGCTAGTGTGGTGTTTCAGAGGTTCGCGCAAGGACTAGCGAGTGATTTTTTGGCATTGGCCAGGCGCCCCGACGAGTCATGGCAGGGCTATGGCGAGGAGTGGCAACGCCGCCAGGATGGTCCGCCGCTGCGGCCGAAAAGGCGCCGCCAAAAAAGTGTGCAGTTAACCTCTGGAACACCACACTGGCTACACTGGAGCGACTGTCATCCACCTCTGGCCCCAAGGAGAAACGGGGAATGTCCGAGCTTAGCTTCGCACGTCTGGTGTTGGGTCTGCAGGCCCTGGTCTGGTTTGGACTCGCCCTGGCGCACTGGTTCTATCCCTACGAGATGGCCAATGCCCGCGGCATGGTGCTGATGGATTCGGCGTCGGTAGCCGAGGCGCGGGTCTGGTATGGCGGCATGCAGTTCGCCCTGGCGCTGTTCGCCGTGCTGGCCTTTCGCCGGGCGGAGTGGCTGTCGGCCGGGCTGTTGCTGGTGGCCTTCGTGCAGCTGACGCTGTTCGTGGTACGCCTGATCAGCGGCGTGCTGGGCGAGTCGGCCACCGCCGAGCTGGACCTCTATTCCCAGGGCTATCGCCTGGTCATCGGCATCCTCGCCCTGCTGGCGCTGCGCGCCCACCGCCGCCACGAGCAGCGGGAGCTAGAGAATCGCCGGATCTACCAGGGCCAGTAACTAGCGCCCTGGCCGGGGCCGCGCGGTGTCGATCTGATCGCTGCGGCTCAGGCCCAGGGTCAGCTGCCGGCAGAGGTCGAGGAATTCGACCATGGCCCCGGTCTGGTACTTCTGCTTGTGCCAGATGAAACAGAATTGCCGGCGCAGATCCAGCGTCGGGGTCTCGATGGGTACCAAGGTGCCGCGGGCGAAGGCGTCGCGCAGCGCCAGCCGTGACAGGCAACCGATACCCAGCCCCGATTCCACCGCCCGCAAGATGGCCTCGGTGTGCTCCAGCTCCAGGCGTACGTCCAGTGGCTGGGCATGATGGCGCATGGCTTGGTCGAAGGTCAGCCGGGTACCGGAGCCCTGTTCGCGCAGGATCCAGGCCTGGGCTTCCAACTCGGCCTGCGCGGCCTGGGTACCCGCCAGGGTGTGTCCGGGCGCGCAGAACACCACCAGTTCATCCTCGATCCAGGGCTGCACCTCCAGGTCCGGGTGCTGGCAATCGCCCTCGATCAGGCCGAGGTCGATGTCATGGTTGGCGATCCGCTGCACCACGCTGGCGGTGTTGTGCACATGCAGGCGGACCCGGCAATCGGGATGCCGCTGCATGAAGTCGCCCAGCAGCAGGGTGGCCAGGTAGTTGCCGATGGTGAGGGTGGCGCCGACCTCCAGGGAGCCGAAGCCGGTCTTGCCGCGCAGCAGATTCTCCACCTCGGCGCTGCGGTCCAGCAGGGCCACCGCCTTGGGCAGCAGCTGACGACCCAGGGCGTTGAGTGTCAAACGCTTGCCGGCGCGGTCGAACACCCGGCAGTCGAATTGCCGTTCCAGTTCGCCCAGGGCGGTACTGGTAGCCGACTGCGACAAACTGAGCGCCTCGGCCGCGCGGGAAACGCTTTCCTGGCGGGCCACGGCGACGAAGACCTCGAGTTGACGCAACGTGAATCTCATATCTGCCTTTTGGATAACCTATATTCGAATTATTCATTTCACGGATATTTTCCCCCTCTATAAACTGTCGCGCAATTTCTATCCAGCCCCGGGCTGTACCGATTTTTCCTGGAGTCATCGATGAGCAACCTGTACACCGAGCGCGTCCTGAGCGTTCATCACTGGAACGACACCCTGTTCAGCTTCAAGACCACCCGCAATGCGGGCCTGCGTTTCGAGAACGGTCAGTTCGTGATGATCGGCCTGGAGACCGAAGGTGGTCGTCCGCTGATGCGTGCCTACAGCATCGCCAGCCCCAACTACGAAGAGCACCTGGAGTTCTTCAGCATCAAGGTGCCGGACGGCCCCCTGACCTCGCGCCTGCAGCACCTCAAGGAAGGCGACAACCTGATGGTCAGCCGCAAGCCCACCGGCACCCTGATCCTCAGTGACCTCAAGCCCGCCAAGCACCTCTATCTGCTGAGCACCGGCACCGGCATGGCGCCCTTCCTGAGCACCATCCAGGATCCGGAGACCTACGAGCGCTTCGAGAAGGTGATCCTGGTCCACGGCGTGCGCTACGTGAACGAGCTGGCCTATGCCGACTTCATCACCAAGACCCTGCCGGAGCACGAGTTCATCGGCGACCTGGTCCGCGAGAAGCTGATCTACTATCCCCTGGTCACCCGTGAGGAATTCCGCAACCAGGGTCGTCAGACCGACCTGATGCGCAGCGGCAAGCTGTTCGCGGACATCGGCCTGCCGCCGATCAATCCGCAGGATGACCGCGCCATGATCTGCGGCAGCCCGAGCATGCTGGACGAGACCAGCGCCGTGCTGAACGAATTCGGCCTGACCATCTCGCCGCGCATGGGCGATCCGGGCGACTACCTGATCGAGCGCGCCTTCGTCGAGAAGTAACGCCGCAAGCTCCACGAAAACCCGCCCTCCGGCGGGTTTTTCATGTGCGCAGCCAGTTGGGCTGAACTCCCCCGGCGTCGGGCCGGTCGGTTTCTGCAGGGCGTGTCATGGCGACACGCCACTGCTGGGAGCCCCCATGAAGCCCTATGTGATCTGCCATATGATGTCGTCGGTCGACGGTCACGCCCTCACCGATGGCTGGGACCGTACCGTCAAGAAACAGGCCGATACGACCTACGAGCGCCTGGCCGAGCGCTTCGACTTCGATGCCTGGGCTTGCGGCCGGGTGACCATGGAAGAGATCGCCCACGGCGAGGGTTATCCCAAGGGCGTCGCCCAGGCGCCCATCCCGCGCACCCACCACTTTGCCAAGCGCGACGCCAGCAAGTACGCCATCGCCATCGATCCCCAGGGCAAGGTGGCCTGGAAAAAGAACGAGGCGCTGGATTCCCACGTGGTGGCGGTGCTCTCCGAAGCGGTGAGCGACGATTACCTGGCGCATCTGCAGAGCATCGGTGCCTCCTATGTCTTCGGCGGCAAGCAGGAGCTGGACCTGGCGGCGGTGCTGGAACTGCTCAACACCGAGCTGGGCATCGAGCGGCTGGTGGTGGAGGGCGGTCCCCACGTCAGCGGCTCCTTTGTCGCCGCCGGCCTGGTGGACGAGATCAGCGTGCTGATCGTCCCGCTGGTGGATGGTCGCGGCGCGCACCCGGCGTCCTTTGAAATCGCCGAGCAGGTCTGGCAGCAGCCGCTGTACCTAAGTCTGGATTCCGCCGAGGCCCAGGACGATGGCAGCGTCTGGCTGCGTTATCGTCGCGCCTAGCCGAGCGCCTTTGCCAGGGCCAGGGCGTCCGCCCCGGCCTCGGCAGCGGCCTCTAGCGGACAGATCCCGCTGGCATAGCGCGCGATCACCTCGGGTACCTGGGCCAAGGGTACCGGCCGGCTGATGTGATAGCCCTGGATGAAATCGCAGCCCAGGGCGCACAGCAGGCGCAGTTGCTCCAGGTGTTCGACACCCTCGGCGGTGACCTTGAGCTTGAGTGGCCGAGCCATGCCGATGATGGCCTGGACGATCTGGTGGTCGGCATTGCCCTCGACCAGCCCGGTGATGAAGGAACGGTCGATCTTCACGGTGTCGATGGGCAGTCGCTTGAGATAGGCCAACGACGAATAACCGGTGCCGAAATCGTCGATGGATACCGTCACGCCTAGGTCGCGGATGCGTTGCAGCAACTCGGCGGTCGGCTGGACATTCTTGACCAGGGCGTTCTCGGTCACCTCCAGCTCCAGTCGTCGTGGTGACAACCGGTGATCGTCCAGGCGCCAGGCGATCTGGCCGGGCAGGGCGTCGTTGCTCAGGCTCAGGGCCGAGCAGTTGACCGCGATGCGCAGGTCGGTGAGCCCCGCGGCGGTCAGGTCGGCAAGGTCCCGGCAGGCACGCTTGAGTACCCAGGCATCCAGCTCCTCGATGAAGCCATTGGCCTCGGCGACGCCAAGAAAGAAGTTGGGCGCCAGCAGGCCAAGGCGGGGATGATCCCAGCGAATCAGGGCTTCGGCTTTGTCCAGGTGGCCGCTGGCGACGTCGAGGATCGGCTGGTAGTAGAGCTGCAGGCCGCGCTCCTCGACCAGTGCCTCACGCAGTTCGGCCTCCAGCTCCAGTTGCAGCGAGATCTTCTCGCGCAGGGTCTCGTCGAAGAAGCTGTAGGTGTTCCGACCATTACCCTTGGACAGATAGAGCGCCAGGTCCGCGCTCTTGAGTAGTTCTTCGCAACAGCCACCGTCGCGTGGATAGAGGCTGATGCCGATGCTGGTGGTCATCACCAGCGGGCGGCTGCCGATGGTGATCGGATTGCGCAGTCGCTCCAGGATGCGCTGGGCGAGATGGCGTGCCTCGTCCGGCCCGGCGAGGCTGGCCAGGATGCAGAATTCGTCACCACCGAAGCGGGCTACCAGATCACCGTCGCGGACCGCGTCGCGGATGATCTTGGCCATGGCCACCAGCAACTGGTCGCCGGCGTCGTGACCGAGGCTGTCATTGATGCGCTTGAAGTGATCGATGTCGAGAAACATCACCGCCAGGCTGCGATTCTGCTGGGCATGGCGGTCGAGAATCTCGGCGAAGGCCTGGTTGAAGGAGCGCCGATTGTGCAGGTCGGTGAGAGGGTCGTAGTGCGCGGCCTGCTGCAGTGAGGCCCGGGCTTCGTCGAGCTGGCCGACCAGGGAGTTGACCCGCTCCAGGTCGTTTTCCTTGCGCTGCAGCTGGCGATCCGCCCAGGCTGCGCCCAGGCCACCTATCACCAGCAGCAGGGCGATGATGGCGATGCCTACGCCGAGCTGCCAGGAATTGCTGGCCCCTTGTAGCGGCCCCTCGGCCTGGGCGGGCGCGATCAGCACCATGGACCACATGCCGGTGAAGTGCATGGCGGCGATGGCCAGGCCCATCACCAGGGCGGTGGCCATGCGCAGCCAGCGGTAGATGCCAGTGTAGTGGCGACGAAAGATCTGGATCAGTTGCAGGGCGGCGAAGCTGGCGCCCACGGCGATGGCGATCGACAGCAGGAAGGGCGCCGGACGATAGAGCACCACCGCTTCGGTATGGGCGGCGGCCATGCCGGTGTAGTGCATGAGCACGATGCCCACGCTCAGCACCAGACCGGCCTTGAGCCGCTGGCCTAGGGTAAGGTCGGGCTGGCTGAGGGCGGGCATGGCCATGAGGCCGGCCAGCACCACGATCAGCAGCGAGGCCAGGGTGACGAAGAGGTCGTAATGCACCCGGGTGGGCACGGTGAAAGCCAGCATGGCGATGAAGTGCATGCCCCAGACGCCGAAGCCGAAACTCAGGGCGCCCATCAGGCTCCAGGCACGTCGCCGGGCCATGGTGCGGGTCTGGCCGATGCGCTCGGCGAACACCAGGGTGACATAGCAGGCGCTGACCGCGACCAGATAGGCGAGCGTCACCAACCAGGCGTCATGCTGGCCGTGCAGATGCACCTGGTCTTGGGTGAGAGGGGCGACGAGAAAGTCGAGTCCCAACCAGTTGTTCATTCCGTTGCCTCGGCAGGAAATCCAGCGCGACTGAACGAAGGCTGCCCGACCGGAGCTCGTCGATCCGGGCAGTCTTCACCACGGCAGTCGCCGCTTTGGGTTTAGCTTGCCTTGCCCTATCGGCGCGGTGAAGAGGGGCTTTAACGCACACCCAGGCAGTTAGCGCGCGAGGTTTTTTTCAAGCAGGCAGGGGGCGGTGGAAACGCGCCGGTCGAGCAAGGCGGAGCGCTCTAGATAGCTAGCTAGCGACTTTGTGATGGCACTTGGCCGGCAAAACGACCGTTCGTCGAGCGGGGTGATGACGAACGGTCGAGCGTGGGAAAAACCGGCCGAAAAGGCCGGCGTGAAAGGATTCAGCTGACCACGCGGTAGCAGGGCTCGTAGGCCGCGCCGCCCGGTAGCTTCATGCGGTGCTGCTCGACGAAGGCCTGCAGCAGCCGGTCTAGCGGGCGCATGATGTCGGGATCGCCATGGATCTCGTAAGGCCCGCGTTCCTCGATCAGCTGGATGCCCTTGGCCTTGACGTTGCCCGCGACGATGCCGGAAAAGGCGCGCCGCAGGTTGGCCGCCAGTTCGTGGGGCGGCACGGCATGGGTCAGTTGCAGAGCCGCCATGTTCTCGTGAGTGGGATCGAAAGGACGCTGGAAGCCTTCCTCGATGCGCAGCAACCAGTTGAAGTGGAAGGCATCGTGACGCTCGCGGCGGAACTGCTTGACCGCCTTGAGGCCCTGGGCCATCTGCCGCGCCACCTCGACCGGATCATTGACCACGATCTGGTAGTGGCGCTGGGCGGCTTCGCCCAGGGTGGCGCCGATGAAGGCGTGCAGCTGCTCAAGGTAGGGCGCGGCGCTCTGCGGACCGGTGAGTACAACGGGGAAGGGGATGTCTCTGTTGTCCGGATGCATGAGGATGCCCAGCAGGTAGAGGAACTCCTCCGCCGTGCCGGCGCCGCCGGGAAAGATGATGATGCCGTGGCCCGCGCGGACGAAGGCCTCCAGGCGTTTCTCGATGTCCGGCAGGATCACCAGTTCGTTGACGATGGGGTTGGGCGCCTCGGCGGCGATGATGCCCGGCTCGGTAAGGCCCAGGTAGCGTCCGCCCTGGATGCGCTGCTTGGCGTGGGCGATGGTGGCGCCCTTCATCGGCCCCTTCATCACGCCCGGGCCGCAGCCGGTACAGATGTCCAGGCTGCGCAGGCCGAGTTCGTGACCGACCTTCTTGGTGTACTTGTATTCTTCGGTGCTGATGGAGTGACCACCCCAGCAGACCACCATCTTGGGTTCGACTCCGGCGCGCAGGGTGCGGGCGTTGCGCAGCAGGTGGAAGACGTAGTCGGTGATGCCCTCGGAGCTCTCCAGGTCGATGCGCAGACTGCTCTGCTCGCTCTCGGTGTAGACGATGTCACGCAGGGCGCTGAACAGCATCTCGCGGGTGCTGGCGATCATCTCGCCGTCGACGAAGGCATCGGCCGGGGCGTTGACCAGTTCCAGGCGGACACCGCGGTCCTGCTGATGGATGCGGATCTCGAAATCCTGGTAGGCCTCGAGGATGGTCTTGGCGTTGTCGCTGTGGGCGCCGGTGTTGAGGATGGCCAGGGCGCACTGGCGAAAGAGCTGGTAAAGCGTGCCCGAGCCGGCGGCGCTGAGCTGCTGGACCTCGCGCTGGGAAAGGGTCTCCAGGCTGCCCTTGGGGCTGACCTGAGCGTTGATGACCTGTCTGCTTGGAGCCATAGATGCTTCCCTATCGGTGATACGGCCGAACGGCGACCGTAGCCGGATGCGGACCGCTTCATGCGATCCGGCACTGTCATTGTTGGGGGCGCGGGCGCCGGAATGCAAACGGGGCCGTGTCAGACCGCGGCGGTGACGTCCAGCACCTGGATGGAGGTCGCGGTTGGATAGTGCCAGTGCACCTCCACATCCCACAGCCGCACTCCGTAGCGCCGCTCGGGCGTCGGCGTCTGGTAGGCCGGTCGCGGATCCTGGGCCAGGCACTGCTCGATCAGCTCGGCCAGGGGTTCGCCCAGGCGCTGGCCATGGGCCTCGGCCTGGGCGCGCGCGGCCGCCGCCCAGCTGACCGCCAGTGCGGGCGGTGGCGCCTCGGCGATGGCGTTGTGGGCGCCCGGAGGGCTGTCGGCATAGGGCACATAGGGCTTGATGTCCAGCACCGGGGTACCATCGAGCAGATCGAGGCCCGAGAGCAGCAGCCGTCCCGGTTCGAGGCCGTCGAGGCGCACCACCGACTGGCCGATGCCGTTGGGTCTGTGGGTGGCGCGGGTAGCGAAGACGCCCAGGTAGCGATTGCCCCCCAGGCGCGGCGGTCGCACCCGCAGGCGCGGCTGGCTTTCCAGGGCCTGATGGAAGAGGAACAGCAGCCAGACGTGGCTGACGCCTTCCAGGCCCTCCACCGCCTCGGGACGGTCGAAAGGCGGCAGCAGTTCCAGCACGCCGCGGGCGGCTGGCGCCAGGGCCGGCTGCCGGGGAATGGCGAACTTCTCCTTGAAGCAGGAACGGACGTGGCCGATGGGGGTGACGCTGTGCTGCATGGGACTGGGCCGTCTGATGCGGGGTCGACCATTATGCCCTGCTCGAGCCCTCCGGTAGCGTGGCGGCCTGGGCATCGTGCGCGTTGCGCCGCACGCCGCGCAGGTTCATCGCCGCCAGGCCCAGCTGGAGCATGATCAGCGCATAGGCTTCGGCCTGCAGGCCCCAGGCGATCCACAGGCCGTTGCTCAGGAGAAACACCCAGAAGCCCAGGTTGCGCCGGCCCTGGCGCTGGGAGGCCACCAGCCAGGCGGCGAGCAGGGTGATGGCCATGGCCGGCCATTGCAGCAGATCGAGCATTTCCATGGATGACCTTCAAAAGAGTGACTAATGAAGGTGAGCCTCTGGAGCCGTCCCGAGTTCCGGGCAGGGGGATCAGGGCGCCGGATGGCGCGCCTGGGCGTAGGCGATGAAGCCCTCGATGTCGGGGTTGCATAGCCGTTCGCCAGCGGCGAGGATGTCCGCCTCCGGCCAGTTCCACCAGGCGATGTCGAGCAAGGTTTGACAGGTGGCCTCGGGAAAGCGCCACTTGATGAAGCGCGCCGGATTGCCGCCCACCACGGCATAGGGCGGCACGTCGCGGGTGACCACGGCGCCCGCGGCGACCACCGCGCCATGGCCGATGGTGACCCCGGACAGGATGAGGGCATCGGTACAGATCCAGCAGTCGCTGCCGATCACCACGTCACCGCGGGTACCGCCGTAGTCGGTGATATGGGCCAGGCCATCGACGAAGGCGGGGAAGGGGTAGGTGGTCACCCAGTCCAGCCGGTGCAGACCGCCGAGCAGGATGCGTACCCCCTCGGCGATGGAGGTATAGCTTCCCAGACGCAGGGTGGCGCCTTCCTTGAGATCGAACACCCTGGGCGCGCCATAGGTGCCGGCGCCGATCTCGTAATCGGGCAGCTCGCGGCGCAGACGCGCCGTGCGCTGGTGCAGCCGGGGCAGGGCGGCCAGCGCCTGACGTTCACGTTTCTTGCGCAGCTTGTCGAGAAAACCCATGGCGATGCCCTGGCGAAGAGTATCCGGCAGGATACAGAAGCGTTCGGGCGTCGCTCAATCGCTGGGTTCAGCGCTGACTGCTGTCCTGGCCGGGGACCATGCCGGTCGCTGGCAATCCCAGCTGGTCGGCCAGGTCCTGCAGATCGCTCGCGTCGATATCCCAGCCACCGGCCGAGACCTCGCCGCCGGCCGAACCCTTTTCACGCGGGCGCTGGATGAAGGCGGTGGCCAGGCCCAGCTCCTTGGCTGCCTGCAGATCGCCGTTGTGGGCGGCGCAGAGCATCACCTGCTCGGGTTGCAGATCGAGCAGGGCGCAGGCGCCCAGGTACACTTCTGCGGCTGGCTTGTAGCGCCGGAACAGATCGGCGCCGAACAGCATGTCCCAGGGCAGTCCGGCATGGCGCGCCATGTCCAGCAGGAGGCTGACGTTGCCATTGGACAGGGCGCAGACGGGGTAGCCCTGGCGCAGCCGCTGCAGGCCCGGCACGGCATCGGGCCAGGGATCGAGGCGATGCCAGAGGCGATTGACCCAGGCCACCTCGGCATCGGTCAGGCCGACCAGGCCGTGGCGTGGCAGCAGTTCGTCCAGTGCCAGGCGATGAACGTCGTCGAGGGGCAGCCAGGGCAGGCTGCGTGCTTCGATCTGCGGCAGGATGGCCTCGTAGGCTTCGGCGCGCCAGGCATCGGCCAGCCGCTCCCAGTCGCCCTGGACGCCATGCTTGGCGGACAGCCCCTGCAGGCCGTTGACCAGGCTGCCGCGCCAGTCCACCACGGTGCCGAAGACATCGAAAAGTAGCGCCCGAACGGTCGTCGTCATGGGTAGACTCCTGCAGAAGGTTGTCTCCACCAGACGGAACACCCGTGACCAGGGTTCCCCCCGAGTGCCCGAAGGTCACCCCTGCCAAAGGATCTCCGCATGAAGCTGCGTCACCTCAGCCACTGGGTGTTCGACCTGGACGGCACCCTCACCCTGGCGGTACACGACTTCGCCGCCATTCGCCGCCACCTGGGCATTCCCGAGCAGGCCGACATCCTGCATCACCTGGCCGACCTGCCGGCCACCGAGCGCGAGGCCAAGCACGCCTGGCTGTTCGAGCACGAGCGGGAACTGGCCGTCGCCGCGCGCCCGGCGCCGGGCGCCGTGGACCTGGTGCGCGCGCTGCATGAGCGCGGTTGCCACCTGGGCATCCTGACCCGCAACGCGCGCGACCTGGCGTTGCTGACCCTGGCGGCCATCGGCCTGGAAGACTGCTTCGAGCCTGCCGCCGTGCTCGGCCGCGACGAAGCGCCACCCAAGCCCCATCCGGGTGGCCTGCTGCATCTCGCCGAGCGCTGGCAGGTGGCGCCCACCAGCCTGGTGATGATTGGCGATCACCGCTATGACCTGGAGTGCGGGCGAGCGGCGGGCTGCCGCACCCTGCAAGTCAACCAGCCTGGCGATCCCTGGCCGGCATCGCGCGACCAGCGTTTCGAGGACTGCACGGAAATCCTGGCGGCGCTTTGACGCTGTTAAAACGTCCACTAGGCGCAAATAGTCTGTCGGTTGCCTGGGGGATGGCTAAGATGCTGACTTTGGATTCATGCCAGGCCAGTCGTATGAGCCTTCAGCGATCTTCCAGCGATCAGCAGCCTGCCAGTGACCTGCGCCAGTACGAGCGCCAGACCCTGGAAAGCCTTGCCACCGGGCTGCCGTTGGCCAACGTGCTGCATGCCTTGATGCAACGGGTGGAGCATCTGGCGCAGGTGCGCCTGCATGCCTGCATCCTGCTGCTCAGCGATGACGGTCGTTTCTTGCAGGACGGGATCGCGCCGAGCCTGCCGGACGCCTACAGCCGCGATCTCGGTCGGCTGGAAATAGGTCCGCAGGCGGGTTCCTGCGGCACCGCCGCCTACCGGCGCGAAGCCGTCTATGTCGAGGACATTGCTCGCGATCCGCTGTGGGCCGGCGCTCGGGACCTGGCGCTACGCTACGGCCTGCGCGCCTGCTGGTCGATGCCGCTGCTGGCGCTGGATGGCCGGCTGCTGGGTACCTTCGCCAACTATTTCCTGGAGCCGCGGCGCCCTCTGGCCGCCGAGCGCGACGCCTTTCGCCTGGTTACCGAGACCGCGGCCCTGGCCATCGAGCGTCATCAGGCGGATCTGCAGCTGCGCGAGAGCGAAGACCACTATCGGCACCTGGTGGAGCTCAATCCGCAATACACCTGGACCTGTGACCCCAGCGGCCGCCTCATGGTCTTCTCGCCACGCTGGCAGCAGCTGACCGGCCAGGGTGACTTGCAGGCCGAGGACTTCTGGACGCTGCTGCATCCGGATGACCGGCTGGTGACCCGGCGAGCCTGGGACGCGGCGTGCCGCGCCGGCCAGGCCTACGATCAGGAGCATCGGGTGCGGCTGGCGGATGGCAGCCATTGCTGGATGCGCACCCGCGCCTATCCGCGCCGCGACGAGGCCGGGCGGGTGATCCGCTGGTATGGTACCAGCGAGGACATCGACGACCGTCGCGAGGCCGAGGAAGCATTGCGCCGCGAGCGCGCCACCCTGGAGGTCCAGGTGCAGGCGCGTACCGCCGAGCTGGAGGAGCGCAACCGCCAGCTGCACGAGGAGATGCACAGTCGCGCCCAGGCCGAGGAGCTGCTGCGCCAGGCGCAGAAGATGGAGGCCGTGGGCCAGCTCACTGGCGGCATCGCCCATGATTTCAACAATCTCCTGGCCGGCATCCAGGCCAGCCTGGATCTGTTGCGCCGCCGGTTGCCGGCGGAGGCCCTGGCTGGCGTCGGCGGGCTGCTGGATACCGCGACCCAGTCGGTGGGGCGAGGCGCCAGTCTCACCCATCGCCTGCTGGCCTTTTCCCGTCGGCAGACGCTCAATCCCCAGGCGGTCGACGTGGCCCGGCTGATCGGCGACTTCCAGGAGTTGCTGCTGCACAGCCTGGGGCCGCAGATTCGCTGCCAGCTCGATCTGGATGTCAGGCTCTGGGACGTCGATGCCGATCCCCACCAGCTGGAAAATGCCCTGCTCAACCTGGCCATCAACAGCCGCGATGCCATGCCCGCAGGGGGCACCCTGACCATCAGCGCGCGCAACTGGGTGCAGCGCGACGCCGACCCGGCGCTGCCGGCGGGTGACTACCTGCTGATCGAGGTCGCTGACGACGGCGTGGGCATGCCTCCGGAGGTGCTGGAGCGGGTGTTCGAACCCTTCTTTACCACCAAGCCCGTGGGCCAGGGGTCCGGGCTGGGGCTGTCCATGATCTATGGTTTCGTGCGGCAGTCCCGTGGCCAGGTGAACGTGACCAGTACGCCGGGGCAGGGCTGTCGGGTGAGTCTGCTCCTGCCGCGTCATCCGGCCCCGCCGATCCGTGTGCCCCTGGCTGCCTCCAGCGCTAGGGTGGCCCGCGCGCTGCCTAGCGTCCGGGTGCTGCTGGTGGAGGACGATGCGGTCATTCGCGAGTTGCTGGTGCAGCTGTTCGTCGACCAGGGCTGGCGTTATCGCGCTACCGTCGATGCCGACGCGGCCCTGGAGGCGCTGCGCGAAGGCGAGGGCTTCGACCTGCTGATCACCGATGTCGGGTTGCCGGGGCTGAACGGCCGGCTGCTGGCCAACGCGGCTCGTATCCTGCGCCCGCACCTGCCGGTCCTCTTCATCACGGGGTATGCGGCGGGCAGCGAGCCGCCCGTGCCCCTGATCGGTGAGCGGATGGCCGTATTGGCCAAGCCCTTCACACTGGATGCCTTCGTCGCCAGAGTGCAGGACATCCTCAGCACTACCGAGCGACTGGGTTTCGAGGGCTAGCCGCCAACGCCGAACAGCGCCCGGCGGCCTGCGGCGGAGGTGAAGATGGCATCGCCGTTGTGACCGACACCGGGCACCTCCACCAGTTGCTGGCGCAGCCCCGGATGACGGTCTTGCAGGTAACGGTAGTAACTCAGCCCGCGTGCCAGCCGATAGGGGCCCTGCGCTTCGGCGGCGCAGCTTTTGTCCAGCGCCGGATGCTGCGGATTGGTATCACGGGCGCCAAGCAGGTAGGTGATGTCCAGGCTCACATAGTGCTGCTCCAGACTCGCCGCAGAGCGCCCTTCGGCATAGGTCGGCAAGCCCTGCATCCCATATTTCCAGGTGTCGAAATCCGCGCAGGCGGCAGCATTGGCGAAGGGCACGGGCCGGCCCTGGGGATCGGGTCGCTGGCTATCGAAATAGGCATAGGACGACGGATTGGCCACCACGAATCTCAGGCGGATGCCGCGGCTGGCCAGTTGGCGCTCACCCTGGCCCAGGACGGCGTAGCGCTGCACCACCTGGCCACCGCCGGAATGGCCGGCGATCACCACCTCCTGCAGATTGGGCAGGTGCTGGCGGTCCGCCAGGCGAGCGAGGAGGGCGTCGAACACCGCGAAACTGCTCAAGGGTTGCGGGTCCAGGGCGGGCTCGCCGCCCATCCAGGCATTCCCTTTCCAGCGCAGCAGGTCGTCAGGCAATCGATGACGCTGGATATCCGTTTCGTTGAGAAACTGCGGGGCGATCACCAGGGTATCCGCGCCTGCTCCCGCCGCCGCCGCCGCCGTCTCGCCGGAGCGAAAATAGGTCGCGGCATTACGCAGGCGGCCATGGACGATCACCAGGGCGCGGCGAATTTCCGGGTGCGGCTGATTCCAATCGATGGATAGCTGCAATGCGGCCTGCGCCTGACCGATCGGCAGGCGGTCGTCGACGATACGGGCGACGCCTTCGTGAGGCGCCGCCAGGACGGAGCCCCAGGCCAGCGCCAGGCACAGCGCTAGCAGCCGATGCATCGAGGATCTCCCGGGGGATCAGAGCGCCTTGGCGGCGAAGGTGTCGCAGCTCTCCACCTTGCCACTGTCGAAGCCCGCGCGGAACCACTTGACCCGCTGCGCCGAGCTGCCATGGGTAAAGGAGTCCGGCACCACGCGACCCTGGGACTGGCGTTGCAGGCGGTCGTCGCCAATGGCGTTGGCGGCGTTCAGGGCCTTTTCCAGGTCACCTGGCTCCAACCAGTTCAGCCGCTTCTGGGCATCGTTGGCCCAGACCCCGGCATAGCAGTCGGCTTGCAGTTCCAGCCGCACCGATAACCCGGTGGCACCTTCGGTGGGGATGCCACGGCGACGGGCCGCTTCCATCTTGCTGGTGGTGCCGGTGAGGTTCTGCACGTGGTGCCCGACCTCGTGGGCAATGACATAGGCACGGGCGAAGTCGCCATCGGCGCCGAAGCGCTGCTGCAGTTCCTGGAAGAAGGTGAGGTCCAGGTAGACCTTGCTGTCCGCCGGGCAATAGAAGGGACCGCTGGCCGCCGTGGCGCCACCGCAACCGGATTGCACCTGGCCGTTGAACAGCACCAGCTTGGGCGGCTGATACTGCTCGCCATGGGCCTGGAAGATGCGCGTCCAGGTGTTTTCGGTCTCGCCCAGCACCACGCGGACGAAGTCCACCTGGCGATTGTCGGCCGGGGCGGTGGTCTGCTGCTGGCTCGGCGCGCTCTGGCCGCTGAGGCTGATCAGGTTGCCGAGGATCTGGGTCGGGCTCTGGCCGCTGAGCAGGCCGAACACCACCACCAGGGCCACGCCGCCCAGGCCCAGGCCGCCACCGATCTTCATGCCGCGTCCACCGCTGGCCTGTTCTACATTGTCGCTACGTTGTCCCTTGTCCCACTGCATGGCGGCCGCCTCGTTATTGTCGTCATCGCTAGGACCGCAGGGCGCGCCAAAAATGCGTTACCGGAAATGACAACGCCCGCGACGGGCGCGGGCGTTGTCGGCGGAACGGAGCGCGGGATCAGGCCGCGGTCTGGCCCTGCTTGAGGCTTTGCATGTCGATCACGAAGCGGTACTTCACATCGCTCTTGAGCATGCGCTCATAGGCTTCGTTGATGTCCTGGATGGCGATCTGCTCGATGTCCGAGACGATGCCGTGCTTGGCGCAGAAATCCAGCATCTCCTGGGTCTCGCGGATGCCACCGATGAGCGAACCGGCCAGCTGACGACGCTTCATCACCAGGTTGAACACGCTGGGCGCCGGGTGCGGCTCGGCGGGTACGCCGACCAGGGTCATGGTGCCGTCCCACTTGAGCAGGGTGAGGAAGGCGTCCAGGTTGTGCGGCGCGGCCACGGTGTTGAGGATGAAGTCGAAGCTGTTGGCATGAGCGGCCATCTCGTCTTCGTTCTTCGAGACCACCACCTCGTCGGCGCCCAGACGCAAGGCGTCGTCCTTCTTGTTGGCGCTGGTGGTGAAGAGCACCACATGGGCACCCATGGCGTGGGCGATCTTCACGCCCATATGGCCCAGGCCACCCAGACCGACGATGCCGACCTTCTTGCCCGGACCGACCTTCCAATGGGCCAGCGGCGAGTAGGTGGTGATGCCGGCGCACAGCAGCGGTGCCACGGCGGCCAGGTTCCCGGTGTGGCTCACCTTGAGCACGAACTTCTCGTTGACCACGATGTGGTCGGAGTAGCCGCCCTGGGTGTTTTCGCTGCCACCGTAGAGGTTGCCGTTGTAGGTGCCGGTGAAGCCGTTCTCGCAATAGGACTCTTCGCCGGCATCACAGGGCGCGCAGTGCTGGCAGCTGTCGACCATGCAGCCGACGCCGACGCTGTCGCCGACCTTGAAGTTCTTCACGTGGGCACCGACCGCGGTAACGGTGCCGACGATCTCGTGGCCGGGCACGGACGGGAAGAGGGTGTTGTTCCACTCGTTGCGTGCGGTGTGCAGGTCGGAATGGCAGACGCCGCAGAAGAGGATGTCGATCTGCACGTCGTGGGCACCCGGCTCGCGGCGCTCGAAGGAGTAGGGCGCCAGGGGCTGGTCGGCGGACTGGGCAGCGTAGCCTTGGGCTTGGCTCATGAGATACCTCATCTAGATGGTGGAACGGGGGCGGCCAGGCGGGCCTGGCCAGCTAGCAAACCATCGATCCTGCGCAGCCAGGCACGGCGGCGCCAATCGATCGTCTCGATAATCGTCATGCTGCCCATCGATGGAACTCGGGTCAGGCAGGGGTACGACGTTTTACGACCGGGGTGTCTGGGACGATGTTCCCGTGGCGCACGGCCTGGTGCGACGCAGCCGTCGACCGGTCGTGCCTAGCGGGACATCCGCGGCGCCACGGTAGGCAACAGGCGCGTGGCCAGGTGGTCGAGCAGCAGCCGGACCCGGGGTAGGGTCTCGCGACTGCGCGGCCATACCAGGTTGATCGGCGAGCCGTCGACGGCATGCTCGGGCAGCACATCGACCAGGGCGCCAGTGGCCAGGTGCTCGGCGATCAGCCAGGTCGGCAGCTGGGCGATGCCATGGCCAGCCAGCGCCGCCAGCACCTCGCCTTCGCCATCGCCCACTACCAGCCGCGGCTGGAACACCCAGCGTTCGCTATCGCCCGGCTGCTCGCCGCGCAGCTGCCAGGGGCTGACCAGGCCGTCGGCCTGGCGAAAGCCGATGCACTGGTGATCGACCAGGTCGGTCGGGGTCTGGGGTCGGCCATGCTGGGCAAGATAGGCCGGAGCGGCGCAAAAGACCTGGCGCTGGGTACCGAGGAAGCGATGCCCCAGGCTGGCCGGCCAGGCATCGGAGCCGCCGATGCGCACCAGGATGTCGATGCCCTCGTGCACCGGATCGACGAAGCGATCGGCGAAGGACAGATCCGGTTGCAGCAGGGGATAGCGGTGCAGCAGTTCCAGGATCAGCGGCAGTACGTGCAGGCGGCCATAGGAAGCGGGCAGGTCGATGCGCACCCGGCCATGGGGCTCGCCCTCCTGGGCGGTCAGCCCTAGCTCGGCCTGTTCCAGCTCGGCCAGCACCCCGGTACAGGTGCGATAGAAACTGGCGCCGGCCTCGGTCAGGCTCAGGCGGCGGGTGGTGCGCTGGAACAGCCGCACGCCCAGCCGGCTTTCCAGTCGCGCCACGCTCTTGCCGACGGCCGAGCCGGTGAGATTGAGGCGCTCGCCGGCTGCGGTGAAGCTGCCGAGATCGGCCACGGTGACAAAGACGTCGAGACCCTTAAGACGTTCGGAAGAATACAAGGGCAGTTCCTTATTGCGGAATCTGATTCCGGTGAAAGAGGAATTTATACCCAGGATACGCCGTTAATTCTCCAATAGGCTGGAATCAACCCTGAGACAAGGCACTCCCTTATCTACAGCGCCTGCGACTGCCGCAGGCTCTCTCTCAACCCTATTGGAGGTTTCATGCGCAAGGGCACTGCTCTTATCGTTGGCGTTACCGGCATTTCCGGCTACAACCTGGCCCACACCCTGGTGGCTTCGGGCTGGACCGTCTATGGCCTGGCCCGTAAACCCGTGGCCCAGGAAGGCGTCATCCCGGTCGCCGCCGACCTGCTGGATGCCGAGTCCACCCGCCAGGCCCTGGCCGGCCTGCCGATCAGCCACGTGTTCTTCTGCACCTGGACCCGCCGTGACACCGAGAAGGAAAACGTCGAGGCCAATGGCGCCATGATGAACAACCTCTGCCAGGCCCTGGCCGGCGCGCCGCTGCAGCACCTGGCGCTGGTCACCGGCACCAAGCACTACCTGGGTTCCTTCGAGGAATACGGCAGTGGCAAGGCCGAGACGCCCTTCCGCGAGAGCGAACCGCGCCAGCCCGGCGCCAACTTTTACTACACCCTGGAAGACATTCTCTTCGCCGCCGCCGAGCAGCATGGCTTCGGCTGGAGCGTGCACCGCTCCCACAGCATGATCGGCCAGGCCAAGGGCACCAACGCCATGAACATGGGCCTGACCCTGGCGGTCTATGCCTCCCTGTGCAAGGCCACCGGCCAGCCCTTCGTCTTTCCCGGCTCCCGTACCCAGTGGGACAGCCTGACCGACGTCACCGACGCCGGCCTGCTCGCCGAGCAGCTGGAGTGGGCGGCCCTGGCACCGGCCGCGCGCAACCAGGCGTTCAACACCGTCAATGGCGATGTCTTCCGCTGGCGCTGGCTGTGGAGCGAGATCGCCGCCTTCTTCGACCTGGAGCCGGCACCCTATCCCGAGCAGCCCATGCCGCTGGAAGCGCGGATGAAGGACACGGCCCCGGCGCAGTGGCGCAAGCTGGCCGAGGAGCACGACCTGGTGGAAGCCGATGTCGACAAGCTCGCTTCCTGGTGGCACAGCGACGCCGACCTGGGTCGCGAGATCGAATGCCTCAACGACATGACCAAGAGCCGTGACCTGGGCTTCTTCGGCTATCGCGACACCCGGGCGAGCTTTCTCGACCTCTTCACCCGCCTCAGAGCCCAGCGCCTGATTCCCTGAGTCGCTCTGGATCGCCGGTTCCCGTGAACGCGGGCAGCCGGCGGTTTTCACGGGCCGTTCCGCGGGCGCAGAATGCGATTTCCTGTCGCAGGATGCGCCCCATGCTCGAAACCCTCGCTGCCCTGATTCCCGCCTTCAGTCCGCTCGATTGGCTGTTCATCGAAGCCATCGTGGTCCTCGCCTACCTGATCTTTGGCGTGGCCGGTTTCGGCAGCGCCCTGGTCGCAGGTCCCTTGCTCACCAGCTGGATGCCGCTGTCGCGCATCGTGCCGCTGCTGGTGATGCTGGATTTCCTCGCCTCCTTTCATAACTGGCTGCCGGATCGCCGCGCCATTGCCGGGCGCGAACTCAGGCGATTGCTGCCCATGCTGCTGCTCGGCGCCGCCCTGGGCACCTACCTGCTGATGCGCACCGATGCCCGGCTGCTGATGCTCTGGCTGGGGCTCTTCGTGGTCGCCTATTCCACCTACAGCCTGCTCACACCCAAGGGTTTTCGCCAGCTGGCGCCGGCCTGGTCGATCCCCGCAGGTGGCGTCGGAGGCCTCTGCGGCGCCCTGTTCGGCAGTGGCGGGTTTCTCTATGCGCTCTATCTCAACGGCCGCCTGGAAGACAAGAACGCCATCCGCGGCACCCAGAGCTTCCTCATCGGCTGCAGCGCCTCCATCCGTATCGTCCTGCTGCTGATCGCCGGCGCCTACAGCGACGGCAGCCTGCTGCTGCTCGCCGTCTGCCTGCTACCGGCCATGTTGCTCGGCGGCTGGATCGGTCGCCACCTGCAACGGCGCCTGTCCCGCGAACGCTTCACCCGGTTGGTGACCTGGCTGGTGCTGGTCTCCGGCGTGACCCTGATCGGACGGTATCTGGCGGGGTAGTCAGGTCATCCCGGGGCGGAAGATCCGTAGGTTGGGGTTGAGACAGCTTCATCGTCGAAGCCAAGCGCCAGGCCGCGCCGTGGAATGTTGGGCTTCGCTGCGCTCAGCGCCAACCTACGTCGCTGGCGATCCTGATCGGACGGTATCTGGCGGGGTAGTCAGGTCATCCTGGGTGGAGGACCCGTAGGTTGGGTTGAGACCGCTCCATTGTCGAAGCCCAGCGGGGCCGCACCGTGGAATGTTGGGCTTCGCTGCGCTCAGCGCCAACCTACGTCGCTGGCGACCCTGATCGGACGGTATCTGGCGGGGTAGTCAGGTCATCCTGGGGCGGAAGATCCGTAGGTTGGGTTGAGACAGCTTCATCGTCGAAGCCCAGCGCCAGGCCGCACCGTGGAATGTTGGGCTTCGCTGCGCTCAGCGCCAACCTACGTCGCTGATCGCGGCCATGCCGGTGCGTCGTAGCGACCGCTCCTACGGGAAGCGGATACTCCTGTAGGAGCGGCCCATGGCCGCGATGCTCTTGGATCGCCATAGGATGGAAAACCGCCTGGCGTTTTCCCCGACGCCTCGACGTCGGGAACTCCCAAGCCCACCTAAGTCTCCGCTCTAGAGCCCCTTTGCGGAGAACTCCCATGCTCACCTCCATCCAGGCAGGCGTATTGGACGTGACCTATCAGGTCCAAGGACCGGAAAATGGCCCGCCGGTCCTGCTGCTGCACGGCTTTCCCTACGACATCCATGCCTACGATGAGGTGGCCGACGAACTGGCTGCCGAGGACTGCCGGGTCTATGTGCCCTACCTACGTGGCTATGGCGCAACGCGCTATCTAAGCGCCGACACCCCGCGCTCCGGCCAGCAGGCCGCCCTGGCCCACGACGTCCTGGCGCTGCTCGATGCCCTGGGTCTTGAGCGGGCGACCCTGGCTGGCTATGACTGGGGCGGTCGCGCCGCCGGCATCGTGGCCGCGCTCTGGCCGGAGCGGGTCGCGGGGCTGGTACTGGGCGACGGCTATCCGATCCAGGACATCGCCACCGCCGCTACGCAGCCTGGCGCCCCGGAGGCGGAATTGCGTTATTGGTACCAGTACTACTTCCACGGTGAGCGGGGCCGCGCAGGCCTGGCGGCCCATCGCCGCGACTTCTGTCGATTGCTCTGGTCACTGTGGTCGCCCAGTTGGCACTTCAGTGATGCCACCTACGCGCTTACCGCCGCGGCCTTCGACAATCCCGATTTCGTCGACACCGTGATCCACTCCTATCGCCACCGCTACGGCCTCGCGCTGGATGATCCGGCCTATGCCGAGACCGAGCGCCGGCTCGCCATGCAGCCGCCCATCAGCGTGCCCACCACGGTATTGGCCGGCGCCGACGACGGCGTGACGAAGGTACAGGGCGAAGCCGTTGTAGCCCGGCATTTCCATGGGCCTTTCCGCTACGAGGTGGTGCCCGGGTGCGGCCACAACATTCCCCAGGAAGCGCCCGCTGCCTTCGCCGCCGCGGTAAGGGAGCAGCTGCCGTAGGTTGGCGCTGAGACGGCTCCATCGTCGAAGCCCAACGCCAGACCGCGCCGTGGACTGTTGGGCTTCGCTGCGCTCAACGCCAACCTACGCTGAAAGGCACCCAATTCGTAGGTTGGGCTGAGAAGGCTCCATCGTCGAAGCCCAACAGGTGCGGTAAAGCCAGAGCCGTGGAAAACGCCGCGCGGTTTTCCACCTTACGGAGATTCGAGCGTAGATACCGTCTTCCACCTCAGTGTGCAATTGCCAATGCAGGATCGAAAGGCTTGCCCGATTTGAGCACGCCATAGGCGATGCTCAGCAGCTTGCGCATGGCGGCGCAGACGGTTTGTTTCCCTTTTTTGCCCTTGGCTTTCAGGCGCTCGGCTTGCGCCTTGATCGCGGGGTTATGGGTCAACGCCACGACGGCAGGCAGGTACAGCGCGGTGCGCAAGCGGGCTGATCCCGTACGCGAGATACAGGTACGGCCACGATAGGTGCCAGACTCCTGCAAGCGTGGATCCAGACCCGCAAAGGCAGTGACGGCGCGGGCATGAGTGAAGCGACCGATATCGCCCAGCTCAGCTAGGATCAGGGCTGCGGTCTTGTCGGCGATGCCGTCTATGCTCACCAGCAGATCACGTTTGCCGCGCAGGTCCGGATCATCGTCGATGTGCCGTTTGATCTGCTCTAGCGTCCAGGCAATCTGTTCATCGAGCCGCTGCAGGACTGCTCGGATCGAGTCCTGGACGTTTTCCGGGCTGACCTCGAGTCGGTTGAGCTCCATCTGCCGCAGCGATCGAAGATCTTC
The DNA here is from genome assembly GCF_965111925.1 of Pseudomonas sp. Marseille-Q7302. NCBI lineage: Bacteria > Pseudomonadati > Pseudomonadota > Gammaproteobacteria > Pseudomonadales > Pseudomonadaceae > Pseudomonas > Pseudomonas sp. Marseille-Q7302. The sequence goes on along the minus strand of NZ_CBCOPK010000001.1, from coordinate 3,578,307 downwards.
CAAGCGTCGGGTCAGCGCGCGGAGTTGGCGCAAGGGCAGAGGCTCAGGTTGCCAGGCCCGTAGTCGATCCAGATGCAGCTGGCCATAGGTGGCAATCAGCTTGGCATCGAGCTTGTCTGTCTTGCTGCGCTGCAGCTGACTTTGTGCATAGCGGGCAACCTGCGCAGGGTTGAGTATGGCGATCCGATAGCCCAAGGCATGAAAGTGCTCGGCAAGGGCTTCGTGGTAGATGCCGGTCGCCTCCATCACGATCCAGGCGTCCGGTTCGGCATGCCGCTGCAGCCAGTCGGCAAAGACCGCGAAGCCTGCCTTGTCGTTAGCCAGTTTGCCCTTGGTTCGATACTTGCCGTTGGGTTGCAGCATCGCCAGATCAAAGGTGCGCTTGGCGATATCGATGCCCACTACCACTGCCATGAGATCTCCTCCACGAAGGTGTCTTGATGATCACGTCATCCTGTCCAACCTTGCGTAATACGAGCTCTTGTGGCTCCAGATACCGTTCGGACTTAATGGATGAGTGTGGAGGAGGCAGCCCAATCTACGTTGCAAGCTCAAAGGCTTAAGGGTGGATACGGCTTGCCATCCTCCCCCGATGATCAGTCGGGGACTATGACCTCGCAAAGGGGCCGTAGTCGAGATACAAGGGTGGATAACGGCGCAGCCTTATCCACGCGCACCCGGCCCTACCGTCCCAACACCTCCGGATTCGCCAGGCCAGTCGGTTCGCCGGCGAAGAAGCCCACCAGATTGGCGAAGGCTTCGCCGAAATAGAGTTCGTAGCTGTGCTTTTCCACATAGCCCAGGTGCGGCGTGCAGAGCACCTGGGGATGGGCGAGCAGGGGATCGTCCGGCGCCACGGGTTCCTGCTCGAAGACATCCAGCGCCGCTTGGCCGGGATGCCCTCGCTCCAGCGCGGTGAGCAGGACGCCGGGCTCGATCAGGCCGGCGCGGGCGGTGTTGACCAGCAGGGCAGTCTTCTTCATCCGTGCCAGGTCCTCGGCGCGCACGCAGCCGCGGCTGCGCTCGCTGTATCTGAGGTGCAGGCTGATGACATCGGCCTCGGCGAAGAAAGACTCCTGGCTGGTCGCTGCGCGATGGCCGTCGGCTTCGGCGCGGGCGCGCGAGGCCTCGCTGCCCCAGACCAGCACCGGCATGCCGAAGGCCTGGCCGTAGCGCGCCAGGCGCTGGCCGATCCTGCCGTAGCCCCAGATGCCGAGGATCTGCCCATCCAGCCGCTCGCCCAGGTTGACCTGCCAGCGCCCGGCATAGAGGGCGTCGATGGCCGGCTTGAGCTTGCGGCGGGCCATGAGGATCAGCGTCCAGGTCAGCTCGGCGGTGGAGACCGGCGAGCCACTGCCTTCGCACACCGCCACGCCCTGGCGAGTGCAGGCGGCCACGTCGAGGTGGGCAGTGGCCTTGCCGGTCTGGCTGATCAGCTTGAGCCGCGGCAGGTGCGCCAGCAGCTCGGCGTCGACGCGGGTGCGCTCGCGGGTCAGCACCAGGGCATCGGCGTCACGGAAGCGCTCCACCAGCACCTTGGGATCTCGTTCGGCGTCGTGGTAGAGCGTCACCTGATGCCCGGCGCGCTGGAGCAGGGGGTAGCAATCCAGGGTTTCGACGACGTGCTGGTAGTCGTCGGGGATGACGATATGCATGGCGGGCTCCGTTGTTGTTCTGGACCGCCAGTGGAGCACCTGCAAGGTCGTCCGACAAGATGGGTAGCGCGACGGTGGACAAGGCTGCGCCGTTGTCCACCCTACCGGTAGCCTGGAAAACCGCGCAGCGTTTTCCGGGACCTGTTTTTAATAAGGAATAACCAGCGGCGTACCCGCCAGGGGATTCTCGATCACCGCGCACTTGAGGCCGTACAGCGCCTCGATCAGCTCGGGGGTGACGATCTCCACCGGCGGGCCCTCGGCGAGAATCCGCCCGGCGCGCAGGGCGATGATGTGGTCGGCGTAGCGACAGGCCTGGTTGAGGTCGTGCAGCACCGCCACCAGGGTGCGGCCACCCGCGCGATTGAGGCGGCAGAGCAACTCCATCAGCTCCACCTGGTGGGCGATGTCTAGGAAGGTCGTGGGCTCGTCGAGCAGCAGCAGCGGCGTCTCCTGGGCCAAGGCCAGGGCGATCCATACCCGTTGGCGCTGGCCGCCGGAAAGGCTGTCCACCGCGCGCTCTGCCAGTTCCAGGGTATTGGTGGCTTCCAGGGCGTGCTGCACCGCCGCCTCGTCGGCATCCGTCCAGCCGGCGAAGGCCTGGCGATGGGGATGGCGCCCGCGGGCCACCAGGTCGCTGACCAGGATGTCGTCCGGGGCCACGGCGCTCTGCGGCAGCAGGCCGATGCGCCGCGCCACCTCGCGGGTGGGCAGGTCCTGGATCAGCCGGCCGTCCAGGCGCACCTCGCCGGCGCTGGGGCGGATCAGGCGCGCCAGGCTGCGCAGCAGGGTCGACTTGCCGCAGCCGTTGGGGCCGATGATGACGGTGAAACGGCCATCGGGCAGCCGCACGTCGAGATCGGCGCAGATCGGCTGGCCGCCATAGCCCACGGTGAGACCCTGGGCGGCGAGGCGGCTGGGAGAAGCGTCTTGGCTCATGAGGTCCGCCGCCATTCGCGGCTCAGCAAGAAGATCAGATAGAGGCCGCCCAGGGCGCCGGTGAGCAGCCCGACCGGAATCTGGAAGGGTGCCAGCAGCCGCTGGGCCAGCAGGTCGGCGAGCGCCGTGAGGCAGGCCCCGAGCAGGGCGGGGGCGAAAATGCCGAGATCGGCGCTGCGGGTCAGGCGCCGGGCCAGTTGGGGCGCCGCCAGGGCGACGAAGCCGATGGGGCCCGCGGTGGCGATGGCCAGGGCGGCCAGGCCCACCGCGACGGCCAGCAGCAGATTCTGGCTGGGCAGTACGGCCAGGCCCAGGGCCCGGGCCAGGTCGTCGCCCAGCTCCAGCAGGCGCAGCCGGCGCGCCAGCCAGGCGGCCGGCGGCAGCAGCAACAGGCAGCCGGCGAGCAGGGTCAGGGTGCGGCTCCAGGTCATCATGTCCAGGCTGCCGAACAGCCAGAGCCGGGCTTCCTGGGCTTCGTCCAGCTCGGCGCGGGTCAGCAGGTATTCGTTGAGCGAGGCGAGCAGGGCGCTGACGGCGATACCGAGCAGGATCATCCGCTCGCCACGGATGCCGGCCAGACCGGCGAGCCCGGCCACCAGCACCGCCGCCATGAGACCGCCGGTGAGGGCGCCCAGCATCAATGCCGCGCCGCCCAGTTGCAGCCAGAGCAGGGTGATGAGGGCGCCGCTGGCCGAGCCGACGGTAAAGCCCACCAGGTCCGGACTGGCCAGGGGATTGCGCGCCAGCCGCTGAAAGATGGCGCCACTGGCGCCCAGGGCCGCGCCGACGCCAAAGGCCGCCAGCAGCCGTGGCAGGCGCAGGTCCAGCAGGATCAGGCGGGCCAGGGCATCACCCTGGCCCATGAGGGTGGCGACCACCCGGTGCGGCGTCGGGGCGAAGGCGCCGCCGCTGAGGGTCAGGGTGCAGATACCAATGGCTGCCAGCATGAGCAGCAACAGGCAGGCCTTGAAACGCGCCGAGCGCCGTGGCGCGAAACGATGGCGACTCAAGGGCGCACCCGGCGGGCGGAGCGGATGATCAAGGCGAGCAGCACTGGGGTGCCGAGCAGGGCACAGACGATTCCGGCCTCCAGTTCGCCCGGCAGGGCCACGCGGCGGCCCAGGGTATCGGCCAGCAACAGCAGGTTGGCACCGGCCAGGGGCGCCAGCGCCAGGATCCAGCGCCAGTCGGCGCCCACCAGCAGGCGCAGGGCGTGGGGCACCACCAGCCCCAGGAAGCCGATGGGGCCGGCCACCGCGGTGGCCGCACCGCACAGCAGCACGATGGCGACGAAGGCCAGCAGGCGTAGCTGCCCCGGCCGGGCGCCGAGGGCGCGACCCAGGTCGTCGCCCAGGGCCAGGGCATTGAGGCGGCCGCCCAGGGGCAGGCCCAGCAGCAGGCCGATCAGCAGCAAGGGCAGGATAGTGAGGGCACCGCCCGGTGTCTGGCCGCTCAGGGCGCCTACCGCCCAGAAGCGATAGCTGTCGAATACCGCGCTGTCGAACAGCGTGATGATGCCGGTGCAGGCATTGAGGCTGGCGCTCAGGGCGATGCCGGCGAGGATCAGCCGCAGCGGCTGGCCGCGAGCCGGCGCGCTGCCGCCGAGCAGATAGACCAGGCCAGCGGCCAGGGCCGCCCCCAGCAGGGCACAGGCCAGGCGCGTCGGGGCATCGTCCAGCCCCACCAGCGACAGCCCGGCCACCACCGCGAAGGCCGCCCCGGCGTTGATGCCCAACAGCCCGGGATCGGCCAGGGGATTGCGCGTCAGCGCCTGCATCAGGGCACCGGCCAGGCCTAAGGCGGCGCCCACCAGCAGCCCGAGCAGGGTGCGCGGCAGCCGCAGTTCCCAGAGCACCACGGCATCGCTGGAATCATCGGGCGCGACGAGCAGGTGCAGGAGGTGCGCCGCCGACAGCGGCCGGGCGCCTATGCCCAGGCTCGCCACCACCGCCACCGCCAGGACGATCAGCAGCAGGAGCAGCACCAGGGCGCCTCGGGCAGAGGAGGCACCCTGGGTAACGGGCTTGGCGCGGGCCGGCCGGGTCATGCCACCCCCAGGGCGGTAGCGACCGTCGTTACCACCTGGCGTGCGGCCAGGGGGCCGGCATTGAGGTAGAAGGCGTCGGTATCCACGCGAATGGCCCTGGCCTCGCGCACCGCTTCCAGCCGGGGCCACAGCGGCTGCCGCGCCAGGCTGGCCAGGGCGGTGCCCTGTTCGGCATAGAACAGCCAGTCGGCGTCGGCCAGATCCAGCAACTCGGCGCTGACATCCCGCGAGGTGCCCTTGAAGCGCTGGGCCGCCGGGCGCGTCACGCCCATGGCCTGCAGCAGCCCACCGGCGAAGGAGTCCGCCCCCATCAGGCGCAGCCGGGCGCCGCTGGAAAACAGCAGGGAGGCGGAGGGCGGCTGTGTACCCAGGCGCTGCGTCATGCCGGCGAGATCCCGGTCCAGGTCCGCCAACAGGCGCTCCGCTTGTTGCCGCCGCCCCAGGGCATCGGCCAGCAAGAGGAAGTCCGGCCGCCAGTTGCCACCGGTGCCGCGCGCCACCACCGTGGGGGCGATCCGCGAGAACAGCTCCAGGCCGCCGGCCTTGAGCACGGTGCGATTGAGCACGATCAGATCCGGCGCCAGTCGTGCCAGGGCCTCCAGGTCCGGCGCCTGGCGACTGCCCAGATCGACCATGGCCTCCAGCTCGTTGGCGCGGCTGGCAAAGGCGGTGCGCAGATAGCCCGGCGCCAGGTCGCGATTGTCCACCCGGGTGGTGCCGGCCGGGATCACGCCCAGGCTCAGGGCGGCGTCCAGCTGGCCGGTGGAAATCACCGCCACCCGCTGGGGGGCGCGGAGGAGGGTGGTGCTACCCACCACATGCTCTACCCGTCGTGGAAACTCGCCATCGGCGACCGCCGCACGCGCGAACACCCGACTGGGCAGGCCGGCAAGCAGGGCGGTACCGGTGGCAAGCTGGAGAAAGGCGCGACGATCGAGCATGACGGGGACTGGCTGAAGACCGAAAGAGGCCCGCCAGGCGGGCCAAGGCCCCGTGACGGGGCGGCTAGGATAGAGCATCACCTTGGGGCTGGCACTCGCTACGGAAGCCAGGCCGCTCCGACCGGCCACCCTCCGCCCCTCTCTACATGGAAGAGGGTTGGGGTGACGGTAGGCTTCTAGCGGATCGCGGCCATGGGCCGCTCCTACAGGCGATGCATCCCTGTTCGTAGCGTGGAAAACCGCGAAGCGTTTTCCACGGGATTGCACGTGGCGATCAGTGGCTGGGGCTGCGCCCTCAGCCACCCTAGGGGCAGTGCTCCTGCTTTACGCCTTGTCGCCCCCTCTCCCCCTGGGAGAGGGCTGGGGTGAGGGAACGGCCGATCAGAAACTCACCGTGGCACTTAACCGCGCTGTTCGCGGCTCACCCACCGCCACCTGCAGCGGGCTGTTGGCGCTCGACGGGTAGTACTCTTTGTCGAACAGGTTGTCGACGTTCAGCTGCAGCCGCGCCTGGTAGCCGGTCACCGGCAGGTCCCAGCGCAGGAAGGCGTCGGCCACGGTGTAGCTGCTCAGGTAGAAACTGTTGGCCGCATCGCCGGCCCGTTCGCCGACGTAGCGGGCACCGCCACCGAGGTGCCAGCCACCCAGGTTGGACGGCACCTGCAGGTGGTGGGTCAGGTAGAGGCTGCCGCTGTGCTTGGGCGCCTGGGGCAGGCGATTGCCCTCGTTGCTGGGATCGTCGAGCACCTCGGTGTGATCGTAGGCATAGGTGGCGATCATGTCCCAGCGCTCGGCCAGGCGACCGGTAAGATCCACTTCCACCCCGCGCGAACCCACTTTGCCGGCGGCCTCGCTGATACTCAGGCCTCCCACGGTGCGGGTGGTCACCACGTTCTTCTTCTCGATGTCGTAAAGCGCGACATTGAGGTTCAGGTCCGGCGTCAGGTCGTACTTGGCGCCCACCTCCACGCTGCGGCCCTCTTCGGGCTCGAAGGTGGTACCGCGGTCGTCCACCGTGGTGTTGGGGACGAAGGAACGGCTGTAGTTGCCATACAGCGACAGCTCATCGGTCGCCTTGAACACCAGGCCGGCCAGCGGCACGAGGGCATGATCGCGCTTGTCCAGGTTGACCACATGGGCGTTGCCCAGGCCCTGGGCGGCATACTGGTCGAATTGCTGATAGCGGCCGCCCAGCACCAGGATCCAGCGGTCGTTCAGGTGCCAGTTGTCCTTGAAGTACAGGGAAGTCGAGTCCAGATCGCTGTCCTGATCGCTTTGGGCGGCGCTGAGCTGGCTGGGCGCCGCCAGGTTGCCGTACACCGGCGCGAAGATATTGATGTTGCGCCGGGACGCCGTGTTGTTGCGATAGGTCTTGCCGCGGTACTGGCTACTTTCTTCGTGATCGATGCCGACGAGCAGCTCGTGGCGCTGGCCGAACACGTCCTGGCTGCCGATGAAGTCCCAACTGCTGTACTGGGTCTCGTAGTCGTAGTCGGCGCCGTTGCCGGCGCGCAGCAGGTTGCCATTGGCGGCCAGGGAGATGGGCTGGGCGAAGTTCAGGCTGTACCTGTCGTTGTTCCAGGCGTAGATCAGCCGGGTCTTCCAGTCGTCGCTGAGCTGGTACTCGAAGCGCGCACTGGCGGTCTCGGTGATGCCATCGCCCTTGGCCCATTTCTCGTCCAGCCGCTTGTTGTAGTCGACGTTGGCCGGATGCCCGTTGACGAATACCGTGCCGCGATCCACCGGGCCGGAGTAGTCATTGTAGGAATAGGCCAGGGTCAGGCTGGCGCGCTCGCCGGTCCAGGACAGCGACGGCGCCACCAGGCTATGCTGGCTGACACCATAGTTGCGCCAATAGTCCTCGCTCTGGCGTTCGGCGATCAGGCGATAGGCCAGGCCGGTGTCGCCAATCGGTCCGGTGGTATCCAGGCCCAGGTTGCCACCACCCTCGCTGTAGGCCGAACCACTGAGCCGGGTGCGCTGCTGGTATTGCGGCTGCTTGCTAACCACGTTGATCAGGCCACCGGGTTCGAGGGCGCCATAGAGAAGGGAGGCGGGGCCTTTCAGGACCTCCACGCGCTCGGCGGTGGTGTCGAAGTTGTGCGACAGATTCGAGCGCACCCCGTCGCGCAAGATGGAGCCATCGGCGTTGGTACCGAAGCCGCGCTTGACGAAGCTGTCCTTGGTGCCTGCCAGGGTATTGCTCTGGGTCACGCCGCTGACGAATTTGGAGGCATCGTCCAGGGTCCGCACCTCGTAGTCCTGGATCAGTTGCGGGGTCACGGTCTGCACCGACTGCGCCTCTTCCTTGATCGGCACGTCGCTCTTGCTCGCGGTCGAGGCGCGGGTCGCGCGATAGCCCTGGTCGGCCTCGCTGGCCGTGGCGGAGATGTCCATGGGGGCGAGGGCGGTGTCAGCCGCCGCCAGCAGATCCGAACTGGTCGCCAGGGCCAGGGTACTGAAAGCGAAGGGAGCGAAACGACGAAGGGCTCTGGGCGGCGTGTTCAAGGGCGTTCTCGGGAGGGGCGGGAAAAGTGGCGGCGATTTTAAAGTGATAGTCATTCTCAAGTAAATCGAATCCTCCGACCGTTGGTGTCAGGCGCGTTGCTGCCCATCCCCAAGCGCAGGTATAATGTCGCGCTCCTAAATTTTCCCGCCCGGGAGCGCCCGCCATGCTGCGCATCAGCCAAGAAGCCCTGACGTTCGACGATGTTCTCCTCATCCCCGGCTATTCGGATGTCCTGCCGAAAGACGTCAGTCTCAAGACCCGCCTGACCCGTGGCATCGAGCTGAACATTCCCCTGGTGTCCGCCGCCATGGACACCGTGACCGAGTCCCGCCTGGCCATCGCCATGGCCCAGGAAGGCGGCATCGGTATCATCCATAAGAACATGACCGTCGAGCAGCAGGCCGCGGAAGTCCGCAAGGTCAAGCGCTTCGAAGCCGGCGTGGTGAAGGACCCCATCACCATCGACGCCGATGCCAGCGTGCGCGATCTGTTCGACCTGACCCGCCTGCACAACATCTCCGGTGTCCCGGTGATCTCCGGCCGTGACCTGGTGGGTATCGTCACCTCCCGCGACGTGCGCTTCGAGACCCGTCTCGACGTACCGGTGCGCGAAGTCATGACCCCCAAGGATCGCCTGGTCACCGTGCGCGAAGGCGCCGACAAGCAGGAAGTGCGCGAGCTGCTGCACAAGCACCGCATCGAGAAGGTGCTGATCGTCGACGAAGCCTTCGCCCTCAAGGGCATGATGACCGTCAAGGACATCGAGAAGGCCAAGGCCTACCCCAACGCCAGCAAGGACGACGCCGGTAGCCTGCGCGTCGGTGCCGCCGTCGGTACCGGTTCCGAGACTCCCGAGCGCGTGGCCGCGCTGGTCGCCGCCGGCGTGGATGTCATCGTGGTCGACACCGCCCACGGTCACTCCAAGGGCGTGATCGAGCGCGTGCGCTGGGTCAAGGAAACCTACCCGCAGGTGCAGGTGATCGGCGGCAACATCGCTACCGCCGAAGCCGCCAAGGCCCTGGCCGATGCCGGCGCCGACGCGGTCAAGGTCGGCATCGGCCCGGGCTCCATCTGCACTACCCGCATCGTCGCCGGTGTCGGCGTGCCGCAGATCTCCGCCATCGCCAACGTCGCCGCCGCCCTCGAAGGCACTGGCGTGCCGCTGATCGCCGACGGTGGCATCCGCTTCTCCGGTGACCTGTCCAAGGCCATCGTCGCCGGTGGCTACTGCGTGATGATGGGCTCCATGTTCGCCGGTACCGAAGAGGCCCCGGGCGAGGTCGAGCTGTTCCAGGGTCGCTCCTACAAGTCCTACCGCGGCATGGGCTCCCTGGGCGCCATGTCCCAGACTCAGGGCTCCAGCGACCGCTACTTCCAGGACTCCGCCTCCGGCGCCGAGAAGCTGGTACCCGAGGGCATCGAAGGCCGCGTCCCCTACAAGGGCCCGCTGGCGGCGATCATCCACCAGCTGATGGGCGGCCTGCGTGCGTCCATGGGTTACACCGGTTGCGCCACCGTCGAGCAGATGCGTACCAAGCCGCAGTTCGTGCGCATCACCGGCGCCGGCATGGCCGAATCCCACGTCCACGACGTGCAGATCACCAAGGAAGCGCCTAACTACCGCGTTAGCTGATTCCTAATCTGTTGTTCTTATCGTTGCGATTCGGGGCTGTCTAGACAGCCCCGAATCGTCTGAACCTAGTGCTATCGAGACCTGGCCATGTCCCAAGACATCCACGCCCACCGCATCCTCATCCTCGACTTCGGCTCCCAGTACACCCAGCTCATCGCCCGCCGCGTGCGCGAACTGGGCGTCTATTGCGAGCTGCACCCCTTCGACATGGACGACGCCGACATCCGTGCCTTCGCTCCGCGCGGCATCATCCTGGCCGGTGGTCCCGAGTCGGTCCATGAGGCCGGCAGCCCGCGCGCGCCCAAGGCGGTGTTCGACCTGGGCGTACCCCTGTTCGGCATCTGCTACGGCATGCAGACCATGGCCGAGCAGCTCGGCGGCAAGGTCGAAGGCTCCAACATCCGTGAATTCGGCTATGCCAAGGTCGACGTGGTCGGCAAGAGCCGCCTGCTCGAAGGCATCCAGGATCACCTCGACGACGACGGCGTGCTCGGCCTGGACGTCTGGATGAGCCATGGCGACAAGGTCGGCAAGCTGCCGGACGGCTTCCACGTCGTCGCCAGCACCCCCAGCTGCGCCATCGCCGCCATGGGTGACGACGAGCGCGGCTGGTACGGCGTGCAGTTCCACCCCGAAGTGACCCACACCAAGCAGGGCGGGCGCATCCTCTCGCGCTTCCTGAAGGACATCTGCGGCTGCGAAGCCCTCTGGACCCCGGCCAACATCGTCGAGGACGCCATCGCCCAGGTGCGCGCCCAGGTCGGCAGCGCCAACGTGCTGCTGGGCCTCTCCGGCGGCGTCGACTCCTCCGTGGTCGCGGCCCTGCTGCACAAGGCCATCGGCGACCAGCTGACCTGCGTCTTCGTCGACAACGGCCTCTTGCGCCTGCACGAGGGTGACCAGGTAATGGCCATGTTCGCCGAGAACATGGGCGTCAAGGTGATCCGCTCCAACTCCGAGCAGCGCTTCCTGACCAACCTGGAAGGCGAAGCCGACCCGGAGAAGAAGCGCAAGATCATCGGCCGCACCTTCATCGACGTCTTCGACGCCGAAGCCAGCAAGCTCGACAACATCAAGTTCCTGGCCCAGGGCACCATCTATCCTGACGTCATCGAGTCGGCCGGCGCCAAGACCGGCAAGGCCCACGTCATCAAGTCCCACCACAACGTCGGCGGCCTGCCCGAGGAGATGAACCTCAAGCTGGTCGAGCCGCTGCGCGAACTGTTCAAGGACGAGGTACGCAAGATCGGCCTGGAGCTGGGCCTGCCCTACGACATGGTTTACCGCCACCCCTTCCCGGGCCCGGGTCTGGGCGTGCGCATCCTTGGCGAAGTGAAGAAGGAATACGCCGACCTGCTGCGTCGCGCCGACGACATCTTCATCGCCGAGCTGCGCAAGGCCGACTGGTACCACAAGGTCAGCCAGGCCTTCGTCGTCTTCCAGCCGGTGAAATCCGTCGGTGTGGTCGGCGACGGCCGCCGCTACGCCTGGGTCGTCGCTCTGCGCGCGGTGGAAACCATCGACTTCATGACCGCCCGCTGGGCCCATCTGCCCTACGAGCTGCTGGAAAAGGTCTCCAACCGCATCATCAACGAAATCGACGGCATCTCCCGCGTCACCTACGACGTCTCGAGCAAGCCGCCGGCGACGATCGAGTGGGAGTGATCCCGCGGTCGGCATAGATCGGTACGTCTCGCAGAAAAAGCCAAAAGCCCGCGTAATTGCGGGCTTTTGGTTTTTTGATGAGGGCGAATCCTGGCCGTCATTCATGACCGATCGCTAGCGGCCGGCCAGCGCCAAAAGGAAAGGGCGATTATCCGTCGAACGCGCCACAGAAGCGCCTAGACGCTTACGTGGAAAGTTGCATCTGACTTGACCAGCCATTTGCCTCGGATGTGACCAGCGCACGTGTAGGTCTTGACCGGCAGGAATCGACCCAGAGCTGCCGTTGCCGTAGGGCAGCTAGCGGCCAAAAGCAGCCGCTCGTACAGACATTTTATCCTTTCGTGGTTGCATAAACTCACCCTGATCGGTGCATAACCATCGACGGTAACGCCCAGAATAGAGCCCTTTTTATCCAAATTTAGTTTCGCGGGAGATTCACCATTTAGTCTCGCTCAGCTCTGCCCGATATTGACATCGTCCGATCCCCGGACATGGTTCAGATCGAAGTACTCGCATCTGACAACTCACTAACCCGAGTGGAGCAAAATATGCGAAAAGAAGAAATTGGGTACTTGGCCGAGTCCAAGCTCATCGTTCGGCAAGGACAGCAGCTATGGCACCTTCACCAGGCGCTCAAAAAGAAACCCGAGCAGGACGTCCTGCTTGAAATGGCCTTTGGCTACATGGAGGCTGGCAGAGCCTCAACCATCTCGGAGGCCATGGTCGTTGCAGGGGCGGTCATCACTGCCTACCGAAGCACTGAGGCCGGGGAACGGGTGCCTCAGGAAGCTCACAAGCGGCTGAAAGGCCAGACCAGCACCGCTCCCGTTCTAACATAACGCAAGGAGTAGGAAATGAAGCGCACATTCAGAAGTATCGAGTGTGCGCTCGACGAGGAGCTCATCCGCGTTGAGCGCAACAAGCCAAAGCCGGAAACTCTGCAAGCAGTTGAGCCGTCTGCGGTCAAACAAGCGATTCGCGACATCCTATCTTTGGAGCCTGACAAACCGGTGCCGGCAACGGAAAACGAGCTTGTGCTGTTCAATAAACTCTACTGCTTGATGAGCAGCCACAATCGCAAATGGCTGAGTGAAACCCAGATCGCTTTGCCTTACGCCGATTTGATCGCGCCCAAAGGACCGAGAGAGGCGGAACTAAAATCTCGGTTGAATGAAAACTACGGCGAAGACGAATCCGCCCCCCCGAGGAGAGGAATAGCGTTACGCAACTACTTCCTGGATTTGCTGAGCATGTGCCTAGCGCAGGAGGATTTCGACAAGTACCCACATCTGCTCACTCTATTCGAGGACGGTCAACCAGAAAGCGGTCTGACGCCCGTCAAGGAGTCAGGAGGGTGGTATGTGCTGACCCACTTCCAGCAGAAATTTTTTCTGGCAGAACAATCTGTCAGACCAGTACCTCCGTACGGTGCAACGCTCGCCGATCTATCCAAGCCGGATTACATAAATCATGTTCACGAGAAGATCTTCGCAAGACTTCCGGATAAAGTAGCATCCAGCCCTTGGCGAGCCGCTGTTGCAGCGAGTGAAATGACCTCGGACAGCTTATTTTCTCGGCTCCTGCTTAACGTGGCGCTCAACCGCTTCATCCTTGAGCAGTGGGCCTATGTTCGCAGAGTGCAGGCCGCGGCTCCAATACAGGAGGGTTTGGTAGCTGAATTGGAAAAGGTAGCGCCAAATGGGATCGTTTCGCTCCTCCAGGATTTCGAGACAGAAGATGGGCTTGACTACGCAGCGCTTACCAAATCGCTGCTCACAGAGCACCTCAACGGTAGGAACAACCTCCTCACTCCAAACATGCTTAGCCGGATTGATCAGCAAGCAAATGCGATCACCGAGAGCGCTTTGCTTAAGGAGTTCTCCGGCGATGTTGAAATCAACAGATCATTCCTGAGATTCCCGGTGATCACCACAGCGATGGCGTGGCTCGCGTTGACTTATAGCTATCTACACAGTGGCTTATACCCAGATGATGATCCTAACGTTCGCTCCCCAGTTTCCAAGCTGATATCCCGACGGTCAACCATCATCGTTAATGGCCAGCACATGGTGAGTCTACGCCGCCTTGTGTCGTCGCTCGTGAGCACTCAGATGTGGGCTTATCCCTCTACGGACAGGCTACGTCTTCATTTCCGTCAGGTTGGGGACGTGAGAGCTTTCTTTGTCTCTCAATTAACGGGTGCTTTTAAGCAGACGTCATTGGCTCAGTGGGACAGCGTAATGACGTCTGAGTACTCTCCCGAGCAGGTTGCCCACGCATTCAAGGTGGTGGGTCTTCCAGCACGTCCGCTGGTATAGGGGTAGCGCATTATGGTCTACCAGTGCCCGCTTCTGGCCGTTTCCGCCTCTGCGGCCGGCTGAGGGGTCGGATAGCTCCGTCCCATGGTCAGGCCCATGCTTGTACTCCCTCACTGAGGAGTAAAAGCCATGAAAGCGATAGCAGTCGTTAGCCACGAGCCTTGGAACAAGGGAAAGCTTGTTGGTCAGAAAGCCCCGCTTCGGATTAGGGGTATCTGGGCTATCCGCGTCAGACTCCAGCTTGCGGAAAAACCCAGGGACTTGGCGCTTTTTGACCTGGCAATTGATAGCAAGCTGCGCGCCTGTGACCTCACCAGGCTGCGCGAGCGGGACATAGCCCACGGGGAGCACGTCTCACCGAGAGCTATCGTGATGCAGCTAAAAACTCATCGTCCGGTGCAGTTTGAGATCACAGAGCAGACACGCTCAGCAGTGGAGGCTTGGATACGCCATGCCAAGCTTCGAAGCGAAAACTTCCTGTTCCCAAGTAGGCTTACCTACTCTGATTATACTTCCACCCGACAGTACGCGCGGATCGTCAAAGCCTGGGTGACAACGATTGGTTTGGATTCGGCTTTGTACGGAACCCATATCCTGCGGCGAACCAAGGCGTCGCTGATCTACCGCAGGACAAAGAACCTCAGGGCCGTACAGCTCTTACTGGGCCATACGAAGCTGGAAAGCACTGTCAGGTACCTTGGCATCGAGGTAGACGATGCTCTGGAGATGGCCGGGCAGACAGAGGTTTAGCCGCATGACTTGGCGACGGCTGCGGGGCCGTCGCTATCCGACCTGTAGCTACCCTTTGGCAAGGGCAGCAAACGGCCAGAAGCGGACACTGACTTTGAGGGGTTTACCCACATGACACGGGTGGAGGCTCATCTCATTGGTTTAGCAGGAGCATCTGTGCCCGTGCGTGCGCATTGGAAACCAAATCGGACGTTTCGAAAAATGGATCTCAGCCGCCTGTCGCGGTTTTTTAGTACGAGGACAGTTAGTACATATCCGCAGTGAAGGATCAATGCGACGGTAAGTAGGTCCTGGATGATTAGCATTCCCGCCAGAGCGCACCCAGCAAATTACTTTCACTTCATCGCTAAGATGATTATATGCCGCCAGATTGCTCTCGGAGCCATGGTGAGGTGCAGTGGCAACCACGTAACGTGATGCTTCAGTAGGCCATCGTAACCAGCTCGCAGAATAATTCTTTCCCTTCCCCAAGGGCGAATCGCCCGTAAACAAGATACTAGGTTCTAGCCAGTAGTCTTTGGAAGCCGGCGATAGAAATACTAAGCATTCTTCATTAACCGGGGTGAGGCGTACCAGAAATGATAACCCAACAGGCGGGGGCGGCGGGGTAGCAAGCTCAACCGCATTGAGAGGTATGAGAAAACCTCTATCCCCCCCACCAGAACGATCCGTTCTCGCAAACTCCCCAAAATCGAACCAGCGTACTTTGACGCCGTGCCGCATGGCCTGCACAGCTATCGCGTGAATTCGCTCAGCGGTGTCGATCAAACCTAACCAGAAGGAAGCGACCGTTTTGTTAACCTTCTTTTTGGCCACCCGATACCTGATCCGGCCGCGACCATTTCGAAACGCTCTGGCCGCGCGCTCCTCAGCAGGTCTGTCCTCTGGCAGTTCAGCATCCAACGGGCCAACGCTCCTTTGTTCATCTATTGGTATGAAGGGCTTTTCATAGTCATCTCCATCGGCCAACCTCTCAGCATTTTTGTAGTTATCTCTGTCAGCCAACCGCTCAGAATCTCTGTATGCATCTCTCTGACCACTGATGTAAGAGTGCATCCGCTCCTCGAACTTTTCAGGGTCTGCATCGAAAGGGGCAACGTGGATTTCCTGATCCAAGGTTTGGATGAGGTCATCCACTACAACAGCCGGGTTATTTAATAGCACAGGTAGAGACTCTGCCCATGCTCCCGGCAACCAAAATTCCCGGACTTTTATCTTCGACCTGTCCAGCAGATCGACCAGTCCACCAGCGTGGTCATGGTCAGCATGGGTGCAGATAACAACATCTAGGCGATCCACACCGTATTTGGTCAGCTCTCCTGAGAGAAGTACGCTGCTCCTTCCACCGTCGACCAGAATCGCGCGGCCTGAGCGGCGTAGTAAAAATGCGTCACCCGAAACCGGCAGCGCTACGAGTTGATCCATCAATTCCCCCAAGTCTTCCACTCAACTAAAAATCCACACAGCAAATCGCCCCTACTCATCCACGTAGTATAATATACCTATACCACGTACTCCACTTAATCGCAGCGAGACGCTTCATGTCACAAAATAACGAGCACGATGAGCTTGATTTTGAAGACGGCCTGGATCTAATAGTACCCGGCGCAAGGCAAAGGGCTGAAATTCTGTTCAGGATCCGGGCCGAACTAAATAAAGAATCAGACCGTGGATGTGCTCTAGTTGCAGCCGCATATCTTGAGAATGAAATTAATGAGCTGCTCAGTAGTTTTTTTGTTAAGCAGGGCGCGAGAGCGAGGGCAGCGTTATTTGATTTCAATGGTCCGGTAGGGACATTTTCATCGAAAATCAAAATGTCGACTGCATTGGGGTTGATGCCGGAAGAAATCCATAATTCTCTTGATCTTATTCGAAAAATTAGAAACGAATTCGCTCATCTCCATGAGCCACTTGACTTCGATTCGCCAAAAATCAGACAGCAAGCAATGAGTCTTCTACCGAATTTGAATGTAGCGCAAGAATCCATCCGCGAAAATTTTATATGTAAAATCCAGAGCATTGCAGCCACTATCCACCTATGTATTGCTCACACTTTCCCACGACAGGCTCCGGAATATGAGCAAGTACCAATACGCACAGATGCCAGCGAGCAGCAAATTGAGTTAGCCGCACGTCGATTGATGAAAACCACGGCACCAGACATCACATATGAACAAGCAGTAGAGATGGCGCGACTTGTCAAAGAAATTAAATAACCATGGTTCACCCCTGCTTCTAAGCGGCCTATCAACTAAGTATAATTAGGACTGGCCACAACCAGTTCTTCCACCAAGATCACATGCGGATCAAATCAATATGGCTGAACAGCTATCGAGCAAAGCCGTGATGCTATTGGCGCCACGTAGTACTCGCAGGTCGCTACGTGGGACGCTTCCGTAGGATGCGAATGCAGCCCCGTGACCTTTGCGGCACTGGCTGCAATGGCAGTGAGTAACTGCCTTTGGCGCAGTGACTAGTTCGAAACTTGCTTCTGAGCACAAGCAGCTACCTAGGTAAGTCTTTGTCATTGACGCTTCCGTGCAAATGACTCCAGCGTAACTGTCTTGGCTGAATTGGTCGACAGGTTGTAATTCGCTCTCGGTAAATGGCTGCTATGGGTCGGTAGCGGTCGCTTGTCGGCGTCCGCTTCTGACCGCCAGCAGCCACGGATTGATCACATCACGGTATTTATTTTCCAAGCTCGGCGGGCGAAGCGTGTCGCGTAAGCAAGTACGCCTCTATCAGCTTTAATCGGGCTTCAGGACTGCAGGGTTAAGTCCATATTCATCGGTCTAACCTAAACTTCTTGAAAATTCTGAATGAAGTGGCAGGAGGGACTGCATGAACCCAAGCGGGGCAAAGTATTGCGAGGTTACAGTTGCGAGCTGACGTGGCTGAACCAGAGGTCGCTGCCTGGACAAGAGCTCGCGTCGCACCTGATACCCCTGCGAGTCAAACCGCCAGCACCTCAGCCAAATGCTCCCCCTCCAACCAACCCCTGATATCACTCGCCCGCATAGGCTTGGCGAACAGGTAACCCTGTGCCCGAGTACACCCAAGATTCCTCAGCGCACCCAGTTCTGCCGCGGTCTCCACCCCTTCCACGATGCATTCCAGCTGCATGTCCTGACACAGGGCGATCAGGGATTTGACGATCTTGAAGCTGGCCGGGTCGAGGTGGAGGTCGGTGACGAAGGTGCGGTCCACCTTGAGCTTGGTCAGCGACAGCGCGTGGATCTGGCTCAGGCTGGAGTAGCCGGTGCCGAAGTCGTCGAGGGAAATGCCGCAGCCCAGCTCACGAAAGCGGCTGATGGCGCGCTGGGTCTGGGGCAGGTCCTGGATGGCGGCGGTTTCGGTGATTTCCAGGTCGAGACAGGCCGGGTCGAAACCGCTGCGCTTGATCAGCTCGACGATCTGCTGAGCGGCGTCCTCCGAGCCACAGTCGTGGGCGGAGAGATTGAAGGCCAGGCGGATACCGGCAGGCCATTGCGCGGCCGCCTCCAGTGCCTTGCCTAGCAAGGGCAGGGTGAGGCGATTGACCATGCCGACGCGCTCGGCGGTCGGGATGAAGTCACCGGGCGGCACGTTGCCCAGCTCCGGGCTTTCCCAGCGTGCCAGTGCTTCGAACGCCACGGTCTGCTTGCTGTGAATATCCACGACGGGCTGGAACATCATATAGAACTCATGCTCCAGATCGGCCCGGCGCAGGGCCTGTTCGGTCAGGCCTTCGCGGTTGAGCTGCTGGCGATGGGAAGCACTGAACAGACAAGCCGTGCCGGAGCGGTGGCGCTTGCTCTGATACAGGGCATAGTCGGCGTATTCATAGATCTCCGTGGCGGAGGATGCCTGATCCGGAAAGGTCGCGATGCCCAGGGACGCACTGATCTGGATAGGGATGTCCACCAGCAGGAACGGCTCGCTCAGGCTGGCGCAGAGCTTTTCGCCAAATGCCCGTAGCTGGTCATCGCTCATGGCCTGGGTGATGATCAGGCTGAACTCGTCGCCGCCCAGTCGAGCCAGGTGCATATCGTCATCGAGCAGCCCGGTCAGGCGCTGGCCCACCTGATGGAGGAGCCTGTCTCCCACGCGATGGCCATAGAGATCGTTGACCGGCTTGAAGCCATCCAGGTCGATCAGCCCCACGGCCAGGCGCGTTTCCTGCTCGCGGGCGTGGGCCAGTAGCGTATCGAGGCGGGAGAAGAATTGCCGCCGATTGGCGAGGCCGGTCAGGCTGTCCTCATTGGCCAGCTTGAGGTTTTCCTCGCTGAGCTTGGCTGTTTGCGCCTGCATGTTCACCAGCCGGGTGAAGTCGGCGTACTGCGCCCTGAGAATGATCAGCATGGCGATGGACACCAGTAGGACGTCGATCGCCGTGGCTACGAAGGTGATGATGCCGGTGGACGCGAAGAACACCACGAAGGCCGTGTTGACCACGGCAGTGGTGGCGAGGGCAGCGGGCAGCAGATGCATCATGCAGAAGATGCAGCCGATGACGGTGATCGCCATATAGAAGGCGACATGCGCCTGGGTGTAACTGTCGCCATAGGGAAACAGCGCCAGTGGCCAGGCGGTGAACGCCAGGGCCACGACTGGCGCGAGCCCATTGGTACGTTTCAACGCCGTCAGCATCTGCGCTGGGCTGCGCGGCTGATTGCGCGTGCGGATCCATTCCGTCGCACGGATCACGCCGAACAGCGTCATGAGCAACGGGCAATACACCACCAGCCAGCGTGGCGCGACGGCATAGTGGGTGCCCGCCAGCATCAGGGTGTTGATCAGCAGGATGAAGTACATCATCGGCAGCTGGCGAGACAGAGCAAGGTATTGCGCCTTGACCAGGCCAGGATTGTCTTTAGGTACGGACATCAAGGCTCGCATGCCAAGCAGTGTTTTCTTCATCAGGCAATGCTCTGAAAATACGACCAGTTAGATAGCCGCACGGAATGTCCTTTCCAGTCTGGGCGAAGCAGGGCTAAACGCTTCGCTTATGAGAGGGTGTCGGCCGCCCCTTGGATTTCCGCACCCTTTACGACCAATGGCACTTTGATCTCATTCGATTAGTCAATCGTAATAGGGGTAGGCGAGGCGAGCGCTCTCGGACAGCCTTGACGATCAACCGCCGGCAAGCGCTATCGGTGAAAGGTGCGAGACCTGAGGTTACAGGCTCGCGAACCAGAGCGTCCAAGGTGTCGGTAGGGGCTGGACGATGCTGATCCGCAGCCTTGCGGTCAGGTCTCTGGCATGCGCGCCGCTAAATAGGTGGTGATAGGCCACCATGAAAAAGCCCGCCATTAGGCGGGCTTTTTCATGTCCGGGACGCTCAGCCCAGCTTGGTCAACAAGGCATCCGCCGCTGCTTCCGAACTGGCCGGATTCTGGCCGGTGACCAGGTTGCCGTCTTCCACCACGAACTCGCCCCAGTCTGCGCCTTTCTCGTAGCGGGCGCCGAGCTTCTTGAGTTCGTCTTCCACCAGGAAGGGCACCACGTCGGTGAGTTGCACGCCGGCTTCTTCGCTGTTGGTGAAGCCAGTTACGGTGCGGCCCTTGACCAGCGGGGTGCCGTCGCCGGCCTTGACGTGGCGCAGTACACCCGGGGCGTGGCAGACCAGGCCGAAGGGCTTGTTGGACTGGGCGAAGGCTTCGAGCAGGGCGATGGAGTCGCGGGATTCGGCGAGGTCCCAGAGCGGGCCATGGCCGCCGGGGTAGAAGAGGCCGTCGTAATCGTCGGCCTGCACTTCAGCCAGCTTGACCGTATTGGCCAAAGCCTGCTGCGCTTCGGGGTCGTTCTTGAAGCGCTCGGTGGACTCGGTCTGAGCGTCGGGGGCGTCGCTCTTGGGGTCCAGCGGGGGTTGGCCGCCAGCCGGGGAGGCCAGGGTGATCTGGGCGCCGGCGTCCTTGAAGACGTAGTAGGGGGCGGCGAATTCTTCCAGCCAGAAGCCGGTTTTCTTGCCGGTGTCGCCGAGCTGGTCGTGGGAGGTCAGGACCATCAGGATCTTCATCGCGCGTTCCTCGTGTTCGAAAGGGTATCGCTAGACAGACCCTGGGTCCGCGCTGTGAGTGCCCGACTTCTTCGGCAAGCCACGAATACCTCACAGAAGCAGCAGGGGAGCCGCCCGGTTGGGGCGGCCATGGCGTTCAGGTAGATCAACCCCAGCCGAGGCTACCGCCCGGCTCATAGCGCTCACGAGCGGAGACGGTGCTGGCGACGTCATCAAGGTTATGAACGCCTACCAGTTGGATCAGCGAGTCCAAGTTGTCGACCTGGCCTTCGTAGCCTGCGTCACGGAAGACATAGGTGTCCTGGCCGTAGTGGAAGACGGCGGCATTGACCAGGCCGGTGGTGGACTGGGTCACGGTGTTGAGCGCGGCGAACAGGCTGGTCGCTTGCGCCAGGGCGGCGTCTTGGATGGTGACCACGGCTTTCTCGTCGTACACCGCGAAGCCGAAGATGATGTGGTCATCGTTCGCGTTGTAGTCCGTGACCGTCACATGGTTGGCGGCCAGGGAACGGTTGGCGGCGGCGCTGCTACTGCCATCGAAGTTGACCAGACTGGGTTCGAGGCTCAGGTAATCGGGCCCTTCGCCCAGGGTAATGGTGGCCCCGTGGCCGTAGCTGCCGTTCAGGTTGGCGTTGTGGGCGGCTACGCCTTTGGTGAACAGCAGGTCGACGTAATCGTTGCCAGCGCCGGCGTTGATGATGACGTCGGCCTGCTGGATGTGAGCGCCGATCTGATCGCCACCGGCGCCGGTATCGACGGTGATGGCCTTGACCCGCGAGTGTGCGAGGGAGGCGACGCTGTCCAGTTCCGCGGCGGCGATGGTGCTGACACTCACCGAGTCCTTGCCGCTGCCGGTGATCACGCTCTTCAGGAAGGCGCTCTGGCTGGCATAGGCGTAGTCATGGCCTTCGGTGTAGCCATGCAGGAAGTCAATCGATAGGCCGGCAGTGGAGGTAGAGCCGTCGAAGGTCTGCAGGCCATCGAAGTTGTCCAGGGTGATCAGATCGCTTTCATTGAACTGATTGGTCGGCACGTCGGTGAGGCTGACGGTCAGCTTGGCGATGCTTGAATCCAGGGTGCTATCGCTGGCGGTGGCGCCGCGGGTATGGCCGTCGAGGCGGGTGACCTGGTCTTCCCAATGACCGGTCAGGGTCAGTTCGCTCAGGGTCGAGCCGGCCGCATAGTGCGGGCCCTTGGCATCGAAGGTCTTGGCGAAGCCTACCTGCTCGGGGGCGGCATTGATGTCGAGCGTGAGACGCGGCTGGCTGTGGAAGGCGTAGTAGGTGACGCCATCAGCGGTGCCGGCCGGCTTGGCAGGCGCGGCGGCCAGGGGCGCCTTGGCGAAGGCAGAGGTGAAGAGAGGAGCGGCGGTGTCCAGGGGATTCTTGTAGGTCATGGCGGTCATCCTTAATGCATGTCAGGCCGAGCGCTCGCTGGACACGTTCTCGCGCAAGGCAAGACGTTTCTGACAGCTGAACGTCACGCCGACAGTGCCTAGCTTTTCACGGAGCTACAGCGAACCACACCGCAATTTCATCGGGCCACTAGTGGCACGCCGCCAAACGGTAGTGCGCTAAAAGTTCAATAGACTGACGAATAGGACGACCAACAGCGCGATCAGTACCGGGGACCAGCGGGTACGCAAGAGCAGCGCCAGGGCCAGCGCGGCCAGGGCGACGTCCAGCAGGCCGTGGATGGCACCCGTCCAGACCGGATCGTAGAGCGCCGCCAGCAGCAGGCCGACCACGCCGGCATTGAGCCCGGTTAATGCGCGTTGCCAGCCGAGGTGCTGGCGCAGGCTCTGCCAGAAGGGCAGGGCGGCAAGCAGGAGGAGGGTGCCGGGCAGAAAGATCAGCAGGGTCCAGAGCAGGCCGTTGAACCAGGCGGGGAGCGCCGAGGGCACCAGGGCGCCAAGGTAGGCGGCAAAGGTAAACAGCGGTCCGGGCACGGCCTGGGCGAGGCCATAGCCGGCCAGCACCTGGCCATCGCTGACCAGGCCAGTGGGGACCACCACCGCCTGCAGCAGCGGTAGCACGACATGGCCGCCGCCGAACACCAGGGCGCCGGCGCGGTAGACGCCCTCGCCTAGGCTACCCCAGGCGGGCAACAGCAGAAGCGGCAGCAGGAACAGCAGCAGGGCGACGACACCCAGGCGCCGGGAGGGTCCCATTTGTAGGACCAGGGCCGGCGGCGTGGCAGTCGGCGCCAGTGCCAGGCGACCGACCAGGGCGGCAAGCCCCAGCCCCAGTAGCTGACCGGTTGAGCCAGGCAGCCAGAGGGTGAGACCGGCAACGATCAGGGCGACGACGCGGCGCCGGGTATCCGGGCACAGCGTGCGGCCCATGCTCCAGACCGCCTGGGCCACTACCGCCACGGCGAAAACCTTGAGGCCATGCACCGCCGCCGAGTCGGCCAGCTCTGGATAGCGGGCGAGACCGAGGGCGAAGAGGATCAGCAATAGCGCGGAGGGCAGGGTGAAGCCTAGCCAGGCCGCCAGCAGGCCCCAGCCCCTGGCGCGGCCCAGACCCAGGGCCATGCCGACCTGGCTGCTGGTGGGGCCGGGCAAGAGCTGGCAAAGGGCGACCAGTTCGGCGTAGGCGGGCTCGTCCAGCCAGCGCCGGCGAACGACGAAGGCCTGGCGGAAATAGCCCAGGTGGGCGATGGGGCCGCCAAAGCTGGTGCAGCCCAGGCGCAGAAAGATCAGGAAGACCTGCCAGGCGCTGTCCTTATCGCGGGCAATGTCGCGCATGGCGGCCCCGATCAGCCGCGCGGCGCCGCAGGCGGTACCACCACCTCGCCGTCTTCCTTAACGAAGGGCCCGCGCTGCGGCTCGGGCAGGATCTCCAGCACCTGCTCCGAGGGCCGGCAGAGCCGGGTGCCCAGGGGCGTCACGACGATGGGTCTGTTGATCAGGATGGGATGGTGCAGCATGGCGGCGATCAGCGCCGCGTCGTCCAGTTGCGGATCGTCCAGCCCCAGCTCGGCATAGGGCGTGCCTTTCTGGCGCAGCAGGTCGCGCACGGGCATGCGCAGGTCCGCGATCAGCCGTTCCAGCTGCGCCCTATCGGGCGGTGTCTCCAGGTAGTGGATGACCGTCGGCTCGACGCCGCTGTTGCGAATCAGGCCCAGCACGTTGCGCGAGGTGCCGCAGGCAGGGTTATGGTAGATCGTGACGGCGTCGTTCATGGGCGGTCTCGGCGGGAGGAAAGGGCGCCGCGTTCGTACCAGCCGCGCGAACCGTTCACCAGGCGGACGACCAGCAGCATCAGGGGTACCTCGATGAGGACCCCCACCACGGTAGCCAGGGCGGCGCCCGAGTGGAAGCCGAACAGGCTGATGGCGGCGGCCACCGCCAGTTCGAAGAAGTTGCTGGCGCCGATCAGCGCCGACGGACAGGCGACGCTGTGGCTCTCGCCCACCAGGCGGTTGAGCCAATAGGCCAGGGCCGAATTGAACAGCACCTGGATCAGGATGGGCACGGCCAGCAGGGCGATCACCAGCGGCTGCGCCAGGATCGCCTCGCCCTGAAAGGCGAACAGCAGCACCAGGGTGGCCAGCAGCGCAGCGATCGAGAGCGGCCCCAAGCGAGCCAGGGCGCGGTCGAAGGCCGCCTGGCCCTGGCGCAGCAGCGCGCGCCGCCAGAGCTGGGCGAGGATCACCGGCAGCACGATGTAGAGGACCACCGAAATCAGCAGGGTGGCCCAGGGCACCGCGATCGACGACAGCCCCAGCAGCAGGCCGACGATGGGGGCGAAGGCGAACACCATGAGGGTGTCGTTCAGTGCGACCTGGGACAGGGTGAACAGCGGATCGCCCTGGGTGAGCCGACTCCAGACGAAGACCATGGCGGTGCAGGGCGCCGCCGCCAGCAGGATCAGGCCGGCGATGTAGCTGTCCAGCTGCTCGGTCGGTAGCCAGGGGGCGAAAAGCTGGCGAATGAACAGCCAGGCGAGCAGGGCCATGGAGAAGGGCTTGATCGCCCAGTTGACGAACAGGGTGACGCCAATCCCGCGCCAGTGATGACGTACCTGGCCCAGGGCGCTGAAATCCACCTTCAGCAGCATCGGCACGATCATCACCCAGATCAGCAGGCCGACCGGCAGATTGACCTGGGCCACCTCGATCCGACCGATGAAGCGGAAGAGACCGGGCGCCACCTGGCCCAGGGCGATGCCAGCCAGGATGCACAGCGCGACCCACAGGCTGAGGTAGCGCTCGAAGGTGTTCATGCGGGGGACTGTTGGCGGGCAGGAGGATGAACTGTTCATGGCGGGCCTGGTGGTGGAGGTCAGAGGTAGGAGCTTTGCCCGGACGGGTCAGCAGAGGCAGCGGGCGGTGTCGGTGACCGCGCAGTCGACACCGGCGCAACAGTGCTCGGTGAGATAGCCGAGCAGGGCGTTCATCTGGCCATAGGCAGCGCGATAGATGAGGTTGCGGCCCTGCTGTTCCACCGTGACCAGGCCGGCATTGGCCAACTCCTTGAGGTGGAAGGAGAGATTGCTGCGCGCCACGTCGAGTTGGTCGGCCAGCAGGCTGGGGGTTAGCCCTTCGGCCCCCGCGACCACCAGGGCACGAAAGACCCGCAGGCGCTGGGCGTGGGCAAGAGCGGCAAGGGCGGATACGGCGAGATCTTCATTCATGATTCAATGATACAAGGATCGTTGAATGATTGAACAGGTGGCGCTAAATGTGAGTCGGTGCCGCCGGTCAGCGGGGCAGGTGGCGCAGCGCGCTCACCACCTGGTGCAACTGGATGACATCGAGCCCGCGCATGCCGAGGTTTTGCTTAGGCCAGGGTTAGTCGAGCACAGCTTTGTCTTTGGCTGGTCCTCCCGGCATGATCGCTCCCTCGACTCCCTGGATGGACAGCCTCCGTGAACACCGATCTGCAGCTGCGCGACGCCACCCTCGCCGATCTACCTGCCATCCAGGCCATCTATGCCCAGCATGTGCTGCATAGCTGCGCCAGCTTCGAGCTGGAACCGCCGGATGTCCTGGAGCTGGAACGTCGGCTCGCCGCCGTGCGCCAGGCTGGTCTGCCCTACCGGGTCGCCGAACGGGATGGCGAAGTGGTGGGCTATGCCTACGCCGTGCTCTACCGTCCAAGACCGGCCTATCGCCATACCGCGGAAGACTCGGTGTACGTGCGTGAAGGGTTCGGCGGCCAGGGCATCGGTCGGCGGTTGCTGGAAGAGGTGGTCGCGGCCTGCACGGCGGCGGGCTTTCGCCAGCTGGTGGCGGTGATCGGCGACAGTGCCAACCAGGGCTCCATCGCCCTGCACCAGCGCCAGGGCTTTCGCATGGTCGGTACCTTCGAGGCGGTGGGCTTCAAGCACGGCCGCTGGGTGGACACGGTACTGATGCAGCTCAGCCTGGGCGAAGGCGATCGCACCCCAGGTACGCGTTGATGACGCCGATGCCGAGCGACCGCGCCATCTGGCAGCTGGGGCTGATGCAACTGCTGGCCTGGGGCCTGGCCTTTTATCTCCCCGGGGTCTATGGCCCGGCCATGGCGGCGGGGCTCGGCTGGGACGCGCGCTGGGTCTATGGCGGCTTTTCGCTGGCGATGCTGACCATGGGGCTGGTGTCGCCCTTCAGCGGCGCGGTGATCGAGCGCCTGGGTGGCTGCCGCACCCTGCAGCTCGGCCTGGTGCTCGATGCCCTGGGTTGCCTCGGCCTTGCGGCCGCTCAATCGGCGCCGCTGTTCTACCTGGCCTGGGTCACCCTGGGCGTGGGCATGCGGCTGTCACTGTACGACGCCGCCTTCGCCACCCTGGCCCGGCTGGCGGGCGAGCGCTCGCGGGCGGTGATGGTGCGCATCACCCTGCTCGGCGGCCTGGCCTCGGCAGTGTTCTGGCCCCTGGGCCACTGGCTGCTGGAGGTGCTGGGCTGGCGCCTGGGCCTGGTGGTCTATGCCGGCATCGCCCTGGCCGGCCTGCTGTTGCTCGTGCCGCTGCCCAATGTCCGCGGACGTTTGCCCAGTGCCGAGTTGCCGCCCGCGGTGGCGGATGGTTCGCCACGCCTGGCTGGGGTGCTGTTCGCCACCGGGATGGCGTTGATCGGCTTTCTTTCGGCGGGGCTCTCGGCCCATCTGCCGGCGCTGCTGGCCGAGCGGGGCGTACCGGTCGGCGTGGCCGCGCTCTGGGGCATCGGCCAGGTTTGCGCACGGCTGGCGGAACTGGCCTCCGGACAGCGGCTGTCGGCGCGCCAGCTCAATCTGCTCCTGGGTCTGGGGCTGCCGCTGAGTTTCGCCCTTGCCCTGGCGAGCGATGGTCATCTTCTGCTGACCGCCGGCTTCGTCTTTCTCTATGGCGCGCTCAATGGCCTGGTGGCGGTGCTGCGCGCCAGCCTGCCACTGGAGCTGTTCGACCGGGCGCTCTATGCGCGACTCACGGGGAAGCTGCTGGCGCCGAGCTTCCTGCTCTCGGCGGCCGCACCCTGGTGCTATGCCCTGGCGCGGGAGAGCTGGGGTGACCGTGGCCTGCTCGGCCTGTGCCTGCTGGTCAGCCTGGGGGTGACCCTGGCCGCCGTGGGGCTGCTGGGGCGACGGCGACCGGCTCCGGCCTGAGGCGGGAGCCGGGGCAGGGCTCAGTTCAGTCGACGGGCGAACTGACCCACCGCACCCACCACACGCTGGGCACCGTCCTGGATCTCGGTGATGCGGGTGCCAGCGGCGTTGGCCAGCTGCAGGCCCTGTTCCGCCTGGTGCTTGCTGGCGGCCATGTTGGCCACGGCGGTCTGCGCCAGCTGCTGGTTCTGCTGCACCACCCCGACGATCTCCTCGGTGGCCTTGCTGGTGCGACCGGCCAGTTGGCGGACCTCGTCGGCCACCACGGCGAAGCCACGGCCCTGTTCACCGGCGCGGGCGGCCTCGATGGCCGCGTTGAGGGCCAGCAGGTTGGTCTGCTCGGCGATGCCGCTGATGGTCTTGACGATGGTGCTGATGACCAGCGACTGCTCGCCCAGGGCCTCGATGCCATTGGAGGCCACCTGCAGTTCCTCGGCGATCTTGCGCATCACCGAGACGGTGTCCTGCACCACCTCGGCTCCCTGACGGGCGCTCTCGTCGGTCTGCTGGGAGATGTCGAAGGCCACCTTGGCCGCTTCGGCCACCGCCTGTTCCTGCTCCACCTGCTCGGTGATGACGGTGGCGAATTTCACCACCTTGTACAGCTGGCCACGGGTGTTGAGCACCGGGTTGTAGGAGGCTTCCAGCCAGACCGTGCGGCCGTGGCTGTCGATCCGCTTGAAGCGACTGGCAATGAATTCGCCGCGGTTCAGTCGCGCCCAGAACGCCTGGTAATCGGCGGAGTTGGCTTCCTCGCTGGTGCAGAACAACCGGTGGTGCTTGCCCTGGATCTGCTTGAGCGAATAGCCCATGCCCTGCAGGAAGCGGTCGTTGGCGGTGAGCACCTCGCCGGCCAGGTTGAATTCGATGACGGCGGTGGAGCGCAGCAGGGCGTTGATCAGGCCGGAGTGCTCGGTGGAGGTCTCCACCTGCTCGGTACGATCGTTGGCGAAGCAGATGGTCTTGTGGATCCGGCCCTGGGTGTCGCGCAGCGGCTGCCAGGTCGAATAGAGCCAGGCCTCCTGGCCATTGGAACGCAGCAGGCGATACATGCCACTGGTCTGGGTGCCTTGACTGAGGGCGCTCTTGAGGTCGCGGTAGCAGGGCAATTGTTTGACGTATTCTGGAATGAAGGCGTCCAGCGGACGACCGACCACATTCTCGGGGCGGTAGCCCATCTCGCGGCAGAAGCGCTCGTTGACGCGCTCGATGTTGCCACGGTCATCGACAGTAAGACTGAGTGCCTGGCTTTCGAAGCCAGCGTGCAATTGACGCAGTTCGGCGACCTCGGCCCGTAGTTGGGCGAGCTCGGTCTTCAGATGGCGATTGAACATGGCAGGACACCGACAGAAGTGAAAGTATGACTTCTACTACTTCGACGGTGCCTGGATTTTCTGAAGGGGAAGGCCGCGACTTTCGACTAAAGCCGTAGCCTCAGCCCTGGCGGCTGGCGATGAAGCGCCGGAAGACTTCCAGGGTGGCTTCGCTGACGTGGTGCTCCATGCCCTCGGCATCGCGGCGGGCGGTGTCGGCGTCTACTCCAAGGGTCAGCAGGAAGGTCTCGACCACATGGTGGCGCGCGCGGCTGGCTTCGGCCAGGGCTTCGCCCTCGGGCGTCAGGAAGACCCCGCGATAGGGGCGCTGCACGATCAAGCCGGCAGCGGCCAGGCGCTTGAGCATCTTGGCCACGGTGGGCTGGGCGACGCCGATGCGCGCGGCGATGTCCACCTGGCGCGCTTCACCTCCGTCCCGGATGAGATCGGAAATGAGCTCGACATAGTCTTCGATCAGCTCCTGACGATGCGCCTCGCGGACCTGTTGAAAACCTTCCATATGAATGGATGGATCGACCAACCGATTCAGCAGTTCGTCGTCCTTTGTCATGTTGCCCACCTGAATGACCTTCTCCGCAAGAGCCAAGGCGCTTCGGAGGGAAGCGCTCGGGCGCCATTTTGACCGAGTTGCCGGCGAATACCAAAGATTCCTTCGCCAGTGGGCGTTATCGACGGATGAGATAGAGATTTTTTATTGCTGGATGTGTGAATTTTAGCCTAGGCTAAATTCTCCAAAGGGTAGTCCTACCTTGCCGAACGAGTTAGCCATGAAAGAATCCGCCAGCTACGTCGAACCTGCCTGGCAGGAGCCTTCGTCGTCCGCCCGGCCCAGCCTGGGGCGGATGAATGCCAGTATTCCGGTGCCCGAAGGCGGCAGCTGGTTTCGCCGGCTGCTGGCCTTCGTCGGCCCGGGCTACATGGTTTCTGTGGGCTACATGGACCCGGGCAACTGGGCCACGGACCTCGCGGGCGGCTCGCAATTCGGCTACCTGCTGCTGTCGGTGATCCTGCTGTCCAATCTGATGGCCATCCTGTTGCAGGCCCTGGCCGCGCGCCTGGGCATCGCCACCGGGCTGGATCTGGCCCAGGCCTGCCGCGCCCGTTATTCGCGTCCGGTCAGCCTGCTGCTGTGGCTCGCCTGCGAGATCGCGATCATTGCCTGCGACCTGGCCGAGGTGATAGGCACGGCCATCGCCCTCAATCTGCTGTTCGGCATTCCCCTGATGTGGGGCGCGATCCTCACGGCGCTCGACGTCTTTCTCATCCTGTTGTTGATGAACCGCGGCTTTCGCTGGCTCGAAGCCTTCGTCATCGCGCTGCTGACGTTGATCTTCGTCTGCTTCGGCGTGCAGATGGTGCTGGCCCAGCCGTCCCTGGTCGCGGTGTTCGACGGCTTTCTGCCCAAGGCGGAGATCGTCACCAACCCGGCCGCGCTGTACCTGGCCATCGGTATCATCGGTGCCACGGTGATGCCCCATAACCTCTATCTGCATTCGTCCATCGTCCAGACCCGCGCCTATCCGCGAACCGAGGAGGGGCGGCGCATGGGGCTGCGCTGGGCGGTGGCCGACAGCACCCTGGCGCTGATGCTGGCGCTGTTCGTCAACGCGGCCATCCTCATCACCGCCGCGGCCGTGTTCCACAGTGCCGGTCGTACCGACGTGGCCGAGATCCAAGACGCCTATCACCTGCTGTCGCCGATGCTGGGCGTGGGGATCGCCTCGCTGCTGTTCGCGGTCGCCCTGCTGGCGTCGGGCATCAACTCCACCGTCACCGCGACCCTGGCTGGCCAGATCGTCATGGAAGGCTTTCTTTCGCTGCGCATCCCCGACTGGGCGCGGCGCCTGATCACCCGCGGTATCGCCGTCATCCCGGTGGTGGTGGTGACCGGTCTCTATGGCGAGAGTGGCACGGCCAAGCTGCTGGTGCTGAGCCAGGTGGTGCTGTCCATGCAGCTGCCGTTCGCGGTGATCCCGCTGGTGCGCTTCGTCTCGGATCGCCAGCTGATGGGCTCCTTCGTGATCAAGCGCTTCACGGCGGTGCTGGCCTGGGCGGTGGCCGGGCTGATCGTGGTGCTCAACGTGAAGCTGCTGGCCGATATCCTGATGGGCTAGCAGACATCTGAGGTCAGACGACCTTTGGTGGCTCTGGCATGCTGGTTTGGGAACTTGTGAATGCGCGAGGGTATCCATCCGTTACCACAATAAGTTCTTCCCATGATCCTTCCGGAGCACCTGCCATGTCCTACGACACCCACCAGACACCTGCCTACCCGGCCACCCGGGCCACCGCCCCCCTGCTTAAGCGCATTTCCTGGAGCTCGATCATCGCGGGCGTGGTCATCGCCCTGACCGTCTCCTTGCTGCTCAGCCTGTTGGGTACGGCCATCGGCACCGCCTCCATCGATCCGCAACAGGAAGCCAATCCGCTGGATGGCCTGGGCAAGGGCACCGGCATCTGGGTCGGTGTCAGTGCCGTGGTCTCGGTCTTCATCGGCGCCTGGATCGCCGGTCGCCTGGCGCAACGCGAAGGCGCGCTGCACGGCATCCTGGTCTGGGCCACCGTGACCCTGGTCAGCGTCTATCTGGTATCCAGCGCCGTGAGTGGCGTGGTGCGCACCGGCGTCAACGTGGCGGGCAGTGGCCTGTCGATGATTGGCAGCGGCCTGTCCCAGGCGGCCCCGGCCCTGACCAACCAGGTTCAGGATCAACTGCGTCAGCAGGGTATCCAACTCGACCTGGGTGATCTGCAGAACGAGCTGGAAACCGCGCTGCGTCAGACCGGCAAGCCCGCCCTGCAGCCGCAGAATCTCCAGCAGCAGGCCCAGGGTGCCAAGCAGGATGCCAAGAACACCGCGCAGAACAGCGCCAACAACCCGCAGCAGACCGATGACCAGCTCAATGCCTTGCTGGATCGTCTGCAGCAGCGTGGCGACCAGGCCTGGAACGCCGCCGATCGCCAGGCCCTGGTCAACCTGATCAAGGCCCGTACCGGCAAGAGCGACGCCGAGGCCAATGCCATCGTCGACAAGGCTCAGCAGACCTACCAGCAGGCCTATGCCAAGTACCAGGAGCTCAAGGCCGAGGCCGATCAGAAGGCTCGCGAAGCCGCTGACGTGGCCGCACGCAAGGTTTCCCAGGCCAGCTGGGTACTGCTGATCAGCCTGGTGGTGGGCGGTATCGTCGCGGCCATCGGTGGTGCCCTGGGTCGTCGTACGCAGCCCGTCAACAAGGTAGTCGCTGGCTAAACGCGACCGCTAGCGGACCCCTTCGGGTCCTGCCGTTGGACGAGATGCCCGGACCTGAAAAGGTTCGGGCATCGTCGTTTCCGGGCGGGCGGTTTTCGCTACCGGTCCGGCCGCAACACCCGGGCGAGCAGGTCGAGGCACAGCGGCATAGCCGGACGCTCGGCACCAAACAGGGTGCGATAGATCAGCGGGGCGACCAGGCCGTCGAGCAGGGCGTCCAGACCTGGCGCTGGCTCGCCGCGCAACCGGGCGCGTTCGAGTATCAGCTCCAGGCGTTCCCGGGTCGGTTCGGTGCAGCGCACCGCGCAGCCCGGATCGGTGGCGGCCAGGGCATCCCTGAGCATGGCCTGGCCAGGCGTCGAGGCGAGGTCGTCCACATAGTGTTCCAGCCAGCGTTCGAGGTCGCCTCTCAGGCTGCCGGTGTCCTCCGGCGGCTGGTCGGGGCGCAGGCGCTGCAGGTCGACATCGGCCAAGAGGCTAGGCAGGTTGCCCCAGCGTCGATAGAGCGTGGAAGGGGTGACGCCGGCGCGGGCAGCGATCAGGGGCACCGTCAGGGCGTCTCGTGGCTGCTCTCGCAGCAGCGCCAGGACGGCCTCGTGAATGGCTTGCTGGACGCGGGCACTGCGGCCGCCGGGACGAGCTTGCTTGGTGGTCATGGCGACAGGATACCCGTCCCTTAACGCAAACGCATTGCTTTTGGTACGCAAAGGGCTCAGGCTTTAAAGCAATTAATTAGCGTTAAGGGATAGGCATGGTTTCCGCGAATGGCTCTTCCACCGCCCGCCTGATCCTGCTGGGCGGGGTGCTCTTTACCTTCCTGGCGGCTTCCAGTGCGCCAACGCCGCTCTATGCCAGCTACCAGCAGGCCTGGGGCTTCTCCACCTTCTGGCTGACCTGGGTATTCGCCGTCTATGCCTTCACCCTGCTCGCCGCCTTGCTGGTGGGTGGGCGGCTGTCCGATCACCTGGGTCGACGCCCGGTGATCCTGGCGGCGCTGGTACTGGAGATGGGCGCCATGCTGCTGTTCCATCAGGTACAGGGCCTGGCGGATCTGGTGCTCGCCCGCGCCCTGCAGGGGCTGGCGACCGGTATCGCCACCAGCGCCCTGGGTGCGGCATTGCTCGACGTGGATGCCGGGCGCGGTCCCTGGCTGAACAGCCTGGCGCCCCTGCTGGGCATGGCCGGCGGCGCCCTGGGGTGCGGCCTGCTGGTGGAGTTCGCGCCCGCTCCGCTGCAGCTGGTCTATCGGCTGTTCCTGGCGCTCTTCCTGGTGCAGGGCCTGTTGCTGTTGCGCCTGCCCGATCCCCTGGCGCGCCGGCCCGGGCTGCTCGCCGCGCTCCGGCCTCAGCTGGCGATACCGCCCCAGGCGCGTGCCATGCTGTGGCGGATCTTGCCGCTGGAGTTGGCGGTCTGGGCGGTCGGTGGTTTCTATCTTTCGCTGATGCCGGGCCTGATCAAGACGGCCACCGGCACCTCCTCGATCCTGGTGGGCGGGGTAGTGGTGGCCGGCCTGACCCTGACCGGCGCCGCCAGCCTGCATGGCCTGCGCCACTGGCCCGCCGCGCGGCTGCTGCGCCTGGGCGCGGGCACCCTGGTGGTCGGTCCGGCGCTGCTCTGGCTGGCGGTGGCCAGCGGTCAGCTGGGGCTCTTCGCCCTGGGCACCCTGGTAACTGGAGTGGGCTTCGGCAGCGGCTTTCTCGGCGCCACCCGCAGTCTGCTGCCCCTGGCCGAACCGGCCCAGCGGGCCGGCCTGCTGGCGGCCTTCTATGTCTTGAGCTATCTGGCCTTCTGCCTGCCGGCCCTGGCGGTCAGCACCCTGGTGCCCTGGCTGGGGCTCAGCGGGTCCGCTCAGCTCTACCTGGCCGGGCTGATCCTGCTGGCGTTGCTGGGGGTGCGCAACAGCCTGCCGCGCGCCTGCGTCCAGCCAGGCTAGAGCCGGATGTCGGCCGGACCCTGGATGGCCCGCTCGACGGGCCTGCCGGTGGCGCGCTCTTCGTTGGAAAAGCCGTCATGGTCGGCCAGGGGGCCGAAGTCGATGCCGGTCAGCTGCTCGATGCGCAAGACGCTGCACTGGTAGGTGCGCAGGCGGCCAAAGGCGATGGATAGCGCGTCCAGCTCCCGGCGCTGGTCCATGAGGTAGGCACTGGCGGAGGGCTTGCCGTCGTCACCGAGATAGGCCACCACCTTCCAGAAGGCCTCGGGAATCCGGGCGTCGCGATAGACCCGGTCGTCCGGGCGCAGCACCGGGCCGCTGAAGACCGTGATGCGTGCCTGCCAGCGCTGGGTGTTGTCGAGCAGATAGTCTTCCAGCTCCAGCCAGGTCTGTTGGTTGAAGGCGGCCATCTGCGGGGCGCAGTTGGTGAAGTGGAAGGTGTCTTGGTTGGCCTGGACGGCCGCGGGGCCCCAGTTGGGATCCTGGCGGCGCACCAGATGACCCCGGTCAAGCAGGTTGTCGGCATAGAGCGCCTCGCCGAGTTGGGCCTCCAGCGGCACCCGACCGTCATAGGCCCAGGCATCGCGGCCACGCTTGACCTCCACCTGTTGGCCGCCATCGATGTTGACGCCGACCCAGAGCGCCATTCGCCGGCTGCGCGAGAGGGTCACGGAAAAGTGGGTGTAGTCCAGGCGGTCAGCGGAGGCGGGCAGGGGATAGACATCGCTGGCCAGGGCCGCGCCTGGACGCGGCCATGGGACCAGGAAGCCGCCGAGAAAGTCGGCCTGGTAGCCCTGACGATCCGTCAGGCTGACGGCGGGTGTGATGCGGGGTTCGGCACGCAGGCTGGGCAGGGCCTCCGGCAGCAGGGGACGCAGATCGGCGAGGCGAGGACGATAGGCGAGATCGACGGCAGGGGACTGGCTGGACATGGGAAACCACGGGCGGCGAGGGGCGAACCACCAGCGCATCACGGGCAGGTTACCGGACGATGACGGCGGTCAGCGAAGTGGTATGCACAGGCGCTAGCTGGCAAACTCGTTCGCGACCTAACGATTCCCCTTTAAGATCTTGTGAGTGAACCGCCCATGACGCTATCGCTGTTTTCCCCCTTTGCCCGTCAGAGCGTCTGGCTGCTCGGCGTGCCCGGTCTGCTCCTCACCGGCGCCGCCCTGGCCAGTCAGCAGTCCGATGCCAAGGGCTTCGTCGAAGACGGTGACCTGACCCTGCTCCTGCGCAACTACTACTACCTGCGCCAGAACGAAGGCGACGGCCATGGCGCCGAGGCTCGCAACAGCCGCGACCCGCGCAGCTGGACCCAGGCGTTCCTGCTCAACTACACCTCGGGTTTCACCCAGGGCACCGTGGGGGTCGGGGTGGACGCCTATGGCTACCTGGGCCTCAAGCTGGATGGCGGCGATGGCCATGCCAACACCCCGAACATGCCGGTGGACGGCGACGGCAGCCAGCGCAGCGAATTCAGCAAGGGCGGCGCGGCGGTCAAGCTGCGCGTTTCCAACACCGTGCTCAAGTACGGCGACCAGCAACCCACGGCGCCGGTACTGGCGGCGGGTGGCAACTGGCTGTTTCCCCAGACCGCACGTGGCTGGAGCCTGGTGAGCCAGGAGGTCGATCACCTGGTGCTGGAAGGCGGCCACTTCACCGCCGCCACGGCGCCGCGCACCACCGGCTCGGACGGCGGCATCTATGCGGGCTACGCGGGGGTAGAGGCAGGCTCGGCCAGCTATGCCGGGGGTGTCTACAAGTTCAGCGATCATTTCAGTGCCTCGCTCTACGCCGGGCACTTCGAGGACGTCTGGGACCAGTACTACGGCAACCTCAACTATGTACTGCCGCTGGCCGCCGGGCGGAGTCTGACCTTCGACGCCAACCTCTATCGCACCCTGGACGCTGGCAGCGCCAAGGCCGGCAGCATCGCCAACACCGCCGGCTCGCTGGCTGCCGCCTTCCAGACCGGCGCCCATACCTTCACCCTGATCCACCAGCGCATCCACGGCGACCAACCCTTCGACTACGCAGTCTTCGGGGCGCCGCTGCCGGGTTCCTTCGGTGATTCCATCCTGCTCGGCAACTCGATGCAGTTCTCCGACTTCAATGGTCCGGGCGAGCGCAGCTGGCAGGTACGCTACGACCTGGACATGGAGAGCTACGGCGTACCGGGGCTGAACCTGATGGTGCGGCATACCCGCGGCAGTGGCATCGACGGCACCCGGATGGCGGCGGACTCGGCCTATGCCGGGCTCTATGGCGATGGCGACAAGGAACACGAGACGGATCTAGAGGCCAAGTACGTCCTGCAGGACGGCCCGGCCAAGGACCTGAGCTTCCGCCTGCGCCAGGCCTGGCATTCCGGCAGTCAGAGCACCGGCGGCACCGTGGCCGAGACGCGGCTGATCACCGAGTATCCGCTGAATATTCTCTGATACCGCTGAGTGTTGGGCAAACCGCCGTAGGTTGGCGCTGAGCGCAGCGAAGCCCAACGCTGCCAAGGTCACGCTCGGCTTGTTGGGCTTCGGCGATGGAGCCGCCTCAGCCCAACCTACGGCATGAGGCAAACCGCCGTAGGTTGGGCTGAGCGTAGCGAAGCCCAACGTTGCCAGGGCCAACCCCGGACTGTTGGGCTTCGGCGATGGAGCCGCCTCAGCCCAACCTACGGCATGAGGTAAACCGCCGTAGGTTGGCGCTGAGCGCAGCGAAGCCCAACAATTATCCCCCTCAATCCTTCGCCCGCGACTCTTCCAGTAGCCGCTCGATCTCGCCATGCAGGCGCTCAGTGGCACCGGCGCGGTCGATCCACCATTCGGTGGACCAGACGCGCAACAGCGTCCAGCCCAGGCCTTCGAGGATGGCGCTGCGGGTCTTGTCGCGGTCGCGGGCGGTGGCGGCACTGTGATAGGTGGCGCCGTCGCATTCGATGCCGACGAGATAGTCGCCCCGCCGGTCGGGATGGACGATGCCCAGGTCGATACGGAAGCGCGAAACGCCGATCTGTGGCACCACCTGCCAGCCCTTGGCTTCCAGCGCCTGGGCCACGGCTTCCTCGAAGGGCGAGTCGTGCCCACCCAGGGAACCCTTGACCGCAGCTGCCAGGGCCCGGGGCCCCCGCTGGGCGAATTCCAGGAACAGCTTGAGATCCCGTACCGCGCGGGCGTTGGTGCGGTTGAGGTCGATCAGCCCCGGATCGAAGGAGGAGAACACCAGCATCTCCCGTCGCGCCCGGGTCACGGCCACGTTGAGGCGACGCCAGCCGCCGTCCTTGTTCAGCGGACCGAAGTTCATCGACATCGTATTGGCGCCCGGCTCGGTGGGACCGAAACCGATGCCGAGCATGATCAGGTCGCGCTCGTCGCCCTGGACCGTTTCCAGGTTCTTGACCACCACCGGCTCGGCCAGGTCTTCGGCGAAGTGCGCCTCGATCTCCGGGTGCTGCTGGCGCGCGCGGTCGAGCAGGTCGGTGACCAGCCGCTGCTGTTCGCTGTTGAGGGTGATGATGCCCAGGCTGAGGCCGGCGAAGGCCGGATCGAGCAGGCGCTTGACCGCTTCGGCGACCATGGCCTGGGCCTCGATGGCATTGTGGCGGCCCTTGCCCTTGGCATAGACGCCGTCGACCCGTCGCCATTCCACCGCGCTCGGGCGGATCTCCGGCGCGGGAAAGGTGATGAGCTTGCCGTCGTAGTAGTGGTGGTTGGAAAAGGCGATCAGGCTCTCGTGGCGACTGCGGTAGTGCCAGTTGAGGCTGTGGCTGTAGATGCCGGCGCCCAGGCATTCGTCGAGGATGCTTTCCAGGTCTTCGGCGGTGTCGTCCTCGCCGGCAGCGCGGTCGAAGAAGCGGGTCGGTGGCATCTGCCGGGGGTCGCCGGCGATCACCACCTGCACGCCCCGGGCGATGGCGCCCACGGCGTCCCAGGGAGCGATCTGCGAGGCTTCGTCGAAGATCACCAGGTCGAACAGGCCGCCATCCGGAGGCAGGTACTGGGCGATGGACAGCGGGCTCATGAGCATGCAGGGCGCCAGTCGCGCCAGGGCGTCACCCATTTCCAGGGCCAGCTGGCGCAGCGGCTTGTGCCGGCGCTGCTTCTGCAGTTCGTGCTTGAGCACGGCGAAGCCGCCGCCCTGGCGCGCCGCGTCGTTCTTCGGCGGCAGGCCGTGGCAGAGCAGGGCGCGGATATGGCGCACAGCCAGATTCTGCAGCCGGTCGTCCAACCGGCGATAGGCCTGGATATCGCTCTCGTGCTCGGCCGGGACGAAATCGCGCAGCAGCGGCTCGGCGTCCAGGGCGGTGGCGGCGAACCAGCGGGCATAGGCGGTCTCGAACAGGGCCGGGAGGTCGTCGGCCGCGGCGGTCGTGGCACGGGCGATCAGCGCCGTCAGGCCCAGCGCCTCGGCTTCCTCGCGAACGCGTTGCCAATCGCACCAGGCCTTGAGCCGACCCGGCTGACGCAGCAGCGCGGCGGCGGCGCGCACCAGCTCGGCGGCGGCGGTATCACTGGCCAGTCCCGCCTGCGCGGCGAATGCCTGGCGCGCCGCCTCGGCCGCATCCAAGGCCTCGGCGAAGGCACTGCTGGCCGGGGCCAGGGTGGTGTCCACCGGCTGATCCTCGGGATGCTGCAACCGGCGCGCTGCCGCCTGGCGCAGGGCCAGCAACTGCTCGGGCGTTTCCGCCAGGGTTGGCAGCGCGGTGCCGAGCCGCTCGGCCAGGGCGCGACGAGCGAGCAGGGCGTCAAGGTCGCTGGTGACGCCTTGCCAGCCGCTGATGCTGCCAAGGGTGGGCGCCAGGTCGTCCAGCTCGGTAAGCAGGGTACGCTGGCGGCGCAGTCGCGGCAGGTCGGCAGCTACATCGGGTTGGCCCTGGGTTTCGCCCTGGCGGGCGAGGTCCTGGGTGACCTGCCGCTGGGCGCGGCTGGCGAAGATCCAGAAGCGGCGGCCGGCGGCGTCCCAGGCGGTTTCCAGCTGGGTCAGGGCGACGCGGCGACAGGCTTCGGCGGCATAGGGTACCGACAGCTCGCGCTCCAGTGCCTGGTAGTCCGCCAGCAATTCCAGGGCGCGTCCCAGGTGACGCTGGCGCTCGGCGGCGCCAGGGCCGAAGGCGAAGGCCAGGTCCTGGCCGGCGGCGCTTTGCAGCAGTTCGGCGAACTCCAGCAGGCGGCGAGGCGCCACCTGGTCGGCCAGCGGCAGACCGAGGACATCACGCAGGCGTTGCCGCGCCTGCTGGAGGTCGTGTTGGGTGTCGCGCAGGCGTTCGGCAGCGGTGACCAGGACGTCCTGCCAGGCGTTGGACCAGGGATGCGCCGGCAAGAGGGCGAAATCCGCCGCCAGGCTGCGCCCGGTCTCGGCATGCAGGGCCAGGCGGCGTACCGCGGTGCGTAGTTCGGCCAGGGCCTCGGCGTCGTGGGCATCGGCCTGGGACCATGCCAGGCGTGGGGTATCGGGGGCGGCGTCGCGCAGGACGCGGCCAATGCTCTGCTGCAGGGTCAGGCCATTGGGCCAGCGGCGGTGCAGGCGCTCCACCACTGCGTTGAGACGATCCCGCAGGCGCTCCACCTCGGCGGCCTCGACCAGCCATTCCTCTTCATCAAGGCCGTCGCGGGTGTCCCAGGCGCGCTCCAGCTGCTTGAGCACCTCGGCCTTGGAGGCCTTGCTCGAATGCAGCTCCAGACAGAATTCGCCGAGCCCCTGGGCCTCCAGGCGGCGATACACCACGTCGAGGGCCGCACGCTTCTCGGCGACGAACAAGACCCGCCGGCCGAGCGCCAGGTTGTGGGCGATCATGTTGGCGATGGTCTGGGACTTGCCAGTGCCGGGCGGGCCGTCGAGGACGAAATCCTGGCCGCTGGCCGAGGCCAGTACCGCCGCCAGTTGCGAAGAATCCGCCGGCAGCGGGGTGAAGAGTTCGGCCGGGGTCACCTGGCGATCCAGCTCGCGCTCGCGGGGAAAGCTGCCGCCGCTGAGGTAGGCGCCGGATTCGGTGGTGCGCTCCAGCAGGTGCCGCACCAGCGGGCTTTCCATCAGCTGGTCGCTACGCTCGGTGAGGTCCTTCCACATCAGGTACTTGGCGAAGGAGAACTGACCGAGCAGCAGCTCGCTGCTCACCTCGAAGCCGGGCAGGTCGCGCACCGCGCGGCGGACCTTGGTCCAGATCCCGTCCACGTCGATGCCGTTGCCATCCCCAGGCAGGGGGCCATCGAGCCCGGGAATGTCCAGGTCGAAATCGTGGCGCAGCAGTTCCAGCAGGGTGAGGTTGAAGCGCGGCTCGTCCTCGAACAGGTGCAGGGTGATGCCGCTGGCGGCGCTCTGCCGTTCCAGGCGTACCGGCAGCAGGATCAGCGGGGCACGGTAATGCTTGGGATCGTCGGCGGCCTTTTTCCAGCGCAGGAAACCCAGCGCCAGGTAGAGGGTATTGGCACCGCCCTCGTCAAGGTCGCTGCGGGCGCGCCGATAGAGCTCCACCAGGGCCGCGTCCAGCTTGGTCGCATCCAGGGGGGCGACCACCTCGCCACGAGCCAGGGCGCCGCGGGCATACTCGTCTTGCAGGTTCTCGTGTTCACGCGCCTCGTGCAGCACCGCGTCGCGACCGCTTACCGCCAGGTCCGGCAACGGCACCAGGCGCAGCGCCCGGCCCTCGGCCAGGCGATCTTCCAGCGCCGCCGGCTCGGGGCAGAGCAGGGGCACGCTGCGGGCGTTTTCCGGCACGTGCAGCAGGCGGTTGCGGGTGGTGAGGTCGAGCAGCTTGCGCTGCCAGAGCGCCAGGCGACCGACCGGGGTGGTGGGCGCGGCCTCGACGTCCACGTCGAAGGCTGGCAGCGGCGGGGCCTCTTCCAGGGCTTCGCCCGGCAGCAGCAGGCCGTCCAAGGGGGTGGCGAGCTGTCCGGGCACCGCCAGTGGGCGGATGCGTTGCAGGCGGGCGCGACGGATGTCCAGGGCTAGCACGAAACTGTCGTCGTCCAGCTGGCGCTCGGCCAGTTGCACCGCCTGGCTGAAGGACGGCGGCGGGGAGGCGGTGGCCTGGGTGGTCTCGAATACCAGCAGGTCCTTGAGCGCCACCCGCTTGCGCACCGGCTCGGCGTCGTCGGTGAGCAGCTGAGCGAATTCCTGGGGCTGCAGCCAGACCCCGGCGAAGGCATGACCGTGGGTGATCACCAGCAGCGGGTTGAGGCCCGCCTGTTCCAGGGCCGCGCAGGCGAGCAGGGCGAGATCCAGGCAGGTGGCCAGGCCACCGTCGAGGATGGCGCCGGGCGTGCGGATCTTCTGGCCCTGGCGCTCGAAGCTGGCCGGCGGCACTGCGTAGGTCAGCTGCAAGCCGCACAGGGCCGACCAGAGCGCCGAACTGAGCTCCCAGACCCGGCGGCGCGACTCCCCCTCGTAACCATCCAGCGCCGTGGACTTGCCGGCGCGACGCAGGACCTCGGCGGCAGCGCCCAGCAGGCGATCCACCGCCGGATCGTTGGGCATGACGAAGGCCGCCGCCAGTTCCGGCATGCTGTCCACGCCGCCCCACTGGTTACGGGCCAGCAGCTCGACCGGATAGCGCCGCGTCTGCAGGATCTCGTCACCTTGGCGCACCGTGAAGGTCAGCTGGGCGACCAGGCTTTCCTGGAGGCTGCCGAGCAGAGCGGCGTCGAATTCGAGGTCGCGATCATCGAGATAGAGGGTGCCCTGGGGATCGAGGCGCTCCAGGTGCCAGGTGCGCGGCACCACGAAAGGCGGCTCGGCGGTCACCGTGAGGCTGAGGTCGGCCAGGGGTTCGGGGCCGCTGTGGGTGAGGCGCAATTCACGCAGCACGGGCACCGCGTTCTGGTGCGCCGCGAAGCCGATCTTGCCGGCCAGCACCAGTTCGACATCCACGCTCATCGCCTACCACCCTTGCTTATTACCTAAGGTAGATGAATGTACAGTAGTGGACGGGTCGATGCAGCCCATAGCCGTCCTGGGCAAGCGGAAAAAGTCCTTTGGTGACGGGCGGTTGCGTGGTTTGAGCGGCAGGTCGCGGTTCAGGCGGCCGGGGTCGGGAAGACCAGCCTGAAATGAATACCCCGCGCATCCTGCTCGACCTCGGCGCGCCCACCATGCAGACGCATGATCGCGGCGACGATGGCCAGGCCCAGGCCGTTGGAATCATGGGGCTGATGGCGGGACGGGTCGGCGCGGTAGAAGCGATCGAACAACCTCTGCAGGTGTTCCGGCGCCAGGGCAGGCCCCGCATTGCTGACGCGGATGCGCCCGCCGTCCGCCTGCAGCTGGATCTCGCCATCTGGCTCGGCGTAGCGGATGGCATTGGCCACCAGGTTGCTCAGGGCGCGGCGGAGCATGAGCGGATCGGCGATCACCTCACCGCCGCCTGCCACGACGAGGCGCAGGCTGCGCTCGTCGGCCGGGCCTTCGAAATAATCGGCGATGCGCGTCAGCTCCTCGGCCAGCTGCAGCGGTTGCGGCGTCAGTACCGCCTGGGCGTCATCGGCGCGGGCGAGGAAGAGGATGCTTTCCACCAGCCGCGAGATGCGCTCCAGCTCTTCCAGGTTGGAGGCCAGCAGCGTCTGGTATTCCTCGGTGCCACGCACCTGGCGCAGGGCGACCTCGGTATGGCCCATGAGGGCATTGATCGGGGTGCGGATCTCGTGGGCGAGGTCAGCGGAAAACTGCACCAGCCGACCATAGCCGTCGGCCAGCCGCGCCAGCATGGCGTTGTAGTTTTCCACCAGCGGTTGCAGCTCGCGCGGAGCATCGGCCAGTTCCAGGGGGGCGGCCAACCGGGTCGGAGTGATGCCACCGGCATGGCGGGCGATGCGCCGCAAGGGGGCCAGGCCCCGGCGCAGCAGCAGATAGCCGAGCCCGGCGGTAGCCAGGAAGGCCAGGGTCACGGCACCGAGCAGCCCCAGACGGAAATCGGCCAGGGTGGTGTCCTCGTTGCGCAGCACATGGGCGGCGGTCAGTTCCACCGGTCCCTCGGGGGTATTCACCGCGACCCGCGCCGCGCGCCAGCGAGTCCCGTCGGCCAGGGTGCCTTCGCGCAGATCGGCGCGAGTCGGCCGCCGGGTCTGGGGGATGACAGGAAGGTCAGGGAGGGCGATCTGCAGCGGGTTGGAGGCGATCACGGGCCTCGCGCCCGGCATGCCGATGAGAAAGACATCCTGCTCGTTGCCCAGCATGTTGGCGAACAGCTGCGGACTGCGGCCCAGGGTCTCCAGGGACAGGTCGGCACTGAGCAGGCTGCGAAAGTGCGCCAGGCGACCGAGCAGGGCGTAGTCGGCGCGCTCCAGCACGGTACGTTCCAGGCTGTGGTAGAGAAAAATGCCTGCGCCGCCCACGGCGAGCAACGCCACCAGGGCGAAGCCCAGGGTGGCGCGCAGGATCAGCGAGGGTGAGCGGGCGCTCAAGGGCGGACCTCGCAGACGTAGCCGATGCCGCGCACGGTATGGATCAGCTTGACCGGATAGGGGTTGTCGACCTTGGCGCGCAGCCGCTTGATGGCCACGTCCACCACGTTGGTGTCGCTATCGAAGTTCATGTCCCAGACCTCGGCGGCGATCAGGGTGCGCGACAACACCTCGCCCTCGCGCCGCAGCAGCAAATGCAGCAGGGCGAACTCCTTGTTGGTCAGGACGATGAGGTCGTCGCCTCGGGTCACCCGCCGCCGCAGCAGATCCAGCTGCAGATCGGCCAGGTGGAAGTGCTCGGGCTCGCGCACCACGCCGCGGCGCAGCAGGGTGCGGATGCGCAGCAGCAGCTCGACGAAGGAGAAAGGCTTGACCAGGTAGTCGTCGGCGCCCAGCTCCAGGCCGCGGATGCGATCCTGCAGGCCGTCGCGGGCGGTAAGGAAAAGCACCGGCACGTCGTGCTTCTTGCGCAGCACCTCCATGATCTGCCAACCGTCGATGCCGGGCAGCATGACGTCGAGGATGACCAGGTCGTAGCGGCCGTCCAGCGCCAGGTGCAGGCCATCGGCGCCGTGCTGGGTCCAGTCGACCGCGTAGCCGGATTCACCGAGGCCCTTCTTCAGGTACTCGCCGGTCTTCTGGTCGTCTTCGATGAGGAGAATGTGCATGGTGTAATGGTAGGGCCTCCGGTCGCTTCGCTGGGTGACATTTTTGTCATTCGCCGGTCATCTTGCTGACCCCCCACGCGTCGCACTGTGGCGGGGCGATTCCCTATCCCAGGAGGTTTCATGCGTACCCAGACCCTGCTCCGTGGTTCCCTTGCCCTGCTGCTCGCCGGCAGCGCCCTGCTGGCCCAGGCCGCGCCCATGCCCACCGTCAAGCCCATGCGTGGCACCGTGGACAGCGTCCAGGGCGACACCCTGGCCTTCACCACCCGCAATGGTGCCCACCAGACCCTGATGCTGGACGACAAGACCAGCTACCGCGCCGTGTCCAAGGCCAACCTGGATCGCATCGAAGCCAACAGCTTCATCGGCTCCGCCGCCACCCCCCAGCCCGATGGCACCCTCAAGGCGCTGGAGGTGACCGTGTTCGAGGCCAGCCTGCGCGGCTCCGGCGAAGGCCACTACGGCTGGGAAAACGCCGACGGCAGCACCGGCACCATGACCAACGGCACCGTGGGCGAACTCAAGAAGGCCAACGGCCGTACCCTGACCGTGCAGTACAAAGGCGGCGAGAAGCAGCTGGTGGTACCGGAAGACGTGCCCATCGCCTATGTCGAGAAGGGCGACCGCAGCCTGCTCAAGCCCGGCGCCAAGGTGGTGCTGTTCCCCGCCGAAGACGGCAAGCACGCCAAGGGCGTGGCTGTCGGCAAGGACGGTTTCACCCCGCCCATGTAAGACCCCCCCGCGGTCGCCTGATTGGGATGGCGACCGCCTCCATCTCGCGGTGAAGAGGGAAATGCCATGACCACCTCGCGACGGCGACTGGTGCACCGCTGGCCGGTGCGCCTCACCCATTGGCTCAACGCCCTGG
This sequence comes from Pseudomonas sp. Marseille-Q7302, assembly GCF_965111925.1. Lineage (NCBI taxonomy): Bacteria > Pseudomonadati > Pseudomonadota > Gammaproteobacteria > Pseudomonadales > Pseudomonadaceae > Pseudomonas > Pseudomonas sp. Marseille-Q7302. The sequence continues at coordinate 3,533,842 of NZ_CBCOPK010000001.1, read as the reverse complement.
CGATGCCCTGCATGTTCATGAGCGGCTGGGCGATCTACAACGCCTCGCCGCTGTTCCCCTTCACCTTTCCCGCCTGGGCGACCCTCGGCGGTTGGCTAGGCGGCGCCATCGCCTGGCACTTGGCGGTCTTCTGGCTACTGCTGGCGAACGGCCTGATCTATCTGCTCTATGGCCTGTTCAGCGGCCACTTCCGGCGGGATTTCCTGCCGCTGTCACCGCGCGCCATTGGCCGTGATTTCGCCGCGGCCGTGCGCCTGCGTCTGGGGCATCACCTCGGCACCTACAACGCCGTGCAGCGCCTGCTCTACTGGGGCGTACTGGCCCTCGGGGTGCTGGTGGTGCTCTCCGGCCTGGCGATCTGGAAACCGGTGCAATTGCAGGGGCTGGCGGCCCTGCTCGGCGGCTTCGACACTGCCCGCTACGTGCATTTCTTCGCCATGGCCGGGATCGGCGCCTTTGTCGTCGTACACCTGGCCCTGGTCATCCTGGTCCCCCGCACCCTGCCGCCGATGATCACCGGTCGGGCGCACGAGGAGGTTAACGATGAGTCGGCGTGAACGCCTGCGCCTGGAACCGGCGCAACAGCGGCAGGTGGAGAATCTGCAGCGACGCCTGCTGCTCAAGCAGGGCCTTACGGTAGGCGCCCTGGCCATGCTCAGCGGCTGCAACCTGCAGGACGGCGACAGCGTGGACAAGGTGCTCTGGTCCATGTCGCGCTTCAACGACCGGGTGCAGGCCTGGCTGTTCGGTCGCGACCGCCTGGCGCCGACCTATGCCGCCAGCCAGATCACCGATCCCTTTCCCTTCAACGCCTTCTACCCCGAATACAATGTCCCGGAAGTCGACCTGAGCGATTACCGCCTGGAGGTCTCCGGCCTGGTCGCCAACAAGCAGGCCTGGACCCTCGAAGACCTGCGCCGCCTGCCGCAGCGCGCCGACATCACCCGCTTCATCTGCATCGAGGGCTGGAGCGCCATCGGCCAGTGGGGTGGGGTGCCCCTGCGTACCTTCCTCGAACGCATCGGCGCCGACACCACGGCCAAGTACGTCGGCTTCAAGTGCGCCGACCGCTACTACTCCAGCATCGACATGGCCTCGGCGCTGCACCCCCAGACCCTGCTGGCGCTGGACTTCGGCCAGGTGGCTCTGCCGCCGGACTACGGCTATCCGCTGCGCCTGCGGGTGCCCACCAAGCTCGGCTTCAAGAATCCCAAGCACATCCAGGCGCTGTTCGTGACCAACGACTATCCTGGCGGGTACTGGGAGGACCAGGGCTACAACTGGTTCAGCGGGATCTAGCCTGGTCTGAAGAGTCCCTCGTCCAGCGACGGTGCAGACTGGTCTCCAGGAGCGGAACCCCGGCCCGGAGGTAGAGTCGAGATACCACCATCCTCTACCGGGAGCTCCCCCTCATGTCCGCGCATCCCTCGATCGGTTTCATCGGCTTTGGCGCCATGGCCCAGCGCATGGGCGCCAACCTGCGCGAGGCCGGCTATCCGGTCCGCGCTTACGCCGAGCACCAGCAGGACGGCGAGCGCCATGGCACGCCCATGGAGCCGCTGGCGACGCTGCTGCCTCAGGCGAAAGTGGTGATCGTCTCCCTGCCCAACGACGCCATTCTCGAACAGGTCCTGCTCGGCACCGACGGCGTCCTCGCCCGTCTGGAAAGCGGTCGGCTGCTGATCAACACCAGCACCAATTCGCCTGCGCTGTCGCTGCGCCTGGAAGCCGCTGGTCGTGCCCGTGGCATCGCCGTGGTCGAGGCGCCGGTGTCCGGCAGCACGCCCGAGGCGGAACAGGCGCAACTGGTGGTCTTGGCGGGTGGCGAACCCGAGGCGGTAGAGCGTGCTCGGCCGATCCTCGAAACCCTGGGCAAGACCGTCCATCACGTCGGTCCAACCGGGCAGGGCGCGGCCATCAAGCTGGCCATCAACGGCCTGATGGGCGCGGGTCTCGCCGCCCTGGCCGAAGCCCTGGCCTATGCCACCCGCGCCGGTCTCGATGCCGAGGTGCTGTTCGAGGTGTTCGGTGATCTGGCAGTGCTCTCGCCCCACCACCAGCGCAAGCTGGCGGCCCTGCGCGAGGGCGACTTCGCGCCGCAATTCCCCGCTGCCCTGATGCACAAGGACATGGGCCTCCTGCTGGCCGAACTCAATGCCACCTTCCAGGGCGCACCGACCCTGGCTGCCGCGGCGCAGCAACTGGCGCTGGGTGCCGAGCTGCATCCCGACGCCGACTACGTCATCACGGCCGATGTCCTGCTGGAAGAGGCCGAGGACGCCGCCACGCGCTGACGCCTGGCTTTCCCCCTTCCGGGACGACGTCTAGACTGATCCGGTCCGTCGTCCCGGAATTCCCGCCGCATGACCGCTACCGGCACCGCCGTACCCCACTTCTGGCGTGATCCTGCGCTGCCCTTTCTCGAAGCCCGTTCCATCCAGGACGGTCGCGCGCTCTGCTATGCCCCTCATTCCCACGAGACCTTTTCCATCGGCACCGTGCTGGGTGGGCGCAGCCGCTATCACAATGGACCGACCCGCGAACTGGTAGGGGCGGGTACCCTGGTGTTGATGAATCCCGGCGACGTCCATGCCTGCAATCCCCAGGGCGAGGGCGCCTGGCGCTATCGCATGCTGCATGTGGACGCTGGCTGGCTGGCCGAGCTACAGCGCCCAGGCGCTGAGGACTTCCAGCCGCTGGCCGTGCAGCTGTCCCAGGACGACCGGCTGTACGCCGGATTGGAAGCACTGCATGCCTGCCTGGTCGATCCCGATAGCCTTGCCCTGCAGCGCCAGAGCCAGGCGCTGCTGTATTTCGAATCCGTGCTGGCCCGACTGGGGCGCACGCCCATCGCCGCCGCGCGGGAGCGTGAGGATCGCCGCTTGCGCCGCGCCGCCGAGTTTCTCGATGCCCACTGCGGTGAGGGCGTCAGCCTGGACCAGCTGAGCCAGGTCGCGGATCTCTCGCCCACCCAGCTGATTCGCAGCTTCCGCCGGCGCTTTGGCCTGACCCCCCATGCCTATCTGATCGATCGCCGCATCCGCCTGGCGCGACAACGGCTACGCCAGGGCGAGGAGCTGGCCGAGGTCGCCCTGGCCACTGGTTTCGCCGACCAGGCCCACCTGCAGCGCACCTTCAAGCGCCTGGTGGCGGCCACCCCTGGTCAGTACCGCGCCGCTTCAACCCTCCCACAGCAGGGAGGCGGCGCATAGCACCAGCAGCGCCGCAAGGACGCGATTCAGCAGCCGCAGCCGCGCGGCCGTCAGGGATCGCCCTCGCAGCCATTCGCCCGCCACCGCCCAGCAGGCGAGCGAAGCGAAGCAGATCACCAGATAGAGGCCGGCGAACAGCGCCAGGCGTCCGCGATCCTCGCCAACGAACAGTGCCACGCCGGCGGCCGCAGCCAGCCAGGCCTTGGGATTGAGCCACTGCAGCAGGACGCCGTCGCGAAAGCCCGGGCACTGCCGCGTCTGTCCAACGCCCAGGTCGCCGGAGGCCCGCGCCAGCTTCCAGGCCAGGTACAGCAGGAAGAGCGCGCCGGCCACGCGCAAGACCCAGAGCAGCATCGGCCAGGTTTCCAGTACCTCGTGCAGGCCAAGGCCGACCGCCACCAGCAACACCACGAAGCCCAGGGTGGCACCCGCAACGTGCCACAAGGCTGGACGCCAACCATGGGTAAGGCCGGTATTGAAGCCGACCAGGTTGACCGGGCCGGGCGAGAGAGAGGCGACCAGGGCAAAGGCGGCCATGGAGAGGATCAGGGTCATCTTGAGGTCTCGTCGATTGAGGAGACCTGACCCTAGCGAGCGTGACCGCCTGCCGTATTGAAGAAAATGACCTTCAATGCCGACGAAAGGTGGGAATTCAAGGCGTTTCGCTGACGTCCATTACAGCGAGCCTTGGCTCCCCCGGTGGTTTCAACGTCGCTGTCGGCCACCGGGGCTTTCCCTTTCTGTGTCCTGCCTCGCTAGGGCGCGACGGGCAGGGTGAACCTGAAGGTGCTGCCCTCGCCCAGGGCACTGACGACGCTCAGTTCGCCCCCATGGGCCTCGACGATGCCCTTGGCGATATACAGGCCCAGGCCGTGGCCGGTGGGATTGTCTTCCTGAACGTGCCAGAAGCGCTCGAAGACCCGCGCCTGCTGCGCCTGATTCATGCCGCGGCCATTGTCGGTCACGCTAATCTCGGCCAGGGTGCCGATGCGCTGCATGCTGAGCTGCACCAGGCCACCCGGTGCGGTGAACTTGATGGCATTGCCCAGCAGGTTCATCAGTACCTGGAAGATGCGCTCGGCCTCCACCAGTACCTGGAGATCCGGGTCGACCGCATACTCCAGGTTGATGTTCTTGATCTCCGCCAGCGGACGCGACAGCAGGATGGGCTGAGCGCAGACGTCTGCCAGACGCGCGGGTTTCAGGTCCAGGGCGAGTCGATCCGATTCGATCTTCGACAGGTCCAGCAGATCGTTGATCAGGGCATTCATGCGATTGGCGGCCGTCTCGATCACCTCCAGCGAACTGGGCAGACGATCATCGCCCAGCGCCAGCTTTTCCAGCATGCGGTGGATCATCCCCACCTTCATCAGGATGATGGTAATGGGGCTGCGCAGGTCATGGGAAACGGCCGCGACGATCTCGTCGCGCAGCCGCACCGCCTGGCGTTCACGCTCCACCTGACGCGCCAGATCCAGCTCGACCGCCGAGCGGCGCAAATCCTTGGCGGCGAACAGATCGGAAGGCCGCCAGCGCTCGGAGCGCAGCCGTACCAGTTCCTTCCAGGCATCGAAGGAGCGCCGTGGATGGGGATAGTTGAGGCCTGAGCCCGAGGCGGGCGTCGTGGGTTCCAGCTTGGCAGGATTGCCGCTCCAGACCACGGTGGTCACGATCTCGGGGCGGAACCAGAGCACCAGATTACGCACCGGCTTGGGCAGTGACAGCGCCAGCACACCACTGGCCCGGTCACTGTAGCGCCGCGCGTCCGGCAGTTCGTCGGTCAGGCAACGGGTCGCATAGATGCCCGAGGCATCCATTTCCGCCGTGACCCAGGCCGCGAGCATGCGGATGTCTTCCGCACTCGGGCATTCACCCAGGGTGCAGAGTTCTTCCTCCACCAGGACCGCGGCACCGGTGGCATCCACCAGTTCCAGCAGATCCGTCGCCCGTTCGCAGAGACCGCTGAGCACCTCGCCCTTGCTGTCGCACATGCCCTGGATCAGCGCGGCCAATTGCGCTTCACGGGCGTCGATCTCGCGCTGGACCTGACGATTCTCCAGCGCGCGGATCATCAGCGAGACCAGCACCCCTACCGAGCGGCAGGCCATGCGCGTGCGATAGGGAAGGTACAGGGGATCGCGGTGGCCACAGCTGATCAGGCCCCAGAGCTTGTCATCGCTGATCAGCGATACGCTCATGGACGCGCGCAGGCCCTGATTGCGCACGTACTGGCAATGGATGGGCGATACGCTGCGCAGCACGGCATGGGTCAGGTCGATGGGATCCTTGGTGGTGCCATGCAGGAAGGCCGGTATCAGCGGCACCGCCTCGTAATTGGCGTCTGGAATGTTGCGAATCCAGTTCTCGTGATAGAGGGCGCGTGCCTGAGCGGGAATGTCGGCAGCGGGGAAGTGCATGCCCAGATAGCTGTCGATGTCCTCGACGCGGCTCTCGGCCACCACCTGACCATCGCCACCGTCGTCGAAGCGATAGACCACCACCCGGTCGAAGCCGGTCAAGGCTCGCACTTCACGCACGGCGCCTTCGCACAGTTCCGGCAAGGTACGCGCCTGCTGCAGGCGCGCCAGGGCGCGGGCCAGGCCGGCCGGTTCGACGCCACCATGATCGTCCGGCTCGAACTCCATGAAGACCAGGCCATGACTGCGATGCAGGATCACATCCATGTCGCGGGTCGGGCGCGTCCAGGCCAGCGGGTTGACCTCTTCCAGATGCTCCAGGGTCAGGGCGTGCTGCACCTGTTCGAACAGCTCGGGCGGCAGGGTCTGCGCCAGAGGCTGATTCAACAATTCGCTTTCCGCTTTGCCCAGCAGGTCGGTCAGGTTGCGACTGATGTGCTTGATCAGCTGCTCTCTTTCGTCGAACGCGAGGAGGTAGCCATGCGCCTGGATAGCGCCTGGAATGCGGATCGGCTCGCTTTCGCAGCTTTGCAGCGACTGACCGGAAGGTGCAGCAATCATGCGACTGTCTCAAATGAACTCTTGAATAGGACCTTGTACCGGCGCGCCTGTTGGCGTCAGGGCGGTAAATAGCCGTCTATGTGATATAGATCACATCTTGCCAGACGTCATTTCACCTCATTATTTCATCTGGATTGCTCGATAACCATTGGTGCGATCACTTTTAATTCAAGGTCATGCACGCATCATCGACGTCCTGACCGGCTCCGCTGGCAGCGGTATCATGGCGCCTTTTACCAGAGTCCCGTCATGGCCCGCTTTCGCCCCTTGCCCATCATCGACCGCAGTCAGGATGACCTCTTCATGCGGGAAGCCCTCGCGCTGGCGCAGCAGGGAGCGGCGCAAGGCGAGGTCCCGGTGGGAGCAGTGGTAGTCCTCGACGGCGAGATCATAGGTCGTGGCTTCAATCGCCCCATAGGCGCTCACGACCCCAGCGCTCATGCGGAGATGCAGGCCATCCGTGACGCCGCTGCTCGTCAGGCCAACTACCGTCTGCCGGGAGCCACCCTCTATGTCACCCTGGAACCCTGCGGCATGTGCGCCGGCCTGATCGTCCACAGTCGTATCCAGCGCCTGGTCTTTGGCGCCAGCGAACCCAGGGCCGGCATGGCGCAGAGCCGCGGTCGCTTCTTTGACCAGGATTTTCTCAACCACCGGGTGCTGGTGGAGGGTGGGGTGCTGGCCGAGGCCTGTGGTCAGGTGCTGACCGAGTTCTTCCGGGCGCGGCGCAATTCGGTACCTGGCGAGGGTTAGGCGGCCAGTTCGCGCATCCGCGTCAGCACCGCGTTCAAACCATTGCTGCGCGACTGCGACAGTTGCCGCTCCAGGCCGAGTTCACCCAGCCAGCCATGGATGTCGAGGCGGCCCAGCTCCTCGCGGGTGAGACCGTTGGCGCGCACCAGCACCACGGCGAGCAAGCCCTTGAGTACCCGGGATTCGCTGCTGGCGCGAAAGAAGTGCCGCTCGCCCTGGGCTTCATGGGTCAGGCGCACGCGGCTTTCGCAGCCCTGCACCAGATCCTCGTCGCGGTCTTCCAGTACCGCCGGCAGGCGCTCGGCCCATTGCAGCAGGAGGCGCGAGCGCGCTTCCCAGCCTTTGGCGATGACGAAGGCACGGCGGGCTTCCGCCGCATCGGGAAGCAGATTCATCGCAAGAGCTCCAGGGCGTTGTCCAGCGCGGTAAAGAAACGCTGCAGGTCGTCGGCATCGTTGTACAGGCCCAGGGATACCCGCAGTGCGCCGGGTGTATTCAGGGTCTGGAACAGCGGCATGGCGCAGTGCTGACCGGCGCGCACCGCGATGCCTTGCTCCCCCAGCAGGTGGGAAAGGTCGCCAACATCCACGCCTTGGACCTGGAAGCAGGCCAGGGCGATCTGGGGCTCGCCCAGGATGCGGATGCCGTCACGGGCGGCAAGGCCAGCCAACAGCTTCAGACTCAGCGCCTGCTCGTGGCCGCGGATGAGACTTTCATCCTGTCCCTGCAGCCAGTCGACCGCCGCGCCCAGGGCGATGGCCGCGCCTATGGGCGGCGTACCCGCCTCGAAGCCCATGGGGGCGGTGTGAAACCGGGCCTCAGTGAAGCTGGTGTGCTGCACCATCTCGCCACCAAATTGCCAAGGCTTGAGCTGCGCAAGGCAGTCGGCCTTACCCCAGAGCACGCCGATGGCCTCCGGGGCATAGAGCTTGTGGCCGGAAAAGACATAGAAGTCGGCATCGAAGTCACCCGGACGGTGGCGGCCATGGACTGCGCCCTGGGCGCCGTCCACCACCAGCCAGGCCGGTGTGAGTGCTCGTACGAGGGCGGCGAGCTCCACCAGCGGCTGCCAGGTTCCCAGCACATTGGACAACTGGCTGACCGCGACCAGCCGGGTTCTGGGTCCCAGCAGCGCCCTGGCGGCCTCCAGATCCAGATGACCGCTTGGCGTCAGGGGGATCACCCTGAGCTGCAGCCCCTTGCGCCGGGCCAGCTGCTGCCAGGGCAGCAGGTTGGCGTGGTGCTCCAGGGCGCTGATGAGGATCTCATCACCCGCGGCGAAGCTGTCTTCCAGGCCGTAGGCCAATAGATTGAGCGCCTCGGTCGCCCCTCGGGTCAGCACCACCTCCTGCGGCGAGACAGCGCCCAGCCAGGCGGCGATCCGCCCCCGGGCGCCTTCGTAGGCCGCGGTGGCGCGCTCGGCCGCCCAGTGCTGGGCCCGGTGCACATTGGCCGCGCCCAGGCTGTAGCTGGCCAGCAGGGCGTCCAGCACCACCTGGGGCTTCTGGGCCGTGGCGGCGCTGTCGAGGTAGGTGATGCCGTCGGCGGCGAAAGCGGTGAAAGCCGGAAATTCGGCTCTCCAGGGGGAGGGTAGCGACATGGCGACAGCTCCGGGGTAGCCCGCGCGCGGCGGGCTGCCCGGTTATGGACTCAGTTGTGCGCGTGCAGCGCTTCGTTGAGTTCGATGGCGGTCTTGTTGGTCTTGCATTCGACCGCGCCGGTTTCCGAGTTGCGGCGTAGCAGCAGGTCGCTCTGACCGGCCAGCTCGCGTGCCTTGACCACCCGCACCAGCTGGTTCTGGTCGTCCAGTACCGCCACCTTGGTGCCCGCGGTCACATAGAGACCCGATTCCACGGTGCAGCGATCGCCCAGCGGAATACCGATGCCGGCATTGGCGCCGATCAGGCAGCCTTCGCCAACGCTGATGATGATGTTGCCGCCGCCTGACAGGGTGCCCATGGTGGAGCAGCCACCGCCCAGATCCGACCCCTTGCCGACGAAGACACCCGCGGAGACACGGCCTTCGATCATGCCCGGGCCGGCGGTACCGGCGTTGAAGTTGACGAAGCCTTCGTGCATCACCGTAGTGCCTTCACCCACGTAGGCGCCCAGGCGTACGCGCGCGGTATCGGCGATGCGTACCCCGGCCGGTACCACGTAGTCGGTCATCTTGGGGAATTTGTCCACCGAGAAGACTTCCAGCAGCTTGCCGCGCAGGCGGGCTTCCAGCTGCTCGGCCGGCAGCTCGACCAGATCCACGGCGCCCTGGTTGGTCCAGGCCACGTTGGGCAGCAGGGCGAAGATGCCGGTCAGGTTGAGGCCATGGGGCTTCACCAGGCGATGCGACAGCAAATGCAGCTTCAGGTAGGCCTCTGGCGTGGAAGCAGGCGCGGCGTCTTCGGCCAGCAGGGTGGCCACCAGCGGCTTGGTGCTTTCGGCCAGGCGGGTCAGCAGGGCCGACTGCACCGCATCGATGCCCTTGAGGGCCTCGGCCAGGCCGCGCGCCTGGGCCGGGGCGAAGGCGATGGCCTGGTTGCCACCCTCGTAGCCGAGCAGGGGCGCGACCGCCTCCACCAGCGCCGCTGGCGGATTCAGCAGAGGCTGGGCATAGAAGACTTCCAGCCAGGCGTCCTGGCGATTCTGGGTGCCGACACCGAAGGCGATACTGAAGAGGGCATTCGACATGTGACTGTTCCTTTGCAAAGGCACCGATCCGGTCGGTGCGAGATGTGCGGTAGTGGGGGCGGTTGCCGCAGGGCTCAGGTCAGGGCCGCGGCATAGAGATCAGGCTTGAAGCCCAGCAGGGTACGGTCGCCGAGATCGAGCACGGGGCGCTTGATCATCGAGGGTTGCGCCAGCATCAGGTCGATGGCCTTGACGGTATCGAGGTCGGCCTTCTGGGCGTCGTCGAGCTTGCGGAAGGTGGTACCGGTGCGATTGAGCACCTTGTCCCAGCCATGCTCCGCGCACCAGGCCGCCAGCCGCTCGCGGTCGATGCCGCTCTGCTTGTAGTCATGGAAGCGATAGGCCTGGCCGTGCTCGTCGAGCCATAGGCGGGCCTTCTTCATGGTGTCACAGGCCTTGATGCCGTAGAGGCTCAGGCCATCGGCCGCTACGGGCATGGCGTTCTCCTGCGAAAGACTGCAACCGCAGATTATGCCATGACGGGCCGGAAAAGGGCCGGGTGTCACGCCCCGGGCGAAGAGGGCGGTAGCCGGAAAAGCAAAAGGCCGGGGGAGTCCCCGGCCTTGGCGATCAACCGCGGCTTTTTACGCCGTAGGTTTCATCGAGGGTGCCGGGGGTACCGTCACCCTTGGGGGCATAGTCCCGAGGCGCTTCGGTCGGACCGTCGATGCGCTCGCGGCTGGAAGGATAGCGTTGCTCGGCGCTATGCAGCGACGCCAGCAGGTGCTGACGGGTCAGTTCGTCCTGGGCCAGGCGCTCGGCGCCCTCGGAGAGGTGCGACTGCATGTCCTGGTAGGTCTGGGTGAGCTTGCGCACCAGGCCGGCGGTGGTGCTGAAGTGGCTGGTGACCTCGTGCTGGTAGTCGTCGAACTTCTTCTGCAGGTCATCCAGCTGGCGCTGCACCCGGCTCGGCGCGGCACCCGGCACCAGACGTGCCAGCAGAAAACCTATCCCGACCCCGATCAGCAGCGCGACCAGGGGCAACAACCAGGTAGTGAGCGACTGTTCCACGAAACTTCCTCTATGAGCGGCTTTGCTTTACGGTAACGGCAGACCGGCGAGCCTGTACACTGGGTTGCGTCATCTGCCATTCGCTGGGCGTCATCATACCCCGCACTCAGGCATCGCGCAGGATCGACCCTATCAAAATCAACTCCTTGGATGAGCACTGTTCGTCCGAGGGCACGGAGTCAAGCGTGTCAGCCCGTGAACAATCCCTGCTCCTGGAGGGCCCCGCGGGCACTCTGGAAGCGCTGTACCAGGCCCCGGATACCCCCACCGGTGCGGTCCTGCTCTGTCATCCCCATCCGCTCCACGGCGGCGCCATGCAGAACAAGGTGGTCGCCACCCTGCAGCGCATCGCTCGGGAAGCTGGCCTGGCTACCCTGAGATTCAACTTTCGCGGCGTTGGCGCCAGTACCGGCGTGCATGCCGGCGGCGAAGGCGAGATCGACGATGCCGCGGCCGCCGTGGCCTGGTTGCGCGAACGTCATCCCGACCTGCCGCTGACCCTTTGCGGCTTCTCCTTCGGTTCCTGTGTCGCCGCCTGCCTGGGTGGTCGCCTGGAAGGCGAGGGTGTGGCGGTGGCCAAGCTGTTCATGCTGGCGCCGCCCGTGGAGCGCTTTTCGGTCGATGGCCGCCTGCCCACCCGGGCGCGCCTCACCGTCATCCAGCCCGAAGCCGACGAGGTGGTGACTCCGGCGCGCGTCTATGCCTGGTCCGCCGCGCTCGAACAGCCCCACGAATTGCTCCGCGTCGCCGAGTGCAGTCATTTCTTCCATGGCAAGCTCGTCGATCTCAAGGACCTGGTCCTGCCGCGTTTGCAGGCCTGACCTCTTCAGATAAGCCCTAGTCTCTCGGATTCCCAGCCCCTCCATGACCACTCGCATCCTCACTGGCATCACCACCACCGGTACCCCGCACCTGGGCAACTACGCCGGTGCCATCCGCCCTGCCATCCGCGCCAGCCTGGCCGCCGATGCCGATTCCTTCTATTTCCTCGCCGACTACCACGCCCTGATCAAGTGCGATGACCCGGCGCGCATCCAGCGTTCGCGTCTGGAGATCGCTGCCACCTGGCTGGCCAGCGGCCTGGATCCGGAGCGGGTGACTTTCTATCGCCAGTCCGACATTCCCGAGATTCCCGAGCTGACCTGGCTGCTCACCTGCGTCGCCGGCAAGGGCCTGCTCAACCGCGCCCATGCCTACAAGGCCGCGGTCGATCGCAACCTGGAGCAGGGCGAGGATCCCGATGCCGGGGTGACCATGGGGCTCTACAGCTACCCGGTGCTGATGGCGGCGGACATCCTGATGTTCAACGCCCGGCGCGTGCCGGTCGGTCGTGACCAGATCCAGCACGTGGAAATGGCCCGCGACATCGGCCAGCGCTTCAACCACCTGTTCGGCAATGGCCGCGACTACTTCGCCCTGCCCGAGGCGGTCATCGAGGAAAGCGTCTCCACCTTGCCCGGCCTCGACGGTCGCAAGATGTCCAAGAGCTACGACAACACCATCCCGCTGTTCGGCAGTGCCAAGCAGCTCAAGGACGCCATCGCCCGCATCGTCACCGACTCGCGCCTGCCCGGTGAGCCCAAGGATCCCGACAGCGCCCACCTCTTCACGCTTTACCAGGCCTTCGCCACTGCCGAGCAGAGCGCGGCCTTCCGCGAGGCCCTGCAAGGCGGCCTGGCCTGGGGCGAAGCCAAGGGCCAGCTGTTCGAGGTGCTGGATGCCGAGCTGGGCGAAGCCCGCGAGCGCTATGCCGCGCTGATCGCCCGTCCCGACGACCTGGAAGACATCCTGCTGGCCGGTGCCGCCAAGGCCCGCCGCTATGCCACGCCCTTCCTTGGCGAACTGCGTGAAGCCGTGGGCTTGCGCTCGCTCAAGACCCAGGTCGCCACGGGTGGCACCAAGAAGAAGGCCAGCAAGACCGCTCGCTTCGTCAGCTTCCGTGAAGGGGAGAGCTTCCGCTTCCGCCTGCTCGACGCCGACGGCACCGAACTGGCGCTGTCGATCCCCTTCGCCGAGGCCAAGACTGCCGGCATCACCAGCAAGCAGCTGGTCAGTGTGCCGGCCAGTGTCGTGGTGGGAGACGGCAATGGCTTCCAGCTGCTGCTGGACGATCAGGTAGTGGCCGAAGGCGTCGCCAGCGATTCCCCCGCCGCCCGTGACGCCCTTGTCGAGCGCACCCGCGCCGCCCTGGCGCAATTGGCCGAAGCCTAAAGGGCACCCGCGGTCCCCGGCGTTGTCAACGCCAGGGACCGCCATTACAGTGACCACCCTTTTTTCCCACCCGACCAGAAGCCGCCATGACCCCCCTCGAGCGTTACCAGGCCGACCTCAAGCGCCCGGAGTTTTTCTACGATGCTGCCCAGGAAGAGGCCGTTCGCCATCTGCAGCGCCTCTATGACGAATTGCTCGCCGAGCCCGCGTCCAAGGGCGGCCTGTTTGGCAAGCTGCTCGGGCGCAAGACGGTTACGCCGGTCAAGGGGCTGTATTTCTGGGGTGGGGTAGGGCGTGGCAAGACCTATCTGGTCGATACCTTCTACGACGCCCTGCCGTTCAAGCAGAAAATGCGCACCCACTTCCACCGCTTCATGAAGCGCGTGCATGAAGAGCTGCGTACCCTCAAGGGCGAGAAGAATCCCTTGACCATCATCGCTCGGCGCTTCGCCGACGAAGCCAGGGTGATCTGCTTCGACGAATTCTTCGTCTCCGACATCACCGACGCCATGATCCTGGCCACCCTGCTCGAAGAGCTGTTCAAGAACGGCGTGAGTCTGGTCGCCACCTCGAACATCGTGCCTGACGGTCTCTACAAGGACGGCCTGCAGCGCGCGCGCTTCCTGCCAGCCATCGCGTTGCTCAAGGAGCACACCGAGATCGTCAACGTCGACAGCGGCGTGGACTATCGCCTGCGCGCCCTGGAGCAGGCGCAGCTCTTTCACTATCCGTTGAGCGACGAGGTCGAGGCCGCGATGGCCAAGAGCTTCCGTTCGCTCACCGTCGAGTGCAACGACCTCTGCGAAGACGTGCCGCTGATGATCGAGAATCGCGAGATCCGCGCCCGCCGCACCTGCGAAGACGTCGCCTGGTTCGACTTCCGCGCCCTCTGCGACGGTCCGCGCAGCCAGAACGACTACATCGAGCTGGGCAAGATCTTCCAGACGGTGCTGGTCAGCAACGTCGAACAGATGGATGCGCTCAAGGACGACATGGCACGGCGCTTCATCAACCTGGTCGACGAATTCTACGACCGCCAGGTCAAGTTGATCCTGTCCGCTGAAGTCGAACTCAAGGACCTCTATTCCGGCGGTCGCCTGGAGTTCGAATTCCAGCGCACCCTCAGCCGTCTGCTGGAAATGCAGTCCCACGAGTACCTCGCTCGACCGCACAAACCCTGAACCCTGGCTGGGTTGAAGGATCAATCCTTTGACCCAGCTTTCGGGAGGTACGTGTGAATTCTGATCCCTTCGCCGATTGGGATGGCTCGCCTACCCAGGCGCGCATCCTGCAAAAGCAACTGGCCAAGCAGGTCCTGTTGCATGACGACTTCGGCTCGCCGCGGCGTTATGCCGGCGTCGACGTGGGCTTCGAGGAGGGTGGCGAGATCACCCGCGCGGTGGCTGTCCTGCTGGATGCCGAGACCCTGCAGCCCCTGGCCCATGCCGTCGCCCGCATCCCCACCGTGATGCCCTATGTACCGGGCCTGCTATCCTTTCGGGAGCTCCCCGCACTGCTCCAGGCACTGGCAGAACTGCCCGAGCCCCCCGAGTTGGTGTTCTGCGACGGCCACGGCATCGCCCACCCGCGCCGGCTGGGTATCGCCGCTCATCTGGGCGTGGTCACCGGTCTGCCGACGATCGGTGTGGCCAAGAAGATCCTTACCGGTCATCACGCCGAACTCGCCGAGACCCGCGGCAGCCAGGTCGAGCTGCTGGATCGAGATGGTTCGACGATAGGCTCGGTATTGCGCAGCAAGGACAGGGTCAAGCCGCTGATCGTCTCCCCTGGGCATCGGGTCAGCCTGGCCACCGCGCCAGCACTGGTCATGGCCTGCGTCAGGCGCCATCGCCTGCCGGAACCCACACGACTGGCGGACCATCTGGCCTCACGGCGTCAGGGCTCGGCGGCTACCCAGGCGTTGTTTTCCTTCTGATTTCTGCTTGCTTTTTTATCGTGAGCGGGTATCATGCCGCAGCTTTCTTGGCGGGGGATGCCTAAGCCTGCCGAGATCGCCGTAGCGGACGCCGACCCGAGCCCCCGAAGAGCGTCTGTTTCCGGCTGCCCCTGACTTGTCCGGGGTTGCACTGTTGTGTAGAATTTGCCGTCTTTTTACCAGGGCGGCCTCTGAGGCCATAGAGAATGAAAACTTTCACCGCAAAACCGGAAACCGTTAAGCGCGACTGGTACGTCGTCGACGCTGCTGGCCAGACTCTGGGTCGTCTGGCTACTGAAATCGCCACTCGCCTGCGTGGCAAGCACAAGCCCGAATACACTCCTCACGTTGACACCGGCGACTACATCGTCGTCATCAACGCCGAGCAGGTTCGTGTGACCGGTGCCAAGACTACCGACAAGATGTACTACCATCACTCCGGTTTCCCGGGTGGCATCAAGTCGATCAACTTCGAAAAGCTGATCGCCCGTGCTCCCGAGCGCGTCATCGAGACCGCCGTCAAGGGTATGCTGCCGAAGAACCCGCTGGGCCGCGACATGTATCGCAAGCTCAAGGTGTACAAGGGTGCGAACCATCCGCACACCGCTCAGCAGCCCCAAGAACTCAAGTTTTAATCGGGATAGTACAACATGTCGGCAACTCAAAATTACGGTACCGGCCGTCGTAAGACTGCCACCGCTCGTGTCTTCCTCCGTCCGGGCACTGGCAAGATCTCCATCAACGATCGCGCTCTGGACACCTTCTTCGGCCGCGAAACCGCGCGCATGGTCGTTCGTCAGCCTCTCGAGCTGACCGAGACCCTGGAGAAGTTCGACGTCTACGTTACCGTCGCTGGCGGTGGTGTAAGCGGCCAGGCCGGTGCCATCCGTCACGGCATCACCCGCGCCCTGATCGAGTACGACGAAGGCTACCGCAGCTCCCTGCGCAAAGCCGGTTACGTCACTCGTGACGCCCGTGAAGTCGAGCGTAAGAAAGTCGGTCTGCGCAAAGCGCGTAAGCGTCCGCAGTACTCCAAGCGTTAATCCCTCGGGATTCGCTCGAAAAAACCCAGCCAAGCGGCTGGGTTTTTTTATGCCTGAGATTTTGTGCTTAGGCGCCGTAGGTTGGGTTGAGGCAGCTCCATCGCTGAAGCCCAACGTTCGGGTCGCGTCTCCAGGCGTTGGGCTTCGCTGCGCTTAGCGCCAACCTGCGTTGGTTTGGTGGGCGCCGTAGGTTGGGTTGAGGCAGCTCTATCGCCGAAGCCCAACGTTCGGGCCGCGTCTCCAGGCGTTGGGCTTCGCTGCGCTCAGCGCCAACCTGCGTCGGTTTGGTGGGCGCCGTAGGTTGGGTTGAGGCAGCTCTATCGCCGAAGCCCAACACTCAGGCCGCGTCCCAAGCGTTGGGCTTCGCTGTGCTCAGCACCAACCTACGTCAGCTTGGTGAATGCCGTAGGTTGGGTTGAGGCAGCTCCATCGCCGAAGCCCAACAAGCAGTGCATCCTTGCTGAAGTTGGGCTTCACTATGCTGAGCGCCAACCTACGTCGATTCCTCAAGCATCGTAGGTTGGGTTGAGACAACTCCATTACCGTATTCCAACAGGCAGACCCTCCCTGGGGTAGGGCCCTGATGCATGAGGGGTCGGCCTGCGTTGATCCGCCGGCTCATCTGCATGGGGCCGATTTCTCACCCTCGGTACTTCGTGCCCACTCGAATCTGGGGCATAAAAAAGGGGCGCCTAGGCGCCCCTTTTCATGGCTGGTGGAGATCAGCCGGGATGATTTTCCCGAGACTCCTTGAGCTTGCGGTCGAGTTCGGCCTGGGTGGCTTCGTCCTTTTTCACCGCATCGGCCTTGGGGGCCTCTGCAGGGGTGTCGTCCTCGCCGGTCAGGGCGACGGTAGCCGCTTCTTCCTGGGCAGGGCTAGGCACGACCTCGACGGGTTCTTCCACCACGATCGGGGCGGACTCGGCTTCAGCTGCAGGCAGCTCTTCGACGACTTGCGCGGGCTGAGCCTCGGGAGCCTGTTGCGGCTCTACGGTGCCTACCGCTGCCGTAGCGAAGGTTTCCTCGGTTTCGGCAATGGCGCCCAGTGCAGGAGCTTGAGCGTCCTGCTCGGCCTGCTTGGCGCGTGCGGCTTCAGCTTCGCGAGCCAGGCGCTCACGACGACGGCGCTCACGCGGATCGTTGGAGGCGCGACCGGCGGCCGATTCGGCAGCTTCGTTTTCGGCAGGTGCCGCAGGAGTGGGTGCGGTGGCGGTCACCGGAGCGGTCTGCTCGGCAGCTGGTGCGGCGATTTCCACTTCCTGATGCGGCGCGCGTTCGTCCTGCAGTTGGCTCACGTTGGGGGTGAGGATCTCCGGCTGGGCAGGGGCGTCGGCGGCAGGCTGTTGCGCTGCGGTTTCCTGCGTCGCTTCGGCGGCAGCGGAGGTGTCGGCAGGAGCTGCCGGCTCTTGCTGACGCGCTTCGCGTACCTGTTCCTGGGTGGCGATGGCGGTCACGCTCTCGCTGACCACGACGGCGGTACCCAGGGCAGCGGCAGCCGGTGCGACGTTGGTGTCCGTGGCTGCTGCGCTCTGCTCTTCGTCTTCGATGAAGTTGCCATTGGCATCACGCTGACGCTCACGGCGGTTGCTGCGACGGCGCTGGCCGCGGGAACGGCGACGCGGACGCTCTTCGCCTTCTTCCAGCTCCTCGTTGCCTTCCAGTACTTCTTCTTCGTTCAGCTCTTCGGCGCTGGCCGCTTCCTGGCGTTCTTCGCGCGCCTTGCGCTCTTCGCGCGGCTGACGCTCTTCACGCGGTTTGCGCTCTTCACGAGGCTGACGCTCTTCGCGACTGGCACGCTCCTCACGGGGCTGACGCTCCTCGCGAGCGGGACGCTCTTCGGTGCTCAGGCGCTCCTCGCGTGGCTGGCGCTCCTCGCGGGGTTGGCGCTCTTCACGGGGCTGACGCTCTTCGCGGTTGGCGCGCTCCTCACGGGGCTGACGCTCTTCGCGCGGTTGGCGCTCCTCGCGAGGCTGACGCTCTTCACGGGGTTGACGTTCTTCGCGGTTGGCGCGCTCTTCGCGCGGCTGACGCTCCTCGCGGGCCTGACGCTCTTCGCGAGGCTGACGCTCTTCACGCGGCTTGCGTTCTTCGCGGGCCGGGCGATCGCTGCGTTCGCCACGGTCGGCGCGCGGCTGGCGCTCTTCGCGTGGTTTGCGCTCGTCATCACGACGGCCTTCGCGACGGCGATTCTGCTGGCGACCGTTGCGGCGCTCGTCCTGGCGGCGCTGCTCGTCGCTGCTCTTGGCGACTTCCGGAGCGGCGGCGGTCTTGTCGACCATCGGTTGCTCTTCGGTCTTGCCGGCGAACAGGCTGACCAGGGATTTGACCAGGCCCTTGAACAGGTTGGGTTCGGCGGTGGCCTTGGCGGCAGGGGCGGCGGGCGCCACGGCCTCGGCGGCGACCGGGGTGGGTGCCGGGGCGCGCTCGGGTGCGACCTTCACGGCCGCTTCCTGGCGTACCAGGGTGCGAGTGGAGCTGACCGGCAGCACCTCTTCGGCTTCGGTGTTGGCCATCTCGTAGCTGGACTGGCTGTTCAGCAGCTCGGGATTGTCGTCACGCAGACGCTGCACCTCGAAGTGCGGGGTCTCGATGTGATCGTCGGGCAGGATGATGATGCGCACGCGGGTACGCAGCTCGATCTTGGTGATGCTGTTGCGCTTTTCATTGAGCAGGAAGGACGCCACCTGGATGGGTACATGGGCGCGTACCTCGGCGGTGCGATCCTTGAGCGCCTCTTCTTCGATCAGGCGCAGGATAGCCAGCGACAGCGATTCCACGTCGCGGATGATGCCTTGGCCGTTGCAGCGCGGGCAGACGATGCCGCTAGTTTCGCGCAGCGAGGGGCGCAGGCGCTGGCGGGACATTTCCAGCAGGCCGAAACGGGAGATGCGACCGATCTGTACGCGGGCGCGGTCGGCTTCCAGGGCTTCGCGGACGCGATCTTCCACGGCGCGCTGATTCTTGACCGGGGTCATGTCGATGAAGTCGATGACGATCAGGCCGCCGATGTCGCGCAGACGCAGCTGGCGGGCGATTTCTTCAGCCGCTTCCAGGTTGGTCTGCAGCGCGGTTTCCTCGATGTCGCCACCCTTGGTGGCGCGCGCCGAGTTGATGTCGATGGACACCAGGGCCTCGGTCGGGTCGATGACGATGGAGCCGCCCGACGGCAGCTTCACTTCGCGCTGGAAGGCGGTCTCGATCTGGCTTTCGATCTGGAAACGATTGAACAGCGGGACGCTGTCCTGATACAGCTTGATCTTGCTGGCGTACTGCGGCATCACCTGGCGGATGAAGCTCAGGGCTTCTTCCTGGGCTTCGACGCTGTCGACCAGGACTTCACCGATGTCCTGACGCAGGTAGTCGCGGATGGCGCGAATGATGACGTTGCTTTCCTGGTAGATCAGGAAGGGGCCCTTGCGATCACCCGAGGCTTCGGTGATGGCGGACCAGAGTTGCAGCAGGTAATCGAGGTCCCACTGCAGTTCTTCGGTGCTGCGGCCCAGGCCGGCGGTGCGCACGATCAGGCCCATGTCGCCCGGGGCGTTGAGGCCGTTCAGGGCTTCGCGCAGTTCGTTGCGCTCTTCACCCTCGATGCGACGGGAGATGCCGCCGGCGCGGGGATTGTTGGGCATCAGCACCAGGTAGCGACCGGCGAGGCTGATGAAGGTGGTTAGGGCGGCACCCTTGTTGCCACGCTCTTCCTTTTCGACCTGGACGACTACTTCCTGGCCTTCGGAGAGCACTTCCTTGATGTTGACGCGGCCTTCCGGGTTCTTCTTGAAGTACTCCCGGGAGATCTCTTTCAGCGGAAGGAAGCCATGGCGATCAGCGCCGAAGTCGACAAAGGCGGCTTCCAGGCTGGGTTCGATGCGGGTGATGCGGCCTTTGTAGATATTGGCCTTTTTCTGTTCGCGGGCTCCGGACTCGATGTCCAGATCAAACAGCCGTTGACCGTCGACCAGGGCAACCCGTAATTCCTCGGGCTGGGTCGCGTTGATGAGCATTCTCTTCATGTAATACCACTACGTTCCAGGCTCTCGGCCCGCAGGGTGGCAACAGGATTCGAAAGAAGGGTGCACGGGGTCGTATCGAAACCGGTGTAGATCCGGTCTTCGTGTCCAGCAGCAGGCCCGGGGGCGTGCCGCGACTACGTCTCCTGCAGGCGCTTGAGCGACTGCCGTTGCAGCTCCACAGGAGGAGGAATCAACCAGGCATGGTGCGGGCGTGACAGCCGAAAGGCTCAGGCAGCCGGGTCGTCGCGGGATTCGTGTCAGGTGTCGCTCGGTTGGAGCATCGGCCGTTGGCCTTGAGGCTTCCACCTGCGATCGTCACCTTGGCCGAAGCTGGGCGCGAAGCGGGCTGCAGGCGTACTGTCAGGCTACGCGATACGCTGGTTGTGCATCTCCATCCTGCACACAATCTTCAGGAATCAGGTGCCGCCCGCAAGGTCCGGAGCGGTTGTCGTTTTACAGCTGGCACCCTGGGTGCCGCTGCCTTGGTTACCAGGCGGATCGCAGATCGCCACTCACCCCCTTGGGCAGAGTCGGCGGTCTGCTGGACGGCCAGACGTCCAGTGACTATTGCATTTGCAGCCTATATTCGCGGGCGGAATCGACGGCCTCGCGAGCGGCGTCATCCAGACAGGACTGATAACCGCCTCCGGACTATAGCAGCAAGCTTTAAGTGCTTCAAATAAGGGAAAATTGCTATCATTCGCCCATGACTAAGCCTCCCTCTCCCAGCACCGGCGTTCAACTGCTTGATGTGCCCGCCGACTATGCCGGCCAGCGTATCGACAACTTTCTGCGTACCCAGCTCAAGGGCGCGCCCAAGACCCTCATCTATCGCATCCTGCGCAAGGGTGAAGTGCGGGTGAACAAGGGCCGCATCAAGCCTGACTACCGCCTTCAGGCCGGTGACCAGATCCGGGTGCCGCCCCTGCGGCTGTCCGAGCCTGATGAGCCGGCACCTCTGGCCAGAGGACTGCTTGAGCGCTTGGAGGATTCCATCGTTCACGAGGACAAGGCCCTTATCGTCATCAACAAGCCGGCCGGCATCGCCGTGCACGGTGGCAGTGGCCTGTCTGGCGGCGTCATCGAAGTCTTTCGCCAGCTGCGTCCCGATGCCCGCGACATCGAGTTGGTCCATCGCCTCGACCGGGATACCTCGGGACTGCTGATGATCGCCAAGAAGCGCAGCATGCTGCGTTTCCTGCACGAGCAACTGCGGGGCGACGGCGTGGACAAGCGCTATCACGCCCTGGTGCGCGGCCACTGGCCGGCGGCCAAGAAGAAGATCAATGCGCCGCTGCTGAAGAACACCCTCAGATCCGGCGAACGTATGGTCGAAGTCAACGACGAGGGCAAGGAGGCGCTCACCGAATTTCGCGTGCTGCGCCGCTATGGCGAATTCGCCACCCTGGTCGAGGCGCGGCCGGTGACCGGCCGTACCCACCAGATCCGTGTCCATGCCCGTCATGCCGGACATGCCATCGCCGGCGATCCCAAGTACGGCGACGAGGCCTTTTCCCAGGAGATCCGCGACCTGGGTGGCAAACGGCTGTTCCTGCATTCGGCGAGCCTGGTGATTCCGTTACCGGAAGGTGGCCAGCTGCGACTGGAAGCGCCGGTCGATAGCACCTGGAGTCAGACGCTGGAGCGTCTGGATGCCTGATTATCAGCTGCTGATCTTCGACTGGGACGGCACCCTGGCTGACTCCATCGGCCGGATCGTCGAAGTGATGCACGTGGCGGCCGAGACGCTTGGGCTGCCGCCTCGCAGTGATGTGGCCATCAAGGGCATCATCGGCCTGGAGTTGGTAGCGGCGATCCAGACCCTCTATCCACACCTGGTGACCCAGGCGCAGATCGAGGGCTTTCGCGATGCCTACAGTGCCGAATTCGTCCGTCGCGAGCAGGAGGCGTCGCCGCTGTTTCCTGAGGTGATGAGTGGTCTGCAGCGCTTTCGCGCCCAGGGTTATCAACTGGCCGTGGCGACCGGAAAGAGCCGTCGTGGCCTGGCTCGCTCGCTGCAGCAGCATGGCCTAAGTGACTTCTTCGACATTACCCGCTGCGCCGACGAGGCGGCCGGCAAACCCGATCCGCAGATGGTGCAGGAGATCCTCGCCCATTGCGGCGTGGCGCCGGAGCGTGCCCTGCTGGTGGGGGATGCGGTGTTCGACCTGGAGATGGCCCGGCGCGCCGGGGTCGATGCGGTCGGGGTCGCCTATGGTGCCCAGCCGGTCGAGGTCCTGAGGGATTTCGGGCCGCGCCTGGTGATCGAAGCTTTCGCGGACCTGGCGCTATGGCTAGGTGACAATGTTGTGGTCAGGAGTGAGAGTGGGCATGGCTGACGAGTGGAAAGAAGACAGCGGGCGTTCGCGCCCGACGGACGACAAGACTTGGGCCCTGATCGAGAAGACCATGCTCGCCAGTGTGCGCGAGCAGCGGCGGGCACGGCGTTGGGGCATCTTTTTCAAGCTGCTGACCTTCGCCTATCTGATCGTCATGCTGGTGCTGTTCACGCCCCTGCTGTCCCTGGGCAAGAAGGGCGGGGTGACCGAGTCCGGCGCTCATACCGCGCTCATCGAACTCAAGGGCGTGATCGCTGATGACGAGAAGGCCAGTGCCGACAATGTCGTGACGGCGCTGCGCAAGGCCTTTGACGACAGCAACACCCGCGGTGTGGTGCTGCGTATCAACAGCCCGGGTGGCAGTCCGGTGCAATCCGGCTACATCTATGACGAGATCAAGCGCCTGCGTGGCCTGCATCCGGACATCAAGCTGTATGCGGTGATCACCGATCTGGGGGCCTCGGGTGCCTACTATGTGGCCAGTGCGGCCGATGCCATCTATGCCGACAAGGCCAGCCTGGTCGGCTCCATCGGCGTGACGGCGGCTTCCTTTGGCTTCGTCGGCACCATGGAAAAGCTGGGCGTGGAGCGGCGGGTCTATACCTCCGGCGAGCACAAGGCCTTCCTGGATCCCTTCCAGCCTCAGAAGCCCGAAGAAACCCGCTTCTGGCAGCAGGTGCTGGATACCACCCACCAGCAGTTCATCGACAGCGTCAAGAAAGGTCGCGGCGATCGCCTAAAGGTCGAGGGTCATCCGGAGCTGTTCTCTGGTCTGGTCTGGTCCGGCGAGCAGGCGTTGTCCCTCGGGCTGATCGATGGCCTCGGCAGCACCAGCTATGTGGCGCGGGACGTGGTCAAGGAGGAGCGCCTGATGGACTTCACCCAGGAAGACTCTCCCTTCGATCGCTTTGCCAAGCGCCTGGGCGCCAGCGTCGCCGAGCGTCTTGCTCTCTATATGGGCTGGCAGGGTCCGATGCTGCGTTAGCCGGCATGGTCTGTGGGTGGCCTAAGGCACCTGCAGACCCGCTTCGCGCAGCAATGCGGTCAGGCGAATGAGGGGGAGGCCGATCAGGCTGGTCGGATCGTCCCCCTGCATGGCTTCGAAAAGGGCAATGCCGAGGCCTTCGGCCTTGAAACTGCCTGCGCAATCGTAGGGTTGCTCCACTAGCAGGTAGCGGTCGATTGTCGCAGCATCCAGCGGCCGAAAGCGGACCTGGAAATCCACCACCTCGCTCCAGCATTTACCAGTCCGGCTGTCCAGCACCGCGAGGCCGGTATGGAACACCAGCGTCCGGCCACTGGCTCGGGCCAGTTGCTGGTGGGCACGGTCGTGGCTCAGGGGCTTGCCAAGAATCTCGCCCTCGATGGCAGTCGCCTGGTCCGAGCCGATGACGAGCGTGTGGTCTGACTGGTCGCCCAGGGCGGCGGCCTTGAGTCTGGCCAGCCGCTCCACCAGATCGCGAGGGTGCTCGCCTGGTAGAG
Source organism: Pseudomonas sp. Marseille-Q7302 (assembly GCF_965111925.1). Taxonomy (NCBI): domain Bacteria; kingdom Pseudomonadati; phylum Pseudomonadota; class Gammaproteobacteria; order Pseudomonadales; family Pseudomonadaceae; genus Pseudomonas; species Pseudomonas sp. Marseille-Q7302. Next base: position 3,510,179 of record NZ_CBCOPK010000001.1, on the reverse strand, counting down.
GCGTTTCATCGATATCGGGCGACTGGTGAGCGAAGGGCAGGCAGAGCCTTTCCAGCAATTGGCGGCGGTAAGGCGAGCTGGAAGCGAGTAGAATACGGGGCATCAGTTTGTTCTCGGGCGAGGTCGACCAAAGGTCGGTCGGAGTCGCTTCGGGGTTAATTTCCTTTGACAGCCGTAAGGCCGTCCCTATAATGGCGCGCTTATGTTGAATGGGCCAATTCCACCTCAGGTCGATCCTCGCAAATTGGCGGATCGCGGCGTAACCCTCAAGGGTGAGCTGCCTCTCGCGAACATGCGGCGTGTCGGCGAGCAGCTCGTGAAGTCCGAAGGCGCGGTAGCCGTCGTCCTCGACTTCGGGCGTGATCAACAGCGGCAGTACGTCATCCACGGTGTCCTCGATACCGAGGTCGAGATGATCTGCCAGCGTTGTCTGGAGCCGGCAGTGCTTCCCATCCACAGCGAATTCGATTTCGCCGTGCTCTGGGAGGGGCAGTCGGCCGATGCCTTGCCACAGGGATACGATGCCCTGGAGGTTGGTGAAGATCCGCTGGATCTGCATGGCTTGGTCGAAGAGGAGCTGCTGCTCGCTCTGCCGATCATCCCCGCGCATCCAGAAGGGGCTTGCCAGCATCCTGAAGGTTTCGAGGCGCCCGAAGAGCCGGCGGACGAGGAAAAGCGACCCAACCCGTTCAGTGTACTTGCGCAGTTGAAGCGTGACCCAAACGTTTAGGAGTTAAATCATGGCTGTTCAGCAGAACAAAAAATCCCGTTCCGCTCGTGACATGCGTCGTTCGCACGACGCTCTCGAACCGAACGCTCTGTCCGTGGAAAAGAGCACCGGTGAAGTTCACCTGCGCCACCACGTGTCGCCCGACGGTTTCTACCGCGGTCGCAAAGTGATCGACAAGGGTTCCGACGAGTAATCCTCGATCGAAATCGTCATCGCGATCGATGCAATGGGCGGGGACTTCGGTCCCCGCTGCATTGTCCCTGCTTCACTCAGCGCTCTCGAGCGTTTCCCCGCCTTACGTCTTCTCCTCTGTGGTCAGCGCGACGCCCTGTCGGCCTGGTCACCGCCTGCTTCCCTTGCTGCTCGCCTGGACTTCGAATACGTCGACTCCCTCGTCGGGCCTGACGAAAGACCCGCCACGGTAGTGCGCAGTCGCGCCCGTACCTCCATGCATGCCGCCCTCGAAGCGGTTCAGCACGGGCGTGCCCATGGCTGTCTGAGTGCCGGCAATACCGGGGCCTGGATGGCGCTCGCGCGGCTGCTGCTCGGGACGCTGCCGGAGATCGACCGGCCCGCCATGATGTCGGCGCTGCCGGGGCGGGGAGACCATCAGACGCTGCTGCTTGATCTCGGTGCGAACCTGGACACCACAGCCGAGCAGCTGGTGCAGTTCGCCTGTCTGGGCGCGGGTGCGGCCCAGGCGCGCGGCCTGGCCCGGCCCAGGGTGGCGCTGCTCAATGTCGGGCGGGAGCCGGGCAAGGGCACGCCGGTGATTCAAGAGGTGGCGCGCCGCCTCGCCCAGAGTCCGGCGTTCGATTTCATCGGCTTCGTCGAGGGTAGCGATCTCTATGCCGCCGCCGCGGATGTGGTGGTCTGCGATGGCTTCACCGGCAACGCCGTGCTCAAGTCCGGCGAGGCCTTGCTGCGTCTGCTGGTCGAGCGCAGCGGCACGGCCTCCTGGCTCGAACGTCGGCTGCTGCAGCCCTGGCTGGCCCGGCGTTTTCGTCACTGGGATCCGGAGCTGCGCAACGGCGCGAGCTTTCTCGGCTTGAATGCGGTAGTGGTGAAGAGTCATGGCGCGGCAGGCGAAGTCGGTCTCGTTCAGGCCATCGAGCGCGCGCTGCGCGATGTGGAGACTGATCTCCCCGAGCGTATCCGGTTAAACTTGGCGGCTCTGAAAGCGGTGTGACCGACCGGTCGACACCGACATCTCAGTCTGTCAGTGGCGGAACCGCGGTTTCGCCGGCAATGGACCTACAAGAGACCTGCCTATGTCTGCCTCTCTCGCTTTCGTCTTTCCCGGTCAGGGTTCCCAGGCCCTGGGCATGCTGGGTGAGCTGGCCACGCACCACGCGCTGATCGGTGAAACCTTCGCGGAAGCATCCGCCGTCCTCGGCTATGACCTCTGGGCGCTGACCCAGCAGGGCCCCCAGGAGTCGCTCAACCAGACCGACCGTACCCAGCCCGCCATCCTGACCGCCTCCCTTGCGCTCTGGCGGCTGTGGTTGGCTGAAGGAGGCGCCAAGCCCGCCTACGTTGCCGGTCACAGCCTGGGTGAGTATTCGGCGCTGGTCGCCGCCGGCAGCCTGCCGTTCGCCGAAGCGGTGCGCCTGGTGGCGCGTCGTGGTGAGCTGATGCAGCAGGCCGTCCCGGCCGGGCAGGGCGGTATGGCCGCCATCCTGGGCCTGGAAGACGCTCAGGTGCTGGCAGCTTGCGCCGAAGCCGCCCAGGGCGACGTCGTGAGTGCGGTCAATTTCAATGCCCCGGGCCAGGTGGTGATCGCCGGTTCCGCCGCTGCGGTGGAGCGCGCCATCGAGGCGTGCAAGGGGCTGGGTGCCAAGCGCGCCGTGGCCCTGCCGGTCAGCGTGCCCTCTCACTGCGAGCTGATGCGTCCGGCGGCGGAGCGTTTCGCCGAGGACGTGCGCGGCTGCAGCTGGAGCCAGCCGGAGATTCCGGTGGTGCAAAACGTCAATGCCGGCGTCAATACCGATCTGGCCAGCCTCCAGCAGGATCTGCTGGCTCAGCTGTACAGCCCGGTACGCTGGGTCGAATCCGTGCAGTACCTGGCTGCCCAGGGCGTCACCCATCTGGTGGAGTGTGGCCCCGGCAAGGTGCTGGCCGGTCTGAACAAGAGATGCGTCAAGGGCGTGGAAACGCTGGCCCTGGACACCCCTGATGCCTTCGCCGCCGCTCGTGCGGCTTTTTGAATCGAGGAAAACGAGATGAGTCTGCAAGGTAAGGTCGCTCTGGTCACGGGCGCCACGCGTGGCATCGGTCAAGCCATCGCCCTGGAACTGGGTCGGCTCGGCGCCACCGTGATCGGCACCGCGACCAGCGAGGCGGGCGCCCAGCGCATCGCCGAGTCGCTCAAGGCCAATGGCATCGTGGGCACCGGCCTGGTGCTCAATGTGTCCGACAACGCCTCCGTCGCGACCGCCCTCGAGCAGGTCCAGGCGCAATTCGGTGCCCCGTCGATCCTGATCAACAACGCCGGCATCACCCGCGATAACCTGATGCTGCGGATGAAGGACGATGAGTGGTACGACGTGATCGATACCAACCTCAACAGCCTGTTCCGTCTCTCCAAGGCCGTGCTCAAGGGGATGACCAAGGGTCGCTGGGGTCGTATCGTCAGCATCGGTTCGGTGGTCGGGGCAATGGGCAATGCCGGTCAGGCGAACTATGCTGCCGCCAAGGCTGGCCTCGAGGGCTTCACCCGGGCGCTGGCTCGTGAGGTAGGTTCGCGCAACATCACCGTCAATGCCGTGGCGCCGGGTTTCATCGACACCGACATGACCCGTGAGCTGCCGGAAGCCCAGCGCACCGCGCTGCTGACCCAGATTCCTGCCGGTCGCCTCGGCCAGGCCGACGAAATCGCCAAGGTGGTTGGCTTCCTGGCCGGTGAGGGCGCTGCCTATGTGACCGGGGCCACGATCCCCGTGAACGGCGGAATGTACATGAGCTGACCGGCGTTACCCCCGCGCGGCTATTGCGCTAAGCTGGTAAACTGTCGGACCAGCAATGGCCGCGCATACGTCTTGATGTCGCGTCAGCTTGAAATTCGGAAATCCCTTTCTATACACTTACGCGCAATCCGTTGTGCGGATTTTTCCTTTAGGAGTGAGAACACGGTATGAGCACCATCGAAGAACGCGTTAAGAAGATCGTCGCTGAGCAGCTCGGCGTGAAGGAAGAGGAAGTTACCAACAGCGCTTCCTTCGTCGAGGATCTGGGCGCCGACTCCCTTGACACCGTCGAACTGGTGATGGCTCTGGAAGAGGAATTCGAGACCGAAATCCCGGACGAGCAGGCTGAGAAGATCACCACCGTCCAGGAAGCTATCGACTACATCGTTGCTCACCAGCAATAAGTAGCCGCTAGTTTCGGACACAAGAAGCCGCACGTCCTGTAGGGCGTGCGGCTTTTCTTTAGGTCGATGATCAAGATCGATGGAATCGGCTTTTTTAAAGTGGGGTGGCCGCCCCGGAAGGACAAGAGGAGTTGGGTGTGTCGCGTAGACGTGTCGTGATCACGGGTATGGGCATGGTATCGCCGCTTGGCGCCGACGTCGCGAGCAGCTGGGAGGGCATCCTGGCCGGTCGCAGCGGTATTGCGCCGATCGAGCATATGGACGTCTCTGCCTTCAGCACGCGGATCGGTGGATCGGTCAAGGGATTCGACGTGGAGCAGTATCTGTCCGCGAAAGAAGCCCGCAAGCTGGATCTATTCATCCAATACGGTCTCGCTGCCAGCTTCCAGGCCATGCGTGACAGCGGTATCGAAGTCAACGATGGCAATCGCGAGCGCATGGGTGTCGCCATGGGTTCCGGCATCGGCGGGCTGACCAATATCGAGGCGAATTGCCAGTCGCTGCTCGAACAGGGTCCGCGCCGTATTTCTCCCTTTTTCGTACCGGGCTCCATCATCAACATGGTGTCCGGTTTCCTGTCGATCCACCTGGGTCTGCAGGGTCCCAACTATGCCATCGCCACCGCCTGTACCACGGCGACGCACTGCATCGGCATGGCGGCGCGCAACATCGCCTACGGTGAGGCCGATGTCATGGTCGCCGGCGGTTCGGAGATGGCGACCTCGGGTCTGGGTCTTGGTGGTTTCGGCGCGGCTCGTGCCCTGTCGACCCGTAACGACGATCCGACCCGCGCCAGCCGTCCCTGGGACCGCGATCGTGACGGCTTCGTGCTGTCCGACGGTGCTGGCGCTCTGGTGCTGGAAGACTACGAGCACGCCAAGGCGCGAGGCGCTCGTATCTATGCCGAGCTGATCGGCTTCGGCATGAGCGCGGATGCCTTCCACATGACGGCCCCGCCGGAAGACGGCGCGGGCGCTGCCCGTTGCATGCGGGCGACGCTCAAGGACGCCGGCATCGCGCCGGAAGCGGTCGACTACGTCAATGCCCACGGCACCTCTACGCCGGCCGGTGACCTGGCCGAAGTGGCGGCCCTCAAGCAGGTGTTCGGCGAGCAGGCCAAGCGCCTGAGCGTGAGTTCCACCAAGTCCATGACCGGTCACCTGCTGGGCGCCGCTGGGGCGGTGGAAGCCATCTTCACGGTGCTTGCCCTGCGCGATCAGGTGGCCCCGCCCACCATCAACCTGGACAATCCCAGCGACGGCTGCGATCTGGACTTCGTGCCCCACGAGGCGCGTCAGCGGCCCATCGAAGTGGCGCTGTCCAATTCGTTCGGCTTTGGTGGCACCAACGGCAGCCTGGTGTTCCGGCGCTTCGACGCTTGATCCAGGACTGGCTCAACGGCCAACCGCTAACCCCTGGTCTGCAGCGCGACCGGGGCCTGGCCTACGGCGATGGGTTGTTCGAGACCATTGCCGTACGCCGGGGCCAGCCCCGCTTGCTGGAGCGTCATCTGCAGCGACTTGCCACGGGCTGCCATCGATTGCGCATTCCCTGCGACCTCGCTCAGGTGGGGGCCGAGATCCAGGCCTATGCGGCGCTGCTGGGGGAGGGTGTCGCCAAGCTGCTGCTCACCCGGGGCGATGGCCTGCGCGGTTATGCGCCGCCAGCCGAGCCCGAGGTCCGGCGACTGTTGCTGGCTTCACCCGCACCGGCCTATCCGGCGGCCCATGCTGCCGAGGGTATCGCCCTCTTTCCCTGCACCACACGTCTGGCCAGCCAGCCGCTGCTTTCCGGGCTCAAGCATCTGAATCGTCTCGAACAGGTCTTGGCTCGCGGGGAGTGGACCACCACCGAATATGCCGAAGGCCTGATGCTGGATCAGGACGGCAGACCGATCGAAGGCGTGTTCAGCAATCTGTTCCTGGTTCGCGAAGGCCGACTGCTGACCCCCGCGCTCGATCATTGTGGCGTGGCCGGCGTGATGCGCGGTCTGCTGATGGACCTCGCCGCCCAGGAGGGCATGCAGACGGCGGTCATGCCACTGTCCCTGGACGCGCTGTTCCAGGCCGACGAAGTTTTTCTCTGCAACAGCCAGTACGGTATCTGGCCCGTGCGCCGGTACGCAGCGGCGAACTGGTCCGTGGGGCCGGTGACCCGTAAACTGCAAGGTTCGATAAACGAGATTCTGGAATAGCCGATGCGCAAGGCGAGAGCTCTGCTTACGGCGGTCTTGGCCGCTAGCGGCCTGCTGCTGGTCATGGCCGGTTGGCGCCAGCACCAGGCGCTGACTCAGCCGCTGAAGGTCGATGGTGAGCAACTGGTGGAGATCGCCAAGGGCGCGACGCCCGGCGGTACTCTGTTGCGCCTGGAGGACGAGGGTGTGCTCGATGGCGCCTTCTGGCTGCGCCTGTACTGGCGCTTCAATCTAGCCGGGCAGACGCTACACAGCGGCGAATACCGCCTGACCCCTGGCATGACGGTGGAGCAGCTGTTCGGCCTTTGGCGCAAGGGCGATGTAGTGCAGTATGGCCTCACCCTGGTGGAAGGCTGGAATTTCCACCAGGTTCGCGCCGCTCTGGCCCGCCAGCCCAAGCTCGAGCACGACACCGCCGAACTGGACGATGCCGCCCTGATGAAGCGGCTGGGTCTGGACGGTGAGCATCCCGAGGGCCGCTTCTTTCCCGATACCTATCGCTATGTGAAAGGCCAGCGCGAGTCGGATCTGTTGCGCCAGGCCAATCAGCGCCTGCAGGCCGTACTCGACCAGGAATGGCAGGAGCGCGATCCCGCGGTGCCCTACAAGGACGCCTACCAGTCACTGATCATGGCGTCGCTGGTGGAGAAAGAGACCGGCGTGCCCGAAGAGCGCGACGAGATCGCCGGGGTCTTCGTCCGGCGCCTGGCGGCCGGCATGCTGCTGCAAACCGATCCCACGGTGATCTACGGCATGGGCGAGCGCTACAACGGGCGCATCACTCGCGCGGATCTGCGCGAGCCTTCGCCCTACAACACCTATCTCAATGCGGGATTGCCGCCGACGCCGATCGCCATGCCGGGACGCGAGGCCATCCATGCGGCCCTGCATCCCAAGGACGGCGACAGCCTGTACTTTGTCGCCCGTGGTGATGGCAGCCACGTCTTCTCCAAGGATCTGGACGCGCATAACCAGGCGGTCCGGGAATTCCAGCTCAAGCGTCGCTCCGACTATCGCTCGAGCCCCGCCCCGCAGACGCCTGACAGCAAGGAAACCCCATGACCGCAAACGGCCTGTTCATTACCCTCGAAGGCCCGGAGGGTGCGGGCAAGAGCACCAACCGCGATTATCTCGCCGAACTCCTTGGCGCCACCGGCCGTGAAGTGGTGCTGACCCGCGAGCCGGGCGGCACGCCGCTGGCCGAGCGCATCCGCGAGATCCTGCTGGCGCCAGCGGCCGAACCCATGGCCGTGGATACCGAGTTGCTGCTGATGTTCGCCGCGCGCGCCCAGCATCTGGCCCAGGTCATCCGGCCTGCCCTGGCACGGGGTGCCCTGGTGCTGTGTGATCGTTTCGTCGATGCGACCTATGCCTACCAGGGCGGTGGCCGCGGTGTCCCCGTGGAGCGCATCGCCACCCTAGAGGCCTTCGTGCTGGGCGACCTGCAACCCGACCTGACCCTGGTGTTCGATCTGCCGGTGGAGATTGGCCTGGCCAGGGCGGCCCGCCGCGGTGCCCTGGACAGATTCGAGCAGGAGCAACGCGCCTTCTTCGAAGCGGTGCGCCAGACCTATCTGGACCGCGCCCAGGCCGTGCCGGCACGCTATCGCCTCATCGACGCCTCGCGCAGCCTGGCCGAGGTGCAGGCGGATCTGCGCGCCTTGGTCACCTCTCTGGAGCCGACGCTCGGTGGCTGACGTCTATCCCTGGCAGCAGGCGCTGTGGGCGCGGATCTGGCCCCGGCGGCAGCATCCCCACGCCTATCTGCTGCATGGTCCGCGTGGTATCGGCAAGCGTGACCTGGCCGAGCGCCTGGCCGCGCTGCTGCTGTGCCAGGCGCCCCAGGGTGATGCCGCCTGCGGCCAGTGCAAGGCGTGCTCGCTCCTGAAGGCAGGGACTCATCCCGATTATTGCGTGATCCAGCCGGAAGAGGCCGAAAAGCCCATCCGCGTCGATCAGATTCGCGCCCTGGTGGATTTCGTCACCCAGACCGCGCAGTTGGGTGGACGCAAGCTGATTCTCCTGGAGCCGGTCGAGGCGATGAACCTCAATGCCGCCAATGCCTTGCTCAAGAGTCTGGAAGAGCCCTCGGGCGCGACGGTGCTGCTGCTGGTGAGCCACCAGCCGAGTCGCCTGCTGCCCACCGTGCGCAGCCGTTGCGTGCAGCAGGCCTGCCCGGTGCCTTCGCGCGCCGAAAGTCTCGCCTGGTTGGGTGAGCGCCTGCCAGATCTCGAACCGGAGATCCGCACCCAGTTGCTGGTGCTGGCCGGTGGCTCGCCGCTGGCAGCCCTGCGCCTGCATGGCGAAGACGTGCTCGCCCGCCGGGCGCTGGTGGTGGAGGGGGTGAAGCGCCTGCTCAAGCGCCAGGCAGCGCCCAGCCAACTGGCCGAGAGCTGGAACGCCGTGCCCTTGCCGCTGCTGCTCGACTGGTTCTGCGAATGGACCCATGGCGTGCTGCGCCAGCAGTGGGGTGGCGTCGACGACAAGGCCGCGCCGGACATGGCCAAGGTGCTGGGTTATCTGGCCGAGAAGAGCGCGCCGCCCGCGGTCCTGGCGCTGCAGGAATGGCTGCATGCCGAGCGGCAGAAGGTGCTGGGCAAAGCCAACCTCAACCGCGTATTGTTGCTGGAATCGCTGTTGATCCGCTGGGCCGGCCTGGTGCCCGGACGCTAGCGATCCGCGCGTCCGTATTGCCTGTCTCGAGAGAATCTCATGAGTTTGCCGCAGAACCTGGGCCCCCGTAATGGCATCCTGTCCCTCACCATCAAGGACAAGTCGGTGCTTTATGCCGCCTACATGCCCTTCATCCGCAATGGTGGCCTGTTCATTCCGACGGGCAAGACCTACAAGCTGGGTGACGAGGTTTTCATGTTGCTGAACCTGATGGACGAACCGGACAAGATCCCGGTCGCCGGCAAGGTGGTCTGGATCACCCCCAAGGGGGCCCAGGGCAATCGTGCCGCCGGGGTCGGCGTGCAGTTCAACGAAGGCGACAATACCGCGCGCAACAAGATCGAAACCTATCTGGCCGGCTCCCTGAAGTCGGACCGTCCCACCCATACCATGTGAGGCCGTCGCCGTCCCGCTCGGGGCGGGGCGTCTTCCGATTCAAGGCTATTTCTCGTGCACTTCGTCGACTCCCACTGTCACCTGGATCGACTCGATCTTTCCCTTCATGACGGCTCCCTGGATGCAGCGCTGGATGCCGCGCGCGCCCGTGGCGTCAGCCAGTTCCTCTGCATTGGCGTCGATGCCGGCAATGCACCCACGGTGCAGGCCCTGGCCGAGCGCTATGCCGACGTCCACTGCGCGGTGGGCATTCACCCACTGGATGCCGCCCAGGGCAGCGCCATCGATCTCGACTGGTTGCTGGAACGGCTGGCCCATCCCCGCGTTGCCGCTATCGGCGAGACCGGGCTGGACTACCACTATCAGCCGGATACCGCCGAGATCCAGCAGCGGTCCTTCGCCCTGCACCTGGAGGCAGCCCGCCGTACGGCACTACCCCTGGTGATCCATACCCGGGAAGCGCGCGCCGACACCCTGGCGATGCTTGGCGCCGCCGATCTGCCAGGCGCCGGGGTGCTGCACTGCTTCACCGAGGATTGGGCGACGGCCAAGGCCGCCCTGGATCTGGGTTTCTACATCTCCTTTTCCGGCATTCTGACCTTTCGCAATGCGGCCGAGCTGCGCGAAGTAGCCCGTCAGGTGCCGGCCGATCGACTGCTGGTGGAAACCGACTCGCCCTATCTGGCCCCGGTACCCCACAGAGGCAAGGCGAACCTGCCGCAATTCGTGGTCGAGGTCGCCCAGTGCCTGGCCGATGTGCGTGGCGTCAGCCTGGAGACCCTGGCCGAGCAGACCACGGCCAACTTCCGCCGGCTGTTTCCCCGCGCCACCCTCTAGGCAAAAAATGGCCCGGGTATCCTGGGATACCCGGGCCGGACCAGCGGTTCGCCTAGACGGAGGACCGCCTGCCTGGCCCGCGTCGCGGGGGTCGACACGGCCAGTCACTTGAGTATTGGTCAGCGCGGGGAAAGGTCCAGCCTGGGCTGGACATTTTTTAAACAGTTTTGGAATAGCACTGCCCTGGTACTGCGGGTCTCAGACCTTTCAGGGCGCTTCAGAAGCGTGCCAGCGCACCGACCAGGTCCAGCGTCTGCTCCAGCACGTGCTCGCTGGTGTAGAAGTGCGGCGACAGCCTGATGCCCGGACCACGTTGGGCGCAGACCACATCGGCGGTCTTGAGGCGCTCGAACAGCTGGCGATTGTCCCAGCCTTCGAGGGAGAAGGTGAGGATTCCGGAACGCCGCTGTGGGTCGGCCGGCGAATGCAGGATGGCGCCGGGCAGGCGGCGAATGTGGCTGTCCAGCAGTTCGATCCGCGCCAGCAGATCCTGACCCACCTGCTGCATGCCGGCATCTTCCAGCAGCGATAGGCTGGCCTCCAGCGCCACCGCCCCGAGCATGTTGGGGCTGCCGCACTCGAAACGCATCGCCGTCTTCGCCGGTTGCCATTCGCGCTGGCTGTAGTCGCCGGCGTTGTCCAGCATGTGCCAGCCGTATTCGTGCAGCTTCAGCTGCTCGCGCAAATCGGCGCGGCAGTAGAAGACCCCCAGGCCTTCCGGACCCAGCATCCACTTGTGGCCGTCGGCCATGGCGAAGGCGCAGTTGCAGGCCTGGACATCGAAGGGCAGGGCGCCCAGCTGCTGGATGGCATCGACGCAGAGCAGTACGCCCTTGGCCTCGCAGCCTTGGCCCAGCGCGGGCAGGTCCAGGCGCAGACCGCTGGCGTATTGCACGGCGCTGATGGCCATCAGTCGGGTCCGGGGGCCGCAGGCAGCCAGCAGATTGGCTTCTGGCGTCTCGCCCAGACTGACTTCCACCACCTCGACGCCAAAGCGCGCCAGGGCTTCCCAGACGACCCGATTGGAGGGGAACTCCTCGTCGCTGATCACCACCTGGTCACCGCTCTGCCAGTCCAGGCCGAAAGCGACAAAGGAGAGTGCCTCGGAGGTGTTCTTCACCAGGGCGATGTCACTGCTGGCCGGCGCATTGAGCAGACGGGTCAGGCGGTCACGCAGGCGCTGTTCCAGGACGAGCCAGGTCGGATAGTTGCGCGCGCCGTATTGGCAGTTCTCGGCGGCGAATTCGGTGACGGCCTGCGCGGCGCGCTTGGGCCAGGGGGCCACGGCCGCGTGGTTGAGGTACCGCATGGCGTAGGCCTGAGGGAATTCGTGCTTCCAGGAAGACATTGACTCGATCCGTACAATCTGGGTGTGATGGGGCATAATAAGGGGCGCGCCCGCGCGGTTCACCGATACTCTCGGTGGAGCTCGCCCAAGGTGTGACGAAGTGCCGGTATGCCGAGGGGCAACCGACGATTCGAAGGCCCTATCCCTTTTCAAAACAACAAGTGGGCTGCCATGCAGAAAGAATCCCGCAAAGTCCGCGAGTTCCGTCGCCGCGAACAGGAAATCCTCGATACCGCACTGCAACTCTTTCTCTCCGAAGGAGAAGACAGCGTCACCGTCGAGATGATCGCCGAGGCGGTCGGTATCGGCAAAGGCACCATCTACAAGCATTTCAATTCCAAGGCCGAGATCTATCTGCGGTTGATGCTGGATTACGAACGGGACCTTGCCGAGCTGTTCCAGTCGGACAACGTCGCCCGGGACCGCGAAGCGCTCTCCCGCGCCTATTTCGAATTCCGCATGAGCGATCCACAGCGCTATCGGTTGTTCGATCGGCTCGAGGAAAAGGTGGTCAAGACGCGGCAGGTACCCGAACTGGTCGAGCAGCTGCACAGCATCCGCACCTCCAACTTCCAGCGGCTGACCAGCCTGATCGAGGGCCGGATCGACGAAGGCAAGCTCGAGGACGTGCCTCCCTATTTCCACTACTGCGCCGCCTGGGCGCTGGTGCACGGGGCCGTGGCCCTTTACCATTCGCCCTTCTGGCGCGACGTGCTGGAGGATCAGGAGGGTTTCTTCCAGTTCCTCATGGAGATCGGCGTTCGCATGGGCAACCGCCGCAAGCGAGATGTCGAAACGCCTGTCCGATCCTAGGGTCCGATAGAGGCAAGGGATGCCGTGCCATCCCTTTTCTCTTGTCTTATTGGAGTTCCCAAGATGATCGTTGACCGCCAGGGTAGGGCGTTTCGCAACTTGCGGATCAGCCTCACGGCGGCCTGCAACTATGCCTGTACGTATTGCGTGCCCAACGGCAAGCGACTCGTGGCTGCGCAGGACGAGCTCAGTGCCGACACCATGGCTCGCGGGGTGGAATACCTCATCGATGCCGCGGGGATCGAGCGTCTGCGCATCACGGGGGGCGAACCCCTGGTCACGCCGCGGCTGGAGCCCTTTCTTGCCCGCGTCGCCCAGCTCGGCCTCAAGGACATCAGCCTGACCACCAATGGCCAGCTGCTGCCGCGCAAGCTCGATTTCCTCATCGACCACGGCATCCGCCGTCTGAACGTTTCGCTCGATACCCTCGATGCCGAGGCCTTTCCGCGCCTGGCGCGCGGTGGTGACCTGGCCACGGTATTGGCCGGGCTCGAAGCGGCGCGTGCCGCCGGCCTCAAGATCAAGCTCAACATGGTGCCGCTGCGGGGCCAGAATCTCGATCAGGTGCTGCCGCTGCTGGAGTACTGCCTGGAGCGCGGTTTCGAACTCAGATTCATCGAGCTGATGCGCATGGGCCATCTGGCCAAGGATTCCGTGCACTTCAACAACCAGCTGGTGCCACTGGCGGAATTGCTGGAGATCATCGGTTCGCGCCATGCCTATGTGCAGGCCGATGCACCGGTGGACTCCACCGCCTTGCGCTATCGCGTCGAGTCGGGTGGTCACTTCGGCATCATCGCCAACGAAAGCGTCCCCTTCTGCCGGACCTGCTCGCGGCTACGGCTGTCGTCCACCGGCTGGCTGCACGGCTGCCTGTCGTCCAGCAACCGCCACTATGTCGGCGATCTGCTGGACAAGCCCAGGCATCTGGCCCTGCCGGCCCTGCAGCGGCTGCTGGTCAAGGCGCTGGGGGACAAGCAGGACGTAGCCTTCTCCGGTGGCGTGACGGTGATGAAGATCATCGGCGGCTAGCAACTGGCGCGAAAGCTGCTAAGGCCCCTGTATCGACGGCATCTTGGCGCCGGACAGGGGCTCTGTTCCATGATTAATCTGCGTTTTCTGGTCATTTCGGTTTTGCTGAGCTGCCTGGGCGGCTGCATGAACGTCAGTGACATGGCGTCCGGCGTTGAATATCACCTGCGTGATGCAGGGCTGCTCGATTACAGCAAGACCCAGCGGCTGAACAACTTTCGCCTGCAGGCCGACTCCTATATCTACATAGCCCAGGGCGCCTTCGTGCCCGTGGGCCATCCCTACGCCCGCCCGAACGTGGTAGCGGAAGAGGCCTTCAAAGGCTTTGTGGAATACTTCCCGCGGGTAAGGCGCGCGGATAAGCCCGAGGGCTTCGACGAAGCCATGGCCAAGGCCCGGCAACTGGGCGCGCACTATGTGCTCTACACCCGCTTCGCCGGGGCGGATGACCGCATCGGTACCTGGGAGGAATGGGAAGATCAGGATGACATCGGACGAGTAGGCCGCGACCGCAGCGTCGTCCAGATGATGCTGGTGGAGACCGCTACCTTCCGCCTGGTGGACACAGCGCGGATCCGCAGCCGTGGCGGCTTCTTGACGTTCTATGATGAGCGTCCGGAAGACCTGCTCGGTCCGGCGCTCAATGAATATGCCCAACGTCTACTCGGCTTGGGCACCCGGTAGAGGAGAAGGGCGTGACCCAGATTGACGTGACGCGGAATCTGCTGGCGCAGCTGCCAGTCGCCAAGGACGGCAAGCTGCCGCCCGTGGACCTCTGGCATCCGCCCTTCTGTGGCGATATCGACATGCGCATCGCCCGCGATGGGACCTGGTACCACCAGGGTACGCCCATCACCCGACCAGCGATGGTTCGCCTGTTCTCCACCATCCTGAGGCGCGATCCCGAACGCTATGTGCTGGTCACGCCGGTGGAGTGCGTGGGCATCCAGGTCGAGGATGTGCCCTTTCTGGCCGTGGATGTCGAGTGGAGCGGCAGCGGCCGGGACCAGGTCCTGGATTTCCTCACCAACGTCGGGGATCGGGTCGCCGCTGGCGCCGAGCATCCGCTGCGTTTCACCGAGCAGGATGACCAGCCGGCACCCTATGTACGGGTGCGCGGCGGACTGGAGGCACGGCTCAATCGGGCGGTCTTCTACCGACTGATGGACAGGGTCGAGGAGGGCACCCACGAGGGTAAGGCCTGGCTTGGGCTCTGGAGCCGCGGGGTGTTCTTTCCCGTTGCGGCTGCCGGATAGCAAAAGGGCCCCGAGGGGCCCTTTTGCATGGTTCACATGTTGGGGTAGTTGGGGCCGCCGCTGCCTTCCGGCGCCACCCAGGTGATGTTCTGCGCGGGATCCTTGATGTCGCACGTCTTGCAGTGGACGCAGTTCTGGGCATTGATCTGGAAGCGCGGCTCGCCGCCATCCCGGACCACCTCGTAGACCCCGGCGGGGCAGTAGCGCTGCGCCGGCTCGTCATACAGCGGCAGGTTCTGCGAGATGGGGATCGACGGGTCCTTCAGCTTCAGATGGACCGGCTGGTCTTCTTCGTGGTTGGTGTTGGAGAGGAACACCGAGGACAGCTTGTCGAAGCTCAGCTTGCCGTCCGGCTTGGGATAGCTGATGCGCGGCGCCTCGTCGGCCTTCTTCAGGCAGGTATGGTCCATGCGCCGATCGTGCAGGGTGAAGGGCAGGGCGCCACCCAGCAGGTTGTGTTCGACGAAGGCGAAGGCCGGGCCTAGCAGCGGGCCGAACTTGTGCATGGCCGGACCGAAGTTGCGGCTGGCATGGAGTTCTTCCTGTACCCAGCTGCCCTTGAAGCCATCCACGTAACCCTGGAGTTCGTCACCCTCGCGACCGGCAGCCAGGGCGGCGACGATGGCGTCGGCGGCGAGCATGCCGGACTTCATGGCGGTATGGCTGCCCTTGATCTTGGCCGGGTTCAGGGTGCCAAGGTCGCAGCCGATCAGGGCGCCGCCCGGGAAGACCATCTTCGGCAGGGAATTCAGGCCGCCCTTGACCAGGGCGCGGGCGCCATAGGAGACGCGCTTGCCGCCTTCCAGGTACTGGGCCACCACCGGGTGGTGCTTGTAGCGCTGGAATTCGTCGTAGGGTGAGAGGTGCGGGTTGCTGTAGGCCAGGTCGACGATCAGACCTACCACTACCTGGTTGTCTTCCAGATGATAGAGGAAGGAGCCACCCGGATTCTCCTTGTCCAGCGGCCAGCCGGAGGTATGGATCACCAGGCCCTGCTCGTGCTTGGCCGGATCGATCTCCCACAGCTCCTTGATGCCGATGCCGTAGTGCTGCGGATCGGCGCCTTCGCCAAGCTTGAATCTCTGGCCGAGCTGCTTGCCCAGATGGCCACGGCAGCCTTCGGCGAACAGGGTGTACTTGCCGCGCAGCTCCATACCGGGGGTGTAGACGCCGTCCTTGGGCTGGCCTTCGCGATCCACGCCCAGATCGCCGGTAATGATGCCGCGTACCACGCCCTGATCATCGATCAGCGGTTCCTGGGCGGCGAAGCCCGGATAGATCTCCACGCCCAGGGCCTCGGCCTGCTGACCCAGCCAGCGGCAGAAATTGCCCAGGGAGATGATGTAGTTGCCCTCGTTGTGCATGGGCTTGGGCACGAAGAAGTTGGGAACCTTGGTGGCCTGGCGATCGTCCTTGAGCAGGTAGATGTCGTCGCGCTTGACCGGAGTGTTAAGCGGCGCACCCAGTTCCTTCCAGTTGGGAAAGAGCTCGTCCAGGGCGCGGGGTTCGAAGACGGCGCCGGAGAGAATGTGGGCACCGACCTCGGAGCCTTTCTCGACCACGCACACACTGATTTCCTGGCCGTTTTCGGCGGCCTGCTGCTTGAGGCGACAGGCCGCGGACAGGCCCGCGGGGCCGGCCCCGACGATCACCACGTCGAATTCCATGTATTCGCGTTCCACGGCTCACTCTCCTCAGGCAAAACTCACGATCTTGGTTATTTATGTAGGGGTGCAACAAAAGACTTCATTATATCCGGCGTGCTCCCTAGCACCCATTCAAACGTTTGTTTAAATTTTCTGCAAGCCTGTTAGACTCGGGAGTTACTGGCCCCTGACGGACTGTCGCGTTGACCCCTGCTGCCGTGGAGGTCAACATAGGAAAGATTTGCAACAAGGTTGGATCGGCAGGGGTCGTGTCCAACGCAAGGCCGCCTTGGCGTCCTGTTTATTCACCAGAATAAATCGAGGGATTCATGAAGGTTCTCGTAGCTGTCAAACGCGTGGTGGACTACAACGTCAAGGTCCGCGTCAAGGCCGACCAGAGCGGTGTCGACCTGGCCAACGTCAAGATGTCCATGAACCCCTTCTGCGAGATCGCCGTGGAAGAAGCGGTGCGCCTGAAGGAAAAGGGTATCGCCAGCGAGATCGTGGTCGTGACCGCGGGTCCGGCCCAGGCGCAGGAGCAACTGCGTACCGCCCTGGCACTGGGCGCCGATCGCGCCGTGCTGATCGACACCGGCACTGCCGAGCTGTCGTCGCTGACCACCGCCAAGCTGCTCAAGGCGGTGGTGGACAAGGAACAGCCGCAGCTGGTGATCCTCGGCAAGCAGGCCATCGACAGCGACAACAACCAGACCGGCCAGATGCTGGCCGCCCTGACCGGCTTCGCCCAGGGTACCTTCGCCTCCAAGGTGGAGCAGGCGGGTGACGGCCTCAACGTGACCCGCGAGATCGATGGCGGTCTGCAGACGGTATCGCTCAAGCTGCCGGCGGTGGTCACCACCGACCTGCGCCTGAACGAGCCGCGCTACGCCTCGCTGCCCAACATCATGAAGGCCAAGAAGAAGCCGCTGGAAACCCTGACCCCGGACGCCTTGGGCGTGGCGGTGAACGCCTCTTACGAGGTGGTCAAGGTAGAAGCGCCGGCAGGCCGTCAGGCGGGCATCAAGGTCAAGTCCGTGGCCGAACTGGTCGAAAAACTCAAGAACGAAGCGAAGGTGATCTGATGGCCATTCTCGTCATTGCCGACCACGACAACGCCAACCTCTTTGGCGCCACCCTGAATACCGTGGCCGCGGCCCAGGCCATCGGCGGCGACATCCATGTGCTGGTCGCCGGCCAGAATGCCCAGCCGGTCGCCGAGGCCGCCGCCAAGATCGCTGGCGTCAGCAAGGTGCTCCTGGCCGACAACGCCGCCTATGCCCACCAGTTGCCGGAAAACGTCGCGCCGCTGGTGGTCGAGCTGGCTGCCAACTACAGCCATGTCCTGGCCCCCGCCAGCACCAATGGCAAGAACTTCCTGCCGCGCGTGGCCGCGCTGCTGGACGTCGACCAGATCTCCGAGATCATCGCCGTCGAATCCGCCGACACCTTCAAGCGGCCGATCTATGCCGGCAACGCCATCGCCACCGTGCGCTCCACGGCGCCGGTCAAGGTGATCACCGTGCGCGCCACCGGTTTCGATCCGGTCGCCGCCGAGGGTGGTTCCGCCGCCATCGAAGCCGTGAGCCTGGTCAAGGACGCTGGGGTTTCCAGCTTCGTTGGCGAAGAGCTGGCCAAGTCCGATCGTCCCGAGCTGGGCGCCGCCAAGGTGGTGGTCTCCGGTGGTCGTGGGCTGCAGAACGGCGACAACTTCAAGATCCTCTACGCCCTGGCCGACAAGTTGGGCGCTGCGGTAGGTGCCTCGCGCGCCGCGGTGGACGCCGGCTTCGTGCCCAACGACATGCAGGTCGGTCAGACCGGCAAGATCGTCGCGCCCCAGCTGTACATCGCCGTCGGCATCTCCGGTGCCATCCAGCACCTGGCGGGCATGAAGGATTCCAAGGTGATCGTCGCCATCAACAAGGACGAGGAGGCGCCGATCTTCCAGGTGGCCGACTATGGCCTGGTGGGTGATCTGTTCGAGCTGATCCCGGAGCTGGAAAAGGCCATCTGAGGTTTTTCGCCAGCCAAGAGCCCGCCCTTTGGCGGGCTTTTTCATGGGCGCGGCAAGCCTCTCGGCAGAGCCCTTGGCGTCAAAGAGAGGTGCGCCGGTTCCTTGTCGTTTTTGGACATTGCCGCCCCGGGAAGGGAAGCGGTAAGGTCGAGGCTAGCTGTACCGGTATACCTCCAGAATAGCCTGCTACTGTTCCGCTCTCGTCCAGGAAGACGCCATGACCAACCTGTTGCTCTATCAGCGCATCGCCCAGCAATTGGCGAACGATATCCGCACGGGGGTCTACAAGCCCGGCGAGCGGGTGCCGTCGGTGCGCAAGTTGAGTCAGCAGCTGGGCGTGAGCCATGCCAGTGTCCTGCAGGCCTATGCCACCCTGGAAGACCAGGGCCTGATCCGTGCCCGACCGCAGTCGGGATTCTATGTGCACCAGACTCCGGCGCTAACCGCGCCGACGCCGGACATCGCCACGGTGGAGCGGCCCAGTCTGGTGACCCGCGCGGGCATCATCAGCCAGGTCCTGGCCGAATCGCGTCGCGAAGGCGTGGTGCCCCTGGGCATGGCCGTGCCCCAGACCGATTACCTGCCGCTGCGGGCGCTGCACCAGCAACTGTCCAAGGTCACCCGCTTCCAGGCCCGCGCGGCTTTCTCCTACCTGCACAGTCCGGGCTTCGAGCCCCTGCGCCGTCAGGTGGCGATCCGCCTGCGCGATGCCGGGGTGGTGGTGGGTCCGGAGGAGGTGGTGATCACCCACGGCTGCGTGGATGCCCTGCAGATGTCGCTGCGGGTGCTGACCAAGCCAGGCGATCTGATCGCCACCGAGTCGCCGTCCTACTATGGCCTCCTGCAGCTGGCCGAGGTGCTGGGCCTCAAGGTGATCGAGATTCCCTGCGATCCCGAAACTGGTCTCAGCGTCGAGGCGCTACAGCTGGCGGCGAGCCAGTGGCCGGTCAAGGCCCTGGTGGTGACCCCGCGACTGAGCAATCCCCTGGGTGGCAGCATGCCCGAAGCGCGGCAGAAGCAGCTGCTCAGGCTAGCGGCGGAGCGCAACATCGCCATCGTCGAAGACGACATCTACGGGGAGCTGACCTACGAAAGCGGCTCCAAGGCGCTCAAGGCCCTCGACAAGCAGGGACGCGTCATCTACTGCTCGAGCTTTTCCAAGACCTTGTCGCCCGGCGTCCGTATCGGCTGGGTGGTGGCCGGGCCCTATCAGGAGGACATCTGCCGACTGCAGACCTTCACCACCCATTCGGCCTGCAGCGTGACCCAGATGGGCGTTTCCGCCTATCTGGAGAATGGTGGCTACGACCGCCACCTGCGCGCCATCCGCCAGGAGTACCGGCGCAACATGACCGCTTTCCAGCTGGCGATCCAGGAGCATTTCCCCGAGGGCACCCAGATGAGTCGGCCCAAGGGTGGCTTCATCCTCTGGGTCAGCCTGCCGGTGCGGGTGGATACCCGCCTGCTGCACCAGCGCGCCCTGGATCAGGGGGTGAGCATTGCCCCGGGCATGATCTTCAGCAACACCGACCAGTTCAACCACTGCATCCGCCTCAATTGCGGTCTGCCCTGGGGGCGCGATGCCCAGCGGGCGCTGATGACCCTCGGCCTGCTCGCTCGTCAGCTCTGCCAGGAAACCCTGGCCGCCTAGCGGCGCTTCTGGAACCTGGT
Organism: Pseudomonas sp. Marseille-Q7302; assembly: GCF_965111925.1. NCBI lineage: Bacteria > Pseudomonadati > Pseudomonadota > Gammaproteobacteria > Pseudomonadales > Pseudomonadaceae > Pseudomonas > Pseudomonas sp. Marseille-Q7302. The sequence continues at coordinate 3,490,202 of NZ_CBCOPK010000001.1, read as the reverse complement.
TCGCGGCCGGCGGGTCGGTTGTAGTAGATGACTCCTGTCGCGCCTGCCGCTCCGGTCGAGGCGCCTTGCCTTGCTGATGGTGGACCTATGCGTGCATACCTGGCGATGATGGTGACGGCGGTGGCTCTTTCGCTGGTCGGTTGCGACAACGACGCGCCACCAAAGACCGCTAAGGCCCCAGCCGCGCCGGCTGCCGCTCCTGCACCCGCACCTGCCGCGCCACCCGTGGCAAGTGCGGCGCAAGGCAGTGCGGCGGACCTGCGTGCCTTGCGTCTGGACCCCTTGCCAGCCAAGGCCTTCGTGCTACCCGCGCCGCCACTGAAAAAGCGGGACCTGGCCAAGAACAGTCAACTCAAGAAACCTGCCGCGCCCAAGGCGCCACCGGCCGCAGCCCATCCTCTCGACCTCAGCATGCCGGGTGAAGTCGAGGCGCCCCAGGCGCTGACGTCACGCCGCGTCGCGCCCAAGAAGGCCGAGAACACCGTTGCCGAAGCCAACTTGCTGCCACAGCTGTTTCGCGGCAAGGATGACCCTGGCCGTTTCGAGCTGGGCGGGCGGGTCATCAGCCGGGATCGCAGCGACGATTTCGAAGGGGCCGAGGTCGAGTTGCGCTTTCGACGCTAACCCGCTGCAGCTGGCTTGCCATTGTTGAACACCCGTCCGGAACTTAGTCGCCTGGATGCTTGCCGACAGTTCAGGTGGCGGACACGTCGTCTGCCTGGATTAGGGAGCGTTCCATGCCCAGTGCGACAGGCAAGATTCGTTATGCGGTAGTAGGCGGTGGTTGGATTTCCCAGGGCGCCTTCATGCCCGGGGTTGGTCAGACAGATAATTCCGAGATGACCGCCCTGGTCACCGGCGATCCCATCAAGGCGCGGGATCTGGCCGCCAAGTACGGCCTCAAGAGCTATGCCTACGAAGAGTTTCCAGCCCTGCTGGCGTCGGGTGAGATTGATGCGATCTACCTGGCCACGCCCAATTTTCGCCATCTGGAGTTCGCGGTGCCGGCGCTGGATGCCGGTATCCACGTCCTGCTGGAAAAGCCCATGGCGATCAGCGAGGAAGAATGCCAGGCGATCAACGCGGCAGCGGAGCGCTCCGGAGCCAAGCTGATGATCGCCTATCGACTGCATTGCGAGCCGGGCACGGTGGAGATGATCGAGCGGGTGCGCAAGGGCGAGATCGGCGATCCGCGCCTGTTCACCGCGACCTTCACCCAGCCGGTCGATACGGCCAATCACCGGGCGCAGAGTGGCTTCTGGGCCGGCCCGGTCACCGACATGGGGCCCTATCCGCTCAATGCCGTGCGGGCGCTCTTTGGGGACGAGCCCATCGAAGTCAGTGCGGTGGGGGTGCAAACACCAGGGCGCGACGTCACGACCTGGGATGCCGTGGCCGTGACCCTGCGCTTCCCCGAGGAGCGGCTGGCGAGTTTTACCGTCAGCTTCAGTGGGCCTAATACCGAGCGTTTCCAGCTGGTGGGCCGCAAAGGTGAGATCGAGGCCTCGCCGTGCTTTGGTTTCGGTGAAGGCGTCGCGATTGGCTATCGCCTGACCGTGGATGGCGAAACCCAGGAGCACAAGGCACCGGTGGTGGATCATTTCGGCGGCGAGACGGCCTACTTCTCCGATTGCATCCTGCAGGATCGCCAGCCAGAAATGGACGGGGAGGAGGGCTGGCGCGACGTCCGCGTGCTGGCGGCCATCGAGCGCGCCCTGGAAAGCGGTCAGCCGCAGCGCCTGGAGCCGCTGCCCAAGCGCCAGGGACCTACCGCTGAGCAGGTACGCAGCCTGCCGCTGGCGCAGGTGCCGGAGTACGTCAACACCAAGGCGCCACTGGAGTCCTGACGAAGCAAGGCCCTGCGGCACGCTGATGCGGCAGGGCCTTGTCCGGGAGCCAGGGTTGCCTTCAGCGGTCCTGGGCCTCCTTGGCATCCATCTCGGCATTGCGCTGCCGAATCTTGTTTTTCTGTTCGTCGGTCAGGGGCACCTTGCGCGCCGTGTCCTTGAGCATGAGCAGGCTGCCGACCACCGAGCCGACGGCGACTAGCAGGATCAACCAGGCATACCAGGGCATCTGTCTTCTCCTTGAGTGGCTGTAAAGCTTCGACCACAGGAGAGCTTATCAGTGCGCCCGGCAAGCCGCGCCCGTGCGTCTGAGCCAGGCGGCATAACCCAGGTCGTAGAGCCAGTTGAACGCCAGGGTATAGGGCAGGAAGAACAGGATCAGTCCCAGGTCCAGCAGCAGGGCCTGCCACAGGCTGATGGACAGCCACCAGGCGGCCAGCGGCACCAGCACCACGATCAGTCCGCCCTCGAAGCCCAGGGCATGCAGCAGGCGCACACCCAGCCCACGGGTGAAGCCCAGGCGTTGCTGCAGTCGATCGAAGCCCAGGTTGAAGACCAGGTTCCAGATCATGGCGATGGCGGAAAAGGCAGCGGTAAGCAGGCCCATGTGCCCGAGGGAGCGATCCAGCAGCCAGGCCAGGGTCGGGGTGGCGAGCAGCACGGCGATCCCTTCGAAGAGCAAGGCGTGCAGCACGCGGGCACTGGCAGGGCGCTGGGTGAGCTGGATGGACATGGGGATACTCCGCGATGGACAGGCCTTCAGTCTCATCGGCTAAGCTAGGGGGATCAAAGTGGTCTCCATAGGCGGAGCCGATATGTATCCCAATGCCGAGGCCCTGGAGGCCTTCGTCGAAGCTGCTGCCTCGGGCTCTTTCAGCGCGGCCGGACGCGTCCTGGGCAAGCGCCAGTCCAGCATCAGCGAGAGCATTGCCCGGCTGGAAGATGAATTGGGAGTGGTGCTGTTCGACCGGCAGGGCCGTTATCCCCTGCTTACGGCGGCGGGTGAGCAGCTCCTCGATCAGGCGCGCGCCGTGCTTTCCGCCCACGACCGCCTGGCCAATCGCGCCACCCAGCTCGCGGCCGGCGTGGAGCCACGCCTGACGCTGGTGATTTCCGATACCTACCAGCCCACCCGCTATGAGGCGCTCCTGGCCGAGCTGGACCAGCGTTATCCGGATCTCGAATTCGAATGCCTGATCGCCGAGGACGCCGATGTGCTCAACCTGGTGCAGGGGCGGGCGGACCTGGGCCTGCTGGCGGGTCAGCCGCCGTACCCGGCGGATATCGAGGCGGCGACCCTGGATGGCCTGGTGACCTTTGGCCTGTACGTGGCTGCCGATCACCCGCTGGCGGAGCTGCCGCGGGTCACCACGGCCGACCTCGCGCCCTATCGCCTGTTGCGCCTGAGCACCGTGACCGAATCCTCCCAGCAGGTCTGCCGTCTGCCGGACACCCGGGGGCGCTGCTGGTCGGCGCCGGACTACCTGCTGCTGCTGGACATGGCGGTGCAAGGCTTCGGCTGGGCCGAGCTGCCGCTCTGGTTGGTGAAGACCTTTGGCCAGGACCGCCTGGTGGAACTGGCCGTGCCAGGCTGGCCGCAGCGGGTGGTGGTGGATGTGGTCTGGTCACGGCGACGAGCACTGGGGCCGGCGGGCAACTGGCTGCGCGAGCGGTTGCTCAGGCCCAGTTGACTGACCAAGGCCACGTCGGGCAGCTGCCAAGTGCCCGCGCGGCGCTTTTCTGCGAAAATGCCGGCCTTTGCCGTTTTGCCGAGAGCCCCCATGTCCGCCTGCCAGTCTCCCATCATCGTCGCCCTGGATTTCCCCTCGTCGTCCGCCGCCCTGGCGCTGGCCGACCGGCTCGACCCCGCCACCTGCCGGGTCAAGGTTGGCAAGGAGCTGTTCACCGCCAGCGCCGCCGGTGTGGTGGAGGCCTTGCGCACGCGCGGTTTCGAGGTGTTTCTCGACCTGAAATTCCACGACATTCCCAACACCACCGCCATGGCGGTCAAGGCTGCCGCGGAGATGGGCGTCTGGATGGTCAACGTCCACTGCTCGGGTGGCCTGCGCATGATGACCGCCTGTCGCGAGACCCTGGAGGCCTTCAGCGGACCCAAGCCGCTGCTGATCGGTGTCACCGTGCTGACCAGCATGGAGCGTGAGGACCTGGCCGACATCGGTCTGGACGTGGATCCCCAGGAACAGGTCCTGCGCCTGGCCGGCCTCGCCGCCCGCGCGGGAATGGACGGCCTGGTCTGTTCGGCCCAGGAGGCCTCGGCGCTCAAGGCCGCGCAACCGGCGCTGCAACTGGTCACCCCTGGTATTCGCCCGGCCGGCAGCGCCCTGGACGATCAGCGCCGCATCCTTACCCCGCGCGAGGCGCTGGATGCCGGCTCCGACTACCTGGTGATCGGCCGTCCCATCGCCCGGGCGGCCGATCCGGCACGCGCCGTGGAAGAGATCCTCGCCACCCTGAAATAAGCGTTAAATCTCCCGGGCGCGGCTACCGGCAAAAGGTGCTGCTATTCTCGTTCTGCAGGCCGACGCCTTCCCGCGTCGGCGCAAGGCGAGAGACCTCAGGGCATGCACGATAGGTTGAACGCCTGTCTCAAGGCGGTAGACGGCGTTTTGTTGGGCAAGGAAACCCAGGTCAGGCTGGCATTGGCCTGCCTGCTGGCGCGCGGGCACCTGCTGATCGAGGACCTGCCCGGCATGGGCAAGACCACCCTCAGCCATGCCCTGGCCAAGGTGCTGGGGCTGTCCTTCCAGCGTATCCAGTTCACCTCGGACCTCTTGCCCGGCGATATCCTCGGCACCTCGGTGTTCGATCGCGACAGCGGTCAGTTCGTCTTCCATCCCGGTCCGGTGTTCGCCGAGCTGCTGCTGGCCGACGAGATCAACCGGGCCACGCCCAAGAGCCAGAGCGCACTGCTCGAAGCCATGGAGGAGGGGCAGGTGACCATCGAGGGCGCCACTCGGCCCTTGCCCGAGCCCTTCTTCGTCATCGCTACCCAGAACCCGGTTTCCCAGGGCGGCACCTTCGCCCTGCCGGAATCCCAACTCGACCGCTTCCTGATGCGGCTGTCGCTCGGTTATCCCGGCCGCGCCGCGGAACGCGCCCTGCTGCTCGGCGGTTCCGGGCGCGAGCAGCTGCCGCGCCTGGAGCCACTGCTGGATCATGCCCAGCTGCGGCTGATCCAGACCGAGGTGCCGCGCATCCATGCCAGCGAGGCGGTGGTGGACTATGTGCTACGCCTGGTGGAGGCCACCCGCACCCAGACCTCCTTCGCGCTCGGCCTGTCACCCCGCGGCAGCCTGGCCTTGCTGGCCGCAGCCCGAGCCTGGGCCTTGCTGGCGGGCCGTGACCACGTGCTGCCCGAGGATGTCCAGACGGTGCTGCCGGCGGTGGCCGGGCATCGCCTGCGCGATATCGCCGATCCCGCCGGGCATGGCGGCGGCGCCCTGGTGCAGTGGCTGCTGCGCGAAGTCCCGGCGCTGTGACCGGCGGCGCCTGGCAGCGCTATCGAGACGGTTGGCTGGCCCGACGGATTCCGCCGGCCAATCGCATCACCCTCGATCAGCGACGCATCTTCATTCTGCCTACCCGCCAGGGTGGCGCCTTCGCCATTGCCCTGCTGCTGATGCTGCTGGCTGGCATCAATTACCAGAACAGCCTGGCCTATGGCCTGACCTTCCTGCTGTTTTCCCTGGCGCTAGTGGCCATGTTGCATACCTATCGCAACCTGGCCGGCTTGCAACTGGCCGGTGGCGGGGCCGGCCCGGTGTTCGCCGGGGAGGCGGCCGGGTTTCGCCTGCGCCTGGAAAGCGACCGTCGGACACACCAGGGCATCGGCCTGGGCTGGCATGGCGAGCCCCTGATCCTCAGCGATGTGCCCGCCGGGGAGAGCGTCGCCCTGCAGGTGTTCCATCCGGCGCCGACGCGCGGCTGGCTCAGGCCCGCGCGGCTGCGGGTGGAGAGCCGTTTCCCGCTCGGCCTGTTCGTCGCCTGGAGCTGGCTCGACCTGGACGTGCGCGCCCTGGTCTATCCGCAGCCCTTGGCAACCGCGGCGCCGCTGCGCAGTGGCCAGGATGCCGGTAGCGAGGAAGGCCAGCGCCAGACGGGGCAGGGCGCCGACGACTTCCAGGGGCTGCGGCCCTATCAGCCCGGCGATTCACGGCGGCGGCTGGACTGGAAGGCCTTTTCTCGCGGGCAGGGGCTGCTGGTGAAAGACTTCACCGCCCTGGCTGGCAGCGAACTCTGGCTGGATTTCACCGTACTCGATGGCGATACCGAGACGCGGCTATCCTGGCTGTGCCAGGCGGTGCTGGACTGCAGTAGCCGTCAGCTGCGCTTCGGCCTGCGCCTGCCCGGCGTGGAGCTGAGTCCGGCCACCGGTGAGCCTCACCGCGATGCCGCCCTGCAGGCCCTGGCCCTGTTCGGGCGGCCGGCATGAGCACCGCCGTGCCGCAACCCATCCCGCGCATCGCCCTGGTCTGGCTGCTGGTGGCCCAGGTCCTGGTGATCCTGCCGCATCTCACCCATCTGCCGCCCTGGGTCGGGTTGCTCTGGGCCTTTTGCGCCGGCTGGCGGGTGCTGCTGTTCCGCATGAAGGTTCGCGCGCCCACCCGTCTGGAAAAGGGCGGCCTGCTGCTGCTGACCATGGGCGGTATCTGGCTGTCGCGCGGATCCTTCATCGGTCTGGACGCGGGTGCCGTCCTGCTGCTGGTGACCTTCGCCCTCAAGCTGATCGAGATGCACAGCCGTCGCGATGCCCTGGTGGTCATCTACCTGGGCTTCTTCGCCGTGGTGATCGCCTACCTGTTCGAAGACGGCCTGCTCGCCGCGCTCTACAGCCTGCTGCCGGTGACCGCCCTGGTGGCGGCGCTGATCGGCCTGCAGCAGAGTGCCCTGGCCAGCCGTCCGCTGGCGACCCTCAAGGTCGCGGGCACGCTGTTGCTCCAGGCGGTACCCCTGATGCTGCTGCTGTTCCTGGTGTTTCCCCGTATTGGTCCGCTGTGGTCACTGCCGCAACCGGGCGACCAGGCGCGCACTGGGCTGGGCGACAGCATGGCGCCTGGCGAGATCGCCCAACTGTCGCAGTCCGCCGAGCGGGTGTTCAGGGTGAGCTTCGACGGCGAGCGGCCGGCCCAGCGTGACCTCTACTGGCGCGCCACCACCTATGAACGCTTCGATGGCACGCGCTGGTCGGTCGACCCGGACACGGCCTGGAGTCCGGAACCGGCCTGGACGCCCGTCGGACCCCGACTGGACTATCAGGTGGTGATGGAGCCGAGCGGCCGGCCCTGGCTCTATGGCCTGGACGTGGCGCGCAGCGATCAGCGCGACGTACGCCTGGCTAGCGATTTCCATCTGCAGCGCCGCCGTCCGGTGGACCAGGCGCTGCTCTATCGCGCGAGCAGCTGGCCCCAGGCCCGCCGTGAGCCGGACCGGCTCTCAGCCTCCAGCCAGCGCCGGGCCCTGCAGGTGCCCAGCGGGGGCGAGCCGCGCACCCGAGCCTGGGTGGCCCAGCTCAAGGCGCGCGAGCCGACGCCCGAGGCCCTGGCCCAGGCGATCCTGGCCCATTTTCGCCAGCAGCCCTTCGTCTATACCCTGCAACCACCCACGGCGAGCGTTGATGCCATCGATGCCTTCCTCTTCGACAATCGTCGCGGCTTCTGCGCCCACTATGCCGGCGCCATGACCTTCGCCTTGCGGGTTGCCGGCATTCCGGCGCGAGTGGTGGCCGGCTATCAGGGCGGTGAATTCAACACCGCGGGCGGCTATCTGCTGGTGCAGCAATTCGATGCCCACGCCTGGGTGGAATACTGGCTACCGGAGCGCGGCTGGATCAGTGTCGATCCCACCGCCCAGGTGGCGCCCGAGCGGATCGAACGCGGCCTGCAGGAAGCCCTGGCGGCCCAGGGCGCGGCCAACGAATTTCTCGCCGACGATCCCTTCGCCGCCAATCGCTACCGCGACCTGGCCTGGCTCAACGGCCTGCGGCTCGGCTGGGATCGCATCAACTACGGCTGGCAGCGCTGGGTGCTCAACTACCAGGAAGATACCCAGGGCGAGTTGTTCAAGCGCCTGCTCGGTGAGGGTTCACTGCAACGCCTGGGGCTGCTGTTGGCACTGCTGGTGCTGGGCGTACTCGGGGTGATGGCGCTCCTGGTGCTCAAGCCCTGGCAGCGGACGCGGGATCCGCTGCTGGCGCGCTTCGGCCAGTTCGAGCGCCTACTGGCGCGCCAGGGGGTGAGGCGGCGCAGTGGTGAACCGGCCGGCTCCTTCGCCGGTCGGGCGATGACGGAGCTGCCGGCGGCCCGAGGGGGGATTGCGGCTTTTTCCCAGGAATTCCAGGCGCAACGCTATGCCAACCGGCCGAGCGATCCGGTCGCGCTGGCGAAAGCCCTGAAGCAGCTGAAGCGTCAGCTGCGTGGCCGTCAGGCGCGCAGTGACTGAGGTGCGGGGAGGGCGTCAGGCTCTTGCAGCGCGAAGGCCACCAGGCAAACGACGGCCGCCAGGATCAATGGTTGCGGATGGGGGTTGCCCAGAGCCTGGGCGATGCAGCCCAGGCCAAGCAAGAGCAGAACGGCGGAAGTGAGGGTAGTGACCGAGCGCATGACGGTTCTCCGAAAACGTGCGGGCATCTTGCCGCCTGTCGGGCAACCGTGCGAATGCGCTCTCGCTATGGAGGCTATAGGCGCAACTGGCGGATTGCCTGATTCAGGGTTCCTGCGAGGGCGGCCAATTCCGTGCTGGTGCTGGCCGACTCCTGCGTCAGCAGCATGGTCCTTTCCGTGACATCACGGATGCCTACAACCGACCTGCTCATCTCTTCCGCCACCTGGGCTTGCTGTTCCGCGGCAACGGCGATCTGGGTGTTGCTGTCGCGCATCAGGGTCACGGCGGCGGTGATGTCGGCCAGGGCCTGCCCAGCGGCGCCGGCCTGGACCACGCAGTCGTCGGCCTTGAGCGAACTCTCGCGCATGAATTCCACGGCATCGCGGGTACCAGCCTGAAGGCCGTCGACCATGCGGGTGATCTCGTCGGTGGAACCCTGGACGCGCTTGGCCAGGTTGCGCACCTCGTCGGCCACCACGGCGAAGCCACGGCCGGCCTCGCCGGCACGGGCCGCTTCGATGGCGGCGTTGAGCGCCAGCAGGTTGGTCTGCTCGGCGATACCGTGAATGACATTGACCACGCTGGTGATGCGTTCGCTGTTCTCGGCCAGCTCCTGGATCATCACCGCGGTCTGCTGCACGCCCTGGGAGAGGCCGGCGATGGAATGGCTGACGCGATCCACCGCCTGCTGACCCGCCCCGGCCAGGCGATCGGCTTCCTGGGACTGGTCGCGAGTACCGGCGGCGTGTTCGGCGATCTGCTGCACGGTGGCGCTCATCTCGTTGATGGCAGTGGCGGCCTGATCGGTCTCGTGCTGTTGATCCTGCATGCCGCCGCGGACGCCCTGCATGCCGCTGGCCAGGCGCCCGGCGCCTTCGTCCAGGCGCGAGGCGCTGGCAGCCACGGTACCGACGACGCGGGTGTAGCTGTCCTGCATGGCGTTGAAGGCCTGGGTCATCTGCCCGACCTCGTCACGCCCGCGCACCTCGACCCGTGCGGTGAGATCGCCATTGCGCTCCACCAGCAGCATGGTGTCCTTGAGGCGCTGCAGATTGCCGAGGATGAAGCGGATCAAGAGCTGCGAGGCCACCAGCAGCACCAGCATCAGCACGCCCACGGCCAAGGCGTATTCCGGGGCGCGGACGAGGAAGACTTCACCGAAGGTCGGGGCGCTCAGGTGGGCGGCCGCGTCACCCACGGCGGTCTTGACCGCCTTGAGCTGTTCAGCGCGACCGGAGACTTCCAGCTGCATGGCGAACAGCACCAGCAGCAGGCTGGTGACGAAGGCGACGGCATTGACCGCCCAGAACTTGTACTTGAGGGAGATATCACGCAGCCAGGCAAACATAGGGGGCATCCAGTCGGCGGGGCCGCACAGCCTGGCAGGCTGGCACGACCCGGATCTTGACTGGCGTCAACGTCCTGCCAGAGGAAGGCGACGCCGTGGAACAAGCCCTGAGTTTAACGGCCCGCGCAGCCCCGACTTTAGCGCAGCGGCACCCCGTACCTATCTGAACTCCTCATCCCGCTCTGGCACGATGATCTCCGGCAGCTCGAAGAAGGCCCGGGCGGTAGCGGTGGTGTGCAGGGCAGTCTGTTCAGGTGTTTCCTGGCGTAGACGGGCCACGGTGCGCAGGATTTCCGGCAGGAAAGCCGGTTCGTTGTGGCCATGGCGCGGCTTGGGTCTGAGGGTGCGTGGCAACAGGTAGGGCGCATCGGTTTCCAGCATCAGTCGGCCGACCGGGATCTGTCCGACCAGCTCGTGCAGGTGCAGGCCGCGGCGTTCGTCGCAGATCCAGCCGGTGATACCCAGGTGCAGGTCGAGATCCAGGTAGCCGTAGAGCGCCTTGCGTTCGCCGGTGAAGCAGTGGACCACCGCCGCCGGCAGGTGGTCGCGATAGTCGCGCAGGATGGCCAGCATTCGCTCGCTGGCGTCGCGCTCGTGGAGAAACACGGGCCGGCGCAATTCGGCGGCCAGCGCCAGCTGTTCCTCGAAGCAGCGCTCTTGTTGTGGTCGCGGGGTGAAATCGCGATTGAAGTCCAACCCGCATTCGCCCAGGGCACGCACCTTGGGCTGGCTGGCCAGATCGCGCAGGGTCTTGGCGGCGCTGGCGTTCCAGGTCGAGGCTTCATGGGGATGGACGCCTGCAGTGCTGAACAGGGCTTCGCCCGCGTCCAGGCGCAGGCAGAGGTTGAGGGCGTTCTCGCTGTCCTCCAGCGTGGTGCCGGTGAGCACCAGCTGCATCACCCCGGCGGCCTGGGCTCGCTCGATCACCGCATCCACCTCCTTGAGCAGACTGGGATGGGTGAGGTTGACGCCGATGTCGATCAATTGCATGGTGCGGGCCTTCTACAGACTTTGTTTCTTCATTCTATCCGTAGTCCGGGTGCTATCGGCGCTGTCCCGGCCAGGTCAGGAGTCCTGGATGCCGTTTCGATTCACCCTTGCCATCCTCGGCTGCCTGCTCGCCTGCTCCGTCCAGGCCCGGTTGGGCGCCTTGCCACCGGAAGCGCCGCGCCATGTCGCGGCGCGCGACCTGGCCACCATCGAGCGCGCCGGGGAATTGCGCGTCCTGGTCAACCAGAGCCGGCACAGCTCCGGCGAATGGAACGGCCAGGCGCTGGGCGTCGAGTATCGGCGGCTGGAGGCCTTCGCTCGTTATTTGCAGCACCAGCCTGGTGGCCGGCCGCTACGGCTGGTCTTCGTCCCCAAGGCCAAGGACGATCTGCTGCCAGCGCTGCAAAGAGGCGAGGGCGATCTGGTGGCGCCGGGCGAAACCCTGCTGCCACCACCGCATTCGGCGCTGATCGCCGCGTCGGTGGCAGCACCCACCAGCCTGGTGGTGGTAAGTGGGCGTGGCCAGCGTCTGCCACGCCATCTGGAACAGCTGGCGGGCCGTCGAATCGTCCTGCCCCAGGGCAGTGCCGCCGGGCCGGCCCTGGCGCGGCTCAACGCCCAGCTGGAAAAGCGTAGGCTGCGGCCGGTACAGGTCGAGTGGGCCGATCCGACCCTGGCGGTGGAAGATGTCCTGGAGCTGACCCAGGCCGGCATCTATCCGCTCACCGTCGTCGAGTCCGGCCTGGCTCATCGTTGGGCGCGGGTGCTGTCCCGACTGCGGGTGGCCGACCGCCTGGCGGTGGCGCATGACCAGGCCCAGCTCTGGTATCTACGCGCCCCGGCGCACCAGCTCGCCGAACGGGTCCGGTCCTTCGCCCGGCAACCCGTGGCGCTGGACGACGACAAGGCCTTTCGCCAGGCCTATGCACGCCGCTACCAGGTACGCGATCCGCTGCAGGCCCATGACCGCAAGCGGCTGGCCAAGGTCCGGCCATTGCTGCAACGCTATGCCAAGGCCTACGACTTCGACTGGCTGACCCTGGCCGCCATGGCCTACAAGGAATCCGGCCTGGATCCCCACGCCCGCGGCGCCGGACGCGCCGCCGGACTGCTGCAGATCACCCCACGGGCGGCGCGCAGTGTCGGGGTGCGCAGCCTTCATTCCGCCGAGGACAACGTCAAGGCCGCCACCCGCTATCTGGCACGCCTGCGCCGGGAATTCTTCTCCAGTCCCAGGCTGACCGAGCGCGAGCGCCGTGCCTTTACCCTGGCGGCCTACAACCTGGGGCCGGAGCGCGTCCAGGCACTGCGTGCCAAGGCGCGCAAGCAGGGGCTGGATGGTGATCGCTGGTTCTTCCAGGTCGAACGCATCGCCGCCGAGGAGGTGGGCATCGGGGTGGTCAACTATGTTGCCAGCGTCAACAAGTACCGGGTGGCTTTCAGTCGCGAACGGGCGCGTCTCGAGGCGCCGGCCGTGGCGGTGGCGAGCCCTGAAGAGACTGGGCATAAGGACGGTTGAGACCCGCTTGACAGGGCAGCCGAGGCCTCCCTAGGATGATCCTGCGCCGATTTAAACAGCAACTTGCGGGGCGCTCCCAAATACCGCTAAAGCGCTGGACGGAACAGGCCTCGTACTACCGCCCAGCTGGATCTACGAGGCGGAATTTCGTCCATGCTTCCTCTCCCGCTACGCCTTACCCCGCTCACCCAGGGCAGGCTCGCCTGTCATCCCACCATCCTGCTCGGCGGTCCCGACCAGCCTACGCTGCTGCGCTATCTCGAAGGCTGGCCCAAGCGCTGGCCCCATAGCCGCACCCTGCAGATTCGCTTCGCCAACCAGGCCGAGCAGTTGCGTCTCTTCGGCGATGACAGCTTCGACTTCGCCGTGGTGCAGTCACCGGGCCAGGCCGGTCTCGAACCCCTGGTGCGGGAACTGACCCGGGTAGCGCGGCAGGGCGTGATTACCCGACGCCGTTGAGTCGTCAGTCGTCGGGGTAGGTGATCTCGACGATATACCAGCGCTGGTCACCGGCTGGCGTCTCCAGCCGGACTTCCGCGTCCAGCGCCTTGCCCACCAGCGCCCGCGCCAAGGGCGAGTCGATGCTGATGAGGTTCTGCCTGAGGTCCAGTTCGTCCGGGCCGACGATGCGGTAGCGCTTTTCGGCGCCGTCGTCGTCTTCCAGGGTGACCCAGGCGCCGAAATAGACCTTGGTCGGGTCGGCAGGGCGGTCGCGAATCACCTTGAGATTCTCCAGGCGCTTGCGCAAAAAGCGCACCCGGCTGTCGATCTCGCGCAGCATCTTCTTGCCGTAGATGTACTCGGCGTTTTCCGAACGGTCGCCCAGCGCGGCCGCCTCGCTCACCGCCTGGGTGACCTGGGGCCTGCGCACGTTCCACAACTCGTGGAGTTCGGCGCGCAGGCGTGCCTCGCCAGCGGCGGTGATCAGGGGCGTGCCGGCGGTGCGCGGCGGACGGTAACGACTCATGGATCAGCTTTCTCTCAGGATCAGTAACGGACTGGCGGTGATGGCCCGCCGCGTGCCCAGCAGTCCGGCCGCACCGACCAGCAGGGCGCCCAGCACCGGCAGGAGCAGCAGCCAGGGGTGGGGTTGCCAGTCCAGGTCGAAGGCCAGCCGGTAGAGCAGGGCGCTGACGATCTCGCAACCAAGCGCCGCGAGCAAGCCGCTGGTGCCACCGAGCAGGATGAATTCGGTCCGCCGCGCCCGTTGCAGCAGCTCTCGTCGCGCACCTAGCGCACGCAGGAGGGCGCCTTGGCGGATGCGCTCGTCCAGGGTGGCCTGCAAGCCGGCCAGCAGCACGGCAATGCCGGCAGCCAGCACGAACAGCAGCACGAACTCCACCGCCACGCTGACCTGGCGCAGGATACTGCGCAGCTGGTCCAGCAGCGCGTCGATGGGCAGCAGGGTCACCGCCGGGAACTGTCGGGCCAGGGCCAGCAACTCGCGGTCATGGCCCGGCGGCAGGTAGAAGCTGCCCAGGTAGGTGAAAGGTACGCCTTCCAGGGCACCCGGGGCGAAGATGACGAAGAAGTTCGGCTGGAAATTGTCCCAACCCACCTGCCGCAGGCTAGTGACGCGTGCCTCGATCTGGCGATCACCGATGACGAAGCCCAGGGTGTCACCCAGGCCGACGCCCAGGCTGCGCGCCAGCTCGCTTTCCAGCGAGACGCCGGGCAGATCGCTGGCGGGCAGGGTATCCCACCACTGGCCGGCTTCCAGGCGGTTGCCGTCCGGCAACTGCGCCGACCAGGTCAGATTGAGATCGCGTCGGGTGGCGCGCCCACCGCGGGAGTCGTCCTCCAGGCCTTCCTGGGCCGGATGTCCCTTCACGCTGACCAGTCGGCCCTGGACGATGGGGTAGAGCGGACTGGCATGGGGTGATAGGCCGGCCACCGCCGTAGCGAAGGCCTGGCGTTCGTCCGGAAGCACATTGAGGGCGAAGTGATTGGGTGCTTCGGCCGGCAGTTGCGCCTGCCAGCGCTCCAGCAGCTCGCCACGCAGCAGCACCACCAGGCTCATGGCCAGCAGAATCAGGCCGAAGGCCAGGGTCTGGCCCACGGCCGCCAACGGATGTCGCAGCAGTTGACCCAGGCCCAGGCGCCAGGCCAGGGGCGCACCCTGCAATCCTCGCCGCAGCAGGCGCAACGCCAGGTAGAGCAGGCTGCCGAACAGCAGGCCGGCCACCAGGCCGCCCACCAGCAGCGCCAGGGTCAGGCGCAGGTCCAGCGACAGCCGCCACATGATCAGCCCCAGGGCGAGCAGGGCGCAGCCATAGACCAGCCAGGTCCGCAGGGGCACCGGTTGCAGATCGCTGCGCAGTACCCGCAAGGGCGGTACCCGGCCGAGGGCCGCCAGGGGTGGCAGGGCGAAGCCAGCCAGGGCGACCAGTCCGGTACCCATGCCCGCGAGCGCCGGACCGATGCCGGCCGGCGGCAGCCGTGCTGGCAGGAGACCGTGGAGCAGCTGGAACACCACCAGCTGCGCCAGCCAGCCCAGCAGGGCGCCGAGCAGACTCGCGGCCAGGCCCAGCAGTCCCAGTTGCAGGCCATAGAGCACCAGGGCGTCGCGCCGGGTCAGGCCCATGCAGCGCAGCAGGGCGCTGGCGTCGAAGCGCCGGGTGGCGAAGCGATTGGCCGACAGCGCCACGGCCACACCGGCCAGCACCACCGCCACCAGGCTGGCCAGTCCCAGATAGCGCTGGGCGCGCTCCAGGGCGTTGCCCAGTTGCCGATTGCCGTCGCCGGGTCCCTCGAAACGCTGGTTGGCGGCCAGGCCCGGCGTGAGGGCCTGGCGGTAGGCGGCCAGGGCCTGAGGCTCGCCCCGCCAGAGTTCGCGGTAGCGCACCCGGCTGCCGGGCTGGATGACGCCGGTGGCGGCGACGTCGTCGAGATTGATCAGCACCCGTGGCGTCAGGCTGTAGAAGTCACCGGCGCGGTCCGGTTCATAGGTGAGTACCCGGGAGATGGTGAGGGGCTTGCGCCCGATGTCGAGACGGTCGCCGACCTTGGCGTCCAGGGCCAGCAGCAGGCGTGGTTCGACCCAGGCTTCCCCAGGAGCGGGAGCGCCACCCGGCTGGTCGGGAGCGTCCGGCGCCGCAGCGCTGCGCATCTCCCCGCGTAGGGGAAAATTCGCCTGGACCGCCTTGACGCTGGCCAGTTGCAAGGCCTCGGCACCCGCGGCCATGGTGCTGAAATTGAGCGTGCGACTGTGTTCGAGCCCCAGTTGCAGGCCAGCGTCCACCTGCTCCGGCCGCGCCGGTTCGCTGCCCAGCAGCACCAGGTCGGCGGCGAGGAATTCGCTGGCACGATTCTCCATGCCGGCGCCCAGGCGGGCGGTGAAGTAGCCGATGGCGACACTGGACGCGACGGCCACCACCAGGGCCAGGCAGAGCATGCGGATCTCGCCGGCACGAATCTCGCGCAGACTCTGGCGCCAGGCCAGGAGGAACAGCCGCGCCAGCGGCAGACCGGTCCTGTTCATGCCGCGACCCGCCGACCGCCTTCCAGGCGCAACTGGCGGGCGCAACGGGCGGCCAGGCGCTCGTCATGGGTCACCAGCACCAGCGTCGTACCCTGTTCCCGGTTGAGCTCGAACAGCAGGTCACTGATGTGGCCGCCGGTGCGGCTGTCGAGATTGCCGGTGGGTTCGTCGGCGAAGAGAATGCTCGGCCGCGGGGCGAAGGCCCGTGCCAGGGCGACCCGCTGCTGCTCGCCGCCGGAGAGCTGGCGAGGATAGTGACGCAGGCGCTCACCCAGGCCGACCCGCTCCAGCAGGGCCATTGCCTGCTCACGGGCCTGGCGCGCGCCCTCCAGTTCCAGGGGCAGCATGACGTTTTCCAGGGCGGTGAGGCTGTCCAGCAACTGGAAGGACTGGAAGACGAAGCCCACCCGTTCCGCGCGCAGGCGGGCTCGGGCGTCTTCGTCGAGGGTGTCCAGGCGCTGGCCGGCGAGATGGACCTCCCCGCTGCTGGGCAGGTCGAGACCGGCCAGCAGCCCGAGCAGGGTGGACTTGCCGGAACCCGAGCTGCCGACGATGGCCAAACTGTCGCCGGCTTCCAGTTCCAGATCCAGCGCCTGGAGGATCGGTAGCGCACCTTCCGCGCCCGTGACGACCTTGCTAAGGTCTCGTGCCAGCAAAATGACTTCGCTCATGAGGTATCCGATGCCGTATTCGAGGGGCCCGCAAACGGGCGGCTGTGGCGAGTTAGAGTCAAAAAGCCGCGCGAAGTCCAGAGCGCCTTTGCGCCAAGGCATTGCCTGGCTACTGGCCCTGCTGTGCCTGACCCTGACGCCGCTGGCCATGGCGCGCACCCTGCTGGTGGTGGGTGACAGCATCAGCGCCGGCTACGGCCTGGCCGACGGCCAGGGGTGGGTACGGCTGCTGGAGCAGCGCCTGCAGGAGCAGAAGATCGATTACCAGGTAGTGAACGCCTCCATCAGCGGTGATACCACGGCTGGAGGCCTGGCACGGCTGCCACCCCTGCTAGCCGACCATCGGCCTGAGGTCGTGGCCATCGAGCTGGGCGGCAACGACGGGCTGCGCGGCCAGCCGCTGGCCCAGATCGAGCGCAACCTCACCGCCCTGGTGGAGCAGGCCAAGGCCAAGGGCGCCCGTGTCCTGCTCCTGGGCATGCGCCTGCCACCCAACTATGGGCCGCGCTATACCGACGGCTTCGCCCAGGTCTACACGCACGTGGCCAAGGCCCAGCAAGTGGCCCTGTTGCCCTTCCTGCTCGAAGGGGTAGGGGGCGATCCGGCCTTCATGCAGCCGGACGGCATTCATCCCCAGGCCAATGCCCAGCAACGGCTGCTGGAAAACGCCTGGCCGCACCTGCAGCCACTGCTGCGCGACTGAACGTCGGACTTTTCCCCGAAGGGGCTTTCCGCTAAGGTTGCGCGCCCCGCCGGTCCGGCCAATCGACCGCCCGGCGGAACCGCCCCTGGAGTATCCCGATGTCCCGCCTTTCCCGGTCCATGCACGGCTATCAGCTGATCCAGCCCGATGCCCAGCTCGACCTGTTCGCCTGCCGCGAGGGCCGGGTCCATATCGTCGCCCGGCAGCTGGAGCTGGGCTCGCCCACCGACCGGACCCTGTGCGGCACCCTGTTGCCGGCGCGGCCGCGACTGTACCCGCTGGATCGCCGTGGGCTGGCGCTCAAGACCCTGTGCCCGGCCTGCCTGCAGCGGTTGCAAGGTGCCAAACGGGGGCTGCCCAATCCGTTACAGGCTTTTTGAGGCTCTGCCGGACGCGGGGCGAGCCGTGTACAATTCGCGCCGTCACCTTATTGCTCCTTGCAAGGATTCATCCCATGCCCGCGCGCGTTTCGACCCTGGTCGGTTCCCTCTCGCTGTTTGGTCTGTTGAGCGCGGGTACGGCGCAGGCATTGGAGTTGCCGCTGCCGCCACCCGGTGAAGACGTGGTCGGCGAGGTTCAGGTCATCAAGGCCGCCTACGAAGACACCTTCGCCGACCTCGGCCAGAAGTACGACCTGGGCTACACCGAGATGGTGGCGGCCAATCCAGGCGTCGACGCCTGGCTGCCCGGCGCCGGTACCGAGATCGTCCTGCCGACGCGATTCATCCTGCCGCCCGGGCCGCGCGAAGGCATCGTCATCAACATCGCCGAATACCGCATGTACTACTACCCCAAGGGTGGTCATTCGGTGTTCACCTACCCGCTGGGTATTGGCCGTGATGGCTGGGGCTCGCCGGTCGGGGTTGCCAAGGTGGTGGATAAGATCAAGGATCCGGCCTGGTATCCGCCGGAGTCCATTCGTGCCGAGCATGCCGCCGAAGGCGATCCGCTGCCCAAGGTGGTGCCGCCCGGCCCGGACAATCCCCTGGGCCCCTACAAGATCCGCCTGACCCTGCCGGGCTATCTCATCCACGGCTCGGACAAGAAGTTCGGCATCGGCATGCAGGTCAGCCACGGCTGCTTCCGCATGTACAACTTCAACGTCACCGAACTGGTGAGCATGCTGCCAGTCGGTACCCCAGTGCGGATCATCGACGAGCCCTACAAGTTCGGGGTCAGCCAGGGCAAGCTCTACCTGGAAGCCCATCAGCCGGTCAACCTCAAGGGCGATCCGACCGACATCGACCGTCAGGCCGCGGTGGTCAATGCGCTGATCAAGCGCGACGACCTGCTGCAGGCCAACAGCGCGGTGAACTGGGCCACGGTGCGTGACGTGGTGCAGGGCCAGGACGGCCTGCCAGTGGAAATCGCCGACCTGCCCGCCGGCGTGGTTCCCGGCGCGGTGGCCAAGGCGCCCGCCAAGTCGCTGTAAGTCCAAACGGCTGAGCGCGCTCGGCCGGTCCGACAAACAAAAAGCCCGCCATCTGAGATGGCGGGCTTTTTGTTTGCTCCGAGAAAGGCGACTGTTGCCATTCGCCTTTCCAGCCGGGGCGCCTTACTTGCGGCTGGCTTTTTCCAGCATACGCAGGGCGCGCTCGTTGGCTTCGTCAGCGGTCTGCTGAGCTTTCTGAGCGGCGGCCAGAGCCTCGTCAGCGTGACGGTAGGCTTCGTCAGCACGAGCCTGGGCGCGGGCAGCGGCGTCTTCGGTAGCGGTCAGGCGAGCTTCGCTTTCCTTGTTAGCGGTGCTGCAACCAGTGGCCATAGCAGCGGCCAGAGCCAGAGCGGCGAATTTCAGAGCATTGTTCATCGTAAACCCCTTGAGGTAGACATCCTGTTTTAAGATCAATTTTCCAGGTGGAAAATTGCGGCTACATACTACTCATTACCGGTCGTAAGTAAACTGAGCTAAACCCGTTGAAGAAAGATTTTTTGCGGAAATCCTCCTTCGCTCCCCGAGTTCGTCCCAGAATGCGTGCAGCCGGTATCAGCAACTGCTTGGATGGCTGAAAGCCACGAACGTTTCAAAACGTTAGAGGATGAGCGGAAGTTGTCAAGAAGGACGCCGTGGCTGCTCCCGCGTCGAAGGCCCTGATATAGTGCGACATTACGGTGCGACGGCTGGTCAGAACCTGTTTCTTCCGTAGGGGTCTGACGCGCTGTGGCTCAGTCCCGCACAGGAAGAGTGCGTTCTCGTCTTCGGGTATCACCGATAACAATGGATAAGGCGGAGCCAAACCGCCAAGGAGTAGTCATGAACGAGTCCCTGCACGTGGAACACGATGAAGCCAATCATCAGTTCCAGCTTTCCGTCGACGGCCAGCGCGCCTATCTCGCCTATATGGATCTGGGCAAGCAGACGATGGATTTCTATCGCACCTTCGTACCCGATGCCCTGCGTGGGCGCGGCCTGGCGGCGCGGCTGACCGAGCACGCGCTGAACTACGCCGAGAGTCGCGGCTACAGCGTCATTCCCTCCTGCTCCTATGTGGAGCACTACCTGGAGCGGCGTGGGCAGGTGACGCCGCTGGCCTGAATGGCCGCTGCATGAAAAACGCCGGGCTGAGCCCGGCGTTTTCGTGTGCGCTGATCCCTCAGTCGCGGGCGCGACGCGGCAGCACATCCTTGAGCTTACGGTGCATGTCGAGAATGCTCTTCTCGGTCATGGCCCAGTCGATGCAGGCATCGGTCACCGAGACGCCGTATTCCAGCTGCGCCAGGTCCGCCGGGATCGGCTGATTGCCGAAGCCCAGGTGGCTTTCCACCATCAGGCCGACGATGGAGTTGTTGCCCTCGACGATCTGGTTGGCGACGTTGTCCATCACCAGCGGCTGCAGGGCGGCGTCCTTGTTGGAATTGGCATGGCTGCAGTCGACCATGATGTTGGGCTTGACCTTGGCCTTGACCAGCGCCTGCTCGCACAGGGTGACGCTGACCGAATCGTAGTTGGGCTTGCCGTTGCCGCCGCGCAGTACCACGTGGCCATAGGGATTGCCCTTGGTCATCACCACCGAGACCTGGCCGCGCTGGTCGATACCCAGGAAACGGTGCGGGCTGGAAACCGACTGCAGGGCGTTGATGGCCACGGTCAGGCTACCATCGGTGCCGTTCTTGAAACCGACTGCGGAGGAGAGGCCCGAGGCCATTTCGCGGTGGGTCTGGGACTCGGTGGTGCGCGCGCCGATGGCCGACCAGCTGATCAGGTCCTGCAGGTACTGCGGGGAAATGGGGTCGAGCGCCTCGGTGGCAGTGGGCAGGCCCTTTTCCGCCAGGTCCAGCAGCAGCTGACGACCGATGTGCAGGCCGTCCTGGATCTTGAAGGAGTCGTCCAGGTAGGGATCGTTGATCAGGCCCTTCCAGCCAACGGTAGTCCGGGGCTTCTCGAAGTAGACGCGCATGACCAGATAGAGGCTGTCGCTGACCTGAGCGGCCAGTGCCTTGAGCCGCTCGGCGTATTCGTGGGCGGCCTTGATGTCATGGATCGAGCAGGGGCCGATCACCACGAACAGGCGATGGTCCTTGCCGTCGAGGATGTCGCGGATGACCTGGCGGCCCTGGGCGACGGTGTCGGCGGCGAGATCGCTCAGCGGGATCTCCTGCTTGAGCTGCTCGGGCGTGATGAGCGGCTCGTTGGCTTCGATGTTGAGGTCGTTAAGGCGGGGCTGTGCGGCCATGGTGCTACTCGTCGGTCACGGCGCTGCGACAGGACGGGACCCGTGCAGGCAAAATACGGTGGGGAGGGTGGGGCACCTTAACGCGTGTCCCGCCCGGTCACAATGGTTACGACGCTATTGGCGAGCCTGAGGGCGCGCCTTTGCGATGATCGCGGCGAGGAATCGATGGAATTGGACGATGGCACGGCGGATGCCGTCCTGCTGGAGGCGCCCGGGCGCTCTCTGCTGATCTTTACCAGCGTCGGCTGTGCGACCTGCCGGCTGGCCCGCCAGGTACTGCCTGCAGCGGTGCTGCCGGTCGACCGGCTGTACTGGGTCGACGCCGAGCGCAGCGGCGGCCTGGTGCAGCGCTATGGCGTCTTTCATCTGCCGGCGCTGTTCCTTGTTCGTGACGGCGAGTTTCTTGGTCCGGTACAGGCGCCGCTACGCGAGCCGGCCCTGGTGGCAGCGATCCAGGCGGCGGACGGGCGCGAATCCGAAGAGCTGCCCTGAGCGTCCTGAGCAGGCTCTAAGGCGCGGGTTGCAGCGCAATCGGCGATCCCCTGCTACGCTGGAGAGGCTATCCCGCGTCGTACCGGCCCGATCGGCTGATCTGGCCAGGAGGAATCGTGATCCGCTCCCTGCTTTACGCCACGGACCTGGGCCTGTGTTCGTCCTATGTGTTCCAGCACGCCTTGACGCTCGCCCGCATCCATCAGGCGCGGTTGTATGTCGTCCATGTAGTGGAGCCGCTGGGATTGCTGGCCTCCACCCTGCTGCAGCAGCATCTCGACGGCGAATCCATGGATCGGCTGCGTAACGGCGGACTGGATCTGGTCATGGAGACCATCGAGCAGCAGGTGTTCGAGTCCTTGCGTGAGGACCTGCTGGAAACCCCGGCTACCGTGGGGCTGGTACGGGCCGTCCGGGTGGTGCAGGGCGATCCGCCAGCGGTGATCCTCAAGCAGGCCCAGGACTTCGCTGCGGATCTGCTGGTGATCGGTAGCCGGAGCCAGGGCGATGCCCAGGTAGCGCCGCTGGGCCGTACCGCCAGTCGCCTCCTGCAGACTGCCCATATCCCCGTCTATCTGGTGCCCTTGCGCCAGGGCTGATCCGTAAGCGTCAGCGCGTGCCCTTCTGCGACTTAATTCGATTTCGGTCTAGAAAAAGCTTAAGGGCTGCTTTAAAGTTATATGCTTGCGCATGGGGTCAGCGAGGAGCCGGCATGAAGCTGCAACAGTTGAGATATATCTGGGAAGTCGCCCATCACGACCTGAACGTATCCGCCACTGCCCAGAGCCTCTATACGTCGCAGCCTGGCATCAGCAAGCAGATCCGCCTGCTCGAAGACGAACTGGGGGTCGAGGTCTTTGCCCGTAGTGGCAAGCATCTGACCCGTGTGACCCCCGCCGGCGAGCGGATCATCCAGACCGCTGGCGAGATCCTGCGCAAGTGCGAGAGCATCAAGCAGATCGCCCAGGAGTTCTCTAACGAGCGCAAGGGCACCCTGTCCATCGCCACCACCCACACCCAGGCGCGCTATGCGCTGCCGGATGTGATCAGCGAATTCATCAAGCAATACCCCGATGTGGCGCTGCACATGCACCAGGGCTCGCCGACCCAGATCGCCGAGATGGCCGCCGACGGCACCGTCGACTTCGCCATCGCCACCGAGGGTCTGGAGCGCTTCAACGACCTGGTGATGATGCCCTGCTATCGCTGGAACCGGTGCGTCATCGTTCCGCAGAATCATCCGCTGGCCAAGGTCGAGAATCTGACCCTGGAGCAGCTGGCGGACCAGCCACTGGTGACCTACGTCTTCGGTTTCACCGGGCGCTCCAAGCTCGACGAGGCCTTTGCCCGCCAAGGCCTGGAGCCCAACGTGGTGCTGACCGCGGCGGACGCCGACGTTATCAAGACCTATGTACGCCTTGGCCTGGGCGTGGGCATCGTGGCCGACATGGCGGTGGATCACAAAGCCGATGCCGACCTGGTCTGCCTGGACGCCAGCCACCTCTTCGAAGCCAGCGTGACCAAGATCGGCCTGCGCCGTGGCACCTTCCTGCGCGGCTTCATGTGCGACTTCATCGGTCGCTTCGCGCCGCACCTGACCCGGGACGTCCTCACCGAGGCCATGCAGACGCCGACCCGCCAGGAGCTGGAGACGCTGTTCCATGGGGTGACGTTGCCGACGTATTGAGTTTTTCCCTCGGTTGTATCGCGGCCATGGCGGTCCGCCGATGCGGCCGCTGCAGCAGATCAGACCAATCGCGGCCATGGGCCGCTCCTACAATAGCGTCCGTGTTTGTAGGAGCGGCCCATGGCCGCGATGCGTTTGCCAACCTACCTTACCCTTCAAGCCGCCACTGCTCCAACAGCAGCTGCGCCGCCGCTGACAGCCCCGCGCCCTGGCGCACCAGGATCGAATAGGGTTCGTTGCGCGTGCGCTGGACGACCGGCAGGCGACGCAGCAGGCCATGGCGTTCGCCGAACTGAGCGATGTCGCTGGGCAGCATGGCCACCTGGTTGGGGTCTTCCTGAAGCAGGCCGAGCAGGGTGAAGGTCGAGGCGGTTTCCACGGGATAACGGGGAAACTCCAGCTCCGCAGCGCGAAACTCCCGTTCCAGGGTCAGCCGCATCGGCAGGTTGGCCGGGTAGACGATCCAGCGGCTGTCGACCAGCTCGGCCAGGCCTAGCTCTGTTGCCTCGGCCAGCGGATGGCGGGGATGGCAGACGATCTCCAGGCGCTCCTCGCGCACCTCCAGGCAGTCGTAGGCATCCGGGCGGCGGCTGACGCTGCTACGGCAGATCGCCACCTCGATGCGCCCGGCGTCGAGCAGATCGAGCAGACGCACACTGGTGTCCTCGATGATCTCGATCCCGAGCTGTGGCTGCGCTGCGCCCAGACGGGACACCGCTGCGATCAGCCGGGGCACCGCGCCCATGATCACGCCCACCGCCAGGCGGCCGCCTTCACCCTGCAGGATGCCGAGCATCTCCTCGCGTAGATGAGCCAGGTCGCTCTCGATCAGCCGCGCATAGCGGATTACACAGCGGCCCAGGTCATTCGGTTGCAGGCCCTGGTGGGTGCGCAGGAAGAGGGTGGCGCCCAGGGTACTTTCAATCTCGTGCAGCGCCTTGGTGGCGCCGGGCTGGGAAATGGCGATGCGTTCGGCGGCCTTGTGCAGCGAGCCTTCCTCGTCGAGGGCGATCAGCAGGCGCAGCTGGCGCAGGCGCAGGCGGGAAGCGATGGAGCCCAGGGATGGCAGCATGGGAATAACCGTTGGTTATCACGGGATAGGGAGCTCTCATTAGGCAGGCCCTGTAGCGCCTAGTAAAGTCTCTTTCAGGCGATAACCAACAAGGAGAATGCCATGCACCTGATTCAGTTCGAAGACCAACAGGGCCAGCGCCGCGTCGGCGTGGTCGAGCGCGGCGAAGTCCAGCAGGTCCGCGGCGCCACCAGCACCCGGACCCTAGCGCTGGAAGCCATCCGCGCCGGCGTTTCGCTGGAGTCTCAGGTGCAGGCCCTGGGCCTGGAGCCCGGACCGGCCTATGCCGACCTGCTCGACGCCGGCCGCCTGTTGCCGCCGCTGGACCATGAGGATCCGGCACACTGCCTGGTCACCGGGACCGGCCTGACCCACCTGGGCAGCGCCGCGACCCGCGACAAGATGCACCAGCAGAACAGCCAGGAGGAGGCCAAGCTGACCGACTCCATGCGCATGTTCAAATGGGGTGTGGAAGGCGGTCGGCCTGCCGCTGGAAACGCCGGTGCCCAGCCGGAATGGTTCTACAAGGGCGACGGCGGCATCCTGGTCCGTCCCGGAGCCGACATTCCGCTGCCGGAGTTCGCCGAGGATGCCGGCGAAGAGCCCGAGTTGACCGGCCTCTATGTGATTGGCGATGACGGCAAGCCCTATCGGCTGGGTTACGCGGTAGGCAATGAATTCTCCGACCACGTGATGGAACGCAAGAACTATCTCTACCTGGCTCATTCCAAACTACGCTACTGCAGCTTTGGGCCCGCCCTGCGCACGGGTGAGCTGCCGCGTCATCTGGCCGGAACGAGCCGTATCCGTCGTGGCGACCAGGTGCTGTGGGAGAAGGAGTTTCTCTCCGGCGAGGACAACATGTGCCATAGCCTGGAGAACCTGGAATATCACCATTTCAAGTACGCGCAGTTCCTGCGTCCGGGCGATGTCCATGTCCATTTCTTCGGCACGGCGACCCTGTCCTTCGCCGATGGCGTCCGCGTCGAACCGGGCGATAGATTCGAGATCGCCGTGCCCGAATTTGGCGAGCCGCTGAGCAATGGCGTCAAGGCGCATGCGGCTGCCTTCCAGCCCGGGCAGGTCCGGCAGCTCTGATAGTTGTATGATGACTGCTGACTATGCGAATGCTAGAGTGGGTATCGCACAGGCTGGTCCGGACGCTCAGATGCTGAGCGTGCCACCCTTTCGAAGACCCCCAGGCGGGCGGTCTTCCCTGAACCCCTAGGTATAAGGAGTCGAGAACAATGCAGATCCAAGGCAAAAACTACATCGGTGGCGCTCGCAGCGGCGAGGGCGAGGTGCGGGTCTACAGCATCGACGCCAGCACCGGCGAAAAACTGCCCTACGAATTCTTCCAGGCGTCCACGGCCGAGGTCGATGCCGCCGCCCGTGCCGCCGAGCAGGCCGCACCCCTGTACCGCAAGCTGAGCGCCGAAAAGCGCGCGGCCTTCCTCGACGCCATCGCCGACGAACTGGATGCCCTGGGCGATGATTTCGTCCAGCTGGTCTGCCAGGAAACCGCGCTGCCGGCTGGCCGTATCCAGGGCGAGCGTGGCCGTACCAGCGGCCAGATGCGCTTGTTCGCCAAGGTGCTGCGTCGTGGTGACTTCCACGGGGCCCGTATCGACACCGCCTTGCCCGACCGCAAGCCGCTGCCGCGTCCTGATCTGCGTCAGTACCGCATCGGTCTGGGTCCGGTGGCCGTCTTCGGCGCCAGCAACTTCCCGCTGGCTTTCTCCACTGCCGGTGGCGACACCGCTGCGGCCCTGGCCGCCGGTTGCCCGGTAGTGTTCAAGGCCCACAGTGGCCACATGGTGACCGCCGAGCACGTCGCTGACGCGGTGATCCGCGCCGCCGAGAAGACCGGCATGCCCAAGGGCGTGTTCAACATGATCTACGGCGGTGGCGTGGGCGAGCAGCTGGTCAAGCATCCGGCCATCCAGGCCGTGGGCTTCACCGGTTCCCTGCGTGGTGGTCGTGCCCTGTGCGACATGGCCGCGGCTCGTCCGCAGCCCATCCCGGTCTTTGCCGAGATGTCCAGCATCAACCCGGTGGTCGTGCTGCCCGAGGCGCTCAAGGCCCGCGGTGATGCCATCGCCACCGAACTCAGTGCCTCGGTGGTGCTGGGTTGCGGTCAGTTCTGCACCAATCCGGGCCTGGTCATCGGTGTGCGTTCGCCGGAATTCAGCGCCTTCCTGGAGCGTCTAGCCGGTGCGATGAACGAGCAGGCGCCCCAGACCATGCTCAACCCGGGCACCCTGAAGAGCTACGAGAAAGGCGTCGCGGCGCTGTTGGCCCATTCCGGCGTAGAGCATCTGGCCGGTGCCAGCCAGGAAGGCAACCAGGCCCGTCCGCAGCTGTTCAAGGCTGACGTCAGCCTGCTGCTGGAAAGCGATGAGCTACTGCAGGAAGAAGTCTTCGGCCCCACCACCGTGGTGGTCGAGGTGGCTGACGACGCTCAGCTGCAGCAGGCGCTGCAAGGTCTGCACGGTCAGCTGACCGCGACCCTGCTGGCCGAGCCGGCCGATCTGCAGCGCTTCGAGGCCATCATCGGCCTGCTGGAGCAGAAAGCTGGTCGCCTGCTGCTCAACGGCTATCCCACTGGCGTGGAAGTCTGCGATGCCATGGTCCACGGCGGTCCCTACCCGGCGACCTCCGACGCCCGCGGCACCTCCGTGGGTACCCTGGCCATTGATCGCTTCCTGCGCCCGGTGTGCTACCAGAACTACCCGGACGCCTTCCTGCCGGAAGCCCTGCAGAACGCCAACCCGCTGGGCATCCAGCGCCTAGTGAACGGCGAGAACACCAAGGACGCGATCTGATCGCAAGGCCTTGAGTAGGTAGAAAACCCGGCGTCGAAAGACGCCGGGTTTTTTATTGGGCGGCGGAAAGGGTAGGTGACAAAACAGTGGAAAAGGCTGCGCCGTTTTCCAAGCTACGGGGTGGTTGGGTGTGGGGTGGTGGAGGGCGGTGCAAGTGGAAAAGGCTGCGCCGTTTCCCACGCTACGGGGTGGTTGGGTGTGGGGCGGTGGAGGGCGGTGCAAGTGGAAAAGGCTGCGTCGTTTTCCACGCTACGGGGCGGTTGGGTGTGGGGCGGTGGAGGGCGGTGCAAGTGGAAAAGGCTGCGTCGTTTTCCACGCTACGGGGCAGTTGGGTGTGGGGCGGTGGAGGGCGGTGCAAGTGGAAAAGGCTGCGCCGTTTTTCACGCTACGAGGTGGTTGGGTGTGGGGTGGTGGAGGGCGGTGCAAGTGGGAAGGCTTTGCCGTTTTCCATGCGACGGAGCACGAGGCTACGGGTAGCGCCGGGGCGGCCCCCTCTCCCTCTGGGAGAGGGCTGGGGTGAGGGCGCGACACGGCACCGAAACGCAAAAGGCCGCTCGTGAGAGCGGCCTTTCTTGCACCCGAGGCAGCCTTACTTGGCGGCGAACTTGAAGATCGTCGTCTGGGTGTAGGTCTGGCCGGGGTCCAGGCGGGTGGTGGGGAAGTCGGGCTGGTTGGGCGCATCTGGATAGTGCTGGGTTTCCAGGGTGAAGGCGCCCCAATGGCCATAGGTCTTGCCGGCCTTGCCCTTGATGTTCCCTTCCAGGAAGTTGCCGGTGTAGAACTGCACGCCCGGTTCGGTGGTGTAGAGGGTCAGGGTGCGGCCGGAGCCTGGATCGGTCACCACGGCGGCGGCCTTCTGCAGATCGCCACCGGTGTTGAGCACCCAGTTGAAGTCATAGCCACCCTGCTTGGGCTCGGCGTACTTCAGTTGTTGGTTTTCGTCGGCGATATGCTTGCCGATGGCGGTCGGCTTGCGGAAGTCCATCGGCGTGCCGGCCACCGGTGGCAGTTCGCCGGTGGGGATCAGCTTGGCGGTCACCGGGGTGTAGGTATCGGCGTTGAGCATCGCCACCTGCTTGAGCACGGTGCCACTGCCGGCGCCGGCCAGGTTAAAGTAGCTGTGGTTGGTCAGGTTGAGCACCGTCGGCTTGTCGGTGGTCGCGCGGTACTTAAGGGTCAGCTGGTTGTGCTCGTCCAGCTGATAGGTCACCTGGGTGGTGAGGGTGCCGGGAAAGCCCATCTCGCCATCGGGGGAGACATAGCTCAGGGTCACGCCGACCCAGCCGTCACCCTTGGCCGGCTCGGCCTTCCACACCTTGGTATTGAAACCCTGGGGCCCGCCGTGCAGGGCGTTGGTCTTGTCGTTCTGGGGGATCTGGTAGCTCTTGCCGTCGAGACTGAAACGGCCTTCGGCGATGCGGTTGCCGAAGCGGCCGATGGTGGCGCCAAAGAACACGGTGGGGTTGTCGAGATAGCCCTGGACGTCATCGAAGCCCAGCACCACGTCTTCGCTATGGCCCTTGCGGTCGGGCACCTTGAGCGCCTGCAACACGCCACCGTAGGTGATGACGGTGGCCTGCATGCCGTGGCTGTTGCTGAGGACGAACTTCTCGATGGGCGTGCCGTCGGGCAGCTTGCCAAAGCTCGACTGCTGGCTGGTGAGGCCGGCCGCCTGGGCGGTGAGGGTACTGATCATGAGTGACAGTCCAAGTCCGGTAAGGGCTAACGTGCGTTTCATCTCGACCACCTTTTCGGTTTGTTGTTGTGCAAGAGTGGGGCAGAGGGCCCCGAGTTCCGGAAAGAGAGGCTGCGCCAGCCCCTCACCCCGACCCTCTCCCGGTGGGAGAGGGGGTAGAGCCGGTCAATGGGAGTGGCGGGGCACTTCGGAACCGCGGCAGCCGACCAGGAAGTCGAAGTCGCAGCCTTCGTCGGCCTGCAGCACGTGGTTGACGTAGAGGCGCCGGTAGCCGCCGGCCAGCAGCTGGTCCGCCGGCGGTTGCCAGTCGGCCAGGCGCGCGGCCAGTTCCGCGTCCGGGATGTCCAGGTGCAGGCGGCCGGAGGCGCAGTCCAGCTCGATCATGTCGCCTTCGCGGACCACCGCCAGCGGACCGCCGGCCGAGGCCTCGGGCGCCACGTGCAGGACCACGGTGCCGTAGGCGGTGCCGCTCATGCGGGCATCGGAGATGCGCACCATGTCGGTGATGCCCTTGGCCAGCAACTTGGGCGGCAGGCCCATGTTGCCCACCTCGGCCATGCCCGGGTATCCCTTGGGTCCGCAGTTCTTCAGCACCATCACGCAGGTCTCGTCGATATCCAGGTCCGGATCGACGATGCGCGCCTTGTAGTCTTCCAGGTTCTCGAACACCACGGCGCGACCGCGGTGCTGCATCAGCTCCGGGGTGGCGGCCGACGGCTTGAGTACCGCGCCCTTGGGCGCCAGGTTGCCACGCAGCACGCAGATGCCGCCGTCGGCGCGCAGGGGGTTGTCCAGGGCGCGAATGACCTCGTCGTCACCGTAGATGGGCGCCTCGGCGCAGTTGGCCCAGATGCTCTTGCCGTTGGCGGTCAGGGCCTCGGGGTGGGGCAGCAGGTTGGCTTCGCCCATGCGGCGGATCACTGCCGGCAGGCCGCCGGAATAGTAGAACTCCTCCATCAGGAAGCGGCCGGAGGGCTGCAGGTCGACGATGGTGGGGGTGCCGCGGCCGACCCGGGTCCAGTCGTCCAGCTCCAGGTCCACGCCGATGCGGCCGGCGATGGCCTTGAGGTGGATCACCGCGTTGGTGGAACCGCCGATGGCGGCATTGACGCGGATGGCGTTCTCGAAGGCTTCCTTGGTGAGGATCTTCGACAGCCGCAGATCCTCCGCCACCATGTCGACGATGCGCATGCCGGAGAGGTGCGCCAGCACATAGCGACGCGAATCCACGGCCGGGATCGCGGCATTGTGCGGCAGCGAGGTACCCAGGGCTTCGGCCATGCAGGCCATGGTGGAGGCGGTGCCCATGGTGTTGCAGGTGCCGGCCGAGCGGGACATCCCGGCTTCGGCGGAGAGGAATTCGTTGAGGTCGATCGTCCCGGCCTTATAGGCTTCGTGCAATTGCCAGACGATGGTGCCGGCGCCAATGTCGCGGCCCTGGTGCTTGCCGTTGAGCATGGGGCCGCCGGTGACGACGATGGCTGGCACGTCGCAGCTGGCGGCGCCCATCAGCAGCGCTGGCGTGGTCTTGTCGCAGCCGGTGAGCAGCACCACGGCGTCCACCGGATTACCGCGGATGGCTTCTTCCACATCCATGCTGGCCAGGTTGCGGGTCAGCATGGCGGTCGGTCTGAGGTTGGACTCGCCATTGGAAAACACCGGGAATTCCACCGGGAAACCACCGGCTTCATAGATGCCGCGCTTGACGTGCTCGGCGATCTTGCGGAAGTGGGCGTTGCAGGGGGTCAGCTCGGACCAGGTGTTGCAGATGCCGATGACGGGCTTGCCCTGGAATTCGTGGTCCGGGATGCCCTGGTTCTTCATCCAGCTCCGGTACATGAAGCCGTTCTTGTCGTTGCTGCCAAACCACTGGGCGGAGCGGAGCGGGCGTTTGGGCGTGGTCATGATGGTGTCCTCGGGCATTTCACGGGCAAAGCGGTCCCCGGCACGGCGCCCGTGGCGCCGCGGGGGAGGGCAGAGTCTGGGTTTAGCGCTGCTTGAAGCGGTCGATGACCACCGCCAGCAGCAGGATGGTTCCGCGGATGACGTACTGATAGAAGGTGTCGATGTTCTTCAGGTTCATGGCGTTCTCGATGATCGCCAGGATCAGCACCCCGGCGATCACGTGGCGGATCATGCCGATGCCGCCGGCCAGGGAGACCCCGCCCAGCACGCAGGCGGAGATCACCGTGAGTTCGAAGCCCTGGCCGATCATCGGCTGGCCGGAGGTCATGCGCGAGGCCAGGACCACGCCGGCCAGGGCACCGATCACCCCGTGCATGGCGAAGATGATGATCTTGGTGCGGTCGACGTGAACACCGGCCAACAGCGCGGCTTCCTCGTTGCCGCCGATGGCCATGGTGTTGCGGCCGAAGGTGGTGTAGTTGAGCAGCCAGCCAAAGAACAGGATGCACAGCAGGGTGATGACGATGGGGACCGGCAGCCCGAACAGCTGGCCGTTACCGAACACGAAGAACTGCTCCTGGGAGACGCCGACGGCCTTGCCATCGGAAAAGATGTAGCCCAGGCCGCGCACGATCTGCATGGTCGCCAAGGTCGTGATCAGGGCGTTGATCTTGAGCTTGGCGATCACCAGTCCGTTGATCAGGCCCACCACCAGGCCCATGGCCAGGGCGGCGGCGACGCCGAGGAAGACGCTGTCGAAGTCGCGCATCACCACAGCCGCGACCACGCCGGCGCAGGCGATTACCGAGCCTACCGAGAGGTCGAAGTGGCCAGAGGCCAGGCAGAACAGCATGGTGCAGGCGGCGATGCCCACGGTGGAGATCGCCAGGCCCAGGCCGCGCATGTTCAGCGGCGAGAGGAAGTTCTGCACGAACAGCGCGCAGAGGGCGAAGATGACCAGCGCGGCCAGCATCATGGCCCAGTCGTCGAGGAAGCGACGCATGTCGAAGCCGCGGCGCGGCGGGGTCAGGCTGTGGGGTTGGGCGGACATGGATAGGACCTCTTTATTGTTATCTCGACCAGCAAGGCGCGCCCTCAGGCGCGGGTACGGGGCAGGGCGAGCTGCAGCAGCCGCTCGTCGTTGAAATCGGCGCGCGCCACCTCGCCGGTGATGGCGCCTTCGCTCATCACCAGGATGCGGTCGGCCACGCCCATGACTTCCATCAGGTCGCTCGAGACCACCACCACGGCGATGCCGCGCGCGGCGAGGTCGTGGATGATGGCGTAGATCTCCGACTTGGCACCCACGTCGATGCCACGGGTGGGCTCATCGAGCAGCAGCACCTGCATGGGCATCGACAGCCAGCGTCCGAGGATGGCCTTCTGCTGGTTGCCACCGGAGAGATTCTTGATCCTCTGTCCGGCGTGCGGGGTCTTCACGTTGAGGGCGCGAATCTGCTTTTCCGCGTTGGCCTTTTCCCAGCGGCCCTGGATCAGGCAGCCGAGGCTGGCGTGGTGAGCGCGGGCGCTGATGTTGATGTTCTCGGCCACGCTGGCCAGGGGTACGATGCCTTCCTTCTTGCGATCTTCCGGGCAGAGCAGGATGCCAGCGGCGATAGCGTCGCGCGGGGATCTCAGATTGACCGGCGCACCCTTGAGGCTCAGGCTGCCGGCCTTGTGCTTTTCCAGACCGGCCAGCAGGCGCAAGAGCTCGGTGCGCCCAGCGCCGACCAGGCCGAACAGGCCAAGAATCTCGCCCTGGCAGACCTCGAAGCCCACCGGCTGCTGCAGGCCCTGGCCGAGCAGGCCCTCGACCTTGAGGCAGCCGCCACCGATCTCGCGCGGCCGGTAGTCGTAGATGTCGGCGAGATCACGGCCGACCATCAGGGTGATGAGCTGGTCGGGAGTGATGTCGGCCAGGCGTTCGACGGTGCGCACGTGGCGGCCGTCCTTGAACACCGTTACCGCGTCGCAGATGCGGAAGACCTCTTCCATGCGATGGGAGACATAGAGCACCACCCGGCCTTCGTCGCGCAGGCGGGCGATGATGGTCATCAGGCGGTCGGTTTCGCGGGCGGACAGGGAGCTGGTGGGCTCGTCGAAGGCGATGACGCGAGCGCCACGGGAGAGTGCCTTGGCGATCTCCACCAGCTGGCGCTGACCGAGCGACAGGCGCCCGACCTTGGTGTTGGGATCGATCTCTTCGGCCAGGCCCTTGAGCAGGTCCAGCGCCTGATGGCGCAGGTGGCCGCGATTGACGATGCCGTAGCGTGCCGGCAGGTGCCCGAGAAAGAGGTTTTCGGCGACGGTCATCTCCGGCACCAGCTGCAGTTCCTGCTGGATCACCGCGACGCCGGCGCGGATGGCTTCGGCGGTGCTCTTGAACACCAGCTCCTGGCCGTCGACGTTGAGGTGACCGGTGGTGGGAGCGTGGTAGCCGCTGAGGATCTTCAGCAGGGTCGACTTGCCCGCGCCGTTCTCGCCCATGAGGGCATGCACCGAACCGGGACGTACGTTGAAGGAGATGTCGGCGAGCGCCTTGACGCCAGGAAAGGTCTTGCCGATGCCGACGAAACCGAGGCTGTCGGCGCTCTGGGCGGTAGTGTGTTCCAGGGCTGCCATGAAGCACTCCTGTCAGACGAAAGAGGAGGGCGGCGCCAGGACCGGCGCCGCCGGGGTCATCACTTCCAGAGGCCGATCTTTTCCAGCTCTTGCTGGAAATTGGCGCGGGTGATGAGGGTGACCTTGTCCATCGCGGTGTACTTGGGCGGCTCCTTACCGGTAGTCACCCACTCGTACATCATGCTGGCGGTCTGGTAGCCCTCTTCGTGGGGGCTGGGCAGCATGGAGCCGAAGAAGCCACTGTTGGCTTTCTTCAGTTCGCCGATGGCGTCGGTGCCGTTGATGCCGATGCCGATCACCTGCTCGGCCTTGAAGCCGGCGCTTTCGGTGGCGCGGACGCCGCCCAGCACGGTGTTGTCGTTCATGCCACCGATGATCAGGTGCTTGGCGTTCGAGGGCAGCTTGACCAGGGCCGAAGTGGTGGAGTCCATGCTGCCGGGCACGTCCAAGGTCTTCTGCGGGGCGAAGATGATGTGGTCGGTAGGCAGGCCGGCCTTCTTCAGGGCTTCCACCGAACCGTCGGTGCGCTTCTTGCCGGTATCCAGCTCGTTGTAGGTGTTGATCACCGCATAGGTGTCATCCCACTTCCAGCCACGTTTCTCGGCTTCGGCCGCCATGGCCGCGCCCTGCTGCTGACCGACCTCGAAGGCGGCCATGCCCAGGTAGGGCACGTCTTCCATGAACTTGCCCTTGGCGTCGACGAAACGGTCGTCCACGGCCATCACCTTGAGGTCGTTGAGCTTGGCCTTGGCCACGATGGCCGGGCCGAGGGCCACGTCGGGCGGGCAGATCACGAAGCCCTTGGCGCCGTTGGCGGCCAGGCTGTCGATGGCGGCGAGGGTCTTCTCGCCATCCGGTACGGCGATCTTGAGCAGGGTGAAGCCCTTGTCCTTGGCGGCTTTTTCAGCGAAAGCCCATTCGGTCTGGAACCAGGGTTCTTCGGGCTGCTTGACCAGGAAGCCGATCTTGACCGGATCGGCGGCGAAGGCGGAAAGGGACAGACTGACAGCGCCAGCGGCGAGGGCGGCACGCAGCAGAGAACGAACTCCCGGAACACGGAACATAGCTGGAACTCCTTGTTTTTATTGGTGTGGCCAGGCAATGCGAGGCGGCGGCCTGTCGTCTTGGAGGTCAGACGACGCCGCTCTGTATTGATATTATGATTGGATGGATGCCGGTGCAAGAAAAAGGTGACGAGATTTTTCGTCACCTCTGTCACCAGGCTGTTACAAAGGGCCAGAGGGCACGAGGTGCCTCTGGCGGGCCTCGGGGCCGGTAGGATGAATCAGCCGGCGAACCTGTGGCAGGGCATGCCAGCCACCGGAGCGGTCGCCCGCAGCAGGGCGCCGTCGAGAGCACCATCGGCCGCGGCGCTGGTGACGTACAGGGTGCGCAGATCCGGTCCGCCGAAGACGCAACTGGTGGGGCGCTGGACCGGCAGCTCGACGATCTCCAGCACCTCGCCCTCGGGCGAGAAGCGCAGCAGGCAGTTGCCGTCCCAGCGCGCGTTCCACACACAGCCTTCGCTGTCGATGGCCGAGCCATCCGGTGAGCCGCGCTCGTGAGGACCGGCCCAGACGGTGGGTTCGCCCAGGTTGCCGCTGGCATCCAGCGGATAGCGATAGAGGGTGTCCTTCAGGGTGTCGGCGCTGATGACGTGATTGTCCGCTGCGCTCCAGACCAGGGTATTGGCGATGCCGAGGTCGCTGGCATGGCGGCTCACGCTACCGTCGGGGTCGATGCGGAACAGGCCGCCCGAATGCCTGTCGATGGGCACGTCACCGCCCTCGGCATCGAGATTGTTCTGCATGGTGCCGAGCCAGAGACGGCCCTGGGCATCGCAGCGTGCTTCGTTGCCACGATTGCCGGGATCGGGATCGGCCACGCAGAAGAGTTCCAGGGCGGGACGGCTTTCCGGGGAATCCAGGTCCAGGCGGAAGACGCCATCCGGCAGCGTGACCAGGGCATCGCCGCGAGCCGTGGGCACGAAGGCGGAGCAGGGACGATCCAGTTGCCATTCCTGGTAGCGCTCGCCGTGCAGGCGGCAGGCCTTGAAGCCGGCGATGTCTACCCAGTAGAGCGCCTGGGTCTGCTGGTCCCAGAAGGGGCCCTCGGCCAGCTTGAAGCGCTGGGGAAGCAGCGGCTGCCAATCCATCGTTCACCTCTCTTGTTGTGGCAGGACGGGAAATCCAGGCATAGGAACCCGTGGAGACGCGCAGGTTGCGCTGGCGCGCCGTCAATCGGTATAGCGCGCCAGGGTCACCGCGGCGCTGTCGATCAGCATCATGCAGGCCCAGACGGCGCGCGCGGCATCGCGCGAGGCGATGCCGTCGGCGAGGGTCTTGTGCAGGGGGAGGGTGCGTCGCAGCTCGTCAGGGTCGGCCGACGACAGGGTGAAGGAGGCTGCCAGCAGGGCGCCCAGGGCGGGCACCATCTGCTCGATGAACTGATTGTGGCTGGCCGCCAGCACGCATTCGTGGAAACGCTGGTCGGCGGTGTTGTAGTCTCCGCCGTCGAGGGAGGCTTCCAGATGTTGGTACGCGACCTGGATCGCTTGGACCTGATCCGGGGTGGCTCTTTCGCACGCCCAGCGTACCGCGGCCGGCTCGATGGCGTGGCGCAGGTCCAGCAGGTCCTTTACGAAATGCGCGGGCAGGCCGCCCGTTGCCAGCCAGCCCACTACCTGGGTGTCGAACAGATTCCAGCGGCTGAGCGGCAGGACTCGGGTACCGACCTTGGGGCCGACTTCCAGCATGCCCTTGGCCGCCAGGGTCTTGATCGCCTCGCGCAGGATGGTACGGCTGACGCCGAGTTCCTGGCAGAGGTCCGCCTCTACCTTGAGCGAGCTACCGGGTGGGAATTGCCCGGCCGCCAGACGCTGGCCGAGCTGTTCGACGGTGGAAGCGTGGTAGCTGCTGGACATGAGGGCATACCGCGAGTGGGTTATTGCCCTTAATGATCATACGAAACTTCCTTGGCAGACAAGGGTTCCGTCCGGAAGGCTTCGGCCACCAGGTCATCGACACCAGCCAGCTGGGCGATGGAGGCGTGCCGGGCACTGAGCGGATCGCGGTGCTGGATCGCGGTCAGGATCGCCTTATGGCGGGAGACCAGCAAGGCCAGGCCCTCGCCGGCGAAGAGCGCCGAGGAGCGCTCCAGATAGTCGCGCACCGGTATCAGCATGATGCTGTAAAGGTGGATCAGCAGTTCGTTGTGAGTCGCATTGGCGATGGCCAGGTGGAAGGCCATGTCCGGCTCTGCCATGCCACCGATATCGTCTGCCTTCTCCATCCGCTCATAGGCGTCGGCAATGGCCGTCACGTCTTCGGGCTGGGCGTTGGCAGCAGCCAGAGCCGCTACTTCCGGCTCGATGATGTTGCGTACCTTGACCAGCGTCTCATAGAAGTTGTGTCGCGAATCGCTTTCCAGCAGCCAATGCAGGACATCGGGATCCAGCAGATGCCACTCGTTGCGTGGCTTCACTACGGTCCCGACCTTGGGTTTGGACCGCACCAGGCCCTTGGCTACCAGCACTCGCGTGGCCTCCCGCAGGACGGGTCGGCTCACCTCATAGTCTTCGCACAGTTGCGACTCGGGCGGCAGGCGTTGTTCTGGCAAAAAGTGGCCAGACACGATCTGGGTTCCGAGTTCGTGGACGATGCGTGCATGTCTGCTTTTGCGCGGCAGCGGTGTCTTGTAATTCATCGAAAGGCATCCGAGTCGTCGTGCCATCACTATAACACTGTCAGCGCGATAACCGACTTAGCCACGGGCTCGACGGCTCTGGAACAGGGATCAGCGGAAAGCAAGTGGTAAGATTTCCTACTTCGTAACTTTATTTTAATAGTACCAAAATGTCTTTGAAGGGCGACTAATGGCCGTTTTTGGCTATTTAACCCTTCAATGATATTACGTTAGACTTTCAGCTGATCTGCGCTCGAACCGCACAACAACAACAAGTCGGAGAACGCCATGCACTCTGAATCCGCCCTCATCCGCCGGATCACGCGCAAGCTGGTCCCCTTTCTCGTATTGCTCTATCTCGTCGCCTACATCGACCGCTCTGCCGTGGGCTTTGCCAAGCTGCACATGGGAGCCGACGTGGGCATCGGCGATGCCGCCTATGGCCTCGGTGCGGGGCTGTTCTTCATCGGTTACTTCCTCTTCGAGGTGCCCAGCAACCTGTTGCTGGAGCGCTTCGGGGCGCGCCGCTGGTTCGCCCGGATCCTGGTGACCTGGGGTGCCATCACCATGGGCATGGCCTTCGTCCAGGGGCCGAACAGCTTCTATGCCATGCGCTTCCTGCTCGGGGTGGCCGAGGCCGGCTTCTTTCCCGGGGTGCTCTACTACCTCACCCAGTGGTTCCCGGTGCGTCACCGCGGCAAGATCATGGGTCTGTTCATCCTCTCCCAGCCCATCGCGATGCTGGTGACGGGGCCTCTGTCAGGCATGCTGCTGCAACTGGATGGCGCCCTCGGCCTGCACGGCTGGCAGTGGCTGTTCCTGTGCATCGGTGCGCCGGCGGTGTTGCTGGCCTGGCCGACCCTGACCCGGCTGCCGGATGGGCCCGCCCAGGTCGCCTGGCTGGATGCCGACGAAAAGCGCTGGTTGGCCACGGAGCTGGAAAAGGACCTGCACCTCTTCGATCAGACCCGCCATGGCAATCCGCTGCATGCGCTCAAGGATCGTCGGGTACTGCTGCTGGCCCTCTACTACCTGCCGGTGACCCTGAGCATCTATGGTCTCGGGTTGTGGCTGCCGACCTTGATCCACCAGTTCGGTGGCAGCGATCTCACCACCGGCTTCATCTCCGCCATTCCCTATGCCTTCGGCATCCTCGGCCTGCTCATCGTGCCGCGCAGTTCGGATCGCCTCGGGGATCGCTACGGTCACCTGGCGGTGCTCTATGCCGTGGGCGCCCTGGCCATGGCTGGCAGCGCCTGGTTCGGTACTGCCGTGCTGCAACTGGCGGCGCTGTCGGTGGTGGCCTTCTGTCTGTTTTCCCTCACCGCGCTGTTCTGGACCCTGCCCGGACGCTTCTTCGCCGGGGCCAGCGCTGCAGCCGGCATTGCCCTGATCAACTCGGTGGGTAACCTCGGCGGCTATCTGGGTCCCTATGGCATCGGCGCGCTCAAGGCGGCGACCGGCACCCTGGCTTCGGGGCTCTATCTACTGGCCGCGGTACTGCTGTTCGGCCTGCTGCTGACCGGGGTGGTCTACAACCGCCTGGAGCGCAAGAACCGTCGCGAAGCGGATTATGCCGGGGAGCGCTCCGCCGGCTGACGCCCTGGACAGGTCTCGGCGGCGAACCAGGCGGCGCCGAGACAGATCAGATTGGCCGCCAGCAGGTAGACGGCCGGCGCCATGCGATCGCCCGTGGCACCGATCAACCAGGTCACCACGATCTGGGCGGTGCCGCCAAAGGCCGCCACCCCCACTGCATAGACTAGTGAAAAACCGGTGGCTCTGACGCGCTGCGGAAAGCTCTCCACCAGCAGCACGATCAGGGCCGCACCGCTCATCCCGTGCAGACCGGAAAGGACCGCCAGGGTGACGAGGAAGGTACTTGCACCGGGCGCCTGGGTGATGAGTTGCAGTGCCGGGTAGAGCAGCACCAGCAACAGCAGGCGCGGCAGGATCAGCACGATACGCCGGCCGTAGCGATCACTGAGGACGCCGCCCAGGATCGAGCAGACCGCCATGGCCGCGCCCATCACCAGGGTGGCGAGCATGGCGATGCCGGTGGGCAGCTTGAGCTCCACCAGGGCGAATGTGGTCATGTAGTTGAGGAAATACTGGGTGATGGTGCTGCCGGAAAGGATAAGCAGCCCCAGCAGCAGCGGCCGCCGTTGGGTGGCCAGCACCTCGCCCAGGACCGCCCCGGTACCTCGTGTCTCCCCCACATGGGTATCCACCAGGCCGCGCCGGATATAGAGGCCGATGGGCAGGATCGCCAGACCCAGCAGGAAGGGCAGACGCCAGCCCCAGGCCAGCAGTTGTTCCGGCGTCAGCCAGAGGGTCAGGGCGTAGCCGATCAACCCGGCCGCCACCGCTGCCAGCCCCTGGGCCACTACCTGCCAGCAGGCGTAGGTACCGCGCTTGTGCAGGGGCGCCGCTTCCAGGATATAGGTGGTGGCGGGCCCGGCTTCGCCGCCCCAGGCCAGGCCCTGCAACAGGCGCGTCAGCACTAGCAGGATGGGCGCGGCGATGCCGATCTGCTCGTAGCTGGGCAGCACGGCGATGCCACCAGTGCCCAGGGCCATGAGCACCATGGTCAGCAACATCGCCGGCTTGCGCCCGACGCGGTCGGCCCAGGCGCCGATGAGGATGGCGCCCAAGGGCCGGGCGATAAAGCCGACACCAAAGGTGATGACGCTGGCCATCAGGCTGGCGAAGGCGTTCTGCGAGGGAAAGAACACCTGGCCGATGAGCACGGCGAAGGTGGCGTAGACGCCGAAGTCGAAAAACTCCACGGCGTTGCCAAGCACCACGGCAAAGACGCCCTTGCGGGAGTGGATAGGGCGGGAAGCGGTCATGGGCGATGTTTCAGCAGGAGCAGGGCGCGCGCCCGGAACCGAGCGCGCGGGAGGTGTCGACTCAGTGGGCGAGGTGCAGGCCGCACTCGCGGTTTTCGTCACCCTTGGTGGGGTCGAAATAGTCGAATTCGTTGGGCAGGTCGTGGGCGGTCAGGTACTGGTAGAGGTCCTTGGAAGTCCAGTGCAGCAGGGGCGCGACCTTGATCAGGCCGTCCGGATTCACGCTGACCGGATCCATCTGGGCACGCACCGCGGTGTCGGTGGCGCGCAGGGCGGTGAACCAGACCTCGGGCGCCGTCTCGCGCAGGGCGCGGGCGAAGGGTTCCAGCTTGACCTCTTCGGTGAAGGCGGCGTGGCGCGGATCGTCCAGCCCCGGCACCGAGCCGTCGATGGCCTCGCGGTGGGCACGCGAGCGCCTGGGCAGGTAGGTCACCAGGTTGAGATCGAGCTTGCGCACGATCTCGTCGGCGCAACGGTAGGTCGCGGGGGTGTTGTAGCCGCTGTCCATCCAGACCACCGGGATGTCCGGCTTGACCTGGCTGACCAGGTGCAGGATCACCGCCTCGAAAGGGCGGAAGTTGGTGGTGACGATGGCGCTTTTACCCAGCCCCAGGGCCCAGGCGACGAGCTTTTCGGGATCGCGGCCAAGGTCGGCGTTGATGCGGGCGAGATCGAGAGACATGGCGGGCTCCAGCCGGCGAGAGGATGACCTTATGGTAGCAAAGCCGGATCAGCTGTGGGCTTCCAGCGTCTCCAGCAGCACCCGCACCTTGGCCAGGGATTCGGCGTATTCGTCTTCCCAGTGGGAGTCCATGACGATGCCGCCGCCGCCCCAGCAGCTGAGTACCCCATCTTCGGCCAGCAGGCTGCGGATCAGGATGGAGCTGTCGCTCTCACCGCGTACGTCCAGATAGAGCAGCGAGCCGCAGTAGGGGCCGCGGCGGGTCTCTTCCAGCTCGTCGATGATCTGCATGGCGCGGATCTTGGGCGCCCCGGTGATGGAGCCACCAGGGAAACTGCCGGCCAGCAGGTCCAGGGCGTCCAGCTCCTCGGCCAGTTCACCGGTGACGGCGCTGACCAGGTGGTGGACGTTGGGATAACTCTCCAGGGCGAACAGCTCGGGCACCCGCACCGA
Organism: Pseudomonas sp. Marseille-Q7302; assembly: GCF_965111925.1. Taxonomy (NCBI): domain Bacteria; kingdom Pseudomonadati; phylum Pseudomonadota; class Gammaproteobacteria; order Pseudomonadales; family Pseudomonadaceae; genus Pseudomonas; species Pseudomonas sp. Marseille-Q7302. The sequence continues at coordinate 3,449,381 of NZ_CBCOPK010000001.1, read as the reverse complement.
GCCGGTCCGGCAGCTGCGGCCGAGGTCGTTGCGCAGCAGGTCGACGATCATCAGATTTTCGGCGCGGTCCTTGGGGCTGGCCAGCAGGGCGCGGGCTTCGGCGGCGTCAGCCTCAGCATCTGCCTGGCGTGGCCGGGTGCCCTTGATCGGGCGGGTTTCCACCTGGCCACGGCTCACCTGCAGGAAACGCTCCGGCGAATGGCTGAGCAGGGCGCCGCGTTCCAGTGCCAGATAGCCGGAGAAAGGCGTCGGGCAGGCCGCACGCAGGGCCCGGTAGGCGCGCCAGGGCGAACCTTGGAAGGGCGCGCGGAAGCGCTGGGCGAAGTTGACCTGGTAGCAGTCGCCGGCGGCGATATAGGCCTGGATGGCCTCGATGCGCTGGCGATAGGTGGCGCGGTCGATGTCGGCAGCGAAGGGCGCGGTCAGGTGGAAGCCGTCGGCTTCGGGGCGTGCATCGGCAGCGAACAGCGCGATCAGGCGGTGCCTTTCCGTCTCGTCCAGCCTGGGATGAAAGACCAGTTGGCTGGTCCGCGCCTGATGATCGCTGATCAGCGCCCAGGCATAGAGGCCCAGGCGGGCATCGGGCAGCTGCAGGTCAGCGCGGGCGCCGTCCGGTAGGCGCTCCAGGCGGCGACCGAAGTCATAGCCGAGAAAACCCAGCAGACCGCCGGCGAAGGGCAATTCGGCACCCTCCGGCAGGTCCGCGTGGCCCAGGCTGGCCAGGGCGGCGCGCGTCCGGGTGAAAAAGGCACGCCCCGTCTCGCCGGAGTCGGGTTGCAGCACCTGGAGTGGCCAGGCCGCCATCAGGTCGTAGCGGCCCCGCTCGGCCACCGGCCGCCCCGAGTCGAGTAATACCGCATCTGGCTCGCCGTGCAGCAGGGCGAAACGCACCGTGGGATCGGCGTGGTAGGGCAGGGGATGCAACTGGCAGAGAGGCATGGCGCGGTCGGCTGGGGTGGGCGGCGCGCTAGTGTAGCGAACCGTTGCAGGGCTGGGCGAGATACAGGCTGTCACAGCTGGATTGTCGACAAATGTTGACTGATGAGGCGTTCAGGCGTAGTTATTCAGCCCATAAACACAAAAGGTGTCGACAATGATCGATAGCCCCTTCCAGGTCGAAGTGCCCGAGACCGACAGCGGGACCCTCTCCGAGCAGGTGTTCCGCCGGATCCGCGAGGCCATCGTCCGCGGCGATGTGGCGCCGGGCAGCAAGATTTCCGAGCCGGAGCTGGCGCGCACCTATGGCATCAGCCGGGGCCCGCTGCGGGAGGCCATCCACCGTTTGGAGGGCCAGCGCCTGGTGGTGCGGGTACCCCATGCCGGTGCCCGGGTCGTCGCCCTGAGCCTGGCCGAGCTGGTCGAACTCTACGAGATCCGCGAATCCCTCGAAGGCATGGCCTGTCGCCTGGCGGCCGCACGCCTCACGCCGCAGGGCATCGACGAACTGCGCCAGCTGCTGGATACCCACGAGCGCGACCCGGCATTCCAGGCCGGCACTGGCTACTACCTGCAGGAAGGCGACCACGACTTCCATTACCGCATCATTCAGGCCAGCGGCAACGGCATGCTGGTGCGGCTGCTGTGCGGCGAGCTCTATCACCTGGTGCGCATGTACCGGCTCAAGGTCTCCGCCACCCCAAATCGTCCGCGCCAGGCCTTCGCCGAGCACCATCGCATCCTCGATGCCCTGGCCGAGGGCGATGGCGAACTGGCCGAGCTGCTGATGCGCCGCCACATCGCCGCCTCCAAGCGCAATCTGCAGCACCATCCCCTAGTCACCGACTCCACGAGGTAACGCCATGCCCGCTGTCAGCCCCGGCCAGAAATTCCGCGCCGCCGTCGCCGCCGAACGCCCGCTGCAGGTGGTCGGCACCCTCAATGCCAATCATGCGCTGCTGGCCAAGCGCGCCGGCTTCCAGGCCATCTACCTGTCCGGCGGCGGTGTCGCAGCCGGCTCCCTGGGGTTGCCGGACCTGGGCATCAGCGGTCTGGAAGATGTGCTCATCGACGTCCGTCGCATCACCGATGTCTGCGATCTGCCGTTGCTGGTGGATGTCGACACCGGCTTCGGCGCCTCGGCCTTCAACGTGGCCCGTACCACCCGCGCCCTGATCAAGGCGGGCGCGGCGGCCATGCACATCGAGGATCAAGTCGGCGCCAAGCGCTGCGGGCATCGACCGGGCAAGGAGATCGTCAGCCAGCAGGAGATGGTCGATCGCATCAAGGCGGCGGTGGATGCCCGCACCGACGCGGACTTCGTCATCATGGCGCGCACCGATGCCCTGGCCGTGGAAGGCCTGCAGGCTGCCATCGACCGCGCCTGCGCCTGTGTCGAGGCCGGCGCCGACATGATCTTTCCCGAAGCCATGACCGAACTGCCCATGTACCGCCAGTTCGCCCAGGCGGTAGGGGTGCCGATCCTGGCCAACATCACCGAGTTCGGCGCCACGCCGCTGTTCACCACCGAGGAGCTGGCCGGCGCCGACGTCGGCCTGGTGCTCTATCCGCTGTCGGCCTTTCGTGCCGCCAACCGCGCCGCCGAAAACGTCTACACCACGATCCGTCGCGACGGCAGCCAGCAGGCGGTGGTCGACACCATGCAGACCCGCGCCGAACTCTACGACCGCATCGACTATCACCGATATGAGGACCAGCTGGATCGCCTGTTCCAGCAAGGCAAATCCTGACGCTCCACCCTGAACGCCCGCTTTTTCGCACAACAACTCCAAGAGGAGCGAGACGATGGCAGACAGCAAAACCCTTGGCGGTGCCGGCCTGCGTGGCCAGGTCGCCGGCCGCACCGCGCTATGCACCGTCGGCAAGACCGGCGCCGGGCTCACCTACCGGGGCTACGACATCCGCGAACTGGCCGCCGGGGCCGACTTCGAGGAGGTGGCCCACCTGTTGCTCTATGGCGAGCTGCCCACCCAGGCGCAACTGGACGCCTATCGCCAGCGCCTGGCTACCCTGCGCGACCTGCCGCAGCCACTCAAGGAAGGCTTGGAGCGCATTCCCGCCAGTGCCCACCCCATGGACGTGATGCGCACCGGCGCATCCTTGCTGGGCACCCTGGAGCCGGAGCACAGCTTCGCCGACCAGCAGCAGGTCGCCGATCGCCTGCTCGGCGCCTTCCCGGCGATCCTGCTCTACTGGCATCACTTCAGCCAGAGCGGCACCCGCATCGACTGCAGCAGTGACGCCCCGGATATCGCCAGCCACTTCCTCACCCTGCTGCATGGCAAGGCGCCCAGCGAGTTGCACGCGCGGGTCATGAACGTCTCGCTGATTCTCTATGCCGAGCACGAATTCAACGCTTCCACCTTTACCGCCCGGGTCTGCGCCTCGACGCTGTCCGACCTCTATTCCTGCGTCACCGGTGCCATCGGCTCCCTGCGCGGGCCGCTGCACGGTGGGGCCAACGAGGCGGCCATGGCGCTGATCGAGCGCTTCGCCTCGCCCGAGGAAGCGGTCACTGGCCTCAAGCAGATGCTCGAACGCAAGGAAAAGGTGATGGGCTTCGGCCACGCCATCTACCGCGACAGCGATCCGCGCAACGAGGTGATCAAGGACTATGCCCGGCAGCTGGCGGCGGAAGTGGGCGACAGTGTGTTGTTCCCCGTCTCGGAAGCCATCGATCGCACCATGAAGGAAGAGAAGGGGCTGTTTCCCAACGCCGACTTCTATCACGCCTCGGCCTACCACTTCCTCGGCATCCCGACGCCGCTGTTCACCCCGATCTTCGTCTGCTCGCGCACGGCTGGCTGGTGTGCCCACGTCTTCGAGCAGCGCGCCGACAACCGCATCATCCGCCCCAGCGCCGATTACATCGGTGTCGAGCAGCGACCCTTCACGCCGATTGCTAACCGTTGATCGTTTGATCGCGGCCATGGGCCGCTCCTACGGGAGCGATCCATGACCGAACTTGTAGGAGCGGCCCAAGGCCGCGATAAGGAACCAAAACCCATGAGCGCCAACGTCGATCTTAACAACCGGCCCGACTACGACCAGGTCATCCAGGACCTGGCCGACTACGTGCTGAACTACCAGGTGGAATCCCGGGAAGCCCTGGACACCGCCCGCAACTGCCTGATGGACACCCTCGGCTGCGGCCTGCTGTCCCTGCGCTTCCCCGAGTGCACCAAGCTGCTCGGCCCCCAGGTGGAAGGCACCGTGGTACCCCAGGGCGCGCGGGTGCCCGGCACCAGCTATCGCCTGGATCCGGTCAAGGCGGCCTGGGACATCGGCTGCATCATTCGCTGGCTGGACTACAACGACACCTGGCTGGCGGCCGAATGGGGCCACCCTTCCGATAACCTCGGCGCCATCCTAGCGGTGGCCGACCACCTCTCCCAGCGCCGCGTCGCCCAGGGCGAAGCACCCCTGACCATGCGCCAGGTGCTGGAGGCCATGATCATGGCCCACGAGATCCAGGGGGTGTTCGCCCTGGAGAACTCTTTCAACCGCGTCGGCCTGGACCACGTCTTCCTGGTCAAGCTGGCGTCCACCGCGGTCAGCGCCAAGCTGATGGGCGCCAACCGCGAGCAACTGCTGTCAGCCCTGTCCCATGCGTTCGTCGATGGCCAGGCGCTGCGCACCTATCGCCATGCACCCAATGCCGGCAGCCGCAAGTCCTGGGCCGCTGGCGACGCCTCCAGCCGCGGCGTGCGCCTGGCCGACATCGCCCTGCGTGGCGAGATGGGCATCCCTGGCGTACTCAGCGCGCCCCAGTGGGGCTTCTACGACGTGCTGTTCAGCCACACCAACAAGGACTTGGCCACCAAGCCCGTCGACCAGCGCCAGTTCCGCTTCCCCCAGGGCTTCGGCAGCTACGTGATGGAGCACGTGCTGTTCAAGATCAGCTTCCCGGCGGAATTCCACGCCCAGACCGCCGCCGAGGCCGCGGTGATCCTGCATCCCCAGGTCTGCGACCGGGTGGACCAGATCGAGAAGATCGTGGTGACCACCCACGAATCGGCCATCCGCATCATCTCCAAGCAGGGCCCCATGGCCAACGCCGCCGACCGTGACCACTGCCTGCAGTACATGATCGCCGTGCCGCTGCTGTTTGGCGATCTGGTCGCCGAACACTACGAGGATGCCTTCCACCAGGCCCATCCGCGCATCGACCAGTTGCGCGAGAAGATGGAGATCGTCGAGGACGAGCGCTACAGCCGCGAATACCTGGAAGCCGACAAGCGTTCCATCGCCAACGCCCTGCAGGTGTTCTTCACCGATGGCAGCAGCACCGAGAAGATCGCCATCGAGTACCCGGTAGGTCATCGCCGTCGTCGTGAAGAGGGCATTCCGCTGCTGGAGCGCAAATTCCAGAACAACCTGGCGACGCGCTTCCCGGCCGGTCGCTGCGCCCAGATCTTCGACCTGTGCAAGGACCAGGCAGGGCTGGAAGCGACTCCGGTGCATCGCTTCGTGGATCTGTTCGTTCTTTAAATAAAGGAGGCGACTCGACCGAGCCTGCAGGGCCATGCAGGATCAGGCGAGTCGCCTCATGGGTGGGGCAGGGCGTGGCGGGTGGTCAACTACCCGTCGCGCCCTTTTCTTTTAGTAGTAACGGTCCACATAGGCCGGGCGTTGCTGCCGACCGGCCAGGCGCCAGTGTTCCTGCAGGGCAGCGTGGACGCTCCTGATGAAGTGCTCGTCCGCTGCCGCCGACTTGCCGACGTAGCCGCCGCCCCGGTTGTAGGTCTTGAAGCGGATGCGCAGGCTGGGATGGCGCTGCTCGAACTGGTCGGGCGTCTCGCCGCCGGGCAGGCGGTCGACATGCACCGCGCCGCTCTCGCAGACCCAGAGGATGTGGTTGTGGTTCTTGTCCTTGAGCCCGGCGAAGAGTTGCTTGAGATCGTCCAGGCTGGGGTTGTCGTTCAGGTTCATGAGCGTGTCCTCCACAGTGGCCGTGATCAATGGAACTGGTTCATGGTGTTGTCCTTGCCCGCCGCCTTGAGCGCAGCCTCTCCGGCAAAGTATTCCTTGTGATCGTCGCCCATGTCCGAGCCGGCCATGTTCTGGTGCTTGACGCAGGCGATGCCCTGGCGGATCTCTTGGCGCTGCACGCCCTTGACGTAGGCCAGCATGCCCTCCTCGGCGAAGTAGCCCTTGGCCAGGTTGTCGGTGGACAGGGCCGCGGTGTGGTAGGTGGGCAGGGTGATCAGGTGGTGGAAGATGCCCGCCTCTCGAGCCGCATCGCGCTGGAAGCTCTGGATACGTGCATCGGCCAGGCGACCCAGCTCGGTGTCGTCGTAGTCCACGCTCATCAGCTTGGCGCGGTCGTAGGCGGAGACGTCCTTGCCCTCGGCCTGCAGGGCGTCGAACACCTGCTGGCGGAAGCTCAGCGTCCAGTTGAACGACGGGCTGTTGTTGTAGACCAGCTTGGCGTTGGGCACGACCTCGCGGATACGATCGACCATGGCCTTGATCTGGCCCACGTGGGGCTTCTCGGTCTCGATCCACAGCAGGTCGGCACCGTTCTGCAGCGAGGTGATGCAGTCCAGCACCACCCGGTCCACGCCGCTGCCGGCGCGGAACTGGAACAGGCCACTGGCCAGGCGCTTGGGCCGCAGCAGCTTGCCGTCGCGGCTGATCAGCACCTCGCCGTTGCCCAGCTGGCTGGCGTCCACCTCGTCGCAGTCGAGAAAGCTGTTGTACTGGTCACCCAGGTCGCCTGGCTGCTTGCTCACGGCGATCTGCTTGGTCAGGCCGGCGCCCAGGGAGTCGGTGCGGGCGACGATGACGCCCTCGTCCACGCCCAGTTCGAGGAAGGCGTAGCGCACCGCGTTGATCTTGGCCAGGAAGTCCTCGTGGGGCACCGTGACCTTGCCATCCTGGTGGCCGCACTGCTTCTCGTCGGAGACCTGGTTTTCCAGCTGGATGCAGCAGGCACCGGCTTCGATCATCTTCTTGGCCAGCAGGTAGGTAGCCTCTGCGTTGCCAAAGCCGGCGTCGATGTCGGCGATGATCGGTACCACGTGGGTCTCGTAGTTATCGATCTTGGCCTGGATGGCGGCGGCCTTGGCGTTTTCGTCGGCGCCGCGGGCGGCATCCAGCTCGCGGAACAGCATGGCCAGCTCGCGGGCGTCGGCCTGGCGCAGGAAGGTGTAGAGCTCTTCGATCAGCGCCGGGACGCTGGTCTTCTCGTGCATGGACTGATCGGGCAGCGGGCCGAATTCCGAGCGCAGCGCGGCGATCATCCAGCCGGACAGGTAGAGGTAACGACCCTGGGTGCTGCCCAGGTGCTTCTTGATGGCGATCAGCTTCTGCTGCCCGATGAAGCCGTGCCAGCACCCCAGAGACTGGGTGTAGGCACTGCTGTCGGCGTCGTAGGCGGCCATGTCCCGGCGCATGATGGCCGCGCAGTGGCGGGCGATGTCGAGACCGGTCTTGAAGCGATTCTGCAGACGCATCCGCGCGGCATATTCTGGATTGATGGCGCTCCAGTGTTTGCCGGCAGTGGTCTTGAGGGCGGCGATGGCCTGAACGTCGTTCTCGTAAGCGGACATGAGTCGATCCTTCTCGATGAGGTTGGCTTGGGTACCAGTCTTTTCCCAACGTCCGGCATTGGGGTGGCGGTTGCCACCCGGATGCCAGTCGCGAAGGCGAAAGGTCAGCCCAGCTGTCGAGTCATGTCGCCGTACGTACCTGCATGGATCCGGACGTCACCTCTGGCGACGCTGCCTCGAGCAGCGCGGCATTTCAGTCGTCTTCTCTTGTAGTGCCTCTTGAGCATCACTACGCAAGACGGCCCGAGGGTCACCCGGAGCCCAGGCGCGACCCGCATGGATAGGGGGTTCGCGTCCGGTGCAGCTAGAGATTTGCAGGAGATGAGCACGTCGTCAACCGTGTTTTGTAGTGCTTTCGTATAAGCACTACAAAAGTCGTAGAGGCGGCCAGGAGCGGGTTTGGGGCGTCTATTGCTGACCCATTGGTCGCCGGATTGAGCAAAACAGGGCCGCAAGCCACGGCACTGGCCGTGACCTTGCGGTCACTTGGAAGGTGATCCGAGGGGTTCCGGTATCTGCCTCTGGCGAGAGGCAGAGGCAGGCAAAGGCGGCGGGACTTACCGGTCAGTACCGACGAACGGTAAGTCCCGCGGGCTCAAGGTGCCGTGGCGGCGGTGAGGCCGGTCAGGGTGTCGGCGATGTCCTTGGTGCGGTGGGAGGTCTGGGCGGTGAGGCGGCCGGACTCGCGCAGGGCGGCGAGCAGATCCTGCAGCGAGCCCACGTCCTTGGCCTGGCCGGCGATATGGGCGCCGACCTCGCTGATGGCGCGGGACAGCTGGTCGATGTCGGCTCCGATCTCGGCCGCGTTCTTGTGGGTGATGGCCGCGAGGTTGCGCACCTCGTCGGCCACCACCGCGAAGCCCCGGCCGCTCTCGCCGGCGCGCGCCGCCTCAATGGCCGCGTTGAGCGCCAGCAGGTTGGTCTGGCCGGCGATCTGCTGGATCACCTGGACGATGGACTGGATGCGCAGGCTCGACTGGCTCAGCTCGTTGGCGCTGCGGACCACGTCCTCGGCCTGGTCGGTGAGGTTTTGCACGGTGCTGTCGGCCTGCCGGGTGACCTCGCCCTGCTGCAGGATGTTGCCCGTCAGGTCGTCCATGCTGCTGTGCAGCTCGCCGGAGTAGTGCCGCAACTGTTCGCCGATCTCCTGGCGGCTCTGATGCGCCTGGCGCAGGACCTGGCCCAGATCGGCGAGGCCGCCGAATACGGCCTGAATGGAGTCGTCGAGGCCCTGGGCATCCACGATGCCGGTGAAGTTCTGCCGCTTGAATTCGTCGATCTGGTTAACCACCACCTGGCTCAGGCCTGCCAGCTTCTTGATCTGTCGACGCAGGAAGAAGGCCTTGAATTCGCCATAGTGGGCGGCGAAGTTGTCGACGTAGTCGTCGCGGAAGGGCGCACCTTCGGGGGTGCGGAAAAAGAACACCGCGGTGAGGGTCTGGTTGAGGTTCAGGCCGAGGATCTCGCCAAAGGTGGAAAAGCCCACCACCGGCGTCTGGCCGAACACCTCGCCCATGCGCGGCAACTCGGCGCCATTGTTGGCGCGGCGCAGGATGCAATCGTTGAGCACCCCCACCAGCGGGGTGCCGCTCTTGCCCTGCAGGAAGCGCGCGAAGTCCTGGCGGGTGGTGTCCACCAGGGAAGTGCGCTTGACCATCACCAGCTCTTCACCGGGCGCCACGTCGCAGAACAGGTGGATGCGTTCGCGCTCGTAGTCGATGCGGGCGATGGAGCGGACGAACAGCTCCTCGCCGACGCGGATGGCGAAGGAGTAGTCCGCCAGGCGCTGCTCCAGCTGGTCCGCGCGGCAGCTCAGGGCCTCGCAGAGGGCTGCCACCATGCTCTTGATCTGGCCACGGCTGTCGACCACCTGGCTGATGTAGCGCTCTTCCAGGGACGCGGTGAGAACGTTGAGGCTGAGCGGGGTGGCGCTGAAATTCTGGCTCTTGAACACCCCGAAGCGGGCGTTCTTGGCCATTTTCAGAAAGACCAGCTGGGCGTGGTTTTCATAGGCCTTGCGACCGTCGTGCAACAGCGTCTGGCGAAAATCGCCCTTGCCGCCGGCGGAGCCGCCGACGAACAGGCAGGGGAAACGGCCGGACTCGTACAGCGCCTCCATGAAAAAGGATTCCGAGGCGGACAAGCCGTCGAACAGCACGAAGGCCAGGGTATCGCGGTGATCGATGGGCGTGCGTACCTGCAGGCGCTTGAGCGATTCGGTCAGACGGGCCAGGCGCTCCTTCATGCTGCGCCGCGGTCCGCCACGGCGGATGTCCTCGCTGTCCAGCGGAACGTGCACGACCTCGGCCGAGGCGATGACCGAGGCGTCGAAGAATTGCAGCACCAGCCGGTCCCAGGCGCCATCGGCGGCGCAGTACAGCCGTTGTTCGCTGCCGCAGAGTTCGCCGGAGGTGGTACACAGGCTGATGGAGGCCTCGGGAAAGCGGGCCACGAGCTGCCGGGCAATGGCGTCCAGGTCCAGGTGCGGCGAGACGAAGCCGGTGATGAAGGTGGGCTTGAGGGCGACGCCGCCAAGGCGGTCGCTCAGTTCACGTGCGGTGCAGGTCAGGCTGAACACGCCGCTGCTGCTCGTGCGGGCGCCTAGGCGTTGTAGAAACCCCATGATTGTTCCTCTTGTGGGCAGACTGGGAAAGGAGCTCACAGAGGCATCGGCGCCTTTGGCGGTGGCTTGATAGGGGTGTACGTCCAGGACGCAGGCGTACGGTTGCACTGGGGCGGAGATGGCGACGAAGCCGAGGCTCTGGCACGAGCCTTGGCGCGCTAAGGGCCGTGCCGGGTGCCTTCAAGGAGCCCTGGTCGAGGCGACCAGTGGTCGCAGTTGACGCCGACCGGTGGCGGTTGCGTTAGGCTCGCGCTACTGGTCGTGCTCGGCGAAGGCCTCGGCGCCGGTCAGCCGGCGGCGCGAATGGGCGAAGCAGTACCAGGCCGGCTGTTCCTCGATGAAGATCTCGCTGTCCAGCAACCAGTCCTCGCCGTCGAGCAGGCCCACCGGAATGGCGTAGTGTGGCTCGGCCTTGAGACGATAGAACAGGTGGGTGCCACAGTGGCGGCAAAAGCCGCGCTCTGCCCAGTCGGACGAGGCATGGACGGCCAGGGCGTCGCCACCGCTGATCATGGGCGCCTCGGCGCATTCCACCGCCAGCAGCGGACCGCCGCCCCAACGGCGACAGGTCCGGCAATGGCAGGCCGAGACCTCGGGGGTAGCGATACGGCAGTCGAACTGGACCGCGCCACACAGGCACTGGCCGTGACGGGAGAGCGGAAGGGGCATGGGGCTATCCTCGCGAGACGGTAGCTCTGCAGGATAGTCGGTCAGGCAGGAAAAGCAGGGATGGCGCTCCCGCTACAGGCGAGAGCGCGGGCGAGATCAGTCCTCGCGGCTGGTGACTTCCACCAGGTGATAGCCGAACTGGGTCTTTACCGGACCCTGGACCTGGTTCAGCGGCGCGCTGAACACCACGGTGTCGAATTCCTTGACCATCTGGCCCGGGCGGAAGGTGCCCAGGTCGCCGCCCTGACGGCTGGAGGGGCAGCTGGAGTTGTCCTTGGCCACCTGGGCGAAGTCGGCGCCCCCTTCGATGGCGGCTTTGAGTTCGTTGCACTTGTCTTCGCTGGAAACCAGGATGTGGCGGGCAGAGGCTTTGGCCATGGGAGAGACTCCTGTTGAATGAGCGGGCGAGCCTACTCCAATCACCCCTGCAAGCAAACTGCCATCCGTTCCTCGGCTGACGGGCCGTTTGGGTTGCGCCTCGGGTTCAGGGCGGGTAAATAGCGCTTCCCTCTTTTCGGATCGGCCCGCGCATGCCTCGCTTTCTTGCCTTTTCCCTGCTGCTGACCACGAGCCTGCTGACCGATGCCGCGCTGGCGGCAACGCCCGAGGAGGCACGGCTGGTCAGCCTGATCAACGCCTATCGCGCTGCGCCCCAGGGCTGCGCCGGCATGCGCGCGGCCGCGCCCCTTGCCGCCGACAATCGCCTGGCCGCCGTACGGCTGACCGGACGGGAGCGTCTGCAGAGCGATCTGCGCGCCGCGGGTTACCAGGCGTCCGCGGTGCAGGTGATCATGCTGGCGGGCGCGCCCACGGCCCAGGCGGCCATGGCCGGGCTGCGCCAGCAGTATTGCCGGCCGCTCGCCAGCAGCGACTATGCCCAGATCGGTGTCAGTCAGCAGGGGCCACGCTGGCAGCTGGTGCTGGCGCGTCCGGTGGTGAGCGCCGGATTGGGAGACTGGCAGACAGCCGGCAAGGCCGTCCTGGCCGAGGTCAATCGCGCCCGTGCCCAGGCCCGCACCTGCGGCACCCGGCGCTTCGCCGCCACCACGCCGCTACGCTGGAATCCGGCCTTGGCCAATGCTGCCCTGGCCCATAGCCAGGACATGGCCGGCCGCAACTACTTCTCCCACACGGCGCCCGGCGGCGGCACCGTGGCCGAGCGGGTGGCCAAGCAGGGCTATGGCTGGACCCGTATCGGCGAGAACATCGCCGCCGGCGCCGGCTCGGTCACCCAGGCCATGCAGGGCTGGTTGGCCAGCCCGGGGCACTGCGCCAATCTGATGAATCCGGAGTTCACCGAGATGGGGGCGGCCTACGCCCTGAATCCGCGCAGCACCCATAGCCTCTACTGGACCCAGGTGTTCGGCCGGCCGCGCTAGGTCTGGTATTCGGCGATCTCGATGAGGTTGAGATCGGGATCGCGCACATAGACCGAGCGGATCGGTCCGGTCGCGCCGGTTCGCGCCACCGGGCCTTCCAGGATCGGCCAGCCTTCCCGCTGGAGGTGGGCGATCACGGCGTCCAGCGGCTGGCGGGCGATAAAGCAGAGGTCGAGCGCGCCCGGCACCGGCAGGTGCGCCTTGGGTTCGAATTCATGGCCCCGCTCGTGCAGATTGATCTTCTGGTTGCCATAGCGCAGGGCCTTGCGCCCCGTACCGAATACCTCCAGGCGCATGCCCAGCACCCGGGTATAGAAATCCTCGCAGGCGGCGAGGTCCACCGTGGTCAGGACCAGATGATCCAGGTGATCGATCAGCATGGGAGTCTCCGCGACAGGACTGGCCTTTCACTGTGCCAGTCCCGCACGCGGTGCACCATTACTTGCCGTGGGCCTTGATCCAGCGATTGAGCTGATCGATTTCCGTTTGCTGGGCCTGAATGATGTTTTCGGCCAGCGTGCGCATCTCCGGGTCCTTGCCGTGCTGGAGCTGGTAGCGGGCCATGTCGACGGCGCCCTCGTGGTGGGCCAGCATGCCCTTGGCGAAGGCCAGGTCAGGATCCTTGGCCTTGAGGCCTTCTTCCATGCCCTGATGCATGGCTTCCATGCTCTTCTGCATGTCCTGGTGGGCCTGGTGGGCCTGGTGGTCGTCCTGGGCGGCACTGGCGAAACCACTGGCCAGGAGGGTGAGGGCGAGCAGGGTGGTGGGAAGGGCAATACGCATGGGGAGGGCTCCTGAACTGGCTGACGTTGCCGAGGCTAGAGCTTGCCCCTGGGGCAAGGTCAATCGCCGGACCTGTCTCGCTGGGAGCCCCGTCGCAGGAAAAGGTTTCGCGATGTTTTGTCGCATCGCCAGGTCGGTTGCGTGCGGCGCCACGGCAGTAAAAACGCCGCCGCTCAGGGAGTTGAAGCCGGTGCCTGGCGCTACGGCCTGACCTGCGCGCAACTGCGGACGGTTGTGGTGGTCCGAAACGACAGCGTAGAATTTTTACTACATCCAATTCCAATCTTCCCTACAGCAGACTTCTCGCTCGCGACCCCATCGTCGCAGGCGGGCAATGCCTTTGCTTGTGGGTTTCTGTCGTCGGCTCCCTGACCGGGAGTCACGGTCCACCCTTTCGCTCTGGAGTAGAAGACCTTCCATGGATGCTACCGCCGAAGCCCGGAAATCCAGCTGGTCCGGTGTCATCGCCCTGGCCCTGGCCGCCTTCATCTTCAACACCACGGAATTCGTGCCGGTGGCGCTGCTCAGCGACATCGGTCGCAGCTTCGACATGCGCCCGTCACAGGTCGGGCTGATGCTGACCATCTATGCCTGGGTGGTCGCTCTGATGTCGCTGCCGATGATGCTCGCCACCCGCGCCATCGAGCGCCGGCGTCTGCTGATGTTCGTCTTCGCGGTGTTCATCCTTTGCCATGGCCTCTCCGGCGTGGCCTGGAGCTTCGAGGTGCTGGTGGCCAGTCGCATCGGCATTGCCTTCGCCCATGCGGTGTTCTGGTCGATCACCGCCTCGCTCGCCGTGCGCATCGCACCGGCCGGCAAGCAGACCCAGGCCCTCGGCCTGCTGGCCACCGGCACCTGTCTGGCCATGGTGCTGGGCATCCCGCTGGGCCGGGTGTTGGGTGAGCTGCTGGGCTGGCGCTACACCTTTGTCGCCATCGCCGCCCTCGCGGTGGGCACGGTGCTGTGGCTGGCGCGCAACCTGCCGTTGCTGCCCAGCGAGAACTCCGGCTCCCTGGCCAGCCTGCCGGTGCTGTTCAAGCGGCCGGCGCTGCTGTGCATCTACCTGCTCACGGTGCTGGTGGTAACCGCCCACTTCACCGGCTACAGCTACATCGAGCCCTTTGCGGTGGAAGTGGCGGGGATGGGCGGCATGCAGATCACCGCCTTGCTGCTGCTGTTTGGCGGCTCCGGGGTGATTGGCTCGCTGCTGTTCAGCCGCTACAGCCTGAGATTCCCCAATGGTTTCCTGATCATCGCCATCGGTGGTATCGCCTTGTCGCTGCTGTTGCTGCTGCCCTTCGCCTGGAAGGACTTCATGCTGGAGGGGCTGAGCGTGATCTGGGGTGTCGCCATCATGAGTTTCGGCCTGGCGCTGCAATCCAAGGTACTGGCCCTGGCCAAGGACGCCACCGACGTGGCCATGGCGCTGTTTTCCGGCATCTACAACGTCGGTATCGGCGGGGGCGCCCTGCTGGGTAGCGTGGTGGGCTCCCAGGTCGGCATGCCCTATATCGGCCTGGTGGGCGGCAGTCTGGCGGTGGCTGGCCTGCTGTTCGCGGTGTTCATGACTCGTCGCTATGCCGAGCAGCTCAACGCCAATCCGCTGTGATGGGACAGGGCGCCTCGGCCGTTTCGAGGCGCCCCGGACCGCGCGACTAGCGAGTCGCGAACTGTCTACCGGGCCGTGCCCGCCCGCCATGGAGCGACCCGAGGCGACGCGCTAAGCTGCGGGGCACCTGGCGCTTCAGCCAGGCTGCCGGATGCGCCTGCCATGAATCGACTGCTGTTCAATCTCTTCGCCTGGACCAAGATACCCATCGCCAAGATCGCCGGCTTGCGCCTGCGTCACCTGGACGCCACCGGCTGCCAGATGCAGGTCACCCATGGCTGGCTGAACCAGAATCCCTTCAAGAGCATGTTCTGGGCGGTGGAAGGCATGGCCGCGGAATTTTCCACCGGCTTGCTCGCCGACCTGCATATCCGCCGCTCCGGCCAGCGCTTCGCCATGCTGGTGGTGGCGATGAGCGCCAGTTTCACCAAGAAGGCGGTGGGCACCATCGTTTTTCGCTGCGACCAGGGCGCGGTCATCGCCGCGGCCCTGACCCGGGCACGGGAGACAGGCGAGCCGCAGGCCGTCCAGTTGCGTAGCGTCGGCACCGATGAAAGCGGCGAGCAGGTGGCCGAGTTCTTCTTTACCTGGAGCTTCAAGGCGCGGACGCCGGCGGCCTAGCGCCCGAAGCGTCCACCTCGGCGTTCGCCACGTCCCTGGCGCCTGCCACCCTTGCCCTGGCCTTTCTCCTGTCCACGCGGCCGGCGGCGGCGCGACAGCTCGCGGGTGATGGCGTCGTTGAGCAGGTCGCGATGATCCTGGCCGCGTTCCAGCGCGGGAAACAGCTCGGGCAGACTGCGCGCCAGGTGCAGATAGGTCTCCACCACGTGCAGGGCGCTTTCCAGTCCGGCGAGATCGGTACCCATGGGAATGCGCGGCAAATCCACCGGCTCGCCGCGGGCGACCATGCGCAGCCAGCGCTGGGCCTGGCCACTGGCCGGGCCCTCCAGGCCGCCGCGGATCGGCGTGCAGGCGAAGATCCAGCGCAGCTGGAAATCGATGCCGGGCAGGTCGATCAGCTTGATCCACTCGGCCAGCTCATCGGGTAGCACCGAGACGAAGGCATCGCCGTAGTTGATGTTGCGGTTGAAGGTCAGCCAGGTGCGCAGCAGGCTGGGCTCCTCCATGAAGTCGGACAGGGCGCGCAGGTGCTCCAGGCTCGGTCGCACCTGGAACTGATGCAGGTCCACCGGATCGTCCGGGCTGTGGAACAGCCGCTTGATGTTGCGCAGCACATGGGGTTCCAGCGCGGTGATCTCGCCCTCGGCATGATGGCCGAAACGTCCGGCGCGACCGCCGATCTGCTTGACCTCCTGCACCCGCAGCGGGCGATTCTGCACCCCGTCGAATTTCTCGTCGGTGTAGAAGCACAGGGTATGGGCGGGTAGGTTGAGGCCCATGCCCACCGCATCGGTGGCGACCATGATCTCGGTCTCGCCTTCGCGGAAGCGCCGCGCCTGTTCGCGGCGCACCTCCGGGGAGAGGGCGCCATAGACCACCGAGACCCGGCGACCGGCCATCTCCAGCAGGCCCTTGAGCTCCAGCACCACTCGCCGGCTGAAGGCTACCAGCAGCGACCCGGGCTCCAGGCGCTCCAGGGCGGTGGCATGGCGCGCCACGGTAACCGGTGACAGGCGCTTGGTGGGCTTGATCTCCAGGCGGTCCTCGCACAGCTCGCAGAGGGTGCGCAGCGAGGGTTCGATCAGCGCCGGGCCGGTCATCAGCAGGCGTTTGGTATGGGCGCTGACCAGGGCATCGACCCAGGCCCAGCCGCGTTGCGGATCGGCCAGCATCTGCACCTCGTCGACCACCACCACCTCCCATTGCTGGCGCCGGAAGCGGGCGAATTCCTCGACGGTGCAGCAGAAGTGGGTGGCGCCCGGACGAATGATCTCTTCCTCACCAGTCACCAGGGAGCAGGGCACGCCGAGGGATTCCAGGCGCTCCTGGTTTTCCAGGGCCATCAGCCGCAGGGGTGACAGGTAGATGGCGTGGGTCACCGCCGCCATGGCCTCGATGGACCTGTGGGTCTTACCACTGTTGGTGGGGCCGAGCAGGGCAGTCCAGGTGCGGGTCAGACGCCGGGCCGGATAGTTCTGGTGGTACTGGCCGAAGCGCGGGTTGTTTTCCAGCAGTACGGCGAAGGCCATCTTCTCGCGCTGCTGCGCCACGGCATGGCGCAGGGCCCGACGCAGCTTGTCGGCTTCCAGACGCATCAGCTCCTGCAGGCGCGGCGTGCCGAGCTGGTGCAGATCGAAGTCCAGGGCATCGGCTTCGCTCACCAGCACGGCGAAGCGCTCACGCAGTTCCCGCTCGGCCTCCACCTTGAGCGCGGCGACATCGGCGTCGCCGAGCAGGCGCCCCTGATTGGCCGGCAGGCGCCGGGGGATCTCCAGGCGGATATCCTCGTGGGTCAGCACCACGTTGAACCTCAGTTCGTGGCGCGTCTCGTTGAGCACCTCCACCGCGCGCGGCAGGAAGTCGTCCAGGCGGATCAGGGCCTGAGGCACCCGCTCCAGCACACGTTGGCGATCTTCCTCGGCCATCTCGGCGAAGGGCGCTGCCATCACGCCAAGCCGCTCGCGCACGCTCGCACCCAGGCGCTGCCGTACCGCGGCCTCGAAGCCGGTCGCGGAATCGCTTTCCGCCAGCTGCAGCGCCCAGTGAGGTTCGAGCAACTCGCTCGCCGCGCCGCCCGTGAAGAGTTTCTCGCTGCCAAAGACATCCACCGGATAGCCAAAGATCTTGCCGGCACCGAGCAGGGCCTGGCCCAGCAGGGTATCGGGGTCGGGCGTGCTGCCGGCCGCGATTGCGGCAGCGTCGTCCAGACCCAGCCAGAAGGCCTTGGCGATGCGCCCCAGGTGCGGCAGGGGATAGCCCGCGTAGGGCTTGAACCAGAGTTCCTGGTGCTGCTGCTTGGCAGTGAAGGTCGCGTGGGTGCGGCTGGCCCAGTCGAGGAATAGCTGCAGGCGGTCGAGACGGCGTTGCTTGCGGAGGCGGTGATCGCTCATGCGGGAAGAGGCTTTCCGTGGAGGGACTGTAAGGCATGGGACCCCGGTCAGGGCCTTGGGGTCACTGCAGGGCACGCCATTCGGCAGATAGGCGGCACTGTGGCGGCCTTGGCGCAGTCTCCATCAGGAAGGTGGCGCCCGCCACTGGCTCTTCCTCTCCTGTTCTGGATCACGCTACCCACATGACTTTTCTCGTCTGGGTCGGGGTATTGGGATCGCTATTGATGATCCTGGCCCTGACCTCCGCTTATCTCCGTTGGCTGCCGGTGACCACCTCGGTGGTCTGCCTGGCCTTTGGCATGCTCATCAGTCCCATCGGCCTGGGCCTGGCCGAGGTCGACTTCCAGCAGTCGGCGAACTGGATCGGCCACCTCACCGAGGTGGCGGTGCTCTTCTCGCTGTTCGTCAGCGGCCTCAAGCTGCGGCTGTCGTTCCGTCGCTCCTCCTGGCACGGTGCCTACCTCCTGGCCGGGCCGGTGATGGTCCTCAGCATCGCCGGGGTCTGCCTGGTCGCTCACTATCTGCTCGGCCTGCCCTGGGGCGTGGCCCTGCTGATCGGTGCCATCCTCGCGCCTACCGATCCGGTGCTGGCCGGCCTGGTACAGGTCAACCACGCCCAGGATTTCGACCGGGTGCGCTTCGGCCTTTCCGGTGAGGCCGGCCTCAACGACGGCACGGCCTTTCCCTTCGTGCTGCTCGGTCTGCTGCTGTTGCAACATGGCGAGCCCCAGTGGGGCTGGACCCTGGAGTGGTTCCTGAAAAGCGTGCTCTGGGCGGTACCGGCGGGCCTGTTGCTGGGCTACACCATGGGCAAGGGCGTGGGCCGGTTGATGATCTACCTGCGTACCCGGCACGGTGACAGCACCATTTCGCCCAACGACTTCCTCGCCCTGGCGCTGATCGCCCTGTCCTATGTGCTGGCCGACGAGATCGGCGGCTACGGTTTTCTCGCGGTGTTCGCCGCCGGGCTGGGCTTGCGCCAGGCCGAGGTGCAGACCTCCGGCAATGCGGAAATCCCTTCCGAACAACTGGCGCAGCCGGTGATCGGGCATCTCACCGGCGCACCGGAGCACGCCACGGTGGCCAAGGCGGACGATCTCGAAGAGCCCAAGATGGCGGCCGGCGTGATGATGGGCGACATGCTCGCCTTTGGCAGCCTGGTGGAGCGCTCCTTCGAAGTGCTGCTGGTCACCCTGCTCGGCGTGGTGCTCATCACCCACTGGGACAGCCGCGCCCTGCTGCTGGGTGCCTTGCTGTTCGCCGTGATCCGGCCGCTGGGGGTAGCGACCATGCTGCCCTTCACCCGTATCGAGCGTCATCAGGGGGCGCTGATCGGCTGGTTCGGCATTCGGGGAATCGGTAGCCTGTATTATCTGTGCTACGCGCTCACGCATCACGTCACGGCCGACTGGGCGGGGACCATCGTCGACCTGACGCTGTCGGTGGTAGCCCTGAGCATCGCGGTACATGGGATTTCCATCCAGCCACTGCTCGACCGTTATGAGCGCCTCACCGCCCGTCGCGAGGGCTCAGGCTGAGCCTGAGTCACGGTGCGACCCTGACCTGGAGGACGCATGTATCACGGCGAACGTCTCAATGCCTGGACCCACCTGGTCGGTGCGCTGCTGGCGCTGGCCGGGGCCATTACCCTGGTGGTGCTGGCCAGCCTGCAGGGCGATCCCTGGCGCATCGTCAGCGTGGCCATCTACGGGGTCGCGCTGGTGATCCTCTACAGTATTTCGACCCTCTACCACAGCGTGAAGGGGCGGGCGAAACGCCTATTGCAAAAGCTCGATCACCTGTCGATCTACCTGCTCATCGCCGGCAGCTACACGCCATTCTGCCTGGTGACCCTGCGCGGGCCCTGGGGCTGGACGCTGTTCGGCATCGTCTGGGGCCTGGCCCTGGTCGGGATGGCGCAAGAGCTCAAGCCCCGTTCGGAAGCGCGCATCCTGTCGCTGGTGATCTACGCCGTCATGGGCTGGATCGTGCTGGTGGCGGTGGGGCCGCTGCTGGATCGCCTGGGCGGCGAAGGCTTCGCCTGGCTGGCAGCCGGCGGCGTGCTCTATACCGTCGGCATCCTGTTCTTCGTCTTCGATGATCGCTTTCGTCACTGGCACGGCATCTGGCATGGCTTCGTCATGGCCGGCAGCGCGCTGCACTTCGTCGCCATCCTCAGGTACGTGCTACCGACGCCCTAGCCTGGTCTTGAGGGGCCCATCACAGATATGGCGGCCTATGGCCATCGGTGGCGAACCCTTGGGTGGCTGTTTGGTTCTCAGATAGCTGAACCCATTCCCAGTGCGTTGCTTTCCCCAAAACGAAGAAGAAGAGGAAGGTGAAACGTGTTCAGCCGTCCCAGATTTCTTGTATTGCTCCTGTTGCTCGCCTGCACGGCTTGCCAGGAAAAGGATGCCAAGACCGTCGCCGCGCCCATCAAGAAGGAAGCCAGCTTCGAACAGCGCGGCAAGGCCTCCTTCTATGCGCGCAAATTCCATGGCAAGGAAACCGCCAGTGGCGAGACCTTCAACAACAATGAACTGGTTGCCGCCCACAAGACCCTGCCGCTTGGCACCCGGGTCAAGGTGACCAACCTGGAAAACGATCGCGCCGTCGTCGTACGCATCAACGACCGTGGGCCCTATATCCGTGGGCGCATCATCGACCTCTCGCGTGCCGCTGCCCGGCGAGTGGATATGGTCGAGGATGGCACCACGGCGGTGGAGGTGGAAAAACTGGAGTAGGGCGCCTCAGGCGGCCCAGACTGCCTGATCCTTGCCCTGTCGCTTGGCCCGATAGAGGCTTTCGTCCGCTCGCCGTAGCAGGTCGCTCAGCGATCCGTTTGGCTCCAGACGCATCACTCCGGCGCTGAAGGTGATGCCCAGGGGGGCGGCCTCGGCCAGCCGCGTCTGCAGGGTACCCAGCAAGGTACGTACCCGGGCATCGTCCTGTCCGCGAATCAGCAGGCCAAACTCCTCGCCACCCAGCCGACCACCCTGCAGTGCCGGGTCGAGCTGGTTGATCTCCCGGGCCGTGGCGATCAACACCTCATCGCCCATCTGGTGGCCGTACCGGTCGTTGATCTCCTTGAAGTTGTCGATGTCGAGCATGATGAAATGGCCAGGTGTGTCCTGGCTCGCTGCCAGCGCGGCCTCTACCTCGCGCAGGAGCTTGCGTCGATTGGCGATCCTGGTCAGCTCGTCCGTTTCCGCCAGCAGGCGATAGCGTTCCTTGAGGCTGAAGGTCCGGCGCATTCCCTGGCTGCTGGCATGGTTGTAGGCGATGCCGATGGCCAGGGCCACCGCCAGCAGCAACCCGACCAGGGGGCCGGGCATGGCGGCTGGCACCAGCTGGTCCTGGCCGACGAAGAGGATGAATAGCGTGCCCAGCAGGGTGAGCAGGTAGTGGGAGAGGCGATAGGTCAGGCCACAGGTACCCAGGCCGAAGACCAGGGCGACGGGCAGATTCCAGTAGAGACCCGCGTCACCCGCATCGTTGATCTGGATCCGAAAGGCGAAGGCGAGCACCCAGATGTTGCCGGTGAAGGCCAGACTCATCAACCGAGCGCTGCGCACCACGCTGAGCAGGGCGCTGACGCCCAGTAGCAGCAACATCACCGCGAAATAGCGTGGCTTGTATGGGCTGCCGATCAGGGGATTGCTCAACAGGCTCAGCGGCCACATCACCAGCATCAACGGCTGCAGCACCAGCAGAGGCGTGCGCAGCACTCGCCTGACGTGCAGCTCGTAACGGTTTTCATCGTCCATCTGGTTCTCGGAGGGGGTGCTGAGGAGGGCTGCAAGTGGGAGGCCGGGTGGCGTCAGCCTATCGGCCGACAGGCTGACTACTTTAATGGCCAGGGGCCACTATCCGCTGAGCGGTGACGGATCAATGCGTCGACCCAGAGCCGTTAAGGACCACGGTCTGGCTGTATGCCTGGCTTGGCGCGGCACTGTATCTGGCCGGTCGGCTCGAAACGGGACGAGAATCCGGACTCCTCCCGTTCATCCGGTAGCCCCATGCACCTCGCCATCCTCACCTTCGACGGTTTCAACGAGCTGGACTCCCTGATCGCCCTGGGGATTCTCAATCGCATCAAGCGCCCGGACTGGCGCGTCTCGCTGATGGCGCCCTCGCCCTGGGTGACCTCCATGAATGGCGTCCGCCTGGAGCGGCAGGCGGGCTTCGAGGAGCTGGCAGACTGCGCCGCCGTGCTGGTGGGCAGTGGCATCCGCACCCGCGAACTCGCCTGCGATGCGGCGCTGCTGGAGCAGCTGGCCGTGCTCGATCCCGCTCGCCAGCTGATCGGTGCCCAGTGTTCCGGCACCTTGCTGCTGGCGCGACTTGGCCTGCTGGACGGCGTGCCCGGCTGCACCGATCTCACCACCAAGCCCTGGGTGCAGGACGCCGGCATCGAGGTACTGGAACAACCGTTCTTCGCCCGTGGCAACCTGGCCACGGCCGGCGGCTGCCTGGCGTCCAGCTACCTGGCCGCCTGGGCGATCGCTCGGCTGCTGGGCTGCGAGGCGGCGGCCGAGGCGCTGCATTACGTCGCACCGGTCGGTGAGAAGGAGGTCTATGTCGAGCGGGCGCTCGGCAACATCGAGCCCTATCTCAGCCGCCAACCTCTGGAGGTCGCTTCAGCATGTTGAAGATCCTAGGTCGCATCTCTTCGATCAATGTGCGCAAGGTGCTCTGGTGCCTGGATGAACTGGGCCTGGGCTACGAGCGCGAGGACTGGGGCGCCGGCTTTCGCTCGGCGCAGTCCGCCGAGTACCTGCAGTGGAATCCCAATGGCCAGATTCCGGTACTGCTGGATGGCGATTTCGTGCTCTGGGAGTCCAACAGCATCCTGCGCTATCTGGCCAATGCCCATGGTGGCGAGGCGCTCTATCCGCAAGCGCCACGGGGCAGGGCACGGGTCGATCAGTGGCTGGACTGGCAGGCCAGCGAATTCAATCCCGCCTGGAGCTATCCCTATCTGGCGCTGGTCAAGCACCAGCCGCCAGTGCCCGATCCGCAGCGTCTGAAGGAGGGCGTCGCCGCCTGGAACGGGCGCGTTGCCATCCTGGAGGCGCACCTGGCGCAACACGGCCCCTATGTGGCCGGCGAGCACTTCAGCCTGGCCGACATCGTCCTGGGCCTGTCGCTGCATCGCTGGCGGCGCACTCCGATCGAGCGGATCGCGGCGCCGGCGATCGAAGCCTATCTCGGCCGCCTGGCCACCCGGCCCGCCTGGGCATGCCATGCCAGCGACGCCACGCCTTAGGCGACTTCCGCTCTAGGACGCCGACCTATCCTGCTGACCCGCCTCGGGGCGGGGAAACAGCGGGCTGCCGCAACGGTTGCAAAAGGAGGAGTCGGGCTCGTGGGTGGGCTTCTGGCAGTGCGGGCAGTCGCGCTGCAGGGTGGCGCTGCGCATGGCATTGGCCAGCTCCGCGGTAAAGATCCCGGTGGGCACGGCGATGATCGAATAACCGGTGATCATGATCATGCTCGCCAGGGTCTGGCCCAGGGCGGTCTTGGGCACCATGTCGCCGAAGCCCACGGTGGTGAGGGTCACCACCGCCCAGTAGATGCTGCGCGGGATACTGGTGAAGCCATTGGCCGGTCCTTCGATGACGTACATGAAGGTACCGAACATGGTCACCAGGGTGCAGATGGCCAGCAGGAAGACGGTGATCTTCTGGCGACTGCTGCTCAGCGCCACCATGAGAAAATCCGCCTGGCTCAGGTAGGGCGTGAGCTTGAGCACCCGGAACACCCGCATCATCCGCAGCACCCGGATGACCAGGAAGTACTGGGCGTCGGGCGTCACCAGCGCGATGAAGGCGGGAAGCACGGCCAGCAGGTCGATGAGGCCATAGAAGCTGGTGACGTACTGCCGCGGCCGAGGCGCGCAGATCACCCGCAGCAGGTACTCGATCGCGAAGAGGCCGGTGAAGATCCATTCCAGCCCATAGAGCCAGCTGCCGTAGCGCAAATGGATGGACTGGATACTGTCGAGCATCACCACGCCAAGGCTGGCCATGATGACCGCCAGCAGCAGGGTGTCGAAGAGTTTTCCAGCCGGGGTATGGGTATGGAAGATGATGATGTACAGGCGCTCGCGCCAGGTACCTGGGCGAGGGTAGGGATCCATGGAAGCTCCTTGGCGAGGGTGTCCGGTGCACAAGGATAGCAAGGCGCCCCTCGCTGGCGGGTGGAATGCGCGTTAGAGCCGCGCCGCCACCTCGGTGGTCGCCAGCAGATGCTGGAAGCCTTCCAGCAACGCCGTTTCCGCCTGGGTCATGCGCTGCTCGCGGTGCCAGAGCAGATGCACGTCCACGTCGGCCACCCCCTCGCTGGGCGGCAGGCGCCAGAGTTCGCCAGCGGCCACGTCGTCGGCCACCACGTGCTGGGGCAGGCAGCCGATGCCGTAGCCGGCCCCGACCAGGCGGCGGATCTCTTCGAGACTGGGCGAGGAGGCCACGATGCGGCCGGTGAAGCCCTGCTGGTCGCGAAAGATGGTGAGCGGCGAGAGGCTGCCGCCGATCTGGTCGCTGGTAAAGCTGACGAAGTTCTCGCCCTGCAGATCGGCCAGCGACAGCCCGTTACGGCCGAACAAGGGATGGCGCCGTCCGCAGAAGAAGGCATAGCGCTGCTGCAACAGCACCCGCTGTTCCAGCTTGGGCTGGGGCAGCCGGCACAGGGCGAGGCCCAGGGTCGCGGTCTTCTGCAACAGCGAGCTGATGATGTCCGAACTGCGCATCACGTCGATCTCCAGCTCCACCCGCGGAAAGCGCCGATGGAAGTCGGCGAGGAAGTCGTCGTAACAGCGTGACTGGATGCGGCTGATGGTGAGCATCCGCACCTTGCCCACCACGGTTTCGGTGGAGTGCTCCAGGGCGGCGCCAAGACGGGAGACGTTGCCATAGAGATCGCTGGCGATCCGGGCTACCTCTTCCCCGGCCTCGGTAAGGGCGAAGCGCGGTCCGCGACGGATGATCAGCGCGCGGTCGAGTTGCTCCTCCAGCCGCTTGAGCGCCTGGCTCACCGCCGGCTGGGTCAGGTGCAGGCGCGCGGCGGCACGACTCACGCTACCTTCTTGGACGATCACCAGATAGGTGCGCAGGAGATTCCAGTCCAGCCGATCGTTGAGAAAGCGCCGACCCTCCTGCGTAGGCGCGGGGGAGAGCGGCCTGTCCTGATTATTAGCCATGCTTATAGATAAGTATAAGAATTAGAAAATTGACTAATCTTAGCCCGCCAAGGGATAACGATGTCAAGGCGTCCTAGAACGCTCCTGCATCCCTTTTCCCCTCCTGCCCAACAAGAACGACATCCCAGGAGTGCTGCGTCCATGTCTCCCTGACCGCTCCGGCCCATCGCCCTCTGGGCGTTCGACCGTCCAGTTCGCTTCGTCCGCGCCCCTCGGCGCCCCTCTTTTCGGTAGTCGATAGGAGCACCCCTGCATGCCGTCCACTTCGCCTCGTCGCCAACCCCGGCGCGCCGCCGCGGCAGCCTTCGTTGGTACCACCATCGAGTGGTACGACTACTACATCTTCGCCACCGCCGCCGCGCTGGTCTTCGGCCAGCTGTTCTTTCCTTCCGATGATCGCCTGCTGAGCACCCTGGCCGCCTTCGGTACCTTTGCCGTCGGTTTCTTCGCCCGACCTCTGGGTGGCCTGGTGTTCGGCCACATCGGCGACCGCATCGGCCGCAAGAAATCCCTCATCGTCACCCTGCTGATGATGGGCATGGTGACGATACTCATCGGGGTGCTGCCGACCTACAGCCAGGCCGGGGTCTGGGCGCCGATCCTGCTGATCCTGCTGCGGGTGGTGCAGGGCATCGCCGTGGGCGGCGAATGGGGTGGTGCCGTCCTGATGGCCGGCGAACACGCACCCAAGGGGCGGCGCACCTTCTTCGCGTCCTTCGCCCAGTGGGGCAGCCCGGCTGGGTTGATCCTGTCGATCCTGGCCTTTCGCAGTGTCACCAGCCTGCCGGAAGAGGACCTGCTCAGCTGGGGCTGGCGCCTGCCGTTCCTGGCCAGCGCGCTGCTCCTGGTGGTCGGCCTGGCCATTCGCCTGGGCGTGGACGAGTCCCCCGAGTTCGCGGAGATGAAGGGGCGCCAGGAGACGGTCAAGGCACCGGCGGCCGAGGTGTTGCGCACCGCCTGGCGCCCGCTGCTGCTGTGCATCGGCGCCAATACCCTGGGCATCGCCGGGGTCTATTTCACCAACACCTTCATGCTCAGCTACACCACCCAGGTGCTGGAGCTGTCGCGCTCGCTGATCCTCGACTGCCTGCTGTTCGTCGCCCTCATCCAGTTCCTGGTCCAGCCGCTGGCCGCGCTGCTCGCCGAGCGCCTGGGCAGCGCGCGTTTCCTGCTGCTGATCTCCGCCCTGGCCATGGGCTCGCCCTATCCGATGTTCGTGCTGGTCAAGACCGGCTCGGCGCCGCTGATCGTGCTGGGGATCGCCCTGGCGGCGGCCTGCATGGCGTCTTTCTATGCGGTGATCGCCGGCTTCGTCAGCGGCGTCTTCGCCACCCGGGTGCGCTATACGGCGATTTCCCTGGCCTACCAGATCTGTGGCGCCATCGCCGGTGGCCTGACCCCCATGGTCGGCACCCTGCTGGCGCACCGCTTCACGGGCGAGTGGTGGCCGCTGGCGGTCTTCTACTCCCTGCTGGCGGGCCTCTCGTTCCTGTGTGTGGCGGCCCTGTCCCGCCGCCGGAAGGCCACCGCCCATGTCACTCCCGCCTGATCACGAGGAACACAGCATGTATCGAATCGACGGTGAACGCCTCTGGCAAAGCTTGGCCGCCATGGCCGTGGTGGGCCCCGGTGAGGCCGGTGGCAGCAGCCGCTTGGCGCTGAGCGAGGAGGATCGCCAGGGACGGGCCCTGTTCAGCCAATGGTGCGAGGCTGCCGGCCTGAGCCTGGCGGTGGATCGCATCGGCAACCTGTTCGCCCGCCGGCCGGGTCGCGATGCCCAGGCCGCACCGGTGGTCATGGGCAGCCATCTGGACACCCAGCCCAAGGGCGGCCGCTTCGATGGCGTCTATGGCGTGCTCGCCGGGCTGGAGGTGATGCGCAGTTTGAATGATGCGGACATCCAGACCGACCGGCCGCTGGAACTCGCCGTCTGGACCAACGAGGAGGGCGCTCGCTTCACCCCCGCCATGCTGGGGTCCGCGGTCTTCACCGGGCAACTGCCCCTGGCCGAGGCCCTGGCGACCTGCGACCGCGACGGCATCTCCGTGGCCGCCAGCCTGGAGCGCACCGGTTATGCCGGTGACCTGCCCCTGGGTCGGCCCTTCGACGCCTACTTCGAGGCGCACATCGAGCAGGGCCCGGTGCTGGAAGACGCGGGTGTCCCTGTCGGTGTGGTGACCGGCGGCCAGGCGATCTGCTGGCTCGACATCCGTGTTCAGGGGACCGCCGCTCACGCCGGCACCACGCCGATGGCCAGGCGCCGGGATGCCCTGTTCGGTGTCGGCCGGATGCTGGCTGCGCTGGAGGATCTCGCCTCTCGCTTCGGCGACGGACTGGTCACCGTGGGGCAGCTGGAGGTCGCGCGCTCCTCGCGCAACACCATTGCCGGCGACGTGCATTTCACCCTGGACCTGCGGCATCCCCAGGACCAGACGCTGGCCGCCATGGAAGCGGCCGCGCGCGAATGCCTGGCCACCGTGGCCGACGAGCGCGGCTTGTCGCTGGACGTCCAGCGGCATTGGCTGAGTCCTGCTACCCCCTTCGCCGCCGATTGCGTCGCCGCTGTGCGCAATGCAGTCCAGGCGTTGGGCTATCCCTATCGCGACATCATCAGCGGCGCCGGTCACGACGCCATCCACTTGGCCAGGCACTGCCCCACCGCGATGATTTTCATCCCCTGCGCCGGCGGTCTGAGTCACAACGAGGCCGAATCGGCCACCTTCGAGGACGTCCGGCGTGGCGCCGACGTCCTGTTCAATGCGGTGCTGGCTCGCGCCGGCCACCAGGAGAGATGACGTGAAGACCTTCTTCCATCCCGACCAGCGTCTGCATCACCCACGCAGCTACCTGTCCCGCGGCCAGATGCGCACGCCCCAGGAGGTGCCGGCCCGCCTCGATGCCCTGCTCGCGGCGGTGGAGCGCCTGGGCTATCCCCTCGAAAAGCCGGTGGATCATGGCCGCGAGCCGCTGCATGCGGTGCACGGCGAAGCCTATGTGACCTACCTGGAAAACGCCTACCACGACTGGCATCAGGTGCCTGAGGACTGGGGCGACGAGGTGATGTCGAACATCTACATTCGCGAAGGCAATCCGTTGCGCGGCATCCTCGGCCAGACCGCCCGCTACCTGGCCGATGGCAGTTGTCCGATCGGCGCCCAGACCTGGGCTGCCGTCTATGGCTCCGCCCAGAGCGCGGTGGCGGCGGCGCGCTGCGTGCGTGACGGCGAGCCGGCCGCCTATGCGCTGTGTCGCCCGCCAGGGCACCATGCCCGGGCCGAGGCGGCTGGTGGCTTCTGCTACCTGAACGGAGCGGCCATCGCCGCCCAGGAGCTACGGACGCGCTTTGCCCGAGTCGCCATCCTGGATACCGACATGCACCACGGTCAGGGCATCCAGGAA
The DNA here is from genome assembly GCF_965111925.1 of Pseudomonas sp. Marseille-Q7302. Lineage (NCBI taxonomy): Bacteria > Pseudomonadati > Pseudomonadota > Gammaproteobacteria > Pseudomonadales > Pseudomonadaceae > Pseudomonas > Pseudomonas sp. Marseille-Q7302. The sequence continues at coordinate 3,421,196 of NZ_CBCOPK010000001.1, read as the reverse complement.
ATCTTCTACGAGCGCGACGACGTCTTCTACCTGTCGATCCACGGCGATCCGACCAACTTCTATCCGGTGGTGGCCGGCTTCGCCGACGAGCATGGCAGTGGGCAGGGCGAAGGCTGCAACCTTAACCTGCCGATGCCTCATGGCGCCTCCGAGGCCGACTTCTTCGCCCGGCTGGACGATGCCGAGGCGGCGCTGCGTCGGTGGGCGCCGGATGTGCTGGTGCTGTCCCTGGGTTTCGACATCTACGAAAACGATCCGCAGTCCAAGGTGGCGGTGAGTCAGGCGGGGTTCGGCGTGCTGGGCGAAAGGATCAAGGCCCTGGGGCTGCCTACGGTGATCGTGCAGGAGGGTGGTTACGACCTGGAAACCCTGAGCGACAACGCCGAGCGCTTCTTCCGCGGCTTCGACGGTCGCTGAGTCCTGGGCCCCGGCAGCGGTGCCGGGGCCTGGCAGGATCAGGCGAAGACGAAGTACTTGCGTACCGTCTCGACCACTTCCCAGGTGCCCTTCATGCCGGGCTCGACGACGAAGATGTCGCCGGCCTTGAGGTGGATGGGTTCCTGGCCATCCGGGGTGATGATGCAGTAGCCCTCCTGGAAGTGGCAGTACTCCCACTTCACGTAGTCGACGCGCCACTTGCCGGGGGTGCAGATCCAGGTACCCATGATCTTGCTGCCGTCATCGGAGGTGTAGGCATTGAGGTTGACGGTATGGGGATCGCCTTCGATGCGCTCCCATTTGCAGGCATCGACCACGGGCATGGGTTGGGTGTCGCGCAGAACGGTGATGGGCGGGTTGGCCATGGCGGCTCTCCTGGTGATGGAAGCCGCCAAGGGTGAGGGGTCGCCCCGGACCGGAGTTGTCCAGGGTCGACACCGACCAGCGTATTTGCGCTATTCGGCCGACTAGCGTTCCACCTGCCGGTTCCAGCGCGCATTCCACTGCGGCCGTACCTTGTTGACCTCGTCCCAGTCGATGGTCACGGCGGTCTTCAGGTAGTTCTGCATGGCGTCCACCTGGCCGCGGGTCTTGTCGGTGGTGGGGGTGTTGGGGTTGGACGGAATCTGATCGCCCAGTTCCAGCGCCGGCGCCTGGGCCTCGGGGGTCAGCAGGTACTCAGCCAGTTGCTGGGCCAGCTCCGGCTGGTCGTTGTTGGCGGTCACGCATTCGGCGACGTTGAGCACCACGGCGCCTTCCTTGGGCGGTGCGTATTCCACCGGGATGCCCTTGAGCTTGAGCGCGGTGACCTGGGTGGGCGTCAGCGGGAACAGCGCCGCCTCGTCGGTCTGCACCATCTCCGAAAGCTTGGCCGAGCTGGGGATGTACTCCAGCACATTGGGGCCGACGGTGGTGGGCCAGGCCTTGAAGCCGGGATCGACGTCCTGCTCGGTGCCGCCCTTGAGGCGGTTGAACATCAGGAAGCCGTGCAGGCCGAAGGTGGACGAGGACAGCGACTGGAACACCACCTTGCCCTTGTACTTGGGATCGGTCAGATCGGCCCAGGAGGTCGGCGCCGCCCAGCCCTTTTCCTTGAACAGCCGGCTGTTGTAGGCAAGCCCTGTCACGCCCAGGCTGACGGCGGCCGCCTGGTCCTTGATCTTGGCCTTGTCGGGGATCTGCGCCAGGCTCGCGCTGGGCTTGAGCGGACTGCACAGATTCATGCCGATGGCGCGGTACATGATGCCGTCGTCGAGAAACATCACATGGATCGGCGGCTTCTGCGGACTGGCCTGGACCTTGGCGAGGATATCCGCCGAGGTGCCGGGCACGATCACCACCTTGACGTTGTGCGCCTTCTCGAAGGCGGGCAGCACGCTGTCGGCATAGAGGCGCTCCATGGTGCCGCCGTTCATGCCGAGGTAGAGCGTCGGTTCGGCCACGGCGGCCAGGGGCAGGCCGGCGAGGGCCACGAGCAGGGCGGGGGTCAGGCGCATGATTGGGAACTCCTGGGCTGGGAAGGGAAACGGGCGATGGAAAAGGCCTGCAGGCTGTGCCGGGGCGCGCCCTGCAGGATGCACTCGGCCAGGGCTTCGCCAGCCGCCGGCCCGATCTGGAAGCCCGCGCCGGCAAAGCCGAAGCCGTGCAGCAGGCCGGGGGTGGTGAGGCTGGGGCCGAGCACCGGTTGGTGATCCGGTAGATAGCCCTCGACGCCGCTCCAGGTGCGGATGGCCTGGGCACCGGTGAGAGCCGGATAGAGTTCGGCGGCGTTTCTGAGGATGTCGAGGATGGCCAGCTGGCCGGGGCGGGCGCGATCGGCGTCGAGGGCGAAACCGCGCCCGCCGCCCAGCACGCAATTGCCGCGCGCCACTTGGCGGGCATAGATGCCGCCACCTTCCACGCCGGTACTGGCGGTCATGAAGGGCGGTAGCGGTTCGGTCACCAGCATGGCCGGGTGGGCCGCGGTGAGGGGGACCGGCTCGCCGAAGCGGGCGGCCAGCTCCGCGGCCCAGGCGCCGGCGCAATTCAGCAGCCAGGGCGCGCTCAAGGTCAGGCCGCTGTCGGTGCGGAGCTGGAAGCGCTGGCCGTCGTGCTCGACGGCGGTCACGGCGGTCCGTTCGAGGATTCGGGCGCCCGCCCGGGCAGCCGCCTGGGCGAAGGCCGGGGAGACCAGGCGTGGATTGGCGTGGCCGTCCTCCGGGCAGAAGGAGGCGCCCACGGCGATGTCGCCGACCCAGGGAAAGCGCCGGCGCAATTCGCCCCGGTCGAGCAGTTGCAGGTCGAGGTCGAAGCCCTGGCTGGCCTGGGCATAGGCCTGCAGGGAGGCGAAGTCGGTGTCGCTGCGGGCCAGCTTGAGGTGGCCGGATCTGAGGTATTCGCCATCGGTACCCAGCAGGCCCCGGAGACCGCCCCAGAGCTGATGGGCGCGACTGGACAGCGGCAACTGCACCAGCGGGCGGCCCTGGCGGCGCACCCCGCCGTAGTTGACGCCACTGGCCTGGGCGCCGCAGAAGTTGCGCTCCAGCAGGGCGACGCGCTGGCCGCCCTGGGCCAGGAACAGCGCCGCGCTGCTGCCGACGATGCCGCCGCCGATGATCAGCACATCCACGTCCAGCCGGCTCATGGCGCCAGCTCCACGCCAAAGGGCAGCGGCTTGATTGGCGCCTGGGCGCGCAACCGACCGATCTGGTCCAGCGGCCGACCACTGGCGCAGGCGATCAGCTCGGCCGCCGCCGCTCCGCAGAGGCGGCCCTGGCAGCGGCCCATGCCGACCCGGCAGGTGGCCTTGACCCTGTTGATCTCCCAGTGCCCCTGATCCACCGCAGCGCGGATCTCGCCGGCGCTGACCTGCTCGCAGCGGCACACCATCAGCTCATCCGGCGCCTTGGCGGCCCAGTCCGCGGGGAAGGGGAAGGCGCGCTCCAGGCCCTGGCGAAAGACCTCGAAGCGGGTCAGGCGTGCTTGCAAGGCGTCGACCCGCGTCGCGTCCACCGCCAGGCCGCGATCAGCCAGCAGGCTCAAGGCGGCCAGCTCTCCGGCCAGTTCGGCGGCGTCGGCGCCCTGGATACCAGCGCCGTCGCCGGCCAGGTAGACCCCGGCCTGGCTACTGCGGCCGCCGTTGTCCCGCACCGGCAGCCAGGCGCGATTGAGCGGGTTCCAGGCGAACTCGCAGCCCAGCAGATCGGCCAGTTGGGTCTCGCTGCGCAGTGTCTGGCCGAAGCCGAGAGCATCACATTCCAGCCGATGCGCTTCGCCATCGGCAGCGCGCCAGCGGACGGCACCCACGCGGCGTTCGCCTTCGACGGCAAGGAGTTCGGCGCCCTGGTGCACGGGCACGCCGTGCAGCGCCAGCCAGCTGCGGTAATAGAGCCCCTTGGCGAAGGTGGCCGGCTGGCCGAGCAGCGCCGGGGTGGCTGCGGCCTGGTCGCGAAAGGGGGCGCTGTCCAGCACGGCCAGCGGCTTGGCCCCGGCCTTGGCGTATTGATAGGCCACCAGGTAGAGCAGCGGGCCCGTCCCGGCCAGCACTGGACGGCTACCGATGGCGCAGCCCTGGAACTTGAGTGCCACCTGAGCCGCGCCGAGGCTGTAGACGCCCGGCAGGGTCCAACCCGGCACCGGCAGGATGCGGTCGGTGGCACCGGTGGCAACAATGACCTGCTCGAAGGTCAGGCGATCGACGTAGCGGCCCTGGCTCAGGGTATCCAGGGCGCTTTGCTCGGCATTCCACACCAGGGTGTCGGGGCGATAGTCCAGCGCCGTCTGCACCTCGGTCAAAGCACCGTGCAGTGCCTGGGCCTTGCCGGCTTCGAAGCCATAGAGCGCCCTGAGCGGGCGGCGGAAGTTGACCGGTTGCTGGCGATAGATCTGGCCGCCACCGCGGGCGCTCTCATCCAGCAGCACCGGTCTCAGGCCATGGGCGACCAGGGTCTGGGCCGCACGGATGCCCGCCGGCCCGGCGCCTACCACCACGACGGCGCTCATAGCGGCCGCCCCGGATCGCGACTGACCGCCTGGCCCGCTTCGAGAAAGGTGGCGCAGGCTCGCACCCGGCGGCCGTCGGCCAGGCGCACCCAGCAATCCTGGCAGGCGCCCATCAGGCAGAAACCGGCGCGGGGTTCGCCGCCGAAATCGCTGCCGCGCAGGTGATCGCTCTGGGTCAGGATGGCGGTCAGCAGGGTGTCGCCCTCCAGGCCCTCGGCCGGCTGGCCGTCGAGGGTGAAGGCCAGGGTTGGGCGGTCGCCTTCGGCCACCCGCTTGAGCAGTGCCATGGAGGGGTCTCGGCTATTCATTGTTTGCCCACCAGCACGCGATCCAGGCCATAGATGCGGTCGAGCAGGATCATGGTGGCCGCGGTCAGGGCGATCACTAGGGCCGACACCGCCGCCATCATCGGGTCGATGGATTCGGTGGCGTAGACGTACATCCGCACCGGCAGGGTCTGGGTCGCCGGAGAGGTGACGAAGATCGACAGGGTCACCTCGTCGAAACTGTTGATGAAGGCCAGCAGCCAGCCGCCGGCCACCCCGGGCAGGATCATCGGCAGGGTGATGCGGCAGAACAGCGTGGTGCGGCTGGCGCCCAGGCTCTCGGCCGCCTGCTCCGCGCTGCGGTCTATACCGATGGCGGCGGCGATCACCAGGCGCAGCACATAGGGGGTGATCACCACCACGTGGGCCAGCACCAGCCAGCTGAAGCTGCCATTCACCCCCAGCACCGCGAACAGCCGCAGCATGGCCACGCCCAGCACCAGGTGCGGGATGATGATCGGCGAGAGGAACAGGCCATTGAGAAAGCCCTGGCCGGGAAAGCGATAGCGGGTGATGGCCAGCCCGGCCGGCACCGCGATCAGCGTCGCCAGGGTCGCCGAGAGGGCCGCCAGCTGCAGGCTGTTGTAGAAGGCGGTGAGGAAGTCGGCTCGTTCGAACACGGCCGCGAACCAGCGCAGCGAGAAGCCGGAGGTGGGCAGGCTGAGGGTGTTCTCCGGGGTGAAGGCCACCAGGCAGACCACCACCAGGGGGGCCAGCATGAAGACCATCACCAGGGTATGGAAGGCGAGCCCGAGCGGGCCGTTGCGGGTCATGAGGTCAGACTCCCAGGGCACGTTTGTAGCGGCGTTCCACCAGGCGATTCCAGCCCAGCATCACCAGCAGGTTGAGCAGCAGCAGCGCTACCGCCAGGGTGGCGCCCATCGGCCAGTTCAGCTCGGCCAGGTACTGGTCGTAGATCAGGGTGGCGACCATCTTCAGCCGGCGTCCGCCCAGCAGACCGGGGATGGCGAAGGAACTGGCGGCCAGGCCGAAGACGATCAGCGTTCCGGAGAGCACCCCGGGCATCACCTGGGGCAGCACGATGCGGCGCAGCACCGTCAGGTGACTGGCGCCCAGGGACAACGCGGCCTGTTCGGCGGCGGGATCGAGTTTCTGCAGCGAGGTCCAGACCGGGATGATCATGAAGGGCAGCATCACGTGGACCAGGCCGACGATCACCGCGAAGGGGGTGTAGAGCAGCTTTAGCGGCCGTCCACCCAGCGCCACGATGGCCTGGTTGACCAGTCCGTCGGCGCCCAGTAGCAGACTCCAGCCGAAGGCACGCACCACCACCGAGATCAAGAGCGGCGTCAGCACCAGGATCAGGAAGATCGAGCGCCAGGGCGCGCCCATGCGACTGAGGACGATGGCCTCCGGCACCCCGATCAGCACGCAGAGTAGGGTGACCAGGGCGCTGATCCAGAAGGTGCGCAGGAAGATCTCGTAGAAATAGGGATCGCCCAGTAGGCTCAGGTAGTGCGCCAGGGTGTAGCTGCCTTCCTTCACCCCGGTCTCGTAGTCGAAGACGTTGAACGACAGCGCCAGGGTCAGCGCCAGAGGCGCCAGCAGCAGTCCGGCGAACAGCACCAGGGCCGGGGCGCTGAGCAGATAGGCGCGACCGGTGCCGCGCAGCAGGGTGCTCATGCGGCGGCCTCCGCGGCTTCCAGTCGGCGCAGCAGCGCGTCGTCCCAGTGCAGCCCGACGCGCTGCCCTTCGTCCAGCGGCGGCAGTCCATCGTTGCTGCGCAGCACCGACACCTCGCCCAGCGACGTCTCCAGGCGATACAGCCACTGGCTGCCGAGGAAGAAGCGGGTCAGCACCCGCCCTTGCAGACGCCCCTCACCGGCGGGGCGCAACTCGATCTTTTCCGGCCGCAGCGAGATCGCCAGGGCGCCGCCCGCGGTGATCTGTGGCCGACCCTGGGCATCCAGGCTGCCGGGCAGCAGGTTGGCCTTGCCGACGAAGTCGGAGATGAATCTGTTGCGCGGGTGTTCGTAGAGGCGATAGGGCGCATCCACCTGGGTGATGCGCCCGGCCTCCATCACCACCACCCGGTCGCTGATGGACAGCGCCTCGGACTGGTCATGGGTCACCATCAGGGTGGTGATGCCCACCTCGCGCTGGATGCGGCGGATCTCGAACTGCATCTCCTCGCGCAGATGGGCGTCCAGGTTGGACAGCGGCTCGTCGAGCAAGAGCACCGGTGGTGCTATCACCAGCGCCCGCGCCAGGGCTACCCGCTGGCGCTGACCGCCGGAAAGTTCGCGGGGATAACGCTCGGCATGCGGTCCCAGATGCACCAGCGCGAGAGCCTCCTCGACCCGCCGCGCCAGTTCCGTGCCCGCCACCTTGCGCATGCGCAGCCCGAAGGCCACGTTGTCGCGAACGGTCATATGCGGAAACAGCGCATAGCTCTGGAATACCACCCCGAGACCCCGGCTGGCCGGCTTGGCCTGGGTGATGTCCTGGCCATCAAGGAGGATGCGTCCGCTGCTGACGTCGACGAAGCCGGCGATCATCTGCAGGGTGGTTGTCTTGCCGCAGCCGGAGGGACCGAGCAGGGAAACGAATTCGCCGCGCTCGATGGCCAGGGTCGAACCGGCCACCGCGTAGCTGTCGCCGTAGCGCTTGCTGAGGTTGTCGAGAGTCAGGAAAGCCATGGCCGCAATGCTCCTCCAGTCACGCCCACACGGATGGCGGGCAGGGTTGTGGCAGGGCGAAAGACAGCCTGGATCTGGGACGTTGGCGCTCGCTCGATTGGCGGCGTCCGGTGATTGTGAGTATCGCCCTATGGACCTGAAGGTAAGGGCGACCTAGGATGCGGGACAAGCGGGTTTTTCACTGAATGAACTCTTTTTTCAGATTTATTCACTCAGTGGAATATTTTGGAGCGGTGCAGATGGAAGATTCCATTGAAAGAAAGGCAGCTGCAGGCGAGGTAGGCGTCGGTGCCATTAGCCGGGTATTCGCCGTGGTGCGTGCACTAGGCGAAGGAGACCCCGAGGGCGAAAAGGTCACCCGCCTGGCCGAGCGCGTGGGCCTGTCGCAACCCACCACCCACCGGCTGCTGCGCGGCCTGGTGGAGGAGGGCATGGTGGAACAGTGCGCCCGCAGCAAGAGATACCGGCTGAGCCTGGACTTCTTCGCCCTGGCGGCCCGCGCCGGGCAGGTCGGCAACCTGCGCGACCTGGCGCGGCCGAGTCTGCTGCGGCTGTCGGCGTCCCTGGGGGATTCGCTGTTCCTGCTGGCGCGCAGCGGCTTCGACGCCATGTGCCTGGACCGCAGCGAAGGGCCCTATCCGATCCGCACCTTCACCGGCGACATCGGTGGCCGCGTGCCTCTCGGGGGCGGTCAGGGCGCCCTGGCGATCCTGGCCTTCCTGCCTGAGGAAGAGCGCGAAGAGGTGATCCGCTACAACCTGCCGCGGCTGCGCGACGCTCATCATTACGACGAGGTGCTCCTGCGCGCCGAGATCGACAACGTCCGCCAGCAGGGCTACGCCGCGCGCAACACTGGAGTGCTGGCCGGCATGGCGGGTCTCGCCGTGCCAATCCTCGACCGCAACGGCCGGGCGGTGGCGGCGCTGAGCGTGGGCACCCTGAGCGAACGCCTCAACCCCCAGCGCCTGCCCACCGTGATCGAACTGCTCCGCCGCGAAGCCGGAGTGATCGCCGCGCGCATCAACCCCTTCGATCCGGTCTTGCGCCGGCCGACCCAGGGGTTTGGTTAAAACAACGGACCCGAGCGGGTGTTATTACCCTTCGCCAGACGGTCATAGAGCACCACATTGACCGTGGCCGCCAGATTCATGCAGCCCTGAGTGGGGATGTACACCACGTCTTCGCACCAGTCGCGCAGTTCCTGGCTCAGGGACCCGTCCTCTGAGCCAAACAGATAGAGGGCGCGATCGGGATGGGTGTACTCGGGCAGCGGCCGGGCGCCGTCGACCAGCTCCACCGCCACCGGCACGCACCCCAGCGGCAGGATGCGGCGCAGGTCGTCGATGTTGATCAGCGGGATATCCTGGTGGACCTTCTTGGTGTCGGTGACGAAGTCCTTGGCCCGGTCGTAGCGGGTGCCGGTATAGAACACCGAGGCCACCCCGTAGCAACCCGCCGCCCTCATGATGGACCCGACGTTGGACGGCGACTTGGGGTTGCTCAGGCCGATGCAGGCGTATCTCTTGTTGCTCACGTCAGGAGGACTCTTGGGAAAACCGCCATTATAAGGCGTCGAAGGTCGCAGAAACCGACTAAGATGCGCGCCCGCGTCTCCAGCCCCGAGCCCCTGCGATGTCCGCCACCGCCCTCTACACCGACCTGTCGGCCTACTACGACCTGCTCTGCGCCGACATCGACTACCGGGCCCAGAGCCAGGCGGTCCTGCGCCTGCAGCGCTTGTTCGGCAACGGCGGCAGCCGTCACCTGGATCTCGCCTGCGGCACCGGCCCCCATGTGCGGCATTTCCTCGATGCCGGCTTCCAGAGCAGCGGGCTGGACCTCAATCCGCCGATGCTGGCCCAGGCCGCGCTGCGTTGCCCGGAGGCCGAGTTTTCCTGCCAGGACATGTGCAGCTTCACGCTGGAGCAGCCGGTCGATCTGATCACCTGCTTTCTCTACTCCCTGCACTACAGCGGTAGCCTTGCACGCCTCCAGGCGTGCCTGACGCAGGTCCAGGCGGCCCTGACCCCCGGCGGCCTGTTCTGCTTCAACGCCGTGGACAAGCGTCGCATCGACAATGCCTCCAGCGTCGGCCACAGCGTCGCGCGGGCCGATGGCCACTTCAGCTTCGCCTCCGCCTGGCACTACCCAGGCGAGGGCGAACACCAGCAGCTCCGCCTGCGCATCGAACGCCGCCACGCTGGCGAGCAGCAGACCTGGCAGGACGAACACCCCATGGTGGCGGTGGACTTCCCCGAACTGCTGGCCCTGCTGGAGCCGCAGTTCGAGGTGCAGATGCTGGAGCACGACTACCAGCGCATCGAGCCCTGGGCCGGCGAGGCGGGCAATGCGCTATTCGTCTGCGTCAAACGCTAGTGGGCATGGGTGTGCATCCCGCCATCCACCGCGATCACATCGCCGGTGAGGTAGCGCGCCAGCGGTGAGGCGAGAAAGGCCACTACATGACCCACGTCTTCCGGCTCGCCGAAATAACCGATGGGAATGTGGCGAGCGATAAAGGCCTGGCGCGCCTCGGGTGTCGGGTGCAGCCGTTGCAGAATCTGCTCGGAATTGATCCGCCCCGGGGCGATGGTGTTGACGGTGATGCCCTCGGCCGCCAGCTGACTCGCCAGCCCCTTGGACCAGAACTGGATCGCCGCCTTGGCCGCCCCGGCGCCGTTCAGGTCCCGCGGTTCCATGCTGCCGCTGAAATTGACGATGCGTCCCCAGCGCCGCTCACGCATCCCGCCTAGCAGCGCCTGGGTCAGGCGGCGCGTTGCAGTGAAGTTCAGGGCCCAAGCCTCGTCCCAGGCCGCATCGTCCGCCGTCACTGAAAGCGGTCGTGTGCCGCCGGCGTTATTGACCAGGATGTCCACCCGGCCCAGCCCTTCCTCCGCTTCCCGCGCCAGACGCTGGACGTCTTCGGCGTCGGTGATATCCGCCACGATCACCAGCGGCCGGGCATGACCCGCCGCGGCAATCTCCTCGGCCAGGTCCTCCAGGGCGTCCCGCCGCCGCGCGGTGATCGCCAGCCGAACGCCTTCGGCCGCCAGGATGCGGGCGATGCCAGTACCTATGCCCATGCTCCCGCCAGTAACCAGGGCAGTACGGTCGTGCAGTTGCAGATCCATGATCGATTCTCCAGGGGTGAGGATTTTCGTAGGTTGGGCTGAGCGCAGCGAAGCCCAACACTTCGTGACCTCACCCACACCACTAGCCTCACCCATTACCCAAATGAGATAAACGCCACCTAGGTGTAAGGATTCCTTAACAGGAGTGTTGAATGGATCTGCTCGACAGCATGCAGGTGTTCGTTGCCGTGGTGGAGCGCGGCAGCCTGGCCGCTGCGGCCCAGGCGCAGGGCATCTCGCCGACCATGGCCGGCAATCACCTGCGCAGCCTGGAGAAGCGCCTGGGTCTGCAACTGCTGGTACGCACCACTCGGCGCCAGCGCCTGACCGCCTTTGGCGACGGCTACTACGCCCGCTGCCGCGAGATCCTCGCCCTGGTCGCCGACACCGACCGCCAGGCCGAAACCCAACGCCTGGCACCCGCCGGCATCCTGCGCGTCTCGGCGCCGGTGTCTTTCGGCACCTACGGCCTCACGCCTCGGCTGGGCGACTATCTGGCGCGGCAGCCCCAGGTCACCCTCGATCTGGTGCTGAGCGACCGGGTCCAGGATCTGGTGGAGGAGGGCATCGACATCGCCATCCGTATCGGCGAACTGGCCGACTCCTCCCTGGTGGCGCGACCCCTGGCGCCCTATGTGATGTGGTGCTGCGCCGCACCCGGCTATCTCGTCCAACGCGGCACGCCCGAGCGACTGGCCGATCTGGAGGCGCACGACTGCCTCGGCATGGACCCTCGCGCCCTGAGCCAGTGGCGCGCCCAGACCGGCACCCCCTTCGGCCCGCTACCACCGGGCCGCCTGCATCTCAGCAACGGCCCCGCCCTGCGCCTGGCCGCCCTGCAGGGCCTCGGCATCATCCTCCAGCCGGCCTTTCTGCTGCAGGACGACGTCGCCGCCGGCAATCTGGTCCGCCTCTTCCAGGGCCATGAACTCACCCGCCCCCTGACCGCGCTCTATCCCCACACGAGATGGCGGTCAGTGACGGTGAGGAGTTTTGTGAACTTTTTGTTATCAAATTTTACCAATTAAGCTGGTTGGAGATGGCGATGTTTGACGCAATAATTGGCAATTGGGAAGTTGCAAAATCAGTTTCTGTCGTGCTGAGTTTTATCGTTGTTGTGAGTTTGGTTTTGATGAAGGCAGGGTCTGCCAATTTTCTGCGGGACAGGCTTTGGCGTACTTTGGGGGGTAAGAGGTTTTTCTATGAGGCTGAAACGCAGGCATTTCATCAGAATATAAGGGAGATAGAGCACTTTAGAGCCGAGTTTTCTATTAAAGTGCATGATGCGAATGATATAAAGCTTGTGCGTGACTGGGTGTCAAAAAATTCTATACCACCAAGTCTTTTTATTATGGGTATTAGATATATTGACTTCAGAAATTTCGAGAATATTAAAGTTCCAGATGGTGCTTTAATTCTAAGATTGATAGGTTGGGTGGGCGCATGTCTGTTTGGAGTTTTTGTGTCTATTGCTTCTTTGATTATGGTCTCTACGCCGTATGCAATAGTAAAATTCAAGGCCAATGATGATTGGTTTTTTTACGGGCAAAGTCATTTTAAACTAGCTTTGAATGGCACTAAAATTACTTTAGAAGATTGCAAAAAGAATCCGGTAAAAGTAGCCTCTTTGCCAGAGGCTGAGTTCTATAATGCAGATCAACTAGAGCAGTTGTGTGATGGTCTGGGTGGAGATAAAGAAGTTAAAGAGTTTATGGATGACTCAAGGTCCGCTCAAAGGGTTCTAGGGTGGCCTTTTTTGTTGTTCTTTGCTGGGTTTTCTCTCGGTTCTTTTTATCGAGTCATGGCAAGTGTTGCGATAGAGAGGATTAGGCGAATTATGGTAAATAATGAGCTTAAAAAAATGTTTGGTGATGACGCTAAATGCTTAAATGTTTGGTTTAGAGTTTTTGGCTAAGGAGGGTTTTGCGATCCAAAGCGCCAATCAGATCGATCTAATCCGTATTCTATCTCTCCCACCGCGCTTCGCCTCGTACAGGGCGCGGTCTCCCTGGGCCAATAACAGTTGCAGGCTTTCCGGCGGCTGATCGAACAGCACGGCGCCGATGCTCAGGGTGACGGGCTCGGGCGTCCGCAGGCGCTGTGCCGCCAGCTGGTTGAAGTGCAATCTCAGGGCCTCCCCCAGCCGCACGACGTCCGCATCGGCCGCCTCACCCAGCAGCACCACGAATTCATCGCCCCCCAGCCGTGTGGCCAGCGCCTGGCGGGGCAGGGTGGTGCGCAGCAGGTCGCTCAGGGCGATCAGCAGGCCGTCGCCGGCCGTGTGGCCATGGAGGTCGTTCACCAGCTTGAAATTGTCCAGGTCGATCAGCAGCAGGGCGCCTGGGCGGGCCGGTGTCGCCTGGCCAAACAGTCGCGGCGCCTCGGCTTCCAGCGCGCGGCGGTTGTACAGCCCGGTCAGGGGATCGCTACCGGCCAGGCGCTCGATATGCTGCTCGCGGCGATAACGCACCGTGCCGGTCATCGACAGGGCGATCAGCATTACCGCCATTACCCCCTCCACCAGCGAAATCTGGATGATGACGCCGCGATAGACCGCCAGGTCGATCAGGCTGCCGGGGGTCAGTGGTGGGATCATCTTGGCCAGATAGAAGAGTCCATGGACCAGCAGCACCACGCGCAGCTGCCGTTCTCCGGCATTGCGCCGCCGCAGCAGCAGGCTCGCCCGCACCGCCAGGATGCCGATCATGAGCGACTGCACCACCAGCAGCACCTTGGACCACCAGGGCTCGCTGGGCAGCAGCAACATCCCGAGCCAGATCGCCGCGAAGGCCCACCAGCCCAGACTCAGACGGCGCGCCGTGAAGCGTGCCACGCCGAGCAAGAAGAGGCCATGCACGAAGATCAGCAGCCCATTGGCGAACCAGATGCCCACCAGCAGCAGCCCCTGGCTGCGCAACAGCGCCAGGGTGCTACCCACGCCAATGAGGGCGAAACCCGCGCTCCAGTACAGCAGCGCCGACTCGCGCACCGACCGCCACTCGATGGCCAGATAGCCCGCAGCGGCAGCCGCCAGGGCGATGGTGAGGGTCAGCATGGTGGGGGCATCGAGTGCCATGGGCGAATCGGACCTGTCTGGATACGAGAAGGGTGCTCCCTGCCTGGGACGAGCACCCGCCAAAGCGGAGCCGCACCGCAGTCTTATCGACACGGCAGGCGCGGGCTTGAGGCAGAGGATTGCCCGCCATGATGACGGGCCGATAGCGCTAATTCAAACCTGACCTGTGGCTGGCGCAAACGGCCCGTCCGTTACTAGGGTTTCACCAACGTCCGAATCGCCGATGCCGGCAACCGCGCCGTGCTGCCATCCGCCAGCCGCAGCACGAAGGCGTCGCCCAGCGACCAGACCACCTGCATGTCCCTGAGCACGCACTGGTCATCGGTAGGCAGCACTCTGGCTTGCTTCTTGGAGCAGTAGGAGGTATCGAGCACGATGGCCTTGGCCTGGTAATTACCCAGACCCAGCGTCTTGACCATGGTCTCGGGCAGGGTGGTGAGTACGCCGCTATAACCGGCCAAAAAGAGGGCGAAGAACAGCGAAAACATCATCGCCGCCTTCCAGCCGGCGATGAACAGCATGGAGGTCATGGTCGTGACGAAGGCAATGATGAAGGGGGCGATGGCCAGAGCGCCCCACTTGAGCAGCGGCTGCCAATCGCTCACCAGCGGGTAGGCCTGGGCCAGCATCCAGAAGATGAACAGGCCGACGACCATCGTCGGCAGATAAGCCTCCCAGACGAACTTCAGGAAGCTGAAGCGACGCAAGTCGAACAGCCCCTGTACGGTCATGCCCGCCAGTAGCGTGATAGGGATGGGCGCAAACAAGGCAACGTTGGTGAACAGCTCAGGATCGACGAAGAGAATGGCCGCATCGCTGAAACCCGCCAGCAGATAGGGCATGAAGAACACCAGCGCCATCAACAGCATGATCTTGCGAAAGCGCCTCTCGCCGCGATAGGGCAGGGCGTAGGTGATGTCTTCCTTGATCGCAGCCGTATTGATGAAGCGGTAATAAACCCATGCTCCTGGCAGGAACAGTGCGGCAACGAAGGCGCCGATGGTCAGAAAGCTAGGCAGGCAGCCGCCAGCAAAAGCGATGAAAACTGGAAAAGATCGAAGCTGGGATAGAAATGGTTACGGGCGAAATAGGCCAGGAACATCCCGAAGCCCAAGGTAGGCGGCAGTACCTTGGCTAGTAGCGAAGCATGGCGTCGCAGGAAGGTACTGGAAAACTTGAGGATGAAATCGAAGACGGCATCCGTGTCGGTGGCGGGTTGGTCGGTCCAGCGGGGCATACATAGCTCATGTTTGAAACTAATTGCGAGAAAACAAATCGTCTATTTCGTCGGTATAGACTAATTGTCGAGGTCTAACTATTTCCTCGTAAGGGCTGTTTTCTGTGAAATAGCTATCCATCCTCCAGTCTATATCAAAGGCATTCAGCACTCGCTCTGGGTTAAGTCTCCAGGCAAGTCCTAGCTCCGATATTTTCTGCTCTGCTAGATCTTTCAGGTTTGTTTTTGCACTCATAGAGTCACCTGGGGCGACATTAGAAAAGACATCGCTGTCTGAAAAGATTTCGTATATGTTTTCTTCTAAGTAGCTCAGTGCTAAGTCTTCAAGATGACAGCGAACAACCTCTGATGCAGCGAGTATTTCGTTAGTGGTATTGTAAAGTGAGAATATTTCTAATATTTCATCTTCATCCTCGTAGTGGCATTCGTCGCATAGTTTAATAAGTAGCTCGTACGCTCTCTGAGGAGAAGTCGTACCGCTATCGACCGTAAGCGTCATTATTTTTATTATGTTGCTGTCTTTTGTAGGGTCTGAATTATTAAGTACGTATGCTATCGCCTGTTGGCTACTAGCGTCGTTCTTTTTGTATAGGTAAGAGTCTTGAGTCAATAATAGTTTTGACAGGTATTCCGAGGTGAATCCCTCAAAGTTTAGAGAAAAAGCGTTTTGCATTAGATGTTCAATAATTTTTATATGATTTCTTGTGTCAATTATATCGTTATTATTAAGATTGCTTAGAGTGTCTAAGGAGGAGCAGGATCTGAGACTTTTGAATGCGGATCGAAGCGTTGGTATGTCGTCTTTGTATCTGCGTAACACGTAGTCCCCAAGGGATGGGTTAAATAGGTCTAAAGTTACTACCCGTTCTTTTGATAATATTTTTCTGTTGAGCATTGATCCCGTTAGGTGCTTGATGTTCAAAATAAAGTCGCGGCGTCCTTTGAGGCCTATATTGTCTCGCGAGTTTGCATGCCTATCAAATATTTCTGATAGCTCAGACTCGCAAATTGCTTTTCCGTGCAATGTTACCAATAAAACAATTGCTCTAGAAAAGTCGTCTTGCTGTGCTGTGAAAGGATTGTCCCAGACATCTGCTGGATTGTTTAGTGATGCATTAATATGATCCCAGTATTCGCCTGGGTTAATACCTTGATTTTTATCCTTATCCAAAATAAAGCTTATCAATCTAGGGTTAAAATTTCTGTGATTGATGATTTTTCTGTAATTCTTATTGGTAAAATAACTTTCTATGTATTCTTCGTCGAGGTTTGAGTGCCATATATGGTTGTAAAGTATCTTGGCTTTGTCAATATCTTTGAAAAGGTTTGCCGATAACTCGTATTCGTTTCTTTCTATATTGTTGTTTTTGAATAAGTCTATTAAAATTTTCCCTTGGTTTAATATGGTGCTCCGGGATGTGAGGATAAATGCTTTATTTGCTTTATTTGCTTTATCCAATGATACTTTTTTTATGAAATTTACAATGTGACTTCCTTCGTGTCCCGAAAGCGCTTCTAGATAGTTCCTGCCTAGAAAATCATCGAAATAAAAAATCTGCTTTTTGTCTTTTTCATAAATGGATTCTGCTTCTTTTATTTCTTCAGATATTTTTATATATTCATAGCCATTTAGTGAGTAGATGAAGCATATATGCTCTGCTAGTGTTGTTTTTCCTATGCCTGGTTCGCCGGTAATTATAACTACGCCTGATTCTTTTAGTTTGCTTAGTGCTTTATCGTGATTGCTTGTTGCAACGTACAGTTTGCACGTTTCTTTGGCTTGAATTAAAGAGGCTTGGCTCCTCTCTAAGGCGGCCTTGTTTAATAGATGCTGAAGGACGTTGCTACTTGTTATCCAAAGTTTATAATGCTTTCTTTCGATGTCGGCGTTACGTGATAGAAGGTCGTTGAGGTCCTCTTGGCCGAATATGTCATTTTCGCTTTTGATATGAGGATAGAGTGCGTCTTTTATTTTTGTCTTTTCGGCGCGCGAAAGCTTTTTTGATGTGGTAAAAAAATAGCGACTTGGTTTAAGTTTGTTTATTTTTAAAAGTTCTGATTTTTTTAGTTGCTGGATTAATTGACTTGTGGGTGTGTTGATCCAGTGCTTGCACTGTAGTATAGCCTCTCCTCCTCCTGGAGTGAAAAACCGACCATCAACACCTTGATCTCGTCCTGATTTAAATCTTTCAAAACGTACACCCATATGTATGCTTAAGAGATCAGTGCACAGCACTTCAAACTCTTTATCGTTTAGAGCCTTAAAATCATAATTTTGCATTGGTTTTCCATATAAAAAGCCCTGCATTTGCAGGGCTTTTTATATTTTATTTTTCGAGTCAGATCAATCCCAGCTCAACGCCCCACCCGTCTGATACTCGATCACGCGCGTCTCGAAGAAGTTCTTCTCCTTCTTGAGGTCCATGATCTCGCTCATCCAGGGGAAGGGGTTGGTAGCGCCCGGGTATTCTTCCTTGAGGCCGATCTGGGTCAGACGGCGGTTGGCGATGAACTTGAGGTAGTCCTCCATCATCGCCGCGTTCATGCCCAGCACGCCGCGGGGCATGGTATCGCGGGCGTATTCGATCTCCAGCTGGGTGCCTTGGAGGATCATCTGGGTGGCTTCGTCCTTCATCTGGGCATCCCACAGCTGCGGGTTCTCGATCTTGATCTGGTTGATCATGTCGATGCCGAAGTTCAGGTGCATGGACTCGTCACGCAGGATGTACTGGAACTGCTCGGCGGTGCCGGTCATCTTGTTGCGGCGACCCATGGAGAGGATCTGGGTGAAGCCGCAATAGAAGAAGATGCCTTCCAGTACGCAATAGTAGGCGATCAGGTTCTTGAGGAACTGGCGATCGGTCTCCGGGGTGCCGGTCTTGAACTCGGGGTCGGAGATGGAGCGGGTGTACTTCAGGCCCCAGCTCGCCTTTTTCGCGACGCTCGGGATCTCGTGGTACATGTTGAAGATCTCGCCTTCATCCATGCCCAGCGACTCGATGCAGTACTGGTAGGCGTGGGTGTGGATCGCCTCTTCGAAGGCCTGACGCAGGATGTACTGGCGGCACTCGGGGTTGGTGATCAGGCGGTAGACGGCCAGCACCAGGTTGTTGGCGACCAGGGAATCGGCGGTGGAGAAGAAGCCGAGGTTGCGCTTGACGATGCGGCGCTCGTCCTCGGTGAGGCCGTCCGCGCTCTTCCAGGTCGCGATGTCGGCGTTCATGTTCACTTCCTGGGGCATCCAGTGGTTGGCGCAACCATCCAGATACTTCTGCCAGGCCCAGTCGTACTTGAAGGGTACGAGCTGGTTGAGGTCAGCGCGGGCGTTGATCATCTGCTTGTCGCCGACGTGCACGCGAGCCGAAGAGCCTTCCAGGTCGTCCAGACCTTCCTGGATGTCCAGCTCGTTCAGCGCGGCCTTGGCGCGGGCCACGGCGTCGGAGTCATCGGCGGACAGGGCGCGGGCGTCGTGGACCAGGGCGTCGCCCTCGGAATCCAGGCGTTCGGTCTGGGCGGGCGCCTGCTGGCCGGCGGCCTGCGCGGGCTTGGCGGTGGCGGTGTCGTCGTCTTTGTCGAATTCTTCCCAGTTCAGCATGGGGTGTCTCCTGGGTGGCTGTGCGGTGGGGGCGGGGCGGCGGGGCCCCACCCCCGCCCCCCCCCCGCGGGGGGGGGGGGGAAGGGGGGGCGGGGGGGGGGTTCGCCCCCCCCCCTGCCCCCCCCCTCGGGGGGGGGGAGGAAAAGGAGGCCCCCCCTTGGCGCGCCCTCTCAAACACATGACCCCCCCGGGCCCGCCCACCGCGGATCGTCGAGGCTGCAGGCCTTGGGCACCGGAGCCGGTGCGGGGGCGGGAGCAGCTTCGGCTTTCTGGGCCGGGGCGGGGGCCGCGCTGGCCTGGACGCCGGTGATGGGATCGGCGCTCACGGCGTTCAGCTTGCCGGTGTTGATGGTGGACTTCTCGGTACTGGTGGCGGCCAGGGCACGGAGGTAGTAGGTGGTCTTCAGACCGCGGAACCAGGCCATGCGGTAGGTCACGTCGAGCTTCTTGCCCGAGGCGCCGGCGATGTACAGGTTCAGCGATTGGGCCTGGTCGATCCACTTCTGGCGACGGCTGGCGGCCTCGACGATCCACTTGGTCTCCACTTCGAAGGCGGTGGCGTACAGGTCCTTCAGATCCTGCGGGATGCGCTCGATCTGCTGTACGGAGCCGTCGTAGTACTTGAGGTCGTTGACCATCACCGAGTCCCACAGGCCGCGGGCCTTGAGGTCGCGTACCAGATAGGGATTGATGACGGTGAATTCGCCCGAGAGGTTCGACTTCACATAGAGGTTCTGGTAGGTCGGCTCGATCGACTGGGACACGCCGGTGATGTTGGCGATGGTCGCGGTCGGCGCGATGGCCATGATGTTGGAGTTGCGGATGCCTTTCTTGGCACGCTCGCGCAGCGGGGCCCAGTCCAGGGTCTCGGACAGGTCGACCTCGATGTACTTGGCACCGCGCTCTTCGATCAGGCGCTTCTCGGAGTCGATCGGCAGGATGCCCTGGGACCACAGCGAACCCTGGAAGCTGGAGTAGCTGCCACGCTCTTCGGCCAGGTCACAGGAGGCCTGGATGGCGTAGTAGCTGATCACTTCCATGGAGGTGTCGGCGAACTGCACGGCGGCATCCGAGCCGTAGGCGATGTGCTGCAGGTACAGCGCATCTTGGAAGCCCATGATGCCCATGCCGACCGGACGGTGCTTGAGGTTGGAGTTCTCCGCCTGGGGCACCGAGTAGTAGTTGATGTCGATGACGTTGTCGAGCATGCGCACGGCGGTCTTGACGGTACGGGCGACCTTGGCCACGTCCAGCTTGCCGTCGACGATGTGGTTCACCAAGTTCACCGAACCCAGGTTGCACACGGCGATCTCGTCCTTGTTGGTGTTCAGGGTGATCTCGGTGCAGAGGTTGGAGCTGTGCACCACGCCCACGTGCTGCTGCGGGCTGCGCAGGTTGCACGGGTCCTTGAAGGTCAGCCACGGGTGGCCGGTCTCGAACAGCATGGACAGCATCTTGCGCCAGAGGTCCTTGGCCTTGATGGTCTTGTGCAGCTTGAGCTTGCCGTACTCGGTCAGGGCTTCATAGTACTCGTAGCGCTCTTCGAAGGCCTTGCCGTAGAGGTCGTGCAGGTCGGGCACGTCGGCGGGGGAGAACAGGGTCCAGTTGCCGTCCTCGAAGACACGCTTCATGAACAGGTCGGGGATCCAGTTGGCGGTGTTCATGTCGTGGGTACGACGACGGTCATCACCGGTGTTCTTGCGCAGTTCGAGGAATTCCTCGATGTCCAGGTGCCAGGTTTCCAGGTAGGCGCAGACCGCGCCCTTGCGCTTGCCGCCCTGGTTGACCGCCACGGCGGTGTCGTTGACCACCTTGAGGAAGGGCACGACGCCCTGGCTCTTGCCGTTGGTGCCTTTGATGTAGGAGCCCAGGGCGCGTACCGGGGTCCAGTCATTGCCCAGGCCGCCAGCGAACTTCGACAGCATGGCGTTATCGTGGATGGCGCCATAGATGCCGGACAGGTCGTCGGGCACGGTGGTCAGGTAGCAGCTGGACAGCTGCGGACGCAGGGTGCCGGCGTTGAACAGGGTCGGGGTGGACGCCATGTAGTCGAAGCTGGCCAGCAGGTTGTAGAACTCGATGGCGCGGGCTTCCTTGTCTTTCTCCATGTGCGCCAGGCCCATGGCCACGCGCATGAAGAACAGCTGCGGCAGCTCGAAGCGAGTGCCGTGGCTGTGCAGGAAGTAGCGGTCGTACAGGGTCTGCAGACCCAGGTAGGTGAACTGCTGGTCGCGCTCGTGATCGATGGCGGCGCCCAGGCGCTCCAGGTCGAAGCTGGCCAGTTTCGGGTCCAGCAGCTCCAGCTCCACGCCCTTGGCGACGTAGGCGGGCAGGGCCTTGGCGTACAGCTCGGCCATCTCGTGGTGGGTAGCGGACTCGGCGACGCCGAGGAAGCTCAGGCCTTCGGCGCGCAGGCTGTCCAGCAGCAGGCGGGCGGTGACGTAGGAATAGTTTGGCTCACGCTCGACCAGGGTGCGGGAGGTCATCACCAGGGCGGTGTTGACGTCCTTCTCGGCCACGCCGTCGTACAGGTTCTTCAGCGTCTCCTTCTGGATCAGCTCGCCGTTCACCTCTTCGAGGCCTTCGCAGGCTTCGGTGATGATGGTGTTCAGGCGGCCCATGTCCAGCGGCTGGGTGGTGCCGTCGGCCTTGGTGACGCGGATGCTCGGGTGCGGCTCGGCGATGTCGCTGACGGCGCCCTGCTTGCGCTCCTGGCTGCGGGCTTCACGGTAGATCACGTAGCTGCGGGCGACCTTCTGCTCGCCGGCGCGCATCAGGGCCAGTTCGACCTGGTCCTGGATCTCTTCGATGTGGATGGTGCCACCGGAGGGCATGCGGCGCTTGAAGGTGCTGCTGACCTGGTCGGTGAGCTGCTTGACGGTGGTGTGGATGCGCGAGGAGGCCGCGGCGTTACCGCCTTCCACGGCGAGGAAAGCCTTGCTGATGGCCACGGTGATCTTGTCGTCGGTGTAGGGGACGACGGTACCGTTGCGCTTGATGACGCGCAGTTGACCGGGGGCGGTGGCGCCCAGGTCCTGGCTGTCATCTTGCGCCGGGCGGCCCTGCTGGGCTTGCTCGCGGGTCAGGTCGGTTTGCATGCGGAACTCCCTTGATCGGAAAGAGGGGATCGTCGGCGAGCCGGCGATCCGGAAGAATGTTGGCCTAACGGCTGCGCGACAACTGCCGGTCGCGCCTGTACCAATGAAGATTCCAACGAAAAGCCGTACCGGCGCCGATTCCCGAAGGAAGCGGCGGGCGGGGTCCAGGGACCCTGGAAATTCATAATTCGGGCGACAGGATAAGCCCTCCTCGTTAGGGAAGACAGTCTTGACAGAGGGGTGTTTCGCCGTCCCAGGCCAGACCGACGAACTGCTATATATGGTGGTGTAGGGGTGAGAAGGCCACTAGATGTCGCGTTTGTCACGTTTCCGGCTGTGGATAAGGCGTGGATAAGCTGTTCAGGGATAGGGGGTATCCTGGGGGTGGTGACAGGCCAGTGCGCGCAGACGCTGGGATCAGAGCCGGGTGGTCAAATAACGTACAACCGCACGGTCAACTCTTACCAAAAGCGGCAAGGGATATACCGGTTCGCTATGAGTACTTTCTTCACCAGAAGAAAACGTTCGATAGCCACTGCGACGTTCTGCCCCGGGGAAGGAGCGGACAACCCGCCGGTGATCGGCATTGCTTCCTTATATACAGAAGGCTGCACTCAGGCGCGGGGTGCCAGCAGGGTCAGCAGCCGGCCTGCTTCGTCTAGGCGGAAATGGCCCTCCAGCTGGGTACCCGCCGTCCATCGCGCCGACAGCTCGATCAGCAGCCGGATGGCGAAGGTCCCACGGCTGTCCGTGGCGAGGATCTCGGCATCCTGGAAGAAAAACATCTGACGCACCTGTGGATGGAGTGCCTTGAACAGGCTCTCCTTGGCGGAAAACGCCAGGGTGATGGCGAAGGCCTGCCGTTCTTCATCCAGCGGCTGCAGGCGCTCCTGTTCGGCCGGGGTGAGGATCTGGTCGGCCAGGCGTAGTGCCTTGGTCGGTTCGAGCAGGGTTTCGACGTCCAGGCCAACGCCCAGGTACTCCTGGGCACTTCCCACCGCGGCCGCGGCCCAGCCATGGCCATGGGTGATGGCGCCCACGTGGCCAGCCGGCCAGACGGGGCCACGATCCTCGGCGCGATGCCCCGGAACGGCGCTGGTCCCGCTCAGGCGTCGCAGAGCCTCCCGGGCGCAGAGGCGACCAGCCAGGTATTCGGCCTGACGCTTGGCCACGGCGCGCCGGATATTGTCCGGGGGCAGGGCGCCCAAGCGCAGGGCGTCTCGTTCGAAGCTCACCAGGGCGGGATCGAAACGGCAGTGGATCAGCTCCAGCGAGGCCAGCTCCGGGCTCAACGGCGGAAACGGTTCGGGCGTCGTACAGCAACCTGGCAGGTGCGCGAGCGGCAAGGTGCTCATCACAGCCGGCTATCTGGGCCAGAGGTGGAAGGCAGCGAAAAATTCACGGCAGGCTCCGACAAAAAGGCGCACAAAGGATAGCCGACTACCGGCCGGGGCTGGCGGAAAACCGCCCCGGATGAGGGGGGATTTCCGCCCGTTTTCATCGGATGGCGGGGTTCCGCCGCTACGCGACAACTAGACTTTCGACTGAAAGGTGCATGAAAGCTGGCGCTTTGATTGCGCGCCGGAAAGTGGAACGGCGATTGCTTATGTCTAGCAAGATGCTGGTGTCACCGTCGTGCGGCCGCCAGATCCACAACAAAAAGCTCTCAGGATGAGAGAGCCAACATCAGTCAGGTGCCCACTCGGACAGGACGTCAGGTAGTGGTCACAAGGGAAAGAGCCATGACAGCAACCGTCGACACAACAACTACTACCGCTCCCGCGCCCAAGCGACCCGTCAAGCAGCCTCTCTACAAGAGCCTCTATTTCCAGGTGATTCTGGCAATCGTCCTGGGTATCCTGCTCGGCCACTTCTATCCTCAGACCGGCGCCGCCATGAAGCCGCTGGGTGACGGCTTCATCAAGCTGATCAAGATGGTGATCGCACCCATCATCTTCTGCACCGTGGTGACCGGTATCGCCGGCATGCAGAACATGAAGGCCGTGGGCAAGACCGGTGGTATGGCGCTGCTGTATTTCGAGATCTTCTCCACCATCGCGTTGCTGATCGGTCTGATCGTGGTCAACGTCGTTCAGCCGGGCGCCGGCATGAACGTCGACGTCAGCACCCTGGACACCAAGGGCATCGCTGCCTACGCCGCTGCCGCCGAAAAGCAGAGCACCATCGACTTCCTGCTGAACATCATCCCGTCGACGGTCGTCAACGCCTTCGCCACCGGTGAGATCCTGCAGGTGCTGTTCTTCGCCGTGCTGTTCGGCTACGCCCTGCATCGCCTGGGCGAGACCGGTCAACTGGTGTTCAACTTCATCGACCGTATCTCCCACGTCTTCTTCAACATCATCAACGTCATCATGAAGCTCGCCCCCATCGGTGCCTTCGGTGCCATGGCGTTCACCATCGGCAAGTACGGCGTCGGCACCCTGGTGCAGCTGGGTTACCTGATGGCCTGCTTCTACATCACCTGCGTGTTGTTCGTGCTGCTGGTCTTGGGCACCGTGGCGCGTATGCATGGCTTCAGCATCCTCAAGTTCATCAAGTACATCCGCGAAGAACTGCTGATCGTGCTGGGTACCTCGTCCTCCGAGTCTGCCCTGCCGCGCATGCTGACCAAGATGCAGAAGCTGGGTGCCGAGAAGTCGGTGGTTGGCCTGGTGATCCCCACCGGCTACTCCTTCAACCTCGACGGTACTGCCATCTACCTGACCATGGCCGCCGTGTTCATCGCCCAGGCCACCAATACCCAGATGGACATCACCCACCAGATCACCCTGCTGCTGGTGCTGCTGATCTCCTCCAAGGGCGCTGCAGGCGTCACCGGTAGCGGCTTCATCGTGCTGGCCGCCACCCTGTCCGCCGTCGGTCACGTACCGGTCGCTGGCCTGGCGCTGATCCTGGGTATCGACCGCTTCATGTCCGAAGCCCGCGCCCTGACCAACCTGGTCGGCAACGGCGTGGCCTCCATCGTGGTCGCCAAGTGGTGCGGTCAGCTGGACGAGAAAACTCTGCAGACCGAACTCGCTCGCGGCCCGAACGCGGTCGAGGTCGAGGAAGCTCGCCAGACTGCCTGACCCTGGTGCGAGGGCCGCTCCTGAGCGGTCCTCCAGCGCTACCGAAACGCCCGTATCGAGAGATGCGGGCGTTTTCTTTTGTGTGCGATTCGGCCGGGGCAGGGCAGGCAGCTATGCCAGGGCAAGCGCGTGCGGGTTCGCACCTCTGTCGCACAGCGCTACCGGGCCTAGTGGCTGGAATCAAGCGCAGGGCGCCAGGAGCGAGCCTTCTGGCTCTTTCTCGGTGAAGGATAGGGTGGCGGGAAGAGGTGGTCGATAACGCGCGACAGTGGAGCGCAGCGCGCTATTCAGCGTGGTCGCAGACCTGTCGCAGGGGAGGGTTATGGCGCGAGGGAGAGGCGGGGGTATCGGCGGGAGGGGTTGAAGCGCTGGCAGGCCGCCAGCGCTTCGCGGGTAGATCAGCGACGCAGGGTGGGGCGGTAGCCCATGACGCCGTAGAACAGGATGTACACGTAGCAGACCAGCGGGACCACGAAGGAGGGCAGCAGGCCGATGGTATCGGCGAAGAAGCCCTGGATGGCCGGCACCAGCGCGCCACCGACGATGCCCATGCACAGCAGGCCCGAGCCCTTGGAGGTGAACTTGCCCAGGCCCTTGAGTGCCAGGGAGAAGATGGTCGGGAACATGATGGAGTTGAAGAAGCCGATGGCCAGCAGGGCCCACATGGCGACCTTGCCACCTTGCAGCACGGCTACGGCCAGCAGCACGCCGATGGCGATGGCGTTGAAGGTCAGCACCAGGTTCGGCCGTACCTTGGTCATGATCACGCCGCCGATGAAGCGACCGACCATGGCGCCACCCCAGTACAGGGACAGGTACTTGGCGGCGGTGGCGGCGTTCAGGCCGGCCACTTCCGGGCTTTCCATCAGGCTCACCAGGTAGCTGCCGATGGACACTTCCGCGCCCACGTACATGAAGATGCCGACCACGCCGAGCAGCAGGTGACGATAGGCCCAGACGCTGCTGGCGGTCAGGGCGTTCTCGTCGGTGGCGTTGTCCTGCTCGGTGTCCTTGATCTGCGGCAGACGGAAGAGGCCGATGATCACCGCCAGGGCGACCAGCATGCCGGCCAGGATCAGGTAGGGCAGCTGCACCGAGTGAGCGGCGGAGTCCTCACCGACCAGGGCCAGGATGGTCACGGCGCCCACCAGCGGGCCGACGGTGGTGCCCAGGGAGTTGAAGGCCTGGGTCAGGTTGAGGCGCGAGGCCGCGGTTTCCGGCTTGCCGAGGATGGTGACATAGGGGTTGGCCGCTACCTGCAGCACGGTGATGCCGGCTGCCAGGACGAAGAGGGCAGTCAGGAAGAAGCCGTAGGACTGGGCACCGGCTGCCGGGTAGAACAGCACGCAACCAACGCCAGCGGTGAGCAGGCCGACGATGATGCCCTTCTTGTAGCCCAGGCTTTCCACCAGGCGACCGGCGGGGAAGGAGACGATGAAGTAGGCGGTGAAGAAGCAGAACTGGATCAGCGAGGCCTGCAGGTAGCTGAGGGTAAAGACCGCCTTGAGGTGGGGGATGAGGATGTCGTTTAGCGAGGTGATCAGACCCCACATGAAGAACAGCATGGTGAGGACGATCAAGGGTCCGCGGTAGCTCTGGTTTTGATTGTGCATTGGGGCTCCATGGGTACAACAGTTTCTTGTCTCTGCCCGCGATGTTCGGACAGCGCTGTCTATGGCGGCTGCGCAGACACAGCGAAGCGGCGCGAGATTAAGCTATTCGCGCTGCTGAATCCATTCTTCCTGGAGGTTCGCAGGCGAAGTGCCGGCGCCTTCGACCGCGGGGCCCATGACCGGTTCAGCCGGGCAGGGAGCGGAAATGAAAAACGGCGCCAGAGGCGCCGTTTGGATCACACAAGCGAGGGCTATCAGCCCTGCCAGCGCTTGAGGACCAGGGTGGCGTTGGTGCCGCCGAAACCGAAGCTGTTGCTCATGATGAGGTCCAGCTTGGTGTTTTCCTTGGTCTCGCGCAGGATCGGCAGGTCAGCGACCTCCGGATCCAGTTCGTCGATGTTGGCCGAGCCGGCGATGAAATTACCTTCCATCATCAGCATGCAGTAGATGGCCTCGTGCACACCGGCGGCACCCAGGGAGTGACCGGACAGGCTCTTGGTAGAGCTGATGGCCGGCGCCTTGTCGCCGAACACGGCGCGCACACCCTTGATCTCGGCCACGTCGCCCACCGGAGTGGAGGTACCGTGGGTGTTTAGGTAGTCGATCTCGCCGTCGACGGTGGACAGCGCCTGCTGCATGCAGCGAATCGCGCCTTCGCCGCTCGGGGCGACCATGTCGTAGCCGTCGGAGGTCGCGCCATAGCCGACGATCTCGGCATAGATCTTGGCGCCACGGGCCAGGGCGTGTTCGAGTTCCTCGACCACTACCATGCCGCCGCCGCCCGCGATGACGAAACCGTCACGCTTGCTGTCGTAGGCACGGGACGCCTTTTCCGGGGTCTCGTTGTAGTCGCTGGAGAGCGCGCCCATGGCATCGAACAGCATGCTCTGGGTCCAGTGCTCTTCCTCGCCACCACCAGCGAAGACCACGTCCTGCTTGCCGAGCTGGATCTGCTCCATCGCCAGGCCGATGCAGTGGGCACTGGTGGCGCAGGCCGAGGCCACGGAGTAGTTCAGGCCCTTGATCTTGAAGGGGGTGGCCAGGCAGGCGGAGACCGTGCTGCTCATGGTCCGGGTCACGCGGTAGGGACCGACGCGCTTGACGCCCTTCTCGCGCAGGATGTCCAGGGCTTCCATCTGGTTGAAGGTGGAAGCGCCACCGGAACCGGCGATCAGGCCGGTGCGGGGGTTGGAAACCTGGTCTTCGGACAGGCCGGAATCCTTGATCGCCTGATCCATGGCCAGGTAGGCGTAGGCGGCGGCATCGCCGACGAAGCGCTTGACCTTGCGGTCGATCAGTTCTTCGAGGTTCAGGTCGATGGAACCGGAAACCTGACTGCGCAGACCCATTTCGGCATATTCCGGATTGTGACGGATGCCGGCACGGCCTGCGCGCAGGTTGGCGGAAACGGTGTCTTTATCATTGCCCAGGCACGAAACGATACCCAGACCGGTAATGACGACGCGACGCATGCGAAAAGCCCTTAGAAGCTATCGGTGGAAGTGAACAGGCCGACACGCAGACCTTCGGCGGAGTAGATCTCGCGCCCGTCCACGCTGACGGTGCCATCGGCGATGGCCAGAATCAGCGACCTGTTGATGGTGCGTTTGATATGGATATTGTAGGTGACCTTCTTGGCGGTCGGCAGTACCTGGCCGAAGAACTTCACTTCACCCGAGCCCAGGGCGCGACCGCGACCCGGATTACCCTGCCAGCCAAGGTAGAAACCGACCAGTTGCCACATGGCATCCAGGCCCAGGCAGCCCGGCATCACCGGATCGCCCTCGAAATGACAACCGAAGAACCAGAGGTCGGGACGGATATCGAGTTCCGCCACCAGTTCGCCCTTGCCGTATTTCCCGCCTACCTCACTGATATGCGTGATCCGATCGATCATCAGCATATTCGGTGCGGGCAATTGGGCATTGCCCGGCCCGAAGAGCTCGCCACGGCTGCAGCGCAGCAAGTCTTCGTAGGTAAAGGCGTGTTGTTTGGTCATGCAAGCTCCTGTAGCTGGCCTAGATCCAGGCTCTGGCGACTCCAATGGTCGCTCTGGGTATGGCTTCGTGTAGCAATAGACTGTCGGGGCATCGGTAAAGTCACAGGCCAGCACCCCGCTCGTTAACGGGCCATTGTGCACTTTCCGCAGTCAATTCTCCATCCTGGGAGGCCGTTCAGGGTGTCGCGGGTCTCGGGCCAGCGAAGCGAGCAGGGCTGTGAAAGAGAGGTTTACCGGTGCTAAATAGGTATTTCTCAACCGTTTTCAACACCGTTCGGCCGAAACGAAGCAGATCGTGAACAGGCGCTAAGGCGTTCGCGCGGCTACCGTATACTGCCGACGAGGCCGCACGACCGCGGTGAAGACGAGAGTTTCGATGACAGTCCAATCCCCCATCGCCGTTCTGGGCGGCGGCAGCTTCGGTACCGCCCTGGCCAACCTGGTCGCCGAGAACGGTCTGCCGGTACGCCTGTGGATGCGCGATCCGCACCAGGCCGAGACCATCCGCCGCGAACGCGAGAATCCGCGCTATCTGAAGGGTATCAAGGTGCATGCCGCGGTCGAGGCCACCAGCGACCTACAGGGCGCCATCGCCGACTGCGAGCTGATCCTGGTAGCGCTGCCGTCGAGCGCGCTGCGCCAGGCGCTGGCGCCCATCGCCCAGCAACTGGAGGGGCGTTTCCTGGTCAGCACCACCAAGGGCATCGAGGCACACTCCTTCATGCTGATGAGCGAAATCCTTACGGAGATCGTGCCGCGGGCGCGCATCGGCATCATCTCCGGCCCCAACCTGGCCCGTGAGATCGCCGAGCACCAGCTCACCGCCACCGTGGTGGCCAGCGAGGATGAAGAGGTCTGTCGTCGGGTCCAGGCGGCGTTGCACGGGCGCACCTTCCGCGTCTACGCCAGCGCCGACCGCCTTGGCGTGGAGCTGGCCGGCGCCCTGAAGAACGTCTATGCCATCATCGCCGGCATGGCCGCGGCCCTGGCGATGGGCGAGAACACCCGCAGCATGCTGATCACCCGTGCCCTGGCCGAGATGACCCGCTTCGCCGTGCAGCGTGGCGCCAATCCCATCACCTACCTGGGCCTGGCCGGGGTAGGGGATCTGATCGTGACCTGCTCCTCGGAGAAGAGCCGCAATTACCGGGTGGGGCACGCCTTGGGTCGTGGGCTCAGTCTGGAGGAAGCCGTGGCGCAGATCGGCGAGACCGCCGAGGGCGTCAACACCCTGCGCGTGCTCAAGGAAAAAGCGGACGAGCTGGGCGTCTACATGCCCCTGGTCAATGGCCTCTATGCGATCCTGTTCGAGGGCCGCAGCCTGGGGCAGGTGATCGAGGCCCTGATGGGCGGTGAGCCCAAGACCGATGTCGATGTGGCGGACGCCGCCGAGATCCCGAGCAGGCTCTGAGCCGCTACACTGTCTGAAAAGAGGAATTTCCATGTCCCAACCCGTGCATTCCCGCGAGCTGCTAGGCCTGCGCCTGATCTGGATGCTGCTGTTCCTGTTCGTCTGGCTGGGTGCGCAGTACGTGCTGGCGGTGGTGGTGCTGGTACAACTGGTGGTGCGCCTGATCAAGGGCGAGGCCAATCCCGGCTTGACCGCGTTCGGGGCCGCCTTGGGCGCCTATCTGTCGCAGATCGTGCGCTTCGGCACCTTCGCCAGCGAGGTCAAGCCCTGGCCCTTCGCCGATTGGCCGGCCGCGGAGCAGCCCGACGACCGCTCCGCCACCGCGCCATGAAGCTCTGGCTGCTGCGGCACGGCGAAGCCGAGGCACGCGCGTCCAGCGATGAACAGCGCGAGCTGACGGCTGCAGGCCGCGCGGCGGTCCTGCGTAGCGCGGAACAGTTGCAGGGCAGTGGGCTGCAACGCCTCCTTACCAGTCCCTATGTACGGGCGCGGCAGACGGCCGCCCTGGTGCAACAGCAACTGGCCTGGGCGGGCAATGTGTCTGTCTGTCAGTGGGCGACGCCCGACGGCGAACCCGAGCGGGCCCTGGCGGAGCTGGAGCGACTGGGCGTGGAAGAGCTGCTGCTGGTCACGCACAATCCCTTCGTCGGTGAGCTGGCCGGCTGGCTGCTGCACGGGCACCGGCAGGCGCCGGTGCTCATGGGCACCGCGTCTCTGCTGTGTTTGGAAGCGCCGCTGCCGTTGGCCGGCGGCTTCGATCTGGTCAGTCGCTTCGACGGCTGACGCCCTTTCAAGGAAAGAACATGAGCATCTGGCAGACCCTCCCGGATCCTGCGGACCTCGGGCGTCAGCTCGAGAACACCCTCGGCGAACATTTGGACATGCGCATCGAGGCCTGGGACGACAGTAGCCTGACGGCCAGCATGGTGGTGGACAGGCGTACCCATCAGCCCATGGGGCTGTTGCACGGGGGCGCCTCGGTGGCTCTGGCCGAGACGGTGGGCTCCATCGCCAGCATGCTCTGCGTGGATCGTTCGCGCTATTACTGCGTGGGTCAGGAAATCAACGCCAATCACCTGCGCGGCGTACGTGCCGGCCGGGTGACGGCAGTCGCTCGTCCCCTCCATCTGGGGCGCAGTAGCCATGTCTGGGACATCCGCCTGAACGACGAAGAGGGCCGTCTGACCTGCGTGTCGCGGCTGACCGTGGCCGTGGTCCCGCTGCAGCGGGACCACCCTTCGACATGAACGGCGTGCGGTCGGCGGAGGTGCGGCCATGACGGCCCAGGTACAGGAGTTGCGCCTGGAACTCGCCCATGTGGAGCTGAGCGCGCGGGTGTTCGGTCCGGAGGATGGCTATCCGGTGCTGGCGCTGCATGGCTGGCTGGACAACGCCATGACCTTCGCCCAGCTCGCGCCTCGGCTGCACGGCCTGCGTATCGTCGCCCTGGACCTGCCGGGGCATGGCCTGTCGGCGCATCGGCCGGCCGGGGTCGGTTACGCGATCCAGGACTATGTGCTGGATGTGCTCGCCGCAGCGCGGCAACTGGGCTGGACCCGCTTCGGCCTGCTCGGGCACTCCATGGGTGCCATTGTGGGCGTCATCGCCGCTGCGGCCCTGCCGGATCACATCGAACGGTTGGCGCTGATCGATGGCCTGCTGCCCTACACCACGCCAGCGGCGGAGGTGCCGGAGAAGCTGGGCAAGGCATTGCTCGCCGAGCTTGAGCTGCCCAATCGCCGCAAGCCGGTCTATGCCACGGTGGAAGAGGCCGTGGCAGCGCGCTTGAAGGGGGCTCTGACGGTCAGTCGCGAGGCTGCCGAACTCCTCGCCGAGCGCGGGCTGATGGCCGTGCCCGGTGGCTACACCTGGCGCTCCGATCCCCGGCTGCGGCTACCCAGTCGAATCCGATTCACCCCGGAGCAGGCCGCGGCCTGCCTGAGCGCCGTGCGCTGCCCGACGGCGCTGGTGGTGGCCGCAGGCGGTCTCGTGGCGCCTCATGCCGAGGCCATGAGACTGGCACGCGAGCAGCCGTGCTTTCGGCTCCACGAGCTGCCAGGCGGGCACCATCTGCATCTGGATGACGCCCACGGCGCCCAGGCCGTCGCAGATTGTTTCAATGCCTTCTTTGCCGCCAGCATCGGGCCCGGCGAATAATGCGGGATGCCTAGCCATCCGTTTTACACTCGCGCCACTTTCGTCCAGCGATCCCTGCTGATTGGCCTGCTACTGTCCGTTGGCGCCGCGCAGGCAGCGGTGCTACCTGAAATCGCCCCCATGGATCACGCCCAGCTCGTTCGGGAGACGGGGCCGGCGACCACTGAGCGCCTCTATCCGCTGGGGCCGGCCAGCCGCATCGGTGGCCGCCTGCGGCTGGAAGATTCGCTGCAGGTAGAGGGCGAACTCCAGACCCAGACCTTCGAGCTGGCCAGTGGGCATCCGCCGCTGGCACGACTCGACAGCGAACGCCAGCGCCTGCAGCAACAAGGCGCGACCTTGCTCTACTGGTGCGAGGGGCGTGATTGCGGCGCCAGCAGCGTCATCGCCAACAGCCTGCTGGGCGAAGCCATGCTCTATGGACCTGACGATCAGCAGGGCCTGCTGGTGCTGCAACTCGCGGAGCCTCGGACGGTACTGACGCTCTATGGCATCACCCGCGGCAATCGCCGCGGCTATCTGCACGCAGAGCGGCTGCAGGCGAGCCAGCCATTACCGGAGCTGTTGCCGACCGCCGCCACCCTGCTCAAGGAATTGCAGCGCGACGGCCAGTTGCTGTTGCCTGCCCTGGGCAAGGAGCCGGCGCAGCCCTGGATCGCGCGATTCGCCGCGGCCCTGGCACTCAATGGCGATGTGGCCGTGACCCTCGGCGGCGACCAGGCCGTGGCCTGGCAGAACGCCTTGCGCGACGCGGGCATTCGCGCGCCGCGACTGCAGATCGATGATGGCCGGGCGGCGGGTCTCTATCGCCGCTAGACGTCGTTGACGTAGCGGGTGCGACCTGCGCCCAGGCCGAACAGCGTTGCCAGCACGGCGATCACGGTAAACAACACGCCCATGGGCGCCCAGCCGTGGGTAGCGTCGTGGATGATGCCCACCAGCAACGGGCCCAGGGAAGCCAGGCTGTATCCTGCGCCCTGAGCCATGCCGGACAGTCGGCCAGCGGTTTCCGCATCGCGGGAGCGCAGTACCAGGAGGGCGAGCGCCAGGCTGAAGGTGGCCCCCTGGCCAAGGCCGAGCACTACCGCCCACAGCCAGAGACTGCCCAGGGGAGCATAGAGGCAGCCCAGCAGGCCCGCGAGGGTCAGGGTCATGGCCACCACGATGGCCAGGCGCTGGTCGTTGCCACGCGTTGCCAGCCAGGGCGCGGTGAGGGCGCTGACCAGTTGGGTCATCACCGAGCCGGACAGCATCAAGCCGGCCTGCACCATGCCCAGGCCCCGGTCCATCAGCAGGGTGGGCAGCCAACCGAAGACGATGTAGGCCAGCGACGATTGCAGACCCATATAGAGGGTGATCTGCCAGGCCAGGCGATTGCGCCACAGGGAGCTGCCCTGGCTTCGATGCGCGGCTGCCAGGGGCGGCTGGCGCAGCTGCGGCAGCCAGACCAGCAGGGCCACCACGGCGACCAGTGCCCAAATGGCCAGGGCAGGTTGCCAGTGGCCGTCGAAAGCCTCCGCCAGAGGCGCGGTCGCGCCAGCGGCCAGGGCGGCGCCGATGCACAGCATCATGGTGTAGAGCCCCATCAGCTGACCGGCCTGGGCCGGGAAGTCGCGCTTGACCAGGGACGGCAGGAGCACGCCCAGGATACCGATGCAGGCGCCGGCGATCAGGCTGCCGAGAAACAGGCCGGCGGGCGGCAGGAGACTGCGCAGGACGATGCCCACGGCGAGCAGGGCGAGAATGGCGCCCAGGGTGCGCTCGCTGCCCCAGCGACGGGCCAGGCGTGGCGCCAGGGGCGCGAACAGCCCCAGGCAGAGTACCGGCAGGGTAGTGAGCAGGCCGATGGCACTGCTGGACAGGCCCGTGCTGCTTTCGATCTGCCGCAGCAGGGGCGACAGGCTGGACAGCGCTGGCCGCAAGTTGAGGGCGATGAGCATGAGACTGGCGAGCAACAAGCCGCGCTGCCAGGCGGTAGAGGGTGAAATCGCTGGAGAAGACATGGGCGCCGCTATGACTGGGGAAACCCGCAATCCTAGCGCACTCTGGCCATAACGCATGGCGCTTCTGTTCGCTACCCTCTGCCGGGAAAAAATAGTTGGGTGGACCGGCTAAAAAATCGCCAGTTTGTCCATTGCCGCACCGCCGCTCACTTGTCCGGCGTCAGCGGAAGGTTTTCCACGAGGTTATCCACAGCAACTGTGGATTACCCTCGAAAAACAGCCCTTTTGCTTTGGCGGGCGATCTGTTAAGCGAGGCCATCCTCGTTAGCGGTCGGGCATTTGCTACTATTACACCCCTTCGCGCTGCCTGTCGAAGGAGCGCCACCGCTGAACTGGAGTAACGATGACCGACCCCATTCGCCTCACCCAATACAGCCACGGCGCCGGTTGTGGTTGCAAGATCGCCCCCAAGACCCTGGAAACCATCCTGGCTGGGAGCGGTGCCCAGCATCTGGACCCGCGGCTGTGGGTGGGCAATGCCTCGCGCGACGACGCCGCGGTCTATGGTCTGGATGAAGAGCGCGGAGTGGTGTCCACCACCGACTTCTTCATGCCCATCGTCGATGATCCCTTCGATTTCGGCCGGATCGCGGCCACCAATGCCATCAGTGACATCTATGCCATGGGCGGCGATCCGCTGCTGGCCATCGCCATCCTCGGCTGGCCGGTCAATGTGCTGCCGCCGGAAGTGGCGCGTGAGGTCATCGCCGGGGGACGGCGAGTGTGCGATGAGGCCGGCATTCCCCTGGCCGGTGGCCATTCCATCGACGCGCCTGAGCCGATCTTCGGCCTGGCGGTGACCGGGATCGTGGAAAAGCGTCACCTCAAGCGTAATGACACCGCGACCCTGGGCAGCCGCCTCTATCTGACCAAGCCGCTGGGCATCGGCATCCTCACCACGGCCGAGAAGCGCGCCCTGCTGCGGCCCGAGGATCGCCATCTGGCGCGGGATACCATGTGCCAGCTCAACCGTCCCGGCAGCCGCTTCGGGCGCCTGGCCGGGGTGACGGCGATGACCGACGTCACCGGTTTCGGCCTGCTTGGCCACCTGGTGGAGATGGCCGATGGCAGCGGCCTGACCGCCGAACTCGACTTCGCCGCCATTCCCCGTCTCGACGGGGTGGACTTCTACCTCCAGCAGGGCTGCGTGCCCGGTGGAACGGAGCGTAACTTCGACAGCTACGGCAGCCGCATCGCCCCGCTGGACGAGGAGCGTCGCCAGCTGCTGTGCGATCCCCAGACCAGTGGCGGGTTGCTGGTGGCCGTGGCCCCCGAAGGGGAGGCGGAATTTCTCGCCGTGGCCGCGGAGCTAGGCCTGATGATGCAACCCATAGGCCGGCTGGTGGATCGACGCGCCCATGCGGTCGAGGTGGCCTGATGAGCCAGCGTGAGGATGCCCGCGATCTGCGGGCGCTGTTCCTGAGCGATGTCCCCCTGATCGATGTCCGCGCCCCCGTGGAATTTGCCAAGGGCGCCTTTCCTCAGGCGATCAACCTGCCGCTGATGAATGATCTGGAACGCCAGCGCGTCGGTACCCGCTACAAGCAGCAGGGCCAACAGGCGGCGCTGCAGCTGGGGCATCAGCTGGTGTCCGGTGCAGTGAAGGAGGAACGCATCCAGGCCTGGGCCGATTTCGCCCAGGCGCATCCGGAAGGCTACCTCTATTGCTTCCGCGGCGGCCTGCGCTCGCAGATCAGTCAGGAATGGCTGCGCAGCGAAGGCAGTATCGCCTATCCCCGCGTGGTGGGTGGCTACAAGGCCATGCGGACCTTGCTCATCGAGACGCTGCAGCAGGCCCTGGCCGAATGCGGCTTCGTGGTGGTCGGTGGCATGACCGGCACGGGCAAGACGGAAGTGGTGGCTCAGCTCGACAATGCCGTCGATCTCGAAGGCCATGCCAACCACCGGGGGTCGAGCTTTGGCAAACGCGCCACGCCGCAGCCGGGCCAGATCGATTTCGAGAATCGCCTGGCCATCGACCTGCTGCGGCGACGCCACGCCGGGCAGGCGCACTTCGTGTTGGAAGACGAGTCGCGCCTGGTCGGCCGCTGCTCGCTACCGCTGGAGTTGCACCAGGGCATGCAGCAGTTTCCGCTGGTCTGGCTGGAAGACAGCCGAGAAAACCGTATCGAACGCATCCTGCGCGACTACGTCATCGATCTGGCGGCGGAATTCATTGGCCTGCACGGGCCGGAGCAGGGCTTCGCACTGTTCGCCGAGCAGCTGCGCAAGAGTCTCTCCGGCATCGCCAAGCGCCTGGGTGGCGAACGCTTCCAGCGCCTGTCGGCTATCCTCGAGGCCGCTCTGGCCGAACAGGAGCGTTCGGGCGACGTTGCCGCGCACCGGGGCTGGATCGAGGGGCTGCTGGCGGAATACTACGATCCCATGTACGCCTATCAGCGCGAGAGCAAGGCGTCCCGGGTGATCTTCAGCGGCGACCAGGCCGCGGTGGTGGATTTTTTACGGGCTCGGCGCTGAACAGCGCCGGCCGCTGGCGGTCTACGCTGCGGTTATCCGGCCGTTTCGGCTGGTTGCAGGTCGCAAGGAGAAAGAGAGATGAAAGCGAAACTGGTTCCGGTCCTGGCCGCCACCCTGGCCGCCGTGGTGCTCGCAGGGTGCTCGGGCAAGGTAGTCAATCGCGACAGCTGCGCGGCCCAGACCCGGTCTGCCTGGCAGGAACTCGACCTGGCCAAGGCCGAAGGCTTTTCCGGCACGGTGAGTTATTCCAAGGCGCTGGCCCTGCTGTCCACCGCCAAGACCCAGCAGCAGGTCGAGGCCTACACCGGTTGTGTGAAGAACGCCGAAAAGGCGCGCTTCTATATTCGCGAGTCCCGCGCCGGTCGTTGATCGATCACCCGGCCAGGTGTGCGTCCTGATCCAAAGCGACGTGCACGTAGCCGGGCACGACGAATAGCGGCGTTTTGCCTTTCACCCCCTCAAGAGTCGGCTTTTGCGGACGACAGCGTCGGTAGCTGTCATCTTGTTGGGGTATCGTATGAAAGGGATTGCGCGCTACCGCCTGGCCAATTGGCGAACCGCCACCAAGCTTGCCGTGGGCTTCGGCCTGGTACTGCTGCTGACCCTGGTGGTGGCCCTCCAGGGCGGCCTCGCGCTCAAGGATGTGGAGCATCGCTTCGGCTCGCTACGCGACATGGCCGCGATCAATCGGCAGGTCATGCAGGTTCGCGCCCTGGAGCAGGGCTTTCGCCTGACTGGCGAGGCGGCCCAGGCCGAACACCTGCGGCAGGCCTTGCCGGCTGTGCTCGACAGGCTGGGTCAGCTCGCTACTGAGCTGGGCACTGCCCACGCGGCGGACCTCGATGCTGCCCGTGAGGCCACCAAGGCCTATGGCACTGCCTTCGCCGACTTCGAGCGCCTCAACACCTCGCGCCGTCTGGCCATGGAAGGCGCTGCCTTTCTGGTGGAGGGTGCCGCCAACAGCCTGGATATTCTTCAATCCGGCCTGCTGGATGACGGCGCCTACGCACTGAAGGAATCCGAGGGCAAGCAGGGCGCGGAACTCCTGAACCTGTCGCAGCAAGTGGGCGAACTCTATCGCCTGATGCTCAAGAGCCTCGACGAAGCCCAGGCACGGGCGAGCAAGACCACGGTGGACGATCAGCCCTTGCCCTCGGCCAGCGCCGCGCTTGACCTGCTGGCCAAGGTGGAGCCACAGCTGAGCGATCCGGCCTATTCCTCGGTCATCCAGGACGTCTCCACCAATATCAAGGAATTCATCCGTCGCCTGGGTGACTATGCCGCCGCCCTGGCCCAGGAGCAGACCGCAGGCGCACGGATGACCAGCCTGGCCGAGACCGCCGTGCAGCGGGTCGATGCCCTCTATGGGCAACAGGAAGCCGAACTGCAGGCGATGATGACCAAGCGCCTGCTGACCATTGGCGGCGTCGCCCTGCTGGCGCTGGTGGTGGGCGCCCTGGCCGCGTTGATCATCACCCTGGCCATCGTCCGGCCGCTGCGCAAGGTGATCGCCGCCGCCGAACGCATTGCCCAGGGTCAGCTGGATGTCGAGTTGATCGTGGATCGGGGTGACGAGATCGGCCAGTTGCAACGCTCCAGCGCGAGCATGGTGGCGGCATTGCGTGGCATGGTGCTGCAGTTGCAGAACGGTATTGGTCGCCTGGGGCAGTCCGCTGCGGCTCTGGCCGAGCAGGCTCGTGCCGCTCAGCAGGGGGTGACGCGCCAGCGGGAGGAAACCGACCAGGTGGCGGCCGCCATGGCCGAACTGGCGGCGACGGCCCAGGGGGTCGCCGCGGATGCCGAAGCCGCCGCCGGCGCTGGCGACCAGGCCGAGCGCCAGGTCAACGATGGCCAGGCAGTGATAGGTCGCAGCCTGGCTGGCATCGAGACCCTCGGGGTGGACGTCCAGGCCGCGGCGGAACGACTGCACAACGTCTCCCGTGACAGCCAGGCGATCAGCAGTGTGCTCGACGTGATCAAGGCAGTGGCCGAGCAGACCAACCTCCTGGCGCTCAACGCCGCCATCGAAGCGGCCCGGGCGGGTGACCAGGGGCGCGGTTTCGCCGTGGTGGCCGACGAGGTCCGGGCGCTGGCGCGCCGTACCCAGCAGTCGAGCATCGAGATCGAGCAGCTCATCGTGGTGTTGCAGAAGGGCAGTGGCGAAGCTGTTGAGCGGATGCAGCAGAGCGAGACCTTGCTGGCCGGGACGCTGGGCAGTGCGGGTGAGACCCGGCGCGCCTTTGCCGGTATCGCCACGGCGGTGGCCAGCATCCAGCAGAAGAATCAGCAGATCGCCGCGGCTGCGGTGCAGCAGAGCGGGGTGGCCGAAGAGGTGGCGGTCAATGTGACGCGCATTCGCGACGGCGCCGATCAGTCCAGCCAGGCGATGGCGGCGACGGCCTCGGCCAGCCGGGAGCTGGCCGAGCTGGGCGACGAGCTCTCACGGCTGGTGCAGCGCTTCCACGTCTGACCGAATCCGCTATTGGGCGTTGAGCGCCTGGCCGGTGGTGCCCTGGCTGGCCGGGCCGAGCAGATAGAGGTAGACCGGCAGGATGTCTTCCGGCGCGGGCACCCGGGCAGGGTCCTCGTCCGGATAGGCCGCCGCGCGCATGGCGGTACGGGTGCCGCCGGGATTGACGCTGTTGACCCGGACACCAGCGTCCGCGAGCTCCTCGGCCCAGACCTGCATCAGACCCTCGGTGGCGAACTTGGACACCGAATAGGCTCCCCAGCCGGCACGCCCCTTGCGACCGACACTGCTGGACGTGAAGATCACCGAGGCCTGGTCCGCAGCCTTGAGCAGCGGTAGCAGTGCCTGGGTCAGGGCGAAGCCGGCCTGGACGTTGACCTGCAGCACCTGGGCCAGGGCTGGCGCAGGCGTCTCTTCCAGCAAGACTCGCGGGCCCAGCAGTCCGGCGTTGTGGACCAGGCCATCCAGGCGCCCATGGCGCTGCTGCAGTCGTGCTGCCAACGCGGCATAGGCGGCCGCATCGGCTTGTTCGAGATCCAGCACCAGCGTCTCGGCCGCCTGGCCACCGCTGGCCTGGATCTCGTCACGCACCTGATCCAGCGCTGCCGCATCGCGGCCTTGGAGAATCACCCGGGCGTCCAGGGCGGCACAGCCGCGGGCCAGGGCGGCGCCTATGCCGCGATTGGCGCCGGTGATCAGGATGACGCGGTCTTTCAATAGCTCGGCGGGAGCCTGGTAGTCGAACATCTGAACCTCTAGCAGCCGCACAGCGCGCGGTCGAGCAGGGCGCGCAGTTCCAGCGGGTGGTCGATGGTGGCGTCGGCGCCCCAGTGCTCGGGGTGGTCGTCCGGGTGGATGTAGCCGTAGCGGGCCGCTACTGTCTTGCTGCCGGCCGCACGACCGGACTCGATGTCGCGCAGATCGTCACCGATGAACAGGGCGGTCTGGGGGTCGATGTCCAGTTGCCGGCAGGCCAGCAGGACCATCTCCGGGTCCGGCTTGCTGCGCGCGACGTGATCGGGGCAGATCAGGCAGGCCGAACGGTCGGCAAGGCCCAAGCGCTGCATGATGGGTTCGGCAAAGCGCACCGGCTTGTTGGTCACCACGCCCCAGCGCAGCCGGGCGGCGTCCAGATCGCGCAGGATCTCGTCCATGCCGTCGAACAGCCGGGTGTGGTCCGCACAATGCTCCTGATAGCGTTCGAGAAACTCCAGGCGCAAGGTTTCGAGCTCGGCGCCCAGAGGGTCGACCTCGAAGCCGGCCAGGATCATGGCCTTGGCGCCACCGGAGATGACGCCACGCAGGCGGGGCTCGTCAGCGGGCGCAAGGCCTCTGTCCTGGCGCATGGCCTGGAGGATGGCGATGAAGTCCGGCGCCGTGTCCAGCAGGGTACCGTCCATGTCGAAGAGGACCGCTTGCAGACGCATGGCCTAGTCCTCGCGCTGGGTGCGCACCATGTAGTTCACCGTCACATCGCCTTCCAGTTTGTATCTCTTGGTCAGCGGGTTGTAGGTGAGGCCGATGACATCGCGCAGGTTGAGGCCGGCGGCGCGCGCCCAGGCACCCAGTTCCGAGGGGCGGATGAACTTGCGGAAATCGTGGGTACCGCGTGGCAGCAGGCGCAGCACGTACTCGGCGCCGACGATGGCGAAGAGATAGGCCTTGGGATTGCGGTTGATGGTGGAGAAGAACACCTGGCCACCCGGCTTGACCAGGTCGTGGCAGGCCTTGATCACCGAGGAGGGATCCGGCACGTGTTCGAGCATTTCCAGGCAGGTCACGATGTCATAGGTGCCAGCATGCTTGCGCGCGTGGTCCTCGGTGGTCTCCTGGATGTACTCGACCGGCACACCGGATTCCAGCTGGTGCAAACGCGCCACCGCCAGGGGCGCCTCGGCCATGTCGATGCCGGTCACCTGGGCGCCGCGCTGGGCCATGGCCTCGCTGAGGATGCCGCCACCGCAACCCACGTCCAGCACTTTCTTCCCGGCCAGGCCGGCGTGCTGATCGATCCAGTTGACGCGCAGCGGGTTGATGTCGTGCAGCGGCTTGAATTCGCTTTCGCGGTCCCACCAACGGTAGGCGAGAGCCTCGAACTTGGCGATCTCGGCGTTATCGACATTGGACATGGTGTTCTCCAGAGGCAAGGGAGGCGGGGCGCATCAGGCGCCCTGCTGGATACGGGTGGCCCACTGCTGCGCATTGGCTATGAGTTCGGCCTCGTCCAGGCGCACGAGTTCGCTCTGGCGCAGCAGCGGCACGCCGCCGACCCAGACGTCGCTGACGCGGTCCCGGCCGGTGGCATAGATGAGTTGGGAAACGGGGTCGTAGAGCGGTTGCTGGGCAAGGCCGCTGAGGTCGACGGCGGTCAGGTCGGCGGCCTTGCCAACTTCCAGCGAACCCAGGCAGCGATCGAGACCCAGGGCGCGGGCGCCGTTCAGGGTGGCCATGCGCAGGGCGCGATGGGCGTCCAGGGCCGTGGCCGAGCCGGCGACAGCCTTGGCCAGCAGGGCCGCGGTGCGGGTCTCGCCAAGCAGGTCGAGATCGTTGTTGCTGGCCGCGCCGTCGGTACCGATGGCGACGTTGACGCCGGCCTGCCACAGGCGCTCCACCGGGCAGAAGCCGCTGGCCAGCTTGAGGTTGGACTCGGGGCTATGTATGACGTGGCTATTGGTTTCGACGAGGTTTTCCAGATCCTCGTCGTCCACCTGGGTCATGTGCACGGCCTGGAAACGCGGACCGAGCAGGCCCAGGCGCCGTAGCCGGCTGAGCGGCCGTTCGCCGGTCTGCTCCAGGGCTTGCTCCACCTCCAGGGCGGTCTCGTGGACGTGCATCTGGATCGGTGCCTGCAACTGCTCGGCCAGCACCAGAATCTCTTCGAGCTTGGCGTCGGCGACGGTATAGGGCGCATGGGGACCGAAGGCCACGCTGATGCGCTCGTGCAGCTTCATGTCGTCGAACAGCTCCAGGCCGCGGCGGATCATGTCGTCCGCGGTACGGGCGCCGGGAATCGGGAAATCGAGGATCGGCAGGCAGACCTGGGCGCGTACCCCGGTGCGATGGATCGCCTCGCAGGCTACCTGGGGATAGAAGTACATGTCCGAGAAACAGGTAATGCCGCCCCGGATCTGCTCGGCAATGGCCAGGGTGGTGCCATCGCGGACGAAGTCCTCGTCGACCCAGCGGCCTTCGGCGGGCCAGATGTGATCCTGCAGCCAGGTCTGCAGCGGCAGGTCGTCGGCCATGCCGCGAAACAGCGTCATGGCGGCGTGGCCGTGGGCATTGATCAGGCCAGGGATCAGTACCTTGCCCGGCAGCTCCAGGGTCTCCTTAGCCGGCTGGCGCAGAGCCTCGACGCGCGGGGCGAGCAGGGCGATGCAGCCGTTGCGCACGCCCAGGGCGTAATCGCGCAGGACCACCCCGGTCGGCTCCACCGGCACGATCCAGCTGGGGAGCAACAAGAGGTCCAGGGGCGCGGGGGTCGGCATCTGCGGCGGTTCCAAGAGGGGCGAGCCGGCAGTATAGCGGTCCTTGCAGGGCTACCGCTAAATCTGCGCGCGGATGCCGGTATACTGGCGGGCTACAGATTCAGGTCGAGGAGAGATCATGCGAGAGCGTCTGCTGGCGGCGGAAAAGATCAAGGCGATCGAATGGCGGGAC
Source organism: Pseudomonas sp. Marseille-Q7302 (assembly GCF_965111925.1). Classification (NCBI taxonomy): domain Bacteria; kingdom Pseudomonadati; phylum Pseudomonadota; class Gammaproteobacteria; order Pseudomonadales; family Pseudomonadaceae; genus Pseudomonas; species Pseudomonas sp. Marseille-Q7302. Next base: position 3,378,774 of record NZ_CBCOPK010000001.1, on the reverse strand, counting down.
GGTGCCCTGCACCTGCTCGACCAGCGCCTGTTGCCGCTGCGCGAACACTGGGTCGCCTGTCACAGCGCCGCCGAGGTGGCCGAGGCCATCCGTGACATGCTGGTGCGCGGCGCGCCGGCCATCGGTATCAGTGCCGCCTACGGGGTGGTGCTGGGCGCCCGTCAGCGCGCCGCGGCGGGTGAGGACTGGCAAGAGACCCTCACGGCCGATTTCGAGCTGCTGGCGGCGTCGCGGCCCACCGCGGTCAATCTGTTCTGGGCGCTCAACCGGATGCGCGAGCGCCTGACCCGTACGGCCGGCGAGGGCGCCCTGGCGGCGCTGGAAGCCGAGGCGGTGGCTATCCACCTGAGCGATCGCGAAGCCAACCTGACCATGGCCCAGCTGGGTGTCGAGCTGATTCGCAAGCATGACGCCAGCAAGCAGACCTTCCTGACCCACTGCAATACCGGGGCCCTGGCCACCGGCGGCTTCGGCACCGCCCTGGGCGTGCTACGCGCGGCGCACCTGGACGGCCTGGTGGAGTGCGTGCATGCCGACGAGACCCGACCCTGGCTGCAGGGTTCGCGACTGACCGCCTGGGAGTTGGCCGGGGAGGGGATCCCGGTCAGCCTCAACGTCGATGCTGCCGCTGCGCACCTGATGAAGACGCGCAACGTCGCCTGGGTGATCGTCGGCGCCGATCGCATCACCGCCAACGGCGACGTGGCCAACAAGATCGGCACCTACAACCTGGCGGTCATCGCCATGCACCACGGGGTGCGCTTCATGGTGGTGGCGCCCAGCTCCACCATCGACATGAATCTGGCCTCGGGCGACGACATCCCCATTGAGGAGCGCGCCGGTCACGAGCTGCTGGAAGCCGGTGGCCAACGGATCGCCGCCGAGGTCGACGCCTTCAATCCGGTGTTCGACGTGACCCCGGCCGACCTCATCGATGCCATCGTCACCGAGCGGGGCGTGGTGGAGCGGCCGGACGCCAAGAAGATGGCCGAGCTGATGAATCGGCGGCGCCTGCATTGAGGCGATCGTGAGGGGCGGATACATCCCTGAATGTGTTAGAATTTCGCTCTTTGCACAGGCTTTGTTCGAAAGCCCTCGGCAGGCGGTGATGCAGTGCTGAAAACCGGTTGGAGCGCCTTTTGCGCCGCCGGTGACAGACGCCGCCAGACGGGCTTTCGCCTCTCCTATATTAGGCTCGGCCGACGTGCGGACGAGCCCTAGCGCTTTTCAGATCAGAAGGAACCAGGCTTCTCATGGGTGAACTGGCCAAAGAAATCCTCCCGGTCAATATCGAAGACGAACTGCGGCAGTCATATCTCGACTACGCGATGAGCGTCATCGTCGGCCGGGCCCTGCCGGATGTGCGCGACGGTCTCAAGCCGGTGCACCGGCGCGTGCTCTACGCCATGAGCGAACTGGGCAACGACTGGAACAAGCCGTACAAGAAATCCGCCCGTGTGGTGGGTGACGTCATCGGTAAATACCACCCCCACGGCGACACGGCCGTCTACGACACCATCGTGCGGATGGCGCAGCCGTTCTCGCTGCGCTACATGCTGGTGGACGGCCAGGGGAACTTCGGTTCGGTGGACGGCGACAACGCCGCGGCCATGCGCTACACCGAAGTGCGGATGTCCAAGCTGGCCCACGAGCTCTTGGCCGACCTGGACAAGGAAACCGTCGACTGGGTGCCCAACTACGACGGCACAGAGCAGATCCCCGCGGTGATGCCCACGCGCATCCCCAACCTGCTGGTCAACGGTTCCAGCGGTATCGCGGTCGGCATGGCCACCAACATCCCGCCGCACAACCTGGGCGAGGTGATCGATGGCTGCTTGGCGCTGATCGAGAACAGTGAGCTGACCGTCGATGACCTGATGCAGTACATCCCCGGTCCGGACTTCCCGACCGCGGGCATCATCAATGGTCGTGCCGGCATCATCGAGGCCTACCGTACCGGTCGGGGCCGCATCTATGTGCGGGCCCGCGCCGAAGTCGAGGACATCGACAAGAGCGCCAATCGCCAGCAGATCGTCATCACCGAGCTGCCCTACCAGCTCAACAAGGCGCGGCTGATCGAGAAGATCGCCGAGCTGGTGAAGGACAAGAAGATCGAAGGCATCACCGAGCTGCGCGACGAGTCCGACAAGGACGGCATGCGCGTGGTCATCGAGCTGCGTCGTGGTGAAACCCCCGAGGTGGTGCTCAACAACCTCTATGCCCAGACCCAGCTGCAGACGGTGTTCGGCATCAACGTGGTGGCCCTGCTCGACGGCCAGCCACGCACCTTGAATCTCAAGGAACTGCTGGAAGCCTTCATTCGCCACCGTCGCGAAGTGGTGACCCGGCGGACCGTCTACGAACTGCGCAAGGCGCGTGAGCGTGGCCATATTCTCGAAGGCCAGGCGGTTGCCCTGTCCAACATCGATCCGGTCATCGAGCTGATCAAGAGCTCGCCGACCCCGGCGGAAGCCAAGGAGCGCCTGATCGCCACGCCCTGGGAATCCAGTGCGGTACGCGAGATGGTCGAGCGCGCCGGTGCCGATTCCTGCCGCCCGGACGAGCTGCCCGAGCAGTACGGTTTGCACGAGGGCAAGTATCACCTCTCGCCCGAACAGGCCCAGGCGATCCTCGACCTGCGTTTGCACCGCCTGACCGGCCTGGAGCACGAAAAGCTCATCGCCGAGTACCAGGAGATCCTGCTGCAGATCGGCGAGCTGATCCGCATCCTGACCAATCCCGAGCGGCTGATGGAAGTCATCCGCGAAGAGCTGGAAAAGGTCAAGGCGGAGTTCGGCGACAAGCGTCGCACCGAAATCGTCGCCTCCCATGTGGACCTGACCATCGCCGACCTCATCACCGAGGAAGACCGCGTCGTCACCATTTCCCATGGCGGCTACGCCAAGTCCCAGCCGCTGCACGCCTACCAGGCCCAGCGCCGTGGTGGTCGTGGCCGCTCGGCCTCGGCGGTCAAGGATGAGGACTACATCGAACACCTGCTGGTCGCCAACAGCCATACCACCCTGCTGCTGTTCTCCAGCCTGGGCAAGGTCTACTGGAAGCGTACCTACGAGATTCCGGAAGCCTCCCGCGCCGCCCGGGGTCGTCCGCTGGTCAACCTCCTGCCGCTGGCCGAAGGTGAGCGCATCACCGCCATGCTGCCGGTCGATCTGGAAGCCGTGCGCCAGCAGGCGCCCGCCGGTGACGAGGACCTGGGCGAGCAGGACGACAACCTCGACATCGAAGACGCCGTGCTGGTGGAGGACGACGTCGAGAGCGAAGGCGAAGAGGGCGAGGTCATCGATGCCGGCGAAGACGAAGCCACCGGTGCCTACATCTTCATGGCCACCCGCAACGGTACCGTGAAGAAGACCCCGCTGGTGCAGTTCAGCCGTCCGCGCAGCAATGGCCTGATCGCGCTGAAGCTGGAGGAGGGCGACAGCCTGATCGCCGCCGCCATCACCGATGGTGCCCGCGAAGTCATGCTGTTCTCCGACGGTGGCAAGGTCATCCGCTTCAAGGAGCGCCATGTGCGCACCATGGGCCGTACCGCCCGCGGTGTACGCGGCATGCGCCTGGCCGAGAGCCAGCGCCTGATCTCCATGCTGATCCCCGAGCCGGGCGCCGAGATCCTCACCGCCAGCCTCAACGGCTTCGGCAAGCGTACCGCCATGGCCGAGTACCCACAGCGCGGTCGGGGTGGTCAGGGCGTGATCGCCATGGTCATCAACGAGCGTAACGGTCCCCTGATCGGTGCCATCCAGGTGCTGGACGGCGAGGAGATCATGCTGATCTCCGACCAGGGCACCCTGGTACGGACCCCGGTGGAGGGCATATCCCGGACCGGCCGGAACACCCAGGGCGTTACCCTGATCAAGCTCGGCAAAGGCGAGAAGCTGGTAGGCCTGGAGCGGGTGCAGGAGCCTTCGGTGGACGACGAACTGCTGGATCACGAAGCCGAACTGGACGACGAGCTGCTTGACAAGGAGCTGCCGGTCGACAGTCACGAGCCGGACCAGGACGATGTACTGCCCGGTGCCAGCGACGTGCCGAGCGATGACCTTCCCAACGAGGATGACGAGTGATGAGCAAGCGTGCCTACAACTTCTGCGCCGGCCCGGCGGCCCTGCCTGAAGCTGTGTTGCGCCAGGCCCAGGCCGATCTGCTGGATTGGCAGGGCCGTGGCCTGTCGGTCATGGAGATGAGTCACCGCGGTGAGGACTTCACCGCCATCTCGAGCCAGGCCGAGGCCGACCTGCGCGAGTTGCTGGGCGTGCCCAGCAACTACAAGGTGCTGTTCCTGCAGGGCGGTGCCAGTCTGCAATTCGCCCAGCTGGCGATGAACCTGATGCCCGAAGGCGGCACCGCCGACTACATCGACACCGGCATCTGGTCGCGCAAGGCCATCGAGCAGGCGCAGCACTACGGCACCGTCAACGTCGCCGCCAGTGCCAAGGGCTACGACTACTTCGCCATTCCCGGGCAGAACGAATGGCAGCTGTCCAAGGACGCGGCCTACGTCCACTACACGCCCAACGAGACCATCGGCGGCCTGGAGTTCGACTGGATTCCGGAGGTCGGCGACGTGCCCCTGGTGGCGGATGCCTCTTCCGATATCCTGTCGCGCCCGCTGGACGTCTCGCGCTTCGGCCTGATCTACGCCGGTGCCCAGAAGAACATCGGGCCCAGCGGCCTGGTGGTCGTCATCGTTCGCGAAGACCTGCTCGGTCGCGCCCGCGCCGCCTGCCCGACGCTGCTCGACTACAAGGTCGAGGCCGACAACGGCTCCATGTACAACACCCCGGCCACCTTCTCCTGGTACCTGTCCGGGCTGGTGTTCAAGTGGCTCAAGGAGCAGGGCGGCCTGCCCGCCATGGAGCGCCTGAATCGCGAGAAGAAGGACCTGTTGTACGGCTTCATCGACAACAGCGATTTCTACAGCAACCCCATCGCCAAGAACGACCGCTCCTGGATGAACGTGCCCTTCCGCCTGGCTGACGAGCGTCTGGACAAGGCCTTCCTCACGGGCGCCGAAGAGCGCGGCCTGCTGTATCTGCAGGGGCACCGCTCGGTGGGTGGCATGCGCGCCTCCATCTACAATGCCGTCACCCTGGAAGCCGTCCAGGCGCTGGTGACCTATCTGGCCGAATTCGAGAAGGAGCACGGCTGATCATGTCGGAACACGAGCTCAAGGCCCTGCGCCTGCGCATCGACAGTCTGGACGAACGCATCCAGGAGCTGATCAGCGAACGCGCACGCTGCGCCCAGGACGTGGCGCGGGTCAAGATGAAGACGCTGGCGGAGGGCGAGAAGCCCGTGTTCTATCGGCCCGAGCGCGAGGCCCAGGTCCTCAAGCGGGTGATGGAGCGTAACGGCGGTCCGGTCCGTGACGAGGACATGGCGCGGTTGTTTCGCGAGATCATGTCCTGCTGCCTGGCCCTGGAAGAACCGCTGCACGTGGCCTACCTTGGCCCGGAGGGCACCTTCTCCCAGGCCGCGGCGCTCAAGCACTTCGGCAAGGCCGTGGTGACACGGCCCATGGCGGCCATCGACGAAGTCTTCCGCGAGGTCGCCGCCGGTGCCTCCAATTTCGGCGTGGTGCCGGTGGAGAACTCCACCGAGGGTGCGGTCAACCACACCCTGGACAGTTTCCTTGAGCACAACCTGTCCATCTGCGGCGAGGTGGAGTTGCGCATCCACCACCACCTGCTGATTGGCGAGAACACCAAGCCTGACAGCATCACCCGCATCTATTCCCACGCCCAATCCCTGGCCCAGTGCCGCAAGTGGCTGGACTCCTACTACCCGAGCGTCGAGCGGGTGGCGGTGGCCAGCAATGCCGAGGCGGCGCGGCGGGTGAAGGGGGAGTGGAACAGCGCGGCCATCGCCGGTGACATGGCGGCCTCGCTCTATGGCCTGACCCCCGTGCAGCAGAAGATCGAGGACCGCCCGGACAACTCCACGCGCTTCCTCATCATCGGCAACCAGGACGTGCCGCCCAGTGGCGACGACAAGACCTCCATCATCGTCTCCATGCAGAACAAGCCCGGTGCCCTGCACGAGTTGCTGCTGCCGTTCCATGCCAACAACATCGATCTCAGCCGGATCGAGACGCGGCCGTCGCGCAGCGGCAAGTGGACCTACGTCTTCTTCATCGACTTCCTCGGTCACCAGGCCGATCCGCTGATCCGCGACGTCCTGGAGCGGCTGTCCACGGGCGCCGTGGCACTCAAGGTCCTCGGCTCCTACCCCCGCGCCGTGCTCTGACGCGGCCCTGGCCAGCTGCGTGCGTCAGCGTCGACGCACGCAGCCGTGCTGGTCAAAGGTCACCAGGCGCGAGCGTTCCTTACCTCGGCGCGCCTCGTAGTGATAGCGGGTCAGGGTATCCAGTTGGGAAATCCGCTGCGGCTGCCCCAGGGCGTTCTCCACGTCCGCCCGGCTCATGCCGATCTTCACCTGCCCCCGGATGATCGCCTGGCGCTTTTCGCTACTAGTGAGCAAGTCGCCGCAACCATCCGTTTTGGCCGCCACCACCGTCGGCTCACGCACGGCAGCTTTGGGTTGGGAGGCTTTCGGCTTCGCCATCAGCTTGGGTTTGGCGCCGCCCGGACGAGCATTGTCAGCGCGCTGCAGGCTGCTATCGCTGCCCGAGGGGCACCCGCTGGCGGAAAAGGTGAGGTGGCCAGTGGCATCTTCGCAGCGATATACCGTGGCCGATTGCGCGGTGGTGCAGCCCAGCAGCAGACCGAGCGCGAGTAGCTTCTTCATGAGACGTCCTCCTTGACGTAGGCACTCAAGCTTAGCGAAGTAAGGGTCGGCGGACGAGAGCCGAAAGGGTGGCCCTGATGCCCTGCCAAAGCCCTTGCAAATAGCTGTTTTGAAAACCTTTTGCGTTCGCACCTGCAACCGGTCCGGTGTATCATCCCCGCCGTCAGCCCCGCCGGGGCAGTGGTCATCCCCCTTATGGACTTACCCAGTCAACACTCAATCGCCTTTTTCGTCCCGTTGTTGAGATAGGGTTCGTCGGTGCGCTCCGCCGGCGGGCCGGAGTGCGCTATGACCGTAGTGAACGAAGCAGAAATCAGAAAGCCCCACGAGACGCTGCAAGAGCGGCTCGCCCAGGTCGTCGAGTTGCTGGAGCGCTACGACCTTGCTGTCGAGGCCCGTGAAGGTCAGGACCGCGGCCCCGTTTCCCCCGCCGATATCCCCCAAGAAGGCCTCGAAGAGCTGCGTGCCCGGCTGGACGAGCTGCACCCGGCCGACGTGGCCTTCATCCTGGAAGCCCTGCCGCAAGAAGATCGGCTGACCGTCTGGGGGCTGGTCAAGACCGAGCGCGACGGTGAAATCCTGCTCGAGGTCTCGGACGCTGTCCGGGAGACGCTGATCGCCGACATGGATGATCAGGAAATCCTCGCGGTCGCTGGCCAGCTCGATGCCGACGAGCTCGCCGATCTTGCACCGGATCTGCCGCGCGACGTCGTTCACGAGCTCATGGACGCCCTCGACGCCCAGCAGCGCGAGCGGGTGCGTTCCGCCCTGTCCTATGAAGAGGACCAGGTCGGCGCCCTGATGGACTTCGAGATGGTGACCATCCGCGATGATGTCGCTCTGGAAGTGGTATTGCGCTACCTGCGCCGACTCAAAGAGCTTCCCGACCATACCGACAAACTGTTCGTCGTCGATAACGACAGCATCCTCAAGGGCGTGCTGCCGATCAAGCGTCTGCTGGTCAACGATCCGGAAAAGCTGGTGGTCGAGGTCATGGCCAAGGAGGCGGTGGCCTTCCATCCGGACGGCGATGCCTATGACGCCGCCCAGGCGTTCGAGCGTTACAACCTGGTTTCCGCGCCCGTGGTGGACAAGAGCGGCAGGCTGATCGGGCGTCTCACCATCGATGAAATGGTCGACCTGATTCGTGAGGAAAGCGAAAGCGAAGTCCTCAACATGGCTGGTCTGCGTGAAGACGAAGACGTCTTCGCCTCGGTGTGGAAATCCGTAGGCAACCGCTGGACCTGGCTGGCCACTAACCTCATCACTGCCTTCATCGCCTCGCGTGTCATCGGCTTGTTCGAGGACTCGATCGAAAAGCTGGTGGCACTGGCCGCGCTCATGCCCATCGTGGCAGGCATCGGTGGCAACTCCGGCAATCAGGCCATCACCATGATCGTGAGGGCCATGGCCCTGGGGCAGATCAGCGTCACCAGTACTACCCGATTGTTGCGCAAGGAAATGGGCGTCGCCCTGTGCAACGGCGTCATCTGGGGTGGGGTGATAGGGTTGGTAGCCTTCTATCTCTACAGCAGCTGGTCGCTGGGCCTGGTGATGATGGGCGCCATGACCCTTAATCTACTGCTGGCTGCTTTCATGGGCGTGCTCATTCCCATGACCTTGCAGCGTTTCGGTCGCGACCCTGCGATGGGGTCGAGCGTACTGATCACCGCCGTGACCGACAGTGGCGGCTTCTTCATCTTCTTGGGGCTTGCCACCCTGTTCCTGATGTAGGGCAGGGCGGGCTGCAACAGGCTGCTCGGACGCAGGACAGCCTGGACGCCGTCAGGAAGCGGCGTCGATGTCGTGGGCGATCAGCGAGATCAAGGCGTTTTGCTGTCGGCCTGACAGTTGACGAAAACGCTGCAGCAATTCCCGCTCGCTGGCGGTGATCTCCGGGCTGTCCAGGCGTAAACCGGGTTCGTCGCCAAGGGCGCCCTCTTGCTGCAGGCTCTGCTCTAGGCGCGCGATGATTTCGGAGTTCATGCTGCGATGATGGTTGCGGGCCACATCTGCAATGCGCTCTCGCATGCCCTCGGGCAGACGCACGACGAATTTATCAGCGGTACGGCTTGAGTAGGATCTAATGGCCTGGGTCATTGAGGTACTTCATCTGGAGTCAAATATCAGTGAAGGCATAAGCCCTCGTCTCGTTCCGCTAGCACTCACGGCACCTTGGACTCTGTAACGACCTGTCCCTAGGTATCAATTTTTATTGACGTCAATTTACCGACGTACCACTTAAATTGCAAAGCCGCTGAAGAACTTCCTGTGCCCGCCGGTCCCAATCCATCGTTCTGGCCGATGCGAACCGAAACATGACAAACCTTCTGCTGCTCGTTACCATGAGCGCCCTTTCCTGTCCCAGTAGCTCAATTGGATAGAGCATCCCCCTCCTAAGGGGAAGGTTGGTGGTTCGACCCCACTCTGGGACACCAGATTCCTTTCTAGTCCTCTCCTCGCTGTCCGACTCTCCAAGTGCCCTTGCCGAACCGTTACAGCAGTTTCGGAGGATAGGGCAAAAACAGCGACCTTGTTCGACTTCCAGGCTCTCCAGATAGCGATTTGTGGCTGTGATCACAGCCTAGCGCAGCGGAACAAAACCCGCTGAATTTATCTGTACTCTCCGATGGCTAACCGTCTGCATTGCAAGAATCTGGAACGCCTCTGGAGGTTCGTCATGGCCTTTTATCCCGTCCTACTTTCAGTCGTGTTCGTCGTTCGTAACCAGGCGACCGAGTTGCAGGACGCCTTGGAGCGCGCTGCTGCTGTCATCGGTCCTTTGGTGAGTGACTACGAACTTATCATCGTCGACAACGCCTCCTCTGATGACAGCGTAGCTCGATTAAAGCAACTGACCAGTGTCAGTGGACTGCCTAACCTCCAGGTATATGCCCTGACCAAGGAAGTGGACTCCGACACTGCTGCCTGGGTGGGCCTGGAAAACGCCTTGGGAGACTTCGCGGTCGTCATAGATCCGGAGACCGACGACATCGCCTTCCTGCCCGATATGTTGCAGCAGGCCGCAGGTGGGGTCGACGTGGTATTTGCCAACAACCAGCAGAAAGTTCGGCAAACACTCTCCTACAGTCTCTGCTCCCGGGGTTTCAACAGTCTTTACAAGCAATTCAATGGAGTCGACCTGGCCAAGGACGCTCCCCAATACCGGATGCTCAGCAAGAAGGTCATCAACTATATCCTGCGGCATCCGGCGCCGGCGCTGACCTATCGCCATCTGCCAGCCACGGCAGGCTTCTCGCGCATCAATCTTGAATACAGCATGCCGCCGCGCAGCACCAAGCCCAAGCGACTGTCCGGTAGTTTCGATCGCGGGGCACGGTTGCTGGTGTCCTCCACCCGCAAACCCATGCGCATAGTCAGTTTCCTATCCATCATGGGCGCACTGTCCAATCTGCTCTATTCCCTCTATGTGATAGCGATCGGCTTGTTCAAGGATGATGTAGCGCCTGGTTGGGTGACGATTTCATTACAGCAGTCCGGCATGTTCTTTCTCATATCGCTGGTACTGCTGGTGCTTGGCGAATATGTCCTGCAGTTGACCCATCGAGTCAATGAAGGCCCGCTCTATCACGTCGCTCAAGAATTCACGAGTGCAGTGATGACCCGGCGTGACAAGCTCAATGTCGAAGTGGTGCAGGGCGGCAATGCCGCAAGACCGGCAACTCAATCCGGCATGGCCTGACGATCATGAGAGATGCGATCGTCATTGGCGGTGGTTTTTATGGGGCCATGACCGCCCTGTATCTGATGCGCACGCGGGGCTTTGCGAAAGTCACCCTGATCGAGCGAGAGGAGGGGCTGTTGAAACGTGCCTCTTACAACAATCAGGCGCGTGTTCATAACGGTTACCACTATCCCCGTAGTTTCGTCACGGCCTTTCGCAGTCGGGTCAATCTGCCGCGCTTCCTGCGCGACTACCCCGATGTGGTGGTGCGAGATTTCACCAAGTTGTATGCCATCGCCCGCAACAACTCCAAGGTCACGGCAAAGCAGTTCGAGCGCTTTTGTCAGGGCATCGAAGCCTCCCTCGAGCCGGCGCCCAAGGAGTTGACCCGGCTGTTCGACGACAGGTTGATCGAGTCGGTGTATCTCACCGAGGAATACGCCTTCAATTCCGCGGTATTGGCGGATGAAGTGAGTCGTGAACTCGATGCCGCCGGGGTCGAGTTGCGCTTCAAGAGCCGTGTTACGGCGATCCGTGCCGACACGGGTGGCCTAGGCGTCGAGGTGGTGAACGACGCTGGCGGGCAGGAAGACCTGCACTGCCGCTATCTCTTCAACTGCACCTACAGTGGTCTCAATCAATACGGCGGCGATTTCCCGGGTACCACCACACGCCTGCGCCACGAGATCACCGAGATGGCCCTGGTGGAAATGCCGCCCGAGCTGCGCGATCTCGGCGTGACGGTCATGGACGGTCCGTTCTTTTCCATGATGCCCTTTCCCGCTCGCGGACTGCATACCCTGTCCCACGTGCGCTATACGCCGCACCTGAACTGGGAAGACGCCAACGGCACCGATCCCTATGCGCTGCTCGACGACTATGACCGTGCCTCGCGCGCGGACTGGATGGTGCGCGATGTAGCCCGCTACATGTCGGCCGCGGCGCGGGTGGAATACCGCGACTCGCTGTTCGAGGTGAAGACTATCCTGATGAAGAACGAAGGGGACGACGGTCGTCCCATCCTGTTCGAGCAACACTCCCAATTGCCCGGTTGCTATTCGATGCTGGGTGGCAAGATCGACAACATTTTCGATGCCCTGGAGCGCCTCGATGCTGAACCCTTCCACTGAAGCGTCACCCAGGGGGGTGTCCGGCGTCGCCGGCTTCATCAGCGTTCTGATCTTTTCCGTCATCAACTTCTTTCTGTTCGGCAAGGGCGTCATTCTCGATCCCTTCCACCAGGGGGAGTATTTCGCCACCCTGCCGACCCTGCTGCACAGCCAGCCGGGCGCCCACGCCTTCACCATCCACGGTGGCCTGGACTTCATCCCGGTATGGCTGGCGCAAAGCTGGTTCGGTGCCCAACACACCTTCCTGGTGACCCAGATCCTCTATGGGCTGTGCAATACCGGAGCGGCGCTGCTGCTGTGGGGAACGGCGGTGCTGCTGTGCCCGCTACCCAGGGGCCGTGCCCGGCTGATCCTGCTGGTCGCCGTCGGCGCCCTGGCGACCCAGGTCGTGGGCTATCGCGATCTCTTCCTGCTGCTGTCGCTGTTCCTGTTCTGCCTGCACCGCAAGGTGACGAGCACACCGCAGCGCCTGATCTGCGAGGTGCTGTTGGGGCTGGCGGCAGGCTTCAATGTGTTCTGGTCCTATGACCGTGGCATCGCCGGCGTCCTGGCGATCGGCTCGGCGGTAGTACTCGCCTTGTTGCTGCAACGGCGGCATCTGCTATCGATCCTGACGTTCGCGGCGACCGTTGCCTGGCTTGGCTTTGGTACCGATTTCTTCGCGCTGACCGACTACGTCAAGAACCTGACCTTCCTGCTGGAAACCTCGTCCCAATGGGGCTACGGCCTCACTGCGAGGCCCCTTGCCCTGAGTCTGCTGCTGGCGGTGCCTACGGCCCTGGCAGGCTTTGCGTTGATCCGCTGCCTGCCCTGGCCGTGGCGCTGGAGCGAGGATCTGCCGCTGATCGGGGCCCTGGCCGTGCTGCTCGCCATCTTTTTCAAGATCGGGGTCAACCGGGCGGACTTCCAGCACATCCAGATGGGTTTCTGGGTGCCCTTGCTGAGCCTGCTATATGCCGCCCGGCGTCACCGCCTGGCCCGCAACGGCGGCTGGGATCTCTCAGCGCATCCTCGGGCAGCAGCGGTCGCTGTTGCCGCCGCCGTATTGCTCGGCCTGGTCGGGCTCAATCCCTCGCCGTTCTTCGCGGTGCTGCTGGCGGGTGCGCTGCTGGCGTTCAGCCGTCGGCTGCTGCTGCCGGCGCTGGCAGCGCTGCTGGTGCTGCTGGCCGGGTTCAACCTCTACAAGTCGCCGGTCGAACGGGTGTGGGCCCAGGGACTCGCCTGGGTGCCGGAGCTGGCTGCCTTGCCGGATGACGCCGCGCTGGCGACGCCCGGGGTGCAGTGGGCTTCGCGCCGTCTGCTAGAAAGCGGCGCCCACTGCGTCTTCGACCTGGCCAACAACGGGGTCATCAATGGCGTCACCGACCTGCCGGCCTGTACCAAGTACATCTATCCCGTCTATGCCACGCCGCCCTACGAAGCGGACCTGATCAGCGACCTGCAACACGCCGATCCGCCAGCCGTGGTGTATTCCACGACCTTCTGGTCGTTCAACCTGAACAACCTTTCCATGCACGACAAGTTTCCACGGCTCAAGGCCTACCTGGACGAGCGTTATCCCGTCGAGGAGTGCCAGCCGGATTATTGCCTGAGATTCAAGACCAAGGGGTGAGCAACATGAAGACCGATGCATTGATAGGGTACAGCGGCTTCGTGGGGTCGACACTGCTCAAGCAGAAGGCCTTCGGTGCGCTGTTTCGCTCGACCAACATCGAGCAGATTGGCGATCAGCCCTATGGGCAAGTGATCTGTGCCGGTGCCCCGGCGCAGAAGTGGATCGCCAATCGCGATCCCGAGGCGGATCGGCAGAAGATCGAGGGGCTGATCGGTCATCTTTCACGGATCCAGTGCGATTCCTTCGTGCTGATCAGCACCGTGGATGTCTTCAAGCAGCCGCTCGGGGTGGATGAAACCACAGTGGTGAACGAAGAAGGACTTCACGCCTATGGCGCCAATCGCTATCGCCTGGAGCAATTCGTCCGCGAGCATTTTCCCAAGGCGCTGATCGTCCGCCTGCCCGGCCTGGTCGGCCCGGGGCTGCGCAAGAACGTGATCTACGACCTGCTCAACGACAACAACCTGCTAGCGGTGGAAAGCCGCGGGGTCTTCCAGTTCTATCCGATGGTCAATCTCGGTTATGACATCCAGACCGCCCAGGCAGCCGGCCTGGAGCTGGTGCACCTGACCGCCGAGCCCATCAGCGTGGCGGACATCGCCAGCCAGGGCTTCGGCCGCGACTTCGGCAATACGCTGGAAGGCACGCCTGCGCGCTACGATTTCCGCAGTGTGCACGCCGAGGTCTTCGGCGGCCGGGATGGCTATCAGTACAGCGCGCGCGACACCTTGCTCGCGGTACGGGCCTATGCGCAGTCGGAACCTCCGGTCATCAAGGCGGAGGGCCAGTGATGCGCATCGCCATTTCCAATATCGCCTGGGACCCTGCCGACGACGCCATGGTCGCCGAGATCCTGCAGCAGCATCGGGTGGACGCCATCGATATCGCCCCCGGCAAATATTTCGCCGATCCCAAGACGGCGACCGCCCAGGACATCCAGCGGGTACGCCAGGAATGGCAGGCCCGGGGTATCGAGATCACCGGCATGCAGGCGCTGTTGTTCGGCACCACGGGACTCAACGTCTTTGGTAGCGACGACGTCCAGCGTGCGCTGCTGGCCCAGCTGGAGGGCGTCTGCCGGGTCGCCGAAGGCCTGGGGGCGACGCGTCTGGTGTTCGGTTCGCCACGCAACCGGGATCGCACCGGACTGAGCGACGAGGAAGCTCTGGCACAGGCGCGTGACTTCTTCCGTCGTCTGGGCGATGTGGCTGCGGCCCGTAGCGTCCAGATCTGCCTGGAGCCGAATCCGCCGCGCTATGGCGCCAATTTCATGATCGACAGCGATTCCACGGCCGCCGTGGTGCGGGCGGTGGACCACCCGGCAATCCTCATGCAACTCGACACCGGTGCCCTGACCATCAACGAGGAAGATGCCGCGCGCGTGCTCGAAGAGCATGCCGAGCTGATCGGCCACGTCCACGCGAGCGAGCCGGATCTGGTGACCCTGGGGGAGGGCGGCACCAACCACGACGGTATCGCCTTCGCCCTGACCCGGCGCCTGCCGGAGCAGGTGGTCAGCATCGAGATGCTGCCGGCGAAGCAGGGCTCCAACCTGGCGGCGCTGGAGCGTGGCGTCCAGACGGCGATCCGGGCTTATCGTGATTTGCCGGAGGTCGCGGCATGAAGTGGCTGATCCTGATCCTGGGCATCGCCTCCAATGCTTCGGCAAGCGTGCTGGTAAAGCTCGCCATGCTGCCGCCGCGGCGTTTTCCCAGCCTGAGCGATCCCATGGGTGCCCTGGCCAACTGGCCGTTCTGGCTTGGCCTCTTCATGTATGGGCTGGCTTTCCTGCTGTACGCCGCCGCGCTGGCCAAGCTGCCGCTGAACGTGGCGCACCCGGTACTCACCGCCGGGGCCATCGCTAGTGTCGCCCTGCTGTCGGTGGTGATCTTTCGCGAAGCCTTTCCCTGGACCACGGCGGCAGGCATCGTCCTGATCATCGCCGGTGTCGCCCTCATCACGGCCCGTGTCGGTTGAATCTGGAGGACCTATGACTACTGCAATTCCCGCCACCGAGCGTGCCCTCTGGCAGGTACCCAGCTATTCGACGACCTTCTGGAATGGTCGCAGCCGTCCGCATTGCGTGGTGATTCCGGTCATCAACGAAGGCGAGCGGATCCTCAATCTCCTGCGGCGCATGGCGGCGGTGAAGATCGCCGACATCGCCGATGTCATCATCGTCGACGGTGGCAGCACCGATGGCTCGCTGGAGCCGCAACGGTTGCAGAAACTGGGCGTCCGCGGGCTGCTGGTCAAGACCGCGCCAGGCAAGCTCAGCGCCCAGCTGCGCTGCGCCTATGCTTTCGTGCTCGATGAAGGTTATACCGGCATCGTGACCATCGACGGCAACGACAAGGATGATCCCGATGCCATCCCGCGCTTCATCGAGGCCATCGAGCAGGGCTACGACTTCGTCCAGGCCTCGCGCTTTCTGGCCGGTGGCGTGGCCGAGAACACGCCCAAGTCCCGCGACTTCGCCATCCGCTTCATCCACGCGCCCATGCTGAGCCTGGCGTCCGGCTTCCACTGGACCGATACCACCCAGGGTTTCCGCGCCTACAGCCGGGCCATGCTGCTGGATCCGCGTGTCGCGCCGTTCCGCGATGAGTTCAGCACCTACGAGTTGTTGGCCTATCTTTCCTATCGGGTACCCAAATTGGGTTATCGCTGCGTGGAACTCCCTACCGTGCGGCGCTATCCGAAGGGCGAGGTACCCACCAAGATCAGCAGCGTCAGAGGTAATCTGTCGGTGCTGCAGGTACTGATGAAGGCCTGTGCAGGCCACTACAACCCACGCCTGGGCGCGGATGCCCAGCTGGCAGCGCAACGACGAAGCTGATCCCGTCGCGCTTGCCTGATGTGCAAGAGACGATGGAGTAGGCAATGGTGCGTGTGCTGTCGGCGTTTCGCGGGCTCTATTTCGCGACGCTGTTGATGTTGATCGGGACCGGTCTGCTGAGTACCTATCTGGGGCTGCGGCTGGCCGCCGATCAGGTCCAAGGGCTTTGGGTAGGCGCTTTGACCGCCGCCTATTACGCGGGGCTGGTGATAGGCGGCAAGCTCGGGCACCGGCTGATCGCCAAGGTCGGCCATATCCGGGCCTATGTGACCTGCGCAGGTGTCGTCGGCGCCGCGGTGCTGGGCATAGGGCTGTTGCCCTGGCTGCCCGTGTGGCTGGCGCTGAGGGTGCTGATCGGCATGGGCATGATGTGCCAGTACATGGTGCTGGAGAGCTGGCTCAATGAGCAGGCCGGGCCCGGCGAGCGGGGCAAGGTTTTTTCCGGCTACATGACAGCTTCCTATCTCGGCCTGGCGCTGGGGCAGGTCGTGCTGGTGGTCTCGCCCGATCTCGGCGTCGACAAGCTGATGCTGGTCGCCATCTGCTATGCGCTCTGTCTGGTGCCGGTGGCGGTCACCGGCAAGATCCACCCGGCGCCGCTCAAGCCGGCGCCACTGGAACCGACCTTCTTCATCCAGCGAATTCCGCAGTCCCTTACCACCACCCTGGTAGCCGGATTGGTGATCGGCTCCTTCTATGGCCTGGCCCCGCTCTATGCCAGCGCCCAGGGACTGCCTACCGAACGCATCGGTCTGTTCATGGCGTGCTGCATCTTCGCCGGTCTGATCGCTCAGTGGCCGATCGGTTGGCTGTCGGATCGTCATGATCGCAGTTGGCTGATTCGAGGTATCGCTATTGCCCTGACCATCGCGGCCTTGCCATTGGCCGTACTGCCTAAGGTGCCGCCGATAGTGCTGCTACCTTTGGGCCTTATCGTCAGTCTGCTGCAATTCGTGCTCTATCCCCTGGCGGTAGCGCTTTCCAACGATCACATCGAAGGTGAGCGGCGGGTTTCACTGAGCGCCATGCTGCTGGTGACCTTCGGGGTCGGTGCCTGTATCGGGCCACTGTTGGTGGGCGGCCTGATGAATCTGGTCGGACCCAACATGCTCTATGCCTTCGTAGTACTCTGCGGCGGGATTTTGATCTGGCGGATCCGTCCGAATGCAGTTACCGGTAAGCATCTGGTCGAGGAGGCGCCGCTGAGCCACGTGCCCATGCCCGAGGGATCGACCAGCTCGCCGCTGGTGGCCGCGCTGGATCCACGGGTCGATAGCCAGGTGGTACATGACCAGATGCACACTGAGCCGGTCGTAGAGGAGGAGCCTGCCGAGGAGGGGGCGCCTTTGCAGGAAGAGATCGAGTTCCTGGAGAACCCGCCTGAATCCAAGGCGACCTGAGAGGTGGAGGAGGGCGTCCAGCAGTCGTGGGCGCCCGGCTGGTCATTCGAACCGGCGGTTCTCTCGCTGCAGCTGGTAGACGAGGCGTTCGATCTGGCGTTGAGCGGCGCCGCCCAGATTGTGGAAGCTGACGCCGACCTCACTGTATTCCATGCGCTCCGTGCACGCCACGTGGCGAATGTTTATCGGGGTGTTGATGGCCCCGATAGGCAGCTCGGCGGTAAAGCTCTGTACCAGTTGCCCCGGTTGCAGCAGGTGGGTGACGTTACCAGGAAAACGCAGCTTGCAGCCGGTAGCTGACAGGTCGATCAACTGGCCACGTAGCTGTACTTGGCTGTCTATCTGACTCAGTTCTGCCGTGGCCGGCTGGGTCAGGAGCAGCTTGACCCGATAGGCATTGCGCCGCTGGTGGTAGGTCAGTTCGCTGGGCAACTCGACCCAGTAGCAGCGGTTGCCGTCGAGCTCGCTGAATTGCACGGGGCGATCGATCTGCCAGGTCACCCGAATGCCTTCATGAAAGCTGTCCACGCGAAAGGGCCTACCCTGCTCGAGCAGTCGCTCCGCCTCGCGCGGAATGAATTCGTCCAGGGCGATCAGGCCCTTGGTCTCGTCGATCTCGACGACGAAACTCTGGAATTGCTGATCCTGTCGGCTGAACGTGATCCGCAGCGGGATGTGCTGCTGTTGCGCAGGCCGCAAGCACGCCAGGATTTCTCCTTTGGAACGGTACACCTGGGGTGGCTGGGGGGCGTTTTGGCTAGCAGAGGCACCTTGCACCTGAGAACTCCTGTAGACAGCGGTCAGCAAGCATAATGGCTAACGGCCATCTGTACAGCGGAAAACGCCAGTGCGGGAAAAACGACGGTGATCAAGCCGAACTCAGCGGGCGCTGATAACCGCCACCGGTCTGGCTGCCGCGCCGATTGTACAAAGTGGGAGCCGAAGTGCCCTGCAGCACGTTGAGCAGTTTGCCGACCACGAAGCGATTGGCCTGGATGATCTGGCCATTACGCACGTTGCGGATCTTGCACTGCTCCATGAGCTGCGCGAGCTGGTTGGAAGCCGCCAGTAGCTCTTCGCCATCGGGCTGTCTGGACGCATAGGCCTGCAGCCCCTGCAGATCGACCTGCAGGCCATGGGCCTGGAGCAGGGCGGTACGCTGCTGGGCATGCTGATCGAGCTGCTTGAGCAGGATCTGCTTGGTGTCCAGCAGCGACTCCAGCCGTTCGAGCTGACGCTCGCTCAGGGCCTGGAATTCCTGCTCGATCAAAGCCAGCAGTTGCTCGCTCAGGTCGATGTCGTGGCGAGTGATGTCGAGCAAGGTAGCATTGGGCATGGCGCGTTTTCCGTTCGAACCTTAGTTGCGATCGTCAGGAAGGCCATGCCGAACCGGGCGTCAGGACTCGAACGCCATCAGCTTGTCGGCCACCTTCTGGCTGTCGACCTTGTAGGAGCCATCGGCGATGGCCTGTTTCAGGCGGCTGACCTTGTCACTGTCGACCACCGGCAGATCCTTGAGCCCAGCCGTCAGGGAGCTCAGTTGCTTGGCTTCGGCGCTCAAGCTGACCGACTCGCCGGAGGCGGTGCTCTTGGTAGCCTTGACGTCGCTGGTTTGAGCCGTGGACACATCCTTGGTGGACGCGGCCTTGGTATTGCCTATGCCCGCAGTAGAGGACGAATTCAGGCGATTGATATCTAGAGCCATGAGTGGAGATCCTCGTGTCGTCTCGTTCGCATACCCGGCTTATCGGCGTACCCCGCCGAAACTTTAGCCGTAGACCTGTGCGCCGGTTCACATCCTTCGACAGGATGGAAAGCAGAGGTTCAGGAGGCGGACGTTCAAGGTACCTCTTTTGGCTCCTTCGCTAAAGCGCTACCTCCACCTGTCCCTGATCGACCACCCGACCGCGAATCACCCGGTTGGAGCTCAGATTCCGTACCCGAATCTCCTCGTCCTTGGCGCCATTGGACAGGGCTTCACCCTGCATGCGAATGCTGAAGGAGGCGCTGCGGGCATTGATGACCACCTGTTCGCCCTTGCGAATGAGTTCGGCCTGCTCGATAAAGGAGGGCGCCAGCACCTGCTCGCTGACCACCTGACGTTTCAGCTGGGTCCCGATCACCTGTTCCAGGCTGGTGAGATAGCCCTGTGTCAGCGTCCCGACATCCCGTTCGACCAGGGCTATGTTGCTCGTGTCCAGCACCGTGCCGCGTAGAAGGGGCTGCAAGGTGACGACCACGGGGCGATAGAGCTTGACCTGGGCTGGCACGAACACCG
Organism: Pseudomonas sp. Marseille-Q7302; assembly: GCF_965111925.1. Lineage (NCBI taxonomy): Bacteria > Pseudomonadati > Pseudomonadota > Gammaproteobacteria > Pseudomonadales > Pseudomonadaceae > Pseudomonas > Pseudomonas sp. Marseille-Q7302. The sequence continues at coordinate 3,359,059 of NZ_CBCOPK010000001.1, read as the reverse complement.
TCCAGGGACTACTGCCTTCACACCGTACCTTGACGTTGATCCGGCCCACCGGCGCAGGAGTACCTTGTTGCGACAGCGTCAGAGGTTTGTCGCAGGCGGCGAGGCGCAGGCGGGGATCAAGGGAGTTGATTTGGGTTTCATGGCGGGCGTCGGAATGGGTGTCCAGTAAATATTCCTGCACGCGCTCCTCAAGAAAACTTTCGACAGCGCCGATAAGTTCGTCAGATGAGGTGTAGTCGCCTTCTGCATAGGCCTTTCCGCCCAGGCATGCCAGGATCAACATGAGATTCGCAGCCCAGCGGCAAGAGGTTTTCATAGGTCGGAAACACGTCACTTCGATCTTCATGAGTCACATCTAAGCAAGCCCTGTGCCGAGTTTTCCAACCGGTCCGAGGCAACGAGAGGAGTCGCCAAATGGCTGGTGTATTGGACGCAGTCAACCAACGTACCCAACTGGTGGGCCAGAACCGTCTGGAGCTGCTGCTGTTCCGCCTGGACGGCTCGCAGCTCTACGGCATCAACGTCTTCAAGGTGAAGGAGGTGCTGCAGTGCCCCAAGCTCACCGTGATGCCGAAATCGAGCCCGGTGGTGCGCGGCGTGGCCAGCATCCGTGGCGGCACCTTCCCCATCATCGACCTGGCCATGGCCACCGGTCGTCGTGGCCTGGAAGACATCAACAACTGCTTCGTGATCATCACCGAGTACAACACCAAGGTGCAGGGCTTCCTGGTGCGTTCGGTGGAGCGGATCGTCAACATGAACTGGGAAGGCATCAATCCGCCGCCCAAGGGTACCGGTCGTGATCACTACCTGACCGCCGTCACCCGGGTCGACAATCAGCTCGTCGAGATCATCGACGTGGAAAAGATCCTTTCCGAGGTGGCACCGTCCGTCGAGACCGTATCGGCCGGCGTGATCAGCGACGTGGTACAGGCGAAGGCCGTCACCAAGCGGGTATTGATCGTCGACGACTCCTCGGTGGCGCGCAAGCAGGTGACCCGCTGCTTGGAAACCGTTGGAGTAGAGGTGATCTCGCTCAATGACGGTCGTCAGGCGCTAAATTACCTGCAGGGTATGGTCGACGAAGGCAAGCGTCCGGAAGAGGAGCTGCTGATGATCATTTCCGACATCGAGATGCCGGAAATGGATGGCTACACCCTCACGGCGGAAATCCGTCATGATCCGCGAATGCAGAAAGTGCATATACTGCTGCATACCTCCTTGTCCGGCGTCTTCAACCAGGCGATGGTCAAGAAGGTCGGCGCGGACGACTTCCTGGCCAAGTTCCGTCCCGATGATCTTGCCTCCCGGGTAGCCGAGCGCATCAATGCGGTCGACAGTCACTAGGTGAAGGCGTCTCTATCCCGGTATCCAGAAGGCGGAGCGGCAGTGTCAGCAGTCAACGCGGATTTTGTGCTTTTTCGTGATTTCCTCGAGAAATCCAGCGGGATCCTGCTCGGTGACAACAAGCAGTACCTTGTCTCCAGTCGGCTCAACAAGCTGATGGAGACCGAGGGGATCAAGACGTTGTCGGAGTTGGTGCAGCGCATCCAGATGCAGCCCCGTGGCGGTTTGCGGGAAAAGGTCATCGATGCGATGACGACCAACGAAACCCTCTGGTTTCGCGACACCTATCCCTTCGAGGTACTCAAGAACCGCCTCTTGCCGGAGTTGACGAAGAATACTTTCGGCCAGCGCCTGCGGGTCTGGTCGGCGGCCTGCTCCTCGGGTCAGGAGCCCTATTCATTGTCCATGACCATGGACGAATTCGAGCGCAGCGCGGCAGGGCAGGGGCGTGGCGGCATGCAGATCGTGGCGACCGATCTCTCGGGCGCCATTCTCACTGCGGCGAAGTCCGGTGAATACGATTCGCTGGCGATTGGTCGCGGTCTGTCCCAGGAACGCCTGCAGCGCTACTTCGACGTGTTGCAGCCAAATCGTTGGGCGGTCAAGCCGGCGATTCGCAGTCGGATCGAATTTCGCGCTCTGAATCTATTGGACAGCTACGCCAGCCTCGGCAAGTTCGACATGGTGTTCTGCCGCAACGTGCTGATCTACTTCTCCGCTGACGTGAAGAAGGACATCCTCACCCGCATCCATGCCACCCTCAAGCCGGGCGGCTATCTGTTCCTGGGTGCGTCCGAAGCCCTCAACGGCTTGCCGGATCTCTATCAGATGGTGCAGTGCAATCCGGGCATCATCTACAAGGCCAAGTAGGCCATTGTATGGACATCCCCAAGGGCAGACCCAGGTCTGCCCTTTCTTTTTGCGCCAAAGTTTTGCCGCCCTGGCTCCCGTAGCCGGCAACGGCGGCGGAAAAACCTTGCCGCTTGCGGCCATTCTGACTGCCGCCCTGAGTGGAACCCTTGATTTAGAAGGGTTTTAGAGACTGGCACGGGCCTTGCTAAATCGCTTGCAAGCCACGTCAAAGGTCTCTCGACATGAGCATCAGTTTCGACAAAGCACTCGGGTTGCACGAGCAGGCGCTGAACTTCCGTTCTCAGCGCGCCGAGGTGTTGGGCAACAACATCGCCAATGCCGATACCCCAGGCTACAAGGCGCGGGATCTGGACTTCAGCGCCGTGCTGGCGGAGCAGGCGGCCAAGAATGCCTCCGGGGCTTCCGGACACTATCAGCTGGAAACCACCAACAGCCGCCATATCGCCGCCGAGGGTTTCGACATGGGCATGGGCGATGCCGCGCTGAAATATCGCATCCCCACCCAGCCGTCGGTGGACCAGAACACCGTGGATGCCCAGGTCGAGCAGGCCAACTACGCCGAAAACGCGATGAATTTCCAGGCCAGCTTCACCCTGCTCAATAGCAAGTTCAAGGGGCTGATGTCGGCCCTGCGCGGAGAATAGCCATGTCCCTGAGTTCGCTGTTCAACATCGCCGGTAGCGGGATGAGCGCCCAGAACGTTCGTCTCAACACCGTGGCCAGCAACATGGCCAACGCCGACTCCGTCTCCTCCAGCGTCGATCAGACCTACAAGGCGCGGCATCCGGTGTTCGCTGCCCAGTTCAACGCGGCCCAGGGCGGTGCTTCGCTGTTCGACGACCAGGGCCAGGCCGGTGTCGGGGTGGAGGTCAAGGGTATCGTCGAGGATCCGAGCGAGGTGCAGAAGCGCTACGAGCCCAATCATCCCATGGCGGACAAGGAAGGCTACGTCTATTACCCCAATGTGAACGTGGTGGAGGAGATGGCCGACATGATTTCGGCCAGTCGCGCCTTCCAGACCAACGCGGAAATGATGAATACCGCTAAACAGATGATGCAGAAGGTACTGACCCTCGGTCAGTAAGGAATCGGCGCCATGGCCATCAGTACGACCAACTCCACCGCTCAATCGGTACTCGACAAGTACTCGATCAACAAGACAGGCACCACCGCTGAGACGACTGCCAGCGACGGCAAGAAGGGCGGCAAGCTCGGCAAGGACGAGTTCCTCAAGCTGATGGTCGCCCAGATGAACAACCAGAATCCGCTGGAGCCCCAGGGCAACGGCGAATTCATCGCCCAGCTGGCGCAGTTCAGTACCGTCGAGGGCATCACCAACCTCAACACCAGCGTCGGCTCGATCCTCTCCGGTAGTCAGTCTTCCCAGGCACTGCAGGCGTCCACCCTGGTCGGCCGCAAGGTGATCGTCGATAGCGACAAGGTCAAGGTGGATACCAGCGAGGACTTCAAGGGCGCGCTCAACCTGACGGCGTCCAGCCCGAACGTCTGGGTCAACGTCTATGACACCACCGGCAACCAGGTGAACCGCTTGAATCTGGGGCAGCAAACCAGTGGCCTGGTGAACTTCACCTGGGACGGTACCGATGCCAGCGGCAAGAAGCTGGATGCCGGTACTTATCGCTTCGAGGCCCAAGCCAGTGTGGATGGCAAGACCGAGGCCATGAAAACCAGTTTGCCGGCCAATGTCGACAGCGTGACGCTGGGGCAGAACGGCGGCGAAATGACACTCAACCTTGCCGGCGTCGGCAGCATCGGCATCTCCAAAGTCCAGGCGGTCGGCCAGTAAGGCGCGGCACACGAGAGGAATCCAGCATGTCTTTCAATATCGGTTTGAGCGGCATCAAGGCCGCGTCCAGTGATCTCAACATCACCGGCAACAACATCGCCAACGCCAGCACCGTCGGCTTCAAGCAGTCACGGGCGGAGTTCCAGGACCTGTATGCGGCCTCCGTATTGGGCACCGGCAAGAATGCTCAAGGTAGCGGTGTGCTGCTGGGCAACGTTGGGCAACTGTTCAACCAGGGCACCATCGACTCCACCCAGAATGCCCTGGACATGGGCATCAATGGCAACGGCTTCTTCATGACCAGCAACAACGGCGCCGTCCAGTACACCCGGGCAGGTTACTTCGGTACCGACAAGAACGGTTTCATCGTCGATAACAATGGCTACAAGCTGCAGGGCTACACCACCAATGCGCAGGGGCTGCTGCAGCCCGGCGTGCGCAGCGACCTGCGTGTCGAGACTGCCAGCCAGGCACCCAAGTCCACTACCCAGATCGCTCAGCAGTTCAACCTGAACTCGACCAGTACGCCGCCGACGCTGACGCCTTTCGATCCCTCGGATCCGAAGACCTACAACTCCTCGACCTCGCTGAACATCTATGACAGCCAGGGCAACTCGCACGTCATGTCGCAATACTTCGTCAAGGCGCCGGCGCCGGCGACCAACCAGTGGTCCATGCAGGTGCTGATCGACGGACGCAACCCGTTGGATCCCGGTATCGCCACCAAGACCGCCAACACCGCAGCCGGGGTTGCCGGTGCCACGGCCAACAGTGTCGCCAATGCGGTCAACAACATGTCCGGGGCAACGCCCCAGGTGAAGAACATCGCCAACAACGCTGCCGCGGCGACTGGCGCGACACCGGCGTCGGTAGCTGCGGCCGTGGCCGCCTACGGTACCCAGCCGCAGAGCTTTGGCGTGACCTTCGATGCCGCTGGCAAGCTGAGCAGCGTGACCTCGTCTTCGTCGGGAGTCTCGGTCGATCCGAAGACCAACATCATCACCTTCGCCGCCGATCCCACCGGTTCGAGCGGCAGTGGCTGGATCCCGGCGATCTCCGATGGCGGCAACCCGGCCAACTACAGCTGGAACGGTGCCCTGGGCAATACTGGCGGTTTCACCTTCGATCCGCGGGGCTCGACGCAATTCTCCACCGCCTTCGCGGTGAACAGCGTCAACCAGGACGGTTACACCACTGGGCAGCTATCCGGCCTGGAAATCGACGATACCGGCCAGATCTTCGCTCGCTACACCAATGGTCAGTCCAAGGTGCAGGGCCAGGTGGTCCTGGCCAACTTCGCCAACGTCCAGGGTTTGACGCCCATGGGCAAGACCTCCTGGACCGAGTCCGCGGAGTCCGGTCAGCCGGTAGTGGGAACGCCCCGAGCCGGGACCCTCGGTTCGCTGCAGTCCGGTGCCCTGGAAGCGTCCAACGTGGATATCTCCACCGAGCTGGTCGACATGATCGTGGCGCAGCGCAACTACCAGGCCAACGCCAAGACCATCGAGACCGAGAACGCCATTACCCAAACCATCATCAACCTGCGTTGATGTCGTTTCTCTGACGGCTTGCCGCTTCGGCGTCAGGAAAAGCCTCCCTCGGGAGGCTTTTCTATTTTCAGACTACTGATTTTAAAGGGTTTTAAGCTTTTGGAACGGGGCTTGCTAAAGAACCTCCGAACGCAAGCTTGGCGGCAATCTGCCGCCGTCGGAGGATCAGATGGACAAGCTGCTGTACGTCGCCATGACCGGCGCCAGCCAGAACGAGATGGCCCAGCGCGCCCACGCCAACAACCTGGCCAACGTCTCGACTTCGGGATTCCGCAAGGATCTCGAACAGGCGCGCTCGATGCAGGTGTTCGGCGAGACCATGCCGTCGCGCGTCTACTCCATGAGTGAGCGGCCGGCGACGGACTTCACCCCTGGCGCGCTGCAGGAGACGGGCCGTGACCTGGACGTGGCCATCCAGGGGCCGGGCTTCGTCGCGGTCCAGGATCCCTCCGGCAAGGAGGCCTACGTGCGCACCTCCAGCCTGCAGATCGACCCCCTTGGCATGCTGCGGACCGGCAGCGGTTTGCCGGTGCTCGGCAATGGCGGTCCCATTGCCGTGCCGCCTGCCTCCAAGGTGGAAATCGGTCAGGACGGCAGCATCACCGTGCGCGGTTCGGGCCAGGCAGCCAACGCCCTGGCTCAGGTCGACCGTATCAAGTTGGTCAATCCCGATACCAAGCAGATGGAAAAGGGGCTCGATGGCCTGCTGCACATGAAGCAGGGGCAGGCGGCGCCGCCCATGGATGCCAACGTCTCCCTGGTCTCCGGCTTCGTCGAGTCGAGCAACGTCAATGCGGCGGAGGAGATGACCTCGATCCTGTCGCTGTCCCGCCAGTTCGAGCTGCAGGTAAAGATGATGCGCAGCGCGGAAGACAACGACGCGGCGATGGCAAAGGTTTTGCAATTCTCCTGATAACGGCTAGCGCCGACGTAAAACCGGCACTTCGAGGAATACCAGCATGATGTCGTCACTGTGGGTCGCCAAGACCGGTCTGTCCGCCCAGGACATGAACCTCACCACCATCTCCAACAACCTGGCCAACGTGTCCACCACGGGCTTCAAGCGCGATCGCGCCGAATTCCAGGACCTGCTGTACCAGATCCGCCGCCAGCCCGGTGCCCAGTCCACCCAGGACAACCAGCTCCCCTCCGGCCTACAACTGGGTACCGGTGTGCGCATCGTCGGCACCCAGAAGAACTTCACCGAGGGTTCGCTGCAGACCACCGACCAGCCACTGGACATGGCTGTTAACGGCGATGGCTTCTTCCAGGTGACCATGCCCGACGGGACCATCAACTACACCCGTGACGGCACCTTTCACCTCAATGCCGATGGCCAGCTGGTCACCGCCAATGGCTTCGCCCTGCAGCCTGCCATCGTGCTGCCTGCCGATACCAAGACCTTCACCGTCGGCGAAGACGGCACCGTGTCGGTCACCACCGCCGGCCAGGCCGCGCCGCAGGTCATCGGCAACCTGCAGATCGCCCAGTTCGTCAACCCGGGCGGCCTCCAGGCCGTGGGCCAGAACCTGTTCAGCGAGACCGCGTCCAGCGGCGCGCCTCAGGTCGGTACCCCGGGCTTGAACGGCCTTGGCACCGTGCTGCAGAGCACCCTGGAAAACTCCAACGTGAGCACGGTCGAGGAGCTGGTGAACATGATCACCACCCAGCGCGCCTACGAGATGAACTCCAAGGTCATTTCCACCGCCGATCAGATGCTCGGCTTCGTTACCCAGCAGCTCTAATCCCCTGTGAGGACGCGCTCCATGAAACCTCTATTCGCCGTCGCCCCGCTCCTGGGAGCGCTCGTACTCGCAGGATGCGTAGCCCCGGCCGCCAAACCGGACGATCCCTACTACGCCCCGGTGCTGCCGCGTACCCCGGTGCCAGCGGCGCAGAACAACGGCGCCATCTTCCAGTCGGGGTTCGAGCAGAATCTCTATACCGACCGCAAGGCTTTCCGCATCGGCGACATCATCACCATCACCTTGCAGGAGCGGACCCAGGCCAGCAAAAACGCCAGTTCCGACATCGCGAAGAACACCAAGGCGACCCTTGGGCTGACTTCGCTGTTCGGCGCCAAGCCGAAGATTCCCAATCCGCTGGCCGATGGCGACTTGAGTCTGGACGCCGGTTTCTCCGGTAACCGCTCCAACACCGGCAAGTCCACTGCGGCCCAGGGCAACAGCCTGTCCGGTTCGCTGACCGTGACCATCGCCGAAGTGCTGCCCAATGGCATTCTGGTAGTGCGTGGCGAGAAGTGGTTGACCCTCAACACCGGCAACGAACTCATGCGCATCCAGGGCATGGTCCGCGCCGACGACATCGCCACCGACAACACCGTGTCCTCTACCCGCGTAGCCGATGCACGTATCACCTATTCGGGCACCGGCGCCTTCGCCGATGCCAGTCAGCCGGGCTGGCTGAGCCAGCTCTTCGGCAGCCCCCTGATGCCCTTCTGAGGATGAGCGCCATGTTCAAGAGCCTCATCGCCGCTGCCGCCCTGGCCCTGGTCATGCCCCTGGCCCAGGCGGATCGCCTGAAGGACATCGCCAGCATCCAGGGCGTGCGGACCAACCAGCTGATTGGCTACGGCCTGGTGGTGGGTCTGCCCGGTACCGGTGACCAGACCACCCAGACGCCCTTCACCGTGCAGACCTTCAACAACATGCTGGCGCAGTTCGGCATCAAGGTGCCGCCGGGCACCACGGCGCAGCTGAAGAACGTCGCGGCGGTATCCATCCATGCCGATCTGCCGGCTTTTTCCAAGCCCGGCCAGACCATCGACATCACGGTGTCTTCCATCGGCAACTCCAAGAGCCTGAGAGGCGGCAGCCTGCTGCTCTCGCCGCTCAAGGGTATCGATGGCCAGATCTACGCCATCGCCCAGGGCAACCTGGTGGTCGGGGGTTTTGACGCCGAAGGCCGCGACGGTTCGAAGATCACCGTCAACGTTCCGTCGTCCGGGCGCATTCCCAATGGGGCCACTGTCGAGCGACCAGTGCCGAGTGGCTTCGACCAAGGCAACAGCATCACGCTGGACCTGAATCGCAGCGACTTCACCACCGCCAAACGCATCGTCGACAAGATCAACGAGACACTTGGCGCGGGTGTTGCATCAGCTGTTGATGCCGGATCGATTCGCGTCACGGCGCCGGTGGATCCCAGCCAGCGCGTCGACTACATCTCGATCCTGGAGAACATGGAGGTGGATCCGGGGCAGGCGGTGGCCAAGGTCATCGTCAACTCCCGCACCGGGACCATCGTCATCGGCCAGAACGTCAAGGTCTCGCCAGCGGCGGTGACCCAGGGCAGCCTGACCGTGACCATCAGCGAGGACCCGCAGGTAAGCCAGCCCAATCCCTTGTCGGGTGGGCAGACGGTGGTGACGCCCCAGTCGACCGTCAAGGCCAAGCAGGAGGCCAAGCCGATGTTCAAGTTCGGTCCGGGCACTACGTTGGACGAAATCGTGAGAGCGGTGAATCAGGTGGGCGCGGCGCCCAGCGACCTGGTGGCCATTCTCGAAGCGTTGAAACAGGCCGGCGCCTTGCAGGCCGATCTGATCGTAATCTAAGGAGAGCGGGCGATGGAATCTCGTCTGGGTGGCAACTACGGCAACGTCAAGGATTCGGGGGCCTTCACCGACCTGAATCGGTTGGCCCAGATGAAGGGTAAGGATCGCGACAGCGCGGAAAACGTCAAGAAAGTCGCGGGCGAATTCGAGTCGCTGTTCCTGAACCAGATGCTCAAGTCCATGCGCAGCGCCAACCAGGCGCTGGCGGACAAGGACAGCCCCTTTTCCAGCGAGACCACCAAGCAGTACCAGGACATGTACGACCAGCAGTTGGCCGTCTCCCTGTCCCGGGATGGCGGCGGTATCGGCCTGGCCAATGTCCTGGAGCGTCAGCTGAGCAAGACCGCCCAGCCGTCGACCCGCCCCAATCCCTTCGCTCAGGTTGGCCAGGCGGCGCCCACTGAAGGGCAACTGGCCGCCGGTCGCAACGCCAAGCTCAACGACGTGGCGAGCCATGGCCTCAAGCCGGCGAATGCCGTCGCCGCCGGGCGCGACGATTCCAGCGCGCTCAATTCGCGCCGGCTTGCCTTGCCCGGGCGACTGGCCGAGCGTACCGCCGCCAACATTTCCGGCGCGGCTGAGCAGGGCGCTGCCCTCAAGCAGAGCTTCCAGGAAGTGGCGGCCGCCCAGAGCGCCTGGCGCCAGCAGGCCACGCAACCCGGCAGTAAGCCGGCGGCCGCAACTGAGGCCGTCGCCAGCATGGACAGCACCGCCGCTACCGGCAAGACCCGTTTCCGTACCCGTCAGGAGTTCGTCGACACCATGATGCCCATGGCCGAGGCCGCGGCAAAGCGCCTGGGCGTGGATCCCAAGTACCTGGTCGCCCAGGCGGCGCTGGAAACTGGTTGGGGCAAGCACATGGTCAAGCAGGCCGATGGCAGCAACAGCAACAACCTGTTCGGCATCAAGTCCCACGGCTGGGATGGCGGCAGCGCCCCCGCGGTGACCCAGGAGTTCGTCAACGGCAAGGCGGTGACCGAGACCGCGAAGTTTCGCACCTACGATTCGTTCGCCGACAGCTTCCACGACTACGTGAACTTCCTGCAGAGCAATGATCGCTACGACAAGGCGCTGTCCACCAACGGCAACTCCGAGCGCTTCATGCAGGGGTTGCAGCAGGCCGGTTATGCCACCGATCCGCAATACGCACGCAAGGTGATCCAGATCGCCCGCAACATGAACACCTATCAGACGGTCGCCTCCCTGGGCACCAGTCCGTCCCGCGGTTGAGGTGAGCCATGGCTGATCTACTTTCCATTGGTCTGTCGGGCCTGAGATCCACGCAGAACGCCCTGACCACTACCGGCCACAATATCGCCAACGTCAACACGCCTGGCTACTCGCGGCAGGAGGCCATCCAGCAGACCAACATCGCCCAGTTCAATGGGGCGGGCTATGTGGGTTCTGGCTCCCAAACGGTGGATGTGCGCCGTCTCGCCAGCGATTTCCTCACCAGTCAGGTGCGCACGGCCAACAGCCAGAACAGCGAGCTGCAGGCTTTCAAAAGCCAGATTTCCCAGCTCGACGGCCTGCTGTCCGACAACACGACCGGTATCACGCCGGCGATGCAGAAGTTCTTCGCCACCCTGCAGACCGCCTCCCAGGATCCGTCCTCGGTCCCGGCGCGGGAGGCCGTGCTCGCCCAGGCGCAGGGCCTGAGCAAGTCCTTCAATACCCTGTACGACCAGATCGACAAGCAGAATAGCCAGATCAACGATCAGCTGTCGGCACTCACCGGCCAGGTCAATTCCCTGGCAAAGAGCGTCGGCAGCCTGAACGATGCCATTGCCCGTTCCAAGGCGGCGGGTGCGGCGCCCAACGATCTGATCGATTCTCGCGACCAGGCCATCAAGCAGCTGTCCGGCATGGTCGGCCTGCAGGTGGTCAGTCAGGACGATGGCTCGCTGAATCTCTTCGTGGGGACCGGTCAGCCACTGGTGGTCGGCAGCAACGTCTCGACCCTGGCCGCACAGCCAGGCAACGATGATCCGTCGCGCTACCAGGTCACCCTGACGGCGGGCAGTACCTCGCAGATCATCACCTCGCAGATCAGGGGCGGTGAGATGGGTGGCCTGCTGTCCTACCGGGACACGGCGCTGGACCATGCCTTCAACAGCCTGGGTCAATTGGCGCTGACCCTGACCGATACGCTGAACAAGCAGCTGGGGCAAGGCCTGGACCTGGCGGGCAATGCCGGTTCGGCGCTGTTCAGCGACGTCAACGGTGGACAGAGCACCGGCCTGCGGGTCATGGGGCGGTCGACCAACTTCGGCTCGGCTACCGCAACACTCAACATCACCGATACCGCCAAGCTCAATCCTAGCGACTACCGGCTGGATTTCGACGGCACCAATTTCAAGGCGCTGCGCATCAGCGACAGCACCAGCATTTCCGTAACCCGGAGCGGGACCGATCCGGTCACCCTGACTTTCGCCGATGCCAAGGGCACGGATCAGGGCTTCAAGATGCAGTTCACCGCGTCCGAGTTGAGCAAGGCCCAGGCAGGCGACGTCTTCAGCCTCCAACCCACTCGCCGCGGCGCGGCGCAGATGAGCGTGGATCTTAGCCAATCCAGCCAGCTGGGCTTCGCCGGAACCGCCAAGGCCGCCAGCACCACCAACAACCGCGGTACGGGGGCCATTACCCAGCCCGATCTCAAGAATGCGCCTTCGCCGGTCAGTACCGCTGACCTGGGACGGCTGTTTGGTAATGGCGGCATCAAGCTGAATTTCAGTGCTGCCGCCGGCAACCTGACCGGGACCCTGCCTACCGGTGCGAGCCTGAGTTACGTCTCGCCGTCCACTACCGGCCTGACCTCGGGCCAGACCAATACGCTACGGCTGCAATACACCGACCCGAACACGAACAACAGCTACAGCTACGACTTCAACGTCAGCGGCGTCCCGCAGGATGGTGACAGCTTCACCCTGGGCGCCAACAGTGGCGCTGTCTCGGACAACCGCAATGCCCTGAACCTGGTGGCCTTGCAGACCAAGACCACCATGGGCGGCTATGGCACCACCGGTACCACCTACAACAATGCCTACGGTGGCCTGGTGGAGCGGGTCGGTACCCTGACTGCCCAGGTGCGGGTGGATTCGGCCGCCAGCGAGACCGTGCTCAAGCAGTCGGAAGACAATCGCGATTCCCTGTCCGCGGTGAACCTGGATGAAGAGGCGGCCAAGCTCGTCCAGTTCCAGCAGTACTACGGCGCCTCGGCGCAGGTCATCAAGATCGCCCAGTCGCTGTTCGACACCTTGATCGGCGCCTTCAGATAAGGAACCCGCCCATGCGCATCTCTACCGTCCAGGCGTTCAACAACGGCATCAGCGGCCTGCAGAACAACTATGGCGATGTCAGTCGCTCCCAGGAGCAGATCAGCACCGGCAAGAAGATCCTCACTCCGGCGGACGATCCGGTAGCGTCGATCAAGCTGTTGCAACTGAGCCAGGAAGAGGCGCTCAACGGTCAGTACAACACCGGCATGACCGCCGCCAAGAACAGCCTCACCACCCAGGAATCCATGTTGACCTCCGTGGAGACGGTACTGACGCGTATCCGCGAAATCGCGGTCCAGGCTGGCAACGGAGCCCTCGACCCAACCGACCGCGCGTCCCTGGCCAAGGAGGTTGGTCAGCGCGAAGACGAGCTGATGAACCTGATGAACAGCAAGGACGCCAGCGGCAAGTACCTGTTCTCCGGCTCCATGGGCGACACCCAGCCCTATGTGCGCAATGCCGACGGCACCTACAGCTATAACGGCGACGAAGGCCAGCGCAGCGTGCAGATCGCCAGCTCCACCTTCGTGCCCATCAGCGACAGTGGCAAGGACGCCTTCGAGAACAATTTCAACGCCAATCGGGTGGATACCACCAAGGTGGCGACCAATACGGGTACCGGACGGATCTCGCTTGGCTTGGTGGAGGACAAGGGTGCCTATGACTCGACCTTTCCGGCCAGCGCGCCGCCGGTAGCCAGTGACGGCATCGGCATCCACTTCCTCGATGACAAGAAATATGTCGTCTACGATCTGGCCAAGGCGCCTACGCCCGCTCAATGGGCCACTTACGATCCGGCCAATCCGCCGGCTGGCCAGCTCAAGGCGGACAGCCTGAACAGCACCCAGGAGGCCAGCAAGTTCATCCGCTACGGTGGGGTCAAGGTGCAGATGAATGGTGCCCCGGCTGCGGGTGACGAATTCAAGATCACCCGCGACACCTCCAACGAGAAGCGCAGCCTGCTCAACGTGGTGTCCGACCTGCGCAAGGCACTGGAAAATGGCGACAGCAGCACCGAGGGGGTTTACCAGATCCGCGACAGTGCCGCCGTGGCCCTGAGCAACCTGGACACAGCCTACACCCAGGTCGACGGGGTACGTGGCAAGGTCGGCGCGCGCCTTAACGTCATCGACTCCACCAGTGATTTCATCGCCAACGTCAGCCTGGTCAACAAGTCGGTACAGTCCGATCTCCAGGATCTTGATTATCCTGAGGCCCTGTCTCGCTACGCCCTGCAGAACACCGTGCTGCAGGCGTCGCAGCAGAGTTTCGTGAAGATCGCGCAGTTGAGTCTGTTCAAATACCTGTAAGGCCACCTACCGACTCGCAACCGAGATTGGCCGATTTTTTGCTGCTACTCTTCCGATAGGCTTGTCGCGACGGTTTTCCGCCGCGGTGGCCGCTCGACTCATCGCGAAGGAATAGCAACATGTTTGATGGCCTGTCGATCTTCATCTCGGGTGGTACCGGTTCCTTCGGTCGCGCCTTCGTCAAGCGGCTGTTGAGCGACTACCAACCCAAGCGGGTGGTGGTGTTCTCCCGCGACGAGCTCAAACAGTACGAAATGAGTCAGGAGTTCGACGCGCCTTGCATGCGCTACTTCCTGGGCGACGTACGCGATGAGCAGCGCTTGCAGCAGGCCATGCGTGGTATTGATCTGGTGGTGCACGCCGCCGCCCTCAAGCAGGTGCCGGCCGCCGAATACAACCCTACCGAATGCATCCGCACCAACGTCAATGGTGCGGAAAATATCATCGCCGCGGCGTTGCAGAACGGTGTGAAAAAGGTCATCGCCCTGTCCACCGACAAGGCGGCCAGTCCGATCAATCTCTACGGTGCCACCAAGCTGCTGTCGGACAAGCTGTTCGTCGCCGCTAACAACATCGCTGGCAGTCGCGACACCTCCTTCGCTGTGGTCCGCTACGGCAACGTGGTTGGCTCCCGCGGATCGGTGCTGCCGCTGTTTCGCAAGCTGATCGCCAAGGGTGCCGAGGATCTGCCGATCACCGACGCGCGCATGACGCGCTTCTGGATCACCCTCGACGAGGGCGTGGACTTCGTCATGCGCAGCTTCGAGCGCATGCAGGGCGGCGAGCTGTTCGTACCCAAGATTCCTTCCGCGCGCATCGTCGATCTGGCCACTGCCCTGGCGCCGGAATTACCGCAACGCCAGGTGGGCATCCGACCAGGCGAAAAGCTGCACGAGATGATGATCTCGCGGGATGACAGTCCCCATACCCTGGAATTCGCGCGCCACTACGTCATCACCCCGGCGATGAGTTTCAGTCAGCCCTGTGACTATTCCCGTGATGGCCTGGGCGAGCAGGGTCGTCCGGTCGAGCCAGGCTTCGAATACCTGTCCGACAGCAACCCCGACTATCTGGACGTTGCGGCGTTGCGCCAGTTGGTCGAGCGCTGCCCATGAGTGCCATCCCCTACGGGCGGCAATCCATCAGCGAAGAGGACATCGCGGCCGTTACTGCGGTATTGCGCTCCGACTGGCTGACCCAGGGGCCGATGATCGAGCGCTTCGAGCAGGCGGTGGCACAGCGTTGTGAGGCGATGCATGGCGTGGCCGTATGCAATGCCACAGCCGCCCTGCATATCGCCTGCCTGGCGCTGGATCTGGGCCCTGGCGATCTGCTCTGGACCTCGCCCAATACCTTTGTCGCCAGCGCCAACTGCGCGCGCTATTGCGGCGCCGATGTCGACTTCGTCGATATCGATCCGCACACCCTCAATCTCAGCGTCCCGGCGCTGGCTACCAAGCTGGACATTGCCGAGCGGGCAGGGCGCCTGCCGAAGATCCTGGTCCCAGTGGCCTTCACCGGCCAGAGCTGCGACATGGCCGCGATCCAGGTCCTGGCGCGGCGCTACGGCTTCAAGGTGATCGAAGACGCTTCTCACGCCATAGGCGCGCGTTATGCCGGCCAGCCCGTGGGCTCCGGTGCCCAGGCCGATATCACCGTGTTCAGCTTCCACCCGGTGAAGATCGTCACCACCGGCGAAGGCGGGCTGCTCACCACCAAGGATGCCGCATTGGCAGAACGCCTGCGGCGACTGCGAAGCCACGGCATCACCCGCGACCCGGGGCTGCTGCAGGACCAGGCACAGGGTGGCTGGTACTACGAGCAGCTGGAGCTGGGCTTCAACTATCGCATGACCGATATCCAGGCCGCTTTGGGGCTCTCGCAACTGGAGCGCCTGGTGCCCTTCATCACGCGCCGGCGCGCGTTGGTCCAGCGCTATCGCGAGCTGTTGGCAGAAGTGCCGGTCGGCCTCATCGGCGATCAGGCCGGAGCCGAGTCGGCCTGGCACCTCTTTCCTATCCGGGTGGATGGGGGCCAGCGCGCTCACGTCTTCGCCGGGATGAGAGCCGCCGGTATCGGCGTCAATCTGCACTACATTCCCGTGCATCTGCAGCCCTATTACCGCGCCCTGGGTTTCGCGCCTGGTGATTTTCCAGAGGCCGAGCGTTACTACGCCCAGGCCCTGAGCCTGCCGCTGTACGCCGACCTGAGCGAGGCGCAGCAGGATAGGGTGGTTCAAACGCTGGCCACCCTGTTGAACTAGAGGAGAGAGTAATGCGAGAGATGACCGCCCAGGAGCGCTTCTGGCAGGGTGAATTCGGTGACGCCTATGTCGATCGCAACGCCGGCGCTGCGGCCGTGGCCAGCAGCCTGGCCTTCTTCGGCCGCGCCCTGGCCCGTGGCGGCACCCTGGATAGCGTCCTCGAGCTGGGCAGCAACCGTGGCCTCAATCTGCAAGCCTTGCGGGCCCTGTTGCCCCATGCCCAGCTGCAGGGTGTGGAGCTCAATGGCAAGGCCTGTACCCTGGCGCGGGCACTGGAAGTAGCCGAGATCTGGGAAGGTTCGCTGTTCGACTATGCCGTGACCGCGGCTTTCGACCTGGCCTTCACCAAGGGGGTGCTGATCCATTTGCCACCGGATCTGCTGCCGGCCGCTTACGACAAGCTGTACCAGGCCAGCAAGCGCTTCATCCTGGTTGCCGAGTACTACAATCCGACGCCGGTGGAGGTGAGCTATCGCGGCCACGCCGAGCGGCTGTTCAAGCGCGACTTCGCCGGTGAGCTGCTCGACCGCCATGCCGACCTGCGGCTGCTGGACTATGGCTTCGCCTATCACCGCGACCCGCTGTTCCCGGCCGATGACATCTCCTGGTTCCTGCTGGAGAAACAGGCGTGACCGCCATCGCCATCATTCCGGCCCGCGGTGGCAGCAAGCGCATCCCCCGCAAGAACATCAAGACGTTCCATGGGCGGCCCATGATCGCTTACTCCATCCGGGCCGCTCTGGACAGCGGACTGTTCGCCCAGGTGATCGTCAGCACCGACAATGCCGAAATCGCCGAGGTGGCGCGAGCGTGTGGCGCCGAAGTACCCTTCATGCGTCCCGCCGCCTTGGCCGATGACCATGCCGGTACCGTCGAGGTGATCCAGCATGCGGTGGGTTTCCTATGCGAGCAGGGCGAGGTCTTTACCTACGCCTGCTGCCTGTACGCCACCGCGCCCTTCGTCACCCCGGAGTATCTAGCGCGGGGTCTGGAGTTGCTCGAAGAGCATCCTGACAAGGCCTATGCCTTCACCGTGACCGACTTTGCCTCGCCGGTGCAGCGGGCCCTGCGCCTGCGTGCGGATGGTGGTGTTGAATCCCTCTATCCGGAATTCTATGAAACCCGTTCCCAGGATCTGGAACCCGCCTTCCACGATGCCGGCCAATTCTATTGGGGACGCACTGAAGCCTGGGAGCAGGGCGCGCCCCTGCATGCGCCGCACTCGTTGCCGGTACGCCTGCCGCGCCATCGGGTGCAGGACATCGATACGCTCGATGATTGGCAGCGAGCTGAGCTGCTGTATGAGGCTCTGCTGACCGACGTGGAACGCTCATGCACATCCTGATCAGATGCGATGCCTCGCTGTCGCTTGGCTCAGGCCATGTGATGCGCTGTCTCACCCTGGCCGACGCTCTGGCTGCGGTGGGTTGCAAGGTACATTTCGCCTGTCGCTCCGGCCCGGGGGACCTGCTGGCGCTGGTCGCCAGCCGCGGTTATGAAGCTCATGCGCTATCGGTCCCGGACCGACGCAGCGACTTTGAAGCAGCGTTGCCCTGGCAGGAAGATATCGAGGCACTCTGGAAGGCATTACCAGCGGAGCTGGATTTTGCCTGGTGCGTGGTGGATCACTATGGGCTCGGTCACGAATGGGAGACCGCCGTACGTCTGCGAGCTCGGCGAGTCATGGCCATTGATGACCTGGATACTCGTCGCCATGCCGTCGATCTGTTTCTGGACCAGAATCTCTCGGCGCAGATGCGGACTATTGCCTTGCCGGAAGTGGCACATGTTCTGGCGGGGCCTCGTTTCGCCCTCTTGCGACCGGCCTTCGCCAATCCACGTCCGGAGTGCCAGGGCCCGATCAAGCGTGTCTTGGTCAGCTTTGGTGGTGTGGATGCGGCCGGGGAGACCCTCAAGGTTCTGACTGCCCTTGCCGACCTTTCCGAGCTTCAGGTGGATGTCGTCGCCGGGCCGGCCAATCCTCATTGGATCGAACTCGTCGAACGCTGCAGGGGACGTCCGACCTGGCGGCTCTGGCAGCATGTCGAAGACTTCGCTGGCCTGCTACGGAAAGCTGATCTGAGCATAGGTGCCGGCGGCGGCACGGCTTGGGAGCGGGCCTGCCTGGGTATTCCCAGTCTCTGCGTCTCTCTGGCGCCCAATCAACGCGCCAATGCCGAGGCCCTGGCGGTTGCCGGGGCCCATCTGTACCTAGGCGATGCAGCGCAGGTCAGTGTCGCGGCCTATCGTGCGGCCGTGCAGACGCTACAGGCCAGTCCAGGCCTCCGACAGAGCCTGGCGGCCCGAGGCAGGGCGCTGGTGGATGGCCGGGGCGCTACCCGTGTAGCGACGGCGCTGTTGGGTATGGAGTTGCATCTGCGTACGGCGACGTTCGAGGATGCACAGTTGCTTTTTCGTGGCCGCAACGCCGAGCGGGTGCGACAGGCCTCCGTCAATACCGATCCTATCGGCTGGGAGCAGCATCAGGACTGGCTGCGACAGGTGCTGGCCCAGCCTGAGCGGCGGTTGCTGCTGATCGCCGAAACGCTCGATGGGCCTGTTGGCGTACTTCGCTACGACCGTCAACGGAGGCAGGGGGCCGAGGTCTCTATCTACCTACTGCCCGAACGCCTTGGTCAGGGTTGGGGAGAGCACCTGCTGCGGTGCGGCGAGCAGGCTGTTCAGCGTCATTGGACCGATCTGGAATCCATAGAGGCACAGGTGCGTCCAGGCAACCTAGCCTCTCTTCAGCTTTTCCAGCGCGCAGGTTTCCTGCTGCGTGATCATCACCTTCAGCTTTCTCTGCCGAGAATCTCATCATGACTGCCTTGCGTATTGGTAACCGGCCGGTAGGGCGCGACGCCCCGCCTTTCGTCATAGCCGAAATGAGCGGTAACCATAACAAGTCCCTGGACCGGGCACTGGCTCTGGTGGACGCCGCAGCCGACGCGGGGGCCCATGCCCTGAAGCTGCAGACCTATACACCCGATACCATGACCCTGGATCTGGACGAGGGCGAATTCCATATCGGTGATCCGGCCAGCCTTTGGGCCGGGACCTCGCTCTATCGGCTCTACGGTGAAGCCCATACGCCCTGGGAATGGCACGAGCCCATCTTCCGGCGCGCCCGCGAGCGTGGCCTTGAGGTGTTCTCGACACCCTTCGATGCGTCCTCTGTGGACTTCCTCGAGTCCCTCGGCGTCCCGGCCTACAAGATCGCCAGCTTCGAGAACGTCGATCTGCCGCTGATCCGGCGCGTCGCCGCAACCGGCAAGCCGCTGATCATCTCCACTGGCATGGCCAGCCTTGCCGAGCTGCAGGAATGCGTGGAGGCCGCCCGTTCGGCCGGGTGTCGTGACCTGATCCTGCTTAAATGCACCAGCACCTATCCCGCCAGTCCGGCCAATACTCACCTTCGTACCATTCCGCACATGCGCGAGTTGTTTGGCTGCGAGATCGGACTCAGCGATCACACGCCAGGCGTAGGCGCGGCAGTAGCCGCCGTAGCGCTAGGCGCGAGCGTGGTCGAGAAACACTTCACCCTGTCCCGGGCGGAAGGCGGCGTGGATGCGAGTTTTTCACTGGAGCCTGACGAGCTCAAGGCCCTTGTGGCGGAGACCGAGCGTGCCTGGCAGGCATTGGGGCAAGTGCATTACGGACCTACGCCCGACGAACGCAAGTCGCTGGTTTTCCGCCGCTCGCTCTATGTGGTACGCGACATGGCAGCTGGCGAATCCTTCAGCGAGGCCAATGTCCGCGCCATCCGTCCCGGCCTGGGCCTGGCGCCCAAGCATCTGGAGCGGGTCCTGAATAGCGTCGCTCGAGGACCGCTCAAGCGGGGCCAGGCCCTGGACTGGCATCACCTCCAGGAGCGCGATCAGTAGTGCCTGTGTTTACGCCAGGACATGCTGGTGACGTCCATTCTGTGAAGGTGCGCAGTGATCTGGCGCTTTACCGGCGTCGGCCTGGCTGAGGCTGAAACCTTTTTCTTTGGGAGACGGTGTCAACCATGACCCTCCAACACGTACCCAGCCAGCCACTCCAGGACTGGACCACGACCGACCTTCCGCTTTCCGACGGTCCCTGGCTATTTGGTAATGCGGGTATCGATCGGCTGCGGCAACAGGTGGAGGATGCCTTCGCCCTGCGCTATCTGCATCCCGGTAGCGAACCCTGGCGGCTGAGCGCCGAGCAGTTATCCATACCCACAACCCATAACCTGCAAGCCTATGCCGCGCTGCCGGTCGATGTGCCGGCCGAGCAGCGCTGGAGTAAGTATGCCGCGGCCCTGGAAGAGGGCGGTCGACTGGTCCTGGATGTACGTCCTGTAGAGCACTGGCAGAGTTTCGGACGGCGACTGGCAGCTAAGGATCCGCGAACGCCGTACTGCAGTGTCAGCGAACTGATCAGCCAGTTGAGCGCGCAGGGCCTTGCGGTCATTGCCGTCGAACCCTATGCCGGGCTCTGGGACAACGCCTGGCTCTATCGCAGTCTGAATCACAGACACAAGTGGCGCCGTCTACTGTCCTGGCTCGCCAGCGATGAGCCACTGTTGGCCTGGGCGTTGCGTCTGGAGCAGGAGGTCTTCGCCAGGCTGGCACCGCGGGCCAGCGGGCGCTGCCTGATCGCTGCGGAAAAATGCGCCGTGCCGGTAGATCCCGGCGCGGTATTGCAGCAGCTAGCCCAGCGCGAACAAGCCTTGCGCGATCCCCTGGACCTGGTGCCAGGTACGCAGGTGCTGGCAGCGAGTCAGGCCGAAGTCACCGCCTCTTTTCGTGCCCAGCAGGGGTTGCTCATGCTCGGTGAGGTATTGCAGCGGCATTATCCGCAGCTGGACTGGCTGGCCCTGCTGCCTACGCCTGCGGTTCGACAACTGCAGGAGTGGCAGGCCGCCGAAGCGATCGATCAGCAGGCCATGACGATCCTGGAAGCCTGGGCATATGGCTCTGGCGAGCAGGAGGAACTGTTGCGTGGCCTCGATTACTCCCTGATGACGCCGCTGTTGCTGCAGTATTTTCCGGCACGGAGAACGCCCTCGTGAAAGCCCCGGCCATCGTCGCCTTCCTCTGGGACAATCAACTGCCGGTGCTGAGGGAGTTCTTCCGCCGGCACGGTCCCTTGACCCTGATCACCCTGTCTCCCTATGTCTCCCAGGGGCTGCTGGATCTGGTGAGCGACGCCGGCAGCAAGCTCTTCGTACTGGATCAGGAGCTGGACGATGCTGGCGTCTTCGCCGTTCAGCGTGATACCTACGACTGGCATGCCCGACTGCAGCTCTGGTTCGACCAGGGCCCCCCGGCGCGCTTGCACAACGAAGACTGGTCCGCGCTGCGCACCCTGATCGATGCCCGCCTGCAAGCCGAGTTGCCCACTGTGGTGACGCTGCTGGAAAGCCTTGCCCGCGTGCAACGCGACTACCGACTGAGCCTGATACTGGGCAGCGAAGACGTGATGCTCATCGCCAAGGTGACCATGCTCTGGGCGCGCACCCAGGAAATTCCCTCCCTGCACCTGTCCCATGCCCTGGCCCTGAACGATCCCTACACGGTGCATGGGCGACAGGTCGCCGACATCACCGCCGTCTATGGCCAGCGTGGCCTGGAGGGCTATCTGGATTATGGGGTGCCGCCGGAGCGCCTGAGGGTCACTGGCAACCCGGCCTGGGATGGCATTCCCGAACGATGTGTCGCCCGAGCGGAGCATGCGCAGGCCCTGCGCGCCAAGCACGGTCTGCGCGCCGAGGAACCCATCGTGGTGTTCGGCACCACCTGGGCTAGCGGTCATAGCGCCCATGGTGATCAGGCCATCTTCGAACGGACCGTGGCGGCCTTCATCGAGGCCTGCGAGACGTTGTTCAGTGCGGGACTGACCTTCAATCCGGTGATCAAGGATCGGCCACCCAACTTCCAGTTCGGCGAGACGCGAGTAGGGGAGCTGTTACGCGAACGCAAGGCCGATCCGGGCCGCTATTTCTATCTGGTCGAGGATGGTCCGCTGTGGCCGGTGGTCGCCGATGTGCTGATCGCCGTGGATTCCAATTACTGCGTGGAAGCCCTGCTGTGCGGTACCGCCGCCATCAATCTGCGGCATCCCGGCAATATGCCCTTCGGACCCTGTTACGCAGCCGAGGCCGGTATCGCCGACGTCGTTGCAGCGGAATTGCCCGAGGCACTGGGCCACTTGCTGCGTGACCCGGCCGCCCGGGCACGCCAGGTCGCCGCCAGCGCGCTCCATGCTCCCTACTACAACGTCGCCCAAGAGGGCGATGCCGCTCGACGCGTAGCGCAACTGATGGGCGAGATGGCCGTCGGTCTGGTCCCCCGGCTGCTGGCCTGGCTGGATGCCCGGCTACCCATCACGGCGGAGCGCGAGGTGTTGAATGGCCCGCTGACCAAGCTGGGTCGCGGCCGGCAGCTGTTGGGTATCCTGATTCTCGATGATGACCAGGACGATGCCGCAGTACAGCGGACCCTGAGCAGCCTGCAGCAGGCCCTGGGTGCGGCCTGGACACCGGTGGTTATTAGTACCGCGTCCCCACCCGCTACCCTGGAGGCCGGTATGGAATGGCTATCGGTAGGGGCAGGGGAGATCATGATGGCCGCTGCGGCCCGGATGCTGGAACAGGGCCCGACCCGCTGCGACTGGTGGCTGACCGTCATGGCCGGCAGTGAATTCACCCGTAGCGGTCCGCTGCTGTTCACGTCGACGCTGGCGCGTCTGCAACTGCAGGATCCCGAAGGTGCATTCAGCCACGCCTGTTTCGCCGATGAACTACAGCGCTCGGTCGAAGGTGCCATCGGCGCCTGCTTCCGCCCCGATTTCAACCTGGACCTACTGCTGAGCTTTCCGGCGCTGTTCGGACGCCACTGGGCGGTACGCCAGCAGAGTCTGCTGGCGATTGGTGGTCTGGAACCGGCTTATGGGATAGCCGCGCCGCTGGACCTGGTGTTGCGTTTGATCCAGCGCCATGCCGGTGCCGGTATCGAGCATCTGCCTGAGGTCCTGCTGGTCGCGGATGCCCCCGCCTTGACCGTGGAACCGGGGGAACAGGTCGCTCTGGAGCAACACCTCCAAGCGCGTGGTTATCCGGCCGCCCGGGTCGAGGCCTTCCTGCCGCGGCGCTATCACATCGTTTATGGCCACCAGGCGACACCGAGCGTGTCGGTCATCATCCCGGTGCAGGATGAGTTGGAATACGTCCAGCGCTGCCTGGACAGTCTGCTGGAGCAGACACGCTACCCCCATTTCGAGGTCCTGCTGGTCGACTGCAGTAGCCGCCACGCGGCGACCCGCCGCTGGCTGGATGACCTGGAAGCCTTGGATGCAGAACAGGTCAAGGTCTGGCGCTTTGACGGTGAGCCAAATCGCTCGGCGCTGATCAACGCCGTGGCCCAAGCCAGTTCAGCCGCTTTCCTACTGCTGCTCGAACCCACCTGTGTGGTCGTGCAGGCGGATTGGCTGGAAATCCTGCTCGATCAGGGGCAGCGGCCGGAAGTCGGCGCCGTCGGGCCACGGATCTGCGACGCCCAGGGACAAATTCTCGAAGCAGGCATGTTGCTGGGCCTGGACGATGCAGCCAGTGCCGCTTTCGCCGGAGAAGACCTGCAGGCTCCGGGGTATCTGAGCCGGCTGCATTTGGTCCAGGATTACAGCGCCCTCGGCGCGACCTGCCTGTTGCTCAGGCGCGAACTGATCTTGGCGCTGGATGGCTGGGATGGGGAGCGCTTTCCACTGGCCTATGGCCAGGTGGATTTCTGTTTGCGGCTGCGGCAGGCGGGTTATCTCAACGTCTGGACCCCTCAGGTGACCGTCGTTCAGGATGGCCTGGATGCTGCCGCCGTCGATCAACAGCGCGCAGTCGAGCGCGAAGCGCTGCAGGAGCGCTGGCTATCTGTGCTGGCGCGTGATCCGGCCTATAACCCTCAACTGTCTCTGGCTGGCAGCGGCTTCACCTTCGAATACGGCACCCGACGCCTGCAGCAGGCCGTTCTGCCGCAGATTCTGGTCTGTCCCGCTGACGAGGCAGGCTGCGGCCATTACCGGGTACGACAGCCGCTGATGGCGTTGCGCGATGCCGGCCGGGTGGAAGGGCTGATCTGCGCCCAGCATCCGACACCCCTGGAATTGGAGCGCTTCTCGGTCGATACCCTGGTCCTGCAGCGGCAGATCACCGATGACCAGCGGGACAGCCTGCGCCGCCTGCACAAGCTGTCGCGCACCTTCACGGTGTTCGAACTGGACGACTATCTGCCCAACCTGCCGCTCAAGAGCGTGCACCGCGCTTCGATACCCAAGGACATCCTCAAGGCGCTGCGTCAGGCCGTTGCGACCTGTGATCGCCTAGTGGTCTCCACGCCAGCGCTGGGCGTTGCCCTGACGGGTATGAATGCCGATATACGCGTCGTACCGAACTTCCTGCCTCCACGTTGGTGGGCGGGGCGGCAGCCCCAGCGTAGGCAGGGACGCAAGCCGCGGGTGGGCTGGGCGGGGGGCAGCAGCCATACCGGCGATCTGGAGTTGGTGGTGGATGTTATCCAGGCGCTTGCCGATGAGGTGGAGTGGGTCTTCTTCGGCATGTGCCCCGACCGGCTCAGGCCTTATGTGCACGAGTTCCATCCGGGGGTCTTCATCGATGACTACCCGGCCAAGTTGGCCAGCCTGAATCTTGATCTGGCCATCGCCCCACTTGAAGACAACGTGTTCAATCGCTGCAAGACCAATCTGCGGCTGCTCGAATACGGCGCCTGCGGTTTCCCGGTGGTGTGCTCGGATATAGAGCCCTATCAGGGCGACCTGGCGGTCACCCGGGTGCGCAACCGATTCAAGGACTGGTGCGATGCCATCCGCGGTCAGCTGGCCGATCTGGATGCCACCGCAGGGCAGGGCGATCTGCTGCGTGAGCAGATACTCGGGCGTTGGATGCTGGAAGGCCAGAATCTGGATGTCTGGCAGGCTGCGTGGCTCCCCGGTTGATCACCGAGATGAAAAGTGCGCTTCGCCATTAAATAAAACGGCTCTCCCGTCGATAACCTGGATGTCACTCTCCGGCGTTTGATCACTGTCAAGTGTCTGGCGAAGAAAATCGCCAAACACCCTTAAAGTTCTAGCGACAGGCGCCGATAAACAAGATGAATGCGAAATACAGGGGCGTCTGAGCAAGCAGGTCCCATTCGCATGCTCAGGCACACAAGGTTCAACTGGAGACGCCACCATGGCACTTACCGTCAATACCAACATCCCTTCCCTGAACACCCAGCGCAACCTGCAGAACGCGTCCAGCTCGCTGGCCACTTCCATGCAGCGCCTGTCCACCGGTAGCCGTATCAACAGCGCCAAGGACGATGCCGCCGGTCTGCAGATCTCCAACCGTCTGACCAACCAGATCAACGGTTTGAACCAGGCGACTCGCAACGCCAACGACGGTATCTCCCTGTCGCAGACCGCTGAAGGCGCCATGCAGCAGTCCACCAACATCCTGCAGCGTATCCGCGACCTGGCCGTGCAGTCCGCCAACGGCTCCAACAGCGACGCCGACCGCTCCGCCCTGCAAAAGGAAGTGACCGCGCAGCAGAACGAACTGACCCGGATCGCCCAGACCACCACCTTCGGCGGTCGCAAGCTGCTGGACGGCTCCTTCGGCACCACCAGCTTCCAGATCGGCGCCAACGCTTACGAAACCATCGACGTCACCCTGAAGGACACCTCGGCTACCGCCCTGGGATCCAACCAGGTTGGTAGCGGTGCCAGCACCAGCGCAGGCAGCGTGGTTGCCGGTAGCGGTGGTGCTCTGACCACCAGCGGCAAGATCACTCTGGTGGGCGGCGGCAAGAGCCAGGACGTCAACTACAAGGCTGGCGATTCCGCCAAAACCATCGCTGGCGCCATGAACGGCCAGATCCCTGGTCTCGCCGCCTCGGCGCGCACCGTCCTGACCGTGACCGACAGCATCAGCAGTGGTTCGGCCAACATGAAGGTGACCGTGGGCGGCAACTCCCTGG
The DNA here is from genome assembly GCF_965111925.1 of Pseudomonas sp. Marseille-Q7302. Lineage (NCBI taxonomy): Bacteria > Pseudomonadati > Pseudomonadota > Gammaproteobacteria > Pseudomonadales > Pseudomonadaceae > Pseudomonas > Pseudomonas sp. Marseille-Q7302. The sequence continues at coordinate 3,333,059 of NZ_CBCOPK010000001.1, read as the reverse complement.
ACCTGGTCGGTGTGACCAGCACCAAGGACATTGCTGACCAGCTCAACGCCAACGCCGCCAAGCTGGGCGTCACTGCCAACTACGACAGTCAGTCCAAGAAGTTGACCATTACTTCGGCCACCGGTGAAAACGTTACCTTCGGCAAGGATACCGGCACCGCTGCAGGCGCTATCACTGTCGCCTCGCAGAAATCCGACGGTACCTTCAGCTCGGGTGTCGATGTGCGGGCCAACGGCGGCCAGGGCATGGGCTACGTCAAGCTCGATTCGCCTACCACCTTCGCCATGACCGGTGACACCGCCAAGCTCTTCGGTGACACCAAGTCCTCGCTGAGCAAGGTCTCCGACGTCGACATCTCCACCGCTGACGGCGCCCAGAAGGCCCTGTCCGTGATCGACCAGGCCCTGGCCAACATCGACTCCCAGCGCGCTGACCTCGGTGCGGTGCAGAACCGCTTCGACAACACCATCAGCAACCTGACCAACATCTCGGAGAACGCCACCTCCGCCCGTAGCCGCATCAAGGACACCGACTACGCCGCGGAAACCGCGAACCTGTCGAAGAACCAGGTGCTGCAACAGGCTGGTACCGCGATCCTGGCTCAGGCCAAGCAGCTGCCGCAGTCGGTTCTCAGCCTGCTCCAGTAAGGGCAGAGATCGGTCTAGGCAGGGAGAAGGGGGACGCCCCTTCTCCCTTTCATGCGTTGTGAGGACATTACAATGGACATCGTCAAGACAACGGGTTTTTCAGCGGTAAGGCCCTATAGCGCTCAATCGAGCCCTGCGGCCGCGACGTCCTTCAGCGCTTCGGCGCCTACGGCGGATTCCTCGGTCAAGCCGGTTTCCCAGGCCAGCAAGGTGGACGGGGACAATGCCGAAAAGCCGAAAGACGGCAATGTGGATGGCGCCCTGTCGAAGCTGAAATCGAAGTTTCAAGAGGATCACCGCAACCTCGACTTCAGCATCGACGACTCCACCGGCGAGGTGGTGGTCAAGGTGCTGGACGGCGAATCCGGCAAGCTCATTCGGCAGATGCCCAGTGAGGAAGTGCTCAAGCTGGCAAAGCAGCTGGATGATATGCGCAGCCTGATGTTCAAGGCCGAAGCCTAGTTGGCGCGGAACTTGTATCAAGCTCACTGAAAGCTGAGGCGACGACGTAACGTTGGCAGGGGGATAGTGACATGGCAGGTATCAGCGGGATTGGCGGCTCGGGGCTGGACATCGACTCCATCGTCACCAAGATGGTGGCAGCCGAAAAGGCACCCAAGCAGGACCAGCTCACCAAGACCCAGAGCAAGGCGACTGCGCAGCTCACGGCGATCGGATCCCTGAAGGGCGCCATCAGTGAATTCCAGACCGCGCTGACCACGCTCAATAGCCCTACCAGCTTTCAGGCTAGGGGCGTTACCCTGTCGAAGAGCGACTACCTCACGGCAACGGCCAGTACCAGTGCCAGTGTCGGCAGCTATCAGGTCGAGGTCAGCAGGCTGGCTACTAGCAGCAAGGTGGCCCTGGCATCCGTGCCAGCCACTTCCACCACGACTGCCAGCGACGGAACTACCTCTACGTCTCCCACTACCTTCGGCAAGGGCACGCTGAGCATCAAGATCGGCGATACCAAGCTGTCGGATATCCAGGTCGATGCCACCAACAACACCCTGAGTGGCATCCGCGATGCCATCAACAAGGCTGGGCAGAGCCAGGGGCTCAGCGCCAGCGTCGTCAATGACGACTCTGGGTCACGGCTGGTACTGAGCAGTACCAAGACCGGAGACGGTAACAATATCTCGGTATCGGTGAGCGGTGACGACGGTTCGGGCAAACAGAGTTTGACCAAGCTGGCTTACTCGCCAAGCGACAGTGAATCCAGCGATCCCGCTGCCGCCCATTCGCTCACCAAAGCCCAAAGCGCCCAGATGACCATCGATGGTCTGAAGATCACCAGCGCCTCGAACACCGTAAGCGGTGCAGTCGATGGTCTGAGTTTCACGCTCAAGGCCACCACTCCAGCGGACAGTCCGATGACCGTCGGCGTCAGCCAGGACGAGTCTGGCGTCAAGGGCAATATCCAGAAGTTCGTCGACTCCTATAACAAGCTCATGGGCGTGATCAAGACCCAGACCTCGGTCACGAAGGTCGGGGACAACAGTGCGCCCATCACGGCTGCGCTGGTGGGGGATGCCACCGCCCGCGGCCTCACGACCACCATCCGCAGTGAGCTGAGCACCATGCAGGGGACGGGCGCGGTCAAGGCGCTGGCCGATCTGGGCATCACGACTCAGAAAGACGGCACCCTGGCCATCGACGACACCAAGCTTAGCAAGATGGTCAGCTCCAACTTCAGCGACCTGCCCAGCTTCTTCACCGGCGACCAGGGCCTGGCGGCGCGCCTCAAGGGCAAGCTCGATCCCTATACCATGACCAATGGCATTCTCGAGCAGCGTTCGAATTCCCTGAGCGATACCTTGAAAAAGGTCGACGCCCAGACCGCGACGCTGAATACCCGGATGACCGCGCTCTCGGACCGTCTCTACAAGCAGTACAACACCATGGACCAGCTGTACTCGTCGTTGTCGAGTACTGCGTCCTCGCTCTCCCAACAGCTGGCGGCAATGCCCTTTGCCAACAAGAGTTAAAGTAGGCGGATTCGGCCCATCCGGTCGATAAAGGGGTCAAGTTCTTCGCGTCCTGACCGATAAAGGAAGTATCGGAAACACACAGAGGTCATGACATGAACGCAATGACAGCCATGCGCCAGTACCAGCAGGTAGGCCTGCAGGCGCAGGTGTTCGAAGCCAGTCCCCATCAGCTGATCCAGATGCTCATGCAGGGCGCCCTGGACCGTCTGGCCAAGGCGCAAGGTGCGCTGGAGCGTGGTTGGCTGCCTGAGAAAGGCGAGCTGATCGGCAAGGCGGTATCCATCATCGCGGGTCTGAAGGACGTCCTGGATTTCGAGCAGGGCGGCGAGCTCGCCACCAACCTGGATCGGCTGTACGACTACATGATCCGCCGGCTCAGCGAAGCCAACCGCAACAATGATCCTGTTATCCTGGAAGAAGTATCCGGCCTGATCCGCGAGATCAAATCCGGCTGGGATGCCATTGCCCCCTGATCTGGAGTCGACCGATGAACGTCGCCATGCAAAAGACCCCGGTGGAACGTGTCGAGCTCGTTTATGAGCAGATGGCCGCTGCGCTCAAGGCGGGAGACTGGACGCGGATCGCCGAGCTGGATCTGGATTGCCGGCTGTTCGTCGACGAAGCGGTTTATGCCACGGGCGATGAAGCCGTAGCTCTGCGCGCCAGTCTCGAACGCTTGCTGGCGCTCTATGCCTCCATGCTGCAGAGCTGCAAGGCAGAGCGGGATGCGACCGCCCAGGAGCTGACCAAGCTCAACAAGTCGAATCAGGCCGCCAAGGTCTATCAATTGTTCGGTTGATTGTCATCCGTTGGACGGTAATTCGAAGTTTCGATATTTCGCCGCCATAAAATTGACCCCGCATCACAATTTGTCTTAACTTGCGCAAGATGCCGACCAGTTGGCACTTGGATGCAGGCGACACCTGCGCGTAGCGAACCGACAAGCCGAATTGGGGCAGGGACATGTGGCGTGAAACCAAGATCCTTCTGATCGACGATGAAGCCGAGCGGCGCAAGGCGGTATCGGTCATTCTCGATTTTCTCGGCGAGGCTCACCTCGCCTGCACCAGTTCCGATTGGCAAACCTCCCTCGAAGCGCTCGACAGCAGTCGGCAGATCAGTTGCGTGCTGGTCGGGCGCGTCGATAGCCGCGGCAACAGCGTCGAACTGCTCAAGCAGATCGTGGCCTGGGACGAAATGGTCCCATTGCTGCTCTTGGGTGAATCGGCGCAGCCGGAGTGGCCGGACGACGTACGTCGGCGGGTACTGGTTTCTCTTCAGTATCCGCTGGCCTACAACAAGCTGCTGGATTCCCTGCATCGCGCCCAAGTCTATCGGGAGATGTACGACCAGGCCCGGGACCGGGGCCGACAGCGCGAACCCGAGCTGTTTCGCAGCCTGGTGGGTACCAGTCGCGCCATCCAGGGCGTGCGCAAGATGATGCAGCAGGTGGCCGATACCGAGGCCACGGTGCTTATTCTCGGCGAATCCGGCACCGGCAAGGAGGTAGTGGCGCGCAACCTGCACTTCCACTCCAAGCGCCGCGAGGCGCCCTTCGTGCCGGTCAACTGCGGCGCCATTCCGGCGGAGCTGTTGGAAAGCGAACTGTTCGGTCATGAGAAGGGTGCCTTCACCGGCGCCATCACCAGCCGCGCCGGTCGCTTCGAACTGGCCAACACCGGCACCCTGTTCCTCGACGAGATCGGCGACATGCCGCTGCCCATGCAGGTCAAGCTGCTACGGGTACTGCAGGAGCGGACCTACGAGCGGGTAGGCAGCAACAAGACCCAGAGCGTGGACGTGCGCATCATCGCCGCGACCCACAAGAATCTGGAGCAGATGATCGCCGCGGGCACCTTCCGTGAAGACCTTTACTACCGCCTCAATGTCTTCCCCATCGACATGGCGCCGCTGCGCGAACGGGGTGAGGACATCCCGCTGCTGATCAACGAACTGATCGCGCGCATGGAGCACGAGAAGCGCGGCTCCATCCGCTTCAACTCGGCGGCCATCATGTCGCTGTGCCGCCACGAGTGGCCGGGCAACGTACGCGAACTGGCCAACCTGGTGGAACGCATGGCGATCATGCATCCCTACGGCGTCATCGGGGTGGCCGAGTTACCACTCAAGTTCCGCTATGTGGAGGACGAAGCCGATCCCATGGTGGAGTCGCTGCGTGAGGAGCTGCAGGAGCGCGAGGCCATGGCCGGGATCGGGACCGTCGATGTGTCGTCTTCGGCGCTGCTGCCCAGCGAAGGCCTGGACCTCAAGGATTACCTAGCCAACCTGGAAAAGAGCTTTATCCAGCAGGCGCTGGACGATGCCGGTGGCGTCGTGGCGCGCGCTGCGGAACGGCTACGGATCCGCCGGACCACCCTGGTCGAGAAGATGCGCAAGTACGGCATGGGCCGTCGCGACGACGAGTTCGACGAAGAGATCTAAGCTGTAGGTTGGGTTGCACGGGGCGAAGCCCAACGGTTCCACCCCAACCTCCTGTGTTGGGCTTCGACGATAGAACCGTCTCAGCCCAACCTACGCCTGGCACGTCCTCACCGCACGGATGACGGCGCAGCCTCATCCACCTTCTTTTCCCAGCGTGGCAAGTGGGAAAGGCTGCGCCGTTTTCCACGCTACGGCGCCTTGACGTCAGGGCGGCATGGGTCTTGCTCCAGCCTGGACAATGTCAATTGTCCGTCGCGAGCCTAAGCCAATGCCTGCGCAAGCCCTCCCTTCCTCCGTCGCTGCCGATACCCTCGCGGAGGCCTCCGCCTCGACGCAGGCCCGCGAGGCCCTGGGACAGATGTCGCGCCAGCTGAGCGAATCCTTCCAGTTGCTCGAAGCCCGGATGAATTCGCTGCAGGGTGAACTGGAGTGGGTATCCGCCCAGCGCTTGCAGGAGTTGGCGGAAAAGGAGCGCCTGGCCAGTCGCCTGCAGAACCTGCTCGATGTGCTGCCCGCCGGTATCGTGGTGTTGGATGGCGCCGGACGGGTGCGGGATGGAAATCCGGTCGCCGTGGCCCTGCTCGGCGAGCCGCTGGTGGGGGAGCTATGGCGTACGGTGATCGCCCGGGCCTTTGCCCCGCGCCATGACGATGGCCATGAGGTTTCCCTGCGCGACGGCAGGCGCCTGTCCATTGCCATCCGCTCGCTGGATGGCGAACCCGGGCAACTGGTGCTGCTCAACGACCTGACCGAAACGCGTCATCTGCAGGGCGAGCTGGCCCGCCACGAGCGTCTCTCGGCACTGGGACGGACCATGGCCTCGCTGGCCCATCAGATCCGTACGCCGCTCACTGCGGCGCTGCTCTATGCCAGTCATCTGGAGGAGGGCGGTCTGGCAGCGGAACAGCAGCAGCGCTTCGCCGGCCGGCTCAAGGAGCGGCTGCACGAGCTGGAAAATCAGGTCCGCGACATGCTGGTGTTCGCCCGGGGTGAGTTGCCCCTGGCAGATCGACTGGCGCCCCAGGCGCTGTTCACGGCCTTGCGTGACGCGGCCGCGCCCCATCTCGGCGATTGCCCCGTGCGCTGGCAACTCGATGCGGGCAGCGGTCTGGTCGCCTGCAATCGCGACATGCTGGTGGGTGCGGCCCTCAATCTCATTCACAACGCCGTGCAGGCCATGGCTGGCAGTGGCCGGCCGGCGCGGCTCAAGGTGCACCTCTATCGCCGCGATGCCGAGTTACGCCTGGCGATCAGCGATACCGGGCCGGGTATTCCTTCGGCGGTCCGGCAGCGTCTGGGTGAGCCTTTTCTCAGCACCAAGACCACCGGTACCGGTCTCGGATTGCCTGTTGCCCTGGCGATGGCCAAGGCCCATGGCGGGCGGCTCACTGTGCGCTCGCAACTGGGCCGCGGCACCCTGGTGACCTTCATCCTGCCTCTGCTGGCAAATGAGGAGGCTGTGGCATGACCCTGCCTATCCTGTTGGTGGAAGACGACCGCGCCTTGCGCGAAGCCCTGGCCGATACCCTGGAACTCGGCGGCTATCGCTACCGGGCCGTGGACAGTGGCGAGGCGGCGCTGCTGGCGCTGGCCGAGGAATCCTTCGGGCTGGTGATCAGTGACGTCAACATGCCGGGCATTGACGGCCATCAGTTGCTGGCCAGCATCCGGCTGCGCGATCCGGCGCTGCCGGTGCTGCTGATGACCGCCTTCGGCAGTATCGAACGTGCCGTCGAGGCCATGCGCGGCGGTGCGGCGGATTATCTGGTCAAGCCCTTCGAACCACGGCTGCTGCTGGAGACCCTGGCGCGTTGTTGTCCTCAGGGCCGGCGAGCGCCCGGTGATCGGCAGCCGGTGGCGGTCGATCCCCAGAGTCGGCAACTGCTGGAGCTGGCCCGCCGGGTGGCCCAGAGCGATGCCACGGTGTTGATCACTGGTGAATCCGGCACCGGCAAGGAGGTGCTGGCGCGCTTCATCCATGATCACTCGGCGCGGGCGGAAGGCCCCTTCGTGGCGGTCAATTGCGCGGCCATTCCCGATCATCTGCTCGAGGCCATTCTCTTCGGGCATGAAAAGGGCGCCTTCACCGGTGCCATCGCCGCCCAACCTGGCAAGTTCGAGCTGGCCCAAGGCGGTACCCTGTTGCTGGACGAGATCTCCGAGATGCCCCTAGGCCTGCAGGCCAAGCTGCTGCGGGTGCTGCAGGAGCGTGAGGTGGAGCGGGTCGGGGCACGCAAGCCGTTGGCGCTGGATATCCGTGTGGTGGCCACCAGCAATCGCAAGCTCGCGGAGGAGGCCGCCGCCGGGCGTTTTCGCGAAGACCTCTTCTATCGGCTATCGGTGTTTCCGCTGGCCTGGCTGCCGCTGCGCGACCGGCCGGCCGACATCGTGCCGCTGACCGAGCGTCTATTGGTGGTGCAAGCCGCGCGGATGAATCGCTCGGTGCCAACTCTGAGCGCCGCTGCGCGCCAGGCCCTGGCCGAGCATAGTTGGCCGGGCAATGTGCGCGAGCTGGATAATGCCGTGCAGCGTGCGCTTATCCTGCAGCCGGGTGAGCAGGTGCAGGCCGAGGATTTCGGGCTGCACTGGTTGTCGACCAGCGTAACCCTTGCGTCTGCCACCACGCCCCCGGCGGAGGCCACCATCAATGAGGCCGTGCGGCCGCTGGATGCCGATCTGCGCGACAGGGAGTTCCAGGTGATCCTCGATACCCTCAAGGCTGAACGTGGCCGCCGCAAGGAGACTGCCGAGCGCCTGGGCATCAGCGCGCGCACGCTCAGGTACAAGCTTGCGCAGATGCGCGATGCCGGGTTGGACGTTGAGCTCTCCCAGCTCGCAGGCTGCTGAGCGGAGAAGTCGATAGTCGGCTATCGAAATGCGCGGAACCAACCGTCCAGAGCGCTGTTCTAGAGAAAGGATCGCGACTGCGGCGTGGGGTCGCATAGGATGCTTGCCCCCGCCCTCCCGGACCTCGTCCGGACGCTTTGCTTTTTCTCTTAGGCGCTGCCTTTGCTGAAAACGGTTTCACGGACCGCATAGACCGTTTTCGCCGCGGGTGGCGTGCCTGCCAGCACGAGGACGCTTGCCATGGGTTCCACCGCACCTTCCAGCCCCAACGCCGACCAACTGACCATCGACACCATCCGTACCCTGTCCATGGACGCGGTACAGAAGGCCAACTCCGGCCACCCCGGTACCCCGATGGCCCTGGCTCCGGTCGGCCATACGCTGTGGAGCCGCTTCCTCCGCTATCACCCCGAGCACCCTGACTGGCCCAACCGTGACCGCTTCGTGCTATCGGTTGGCCATGCCTCCATGCTGCTCTATTCGCTGCTGCATCTTGCGGGCGTGAAGGAAATCGACGAGCACGGCACCGCCACCGGCAAGGAAGCGGTCAGTCTCGACGACATCAAGCAATTCCGGCAACTGGACTCCAAGACGCCAGGTCACCCCGAATACCGCATGACCACCGGAATCGAGACCACTACCGGCCCCCTGGGGCAGGGTTGCGGCAACAGCGTCGGCATGGCGCTGGCACAGAAGTGGCTGGCCGCGCGGTTCAACCAGCCAGGCGTGACCCTGTTCGACTATGACGTCTACGTCCTTTGCGGCGACGGCGACATGATGGAAGGCGTCACCGGCGAGGCGGCGTCCATGGCCGGCCACCTGGGTCTGGACAACCTCTGCTGGATCTATGACAACAACACCATCAGCATCGAAGGTCACACCGAGCTGGCATTCAGCGAAGACGTGGCCGAGCGCTTCCGTGGTTATGGCTGGCATACCCTGCATGTCAAGGACGCCAATGATGCCGAGGCCCTGGCCGCCGCCCTGCATCGCTTCAAGGGCAATACTGGCAAGCCGACCCTAATCGTGGTCGACAGCCTCATCGGCTACGGCGCGCCGAACAAGCAGAACACCGCGGCTGCCCATGGCGAGCCCCTGGGCGCCGACGAGATCAAGCTGGCGAAGAAGGCCTATGGCTGGCCGGAGGACGCCGACTTCCTGGTACCCGACGACGCCCGTCACCACCTGCGCGACGCCCTGCTGGAGCGTGCCAGCGGTCTCTACGAAGACTGGAACCGTGCCTTCGATCGCCTGCGCCAGAACGATCCGACCCGCGCCGATGAACTCCAGCGCATGCGCGCCGGTGAAATGCCGGAAGGCTGGGACGCCAAGCTGCCCAGCTTCGAGCCCGATGCCAAAGGCGTGGCCTCCCGCGAGTCCGGTGGCAAGGCGCTCAATGCCTTTGCCCAGAACATTCCCTGGCTGGTCGGCGGAGCGGCGGATCTGGCGCCGTCCACCAAGACCAATCTCAAGTTCGACGGCGCTGGCAGCTTTTCCGCCCGTGAGCCATCGGGTCGCAACATGCACTTCGGCATCCGCGAGCATGCCATGGGCTCCATCGCCAATGGCATGGCGCTCTGCTACCTGCGCAGCTTCACCGCTACCTTCCTGGTGTTCAGCGACTACATGAAGCCGCCGATCCGCCTGGCTTCCATCATGGAGCTGCCGGTGGTGTTCGTCTTCACCCACGATTCCATCGGCGTCGGCGAAGATGGCCCGACCCACCAGCCGATCGAGCACTTGGCGCAACTCCGTGCCACCCCGGGTTTGCTGACCATGCGTCCCGGGGATGCCAATGAAGCGGTGCAGGCCTGGAAGATCGCCCTGCAGCAGACCAATAGACCCTCGTGCATGGTGCTGTCGCGCCAGCCACTGCCGACCCTGGACCGCAGCAAATACGCCAGCGCCGAAGGCGTGGCCCAGGGCGCCTATGTGGTAGCCGATGCCGAGGGCGGCACGCCCCAGGTAATCCTCATGGCCACTGGCAGCGAGCTGGGTCTGGCGATGCAGGCCTACGAGCAGCTCAAGAGCGAGGGCGTGAAGGCACGGGTCGTGTCCATGCCTTGCTGGGAGCTGTTCGAGGAACAGGACGAGGCCTACAAGCAATCGGTGCTGCCCGACGAGGTCCTGGGCCGTGTTGCCATCGAGCAGGCCGGTCCCCTGGGCTGGGAGCGCTACATCGGTCGCAAGGGTGCCTCGGTCACCATGAGCACCTTTGGTGCCTCCGCGCCCATCGGCAAGCTGCAGGCGAAATATGGCTACACCGTGGAAAACGTGGTCAAGCTGGCCAAGGAGCAGGCGCAACGCAAAGGGAGCGCCACATGAGCAATCCACTCAAACAGCTGACGGAGCAGGGCCAGGCAGTCTGGCTCGACTTCGTCAGCCGCGAGTTCCTCGCCAAGGGTGAGCTACAGAAGCTGATCGAGCGTGACGGCCTTACCGGCGTCACCTCCAACCCCTCGATCTTCGAGAAAGCCATGGGGCACGGCAGTGACTACGATGCCAGCCTCGAGGCCTTCCTGGAAAAGGCCGATGCCGAGCCGGTGGACGTCTACGAGCATCTGGCCATCGAGGACATCCAGCAGGCGGCGGACATACTGCGGCCGGTCTATGACCGCCTCGAAGGGCGTGATGGCTATGTGAGTCTGGAAGTCTCGCCCTATCTGGCGCTGGATACCCGCGCCACTCTGGAGGAGGGCCGGCGCCTCTGGCAGGCGGTGGATCGGCCCAATCTCATGGTCAAGGTGCCTGGGACGCCCGAAGGGGCGGTGGCCATCCGCAAGTTGATCGAGGAGGGGATCAACGTCAACGTGACCCTGCTGTTCGATCGCAACGCCTACATGGCAGTGGCGGAAGCCTATATCGCGGGTCTGGAAGCGCGGCTGCACCAGGGCAAGGACATCAGTCGTCTCGCCAGCGTCGCCAGCTTCTTCATCAGTCGAGTCGATGGTGTACTGGACAAGCAGATCGACGAGCGCAAGGGCAGTGACAGCGAGCTGGCCGAATTGCGTGGCAAGATCGCCATCGCCAACGCAAAGCTCGCCTATCAGGACTACCTGCGCCTGATCCAGTCGCCACGCTGGAAGGTGCTGGAAGCCAAGGGTGCTCACCCGCAACGCCTGTTGTGGGCTTCCACCGGATCAAAGGATCCGGCCTATCCCGATACCCTCTATGTGGATCAGCTGATCGGCCCGGATACCGTCAACACCATGCCACCCAAGACCATGGATGCCTTCCGTGATCATGGCACGGCAGCTCCGATGCTGAGCACCGACATCGAAGCCGCACAGCGCGTGGTGGATGCGACTGCCCGGTTCGGGCTGGATCTCGATGGCGTGGCCAAGCGGCTGGTCAAGGACGGCGCGCAGCAATTCGAGGACGCCGCCGATGCCCTGTTGGGCGCGGTAGGACAGAAACGCCTCGATTTTCTCGGCGAGCGCCTGAATGCCGCGGACTATCGTCTGCCGCACGATCTGCATGAAGCCGTCGAGGCCCGCCTTGACGAGGCGCGACGTGAAGGCTGGTCGCGCCGGCTGTGGCAGGGCGATGCCTCCCTGTGGACCGGTCGCGACGAGGACCAGTGGGTGGGTTGGCTGGCCGCTGCCCAGGGTCGCCAGGCCGATCCGGTCGCGCTCAGCGCCCTGGCCGACGCCGTACGCGAGGAAGGCCTGGATACCGTGGTACTGCTGGGCATGGGCGGTTCGAGTCTGGGCCCGGAAGTGTTGGCCTATACCCTGGGTACCGCCACCGGTGGACTCGACCTCAAGGTGCTCGATTCCACCGATCCGGCGCAGATAGCTGCCCTGGAAGAGCAACTGGATTTGCACAAGACGCTGTTCCTGGTATCCAGCAAGTCCGGCTCGACCCTGGAGCCGGAAATCCTGCGCGCCTATTTTCACCAGGCTGTCGAGCGGACGCTGGGCTCGGACGAGGTGCAACGCCGCTTCGTTGCCATTACCGACCCTGGCTCCAGACTCGAGGCCAGCGCCACGGCGGAGGGCTACCGCGCCATCTTCCAGGGCGACCCCCATATCGGCGGGCGCTATTCGGTACTGTCGGTGTTCGGCATGGTGCCCTTGGCGCTGCTCGGCCATTCGGTGGCCGACTTCTTCCAGGTGACCCAGCCCATGGTTCTGGCCTGCAGCCCCAGTGCGCCTCCTGCCATCAACCCTGGTATCCGCCTCGGCGTGGTACTGGGCGAGGCAGTGCGCGCCGGCCGAGACAAGGTCACTCTGATCGCCTCGCCGGGAGTGGCCAGTCTGGGCGCCTGGCTGGAACAACTGCTCGCCGAAAGCACCGGGAAGCAGGGCAAGGGCATCATCCCGGTAGATCTGGAGCCCCTTGGCGCACCGGATGTCTATGGCACGGATCGGGTATTCGTCAGTCTGGTGCTAGACGGTGAGGAGGATGCCGAGCGCGATAGCCGCCTGCAGGCGCTGGCCGCGGCAGGGCATCCGGTGGTGGATATCCGGCTCGCTCGCCCTGAGCTGATCGGGCAGGAATTCTTCCGTTGGGAAGTAGCCACCGAGGTGGCCGGTGCGGTCATCGGCATCAACCCGTTCGATCAGCCCGACGTGGAGGCCAGCAAGATCAAGACCCGCGCCCTCACCGATGGCTATGAGCGCGACGGTCGCCTGGCCGGTGACGAGCCGCTGCTGGAGGAAGGCGTCCTGACCCTGTTTGGCGACGCCGATCTGCAAGGGCAGGATACCGCCCGGGCGGCCATCAAGGCGCACCTGGCACGCCTGCAGCCCGGCGACTACCTGGCCGTGTTGGCCTATCTCGAGCGCAATGCCGTGCACGAGGAGGCCTTGGGCGCCATGCGTGATAGCATTCGCGACAGCAAGCGCGTAGCGACCGTCGGCGGCTTCGGCCCCCGCTTTTTGCACTCCACGGGGCAGGCCTACAAGGGTGGTCCCAACTCCGGTGTGTTCATCCAGATTACCGCCGATGCCCAGAACGACCTGGAGATTCCAGGGCGGGGTCTGAGCTTTGGCGTCGTCGAGGCCGCCCAGGCCAAGGGCGACCTCGAGGTACTGGCCGAACGGGGACGGCGCTACCTGCGCGTGCATATCAAGGGCGGCGACATCGACGCCGGTCTGCAACAAATAGTCGAACTGGTCGAGGCGGCGGTCGCCTGACCTCAAGGAGTCATCAGCATGCAATTGGGAATCATCGGACTGGGCCGCATGGGCGGCAACATCGCACGGCGCTTGATGAAGCATGGACATGAAGTCGCGGTCTACGACCGCAGTGCCGATACCGTGGCCGACCTCGGCAAGGAAGGCGCCATCGCCACCGACGGTCTCGATGGCGTCATCGCTGCCCTGGCGCAGCCCCGTGCCATCTGGGTCATGCTGCCTGCCGGCGAGCCGACCGAGCAGACCATCGCCGAGCTGGCCGACCGCCTGGCTCCCGGTGACGTCATCATTGATGGCGGCAACACCTACTACAAGGACGACATCCGTCGCGCCAAGAGCCTGGCCGAGAAGGGCATCGACTATGTCGACGTCGGTACCTCCGGTGGTGTCTGGGGCCTGGAGCGCGGCTACTGCATGATGATCGGCGGCAAGTCCGAAGCCGTCGAGCGCCTGGAGCCCATCTTCGAAGCCCTGGCCCCTGGCTACGGCAGCATCGAGCGCACCCGTGGTCGCAACGCCCCGGACGAACGTGCCGAGCGTGGCTTCATCTTCACCGGTCCGGCGGGTTCGGGTCACTTCGTCAAGATGGTACACAACGGCATCGAATACGGCCTGATGCAGGCCTACGCCGAGGGCTTCGACATCCTCAAGATGAAGAACAGCGACAAGCTGCCGGAAGACGAGCGCTTCGACCTGGACCTGGCCGACATCGCCGAAGTCTGGCGTCGTGGCAGCGTGGTGTCCTCCTGGCTGCTGGACCTAACCGCCCAGGCCCTGGCCGGCGACGTCGAACTGGAGAAGTTCTCCGGCTCGGTGGCCGACAGCGGCGAAGGTCGCTGGACCATCGAGGCCGCCATCGAGGAAGCGGTACCGGTCAACGTCCTGTCCGCTGCCCTCTATGCGCGCTTCCGTTCCCGCCAGCAGGCCACCTACGCCGACAAGCTCTTGTCGGCCATGCGCTTCGGCTTCGGCGGCCACGTCGAAATCCCGCAGTAAAACCCTGGCCGTTCCCCTGTGGAGCGGCCACGGGCCGCGTCCCGGGGGACGGCACCAGCCGCCCTCGTGGATAAGGCCCTGTCATGACCGATTCTCCTGCCGTCTCCCCCAGCACCGCTTCCCAGGAACGGCGCTCCTGCACCAAAGCCCCCACTGCACCGCCAGCCACGCTGTTCCTCTTTGGCGCCAATGGTGACCTGGTCAAGCGCTTGCTGATTCCCTCGCTATACAACCTCCTGCGCGACGGGTTGCTCGACGACCGTACCCAGATCATCGGCGTCGACCACAATCCCAATACCGACGAGGGCTTCGCTGACCGCCTGGAAGCCTTTATCCGCGATCAGGCCGAGGCCAAGGGCAAGTCCCGTGACGAGGCGCTGGATCCTGACCTCTGGGGCCAGCTGCGCAGCCGCATCCGCTATCTACAGGGTGACTTCCTCGAAGACTCCACCTATGCAGCGGTGGGTGAGCGCATTGCCCAGGCCGATACCGACAATGCTGTCTTCTACCTGGCCACTGCCGCGCGCTTCTTTGGTGACGTGGCCGAGCGCCTGGGCAAGGCGGGACTGCTGAAGGAGAGTGGAGACGCCTATCGCCGACTGGTGGTGGAAAAACCCTTCGGCGCCGACCTGGCCAGTGCCCAGGCGCTGAACCAGCGCCTGCTGGCGAACATGGAAGAGGAGCAGATCTATCGGATCGACCACTACTTGGGCAAGGAGACGGTACAGAACATCCTGGTCAGCCGCTTTTCCAACGCGCTGTTCGAGTCGTTCTGGAACAACCACTACATCGATCACGTGCAGATCACTGCGGCGGAAACCGTGGGCGTGGAGTCGCGTGGTGACTTCTATGAGAAGACCGGCACCCTGAGGGACATGGTGCCCAACCACCTGTTCCAGCTGCTGGCCATGGTCGCCATGGAGCCGCCGGCGTCCTTCAACGCCACCTCGGTGCGCGATGAAAAGGCCAAGGTGGTCGGTGCCATCCGCCCCCAGACCACTGAAGAGGCCCTGGCCAATTCGGTGCGCGGCCAGTACGCCGCCGGGAAGATGAACGACAAGCCGGTGCGGGGCTATCGCGAAGAAGAACGCGTCGACCCGGACAGCCAGACCGAGACCTATGTGGCGCTCAAGTTGTTCGTCGATAACTGGCGCTGGGCCGGGGTGCCCTTCTACCTGCGCACTGGCAAGCGCCTGACCGCGCGCGACACCGAGATCGCCATCTGCTTCAAGCACGCGCCCTATGCGCAGTTCCGCGATACCAAGATCGACCGGATGCGGCCGAATTACCTGATCATCCAGATCCAGCCCGACGAAGGCATGTGGTTCGATTTCCACGCCAAGCGCCCGGGCCCTCTGGTGGAGCTGGAAAACATCCGCATGGGCTTCGCCTATACCGATTTCTTCGAAATGCAGCCGTCCACCGGTTACGAAACCCTGATCTACGATTCCCTGATCGGTGACCAGACGCTGTTCCAGCGCGCCGACAACATCGAGAACGGCTGGCGCGCCGTGCAACCTTTCCTCGACGCCTGGAAGCAGGGCGGCGAAGTGGAAAGCTATGCCGCAGGCAGTGCCGGCCCCGCCGGTGCCGATGAACTCCTGAAGAAGGACGGCCGCTCATGGCATCCGCTGACCTGATCCCCATTGACCTTTTGGTGTCGGATATCGACGGCACCTTGGTGCGTGATGACAAGAGCCTGAGCGATGCGGTGATGGCCGCCGTCAAGCGGCTGCAGGCGGCTGGCAAGGCCATTACCCTGGTCAGCAGTCGTCCGCCGCGAGCACTGCTGCCGCTGGTACGGCAGTTGGGAATCCACCAGGCGGTGGCCGGCTTCAACGGCGGCAATCTGGTGGAGGCGGACGGTACCCTGATCCGTGCCCATCGCCTGGCCGAAGCCGTGACCCGTCAGGTACTGGAGCGCCTGGACCGTGAAGCCTTCGAGGTCTGGCTGTTCGCCGATGACCTCTGGCTGACGCGTGACGGGCAGGGCGCCTACGTCCCGCGTGAGACCCGGGCGCTGGGATATGGGCCGACCGTGGTGGACTCCTTCGAGCCATACCTGGATCGGGTCGACAAGATCGTCGCCGCTGGTAGCGACCATGCAGGCCTCGAAGCCCTGGAGGGTGAACTGGGCGAGCAGCTGGGGGAGGGCGCCACGGTGCTGCGTTCCCAGCTCTACTACCTGGACATTACCCACCCCAAGGCCAACAAGGGCGACGCCCTCATCGAGCTGGCCCAGGCCGCGGGCGTACCCGTGGCGCGCACAGCGGCCATCGGTGATGGCAGCAACGATGTGCCCATGTTCCGCCAGGCGGGCCTGGCCATCGCCATGGGCCAGGCCGGTGCGGCGGTCCGCGAAGCCGCCGACCAGGTCACCGCCAGCAACCAGGAAGACGGCCTGGCCCAGGCCATCGATCGGTGGATCCTGGGAAGCTGATGGCTGGTAGGTGATGTTGGGCTTCGCTGCGCTCAACCCAACCTACGCGTCCTGTAGGTTGGGGGAGGCGGCTCCAGCGCCAAAGCCCAACAGGGCCTGCCTTCGTAACAGGTGGAAAAGGCTGCGCCGTTTTCCACCCTACGCAGGGTCAGGCGGGCGCTCCCTCTCCCTCCGGGAGAAGGCCGGGGTAAGGGCCGCCCAGACCCGCGCTAACCCTCGTTCTCCTCTCGATACCCCCGCACATGCTCCACCAGCGCCCGCAACTTGGGCGCCAGGTTGTGGCGACTCGGGTAGTAGAGATAGAAGCCGGCGAAGGGCGGTAGGTAATCCTCCAGCACCCGCTCCAGTTCGCCACGGTCCAGATAGGGCCTAAAGGTGTCCTCCATGCCGAAGGTGATGCCGCCACCAGCGAGGGCCGTGCGCACCATCAGCAGCATGTCATTGGTGGTGATCCGGGGCGAAACGGCCACGTCGAAGGCTCTACCGTTCTCGCTGAACTCCCAGCGCCAGGGCGCCACCTCCGGCGCCGGGCGCCAGCCGATGCAGCGGTGGTCCGACAGCTCACGCGGATGCCGAGGGCGGCCATGGCGGGCGAGATAGGCCGGTGTCGCTACCGCCACTTCACGCTGCGCGCCTGTCACCGGGATGGCGATCATGTCCTGTTCGATCACCTCGCCCAGGCGCACGCCGGCATCGAAGCCATGGGCGACGATATCGAATTCCTCGTCGGTGACCGTGATGTCCAGGGTCACCTCGGGATAGGCCGTGACGAAGTCGGCCAGCAGGGGACCGTCGAGAAAACGTTCGGCGATGGACGTGACCGCAACCCGCAACAACCCACGTGGTGGCCCCGCGTGGCTGGCGTCTTCCAAGGCGCCGAGCAGACTTGCCAGAGGCCCCGCGATTTGGCGCTGCAGGCGTTCGCCGGCTTCGGTCAGGCGCACGCTACGAGTGGTGCGTTGCACCAGGGAGCTGCCCAGTTCGTCTTCCAGACGGCGGATGGCCTGGCTTACTGCGGAGCGGCTGACGCCCAGGCGGTCTGCCGCCACGCGAAAGTTGTCCGCCGTTGCCACGGCGATAAAAACCTTGAGGAGATTCAGGTCCGTTTCCATTGGTAAGTCCGGCTAACCAAGGCAGTCAGGGGGCGGCGGCTTATCACGACAATGCGCGGTCGCTAAGGTGTTGGCAAGCCTGGACGCCCCGCTTCCGTAATCTGAGAGTGAGCGGGGCGTGGCTATACCAGTGAACACCCTGAAGTCATCCAAGAGGACTCATTCATGGCTATCGACAAGGTCGTACTCATCACCGGCGCTTCCAGTGGCATAGGGGCGGGCATCGCTCGCGAATTGGGTGCTGCCGGCTGCAAGCTGCTGCTCGGCGCCCGCCGTATCGACAGGCTGGAGGCGCTGGCGGCCGAGCTCAACGCGGCTGGCGGGAAGGTCGCCTGCCGCCGGCTGGACGTCACCGATGGCGCCGACATGGTTGCCTTCGTGCAGGCGGCCCGGAAGCGCTGGGGGCGGGTGGACGTCATCGTCAACAATGCCGGGATCATGCCGCTGTCGCCCATGGCGTCCCTCAAGACCGAAGAATGGATGCAGATGGTCGACGTCAACATCAAGGGCGTGCTCAACGGCATCGCCGCGGTGCTGCCGGAATTCACCACCCGCGGGGCCGGTCACGTGATCAACCTGGGCTCCATCGGCGCCCTGTCGGTGGTGCCCACGGCGGCGGTCTACTGCGCCACCAAGCATGCGGTACGGGCGATCTCCGAAGGACTGCGGCAGGAGCGTGAGGATCTGCGGGTCACCTGCATCCATCCGGGCGTGGTGGAAAGCGAGCTGGCGTCCACCATCACCGATCCCGCGGCACGGGCGATGATGGAGGACTATCGCGCCATCGCGCTGCAACCCGCGGCCATCGGCCGGGCGGTGCGTTATGCCATCGAGCAGCCGGACGACGTGGACGTCAACGAGATCGTCGTCCGTCCGACCCGCAGCGCCAACTAGACGGTTTCCGCCAGGGCTTCGAGAAAGCGCTCCAGCACCAGATTGGGCCGCCGTCCCTTGCGGGTGACGGCGGCCAGGGTGGTGTCGAAGTGGAAGCGGTCGGGGTCGAGGGCGCGCAATTGACCCTGAGTCACCCAGGGCTGGGCGACGTGATCGGGCAGATAGCCGATATAGCAACCGGTGAGGATGAGAAAGGCCACGCCTTCGCGATCCGAGGCACGCGCCGTGCAATTCAGGGCGGCATGGCGCTCATGCCCTTCCTGATTGAGTAGATGATTGGGGCCAACCGCGTCCTGGGTCGCCAGGATGCCCTCGTCCAGCGCCGCGTCGGCCATCTCGAACAGCGGATGGCTGCGGCTGCAGTAGAGCAGGGCGCGCTCTTCGTAGAGCGGCAGGTACTCCAGGCCGGCCAGGGCATTGATCAGCGGCAGCACGCCCAGGTGGAGATGGCCATCGAGCACGCCGGTCTCGATCTCGCTGGGCAGGGTCATGCCGATGTTGACCACCACGTCGGGCGCAGCGCGCTTGAGGGCGGCCAGGGCATGGGTAATGCGCATGCGCGGCTGGGTGACCAGGTTGTTGATGATGCCGAGATTCAGCTCGCCACGCAGGTGCTGGTGCAGCTGGTTGACCTCGCTGCGAAAGCCTTCCAGGGCGGCGAACAGCGACTGGCTGGCCTTGAGCACCTCGCGGCCTTCGTCGGTCAGCGAGAAACCGGCGCGACCGCGCTGACAGAGGCGCATGCCCAGGCGCTTTTCCAGATCGTTCATGTGCAGGCTGATGGCCGAGCGGGTGATGCCCAGCCGGCCTTCGGCGGCAGTGAAGCTGCCGCATTCCACCACCGTCTTGAACAGCCGCAACAGGCGGATCTCGAAATCGCCGACCTGGGCGAGCAGGGCCTTGCGCGTCGTCTTCATGACTGCCACCGCAAATGCGGGACAGCATAAGGCGCCTCGGTGACGGGCGCCAGCGACCGGCCTCAGGCGCCGATCAGGGCGCGACTGCGCTCCCGGGTGAGGTACTTGACCACCCAGACCGCCGCGATACAGCAAAGCAGGGTGATCAGCGTCAGGCACAGGCGCGTGCCCAGGTATTGGGCGAAGTTCTGCTCACCCAGCAGCCGTCCGAGCATGCGATAGGCACCCGCGAGATAGCCATGCAGGAAGTAGATGGCGAAGCTGTAGGCACCAAGCAGGGCCATGCCCTTGGCCATCCGGCTCTCGGTCCGACCCGGGACCCGGATCTGCTGGCTGAAAACGGCGAAGAGCAGGAAGCACAGCGCCAGTTTCTGCAGGCCATAGAAGGCGCTGTTCAACACCGCGGCGCCGCTCAACAGTAGCAAGGCTGCCAGTAGCCAATAGCGCGCCTGGGGCCGTTGCAGGCGCTCGCGCTGTTCGCAGGCCAGCATGCCGCACAGATAGATCGGCAGGAAGTGCAGTGCCGCCAGCAGCGGGTCGGCGTCATTGGCCGGGCGTTCGGAAATGAGGAAATAGACCAGGCCAACCATGGTCGCCGCAGGCAAGAGGCCGCGGTTGACGATCCATTCAAGCGCGGGCGCGAGCAGGAAAATCAGCGTCAGGGCCGGAATGAACCACAGTGGCCCCAGATGGGCGCCGGTAGCCAGCAGCAGCGCGGTCTGGGCGAAGGGCGGCCAGTCGTGGAAGGCATTCATGTCGATCCACTCGTGGTCCTGCTTGAGTCCGGAAACGTAGAGCAGCACGGCGGGGATGGAGATCAGCAGATAGGGCAGGATGACGTTCTGCAGCTTCTTGCCCAGATAGACCTGATAGCTGTACTTGCCCAGGTTGTAGCGAAAGAAGAAGCCGGAGAGGGCGACGAAGATGCAGGTGGTTTCCAGCGACAGCAGGTTCAGGGCGATCTGCTGATGTTCGGTGGTCTGGTAGCTGCCCACGGTCATGTGGTGAAAAACGATGAGAACGGCCGCCAGGCCGCGGATCCAGTTGAGCTGAATCAGCATTGGAGGGTTTCCTTGAGGAATAGGCAAACCACGCGCTCAGCCTCGGAGAGGGGCACGGGTCTGAGAAGCGGACAGATTGGGCACGCGGTAGAGACGGCGGACAGGCTACCGCGCCCGGCAAAACTACAGGCCGGGAAGAGAGGTGAGGCGAGCAAGCCTCGGCGCCACGGGACTACAGCGGCGGGCGGCCAGCTTAAAGTATTTCAAACAAATTATTGATCGCTAATCAGAATTTCTTTTTGCAGAATATTTCAGAGGATGAAATCTGCATGCTCGAACCGCTCTAGGGCAGGACTTTGCATGATCCCGTCATGAACCGCCTGACCTGCCTGGCAAGGTTCGGACCCAAGCGCATCGTTGCTAGCCGACCGCCATGTTGCGCAGGAGATTCTGCTCGAGGAAGCTGACGAAGCGTTGGCGAAACAACATGGTGTGCTCGTGGGCTGCCGCTTCGGCCTCGTCGCCATCCTGGCGTTCGATGGCGGCGACGATGCGGTCATGGTCGCGACCGAGCCGGGTGGAACCTGCGCTGTTCATGATGTAGTCGAAGTGCAGGTGCAGCAGCCGCTGCCCCTCGCCCAGCAGGCGATCGTAGCTGGCGGTGAGGTAGGCGTTCTTGCCGGCACGGGCGATCTCCAGGTGGAAGGCCTTGTTCAGTTCGGACATGGCCTGGAAGTCACCGCTGGCTACCGCGTCCAGGTAACGTACGTCGGCCTGCTTGATCGCTTCCAGCTCGCCCGGCGTACGGCGAATGGCGGCCAGACGCGTGACGGCGCGCTGCAGCAGGTCCAGCGCGGACACGTAGTTGGGAAATTCCTCGATCTCGAAAGGCGTCACCAGCAGGGTACGGTTGGGCAGGATGGTGACCAGTCCTTCGCTGGCCAGCCGTGCCAGGGCGTCGCGTACCGGTGAGCGTGACAGCCCGAACTGGGTCGCCAGCGAGGTCTCGTCCAGCGGCATGCCCGGCTTGAGCTGCAGGGTGAGGATCTGCCGGCGCAGTTCCTCATAGATATAGCGGCCACCGTGACGGCGGGCGGCAACGGCGGGATCGGCGTCTTTGGGGGCCATCGAGAAGGTCTTCACGCTCAAAGGTGGGGGAGGGCCAGTCTAGCATCGCACCTGCTGCGCTAACCGAAGCCCGCGCCCCAGGTGTCACTGAGCATGAAGCCGGCGGCAAGAGGGTCATCGGGATCTATACCCAGCTGTTGCAGGCCATACAGCCAGGCGCGCCCCGTGACCCGCGGCAGGACCGCGGGCCGGCCGGCCACCTCGGTCAGTCCGCGCAGACCAAGGGTGAATTCGCCACCAATGGTCGAGCGTGAGGTGAGCTGATCGCCTATCTTGACCAGTCCGCGCGCCGCGAGGGTGGCCAGATTCGCGGAGCTGCCGGTGCCGCACGGCGAGCGATCCACCCGCCCGGGTGGCAGGGTGGTGCAGGTCTGGTAGGTGCGAGCGTCCAGCCGGTGGCGGAACATCACGTAGGCGATCTCGTTGACGCTGGGCAGCAGCGGATGCTGGACACGGACCTGCCGCCCAATCTCGCTTTTGAGCGCCACGCCCAGTTCGGCCAGGGCTCGGGCATGCTCCGGTGCGATGCTCAGCCCGACTTGATCGACATCGATCAGCGCGTAATAGACGCCGCCAAAGGCGATGTCCACTGTCAGGGTGCCATGTTGGGCGGTAGGCACCTGCAGATCCAGGGCTTCGACGAAGGCCGGTACCATGTCCAGGGAGACATTCAGGCAGCGGCCATCGCGACACTCGGCCTGGGCCACTACCAACCCGGCCGGGGTATCCAGCGTGACCGTGGTCTGTGGCTCCTGCATCGGCAGGATGCCCAGTTCCAGCAGCGCGGTGACCACGCAGATGCAATTGCTGCCCGACATCGGGTGGGCCTTGTCCGCCTGCAGCACGATGAACCCTGCCTGGGCTTCCGGGCGGGTCGGCGGCAGCAGCAGGTTGACCGACATCTGCAGGCAGCCGCGCGGTTCCAGGGTCACCAAGCGTCTCAGGCTGTCGTCCACCTCGTTGAGGTAATTCATCTTGTCGAGCATGGTCCGGCCGGGCACGTCCAACACGCCTCCGGTGATGACCTTGCCGATCTCGCCTTCGCAATGGACGTCGGCCAGCTGCAACGTTTTCTTCCAGCGCATGGTAGCTGTCCTACTTGATGTACCAGCCCCAGGGCTGGTCGCTGTCGTAGCGGGTGATCTGCTTGGTTTCCAGGTAGTTCTGCAAGCCCCATTCCCCCAGTTCGCGGCCGATGCCGCTCTGTTTGTAGCCGCCCCAGGGGGCCTCGGTAAAGGTTGGCTGCGAGCAGTTGATCCAGACGATACCGGCGCGCAGGGCCCGGGCTACCCGCTCGCAGCGGGCCAGGTCGCGCGACATCACGGCGGCGGCCAGACCGAAGCGGGAGTCGTTGGCGCTGTGTACCGCCTCGGCTTCATCGTCGAAGGGCCGCACGCAGACCACCGGACCGAAGATCTCCTCGCGCCAGATCCAGCTGTCCTCGGCGACGTCGGCGAAGACCGTGGGTTGCACGTAGTACCCGGTGGTCAGGTGCGCCGGGCGCTCGCCGCCGGTGACCAGGCGAGCGCCTTCTTCGCGGCCGCGGGCGATGGCAGCGAGCACCTTTTCGTGCTGACCGCGACTCACCAGCGGACCGAGCAGCACGCCCGCCTCCAGACCCTGTCCCATGGTGATGCGCTGGGCCTCTTGCGCCAGGCGTTCCAGCAGCGGCTCATAGAGGTCGCGCTGCACCAGCACACGCGAGGTGGCCGAGCAGACTTCGCCCTGATTCCAGAAGATGCCGAACAGGATCCATTCGACGGCGGCGTCGAGCTCGGCGTCGGCGAAGATGACGAAGGGCGACTTGCCACCCAGCTCCAGGCTGATGTTTTTGATGTCGCGCGCGGCAGCCTGCATGATCCGGCTGCCGGTGGGCACGCTGCCGGTGAAGGCCAGCTTGTCGACGGCCGAATGCTCGGCCAGCGGGGCGCCCGCGTCCGCGCCCAGGCCGGTGACCACGTTGAGAACCCCGGGTGGCAATCCGGCCTGGTCGCAGATGCCGGCCAGTTCCAGGGCGGTCAGTGGAGTCAGCTCCGACGGCTTGAGCACCAGGGTGCAGCCGGCGGCCAGGGCTGGAGCGACCTTCCAGGCCGCCATCAGCAGTGGGAAATTCCAGGGGATGATGGCGCCGGCCACCCCGATGGGCTCTTGCCGGGCGACGGCGCTGAAGCGCGCATCGCTCAAGGCGATGGTTCGTTCGCGGTCCCGGTCCAGGCGTTCGGCCTGGTCGGCGTAGAAATCGAAGCAGCCGGCGGCGTCACCGATGTCCCACAGGGCTTCGGGGAGTGGCTTGCCATTGTCGCGCACCTCCAGCTCGGCGAGTGACTGCTGGCGCTCGCGGATCATCGCGGCGATGCGGCGCAGCACGGTCGCCCGTTCGGCGCCGCTCTGCCGCGGCCAGGGGCCTTCGTCGAAGGCGCGACGGGCCGCGTGGACAGCCAGGTCGATATCCTCGGCGGTCGCCGCGGCGACCTGGGCAAGGGAAGTCTCAAGGGCCGGATCGAGGGTCTCGAAGGTGCCGCCGCGCAGCGGGCGAACCCAGTGGCCATCGATGTACAGGTGGTCGTAGCGAACCATCAGCGAAGTCCTGTCAGAAGCGCGAAGCGCGGAAAGGATGGAGATCGAGGGTGCTCGTGCGTCCCCCGGCGAGATCGGCGATCAGCCGTCCCGTGGTAGCACCCAGGGTCAGGCCAAGCTGACCGTGACCGAAGGCGAGCAATACATTGGTCAGGCGCTGGCTGCGGTCGATGATCGGCTTGGTATCGGGCAGGAAGGGCCGATAGCCCACGCCATATTCGAGATCCGTGGTCCGCAGCTGCGGCAGCACGCGCCGGGCCTTTTCCAGAATGATGTCGGCCCGGGCGAAGTTGGGTTTGGCGCCCTCGCCGGCGAATTCGATGGTGCCGCCGATCTGCAGGCCGCGGGTCATGGGCGCGAAGCAGAAGCCGCCATCGGCATAGATGGTGGAGTGGCGGATTTCGACTTCGGGCTCTGGCAGCACCACCTGGTAGCCGGCGATGCCTGCCAGGGGTATCGAAAGTCCGAGCTGACCGAAAAAGGCCCGCGAGCCATTGCCCGCGGCGATGACCACCCGCTCGGCCGGCAGGCGGCGCCCGTCGGCCAGCGTGACCCCGGTGGCCTGTCCCTGATGTTCGTCGATCCGCGTCACCCGCTCGCGAATTCGGCGGCCGCCCGCCTGTTCGAAGCTGGCGGTGAGGGCGGCGATGAAGCCTTCGGTATCGCTGACCGCTCGCCAATCGGGAAACAGCAGGCCGTGCCTGAACCGACCGGCGAAGGCCGGCTCCAGATCGGCGATGGCGGCGGCGTCCAGTTCTTCTACCTGGAAACCCAGGCGCTCGCGCAACTCGAAGTGGTGACGCTCCTGGGCCAGTCCCTGAGGCGTGTCGAACACTTCGAGGATGGGCCGCTCGCCGAGCAGGCTTCGGTCGGGACAGGCCTCCAGCAGTACCCCGTAGTCGCGGTAGACGTCGCGGGTCAGGGTCGCCAGTTCCGCGGCGATTTCCTGGATGCGCGTCGGCCGGGCGCAGGCCAGGAATCTCAGGAACCACGGCAGGATGCCAGGTAGGGCGCTGGGCCTTAGCGCCAGCGGACCCCGCTGGTCCAGCAACCAGCCGGGCAGCTTCTTCAGGATGCCCGGCTTGGACAGGGGCACCACCTCGCTGACGGCCATCTGGCCACAGCTCCACTTGGCCGTGCTGTCGCCTGGTGCGGCAGGGTCGACCAGCGTCACCGCCAGACCATCCCGTTGCAGCCAGAGGGCGCAGCACACCCCGACGATACCGCCCCCGACCACTATCGCGGTCCGGGGAACGCCTGACTCCTGGTTCATAGTGCTCTCTCGCTGAATGGCGACCTGTCATGCGGACCGGATGGCGACTCATCCCGCCGAGCGGGTAAAGGCGCCTCCACGGTACCCGCGTGGTATGGCTCCGGCCTTTCCGGCGCCTGGCCTGTGAAGCCGCCGAAGCTGGGGTTCAGGGAAATCCTCCACCCACCCCCTTGGCGCCGGGGTGGGCTATCCCATCAGCGTTGCGAGGCTTCGAAGACGGCGCGGAAGTCGGCCTTCTCGGCGTCGCTCAGCGGCAACAGCGGCAGGCGCGCGTTACCCGAGTTGAACCCGGCCAGCTCGCATCCGTACTTCACCTTCTGGATGAACTTGCCCTGCTCCATGCTCGCCATCACCGGGAACAGCGAACGCATGACCGCCTGAGCCCCCTGGATGTCGCCGGCGGTGAAGGCCTTGTGGAAGGCGACGATCTGATCCGGGAAACAGTTGGCCGGCCCGCAGATCCAGCTGGTGGCGCCCCACAGGAAGAAGTCCAGTGCCTGGTCATCCGAGCCGCAGGACAACTGGTAGGCGCCCTTGAAGGTCTCGCCGATCTCGATGGCGCGCAACAGATTGCCGGAGCTTTCCTTGATGCCGATGACGCGCGGGTGATCGCGAAAGGCTTCCAGCACCGACGTGCCGACTTCGACGTTGG
The DNA here is from genome assembly GCF_965111925.1 of Pseudomonas sp. Marseille-Q7302. NCBI lineage: Bacteria > Pseudomonadati > Pseudomonadota > Gammaproteobacteria > Pseudomonadales > Pseudomonadaceae > Pseudomonas > Pseudomonas sp. Marseille-Q7302. The sequence continues at coordinate 3,307,001 of NZ_CBCOPK010000001.1, read as the reverse complement.
TGCGGATGGGGTAGTTGTAGAGGATGACGTTGATGTCGGCGAAGGTGTCCAGCACGACCTGATAATGGTTGATCAGCTCTTCCTGGGTCGGCAGGGCATAGAAGGGCGGGGCCAGCAGGATGTTGCTGAAGCCGCATTCGATGGCCTGGCGAATCTGCTCGATCACCTCACGGGTGCTGGCACCGTTGCAGTTGGCGATCAGGGTGCCCTTGCCTTCGGCTACCTCCTTGACCGTCTGCAGGACCAGGCGGCGTTCGGCGTTGTCGAGGGCGTAGTACTCGCCGGTGGAGCCCAGGGCCACGAAGCCGGACACCCCAGCCTTGAGTTGGTAGTCGACGATGGAGGCGAGCGTCGCGCAATCGACCTTGCCAGCTTTGTCGAACGGGGTTACGAGAGCGGGAAGGATGCCGTGCATGTTCATGGAGTTACCTCTTCGGGATGGGGGTTCAGTAGGCGAAGCGTCTCAGCAGCCGGGCCTCGACGAGGCCGACCAGACGGGTCAGGGGAAAGGCGATGCAGAAGTAGATGACGGCGACCGCCGAGAGGAACTCGACCGGTCGCGCCGTGCTGTTGGAAAGGTTCTGGCCGACGAACATCAGGTCCGCCACCCCGACCGAGGAGATCAGGGCGCTTTCCTTGAACAGGCTGATGACGTTCGAGAGCAGCGGCGGTATGGCGCGCAGCAGCGCCTGGGGAAAGATCACATAGAGCACCTTCACCCCGGGCGCCAGGCCGAGGGCCACGCAGGCATCGTGCTGTTCGCCGGCGATGGACTTGAGGGCGCCGCGAAAGGTCTCGCTGGTGATGGCTGCCATGAACAGGGTCAGGGAGATCACTACCGACACATAGGGCGAGATCGACAGGCCGAACACCACGGGAAAGCAGAAGAACACCCAGAAGAGCTGGATCAGTAATGGCGTGCCGCGAAAGAACTCCACATAGAGCCGGACCGGCGCCCGCAGCAGGCGACTGGGTGCCAGCTGGACCAGGCTCAGCCCGAAGCCCAGCAGGCTGCCCACCAGGGCGCAGCCGAGGGTGATGGTCAAGGTCAGCCCCAGACCCTTGAGCAGCACCTGCCAGTAGCCGAGGACGACGGAGAAGTCGAGGTGCATATCCATCTCAGCGCTCCAGGGCCGCGTCTTGGCGGCGTTCGACGAACCGCACCAGCTGGGCGATCGGCAGGGACAGGGCGAAGTAGATCAGGGCGATCAGCGAGTAGGTTTCCAGCGGGCGATAGGCTTCGGTGGCGATGGACTTGCCGATGTACATCAGGTCGGCCACGGCCACGATGGCGACCAGGGCGCTCTGCTGGAGGATGCCGATGCCATTGGTCATCAGTACCGGCAGGGCGCTGCGCAGCGCCTGCGGCAGCACCACATAGAGGGTACGGTTCAGCGGTCCCAGGCCGAGTGCGACGCTGGCGTCCAGATGTTCGCGCGGCACGGCCTGAACGCCGGCGCGGTAGGCCTCGGCATTGAAGGCGGTGAGGTTCAGGCCCAGCGCCAGCACGCCCATGGTGATGGGGTCGACGAAGACGTTGAACAGCATGGGCACGCAATAGAAGAACCAGACGATCTGCAGCAGGACCGGGGTGCAGCGGAAGAACTCGATGAACAGCTGGGCGGGCAGCCGTACCAGGCGCCAGCGATTCAGGGTCAGCAGGCACAGCAGGAAACCCAGCACCAGGCCCATGAGATTGGCGGCCAGGGCGAGTTGCAGGGTCACCTTGAGGCCCTGCCAGAGCGGGCCCAGGGTGCCGTTGAGGAAATGGAAGTCGAATTGGTAGTTCATGGCGCCGTCCTCAATCCAGGTGCAGGACCTTTTCCAGGAATTCCCGGGTACGGGGCTCGCGTGGACGGCGGAACAGTTCCTCGGGCGGGCCTTCCTCGACCGGCCGGCCGTTGGCGCAGAACACCACGCGGGTCGCGATGTGCTTGGCGAAATGCATGTCGTGGGTGACGATGATCATCGCCATGCGCTGCTCGGCCAGCTGCAGCATCACGTTCTGCACCTCGATCACCATTTCCGGGTCGAGGGCGGAGGTGACCTCGTCGAAGAGCATCAGCGCCGGTTCCAGCATCAGCGCGCGGGCGATGGCGACCCGCTGCTTCTGGCCACCCGAGAGCTGGCTGGGGTAGGCGTGCAGCTTGTTTTCCAGGCCCAGGCGGGCGAGGTACAGCCGGGCCTTTTCGGTGGCTTCCGCGCGGGACAGCCCGCGCACTTTCATGGGCGCCAGGACCAGATTGCCCAGCACCGACAGGTGGGGAAACAGGGTGTAGTGCTGGAAGACCATGCCGATCTGCCGGTGCAGTTCTCGATCCAGCACCTGACTGCGTCCGTTGCGACCTTCTATATAGGGCTGGCCCTGGAAGTGGATGCGGCCGTCCTGGATGCTTTCCAGCCCCATCATCACGCGCAGCAGCGAACTCTTGCCGCTGCCACTCGGGCCGATGATCACCAGACGGTCGTCGGCACGCATGTCCAGGCAGAAGTCGTCCATGACCTTGAGATCCGGGCCATAGCTCTTGCACACGTGCTGGAACTGGACGAAGCCATCGGGACCCGGGCGGGCCTCCGGTGCGGTGGTGGCAAGGGGCGTCGGCATGATGGAAACGGCTTTCATAGGGGCGAACTCCGGTAAGGACTCGTCAGGACGAGTCCTTTGTCTCAGCGGCGGATTACGGGGCTTTCTGGGCGTTGACCTGCTCGGAGGCCTTGTCCACGAGGGCGGCGATCTCACCCGTCTCGCGACGCTGGGTGAGATAGATGTTCAGCACCTGCATGTCGGCCCAGGAAATGTCGCGGCGCACGCCGAAGGCCACGCCCTGCTTGGCCAGCGCCGGCTTGGGCATTACTTCTTTGGCCCAGGTGGGGTTGGCGATGGCGAAGAGGTGATTGGTGTCGCTGGCGTCGACCAGCACGTCGGCGCGGCGCGACATCACCGCCAGACGTGTCTCGTCCATACCGGGCAGACGCATCACGGTCCCTTGCCTGATGACGGCGGAGATCGCCTTGTCCGCGGCCGTACCGGACATCACTGCGAAGGTCACGCCGGGTTTGTCGTAGTCCGCCAAGGTCTCGCCGGCCTGGGCCAGCTTGGGGTTGTCCTTGTTCAGCAACAGCGAGATCTGATAGTCGGTGGCGGCCGTGCTGAAGGCCACGGCCAGGGCCCGCTCGGGGGTCTGGTTGAGTGCCATGGCCAGATCCCACTTGCCGCCCTGCAGGCCGGCGACCAGGTTGTCCCAGTTGGTGTCGACGAACTCCACCTTGACCTTGAGCACCCGCTCGCCGAAGTCACGGCACAGATCGACGAAGTAGCCGCTGTATTTCGCCGAGGCGGCATCGCGCATCACATAGGGCGCGGCGACTGCGGCCCCGCATTTCAAGACGCCGGCTTTCTGGACCTGCTGCCACACGCCGGCCTGCTCGGCCCGAGCGGCTGGCTGCCAGAGCAGGGCGCCGGCGATTGCCAGACTACCCAGGACTGCACGAAGGGATTGCGAACGCGATAGACGCCGAGCCATAGCTGCTACTCCATTTGGACGATTGTTATAGGCAGGAGGCAAAAAAGCTTTTTTGTGTGTGTCGTTGTATTCAGCGCTGCATGCAGATTAGGAGTGGCGAAATCGGGCTGTCAACGACCTTCGTCATCGAAGGAGCGGACTGCCAAAGCGGGCCTCGGCTGCAAAGACGAGGTAAGGCGTTGTTTTCTCGATATAAAACGATGGTGAGAGGTGGAGGAAAGAAATTTTGCAGACGCCCGATACCTGAGTTGCGTGAGTTTTTATAAATTCAAGCGCAAGAAAAAAGCCATTTAACTCACGCAAGACGCGGCGCATTCTGCAGGCTCATCGTCCCGCCCGAGGCCCTGTCATGAACCAGCCGCTGACCGTTTCCCCGCCCGTCTCCGCCCAGCTCAATCTGCGCGCCCACTGGATGCCCTTCACCGCCAATCGTGCCTTCCAGAAGGATCCACGCATCGTAGTGGCCGCCGAGGGCAGCTGGCTGACGGACGATCAGGGACGGCGCATCTATGACAGCTTGTCCGGTCTCTGGACCTGCGGCGCCGGGCATTCGCGCAAGGAAATCCAGGAGGCCGTGGCGCGTCAGCTGGGCACCCTCGACTACTCGCCAGGCTTCCAGTACGGCCATCCGCTGTCCTTCCAGCTGGCCGAGAAGATGGCCGAGCTGACCCCGGCGGGTCTGGACCACGTCTTCTTCACCGGCTCGGGTTCCGAGAGCGCCGATACCTCGGTCAAGCTGGCGCGGGCCTACTGGCGCATCAAGGGTCAGCCGGCCAAGACCAAGCTGATCGGTCGTGCCCGTGGCTACCATGGCGTCAACATCGCCGGTACCAGCCTGGGCGGCATCGGCGGCAATCGGAAGATGTACGGCTCCTTCATGGACGTCGACCACCTGCCCCATACCCTGCAACCCGGCATGGCCTTCACCAGGGGCATGGCCGAGACCGGTGGCGTCGAGCTGGCCAATGAACTGCTCAAGCTGATCGAACTGCACGATGCCTCGAACATCGCCGCCGTCATCGTCGAGCCCATGTCAGGTTCGGCCGGGGTGATCGTGCCGCCGGTGGGCTATCTGCAACGCCTGCGCGAGATCTGTACCCAGCACGACATCCTGCTGATCTTCGACGAGGTCATCACTGCCTTTGGCCGCATGGGACGTCACACCGGCGCCGAATACTTCGGCGTGACGCCAGACCTGATGAACGTCGCCAAGCAGGTCACCAATGGCGCCGTACCCCTGGGGGCGGTAATCGCCAGCAGCGCCATCTATGACACCTTCATGAATCAGGCCACGCCGGAGCACATCGTGGAGTTTCCCCACGGCTACACCTATTCGGCCCACCCGGTGGCTTGCGCCGCGGGACTAGCGGCGCTGGAGCTCATGGAGCGGGAGAACCTCGTACAACAGGCCGCCGAGCTGGCGCCGATGTTCGAAGCCTCGCTGCATGGCCTCAAGGGTGCCAAGCACGTGGTGGACATCCGCAACTGCGGCCTGGCCGGTGCCCTGCAGCTCGCGCCGCGCGATGGCGATGCGGTGATCCGCCCCTATGAGGCCGGTATCGCCCTGTGGAAGGCCGGCTTCTATGTCCGCTTCGGGGGCGACACCCTGCAATTCGGGCCTACCTTCAATGCCAAGCCCGAGGACCTGGATCGCGTCTTCGCCGCCGTCGGTGACGTCCTCAACCGCCTCGACTGATTTCCCTTTTCTGGCGCTCCCCTAGGGAGCGCCAACCTCTCGTACAAGGAGTCCCTTCATGAGTCTCAAGCATCTCATCGGCGGCCAGCTGGTCGACGGTGGCAGCCGCCGCGCGCCGGTCTACAACCCTTCCACTGGCGCGGTGATCCGCGAAGTGCCCCTGGCCGATGCCGCCACCCTGCAACAGGCCATCGATGCCGCCCAGGCCGCCTTTCCGGCCTGGCGCAACACCCCGCCGGCCAAGCGCGCCCAGGTGCTGTTCCGCTTCAAGCAACTGTTGGAGAGCAACGAAGAGCGCCTGGTCCAGTTGATCAGCGAGGAGCACGGCAAGACCCTGGAAGACGCCGCCGGCGAATTGCGTCGCGGCATCGAGAACGTCGAATACGCCACTGCCGCCCCCGAGCTGCTCAAGGGTGAGTACAACCGCAATGCCGGTCCCAGCATTGACACCTGGTCCGACTTCCAGCCCCTGGGCGTTGTCGCCGGCATTACCCCCTTCAACTTCCCGGCCATGGTGCCCCTGTGGATGTATCCGCTGGCCATCGCCTGCGGCAATACCTTCATCCTCAAGCCCAGCGAGCGCGACCCCAGTTCCACCCTGGCCATCGCCCAGCTGTTCGAAGAAGCTGGTCTGCCCAAGGGCGTGCTCAACGTGGTGCATGGCGACAAGGAAGCCGTGGACGGCCTGATCGACGCACCCGAGGTCAAGGCACTGAGCTTCGTCGGCTCCACCCCCATCGCCGAGTACATCTATGCCCGCGGCACGGCCAAGGGCAAGCGCGTCCAGGCCCTGGGCGGCGCCAAGAACCACGCGGTGGTCATGCCGGACGCCGACCTGGGCAACACCGTCAATGCCCTGATGGGTGCCGCCTACGGCTCTTGCGGCGAGCGCTGCATGGCCATCTCGGTGGCGGTCTGCGTCGGTGATCAGGTCGCCGATGCGCTGATTGCCCGCCTGGTACCGGAGATCGAGAAACTCAAGGTCGGTCCGGGCACCCAATGTGGCCTGGACATGGGCCCGCTGGTGACCGGCGCGCACTTGGACAAGGTCACCGGCTACGTCGCCGATGGCGTGGCCACGGGTGCCAAGCTGGTGGTGGACGGCCGCAGCCTCAAGGTCGCCGATCACGAGGACGGCTTCTTCCTCGGCGGCTGCCTGTTCGATCAGGTCACCCCGGAGATGCGCATCTACAAGGAGGAGATCTTCGGGCCGGTACTCTGCGTGGTACGGGTCAGGAGCCTGGAAGAGGGCGTCGCCCTGATCAACGCCCACGAATACGGTAACGGCACCTGCATCTTCACCCGCGATGGCGAAGCGGCCCGGCTGTTCGCCGACCAGATCGAAGTAGGCATGGTCGGCATCAACGTGCCGCTGCCGGTGCCGGTGGCCTACCACAGCTTCGGCGGCTGGAAGAGATCGCTGTTCGGCGACCTTCACGCCTATGGCCCCGACGGCGTGCGCTTCTACACCCGTCGCAAGACCATCACCCAGCGCTGGCCGCAACGTGAGACCCATGAGGCCTCGCAGTTCGCCTTCCCCAGCAACGGCTGAGTCAAGCGGGTGATGGCAAAGCTGGCGTCACAGGCGCCAGCTTTGCGGCGTCAGCACTCTCCAACGTCCTGCTGGCAGTTGATTTGAGGCGAATTGAAGCTTCTTCTCGCGCATGGACTTCCTCGACGGCTATGGCTCCAGTCAAGGCTGGACGCTCCCTGTCTTGGCTGGTGGAGCAGCGTGCCACCCAGTGCATGCTTTCTGTTCAGACGCTTATTGCCTGAGAAAAAGATGAACAAACCCTTGCTTGGTCAGACGGTATTGGTCACTGGCGCATCTGGCGACATTGGAGGGGCCATCGTTCGGCAGATAGCTGGCCAAGGGGGCGAGGTCATCATCCATTACAGTAGAGATAAAGGACGTGCCGAGCATCTGCTCGCCAGTATCGGTGGCGCTGGGCATCTTGTTTGTGGCGACCTAGGAACCGAGGGTGGGCCTCTTGAGTTGTGGCACCAAGCTATGGCGATCACGGGTCGTATAGATGCCTTGGTGAATAATGCCGGTGTCCGCAACGAGGTTTCGGTGGAGGCTGCCCCTGCGGAATGGCAGAGGACTTGGCGGAGAGAGTTTCAGATCAATTTCTTTGCCGCTGCGGACCTATGCAAGGAGGCCATAATCCATTTCAGGTCGAACGGAGGTGGCCGCATCGTCAATATGGCAAGCCGGGCCGGGCAGCGGGGCTATTCCGCTGATGCCATGCAGTATGGGGCGTCGAAAGCGGCACTCATCAATCTGACCAAATCCATTGCTACCTCATTCGGCGCTGACGGGATCACTGCTGTGGCTATAGCGCCTGGCTGGGTGGGTACCGAAATGGCAGAAAGCTTCATGGCTATTCATGGTCAGCAAGCTGTGACGCGGGATATTCCGATAGGCCGGGCTGTTGCACTGGAAGAACTTGCCGAGTTGGTAGCCTTTGTTCTACGGACTTCGCAGCGCTCATTAAACGGCGCCACTCTTGATATCAATGGTGCGAGTTACATCCGATAACGATGCCTGCATCTTCACCCGTGCAGTGAGGCGGCACCGCTATTCGTTTTCCGTAGCACGCCTGAAGGTTGGAAAAACCCATTCCTTGGCCTGCCGCACAGCAGGCCGGCCAAGGAAGGCTTTACCCTTCGGCTGCCCTCCATTGCCGAAGCTTCCATGCCTGCCCCTACCTTCACAGCCGTCGCCCGTCTCGGGTGTGTGATTGGCCTCTTGCTCGCGAGTCTTACCGGCTGCAGCCGTCAGGCCGCCCAGGATATCGCCCAGCAATTCGGCAAGACCCGCCCCAGCGAATTCCTACAGACCAGCTCCGATCGCATGGCTACCCTTGCCATGCAGGCCAATCTGCAGAGCCTGTACCTGCTGATGAACAAGCTCTATCTGCGCAATCCGGCCGAGTGGAAGAAGACCGGCCTGCCCGATGCCGCCAGCGCCGAGCGGGAGATCCGCACGGCCATCGAGCAGCGCCGCAGCCTGCCGGCCCTGGGCGGTCGACGCGATGTGGCGGCCCTGAGCTACGTGCTGGACGACGACTATCACGGCGACCGTGTCGGCGCCTTCATCTACGCCATTGGCAGCATGATCATCGCGGCCCATGGCAATCGCACCGAGTTCTACATCACCGATGTGGTGAATGCGCGCTTCGTCAACAACGCCGCCCGCAACATCGAGAAGGCCACCTGGCTGCTGGGCCAGCGCAAGAATGCCGACGGCGAACCCCTGCTGTTCGCCAACGAGATCTCGGAGGAGGGCAGCAACCTCAGCTTCGCCACCGAGTTCGGCAAGATCGTCGCCCGGCTGGACCTGCTCGCCCAGTTGCTGGACGAACGCTACCGGCGCATCGGCGTCAACTACGCCCAGAGTCTGCTGTTCCTCAATTTCCTGCCGGTGCAGTAGCGCCTTCGACAGGGCGTCCCTTAGAGTCGAGAGACTTCACAACCATAACAAGAGGTTCTCTCATGGTCGCTGCCTTGCGCATCGCCCTCATCGGCGCCGGCAACATGGGCCGCCAGCATCTGCATCATCTTCAATCCGTGCCGAGTGCTCGGCTGTGCGGCCTGGCCGATCCCGATCCGATGGCGGCCGAGCTCGCCCCGCAATGGGCCGTGCCGCATTTCCGCGATCATCGCCAGCTGCTGGAAACCGTGCGCCCGGAAGCGGTGATCGTCGCCAATCCCAATGCCCTGCACGTCGCCACCGCCCTTGATTGCTTAGTCCTCGGCATCCCGCTGCTGCTGGAGAAGCCCGTGGGGACCACGTCAGAAGAGGTGGCTCAGCTGCTGCACGCCCAGCGCGACCGGCGCGTGGCACTGCTGGTCGGTCATCATCGTCGTCACAATCCGCTGATCGCCAGGGCTCATGAATTGTTGCGCAAGGGCGTGCTTGGCCGTCTGGTCACCGTCACCGCGCTGTGGCAACTGCAGAAGCCTGAGTGCTATTTCGAGAGTGCCTGGCGCCGCGAAGCGGGGGCCGGGATGCTGCTCACCAACCTGATCCATGACCTCGACCTGCTGCGTCATCTCTGTGGCGAGGTGCACCAGGTCCAGGCTTTCGCCGACAACGCCCTGCGCGGCTACGCCAATGCCGACAGTGCCGTGATCAGCCTGCAATTCGAGAGCGGCGCCCTGGGCAGTCTCACCGCCAGTGACGGCGCCGTCGCGCCCTGGAGCTGGGAGCTCACCAGTGGCGAGAATCCGGTCTATCCCCACCAGCCGGACCAGTCCTGCTACCTCTTCGCCGGAACCGAAGGCGCCCTGAGCGTGCCGCAGCTGCGCCTCTGGCACTATGCCGAGCCGGGCGCCGGCTGGCACCAGCCGCTTGGAGCAGAGATGCGGGCCGCGACCCCGGACGAGGCCTTGCGTCTGCAGCTGGAGCACTTCGTGCGGGTCGCGCGGGGATTGGAGGCCCCCCTGGTCAGTGCCGAGGATGCCGCCCGTACCCTGGCGCTGGTGGCCGCCGTGGAGCGTGCCGCCGCCAGCGGCACGGCGCAGCACCCGGCAGCACCCTTGCCAGACTAGAGGTCCTTACAGCGGCTTGGTCAGTTCCTTGGCCCGGTCGTAGGCCTTGGAGAACCCCTTGAGCGACAGGCTTTCGCTGGCGGTCTCGCCATTGGCGACCGGCGTGGTCACGGTCAGGCGACCGCCGCGCTGCAGCTGCTTGAAGACATCGCCGACGAACTCCACCGGCACCACGCAGCCCTGGGGAATGCAGGTATGGAAGGGGCGATTCTCCAGGCTGCGCTTGTCGATCTGCAGCGAGATCGGCTTGGTCACGGCCACGCCGAACGGCAGCACCAGGATGCCGTCCACGCCTTCGCGATTGGGGCGCAGTTCAGTGACCAGCATGCGCTGGCCCTTGGCGCTGTCCTTCTGCTGGGTCAGGGCGCAGAGCTGCGCGGAGCGCTCCGCGTTGCGGGCGATGCGGCAGATCACCTGCCAGTCGCCATACTTCTCCGTGACCGACGGCTGCGGTTCCTGGGCGTTGTTGGGCGCCGACTGGGCGAAGGCCTGGCCGGCGAGCAGCAGAGGCGCAAGGAACAGGGCCGGGCGGAGGAAGCGATAAGACATGGAGAGTCCTTGGCAGGGAAAAAGAGCCTCAAGGGTAGGCCATCGCTCCGCCAGCGAACACCCCGGTACGACGATCAGACCTTTTTGACGAACTCGGATTTGAGCTTCATCGCACCGATGCCATCGATCTTGCAGTCGATGTCGTGATCGCCATCGACCAGGCGGATGTTCTTGACCTTGGTGCCGACCTTGACCACCAGGGACGAGCCCTTGACCTTGAGGTCCTTGATCACGCTGACGGTGTCGCCGTCCTGCAGAGGGTTGCCGACGGCATCGCGGATCACCTTTGTTTCATCGCCGGCGCCGGCCTCACCGGGCGTCCATTCATGGGCGCATTCCGGGCAGATCAATTGATCACCGTCGGCATAGGTGTATTCGGATGCGCAGAGGGGGCAGGGCGGTAGAGCGGTCATGGCGGGGGCACCTGGCTGGAAAAGCCGCGCATTGTATAGGGTTTTTGCCCTGTCTGGTGCCTGGGTACGCCTCCGCCTCTAGGCTACGAGCTGCACCTCGACGACGGTGCCATTGTCATTTCGATAGCGCGCCTCGCCACCGAGCTGCTCGGCCAGGCTGTTGATAATCTTGAAGCCCAGGCGCTGGCTGGTGCGCGGATTGAACTGCTGCGGCATGCCCCGACCGTTGTCGGCGATACGCAGCAGCAGGCGCTGATCTTCTTCACGTTGCAGGCTGATGCTGATCAGGCCGCGCTGGCTGTCCTCGAAGGCATGCTTGAGGGAATTGGTGACCACTTCCGCCACCAGCATCGACAGGGTGGTCAGGCGCGAGAGATCGAAATTCAGCGGCTCGGCGTTGATGGCGCAGGACACATTGGACTGTCCTGCCGCGGCCAGCAGATCGCTGGTGAGCAGCTGCAGGTGGTGAGCCACTGGCTGGTCGGCATCGGCGGGGTCGTGCAGGCGCCGATGAATGCGCGAGATGCTTTCCAGTCGCGAGCGCGCCTCTTCCAGGGCCTGGGAGGCCTGGCTGTCACCGGGCAGCTTGAGCTGCTGCAGCATGAGCAGCGAGGCGATGAACTGGATGTTGTTGGCCACCCGGTGCTGCAATTCCTGGAACATCGTCGTCTGGACGTTGTAGAGGTCGTGGATCACCTGCTGCTCGGCGCGCAAGCGGGCACTGGCCGTATGCATGTAGTGGATCAGCGCGATGTCCACTCCGACGATGACGACGTAGAGGGCCAGGGCCAGAAAGCCCTGGGCACCGACATCGAAGGTCCAGCCCGGAGGAATGAAGAAGTACCAGGCCGCGAGACCGGAAAGCATTGCACAGAGGACGCCGGCACGCGTGCCGCAGAAGAAGGCGGTCAGGATCACCGCCGGAAAGAAGGTCAGGTAAGGAAAGCCCTGCATCAGGATATCGGCCAGGGCGAAACGTGCGCCCAAGGCCAGGGCGAAGGCCAGTAGAGCGAGGCCGTAAGCCTGCGCCGGACGAGCTCGGATCGTACTGCTGAGATCGCTGATCCAATGACGACGAGACGACGGATCCAAGGCTCTAACCTGTGGTGTAGATAACGGCGGCGCAAGCTTAACGCAAAGCCGTCTCGCTTAGGGGGGCGGGCGCATCAAAGGCGCCTTTGCCCGGTCCGACGGCGGCATCCTGTACAAGACTTGGACCGCTTCAGCCGTTTCGTCGACTCGCGGACCAGGCGGGTACCTTTCTTGTACAACAGTGCCCTTGGTCGTATAGCTGAGGACGCTAGCGAATTGCTATGGTCAAACCATTGCAAATCTTTCAATCACAGGATCCGCTCATGAATCGCCAGCGTGTGCTAGTCGCCGAGGATGAGCCTGTTCTGCGAGAGCTATTGCAGGAGCTTTTCGAAGGCTGGGGTTATCAGGTGGATGCCTTCGGCAGTGCCGACGCGGCCTGTGCCTTCCTGCAGGAAGCGCAGCCCACGCTGGATCTGCTCTTTACCGATGTGCGGATGCCGGGCCTGCTGAGCGGTGTCGATCTGGCACTTCAGGCACGTGACCGCCAGGCGGGCCTGCCCATCGTCATCACCTCGGGCTATTGCGACGAAAATCCGGCTTCTGCGGCTCGTGCCACCTTTCTGCCCAAGCCCTGGGATCTGGAGATGCTGCACCGTAGTTGTCCCCAGCCCGTTACGCAGTAGCTCGCTGTCTGGGCGACTGCGGTCGCGTTGATCCTGAGCCACATGGCGAATCGCTGGGGCCCCAAGGTCTTTGCGAAACAGCGAGGGATAGTCGCGGATCTTCCCTGACAGCCGAGGTGGTACAGCGTCTACACGATGAAAATCGCACCCAAACAAAAAGCCCGTAGCGGTTACCCGCTACGGGCTTTTTCAGATTTTGGCTCCGCGACCTGGACTCGAACCAGGGACCCAATGATTAACAGTCATTTGCTCTACCGACTGAGCTATCGCGGAACAACGGGGCGTATCTTACTGATAGATAACGGGAAGTCAAGCCTCGGCGGCACCAGAAAAACGGGCCGCCGAAAGCTCTTCGTCAGCCCTTCAATACCGCGGCGATGGCCTGGATGGTGGGCTGCAGATTGCGCTCGTTCAGCGCGGCCACGCAGATGCGTCCGGTACTGACCGCATAGATGCCGAATTCGCTCTTCAGCCGCTCGACCTGCTCGGCGGTCAGGCCGGAGTAGGAGAACATGCCGCGCTGGGCGTTGACGAAGGCGAAGTCGCGGGTGGCGCCGGCAGCGGCCAGGCCTTCCACCAGGGCGTTACGCATGGTGCGGATGCGCTGGCGCATTTCCCCCAGTTCGGCTTCCCACAGGGCGCGCAGCTCGGGATTGCTCAGCACAGTGGCGACGATGGTGGCGCCATGGGTCGGTGGGTTGGAGTAATTGGTGCGGATCACCCGCTTGACCTGCGATAGCACCCGGGCGCTTTCCTCGCGGCTCTCGCTGACCAGGGTCAGGGCGCCGACCCGCTCGCCGTACAGCGAGAAGGATTTGGAGAAGGAGCTGGACACCAGGAAGGTCAGGCCGGAATCGGCGAACAGGCGTACGGCCTGGGCGTCTTCCTCGATGCCGTCGCCAAAGCCCTGGTAGGCGATGTCGAGGAAGGGCACCAGGTTGCGCGCCTTGACCACGTCCAGCACCGCTTGCCAGTCGGCCGGCTGCAGATCCACGCCAGTGGGGTTGTGGCAGCAGGCGTGCAACACCACAACCGAGCGCTCTGGCAATGCCTTGAGATCGGCCAGGAAGCCTTCGCGATTCAGGCCATTGCTGGCGGCGTCGTAATAGCGATAGTTCTGCACGGGAAAGCCGGCGCTCTCGAACAGGGCGCGGTGGTTTTCCCAGCTCGGATCGCTGATGGCGACCACGGCGTCCGGTAGCAGGCGCTTGAGGAAGTCGGCACCGATCTTCAGGGCGCCGGTACCGCCGACCGCCTGCACGGTGATGGCGCGACCTTCGCGCACCAGACTCGATTCGGCACCGAACAGCAGGTGCTGCACGGCCTGGTCGTAGGCGGCGATGCCCTCGATGGGCAGGTAGCCACGCGGCGCCTGGGCGGCCACGCGCTGCTTCTCGGCCTCGGCCACGGCGCGCAGCAACGGAATGCGGCCCTGCTCGTCGTAGTAGACCCCCACGCCCAGATTGACCTTGTGCGGACGGGCGTCGGCGTTATAGGCCTCGTTCAGGCCAAGGATGGGGTCGCGGGGTGCCATTTCGACGGCGGAGAACAAACTCATGGGGCAGGGGCTCGAATGAGGGGTGAAGGGAAGGGCGGAACGCTTAGGAACCAGGAGTATAGCCCCCCTGCAGGCACCATCGCGACCCGACCTCGATAGGAGATTTCCTGACGTGCGGCGCCGCAGGCGGATTGCAAAGGGGCGCATGCGACCTCATCTAGGGGCTTCCAGCCTTTTCCTCGTCCACACCGCCCTGACCTTGCGTCAGCGTGGTGGTGTCCGTGCATTTCCGCGCTACTGAGGCAGCCATGTCCGCATTCCAGCTTTCCACCCGCTACACCCCGGCCGGCGACCAGCCCGAAGCCATTCGCCAGATGGTGGAAGGCCTGGAGGCGGGCCTGTCGCACCAGACCCTGCTCGGCGTGACCGGCTCGGGCAAGACCTTCAGCATCGCCAACGTCATCGCCCAGGTGCAGCGCCCGACCATGGTGCTGGCGCCGAACAAGACCCTGGCCGCCCAGCTCTATGGCGAATTCAAGGCCTTCTTCCCGAACAACTCGGTGGAATACTTCGTCTCCTACTACGACTACTACCAGCCGGAAGCCTATGTGCCCTCGTCGGACACCTTCATCGAGAAGGACTCGTCCATCAACGACCACATCGAGCAGATGCGCCTCTCTGCTACCAAGGCGCTGCTGGAACGCAAGGACGCCATCATCGTCGCCTCGGTGTCCTCCATCTACGGCCTGGGCAGTCCCGAGGCCTACCTGAAGATGGTCCTGCACCTGGATCGCGGCGATCGCATCGACCAGCGCACCATCCTGCGCCGGCTGGCCGAGTTGCAGTACAGCCGTAACGACATGGAATTCGCCCGCGCCACCTTTCGCGTGCGTGGCGACGTCATCGACATCTTCCCGGCGGAATCCGACCTGGAAGCGGTGCGCATCGAGCTGTTCGACGACGAGGTGGAGAGTCTGTCGGCCTTCGATCCGTTGACCGGCGAGGTGATCCGCAAGTTGCCGCGCTTCACCTTCTATCCCAAGACCCACTACGCCACGCCGCGCGAGACCCTGCTGGGCGCCATCGAGAACATCAAGCTGGAGCTCGCCGACCGCCTCGAATGGCTGCGCAGCCAGAATCGTCTGCTCGAAGCCCAGCGCCTGGAGCAGCGTACTCGCTTCGACCTGGAGATGATCCTCGAACTGGGGTACTGCAACGGCATCGAGAACTACAGCCGCTACCTGTCGGGGCGTGGTCCGGGCGAGCCCCCGCCTACCCTCTACGACTACCTGCCGAGCAATGCCCTGCTGGTGATCGACGAATCCCACGTCACCGTTCCGCAGATCGGCGCCATGTTCAAGGGTGACCGCTCGCGCAAGGAAACCCTGGTGGAATACGGCTTTCGCCTGCCCTCGGCGCTGGACAACCGACCGCTCAAGTTCGAGGAGTGGGAGGCCGGCGCGCCCCAGACCATCTTCGTTTCGGCCACCCCCGGCCCTTACGAGGAAGAACATGCCGGCCGCGTGATCGAGCAGGTGGTGCGGCCCACCGGCCTGGTCGACCCCATCATCGAGATCCGTCCGGCCACCACCCAGGTGGACGATCTGCTCTCCGAGATCCGCCTGCGCGTGGCCCAGGAGGAGCGGGTGCTCTGTACCACCCTGACCAAGCGCATGGCCGAGGACCTCACCGACTACCTGGCCGATCACGATGTGCGGGTGCGCTATCTGCACTCGGACATCGACACCGTTGAGCGGGTGGAGATCATCCGCGACCTGCGCCTGGGTACCTTCGACGTGCTGGTGGGCATCAACCTCTTGCGCGAAGGCCTGGACATGCCCGAGGTCTCCCTGGTGGCGGTGCTGGACGCCGACAAGGAGGGCTTCTTGCGTTCCGAGCGCTCGCTGATCCAGACCATCGGCCGGGCGGCGCGTAACCTCAACGGCAAGGCCATCCTCTATGCCGACAACATGACCGGCTCCATGCAGCGCGCCATCGACGAGACCGAGCGCCGCCGCAACCGGCAGCTGGCGTTCAACGAAGAGCACGGCATCGTGCCCCAGGGCATCAAGAAGGACATCCGCGACATCATGGAAGGCGCCGCCGCGCCGGGCGGTAAGGGCAAGCGTCGCGTGGCCAAGGCTGCCGAGGACAAGGGCGAATATGCCGCCGAACTGCGCTCGCCCAGCGAGATCGGCAAGCGCATCCGTCAGCTCGAAGAGAAGATGCTGCAATTGGCGCGCGACCTGCAGTTCGAGTCCGCAGCCCAGCTGCGCGACGAGATACAGGCGCTCCGCGAGCGCCTGGTCCAGGTTTAAGGTGATGGGCTCAACTGGCAGCGCTGACCCCGGCGCTGCTACCATTCCACCTTTGTCCCTTCGCGTTTTTCGAGAAAGCCGATGACCACCGTTCGCACGCGCATCGCGCCGTCGCCCACCGGCGACCCGCATGTCGGTACCGCCTATATCGCCCTGTTCAATCTCTGCTTCGCCCGTCAGCACGGCGGTCAGTTCATCCTGCGTATCGAGGATACCGACCAGGTTCGCTCGACCCGCGAGTCCGAACAGCAGATCTATGATGCCCTGCGCTGGCTGGGCATCGAGTGGGACGAGGGCCCGGATGTTGGCGGTCCCCATGGCCCCTATCGGCAGAGCGAGCGCGGCGAGATCTACTGGAAGTACGCCCGGGAGCTGGTGGAGAAGGGCCACGCCTTCTACTGCTTCGCTACTCCGGAAGAACTCGACCAGATGCGTGCCGAACAGCAGGCGCGTGGTGAAACCCCGCGCTACGACGGTCGCGGCCTGCGCCTGAGCCAGGACGAGGTGCAACAGCGCCTGGACGCGGGTCAGCCCTATGTGATCCGCATGAAGGTGCCGGAGGAGGGCGTCTGCGTCGTCCCCGACCTGCTGCGCGGCGATGTCGAGATCCCCTGGGATCGCATGGACATGCAGGTGCTGATGAAGGCCGACGGCCTGCCCACCTATTTCCTCGCCAACGTGGTCGACGACCACCTGATGGGCATCACCCACGTCCTGCGCGGCGAAGAGTGGCTGCCTTCGGCACCCAAGCTGATCAAGCTCTACGAGTACTTCGGCTGGGAGCAGCCCCAGCTCTGCTACATGCCGCTGCTGCGCAATCCGGACAAGAGCAAGCTTTCCAAGCGCAAGAATCCCACCTCGGTGACCTTCTACCAGCGCATGGGCTACCTGCCGGAAGCCATGCTCAACTACCTTGGACGCATGGGCTGGTCGATGCCCGACGAGCGCGAGAAATTCACCCTGGACGAGATGGTCGAGCATTTCGACCTCCAGCGTGTGTCCCTGGGCGGTCCGATCTTCGACGTCGAGAAGCTCTCCTGGCTCAACGGCCAGTGGCTGCGCGAACTGAGCCCCGAGCGCTTCGCCGCCGAGGTGCAGCAGTGGGCGCTCAATCCCGACTACCTGCTCAAGATCGCACCCCTGGTGCAGCAGCGCGTCGAGACTTTCAGCCAGATCGCCCCGCTGGCCGGCTTCTTCTTCAGCGGTGCGCTCAATCTGGATCCGGCGCTGTTCCAGCACAAGAAGCTGTCCGCCGACCAGGTCCGCCTGGTCATGCAACTGCTGCTGTGGAAGCTCGAAGCCCTGCGCCAGTGGGACAAGGAACGCATCACCGCGATGATCCAGGCCGTCGCCGAGCACCAGCAGCTCAAGCTGCGTGACGTGATGCCGCTGCTGTTCGCCGCCATTACCGGCCAGGCCAGCTCGGTCTCGGTGCTGGACGCCATGGAAATCTTGGGTCCGGACCTCACGCGCTTCCGCTTGCGGCAGGCGGTCGAGCTGCTGGGCGCACCCTCCAAGAAAGAAACCAAGGAGTGGGAGAAGCTGCTGACCGAACTCGGCTGACAGCCCTCCGGCCGACCCCGTCGTTGGGGTCGGCTTGTTTTTCGCGCCAGGATGGCCACATGACCTCCAAGACTCCTCCGCACCACACTGGCCTGGAAGCCAGATTGGCTGGCGGTACGACGCCTAGGCTGGACCTTCATTCCGGCGACCGCGACGCCCGTATTCCTGCTCGCCGGACCAATCCCGGCCGCGCGAGGCCGCGGTCCCCAAGGCATGCCGGTGCTGATTCGCCTTCGTTATCATGCCAGTCTTGGTGGTATCAACATCGTTGTGCACTCTTTGCAGCAGCGCTACGGTTGGTGGGTGGGCAAGGTGCGGAAGGGTATCGCTTGCCTGAGCGTTCACCTGGCCCGGTTCGTTGTCGAGTCCGGCGCCATTCTCATTTCCCTCCTGGCCGCCGCGATCCTTATCTGACCCGGCGATCGATCCTCGCGCAGGTCGTTACAGTGGGATCGACTACGGGCTTTCCGTCGCGCGATCGCAACTTCGATTGGTCCGCGACCCGCCTTGGCTTTAAGATGGCGCCCATTTTCGGCGGCCCGGCCGTCGTCATCGCAAGTTGAAGAGGTCTCCATGAGCTGCGATTTCCTGGCGCAAGCCCTTCCCGGCGTACAGAAACTTTCGCCCTACGTGCCCGGCAAGCCTGTCGATGAATTGGCCCGCGAGCTGGGTATGGCGCCCGCCAGCATCGTCAAGCTCGCCAGCAACGAGAATCCCCTCGGCCCGAGTGCCAAGGCCCTCGAAGCCATCCGCGCCGAGCTGGCCGACCTGACCCGCTATCCCGATGGCGGCGGCTTCGACCTCAAGCAGGCCCTGAGCAAGCGCTTCGGCGTGGCCGCCAATGGCATCACCCTGGGCAACGGCTCCAACGACATTCTCGAACTGGTCGCCCGAGCCTACCTGGCACCCGGCTACAACGCCGTGTTCAGCGAGCATGCCTTCGCCGTCTATCCGCTGGTGACCCTGGCCATCGGTGCGGAAGGTCGCAGCGTCCCGGCCAAGGACTACGGTCATGACCTCGACGCCATGCTGGCCGCCATCGATGCCGACACCCGGGTGGTCTTTGTCGCCAACCCGAACAACCCCACCGGCACCTGGTTCGACAGCGAAGCCCTGGCCCGCTTCCTCGCCCGCGTGCCCGAACACGTCCTGGTAGTGCTGGACGAGGCCTACATCGAATACGCCGAAGGCAACGAGCTGCCGGACGGCCTGGCCTTCCTCGCGCAGTATCCCAACCTCGTGGTGTCGCGGACCTTCTCCAAGGCCTATGGCCTGGCCGCCTTGCGCGTGGGCTATGCCTTCTCCTCGCCGACCGTGGCCGATGTCCTCAACCGGGTACGCCAGCCGTTCAACGTGAACAGCCTGGCCCAGGCCGCGGCCTGTGCGGCCTTGGCCGACAGCGACTACCTGGCCCGCAGCCGCGCCCTGAACGACGCCGGCATGGCCCAGCTGGAAGCGGGTTTTCGCGACCTCGGCCTGGCATGGATTCCTTCACGCGGCAATTTCATCGCCGTCGACCTGGGTCGTGATGCCGGGCCGATCAACCAGGGCCTGCTGCAGGAAGGCGTCATCGTTCGCCCCGTTGCCGGTTACGGCATGCCGACCTTCCTGCGCGTCTCCATCGGTACCGAGGCGGAAAACGCCCGCTTCCTGGTAGCACTGGGCAAGGTGCTGGGGCGTGGCTGACATGGCCGCCCCCGTGATCGAACGTCTTGTCGTTGTCGGCCTGGGGCTGATCGGCGGCTCCTTCGCCAAGGGTGCTCGCGCCAGTGGTCTTTGCCGTGAAGTGGTCGGGATCGACCGGGATCCGGATACCCGGCGCCAGGCGGTGGAGCTGGGCGTGGTCGACCGTTGCGTCGCCGAACTCGCCGAGGCCTGTCCCGGCGCCGATGTCATTCAGCTCGCCGTGCCCATCCTGGCCATGGAGCGCGTGCTGGCCGATCTGGCGGCACTGCCGCTGCAGGGCGCCATTCTCACCGATGTCGGCAGTGCCAAGGGCAACGTGGTGCGCGCCGCACGCCGCGCCTTTGCCGGCCAGTCGCTGCGTTTCGTCCCGGGGCATCCCATCGCCGGTTCCGAACGCAGTGGCGTCACCGCGGCCAATGCGGCCCTGTTCAATCGTCACAAGGTCATCCTCACGCCACTCGAAGAAACCCTGCCGGCCGACCTGGACAAGATCGATCGCCTCTGGCGCGCCATCGGCGCCGACGTCGAGCACATGACCGTCGATCATCACGATCAGGTTCTCGCCGCCACCAGTCATCTGCCGCACCTGTTGGCCTTCAATCTGGTGGACTCCCTGGCCAAGCGCAGCGAGAACCGCGAGATCTTCCACTATGCCGCGGGCGGTTTCCGCGACTTCACCCGTATCGCCGGCAGCGATCCGACCATGTGGCACGACATCTTCATCGCCAATCGCGAAGCCGTGCTGCAGGCGCTGGACACCTACCGCACCGATCTCGACGAACTGCGCGGTGCCATCCAGGCCGGCGATGGTCAGTTCCTCATGGAGGTGCTGACCCATGCGCGGGGCGCGCGCGAATATTTCGGGCGCATCCTCGCCAGTCGTACCCAGGCCGGCGCTCAGGCCGCCAGCCATCATTCCCTTACGGAGGGGCACTCATGAGCAGTACCGCACCCGTCATCACCCTCGACGGCCCCGGCGGTTCGGGGAAGGGCACCCTCGCGGCGCTGGTCGCCCGCCAGCTCGGCTGGAACCTGCTGGATTCCGGCGCGCTCTATCGGCTGCTGGCCTTCGCCGCGCGTAACCATGGCGTCGACTACACCAACGAGGAGTCGCTCAAACTGCTGGCGGCCCATCTGGACGTCCAGTTCCTCGCGGGGCACGAGCACGGCCAGCGCATCATCCTCGAAGGCGAGGACGTCACTGACGTCATCCGCACCGAGGAAGTCGGTGCCGGCGCCTCCCAGGTCGCCACGCTGCCTGCCGTTCGTGATGCCCTGCTGCAGCGCCAGCAGGCCTTCCGCGAAGCGCCCGGCCTGGTGGCCGATGGTCGTGACATGGGCACCGTGGTTTTCCCGGATGCCGAGCTGAAGATCTTTCTGACCGCCGGTGCCGAGGAACGGGCACAGAGGCGTTATCTTCAGTTGAAGCAAAAGGGCGAAAATGTTAGTTTGCCTGCCCTCCTGGAAGAGATCCGTGAGCGGGACGCCCGCGATAGTCAGCGTAGCGTTGCTCCGCTCAAGCCTGCCGACGACGCCGTCGAGCTGGATTCCACGCATCTCTCCATACAACAGGTATTGGAACGCATCCTGACCCTGGCCGCCGAGCGCGACCTGGCAGGATGAAGGCCGAGGCTCATTCGAGTCGTCGGTGAAAGCTGCCGGGAACCAGTCACATCCCGGTAGCCGGATGGTTACCACTCACCCCGCATGGGCTGGTCATGCGGTAGCCGGATACATCGGGTATCCATACAACAGGTATAAACATGAGCGAAAGCTTCGCAGAACTCTTTGAAGAAAGTCTGAAATCCCTCGACATGCAGCCGGGCGCCATCATCGTCGGCACCGTGGTGTCGATCGATGGCGACTGGGTTGTGGTCGATACCGGCCTGAAATCCGAAGGCCTGGTTCCGCTCGAGCAGTTCTACAACGAACAAGGCGAGCTGACCATCAACGTGGGTGACGAAGTCCACGTAGCCCTGGATGCCGTCGAAGACGGTTTCGGCGAAACCAAAGTGTCTCGCGAAAAGGCCAAGCGCGCCGAGTCCTGGCTGGTCCTGGAAGCCGCGTTCAGCGCCGACGAAGTGGTCAAGGGTGTCATCAACGGCAAGGTCAAGGGCGGTTTCACCGTCGACGTCAGCGGTATCCGCGCGTTCCTGCCGGGCTCCCTGGTCGACGTCCGTCCGGTGCGTGACACCACTCACCTGGAAGGCAAGGAACTCGAGTTCAAGGTCATCAAGCTGGACCAGAAGCGCAACAACGTTGTCGTTTCCCGTCGTAGCGTCCTGGAAGCCGAGAACAGCGCCGAGCGTGAAGCTCTGCTGGAATCCCTGCAGGAAGGTCAGCAGGTCAAGGGTATCGTCAAGAACCTCACCGACTACGGTGCGTTCGTCGACCTGGGCGGCGTGGATGGCCTGCTGCACATTACCGACATGGCCTGGAAGCGCATCAAGCATCCGTCGGAAATCGTCAATGTCGGCGACGAGATCGACGTCAAGGTGCTGAAGTTCGACCGCGAGCGCAACCGCGTCTCCCTGGGTCTGAAGCAGCTGGGCGAAGATCCGTGGGTCGCCATCAAGGCTCGTTACCCGGAAGGCACCCGCGTTCAGGCGCGCGTCACCAACCTCACCGACTACGGCTGCTTCGCCGAGCTGGAAGAGGGCGTGGAAGGCCTGGTACACGTGTCCGAAATGGATTGGACCAACAAGAACATCCACCCGTCCAAGGTCGTTCAGGTCGGCGACGAAGTGGAAGTCATGGTCCTGGATATCGACGAAGAGCGTCGTCGTATCTCCCTGGGCATCAAGCAGTGCCGCGCTAACCCGTGGGAAGAGTTCTCGGGTCAGTTCAACAAGGGCGACCGCATCTCCGGCACCATCAAGTCGATCACCGATTTCGGTATCTTCATTGGTCTGGAAGGCGGCATCGACGGCCTGGTACACCTGTCCGACATCTCCTGGAACGAAACCGGCGAAGAAGCCGTGCGTCGCTTCAAGAAGGGTGACGAGCTGGACACCGTGATCCTGTCCGTTGACCCGGAGCGCGAGCGCATCTCCCTGGGCATCAAGCAGCTGGAAGACGATCCGTTCTCCAACTACGCCTCCCTGAACGAGAAAGGCACCATCGTGCGCGGTACCGTCAAGGAAGTCGATGCCAAGGGCGCTGTCATCACCCTGGGCAACGAGATCGAAGGCGTCCTGAAGGCGTCCGAAATCAGCCGTGATCGCGTCGAAGACGCCCGTAACGTGCTGAAGGAAGGTGACGAAGTCGAAGCCAAGATCATCAGCATCGATCGCAAGAGCCGCGTGATCAGCCTCTCCGTCAAGTCCAAGGACGTCGACGACGAGAAGGAAGCCATGAGCTCCCTGCGTAGCAAGCAAGAGCCTGCTGCTGGCCCCACCACCATCGGCGACCTGATCAAGGCGCAGATGGAAAGCCAGAACTAAGTTCGAGCTTGAATGAAAAGG
Organism: Pseudomonas sp. Marseille-Q7302; assembly: GCF_965111925.1. Taxonomy (NCBI): domain Bacteria; kingdom Pseudomonadati; phylum Pseudomonadota; class Gammaproteobacteria; order Pseudomonadales; family Pseudomonadaceae; genus Pseudomonas; species Pseudomonas sp. Marseille-Q7302. The sequence continues at coordinate 3,284,015 of NZ_CBCOPK010000001.1, read as the reverse complement.
CGACCCTTCGGGGTCGCTTTTTTTTGCTCTGCAGAAAGGGAAGCAGGGTGGTCATGAGACGTAAAAGTTACCGAGGCGAAAGCGACCTGCTTGACTTTTCAAAAATCGGCCAGCGTGCTAAAAGTCCTTGAAGGTGATCTAGCCGCTTGATAACGAAGGAAAAAATCCATGACCAAGTCGGAGTTGATCGAGCGCATCGTGTCCTACCAGGGGCAACTTTCGTCCAGGGACGTCGAGCTGGCTATCAAGACCATGCTGGAGCAGATGGCCCAGGCGCTTTCCACAGGTGATCGCATCGAAATCAGAGGCTTCGGCAGCTTTTCTCTGCATTATCGGGCGCCTCGGACCGGGCGCAATCCCAAGACAGGCGAGTCGGTATTGCTGGACGGAAAGTTCGTGCCGCACTTCAAACCGGGCAAGGAGTTGAGAGACAGGGTCAACGAGTTGGAGCCATAAAGCCGTCGCCCAACTCTTCTGTCCGCTCGATTACCGTCTAAGCTATTGATTCTTCTGCTTTTTTAATCTGAGCCAGAATCGTCAAAAAAGCGTTGTTTATTCATTTTTCATCGGTATTTTGACGTTTACAAAAAAAGTCAAGGCGTTTTGATATTTTTGTAGACGAGTTCCGATTTTTGTATGAGACTTCCTTCACATAAGGTCTTGGGTGACCTCGTAGTCCACGCCGAGTGAGGAAGTTGTCATGCGCCACTATCTTTTCATCTGGATTGGTATCGCCGCCTGCTTTACCAGCATGCAACTTGGGCATCCCTTCCTGGCCGTTGCTGCTCTGGCTGGCAGCTGGATGGTAGCTCTATTCCTGCAGCCCGCTCAGCGCGTTGAGAACTTCTCCCGTCACTACGTTGCTCCTCCGGCCGCTCGTTTCCAGGCCGTTGAAGTGCGGGCGACTGCCAAGACGTTCTAAAGCTTTACCGTTTTACGGCCCGCCAAGCTCACGCTTGGCGGGCTTTTTTATGCTCGCGTTTTGCGCGGCTAGGCCCTCGCGGGGCAATGTCTTACCATAAGCCCCCTTTCCTGGCTGACTGGCACGGCGCAACGCATTGATGGAACGCAAGATTCTGGTGACGGGGGCGAGAGGCTTCGTGGGTGCCGCCCTGGTTAGGCAGCTGCAGACCAAGGGGTATCCGGTGATCGCAGCGCAACGCCAGGCGTCCGCGGCTTCTACCGTGGGTGGCATCACGACGGTGATCCAGGAGCTGTCCAGCGATACCGATTGGTGTGCAGCGCTGGCAGGGGTGGACACGGTCATTCACCTCGCGGCGCGCGTCCACCAGTTGGGCGAACAGCCGGGCGCGGAGAGCGAAAGGCGCTACGACGAAGTGAATCGAGCTGCCACGCTGAAGCTGGCACGGGACGCCTCTGCCGTCGGCGTTCGCCGCTTCATCTTTGTCAGCAGTATCAAGGTCAACGGCGACTGGACTCAGCCCGGTCGGCCCTTTCGCGCTGACGATCCTCCTGCGCCCAGTGACGCCTATGCACGTTCGAAGGCGGCCGCCGAACAGCAGCTGCTGGCGCTGATGGCCGAGACCGGGCTGGAAGTGGTCATCGTGCGACCGCCGCTGATCTATGGGCCTGGAGTAAAAGCCAATGTGGCTCGCCTGCTGGACACCCTGGCTCGTGGTGTACCTCTGCCCTTGGGCGGTGTCCGCCATAACAGGCGCAGCCTGCTGGCCCTGGAGAACCTGGTCGATCTGTTGATCCTGTGCATCGAGGCGCCCAAGGCCGCGGGCGCCATCCTGCTGGCCAGTGACGACGAGGACGTGTCTACTGCCGAATTGCTGCAGCTACTGGCCGAAGGCTTGGGGTGCAATGCCCGGTTGATGCCGATTCCACCTGCCTGGCTCGAATGGGGCGCTCGGCTGCTGGGTCGCGGCGATGTGGCGCAAAGACTCTGTGGTTCACTGCAAGTCGATATTCAGCCTACCAAGGCCTTGCTCGACTGGCAGCCTCCGCTGTCGGCGCGCATTGCGCTTCGGGCGCTGGGAGCGCAGCAAGCACACCCGGAGGGCAGGTGATGCTGCTGCTGTTGTTGATAGCAGCCGTTGGCTGCAGCTGGCTGGGTACCGCAGCACTCAGGCGCTATGCCTTGTCCGGCGGTTTGCTCGATGAACCCAATGCCCGTAGTTCGCATCAGGTGGCGACACCTCGTGGCGGCGGCCTGGCGATCGTCGTGGTATTTCTGCTCGGCTGCGCAGTCCTGCTGCTGCTGGGACGGCTAGAACCTTCGTTCTGTGGTGTGCTGACAGGGGCAGGGTTGCTGGTGGCGGTACTGGGCTTCGTTGACGATCATCGTCATGTCGGTGCTGGCTGGCGGTTGCTCGGCCATTTTCTTGCCGCCCTGGGCACCCTGCTGTGGCTGGGTGGCTATGGCGTCCTGCCTGATACTCTGGCCGGGTCGCTCGGGTTGCCCGGTTGGCTGATAATTGCTCTGGGGTGTCTGTATCTGGTCTGGCTGCTGAACCTCTACAACTTCATGGACGGTATCGATGGTATCGCCGCCGTGGAAGCCCTGACTGTCTGTCTGGGTATGGCGCTGGTGTATGTATTCGTCGGTCAGAGCCAGTTGGTGGCGGCGCCGCTGCTGTTGGCGGCAGCGGTCAGCGGGTTTCTGTTGTGGAATTTTCCGCCTGCCCGAATCTTCATGGGCGATGCGGGTAGCGGCTTCCTCGGCCTGGTCCTCGGCATTCTTTCGCTGCAGGCGGCGCTGACCGATCTGTCGCTGTTCTGGGCCTGGCTGATCCTGCTTGGTGTCTTCGTGGTGGATGCGACCTGGACGCTGCTGCGGCGCCTGAGTCGCGGCAAGAAACCCTACGAAGCCCATCGCACCCATGCCTATCAGTGGGCGTCGCGGAGGCATGGCGCGCACCGGTCGGTGACCCTGGCCGTGCTGGTGATCAATCTGTGCGGGTTGCTGCCTATCGCTTTGCTGGTGGGTGCCGGGCGTTTAAGTGCCATACTGGGCCTCTTGCTTGCCTATGGGCCTTTGCTTTGCCTGGCCCTTCGATACCATGCTGGGACCGATGAGGTAGCCGCGGCTGCGCAGTCCACCGGAATCAAGGATTAGGGACACTGACATGTTGCGTGACCATCTGGTCAAGCTGAACCGGCGTACGAAGAGAGTCATCCAGGTCGCGGTCGACCTGCTGCTGATCTGGCTCTCGCTATGGTTGGCCTTCTATCTGCGCCTGGGCTCCGTGCAGATGATCGAGCCCTTCAGTGGTCATGCCTGGCTGTTCATTACCGCCCCGGCCATTGCCATCCCGCTATTCATTCGCTTCGGCATGTACCGGGCGGTCATGCGCTATCTGGGCAACGATGCGCTGATCGCCATCGCCAAGGCGGTGACCCTGTCGACCCTGCTATTGTCCGTAGTCATCTACTGGTATCGCGATCTGCCGGAGATCGTCCCGCGCTCGATGATCTTCAATTACTGGATCGTCAGCCTGATCCTGATCGGGGGGTTGCGCCTCGCGCTGCGTCAGTACTTCCTCGGTGACTGGTATCGCGCCATCACGGTGCCCTTCATCAAGCAGCCCGACGAATTGCCGCGGGTGGCCATCTATGGCGCCGGCTCGGCCGGCAACCAGCTGGTCGCGGCCCTGCGCATGGGCCGGGCCATGCGCCCGGTGGCCTTCATCGACGATGACAAGAGCATCGCCAACCGCATCATCGCCGGGCTCAAGGTCTACACGCCAAAGCACATCCAGCAGATGATCGACGAGTCGGGCGCCGAAGAGATCCTCCTGGCGATACCGTCCGCCACGCGCGCACGCCGGCGCGAAGTGCTTGGGCTGCTGGAACCCTATCCACTGCACGTCAGAACCGTGCCGCGCATCAGTGATCTGGCCTGTGGCAAGGTGCAGGTGGACGATCTTCAGGAAGTCGATATCGCCGATCTGCTGGGGCGCGATCCCGTCACGCCCCGCCCCGAGCTGTTCGCCCGCTGCATTACCGCCCAGGTGGTAATGGTCACCGGGGCAGGGGGCTCCATCGGTTCCGAGCTATGTCGCCAGATCATCGGGCAGAAGCCGCGCACCCTGATCCTGCTCGACCACGCCGAATTCAATCTCTACAGCATCCATCGTGAGCTGGACGCCTATATCCAGCGCGAAGCCCTGCCGGTCACCCTGGTACCCGTGCTGGGCTCCATCCGCAATGCACCCTTGCTGTTGCAGGTGATGCGGCACTGGAAGGTCGCTACCCTCTACCACGCCGCGGCCTACAAGCATGTGCCCATGGTCGAGCACAACATCGCCGAGGGATTCGGCAACAATGTGCTGGGAACCCTCAACGCCGCCCAGGCAGCCATCCAGGCCGGCGTGACCAGCTTTGTGCTGATCTCAACCGACAAGGCGGTTCGCCCCACCAATATCATGGGCAGTACCAAGCGGCTGGCCGAGATGATCCTCCAGGCGCTGAGCCGCGAGGCCGCGCCCGTGCTGCACGGTCAGGCGGACGGCATCCATCAGGTCAATCGCACCCGTTTCACCATGGTGCGATTCGGCAACGTGCTGGGCTCGTCCGGCTCGGTCATCCCGCTGTTCCGTACCCAGATCCGCAAGGGTGGTCCGGTGACCGTTACCCATCCCAAGATCACGCGTTTCTTCATGACCATCACCGAGGCTGCCCAACTGGTCATCCAGGCGGGCGCCATGGGGGAGGGCGGTGACGTCTTCGTGCTGGACATGGGCGAGCCGGTCCGGATCGTCGAGCTGGCCGAGCAGATGATCAAGTTGTCAGGTCTGAGCGTGCGCTCCCCGACCAATCCCCATGGCGACGTGGCCATCGAGTTCACCGGGCTGCGTCCAGGTGAGAAACTCTATGAAGAGCTGCTCATCGGTGATGACGTAAGCCCGACCTCCCATCCCAAGATTATGCGCGCCAGCGAAGATTTCCTCGCCTGGGAAGCCTTTCAGGCCGCTATTATCGAGCTGAGTCGAGCAATCGACGCAGGCGATTATCTGCGTGTCCGCCAGCTGCTGCGCGATACCGTCGCCGGCTATTCTCCCGAGGGCGATATCGTCGACTGGCTGCACGGCAAGAGATCCATCGAGTGATCCCGTCCACGCTTTCTTTCAGCCTGGATTTGAAGCCGAGCACAGAAGCGGCAGCCTCCCACCGCTAGGCTGAACTTTCTTTTCCTGCCACTGTTTAACTCAGGTCTTTGGGTACATAGCTGTGGCTGTGACCCGAGCCAGGGATGGCTGCGCCGTCCTCCGATGTCTCGCCCGCGGCGCTGGGCGCGATGATGTACAAATCGATATAGGCAGGATTCAGGATGAAGGTACTGGTAACAGGTGGCGCGGGTTTCATTGGTTCCGCCGTAGTACGTTTTCTTATCAACGAGACCCAATGCAAGGTTGCCAACGTCGACAAGCTGACGTACGCCGGTAACGTGGATTCCCTGGCCGAAGTCGCCGACTCCGACCGCTACGAGTTCCACCAGGTGGACATCTGCGACTTCGCCGCTCTGCAGCAGGTCTTCGCGTCCTTCCAGCCCGATGTAGTCATGCACCTGGCGGCCGAGTCCCACGTGGACCGCTCCATCGAGGGCCCTGCCGCCTTCATCCAGACCAACGTGGTCGGCACCGGTGTCATACTGGAAGTGACTCGTGCCTACTGGAACGAGCTGGAGCCGGAAGCCAAGGCAGCCTTCCGTTTCCACCATATCTCCACCGACGAGGTGTACGGCGACCTGCATGGCACCGACGACCTCTTCACCGAGACCACGCCCTATTCGCCGAGTTCGCCCTATTCGGCCAGCAAGGCCGGCAGCGACCATCTGGTGCGCGCCTGGGGTCGGACCTACGGTCTGCCGGTGCTGGTGACCAATTGCTCGAACAACTACGGCCCCTATCACTTCCCCGAGAAGCTGATTCCCCACGTCATTCTCAATGCCATCCATGGCAAGCCGCTGCCGGTCTATGGCGACGGCTCCCAGGTGCGTGACTGGCTGTTCGTCGAAGACCATGCCCGGGCTCTATATACCGTGGTGACCCAGGGCGAGATTGGCGAGACCTACAACATCGGCGGTCACAACGAGAAGCGCAACCTGCAGGTCGTCGAGACCATCTGCGACCTGCTCGAAGAGCTGGCGCCGGAGAAGCCCGAAGGCGTGGAGCGTTATCGCGACCTGATCACCTTCGTCAAGGATCGTCCCGGTCACGACATGAGATACGCGATCGACGCCAGCAAGATCGGCCGCGAGCTGGGCTGGACGCCGGAGGAGACCTTCGAGACCGGCATGCGCAAGACCGTAACCTGGTACCTGAACAATCGTGAGTGGTGGCAGCGGGTACTGTCCGGCGCCTATCGTCTCGAGCGTCTCGGCGAAGCCGTTTAACGATCCTATCGCGGACACGTCCCTGGGCGTGTCCGACCGACAGCAACAGTCAATTTTCAGAGGACGATTGCCATGAGCAAATACAAGGGAATTCTGCTGGCCGGTGGATCCGGTACCCGTTTGCACCCCATTACCCTGGGCGTGTCCAAGCAGTCGCTGCCAATCTACGACAAGCCCATGATCTACTATCCGCTGTCCGTGCTGATGCTGGCCGGTATCCAGGAAGTGCTGATCATCTCGACGCCAGACGACCTGCCTGGCTTCCAGCGCATGCTTGGCGACGGCAGTCATTTCGGCATGCAGCTGAGCTATGCCGAGCAGCCCAGTCCGGACGGTTTGGCCCAGGCCTTCATCATTGGTCGCGAATTCGTCGGCGATGACAACGTCTGCCTGGTGCTGGGCGACAACATCTTCTACGGCCAGCGTTTCAGCGAGACGCTGCTCAAGGCGGCGAGCCTGGAAAAGGGCGCCACTGTCTTCGGTTACTACGTCGCTGACCCCGAGCGTTTCGGCGTCGTCGAATTCGATGAGCAGGGCAAGGCCCTGAGCATCGAAGAAAAGCCCAAGAAGCCGAAATCCAACTACGCCGTCACCGGTCTGTATTTCTACGACAACGACGTGCTGGACATCGCCGCCAATATCAAGCCGTCGCCTCGCGGCGAGCTGGAAATCACCGACGTCAACAACGAGTACCTGCGCCGTGGTTCGCTGAACGTGTCCCTGCTGGGCCGTGGTTTCGCCTGGCTGGATACCGGTACCCACGACGCCCTGCTGGAAGCTGGCCATTTCGTGCAGACCATCGAGAAGCGTCAGGGTCTGAAGGTCGCCTGCCTTGAAGAGATCGCCTTCCAGAAAGGCTGGATCACCTGCGAGCAGATGGCCCTGCAGGCCGAAGCCCTGAGCAAGACCGGCTACGGTCAGTACCTGGCGCGGCTGTGCAAGGAGCAGGACTGATGCAGGTCTTCGACACCGCGATTCCCGATGTGAAGCTGATCGAGCCCAAGGTCTTCGGTGATGACCGCGGGTTCTTCCTGGAGTCCTTCCAGGCCGATCGCTATGCCCAGCAGGCAGGAATCACCCTGCCATTCGTGCAGGACAACCACTCGCGTTCAGCTAGAAACGTCCTGCGTGGTCTGCATTTCCAGCGCAGCAAGCCGCAAGGCAAGCTGGTGCGGGTCGTGCGTGGCGAGGTACTGGACGTGGCCGTCGACATTCGTCGCGGTTCGCCCACCTTTGGCAATGTCGTGGCCGAAATCCTCTCCGAGGACAACAAGCGCCAGCTGTGGATACCGCCGGGCCTCGCCCACGGCTTCGTGGTGCTGTCGGAAACCGCTGATTTTGAATACAAGTGCACAGATTATTACGATCCCTCTGATGAAGGGTCTTTGATCTGGAATGATCCGGATCTGAATATCGACTGGCGGGTCAAGGATCCCATCCTGTCCGCCAAAGATGCACAAGGACTTCGATTGGCGGAGCTGTATAGATGAAGATACTGGTTACCGGAGCGAACGGTCAGGTCGGACGTTGTCTGACCGACCGGCTTCAGCGTTCAGAACTGGCATGGGAGGCCCATGGACGTGCCACTCTGGATATTGCTGACGAAGGCTCGGTAACCAGCCATCTCCAGCGGTTCGCGCCGGACGTGGTGATCAATGCGGCCGCCTATACGGCGGTCGACAAGGCCGAGCAGGAGCCGGAGATTGCCGCGCGCGGCAATATCGAAGGCCCTGCGGTACTGGCTCAGGCCTGTGGGGCGGCCGGTATCGCGCTGCTGCACCTGTCCACCGACTATGTATTCGACGGTACGGCCACCGAGCCCTATCAGGTCGAGGATCCCGTCAGTCCCTCCGGCGTGTACGGCATGACCAAGCTGGAGGGGGAGAATCGCGTGCTCTCCGCCTGCCCCCGGTCGGTGGTGCTGAGAACGGCCTGGGTGTTTAGCGAACACTGCAACAACTTCCTCAAGACCATGCTGCGCCTGGCGGCTGATCGCGATGAGTTGCGGGTGGTGAGGGATCAGGTCGGCTGCCCTACCTATGCGGGTCATATCGCCGATGCGCTGCTGCAGATCGCAGCCAAGGTCCAGTCCCAGCCGGATCAGGCGGCCTATGGGCTCTACCATTTCGGTGGTGACAGCGGCCTGAGCTGGTGCGATTTCGCGCGCTATATCGTCGATGCCGGAGAGGAACTCGGCATGCTGCAGCGAACCCCTCTCATTACCGGGATCGCGACCTCCGAATTTCCGACGCTGGCCAAGCGGCCCGCCTATTCCATGCTCGATTCCAGCGTGCTGGAGCAGCAGTTCGGCATAGCGCCCAGCGATTGGCGTCAAGGCGTCCGCCAGACCCTCCTGGCGCTCAAGACCGAGCACGCCCAGGCGGGGTCGCTGGTGAGTTGACCTTTTGACGGAGCGGTTTAAGCTTCCCGGATGACACAGTGGAACACGGAGGTTCCTCTATGAGATTCATCTGGATAGTGACGTTGTTGGTCCTGCTCAGCCCCTGGGCCAGCGCCTGCGAAACCGACCGCGGCAGCGCCGCCAAAGTCATTTCTAGCCTTGAGCAGGCGCCGCTGAACATCAATGTCGCCGACGTCACCGCGCTGCAACGGCTGCGGGGAATCGGGGCCGTCAAGGCCCAGGCCATCGTCGAGCATCGCCAGACTCATGGCGCCTTTGCCTCGGTGGACGAGCTGCTCGAGGTCAAGGGTATCGGGAAGGCCCTGCTGCAACGCAATCGCACCTTGCTCACCGTCGACTGATTGTCGACAAACTTTAATCATCTCTCTGTGCCTATCTCCAAGCTATTGTTTTAGCTTGATTTTCAGGATCTGGCACAGGCATTGCTCTATCTCTGACACGAGTGGGTACGGCGTCAATTTCCCGTGCCAGAGGAGCAGAGCAAATGGTTCAAGGTGTCGAGTTCAATCGGTTGATGCTGGAAATGCGTTCCATGCAGACCGAGGCCATGGCCCGGCCGAAAGCCGTAGCAGCCCCTGCTGCTGGCGCCGAGCAGGTCCAAGGTCCGAGCTTCGCCGACATGCTCAGCAAGGCCGTGGGCTCCGTCAATGAAACCCAGCAGACTGCTGGCGAGATGGCCAAGGCCTTCGAGCTGGGGCAGGGTGGCGTCGACCTCACTCAAGTCATGATCGCTTCGCAGAAGGCCAGCATCTCCGTACAGGCCTTGACCCAGGTACGCAACAAGTTTGTCCAGGCGTACCAAGACATCATGCAAATGTCGATTTGAGGACGGGCTAGAAAATGGCTGACGCTCTTACCAACGCACCCGTCCCCACGACCAAGCCTGAGGCTGAAGACAAGCCGAAGAAGTCGCTGCTGGGCCTCAGCTTTCTCGACAACCTGTCAGATATGCCACTGCTGCGTCAGCTGGGTCTGCTGATTGGCCTGGCGGCCAGTGTCGCCCTGGGTTTCGCGGTGGTGCTCTGGACCCAGCAGCCCGACTATCGGCCGCTGTACACCAGCATGAATGGTTTGGACGCGAATCAGGTCCTGCAGGCCCTCGGCGCAGCCGATATCGGCTACAAGGTCGATCCCAATTCCGGCGCTCTGCTGGTCAAGTCCGACGATCTCGGTCGTGCGCGCATGAAGATGGCCGCCGCCGGCATTACCCCTACCGACGGCAACGTAGGCTTCGAACTGCTGGACAAGGAGCAGCCGTTGGGCACCAGCCAGTTCATGGAGGCGGCGAACTATCGTCGTAGCCTGGAGGGCGAACTGGCCCGCACCATCTCCAGCCTCAACAACATCAAGGGTGCCCGGGTGCACCTGGCTATTCCGAAGAGTTCGGTGTTCGTCCGTGACGAGCGCAAGCCGAGCGCCTCGGTGTTGGTCGAGATGTATGCTGGCCGTACCCTGGATGCCGGTCAGGTCATGGCAATCATCAATCTGGTCGCCACCAGCGTGCCTGAGCTGGACAAGTCCCAGGTCACCATCGTCGATCAGAAAGGCCAACTGCTGTCCGATCAGCAGAACCTGTCCGAGCTGTCGATCGCTGGCAAGCAGCTGGACTATACCCGCAAGATGGAAGGCTCCCTGACCCAGCGCGTGCAGAACATCATGCAGCCGGTGCTCGGCAACGGCCGCTTCAAGGCCGAGGTGGCCGCCGACGTGGACTTCAACGCCGTGGAGTCGACGTCGGAGCAGTTCAACCCGGATCAACCTGCGCTACGTAGCGAGCAGCAGAACAGCGAGCAACGTCAGACTTCCGGCGGCGGCGCCCAGGGTGTGCCCGGTGCACTGTCCAACCAGCCGCCCGGTCCGTCCTCGACCCCCGAAAAGGCCGGTGCCCAGGGTGGCGGCGCGAACTACATCGCTCCGGGCCAGCCGCTGCGCGACGCCAACGACCAGTACATCTATGACAGCAAGACCAGCCTGCCGGCGACCCTGCCGTACCCGACCGACAAGCGTGAGCAGAATACCCGCAACTACGAGCTGGACCGCAGCATCAGCTACACCCGTCAGCAACAGGGCCGCCTGCGTCGACTTTCCGTCGCGGTGGTACTGGATGACCAGGTCAAGGTCGATGCGGCCGGCAAGGTCACTCACCAGCCCTGGACCACCGAAGACCTGGCTCGCTTTACCCGCCTGGTGCAGGATGCCGTGGGCTTCGACGCCAGCCGTGGCGACAGCGTGAGCGTGATCAACGCGCCCTTCGCGCCGGTGCAGCAGGAAGAGATCGAAAGCATTCCCTTCTACCAGCAGCCCTGGTTCTGGGGTGTGGTCAAGCAGGCGCTCGGTGTGCTGTTCATCCTGGTGCTAGTCTTTGGGGTGCTGCGTCCGGTGCTGAAGAATCTGTCCGGCGGCAACGCCAAGGACGCCGCCGCTCTGGCCGCCGCCGGTGGCGCCGGTGCCCTGGGGGTCGGTGGTCTGGATGGCTTGGGGGATGATCTGGCCGACGACAAGGTGAGTCTGGCAGGTCCGGCGCCGCTGCTGCTGCCGAGCCCCAGCGAGGGCTATGATGCTCAGCTGACGGCCATCAAGCAGTTGGTCAACGATGATCCGGGCCGTGTCGCCCAGGTAGTGAAGGATTGGATCAATGGCGACGAATGACGCGCAACTTTCCAAGGTCGAGAAGGCCGCCATCTTCCTCCTGTCGCTGGGTGAGGCCGATGCTGCGCAGATCCTGCGTCACATGGGACCCAAGGAAGTACAGAAGGTCGGCACCGCCATGGCCCAGATGCGCAACGTCAACCGCGAGCAGGTCGAGCGGGTGCTGGGCGACTTCATCGAGGTGGTGGGTGACCAGACCAGCCTGGGCGTAGGCGCCGATGGCTACATCCGCAAGATGCTGACCCAGGCGCTGGGTGAGGACAAAGCCAGTGGCCTGATCGACCGTATCCTGCTGGGCGGCAACACCAGCGGTCTGGACAGCCTGAAGTGGATGGAGCCGCGGGCGGTGGCGGATGTCATCCGCTACGAGCACCCGCAGATCCAGGCGATCGTGGTGGCCTATCTGGATCCCGATCAGGCCGCCGAGGTGCTTGGGCACTTCGACCACAAGGTGCGCCTGGACATCGTCCTACGTGTCTCCTCGCTCAACACCGTACAACCGGCGGCGCTCAAGGAACTGAACCTGATCCTGGAGAAGCAGTTCTCCGGCAGCGCGAGTACCACCCGTACCGCCCTGGGTGGTGTGAAGCGCGCCGCTGACATCATGAACTACCTGGACAGCTCGGTCGAAGGCCCGCTGATGGAGGCGATCCGCGACGCGGATCAGGATCTGTCGGGGCAGATCGAAGACCTGATGTTCGTCTTCGACAACCTGGCCGATGTCGACGACCGCGGTATCCAGGCCTTGCTGCGCGAGGTGTCGTCCGACGTCTTGGTGCTGGCGCTCAAGGGCGCCGACGAGGGCATCAAGGAGAAGTTCTTCCGCAACATGTCCAAGCGCGCGGCCGAACTGCTGCGCGACGATCTGGAAGCCAAGGGGCCGGTGCGGCTGTCCGAGGTGGAGGGGGCGCAGAAAGAGGTGCTCAGCGTCGCCCGGCGCATGGCCGATGCCGGGGAGATCGTACTGGGTGGCAAGGGTGGCGAGGAAATGGTCTGACAGGTTGCAGGGGTTGGCCTGGGCTTTGCTAATGTCCTGTCAGTAGCGGTTTTCTGACGGACAGGTAATGAGCAAAGAATCGGCGAGCGAACTGATCAGGGCGCGGGACTTGGAAGTGTTCGATGTCTGGCGATTGCCGGCCTTCGACAGCTTCGACGAGCCCGAGGAGATCCCTGTGCCCGCAGCACCCGAGCCGGAGCCTCAGCCTGAGACCCTGATCGAGGAGGTGCCGGTCGAAGAGGTCCAGCCGATCACCCTCGAAGAACTCGAGGCGATTCGTCAGGAGGCCTACAACGAGGGCTTCGTGACCGGCGAGCGCGATGGTTATCACGCCGGTCAACTCAAGGCCCGCCAGGAGGCCGAAGCAGCCTTGACCGCGCGGCTGGCCAGCCTGGAAACCCTGATGACTCATCTGCTCGATCCGATCGGCGATCAGGACCAGGCGTTGGAAGCCGGTATGGTACAGCTGATCCGCCACATCACCCGCGAGGTCATCCAGCGCGAACTGCAGATGGATTCCAGTCAGTTGGGGCAAGTGGTGCGCACGGCACTGAAGCTGTTGCCCATGGGCGCCGAGAACATCCGCATCCAGGTCAGCCCCCAGGATTTCGAATTGATGAAGGCCCTGCGTGACCGGCATGAAGAGAGTTGGCGTATCCTCGAAGACGAGACGCTGATGCCTGGCGGGTGCCGGATCGAGACCGAGAGCAGTGTCATCGATGCCAGCATCGAGACTCGCCTGACCCAGGCACTGACGCAACTGGCCGAACAGCAACGCCACCAGGCGACCCAGCCTCAGGAAGCCGACCTGCACATCGACATCGAGGATGCCTCCCATGCGTCTTGAGCGCCTGAGTTTCGAACGCCGTCTTGGCGGTTACGATGAAGCCATCCGGGTCGAGCAGCAGCCTGTGATCGAAGGTCGCCTGCTGCGCATGGTCGGGTTGACGCTGGAGGCTGAAGGCCTGCGCGCGGCCGTTGGCAGCCGTTGCCGCCTGATCAATGGCGGCGGCTACCAGCCCGTGGAAGTCGAAGCCGAGGTGATGGGCTTCAATGGCAACAAGACCTTTCTCATGCCGGTGGGCAGCCTGGCCGGGATCGCTCCCGGCGCCCGGGTAGTGCCCGTGCCAGATACCGGCCGCCTGCCCATGGGCATGTCCATGCTCGGTCGCGTGCTGGATGGCCTGGGCAATGCCCTGGACGGCAAGGGCCGCATGCGCGCCGAAGACTGGGTGCCCATGGACGGCCCTACCATCAACCCGCTCAAGCGCGAACCCATCAGCGAACCCCTGGACGTGGGTATCCGCAGCATCAACGGTTTGTTGACGGTGGGGCGAGGCCAGCGTCTGGGCCTGTTCGCCGGCACCGGGGTGGGCAAGAGCGTGTTGCTCGGCATGATGACCCGGCTGACCAAGGCCGAGATCATCGTGGTCGGGCTGATCGGCGAGCGGGGCCGCGAGGTGAAGGAGTTCATCGAGCATATCCTTGGCGAGGAGGGCATCAAGCGAGCGGTGGTCGTGGCCTCGCCAGCGGACGATGCGCCCCTGCTGCGCCTGCGAGCGGCCATGTATTGCACCCGCATCGCCGAATACTTTCGCGACAAGGGCAAGAACGTCCTGCTGCTGATGGATTCCCTGACCCGTTATGCCCAGGCGCAACGGGAAATCGCCCTGGCCATCGGCGAGCCGCCCGCCACCAAGGGTTATCCGCCGTCGGTGTTCGCCAAGCTGCCGCGGCTGGTGGAGCGCGCCGGCAATGCAGAAAAGGGTGGGGGTTCGATCACGGCGTTTTATACTGTGCTATCGGAGGGCGACGATCAGCAGGATCCCATCGCCGACTCGGCGCGGGGGGTGCTGGATGGTCACTTCGTGCTGTCGCGGCGCCTGGCCGAGGAAGGCCACTATCCGGCGATCGACATCGAGGCGTCCATTAGCCGGGTGATGCCCCAGGTGGTCAGTCCGGAGCATCTGCGCAACGCTCAGCGCGTCAAGCAGCTCTGGTCGCTCTACCAGCAGGCCAAGGACCTGCTCAGCGTTGGCGCCTATGTGCCTGGCGGGAATGCCGAAACCGATCTGGCGATCGCCCGTTACGCCCCGATGCAGCAGTTCCTGCGCCAGGGGTTGCGCGAAAGCGAGTCGCTGGAGCAGAGCGCCGCCAATCTCCAGGCTGTCTTGGGAGGCTGATGGATCATGAAAGGCAGAGCCGAACGTCTGGGCCCCGTGGTGGAGATGAGTGAGCGCGACGAGCGCGACGCCGCCCAGCGCTTGGGGCAGTGCCAGCAGCAACTGGCCCAGGCCGAGTTCAAGCTGGGCGAATTGCAGCGCTATCGCGAGGACTACCAGCAGCGGCTGGTAGCCAACGGCAGTCAGGGCGTCACCGGGCAATGGCTGATCGGCTATCAGCGTTTTCTCAGTCAGCTGGAAGAGGCGATCGGCCAGCAGGAGCGTAATGCCCAGTGGCACCGCGACGTGGTCGCCAAGGCGCGCGTGCAGTGGCAGGAGCGCTATGCCCGGCTCGAAGGCCTGCGCAAGCTGGTCGAGCGCTACAAGCAGGAGCAGCGCCTGGTCGAGGACAAGCGCGAGCAGAAGCAGATGGACGAATATGCGCAGCGGGCGCGTTCGACCTATCTATAGGTCCCGCAGACCTGCGGGGTGTTTGTTGCCTCGTCAGTACCAGTGCCCTTGTCAGTGAGAGTATCGATGTTTTCCACCCATCTTGATTCGGAAACGCTCGCCGCCCTGCGCGACTGCATGGAGGAGGAGTACGTCGACCTCATCGATACCTTTCTCGTGGACTGTGAAGAACGCATCGCGGAACTCAAGCGTAGCCTGATTGGTGGCGATGCCGAGCAGGTTCGCCAGCTGGCGCACAGCTTCAAGGGTAGCGCCGGCAACATGGGTGCCGCGCCTTTGGCGCAACTGTGCCGGGACGTGGAGGAGGGCGCCCGGCGCCGGGCCTCCACCGCCGAGCTGGCCATGGGCGTTTCCGCGATGGAGCGTGAGTTCGCCATCGTGCGCATCTTGTTCAAGGTCGAGCGGCAACGCTACACAACCTGAGTCTCGTCAAAGTGCTGGCGTTTGTGGCTGGCGCGCAACTTGCAAGTTTCTGGAAAACCCGTCGCTTGGAGCCTTCCATGGCCGTCGTGCCCGATTTTCTTCTCAACGCCGCAAGCTCTCCGGCCACGCCTGGCAGGACTGCGGTCAAAACCCCCTCTCCCCAGGATCGCTCTCCGACTCAGGAACGATTTGCCGACGTCTTTGCCCAGGAACAACCGCGGGAAGCGGTACGCAGCGAAAAGCCGCGGGACTCCAGCGATAGCAAGGCGTCCAGTCAGGCGCGCAGGAACGAACCCGCGCGCGCCCGGGATGGCGATGACCGGGTGAAACGCGCTGGCGATGACGACCGCACGGCGGACGCCAAGCCTCAGGCCGACACCACTGCCAAGAGCGGTGAGCAGTCGGCAGCCGCGACCGACGACAGCGGCAAAACCTTGCCGGTAGCCCAGGGTGAAGAAACCAAGGCGCCGGTCGACGCGGTACTGGATCCGCTGTTCATGTTCGGCATGACCGGTCAGCTCCCGCAACCGGTAGCCATGCCGGCGCCAACACCCCAGGTCCCGACCGGAACGGCGGCAGAGGCGGCTACCGCCGCTACCACTGCCACCACTCAGGCCTTGGATCCGGCGGCCTTGCTGGGCGGCGCCGTGGCCACCGCCATGCCGGCGACCGCTACGGGTGCAGGCACGGGTGCAGCGGCGACCCCGGCCAAAGCTGGCGAGCAGGTCTCGGACGATGGTCTGGCGCAAATGCTGGGCCAGGTGCCTCAGGCTCAGGCTGATGCCAGCAAGGCAGCCGCCACTGCCAACAACCTGGCGGCGACGCAGTTGCAGGGCATGATGCCGGACGCCAGCGCGGCGGTTCCGGCGGCCGATCAGGCGGCCAGTGCCGCCCTGGCCTCGACGCTGGATCAGGGGGGCGATCAGGACGCGGCGATGCCGACCAAGACCGACGCCTTCGCCGACAAGCTCACTGCCCTGTCGCAAGCCATGAGCACGCCGGCGCAAACCGCCCGTCCGGTTACCGCTACGGTGCCTGGCCAGCCGCTCAGCCCACAGGCCGGCAACTTCAGTGAGGCCGTGGTGGACAAGGTCATGTGGATGTCCAGCCAGAACCTCAAGACCGCCGACATCCAGATGGAACCGGCACAATTGGGCAAACTGGAAGTACGGATCGACATGACCCAGGACCAGACCCAGGTCACCTTCGCCAGTCCCCACGCCGATGTGCGCGAGGCACTGGAAAACGGCAGCCAGCGCCTGCGTGAGCTCTTCGCCCAGCAGGGCATGAACCTGGCCAATGTAAACGTCTCCGACCAGTCGTCGGGCCAGGCCTGGCAGCAGTCGCAGCAGGGCGCTCAGAACGAGGGATCACGCCGAGGTCGCGGTGGTGCCGCGAGCGGCGGCGAGGATGAAGCGGTGGCGAACGTCGCCGAAACCCGCGGCTCGGCGACGCTCGCGGCGCGCAGTCTGGTCGACTACTACGCGTGACAGGCCACCGGCTCCCAGGTGACAGCCTGGGCCGCACCTGCTATATCCCCTTCGTATCAATAGGTTAGCTGCGTCACTCGACAAGGGTGACGCGCAGCACAGGATTCGGTCGAGCACTTATGGCGAAGAAGCAGGCGCCCGCGGCAGAGGGTGCAGCCGCGGAAGGCAAGGGCAAAGGCAAGCTCAAGCTCATTATCATCATCGTCGTGGCCCTGCTGCTGGTCATCGGCGCCTCCGTGGGAGCGACCTGGTTCCTGCTGGGCAAGAAGAACGCCGAGCCCGAGCACGCTGCGCCCGCTACTCCGGCGGCACCGGTGCACCTGGCTGCGGTCTATCAGCCGTTGGTGCCGGCGTTCGTGGTCAACTACAACGCCGATGGTCGGCAGCGTTACATGCAGGTCACGGTGACCCTGATGGGGCGCGACCAGGCGCAGATGGACGCGCTCAAGGCGCAGCTGCCGCAGGTGCGGAATCTGCTGGTCATGCAGTTTTCCGGGCAGGACTTCAATAGCCTGCTCACGCCGGTGGGCAAGGAAATGTTGCGTCAGCAGGCTACCAGCAAGGTTCAGGAGCTGGCGAAGAAACTGACCGGCCAGACCACCATCGAACAGGTACTGTTCACCAATCTCGTCCTGCAATAGGTAACACCATGGCCGTGCAAGATCTGCTCTCCCAGGATGAAATCGATGCCCTGCTGCACGGGGTCGACGATGGCATCGTCGAGACCGAGACCGATGCCGAGCCGGGCACCATCAAGGGCTACGACCTTACCAGTCAGGATCGTATCGTCCGCGGGCGGATGCCGACCCTTGAGATGATCAACGAGCGTTTCGCCCGCTATACCCGGGTCAGCATGTTCAACCTGTTACGGCGCTCGGCGGATGTATCCGTGGGCGGGGTGCAGGTCACCAAGTTCGGCGAATACATCCACTCGCTGTACGTGCCCACCAGCCTCAACATGGTCAAGATGAAGCCATTGCGCGGTACCGCGCTGTTCATCCTCGACGCCCGGCTGGTGTTCAAGCTGGTAGACAACTTCTTTGGCGGTGACGGCCGTCACGCCAAGATCGAAGGTCGCGAATTCACCCCCACCGAATTGCGGGTGGTGCGCATGGTGCTCGACCAGTGCTTCATCGACCTCAAGGAAGCCTGGGGCGCCATGCTCGACTGCCAGTTCGAGTACATGAATTCCGAGGTCAACCCGGCGCTGGCCAACATCGTCAGCCCCAGCGAAGTGGTGGTGGTGAGCACCTTCAACATCGAACTGGATGGCGGTGGCGGTGAGCTGCACGTGACCATGCCTTATTCGATGATCGAGCCGATTCGCGAGATGCTCGACGCCGGTTTCCAGTCGGACGTGGACGACCAGGACGAACGCTGGGTCAAGGCCCTGCGCGAGGATCTGCTCGATGTCCGGGTTCCCCTGGAAGCGACGGTTGTCCGGCGGCAACTCAAACTCCGCGATATCCTCAACATGCAGCCTGGCGACGTGATTCCGGTGGAGATGCCGGAAGAGATGCTCATGAGAGCCAACGGCATGCCCACCTTCAAGGTCAAGATGGGCGCGCGCAAGGGCAATTTGGCCCTACAGATTCTCGAACCGGTCAGCCGCGGCCGCTGAGCGGCAATGTTTTCCCGTCCGGGCCGCGGCCCGGCGTAGCACGAGACCTAGACGATGGAAGAGAACCCCGAAGAACAAGCCCTGGCGGACGAATGGGCCGCGGCCCTGGCCGAAGCCGGCGATGCCAGTCAGGACGATATCGATGCCCTGATGGCCCAGGGTACCCAGGTAGAACCGCCCAAGCCGCCCAAGGCACCGGTCGAAGAATTCGGACAAAGCAGTGGAGGTCTGGCGGTGAGCGGTATGGAAGGTCCCAACCTGGATGTGATCCTGGACATCCCCGTGACCATCTCCATGGAGGTCGGCCACACCGACATCTCCATCCGCAACCTGCTGCAACTCAACCAGGGCTCGGTCATCGAGCTCGACCGTCTGGCTGGCGAACCACTGGACGTGCTGGTGAATGGTACGCTGATCGCCCATGGTGAAGTGGTGGTGGTGAACGAGAAGTTCGGGATCCGCCTGACCGACGTCATCAGTCCCACGGAACGTATCAAGAAGCTGCGGTGATCCATGAAGAGTCTGCTCCTGCCGCTGGGTCTGCTTCCCCTGACCGCGCGTGCCGCCGAAGCCACCAGTCCCGGGCTGGACGTGGGGGCTCAGCTCGGCCAGTTGCTGCTGGGCCTGCTGCTGGTGATCGGCCTGATCCTCGGCCTGGCCTGGCTGGTGCGTCGCGTGCAGCAACAGGGCCCGCGCGGCCAGCAGGCGATCAAGGTGATCTCGACCCAGCACCTCGGACCGCGCGAGCGGCTGGTGCTGGTACAGGTCGGTCAGGAGCAGCTGCTGATCGGCGTCGCCGGAGGGCGCATCACGCCGTTGCACAGCCTGCGCGAACCGGTTCGCCTGGGCGAGACGGAGGCGCCGCCGCCAGAATTCGCCCAGCGCCTGCTGGAACTCATCAGCCGCGATCCCAAGGCGAAACCATGACCCCTTTGCGTCTACCGGCCGGCCTGGGGCGTACCCTGGGCTGGCTGCTGGGACTGGCCGTGCTGCTGTTCGCGCCCCTGGCGCTGGCACAGCAGGCCGGGCAGGCCAATCCGTTGTCGATACCCGCCATCACCTTGAGTACCAACGGTCAGGGGCAGCAGGAATATTCGGTCAGCCTGCAGATCCTGCTGATCATGACGGCGCTGAGCTTCATCCCGGCGTTCGTCATGCTGATGACCAGCTTTACCCGCATCGTCATCGTCTTCGCCATCCTGCGCCAGGCGCTGGGGCTACAGACCACGCCCTCCAACCAGGTGCTGGTGGGTATGGCGCTGTTTCTCTCGCTGTTCATCATGGCGCCGGTGTTCGACCGCATCAACACTACCGCCGTACAGCCCTACCTGAACGAACAACTCAGTGCCCAGGATGCCATCGCCCGCGCCCAGGTGCCGATGAAGGACTTCATGCTGGGTCAGACCCGGCAATCGGACCTGGACCTGTTCATGCGCCTGTCCAAGCGCACCGACATCGCCAGCCCCGATCAGGCACCGCTGTCGATCCTGGTGCCGGCCTTCGTCACCTCCGAACTCAAGACCGCCTTCCAGATAGGCTTCATGATCTTCATTCCCTTTCTGGTCATCGACCTGGTGATCGCCAGCGTACTGATGGCCATGGGCATGATGATGCTGTCACCCATGATCATCTCGCTGCCGTTCAAGCTGATGCTGTTCGTGCTGGTGGATGGCTGGGCGCTGATCATGGGCACCCTGGCGAGCAGTTTCGGTACCGTCTAGCGGTGCCCCTTTGCGTGGAGAAGCGAAATGACCCCTGAAGTCGCCGTCGACCTGTTCCGCCAGGGCCTCTGGCTTACCGCGCTGCTGGTGGCCGTGCTCGTGATACCCAGCCTCATCGTTGGCCTGATCGTGGCGGTGTTCCAGGCGGCGACCCAGATCAACGAACAGACCCTGAGCTTCCTGCCGCGCCTGATCGTCACCTTGTTGACGCTGATCGTGTTGGGGCCCTGGATGGTCAGGCAGTTGATGGAGTTCATCCAGACCTCGGTCGCCAATATTCCGCGGCTGATCGGCTAGCCCATGCTCGCGCTCAGCGACGCCCAGATCGGCGGCTGGGTCGGCAGCTTTTTGTTTCCGCTGTTTCGCATCGCCGCGCTGCTCATGACCATGCCGATCATCGGCACCACCCTGGTCCCGGTGCGGGTGCGGATGTACCTGGCCCTGGCGTTGAGCCTGGTGCTGGTACCCACCTTGCCCCCGATGCCACAGGTGGATGCCATCAGCGTCCAGGCCTTGCCGCTGATCGTCGAGCAGATCCTCATCGGCGCGGTGATGGGGTTCAGCCTGCAGCTGTTCTTCCATGTCTTCGTGGTGGCCGGGCAGATCATCTCGACCCAGGCGGGTCTGAGCTTCGCGTCCATGATCGATCCGGTCAACGGCGCCTCAGCACCGGTCATGGGGCAGTTCTTCACCATGCTGGTGACGCTGCTGTTCCTGGCCATGAACGGTCATCTGGTGGTGTTCGAGATCCTTGCCGAGAGCTTCGTCACCCTGCCGGTAGGGGATACCCTGAGCGTCGAGCATTTCTGGCAGATCGCGGGCCGGCTGGGCTGGGTACTGGGTGCCGGCATCCTGTTGGTCCTGCCAGCCATCACCGCGCTGCTGGTGGTCAACATCGCCTTCGGCATCATGACCCGCGCGGCGCCGCAGCTGAACATCTTTTCCGTCGGCATGCCGCTGATCGTGGTGCTGGGCATGGTGATCGTCTGGCTCGGCACCGCCGATATCCTGTCCCACTACGAAAGTCTCGCCAGCGAGGCGCTGCAATGGCTGCGCGAACTCGCCCGCGAACGCTAGGAGGTATGCCGCATGGCTGAATCCGATGGCGAAGACCGCACAGAAGACCCCACCGAGAAACGCAAGCGTGATTCTCGGGAGGAGGGGCAGCTCCCGCGGTCACGCGAACTCGGTACGGTGGCAGTCATGCTGTCGGGTGTTGGCGGCCTGCTGATGTACGGCGCCTTCCTCGGCGGCAAGCTGCTGGAGGTGATGCGCAGCAACTTCTCGTTGCGACGCGAAGAGGTCATGGACGAACGCTTCATGGGCACCTTCCTGCTGGCCTCGGGCAAGGCGGCGATGCTGGGGATGGTGCCGATGATTGCCTTGGTGGTGATCGCCGCCATCGTCGGCCATATCGCCCTGGGCGGCTTCCTGTTTTCCGGCAAGGTGCTGGCGCCCAAGCCGAGTCGGATGAATCCGCTGTCCGGCATCACACGTATGTTCTCCAAGAACTCCCTGGTGGAGCTGCTCAAAGCGCTGGGCAAGTTCTTCATCATCCTCGGCGTGTCGGTGCTGGTGCTGATGAGCGAGCGCACGGCGTTGCTGCAGATCGCCAAGCTGCCGCTGGAGCAGGCGCTGCTGCACAGCATGCAGGTGGTGGGGCATGCCACGCTGCTGCTGGCGCTGGGATTGTTGATCATCGCAGCCGTGGACGTGCCCTTCCAGATCTTCAGCAATCGCAAGAAACTGATGATGACCAAGCAGGAGATCAAGGACGAATACAAGGACAGCGAGGGCAAGCCGGAGGTCAAGGGCAAGATTCGCCAGATGCAGCGGCAGATGGCGCAGCAGCGGATGATGGCCGAGGTGCCCAATGCCGATGTGGTCATTACCAACCCGACCCACTTCGCCGTGGCCCTCAAGTACGATGCGGCCAAGGGCGGGGCGCCGGTGCTGGTGGCCAAGGGCAGCGATTTCACCGCGCTGAAGATTCGCGAGATCGCCCAGGAACACCAGGTCTCGCTGCTGGAGTCACCCGGCCTGGCGCGGGCGGTGTATTACTCAACCGATGTGGATCAGGAGATTCCGGCCGGGCTCTATGTGGCCGTGGCTCAGGTCCTGGCCTATGTCTATCAGCTCAGGCAGTTCCGCGCCGGACGTGGCCGCAAGCCCAAGCTGTCAGACCTGCCCATCCCGCCGGATCTGCGGCGGGACGAGGAGGGGAAGGCGCCTACTTGATGACGCCGCAGGCGACGCGGGCGCCGCCACCGCCAAGGGGCTTGGGCTGATCGGAGTAGTTGTCGCCTCCGGCATGTACCATCAGGGCATGGCCCTTGATCTCTTCGAGACGCTTGATGCGGGGCGCCAGCACCGGCAGGGTGGCCTGGCCGTCGGCGGTCACATAGAGCGCCGGCAGTTCGCCCAGGTGACCATCGTCCGACCAGGGCGCGCTGTGCTTGCCGGTGTTGCGCGGATCAAGATGACCACCCGCGGCGCCGCCAGCGGTCAGGGTGCCATTCACCTCGGCCGGGCCGCAGTTGGGCTTGGTATGGACGTGGAAACCATGGATCCCCGGCTCCAGGCCCTTGAGGTCGGGGGTGAAGACCAGGCCATATTTCGAGCGGGTCACCTGCACGCTGCCGACGCTTTCACCCACACCGTCGGTCGTGACCTTGTTCACGGGAATCGTCAGGGATTCAGCCGCCTGGGCAGTGCCGGCCAGGCAGGTGGCCAACAGCGTCGCGGTCCAGATTTTCATCATGATGCTCCTCGGATAGGCGCGCTAGCGCAGGTCCCTAGACAGACTCGCGTCTTTCACCTGGGGTTCAGCCCGCCGCTCCACCGATCCGTAACCAGTCCTGTATCGCCTCCGGAAAACCTTGCGGATTCAAGCTGTTGGGCAGTTGGCCCGGAGCTTGCTCAGGCCTCTGCGAACAGTGCGCTGCGTCAACTTTCCGTGACGACGGCACCGGCAAGCGAGGAATGGGTGTGAAAGTCGATAAATCCCTGATGATGGGCAACATGCGCGGTCTGGCTCGCGGCAACCTGGGCGTGCCGCTGGCCGTCCTGGCGATGCTCGCCATGATGACCCTGCCAATGCCGCCGTTCCTGCTGGACGTGCTGTTCACCTTCAACATCGCCCTGTCGATCGTGGTCCTGCTGGTCAGCGTCTACGCCTTGCGGCCGCTGGACTTCGCCGTCTTCCCGACCATCCTGCTGGTGTCGACCCTGTTGCGCCTGGCGCTGAACGTGGCCTCGAGCCGCGTGGTGCTGCTGCACGGCCAGGATGGCCACGACGCCGCGGGCAAGGTCATCCAGGCCTTCGGTGAGGTGGTGGTCGGCGGCAACTACGTGGTCGGTGCGGTGGTGTTCGCCATCCTCATGATCATCAACTTCGTGGTGGTGACCAAGGGTGCCGGCCGTATCTCCGAGGTGTCGGCGCGCTTCACCCTGGATGCCATGCCCGGCAAGCAGATGGCGATCGACGCCGACCTCAACGCCGGCATCATCGACCAGAACGAAGCCAAGAAGCGCCGGACCGAAGTGGGCCAGGAAGCCGATTTCTACGGCTCCATGGACGGTGCCAGCAAGTTCGTGCGCGGTGACGCCGTCGCCGGCTTGCTGATCCTCTTCATCAACCTCATCGGCGGCATGGCCATCGGCATGGCCCAGCACAGTCTGTCGTTCGGCGACGCTGCCCGCATCTACGCCCTGCTGACCATCGGTGACGGCCTGGTGGCCCAGGTCCCGTCGCTGCTGCTGTCGGTCGCCGCCGCCATCATGGTGACCCGCGTCTCTTCCGCCGAGGACATGGGTCAGCAAGTCAATCGTCAGATGTTTGCTTCGCCCAAGGCGCTGGCGGTATCGGCCTTCATCATCATCGCCATGGGCCTGGTGCCGGGCATGCCGCACCTGCCGTTCCTTGGTCTGGGCGGTGGTGCCGCCGCCGGTGCCTGGCTGATCTACAAGCGTCAGCGCCAGGCCAAGCAGACCGCCGAAGTCGAAGCCAAGAAGCAGCAGGACCTGGCTCCCGTGCAGCGCCCGGCCGAGGCCAAGGAGCTGGGTTGGGACGACGTGACCCCGGTGGACATGGTGGGTCTGGAAGTCGGCTACCGGCTGATCCCCATGGTCGATCGCAACCAGGGTGGTCAACTGCTGGCACGGATCAAGGGCGTGCGCAAGAAGCTGTCCCAGGACCTCGGCTTTCTTATGCCGTCAGTTCATATTCGCGACAACCTGGACCTGCTGCCCAATGCCTATCGTCTGACGTTGATGGGGGTGAGTGTGGCCGAGGCCGAGATCTATCCCGACCGCGAACTGGCGATCAACCCCGGTCAGGTCTATGGCTCCCTCAATGGCGTCGCCGCCAAGGATCCGGCATTCGGTCTGGAAGCGGTATGGATCGACGTCACTCAGCGTGACCAGGCCCAATCCCTGGGTTACACCGTGGTGGATGCCAGTACCGTAGTCGCCACCCACCTCAACCAGATCCTCTTCAAGCATGCCCACGAGCTGATTGGTCACGAAGAAGTCCAGCAGTTGCTGCAGGTGCTGGCCAAGAGTTCGCCCAAGCTGGCCGAAGAACTGGTGCCCGGCATCGTCTCCCTGTCGACCCTGCTCAAGATCCTCCAGCAGCTGCTGCAGGAGCAGGTACCGGTCCGCGACATCCGCACCATCGCCGAAGCCATCGCCAACGTCGGTCCGCGGAGTCAAGATCCCGCCGCCATCGCCGGTGCCGTACGGGTCGCGTTGTCCCGCGCAATCGTCCAGAACATCGTAGGAATGGAGCCTGAGCTGCCTGTTATCACCCTTGAGCCAAGGTTGGAACAGATGTTGCTAAGTAGTATGCAGAAGGCCGGTCAGGGCGCCGAGGACGGTATGTTCCTTGAGCCTGGCATGGCTGAAAAACTGCAGCGTTCCCTTATCGAGGCAGCGCAGCGTCAGGAAATGATGGGTAAGCCAGTGGTGCTGCTGGTAGCTGGTGCGATCCGCGGGATGATGTCCCGCTTCGCCCGGATGGCAGCGCCGAACATGAGTGTACTGGCCTACCAGGAAATTCCGGACAACAAGCAGGTCACCATCGTCGCTACCGTTGGCCAGAATGGCTGAGGTCTAGATCATGCAAGTCAAACGTTTCTTCGCTGCCGATATGCGTCAAGCCATGAAGCTGGTACGCGACGAGCTGGGCCCGGATGCCGCCATCCTCAGCAACCGCCGGGTCGCCGGCGGGGTCGAGCTGACCGCGGCGCTGGACTACCAGGCTCCGGCACCGGCTGCGCCCAACGCGGAGCTGCAGGCGGAGTTGCGCAAGACCCATGCGAAGATCGCCCAGGCCCATGCCGACCTCAGCATTCGTGCGCCGGGCGTGCCCTCGGCCGCACCCAAGGACAAGCAGCTGCTCGGCGCCATCAGCGCCGCCGACAGCCGTCGCGAGCCGGTGATCGCCCCGCCGCGTGCCCCCCAACCGGCTGCTGCAGCAGCTGCCGCCAGCGCCGCGCCGGAAGACCGCCGCGCCCTGGAAGCCATGCGCAGCGAACTCAGTGGCCTGCGTGAACTGCTGGAAGTCCAGCTGGGCTCCATGGCCTGGACGCAGGTGCAGTCCACCCGTCCGGAGCAGGCCGGCCTCTGGCGCCGTCTGCAACGCATGGGGCTGCCGGCCGACCTGGCCCGCCACCTGCTCGACAGCGTGGCCAAGATCCAGGACCCGCGCCATGCCTGGCGCATGCTGCTGGCCAACTTCGCCCAGCTGGCCAAGACCACTGACGCCAAGATTTTGGAGGAGGGCGGCATCGTCGCCTTCGTCGGTCCGGCCGGCATGGGCAAGACCACCACCCTGGCCAAGCTCGCCGCCAACTACGTGCTCAAGTACGGTCCCCAGAGTCTGGCGCTGGTCAGCATGGACAGCTTCCGCATCGGTGCCCAGGAGCAGATCAAGACCCTGGGCCGCATCCTCGACGTACCGGTGACCCTGGTCGATCCGGGCCAGTCCCTGGCGCAGGCCCTGGCGCCCCTGGCACGCAAGCGTCTGGTGCTGATCGATACCGCGGGCATGCCCGCCAACGATCCGGCGCTCAAGGCGCAGCTCGAAGCCCTGGCGAACCGCCAGCTGAAGATTCGCAATTACCTGGTGCTGGGTGTCACCAGCCAGAGCCAGGTGCTCAAGGCGGCCTATCACAGCTATCGGCGCTGCGGCCTGAGCGGCTGCGTGCTGACCAAGCTGGACGAGGCCGCCAGCCTCGGCGAAGCCCTGGGCCTGGCCATCAGCCAGCGCCTGCCGGTGGCCTACATCGCCGACGGTCCGCGCATCCCGGACGATCTGCATCCGGCTCGCAGCCACCAGCTGGTGAGCCGCGCCGTGAGCCTGCAGGCGTCCGAAGAGCCGAGCGAAGAAACCATGGCCGGCATGTTCGCCGGCCTGTATCAGAGCAATGCCCGCCGCGCCGGTTAGCGCCGACGAACGGTAGTGGTGCATCGCATGCCTGGGCACGCCAAATGCACTTGGTCTAAAGTGTGACGGATTTCAATCAAAGGTATCAGGCAATGGGTAGCATGCATCCCGTCCAAGTCATAGCGGTCACGGGCGGTAAAGGCGGTGTCGGCAAGACCAATGTGTCGGTCAACCTGGCCTTGGCCCTGGCCGATATCGGGCGGCGCGTCATGCTGCTCGACGCCGACCTGGGCCTTGCCAACATCGACGTTCTGCTCGGGCTGTCGCCCAAGCGCACCCTGGCCGACGTCATTTCCGGCGAATGTGAGCTGCGCGACGTGCTGCTGCACGGGCCGGGCGGCATCCGCATCGTCCCGGCAGCCTCGGGCACCCAGGCGATGGTCAATCTGACGCCGGCCCAGCATGCCGGTCTGATCCAGGCCTTCAGCGACATCAGCGAGAACCTCGACGTGCTCATCGTCGATACCGCTGCCGGCATCGGCGACCAGGTGGTCAGCTTCGTCCGCGCCGCCCAGGAAGTCCTGGTCGTGGTGTGCGACGAGCCCACCTCCATCACCGATGCCTACGCCCTGATCAAGCTGCTCAATCGCGACCATGGCGTCACCCGTTTCCGGGTGTTGGCGAATATGGCGCTGACACCCCAGGAAGGCCGCAATCTCTTTGCTAAGCTGACCAAGGTGACCGACAGATTCCTGGATGTCGCCTTGCAATACGTGGGCGCCATTCCGTTCGATGAAGCGGTGCGCAAAGCGGTACAGAAACAGCGCCCCGTGTACGAAGCCTTTCCGCGTGCCAAGGCCTCACTGGCCTTTCGTGCGGTGGCTCAGAAAGTCGATGGCTGGCCGCTGCCCGCCAATCCGCGCGGCCATCTCGAGTTCTTTGTCGAGCGCCTTGTGCAACCAGCCATCGGTACCCACGCATGACAGCATCCAGCGGGCTTCGCATGTACAGCAAAACCTCGGAACGTACCCAGCAGGAGCAGCTCATCAACCGCTACGCGCCGTTGGTGAAACGCATCGCCTACCATCTCCTGGCGCGCCTGCCGGCGAGCGTACAGGTCGAAGACCTGATGCAGGCCGGCATGATCGGTCTGCTGGAGGCCTCGCGCAAATACGACGCCGGCAAGGGCGCCAGCTTCGAGACCTACGCTGGCATCCGCATCCGCGGTGCCATGCTCGATGAGGTCCGCAAGGGCGACTGGGCGCCGCGCTCGGTGCACCGCAACACGCGCATGGTCACCGACGCCATTCGGGCAGTGGAAGCGCGCACTGGTCGTGACGCTAAAGATTCCGAAGTCGCGGCCGAACTTAAATTGAGTCTGGATGAGTACTACGGCATCCTTGGCGACACCATGGGGAGTCGCCTGTTCAGCTTCGACGACCTCATGGAGGGTGGTGAGCATGGGCTCGAGGAGAGCGGTTCGCATGAACTCGAGCCCGGTCGCGGTCTGGAAGACGAGCGCTTCCGCAAGGCCCTGGCCGAGGCCATCGCCAATCTTCCGGAGCGTGAACGTCTGGTGCTCTCGCTGTATTACGACGAGGAACTCAACCTCAAGGAAATCGGCGAGGTGCTGGGTGTGAGCGAGTCACGTGTCTGCCAACTTCACAGTCAATGCGCGGCACGCCTGCGGGCGCGGCTGGCGGAATGGCGTTCGCGTTAACCGGCTGGTACTCAGGCTACTACGATTGCTTAGACGCGCCTTGTGGCGTGTGTGCGGATTAGGACGGAGGTCGACTTGGACAAGAACATGAAAATCCTCATCGTGGACGATTTTTCCACGATGAGACGCATCATCAAGAATTTGCTGCGCGATCTGGGATTCACCAATACCGCCGAAGCAGACGACGGCAATACCGCACTGCCGATGCTGCAGAGCGGCAACTTCGATTTTCTCGTCACCGACTGGAACATGCCTGGCATGACCGGCATCGACCTGCTGCGCCAGGTCCGCGCCGACGCGCGCCTGAAGACCCTGCCGGTGCTGATGGTGACCGCCGAGGCCAAGCGTGAGCAGATCATCGAAGCCGCTCAGGCCGGCGTGAATGGCTATGTGGTCAAGCCTTTCACCGCCCAGGTGCTGAAAGAAAAGATCGACAAGATCTTCGAGCGGGTGAACGGCTGAAGAAAGCCGCGGGGACGTTATGGATCAGCTTGGCACCAACAGCTTCAGCGACTTCGAGTCGAATCTAAAACAGCACGCCCAAGAGCTGGTGAAATGCCTGGAAAGCGGCGATTTCACCCAGGCCGTGCATGTTATCAATGAGCTCAATCAACTGCGTGATCGGGGTCTTTACCAGGAAGTCGGCAAGCTGACCCGCGAGCTGCACAATGCCATCGTCAACTTCGAGATCGATCCGCGCGGCATGGCCGGCGAAGAGGTCTCCCAGATCAGCGATGCCACCGATCGTCTCTCCTACGTGGTGAAGATGACCGAGAACGCCGCCAACCGGACCATGGATCTGGTGGAGGAGAGCGCGCCGCTGGTAGGCAACTTCGGCGACGAGGCCCGTGCCGTGCATGCCGACTGGAAGAAATTCATGCGCCGGGAAATGGGCGCGGACGAATTCCGCGAACTGGCCAAGCGCGTCGACGCCTTCCTCAGCCACAGCGAGAGCAGTGCCGAACAGCTGTCGGCCAAGCTCAACGACATTCTCCTCGCGCAGGACTACCAGGATCTCACCGGTCAGGTGATCAAGCGGGTCGTCAATCTCGTCGGGCAGATCGAGAAAGACCTCGTCAAGCTGGTGATGATGGCCAGTCAGGTCGATCGCTATACCGGCTTCAGTCACGATCACACCGCGCTGATCGAACAGAATCGAAAAGAAAAGACGATGAAGGGTGAAGGTCCGCAGATTCATGCCGATAAGCGTGAAGACGTCGTGGCCGCTCAGGTCGACGTCGACGATCTTCTATCCAGTCTGGGCTTTTGACCCAGACCCTCTTGGGGAGTGCAGGAATGAGCTTCGACGCCGATGAAGAAATCCTCCAGGATTTCCTGGTAGAGGCCGGCGAGATTCTCGAACAGTTGTCCGAACAATTGGTCGAGCTGGAAAGCCGCCCGGATGACATGGATCTGCTGAATGCCATTTTCCGTGGCTTCCATACCGTAAAGGGCGGTGCCGGTTTCCTGCAGCTCCATACCCTGGTCGAGTGCTGCCATATCGCGGAAAACGTGTTCGACATCCTGCGCAAAGGCGAACGCCGCGTGGATGCCGAGCTGATGGATGTGGTGCTGCAGGCACTGGATTCCGTCAACGAAATGTTCGGTCAGGTCCGTGAACGCGAAGAGCCGACCCCGGCCTCGCCTGAATTGCTGGCGGCCCTGGCCCGCCTGGCCGAACCCGCCGGCAGTGAGCCGGCGCCGGTTCCGGTTGCGCCCGTGGCTGCTGCCCCGGTCGCCGCCGCAGAGCCCGCTCCGACTGCCGCGGCGGCTGCCGAGCCGGAACTGAGCGATGCCGATTTCCAGAACCTGCTCGATGCCCTGGGCAGCGAGCCGGGTGCCGACCAGGGGGCCACTGCGGAAACCGCCAGTGCCGCCGGTGGCGAGGACATCACCGACGACGAATTCGAGGCCTTGCTCGATCAGCTGCATGGCAAAGGCAAGTTCAACGAGGCGCCAGCGGCGGCTCCGGTGGCTGCCACGGCACCTGCGCCAGCCGCCACGGGTGGCGACGAGATCACCGATGACGAATTCGAAGCCCTGCTCGACGAGCTGCACGGCAAGGGCAAGTTCGTCGCGAACGAGGCTCCTGCGCCGGCCGCATCGGCACCCGTCACGGCTGCTCCGGCGGCGGCGAGTGGTGATGAGATCACCGATGACGAGTTCGAATCCCTGCTCGATGAACTCCATGGCAAGGGCAAGTTCAGTGGCCCCGCCGAGCCCGTAGCTGCACCGGTTGCCGCTGCGCCGACACCGGTCGCCGCGCCTCAGCCTGTTCCGGCCCCGGCCCCGGCCCCGGCCCCGGCCCCAGCACCGGCACCGAAACCGGCCGCCGAGGTCGCTGCGCCTAAGCCGGCGGCACCTGCCACGGCAGGCGAGCGTCCCACCAGCGAGGCGGAGACCACCGTGCGGGTCGATACCGCGCGGCTGGACGAGATCATGAACATGGTCGGCGAACTGGTGCTGGTGCGTAACCGCCTGGTACGCCTGGGCCTGAACAGCGGCGACGAGGCCATGGCCAAGGCCGTGTCCAACCTCGACGTGGTCACCGCGGATCTGCAGACCTCGGTCATGAAGACCCGAATGCAGCCGATCAAGAAAGTCTTCGGCCGCTTCCCGCGCCTGGTCCGCGATCTGGCGCGCAGCCTGAAGAAAGAGATCAACCTGGAGCTGGTCGGTGAAGAAACCGACCTGGACAAGAACCTGGTCGAGGCCCTGGCCGATCCGCTGGTGCACTTGGTGCGCAATGCGGTCGACCATGGCATCGAGGGGCCGGCCGAGCGTGAAGGCAACGGCAAGTCCCGCGCCGGACGCGTGGTGCTTTCCGCCGAGCAGGAAGGCGACCATATCCTGCTGTCGATTTCCGACGACGGCAAGGGCATGGACGCGGATCTGCTGCGTAACAAGGCGGTGGAAAAGGGCCTGCTCGACCGCGACGCGGCCGATCGCCTGACCGAGACCGAGTGCTTCAACCTGATCTTTGCCCCGGGTTTCTCCACCAAGGCCGAGATCTCCGACATCTCCGGCCGCGGCGTGGGCATGGACGTGGTCAAGACCAAGATCAGCCAGCTCAACGGTACCCTCAACGTCTTCTCGACCAAGGGCCAGGGCTCCAAGATCGTCATCAAGGTACCCCTGACCCTGGCGATCATGCCGACGCTGATGGTGATGCTGGGCAACCAGGCCTTCGCCTTCCCGCTGGTCAACGTCAACGAGATCTTCCACCTCGACCTGTCCCGCACCAACGTGGTGGATGGCCAGGAAGTGGTGGTGGTGCGCGACAAGGCACTGCCGCTCTTCTACCTCAAGCGTTGGCTGGTACCTGGTGCAGCCCACGTGGAGCAGGGCGAGGGGCACGTGGTGATCCTCTCGGTCGGCACCCAGCGTATCGGCTTCGTGGTCGATCAGCTGGTGGGCCAGGAAGAGGTGGTCATCAAGCCACTCGGCAAGATGCTGCAGGGCACGCCCGGCATGTCGGGGGCGACCATCACTGGCGACGGCCGCATCGCGCTCATCCTCGATGTACCCAGCATGCTCAAGCGCTACGCCCGTCGCGGGCTCTGAGTCGGCCAGGTACGAGCGGCGTCGGGTCCTGTGCCCTGCGCCATCGGGTGGCCTGAGCCGCCCCAGGTTAGGAGTTTCAAGGTATGCCGGTAAAAGTACTGGTGGTAGACGATTCCGGCTTCTTCCGGCGTCGGCTCAAGGAAATCCTGGCGGCCGACCCCAACATCTCGGTGGTGGGCACGGCCAGCAACGGGCGTGAGGGGGTCGATCAGGCCCTGGCACTGCGGCCCGATGTCATCACCATGGATTACGAGATGCCGATGATGGACGGCATCACTGCCGTCCGCCATATCATGCAGAAGTGCCCGACTCCGGTACTGATGTTCTCCTCGCTCACCCATGAAGGCGCCCGGGTCACCCTGGATGCCCTGGATGCTGGCGCGGTCGACTACTTGCCGAAGAATTTTGAGGACATCTCGCGCAATCCGGCGAGTGTGCAGAAGCTGCTGTGCGAGAAGATCCACCATATCGCCCGTTCCAATCGCCGCTTCGCGGTGGCGCCCAGTGTCGCGCCGGCAGCGTCCGCGAGTCCGGCGGCTGCATCGGCAAGTGCCCGGCCGGTGACCCGGCCGGCGGCGCCCAGTGCGACCCAGGCTAGTCACGCGCCCAGTACCCCGGCGTCACCGCCGCCCAAGCGCAAGCACTACCGCCTGGTGGCCATCGGTACGTCCACCGGCGGCCCAGTGGCCCTGCAGCGCGTGCTGACCCAACTGCCAGCCAATTTCCCGGCGCCGCTGGTGCTGATCCAGCACATGCCCGCCGCCTTCACCAAGGCCTTCGCCGAGCGTCTGGACAAGCTCTGCCGTATCAGCGTCAAGGAAGCCGAGGACGGCGATCAGCTGCGTCCGGGGTTGGCGCTGCTGGCGCCCGGGGGCAAGCAGATGATGGTGGACGGCCGCGGCATGGTGAAGATCCTGCCCGGTGATGAACGCCTCAACTACAAGCCTTGTGTCGATGTGACCTTCGGCTCCGCCGCCAAGGCCTACGCCGACAAGGTGCTGGCGGTGGTCCTGACCGGCATGGGCGCCGACGGTCGCGAAGGCGCGCGGATGCTCAAGCAGGTCGGTAGCCAGGTGTGGGCCCAGGACGAAGCCAGTTGCGTCATCTATGGGATGCCGATGGCCATCGCCAAGGCCAACTTGGCCGACGCCATCTACGGCCTGGAAGACATCGGCAGGCACCTGACCGAGGCCTGTTCGTGACGGCAGGCGTTCATTCGCCAGAAGGGCATTGAGCGTGGACGTCCTCAGTCTTATCGGCATCCTGCTGGCATTCACCGCCATCATGGGCGGCAATCTGCTGGAGGGCGGCTCCTTCGCCGCCCTGGCCAATGGTCCGGCGGCGCTCATCGTAGTGGGTGGGACCCTCGGTGCCGTGCTGCTGCAGACCCGGCTACCGGTGCTGCGCCGCGCCCTGACCATGCTGGGGTGGGTGTTCGTGCCGCCAACGCTGGACCTCACCGGTGGCATTCGCAAGGTGGTCAACTGGAGCAACGTGGCGCGCAAGGAAGGCCTGTTGGGTCTCGAGCCCCTGGTCGCCCGCGAGGCCGATCCCTATGCCGCCAAGGGGCTGCAGCTGCTGGTGGACGGCACTGAGCCCGAGACCCTGCGCAGCATTCTGGAAGTGGACCTCTACGGCCAGGAAGATCGTGACATCGCCGCCGCCAAGGTCTATGAAGCCATGGGCGGCTATGCGCCCACGGTCGGCATCATCGGTGCGGTGATGGGCCTGATCCACGTCATGCAGAATCTCGCCGATCCCTCACAGCTGGGTAGCGGCATCGCGGTGGCCTTCGTCGCCACCATCTATGGCGTCGCCTTTGCCAACCTGCTGCTATTGCCCATCGGCAACAAGCTCAAGGCGTTGGCCCAGCAGCAGTCCCGCTACCGGGAAATGCTGCTGGAAGGGCTGATGTCCATCGGCGAAGGCGAGAATCCGCGGTCCATCGAAATGAAGCTGCAAGGTTTCCTGGACTAGGAGAGCGCCGCATGCCTCGCCGCCGCCGTCCCGAAGAGCACGAGAACCACGAACGCTGGCTGGTCTCCTACGCGGACTTCATCACCCTGTTGTTCGCCTTCTTCGTGGTCATGTATTCCATTTCCTCGTTGAACGAGAGCAAGTACAAGGTGCTCTCGGACAGCCTGTCAGGCATCTTCAGCCAGCCAGAGCGGTCGCTCAAACCTATCACCCTTGGCGATCAGCGTCCGGCGGGAACGACGCCTGCGGTAATGGACACCAGCGCCGCCCAGAGCGCCAAGGGCACGCCTAGCGATCCGCTGCAGCAGATCGCCGACAGTGTGCGATCCACCTTCGGCGATCTCATCGCCGGCGACCAACTGAACATCAAGGCCAGTGAGATGTGGCTGGAAATCGAGCTCAGCTCCAACCTGCTCTTTGCCAGCGGTGACTCTCTGCCGAGCAATCCCGCCTTTGGCCTCATGGAAAAGGTGGCCAAGATTCTGGCGCCGTTCAAAAATCCAATCCAGGTACAGGGCTACACGGACGACCGTCCCATCAGCACGGCGCTGTATCCCACCAACTGGGAACTATCAGCGGCCCGGGCCGCCAGTATCGTGCGGCTGCTGATTGGCAATGGCATCGCCCCGCAGCGCTTGGCCGTGGTGGGCTATGGCGCCTATCAGCCGGTGGTCGACAACACCAGTGACGTCAACCGAGCCCGCAATCGGCGGGTGGTTCTGCTGATCTCGCGCAATCTAGACTTGTTCCGGCCACAGAGCACCTTGCAAAATTCGTCGACTGGCACACAATCTGCAGCATCGCCTGGAGAGCTGACGCCCAAGGGGGCGCCTGTCAAATCTTCGTCGCCGGCCTCTGTGCCGGCCCCTTGACCCGGTCGGTCATGTCGTCGGGAGGAAGTCTGCACATGAGAGTCTGGGCTGTCGCCAATCAAAAGGGTGGGGTGGGCAAGACCACCACCACCGTTGCCCTCGCCGGGTTGCTAGGCGATGAAGGCAAGCGCGTCTTGCTGGTGGACCTGGATCCCCATGGTTCCCTGACCAGCTATTTCGGTCAGGATCCGGACAGGCTCGAGCATAGCGTGTTCGACCTGTTCCAACATGGTGGTCAGGTCCCGGAAGGCCTGCCGAAGCGTCTGTTGCTGCCGACCAGCCATCCGCAGTTGTCGATGCTGCCGTCCAGTACCGCCCTGGCTACCCTGGAACGCCAGTCGCCTGGGCAGAGCGGATTGGGCTTGGTGATTTCCAAGAGCCTGGCGCAACTGTGGAACGACTTCGACCACGTGCTGATCGACAGCCCACCGCTGCTTGGGGTGTTGATGGTCAACGCTCTGGCGGCCAGCCAGCATCTGGTGATTCCCACCCAGACCGAATTCCTGGCACTCAAGGGGTTGGAGCGCATGGTCAACACCCTGACCATGATCAACCGCTCGCGCAAGCAGGCGCTGCCCTACACCATAGTGCCGACTCTGTTCGATCGCCGTACCCAGGCCTCCATCGGGACGTTGAAGGTATTGCGCAATACCTATCCTGCACAGTTGTGGCAGGCCTTCATCCCCATCGATACCCGGCTGCGCGATGCCAGTCGCTCCGGGCAGGTGCCGTCGCGCTATGAGCTCAACAGCCGCGGTGTCATCGCTTACCGGGCGCTGCTACGGCATCTGCTCGAAGGGGCGCCCAGTAGCCAGGTCGCCTGATTCAAGTTTTCCATCCTTCCAGCCGATAGGCTGGACAACCCACCCACGTAGATCGCCATGAGCCAACCGACGTCCCTCGACAATCGTCCGCAGCGTGTCCTTCAGGGCTATCTCGATGCCCTGCTGCTGGATGCGTTCCTGGAGCTGCCGACCGCTGAAGTCGCGCCTGCCGTGGCGCCCGTGGTCGTGCCCGCAGAGCCGATCGCCAGCGTCAGCGAAGACGAGTTCGCCGCCGCCGTGCGCGAAGAGCTCGAGCGCGACGCCGCGCGACAGCCCCGGGTCGTGCCGTTGACCGCGCGCCGCGCAGGCGTTGCGCTGGCCGAGCGCTCCCCGGCGGAGGTCCTGTTGCCAGTGACCCTGCCCGTGGCGGCGCCGGACACCGATATCGAGCTGGATTGGCGCGTCCCTGAACTGGCCCCGGTCGCCGAGCCGCCGCGTCCCATCGTGGAAGGCATCGCCGTAGGCAATGTGCCTTCGCCATCACTGCTGGTCGGCGGCGCACCGCCCGGTGGCGTAGCGCTGGAGGGCCGGCCCGAATGGGGCGAGGAACCCTTCGAATGCCTGTTGTTCGACGTCGCCGGTTTGACCCTGGCTGCGCCTCTGGTCTGTTTGGGCTCCATCTACCCACTCGCCGACGAAGAGTTGACGCCGCTGTTCGGTCAGCCAGACTGGTTCCTGGGCCTGCTACCCTGCCAGGCAGGTAACCTGCGCGTTCTCGATGCGGCGCGCTGGGTGATGCCCGAACGTTACCGTGACGACTACCGTGAGGGCCTGAAATTCGTGATATCGCTGCAAGGTCTGGATTGGGGCCTGGCCGTGCATGGCGTCAGCCATTCGGTACGACTGGATCCCGCCGAGGTCAAATGGCGGAATCAGCGCGCTACCCGGCCCTGGCTGGCCGGTACGGTGATCGATCAGATGTGTGCGCTGCTGGATGTGGCGGCGCTCGCTGAACAGGTGGTGGGTGGCCGTCGCTAGGGCTGCCCGCCGCAACTAACCAGCGGGTTCGCCCGCTTCGCCGCACGTGCGGTATTTGACGAGGCTAGGGAACATGAAAAAAACGTCCGCACAGGGTTCCGAAGATCCGGTCCTGCAATGGGTTACCTTCCGCCTGGATAACGAGACCTACGGCATCAACGTGATGCAGGTCCAGGAAGTCCTGCGCTATACCGAAATCGCTCCGGTACCGGGTGCGCCGAGCTATGTGCTGGGTATCATCAACCTGCGCGGCAACGTGGTGACGGTGATCGACACCCGTCAACGCTTTGGACTGCTGCCCACCGAGGTCACCGACAACACCCGTATCGTCATCATCGAGGCCGACAAGCAGGTCGTCGGTATCCTGGTCGACAGCGTGGCCGAGGTGGTCTACCTGCGGCAGTCGGAGATCGAGACCGCGCCGAACGTCGGCAATGACGAATCCGCCAAGTTCATCCAGGGCGTGTGCAACAAGAACGGCGAGCTGCTCATCCTGGTCGAGCTCGACAAGCTGATGACCGAAGAAGAGTGGTCGGAGCTGGAAAGCATCTGATGCTCGTCGGGCTGATCCTGCTCAGCGTCGCGCTGGGGCTGGCCTGTGCCGGCCTCGGTGGTTGCTGCTGGCTGCTCTGGCAACGCCAGCAGCAGCAGGTAGCGAAACAGGTTGAGCGGGACGCCCTTGTCGACAAGCGTATGCAGATTCTGCTCAAGCGCCTGGAAACCTACCAGGCCGGGCAGGTGCGCATGGGTGAGCAGGTGCAGGGACTGGCCAAGGTGGTGGCGCCCTTGCCTGATCGGTTGACCCAGATCGAGCAGAGCGACCCTACCAGTCTGTCCTTTTCCCAGGCTGCGCGCCTGGTGGGATTGGGCGCCAGCGCCGACGATCTCACCCAGGCCTGTGGCCTCTCCCAGGCCGAAGCCGAGCTGGTAGCCCGGCTGCATCGGCAGCGCCAGCAGCGCTCCGGCTAATCTGCCTTTGACGCCGCCTGCGCAGGATCGCCGCCTTAGCTGACGATCCAGTGGTAGAGCGCGATCACTACCAGCACGGCCAGCACCGGTTTGGCGATGCGATAGGCCTTGGGATGGCGCCGCTTGAATTTCTTCACGCCGCCACCGATACGATCACCGAATCTCTTGCTGAAGGCATAGGCCTGGTTGATGCCGCCTACGCGTTCGCCTTCGACGTTCTGCGGCGCTGTGGCACTACCCAGGAAGCGGCTGACTGCCTGGTTGATGCGCGTCAGCAGACGGTTGCGCAATGGCCGTTCCACATCGCAGAACAGGATGACCCGGGTCTGGTCGGTCTCGTTCTTCACCCAGTGCACATAGGTTTCGTCGAACATCACATCCTCGCCATCGCGCCAGGCATAGGGCTGGCCGTCGACATAGATGCGGCAGGCATCCGAGTTGGGCGTGGCCAGACCCAGGTGATAGCGCAGCGAGCCGCCGAAGGGATCGCGATGCGGATTCAGATGGCTGCCGCCTGGTAGCAGGGCAAACATGGCGCCCTTGACGTTGGGGATCTGCCGCACCAGTTCGACGGTGCGCGGGCAAAGGGTCTGGGCGGAGGGCAGCGGTTCGCCGTACCAGGTCAGGTAGAAGCGCTTCCAGCCCTTCTTGAAGAAGGAACCGAAGCCGGCGTCGTTGTCCTTTTCCGCGGCGCGAATGTAGCCCTCGTCGAACAGCCGCAAGGCTTCGACGCGAATCTCCTGCCAATTGTCCTTGAGTACGTCCAGCTCCGGAAAGCGGCTGCGATCGAGGTAGGGCTTGGACGGGACGCTGGAGAACAGGTACATCAGGGCGTTGTAGGGGGCGAACACCGCCGAGTGGTTGACCAGTTGGCGCAGGAAGGGCAGGCGAGCGCGTCCGCGAAGGTGGACGAAGAGCACGCTGGCGACAAAGAGCAGGACGATCGCGAAGGTAATCATGGACAAATTCTGATCGGCAGCGCCCGAACCAGGGGCGGATAGGTCATGACTGCATTATTTCACCCCCGGGAAAGGCTTGCACTCGCTTCGTCGGCTGCGCAGGATGGACACCCTGGCGCGCGGCCGCTCCCGAGCCGTGCCCCCTTGGATGATCTAGACGAGTCGTATCGATGAGCATGTCCCTACGCGACCAGCTGCTGAAAGCCGGATTGGTCAATGAAAAGCAGGCCAAGCAGGCCGTCAAGCAGAAGCAGAAACAGAGCCGCATGGAGCATCGCGGGCAGACGGAAAAGGACCGCTCCCAGGAGCTGGCCGTCCAGCAGGCCCAGGCGGAAAAACTGGCCAAGGACCAGGAGCTCAATCGTGCTCAGGAAGACAAGAAGCGGCGCAAGGCCGAGCAGGCGCAGATCAAGCAGCTGATCGAAACGAGCCGCCTGCCCAAGCTGACCACCGAGGACTACTACAACTTCGTCGACGACAAGAAGGTCAAGCGCCTGTCGGTCAACGTCATGATGAGAGACAAGCTCAGCAAGGGCAGTCTGGCCATCGTGCGCTACGAGGGTCGCTACGAGGTGGTGCCGCGCGCCACCGCCGAACGTATCCAGGAGCGCGATCCCAAGCGGGTGGTACTGCTCAACGTGCAGAGCGGCGAGCCGGATCCGGACGATCCCTATGCCGCCTACCAGGTGCCGGACGACCTGATGTGGTGAAGTGCCGGGTCAGGCGTCCTGCCTGACCAGCATGTAGATGCGATAGACGGCGATGCTGGGGATCAGCTGCAGGAAGCCTGAAAGGGTCTGCAGTACGATCTCCAGCGCTGCGTCCTCGGCGAAATGCCGGGTGATCCAGGCATCGAGCAGCCAGGCCGGCAGCACCGTGGCCAGGATGCATGCCAGCAGGGTGAAGAAGTGCCCACGGCTCAGGCGCAGGCTGCCACGCAGCGCATCCAGCGGCGCCCGTCCCTCCAGCACCAGCAGGTTCTCGGCGAAGGCCAGCTTGGCCATGATCAGAAAGCCCGGCACGATCAGCAGCGAAAAGCCCAGCATCACCAGCCCCGAGGTCAAGGCCGCGAGGAGGGCGAAGCGTGGCCAGAGCAGCAGCGCCGCGCCCCAGGCACCGCTCAGGCGCGGTGTGGTGCCCTGCGTACGTGCCTCCAGAAAGATCAGCAAGGCGGCGGTGTACAGCGGATAGCAGAGCAGGCTGACCAGCATGTCCCACAGCCCATTGGTCACGCCGAACCGCTCCAGCACCTGATAGCGCAGCAGGGCTTCGAGCAGCAGCCAGGGCAGGGTGAGGACGGCCAGGGGCCGCAGATTGCGGGCAAAGAAAGACAGCGAGTCGCGCAGGATATCGACAGGGTTCATGCAGCTCTTCCAGGCGGGCAGGAGGGCAGTCTAGCAGGGCGACCCGTTCGTCCGCAGACGTTCGAGCATGGCTGCGCTGGAGGTGACGGTGGCGTATTCGCGGTGCAGATTGGCCATGGCCATCGCATGGACCTCCTCGGCGCTGCGCGGCCGACCGGAGAAGTCGGTCTTGGCGAAGGTGTAGCAGGCGTCTTCGGCGACCCAAGTGGTGAAATCCAGATTGCCGGCGCTGCGCGCCGTGGCTTCCACCGAATTCTCACTGGCCACGCCACAGATCAGCAGTGAGTGGATACCGCGCTGGTGCAGCCAGCGTTCCAGGCCACTGTTGGCGAAGGCGTCAGGGACCTGCTTGTCGAACACCGGCTCGCCGTGCAGCGGCGCCAGGGCCGGCTGGAACTCCACCCCGGGCTGCCCTGGCCAGAACACCGAGCGCGGATCGCGCGACAGATGGCGGACATGTAACAACGGGGCCCGGGCCTGGCGCCAGGCCGCCAGCAGTTCAGCTATCCGCCGCTCGGCATCGGGATGGTTGCGTGGCCCCAGGTGCGGGGCGCGGATGCCCTGTTGCTGGTCGATCAAAATGAGCAGTGGAGTCATGACCGAGTCTCTTTGAAAAATGACCAGACTCCCGTAGCACCCGCCGATTGTCCAGTTGCGGGCAGCGGTTCGGAACTCGATGGCGAGACGTCTCTTCAGATAGGGAGGGATGACGTGTGGTATCTGGCTGAATCCACGCTGAACGCCGTGCGGATCCATCTTGAAATGGCGACCCTTCGTCATTATCTGGCTAGTAGCGCATCGCTTGCGCCTTTCAGTATCCAGGCTGTTCCCGGGGGAACGCCGTCAGTAGACCGTCTGCGGGAGGGTCATCATGCAACGCGAAGAAAGCCAGCTGATCGAGGGTCTGTTCGACCGTCTCAAGACCACCGAAGCGCAAACCGCGCCCCGCGACCGGGAAGCCGAGGCGCTGATCCAGCAGCGTCTGCGCGACCAGCCCGCGGCGCCCTATTACATGGCTCAGGCGATGTTGATCCAGGAAGCCGCCATCAAGCGGCTGGACCAGCGCGTCAAGGAGCTGGAAAGCCAGATGGCCCAGGTTCAGCAGAATCGCCCTGGCAGTGGCGGCTTTCTCTCCAGCCTGTTCGGCGGCAGCAGCAATCAGCCAGCCAGTGGCCCGGCACCTGCCAATGCGGCGCCTTCTCGCGGCTGGAACGATCCCGGTCCGGCGGCGCCGCGTCAGGGCTACGGTCAGCCCAATCCGGGCTACGCCCAGCCTGCACCGGGCTATGGTGCGCCTCAGGCCGCACCGTCGCGCATGGGTGGTTTCATGGGCGGCGCCTTGCAGACTGCCGCCGGGGTAGCCGGGGGGATGCTCGCCGCCCAGGCGATCTCGGGGTTGTTCCATCATTCGCAGCCCGAGGAGATCGTCAACGTCATCAATGAGACACCAGCGACCGACCAGGGCCTGGCCGACGCCGGCTCCCAGGGTGGCTGGGCGGATAACGCCAGCTACGACAATGGCGGCGGTTTCCAGGACGCCGGGGGCTATCAGGATAACGGAGGCTTCCAGGATGCCGCCGACTATGGCGATACCAGCGGTGGTGGCTTCTTCGACGACGGTGGCGACGACGACTCTTTCATCTAGCTCTTCGCGCCCAGCCAGCCCTGGCGCCGCAAGGCTCCAGGGCTTTTTTGTGCGCGGCTTTAGGTGGAGATGAGCGGCAGCGGCCGCTCGAAGGGCGTCGATAGCACCACCACGGTACGGCTCATGCCGAATGTGGTAAGGGTGTCGATGAGGGCTTCCAGCTCGGCCATGTCGCGCACGGCGGCGCGCAGCATCAGGCAGTCCTCGCCCGTGACCCGGTGACAGGCGAGGAGCTGGGGCAGGGCTTCCAGCTTCTTCAGCAACGGCCCCTGGCTGGTGCTGAAGAAGCGCAGCGAGATCAGGCATTCGGTGCCGTAGCCCAGGGCGCGGCGGTCGATACGGGCGCCATAGCCGGTGATGACGCCGGCGTCCTCAAGCTTGGCGATGCGCTCGGCGATGGCCGGCGCGGAGAGACCCAGGCGGCGGCCCAGTTCGGCGTAGCTGGCGCGGCCCTCCACCAGCAGCAGGTCGATGAGGCGTCGATCGATATGGTCCATGTCCCATTACCTGCCTTCGAATCGAAGGTCGTTGTCCTTAAAGTCTGCCGAATCAAAGCCTGATCAGGCCTTTTCTCTCCTGACTGTATCTTAGCCGTCCTGGCACTCGCTCCTACAATGTCAGCCTGACCTACCAGGAACCTCTCGCGCATGGACACCTCCGCCTCGCCGTGCATCGCGCCGCGCCTACCCAGTTGGCTGCCACTGTTAGCGGCCTTTTTCGCCCTCTATGTGGTCTGGGGTTCCACCTATCTGGTGATCCGTATCGGCGTGGCCCATTGGCCACCGCTGCTGATGGCAGGGCTGCGATTCCTCATCGCCGGGAGTCTGCTGCTCGGCTGGCTGCGCCTGCGGGGAGCGCCCTGGCCGACAGCGCGCGAGACCGCGGCTGCCGCGGTGATCGGCATTCTGTTGCTGGGCATCGGCAATGGCGGTGTGACCCTGGCCGAGCATTGGGGTGTGACCTCCGGCATCGCGGCCTTGTCGATCGCCACGGTCCCGCTGTTCACCCTGTTGTTCGGCCTGCTCTGGGGGCAGCGCAATACCCTGCTGGAATGGGCCGGTATCGCCTTGGGGCTGGTAGGGATCGCGCTGCTCAATCTGGGCGATACGATGAGCGCCACGCCGCTCGGGGCAGCGGTGATC
The DNA here is from genome assembly GCF_965111925.1 of Pseudomonas sp. Marseille-Q7302. Lineage (NCBI taxonomy): Bacteria > Pseudomonadati > Pseudomonadota > Gammaproteobacteria > Pseudomonadales > Pseudomonadaceae > Pseudomonas > Pseudomonas sp. Marseille-Q7302. Next base: position 3,241,296 of record NZ_CBCOPK010000001.1, on the reverse strand, counting down.
CTGCTCGCCGCGGCGGCCTGGGCCTTCGGCTCGATCTGGAGTCGCTACCTGCCGTTGCCACGCGGGGCTATGGCCAGTGCGGTGGAAATGTTGGTAGCTGGCGCTGTATTGCTCAGCGCCAGCTACCTCAGTGGCGAGCGGCTGCAGCATTGGCCAGCTCTGGGCGGTTGGTTGGCGCTAGGCTATCTGGTGGTGTTCGGCTCCCTGATCGCCTTCAGTGCTTATCTCTACCTGCTGGGCCGGGTACGGCCGGCGGCGGCTACCAGCTATGCCTATGTGAATCCGGTGGTGGCGGTGCTGCTGGGTACCCTGTTCGTCGGTGAACGGATCGGTCCGGCGGAAATGCTGGCCATGCTGGTCATCGTGGGCGCGGTGGTGCTGATCGGCTTGCCGCAGTGGCGACGCCGCTGACGGCAGGCTAGGCTGGCGCGTCATCCAAGCGGAGTTCTCCATGAGCCAAGCAGTCACCCCCGCCTTCGCCGAAGAGCCGCTCGAAGCCACCGAGATCCGTGTCCTCGGCAGTCTGATCGAAAAGCAGCTGACCACGCCGGAAAGCTATCCCCTGACCCTCAACGCGCTGGTGCTGGCCTGCAACCAGAAGACCAGTCGCGAACCGGTACTGAACCTCACCCCAGGCGAAGTGGGGCAGGGGCTGCGACGGTTGGAGGAGCGTGGCCTGGCGCGTCTGGTCATGGGCAGTCGTGCGGACCGCTGGGAACAGCGCCTCGACAAGGCACTGGAGCTGCCGCCGCCGCAGTGGGTCCTCTGCGCGCTGCTGTTCCTGCGCGGTCCCCAGACCCTGGGCGAATTGCTCGCGCGCAGTACCCGGATGCATGCCTTCGACGATACCGAGCAGGTGCGCCATCACCTGGAGCGGCTGATCGCTCGCGGCCTGGCCACCGGGCTTGGGCGCCAGCCGGGTCAGCGGGAAGAACGCTACCTGCATCTGTTCGGCAACGCGGCTGAACGCGATGCCCAGGTCGCGCAACTCGGCAGTACCTCCGATGGCGGTCCGTCCGTGGGCGGACGCGAAGGCCGGCTGGAGGTCCTGGAAGCCCGGATCGCCGCCCTCGAAGAGCGCCTGGCGCGCTTGGAAGAGAGTGCTCAGCGCGGATAGAGCGGCGGCAGGGTGTCGTGTACCGCCGCCGGTGTCAGCGGCGGCAGGGCGTTGATCGCCTGCCACAGGGTCTCGCCCTGCCAGCGCTGACCGGCTTCGCTGTACAGGGCGCCGTTGAGGTCGTCGAGGGCGGCCGCCAGGGGTTCGAAGCGGGCGCCCATGGCTGCCAGGGTTTCCGGTTGTTGCCGGGCCCAGGCATCCAGGGCGTGGCGCGTCGCATGGGGATCATTGCTCTGGCAGGCGCGGCGCAGCTCTTCGCGCTGCACGCGGCTGTCCACGTCCGGCACGGCCGGGAGTACCGCCGGTTGGCGCCGGGCGCGCCACCAGAGGCCGAAGCCAAGCAGCGTGGTGAGCGCGAAGAAGGCGGTCGCCAGCTGCCAGCGCCAGAGTCCGCGGTCGCCCGTGGTGACCTTGACCACCGTCGGCGTGGCGGTTGGCTGCAGCGTCGGATCTTCGGCCACCACCAGGGGCTGGGCGGGCAGGGTAGCGCGCTCCAGGGTATCGGTTTCGGTATTCCACCAGACCACTTCCACCGGTGGCAGCAACTTGTCGCCGCTGCTGGTGGGAATCAGGGCGACGCGTTCTTCGCGTTGCCCGACCAGGCCACGCGCCTGGGTTTGCAGGGACAGCCGCGGCTGCTCGGCATAGCGTTTCACGCCTTCTATCTCGGGCAATACCAGCGGCGGCAGCTGACCCGGTGCCAGGCCTTCGGCACGTACCTGCAGGGTACGGGTCAGGGCGCTGCCTTCCCGGGCATTTTCCGGGGCGGGATTCCACTGCTGCGTCAGGGTCAGGCTGCGCGCCGGAACCCAGGGGGTCTGCGGCGGATAACTGGCCGGTTGTGGCAGAACCTCCAGGGTCAGCGCCGGAGTGCGCAGCTGGATCGGCTGGCCAGCGCGCGAGCTGTCGTCGAGGCCACCGGCGAGGGTGGCGCTGAAGGTCTGGGGCGGCAGGACCAGGGTGCCGCTCTGCAGCGGATGGATGGCGTAGCGCCATTCGATCACGCCATGACGGACGCCATCGACGTCGCGCTCATAGACGTTTGGCGTACCCAGCAGGTCGACCCGCGCGTCGCTGGGATTGGGTGGGGTGAGCACATGGTCGTCGTAGAGCGCTACCGCGTGGTAGAGGCGGATGGTCAGGATGGTTTCCGCCTGCACATAGAGCCTGGGGCGATCCACCGCGGCTTCCAGATAGACTGGCTCCCGCGTCTGGCGCTTGGTGGCGGGGGCCGCCACGGTGACGGTCAGCGGCTGACTGTGGGCACCGCCCAGGCTGAGTGCGGGAATGATGAGGGCGCCGCTGGCCTTGGGTTGCAGGGTCACGTTCCAGCGGGTGGTTACCTGCTCGCCCGGCGGCAGGCTGTTCTGGCGCACCCCGAGCACCTTGAAGTCCTGCTCCAGCGGGGCGAGATCGGGTTTGCCGAACTGGGCGGGATCGGTGGTCTCGAGAATGAGCTCCAGGGTCTCGTTCTGGCTGAGCTGACTGCGTTCCAGGCGAGCGCTGAGATCCGCCGCCTGGACGAGTGGCGCGAGCAGCGCCAGGGGCAGCAGCAATGGATAGGACTTCATTGCAGCGCGTTCTCCTCGCGTTGTTGCTGCTGATACCAGAACTTGCGGCGCAGCAGCTCGGCCGGATTGTCGGGGATTTCCCGCAGCCACTGTTCGGCGGCCTGGTGCTGTTCTTCCGCCAGGGAGTTGTCGGGCACGGACGGGCTGACGAGCCAGTCCGCACCGGCCTGGGCCTGCTGCTGCGGGTTGGCCGCAGCAGTGGCGTCCGGGGTGGCGGTGCTGGCGCTGGCAGGTTCGTCGGCTTGGGCGCTGCTCTGGTTGGCAGCTTGGGCCTTGCGGCTACGTGCGGCGGCGTCGGCCTGCGCCGCGGCGGCGCGCTGGGCAAGCAGACGCTCGAGGCGGTTGCGATTGCGCAGCGCCGCGGTCAGATCCGGACGCAGCACCAATGCCGCACGATAGGCGAGCAGGGCTTCTTCCAGGCGACCGGCCATGGCCAGCGCATTACCACGATTGTAGTGGCCGTCCGCCGAGGGATCCCGGGCGAAAGCCGCGGCGGCGCCAGTGAAGTCACCGGCCCGGTAGAGCGCCATACCGCGCCAGCGCTCGTCGGTAAACCGCTCGGCGGCCGCACCGGCCTGGTCGTCGCTGAGCAGCTGCAAGCCCTGCTGGTCACGGCGCAGCCAGAGATCGTCCCAGCTACCCGCGTGGACCGGAGGTGGCGTCAACAGCAGGCAGAAGGGCAGGCACAGCAGCCAGCCGCGGCGTGCGCCGCAGGCCACCAGTACCAACAGGGGCAGGAGCAGCAGGTAACCCTGGTCGCGCCAGTCGGAAGGCCCCTGGCCAGCGCTGGCGCGGACATCATCGGGCCGCTCCAGCAGCCCGAGCCGGCGCAGATCGCCGTCATCGCGCTGCAGACGCTGATAGCGTCCGCCCAGTTCGCGGGCGATGCCTTGCAGGCGACCCTCGTCCAGTCGCGCGATGCGGATGCCGCCTGCGGCATCGCTCAGATAATTGCCTGTCTCGGCGGCCACCGGGGCACCCTGGGGCGTACCTGGTCCAAGGATGGCCAGTTGACGCAGACGGCCTTCCAGCTGGCGTTCGATACCCAGGCGCTCACGGTCGTCCAGCTCGCTGGTGATGAGCAGCAGCCGGGCGCTGGCACTGGGCGCAGGACCGAGCAGCTCCAGCGCCTTGGCGATCCCCAGATCGGCGCGCTGGCCGAGCACCGGCATGATCGAGGGGCGCAGCGCCTTGAGCAGGTTGTCCATGGTCGGCAGGTCGTCGGTCAGGGGCACCAGGGTATGGGCGCTACCGGCATAGACGACGATGGCGGTCTCACCGTCCTGGCGCGCCTTGAGCAGGTCCTGCAGCTTGCGCTGCACGGCCAGCAGGCGGTTGGGGACGACATCGGTGGCGAGCAGGTCCGGCGTCAGGGCCAGGACCACCACCAGGGGATCGTTGCGCCGGAAGTTCTGGGGTTCGCCCTGCTGCCAGCTGGGGCCGGCCAGAGCCAGGCAGGCCAGCAAGCCCGCCAGGCCCAGCAGGATCAGTCCGAGGGGGGAGCGCTGGCGTTCGCTGTCGGCGAGCAGCCAGGGATGCAGCGCTGGCGGCAGCAGCGCCTCCCAGCGACCGTGACGATGGCGACGCTGGCGCAACGACCAGATCACCAGGGCGACTGGCAGCAGGGCCAGCAGCCAGTAGGGACGCAGGAACAGCGGTAGCCAATCGCTCATGTGGCCTTGCCTCCGCGCCGCCAGCGGCGGGGCCACGGCAGGCGCCCGAGCGCTAGGGTCAGGCCGAGCAGCAGCGCCGCGGCCAGGGGCCAGGCATAGAGCTCGCGAGTGGGACGGGCCTGGTCGGGTTGCTGACGGATGGGTTCGAGGCGGTCGAGTTGCCGCGACACGGCCGCCAGTTCGGCGCTGGATCTCACCCGGAAGTAGGCGCCGTTGGTGAGGTCGGCGAGATGCCGCAGCATGGGTTCATCGAGATCGCTGGGCGTTGCGCCGACACCCAGGGCATCCGGTTCGGCGCCGATCCCCAAGGTATAGACGCGCACCCGCTCACTCGCGGCCAGGGTCGCCGCGACCTCGGGTGTCACCACGCCGCCATTGCTGGCACCATCGGTGACCAGGATCAGGGTCCGACTGTTGTCCGGGCGCTTGCGCAGGTGCTTGACCGCCAGGCCCACCGCGTCACCCACCGCCGTATTGCGCCCGGCCAGGCCAATCTGGGCTTCCTCCAGCAGGGCATGCACGGTACGCCGATCGGCGGTCAGGGGCGCCTGGAGATAGGCCTGGGAGCCGAACAGGATCAGCCCGACGCGATCACCCTGGCGGCTGTCGATGAAGCGCCCCAGCAGCTGCTTGACCAGGGTCAGGCGGCTGACGCTTTCGTCGCCCAGCTGCATGTCCTGGGTATCCATGGAGCCGGAGACGTCCACCGCCAGCAGCAGGTCGCGCCCGCTCACGTCCAATGGCTGGGGCGGCCCCACCCACTGCGGGCGGGCGGCGGCGGCCAGCAGCAGCAACCAACCCAGCAGATAGGGCAGCAGGCGTCGGGCCCCGACCAGGCCGCCGGCGCGACTGGTGCGTCCGCCCAGGTGTTCGAGTTCGCTGAGGAAGTCGACCCGCAGGGCTGCCTGGCCGCTGTCGGCGGCCGGCAGCAGCAGGCGCAGCAGCCAGGGCAGGGGCGCCAGCAGCCACAGCCAGGGCCAGGCGAATTCAAACATGCTTGCGGATCCAGGTGGCGACGGCATCCTGCAGGCCGTCGATGGTGCGGTCGTCCAGCCGACAGTCCGGGCGATAGCCGCCGTCGACCAGGATCATGTAGCGCGTCAGGCCGGCGGCAGGGCAGCGGGAATCGAGAAAGGCCAGCCAGTCCCGCCCGCTCAGGGTCTGGCTGAGCTGATCCGGATAGCTGGCGCGGCTGAGCCGCTTGAGCAGGGCGTTCAGCGCCTGCAGCCAGGGACCGGCCGGGCCGCCGTAGGGGCGGGGTAGCTGGGCCAGTTCGGCCAGCGCGGTGGTGCGCAGATCCTCTTCGGTGGTCGGTTCCGCCACGGTGATGCGGGTCAGCGGTCGCCGGCCGCGGCGATGACGGAGAAAGAAGGCCAGCGCCACCAGGATCAGCGCCAGCAGCCACCAGCCCGGCGCCGGCGGCCACCAGACGGGTTCCGGGGGCAGCCGCAGCGGCTCCAGGTTGGGTGCGCCGGGGCTCACGAGGCATACCCTGGGCGATGTTGCCGCAAGAGATGCCGCAACTGCTCGACCAGGTCGTCCGCCGTGGACAGCGGCAGCAGCGGAATGCCCAGGCGCAGGCTGAGTTCCGTCCAGCGCTCGCGGCGTTGCGCAGCCTGTTCGGCATAGCCCTGACGCACGTCGCTGCGGTCGGTATCCAGTTCCACTTCGGCCTGGCCGCTGGTGAAGCGCAACAGGCCGGCCTGGGGCAATTCGTGATCGAGCGGATCGGAAAGCGGTAGCAGGACCAGGTCGCTGTGCCGCGAGAGCAGCGTGAGGTGCTGTTCGGTGGCCACGTCCAGACTGCGCTCGTCGCAGATCACCAGCGCCAGGCTGCCCGGACGCAGCACTTCGCGGGCGCGGCGCAATACCTGGTTGAAGCTGATACGCGGCACCTGAGCCAATGCCGGATCCCGCAGCGCCCGGTTGGCATTGACCAGGTGATCGAAGAAGCGCAGCAGATTCTGCTTGCTGCGCCGCGGCCGCACCTCGTGCAGGCGCTCGCCACCAAAGATCATGCCGCCGATGCGGTCGTTGTGCTCCAGCACCGCCCAGCCGATCAGCGCGGCCAGGCGTCCGGCCAGCACTGACTTGAATTGCTGGCAGGTGCCGAAGAAGGTGCGCGGACTCTGCTCCAGCAGCAGATAGACCGGCCGCTCGCGTTCTTCGTGGAACAGCTTGGTGTGGGGCTCGCGGGTGCGGGCGGTGACGCGCCAGTCGATGGCCCGTACGTCGTCACCGGGCTGATAGGCCCGTACCTGGTCGAAGTCCACGCCGCGACCGCGCAGGCGCGAATGGTGCAGGCCGATCAGCGGGCTGCGCCGTCCGGCAGCGGAAAACAGCTGCACCTCGACTACCCGGTGGCGCATCTCGATGAGCTCGGCCAGGCCCAGGGTCACGCCGTCGCGCTCGGCCATCTCAGGCCACGGCCACCAGATCGAGGATGCGCTGCACCACCCGGTCATGGTCGATACCGGCGGCCTCCGCCTCGAAGGACAGGATGACGCGATGACGGAGGACGTCGAAGACCACCGCCTGGATGTCTTCCGGGCTGACGAAGTCCCGCCCCGCCAGCCAGGCATGGGCGCGAGCGCAGCGATCCAGGGCGATGGAGCCGCGCGGACTGGCGCCATAGGTGATCCAGTGCGCCAGGTCCTGGTCGAAACGGCCCGGGGTACGGGTCGCCATGATCAGCTGGACCAGGTACTCCTCCACGGCGTCGGCCATGTACAGCCCGAGCACCTCGCGGCGCGCGGCGTTGATGGCCGCCTGGGTGACGCGCTCGGTCGGCAGGGTCTCGCCGTCCAGGGCCTCGCCACGGGCCTGCGCCAGGATGCGGCGCTCCACCGAGGCGTCCGGATAGCCGATCTTGACGTGCATCAGGAAACGGTCGAGCTGGGCCTCGGGCAGGGGATAGGTGCCTTCCTGCTCGATGGGATTCTGGGTGGCCATCACCAGGAAGAGGTCGGGCAGGGGATAGGAGGTGCGGCCGATGCTCACCTGGCGCTCGGCCATGGCCTCCAGTAGCGCCGACTGCACCTTGGCTGGTGCCCGGTTGATCTCGTCGGCCAGGACCAGGTTGTGGAAGATCGGCCCCTGCTGGAAGGAGAAGGTCGCCGTGTCCGGGCGATAGATCTCGGTGCCGGTGATGTCGGCGGGCAGCAGGTCGGGGGTGAACTGGATGCGGTGGAAGTCTGCCTCCAGGCCTTCGGCCAGGTCCTTGATGGCCTTGGTCTTGGCCAGCCCCGGGGCGCCTTCCACCAGCAGGTGACCATCCGCCAGCACGGCGATGAGCAGGCGCTCCACCAGGGTTTCCTGGCCAAGGATCTGGCTGGTCAGGTAGGTGCGAAGCACCTGCAGAGCGTCACGGTGAGCCATGGGGCATCCTGAATACGGCGCTGGAGCGGTCAAAGGTGCGCAATTTTACTGCAAGTGGCGGCTGCCGCCCATGCCTGCGCTGGCGTCGCATTCAGAGCAGTTTTTGACGAAATTTTGACGCGGGTCTGGTCAGGCTGGGCGGCTGTCGGCGCGGCCAAGGTCTCGCTTCGCTCAACCAGTGCGTGCCAAGACTGGCGTGATCGCGCCGGAGGGTTAAACTCCCACGCCTGCCGACCGCGCTCGAGGCCTCTGTGTGGCCGATCTCGTGCCGCTGGCCATTCGTCGCGAATCCCTGCTGCTTTTGACAAGGTGTTTTCATGTCGCAAACGGAAGTCCCCCAATCCCCACGCGCCGCTGGCGTCCGGCCGGTGCCAACGCTGGGCAGCCACCTGAGTTTCGTCTTGGGCTGCGGCCTGGCGCTGATGGTCATGTTCACCCTGCTGCGCCTGGCGATGCTGGGCTACAACACCGATCTGATCGGTGAGTCGCCCTTCGCGACCTTTGCCGAAGCCTTCTTCAACGGCGCCCGCTTCGACCTGCGCCTGGTGGTCTATATCTGTGCGCCCTCGCTGTTCTGCCTGTTCAGCCTGAGAGCCATGGCCGCACGCCGGCTGCAGGCCAGCTGGTTCACCCTGGCCGCCAGCCTCTGTCTGTTGCTGGGCGTCGGCGAGCTGAATTTCTATCGGGAATTCCACCAGCGGTTGAACAGCCTGGTCTTCCAGTACCTGCAGGAAGACCTGCACACCGTCACCAGCATGATCTGGAACGGCTTCCCGGTGGTACGCCTACTGCTGGCCTGGGCCGTAGCGACCCTGCTGCTGGGACTGGTGTTCTTTGGTATCGAGCGGGCTACCCGCCGCCATGCCGCGCCAAAGCCTGCGGCCTGGTATCGCCGGGGTGCGGTATTCATGCTCTGCCTGGTGGTGGCCGTCATCGCCGCGCGTGGCACCCTGAGATCCGGTCCGCCGCTGCGCTGGGGCGATGCCTATACCACGGACTCCATGTTCGCCAACCACCTCGGCCTGAACGGCACCCTGACGCTGATCGATGCGGCCGAGAACAGCTTCTCCGATCACCGCGACAACAGCTGGAAGGCGACCATGCCCGCCGCCGATGCGCTGGCGGTTACCCGGCAGATGCTGCTGACCCCGCGCGATGAGCTGATCGACGCCGACAAGGCTGCCATTCGCCGGATCTACACCCCGCCTGCCGACGGCCAGTTGCCCAAGGTGCGTAACGTGGTGGTCATCCTCATGGAAAGCATGGCCGGGCGGTACATCGGCGCCCTGGGCAACGGAGACGGCATCACCCCGAACTTCGACGCCCTGGCCAAGCAGGGCACCCTGTTCACCCGCTTCTTCTCCAACGGCACCCATACCCACCAGGGCATGTTCGCCACCATGGCCTGCTTCCCCAACCTGCCGGCCTTCGAGTACCTGATGCGCATGCCCGAGGGTGCCCACCAGTTCTCCGGCCTGCCGCAGCTGCTCAGCACCCGTGGCTTCGACGACGTCTATGTCTACAACGGCAACTTCCAGTGGGACAACCAGTCCGGCTTCTTCAGCAACCAGGGCATGACCAGCTTCGTCGGGCGTGAGGACTTCGTGAATCCGGTGTTCATGGATCCGACCTGGGGCGTGTCCGACCAGGACATGTTCGACCGCTCGGTGCAGGAGCTGGACAAACTGGCCAAGGCGCCGGACGGCAAGCCTTTCTATGCGCTCTTGCAGACCCTGTCCAACCACACCCCCTATGCGCTGCCCAAGGACCTGCCGGTCGCGCCGGTCACCGGCCATGGCTCGCTCGACGAACACCTCACCGCCATGCGCTACGCCGACTGGTCGCTGGGCCAGTTCTTCGCCAAGGTCAAGCACGAGCCCTGGTACCAGGACACCCTGTTCGTGATCCTTGGCGACCACGGCTTCGGCAACAACGAGCAGATCACCGAGATGGACCTGTCGCGCTTCAACGTACCGCTGCTGCTGATCGGTCCGGGCGTGCAGGAAACCTTTGGCGCCCGTCGCGATACCGTGGGCAGCCAGATCGACGTGGTGCCCACCGTGCTGGCGCGCTTCGGCAAGCCGACTCAGCACCAGTGCTGGGGCCGTGACCTGCTGGGCCTGCCCCAGGGCGATCAGGGCGTGGCCGTGATCAAGCCGTCGGGCAGCGACCAGACCGTGGCCCTGGTGACCGGCGATCACATCCTGGTCAAGCCGCGTGACCGGGACGCCGTGCTCTATCGCTATCACCTGGGTACCCAGGCCGGCGGCGAGGTGATCAAGGGTGACGCCAATGCGCCCGAGTTGCAGAAACGCCTTGAAGCCTTCATCCAGACCGCCACGGCCAGCCTGCTCGGCAACACCACCGGCATGAACGACAGCAAGGCCGCCGCCGCCCAGCGGCAGTGACGCTCGTCTAAAAAGAAAGGCCGCCCGAGGGCGGCCTTTCTTTTTGCTGACAGAGATCAGGCCGCGATGACCACGTCCTCGGCTTGCAGGCCCTTGTCCCGCTGGATCACCGAGAACTCCACGCGCTGGCCTTCCATCAGCACCCGATGACCTTCGCCACGGATCGCGCGGAAGTGCACGAAGATGTCGTCGCCGGTATCGCGGGAGATGAAGCCGAAGCCCTTGGAGGTGTTGAACCACTTCACCGTGCCATGCTCGCGGTCATCGGCCAGCGGACGTGCCGGGGCGGGGGCTGCAGCCGCGCGTGCCACCGGGCGTGGACGCGCCTCGGCATCGGCCGTGAGAGCACTGCCGGCCGGCCCACGAAACTTTTCCGGCAGGCTGGCCAGGGCGGCGACCAGGGTCAGCCCCAGCGGCAGCAGTTCAGCCGGCAGGCCGCCGATCTGCTCGAGGGGCGCCAGCAGGATGAAGGTCTGGGCCACGACGGCGATCACCAACAGGGCGCTGGCGAGTTTCTGGGCGCCACTGCTGCGGCTGCGGGAGAAGGGCGTGAAGAGAAGGGTGGCAAGACCCAGCAGGGCCAGATGGATGGACTCGGGTTGATCGAAGGACGAGGTGTCGGACTGCAGTCCGGGAATAGCCGATAACAGGAGCGCGGCAGCGCCCACCACGACATGGACAGTAGATAACGTGTTCAATGTGAAATCACCTTGGGTTCAAGAACACGGGTCTGCCGAAACTGCCGGTACGTTGCCCGACAGCGGAGTGACCCGGCGCAAAACGCGCATCCTTATTAAACCCAAAAGGTGAGGGCTGCTCAATCGTGGCACCGTCGCCGGTCGTGGCCGGCGACGGTGCTCTGACTCAGGCGGCGAGCAGGCTGCGCAGCATCCAGGCGGTCTTCTCGTGGGTCTGCATGCGCTGGGTCAGCAGATCGGCGGTGGGCTCGTCATTGACCTTGTCCAGCAGCGGGAAGATGCCCCGCGCAGTACGCACCACGGCTTCCTGACCCTGCACCAGCAGGCGGATCATCTCCTGGGCGTCCGGTACCCCTGCTTCCTCCTTGATGCTCGACAGGCGCGCATAGGCAGCGTAGGTGCCCGGTGCCGGGAAGCCCAGGGCGCGGATACGCTCGGCGATGTCGTCCACCGCGACCGCCAGCTCGGTGTACTGGGTCTCGAACATCAGGTGCAGGGTGTTGAACATCGGCCCGGTGACGTTCCAGTGGAAGTTGTGGGTCTTCAGATAGAGGGTGTAGGTGTCGGCCAGGAGGCGCGACAGGCCCTCGGCGATCTCGGCGCGATCCTGTTCGGCGATTCCGATGTTGATTTCCATGCTGACGGCTCCTGTGCGTCGGTTGCGAAGGGCTTCGAGGCTATCACAGAACCGCTGGCCGTTTAGCCAGTGTTGGCATGTCGAGCTGCGTGCCCGGCTACGGTAAAATCGTGACGGATGATATAGAATCTCCCGCTCAGTCGAGCGCCCGGTCCTGCTGGCCCGGCGCCTCCACGCATTCAGCCTGTTCTAGAGAAGCGAAAACACGACCATGATGCGCAGCCACTATTGCGGCCAGTTGAACGAGAGCCTGGACGGCCAGGAAATCACCCTCTGCGGTTGGGTCCACCGCCGCCGTGACCACGGCGGGGTCATCTTCCTCGACATCCGCGATCGCGAAGGCCTGGCCCAGGTGGTGTTCGATCCGGATCGCGCCGAAACCTTCGCCAAGGCCGACCGCGTGCGCAGTGAATACGTGGTCAAGCTCACCGGCAAGGTGCGCCTGCGTCCCGAAGGTGCCCGCAATGCCAACATGGCCTCCGGTGCCATCGAGGTGCTGGGCTATGAGCTGGAAGTGCTCAACGAAGCGGAGACCCCGCCGTTCCCGCTCAACGAGTACACCGATGTGGGTGAAGAGACTCGCCTGCGCTATCGGTTCATCGACCTGCGTCGTCCGGAGATGGCCGAGAAGCTGAAGCTGCGTTCGCGCATCACCTCCAGCATCCGCCGCTACCTGGACGAAAACGGTTTCCTCGACGTGGAAACCCCGATCCTGACCCGGGCCACCCCCGAGGGTGCTCGCGACTATCTGGTGCCCAGCCGCACCCATCCCGGCAGCTTCTTCGCCCTGCCGCAGTCGCCCCAGCTGTTCAAGCAGCTGCTGATGGTCGCCGGCTTCGACCGCTACTACCAGATCGCCAAGTGCTTCCGTGACGAAGACCTGCGCGCCGACCGCCAGCCGGAATTCACCCAGATCGACATCGAGACCAGCTTCCTCGATGAAAAAGACATCATGGACATCACCGAGACCATGGTGCGCAACCTGTTCAAGGAAGTGCTGGACGTCGAATTCGGTACGCTTCCGCACATGACCCTGGCCGAAGCCATGCGTCGCTTCGGTTCGGACAAGCCGGACCTGCGCATTCCGCTGGAACTGGTGGACGTGGAAGACCAGCTCAAGGCCGTCGACTTCAAGGTCTTCGCCGGCCCGGCCAACGATCCCAAGTGCCGCGTCACTGCCCTGCGCGTACCGGGCGGGGCGAGCATGCCGCGCAAGCAGATCGACGACTACACCAAGTTTGTCGGCATCTACGGCGCCAAGGGCCTGGCCTACATCAAGGTCAACGAGCGCGCCGCTGGCGTCGAAGGCCTGCAGTCGCCCATCGTCAAGAACATCCCGCTGGACAACATCAATGTCATCCTGGACCGCGTTGGTGCGGTGGATGGCGACATCGTGTTCTTTGGTGCGGACAAGGCCAAGATCGTGTCCGAAGCCCTGGGTGCCCTGCGCATCAAGCTCGGTCACGACCTGAACCTGCTGACCTGTCAGTGGGCGCCGCTGTGGGTGGTCGACTTCCCGATGTTCGAGGAAAACGACGATGGCAGCCTGACCGCCATGCACCACCCTTTCACGTCGCCCAAGTGCAGTCCCCAGGAGCTCCAGGCCAACCCCGGTGCCGCGCTGTCGCGTGCCTACGACATGGTGCTTAACGGCACCGAACTGGGCGGCGGCTCCATTCGTATCCATGACAAGAAGATGCAGCAAGCCGTCTTCGAGGTATTGGGTATCAGCGAAGAGGAACAGGAAGAGAAGTTCGGCTTCCTGCTGGACGCCCTGAAGTTTGGCGCGCCGCCCCATGGTGGCCTGGCCTTCGGCCTGGATCGCCTGGTGATGCTGATGACCGGCGCCTCGTCGATTCGTGAAGTCATCGCCTTCCCGAAGACCCAGAGCGCGGCCGACGTCATGACCCAGGCGCCCGGCGCCGTCGACGCCAAGGCCCTGCGCGAGCTGCACATCCGCCTGCGCGAGCAGCCCAAGGCGGAATAAGCCTTACCGGAGGAGGGCGCCCAAGTCGGCGCCCTCCGTTTCCCTTTTTCATTGCGTCGCGGCCATCGCGGCCGGCGCAGTCTTTGTCAAGACATTGGAGTAGCTTATGGCCGGTCATTCCAAATGGGCCAACATCAAGCATCGCAAAGAACGCCAGGATGCCAAGAAAGGCAAGATCTTCACCAAGATCATCCGTGAGCTGACCGTGGCCGCGCGCCAGGGCGGTGGCGTTCCGGCCGACAACCCCCGTCTGCGTCTGGCGGTGGACAAGGCGCTCACCGCCAACATGACCCGCGACACCATCGACCGGGCCATCGCCCGTGGCGTGGGCGCCGGCGAAGGTGAGAACGTCGAGGAACTGACCTATGAAGGCTACGCCCCGAGTGGCGTCGCCATCATCGTCGAGGCCATGACCGACAACCGCAACCGCACCGCGGCCGAAGTCCGGCATGCCTTCAACAAGTGCGGTGGCAACCTGGGCACCGATGGTTCGGTCGCCTATCTGTTCGAGCGCAAGGGCCAGATCAGCTACGCCCCCGGCCTGGACGAAGACGCCCTGATGGAAGCCGCTCTGGAAGCGGGTGCCGATGACGTGGTGGCCAACGATGATGGCTCCATCGACGTCTTCACCAGCTTCGCCGACTTCATCGCCGTCAACGAAGCCCTGACCGCTGCCGGCTACAAGGCCGACGAAGCCGAGGTGACCATGATCCCCTCGACTTCCGCGACCCTGGACCTGGACACCGCGCAAAAGGTGCTCAAGCTGATCGACATGCTCGAAGACCTGGACGACGTGCAGAACGTCTATTCCAACGCCGAAATCCCCGACGACGTCATGGCGCAGCTCGGCTGATGTCCCTTTACGAGCGCCTGCCGCCAGATGCTCCGGGCACCCTGGTCCTGGGTATCGATCCGGGCTCCCGGCTGACCGGCTTTGGCGTGGTGCGCGACACCGGGCGCGGCTGCGAATACGTGGCCTCGGGCTGCATCCGTACCGGTAACGGTCCGTTGCCGGAACGGTTGCAGATCGTCTATCGCGGGGTGCGCGACGTCATCGCCCAGTACGGGCCGGTCACCATGGGTATCGAGCAGGTGTTCATGGCGCGCAATGCCGATTCGGCGCTCAAGCTGGGTCAGGCCCGCGGCGCGGCCATCGTGGCCGGCGCCGAGGGTGGCCTGGAGATCTCCGAGTACACCGCGAGCCAGGTCAAGCAGGCCGTGGTTGGCAACGGCGGGGCGGACAAGCAGCAGGTGATGCTGATGGTCATGCACCTGCTGCGGCTGACCGAAAAGCCGCAGATCGACGCCTCCGACGCCCTGGCCATCGCCCTGTGCCATGCCCATACCCGGCAGAGTCTGGTGCCCCATGGCCTGTTGGCGACCCGTCGACGCGGCGGCCGGCTGCGTCTCTAGCTTCATCCGTTCAAACATCTCGCTCCAGAAGTAGGAAGGTATCCCTGTGATCGGTCGTCTACGTGGCACCCTGGCGGAAAAGCAGCCGCCCCATCTCCTGCTCGACGTGGGCGGAGTCGGCTACGAGGTCGAAGTGCCCATGACGACCCTTTATCGGCTGCCGGCCCAGGGCGAGGTCGTCACATTGCATACCCACCTCGTGGTACGGGAAGATGCGCACCTGCTGTACGGGTTCGGTGAAAAACGCGAGCGTGAGCTGTTTCGCGAGCTGATCCGGCTCAACGGTGTCGGTCCCAAGCTGGCCCTGGCGTTGATGTCCAGTCTCGAGGTGGATGAATTGGTTCGCTGTGTGCAAGCCCAGGACACGGCCGCCCTGGTCAAGGTGCCCGGGGTGGGCAAGAAGACCGCCGAGCGCCTGCTGGTCGAGCTGAAGGACCGTTTCAAGGCCTGGGAAAATCTGCCCGCGATCGCTCCCCTGGTGCTACCGAACCAGGCCTCCGTCGCGGCCAGTGCCGAGGCTGATGCGGTCAGCGCCCTGGTCTCCCTGGGCTTCAAGCCCCAGGAAGCCAGTCGCGCCGTCGCCGCCGTGGAAGGGGAAGACCTTTCCAGCGAGGAACTCATCCGTCGCGCCCTGAAGGGCATGGTCTGATCCCATGATAGAAACCGATCGAATCATCTCGGCCGGTGGCCGCGACCGCGAGGAGGTCCAGGATCGCGCTATCCGTCCAGTGCGCCTGGCGGACTATATCGGCCAGCCCGTGGTGCGCGACCAGATGGGTCTGTTCATCCAGGCGGCGAAGGGCAGGGGAGAGGCACTCGACCACACCCTGATCTTTGGTCCGCCCGGTCTGGGCAAGACCACCCTGGCCAATATCATCGCCCAGGAAATGGGCGTTTCCCTGAAAAGCACCTCTGGTCCCGTGCTAGAGCGCCCGGGCGATCTCGCCGCCTTGCTGACCAATCTGGAAGCGGGCGACGTGCTGTTCATCGACGAGATCCATCGGCTGTCGCCCATCGTCGAGGAGGTACTCTATCCGGCGATGGAGGACTACCAGCTCGACATCATGATCGGCGAGGGCCCGGCCGCGCGCTCCATCAAGCTGGATCTGCCGCCTTTCACCCTGGTGGGCGCGACCACCCGCGCCGGGATGCTGACCAATCCCCTGCGTGACCGCTTCGGGATCGTCCAGCGCTTGGAGTTTTACGGCACGGCGGACCTGGCTACCATCGTTAGCCGTTCGGCCGGCATCCTCGGTCTCGCCATCGAAGCCGAAGGCGCCCTGGAAATCGCCCGCCGCGCGCGCGGTACGCCACGGATCGCCAACCGTCTGCTGCGCCGGGTGCGGGACTTCGCCGAAGTACGCGGGCAGGGCCATATCAGCCACGACATCGCCAGTCGCGCGCTTGATCTGCTGGATGTCGATGCCCAAGGCTTCGATCATCAGGATCGCCGCCTGTTGCTGACCATGATCGACAAGTTCGATGGCGGTCCGGTCGGGGTCGACAGCCTTGCCGCTGCCATCAGCGAAGAGCGTCACACCATCGAAGACGTGTTGGAACCCTATCTGATCCAGCAAGGCTATATCATGCGCACGCCGCGCGGGCGGGTGGTGACCCGACATGCCTATCTGCATTTCGGGCTCAATCTGCCCTCTCGTCTGGTCCAGGGTGGTACGCCCGATCTGTTCGAGCTCAATGGTAACTAAATGCAGTTGCGAACATTTCTGATTGGCAACGGCGAGGCTAGGTTCTAGAGTATGCACGCGCAATCGCGGAGCCCGTCGCCGTCCGTCCTCAGGTGTCGTGTCTACTACGAAGATACCGATGCCGGCGGCATCGTCTACTACGTCAACTACCTCAAGTTCATGGAACGCGCCCGCACCGAGCGACTGCGCGCGCTGGGCTATGCCCAGTCCGAACTCGCTCGGGACAATCTGCTCTTCGTCGTCCACAGCAGCGAAGCGCGCTACCATGCGCCCGCGCGCCTGGATGACGAATTGTTGATCGGTGCCGAGGTGGTCGAAGCGAAGCGTGCCAGCCTCAGGTTTCACCAGGAGGTTCGGCGAGCTAAGGATGATGTCCTGCTCTGTGAAGGGTGGGTGACGGTCGCCTGTGTGCGTGCCGACAGCTTCAGGCCCAGGGCCATGCCCGAGGCCATGCGAACGGTTCTTGCCGGAAATCCGGCGTCAATTCAATCAGGAGATTAAGCGTGCAACCCAACGTCGACCATACGTCCATGTGGAGCCTCATCGCCAACGCCAGTCTGGTGGTGCAATTGGTGATGCTCATCCTGGTCGCAGCCTCTGTCACGTCCTGGATCATGATCATCCAGCGTAGCAATGCCATGCGCGCCGCCAAGCGTTCCCTGGATACCTTCGAAGAGAAATTCTGGTCGGGCATCGATCTGTCCAAGCTGTACCGCCAGGCCGGCAGCAACCCCGATCCGGATTCCGGCGTCGAGCAGATCTTCCGCGCCGGTTTCAAGGAGTTCTCCCGTCTGCGTCAGCAGCCCGGTGTGGATCCCGATGCCGTGATGGAAGGTGTCTCGCGCGCCATGCGCGTGGCCATCTCCCGTGAGGAAGAAAAGCTCGAGCAAGCCCTGCCGTTCCTGGCCACCGTCGGTTCCACCAGCCCCTATGTCGGTCTGTTCGGTACCGTCTGGGGCATCATGAACTCCTTCCGCGGCCTGTCCACTGCGCAGCAGGCGACCCTGGCCACCGTAGCGCCCGGCATCGCCGAAGCCCTGATCGCCACCGCCATCGGTCTGTTCGCTGCCATTCCCGCCGTCGTGGCCTACAACCGCTTCGCCGCCCGTTCGGAAATGCTGATCAACCGCTACTACACCTTTGCGGACGAATTCCAGGCCATCCTGCACCGCAAAGTCCACACCAGCGACGAATAAAGAGGTATCCCATGGTCCCTCGCCGCAAGAAACGCAAGCCCGTCGCCGAGATGAACGTTGTGCCCTACATCGACGTGATGTTGGTGCTCCTCGTCATTTTCATGGTGACGGCGCCCATGCTCAACCAGGGCGTCAAGGTCGACCTGCCCAAGGTCGACAGCCAGGCCCTGCCGCAGGACAACGACAAGCAGATCCTCACCGTCTCGGTGAAGGCCGACGGCACCTACTATTGGAACGTCGGTTCCGAGGTGGATACCGATCAGAAGGCCAAGTCCTCTACGGCGGTGTCCCTCCCACAACTGAGTCAGCAGGTCGGTGCCATCATGCGTCAGCGTGCGGACACCCAGGTGTTCATCCGGGGTGACAAGGCCGCCAACTATGGCGTCGTCGCTGGCGCCATGGGTGCCTTGCAGCAGGCCGGCGTGCCCAACGTCGGGTTGATTACCGAGGCGCCTTGATGCGACACCGCGAGCGTTCGTCGTCCGAAAGTTATTTCTGGCCGGCCATCTGGGCAGTCGCCCTGCATGTGCTGATCTTCGGCCTGCTGTTCGTCAGCTTCGCCTTCACGCCTGAATTGCCCCAGTCGCGCCCGGTCGTCCAGGCGACCCTGGTCCAGCTCAAATCCAAGAGCTCGGCCCAGGTCCAGACGGAGCAGAAGCTGGCCGGTGAGGCGAAGAAGACCGCGGCCAAACAGTACGAGCAGGAACAACTGGAGCAGCGTCGCCAGCAACAGGAAGCCCAGCGTGAAGCGGCGGCGGCCAAGGCGGCTCAGCAACAGAAGGAAGCCCAGCAACAGGCCGCGGAACAAAAGAAAGCCGACGACGCTCGAAAGGCGCAGCAAGCGGAAGCGGCGGCCAAGGCCGCCGAAGCCAAAGCTGAGGCTGAGAAACAGTCCGAAGCCGCCAAGGCGGCCGCAGAGGCCAAGCAGGCCGCCGAGCAGAAGAAGCAGGCGGACATCGCCAAGAAGAAGGCCGACGAAGCTGCCAAACAGAAGGCAGCCGAGGAAGCGGCGAAGAAAGCCGCAGCAGAAGCGGCCAAGCAGAAGTCGGCGGAAGAAGCCAAACAGAAAGCTGCGGCCGAAGCTGCCAAGAAGGAAGCGGCAGCGGAAGCGGCGAAGAAGAAAGCGGCTGACGACGCCAAGAAGAAGGCCGCCCAGGCGGCTGCTCGCAAGGCAGCGGAAGACAAGAAGGCGCAAGCACTGGCCGAGCTGTTGTCCGATGATACCCAGCGGCAGCAGGCACTGGCCGAAGAGCAGGGCGACGAAGTGGCATCGAGCTTCGATGATCTGATCGTGCGTCTGGTCAGCGAGCAGTGGACGCGTCCGCAGTCGGCGCGCAATGGCATGAGCGTCGAGGTGCAGATCAACATGCTGCCGGATGGCACCATTACCAGCGCGACGGTGACCCGCTCCAGTGGCAACAAGGAATTCGATAATTCAGCGGTGTCGGCCGTGCGTAACGTCGGTCGTATCCGTGAGCTGCAGCAGCTGGATCGCAAGACCTTCGACCAGCTGTACCGTCAGCGCCGCATGATCTTCAAACCGGAGGACCTGAGTCTGTGAACACCCTGATCCGTTACATTCTGCTGGGCCTGGTCCTGGTGGTGGGCTCCGCCCAGGCGGCCGATCCGCTGGTGATTTCCAGCGGTAGTGATCGCGCCATCCCGATCGCCGTCGTGCCCTTCGGGTGGCAGGGTGGTCAGCCGCTGCCCGAGGACCTGGCCAATATCGTCAGCGATGACATGCGTAACTCGGGCGTGTTCTCGCCGATTCCGCGCCAGAACATGCTGAGTCAACCGACCCAGGCCAGCGAAGTCATCTTCCGTGACTGGAAAGCCCTGGGCGCCAACTACGTGCTGGTCGGCAGCGTCGTGCCCAATGGCGGTCGGCTGCAGATCCAGTACGCGCTGTTCAACGTCTCCACCGAGCAGCAGGTCCTCACCGGCAATGTCGGTGGCAGCACCGATCAGCTGCGCGACATGGCGCATTTCATCTCCGACCAGGCCTATGAAAAGCTGACCGGCGTGAAGGGCGCCTTCTCGACGCGCATCCTCTATGTCACCGCCGAGCGCTTCTCCGCGACCAATACCCGCTACACCCTGCAGCGCGCCGACTACGACGGTGCTCGCTCGGTAACCCTGCTGCAGTCTCGCGAGCCGATCCTGTCGCCGCGCTTCGCGCCGGATGGCAAGCGCATCGCCTATGTCTCCTTCGAGCAGCAACGCCCGCGCATCTTCATGCAATACATCGATACGGGTCGTCGCGAGCAGCTGACCAACTTCGAAGGCCTCAACGGTGCCCCGGCGTTTTCGCCTGATGGCAATCGCCTGGCATTCGTGCTGTCCAAGGATGGCAACCCCGAGATCTACGTGATGGACCTGGGATCCCGTGCCATCCGTCGTGTGACGAATGACTCCTCCATTGATACCGAGCCGTTCTGGGGCAAGGATGGCCAGACCATCTACTTCACCTCCGACCGCTCCGGCAAGCCGCAGATCTACAAAACCGGCGTTAATGGCGGAGGCGCTGAGCGCGTGACTTTCGTCGGCAACTACAACGCCAACCCGAAACTTTCGGCGGACGAAAAGACCCTGGTCATGGTGCATCGTCAGGAAGGTTTCACCAACTTCCAGATCGCTGCTCAGGACCTTCAACGCGGCTCTGTTCGGGTACTTTCCAACACCAGCCTGAACGACTCGCCCACTGTTGCGCCCAATGGCACCATGCTAATCTACGCCACCCGCCAGCAGGACCGAGGCGTACTGATGCTTGTATCCATCAATGGTCGCGTCCGGATTCCTCTTCCCACCGCCCAGGGTGATGTGCGCGAGCCTTCCTGGTCTCCTTACCTGAACTGACGGCTAATTAGAAAAGTCCTTAGATACACCAACATTGCGGTTCTTTTAGGAGTTACATGATGGAAATGCTGAAATTCGGCAAGTTCGCTGCACTGGCTCTGGCCATGGCCGTCGCCGTGGGCTGTTCCTCCAAGGGCGGCGACGCCTCCGGTGAAGGCGCTGGTGCTGGCGCTGGCGCCGGTGCTGTCGACCCGAACGCTGGCTACGGCGCCAACGCCGGTGCCGTTGACGGCAGCATGGGCGACGAAGCCGCTCTGCGCGCCATCACCACCTTCTACTTCGAGTACGACAGCTCCGACCTGAAGCCGGAAGCCATGCGCGCTCTGGACGTTCACGCTCGCGACCTGAAGGCCAGCGGCCAGCGCGTCGTTCTGGAAGGTCACACCGACGAGCGCGGTACCCGCGAGTACAACCTGGCACTGGGCGAGCGTCGTGCCAAGGCCGTTCAGCGCTACCTGGTACTGCAGGGCGTGTCCCCGGCTCAGCTGGAACTGGTTTCCTACGGTAAAGAGCGTCCGGTTGCCGTCGGTCACGACGAAGCTTCCTGGGCTCAGAACCGTCGCGTTGAGCTGAAGAAGTAATAAACGATGTCCAAGCGCCTGCAGTTCTTGATCGCCCTGACCCTCGGTGTACCGGTTGTCGCCGGGGCTCAGGTTCCCGTACAGGATGGTAGCTATGGCACTGCCCAGTCCGCTGGGCAGGCTTATGGCGGTGCAGGCGCGACCAGTGCCGGAAACGGGGCTCCCGTTTCCGGTATGGGTCAACTGTTCATGCAGTTGCAACAGATGCAGGACGATATCGCTCGCCTGCGTGGCCAGGTCGAGGTTCAGGAAAACGAGATCCGCCAGCTCAAGCAGGAAGGATTGGATCGTTACCAGGATCTGGATGGCCGAATTTCCCAGCTTTCTTCCGCCCCTGCCAACGCAGGTGCCGGAGCCGCTGGAGGTGCCGCCCAGGGTGGTGCCATTGCGGCCAACAATACGCCGACTCCGCCTGCCTCCGCAGGTGCACCGGCTGCCAGTAGCGAACCGGGAGATCCGGCGAAGGAAAAGCTGTACTACGACGCTGCCTTCGATCTGATCAAAGCCAAGGATTTCGACAAGGCCAGCCAGGCGTTCAATGCGTTTCTGCGCAAGTATCCCAACAGCCAGTACGCGGGCAACGCTCAGTACTGGCTGGGTGAGGTGAATCTGGCCAAGGGTGATCTGCAGGCTGCGGGTCAGGCCTTCGCCAAGGTCAGCCAGGCCTATCCCACCAGTAACAAGGTGCCGGATTCGCTGTACAAACTGGGTGGCGTCGAGCAGAAGCTCGGCCGCACCGACCGGGCCAAGGGCATGTACCAGCAGGTCATCAGCCAATATCCCGGAACCTCCGCTGCGCAGCTGGCGCAGCGGGACCTGAAAAGCCTGCCCTAGCGCAGGCTTTTTTCTTCTATCTACCGCAACGGAGGCGGATGGCCTGTGTAGCCGTCACGCCCGTGGCTTCTATGCAAAAAGATACCTTACGTCTTACCGAAATCTTCTATTCGCTCCAGGGTGAAGCCCGCACTGCCGGCCTTCCCACGGTCTTCGTCCGCCTCACCGGCTGCCCACTGCGCTGTCAGTACTGCGACACGGCCTATGCGTTCACCGGTGGCGAGATCCATCACCTCGATGCCATCCTCGAGCAGGTCGCCAGCTACCGCCCGCGACATATCTGCGTAACGGGCGGCGAGCCACTGGCCCAGCCCAATTGCCTCAAACTACTTGAGCAACTCTGCGATGCAGGCTACGAGGTGTCCCTGGAAACCAGCGGTGCCCTGGATGTCAGTGGGGTAGACGTCCGCGTCAGCAAGGTGATGGACCTCAAGACCCCGGCATCGGGCGAAGTCGGGCGCAACCTTTACGCCAACATCGCTCAGCTCACACCGAACGATCAGGTGAAATTCGTCATCTGCTCGCGTGAAGACTACGACTGGGCCGTTTCCAAGCTGATCGAGTACCGCCTGGACCAGCGAGTGGGGGAAGTGTGGTTTTCGCCCAGCCACGGCCAGGTGGTGCCCCGCGAACTGGCGGAGTGGATTGTGGCGGATAACCTTCCCGTGCGTTTTCAACTGCAACTGCACAAGATTCTCTGGAACGACGAGCCGGGACACTAAGCATGAGTCAGCCTAAAGCGGTCATCCTTCTCTCCGGCGGCCTCGATTCCGCCACCATCGTCGCCATGGCCAAGGCTCAAGGCTTCGCCTGCTACAGCATGAGCTTCGACTACGGCCAGCGGCATAGAGCCGAACTGCAGGCGGCCGAGCGCGTAGCTCGCCAGCTTGGCGTGGTCGAACACAAGGTGATCGGCCTGGACCTCAATGGCATCGGCGGCTCAGCGCTCACCGATCCGGACATCGCCGTGCCGGAAACGCCTGGCGAGGGCATTCCCGTTACCTATGTACCAGCGCGCAACACCGTGTTCCTGTCGCTGGCCCTGGGTTGGGCCGAGGTGCTTGGTGCTCGTCATCTCTTCATTGGGGTGAACGCGGTGGACTATTCCGGCTATCCGGATTGCCGGCCGGAATTCGTCGAGGCCTTCGAGCGCCTGGCCAATCTCGCCACCAAGGCCGGCGTGGAAGGGGATACCTTCAAGATAGAAGCCCCGTTGCAGTTCCTGTCCAAGGCGCAGATCGTCCAGGCCGGCACCGACCTGGGTGTGGACTACGGGCTGACCGTGTCCTGCTATCAGGCCAACAGCGAAGGGGAGGCCTGCGGCCGTTGCGACAGCTGCCGCCTGCGTGCCGACGGCTTCAAGGCAGCCGGAATTTCCGACCCCACCCGCTACCAGTAAAAAAAGTTTATCTAGGGTGTTGATTATCCAGAGAAAATCGCTAGAATGGCGGCCACTAACGGGTCGTTAGCTCAGTCGGTAGAGCAGTTGGCTTTTAACCAATTGGTCGTAGGTTCGAATCCCACACGACCCACCATCTTCACCAGAAACCCTCCGCAATGGAGGGTTTTTGCGTTTCCTCAGCTCAGACAAGCAGCCGTCTGTGGCGGAATCTAGCCTCGCGGCTTTAGGCAACCGGCTAGATGACGGTTGCTGACTGCCAGGGGCGTGGTGATATGACTGGCACATCATGCCTTTAGCGCATACTGCCTGAGCATATCGCAGAGCCGCTGAGCCGGCGGGCTGAGCAATTGTCCATACCGGGTGACGAGCCCCAGTGAGCGGGTGATTGACGGTTCGATCAGAGGCACGGCCACTAGGCAGGTGTCGAGCGCACTGCTTGGAATGGCCAGACGCGGTACCGTGGCCACGCCCAGCCCCGCGGCTACCAGATCGATCACAGTCCTGACATGCCGCGCTTCCAGGACCGGTTTTGGCAGGTTGGGAATTCTGGCCAGGGCCAGATCCAGCAGCATGCGGTTGCCACTGGCCTTGTTGGCGGCGATGTACCTATGGCCATTCAGCTCTACCCATCGTACTGCAGGGCGCTCGGCCAACGGGTGAGTTCTCGGGCAGACCAGCACGAAGTCATCCTCATGCAAAGGTTCGAACACCACATTGCCTTCCTGGGCGCCTAGATAGTTGATGCCAAAGTCTGCCTCGCCGCGCGTCACTCGGGTCAGTACATCGCTGGCACCTTCGTCCAGGAGCCGCACCAGAATGCGCGGGTACAGCTGGTGATACTGCTCAAGCACCTGGGGCATGAGTTGGTTGACGACTGTCGGCACGCAGGCAAGGGTGACCTCACCCGTCAGCCGATTCGCTGCGTCCGTTACGTCCAATAGCGATTCATCGAAGTCGTTGAGGACCTGCCGAGCGCGTCCGAGAAAGGCTCGGCCAGGTGCACTGAGCTCGATACGCCGCGTGGTGCGATTGAGCAGGCGGACGCCGAGGCTAGTCTCCAATTTGATGATGCGTCGGGACAGCGCAGGCTGGGACAGGTGGAGCTCCCGGGCGGCGGCTGCGAAGCTGCCCAGGTCCGCCACGGCGACGAAAGCACGCAGATCCCCCATCTCGACATTCATGTTTTTCATGCATGGGTCCATTTGATAAATGCAGTTAAGTTTAGCTGTGTACGGCCTCATGCTGTAAGGGCGCGCAACTCCCATCAAAATCACAACACTGGAGCCTTGCATGATTCCCTTGAACCGTCGCAGCTTGCTCAAGATCAGCGCCGTCGCCTCGGCGGCCGCTGCCGCGCCCCGCTTTGCCTTGGCAGCCGAGGCTGCCCCAGCCGTCGCATCAGCGCCGGCTGCCGAGGAAGGCGAGGACACCACACGTATCCTGGCGGCCTACTTGGTCAAGGCTCGCTATGAAGAGTTGCCGGCTAACGTGCGCAAGGAAGGGGTACGCACCTTGCTCAACTGGGTGGGCGTCGCCGTGGGTGGTTCGCAACATGAAACCGTCGCTCGGGCCCTGCGAGCGCTGCAGCCGTTCTCCGGGCCTGAGCAAGCCAGTCTGCTCGGGCGGAACGAGCGGCTGGACATCATGAATTCGGCCTTTCTCAACGGGGTATCCAGTCATATCTTTGACTACGATGACACCCATCTGAAAACGATCATTCATCCTGCGGGACCTGTGGTGTCGGCCATTCTGGCGCTGGCCGAATACCGTCCGGTAAAGGGAACGGATTTCCTGAATGCCTTGGTCCTGGGGGTGGAAACCGAGTGCCGTATCGGCAACGCCGTCTACCCGAACCATTACGACGTAGGTTGGCATATCACCGGCACCGCAGGGGTATTTGGCGCTGCGGCGGCAGCGGGCAAGTTGCTAGGGCTCACTGAGCAGCAGATGGTCTGGGCGCTGGGTCTGGCCGCCTCCCAGCCGGTAGGCCTGCGAGAATCCTTCGGCTCAATGAACAAGAGCTTCAATCCCGGTCGGGCGGCCAGCAACGGCCTCTTCGCCGCGTTGCTGGCAGCGCAGGATTTCACCAGCTCCCAGGGCATGCTCGAAGCCAAACGGGGCTGGGCCCACACCATCAGCACCAAGCAGGACTTCGCCCAGATCACCGAGGGTCTGGGTACCCGCTACGAAGCGGCCCTCAACACCTATAAGCCCTTCGCCTGCGGCATTGTCATTCATCCGGCGCTGGATGCGGCCATCCAGCTGCGCAACCAATACCAGCTCAAGCCCGAACAGATCGCGGAGGTTCGCCTGCGCGTCCACCCGCTGGTGCTGGAACTGACCGGCAAGAAAACTCCTACCACTGGACTGGAAGGCAAGTTCAGCATCTACCATTCGGTCGCCATCGCGCTGATCCAAGGCGCCGCCGGGGAACGGCAATACAGTGATCAGGCCGTGCAGGATCCCGCAGTGGTTGCCCTGCGGGGCAAGGTGATGGCCACGGTCGATCCTGCGATCAAGCCGCAGCAGGTCGACATGACTGTTGTGCTCAAGGATGGCCGTGAACTGCATAAATACATTCAGCACGCGATCGGCAGCGTGGAGGTGCCCATGACCGACGAGCAGCTCGAAGCCAAATTCAGTGACCTCGCCGTGGGTATTTTGCCGCGGCAGCAGACCCAGGTACTGATGGAAACCTGCTGGAAGGTGGAGCAGTTAGCGGATGCGGGCGAGGTTGCTCGAGCCGCTAGACGCCATCCGGGGTAGAGCAGCTGACGCTGTGACCGGTCAAAAAGGTGCTTCCCCTCTCAGTGCCGTTGTAAGGGCAGCTCGCAGTTGGCTGCATGAAAGTACGCCCGGCTGTCGACATTAATTCGTCCAGGGAGACGTCGATATTATCTATGAGCGGACCGAGCTGCCAGGCCCACTACTCGAACTGCAAACGATCTCGACGGTGGCCCTGGACTGGACGGCAGGCGCCAACGCCGGCAAGTTCTGGGCTATTCGCATTCCGAAATCGGCGAGCTCGGTAGGGGTCTGATCCTGCGTAGCTTCGCCAGCCATGACGAGTTGGCCGGGGAACGCCAGCACTACAACCAAAGCCCTCATCTATTCAGGGGCGAGCGCCTTATCCGATCCGTGCGGCAGGAGAGCTACCGTGATTTCGACTTTCTGCCGGCTATCGATCCTCGCGCCTATGGCGGCCTCTACGAGTTTCGTACCTACTAGCTGAAACCGGGTGGCCTGCCCCCTACGCTCGCTGCCTGGCCTGCTTCTGACCGATGCGCCACGACCGGCGCGCTGCCTGCTGCAGGGTGTAGACGTTGTAGCCCGTCTGCAGGAAGACGATGGTCGGGAAGTCCAGCAGATCCAGTCCGGTCTTCACCAGCTCCGGGTTGGTGATCAGCACGTCGACGCCGCGGTCGACCTGGTCGAGGATCCAATCCTTGCGCCGAGCCGTGTCCACCGAGGCACGCAATACCGCTACCTTCAGACCGGCCTGCTCCAACAGTCGCTTGAGCCGGCTGGTCGTGTCCCGGGTACCGCTGTAAACGGTGTAGGCCAGCACCTTGCGGCCCAGCGCCTCCTCCTTGGGGCTGGCCTGGTCTTCGTCGAAGATCGCATCGACCCTGGCCTAGGTGTCTCGAGTCCGAGTGTGTTTCAGCACTTCCGACCGGAAACAATAGTCCGGCCAGGCCAGCAGCACGTTGCGTGGTGATCGCTGCTGCAACGGGAAGCGTGATGTTACGAGCCGCCACCTCATATACAAAGCACAGCAGTTCGACAGGCGCGTCGCTGCGTTACCGATAGATTAATGCGAGTGCGAAGCCGTTGCAGGCTTCGACAAGCACCGTGTATAGATACGGTACCTCTTATAAGGATCTTGGAGCCGAGATTTTGATCACCACCTCATCCATCTGGTTTTTCATCATTCCTTTTGCCGTTGCAGCCGCGATACCTGGACCAGCACAGGGGGCCTTATTAGGACAGGTCGTCTCACGTGGAGCTCGGTCCACTGTGCCCTTTATCGGTGGCATGGTTCTCGGTAACGCCGTCTGGCTAATGGTTGCAACCTTAGGCCTGTCTGCACTTGCCTTGCAGTTCGAGCAGCTGTTCATCGCGATCAAGTGGCTAGGCGTAGCCTTTATCCTTTTCATTGCATGGAAACTTTGGACTAAGAATCCAGAGCAATCGAAAGAGGTGTCCGCGCGCTCAGCTAACCGCGGTTTACTGTCCGGTGCCGTTTTGACATTAAGCAACCCGAAAGCAGTCGTATTTTTTGGTGCTGTTCTACCGCATGCTTTCGACCTCACCGCACTGTCTTGGTCGGAAGTCGCAATCATTGGGGCGATTGGTATAGGTATCGATCTGGCCATCCAGGGGGCCTACTTAATCACAGCCGCAAGGATCAAGCGCGCTATTCAGTCGAAGGCTGCTATGAAGCGGCTGAACAGGACATCCGCATGCGTGATGACTGGCTGCGCTGGTTGGATGGCTATTGCTCGCTGACTGATCCGACGCTGTAGCAGGGTAGCTGAATGCCATATGGCTACCTGCATAGGGCGTGATCATGGCTGTGCTTCAACCTGATCTGTACTTGTGGGAAGTCGCTTGTCACGGTTGACACCTGGATGACAATGGCCTCTCCAAAGAAGGGCTATTGTCATCCGTTAAGCGGTTGCCTAGTTAACGCCATTTGATCGGACCAACCTCCTGATTCAACGCCTGTTGCCGGTCGACGGTAGCTTCCAGTCGCACTGTTTCGCCGAGCGCCAGACGAAGGGCATGCCAATGGTCAGGCGGTGGCATCCAGCAGGCGTTTGAGCCAGGGAGGTCTGGTCATGCTTGCAGTACCCCGCCGCTGTCGCCTTCTCAGTACACCACCATGGTGTCATCCCAGGCGGACCGCTTGCCGAGCCGCTCGGCGTTGCGATAACGCACTGGGCATTGGGCCTGGTTCCCCGCTTGACCTGATACACCGAGTGCCCACCCAGGTAGGCGATGTGGTTTACGCGTCAGCCGGCGCGCCGGAGGCTTGTAGATGCCACCTGGGCGACCCAGAGCTGCTCGGTAATAGCCTGCACGCTAACGCCGGTGGCTCGGACGAAACAGGAGCTGCTGCCGCGAGCCTTCCTGATTCGAATGCGGGGCGACACTTCTGCTGGAGAGCGCCATGCCGAGAGCATCGCTGGCGACTATGGCGTTGGGCATGCAGTGTTCCTGATCTACGGGGGAGCAAAAGGCGGCCGTCCGCTTAGCCAACCTTGCCAGGAGGCTGAAAGGCGCTGATTCCTGCTAGAGGTGCGTAGGGTGTATCAGCTCCAAAAGATTGTCCTTGGCTTTAAGGCTCTGCAGGATGATGTCTGAGCGGATGTCCGTTACGCCTGACGTCGCATGTAAACGATTGACGATGAAGTCAGTGTAATGCGCCAGATTGCGGGCTCTCACGCGCAATAGGTAATTGCTTGCCCCCGTGACGATGAACGCTTCGACCACCTCGGGCCACTGTTGCATGGCACTGATGAAGCGCGCGTGCCAACCGTCAACGTCTTGCCGCACATTGACGTTGACCATGGCCTGGACCTCGATGCCCAGCTTGGCCGCGTCAAGGCGTACGCCATAGCCCGCGATTATCCCCTCGGTTTCAAGACCTCGTAGCCGACGCAGGCATGCCGAAGGGGATAGAGAAACTCGTTCCGCCAACTGCTGGTTACTGATGCGTCCGTCCTGCATGAGACAGGAAAGGATTCTTAGGTCAGTGCTATCCATTTTCATGAGGTGCAGGATCCTTCGCTTTTCAAGTCGTTCTTCGAATTATCCACGCATGGATGGCGGTATTGGAACGCGATTGGCAAGAAAATTCTGCTGAGTCGTCGATAAAATTCGATTTGAGCTGAGCGGGAGTAATACAACAATGAAACGTCAGCAATCCTGGTGGGACATCAGTCCACCTTTGAATATGCAAACTCCGACCTGGCCTGGCGACACGCCCTTGCATGAGGAGCGCGTGTGGACCTATGGTTCCCACTGTCCGGTCAATGTAGGTCGTATCACGATGTCGCCGCACACCGGCGCACATGTCGATGCCCCCCTGCACTACAGTCCCGATGGATTAGCGATTGGTGAGGTTTCGCTGCACTTCTATATGGGGCCCTGCAGAGTCATTCACTGTTTGAACGACGACGCCCTGGTCAAGCCCGGTGATATCGAAGATAAGCTCGACGACTCTCCAGAGCGTGTACTGCTACGAACCTATGCTCAGGCGCCCCTTGATCACTGGGATGACGCTTTCACGGCAATAGCGCCTTCAACTATCGAGCTGTTGGCTGCGAAAGGCGTTCGCCTTATCGGTGTGGATACACCGTCTCTTGACCCTCAAGACTCCAAAACACTAGACGCGCATCGTGCGGTAAAGCGTGCCGATATGGCGATTTTAGAAGGTGTCGTCCTCGATAGGGTGCCAGAGGGTGACTACGAGTTGATCGCCTTGCCACTGCGTTTCACTCATCTAGATGCCAGTCCCGTGCGCGCCATATTGCGACCTTTGAAAGGATGACCAGATGTCTATAGACCAACAGTTGAAAGAAATGGATCTGGCGGATCCACTGGCCTCGCTACGCCACGAGTTCGTCTTGCCAGAAGGCGTCGTTTATCTCGACGGCAACTCATTGGGGGCACGTCCAAAGGCCTCGTTGGCGAGAGCTGCCCAGATGATCGAGAAAGAGTGGGGCGAAGGCCTGATCCGCAGTTGGAACACGGCGCATTGGGGTAGTCTTTCTACTCGCCTGGGTGACAAGCTGGCTCAGTTGATTGGTGCGGGACGAGATGAAGTGGTGATTACCGACACCACCACCGTGAATCTATTCAAGATCGTAGCAGCGGGTTTGCGAATACAGGCCCAGCGCTCACCAAAGCGCAAGGTCATCGTTTCCGAACTCCACAATTTTCCGGCTGACCTCTATGTCATCGAAGGCCTCACCGATCTTTTGCAGCAGGGATATGAACTGCAACTGATCGAACGTCCCGAGGAGTTGCAAGGAAAGCTCAGCGATGACGTAGCCCTGGTATTGCTTACGCACGTCAACTACAAGAGCGGCCATATGTATGACATGACAGCGACCACTGAGCTAATTCATCGTCATGGCGCCTTGGCGCTCTGGGATTTGGCTCATTCGGCAGGTGCCGTTCCCGTTGATGTAACCGCGGCCAAAGCCGACTATGCAATTGGCTGTACGTACAAGTATTTGAACGGAGGTCCAGGTTCGCCTGCGTTTGTCTGGGTATCTCCAGCGTTATGCGATCAGGTATGGCAGCCATTATCCGGATGGTGGGGCCATGCGCGGCAATTCGCCATGGAGCCGTATTACGAACCCGCAGCCGGAATCAGCCGCTATCTGTGCGGCACCCAGCCATTGTTGTCATTGGCGTTGGTGGAGTGCGGCCTGGATATTTTCGCCAAGACGGATATGGAGTCGCTGCGCCGAAAGTCGCTAGCGCTGACAGACCTGTTTATCCAGTTGGTGGAAGAACGCTGCAAGGATCATCCGCTGACCTTGATCACGCCCCGTGAACATGCCCAGCGGGGTAGTCACGTGAGCTTCGAGCATCCGGAAGGGTACGCGGTAGTTCAGGCGCTGATTGACAAGGGGGTGATCGGTGATTACCGCGAGCCTCGGATAATGCGTTTTGGCTTTACTCCCCTCTATACCTCATACCAGGACGTAGCGGCGGCGGTTCAAGCGCTTGTGGAAGTGCTTGACGATCAAACGTGGCGCGAGCCGCAGTATCAGATCCGAAACTCGGTGACCTGAGGAGCGACGCATGAGCCAGTGTCCGTTTTCGCATGCTAATACTACTCAGCAATGGCATGACGCGAAGTTAGATTTCACTAACGACATGACCTATGGTGACTATCTAGGTCTCAAGCAACTGCTCACTGCGCAGCATCCGCTGTCCAGTGATCATAACGAGCTGTTATTCATCATTCAGCATCAGACCTCGGAGTTGTGGATGAAATTGATGCTGCACGAGCTACGTGCGGCACGTGAACAGATCATGCACAACGACCTGCCGCCAGCGTTCAAGATGCTGACCCGGGTATCCCGGATCTTTGACCAGATGGTGCATGCCTGGGCGGTGTTGGCGACGATGACGCCTAGTGAATATGTGGCATTCCGCCCGTCATTAGGTCAGTCGTCTGGCTTTCAGTCATTTCAATACCGCGAAATTGAATTCTTGCTTGGCAACAAGAGCGTGCCGCTCTTGCAACCTCATGCACACCGTCCCGACCTGCTCGAACAACTCAATAAAACGTTGTCCGAGCCCTCGTTGTATGACGAGTCCATTCGGCTACTCGCTAACGCAGGATTACCTATCAATCCTGCGCGGTTAGAGACGGTCGCGCGGACTGCCACGACATATGACGAGTCGGTCGAGGCCGCTTGGAAAATGGTTTACCAGAGGCCACAGGCCTACTGGGACTTGTATCAGCTTGCTGAGAAGCTCATTGACCTGGAGGACTCCTTCCGCCAGTGGCGCTTCCGCCACGTGACCACGGTTGAGCGCATTATCGGGTTCAAAAGTGGTTCGGGCGGTACGGAAGGGGTGGGCTATCTACGCAAGATGTTGGATACCGAGCTTTTCCCTGAATTGTGGGGTTTGCGTTCCACCCTTTAACTCGAACAGCGATGGTTTGGCCGGCGGCCTTGGTCGCCGTGCCAAAACTCTCCGACGCGGTACGCTAGAATAAACTATCTAAAATAATAAAAAAGAGTATGCCATGCCAACACCAATACCCTCCTCATAGCTATTTTTTTCATTAGCTGCCAAAAAATTAAGTGAACAGTTTCTAACTGTGCATCGTAGCGAATGCGTTTCGCTGGCGAGCGTTGACCTCTGCCTGCGAGCGCACTTTGTTGAGGATAAAACCATGAACAAAGAGCAGCACCTAGGCCTCCAGCGCGGCCTTAGTAGTCGGCATATCCAACTGATCGCCTTGGGCGGTGCAATTGGTACCGGGCTTTTCCTTGGATCTGCAGGTGTCTTGAAAAGTGCTGGGCCGGCAATGATCCTCGGCTATGGGATTGCCGGATTTATCGCCTTGCTGATTATGCGGCAACTAGGGGAAATGGTGGTGCAAGAGCCAGTAGCCGGCTCCTTCGGGTATTTTGCTGCGCGTTATTGGGGACGCTTCGCCGGGTTCTTGTCAGGATGGAATTATTGGGCGATGTATGCGCTGGTTTGTATGGCCGAGCTTACCGCCGTGGGCAAGTATGTACAGTTCTGGTGGCCGGAAATTCCTATCTGGGTCAGTGCTGGCGTGTTCTTCCTGCTGGTGAACGCCATCAATCTGATACACGTCAAAGTCTTTGGTGAAAGCGAGTTCTGGCTCTCGATCATCAAGGTAGGCGCGATCATCGGCATGATTATTCTTGCCAGCTATCTGCTGGCAAGCGGTACCGGTGGGCCCCAGGCCTCAATCAGCAATCTCTGGTCGCATGGCGGCTTCTTTCCTCATGGATTGGCCGGAATGCTGATGGCCATGGTGTTCATCCTGTTTGCTTTTGGCGGGATGGAAATGATTGGCCTGACGGCGGCGGAATCCGATGATCCCAGGCGTGTAATTCCCAAGGCAGTAAACCAGGTCGTGTGGCGCATCCTGCTCTTCTACATTGGCTCCTTGACACTGCTCTTGTCCCTGTATCCGTGGGACCAGTTGCTGGTCAGCCTAACGGCGTCGCAAGATGCTTATGGTGCCAGTCCGTTCGTCAAGATATTTTCGCTGATCGGCAGCGACACGGCTGCCAATGTGCTTAATTTCGTGATTCTGACCGCCGCCTTATCGGTATATAACAGTGGCGCGTACTGCATGAGTCGTATGCTGTATGGCATGGCCGAGCAGGGAAGCGCGCCCAAGGTGTTTCTGAGGGTGAATCGTCGCGGTGTACCGGTCCGAGCGGTACAGGCGTCTGCCGCCATTACTGGGCTGTGCCTGATTATAAATTACCTGTTGCCCGGCCGTGCCTTCGAACTAATGATGGCATTGGCCGTTGCCGCCTTGCTGATCAACTGGGTAATGATTACTTTGACGCATTGGCGTTTCCGGTTGGCAAAGCAGTCGGCTGGAGAAACACTGTTTTTCAAAGCACTCTGGTATCCCCTCGGTAATGTCCTTTGTCTGGCATTCCTGGGAGCGATCATCGTGATCATGCTCATGATTCCCGGGGTGCGCGTTTCGGTATTCATAATGCCGGTCTGGATACTGCTTCTGTGGGGCGTTTACAGACTTCGAAAACCCTTCGTCGTAACTCAAGAAACACCCAGGCTGAGTCCCCAGGAATCTTAACGAAACCTTGTTCAAGATAAATATTTCAAGGAGCGAAATCATGCCTTTTCGTAGCTGTGTTACTGCTGTAGGGCTGTTGGCGGTATTACCTGTGTTCGCCAGTAGCGCCCAAGACAACGTAACTGGATTTCTAGAGGGCTTTCACTCGGATGTATCTAGATGTATCAATTGAGCGCAGTGCAAAACTCGGCTTTTCAACAATGACGGCGCCCCGGCAGAACCTTGGTGACGCCCCCGGATGCAGGCGTCGATAGCGTGGAGGGCGCAGGCAGCAGGTTGCGACAGGCTGGGCTCGGTAGAAACATAGATAGCCTGGAGATGGCTGCCGGTCGCTTCGCCACGGATGAAGGTAGGGTGTGTCAAACGCGTGTTTGGTATGGCACCTAAGGAACGCAGAAGGGCGGGGCAACTGAAAGGCAATAGGCCTTCAGAAGAAGAGGGCGCCTATCGCGCCTGATGAAACTGGATGGCTCCAGTTTGGGCGCTTGGGCGTCCCGTCTTGGAGAGGTAATGGCAATTAGCTAGCTATACAGGTAATGTTAATAAGCTTTCTGCCACTCTCGTCTTATCTCGGCCATTCTCCATCCGTATGACTGCCTCACGAAGACCTCCTCGCGGCGCAGGCCGCACAGCCAAGCCCGATTCGCTCCGCGCTGCTCATGAGCAGATCACCCGCAACAGCGGCACTCTCGCCGACATCGCCGGCCTCATCGAGATGGAAGGCAGGGCCACCCCCTCGCGTGGCCAGGGCATTCAATCCTCACGCGCCAAGGCCGACACCGGGAGTCCTTCGAATACCTCCAGGAGCGACGTGCTCGAGGACAACGGCTCTGGCTCTTTTCTGGGACAGCGGGTGTTCGGGGTACCGCTCTTGGCCGTCTTGGGGTGCGCCTTGATCCTGGGCGCAGCGGTTGGGGTACCGCTGGGCGTACTGACCTATGGTACCGCTATCTGCACGGCGGTGCTAGACGGGCTAGCCGGCCTCTAGCCGGGCCCTATCTGAGCGCTTTCGGGACGTGCCTAGAACGAAAGGCAAGTGCCTTAGTAATTCTCGATTTCCAGGGGCAATCTTTCCTGGGAAACGGGATCTGCCTCGGGTCTGCCGAGCAGGTAGCCCTGTGCGAGCCGAACGCCCAACTGTTGCAGCAGCGCCAGCTGCGCCGCGTTTTCCACGCCTTCGCAAAGTACTTCCAGCTTCATCGCCTTGCCCAATAACAGCAACGAGGTCAGGACCTGCCCGCGTTGCTCCTCGTCCTGGATGGCCAGGATCCGGCGATCAAGCTTGATCAGCTGGAAGGGTAGCTCCAGGATGGGGCCCAGCCCGGCATAGCCACTGCCGAAATCATCCAGGGCCATGCGGATGCCCAGCAGCTGGAGGAGGGCAAAGGATTGGCGGGTCTTGGTATCGATGACCAGTTCCACGCCTTCGGTGACTTCCAGGACCAGCCGACTGGGGGCGAGACGGGAGAGCCTGAGCGCCGCGGATACCCGTTCGTGCAGCATGGGGTCGGCAAACTGCAACGGTGAAAGATTGATGGAGACGCTCAGGTGAGGCGGCCACTGGCTGGCTGCCAGGCAGGCCTCCTTCACCACCCATTCGCCCAGGGCGATGATGAAGTTGCCCTGTTCGGCCAGCGGAATGAAGATGTCCGGCGATACCATGCCGAGGGTAGGGTGCTTCCAGCGCAGCAGCGCCTCGTAGCCGATCACCTGCTGCGGCTGAACGCGGTAGATGGGTTGGTAGTGCAACAGGAATTCATTACTGGCGAGTCCCTTGCGGACATCGTCCGGCGTGAGCAGATCCGCATGCTCCAGAGGCGCACCCAGGACGGCCTCGACCCCACCTTCGAACACCCGATCACGGCCATCGCGTTTGGCGCGGTAGAGGGCTCGATCCGCGCAATCCAGCAGATCGTCCGCAGTACTCAAGCCGACGATGCCGCTGCGCGCGATGCCTATGCTGACGGTGACATAGGTCTTGTCGTCCTGACGCCCCTGATGCGGAATCTGCAGGTCACGAATGCGCTGCAGGATGGTTTCCGCCGCAGCGAGTGCCTGGGCCGGACCGACGTGCCTGAGGATGACGACAAACTCTTCGCCACCGTACCGGCCAACCAGGTCGCCAGTGCCCAGGCCGACTGCCAGGGTGGTAGCCACGGTGCGTAGGCATTCGTCGCCGGCGAGGTGACCATAGTGATCGTTGTAGCGCTTGAAATGATCCACATCGATCAGGAGCACGGCGCCTTGCTCACCTGCCAGGCGCGATTGCCAGAAGGCTTCGAGCAGCGGACGCAGCTGACGGCGATTGGCGAGGCCAGTGAGCGAGTCCGTTTCCGAGAGGATCTGCAGGTCTTGGTTGGCCGAATTCAAGGAAGCCAGGCGGACTTCTTCGCGCAACTTGTACAGATAGGTGCGACGACCCTCGACATTGAGCCAGTAACTGGCCAGGAGGGAAAAGAACGCCATCACGACGGCATTAGTGATCATCAAACCGCCCACGATGGTCGACACGGGGGCCTCGTGAACGGCGATGCAGATGACTGTTAGCGCGAAGCCGTTGAACGCAAGGGCAGGCGGCAGAGCGCTCTTCATGCAGGTGTTGACGAAGGTGAGCATCAGCGGCCAGGTGAAAATGAACAGCGTCTGGTTCATTTCCTTGCCGGCCGGGCCGTTGATCACCAGGTTGTAGACCACCAGCAGGCCGACGTAGAACGGCAGCAGGGCCAGGGCTTCGCGCCAACGAATGGGGGCCACCCGCAGCAGGCAGATGACCAGCAGCGTGAAGGGGGTGGCTATTCCCAGCATCTGGCCGGCTGCCCACGGCAGGGCATCTTCCATCAGCAGCCACCACCAGAGCAGGAAGCTGTTGTAGCTCAAGGTCCCGATGAGGAGGCAGCGGGTGAGATGGCGGCTGCGCTGTTCATGGATGTCCTGATGAAACAGGCGCTCCAGCACCGGCGCGAAGGAAAAGGGCCCCACGGGCACGGCAAGCGTCTGATCGACAAGCCGACCAAGCTCTGGAGAGGTTTTCATAGGGGGCCCAGACTGCTGACAGGGTGGATATCAACGTCTGACGACTGACGTTGTAGTATCAATATAATGGCACTTAGTGACCTGCCAGCCGCATCAGGATTCACCCGGAATGACCGGCGGTTGAGTTGGAGAGCCTGGCGGCTTTTGACGAGTGGAATCACCGGTTTTCGTTGGAGGGAAAGGGCCTCGTCCCAGGCATTGCACCTCTTTGATTTTACTTGGCTTGTTTTATTACTCGGCTAATTTGCCACGAATGGCCTGCAGCAATATGGCTGACAGTCGCTCGATAAGTGGCTCGGAAACGTGACTGCGGCGGTGCAGCGTCAAGGCAATCGAGGGGAGCGGTGGCAGACCTCTGGCGCCTACAGGTAATAGCTCGGTGCCTCGCTGCATGCCCAGGCTAGTACGAATGCTGTAACCCAGCCCTGCCTCGGTAGCGGCTACGAGACCGCTGAGGCTAGAGCTCGTGAACGACTGATGCCATGGCAGGCCAACGCGATCCAAGGCTTCGACAGCCTTAGCGAAGAATGGACAGGACACTTCGAAAGCAATGATCGGTAATGACAGCTGACCATCTGGTTTCCATGACAACGGGTGATTGGACGAGCCGATCCAGCGCATAGGGAGCTCTGCCACCGTTTCATGGTAGCCAGAGCAACCTGTTCCAGCCCAGGCAATGGCCAGGTCTAGCGAGCCGTTGTCCATACGGCTCAAGAGATCGGCATTGCGCGCTATGCAGGCCTCCACCCGTACGTCCGGATGAGCACGTACGAAGCGGCCAAGCACCATCGGCAAGAAGTCTCCTAGATCTTCCTGCAGGCCTAGCCGCACCCAGCCCTTCAGCTTGAGATCGGCGATCGCGGCGACTGCCTCGTCGTTCAGGCTGAGCAATCTGCGCGAATAGCTGAGCAGGGCCTCTCCCGTCTCAGTCAGTGCCAGCTTACGACCTGCCCTTTTGAAGAGGGGAGAGCCAGCCTGGGTTTCGAGCTTTTTCAGCTGCGCACTAACAGCCGAGGTGGACCGCGCCAGTTGGATCGATGCCTTGGCGAAGCTGCCTGATTCCATACCGGTAACAAAGCTGCGCAAGGCCTCGAGATCGAAAGTTGTTGGTCGCATGATCGTCCTGCTTTTCAGGATGTATGTCCGAAACAATCTAATATTCGAAACAATTCTCTCATGACAGGCTAATGCTCGTCTTTTCTTGAATAGCGAGCACCTGATGGCGATTAACCCAAATCATCGTTGGAAAGTTCTAGCTGTGGGAGTCGCTGCCAATGTCAGCTTCTCCAGTGTTGTAGGCGGTCTGCCAGCGGCGGCGGTGTACATGCGGGATACCTATCACTTGGATACTGCACAGTTGGGAGTGGTGTTGGGCGTATTGGGACTGGGTATTGCGGTCAGTGAGATTCCATGGGGCCTACTCACCGATCGCTGGGGCGACCGTCGAATACTGCTGACAGGGTTGTTTAGTTCAGCCATGGCCTTGATCGGGCTAGCTCTGTTGAGCGCTCTGGTACCTACCGCCTTGGTGCTGGCGATGGGTTTATTTGCAGTGGGCTTGCTAGGCAGCAGCGTCAACGGGGCTAGTGGCCGGGCAATCATGGTCTGGTTCAGCGAGCGTGAACGGGGGTTCGCCATGAGCATTCGCCAGACTGCGGTGCCAGGTGGCTATGCCTTGGGAGCCATCGTCTTACCCTGGTTGGCCCATGCTTACGGCTTTGTCCAGGTGTTCGCCGTGGCCGCTACAGGCTGTGTACTGGCAGGATTGTTTGCCTGGGCCTGGTTGCTTGAGTCAGGACTCGCCGCGTTTCCCATGACCAGCGGGCCGGACCCTAGCCCGTTACGAGACCCCGGGGTCTGGCGGATGGTCCTGGCTATCAGCCTGCTCTGCGTCCCGCAGTTCACCATTCTGACTTACGCCGCAGTGTTCTTTCATGACGTTGGTCCGGTCGACATTGCCGTGGTTTCGGCCGTGCTGGCGATCATCCAGGTGGGCGCGATCATCGGTCGTATCTGGAGCGGACGCTGGACAGACAGGCACAGGAACCGTCTTTCCTATTTGACGATGTGTGCATGGCTAAGCGCTTTGAGCTTCCTAACCCTTGGCCTGACTGTGAGCGCTATCAACGCAAGCGGATTGAATACCTCCGCCTATGCGATGGCGCTCATCATTCTGGTGATGGTGGCGGCGGGTATCTGTGTCTCTGTCTGGCACGGGGTCGCATACACCGAATTGGCAAGCCTGGCCGGCGCCAGCCGCGCTGGTACAGCCCTGGCCATGGGTAACAC
Organism: Pseudomonas sp. Marseille-Q7302; assembly: GCF_965111925.1. NCBI lineage: Bacteria > Pseudomonadati > Pseudomonadota > Gammaproteobacteria > Pseudomonadales > Pseudomonadaceae > Pseudomonas > Pseudomonas sp. Marseille-Q7302. The sequence goes on along the minus strand of NZ_CBCOPK010000001.1, from coordinate 3,202,172 downwards.
TGCGGTATTCGTGGCACTGTTTCTCACACCTGTCACCGTTTCAGTGCTGCTGAGCCAGGCCTCCTGGTGCGGGGTGTGGCTTGCCGCAGCCAGCTGCGCGCTGGCGACAGTGCCGATGTTTTCGCGAGCCGAGAGGCTTCAGCCACGACAATCGACGCCGGTATCGGGTGCGGTAGAGGACTAACGAGCCAGCGGAGCCACTACTGACCTCTAAGTTGGATTGACACCTGAGCGATCACATCGGCAAATCTACTGCTAGTGTGCTCACAAGCTGATATCGCGGTTGCACTACTGTAGCGGCCGCGTAGTTGGGCCAGAGTCAGGTATTGGGTAAACACCAAGGGAAACCTCGCCCGTGATACAGAACGCAAAGATTCACCGTCTGGGACCTGAATTCGCGCCGGCCTATAGGCAACTGATGCTGGAAGCCTACGCCAGGTACCCGGAGGCCTTTACGTCCAGCGTGCAGGAACGAGAAGGGCTGCCACTCGATTGGTGGGAGCGTCGGCTGCAGGTCGGCGATCAGGTGCGGGAGCTGATCTGGGGAGCGACGGAAGGAAAGACCTTGCTGGGCGTGGCCGGGCTCCGGCTCGAAACGCGGGAGAAGGTGCGGCACAAGGCGACGCTGTTCGGTCTGTACGTACCTGATCGGCATGGACGGCTGGGAATAGGCGGAGCCTTGCTGGCCGAGCTGCTGACGTATGCGAAGGATATTGCCACGCTCAAGGTCGTTCAGCTGACGGTGACCGAGGGTAATCAGGCTGCCCAGGCGCTGTATGAGCGGGCGGGTTTCCTGACCTTTGGCGTGGAGCCGATGGCGGTGGCAGTAGGGGACACCTTCGTCTCAAAGGTGCACCTGTGGTGTGACGTGCGCCTACTGCGCAGGAAGACGAATTGCCTGGATGGAGTTCTTGGCTGAACACCAAGACAGCGGTGTGCGGCAGGCTCGACCTGAGAGGCACACCTCAAGTCACAAGGCGGGCAGGGCCGACCAGAAACCAACGTGCACCCGGCCGGGTCTCTGAGAAGTCTCCATTGTCAGGAATACCCAATGTCGAAAGCTCTGTTGTCGTCCCTCGTACTGGTCAGCGCCGTCACCCTGGCGGCCTGTGACAAGACCTCCGAAGACCATGCCCGGGACGCCCAGACGCATGCCCAGCATGCCCAGGAAAAGGCCGCCGAGGGCAAGGTCGATCGTGCCTCCCAGGAACAGGCCAAGGCGGCGGAGGATCGCGCCCAGGCCAATGGGGCCGCGGCTACCGAAGGGCGCCATACGCCGCCGGATTCCGCGGTACCCGGCTACATCAAGACCCCTGCCAAAGAAAATCCCTGAGGAGAGGCGACTGCCGGTCTGAGCTCCTGGATAGCGACCAGGCAGATCGGCTGGGCGCGGAATGACCGTGGCGCAGAGCTTGATCGCGCCTTTCTACCCAAGGATGCTCGGGTCTGAAAGCCCGCGCTCTGGCTTGTCCAATAGGGCAGGGCGATTGGACGCAGGGTTTGTCTCCACCGAGCGCCGGTGTAAGCGCCAGCAGGTGAACCGCGACGCTCAGGCCTCCACCGAGTAATGGCTGTTTACATTCATGGCAGGGCGATTAGAGTAGGAAGCCCTGCAGCCGACGCTCGTCCCCTTTCTGGAGCCACCATGAGCCTTTCGCGACCGATCCATTGGTATCGTACCCGCAGCACGCTCGAAATCGTTGCTCTGGGCCTGGGCATCATCGCCCTGGTAGTCGCGGTCGATCAGGGGCTGCGCAATTCGCCTTCCGAACACCTTGCCGACTACCACGCCTGCAAGGGTGACGGTGGCCTCGCACGGATGAATGCCATCGGCGAGATCGTCTGCCGGCTGCCCAGCCCGGTGATTGGCCAGATGGCCGCCAAGACGCCCGCGGTTTCCGGTCTCTAACGCGCCACCAGTCGGCTGCGGCGCGCCCTGTCGGGACGTCGCCTGACCCCTTCCCGCCGGACCGATCTGGTCCGCTCGATACGTTCCTAGTCTTCTTCCTGATTCCGCCCCGGCCTCTGGGCGCGGATCACGGCTGCCTGTGCGCTGCGATGCAAACGACTATTGCTTAACGTAACATTTGATAATGAGAGTTTTTATCATTTAAAGTGCTGGCCCTCGCGCGATGCCGCGAAGAGCAGCCTTCAAGTGCACGGCGTCGGCTGCAACGCCACGGTCACAAGGATCACCATGAACACCCAAGGAACCCTCTGCCAGCCCGTCCGCCAACCACGTGGAGCGCTTCGTCAGCTACTCCTGATCGGCGCCCTGATTCCCTTTCCCCTGACGGTGCTCGCCGCCTCGGTCGCGGAGCAGAGCGCCACGGAGCTGGACACCCTGACCATCGAAGGCAATCGCCTCTATGACATGGCGCCCTCGGAGCAGACCGGTGGCTATACCGTGGATTCGGCGACCGTGGGCACCAAGACGCCGGCGGCACTGCGCGACATTCCCCAGTCGATCACCTCCTACACCAGCGAGTACATCAAGGATCGCAACTTCAACACCCTGGACGAGCTGGCCAAGTCCACCGCCGGGCTGCGGGTGCTCACCAACGACAGCGGGCGTTCCTCCATCTATTCGCGTGGTTACGAATACGACGAATACAACGTCGACGGGCTGCCGGCGCCCATGACCAGCATCTTCGGCACCGTGCCCATCCTGTCGCCCTTCGACCGGGTCGAGATCATGCGTGGCCCCTCGGGGCTGTTCAACAGCACCAGCGAGCTGGGCGGTATCGTCAACATGGTGCGCAAGCGCGGCACCGAGGATTTTCAGGGCCATATCACCGGGCGCTACGGCTCCTGGGACACCAACTACCAGGAAATCGACCTGGCCGGCCCGCTCACCGCGAGCAAGAACGTTCGCGGTCGTTTCGTCGCCTCGCGTGCCGACAGCAATGGCGAGGTGGACTACAACGCCAATACCGACCAGAGCTACTACGGCGACCTGGACATCGATCTGTCGGACGCCACCCAGCTTTCCTTCGGTCTGATCCATCAGGTCAAGAACCTCACCCCGCACAATGGCTATCCCACCGACGCCCAGGGCAATCTGCTGGACTTCAGCCAGTCGCGCTTCCTCGGGGCGGATTGGAACTACTTCGATGGCAAGACCACCGACGGCATCTTCGAGCTGACCCACAGGTTCGATAACGGCGGCTATGGGCGCATCGCCGCCCGGGCCTCGCATCGGGAGGCGGATTATCTCTATGCCTTCACCGGCGGGGCGGTGCAGGCCAACGGCAACACGAGCATTCGCGCCAGTACCCGGGACTTCGAGCAGGATGCCTACTCCCTCGACGCCAGCTACAGCCAGCCGTTCGAGGCGCTGGGGCAGGTCAGCGAATTCGTCGTCGGGACGGACTACAAGCACTACGACACCGACTACCAGAACGGCAACAGCGTCCTGGGTACGGTCAATGTGAACAGCTATTCGCCGACCCGCTTCGCCAAGCCGGCCCGTGCCTATCAGACCGATTTCAGTGGCGAGGATCGTGAGTTCGGCCTTTATTCCAAGGTCACCTTCCGCCCCATCGAGCGCCTGGCGCTGATCGGCGGTGCGCGCGTCTCCTGGTACAAGGGCGAGGCTTATACCACCACCCTGGCCAGCGGCGCCGAGGCGGGGGAGAGCCAGAAGCACAGTGGCTTCGTTACACCCTATCTGGGCACCGTCTACGACTTGGACGACTACCATTCCCTCTATGCCAGCTATTCCAAGGTCTATAAGCCGCAAAGCGCGCTAGACGCCCAAAACAAAGCGCTGGATCCGCGCGAGGGCGACCAGTACGAGGTCGGGATAAAGGGCAGCTATTTCAACGGCGACATGAACGCACGGCTGTCGATCTTCCAACTTACCGATGAAAATCGGGTAACTCGCCCTTTCGATGCTAACAACATACCCATCACTACCTATTCTGAGGCCTCCGGCAAGACTCGGGTGAAGGGCGCTGAGATCGAGATCAGCGGCAAGCTCACCGAGCAGTGGGAGATGCTTGCCGGCTACACCTACATGGATACCCAGAACCTCAGCGGCGACGGCAACACCCTGTTCGAAGCCATGCCCAAGCACATGGCCTCGCTGTGGACCAAGTACACCCTGGCGGGCGGGCTGCTGACGGGGCTGAGCATTGGGGGTGGGGTGACCGCCATGAGCGATTTCTCTCAGACCGTCAACAACGTAACGGTCTCCGCCCCCGGCTATGCCACGGTGGATGCCAAGTTCTCCTATCCGGTCACCAAGCAGCTCACCGCGACCCTGGACGTGAACAACCTCCTCGACAAGGAATACTGGTCGCGCGTAGGTTCGGTCTCCACCTTCAACTTCCAGGGCCCCTCGCGCAGCGTGATGGTCGGGGCGCGTTACGACTTCTAAGCCCTTGGCTGACCCGGGCCACGCTCGGGTCGCGACGCCGCCGTAAGACGGCGCGCGCCGGGCCATAACGAATTCTCCGACGATGTACCCTGACGCAATGAAAGACTCTCTTCTCCAACGTGACGACCTGGGCAGCGAACCCTGGTGGCACGCCGTGGCCTGTCGCGGCACGCCGTTGATCGAACCCGTCGACGGCAGGCGCTATCGCCTGACCTTTCTCTGGCGTGATCCCCAGGGCACGGCCGAGCACTCCAATACCCAGCGGGTCTGGCTCAACATTACCGGCGTCACCGACCATCACCAGCCGGGCTTGCCGCAGAGCCTCATTCGCTTGCCGGGCACCGATGTCTGGGCCTGGGAGACCGAGCTGGACGGAGGCTGGCGCGGCAGCTACTGCCTCATCCCTACCGGGGAGCCGGCCGCTTTCGAAGACGAGTCCCAACCTGACCTCCAGGGTATCCGCCTGTGGTGGCGCAGCGTCTTTCCCCTGGCCCAGGCCGACCGGCTCAATCCCCGCCGCGCCTGGCAGGGTGGCCGAGGACTGGCGGTATCTGGCGTGCATCTGCCAGGCGCACCAGCGCAGCCAGCCTGGGCGTCCTTCGATGACCGCAGTCTGTCTCCGGCTGCCCCGTCAAGAATGCAGCAGTATCAGTGGGACAGCATCCAGTTGGGTAACAGTCGCCCGGTCTGGGTCTTCACGACCGGTAATACCACCCCTATGGAGCGACCGCTGGCCATCCTGCTGGATGGTCAGTTCTGGGCGGAGGCAATGCCCATAGGTACGCCGCTGCAGCAGCTCACCGATGCCGGTCAGCTCCCGGAGGCGGTTTATTTGCTGATCGACAACAGTGACCGTGCCCTACGCGGCAGCGAGCTGCCCTGCAATCCCGCGTTCTGGCAGGCGGTCCATGAAGAGTTGCTGCCTCAGGTGCGCGACTGGGCGCCCCATGCCCAGTCAGCGTCCTCCACTGTCGTCGCCGGGCAAAGTTTTGGCGGATTGGCCGCGCTCTATGCGGCGCTGCACTGGCCGGAGCGCTTCGGTTGCGCCCTGAGCCAGTCCGGCTCCTTCTGGTGGCCGCAGCGCGGCGCGCCGGGACGGCTGTTCGAGGCGCTGGAAAGCGGGCAGGGGAGCAGGCATTCCTTGCGGCTGTTCATCGAGGCGGGACTGCGCGAACCGACCATCCTCGAAGCTTCCCGCGCCTTGGTCGAGCGCCTGCGCGAGCAGGGTCATGACCTCGACTATCGCGAGATCGATGGGGGCCATGATGCCCTCTGGTGGCGCGGGGGCCTGCTCGATGGCCTGGTCCGGCTCTGGCAACCCCTGGTCGCCGCCGACGCCCACCGCTAATCCCTACTGCCAGGAGGTCCGATGGACGCTCTCAATCCCTTCGACGATCCCGCGCAGGTGCTGCTGATTCTGCGCAATGCCCGGGGCCAGTGCAGCCTCTGGCCGGAGGCCATGACCGTTCCCGCCGGCTGGGAGCCGGTGTTCGGGCCCGCGCTGCGCGCGGCTTGTGACGATTGGCTGGCCAGCCACTGGCGCGATATCCGCCCGGCCGCCTCTCTGCTTTCCTGACTGGAGTTCCTGTGTCCTCTACGCCCTCTTGCGCCTTTTCCGAACTGCCCCTGGTCGCCGCCCAACCCGGCATCTGGCTGGCCGATCAGCTGTCGCCCCATGCCAATGCCTTCGCCGTGGCCCATCTGGTCGAACTGCGCGGTCCGCTCAAGGCCGAGGCGTTGGTGGCGGCCATCGTCCAGGGCCTGGGCGAGCTGGACAGCCTGCGGCTCAACTTCGCTGAACGCGAGGGCGAGCTGGTGCAGTGGATAGATACCGACGCGGCGATCCCCACACCCGAGTGGCTGGACCTGCGCGGGGCAGCCGATCCGGAAGGTACGGCGCGGGCATCCATTCGCGCCGATCTCGATGGCGACCTGAGGGCCACCAGCGGCGGTCCCCTGTGGCTCAATCGGATTTACCAGCTGGGTGACGATCACCTGTTCTGGTACCAGCGCTATCACCACCTGCTGATCGATGGCTATGGCTTCGCCGCCCTGGCCAAGCGGGTGGCCGCCCTGTACAGCGCCGCGGTGCGCGGTGAGACGGCCGAGGCCTCGCCCTTCGTCTCCTTTGCCGAGGTGGTGCGGGAATATCAGGACTATCAGCAGTCGGCCGTCCGCGAGCGCGACGAAGCCTTCTGGCGCGAGCGGGGGGCTGCGCTGCCGCCGGCCGCGTCCCTGGCGCCCGGGGGGCTGGCCGGGCAGGTGCCGACGCCGCGGGTGGTGGAAGCCCGTGCCCGCGTAGCTGCCGAGGTATTCGCGAAGCTGGCCGAGCAGGGCAAGGCCCGGGGGGTGACGCCGGCCGATCTAGCCGTGGCCCTTGCTGCGACCTGGTTCGCCCGCCTCAGTGGCCAGCCGGCCTTCAGCGCCGGTTTCATTTTCATGCGGCGCATGGGCTCGGTGGCGCTCAAGTCGGGTGGGGCGACGCTCAACGTTCTGCCCCTGGGCGTGCGCACGACTACCGGCCAGACGCTGCCGGAGCTGGCCGCGGTGCTGGCCGCCGAGCTCAAGAAGGTACGTCGTCACCAGCGCTACGACGCCGAGCAGATCGCCCGCGATCTCGGCCGGCCGGGCGATGCCGAGCCCCTGACCGGGCCGGTCATCAACCTCAAGCTGTTCGATTTCGCCCTGGATTTCGCCGGGGTGCCGGGCATCACCCACGAACTGGCCTCGGGGCCGGTGCGCGACCTGGAGATCGCCCTCTACCTGGAGGCCAGCGGCGCCCTGGACATCAAGCTGCTCGGCAACGCCGAGCGCTACGCCGCCGACCTACTGCAGGGCCACGCCGACCGCTTCGGGCTGCTGGCGGAGCAATTCGCCGGGCAGCCCGGGCTCCCTCTGGGCGATGCCGACCTGCTGGCGCCGATGGACCGCAGTTGGCTGGCCGAAATCAACGCCACCGAACGCCCGCTGCCAGTGGCCACCCTGGCGACCCTGCTGGCCGACCAGGCCGCGCGAACCCCCCTGGCACCGGCGTTGGCCGATCTGCAGTATGCCTTCAGCTATGCCGAGACCCGCCAGCAGGTGCTGGCCCTGGCCCAGCGCCTGAGCGCGGCCGGGGTAGGGCGGGGCGACATCGTCGCGGTGGCGCTGCCGCGCTCGGTGTTCCTGTCCCTGGCGCTGCTGGCCACCGTCGAACTGGGCGCCGCCTATTTGCCACTCGATAGCGGCTATCCTGACGAGCGCCTGCAACTGATGCTCGACGACGCCAGACCACGGGTGCTGGTGACCGATGCCAGCCAGCGCGGGCGCTTCCCGGTGCTGAGCGAGGGCCAGGTGCTGATCCTCGATGCGCCCCAGGCGGTGCTGGATCGAGATCCGGTGTTCGAGGGGCCGCGGCCCATCGATCCGGCCTATGTGCTCTACACCTCCGGTTCCACGGGCCGGCCCAAGGGCGTGGTGGTAGGTCATGCCGCCATCGTCAATCGCCTGCTGTGGATGCAGGACAGCTATCCGATCGGCGCTGGCGACACCGTCTTGCAGAAGACGCCAAGCAGCTTCGATGTCTCGGTCTGGGAGTTCTTCTGGCCGCTCTTGGTGGGGGCTCGCCTGTACCTGGCCCCGCCCGAGGCCCACCGCGATCCCGAGGCGCTGCAGGAGCTGTTCGCCCGGGAGCAGGTGACCACGGTGCACTTCGTGCCCTCGATGCTGGCGGCCTTCGTCGCCGCCCTGGACGAGCCCGCGGCCGCCGCCCGGTGCGCCAGCCTGCGCCACGTCTTCTGCAGCGGCGAGGCCCTGCCCACCGAGCTGGCCCGCACCTGGGAGCGCCGGGTCGGCGCGCCCCTGCACAATCTCTATGGCCCCACCGAGGCGGCGGTGGACGTTTCCTACCATCCGGCCCATGGTGCTGCCCTGGCGGCCGTCACCGGCAGCAGCGTGCCCATCGGCAAGCCGGTGTGGAACACCGGGCTGCACATCCTCGATGAACGCCTGCGGCCAGTACCGCCAGGTGTGGCGGGGGAGCTCTATCTGAGCGGGGTGCAGCTCGCCGATGGCTACCTGGGGCGCCCGGACCTGACCGCCGCACGCTTCATCGCCGCGCCCGATGGACAGGGCGAGCGCCTCTATCGCACCGGCGACGTCGCCCGCTGGCTGCCCGAAGGCGTGGTCGACTACCTGGGCCGTAGCGATGACCAGGTCAAGATCCGTGGCCAGCGCATCGAACTGGCGGAAATCGATCATGCCCTGCTCGCGCTGCCAGGCGTCGCCCAGGCCGTCACCCATGCCCGGGTGCTGGGCGAGGCGGCCAATGGCGCCGGGGGCGATGCCCGCCAACTGGTGGGCTATCTGCTCGCCCAGCCGGGTGCGGTGCTGGACCTGGAGCGCCTGCGCGCCCGCCTCGCGGATCAGCTGCCGCCACATCTGGTGCCCGTGGCCCTGGTGGAGCTGGAGGAATTTCCCCTGGGTGCCACCGGCAAGCTGGATCGCAAGGCGCTACCGGCGCCCCAGGGCGCGGCCAGGGCCGCGAGTCGACCGCTGGCGCCGGGGTTGGAAAGCGAGCTGGCGGCGGCCTTCTCCGAGGTGCTCGGTTGCGCCATCGTGGGCGCGGATGACGACTTCTTCGCCCTTGGTGGCCATTCTTTGCTGGCCATGACCCTGGCGGCCAACCTGCGGCGACGCCTGGCGCAACCGGTGTCCATCGGCCAGATCATGGTGGCCTCCAGCGTCGCCCGCCTGGCAAGGCAGCTGGAGCAGGACGCTGCCCGCGAGACCCGCGCCGGCTTCGAGACCCTGCTGCCGCTGCGCCCGGGCGACGGCCCCACCTTGTTCTGCTTCCATCCGGCCTCGGGCTTCGCCTGGCAATTCAGCGTGCTGCAACGGCATCTGGATCCGCGCTGGTCGCTGCTCGGCATCCAGTCGCCGCGTCCGGACGGCGCCCTGGTCCAGGGCGCCGATCTGGACGCCGTCATCCAGCGCCATCTGGACACCCTGCGCGAGGTGCAGCCGCAGGGGCCTTATCATCTGCTCGGCTACTCCCTGGGCGGCACCCTGGCCCAGGGGCTGGCGGCGCGGTTGCAGGCGGCCGGAGAGGAGGTCGCCTTCCTGGGCCTGCTCGACACCTATCCGCCGGAAACCCAGAACTGGCAGGAGCGCGAGGGCCAGCGCGAGCTGGACCCGGAGGTGCTGGCCGAGGTGAACCGCGAGCGCGAGGCCTTCCTCGCCGCCCAGCAGGGCCTCGCCGACCCGGCGCTGGGCGAGGGGGCCGAGTTGTTCGCCACCATCGAAGGCAACTACGCCGACTCGGTACGCCTGCTGGCCACGGCGCACAGCGCTTGCTTCGACGGCGAGGCGCTGATGTTCGTCGCCCGGCGCACCCTGCCGGTGGGAATGGACGTCAAGGCTACCTGGGCGCCCTGGATCACCCGCCTGCAGGCCCACGAGGTGGACTGCGCCCACGTCGACATCATCGCCCCGGCCCAGCTGGCGCAGATCGGTCCGGTGCTCAATCGGGCGCTGAAAGGGCTCTAGCTGGCCGAACGCCGCGCCAGGGGCACCACCATGGGCGTCCCGGCCACCGGGTCGTCGATGATCAGGCAGTCCAGGTCATAGACCGCCTTGATCAATTCGGGGGTGACCACGTCGCGCGGGCGGCCGGTGGCCAGTACCTTGCCGTCGCGCATGGCCACCAGGTGGGTGGCGTAGCGACAGGCGTGGTTGAGGTCGTGCAGCACCATCACCAGGGTATGGCCCTGCTGGCGGTTGAGGTCTTCCAGCAACTCCAAGAGGTCGATCTGGTGGGTGATGTCGAGCCAGGTGGTGGGCTCGTCGAGCAGCAGCAGCGGGGTCTCCTGGGCCAGGGCCATGGCGATCCATACCCGCTGGCGCTGGCCACCGGACAGGGTGTCCACCGCCCGGTCGGCCAGTTCGAAGACGCCGGTGGCCTGCATGGCGTGGGTCACCGCGCGCTCGTCGTCGGCGCGCACGCCACCGAACAGTGTCTGGTGCGGATAGCGTCCGCGGGCTACCAGGTCGCGCACCGAGATGTCCCCCGGCGCCTGGGAGCTCTGTGGCAGAAGGCCCAGGCGGCGCGCGACCTCCTTGGTGCGATAGCTCTGGATCGCCTGGCCGTCCAGCCAGACCTGGCCCTGGCTGGGCGCCAGTAGCCGGCTCAAGGTGCGCAGCAGGGTCGACTTGCCGCAGCCGTTGGGACCGATGATGACCGTCAGTTCGCCATCGGGAATGGTCAGTGAGAGGTCTTCGGCGATCAGCTTGCGGCCATAGCCCAGGGTCAGGCGCTCGGCGTGCAGGCGCGAGCAAGGGGCGTCGTTCATGAGCGGCGGGACTCCCAGATGAGCAGGCCGATCAGGTAGAGCCCACCCAGGCTCACCGTGACCAGGCCCACCGGCAGGACATAGGGCAGGAACAGGCGCTGGGCGATGAGGTCCGCGCCCAGCAACAGGACCGCGCCGGTGAGGGCGGCGGCGGGAAGCGCCAGGCGCTGGGTACCGGTCAGGCGGCGGGCGATCTGGGGTGCGGCCAGGGCGATGAAGGAGATCGGCCCGGCCACCGCGGTACCGGCGGCGGTGAGCACCACGCCGAGGCCCAGCAGCGACAGCCGGGTGCGCTCCACCGGGACGCCCAGGGCGCAGGCGGTGTCGTCGCCCATCTCCAGCAGGAACAGCCGCCGACTCAGCGCCAGGCTGGCCGCACCCGCCAGCAGGATGAAGATCACCGCCGGCCAGGCCTTGGCCCAGGTCACCCCGTTGAGTGAGCCGGCGCTCCACAGGCCCGCGCTGAAGGCGGCTTCCAGGGAGGCATGCACGATCAGCCAGGTGTTGAGCGCCATCAGCAAGGCGCGCACGCCGATGCCGACGATGATGAGTCTCAGGGTATCCACGCCGCTGCCGCGCCAGGTGAGGGCATAGACCAGGGCGGCGCTGGCCAGGCCGCCGATCAGGGCGGCGGTGGTGCTCCAGAGGATGCTGGCCTGGAACAGCACCAGCGCGACCAGCACCCCGCTGTAGGCGCCGGTGTTGAAGCCCATGATGTCCGGGCTGCCCAGGGGATTGCGCAGCAGCGACTGGAACAGCGCGCCGCTCAGGCCCAGGGCGGCGCCGATCAGCAGCGCCAGGGCCACCCGCGGCAGGCGCCACTGGGTGACCACCAGCTCGATGCCGCGCGGAGCCTCGCCGAACAAGGCGGCCAGTACCTGGGAAGGACTCAGGGTCAGGCTGCCGCTGCCCAGGGCGAACGTCGCCAGCAGCAGGGCGCCGCCAAATAGGGCGAGCAGCACCCCGGGCAGGCGCAGGCGATCAGGGCGGTTCATGTTCGACCTCCCTGGCGCTGGCGGCGCGCCAGCCAGATCAGCAGCGGTGCGCCGAGGAAGGCGGTCACCACCGAGACGCGCAGCTCATTGGTCACCAGCAGGCGACCGACGATGTCGGCGGTCAGCAGCAGGCTGGGGGTGAATAGCAGGACGAAGGGCAGCAGCCAGCGATGGTCTTCGCCGATGGCCCAGCGGCCCAGATGCGGCACCATCAGGCCAACGAAGGCGATGGGACCCACTGCCGCGGCTGCCGCGCCGCAGAGCAGGGTGATGGCCAGCAGGCCGAGCAGTTGGGTCTGGCGGACCCGGGTGCCGAGGGCTACGGCCAGATCGGTGCCCAAACTCAGGGCATTCAGTGCCGGAGCCAGCAGCAGGGCGATAGCCACCCCCCCCAGTACCGGCAGGCTGGCACTGCGCAGCAGCTCGAACTGGCGCACGTCCAGGGAGCCGAATTGCCAGAATCTCAGTTGGTCGTACACCAGAGGATCGAGCAGGGCGATACCGGAGCTGACGCCTTCGAGCATGGCCCCTAGAGCCACCCCCACCAGCACCAGGCGCATGGGGTTGAAGCCGCCGCCACCGGCGATGCCGGCCAGCAGAACCACCAGGCTGGCGAGCAGGGCGCCGCCGAAGGCATAGCCCAGGTAATGCTCGGGACCGCTGGCGCCGAACAGGGCGATGCCCAGCACCACGGCGAAACTGGCACCGGCATTGACGCCGAGGATGCCCGGGTCGGCCAGCGGGTTGCGCGTCAGCGCCTGCATCAGGGTGCCGGCCACGCCCAGCGCCGCGCCGGCGAGCAGGCCGGCAAGCGTTCGCGGCAGGCGCGCCTCGCGCACGATGAGGCAGGCGGGATCGCTGCAGCCGTGGCCCAGCGCCTGCCAGACGTCGGCCAGCGGTATGGCGGTGGAGCCGAGCGCCAGGCTCGCGGCCATCACCAGGAGCAGCGACAGACCCGCACAGCCGAGGATAAGGAAGCGGCGCATGATCATCCGCGACGGCAGGCAGGAGAGGGAGTGGATGAGAACAAGGCGTATTAACACATGATAGTCTGTATTACATGCTAACAGCCTTGCCTCGGCGGCTCGATAGCGTCCCCTGTGTTTTTCCGGTGATTCATGTCCAAGACGTCCTTTCTGCTCGACTTCGGCCTGCTCAGGTCCCACGCCGCCTTTCGTACCCTGTTCATCGCCCGTCTGGTGTCCGTACTCTCTCTCGGGCTGCTCGCCGTGGCGGTGCCCATCCAGGTCCAGGCCCTGACCGACTCGCCGCTCAAGGTAGGCCTGGCACTGAGCATGGCCGGCATCGGCATGTTCGTTGGCCTGCTCACCGGCGGGGTGCTGGCCGACCGCCTGGAGCGGCGCCGGCTGATCCTCGCCGCCCGCTCCATTTGCGGCCTGGGCTTCATCGGCCTGGCCATCAACGCCAGCCTGCCCGAGCCATCGTTGACGGCCATCTACCTGCTGGCGCTGTGGGATGGCTTCTTCGGCGCCCTGGGCGTCACCGCGCTGCTGGCGGTGACACCGATCCTGGTCGGCCGGGAATCCATGGTGCAGGCCGGCGCCTTGAACATGCTCAGCGTGCGGGTGGCCGCCATCATCGCGCCGCCACTGGGGACGCTGCTGATCGCCCAGAGCGGTGTCGTCTGGAATTACGGGCTGACGGCCTTCGGTACCCTGATCACCCTGCTGGTGCTGCTGCGCCTACCGCCGCTGCCGCCGCCGGAGCAGCCGCGCGAATCGCCCTGGCAGGCCCTGGGTGGCGGCATTGCCTTTCTGTTCGAGAACCGGCTGCTGGGTGCCGTGGCCCTGGTCGGCGCCCTGGTGACCATGGCCAATGCGGTGCGGGTGCTCTATCCCGCGCTGGGGGAGAGCTGGGGGCTGGATACCGGTCACCTGGGCTGGCTCTATGCCGCCGCCCCCCTGGGTGCTGCCCTCGGCGCCCTCACCAGTGGTCGACTGAACCAGGCGCCACGCCCTGGGCGTACCCTGCTGATGAGTGCGGTGGCCACCTTTCTGGCGGTAGCGGTCTTCGCGCTGTTACCTGGCTTCTGGCTATCCGCGCTGTGCCTGGTGCTGTTCGGCTACCTGGGCGCCCTCAATTCGCTGGTGCAGTACGCGCTGATCCAGCGCCTGACCCCGGATCGCCTGCTGGGGCGGATCAATGCCCTGTGGACGGCACAAAATATTGGTGGCGAGGCCATCGGCGCGGCGCTGTTCGGCGGCCTGGCCAGCCTGATGTTGCCGGCGCAGGCAGCGTTCGTCTTCGGTCTGGTCGCCATGCTGGTGGCTGCCCTGTGCTGGGCGCTGGCCAGCGGTCTGCGTCGAGCTGAAAGCCTCGGCGCCTGATCCGCTCCGGTGCGCCTGGCGTAGCGTGGAAAACCGCACAGCGTTTTCCACTGGGGTTCACGGCAGGGAGTGGTGGACAAGGCTGCGCCGTTGTCCACCCTACGGATAGCTAAAGGTTTGGCGTAGCGTTTTCCGCGATTGCCCGGTTCAGGGCTTGGCGTAGCGCTTTTCCAGTCGATCCAGCAGCAGGTTGGCGCTGTAGGGATCGAGGCGGAAGGTCTCGGCGCCCAGCGCCTCCACGCGGTTCTCCTTGACCGCCGGCAGGTGTGCCAGCAGCGGATTGCTGCGCACCGCCTCGGCCTCCTTGGCGTCCGCAGCGAACAGCAGGAAGGTCTGGCCGTTGAGACCGGTGGCGACGTTCTCGCCGGCCAGCTGCAGGATGTCATGGCGCTGACCCTGGCTGTGGCCCGTGGCGAGACCGACTGGCAGCGCGGCGAGTTTGAAGCCCAGGCTTTCCAGCAACTGACCCTGGGAGGAGGCGGCGGTCCAGAGATTGGCCTGCCGCGTCGCCGGGCTGTAGACGAAGGCGGATACCGGTTGCGGCGGCAGTTGCAGGCGCGCCTTGAGGTCGGTGACGCGCCCGGCGAAGTCGTTGACCACCTTGGCGGCGGCGTCCTCGCGACCGGTAGCCTGGCCCAGCAGCTCCACCACCTGTTGCCAGCTGCGATTGTCGTAACCCACCACCAGCACCGGAGCGATGGCCTTGAGTTGATCGACCAGACGCAGGGCCGAGTCGTTGCCGGCGGCGCTGACCAGAATCAGATCAGGGGCCTCGGCGGCCACTGCCTCGGCATTGGCTTCGCCGATGTACAGCCGCTTCACGTCGCGCTCCTTGGCGACCTCGCCCCATTGGCGGAGGAAGCCCTGGTCATCGGCGAATCTGTTGTTGGGCGAGGTGGCGCCACTGGCTACCACTGGGGCGCCGATGGCCAGCAGGGAACCGGTAAGGGTGACGCTGGTGGAGACGATGCGCTGTGGCTTGGCGGGCAGGGTCACCTGGCTGCCATCGGCGCTGATCTCTCGCGGCCAGTCCGCCGCCTGAGTGGTACCACCCAGCGCCAGGGTGGCGACAGCCAGGGTGGTGAGAATGCGAAACAATGACGACAAGCTGAACATGAACGCCTTCCAGTTGTAAGATAATCACTCTCATTTTCAAAGAAGCACCCGGAGCCGGCAAGCCATTCCAGTGATCAGGTACCGAGAGGGCAGCCGCTATCGGACTGGATCTAGCTTATGTAGTCATCGCCGGATGGCAATAAACGAGCTATATCAAGGGCTTGCATGCCCATCGAGAAAATCGTTTGGTCCCTAACGAATTGACTTTTCGTCAGACAAAAGTTAGCTTCCGATTATTGATAAGAATTATCATTCGTGTAGAGGTTCATCGAAATGACGAGCAAGAGGGCTGAGAGGGTCGAGCAGGTAGCTGCCGATCGTCGGGAACAGGCCGCGTTCCTGTTCCAGTCGGGTGATCGCGTCCTGCAGGGACAGGGCATCTGCGCCCGGGTCGAGACACCGGCCAGCGGCGGCGCGCACCGGGACAGCCTGTTCCTGCACGCCGTGGAAGAGGCCTTCGCCCGTGCCCGCCAGGCCGGCATCGCCGAGCCGGTGATCATGGGCGCCATTCCCTTCGATACCACCAGGCCCTCTTGCCTCTATGTCCCTCGGGAGCATGCCTGGGTGGCCCGCTCGGCGCCGGTCAGCCCTGCGCCGATCACACCGGCGCAGGTGCGTGAGGTGCGCAACCTGCCCAGCGCGGACGGCTTCTGCCTGGCGGTGGAGGAGGCCATCGAGGCCTTCCGTCGCGGTGAACTGAGCAAGGCGGTGCTGTCGCGGATTCAGGAGATTCGTCTGGCCGAACCCGCCGATGTGGACGTCATTCTGGCGAACCTGGCGCGGCAGAATCCCACTGGCTATCAATTCCGCATCCCGACCGCCGAGGGCGGTGAGCTGGTCGGGGTCAGCCCCGAGTTGCTAGTACGCAAGCAGGGCGCTCGGGTATACACCAATCCCCTGGCGGGCTCCGCCAAGCGCCAGGCCGATCCGGTGGAAGACCAGCGGGTGGCCCGCGACCTGCTGGATTCCAGCAAGGACCACTACGAGCACCGCCTGGTGATCGAGGACATCCGCCAGCAGCTGGCACCGTTGTGCAGCCGGCTGGACGTCCCCGAAGCGCCGTCGCTGCTCAGCACCAATGCCATGTGGCACCTGTCCACCGCCATCGACGGCGAACTGGCCGACAGTCGCACCTCGGCGCTGCAACTCGCCTGCCGCCTGCATCCGACGCCGGCCGTCTGCGGCTATCCCACGGCCGCGGCGCGCCAGCTGATCGAGCGCATCGAACCCTTCGACCGCGGCCTGTTCACCGGCATGGTGGGGTGGTGCGATGCCCAGGGCAATGGCGAGTGGGTTGTCACCATCCGCTGCGGTACGGTGCAGGACGACTGGCTGCGGCTGTTCGCCGGCGCCGGCATCGTCGAGGCATCCGACCCCGCGGCGGAATGGGCCGAGGTCACCGCCAAACTGGGCACCATGCGTGCCGCCTGTGGTTTGCTCGACGAGGAGAGCCCTACGTGAGTCTGGAATTCACCTCCTGGCCGGACGATCTGGCCGCCCGCTATCGCGCCCTCGGCTACTGGCTCGACCTGCCCATGACCGAGATCCTGGCCCGCAGCCGCGCGGCGCTGCCCGAGGCGCCGGCGATCCTCTGCGGCGAGCGGCAGCTGAGCTACGCCGAGCTGGACGAGCGCTCCAGCCGCCTAGCCGCCCACCTGCAGGCCGCCGGTCTGCGCCGCCACGACACGGCGCTGGTGCAGCTGCCCAACGTGGCCGAGTTCTATGTGGTCTTCTTCGCGCTGCTCAAGGCCGGCATCGCGCCGGTCAACGCCCTGTTCAGTCACCAGAAGCTGGAACTGCTGGCCTATGCGCAGCAGATCCAGCCCAGGTTGCTGATCGCTTCCCGCGAGCACAACCTGTTCCGCGACGACAGCTTCCTCGGTGAGCTGCGTGACGTGGCACCGGGCCTCGGCGAGGTGCTGCTGGATGGCGCGGACGACGCACGCAGCCTGCAGCAACGCCTGGACACCCCGCTGTCCGGCTATCAGTTGACGCCCACCGCGGGTGGCGAGGTGGCCTTCTTCCAGCTCTCCGGTGGCAGCACCGGTACGCCCAAGCTGATCCCGCGTACCCACAACGACTACTACTACAGCCTCAGGCGCAGCGTCGAAATCTGCCAGCTGAGCCCCGCGACGCGCTTTCTCTGCGCCCTGCCGGCGGGGCACAACTATACCCTCAGCTCGCCTGGCGCCCTGGGCGTGTTCATCGCTGGCGGCTGCGTGGTCATGGCCCGCGATCCCGAGCCGCTGCGCTGCTTCGAACTGATCGAGCGCCATCAGGTGGACTGGGTGGCCCTGGTGCCCCCGGCGGTGGCGCTCTGGCTGCAGGCCGCTGCCGCACCCGAGCAGCGTGCCCGCCTGGCCAGCCTGCGCATGGTGCAGGTGGGCGGTGCCAGCTTCGCCGAGGCCCAGGCCCGACGGGTGCCGGCGGAGCTGGGTTGCCAGCTGCAGCAGGTATTCGGCATGGCCGAAGGCCTGGTCAACTACACCCGCCTGGACGACGAACCCGAGCGCATCTTCACCACCCAGGGCTGCCCCATGAGCCCGGATGACGAGGTGCGCATCACCGACGAAGACGGCCAGCCGGTGCCCGATGGCCAACCCGGTCTGCTGTCCACCCGTGGCCCCTATACCTTCCGCGGCTACTACCGCAGCCCCGAGCATAATGCCCAGGTGTTCGACGCCGAGGGTTTCTACTTTTCCGGCGACGTGGTCCAGCGCGATGCCGACGGCTACCTCAAGGTGGTCGGCCGGGTGAAGGACCAGATCAACCGCGGGGGCGAAAAGATCGCCGCGGCCGAGATCGAGGGCCTGCTGCTGCGTCATCCCGGTATCACCCATGCGGCCCTGGTGGCCATCGCCGATGAGCTGATGGGCGAGAAGAGCTGCGCCTGCCTGGTGGTGAGTGATCCGGCACTCAAGCCGGTAGCGCTGCGCCGCTATCTGCGCGAGCAGGGCGTGGCCGAATACAAGCTGCCCGACCGTTTCCAGTTCCTCGACCAGCTGCCGCTCACCGCAGTCGGCAAGATCGACAAGCGCCGCCTGCGCGAGCAGCTGCAGACCCCCTCCACCGAACGTTCCTAAGGTTTCCCATGGCTATTCCCCGTCTTGCGTCCTATCCCTTGCCCCAGCCCGCCGGCTTTCCCGCCAACAAGGTTGCCTGGACGCCTGTGGCCGATCGCGCCGTGCTGCTGATCCACGACATGCAGCGCTATTTCGTCGAGTTCTATGGCGACAACAGCCCGCTGATCGCCCAGGTGGTGGCCAACATCGCCGCGCTGCGTGCCTGGGCCGATGCCCAGGGCGTGCCGGTGGTCTACACCGCCCAGCCCACGGACCAGCCGCCAGCCGACCGTGCCCTGCTCAACGACATGTGGGGCCCTGGCCTGACCCAGGCCGATCCTGCGCTGCAGCAGGTGGTAGAGGAGCTGGCCCCCAAGGGCGATGACGTGGTCCTGACCAAGTGGCGCTACAGCGCCTTTCACCGCTCCAACCTGCAGGACCTGATGACCGAGTGGCGCCGCGACCAGCTGATCGTCTGCGGCGTCTATGCCCACATCGGCTGCCTGACCACCTGTACCGACGCCTTCATGCGGGATATCCAGGCCTTCCTGATCGGCGACGCCGTCGCCGATTTCAGCGAGGAAGAGCACCGCATGGCGCTGCGCTACGTGGCTACCCGCTGCGGCAGCACCCTCAGCACCGCCCAGGTCACCGGCGCGGGTGCGGCGGTGCTCGACGAAGCCTGGCTGCGTGCCCAGGTCCAGCCGCTGCTGGATGCCGACGACGAGGAGCCGGCGCTGGACGACAACCTCACCGACTTCGGTCTGGATTCGGTGCAGGTCATGACCCTGGTGGGGGAATGGCAGAAGCGGGGCCTGCCGGTCACCTTCGCCGATCTTGCCGCCCAGCCGACCCTGCAGGGCTGGCTGGATCTGCTGCGCGCTCGCGCCTAGGGAGCCCTTGATGACGCAACTGGATTTCACCGGCAAGCGCGTCTGGGTGACCGGCGCAGGGCAGGGCATCGGCCTGCAGGTGGCACGCCGCTTCCAGGCGGCCGGCGCCGAGGTGATCGGCCTCGACCGGCAATTCGCCGAGAGCAGCTATCCCTTTCGCACCCAACTGCTGGATGTTGCCGACGCGGCTCAGGTCGAGGACGTCTGCCAGGCCCTGCTGGCCGAAGAGCGGCGCCTGGACGTGCTGGTCAATGGCGCCGGTGTGCTGCGCCTGGGCACCAGCGACAGCCTGAGCCTGGACGACTGGCAGGCGCTGCTGGACGTTAACGTCTCCGGCCCCTTCTACCTGTTCCGCCAGCTGGTGCCGCTGTTCAAGGCCCAGGGCCGCGGCGCCATCGTCAACATCGCCTCCAACGCCGCCCATGTGCCGCGCCTGCAGATGGCCGGCTATTGCACCTCCAAGGCGGCGCTGGTGTCCTTGAGCCACTGCGTGGCCCTGGAACTGGCGGGCTCGGGCGTGCGCTGCAACGTGGTTTCGCCCGGCTCCACGGCGACCCCCATGCTGGCCGGCATGCTCGGCTCGCCCGAAGGCTACCAGCGCCTGGTGGACGGCCTGCCGGAGGACTTCAAGCTCGGCATCCCGCTGCGCAAGATCGCCCAGCCCGACGAGATCGCCAACACCGTGCTGTTCCTCGCCTCGGACCTGGCAAGCCATATCACCATGCAGGACATCGTGGTGGACGGCGGCGCGACCCTGGCGGCGTGAAGCAGATTCGTAGGTTGGGTTGAGCGCTAGCGAAGCCCAACAGGAGTTATCCGGCGATCGCGGTGTGTTGGGCTTCGACGGTGGGGCCGTCTCAGCCCAACCTACGGCTAGGCGCGGCGACCGATCACGAGCTTGCCGGGGCTGATGCAGCTGAGCGCCTGCTCGTATAGCTCCCCCCCCCCTTGGGAGAGGATTGGGGTGAGGGGGCTCCTGGCTACGGGGCTGGCGACGTGAGGCGTTTCGTAGGTTGGGCCGAGCGTTAGCGCGGCGTGTTCGAGTCCGTCCGTTGGGCTTCGACGATAAGGCCGTCGCAACTCACGAGCCTACCGGAGCTGATGAAGCGGAACGCTCGCTCAGACAGCTCCCTCTCCCCTCGGGAGAGGGTTGGGGTGAGGGCGCCCTTGGCTAGGACGCCCAGTGGAAAAGGCTACGCCGTTTTCCACGCTACGGGACTGAGCGGTTCCGTAGGTTGGGTTGAGCGCCAGCGAAGCCCAGCATTGATTCCCAGTTAAAGCACTCGCGGCCATGGGCCGCTCCTACAGTTCTGTAGGAGCGGCCCATGGCCGCGACAGGTATCGCTAAAGGGCTTCGTTAACGAAGCCCTTCCACTCAACCCGCCACCAGCACCCGAATGGCTTCCAGGCGCAGCGAAGCCTTGTCCAGGTAGGTCAGGCCTTCTTCGCGCTGCTGGCGCAGCCGGTCGATCTCGTCCTGGCGGACGCTGGAGTTGACCGCGCGCAGGGCCTCCAGGCGGGCGATCTCCTCGTCCATGCCCGAGAGGTACGCCTGGCGCGCCTTGGCGACGCGTTCCTCGTGGCGGGGCAGGGCCTTGCCTTCGCCGCCGCCGATCAGCTTGGCCAGGGAGTCGCGCTGGGCCTGGACGAACTTGTTGGCGCTGGTGCGCGGCACGCTTTCCAGTTGATCGTTGAGGGTCTCGAAGGCCACCCGGGCGGCCAGGTCGTTGCCGTTGGCGTCCAGCAGGCAGCGAATCGCCAGCGGTGGCAGGTAGCGACCCAGCTGCAGGGCGCGCGGCGCCACCGCCTCGCTGATGTAGATCAACTCCAGCAGCACGGTGCCCGGCTTGAGCGCCTTGTTCTTGATCAGCGCCACGGCGGTGTTGCCCATGGAGCCGGACATCACCAGATCCATGCCGCCCTGGGCCATGGGGTGTTCCCAGGTCAGGAACTGCATGTCCTCGCGGACCAGAGCCACGTTACGGTCGTAGGTGATGGTCACGCCTTCGTCGTCGCCGAGGGGGAAGCCGGCGTCGAGCATCTTCTCGCTGGGCTTGAGGATCAGGGCGTTGTCGGAGTGGTCCTCGCTGTCGATGCCGAAGGCGTTGAACAGCTCTTCCATGTACATCGGCAGGGCGAACTGGTCGTCCTGTTCGAGGATGTCCTCGACCAGTTGCTCGCCGGCACCGGCGCCGGAGGAGTTGAGTTCCAGCAAGCGGTCACGGCCGTTGTGCAGCTCGGTTTCCAGGGTGGCACGGGCCTCGGCGCCCTGTTCCAGCAGGGTCTGCCAGGCGGCGTCGTCGCCACCGGCCAGTTGTTCGTCCAGCTCGCTGGCGAAGCGCGCCTGCAGGGCACTGCCGGTGGGCGAGGTGGCCAGGAAGGCGTTGAGCGCCTGGTGGTACCACTGGAACTGCCGCTCCTGGCGGCTGCCTTCGAGGTAGGGCACGTGCAGCTGGATGGTGTGGCGCTGGCCGATCCGGTCCAGACGGCCGATGCGCTGCTCCAGCAGGTCCGGGTGGGCCGGCAGGTCGAACAGCACCAGGTGATGGGCGAACTGGAAGTTGCGGCCTTCACTGCCGATCTCGGAGCAGATCAGCACCTGGGCGCCGAATTCCTCATCGGCGAAGTAGGCGGCGGCGCGGTCGCGTTCGAGGATGCTCATGCCCTCGTGGAACACCGTGGTCGGGATGCCGGACTTCAGGCGCAGGGCATCTTCCAGATCCAGGGCGGTTTCCATGCGCGCGCAGATGACCAGCACCTTGTGCGGCTTGATCGCCTTGAGGGTGTCGATCAGCCATTCGACGCGGCCGTCGTGGCGCCACCAGCGATCGTTGTCGTCTTCCGGCGCGAATTCGGTTTCCGGTTGCAGCGACTGGCCGGGCATGACGCCTTCGTCCAGATAGGCATCCGGGAAGGGCAGGGCATGGGCATGCAATTCGCGCTCGGGAAAGCCCTTGACCGCGGCGCGGGTGTTGCGGAACAGCACGCGGCCGGTGCCGTGGCGATCCAGCAGTTCGCGGACCAGGCGGGCACGGGCATCGGCATCACCGGCGGCCGCAGCGGCCAGCAGGGTCTCGCCTTCCTGGCCGAGGAAGCCACCGATGGCGTCCTGGGCTGCCGGGCTCAGGGCGCCGGCATCGAGCAGTTCCTGCACGGCTTCGGCGACCGGGCGGTAGTGCTGGGACTCCTGCTGGAAGGCAGCGAAGTCATGGAAGCGACTGGGATCGAGCAGGCGCAGACGAGCGAAGTGGCTGTCCTGGCCCAGCTGCTCGGGGGTCGCGGTGAGCAGCAGTACTCCGGGGATGACCTCACCCAGTTGTTCGACCAGACTGTATTCGCGGCTGGCGCCCTCGGGGTGCCAGACCAGGTGGTGGGCTTCGTCGACCACCAGCAGGTCCCAACCGGCGGCGAAGGCGGCATCCTGGGCCTTCTCGTCGCGCACCAGCCAGTCCAGGGAGACCAGGGCGAGCTGGGCATCCTCGAAGGGATTGCCGTCTTCGCTGGCCATGAAGCGCTCGGCGTCGAACAGCGCGACTTCCAGGTTGAAGCGGCGGCGCATCTCCACCAGCCACTGGTGCTGGAGATTTTCCGGGACCAGGATCAGCACCCGGCTGGCGCGACCGCTGAGGAGCTGGCGATGGATCACCAGACCGGCCTCGATGGTCTTGCCCAGGCCTACTTCATCGGCCAGCAGGACGCGTGGCGCGACGCGGTCGGCCACGCTGCGGGCGATGTGCAGCTGGTGCGGGATCGGTTGGGCGCGGACACCGCCCAGGCCCCAGAGGCTGGACTGCAGCAGGCGGTTGCGGTGCTCGTGGGTGTGGTAGCGCAGGCCGAACCAGGGCAGGGGATCGATCTGCCCGGCGAACAAGCGATCGCTGGCCAGGCGGAACTGGATGAAGTTCGACAGCTGGGCCTCGGGCACGCTGCGTGCCTCGCGCTCCGCGGTGAAGCCGTGATAGGTCAGCAGGCCATCCTCTTCGGAAACCTCCCGCACGGTGAGCTTCCAGCCCTCGAAATGCGTCACCTCGTCGCCCGGGGCGAAGCGCACCCGGGTCAGGGGCGCATTGCGCTGGGCATACTGGCGCGTCTCACCGGTGGCTGGATAGAGCACCGTGAGCAGGCGGCCGTCCAGGGCCAGGATGGTTCCCAGGCCCAGTTCGGCCTCGCTGTCACTGATCCAGCGTTGTCCCGGTTGATGTGACGCCATGTAGAAGCTTCTCCCCAGCTATCAAAAAGCCGGCTATTTTAGCGAAAGCGGAGTCATAAGCCCAACCCCAGGGCGGTGCTCTTTGCCGCAGTCCGTCAGGCGCCGCTCCAAATTCGAGGTCCCCGTCATGATTCCCATCGTTCCGCCTGTGGGCGTAACCCCGCCCAACCAGCTGGACCCGGCGCCGTTACGACCGCCGGTCGCCCCCGTGGCGCCGGTGGAATCGGCCGCGCAGACCGGGCAGACCCCCTTGGAAGACGAGGCCACCCTGGATCGCGAAGCCCGCCGCCGGCGCCGTCGGCGCGAAGCCCTGCGCCAGGGGCTCGGCGCCGAACGGGCCCAGGTCCTGGAGGAGCCGGAGCAGGTGGGCGTCCAGGTGGATTTGCGCGTCTAGCCATGGCCGATGTCCTGCACCTGGCCGATGCCGAGCTGGATTTTCATCCGCACTGGCTGCCGGCGGACACCGCCGACGCCTGGCTGCGGCAACTCGACGCCGAGACGCCCTGGAGCCAACCGCAGGTGCGGGTGTTCGACCGCTGGCATCCGGTGCCGCGACAGGTCGCCTGGTACGCCGATGCAGGGGTCGTCTATGGCTATGCCGGCCTGGATCATGTCGCCTTGCCCTGGACGCCACTGCTGCAGCGGATTCGTGAAGCCGTCGAGGCGGCTTGTGGCCACGGCTTCAATGGCGTGCTGCTCAACCGCTATCGGGACGGCCAGGACTCCATGGGCTGGCACAGCGACGACGAAGCCAGTCTCGGCCTCAATCCGCTGATCGCCTCGCTCAACCTGGGCGCCGCGCGACGTTTTGATTTTCGCCGCAAGGGCAGCAGCCGCATCGGCCATTCCCTGGAACTCGGTCACGGCAGCCTGCTGGTCATGGGCGGCGCGACCCAGCATCATTGGCAGCATCAGATCGCCAAGACCCGCAAAGCCAGCGGGGTACGGCTGAATCTCACCTTTCGCCGGATAGCCACATGAGCGACGACAGCAACCTCATCGACTTCACTACCGAGCGCGGCAAGCGCATCCACGACCTCAAGGAGCGCCGTCTGCAGGAGGTGCGCTCGGCCTTCGAGCAGGCACTGCCGCTGGCTGCAGCCAAGAAGAAAAAGCGCAAGCCGAAGAAGAAATAGCGTCACTACCGTTCGTCGGGATTGGGCCTTGAAATTTGTTGGGGAATTCCTATCTAGGTTCGTGCGGGATGCCGAAGTCGGGTCCCGCAGGCAATACCGAAACTTGCTGAACCTATCAGGAGATTCACCATGAGCAACGTACTGTCCCTGGCCCCGCTGTTCCGTCATTCCGTTGGCTTCGACCGGTTCAACGACCTGTTCGAATCCGCCCTGCGCAACGACGCTGGCAGCTCCTATCCGCCCTACAACGTCGAGAAGCACGGTGACGACCAGTATCGCATCGTGATCGCCGCCGCCGGTCTCCAGGAAGATGACCTGGACATCGAAGTCGAGCGTGGCGTTCTCACCGTCAAGGGCGGCCGGCGCGAAAACAGCGCCGAGAGCGTGACCTTCCTGCATCAGGGCATCGCCCAACGCGCCTTCAAGCTGTCCTTCCGCCTCGCCGACCATATCGAGGTGCAGGGCGCCGATCTCAAGCATGGCCTGCTGAGCATCGAGCTGGTGCGGGTGATCCCGGAAGAAGCCAAGCCCAAGCGCATCGCCATCTCCGGCCAGCGCCCGGCCCTGGACAACTGATCGTCCAGGCGTCCTGCCCCAAGCCCCAGCCCTGAGCTGGGGCTTTTTCGTTTCCGGCCGCTGCGCTAACGCCCGTGGCCGAAGAGCTCCATCAGTACCCCACGTAGCCAGCGATTGCCGGCATCCTGGTGATAGCGCGCATGCCAGTGCTGCCTGACCGCGAAGCCCTCGATCGGCACCGGGCACTCATGGACCTTGAGACCGTAGGTGGCCGCGAGGATGGTGCCGATATGCCGGGGCAGGGTGACGATGAGATCGGAGCTACCCACCACCGCGCCGACGCCGAGAAAGCCGGGTAATTCCAGCACGATCCGGCGCTGCACCTCGGCTCTGACCAGGCCGGCTTCCAATAGCTTCTGGCCGGTTCCGGCACTCACCAGTACATGACCCTCCCGGGCATAGGCCGCCGCCGTCAGGCGCGCTCCAAGCCGGGGATGGCTGGCGCTGACCAGGCAGACCCAATCCTGGGGAAAGAGCACCTGCTGATAGAGACTGCCACCCAACCAGGGGATGAAGCCGATTGCCAGGTCGGCTTCGCCGATCTCCAGCGCCTGTTCGGTATTGCCATCGATCCGTGCGACCTCCAGGCGTACGCCGGGTGCCACCTCGCGCAGGTGCGCCAGTATCTGTGGCAGCAGGGTGATGTGGCTGGCATCGCTCAGGCAGAGGCGAAACAGCCGCTGGGCGGTGGCGGGCTCGAAGGCGACCTCCCAGGCGACCAGGCGGCGCAGGGATTCGAGGACTTCGCGACAGGGCGTGATCAGGGCTTCGGCCTGGGGCGTGGGCTTCATGCCGCCCGGGGTGCGCACGAACAGCGGGTCGCGCAGCTGGCGGCGCAGCTTGCCGAGCCAGAGGCTGATGGTGGGCTGGCTCTGGCCCAGTTGCTCGGCGGCGCGGGTAACGCTGCCGGTGCGATAGAGCACCTCGAACAGCATCAGCAACTTGGGTTCGGGCAGGCCGTCCGTGGGGAGCATTATCAGCTTTCCTGATAGGCGGATTGAGGTCTTTGTATAGCTCAATAGGATCCCCAGGCCTAGGGTAGGGCGCTAATCAGGAGCCTCTGCCATGAAAATCTGCATCCTCGGGGCTGGTGCCCTGGGCAGCACCTTTGGTGCCTGGCTGAGCGAGGCCGGGCATGACACCTGGCTGCTCAACCGGCCCAATGCCCATCTCGACGCGATAGCGCACGATGGCCTGGAAGTCACGACTGCCGACGGCACGCGCCGGCTTCAGGTGCGGACCGCAGTGGATGCCGAAGCGGTCGGCGTGGTCGATCTGGTGGTGGTGCTGGTCAAGTCCTTCGCCACCACCGCGGCCATGAGCCAGGCCCGGGCGCTGGTCGGTCCCCATACCCTGGTGCTGTCGCTGCAGAACGGTCTCGGTCACGAAGAACTGCTGGCGGAGATCGTCGGGCAGGAGCGGGTGATCGCCGGCAAGACCTATGTCGGCGGCGTGCTGCTCGGACCCGGTCGGATCCGCAGCGGGGTCGTGGGCAAGCGCACGATCGTCGGTGAGCTCGATGGCCAGCTCTCGGCGCGCGTCCAGGCCGTCGCCGCCGTCTTCGACAACGCGGGACTGGCCACCACCGTCAGCGGCAACATCCTCGGCACCCTCTGGGACAAGCTGCTGGTCAACGTCGCCACCGGCGCCCTCACCGGCATCACCCAGCTCACCTATGGCCAGCTCTACAGCGAGCCGCTGCTGCGCGATGTGGCGCTGCAGGCGGTGGGTGAGGCCATTGCGGTGGCGCGCGCGGCCGGCGTCGAGCTCGGCCTGCGGGAGCCGCAGGCTGCCTGGGAGCTGGCGCGCGAAGGGTTGCCGACGTCCTTCAAGACGTCCCTGCTGCAGAGCTTGCAGAAGGGCTCCATCACCGAAATCGACTTCATCAACGGCGCGGTGGTGCGGCTCGGCCAGCAGTACCGCGTGCCCACACCGGTCAACGCCACCCTGGTCGCCTGCATCAAGGGCATCGAGCGCGCCCTGGCCGACCGACAACGAGAGGACGCGACAGCATGAGCATTCCCAAGGCCTATCTGGAACACGTGGCCATCTGGGTCAAGGACATCCACTGGCACATCCGCTTCTTCCACGAGGTGTTCGGCATGACCCTGCGCGAGGTGCAGGGCACGGTCGAGGAGCCCAGTCAGTACTGGACGCTAGGCGGGATGCAATTCATGAGCAAGCCTGACTTCGAAGGCCCCGAGGGGCGCTTGGGTCATCTGGGGCTGATGTGCGAGGACCTCGATGCCGCCCTGGCCGCCGCCCGGCGCTTCGAGGGGGTGGAGCAACTGCCCCAGGGCCACAACTGGCTGCGCCTGCCTGACGGCCTGGCGCTGGAATTCATCCAGGCCGTGCCGGCCCGCGCCGTGCACGACGCCCTGGCCGTCAACGCCCGCCAATCCGAGTGACAGCGACCATGACCGTAACAGAAAAATATTTCGAGGATGCCCGCGAGGGCGACGAGGCGCTCACGCCGAGCTACCAGGTCACCAGGGAGCGCATCCTGGCCTACGCCGACCTCACCGGTGACCATACCCCGGTCCATGTCGACGAGGCCTATGCCAACGCCAGTCACTTCGGCGGCCTGGTCGCCCATGGCCTGATGGGGTTGTCCATCGCCGACGGCCTCAAGACCCAGTGCGAGTACCGCTTCCTGCCAGGGATGTCGCTGGGCTGGACCTGGGATTTCCTCCTGCCGATCCGCGTCGGCGACGAATTGCACGTCAGGCTGCGCGTGGGGTCCATGCGCCCGAGCAAGAGCAAGCCGGGCTGGGGCATCGTGGTGCTGCCGTCGGAACTGATCAACCAGAAGGGCGAGGTCGTCCAGCGCGGCGAGCACCGGCTGATGGTGCCGCGGCGGGAGGGGGTGCTATGAACCAGCCACTGCCGCTGCAGGGCTTGAGGGTCATCGACTACAGCCACTTCCTCGCCGGCCCCTATGTGGGGCGCTGCCTGGCGGCGCTGGGCGCCGAGGTGATCAAGGTCGAGCGCCCGGGCAGCGGCGATGCCGGTCGCCAGCACGCCTTCGTCCTGGATGACCAGCAGAGCGGCTACTTCCTGCAACTCAACATGGGCAAGCAGGGCGTCAGCGTCAACATGAAGGACCCGCGCGGCAAGGCCTTCATGCAGCAGCTCTGCGACAGCGCCGACGTCTTCATCGAGAACTATCGACCCGGCGCCTTGGACAGGCTCGGCCTGGGTTACGCGGAGCTTTCGGCGCGCAATCCGCGGTTGGTGTATTGCTCGATTTCCGCCTACGGCCACACCGGAACTGACGCCCATCGCGCCGGCTTCGGGCTGATCGCCGAGGCCAAGAGCGGCATCATGCAGATGGTTGGCACGCCGGGCGAGGCGCCGCCGCTGCTGCGCATCTCCCTGGGCGACATGTACACCGGCGCCCACGCGGTGGCCGCCATCAATGCGGCGCTGCTGGGACGGGTCACCAGCGGGCGCGGCCAGCACATCGACATGGCGCTGTACGACACCCTGGTATCGATGCACGAATACGCGGTGCAGTGCTACACCCTGTCCGACGGCGAGATCCTGCCGCAGCAGACCGGTCATGACATGCCCACCTCGACCCTCTATGGCGTGTTTCGCGCCCAGGACGGCGACCTGGTCATCGCCGCCCAGGTGGACGACTCCTGGAAGCGCTTCGCTGCCCTAGTGGAGCAGGACGCGGGCCAGCCGGGCTTTGGCAGTGACCTTCGCTTCCACACCTCCACCGGCCGCAACGCCCATCGCGAAGCCATCCTGCCCATCGTCAAGGCCTGGGTGGGAGCCAATCCGGTGGCGCGGCTGTTGGCGCTGCTCGATGAGATCGACGTGCCCTGCGCCAAGGTGCAGCGCATCGACGAGGTGATCGAGGATCCCCAGATCAAGGCGCGCGGCATGATCCAGGAGCAACAGCACCCACGCTTTGGCACCTTGCGTATGCCCAATCTGCCATTCCGCTTTTCCGAGTGCGACACCACCATCCAGCAGGTGGCGCCGGATCTCGGCGAGCACAATGCCGTGGTGGCCCAGAGCCTGGGCTACAGCGCGGAAGAGATTGCCCAGCTGCAGGCCGAGGGCGTGCTCTTCAGCCAGGAGCCCTGCGCATGACCGACCACTACGCGGTGATTGGCCGCCCGATCAACCACACCAAGTCGCCGCTGATCCATGGCCTGTTCGCCGCCACCACCGGGCAAGACCTGGAATACGGCGCCATCGAGGGCTCGCCTGAGGACTTCGCCGGCGACGTACAGCGCTTTCGCGCCCAAGGCGGGCAGGGCCTGAACGTGACCGCGCCGTTCAAGCTGCAGGCCTTCCAGCTGGCCACCGAGTCCAGCGAAAGGGCGCGTCTGGCCCGGGCGGCCAACGCCCTGAAGTTCGACGGCGAGCGGGTGCTAGCGGAGAACTTCGACGGCATCGGCCTGCTGCGCGACATCGAGGTCAACCTCGGCCAGCCCCTGGCTGGCAAGCGGGTGCGGTTGCTGGGCGCCGGTGGTGCGGTGCGCGGCGCCTTGTTGCCCTTGCTCGCGGCGAGGCCGACGGAGCTGGTGCTGGTCAATCGCGACGGGCAAAAGGCGACGGCGCTCGCCCAGGAGATCGACCATCCGCTGCTCAGCCTAAAGAGCTACGCGGTGTTGGAAGGGGAGACATTCGATCTGGTGATCAATGCCACCTCGGCCAGTCTGGTCGGCGAATTGCCGCCGGTGCCGGCCGGGGTCTTCGCCCAGGCCGCGCTGGCCTACGAACTGGCCTACGGCAAGGGTCTGACCCCCTTCCTGCGTCTGGCTCGGGAGCAGGGCGTGCCTCAGTTGGCGGACGGCGTGGGCATGCTGGTGGAGCAGGCTGCCGAAGCCTTCGCCTGGTGGCGCGGCGTGCGCCCCGAGACCCGGCCGGTCATCGACCAGCTGACCATTCCGCTGCAGTGAGCAAACCCATGAAGATCCTGATGTTGCACGGTATCAACCACAATATGTTTGGCAAGCGCGACCCGGTGCAGTACGGCACCGTGACGCTGGCCGAGATCGACGCCAGGCTAACGGCGCTGGGTGCTGAACTGGGTGTTGAGGTAGAAAGCTTCCAGAGCAACCACGAAGGGGCAATGGTGGAGCGCATCCATCGTGGCTATGAGGAGGGCGTCGACGCGGTACTGATCAACGCTGGCGCCTGGACCCACTACAGCTACGGCATCCGCGACGCCCTGGCGATCCTCACCGTGCCGGTGGTGGAGCTGCACATGTCCAACATCCATGCGCGGGAAAGCTTCCGGCATCACTCGGTGTTCGCCGAGATCGTGCTGGGCCAGATCGCCGGCTTCGGGGTGGACAGCTATCTATTGGCGCTGCGTGCGGCGGTGAGCGCGGCCCAGGCGCGTAAAGCCTGAGTCGCCGACCCTCACCCCGACCCTCTCCCACATGGAGAGGGGGTGCTCCCACAGATCCCGTGTAGAGTGGAAAACCGCGCAGCGTTTTCCACGCGCAAAGGTGTTGGCCGAGGTCATGTTGGGCTTCGCTGCGCTCAACCCAACCTACGGTAGGGTTTCGTAGGTTGGGTTGAGGCGGCTCCATCGCCGAAGCCCAACGGCCGGGTAAGAAGTCGTGCGTAGGCCATCGCGGCCATGGGCCGCTCCTACACTGTAGGAGCGGCCCATGGCCGCGATAGATCAGGGTAGGGAAGCACACGCTTACCTCGGCATGAGAGCTAGATTGCTATCCTCTGCCGGCACCTGCCCACAGCAGGGTTCCTATGCCGCCCTCTACGGCGAACCCCGCCTTGGCATAGAGCCGTTGGGCGTGATGTTCGCTTTCCGCCACGATCACGAAGGCGTCCACGCGATGTCGTTGGTGCCGAAGCACCGTGCCGAGCAAGGCCTGGCAGAGTCCGCGCCGACGCCAGTCCACCCGCGTGGTAACCGCTTGGAAACGGCCCAGTCGGCCCAGGCGATAGAGGCCAAGATAGGCCAGCAGCCGCTCCTTGCCATCGAATACACCCCACCAGTCGCCCAGGCCGCTGTCGCTCAGTGATCGATAGCGTCGCGCCTGGTAATCCAGATAGCGCCGGTGCGCTTCTGGATGTTCCGCGCCCGGAGTCACCTCTGCCTGGAGCTCACGCCACTGTTGCCAATCGGTAGGCTGTTGGAAGGTTCTGATGTGGAGCCCCTCAGGCAGGACCGGGGCGGGTTGCAGGGCATCGGCGGCCAGACGCATCCAGACCAGGCGCTGATAATCGTAGCCGCAAGGCAGGTCCGCCGGTGGCGCCTTGGCCTGCGGCTCTGGCCAGACGAAAGCACGATGCCCTAGGGGCTGTGGGCTGCCAAGCAGCTGCTCGAAGTCCGCGTACCAGGCCAATACCTGCTGGGCGGTCGGGCGCTGGTCCAGCAGCAGGTAGTTGCCGAAGTAGTAGTCGGGGCAATCCGGTGTGCGGATCGCCACCTCATGCTCACCGTAGGTCAGGCGGGTATCGGGCGCCAATTGCAGCTGGGTGAGAAGTCCTGCGTTGGCGCGAATGGAGGCGGGGAGTCGCAACGGATTCACGGGCATTCGTCGTCCTCTCGTGGCGACAGTGCCTCACCCGAATGCGGCCCCAATTCTCGCTTGGGACACTCCCGCCACTGCTTGTCCCCAAGACCTGCGGTGTATTCCGGATGCAGCGGATAGTGCAGCCGATTGTCCGCCCGGCTGGTATCGCCCACCACCAGCAGCTCCACCGGCTCCGTGGTCTCGTTGATGAAGGTGTGGGCGACGCCGTCGCCGGCCTTGAAGCCTACGCCATCGCCCGGATCGAGTCGGTGGGCGTGGCCGTCGATCCAGGCCGTGGGGTGGCCTGCGATCACATAGATGAATTCGTCCTCGGTGGCCTCGGCATGGGGCCTTGAGGTACGCCGGCCAGGTGGCAGCAGTTCATGGTGGATGCCCAGGCGGGCGAAGCCGAAGTGGCGGCCGAAGGCGGCGCCCAGGGAAAAGCGCTCGTCACTGTCGGGATAACCGGGGCCATCGGGGGCCTGGAGCTGGGACCAGTGTACGATCTTGTCGAAATCTTTCCGGGATTGCATGGGGTGCTGCGCCTCGCGGGAAAATAGCTCAAGCTTAGTCGTTTAGGCCGGCGCTGCCGCCTCAGGTCTCTTTCGGTGCAGGAACGCGATGCCCAGACTGTCCAGACAACTCCTCGCACTGCTGACCCTGGTGCTGCTCGGTGGCTGTTCACCCGACGATACGCCGATCAACAGCCCCTACCGCGCCGGAGCCGAAGGCCAGAATACCCTCTATACCGCCTTTACCACCCGTTCGCCGAAGTACCTGGATCCGGCCAGTTCCTATTCCGGCGACGAGACCAACTTCACCTACAACATCTATGAGCCGCTCTATGGCTATCACTATCTCAAGCGGCCCTATGAGCTGATCGCCCGTGGCGCGGAGCGAGTGGTCGCACCCTATTACCTGGATGCCCAGGGCCGACGACTGCCGGACGATGCGCCGCCGGCGCAGATCGCCGAGAGCGTCTACGACATTCCCATCCGCCGTGATGCCCGCTATGCGCCGCATCCGGCCTTTGCCCGCGATGCCCAGGGCAATTACCGTTACTTCCCAATCAAGCCGGACGATCTGGCCGATCGCTACCAGATCCCCGACTTCCCCGAGACCGACAGCCGCGCCCTGACTGCCGCCGACTATGCCTACGGCCTTCGCCGCCTGGCCAGTCCGCGGCTGGTCTCGCCCAGCTACGCCATCTTCGCCGAGCACCTGGTGGGCATGCAGGCATTTGGCGATGGCCTGCGGGCCGCCGACAAAGCCCTGCGCGCGGGCCTGCCCAAGGGCGCGCCGCTGCCCTGGCTGGACCTGCACCAGGGCGAGTTGCCCGGGATAGAGGTGCTGGATGACCACACCCTGAGGTTGCGGGTGATCGGCAAATACCCCCAGTTCAGCTACTGGCTGGCCACGACCTTTGCCGCGCCGGTGCCCTGGGAGGCGGATCGCTTCTACAGCCAGCCGGGCATGGCCGAGCACAACCTCAGCTTCAACAGCTGGCCGGTGGGTACCGGGCCCTATCGCCTGGCCGAATCCATTCCCAATCGCCGCCATGTGCTGGAGCGCAATCCCAACTACCGCGCCGATCCCTATCCCTGCGAAGGTGAGCCTGGTGATCGCGAGGAGGGT
Organism: Pseudomonas sp. Marseille-Q7302; assembly: GCF_965111925.1. Lineage (NCBI taxonomy): Bacteria > Pseudomonadati > Pseudomonadota > Gammaproteobacteria > Pseudomonadales > Pseudomonadaceae > Pseudomonas > Pseudomonas sp. Marseille-Q7302. The sequence goes on along the minus strand of NZ_CBCOPK010000001.1, from coordinate 3,168,982 downwards.
CGGCTGGACGACTGCGGCAAGCCCATGCCGCTGATCGACCGCGCGGTATTCAGCCTGGAAAAGGAAGGCGTGCCGTTGATGGGCAAGTTCATCCAGGGCTACTACGACACCCCGCAGGTCGAGCGCGGCGAGTATGGCGTGGCGCTGCGCACCAAGGCGGGCGACTCGGCCGACTCCGCCGAACTCTATCGCGAGCGCGGCCTCAAGTTACCCACCGCGGTGGAAGCCTCCAACTGGTACCTGGGCTTCAACTGGCTGGATCCGGTGGTAGGGCAGGGCGCGACCCCCGAGCAGCAGGTGCGTAATCGCAAGCTGCGCCAGGCGCTGTCCATCGCCTTCGACTGGGAGAGCTACATCACCGTCTTCCTCAACGGCAACGGCCTGGTCGCCAATGGCCCGCTGCCGCCCGGTGTGCTGGGCTATGAGGCGTCGCCGGCCGGTACCAACCCGGTGGTCTACCGGTTGGTGGACGGCAAGCCCGAACGGCGGCCCATCGAAGACGCGCGGCAGCTGCTGGCCGAAGCCGGCTATCCCGATGGCCGCGATGCCAAGAGCGGGCGGCCGCTGATCCTGCAGTACGACGCCCAGAGCAGTGGCGACAGCGCCATGTTCGATTGGATGCGCCAGCAGACCGCCAAGCTGGGCATCCAGCTGGAGTTGCGCGGTTCGGACTACAACCGATTCCAGGACAAGATGCGCAAGGGCGCGGCGCAGATCTTCTTCTGGGGCTGGAACGCCGACTATCCCGACGCCGAGAACTTCCTGTTCCTTTTCTACGGCCCCCAGGGCAAGGCCAAGCATGGTGGCGAGAATGCCGGCAACTACAGCAATCCCGAGTACGACCGGCTGTTCGAGCAGATGAAGAGTCTCGACGACGGTCCCGAAAAGGTGGCGCTGATCCGGCGCATGGTTGCCATCGTGCAACAGGATGCGCCCTGGCTGTTCGGCTGGAATCCCCTGTCGGCGGGTGCCTATCAGCAGTGGGTGTATAACGCCAAGCCGACCCAGATGGTGCGCGACCAACTGCGCTACCTGCGCCTGGATCCGGCCCTGCGTGAGCGCAAGGTCCAGGAGTGGAACCAACCGGTGCTCTGGCCACTGTGGCTGCTGCTGGGGCTCGCGCTGCTGCTGGTGTGGCCGGCCTGGCGCATCCTCCGGCGTCGTGAACGCCAGACCGCCTTTGGCGATTCGGCAGGGGAGAAGCGGCCATGATCGGCTATCTGCTGCGGCGCCTGGCCTATGGCGTGCTCATCCTCATCGGGGTGAACCTGCTGACCTTCGTGCTGTTCTTTGCCGTCAACACCCCGGACGACATGGCGCGCCTGGCGATTGGCGGCAAGTACGTCACCGCCGACGCCATCGAGGACTGGAAGGCGGAGCACGGCTACGACAAGCCGCTGCTTATTAATACCACCCGTGAAGGGGTGGGGCGATTCACCGATACGCTCTTCTTCGAGCGCTCGGTGAAGCTGCTGGCCTTCGATTTCGGCGCCTCCGACAGCGGTCGCAGTATCGCCCGGGAGATCGGCGAGCGCGCCGGGCCCAGCCTGGCGCTGGCGCTGCCGACTTTCGTGCTCGGCCTGGTTGCCAGCGTGGGCTTCGCCCTGCTGCTGGTGTTCTTTCGCGCCACCCGCCTGGACTTCTGGGGCGTGGTGCTCTGTGTGGTGCTGCTGTCGATCTCCTCGCTGTTCTACATCATCGCCGGTCAGTGGCTGTTCGCGAAGATCCTGCGGCTGGTGCCCTATTCGGGCTACGAGGAAGGCTGGAATCTGCTGCGCTTCCTGCTGCTGCCGGTGGTGGTGGCGGTGATCTCCGGCCTTGGCAGCCAGGCGCGCTTCTACCGCGCGCTGTTTCTCGAAGAGATCGGCAAGGACTATGTGCGCACCGCCCGCGCCAAGGGCCTGGCCGAGCGCCAGGTACTGCTGCGCCACGTGCTGCGCAATGCCGCGCTGCCGATTCTCACCGGCGTGGTCTCGGCCATCCCGCTGCTGATCATGGGCAGCCTGATCGCCGAGTCCTTCTTTGGCATCCCGGGCCTGGGCAGCTACACCATCGATGCCATCAACGGCCAGGACTTCGCCGTGGTCCGCACCATGGTGTTCCTGGGTTCGGTGCTCTACATCGTTGGGCTGATCCTGGCGGACCTGTCCTACACCCTCGCTGATCCGCGCGTTCGCTTCAGGTAGCCGCCATGCCGAAATTCGTCTTGCTCTGGACCGATATCGCCCTCTACCTGCTGGTGGCCGGTAGCCTGTTTTACGCCTGGCGTGCCCGTCGTCAGCCGGCCCTGCGCGCCAGTTGGCGACGGGTGCTGCAGGACGCGCCAGCGATGAGCGCGGCCGTGGTGCTGGCCAGCTTCGTCGCCATCGCCCTGCTGGATTCCGTGCACTACCGTCCGCAACTGCCGGCCGCGCCTGGCGCGACGGCGCCTATCTATTCACCCACGGTGCTCTCGGCCCTCGACGGCCTGCTGGCCGGGACCAGTCTTACCCAGCGCGAGAAAACCTACTCCGCACCGCTGGCCACCCACCAGTTCTCCAAGGAGACCCTGGGCACCACCGCCGATGGCCAGCCGCTACGCGACTTCCCACGCCTCAAGCATGCCGGTACGACCTTGGCCGATCCTGCTAGAGAGTGGCGCGGCGATGTGTTCCAGCGGTTGCTGGTGGGGCTTCTCGGCGGTCTGGCAGTGGCCTTGGTGGCCGCTGTGCTGGCGGCGGCGCGGTTGCGCGAGGCGGGCGGCCTGGGTGCGCGCTGCCTGCTGATCCTTCGCGGTCATACCACCACCCCCTGGCGCGCCATCCTGCTGGCCTGGCTGGGCGTCTGCCTGGTGGCCGGCAGCGTGACCGCCCTGGCCAGCGGCTATCACGTGCTGGGGACCGACAGCACCGGCAACGATGTTCTCTACCAGTCGCTCAAGAGCATCCGCACCGCCTTCGTGATCGGCAGTCTGACCACCCTGGCCATGCTGCCGCCGGCCATCGGCTTCGGCCTGGCCGCCGGCTACTTCAAGGGCCGGGTGGACGACATCATCACCTATCTCTACACCACCCTGACCTCCATCCCCGGGGTGCTGCTGGTGGCGGCCTGCGTGCTGATGATGCAGGTGTTCATCGACCGTCACCCGGAGCTGTTCGACACCGGCGCGGCGCGCGCCGACCTGCGGTTGTTCATGCTCTGCCTGATCCTCGGCCTTACCGGCTGGGCCGGGCTGTGCCGTCTGCTGCGCGCCGAGGCGCTCAAGCTGCGCGAGCTGGAATACGTCCAGGCGGCGCGTGCCTTTGGCGTCTCCCACTTCACCATCCTGCGCCGGCACCTGCTGCCCAATGTCTTCTACCTGGTGCTCATCACCCTGACTCTGGAGTTCTCCAGCCTGGTGCTCTACGAGGCGGTGCTGTCGTACCTGGGTATCGGGGTCGATCCGACCATGAATTCCTTCGGTTCCATGATCAACGACGCCCGCACCGAGATGTCCCGCAGCCCCATGATCTGGTGGAATCTGCTGAGCGCCTTCGCCTTCATGCTGACGCTGGTGCTGGCTGCCAATCTCTTCGCCGATGCCGTGCGCGACGCCTTCGATCCGCGCAGTCGCCGATTGAGGTCCGCCTGGCTCAGAAGAAGGCCTGGCCAGGGTGAGGTGCAGCCATGAATCCAGTGCTGGAAATTCGTGACCTGGAGATCCTGATCGAAGGCGAGGAGGGCACGCGCCAGGCGGTCAAGCAGCTGGGGCTGGCTATCGCCCGTGGCCAGACCTTTGCCCTGGTGGGTGAGTCCGGCAGCGGCAAGAGCGTCACGGCGCTCTCCCTGCTGCGGTTGCTGCCCCCCTCGCTGGGTATCACCCGCGGCGCGGCGCTGCTGGCCGGTACCGACCTGCATCGCCTGCCGGAGCGCCGCCTGCGCGAATTGCGCGGCGGGCGCATCGGCACCATCTTCCAGGAACCCGCCACCAGCCTGAATCCGGTGATGCGCATCGGCGAGCAGATCGAGGAAACCCTGCGCGCCCATACCCCGCTGCGCGGCGCTGCCGCGAGAGCCCGGGTGGTGGACTGGCTGCGCCGGGTCGGCATTCCCGAGCCGGAGCGGCGGATCGACGACTATCCCTTCCAGTTCTCCGGTGGCCAGAAGCAGCGCATCATGATCGCCCTGGCGCTGGCGGCCGAGCCCGACCTGCTGATCGCCGACGAGCCCACCACGGCGCTGGACGTCACCGTCCAGGCGCAGATCCTGACCCTGCTGGCCGACATCCAGCGCGAGCTGGGCATGGCCATCCTGCTCATCACCCATGACCTGGCGGTGGTGCGCCAGGTGGCCCATCACGTGGCCCTGATGCGCCACGGCGAGATCGTCGAAAGCGCCCCGGCGGAGGACTTCTTCCAGGTGCCCCGGCATCCCTATGCTCGCGAGCTGTTCGCCGCCATCCCCACCTTCGCCAAACGCGGTCAGACCCTGGCGGGCACACCTCGGGCCTTGCCCGCGCGCCACCCAGGTGAGCGACTGCTGGAGGTGCAGGACCTGGCCGTGCACTATCCCATCCGCCGCGGTGCCTGGGGCCGCACCCGCGACTGGGTCAAGGCGGTGGATGGCGTGACTTTCGACCTGCACGCCGGCGAGACCCTGGCATTGCTGGGCGAATCGGGCTGCGGCAAGACCACTACCGGCAAGGCCCTGCTGCGGCTGCTCGACGGCCCACGCATCCAAGGTAGCGCGCGCCTGGGCGGCGACGACCTCCTCACCGCCGATAGACGTACCCTGCAACGGCTGCGCCGGCAGATCCAGATCGTCTTCCAGGATCCCTTCGCCTCCCTGGATCCGCGCATGCGCATCGGCGCCACCCTGGAGCAGGGGCTTTTGGCCCTGCGGCCGGAGCTGGACGCCAGCGAGCGCCAGCGCCGCGCCGCGGCCCTGGTGAAGCGGGTCGGCCTGCCCGGCGATACCCTGCAGCGTTTCCCCCATGAGTTTTCCGGCGGCCAGCGCCAGCGCATCGCCATCGCCCGGGCGCTGATCGTCGAACCTCAGGTACTGGTCTGCGACGAACCCACCTCGGCGCTGGACGTCTCGGTGCAGGCGCAGATCCTCGATCTCTTGCGCGAACTGCAGGCGGAGATGGGCCTGGCCTATCTCTTCATCACCCATAACTTCGGCGTGGTCGAGTACCTGGCCGATCGCATCGCGGTCATGGACGGCGGCCGTATCGTCGAACAGGGCAGCGCCGAGCAGGTGCTGCGCGCGCCCGCTCACGCCATGACCCAACGCTTGCTGGCCGCGGTACCGCGGCTGGATTTCGGACCCGCGCCATGAACTTTCCGCCCCGTATCGCCCTGGCCGACTTCGAGCTGGTGTGGCCGCAACCGCGCCTGGCAGAGGCTTTCGCCGAGGCGCTGAACTGGAGCTATGCCGAGCATCGCCGCTTCCTCGGCTGGGCCCGGGAGCACACCACGGTCGCCCAGGCACGCGACAGCCTGCTCGCGGCCCGCGGCGCCTTCACCCTGGCCCAGGGCGAGAAGCGCTACTTCCTGGTGCGCGGTGACGAGATGCTCGGCTGCCTGGGACTCACCCCGCTGGAGGGCGGCCGCCGCTACGAGATCGGCTACTGGACGCACAGCCGTCACGCGGGGCAGGGCCATATGACCGCGGCGCTGCGCCACTTCGTCGAAGGGCGCGGCGCCGCGGGGCTCTATCTCACCACCTCGGCGGCCAATGCCGCCAGCCAGCGGCTGGCCGAGCGGGTCGGCTTTTGCCGCATCCGGGTGCTGGAGAACGATCGTGAGGGACCCGAGGGCGGACGCTGCGCCACCTGGGTCTACGAGTTGCCGCCGGAGACGAAGTGATGACCGCTCTGAGCATTCCGCTGCAGTATCTACCCCGCTTCACCGTGACCGACGCGGTGGAACTGATCGATCTGACCCTGGCCGACGCCGCCGCGGTAGCCGACTACTATCGGCGCAATCGCCAGCATCTGGCGCAGTCGATGCCCCGGCGCTCCGACGCCTTCTACACCCAGGCCCAATGGCAGGGGCAGGTAGCGGCCTATCGGGCGGGCGGACCGGGCGTGAGTGAAGTACGCCTGGTCCTGCGGGCAGGGCCCCTGGTGATAGGCACGGTAAATTTCAGCCAGATCTTTCGCGGCGGCTTCCAGGCCTGCTTTTTGGGCTATGGCCTGGATGAGGCCTGGCAGGGGCGCGGCCTGATGCGCAATGCCGTACGGTTGGGCCGCGATTTCGTCATCGGCGAGTTGGGCCTCAATCGCATCATGGCCAACCATCTGCCGGACAACCTGCGCAGCGCTCATTTGCTCCAGAGCCTGGGCTTCGAACGCGAGGGCCTGGCCCGCCGTTATCTGCAAATCGACGGCGTCTGGCGGGACCATGTGCTGACCAGCTACGTCCGTCCCGCCCCTTGAAGGACGAAACCCGGCGAGGTTGATCCGCCGGGTCCTGGCTCAGACGCGTGCCGCCGTGACCGCGGCCGAGCCCCACGTGGTGCGCCAGCGGCGCTTGACGCTCAGCAGGCCGAACCAGGCGAGCACGCCCAGGCCGGCGAACAGCCAGAGGCCGAGCTGGTAGTCACCCGTGGCCTGCTTGATCGTGCCCAGGCCCGCGGTGAGGGCGAAGCCGCCGATGCCGCCCGCCATGCCGATCAGTCCGGTCATGACGCCGATCTCCTTGCGAAAGCGCTGGGGCACCAGCTGGAACACCGCGCCGTTGCCGGCGCCCAGGCTGAGCATGGCGACCACGAACAGCGCCAGGGCGGCCATGGCGCTGGGCAGGTGGAAGCCCACGGCGGCGATGCAGATGGCCGCCACGGTGTACATGCCCAGCAAGGCACGGATACCACCGATGCGGTCGGCCAGGGCGCCGCCCAGGGGCCGCATCAGGCTGCCAGCGAAGACGCAGGCGGCGGTGTAGTAGCCGGCGATCACCGGTTCCAGGGCGTACTGGTCATGGAAGTAGCCGGGCAGGGTGCTGGCCAGACCCAGGAAGCCACCAAAGGTCACGCTGTAGAAGAACATGAACCACCAGCTGTCCTGGTCGCCCAGGGCACGGGCGTAGTCCGCCAGCTTCTTCGGGGCCGGGCGTTCCGGTGCGTTGCGCGCACAGAGCACGAAGACCACCAGGGTCAGGATCAACGGGATCAGCGCGAAGCCGAACACGTTGGTCCAGCCAAAGGCCTTGGCCAGCGCCGGGGCGAAGAGAGCGGCGAACACGGTGCCGGAATTGCCGGCGCCGGCGATGCCCAGGGCCTTGCCCTGGTGCTGCGGCGGATACCACTGGGAGGCCAGCGGCAGGGCCACGGCGAAGGAGGCCCCGGCGAAGCCGAGGAACAGGCCCAGCACCAGGGTTTGCTCATAGCTGTGCACGCCGTGCTGCCAGGCCACCAGCAGCGCCAGGATCACCACCACCTGGCCGATGATGCCGGCGGTCTTCGGCGACAGTCGATCAGCGACGAAGCCCAGGATCAGGCGCAGGACCGCCCCGGCGAGGATGGGCGTCGCCACCATCAGGCTGCGCTGCTGGGTGGTCAATTGCAGGTCGGTGGCGATCTGCACGGCCATGGGGCCGAGCACGTACCAGACCATGAAGCTGAGGTCGAAGTAGAGGAAGGCGGCGAACAGGGTCGGCGCATGGCCGGCTTTCCAGAAACTGGGACTCATGGAGGCACCTCGGGCACGTCACGGGCATGAAAAAGGCGCCAGTCACCCTGACCCGTTGCCGGGAGGTGAACTGACGCCTTTGTCGATTGGGGTGACCGCCGTTGGCCACCGCTGCCCAGGTCTTTGCAAGAGCGACGCCAAGTCGTGCGAGCCCGGTAGTCACGGGCCTTGACGGGATTCGGAATGGGTATCGGGGCAAGCCAGCGCCCAAGGATTGGGCGGTGGTCCGAGAGGTCGCCCTCTATTGGCGCTCGGTGTACGACGCCTCAGATCGCGCGGACTATCGAATTTAGACTGAGATTTTTTGCGCCCAAACAATCGCAACCATGGTGGTCCCCCGATGCGGCCGCTCCTCCAAGGGCATCAACCCCCTGTAGGAGCGACCTTTGGCCGCGATAGGCTGCAAAAAAAGGCCGTGGCGATCACTCGCCACGGCCTTTTCTATCGGGATAACGCTATTACTTGGCGTACTTGGTCTGCAGCGCCTTGGCTTCCTGCAGGTGGTGTTCCAGCTTCGGCAGAGTCTTCTCGGCGAAAGCCTTCAGCGCGGCGTCATCGCTGTTCTTGGCTTCGGTGCGGAAGATCTCGATGGTCTGCTCGTGGGCGACGACCTGGTTGTTGGCGTAGGAGCGATCGAAGGAATCGTCACGCACCTGCAGGATCATGGCCTTGGCCTTGTCCATCAGCTCTGCGTCTGTGGAGACTTTCAGCTTCTTCTCCTGGGCCAGGCTCTTGAGCTGCTCGTTGGCCTTGGTGTGGTCGTCGATCATGCTCTGGGCGAAGGTCTTGATGTCCTGGGACTTGCTCTTTTCCAGGGCCAGCTTGCCTGCTTCGATCTCAGCGATGCCCTTGGCCGAGGCGTCGTCGACGAATTCGGCCGGAGACAGCTTGTCAGCGGCCTGGGCCAGACCGGCACCGGCAGCCAGCAGGATGGCGAGGGACAGGCTGGAGGCTTTCTTCAGCATGGGCGTCATGGACGTGCTCCTGATTTCTTAGGCAGTTAGGAAAGGGCGTCACCGCGTGGCAGTGAATGCGCCTGCAAAATGGGACCTGCCTAAAAAGTCATACGTTCCCTGCGAAAGCGTCGCCAAACCCTATCAATTGCGGCTCACGCTTGAGCGAAACGCTTCATAGGCGTCGAAATCGAAGCGCGTCGCCGAGACGATCTGGCTCTGTTTCAGCGTCAGGTAGATGTCCTTGCCCTTGTCCGCATAATGGGTGGTGAAGGTCACCCAGAGTTTGTCCTTGTCGCGGTAGCCGCTCATGATCGGCTTGATGCAGACGTCCTGGTCGGCCCCTTCCGTTTCGCTCGGCTCGCCCAGGGTGGTAATGCGACCGACATACACCTTGCGCTCTTCCAGGGTCAGCATCAGCGTCTCCCGGTTGATCGAGGCGGTCATCAGCAGATCGTCCAGCGGACTGTCCTTGAGGATGCCGGCCAGGATGAAGGTGCGGTAGTTGTCCTCGGTGAGGCCGTACTTGCGCTTGATGGTCGCGCGAGCCAGTGCTGCCCAGGCCGTGGGGATCAGCAAGGCGGTCACTGTCACCAGCAGGATCCAGGCGGCCTGCAGCGGATCGTCCAGGGTACCGGTACGGCGCAACAACTCGGCGAGACCGGCGAAATAGTCGAAGGAAAAGGTCCGATCACCCCATGACCAGCTGCGCCCCTGCAGCAATTGGGCGATGCCCAGGTGCAGGCTCACGGCGAGCAGGGTGCAGAACAGACCGAAGCGGGCGCTCTGCAGATAGAGGTACTGGCCCTCGTAGCGATGCAGGCGATAGAAGTACAGCGGATGCTTGTGGCAGACGAGAAAACCGCTGACCAGGATCGGCAGGAGCAGCAGCAGGAACATCAGCGGTTGATGAGCCGCCGGGCGCGGTCCAGGTCTTCCTTGAATTCGGGGGAGTCGAAGACCTCCGCCGGGTCGATGCGCAGGGTGCCGCGGCCGACCACGCGCATGGACTTGTAGGAGTTGTTGATGCTCGCGGCCAGCTTGAGGTCGTCCGCGGAGGGCGATTTGAGCAGGTTGAACAGGCCTTTCAGCATGACGATATCCCGAGGGTGCACTAGGCGCTTATAGCTTGGAACACCAGAACCGGCAAGGATTCGCCGCGCCGCCGGTCGAGGGCGCGGCGAGGACTCAGGCCGGTTCGACCCCCGTTTTACGCGAGGCAACCTTGGGCAGCAGGCCATCGGCGCGGAACATCTGCTTGATGCCGCGCACCGCCTGGCGGATGCGGTCCTGGTTCTCGATCAGCGCGAAGCGCACGTGGTCGTCGCCATAGTCCCCGAAGCCCAGACCTGGCGAGACGCAGACCTTGGCCTCGGCGAGCAGCTTCTTGGCGAACTCCAGCGAGCCCAGCTGGGCGTAGGGCTCGGGAATCTTGGCCCAGACGTACATGGAGGCCTTGGGGATCTCCACCATCCAGCCGGCTTCGTGCAGGCCACGCACCAGCACGTCACGCCGCTGCTGGTACTGCTGGGCGATGTCGCGCACGCACTGCTGGTCGCCTTCCAGGGCGGCGATGGCCGCTACCTGCAGCGGGGTGAAGGTGCCGTAGTCGTGATAGCTCTTGATGCGCGCCAGGGCGGCGACCAGCTCGGGATTGCCGACCATGAAGCCGATCCGCCAGCCGGCCATGTTGTAGCTCTTGGACAAGGTGAAGAATTCCACCGCGATGTCCTTGGCCCCGGGCACCTGCATGATGGAGGGCGCCTGCCAACCGTCGAAGACGATGTCGGCATAGGCCAGGTCGTGCACCACCAGCACGTTGTAGCGCTTGGCCAATTCCACCACGCGCTCGAAGAAGTCCAGCTCCACGCATTGGGCGGTGGGGTTGGAAGGGAAACCGAGGATCATCATCTTCGGCTTGGGAATGCTCTCGCGGATGGCTCTTTCCAGTTCGGCGAAGAAGTCCATGCCCTGCACCAGGGGCACCGAGCGCACCTGGGCCCCGGCGATCACCGCGCCATAGATGTGGATCGGGTAGCTGGGGTTGGGCACCAGTACGGTGTCGCCGGCATCCAGGGTCGCCAGCATCAGGTGCGCCAGGCCTTCCTTGGAGCCAATGGTGACGATGGCTTCGCTGTCGGCGTCGATTTCCACCTGATAGCGGTCGCGATACCAGTGGGAGATGGCGCGACGCAGGCGGGGAATGCCCTTGGAGCTGGAATAGCCGTGAGTGTCTTCGCGCTGGGCGACCTGGCAGAGCTTCTCGACGATGTGCGGCGGGGTAGGGCCGTCGGGATTGCCCATGGACAGGTCGATGATGTCCTCACCCCGACGGCGCGCGGCCATCTTGAGTTCGGCGGTGATGTTGAAGACGTAGGGGGGCAGGCGATCGATGCGCGCAAAGCGGCGCACGGGACTGGAATCAGTCATGCGTTCCTCGAAGTACGTAAGCGCCCGGAACCGTCCGAGCGACGTGGGTCACAGGAGGTGACCTGCAGCGGACATTAGCCGCAGGCCGCTGCGCTTGTCGAGGATTTTTACTGCGGTTGGCCGGGGCCTACGGGTGCGCGAGGGCGCCGACCAGATCCAGGCGCTGCCATTGGCCTTCCGCGCCGGTATCCAGTCCCAGTTCGGCCGCGCTGTCGGCCTGGCTCAGGCGCTCCTGGCGCTGTACCGGTGACAGCTGCGGTAGTAGCGGTTCGGCGAGTACCGGGGCGTTCTGGGGTACGGTGACGGGATAACCGCCAGCCCGAGTGGCGGGGAGGCCATAGTCCAGGGTGTAGCGTGCGAACGTACGGGCAGGAGCGCTGCTCCAGGGGTCTGCGCCACCAGCCTCCGCGGCGCACTGCACCAGGGCCACGCCGCAGGTCTCGGTCAAAGCGGTGCGCAGTTGGTCGCGGGCCTCGTCGAACAGCCGGCGATAGGCGGGATCGGTTAGGTAATGGGCGACGTTGTACTGGGCGATCATGCGTCCGCCAATGATATCCAGCGGATAGTGCACCCCCAGCACCTGGCGCGAGTAGCCATAGCCGGCGGCGCGGGCGAGCAGCGTCGTTGCACGCTCGGGGAGCATGGCGGCGAGCAGCAGACTGTCGGTATAGCCCACGGTGGTATGGCCGCTGGGGAAGGCGCCCGCCGACGCGGTGTAGGGTTTGCCATTGGCCACCACCACGCGATCCGCCACTAGGATCACCGGTTTTTCCAGGCGCAGGAAAGGCCGTGGATAATCGAAATGCTGCTTGGCCGGCGCAGTGCTGACCTCCGAGGCCTTGATCAGGGCTGCGGCCTTGCCCAGCTTGCCCTCTTCGTAGGCCTTGAGAAAGGCACTGCCCAGGCGCGGCCCGAGGGCATCGGCCAGGTAGTAAAGATAGGCGATGCCCTCGGCGTCCAGCACCGCCCGGTCCTGCAGCGCTGGTGTGGCGCCGTGGTTGATCTGGGCAACGGTGGCGGTACTGGCTGCCAGCAGGCTGGCGGGCAAGGTGCGGAAGCCTTCCAGTAGCTGGATGTCGGCCTGCTGCAACTGCGCCTTGGCGAAGTCGTAACCCTGAGCGGCCAGCCAGGTCTCGTCCGCCAGGGGCGCACCTTGGCGGACGTGCTCGATGCCACTCTGGTCGAAAGGCTGGGCGGACCGATGCAGGCGCTGCACCAGCAGCTCGCGCTGACGCTGCTGCAACTGGGCAAAGGGCCCGCTCTTGCCAGCCTGCTCCAGCTCGGCGAGAAAGGTCTGGGGCGACGAACTGGCCGCCTGGGCCATAGGCGTGAGCAAGAAGCAGGTAAGGCTGAAAACTGCAAGGCGCATGCTAGAGCTTTCCATGACGAGAAAGCTTCACTTTCCGCCACGCGGATTGCCAGAATGTTACAGAGTATTTCAGCCCAGCAATTCGCTCATGGCGATGATCTGGTCAGCCACCTGGATCAGCTTCTGTTGCTTGCTCATGGCCTGGCGGCGCATCAGGGTATAGGCCTCGTCCTCGCTGCAGCCGCGCATCTTCATCAGCAGGCCCTTGGCCTGGTCGACCTTCTTACGCTCCAGCAATTGCTGCTCGCGGGCCTGGAGTTCGGCGCGCAGTGCCTGGTCGGTCTCGAAGCGGGCGCGGGCGACGTCGATGATGGCCTGCAGGCGACTGGTCTGGATGCCCTCCACGATATAGGCACTCACCCCGGACTGGATGGCCCGGCGCATCACCGCCGGGTCGTGTTCGTCGGTGAACATGACGATGGGGCGCGGCTGGTCGCGGGTCACCAGACAGACCTGTTCCATGACGTCGCGACCGGGTGACTGGGTGTCGAACAGGATGACGTCCGGCCGTAGCGTCTCGATGCGCGCCGGCAGGTCGATGGTCAGGCCGGATTCCTCGATGACCTCGAAACCGGCTTCGATCAGCGCGCTCTTCAGGCGGCCGACCTGCTTGGGGGTGTCGTCGATGAGCAGAATGCGCAAGGTCGTTCTCCCTAGTGATCGCTGAGCGCGTGGATGGCGAAGCTGCGGGCGTAACCGGCTGGATCGCTGCCGTCCCAGGTGCGACCGTCGAACAGGGTGCTGCTGCGCCGGGGCGGCGGTACCGCCAGACCGAGCTCGGTGGCAGCCTCGCGGTACAGCTCGGTGCATTGCACGGCCTCGGCGATGGCCAAGTAGTCCGGGTCCTCGCGCAGCAGGCCCCAGCGGCGGAACTGGGTGAGAAACCAGAGGCCGTCGGAGAGATAGGGCGGGTTGACCGCGCCCTGGCGATGGAAGGCCAGGGGATGTTCGTCCTCCCAGCGGCGGTCGAGGCCATCTTCGTAGTGGCCGAGGAAGCGTCCGGCCAGCAACGCCGGATCGGCGTTCACGTAGGCGGCATCGCTGATCAGCTGGGCGGTGCCGAGGCGGTTCTCACGACTTTCCTCGATGAAGCGGCTGGCATCGAGCAGGGTGCGGATCAGCGCCCGGGCCGTATTGGGATAGCGCTCGGCGAAGCGGCCGGTGCAGGCCAGCACCTTTTCCGGATGGTCCGGCCAGATCGCCTGGGTGGTGGTCAGGGTGAAACCCTGGCCGCGTGCGACGGCGGCGGCGCCCCAGGGCTCGCCGACGCAGAAGCCATCGACCCGGCCGGCGGCCAGGTGCTCGGGCATCTGCGGTGGCGGTACCAACGCGGTGCGCACGTCCCGTAGCGGATGAATGCCCTGGGCAGCCAGCCAGTAGTAGAGCCAGAAAATGTGGGTGCCGGTGGGAAAGGTGTGCGCCAGGGTCAGGGGGCTGGTGCCCGGCTGGCGGATCCGCTCGACCAGCGAGGCCGTGTCCTGGACCCCTTCCCGGGTCAGGCTGCGCGCCAGGTTGAGGCTCTGGCCATTCTGCGCGAGACCCATCAGCACCGCCATGTCGGTGGCGGGAGTGCCGCCCAGTCCCAGGTGCATGCCATAGACCAGGCCATAGAGGCAGTGGGCGGCGTCGAGGTGGCCGTTGAGCAGGTTGTCGCGCAGGGCCGACCAGGATGGCTGGCGGTGCAGGTTCAGGGTCAGGCCGTGTGGCTCGCCAAAGCCCTGGGTCGCCGCCACGATTAGCGAGGCGGCGTCGCTCAGCGGGAGAAAGCCCAGATTGAGCTCGGGCTTTTCCGGGGCATCCGAACCCGCGACCCAGAGATGCGCGGCGTGAGGAGGAAACTGGGCAGGCATGGTGTCTCCGGCAGCTGACGGACGCCAGGGCACCTTTCTGTGCACCGCTATGGACGTCTCGACTAGGGCCTGCACCATTGTGGTGACAGGCACGGCACCATCACCGGGCGCTTCCATTGCCAGGCACCTGCGGGACCGCGCCTCTACAGCGGTCCGCGGCGCAGCGGAAGGAGATGACGCCGGCTGAGGTCTGCCAGAGCAGGGGCAAAACCCGCGCCAAGTCGCGGGTTGCCGGCGGAGAAGTCTACTTCTGCGGGATCAACAGCAGGCGGTCGCGCCCATAGACGCGCTCCAGATTCTGCGGCTGCAGCGGCAGGCTCCGGTACTGCCCTTGGGCCCACCCCTTGCCCGGGGTGCCGGCCTGACTCGCCTGCAGGGGTTCGGCCAGGCCGAAGTCCACCACCAGGCGCAGTGCAGGCGCCAGCCAGACCTGATCGTTACCGCCCCAGTGGCTGGCGGTCAGGTCCAGGGTCGAGCCGTCACCACCGCTCGCATTGCCGTCCAGACGATGCAGGCGGCCCCACTGCCAGGCGGCGCGATCGCTGCCGAGTTTGGCCTCGCAGGTCGCGATGGCCCCGGCCAGGGCGCGGGCGAAGATCGCCGGCTTGTCTTCGCGGGTGGGCGTGCTGACGTCATCCCAATAGGGGCTATCGTCGCGGGCCAGGAGGTGATCGACGATGGCGTTGTAGCCGGTGTCGCTAAGGGTGGTGAAGGCCTGCCAGGCCTTGCTCCTGGTGCCACCCAGTTCATCGGCGAAGGTCTGTTCGGCCAAGGCCTGCAAGAAGGCCTCGTAGAGCGCCGCATCGGCTGAGCCGGCGGCCAGGCGACCGTCGAAGTTCTGCAGACGCCGCAGGGCTTCTTCCGCCGCCTGGCGCTGGGCAGCGGGTAGCGCCGCGATGGCCTGGCGCAGCGGGGCGGCGAAGCCGGGGGCATCGAGTTGCGTCTTCAGCTTGGCGGCGAGAGTCGTGGTCTGGTCCTGCTGCAGGGCCATGGCGTCGCGGCTGTCCAGGCGCGCCGAGCGCCCGGCGAGTTGCGCCAGGCGCTCCTGGCGCTCGGGGCCCGACCAGTTGCTGGACAGCTGCATGCCGTAGCCGCGCGGCACCACACGCTGGTTGGCGGCGCCCAGCCAGCCCTGGGCCGGGTCCTGATCATAGGGGTGCAGCATGGGATCGGCGTAGCCGTCCCAGGCGTAACGCTCGTCCCAGCCAGGCGAGGGCAGCAGCCCCAAACCGCTGCGGCGATTGGGATAGCGCCCGGTCACCTGCCAGCCGACGTGCTCGGCATCGGCGAACACCAGGTTCCAGTCACTGGCGCGCAGCTCGCGGGCCAGTTCGAAGGCGCGTTCCACGTCCTTGGCGCGGGACAGGTCGAAGAGCGCGTCCAGGCTCTTGTCGTCTTCCAGACGGCTGCTACGCAAGGCCAGGCCATAGCCGTTGGCGTCCGGCGCCAGCGCCAGATTCAGCAGGGGGCCGCGCGGGCTGGTGTAAAGGGTTTCGCGACGCGGTTTCTCGCCGCGCACGAAGAAGGTTTCCACCCGTTCGCCGGCGGGTTGCCACTGGCCGCCGCTCTGCACCTGCAGGCGACCGCTCTGGCGTTGCAGGCGCTCGAGGTAGAGGTCCTGGCTGTCGCCCATCAGGGTCGCGGCGCCCCAGGCCAGCTTGCCGTTGTAGCCATCGAGCAGCAGCGGCAGGCCGGGCAGGGTGGTGCCCACGGCTTCGAAACGGGGCGCTCTTAGGGTCACCAGGGTGAAGGGCGACTGGCCATTGAAGGCGCTGACCTTGTCCACCCCGAGCAGGCTGCGGCCGCTGCGGGTGTGGCCCGGAGTGGCCGCCCAGGCGGTACCGGTCGGGCCACCGAAGGGCGCCAGTTGAGCCAGCTGGCGCTGGACGTCCAGCAGGGCGTCGAGGCCGGGCAACTGGCCCCGCAGATTCAAGCCACGCAGCTTGGCCGTCTCCTCCTCGGGCAGGGGTTCGTCCGGATAGGTGGGCAGCAGCCAGGCGAGGCGCTCGGGGCCGACCTGGGCGGCCAGTGCCAGCGCGGCGGTCTCCTTGCGCAGGTCCACTGCCTGGGCGAAGTTCAGCAGTTCGAAGAGCAGGGCACTGTCTTCCGGCTTCCAGTACTCGGCGCGGTACTCGTTGCCATCCAGCTCGACTCGTTCGCCGGCGCGATAGAGGTAGGCATTGACGCCTCGGGCATAGACCTCGAAAAAGGTCTTCATGCGCGGCGAGGCGTTGTTGTAAGCCACCTGGGCAGCCTTGCGCAGATCGACCGCGCGCATGAAACGGTCGGTATCCAGCCGGCTGTCACCATAGGCTTCGGCCAATCGGCCCTGGGCCAGCAGGCGCAGCTCGACCATCTGCGCCAAGCGTTCGCTGGCGTGAACATAGCCGAGGGCGAAGAGGGCGTCGTGGAAGGTGGTGGTCTCGATCAACGGCTGGCCATCGGCGTTACGGCGCACCGAAGCGGTCTGCGCCAGGCCGCGCAGGGGCAGGCTGCCCTTGAGTTGCGGCTGGCTGCGTGTCGGCTGCTCCTCGGCGAAGTACTGGCAACCGGCGAGGGCGGTCAGCAGGCCGAGGGTGGCGAGGCGCAGAGGCGCGCGCTGGCGAAACAGAAGAGACGAGACCATGAACAGCGGGCACTCCGAGCGGATGGATGCAAACGGGTGGCTACGTTAGCAGGGTCCACGGGGGGAGCAAGCCTCTGGCGAGGGGTGGCGCCTGGGCGCTGCCGACAGGTCGTCCGGGCCTGCCACCTAGCGCAGGGCCATCCAGATCAGCAGCGCGGCCTGGAACAGGCAGAACACCGCCAGGCAGCCGATGGCGAAACGCAGCGAGATGTCATCGCGGCGATAGAGGGCGATGCGGTCCTCCAGCTGCCTCAGGCTGGCGTCACGCTCGTCGATCACCCGATCGCACTGTTCCAGCAGGGTAGCGCCGTCCAGTAGCGACAGCAGCTGCACCTTGTCGGCATTCCAGTCCTCGCGCAGCTGGCTGACCCGTGCCGCCCGGCAGAGCTGCTGGCGCTCGTCGTCCGCGGCCGTCTCGACGGTGAAGCCCTGGGCACTGAGCACGTGGTCACGGCGCTTGCGGCTGTCTTCGTCGAGGGTGTCGCGGCGCGCCAGGGGCAGGTCCTGTACCCGGTAGTGGTTCCAGCGCAGGCGCGCCCAGGCGGCCGCTCGGGCCAGCAGGAAGCGTCCCAGGCCGCGTTCTTCCGGCTCGACTTGCAGACCCCGCTCGGGGCCCAGGCGGATTTCGCCGAGGCGATGGTCGACCCAGACCTCCAGCACGTTGACCTCCCGGTGCAACAGTTGCCCGGGAATCTGCACCGTCAGCCGCAGCAGGCTTTCCTCCTCGCCATGGCGCTCGACGAGGCCGAGTTGCACGAAGCGCAGGGGGCGTGACCCAACCCGGCGATCCGCCGGCTGGGGCATCAGCCGCAGCAGCTGGAAACGCTCGGGCGGCAGGCTGGCCCAGGGATGGGGCTCATGGGGGGCAGCCTCGACGGCCGGCGATTCTTGGTCAGGGGTTTCCACGGGCAGGCTCCAGCTGGCGCGCCTCCTGGGCGCCTTTACGGCTTATCGGCCGGTGTGCGGGGAACCTGAGCGCTGGACAAAGGCGGCTACGCGCTCGATCAACTCGCGGGCCAGGGGCAGGTTGGGATTGTCATAGGTGGGCAGTTGCGCCTGGAAGTCCGCCGGGGCGATGCGCAGCACGTGGTTCATCCCGGGAATGATCGCCAGTTCGGCATCCGGCTTGGCCCGGTGCAGCGCCCGGGCGTCATCGACCTCCACCTGGACATCGTGGGTGCCCTGGATGATCAGCGCCGGTGCCTGGATGCCGGCAAAGGCCTTGGCCGGATCCTGGCGGAACAGCGAGATCAGATAGGGCTGGACGCTGGGGCGGAACAGCACCAGCAGCTCCTTCGGCACCTCGGGTACCGGCGTGCCACGCAGCAACTGGTCGATGATCCACTGGGCGCTGGCCAGGGCCGCGGGCGACAGCTTGCCCGCCAGCTGCTCGCGCAGCACCACGTCGATCGGGCGGCCGCTGCCGGCCAGGGTCACCACGCCCGCGACCGGCACCCGGTCGGCGGCCAGGCTGGCGATCAGGGCGCCTTCGCTGTGACCGAGCAGGATCACCTGGGAAAAGCGCGGATCGGCGCGCAGCAGCCGGATCCAGCCGACCAGATCGTCGACATAGCGCTCTACGCTCAAATGGCTCTCGTCCGGCTCGGCGCTGCGGCTCTCCGCCACGCCGCGCTTGTCGAAGCGCACGCTGGCGATCCGCCGCTTGCCGAGGGCCTCGGCCAGGCGCTGCAGGGCGGCATTGCGGGCGCCGGGGGCGTTGCCATTGCGGTCGAGGGGGCCCGAGCCGGAAACGAAGAGCACCACCGGTTGCGGACGCTCGCTGCGGGGCAGGATCAGGCTGCCCTTGAGCACGCCGCTGCCGGTGTCGAGCTGGAGGGGACGAAAGAGCACGGGATCGGCGGCCTTGGCCAGGGCGGGCAGGGCGAGGCACAGCAGCAGGGAGAACAGCAGACGCATGACGAGGAGGGCACCGAGGGCTGGGGTGTGGGGGCCTATCCCGCACACAATCCGTGTAAAAGACCACGGCGCGTGTAAAATCGCCCATTCCCATTTTGAATCTATACCTTTCACCCGTAGCGCGGAGCCCTCGCATGTCCGGCAATACCCTCGGCACGCTGTTTACCGTCACCACCGCCGGCGAAAGCCATGGCCCGGCACTGGTCGCCATCGTCGACGGTTGCCCACCCGGACTGCCCCTGGATACCGCCGACCTGCAGCGCGACCTGGATCGGCGCAAGCCCGGCACCAGCCGCCACACCACCCAGCGCCAGGAAGCGGACGAGGTGGAGATCCTGTCCGGGGTCTTCGAAGGGGTCACTACCGGCACGCCGATTGGTCTGCTGATCCGCAACACCGACCAGAAGTCCAAGGACTACTCGGCGATCAAGGACCTGTTCCGCCCGGCCCACGCCGATTACGCCTACCACCATAAATATGGCCTGCGCGACTACCGCGGCGGCGGTCGCAGCTCGGCGCGGGAAACCGCCATGCGTGTGGCGGCCGGTGCCATCGCCAAGAAGTACCTGGCGACCCAGGGCATCCGGGTGCGCGGCTACATGAGCCAGCTGGGTCCGATCAAGATCCCCTTCAAGACCTGGGATAGCGTGGAAGAGAACGCCTTCTTCAGCCCCGACCCCGCCAAGGTGCCGGAGCTGGAGGCCTACATGGACCAGCTGCGTCGCGACCAGGACTCGGTGGGTGCGCGCATCACCGTGGTCGCCGACGGCGTGCCACCCGGTCTGGGCGAGCCCATCTTCGACCGCCTCGACGCCGAACTGGCCTATGCGCTGATGAGCGTCAACGCGGTCAAGGGCGTGGAAATCGGCGCCGGCTTCGCCAGCGTCGCCCAACGCGGTACCGAGCACCGTGATGAGCTGACCCCGGAAGGCTTCCTGTCCAACAACGCCGGTGGCGTGCTGGGCGGCATCTCGTCCGGCCAGCCCATCGTTGCCCATCTGGCGCTCAAGCCCACCTCCAGTATCACCACTTCAGGACGCTCCATAGACGTCCACGGCAATCCGGTCGAACTCATCACCAAGGGTCGCCACGATCCCTGTGTGGGCATCCGCGCCACTCCCATCGCCGAAGCCATGATGGCCCTGGTGTTGATGGATCACCTCCTGCGCCATCGCGCGCAGAACGCCGAGGTGCGGGTCTCCACGCCCGTCCTGCCCCAGCTCTGAGCACCTGTTCATGATCAGCTGCGCGTCGGCCAAACGGCGTTGAAAATGCCTTCGGAATGCTCATTTACCTTTTGTAAACTCCGCTTCCTCAGGCATTTTCGCCTTGTTTGCCTCTAGCTCGCGAGATCCTGAACGCGCGCCAGGCACCGGGCAGATGATGCCGGTTCCCTATTGGCGACTGTCAGGCTTCTACTTTGCCTACTTCGCCTTGTTGGGTGCCACGGCGCCCTACCTGGGGCTGTACTTCCACCACCTGGGCTTTTCCGGCACCGCCATCGGCCAATTGGTGGCCATTCCCATGCTGATGCGGGTGCTGGCGCCTAATCTCTGGGGCTGGCTGGCCGATCGTACCGGGCGCCGGTTGAGCATCGTCCGCCTGGGCGCCGCCTGTACCCTGCTGTGTTTCTCCGGCATCTACCTGGGCCAGGGGTTCGCCTGGCTGGCGCTGATCATGGCGGGCCATGCCTTCTTCTGGCACGCCATGCTGCCCCAGTTCGAAGCCATCACCCTGGCCCATCTGCGTGACCAGCCCCAGCGCTATGCGCTTATCCGCCTCTGGGGCTCGGTGGGTTTCATCGCTGCCGTGGCCGGACTCGGCTGGGCCTTCGAATACGTCAGCCTGGATCTCTATCCGGCCTATCTGCTGCTGGTGATGGCGATCATCCTGCTCGCCTCGCTGGCGGTGCCCGGGGTGGCGGTGGATCCCGGCCAGCGCCCCGAGGCGCCGGCCGAGCCCTTCCTGACCACCCTGCGGCAACCACGGGTACTGGCCTTCTTCGCTGCCGCGGCGCTGATGCAGCTGTCCCACGGGCCCTACTACACGGTCTTCACCCTGCACCTGGAAGCCCTTGGCTATGGCCGCGGCGTCATTGGCCAGCTCTGGTCCCTGGGGGTGATCACCGAGGTGCTGATCTTCCTGTTCATGCCCCAGCTGCTGGCGCGGATCGCCCTGACCACCCTGCTGGTCGGCGCCTTCCTGATCGCTGCCGGGCGCTGGCTGCTGCTGGGCGCCCTGGCGGACCAGTTGCCAGTGCTATTGTTCGCCCAGCTCCTGCATGCGGCCACCTTCGCCTGCTTTCACGCCGCCGCCATTCAGTTCGTCCAATCCCATTTCGACCGCCGCCGCCAGGGCCAGGCCCAATCGCTCTACGCGGCACTTTCCGGGGCTGGCGGTGCGCTGGGCGCGCTGTATGCTGGCTATGCCTGGCAGGTATCCGGCGCCCTTGCCGCCTTTGCCGGTGCCTCCTTGGCGGCATTGGCAGGGGCCTTCCTCATCCTCTTGTCCGTTAGGTCCAGTACGAAAAGTGCCTGCGCTCGGTGATGCTTCGTTGAAAAACACCTGGATCGCCAGCCCGGTCGCAATGCTCATTTACCTCTCGTAAACTCCGCTTCCTCAGCGTTTTGATTCGCTGGCGCTCACCCTCTGGGCCAGCCGTTGGCTGTTACTCCCGTTGGTCGTTGCGCCTCGCCTGACCGTCGCTCGGCGACTTTTCGTACAGAACCTAGGAGAACCCTCCATGATCCAGCAGCGTGAGCAACTGGCCCAGGAAATCATCGACGCCGGTCGCTTCCTCTATGGCCGCGGCTGGTCGCCGGCCACCAGTAGCAACTACTCGGTACGGCTGTCCGACAGCCGCCTGCTGCTGACCGTCTCCGGCAAGCACAAGGGTCAACTTGAGCTGGACGACATCCTCGCCACGGATCTCGACGGTACCCCGCTGGAGGACAAGAAGCCTTCCGCGGAGACGGCGCTGCATACCCAGCTCTACCGCTGGCAGCCGGAGATCGGCGCGGTGCTGCATACCCATTCGGTGAACTCGACGGTGCTCTCGCGCCAGCTCCAAGGCGATCGTCTGCTGCTGGATGGCTATGAGCTGCAAAAAGCCCTGCACGGCGTCACCACCCATGACGTCAGGGTGGAGATCCCGGTGTTCGATAACGACCAGGACATCCCGCGCCTGGCCGACCAGGTGCAGACCTGGCTGGACGTGCACCCCGACTGCGTGGGGTACCTGATCCGCGGACACGGCCTCTATACTTGGGGCCCGCGCATGGCCGATGCCTTGCGCCATGTGGAAGCCTTCGAATTCCTCTTCGAATGCGAACTCAAGACCCGGAGCCTGCGCCCATGAGCCGACTGACCGTCTACCATGATGCCGAACCCCGCCAGCCGCTGAAGGTGATCAGCGATGGCGAACACATCGCCGCCACCCTGGCCGAGGTCGGGGTGCGTTTCGAGCGCTGGCAGGCCAGCGCACCGGTGGCGCCCGGTGCCAGCCAGGAGGAGGTGATCGCCGCCTACCGGCCGGAGATCGACCGCCTGATCCAGGAGCGCGGCTACCAGACCGTCGACGTCATCAGCATGAGCCCGGAGCACCCGCAGAGGGAGGCATTGCGTGCCAAGTTCCTCGAAGAGCACCGTCACAACGAGGACGAGGTGCGCTTCTTCGTCGCCGGTCAGGGCCTCTTCACCCTGCACATCGACGACCAGGTCTATGCCGTACTCTGCGAGAAGGATGACCTCATCTCGGTGCCGGCCGGCACGCCGCACTGGTTCGACATGAGCGAGTCGCCGTCCTTCGTCGTCATCCGCCTGTTCGACAATCCCGACGGCTGGGTCGCCCACTTCACCGGTGTGGACATCGCCCAGCGCTTCCCGCGCCTGGAGGTCGAGGCGTGACCATCAAGGGCATCCTGACCGATATCGAAGGCACCACCAGCGCCGTCAGCTTCGTCTTCGACGTGCTCTTTCCCTATGCCCGCGAGCATCTGCCGGCCCATGTCCGTGCCCATGCCGGGGAGCCGGCAGTAGCCGAACAGCTCGACGCCGTGCGCGCCGAAGCCGGCGAGCTGGATGCCGATGTGGAGCGAGTGATTGCCATCCTGCTGGAGTGGCTCGCCAGCGACCGCAAGGCCACGCCGCTCAAGGCGCTGCAGGGGCAGGTGTGGGAGGAGGGCTATCGCGCTGGCACGCTCCAGGGGCACGTCTATCCCGACGCCGTCCAGGCCCTGCGCCAGTGGCACGCTGCCGGTATTCCACTGTATGTCTATTCCTCGGGCTCGGTGCAGGCGCAGAAGCTGATCTTCGGCTGCTCCGAGCATGGTGATCTCACTCCGCTGTTTTCCGGGTATTTCGATACCCTGACCGGCGGCAAGCGCGAGGCCGAGTCCTATGCGCGCATCGCCTCGGCTACCACCCACGTGCCGGCGGAACTGCTGTTCCTATCCGACGTGGTGGAAGAGCTGGATGCCGCGCGGCAGGCCGGTCTGCCCACCTGTGGCCTAGTGCGTGCCGGCGGCCAGCTGGGCGATCATCCTTGCGTTACGTCCTTCGCCGACATCGATCTCACCGCTTTCGGTTGAGGCCCACGGCTGGCGCCGCTGCCAAGCGAGCCGGCCGAACTCCACGCCCTCATCGCCAGTCCCAATTGACGAGACCTTTGTCCTCGCAACGGGAGTCGCGACATGATCAATTCCACCATCGGCGGTGTACTGGGCTTCATCGTCTTCCTGCTCGACATCTGGGCAATCGTCAACGTGATCCGCAGTGACAGCACCAGCAACGCCAAGATCGTCTGGACGGTGCTCATCATCGTACTGCCGGTGATCGGCCTGATCGCCTGGGCCGCCGCCGGTCCGCGCGGCAATCGATCGGCCACCGCGCCTACCCATAAAGGCTAGTCAGCGCAACGCTGGAGCCTGTCACATCCAGCTCTTACAATGCCCGGCTTTTGGTCGGGCATTGTCTGTCTCGGCCAGCTACCTGCGGAGATCGACATGAGCGACTACCTGGAAACCCTCTACGACGGCTACGGTCAGCGGTTCACCGTCCAGCGCCTGCTCCACGAGGTGCGGACCGAGCATCAGCACCTGGTGATCTTCGAGAACGCGGTGCTGGGCAAGGTCATGGCCCTGGATGGCGTCATCCAGACCACCGAGGCCGATGAATTCATCTATCACGAGATGCTGACCCAGGTGCCCCTGCTCGCCCATCCGGCCCCGCGGCGGGTGCTCATCATCGGCGGTGGTGACGGCGGCATCCTGCGTGAAGTGGCCAAGCATCAGGGCGTCGAGCACATCACCATGGTCGAGATCGACGGCTCGGTGGTGGAGATGTGCAAGGAATACTTCCCCGGTCATTCGGCGGGTGCCTTCGACGATCCGCGCCTGAATCTGGTGATCGACGACGGCATGAATTTCGTCGCCAACACCACCGAGCGCTACGACGTCATCATCTCCGATTCCACCGACCCCATCGGCCCGGCCGAGGTGCTCTTTTCCGAGAATTTCTATGAGGCCTGCCACCGCTGCCTGAACGACAACGGTGTGATGGTCGCGCAGAACGGTACCCCGTTCCTGCAGCTGGACGAGGTCAAGACCACCGCCAGCCGCCTGTCCGGGCTGTTCGCCGATTGGCACTTTTATCTGTCGGCGGTGCCTACCTACATAGGGGGCGTCATGACCCTGGCCTGGGGTAGCAAGGACCCGACCTTGCGTCGGCAGAGTGCCGAAACCCTGGCGCAACGCTACAGTGATACAGGCATCCAGACCCGTTATTACACCCCGGAGCTGCATGCCGCTGCCTTTGCTCTACCTCGATACGTGCTGGAGGCCATCGGCAAGGCGTAAGCCCTGGCAGTCGCGGCACCGTTCGAGTTCTCAGCCGCGACTCGCTGGCGTCGGTAGCGATGGCCAGCGAGACGATCATCCGAACCAGAGGAGGGAAGTCCTATGTCCTTGTCGTTTGCCGATGATGTGAGCTTGAACCTGCTGCAGCGGATGAAAGAGGGCGGCTTCGATTTCGCCCGCTTTCATCCCATCGACTTCTTCGCCATCTTCGCCGATGAAGGCAAGGCCCGCATCGCTGCGGACCAGTTTCACGGCGAGTCCCTCAACGCCCAGGTGGTGCCCCACGAAGAGGGCGGCTGGCACCTGCAGGTCAGCAAGGTGATGTTCGCTACCCACGCCACTATCGATGATTTCGAAAGCGATCTCGAGGCCGTGGTGGTACCTCTCGGCGGGCAGCTCGATGGCTGGGGCGTCACCCAGGAAGTCAACCGCAGCCCCGCCTGATCCCACGCGTTGCGAGGCGGCATCCCGGACGGGATGCCCGTCTCATCTCCGGTAACCGTCGCGCCCCTCAATCATCGCACTTTCCGCTTGGCGCACCGTCTTAGGCTCATGACGGAAACGTTGCGGTGCATGCGCACGCTTACGTGCCTGGCTTTGGTGCACCGCGCGCCTCGCAGCTACGCGAGGGCCTGATCTTGAGGGCTCTTACGGTGGCACGCGGCTTGCGACGCTGCACCGTGGGTGACAAGGAGATCGGCATGAGCCGCCAACTGTATAACGAGATGTACGACGTCCGGGCGCAATGCCGACCGCACTATGGTCGCTATGCCCAGTGGCTGAAGGAAACACCCCCTGAACTCCTGGCCCAGCGCCGCCGCGAAGCCGACCTGCTGTTCCATCGCGCGGGTATCACCTTCACCCTTTATGGCGACGAGCAGGGCACGGAACGTCTGATTCCCTTCGACGCCCTGCCGCGGGCGATTCCCGCCAGCGAGTGGCAGATCATCGAGCGCGGCTGCATTCAGCGGGTCCAGGCGCTGAACATGTTTCTCCATGACCTCTATCATGACCAGCGCATCATCAAGGCCGGGGTCATTCCGGCCGAGCAGGTGCTGGCCAACGACCAGTACCAGCTGGCCATGCAGGGGCTGGATCTGCCCAACGGCATCTATGCCCATATCGCCGGTGTCGATCTGGTCCGCGACGGCGATGGTGCCTACTACGTGCTGGAAGACAACCTGCGCACTCCGAGCGGGGTGTCCTACATGCTCGAAAACCGCAAGATGATGATGCGGTTGTTTCCCGAGCTGTTCACCCTGGAGCGCATTGCGCCCATCGACCACTATCCGAACATCCTGCTCGATACCTTGCGCAGCTCCACCCCGGTCAATAACCCCACGGTGGTGGTCCTCACACCAGGCCGTTTCAACAGCGCCTACTTCGAACATGCCTTCCTGGCTCGTGAGATGGGCGTGGAACTGGTGGAGGGGGCCGACTTGCTGGTGCGCGACGAACAGGTGTTCATGCGTACCACGTCGGGCTTCCGAAAGGTCGATGTCATCTACCGACGTCTCGACGATGCCTTCCTCGATCCCCTGGCCTTCAATCCGGACTCCATGCTCGGCGTGCCGGGCCTGCTGGCCGCCTATCGCGCCGGTAACGTCATCCTGGCCAATGCCATCGGCACCGGGGTCGCTGACGACAAGTCGATCTATCCCTATGTGCCGGAGATGATCCGCTTCTATCTCAGTGAGGAACCCATCCTCTACAACGTGCCCACCTGGCAGTGCCGCAAGCCGGACGAGCTGTCCCATGTGCTGGCCAATCTGCCCGAGCTGGTCGTCAAGGAAGTCCATGGCTCCGGCGGCTACGGCATGCTGGTCGGTCCCACCGCCAGCAGCATGGAGATCGAAGCCTTTCGCGCGCGGCTCAAGGCCAATCCCAGCGCCTACATCGCCCAACCGACCCTGTCGCTGTCCACCTGTCCGACCTTCGTCGAAAGCGGCATCGCGCCGCGGCACATCGACCTGCGGCCCTTCGTGCTGTCCGGGCGCAAGACGCGTCTGGTGCCCGGCGGCCTGACCCGGGTCGCGCTGCGGGAAGGCTCGCTGGTGGTGAATTCCTCCCAAGGCGGCGGCACCAAGGACACCTGGGTGGTCCAGGACTAGATCGCCACAGAACAGTGGCCGCCACGGCGGCCCCGCAAGGACCTTTGAAAGGCGACCCCACCATGTTGAGTCGTACCGCTGCCGATCTGTACTGGATGTCCCGCAACCTTGAGCGCGCCGAGAATCTCGCGCGGATGCTGGACGTGAGCTATTCGCTGTCGATGATGCCGCAGAGCGGGCAGGGCGGAGGCCTGGATGAATTGGCCATGCCACTGCTCATCACCGGCACCCTGGATGACTACCGGGAAAAGCACGGGGCCCTGCACCCCGAGCGCCTGCTGCACTTCTTCGCCCTGGACGAGCGCAATCCCGGCAGCATCTATTGCTGTCTGCAGGCCGCGCGCAGCAATGCCCACGCGGTGCGTGGGCGCATCACCGCCGACATGTGGGAGAACGTCAACGCCACCTGGCTAGAGATGCGCGAGATCGCCGTCACCGGCCTGATCCGTTTCGGCATCAGCCGCTTCTGCGAATGGGTAAAGGAGAGATCCCACCTGTTCCGCGGGGCCACCGTCGGCACCATCATGAGAAACGACGCCTATCGTTTCATCCGCCTGGGTACCTTCGTCGAGCGCGCCGACAACACCCTGCGCATGCTCGACGCCCGCTACCAGGTACTGGGCGAGGAGGAGGCCGAAGCCATCAGCGACGCCTCCGCCCGCGGCTTCTATCAGTGGAGTGCGCTCTTGCGCGCCCTGAGCGCCTTCGAGGCCTACACCGAGCTCTATCGCGATGCCCTCAATGTGCGCAACGGTGCCGAGTTGCTGTTGTTGCAGGAAGACTTGCCACGCTCGCTGCTGGCCTGCGTGATCGAACTGCACCGGGTGCTGGCCAGCCTGCCGGGCGAGAACGGCCGCGAGGCCAAGCGCCTGGCCGCCGGCCTGGAGGCGCGGCTGCGCTATACCAGCATCGACGAGGTGCTGGACGAAGGGCTACATGCCTGGATCGGCGGCTTCATCGTCCATGTCCGCCAGCTCGCCAGCGCCATCAACACCGCTTATCTGGAGGCCGTATGAGGCTCGCGATCCATCACGAAACGCTGTATCGCTACGCCGACCAGGTTCGCGCCAGCATCCAGTACCTGCGGCTCACGCCCCAGGATGACGCGCGTCAGCGAATCCTCGGCTGGGAACTGTCGTTGCCGCGCCCGGCGCGGGCACAGCGCGATCCCTTCGGCAACATCCTGCATGTCCTGACCCTGGACACCCCGCATGACGCCATCACCATCACCGCCAGTGGTCAGGTGGAAATCGACGAGGGCTTCGAATCCGAGCCCTGCCAGGCCTCACCCTTTCCCTTCCTGCGTCAGACCCGCCTGACGGACGCCGACGAGGCCCTGACGGCCTTCGCCCGTGACATCTGCGACGGTCGCCGGGATCGCGCCACGCTGATCCAGCTCATGGAGCGGCTACACGAGCGCATGACCTATCTACCCGGTTCCACCGAGGTGGATGGCAACGCCGCCCAGGCTTTCGCCAAGGGCGCTGGCGTCTGCCAGGACCATGCCCATGCCTTCCTGGCCTGCGCCCGCAGTCTGGGCATTCCGGCGCGCTACGTGTCCGGCTATCTATGCACCGACGACAGCGCACACCTCTCCAGCCATGCCTGGGCCGAAGCCTGGCATGAAGGTGCCTGGTACAGCTATGACGTCACCAATCGCCTGATCCGGCCTGAGCGCCACCTGCGCCTGGCCATAGGCCTGGACTACCTCGATGCCTGTCCGGTACGGGGCATGCGCCGGGGTGGTGGGGTAGAGCAGATGGAAGCCAGGGTGTTGGTCGAGCCGTTGCAGCAGGTGCAGCAACAGCAGTGATCAAAGGTGCCTGCAACAAACGCGGAGGCGGCCAGGGGCCACCTTCGTCTGTTGCGCTGCCATAGAGCAGTCTCACGGCAATGGCACAGGTGCCATCCACGATAGGTCTGCTCGCCAGATCGGTGTGAACAGGTAGGGCAAGCCAATGCTCGATTGCCTACTAGCGATGGCTTGCGCGGCGCGCGGCCTTCCTTCGATACCGTCATCCGCAGCGAGGTGCCGTTAGGGCTGCCGCTGGTACCAGTGGTCCAGCCAAGATTCATTCGGATGCAGGTCAGCCGCCAGCGCTTCGGGGATGCAATGAACCCGGCGTCCAGGCCTCATGCAAGGGCTGGGCGAAGGAATGCGCACGCGAACGGTGGTCCTGGGAGATCAGCCAAAGAACCGCGAGAGGTTAGGTATGACCAACACCACGGTGGTAACGATAAACACGAAGCTCGCCTGACGCCACTTGGGGACGGGATTCTTGAACATGACTCGGGGCCTTTATTGTTAGCTGTTTAGAGCCTTTACGTCTTCAGCGCGTAGCGCTTGCGCAACAGCGGCATGTAGCTACTGATTCCCGCGGACTTAAGCACTATCCAGTAGCTATAGAACATAAATTTCAGTTTTGTGGCAGGTAACGACCAACTGGTTATCAAAAGTGTCGTCTTGCAATATTTCTCCTTTGCTTTCAGGCGATTAGTGAGTTGGTTACGACGCTACCATTGGTCGGACGCCTGACAGGCGGGCGGGCTGGCAACAGCGACCGGCCGGTCATCCTGTGAACGGTGCTTACGACCCCCTCGCGCCAGTGCGTCGTGCAAATGCATGAATAGATTGAAGAAAAAGCTTGCCAACGAAATCGTCTTTGCCTATAGTTGCGCGCCTCGGTGATGCAGATGCAGATGCCGAGCAAATCTGGTGAGGTGTCCGAGCGGTTGAAGGAGCACGCCTGGAAAGTGTGTATAGGAGAAATCTTATCGAGGGTTCGAATCCCTCCCTCACCGCCAGATCTGAGAGAACCCCTGAGAGCCCAGCTCCAGGGGTTTTTTCTTGCCTGCGATTCGGCCAGGCGCCAGGAATTCAGGCGGCCTGACTGAAGCTTGCCGCGGTATCCCGGGCGCTTGGCAGTACGGCGGTGAGCTGTTCCAGGTCGATGCTGGCGAACAGCGGGCCGCCCAGGTCCTGCACCTTGCTGTCACCGGCGTTCTCGTGAAGGACCTCGGCCACGGCCACTGCCTGGGCCACGATCAGTGCATAGCCCTTGCCCTCGGGCGCCTGCAGCGGACGCGCCTGGAAGGCGATGGCGTCGCGCAGTACCTGGGGCAGCTGCCAGCGGCGGGCCAGTTCCGCACCGACTTCCGGATAGCCGAAGCCCAGTTGCAGGGTCTCGTCGGCGGCGCGGTGGCTGCTGGCGGTCGCGCGACCGGCCAGGCTCGGTGCCAGTTCGGGCGCGCCGCTCTGAATCAGCAATTCGCCGATGTCATGCAGCATGCCGCAGGTGAAGGCGGTTTCCTGGTCCAGGCCGGCCTGCTTGGCCAGTGGCTTGCACAGGCTTGCGACCAGAAAACTGTTGTACCAGAAGGCCTGCAGGTCGAAGCCAGGCGCGGCCTTGAAGCCGCTGGCGAAGGCCGAGGCCAGCACCAGGGTGCGCAGGGTGTTGAAGCCCAGGCGCAGGGCAGCGTCTTCGATACTGGTAGATTCGCGGGCGCCACGGAAACGCGCCGAGTTGGCCAGGCGCAGTACCTTGGCGGCAATGACCGGGTCACGCGCCACGGTGCGCGACAGGGTTTCGATGCTGGTGTTGGGGTCGTCGAACTGCTGGATCAGGACCTGCGCCACTTCGGGGACGTTGGGCAGGTTGTGCAGCTGGGCAAAGAGGGTATCGAGTTGCATGGGCGTCTCCGCGAAAAGGGTTACATCTCCTTACACCCTCGTCATCGGTCGCCTGCGCGGATTTCTGTAGCGGTCATGTGACGATCGGTCGCAGCCGGAGTGGCCACGACCGGGTAGCCAAGCAAAATTGCTTTACTGATCAGGTAATTGCTGCAAGAAAGCCAGGCATGCCTGGCCGCGCCATTACCGTTCGTCGAGAGCGAAATCGACCTGGGTCAGGCCCGCTTCGCTGGCTTCCAGCACCCAGCCTCGGCGGTCCCAGTCCCCCAGCACGATGCGCTCGGCCGGCTGGCCATCGAGCAGCAGCTCATGGCGAGCGGGTCTGTGGGTATGGCCGTGGATCAGCGTCGTCACCTGGGCAGCGCGTATCTCTCGCTCGACCTCGGCCTCGGTGACATCGGTGATGTCCATGGCCTTGGCCCGGGTCTGCTGGCGACTCTCGCTGCGCAGCTTGCGCGCCAGCTTCTGGCGGCTGGCCAGCGGCAGGTGGCGCAGTACGAAGAGGGTGAGGGGGTTGCGCAGGATGCGGCGCAGCTTCTGGTAGCCCTCGTCACGGGTGCAGAGGGTATCGCCATGCAACAGCAGCACCCGGCGGCCGTGGAAGTCGGCGATATGGCGATCCGGCAGTAGCTGGCAGCCTGCCTGGCGGCAGAACGCCTTGCCAATGAGGAAATCGCGATTGCCATGCATCAGATAGATGGCCGTACCGCTGTCCGCCAGCTGACGCAGGGCGGTGGCGATCTCTTGCTCGAAGGGGCCCATGGCGTCATCGCCGGTCCAGGCCTCGAACAGATCCCCAAGGATGTACAGCGCCTCGACACCGCGGGCGCGGTTCTGGAGGAAATGCAAAAACGCCCGGACCAGGTCCGGGCGTTGCGGTTCGAGATGCAGGTCTGAGACCAGTAAAATGCTCATCTTACTCGGCGGGGACGATCTCGGCCTTCTCGATGATCACGTCTTCGCTCGGCACGTCCTGGTGACCGGCCTTGCTGGTGGTGGCGACGGCCTTGATGGCGTTGACCACGTCCATGCCCTCGACGACCTTGCCGAACACTGCATAGCCCCAGCCCTGGCTGGTAGGCGCGGTGTGGTTGAGGAAGGTGTTGTCAGACACGTTGATGAAGAACTGCGCCGAGGCGGAATGCGGATCCATGGTACGAGCCATGGCGACGGTGCCGATCTCGTTGGAAACGCCGTTGTTGGCCTCGTTCTTGATCGGGGCGCGGGTCGGCTTCTGCTTCATGCCCGGCTCGAAACCACCGCCCTGGACCATGAAGTTGCTGATCACACGGTGGAAGATGGTGCCGTCGTAGTGACCGCTCTTGACGTATTCCTTGAAGTTGGCCGCGGTTTCGGGCGCCTTGTCCTCGAACAGTTCCAGGGTGATGACGCCGTGGTTGGTGTGCAGCTTGATCATGGCAGCGAATCCGTAGCTAAGGGGGACAGCATCCAGACCCGGCGAGGGCCTCAAGGGTTTCGCCGGGACTTGACGGGTTGGGCTATGATACGGGTTTACCTTTGCTCGGCCTACCCTGGCCGTGCGCCTGCCCAGTTAAGGATCCCATGAGCAAGCCGACTTCCGACTCGTCCACCGCCGCCAAAGCCGCCCCCGCGCATTTCCTGCGGCAGATCGTCCAGGCTGACCTGGACGCCGGCAAGCAGGCCAAGATCGTCACCCGCTTTCCCCCGGAGCCCAATGGCTACCTGCACATCGGCCACGCCAAGTCGATCTGCGTGAACTTCGGCCTGGCCAAGGAATTCGGCGGCGACTGCCATCTGCGCTTCGACGACACTAACCCGGCCAAGGAAGACCAGGAATACATCGACGCCATCAAGAGCGACGTGCACTGGCTGGGCTTCGACTGGGCCGGCGAGGTGCGCTACGCCTCCGCCTATTTCGACCAGCTCTATGCCTGGGCGGTGAACCTGATCGAGCAGGGCCTGGCCTATGTCTGCGACCTGACCCCCGAGCAGGCTCGCGAATACCGCGGCAGCCTCACCGAGCCGGGTCGCAACAGTCCTTTCCGCGATCGCTCGGTGGCCGAGAACCTGGACCTCTTCGCCCGCATGAAGGCCGGCGAGTTCAAGGACGGCGAAAAGGTGCTGCGCGCCAAGATCGACATGGCCTCGCCCAACATGAACCTGCGCGATCCCATCCTCTATCGCATCCGCCACGCCCATCACCACCAGACCGGTGACGCCTGGTGCATCTACCCGAGCTATGACTTCACCCATGGTCAGTCCGATGCCCTGGAAGGCGTGACCCACTCCATCTGCACCCTGGAGTTCGAGGACCATCGTCCGCTGTACGAGTGGTTCCTGGCCAAGCTGCCGGTGCCGGCCCAGCCGCGCCAGTACGAATTCGCCCGCCTCAACCTGAACTACACCGTCACCAGCAAGCGCAAGCTCAAGCAACTGGTGGACGAGGCCCATGTGCAGGGTTGGGACGATCCGCGCATGTCGACCCTGTCGGGCTATCGCCGTCGTGGCTACACCCCGGCCGCCATCCGCAACTTCTGCGAGATGATCGGCGTGACCCGCTCCAATGGCGTGGTCGACGTGGCCATGCTGGAATTCGCCATTCGCGAGGACCTGGACCAGAACGCGCCGCGTGCCATGTGCGTGCTCAAGCCGCTCAAGGTGGTGATCACCAACTACCCCGAGGGCCAGGTGGAAAACCTGGAGCTGGCGCGGCATCCCAAGCAGGATCTGGGGCTGCGTCAGCTGCCCTTTGCCCGCGAGCTGTACATCGACCAGGGTGACTACGAAGAGAATCCGCCCAAGGGCTACAAGCGCCTGGAGCCGGGTGGCGAGGTGCGCCTGCGCGGTAGCTACGTAATCCGCGCCGACGAGGCCATCAAGGATGCCGACGGCAACGTGGTCGAACTGCGTTGCAGCTACGATCCGGACACCCTGGGCAAGAACCCGGAAGGGCGCAAGGTCAAGGGCGTGATCCACTGGGTGCCGACCGAGGGCAGCGTGGAGTGCGAGGTGCGCCTCTACGATCGCCTGTTCCGTTCGGCGCAGCCGGAGAAGAGCGAGGAGGGCGGCAGCTTCCTCGACAACATCAATCCTGATTCCCTGGTGGTGCTCAAGGGCTGCCGTGCCGAGCCGTCGCTGGCCCAGGCCCAGCCGGAAGACCGCTTCCAGTTCGAGCGCGAAGGCTACTTCTGCGTCGATCTGAAGGATTCGGCGCCGGGCAAGCCGGTATTCAACCGCACCGTGACCCTGCGCGATTCCTGGGGGCAATGATGGCGCTGCACCTCTACAACACCCTGACCAAGACCAAGGAAGCCTTCACGCCGTTGGTGCCGGGGCAAGTGCGCATGTACGTCTGCGGCATGACCGTCTACGACTACTGCCACCTGGGTCATGGTCGCAGCATGGTGGCCTTCGACGTCATCACCCGCTGGCTGCGCCATAGCGGCTACGACCTGACCTACGTGCGCAACATCACCGACATCGACGACAAGATCATCAACCGCGCCAACGCCAACGGTGAGCCCTTCACCGACCTGGTGGCGCGGATGATCGAGGCGATGCACGAGGACGAGGCACGGCTGAATATCAAGAAGCCGGACCAGGAGCCGCGCGCTACCGATCATATCGATGGCATGCACGCCATGATCCAGACCCTGATCGACAAGGGTTACGCCTATGCCGCGGGCAATGGCGACGTCTACTATCGGGTCAACCGCTTCGCCGGCTACGGCAAGCTGTCGCGGCGGCGCGTCGAGGACCTGCGCATCGGCGCTCGCATCGAGCCAGGCGAGGCCAAGGAAGATCCGCTCGACTTCGTCCTGTGGAAGGCCGCCAAGCCGGGTGAGCCGAGCTGGCCGTCGCCCTGGGGCGCCGGGCGTCCGGGCTGGCACATCGAGTGCTCGGTGATGTCCACCTGCTGCCTGGGCGACACCTTCGACATCCACGGTGGCGGCAACGACCTGGAATTCCCGCACCACGAGAACGAGATCGCCCAGAGCGAGGCGGCCACTGGCAAGCCCTACGCCAACGCCTGGCTGCACTGCGGGATGATCACCATCAATGGCGAGAAGATGTCCAAGTCCCTGGGCAACTTCTTCACCCTGCGCGAGGTGCTGGAGAAGTATCACCCGGAAGTGGTGCGCTACCTGCTGATCGCCAGCCACTACCGCAGCCCGATCAACTACTCGGAAGACAACCTGCGCGAAGCCAAGGGCGCCCTGGAGCGCTTCTACCACTCGCTCAAGGGTTTGCCCCAGGCTCCGGCGCAAGGCGGCGAAAGCTACGCCGAGCGCTTCGCCCAGTGCATGGACGACGACTTCAACACCGCCGGTGCCTGCGGCGTGCTGTTCGAACTGGCGCGTGAGATCAATCGCCTGCGCGAGAGCGATCCCGCCGCCGCGGCCGGTCTGGCCGGGCGTCTGCGCGAGCTGGCTGATGTGCTGGGTGTGCTGCAGCTGGAGCCGGAAGCCTTCCTGCGCGCCGATGCGGCGGGCCGGGTGGATGCGGCCGAGGTCGAGGCACTGATCCAGGCGCGCCTGAGCGCGCGTGCCGAAAAGAACTGGGCGGAATCCGACCGCATTCGCGACCAGCTCACCGCCCTGGGCGTGGTGCTGGAAGACGGCAAGGGCGGCACCACCTGGCGCCTGGCGGAGTAGGGGGCAGGGCCGGGTGAATGACGGCTTCGCCTCCTTCACCCGGTGCAAGACACTTCGATCCCATCCCTGGAAAACGCTGCGCGGTTTTCCAGGCTATCGGTACGGATTCTCTTGTAGGAGCGGCCCATGGCCGCGATCACCCTCTACCGCCGCTCCACCGCCAATCCCATAGGGTGGACAACGGCGCAGCCTTGTCCGCCACCCCAATCCTCAGGGCTTCTTGCGCGCCTTGCCGAAGCCGGGTGACTTACGCACCGACTTGACCTTGGGCTTGCCATCTTCCACCCAGCGCCCCAGCGGCTTGTCGGACACCGGTGCGCCGACCTTGGGCTTTTTCGGCTTCTTGGGCTTTTTCACCACCAGCCCGTTGGGCCGGGTTTCCGGAACACGGTGATCGGGGATGAAGTCCGGTTCGTCGCGGCGCGGCAGGACCTGGCCGATGAGGGTCTCGATGGCCGCCAACTGGTCCACCTCGTCGGCGCAGACCAGCGAAACCGCTTGGCCCTGGTTGCCCGCGCGGCCGGTCCGGCCAATGCGGTGCACGTAATCCTCGGCGACGATGGGCAGATCCAGGTTGACCACCAGGGGCAGGTCCTGGATGTCCAGGCCGCGGGCGGCCACGTCGGTGGCGACCAGGATATCCGCCTCGCCAGCCTTGAAGCGAGCGAGGGCGCGCAGCCGCGCCGGCTGGGGCTTGTCACCATGGATGGATTCCGCCGCCAGGCCTTCGGCCTGCAGCACCTCCACCAGTTGCTCCACGCCCTTGCGCGTCTTGGCGAACACTAGCACCTGCTGGCGAGGACCGCTGCGATAGAGGTGCAGGAACAGCTCGGTCTTGCGCTTCTTGTCCACCGGCACGACCCACTGCTTGATGGTCACGGCAGCCGTGTTGCGTGGGCTGACGTCGATGGTCTGGGGATCGCGCAGCACCGGGGCGGCCAGCTGGCGCACGGCGTCGGAGAAGGTCGCCGAGAACAGCAGGGTCTGGCGCTTGCGCGGCAGCATGACGAACAGCTCGCCCAGTTGGCGGGAAAAGCCGAGGTCGAGCATGCGATCGGCTTCATCCAGCACCAGCAGCTGCACCTGATCGAAGCGCACGGCGTTCTGGCTGAACAGGTCGAGCAGGCGACCCGGGGTCGCCACCAGCACATCGACACCCTTGCGCAGTTTCATCATCTGCGGATTGATGCTCACGCCACCATAGGCCACCGCGGTGCGCAGCGGCAGGTGCCGGGCATAGTCATGCAGGCTGGCATGGACCTGCTCGGCCAGTTCGCGGGTAGGCGTGAGGATCAGCGCACGGATATGGTTGGGCGTCACCGCCGGACCCTCCTGCACCAGTCGCTGCAAGAGCGGCAGCCCGAAGGCGCCGGTCTTGCCGGTACCGGTCTGGGCCGCGGCCAGCAGATCGCGTCCGGCCAGCACCGCCGGGATGGCCTGGCGCTGGATGGGAGTGGGGGAGCTGTGCTCCAGCGCGGCGAGCGCCTGCAGCAGCGGATCGATGAGGCCGAGGTCGGCAAAGGTCATGACAGGCCCGGATGGCGACGAAAAGGGAGCGAATTCTAGGCTGACTGTGATGCGCGCTCAAACTTTGTAGCCAGGCGGCGGCTGCGGGCTGAATCCGGACGCGGCATAGTGGTCAGTTCTGCGTCCACAGGAGAGCCCATGAGCGATACCTCTGCCTTGCCCCCGGTACTGGCCGGTCCGCTGTTGCGCCGGGTCGAGTCGTCCCGGTTGCTGCTCTGGCTGGTGACCACCACCACCGAGACACCTGTGCCGCGGCTTTGGCAGGGTGAGGCCGAGTGGGGGATACAGAGCGAGGTCCAGCGCCTGCGCCTGGGCGAGCAGGCCTATCTGCAGTTGCTGGACGTCCGGCCCGAGATCGAGCTGCCGCTGGATACCTTCATCCAATACGACCTGCAATTGAGCGCGGGCGGGATCCGCGACTGGGCGCCGCATCTGCTTTCGGCCAACGGCGACCTGCCACGCCTGGTCCTGCGCACCCGCTTCGATCATCTGCTCCACGGTTCCTGTCGCAAGCCCCATCACTCCTCGGCCGATGGCTTGGTCGCGGTCGATCGCCTGCTGCAGGACTGTGCGACGCCCGAGGAGCGGCCGGCGGCGCTGTTGCTCACCGGTGACCAGGTCTATGCCGACGACGTGGCCGGCCCCATGCTGCTGGCCGTACAGGCGCTGATCCGGCGCCTCGGGCTTTATGGCGAATGTCTCGAAGGCGCCGTGGTGGCGGACAGCGATGCGCTGATGGCCCATGCCGCCAACCTCTATCACCGCGAAGACCTGCTGCCGGCCTTCAAGTCCAATCGGGCGCTGCGCGAGCGCTTCTTCGGTGGGGTGGAAAAGCCGATCTTCACCTCCACCAATGCCCACAATCATCTGGTGACCCTGAGCGAGGTGCTGGCGCTGTACCTGCTCAGCTGGTCGCCGACGCCCTGGACCCTGATCGAGGTCGTGCCACCCGTGCTCGACGACAAGGACCGCGAGCGGTACGCGGCCGAATCGGAGTGCATAAGGGCTTTCGTCGCGACGCTGCCCCAGGCGGCGCGGGCCCTGGCCGGAGTGCCGACCTTGATGATCTTCGATGATCACGATGTCACCGACGACTGGAATCTATCGGCGCGCTGGGAGGAGACCGCCTATGGTCATCCGTTCTCCCGCCGGATCATCGGCAATGCCCTGCTGGCCTATCTCCTCTGCCAGGCCTGGGGCAACGCGCCCGAGTCGGTGGCCGAACCCCTGGCGGCGGCCGATCGGCTACTGGCCACGGCCGCCGAAGACGGCTGGCTGGATTGTCAGACGCAGAACGCCTGCATCGACGACCTCTTGCGTTTCCAGGGCTGGCACTATGTGCTCAAGACCGAACCGCCGCTGATCGTGCTGGACACCCGTACCCGTCGCTGGCGCAGCGAGCGGCGTCTGGGGCACCCCTCGGGGCTGATGGACTGGGAGGCCCTGTGCGAGCTGCAGCAGGAGCTGCTGGATCATCCCTCGGCGGTGATCGTCTCGGCCGCGCCCATGTTCGGCGTCAAGCTGATCGAGGCGGTGCAGCGGATCTTCACCTGGTTCGGCCAGCCGCTGATGGTGGATGCCGAGAACTGGATGGCCCACCCCGGTGCCGCCAAGACCATGCTCAATATCTTTCGCCATCGCCGTACCCCGGGCAACTATGTGGTGCTCTCCGGCGATGTCCACTATTCCTTCGCCTACGACATCCGTATTCGCGACAGGCGCGGCGAGCCACGGCTGTGGCAGATCACCAGCAGCGGTATCAAGAACGAGTTTCCGCCGCGTCTGCTGGCGACCCTGGACAGGCTCAATCGCTGGCTCTATGCGCCCTGGTCGCCGCTCAACGGCTTCACCAAGCGACGGCGCTGGGAGTTGCAGCCGCGTCTGCCGGACCGCCGCGAGGCTGGCGAGCGCCTGTGGAACGGGGCCGGTATCGGTCAGGTGCTACTGGATGAGGAAGGGCGCCCGGCGGTGATCCGCCAGCACAATGCCAATGGCTCCCCAGCCACCGAGTTCGTCGAGCGCCCGGCCTGACGCTAGCGGCCGGCCAGCCAGCGCAACACGCCCTGGCCCGCTGCACGGCCACTGGCGAAGCAGGCGGTGAGCAGATAGCCGCCCGTGGGAGCTTCCCAATCAAGCATCTCGCCGGCACAGAAGACCCCCGGCAGTTGCCGGAGCATCAGGCCGTCGTCCAGCGCCTCCAGGGGCACGCCGCCAGCGCTGCTGATGGCTTCCGCCAGGGGGCGCGGTCGGACCACGGTGAGGGGCACGGCCTTGCAGGCCTGGGCCAGCCGGGTCATGTCCTGGAAGGCCTCAGCCGGAGCCAGCTCGCGAAGCAGGGCGGCTCGGGCGCCGTCGATTCCGGCATGGCGCCGCAGATGGTTGGCAAGGGACTGGCTGCCACGGGGTCTGCAAAGGGCCCGGTCCAGTTCGGCCAGGTTGCGCTGGGGTGCCAGATCCAGGCTCAGGGTCGCCTGGCCGTCGCGGTCGATGGCCGTACGGATCTCGGCAGCTAGCGCGTAGACCAGGCTGCCTTCGATCCCGGCATCGGTCAGGACGAATTCGCCCTGGCGCGCTGGCTGCCCGGGCAAGGCCAGGGCGGCGGGCTTGATCGGCGCGCCGGCATGGCGGGTCTTGAGAAAATCGCTCCAGCCCTTTACCTCGAAACCGCAGTTGGCCGGTTCCAGTGGGCGCAATTCGATGCCGCGCGAGGCCAGCAGGGTTTGCCAGGCGCCATCCGAGCCCAGGCGTGGCCAGCTGCCGCCGCCCAATGCCAACACACAGGCTTGTGGTTGCAACAGCCGTTCACCTTCCGGAGTGGCGAGGCGTAGCCGGCCTTCGGTGTCCCAGCCGAGCCAACGGCTGCGGGTATGGATCCGCACCCCCTGGTCACGCAGGCGATGTAGCCAAGCGCGCAGCAGGGGCGCGGCCTTCATGTCGGCGGGAAACACCCGCCCCGAGGTGCCGACGAAGGTCTCGATGCCCAGCTCATGGATCCAGGCGCGCAAGGTGTCGCTGTCGAAGGTGTCGAGCCAGACGCCTACCTGGCTTTCGCGCTCACGGTATCGCTGACGGAACGCTGCCTGCTCTTCGGCATGGGTGATGTTCATACCGCCCACGCCTGCCAGCAGGAACTTGCGGCCGACAGAGGGCATGGCATCGAGGAGGTCGACAGGCATGCCGGCAGCGGCCAGGGTCTCGGCCGCCATCAGACCGGCGGGGCCACCCCCGATGACAGCGACGGCAGGGGTGGAAGGGGAGAGCGGCATGGCGGCATCCAGGGGACTACGGAAAGGCCGCCATTGTACGCGAGGTGCTAGGCTCTTAGACCACGCCGGCTTGGCCCAGTGGCGCTGCCAAGGGCTCCTCCAGGCGCTCGGGCACCAGTGGCTCGGTCCGGCCGGGCGTGAGGATCACCTTGCGACAGTCTTCCTGCTTCTTGTCGAAGATCTTGTAGCCTTCGACCGCCTGCTCCAGGGACATCCGGTGGGTAATGATTGCCTCAGGGGCGAGATCGCCGCGCTCGATGTGTTCGAGCAGCTCCGGCAGATAGCGCTGGACATGCGTCTGGCCCATCTTGAAGGTCAGGCCCTTGTCGAAGGCGTCGCCGAACAGGAAGCCATGGATGAAGCCGGCATAGACCCCGGGGACACTTACGGTGCCACCGCGTCGTACGGCCGCGATGCACTGGCGCAGGGCCTTACCACTGCTGCCTTCCAGCTTGAGGTTGGCGAGAATGGTCTCGGTGGTGCTGCCCTTGGCCTCGAAGCCCACGGCATCCACGACTCCGTCCACGCCTCGCTTGCCGGGCGTCTGCTCGATGATGGTGGCCGCCGGATCGTCGTCCTCGTCGAAATTGATCGGGATCACGCCATAGGTCTGCTGGGCATAGGCCAGGCGGTAGGGGTGGTGGTCGACCATGAAGATACGGTCGGCACCCAGCATCCGCGCGCAGGCGGCCGACAGCAGGCCGACCGGTCCGGCGCCATAGATGGCGATGCTCGAACCCTGGCCGATGCCGGTGTTGAGCACTGCCTGCCAGGCGGTGGGCAGGATATCGGAAAGGAACAGCACCTTTTCGTCAGCGAGGGTGCCGGGCACCTTGAAGGGGCCGGTATTGGCCTTAGGTACGCGCACGTATTCGGCTTGGCCGCCCGGTACGCCACCGTAGAGATGGCTGAAGCCGAACAGCGCCGCGCCCGGCGGGATCTGCTTCTTGTTGAGAATGGCGCCGCGCCCGGTATTGGTGGTCTCGCAGGCCGCGTAGAGATCCTGGTTGCAGAAGAAGCAGCTGCCGCAGGCGATGACGAAGGGAATCACTACCCGGTCGCCTTTCTGGACCGCGGTGACGGCGGGTCCGGTTTCCTCGACGACGCCCATGAACTCGTGGCCGAAGATATCGCCATGCTCGACCGTGGGAATCTTGCCGCGATACAGGTGCAGGTCCGAGCCGCAGATGGCCGTGGCGGTTACCCGCAGGACGATGTCGTCGGCATCCTGGATGGTCGGATCAGGTACGGTATCGACACGGACATCGTGGGCACCGTGGTAGGTCAAGGCTCGCATGGCGGTCTCCGTTGGGTAGCGTTTACCTAGAGGTGGAGGCCGCCGCCAGCCGAGCGGTTCCGCAACGTCAGACCGATGGTATGGCACCTTGATGGCGACCGATCACCGGCTTTCGCTGCCATTGCCCGGTCCAGAGCCGGGCAAGCGGGACGGCGTCAGCGGTTGCGGATGTAGACGGCCTTGCCGGCGCTGCCATCGGCGGGATCCCGTTCCTGAACCTCGAATCGATCGCCGTAGGCCTTTACCAGGCCGCTGAATTTGCGGTGCCCATAGAGGCGGGAATCGAAGTCCGGACGCACCTTGCCCAGGTTGGTACCGACCAGCCCCAAATTCGCCCAGCCGCCTTCGTCGGAGGCATCTTCCACCGCCTGTTCGATGAGCTTGAGGATGGCGCTCAACTTGGGCTTGCCGCGGTTGCTGCTGGCGGGCTTGTCGGCAGGCGTCGTCTCGCGATTCTCCTCGCGTGGCTTGGACCTGAGGATTTCGGTGTAGATGAATCTGTCGCACGCCGAGACGAAGGGATCCGGCGTCTTCTCCTCGCCGAAGCCATAGACCGT
Organism: Pseudomonas sp. Marseille-Q7302; assembly: GCF_965111925.1. NCBI lineage: Bacteria > Pseudomonadati > Pseudomonadota > Gammaproteobacteria > Pseudomonadales > Pseudomonadaceae > Pseudomonas > Pseudomonas sp. Marseille-Q7302. The sequence goes on along the minus strand of NZ_CBCOPK010000001.1, from coordinate 3,127,245 downwards.
CAGTCCTTCCTCGCGCAGTCGCGCGGCCAGGCGGGTGAAGTCGCTGTCACTGGAGACCAGGCAGAAACCATCGAAGCGCCGGGTGTAGAGCAGGTCCATGGCGTCGATGATCAGGGCGCTGTCGGTAGCGTTCTTGCCCTTGGTGTAGCCGAATTGCTGCACCGGCTGGATGGAATGGTCGAGCAGCACCTTCTTCCAGCTGTTCAGTTGCGGCTGGGTCCAGTCGCCATAGATGCGCTTGACGCTGGCCACGCCGAAGCGGGCGATCTCGGCCATGAGCCCGTCGACGATGGCGGCGGGTGCGTTGTCAGCGTCGATCAGCACGGCCAGGCGTGCCTGGCTGGATTCGGATGTCTTGGCGGTCTTGCTCATGAAAACTCCCGTTCAGTTCAGGCCCAGCTCATGCCAGACCTGGGTCGCCGTGTGGTGCAGGATCCCGTGGCGGCGGGCCAGGGCGGTGCGATCGGCCGAGTAGCCGCCGCCGATCACCCCTGCCACCGGTATATCCGCCGCCAGGCAGCGTCGCAAGACCAGGCCATCACGAGCCGCGAGGCCGGCGTCGGTGAGCGCCAGATACCCCAGGGCATCGTCGCGATGCACATCCACCCCGGCGTCGTAGAGCACCACGTCGGGCTGGTGGAGGGGCAGCAGATAGCCCAGGGCGTCGTCGAGGACCCGCAGATAGCCAGCGTCGTCCAGGCCGCGTGGCAACGGGATATCCCAGTCGCTTTGCGCCTTGCGTGCCGGATAGTTGGTGGCGCAGTGCAGCGAGACGGTGATGGCGTCAGGGACCTCGGCGAGAATGCGCGCCGTGCCATCGCCCTGGTGGACGTCGCAATCCAGGATCAGTACCCGCCCGGCGCGACCACTTTCCAGCAGTGACAGCGCCAGGATCGCCAGGTCATTGAAGATGCAGAAGCCGGCTGGATAGTCATGGTGGGCATGGTGAGTGCCGCCGGCGAGGTGGCAGGCTAGGCCATGGCGCAGCGCCAGCTCCAGTGTGAGCAAGGAGCCGCCCACCGCGCGGACGGTGCGGCGCACCAGGGCTTCGCTCCAGGGCAGGCCCAGCTGGCGCTGCAGCGGCGGTGCCAGTTCGCCGGCCTGGAAGGCCTGGATGTAGTCGGGCGCGTGCGCCAGGGCCAGCAGCGCGTCTGGGCATGGCTCGGGGCGCTGCCAATTGTCCGCGCCCAGTATGCCGGTCGCGCTCAGGTGCTCGTGCAGCAGGCGAAATTTATCCATCGGAAAGCGATGGCTGGCGGGGAAGGGCGGACTGTAGTCCTCGTGATAGACCAGCGGCAGGCGGGCGCTCAAAACACCAACAGCTCCAGGATGAACCAGACGATCCCGGTGCAGAAGCCCAGTGCCAGGAGGAATAGCAGCCCGTCGCGGGCGATCAGCGACAGGGCGAAGGAGGTCAGGGCCAGCCCGGCCGTGGTGTTGGCGAAGGGCACCAGATCCAGCACCGGCATGGTCGCGGCGATGAGGATGCAGAGCAGGGCAGTGACGAAGTGCGCCGGTCGCGAGGTGAGCACCCGCAGGCGTGACCTGACCACCTTGTCCACCCACCGCGCCGGCTTCTGCAGCAGCCGCAGCGATTTGCGCAGCTTGCCGCGCGAGACATTGCGCTGCAGGACCCAGCGTGGCAGCCAGAAATGGTCGCGTCCCAGCAGCAACTGGGCACTCACCAGCATCACGAAGACGGCAATGGCCGTGGCGATGCCAGGAATGCCGGTCAGCGGCGAGATCGCCAGCACGCCTGGCAAGAGGATCATGGGGCCGAAGGAGCGACTGCCGATGGCATCGATCAGATGCTGGACCGACACCTGTTCGGGACTGTTGCCCACGCGTTCGAGACAGGCCAGGAAGCTCTGGAGATCCACCGGGCCATCCTGCCCGGCGTCACAGCTGGCTGGCTCGCGCTCCAGGGCTTCGTCACTCATGGCTGCTCGGCGTCCAGCATGCGGCGAATCCAACGGGTCAAATCCTGGCGACCATAGGGCTTGTTGAGGATGGGAAAACGCTCGCCATTGCCTTCTTCGACGTCCAGGGCATTGTTGGCATAGCCGGTGGTGAGCAGGATACGCAGGTGCGGTTGCCGCTTTTGCGCCTCCTTGGCCAGCATGACACCGTTCATACCGCCGGGCATGATCAGATCACTGAACAGCAGATCGATGGAAGGCTCACGGGCGAGGATATCCAGAGCCTGTTGCCCGTTGTGCGCGACCAGCACCTGATAGCCGGTTTCTTCCAGGATGGCCTGGGCCAGGGCTGCCACGTCCGGGCGGTCGTCCACCACCAGAATCGTTTCGGAGCCACCGCCATCCTCGTGCAGGCTAGGGAGCGGCGCCGGATGCTCGCGTGCCTCCTCCTCCGAGACCGGGAAGTAGAGACGTACCGAAGTCCCTATCCCAACTTCGGAATAGAGTCGGACCAGACCGCCCGACTGCTTGAGAAAGCCATAGACCATGGACAGGCCCAGGCCGCTGCCCTGTCCCTCGTCACGGGTGGTGAAGAAGGGATCCAGCGCACGCCCGAGCACATCGGTGGACATGCCACATCCGGTGTCGGTAAGGGCGATGCAGACATAGTGTCCCTGGGAAAGTCCACCATGGGCCAGATCCTGCCCATTGACCTCTACATTGAGGGTTTCCAGGGTCAGGGTGCCGGTACCACGCTCCAGCATGGCCAGGCGGGCGTTGTCGATGATGTTGAGCAGCGCTGTTTCCAGTTGGATTGGATCAAGGCGACAATTCCACAGACTGTGGGCGGGACGGAAGATGAAGCGGAAGGGGGTGCCCAACGCCTGCGAGAAACGTCCCTGGCCGGCTTCGATGAGCTTGTTCAGGTCCACCGCACGCCCGGTCAGGCGCTGCTTGCGGGCGAAGGCCAGCAACTGCTGCGTCAGGGTCGCGGCTCGATTCACCGCATCGCGGGTGTTGTCGACATGCCGCTTGGCCTTGTCGCGGTCCAATTCGGGACGATTCAGATTGATTCGCAGGATATCCAGGTAGCCAACCATCACCTGTAGCAGGTTGTTGAAATCGTGGGCGATACCGCCTGTGAGTTGGCCCAGCGCCTCCATCTTCTGCGACTGGCGCAAGGCGTCCTCGGCATCGCGGCGGCGGGACACATCCAATTGCGAGGCAAAGTAGTAGATGAGCGTGCCTTCCGCGTCGAGGACCGGGGATATGAAGAGGGCATTCCAGAAGGTGGTGCCATCCTTGCGGTAGTTCAGCAACTCGACATTGCAATCGCGGTGTTCGCGCAGGGCGTTGCGGATTTCGGCGATGTGTTCCGGACGGGTATCAGGCCCCTGCAGGAAACGGCAGTTGCGGCCCATCACTTCATCCAGCTCGTAGCCGGTGGTGCGCAAGAAGGCCTCGTTGGCGAAGATGATCGGATTGTCCGGCTGATGCGGGTCCGTCACGATCATCGGCATACGCGTCTTCTTCACGGCGGCGAAGAAGACGTCGTTGTGCCCGAGACGCTTGCCCAGCTCCGCAATCTGAGGCGCGGAGGGTGCAGGAGACGAAGCGGTTGAGGTTTCGGTCATGGAGAGGAAGCCTGCGAGCGAACAGCGAATACGTCATTGTGACCGCTATTGCAGCCACAAGCTCCACCAATTGTCGTCATACGATGAGTAACGTGGGCAGATGCACGGCGAACGCACAGGATTTGACCGGTTTTGCGTATGATGGCCACTCTCTGTCAAGGAACCCTACCCATGAGCAAGGTGCTGGACAACCTGGTCGATCTCCTGAGCCTCGACTCCCTGGCTCCCGACCTGTATCGCGGCGGCAGTCAGGACCTCGGCTTTCCCCAGCTCTTTGGTGGCCAGGTACTGGGGCAGGCCCTGTCGGCTGCCAGTCAGACCGTCCCGGCGGAGCGCCGCGTGCATTCCCTGCATGGCTATTTCCTGCGCGCCGGCTCGGCGGTGGAGGCGGTGACCTATCAGGTGGATCGCATCCGCGACGGTGGCAGCTTCTCCACGCGCCGGGTCACCGCCTTTCAGGATGAGCAACCCATCTTTTTCTGCAGCGCCTCCTTCCATATAGAGGAGCCGGGTTTCGAGCATCAGACCTCCATGCCCGAGGTGCCCGCGCCCGAGACCCTGCAATCGGAGATCGCCCATGCCCAGCAGTATGCCGAGCTGATTCCGGCGCCGCTGCGCGACAAGCTACTGGGACCACGCCCCATCGAAATGCGCCCAGTAGTCTTTACCGACCCCTTCAAGCCGGAACCCACCGAGCCGGTCCGCCACGTCTGGTTCCGCGCCACTGGCGATCTGCCGGATCAGCCGGCGCTGCACCGCTACCTGCTGGCCTATGCATCGGACTTCAATCTGCTGCCCAGTTCGCTGCTGCCCCATGGCACCAGTTTCTGGGATCGCTCCCTGCAGATCGCCAGTCTCGACCACGCGGTCTGGTTCCATCGCGACTTCCGCCTGGACGACTGGCTGCTGTACGCCATCGACAGCCCCTGGGCGGGCGGCGCACGTGGCCTGTGCCGCGGCAGCATCTACAACCGCGCGGGCCAGCTGGTGGCCTCGGTGGCCCAGGAAGGCCTGATTCGCAAACGCGGCTGAACGCGCGCGCTCTAGCTGGCTATTTGCGCACCAGGCTTATACCCTCTTGCCTGCGAAGCACCGGGCGCCTGTCCAAAGGCGTCCCAGACACATCATTAGTTTGAGGCATCGTTCTTGAATCGACTCGAGCGCGTCGTAACCGGTATCCAGGGGCTGGATGAGATCTTGAAAGGAGGCCTGGTTGCAGGTGCGTCCTATGTCATCCAGGGTCGTCCGGGTTCCGGCAAATCGATCATGGCCAATCAGATCGCCTTCAATCATGTGCGTGGCGGTGGCCGGGTGCTGTTCGCGACCATGCTGTCGGAAACTCACGAGCGGATGTTCCAGTTCTTTTCCACACTGGATTTCTTCGATCGTTCCTGCATCGGGGATCAGGTCCAGTACCTGAGTGCCTTCGATACCATGGAAGGCGAAGGGCTGGATGAGGTCGTGCGGCTCTTGCGGCGAGAAATCAGCCGGCAGAAGGCCAGTCTGCTGGTGGTGGACGGCCTGCTCAATGCCCGCTCGCGCGCGGAAACGCCCATCGACACCAAGAAGTTCATCGCCGAACTGCAGGGGCACGCGGCCTTCGCCGGCTGTACGGTGATCTTTCTCACCAGCGCTCGCCTCGAAGACGGCAGTCCGGAACACACCATGGTCGATGGCGTGCTGGATCTGCACGAAGAGGACATCGGCAGTCGCAGTATCCGCCGTATGGCGCTGCGCAAGACCCGCGGTAGCGGAGCCCTGTCGGGTTTTCACGAATTCACCATCTCCAATGCCGGCATCACGGTGTTTCCACGGCTGGAAACCCTGTATCGAGATCCCTCGGCCGGGGCAACCTACCGCGTCGGTCACCAGCGGGTGACCAGCGGCGTGGCCTCGCTGGATGCGATGATCGAAAACGGGTTGCCGGAAAGTTCGACCACGCTGCTCATGGGGCCTTCGGGGGCCGGCAAGACATCCATCTGCCTGAACTTCCTGGCCGCCTGCACGCCCGAGGCACCCGGCCTGATGTTCAGCTTCTATGAGCCGCCGGAGCGGCTGCAGCTCAAGGCCAATGCCCTAGGGCTCGATCTGGCCGGCCGTATCGACGAGGGCGCGCTGCATATGCACTGGCAGCCCACGACCGAATTGCGCCTTGATGAGGTAGGTCTGAAGCTGCTCGCGCTGGTCAAGCAGCATGGCATCAAGCGGCTGGTGATCGACAGTCTGGGCGCCATTGCCCGCTTCGCCCTGCCACAGGGGCGGCTCATCGAATACTTCAGCGCGTTACTGAACGAGCTGCGTACCCAGGGCGTCACAGTTCTAGCCACCTGGGAATTACGGGACGTGTTTGGCGCGGATATAGCAGCGCCGGCCCCCGAACTTTCCAGCATGGTGGACAATCTGATCTTGCTGCGATTCGTCGAGGCTGAGGCGGAGATCAAAAGGGTCCTGTCCATCCTCAAGGTGCGGGATAGCCTTTATGACCCCTCGCTACGTGAGATGGTGATAGACGATTCGGGAATCGAACTGAAAAAGGCGTTCAAAGACATGGTGAAGGTGCTTTCAGGTTCAGCCATGCCCTCAATACAACCATGATCGCGTCGGCTGGGAGAGCTTCCACATGACGACGATACTGGTAGTCGATGACGAATTTCTGATAGCGGACATCCTAGCCTTCGCTCTTGAAGACGAAGGCTACATGGTGGTCAAGGCGAGCAACGGACGCCGAGCGCTAGACGTATTCGATCGCGAACTACCGTCGCTGGTCATCACCGATTTCATGATGCCGGTGATGAATGGCCGCGAGCTCGCAGAAGCGCTACGTGAACGTCAGGGCCTGCAGCACCTTCCCATCATCCTGATGAGTGGCGCTCAGGCGCATCTGGCGCAGGAGAGTTCCGAGCTGTTCGACGCCGTCTTCCAGAAGCCCTTCAATATCGGCGACATCGTGGAGACGGTACGCAAGCATCTCCTCACCCTCAATCAGTGAAAAGCCCCAAAACAAAAAGGCCTGTCTGAGCAGGCCTTTTTGTTTTGGGGCTGGCATCACGGCCAGCCCCGCGTCTCCGATCAGGAGCGCGACAGCAGTACGCCGAGGACGAAACCGATGCCACCGGCCACGGCCAGTGCGGTAAAGGGTTTGTCGGCCGTCACGTTGCGTGCGCAATCGACAGCCTGGCCATACTGCTCCTGCAGTTTGCCCTCTAGCTGACGGGACTTGCCCTCGGCTTGCCAGTCGGTGTTGCCGGTGGCGGCACCAAAGCTATCCTGGACCTTGCCGGTAGCGTCCTTGGCATTGCCTATGATCTGATCGGTATTCATAAATGCACCTCGTGTTGTGGGAACGGGGGAGGTCATGCCAAACGACATGCTTCCCTTATTGATCCGCACCAGACGCATTTCGTTCAGGTCCAGTTCGTTGTTCGCGATATCCATCGCGATTTGCTGCCGAGAGGATCCATGATTCCCAGTCGTCTTTCCGCCCTCTGCCTGCTATCGATCCTGGCCGGCTGCACCCTTCAGCAGCAGTCGACCGAGCCTGCTCCCCAGGCCGAAGACCTCTTCACTCGTCCTCTCATGCCAGAAACCGTGCTACGAGACGGCTCTCGGCTCCAATTCGCGCTGGCCTTGCCGGAAGAGGGGTCGGCGCTGGTCGCTCTGGACTGCGCCGCCGACCAGGCGGAGCTGCTCTATCTCGATGGCGCCCAGCGAGTCTATCCGGGGCAGGTGAATGCCTATGCCGCACCGCTGCCCCTGAGCACCGCCAAGAGCGCCGCGCTCAGGCAGCGTGCCGATATCGCGGCACTTTGCGCCCAGCCGGCGAACACGGATTGGCGCGTCCTGGCCAGTTCCGCCGGTGGCGATACCCTGGCCATCGACCGCAACAGCCTGGTGGACGGTCAGGGCGTCCGTCGTTTTTGGGGCGGGCAGCAACTGGGCGTTACGGTCAAGACACCGCGCTACAGCGCCCCCGTGCGCCAGTGGCGTGAATCCCTGGCCGCGGATTGCACGGCGCGCCGCTACCTCCTGCTGGCGCGCTATGGCCTCGATGACAGCGGTCGCATTACCGATAGCGAATCGGCCAGGTTGACCCAGGAGGCCTTCACCACCGCTCCGGTCGAACGTCGGCATGTGCTGGAAGCCGTATGCGATCATCGTGACGCTCTGCTGGCCGCACCGCGAATGCCTGCGGTGGCGACCACTCCGGCCGCCGCGGTCCCAGCCTCGACCATGGCATCTCCGACCGAATTGCCTGTGGCCCAGCCTCAGCCATTGCAGGCCCTCCAGGCGCTGGCGCTACCCGCGCCCCGTGCCGCCATTCAGACCGTGGTGGAGGAGGGCGAGAGTCGCTACGCCGGCCAGTCTCATCCCTATCGCCAGGCCCTGCAGGTCAGTGCCGGCCCCTTGCCAGGCCTGTTCAGGTTCACTGCACAGGGCAAGGCAGCACGGATGGATGCGCTCAGCTGGCGTGGCCTGATCGATCTGGTGCGGCGTACGGAGGTCGACAACGGTGGGTTGCCGGTCGAGGAATCGGCCAGCCTGACACGCCTGACGTTCAATGGTGACTGGCGGGCGCTGGCCGTGGGCAGTCAGGTCGGTTATCAGGCGCAGCAGACCCTGACCGGCAATCTGCAGGGTCGCGAGCAGCGGGAGATCCAGGTGTCCTGCAAGGTGGTAGCCGAGGGCGAGGCGCGCCAGGTACTGGCGTCCTTGAGCGGACGAGCCAAGACGCTGGAGTGTCGGCATGGCAAGGCGAGCAAGGGGCCCCTGAGTCACTGGAGCTATCTGGAGGACTATGGCTTCTTCCACATGACCAGCCTGGGTGCTGATGACGCCATGGGGCTGAAAAAGCATCTGGTAGAGCTACGCTAGCCGCTGGACGATCAGGCAAGGGACGACCGGAGAGTGGCAAGAGTTCTCCTACGATATTTGCCTTTTAGGTAATGATCACTCTCTAAAAGGCTACTTTTTAGCGGATTGGTACTGGAGGTACGCTGTGTCTATTGAAACAGCACAACCAAGAGGTATTCGCTATGAAAGTCCTGGGTGTCCAAGCCATTGTTACCGTTCTGTTCCTGGGTCTACTGTCAGGCACCGCATCGGCTGCCAGCCGTGATGTGTCCAGCAAGTCCATTCGCGCCAATTCCCAGACCCAGTTCCAGTCGGAACATCCGGCGCACGCCTCCGCGCTCTACCAGAACAACGCCAACTAGGTTGGTCGCTGTCACGACGCCCTGGCGATCCACTCATCGCCGGGGCGTCGGCTTTTCTCCACCGCCCACTAACGCTCCCGAACCAGTACCTCCTTCCTGCGCCGATAAACCTTGCTCCAGAGCCTCTGGCGCGGCAGTCTGTATGGCTGACAGAGCGTTGAGGTGGGGGCGATGAAGATCGGCGAATTGGCCAAGCGCACCGACTGCGCGGTCGAGACCATCAGATACTATGAGCGTGAGGGGCTGCTGAGTCCTGCCGCCCGCAGCAGCAGCAATTACCGTAGTTACGACGAGCGCCACGTCGAGCGACTGGTCTTCGTACGTCATTGCCGCTCCCTTGACATGACCCTGGAAGAGATCCGCGCGTTGCTGGCCCTGCGCGATACCAGCGAACCCGGCTGTGCCCAGGTGGATGCCCTGATCGGTGCTCACCTGCACCATGTCGAGGTGCGCATCCGCGAGCTGGATCAGCTACGCGAGCAACTGGTGACCCTGAGGCGCCAGTGCCAGGGGGAAGGCGAGGGGGATCGCTGCGGGATCCTGCGCGAACTCGGCCAGCCGGCGGCGCCGTCATCGACCACCGCCAGTTGCAGTGCGGCCGGGCATGCCCATGTGCCCGGCACTCACCGCTTGCAGGATTAGATCACTTCCGCCCAGAGATCGTATTCATCGGCGTCGGTGACCCGCACCCAGACCTTGTCGCCCGGCTTGAGCGGAGTCGCGCTGTCGACATAGACGTTGCCGTCGATTTCCGGGGCATCGGCATAGGAGCGGCCGATCGCGCCCTGATCGTCCACCTCGTCGATCAGCACCTCGATCTCACGACCTACCTTGAGTTGTAGCCGCGCCGCGGAAATGGCCTGCTGATGCGCCATGAAGCGTTCCCAACGATCCTGCTTGATCTCGTCCGGAACAGGCTCCAGGCCCAGCTCGTTGGCCGGTGCGCCCTCAACGGGCGAATACTGGAAGCAGCCGACGCGATCCAGCTGGGCTTCGGTCAGCCAATCCAGCAGGTACTGGAAGTCTTCCTCGGTCTCGCCGGGAAAGCCGACGATGAAGGTAGAGCGGATGGTTAGCTCCGGGCAGATCTCCCGCCAGCGCTTGATGCGCGCCAGGGTCTTGTCCTCGAAGGCCGGGCGCTTCATGGACTTGAGCACCTTGGGGCTGGCGTGCTGGAAGGGGATGTCCAGGTAGGGCAGCAGCTTGCCGGCGGCCATCAGCGGGATGACGTCGTCGACATTGGGGTAGGGGTAGACATAATGCAGGCGCACCCAGACCCCCATGCCCGACAGCGCCTCACAGAGTTCCAGCATGCGCGTCTTGACCGGCTGGCCGTTCCAGAAGTCCAGCCGGTACTTGAGGTCGACGCCATAGGCGCTGGTGTCCTGGGAGATCACCAGCAGCTCCTTCACGCCCGCCTTGACCAGCCGCTCGGCCTCGGACAGCACGTCGCCCACCGGGCGGCTGACCAGCTTGCCGCGCATGGAGGGGATAATGCAGAAGCTGCAGCTGTGGTTGCAGCCTTCGGAAATCTTCAGGTAGGCGTAGTGGCGCGGGGTCAGCTTGATGCCCTGGGGCGGCACCAGATCGATCAGCGGATTGTGCTCCAGCTGCGGCGGCACCACCTCGTGCACGGCGCTGACCACCTGCTCGTACTGCTGCGGACCGGTCACTGCCAGCACACTGGGGTGGACGCCGCGGATATTGCCCTCGTCCACACCCATGCACCCGGTGACGATCACCTTGCCGTTCTCGGCGATGGCCTCGCCAATGGCATCCAGGGACTCGGCCTTGGCACTGTCGATGAAGCCACAGGTGTTGACCACCACCACGTCGGCGTCTTCATAGGTCGGTACGATCTCGTAGCCTTCCATGCGCAGCTGGGTGAGGATGCGTTCGGAATCGACGGTGGCCTTGGGGCAGCCGAGGCTGACGAAACCGACCTTGGGGGCGGACGTTTGGATGGACATGGGCTAACCTCGGCGGGCGCTCAGGAGGCGCCTTGATCAAAAAACGCGCGATTCTAGCCATCTATTTCGCTGCTTGGAAGGGGCATGCAAGCCCTGTCGACAGCACGGAGCTTTTTGCCGACGAGAGAGTCTAGGGTGCGTGAAGCGCGGCGCTGAGAGGTTGCCGGCACCACGCCCCTGGCCTTTTCAGCTTGATCCCGGCGCCGCTTCGGCGCAGGATGCGCCGATTTTCGACTCTAGGAGCCCCGCATGAGCCGTCCGGAACACGAGCACGGTGGTAAAGCCCCTTCGGCCTTGGGAATGATCGTGCTCGCCACCGGCGTGGTCTACGGCGACATCGGCACCAGCCCTCTCTATACGCTCAAGGAAGTCTTTTCCCCGCACTACGGCCTGCCGCTGAATCACGACAGCGTACTCGGCATCCTGTCGCTGATCTTCTGGTCGCTCATCTGGGTCGTCACCCTCAAGTACATCACCTTCGTCATGCGCGCCGACAACCAGGGCGAGGGCGGCATCATGGCCCTGACCGCGCTGGCCCGTCGCGCGGCGCAAGGCTCGCCCCGGCTGGCCACCACCCTAGTGCTGCTGGGCCTGTTCGGTGCGGCGCTCTTCTATGGCGACAGCATGATCACCCCGGCGGTCTCGGTGCTGTCGGCGGTGGAAGGCCTGGAACTGGCCTTCGATGGGCTGGAAGCCTGGGTGGTACCCATCGCCCTGGTGATCCTGGTCGGCATCTTCGCCATTCAGAAGCGCGGCACGGCCACCATCGGCAAGTTCTTCGGGCCGGTGATGGTGCTCTGGTTCACCACCCTGGGCGCTCTGGGTGTCTATGGCATCGTCCAGCAGCCCGAGGTGCTCAAGGCCTTCAATCCCTACTGGGCGGTGGAGTTCTTTGCCGCCAACCCGGTGAAGGGCTTCATCGTCCTGGGCGCCGCCGTGCTGGCGCTTACCGGCGCCGAAGCGCTCTATGCCGACATGGGCCACTTCGGCCGCAAGCCCATCGCCCGCGCCTGGCTGATGCTGGTGTTGCCGGGGCTGGTGCTCAACTATTTCGGTCAGGGTGCGCTGTTGCTCGCCGATCCCGCGGCCGTGCGCAATCCCTTCTACCTGCTGGCGCCGGAATGGCTGCTGTTGCCGATGATCGGCCTGGCGACCTTGGCCACCGTCATCGCTTCCCAGGCGGTGATCACCGGTGCCTTCTCCATGACTCGCCAGGCCATCCAGCTGGGCTACATCCCGCGCATGCAGATCCAGCACACCTCCAGCCAGGAGCAAGGGCAGATCTACATCCCGCTGATGAATTGGGCGCTGATGCTGGGTGTGATCTTCCTGATCCTCACCTTCCAGTCTTCCGCCAACCTGGCCGAAGCCTATGGCGTCGCCGTGACCGGTACCATGCTGATCACCAGCTGCCTGGTGTCGGCGGTGATCCTGCTGCTGTGGAAGTGGCCTCGCTGGATCATGGTGCCGCTGCTGATCGGCTTCCTGATGGTGGATGTCCTTTACTTCTCCGCCAACGCGCCGAAGATCTTCTCCGGCGGCTCCTTCCCGGTGATCGCCGGTATCATCATCTTCATCCTGCTGACCACCTGGAAGCGTGGCCGGCAGCTGGTGGTGGAGCGCCTGGACGACGGGGCGCTGCCGCTGCCGATCTTTATCAGCAGCATCCGCGCCCAGCCGCCATTCCGCGCCAAGGGCACCGCGGTGTTCCTCACTGCGCGGACCGATGTGGTCCCCCATGCCATGCTGCACAACCTGCTGCACAACCAGGTGCTGCATGAGCAGGTGGTGCTGCTCACGGTGCGCTATGAGGACCGGCCGCGGGTATCGCGCGGCGAGCGCATGGAGGTCGAGGACTTTGGTGACGGCTTCTATCGGGTGGTACTGCACTACGGCTTCATGGACGAGCCGGACATCCCCCTGGCGCTCAGCCATTGCCCCTATCCAGGTCTGGATTTCACCCCGATGCGCACCACCTACTTCCTCAGCCGGGAAACGGTGATCGCCTCCAAGCGCCTGGGCATGGCGCCCTGGCGAGAAAATCTCTTCGTCTTCCTGATGAAGAACGCCAACGGCAACCTGAGATTCTTCAAGCTGCCGGTGAATCGGGTGATCGAGCTGGGCACCCAGGTCGAGATCTGACCGAGCGCAGAAAGAACAAAGGCCCCGGAAGGGGCCTTTTCTTTGCCTAGTTGAATACCGGCGGGGGCAGGGCGTCAGGATCGGTGATGAAGGGCATCTGCCAGCTATCGAGGGTCTGGCCGCGGCCTTCCAGTTCGCTGCGCACGGTGCCTATGTAGCCGGCCAGGCGTAGCGGATCGCTGTAGTCGGCTTCGCCGAGCTGCTCTTCCGCGTAGAGCGTCTTACCTTGCGCATCGACTACACCCAATGCCAGGTCATGGCCATCGGCGCCAGAGGACACCACGCAACCCAGAGGCTGGAAGGCGTCGACCAGGATCTTGCTGGCGGCGTCGGCAGAAAGCGGTGTAGTCATGGCGAAGGTCTCCGGGGCTGATGGAGCGATAGACCGCGGGAGACCGCCCTGTTGTTCCAGCCGTTCGTCCGGGCCCCGAGTGACTGCCCAGTCTCTGCTAGGCGCTGGTCAGGCTGCGTTGGACATGGCCTGGAAGGATGCTCCCTTGCCCGTCTTAAATTCGGGCGACTCCGGTACCGTCTTCAGCGGGTTTCACGGGACCTTGCAGGCCTGCCTGTCTCCAACTCAGGAGACGTAGAGCGGGCTTCACGCCCGCTCTACCCAACAGCTACTGCGGCGTACGGGCCTCGATAGCCTTGACCATGAAGTCAGCCAGCCTGTCGTAGTTCTCGTCGAAGTGGTGACCGCCCGGGCGCCCCAGCTTCTCGCCCGGCTGACCGGGTTGCGTGCAACCACTGTCGTCCTTCTCTTCCTCGCCATAGACGCAGAATTGCTTGGCAGCGGGAATCTTGCTGGTTTCCGGCAGGGTATCGGCTTCGTCGCCGGGTTTGCCCAGCCAGCCTTCCACGGCGATCTCGAAGTTGCTCTTGCGGCTGAAGGCCAGCAGCAGCAGCGAGGACACCTGGTCCTGATCCGCCTTGGGCAGACGGTTGTAGACCGCCGGCAGGATGTCGGCACCAAAGGAGTAGCCTGCCAGCACGAAGTGCTTGGCGTTCCACTTCTCGCGGTACTCCTGCATCAGGTTGGCCAGGTCGGCAGCCACCTGTTCCGGGCTCTTGTGCTGCCAGAAGTAGCGCAGCGAATCCACGCCGATCACCGGATAACCTGCTTCGTTCATGGCCTGAGCCGAGAGACGATCGATGTCGCGCCAGCCGCCGTCACCGGAGTAGAAGATGGTCACTACGTCGGGGTGGCCGGGCTTGACGTCCGGATCGGCCGGCATCTCGATGGTGGGGATATCGTTGTGCTCGCCCAGCAGCCGGGTCTTGAGCTGCTCGCGCAGTACCACCGGCAGGGCGGTGCCATAGTCGGCGATGGTCAGATCGGCATTGCTCTGCTGGCGCACGAAGATGGCGGAGTCATCGGTGGGATGATCGTTCCAGGCGATATGCCAGTGGCCGTTCGCCGCCTTGGCCGGCAGTGCATCCGGGCAATCCAGGGATTCCACGTTGAAGCCGACGCTCAGGGCCGCGGCCTTGGCGTTGTCCTGGGTGGCCAGCCAGCGCCATGCCCGGGCCGCGCCTGGGCCGATACCGCCGACGAAGGTTGGAGCACCGCTCAGTTCCTTGGCCGCAGTGGCGAAATCGTCACCCTGGGCCTGGCAGCTGTTGAGCACCTTGATTTCGTACTGAACGATCTCGGCGCCAGTGTCGGTTGCCAGGCTCAGCAGGTCGGCATCCGCCAGCTGCAGATCAGGCGGGGTCGCCAGCACGACGCGGGCATGCGGCTCGCCCTTGGGCGCGGCCATGGTCAGCAGACGGCCGTCCGGCTGCGCCAGGACCTTGACCTGGGGAGCCGATGGCCAGCGATGAAACCACCACCAGCCCAGGCCCGCGGCGATCAGCAGAAGGACGAGCAGTACGACGAGTGCACGTTTCAGCATAGGACTCTCAACGTTTGACCAGGCCGGTATAACCCCCGGCGATTAGGGCGGCGGTGTCTGCGAAGGCTACCAGGGGATCCAGGCCGGCAGGCACGGCCATGTAGCGCGGCTCCCATTCCGGATCGAACTTGTCCTTGAAGCGACGCAGTCCCTGGAAGTTATAGAACTGTTCCCCGCGCCTGAACACCATGGCGCCCAGGCGCTGGGTAATGGGTGCGCCGCGACGGGGGTGTAGTCCTGCCAGTGGCACCATGCCCAGCGAGAAGCGGGCGAAACCGGCGGCCTTGAAATGCAGGATCAGGCCGAGCATGAGGAATTCCATGGTCTGCTTGGGCGCATCGGCGGTGACACGCATCAGATCGATGCTGGCCAGGTCAGGCCGTTCGGTTTCCAGCAGATTGGCAAAGGCCACCGCTCGGTCCTGGAAGCGCACCACGGCGATGCGGAAGTGCTTGAGGTAAGCCTGATCGAAACGGCCCAGAGAGAAGCCTTTCTCCCGCACCTGCTTGCTCTCCAGCCAGACGTCGGAGATGGCCTTGAGTTCGTCGAAGGGCGCTTCGCCGGGTGCATGGAATTCGATGGACAGGCCATCGCGCTGGCCCCGGTTCCAGGTATAGCGCAGGTCCTTCTTGCCTTTGCTGTCGAGATCGAAGGCGTGCAGATCGACCCGCGCCTCCTCACCCAGCTTCAGGGCTGTCAGGCCGATGTCCATGTAGAACGGCAGGTTCTCGGCGCGTACCTGATAGAACACCGGTCGCGCATGGTGCAGATCGCACAGGTCGCGGAATTTCCAGATCAGCTCGGCGCGGGGTTGTGCCCGACCGATGGGGTCGAACAAGGCGATCAGGCTGCGCCCGCGGCGACCGTACATCAGGAAGGCGTCGTCACTCTCGTGGAAGAGCAGGGCCTTGTCCCCGGTCATCACCAGGCCGCCATCCGGCTGACTGGATTTGCGCACGATGCCGAAGGCCCGTTCGAGCTCTGCCGTATCGGGCGCTTCGATGGGTGGCGGCGCGGCGCGCAGCAGCCAGCCCAGAGCAATGATCAGCAGCAGTACTGAGCTGCCCAGGGCCGCGCGCAGACCGCGGGGGGCATCGGCGTCCAACGCGAATTGCCACCACAGGCGCGTATCGTAGGGAACGTCCTGATAGGCGAACAGCAGCAGCCAGACCGAAGCCGCGACCACGCAGATGCTGGCGGTCACGTACAGCGGCGAGAACGGCTGCTCCATCAGCCGGCTACGGCGATAGAAGGATTTGCGAAAGATGGCGAGCAGCGCGGCCGTCAGCGCCAGGATGGAGGCTTCCTCCCAGTCGAAACCTTTCAACAGGGACAGCAGAGAGCCCAGCAACAGCAAAACCAAGGTCACCGCCCAAGCCGCGGACAGGCGCCGGCGCAATCCCTGCGCCAGCAATAGACAGACGACGCCAATCAGGCTCGCGCCCAGGTGGGAGGCGTCGATCAACCGCTGGGGCAGCAGGAAATCCATGCCTTCCAGACGGGTGTCTATTTCAGGGGTGACCCCAGAAAAAAGCAGGACTACCCCGGAAAAGAACACCAGGATAGCCAGGATGGGCGCGGCCAGGCCGGACGCCACGCGAACCGCCGGACTGTTCGACAGCAGGCGGCGGCCTTCGCTGAACAGCAGCACCAGGCAGGCGAGCACGAAGGGCAGCAGCACATAGAACAGCCGGTAGACCACCAGGGCGGCAGCCAGCTGGGCAGCGCCCAGCTCGTTGGCGAAGGCTGCCAGCAGTACGGCTTCGAAGACCCCGACGCCACCCGGGACGTGGCTGAGTACCCCGGCGGCCAGCGCCAGCAGATAAACGAGCAGGAAGGCACCAAAGGGTGGTGCGGTCGGCAGCAGCAGGTAGAGCACCATGGACGCGGCGACGACGTCGAGGATGGTGATCGCCAGCTGCAGGGCGGACAGGCGCAGGGTCGGCAGACGCAGCGCTCTCTTGCCGATGCGGAAGTGCAGGGCATGGGCGGAGGGCTGTTCGGGGGCGCGCCAGCGACGCAATGCCAGGATACCCACCGCATAGCCGACCAGGATCAGCCCGGCCACGGTGATGATCACCGCCTCCGGTACCCGCAGGGCCTGGGTGGAGGCCTGCAGATTGGTCAAGGCGGCGATAGCGGCCAGCGGTGGCAGTGCGGTTCCCAGCGCCAGGCTGGAAAACACCGTCATCTGCGCCACTTCCAGGGCACTGAGGCCCTTGCGCGCATAGAGGCGATAGCGCACCGAACCACCGGACAGCATGGACAGACCCACCGCGTTGCCGATGGCGAAGGCAGTGAAACCGCCCAGGGTCCAGGTCCGCGCCGGCAGCTTGACGTCGGCGAAGTGCATGGCCGACCACTCGTAGCCCAACAGGATGGTGAAGCCGGCTGCCGCCGCCAGGAGGGCGCCGATCAGTGACGAGTGTGGGATGTCATGCAGGGCATCGTGCAGGGCTTCGCCATCGATGCTGCTCAGCAGGTGCCAGCACACCACCAGTGCGACGGCGAACAACACCAGCGTGAGACCCAGCTCGATGGGTTGCCGGTAGGCGGTCAGCCGTTCCAGCAGGCGCCAGGGTAGGGCGGGAGGGGGCGAAACGGGATGATCCGCAGGGGATACCGGCTTCGAGGAGACCTCTTTGGCTGGATCAGGTGCAGTCATGCAAACTCCTCTAGACAGGAAACGCGCGTCAGATTACTGCTCGCGCGCGGTTTGCCAAGCCTTGTACAGATAAAAAAGCTCTATACCAACCTTTGTAGCTCTTGTAGCTCCAGAGTTCGCCCCGCTGGGATCTGGCCCAGGTCAAATTCAGCGCAAAAAAAAACCACTCAGAAGAGTGGTTTTTTCGAATTTGGTTGCGGGAGCTGGATTTGAACCAACGACCTTCGGGTTATGAGCCCGACGAGCTACCAGACTGCTCCATCCCGCGTCCGATGTGGCTCAGTATAGGGCCAAGAAAAAAAACGTCAAGGAAAAATTTAATATTCTTCAAAGGCTTATTTAAGGAGGCGAGGTAAGGTCACTTGTCGGTATCGCTTTTCTGCATCTGCACCGAGGCCTTTTCACCGCTGGAGCGATTTTGCTGATCCGACTGGTCACGGTCGAAGCAGCCGCTGAGTGCCAGGGTGATCAACAGGGCGGAAGAAAGCAGTAGGGGGCGTTTCATGGGGGATCTCCTGGTTGCACGTCATCAGTCGACCTGTGTGCGTGGCAAAGGGTCCACGAATCCGATGAGAGCGCGCGAGCAAGTGAGACGGTGATAGCAAAACGCCGCATCACCACCAGGGCCGGTGGTGGCCATATGCTATCCTCGAGGTGTCTCGCGGAGAACCCCATGCACCCTTCCCAGGATTCGAGTTGTCTGGATCAGCGCATCATGCGCATGATGGAACAGGATGTAGCGACGCTCGTCGCCCAGCTGTGCAATCTTTCCCTTGCCCTGACCGGCAGCAGTATCAACGGCGCTGGCGAGATGGCACTTCAAGTCGTGCAGAAAGTCGAATTGCTCGTCGACGACATGAAGACGCTTCGTACCGCAGCGCAAGCGCTGCTGGATACCCCGTCTCGCCATGTTCGATCCGGCCAATTAGAAGATCGGATCGTCATCGCCGGCGACGAGAGTGCACCTTTCGACGATGGGCAGCGCGACTGAGCCGTTTGACCAGGAAAGTCCAAGGGGCCGCCATGAATCTCCTGCTGGAAACCTTGCTTCATCATCTTCAGGGTCTGGGGCGTATCGAGTTCTTCGAGCGCAGCGACCATTTCGCGCGACTGATGGTCACCACGCCGGATGGGGTAATCGCCGAGCGTCACCTCTATTATGATCAGTTGCATCACGCCCATGACCTCAAGGCCGTGGTCGATGAGCTGCGTGAAGAGGTCGTTCATCGCCAACGCCTGTTGCAGGACGTCGGTTAACGGTCGATTCGTCGTTCGCCATGGACAAATGCGGACGGGCTTGGCTTACTGTACGGATAATCAGCCGCAGTGCCCGGCCCGGCATCTCTCTCCATGGCTCCGGACAACTCCACCGCCCAACTTCCCCCCAAGCGTCAGCGCAAGATCATTCATGTCGATTGCGACTGCTTCTATGCGTCCATCGAGATGCGCGACGATCCGCGTCTGGGCGGCAAGCCCCTGGCGGTAGGCGGTACCCCTGATCGGCGTGGGGTGGTCGCCACCTGCAACTATGAGGCCCGCGCCTTCGGTGTGCGCTCCGCCATGTCGTCCCATCAGGCGCAGAAGCTCTGTCCCGACCTGGTCTTCGTCAAGCCGCGCTTCGATGTCTATAAGGAAGTGTCGCGGCAGATTCATGGGATCTTCCAGGACTACACCGAGCTGATCGAGCCGCTGTCCCTCGATGAAGCCTACCTGGATGTCACCCAGTGCGACCTGTTCAACGGCAGCGCCACCCTGATCGCGCGCGACATCCGCCGTCGGGTGTGGCAGGAGCTGAACATCACGGTGTCAGCGGGGGTGGCGCCCAACAAGTTTCTTGCCAAGATCGCCAGCGACTGGAAAAAGCCCAACGGCCTGTTCGTCATCGCGCCGCACGAGGTGGATGATTTCGTCGCCACACTGCCGGTGGCCAAGCTGCACGGCGTCGGCAAGGTCACCGCGGACAAGCTCAAGCGGCGCGGCATCGTCCTGTGCAGCGATCTGCAGACCTGGTCGCGCTTCGATCTGTTGCGCGAATTCGGCAGCTTCGGCGAGCGACTCTGGTCGTTGGCCCATGGTATCGACGAGCGTCAGGTCAAGGTGGACAGTCAGCGGCAATCGGCCAGCGTGGAGCGCACCTACGACCAGGACCTGCCCGACGCCGCTGCCTGTGTGAAGGAGTTGCCGGAATTGCTGGCCAAGCTGGAAGAAAGGCTGGTACGGCTGGCCGATCGCTATCGCCCGGAACGACCCTTTATCAAGGTCAAGTTCCACGACTTCACCCAGACCACCCTGGAGCAGCAGGGCGCCGGTCGAGATCTCGACAGCTATCGGCGCCTGCTGGAGCAGGCCTATCGCCGTGGCAATCGGCCGGTCCGGCTGCTGGGCGTCGGCGTGCGTCTGCTGGATCTGCGCGAAGCCGCGCTGCAGCTCAGGCTGTTCGAGGACTAGCGCCCGCTAGAGCGGGCTCTTGGCCTGAGCGGAGAGATTGACGATGGCGGCGTCCAGCTCTTCCAGCGCCGGGCTGGAGGTCGGAGCACCCTGCTTGAGCAGGGTTTCGCTGTGCTGGCAGGCGGCGCGCAACTGGGGCACGCCGCAATAGCGAGTAGCGCCATGCAGGCGGTGGACGCGCTCGATGAGCGCAATGCGATCACCGTCCTCGCGGGCCTGGCGGATGGCCTGGCGATCCGCCGCCAGGGAGGCGAGCAGCATGCTCAGCAGGTCCTTGGCCAGGTCGGGCTTGTTGGCGGCGAGGCGCAGGCCTTCGTCCGCGTCCATCACCGGTAGGGTGGAAATGTCCTGGCCGCCGCTGTTGAGGCTGGTGACCTCGGGTGCCGAACTGTGCAGCAGGCGCAAGCCCGTCCACTTGAGAATGACCTGGGCCAGTTGCCGATCGCTGATGGGCTTGGTCAGGTAGTCGTCCATGCCGCTCTGCAGCAGGGCGCGTTTCTCGTTGGCCATGGCGTGGGCGGTGAGCGCGACGATAGGCACCGGGGTGCCGCCCTCGCTGGCTTCCCAGTCGCGAATGGCCTCGGTGGCCTGGCGACCGTCCATGCCAGGCATCTGCACATCCATGAATACCAGGTCGAAGCGCTCCTGCTGGACCGCCTCCACCGCAGCATAGCCACTGTCCACCGCGGTGACCTGGGCACCAAGATCGGTCAGCAGGGTTTCTACCAGCAGCAGGTTGGCTGGATTGTCATCCACGCAGAGCAGGCGGGGCGGACGGTCGGTGATGCCCATCCCGCCGCTTTCGTTGCGCTGAGGGCGCTGGTTGAGCAGTTCGGCCACGGCCTGCTCTAGCTTGCGGCTGCAGGCTGGCTTGGCGTGCAGCTGACAGTGGACGTCCGGCAGGGAGGCGTGGAACACCGCCTGGTCGGTGGTCGGGCAATAGACCAGGGTGTTGCAGTCCTGGCGACCCAGCTCCCAGATGCGCTCGGTGAGCAGATCCGGGGGAATGGTGCGCGCGCTGACGCCAAGCACCGCCAGGCTGACCGGCAGCTTGCCAGACGCCGGATGGGCGACGGCGTCACTCAGCTGTTCAAGGGTCTCGAAGACTTCGACGCTCAGGCCACACTCCTCGAGCTGGTGCTGCAGCGCCTGGCGGGTGAGGGGGTGCGGTTCCACCAGGCCAACGCGACGGCCGGCCAGGGCGATGCGCTTGTGGTTTTCGACGCTGCCATGGGCCTTGGGCAGGGTGAGGGTGATCCAGAATTCCGAGCCTTCGCCGGGAATGCTTTCCAGGCCGATCTCGCCGCCCATCTGCTCGATCAGGCGCTTGGAGATGACCAGGCCCAGCCCGGTGCCGCCCGCCTGGCGGGTCAGGGAGTTGTCGGCCTGGGAAAAGGCCTGGAACAGCATCTGCCGGTCTTCGTCGGTCAGCCCGACCCCGGTGTCCTGCACGCTGATGCGCAGCTGGGCATGGTCGTCGGTTTCTTCCTCGACCATGGCCCGTACGGCGATGGTGCCAGAGTGGGTGAACTTGATGGCGTTGCTCACCAGGTTGGTGAGCACCTGGCGCAGGCGCTGGGGATCGCCGACCAGGTGGGTCGGGGTGTCGCGATACACCAGGCAGACCAGTTCGAGGTGCTTTTCGTGGGCCGAGGGCGCGAGGATGGTCAGGGTGTCCTGGATCATGTCGCGCAGATTGAACGGCAGGTTTTCCAGCACGAGCTTGCCGGCCTCGATCTTCGAGAAGTCGAGGATCTCGTTGATGATGCCCAGCAGGCTTTCCGCGGAGTTCTGGATGGTGCTCAGGTAGTCCTGCTGGCGGGGAGTCAGCTCGCTTTTCTGCATCAGGTTGGTGAAGCCGATGATGCCGTTGAGCGGGGTGCGGATCTCATGGCTCATGTTGGCCAGGAATTCCGACTTGATGCGACTGGCCTCCAGGGCGGCCTTGCGTGCCAGGTCCAGTTCGATGTTCTGGATTTCGATGGTTTCCAGATTCTGGCGTACGTCTTCGGTGGCCTGGTCGATGTTGTTCTGCATCTCGAACTGGGCGTTTTCCATGGCTTCGGCCATGCGATTGATACCGGTCGCCAGTTCGTCGAATTCGGGGCTGCCGAGCTGGGTGGGCAAGCGCGTTTCCAGGCGGCCTTCCTGCAGCTGGCTGACGCCCTGGGCGATCACCTGCAGCGGACGATTGATCCGCCGGCCCATGCGCACCGCGATGAAGGCGGTGAAGGCCAGGCCCAGCAGGATCAGCAGCAGGCCGGCCACCAGGTTGCGATAACCGCGCAGCAGGGTGGCGTGGTGGGAGAGTTCGAGCTGGATCCAGCCCAGGGTCTGGGGCGAGGCCGGACTGCCGTCGCTGCGGGTCAAGCGCAGATCGTGGGTCTGCACCGGCAGATTGAAGTGGGTGATGTCGAGGCCGGATCTCATGCTGATGGTCTGGAAGTCGCGCCCGGTCAGCTCCACGGTCATGGAGGGGCCGGCATGGGCGAGGACGTTGCCATCGGCATCAAGGAAGCTGATCGCCCGGACGTCGGCCTGATCGAGGGCCCGTTGGGCGATGCGATTGAGCTGATCGTTGTCACCGGTGCGCATGGCCGGCGCGATAAGAGGCGCCATCTGCTGGGCGACCAGCTGGCCGTGCTCGATGAGCTGGCTGCGCATGTCCGACAGCTGGACCCAGCTGAAGTAGACCCCGAGCAGGGCCGCCATGCAGCAGGTCGGGAGGACGCTCAACAGCAGAATGCGTCCCTTGAGTCCCAATTCGTCCAGCACTACGCGTCCCCCGAGGAAATTGGCGAGTCTAACCTCTTTACCAAATGTAAAGAGAGTCTTTGCGAAAGGGGTCGCACCCCCTCGCGACGTTGATCCGCGAAAATGCGCGAAGGCTGCCACGGTCCCTGGCCGGGGTGGACAACCATTGGCGCCATCGGCGGTCTGGTAGGGATTGCCGGTCGTTCCGGTACGGTTATGTTCGAGGAGATCCTTTGAAGAAGAGTTGCAGTCTGATGCTGGCGGGCGCCCTGTTGCTAGGGGCCGGCTGGATGGCACCGACCCAGGCCCAGGAAACGAAGCAGGCCACCCTGGTGGAGCGGGGGTCGATGTACTACAGCTTCGAGACGCACCTGCTCGACTCGGCGGACGGCAAGCGGCGCTATCGGGTCTATATCGGCATCCCCAAGCAACCGGCACCCATGATGGGCTATCCCGCGCTGTTCCTGCTCGACGGCGAGACGGCCCTGGCGCAGCTCCAGGATGTCTGGCTGTCGCCGCATAAACTGAAGAGTCCCCCGGTTCTGGTCGCCATTGGCTATGCCGACGCGGCGGATGCCATGCAGGAGCGCACCTACGACTACACCCCGGCGGTCAATGGCGGGCGCAATCGTGACGATGCACGCAAGGAGTGGCCAACCGGCGGCTCGCGGGCCTTTCTCGATCTGATCGAACAGCGCATCAAGCCGTTGCTGACCCAGAGCGTGCCGTTCGATCCCAATCGCCAGACCCTCTGGGGGCATGGCTATGGTGGCCTGTTCGTGCTCGATACGCTCTTCAGGCAACCCCAGGCCTTCCAGCGTTATGTCGCGAGCGACGTGGCCTATGGCTGGCAGCAGGGCTACATCCTCAAGCGTGCCCAGGAGTTCCAGGGGGTGGGTGGTGCCCGTCCCGTGCAGCTCTCGCTGTTTTCCGGCACCGAGGACATGACCCGCAAGGTCGCGCCCGAGGCCGCCAAACGACTGGCCGAACGGCTGGCGGGGCTGCCCGGGCTGGAGGTGACGCCCCAGCTGCGGCCCAACTTGGGGCCGGAAGCCATCCTGTCGCTGAGCCTGCCGGCCGCCCTGGAGCTGGCCAGCGACGGTGCCGCTGCACCGCGACCCTAGCCCTGCGTCGGGTGGGTAGGGTCGACGCGGGTTTGGGGGTATCATGGAAGGCTTTCACCCCCTGGCGGAACGAGCTGATCCATGAGTCTGCACTATCCCACCATCGCCGATTGCATCGGTAACACGCCGCTGGTGCGCCTGCAGCGCCTGGCTGGCGACACCCGCAGTACCGTGCTGCTCAAGCTGGAAGGCAACAACCCGGCCGGCTCGGTCAAGGATCGCCCGGCGCTGTCGATGATCCGGCAGGCCGAGTCCCGCGGCGATATCCAGCCGGGGGATACCCTCATTGAGGCGACCTCCGGCAACACCGGGATCGCCCTGGCCATGGCCGCCGCCATCATGGGCTATCGCATGATCCTGATCATGCCCGACAACTCCAGTGCCGAACGCAAGGCGGCCATGACCGCCTATGGCGCCGAGCTGATCCTGGTCAGCAAGGAAGACGGCATGGAAGGCGCGCGGGATCTCGCTACCCGCATGCAGGCCGAAGGCCGTGGCAAGGTGCTCGACCAGTTCGGTAATAGCGACAATCCCGTCGCCCACTACCTGGGTACCGGTCCGGAGATCTGGCGCCAGACCCATGGCAGCATCACCCACTTCGTCAGCTCCATGGGCACCACCGGGACCATCATGGGCACCTCGCGCTACCTCAAGGAGCAGAATCCCAAGGTGCAGATCGTCGGGCTGCAGCCGGAGGAGGGTGCGGCCATTCCCGGCATCCGCCGCTGGCCGGAGGCCTATCTGCCCAAGATCTACGAATCCAGCCGCGTGGATCGCATCATCGACATGGGCCAGCAGGAAGCCGAAGACACCATGCGCCGACTGGCGCGGAAAGAAGGCATCTTCTGCGGCGTGTCTTCCGGCGGTTCGGTGGCGGGCGCCCTGCGTATCGCCCGGGAAGTGGACAATGCGGTGATCGTCGCGATCATCTGTGACCGAGGCGATCGCTACCTGTCGACCGGCGTCTATGACCCGCGCTAAGCGAGGCGGTGGCGGCCTGCGTTTTCAGCCGGCCGGCGGAGCGCGTTCGGTCGCGGTACCCACCGGCAAGCGCCAGGTGCTGGGCATCGATCGTCTGTCCAATGACGGCCGTGGCATCGGTCACGAAGGCGGGCGGACCTGGTTCGTCGCCGGTGCCCTGCCGGGCGAGCGCGTCGAGGCACGGGTGCTCGGTGCCCGCAGCCAGGTGGTCGAGGCCCGTACCTTGAAGGTGCTGGACGCCAGCCCGTTGCGGCGCACCCCGCCCTGTACCGTGGCCGACCGTTGTGGCGGTTGCACCTTGCAGCACCTGCCCCATGCCGATCAGCTGACCCTCAAGCAGCAGGCGCTGGCAGAGCAGTTCCAGCGCCTGGCGGGGGTCCAGCCGCTGGTCTGGGCTGCGCCTTTGGTGGGCCCCGAATTCGGCTATCGCCGGCGCGCCCGGGTCGCGGTGCGCTGGGATGAGCGGCAGAATCGGCTGGAAGTGGGGTTTCGCGCCGAAGCCAGTCAGGACATCGTCACGCCCGACGACTGCCTGGTGCTGGTGCCCGAGCTGCAGGTCCTGCTACGGGCGCTGCCGGGCGTGCTGGGGAGCCTGGAACAGCCCCAGGCCATCGGCCATGTCGAGCTTTTCCAGGGCACGGCGACGGCGCTGCTGGTCCGCCATACCCAGGCGCTGCTGCCGGGCGATCAGGTTCGTCTGCGCGAGTTCTGCGCCGCTGCGCAGGTACAGCTCTGGTGGCAGGGCAAGGGTGAGCCCGAGCCGGATCAGGTCGATGCCGTTCTGGGTTACCAGCTGGCGCCGTGGGCGTTGACCCTTGCCTATCGGCCAGGGGATTTCGTCCAGGTCAATGCGCCCATCAACGAGGCCATGGTGGCCCAGGCCCTGGACTGGCTGGCGCCAACGGCTGACGACCGGGTGCTCGACCTGTTCTCCGGCCTGGGCAACTTCGCCTTGCCGCTGGCGCGACAGGCGGCTGCGGTCACCGGCATCGAAGGTGTCGCGGCGATGACATCCCGGGCAATACAAAATGCACGTGACAACGGCATCGGCAACGCGCACTTTCTACAGGTGGACCTGTCGAACCCGCTACCCGCCGATCTGGGTACCCATTCGCTGGCCCTGCTGGATCCACCGCGCGACGGTGCGCTGGAGGTGGTCCGGCAGCTCAGGGGCCTGGGCATAGGGCGGCTGGTCTATGTGTCCTGCAATCCGTCCACCCTGGCACGGGATGCGGGAGAGCTGGTGCGACAGGGCTATCGCATGACACGAGCGGGCATTCTCGACATGTTTCCGCAGACCGCCCATGTGGAAGCCATGGTGTTGTTCGAAGCGGGCGGGATGCCCGGGTAACGACGGCTCGCCAACCGATGCGAGCCAATCCGGCGAGAACGCTGCGCCGTGAGGAAGGGGTAGATGGTACAGGTCAGAGCGCATCAGCCAGTCAATGTCGATGGCAGCATCAACCTTCACGCCTGGCTGGATCATATCCAGAGCGTGGATCCAAATCTCGATCGCGAGGCCTTGCTGGATGCCTGCGGCTTCGCCCGCACGGCGGAAGAGAACTCCGGGCAGGTCGAGCATACCTGGGCGGAGGGCACGTCCAGTTTCCGTACCGGCCTGGAGATGGCCGAGATCCTCGCCGACCTCAAGCTGGATCAGGACAGCCTGATCGCCGCCGTCGTCTATCGGGCGGTGCGCGAGGGCAAGGCGACCCTGGAGTCCGCGGCCGAGCATTTCGGGCCGGTGGTGGCCAAGCTGATCGAAGGCGTGCTGCGCATGGCGGCGATCAGCGAGAGTCTCAATCCGCGCAAGTCCATGGTGCTGGGTAGCCAGACCCAGGTCGACAACCTGCGGCGCATGCTGGTGGCCATGGTCGACGATGTTCGCGTCGCCCTGATCAAGCTGGCCGAACGCACCTGCGCCATCCGCGCGGTCAAGAATGCCACTGAAGAACGCCGCAACCGGGTGGCCCGTGAGGTCGCCGACATCTATGCGCCGCTGGCCCATCGCCTCGGCATTGGCCATATCAAGTGGGAGCTGGAGGACCTGTCCTTCCGCTACCTGGAGCCGCAGCAGTACAAGCAGATCGCCACCTTGCTGCACGAGCGGCGGCTGGATCGTGAACAGTACATCGCCGACGTCATGCGGCAGTTGCGCGACGAACTCACTGCCACCGGGATCAAGTCCGACCTCAGTGGCCGGGCCAAGCACATCTATTCCATCTGGCGGAAGATGCAGCGCAAGGGCCTGGAGTTCAGCCAGATCTATGACGTGCGCGCGGTGCGCGTGCTGGTACCCGAGGTGCGTGACTGCTATACCGCGCTGGGTATCGTGCACACCCTCTGGCGGCACATTCCCCGCGAGTTCGACGACTATATCGCCAATCCCAAGGAGAACGGCTACCGTTCCCTGCATACGGCGGTGATCGGCCCGGAAGGCAAGGTGCTGGAAGTGCAGATCCGCACCCACGCCATGCACGAGGAGGCCGAGCTGGGGGTTTGCGCGCATTGGCGCTACAAGGGCACCGACGTCAAATCGGCCTCCAACCACTACGAAGAGAAGATCTCCTGGCTGCGCCAGGTGCTGGAGTGGCACGAGGAGCTGGGCGACATCGGAGGTCTGGCCGATCAGTTGCGAGTCGACATCGAGCCGGACCGGGTCTATGTCTTCACGCCCGACGGCCACGCCATCGATCTGCCCAAGGGCGCGACCCCGCTGGACTTCGCCTATCGGGTGCACACCGAGATCGGTCACAACTGCCGCGGCGCCAAGATCAATGGCCGCATCGTGCCACTGAACTACCAGCTGCAGACCGGCGAGCAGGTGGAGATCATCACCGGCAAGCAGGGCTCGCCCAGTCGTGACTGGCTCAACCCCAACCTCGGCTACGTCAACACCTCGCGGGCGCGGGCCAAGATCGTCCACTGGTTCAAGTTCCAGGCGCGGGATCAGAACGTCGCCGCCGGCAAAGCCATGGTCGAGCGCGAGCTGTCGCGCCTGGCACTGCCGCCGGTGGACTTCAACACCCTCGCCGAAAAGGTCAACTACAAGGGCGCCGAGGACATGCTCGCGGCCCTGGGTGCCGGCGATCTGCGCCTGGCCCACGTGATGCACGCGGCCCAGCAGCTGGTGGAGCCGGACAAGGGCGTCGATACCCTCGATCTGCTTCCGCGCAAACCCACCAACAAGCCGGGCAAGCGCGGTGACGTGCAGATCCAGGGCGTCGGCAACCTGCTCACGCAGATCGCCGGGTGCTGCCAGCCGGTACCGGGTGATGCCATCGTCGGCTACATCACCCTGGGGCGCGGCGTGACCATCCACCGGCAGGACTGCGCCAACGCCCTGCAGCTGGCCAGTCGCGAACCGGAGCGGACCATCCAGGTGAGCTGGGGACCGGTGCCGGTGCAGACCTATCCGGTCGACATCCTCATCAAGGCCTTCGACCGCTCCGGCCTCTTGCGTGACGTTTCGCAGATCCTGCTCAACGAGCGGATCAACGTGCTGGCGGTGAACACCCGCTCCAATCGCGAGGAGAACACCGCCAACATGCTGCTGACCATCGAGATCCCTGGCCTGGACGCCCTGGGGCGCTTGCTGGGGCGCATCTCGCAGCTGCCCAACATCATCGAAGCCCGTCGTAACCGCGCCGCCTGAGTGGTGTGGTGACGACCCCACGAGGCGCCTCTGGCGCCTCGTTCTTTTTCCAGTCACAGGATTTACCCATGTACCAGCTCGACGACCTGCTGCACCTCATGGCCCGGCTGCGCGATCCCCAGCACGGCTGCCCCTGGGATCTGCGGCAGGACTACGCCAGCATCGTGCCGCATACCCTGGAAGAGGCCTATGAGGTCGCCGATGCCATTGCCAAGCAGGACTTCCCCCAGGTGCGCGACGAGCTGGGCGACTTGCTGTTCCAGGTCGTCTACTACAGCCAGCTGGGCCGCGAGGACGGCCATTTCGACTTTGCTCAGGTGGTGGACGGCATTACCCGCAAGCTGGTGCGCCGTCATCCCCATGTCTTTCCCGACGGCGACCTGCACGGCCCCCTGGACCTGCCGCGCCTCGACGAGGCCACCATCAAGCGGCGCTGGGAGGAGATCAAGGCCGAGGAGCGCGCGGAAAAGGCCATGGCGCCCGAGCAGCTGTCGCTGCTGGACGACGTGCCAGCCGCGTTGCCGGCCCTGAGCCGCGCGGCCAAGCTGCAGAAGCGCGCCGCCAACGTGGGCTTCGACTGGGCCGATGCGACCCCGGTGGTGGCCAAGATCCAGGAGGAGCTGGACGAGGTGCGCGACGCCATGGCCAACGGCCAGGCCGCCCAGGTGGCGGAGGAGGTGGGCGATCTGCTGTTCGTGATGGTCAACCTGGCGCGCCACCTGCACGTCGATGCCGAAGACGCCCTGCGCCAGGCCAATGCCAAGTTCGAACGACGCTTTCGCTATATCGAAGAGGCGCTGAAAGCCCAGGGGCGCACGCCGCAGGAAGCCAGCCTGGAGGAGATGGACGCGTTTTGGGACGCCGCCAAGGTGGAAGAGAAGGGCGTCGTCGGGCATTCGTTGCAGGGCCGCTGAAACCGGGCGTAGGTTGGTGCTGAGCATAGCGAAGCCCAACGTTGCCGAGATCTGAACGGGTTTCGACGTGTCGTCCAAGCCCGGCTGTTGGGCTTCGCTGCGCTCAACCGCAACCTACGGCATCCGCTCCCAGCCGTACGACAGGTCCGGTTGGTCGGCCAGATGCGCTGGGCACTTGCCCTTGAGGTGCCAGGCGAAGGCGATGATTTCCGCCAGGGTACGATAGAGCGCCTCGGGAATTTCCGAGCCCAATTCCAGGCGTGCCAGGATGCGCACCAGGTCGGCGTTCTCGTAGATGGGCACCTCGTGCTCGCGGGCCGTGGCCAGGATGAGCTCGGCCAGTTCGGCATCACCCTTGGCGGAGAGGATCGGAGCGCTGCTGCCGTCATAGGACAGGGCGATGGCCTGGCGGGGGGAGGGCGTGCTCATGCGGTGTCGTCGATCCAGCGTTGTTCGAGGGAGGTACGCGGATTGCGTGCGGGGCGGCCCTGGCGGCTGCTGAGGTCGCCGACCACGAAGCCGGCGGCCAGCAGACGGTCGCGCAGGTGGGGCAATTCGGTATCGATCAGGGTCGCGGTGGCACCTTTTTCCGCCCAGAATTCGCTCGATAGCCGGCCGCTGGCGAGTTGGGCCCTGACCTGCAGCGGGCCGAGCGGGGCAAGGTCGAAGGCCAGCTCCACCTTCCACAGGCTGTCGCGGGCCTCGCCGCGGCTATCCGGTGGAGGCCGTTCTTCCTGGAAGCGGACCTGCACCGCGCCAAGGCGCTCGCCGTCGCGCCAGGGGATCTCGGTCTGCCAGGTGGACAGGTAGTAGCCATCCGGCAGTACCTGGGTCTGGGCCAGACTGGCCAGCTGATGGGTCTGCAGCCGGGCGATGACCCCCGTGGCCAGTTGCAGCAATTCGTCGAGTTCGGCATTGGCGGCGCTGAGGCCGCGGCCATCGCGCTCGCCCAGCGGAAAGTCCAGGGCGGTGGGTTGGCGATTGGCGGTGGCGGCGTCGCCCAAGGCCCGACGCAGGGCATCGGGCAGATTCTGCTGGGCGGTCTGAACCGCGACCTGGGGATTGCGCAGCGCATCGCCCGGTACGCTGGCCAGCAGGCGATCCACCAGGCGCAAGAGATTGGCTTTGAAATCTTCCTGGAGGTCGGGACCGCTGCGATCCAGCAACTGCTGCTCCAGTTGCAGTCCGCTGCGGGCCAGGGCGCGGGTCCAGCCCTGGGCCGTGGTGAGGGCCTCGGTGTGTTCCAGGTTGGCCAGCAGCGACTTGAGGGCCGCGCCGACCGAGGGCGGCAGGTCTGCCTCGGGGACGTCCTCCAGCCATTGCAGCAGGGCGTTCATCGACAGCTGCCGCTGTCCCTGGCCCTGCAGTTGCCGATCGATGTCGAGCTGGTCGAGGCGCTGTGCCATGGGCAGCACCGTGACCTCCTGGCTGTCCTTGATCACCACGGTCAACAGGCTGCCCACCGGCACCGGACGGGCTGATTCCAGCTTGAGCTGGCGGCCTTCGAGGTTGGAGCTCAGCGCCTTGGCGATCACCTCGTAGGTAGGCGCCGTTCCCGGGGGCTGTTGCAGCAGGTTGCTCAGCACCCGTAGTTGCAGCGTGGTGCCTACCGGCAACTGGCGCAGATCCAGTTGCTGCAAGGGCGGCGGCGGCGCGTCGCCCTCCAGGCTTTGCAGCAGCACCGCCAGCTGGGTGGACCCCAGGGTACTCACCAGCAGCTGGCTGCCCACCGGCAAATTGTTGGTCGGGCTCTGGGTGGTGAGCAGGACGCTGCCACCCTGGGCGAGCTGCAATTGCAGCAGGAACTGGAAATTCTGGCCGGCCGGCCGCGTGGCGAGCACCTCGGCAGTGGCCGTGCTGCCGGCCGGAATCAGGTCGTCGAGGGACTGCAGGGCCTGCAGGATCTGCGCGCCGGCATCCGACGCCTGCGCCGCCGCGGCCCGGACGGGCAGGGCGGGCGTGACGCCGACGCTGGGTGGGATCGCGGAGATGGAGTTCATCGGGCAGGTCCGGAAGAGTCGCCTGTGTATAATGGCGCGCCTTCAAAGGCGTGTGCCGGGTTAACGGCCATTGCCCGACCGACTTTAGTGCCGTGAGATCTCCTGTCTTGAATCAGCCCCTGCTCGACGCCGTCGCGCTCCGTTGCGAACGGGGCGGCCGCCTGCTGTTCGACGATCTGAGCCTGAGCGTGCAGGCGGGTGAGCTGCTGCAGATCGGGGGCGTCAATGGCAGCGGCAAGACCAGCCTGCTGCGTATCCTGGCGGGGCTGCTGCCAGCCGATGGCGGTGACGTGCGCCGGCCACCGGCGGCGGAGCTGCTCTGGCTGGGGCATGCGCCCGGCGTCAGCGAGGCCCTGACAGCGGTGGAAAATCTCCAGGTCCTGGCGAATCTGTGGCGACCGGCCACGAGCGAGGTCTGCGTCGCCGCCTTGGCGGCGGTCGGTCTGGCCGAGTGGGCGGACGAACCCTGCGCACAGCTGTCGGCCGGCCAGCGGCGCCGCGTCGCCCTGGCACGTCTGTATCTGCCCCATCCCCCGCGGCTCTGGCTGCTGGACGAACCCTTCACGGCCCTGGATGCCGGCACCTGCCAGCATCTGGAGCAGCGCCTGCACGAGCATTGCGCCACCGGCGGCGCCGTGGCGCTGACCAGCCATCGCGAGCTGGATGACCTGCCTGCCGGTCATCGTCGTCTGCAACTGGACGGTGGCCGGTGAGCGGCGCCTGCCGGGCCATCCTGCGCCGAGAATGGCGCCTGGCCTGCCGCCGCCCGGCGCTGTGGCTTACGCCGCTGGCGTTCCATGCCCTGGTGGTGACCCTGTTTCCCCTCGCCTTGGGCCCGGACAGCCGGCAACTCGCCGTGTTGGCACCTGGGCTCTTGTGGATCGCGCTGCTGCTGGCCCTGTTGCTGGGCCAGGAGGCCCTGTTTCGCAGCGAGTGGCAGGACGGTTCCCTCGAACACTGGCTACTGGCGCCCCAGCCCTTGGCGCTGCTGGTGCTGCTCAAGCTGCTGGTGCACTGGTGCTTCGCCGGCCTGGCGCTGGTGGCCTTGACCCCGCTGCTGGCGCTGATGCTGGGGCTGCCGGCCGCGGCCCTGCCAGCAACCCTGGCGGCCTTGACCCTCGGCAGCCTGGCGCTGACCCTGATCGGTGCCATCGGCGCGGCGCTCACCGTGGGCCTGGCGCGCGGTGGCCTGCTGCTGGCGCTGCTCAACCTGCCGTTGCAGATCCCGGTGCTCATTCTTGGCGCCAGCACCCTGGATGCTGCCCGGCTGGGCCTGCCGGTGGCGGGGCTACTGCTCTGGCTGGGTTGCCTGACCCTGCTGGCCCTGACCCTGGCACCCCTGGCGGTGGCCGCCAGCCTGCGCATCGGCGCCGCCCAATGACGAGGACGACATGAACTGGACCTGGCTGCATCGCCTGGGCTCGCCGGCGATCTTCTACCGGCTGGCCGGCCGCCTGCAGGGACCCTGCCTGGCACTGGCCGGCCTGCTGCTGGCGGTTGGGCTGGTCTGGGGGCTGTTCCTGGCGCCGCCGGACTACCAGCAGGGCGACAGCTTTCGCATCATCTATGTGCACGTGCCGGCCGCCTTCCTGGCGCAGTCCTGCTATCTGCTGCTCGCCATCGCCGGCGCCGTCGGCCTGATCTGGCGGCTCAAGCTGGCGGATGTGGCCCTGCGCGCAGCCGCGCCCCTGGGCGCCTGGATGACGGTGATCGCCCTGGCCACGGGGTCGCTGTGGGGCATCCCCACCTGGGGCACCTGGTGGATCTGGGATGCCCGCCTCACCTCGATGCTGGTGTTGCTGTTCCTCTACCTGGGCGTCATCGCCCTCGGGCAGGCCATCGGCCAGCGTGAAAGCGCTGCCCGAGCCTGCGCCATCCTGGCGCTGGTGGGTTCGGTGAACCTGCCGATCATCAAGTACTCGGTGGAGTGGTGGAGCACCCTGCACCAGCCGGCGACCTTCAGCCTGGTGGAGCGCCCGCCGATGCCGCCAGCCATGTGGCTGCCGCTGCTGGTGATGGTGCTGGGTTTCTATCTGTTCTTCACTGGCTTGCTGTTGCAGCGGATGCGTCTGGAGCTGCTGCGGCGCGAGTGGCGCAGTCGGTGGGTGCAGGCGGAACTGGGCGAGGCGCGGGCATGACCGGGATGGACTGGACTCAAGCCCTGAGCATGGGACGCCATGGCCTCTATGTCTGGCCCGCCTTTGGTCTGACCCTGGCGATCCTCGGCGGTCTGCTGTTGCAGGGTTGGTTGGCGCGTCGACGTCTGGAACGGACGTTGCGCCAGCGCTGGCGCCGGGAGCGGCGTCCATGAATCCGATCCGGCGCCGACGGCTGTTGTGGATCCTGTTGCTGCTGCTTGGCGTAGGCGGCGCGGCGGCGCTGGCCCTCAGCGCGCTGCAGCAGAACATCAACCTCTTCTATACCCCCAGCCAGATCGCCCAGGGCGAGGCACCGCGGGATACCCGTATCCGCGCCGGTGGCATGGTGGAAAAGGGCAGCCTGGTGCGCGCCGCGGATTCGCTGGCGGTGAGCTTCGTCATCACCGACTTCCAGCGTGAGGTGCGGGTGAGCTATGCCGGCATCCTGCCGGACCTGTTCCGCGAAGGGCAGGGCGTGGTGGCCCTGGGTCGGCTGGATGACCAGGGGCAGTTGGTCGCCGACCAGATTCTCGCCAAGCACGACGAGAAGTACATGCCACCGGAGGTCAGCCAGGCGTTGCGCCAGGCTGGGCGGCCGCTGGACGGCGCGAGGCCGGCGCCATGATTCCTGAACTGGGGCAACTCTGTCTGCTGCTGGCACTCGTCATGGCCCTGGTGCAGGGCACCTTGCCGCTACTGGGCGCCTGGCGCGGTCAGGTCGACTGGATGCGGCTGGCACGTCCGGCCGCCTTCGGCCAGTGCCTGTTTTTGGTGCTGGCCTTCACTGCCCTGACCTGGGCCTTCCTGCAGGACGACTTCTCGGTGGCCTATGTGGCCGCCAATTCCAACAGTCGCCTGCCCTGGTACTACAAGATCAGTGCCACCTGGGGGGCCCACGAGGGGTCCCTGCTGCTCTGGGCGTTGACGCTTTCGGCCTGGAGCCTGGCGGTGGCGGTCCGTTCGCGGCAACTGCCCGAGGCGCTGCTGGCGCGGGTGCTGGGGGTTCTCGGATTGGTGGCCACGGGCTTTCTGGCCTTCACGGTCGCCACCTCCAATCCCTTCGCCCGACTGCTGCCGCAGTTCCCGCGCGAGGGCAACGACCTCAATCCGCTGCTGCAGGACCCCGGTCTCATCCTGCATCCGCCCATGCTCTACATGGGCTATGTCGGCTTTTCGGTGGCCTTCGCCTTCGCCCTCGCGGCCCTGCTGGAAGGACGGCTGGACGCCGCCTGGGCGCGCTGGGCACGACCCTGGACCCTGCTGGCCTGGGCCTTTCTCGGCTGCGGCATCGTACTGGGCTCCTGGTGGGCCTACTACGAACTGGGCTGGGGGGGCTGGTGGTTCTGGGATCCGGTGGAGAACGCTTCCTTCATGCCCTGGCTGGTAGGGACAGCCCTGCTGCACTCCCTGGCAGTGACCGAGAAACGCGGCCTGTTCAAGGGCTGGACGGTGCTCCTGGCGATCGCCGCCTTTTCCCTCAGCCTGCTGGGGACCTTCCTGGTGCGCTCGGGAGTGCTGACCTCGGTCCACGCCTTCGCCAGCGATCCCACCCGCGGCGTCTTCATCCTGGCCTTCCTGCTGTTGGTGGTTGGCGGCTCCCTGACGCTGTTCGCCTGGCGAGCGCCCGCGCTCACGGGTACGGCATCCTTCAGCCTGGCCTCGCGCGAGGCGCTGCTTCTGGTCAACAACCTGATCCTGGTGACCGCCGCCGCCACGGTCCTGCTGGGTACCCTCTATCCGTTGATCATCGACAGCCTCACCGGGGCCAAGCTGTCGGTCGGCCCGCCCTATTTCGACCTGCTGTTCGTGCCACTGATGGCGCTGCTGATGCTGGCCCTGGGCGTCGGGGTGCTGGTGCGCTGGAAAAACAGTCCGGGGCGCTGGCTGGCCCGCTTGCTGGCGCCCCTCCTGCTGGCCTGCGCCGCCCTGGCCGGCCTTGCGGCCTTCTGGCTGGACCAGCCCAAGGCAGCGATCCTCGCGGTGCTGGCGCTGGCCGCCTGGATCGTCCTCACCGCGCTGCGCGATCTGCTGGGCAAGGTCGCGGCCCTGGGCTGGCGGCGCGGCCTGCGCGGCCAGCCACGCAGCTACTGGGGCATGCAGCTGGCGCATCTGGGCCTGGCGGTGCTGGCCCTGGGCGTGGTGCTGGCCAGCCAGCTGGATATGCAGCGCGATCTGCGCCTGGCGCCGGGTGAGCACGTCGAGCTTGGCGGCTATCGCTTCGGCTTCGCGGGCACCCAGCACTACGAGGGGCCGAACTTCACCGCCGAACGTGCCTTGTTGCAGGTCGAGCGTGACGGTCGGGTCGTCGCCTTGCTGACACCGGAAAAACGCCGCTACCTGGCCAGCGGCGCGGTCATGACCGAAGCCGCCATCGACGCCGGCCTGACCCGCGATCTCTATGTGGCGCTCGGTGAGTCACTGGGGGAGGGCGCCTGGGCCGTGCGCCTGCAGATCAAGCCCTTCGTCAGGCTGATCTGGCTGGGTGGCCTGCTCACCGCCCTGGGTGGCCTGGTGGCGCTGACCGATCCTCGCTATCGCCGCCGCCGGCCAGGCGCCTCCTTGCCCATGGAGTCCCCATGATGCGTCGTCGCCTGTTGCTCTGTCTGCCACTGCTGGCCTTTCTGGTCCTGGCCGGTTTTCTCTTTCGCGGGCTCCATCGCGATCCCCAAGCCTTGCCCTCGGCGCTGATGGGGCAGCCGTTTCCCGCCTTTTCGCTGCCAGGCGTGAAGGATGACCAACTGTTCAGCCGCCAGGACCTGCTCGGCCGCCCGGCGCTGGTCAATGTCTGGGGCACCTGGTGCGTGGCCTGCCGCGAAGAGCACCCCGTGCTGAATCAGCTCAAGGCCCAGGGCGTGGTGATCCACGGCATCAACTACAAGGACGACAACGCCAGCGCCCGCCGCTGGCTGGCGGAATTCCACGATCCCTATCAGCTCGATCTCCGCGACGACGCCGGTCGCCTGGGGCTCGACCTGGGCGTCTATGGCGCGCCGGAAACCTTCTTGATCGATGCCCAGGGCGTGGTGCGCTATCGCCATGTCGGCGTGGTCGATCAGCGGGTCTGGGCTGAAGAGCTCGGCCCGCGCTATCACGCCCTGGTGGCGGCGCCATGAGGTGGCTGGCGCTGGTCCTGCTGGTCTGGTCGGCCCTGGCCGGTGCCACCATCGATCCCTATGGCTTTCACGACGAGGCTGAGCGAGATCGCTTCCAGGCCCTCACCCGCGAGTTGCGCTGTCCCAAGTGCCAGAACCAGGACCTGGCCGACTCCAATGCGCCCATCGCCGGCGATCTGCGTCGCGAGATCCAGCGGCTGATGGCGGCCGGGCAGAGCGACGACGAGATCATCACCCACCTGGAACAGCGCTACGGTGAATTCATCCGTTATCGGCCACCTTTTGAAGGCCGCACCCTGCTGCTCTGGCTGCTGCCTGGCCTGGGCCTGCTGGGTGGAGCCGGACTGCTCATCGCCCTGACGCGGCGGCGCCGTCCGGCGCCAGGGCTGAGCGAGGCGGAGCGACAACGGCTGGCGGCGCTGCAGGCGGAGGAGGAGTCCTGATGCTGACGTTCTGGGGCTCGGCCGGACTGCTGCTGATGCTGGCGGCCCTGATCCTGCTGGTTCCGGTGCTGCGCGGGGGACGGGCAGCCGTCGATCAGCGTGCGGCCCTCAATCGCATCCTCTATCGGGAGCGCCTGACCGAGCTACGGGGGCGTGCCGAGCGGGGCGAGCTGGATGCCGAGGCACTGGCGCTGGCTGAAGCGGAGGCAGGTCGGAGCCTGCTCGCCGACAGCCCGGCCCGGGCGGCATTCCCCCTGCGACGTGGCCGGCGTCTGGGTGTTGGCGCTGCCCTGGCGGTACCGGCCTTGGCCCTGGGCCTCTACCTGCTGCTCGGCGCCTGGCCGGCGCTACAGCTGAGTCAGCAGCTTGCCGCGCCACCGCGCTCTCCCCAGGCGCTGCTGGCCAACCTGGAAGCGGCCACCCGCCTGCAACCCCAGGCGGCCGACAACTGGTACCTGCTTGCCCGCGCCTATGCCGGCCTGGGCCGCTACCAGGACGCGGTGGCGGCCTTCGAGCAGGTCCTGCCGCGCGATGGCCGGCGACCTGAGGTGTTGGGGCAACTGGCTCAGGCACGTTTCTTCGCCGCCGGCCGCACCCTGGATGCGCAGACCCAGGCGCTGGCCGATGAGGCCCTGGCGGCGGATGCCGGCGAGCCCACCACCCTGGGGCTGCTGGGCATGGCCGCCTACGAGCGTGGCGACTATGCCGGCGCGGCCAACTACTGGCAGAGGCTGGTCGCCGTTCTACCGCCCGCGGATCCTCTGCGTCGCACCCTTGCCGACGGGGTCGCCCGGGCAGAAAAGGCGGCCCGAGCCGCTGGCCAGGCGCTTGCGCGGCCTGGACTGGAGGTGGAGGTCAGTCTGTCGCCCGCCGTGGCGCAACGGGTAAGGCCCGAGGACAGCGTCTTCGTGCTGGCGCTGGCGGTGGACGAGCCGGGACCGCCGCTGGCGGTACGGCGCCTGCGGGCTGCCGATCTGCCACGGCGGGTGCATCTGGACGATGGCGACGCCATGTTGCCCAGCCGGCGCCTGTCCGCTCATCGTCAGGTGCGGCCCGTGGTGGTCATCGCTCGCGGCGGCGATCCGCTCAAGGGTGACTGGCGCCATGAGGGAGGCCCGTTGGACCTCTCTTCTAGTACGTTCAGCCTATTGCGCGTGGAGCCTGGTGATAGCATTGCGCCATGATTGTGCTGAATTTCGACAGCGGAGGCAGGGAAGTCATGTACAGCTACGAAGAGGCGGTTGCCGCGACTACCGAGCTCTGTCGCCAGATCGAGAATTGCCCCACGCGGCGGCGAGCGGTCCGTGAAGCCTTCTATCAGCGCTTCGGCGATACCGATAACGATGGCCTGAGCTACGGTGATTCGGAGCTGGCCTTTCTCGATTGGGAACTCCAGGCCGGTGTCCTGGAGCCGATGACCGGCAGCCCCTGGTGGCGCAACGTCAATCTGCACTTCATCTATCTGGCCGAGCTGGCCGGGTGCCTGGCGCACCATGGCCTGCCGGATGACCAGGCGCCGTATCCAACCCGCTGCTGGCTGACCTTCATCGCCGATCCTAGCCCGCGGCACTGGTACCGGGCGCACAACGCTTCCATCCTTGCCGGTTTTGCCCGCTATCAGCAGGATGCCCGCGCGGAAAACGCCGTAGGCCAGCTGTTTCTCAACATCACCCTGTATCGGCTGATGTTCGCCCAGGCGCTGGTCGAGGAGGCGACGCTGTTCGCCGAGCTGGGCGCGCTGCTGGCCGATCCGCGCGGCTTTTCGGTCAAGTTGTTGGTCAGCCTGGCCGATTTCTATCCGCCGCACTATCCGCTCACCGAGGCGGATCGCGAGGTGATCGAGGGGCATGGCCTGGGCATCGGCGAGTTGGGCGTGCGGCTCATGGACGGCTGGATCCGCCTGGAGCTGCCTCGGCTCTATGCCGAGGCCGCCGAATGGAACCAGGCTCCCGAACTGCTGGCGTACCTGAATGGCGACGAGCCGGCCTATCCGCCCGCCGCGGACCGTTGCGCCGAGCGCGCCGCGGCCGAAACGGTGGCGCTACTGGAAGGCGTCCTCGCCGGGCAGGGCCTCGGTGTGGCCGAGCAGGGCGCGAGCGGTCTGCAGGCCGGATAGGGTCGCCGACTCCACGCAGCCCATGTTGAAGCCGTTGCGGATCCAATCCCCGGTCAGATAGAGGTTGCGACAGACCGTGCCGTCGGTGGGCAGCCGATAGCGACTGCTGCCGGCCACGCTCTGTACATAGCGCTCACTGGGATCGACGTTGGCGCGCCAGTACTGATAGTCGAAGCGTGCCGGTCCCTGGACATCGTCGGGCGCCAGCAGACAGTCCCAGCGGTAGCCCGCCGCGGTCACGGCCTCCGGCCAGTAGGCGCTCAGCTTGGCGTTCATGAGGTCGATGAAGGCGGCTCTTACCTGGGCGGCCTGTTTTTGCGGATAGTCGTCTCGCTTGCCGATAGGCGGGGCGGGCGGAGCCTCGAGTACGCCGCAGAAATAGCTGATGTCCGCCGGCGGCGTGCCGTGCGACCAGTCTTCACGCTCCACCAGATAGCTGACGTCGGCCCAGGAATCCATCGGCTGGGCGGCGAAGCCCAGCAGCTCCGGCGCCTGGCCGCCCTGGGGCGAACCGGTCCAGCCCAGTTGCCAGGCATCACGGTTCTGCCAGAGCTGCACGGCCTGGGTGGCAACGGTCGCCACTGCCTGGGTCATCCGGGCGAAGGCCGGGTCCAGGGCACATAGGCTGGGGGAGAGAGCGGCGAGGCCAGCCACGGAAATGCCCAGCACCACCTCGTCGAAGTCCCGCTCGACCTGCAACTCCAGCTGCTCGACGCCCTGCCAGCCACTCCAGTTGGATTCCAGGTTGATCTGGCCGTCTTGCAGGTCCTTGGCGACCTGGTCGTCGATCTGCTCGTATAGCGGCGCCGAAGGCCAGCAGGGCAGGCCCTTGACGTCCACCAGCGGCTGGTAGGCGTCACCCTTGAGGGGGGCCTGGCGCTGAATCTGCAGGCGGGTCACCCGTGGGCCCTGGCCATCGTCGGCGGCTTCGATGCCGGTGACCTGGTGGAAGAAGCGGAACTCCACCCCGCGGCGGGCCAGCACCTCGTAGTAGGGCGCAAAGACCACGTCGCCCATGCCGGCCTGCATGCGCCAGATGAAGGAACCCTTGGCGGTGGTCAGGGCTAGCAGGGCGGCGCGCAGCACGGTGCCGGCCTCGACATCGGGTTGGCCGAGATTGCCGTCGCGATAGGCGAAGATGCCGCCGTGCAACGACTTGAGCACCGCACCGTCCAGGGTCGCGGTGCTGGCGCCATGGCGTTCGAGCCAGGCCAGGAAGGTTTCCGCGTTGAGCGCCTCGAAGCCCTTGGAGTAGACCTCGTCGGCGAGCATGCCGATGAGCACCGTGAGACCGAAGTCCATCAGCAGCCACAGCCGGTGGGCGCTGAGGCGAGTCTGGCTGCGCTCGTGCAGCACCTTGCCCAGCAGGCCGCGTGCTTCGCGCAGCAGCCACAGCAGTAGCGGATGATCGACGCCATCGGGCAGTGCCGTGCGGGCCCGCTGCAGGTGTCGCTCCGCCTCATCCAGCGCTAGCTCCTGCAACTCCTCGCGACAATGGGCGCGCAACCGGGCGAACAGGCCGGCCGGCTCGGCAGTGACCGGGGTGTCGTCCACCTCGCCCAGGCGCAAGAGCCACTCCAGCAGGTCGCCGAGGGCGGCCATGAAGGGTTTGGGATTCCAGCCTTCGCCGGGCTTGCCGGGCAACGCCAGGGTATCGATGGGCCAGGTGGTCCAGTGGCCCTGGAACTCGTCGGCGAAGGCGGTATGGGAGTGGGGGAAGAAGGCCTCGTCAAGCGTGGCCAGGGGCGCTCCCGCTGGTCGAGCCAGTTCTTCGTAGCACTGCCTCAGGTTATGGAAGGCGTTGTAGTAGAAGCCGAACCAGACATGGATGCCGTGTTCCTCGATCCGCTGGTGATCGGCGGCGTTACGTCCGCTGGCCCCCTTGCCCCCCAGGCGCCAGCCCTGTTGATACAGGGTGATCTGGTAACGCTCACGCCAGTTGGGCTCACTAGTAAGACGAAAGGCGGCGGTGACGGCGGACACTCCTCCACCCAGAATGGCGATCTTGCGGACAGAGGGTAACGCTTCCATGCCTATTGCTCCGGAGTGTGCAAATTGTTGCGTGAGTGGACGAATGCCAAGTGATGGCTAAGGTAATATCACTTTATCGAAAGGTTCCCTTGAAGCTTTAGCAAGGCAACGGAAATAGTGGAGGCGCTGACCCGGCATTGCGCCTGGTCAGACGAGGATTGAGGCGAACGCGTTGTTGAATATTCCAGGCTACAGCTGCACGACGCGGGTGAGTGAAAGCCGCCATGCGCTGATCTATCGAGGAACCCGGCTGGACGATGGTCAGCCGGTGATCCTCAAGCTGCTGGCCACCGACTACCCCACGCCCCAGGCCCAGGCTACGCTGCGCCAGGAGTTCGAGTTGACCCGCCGGGCCAGCGCCAGTGGCGCTGTGAGCGCGGCCCTGGACCTGCTGGACCACGAGGGCAGCCTGGTCCTGGTACTCGAAGACATCGGCGGTACCGATCTGGGCGAGCTGCTCGCGGCGGGCCCTATGGCCCTGGAGGACTTCTTCGACTGGGCACTGTCCATCGTTCGCGCCCTGGCGCGACTGCACCGGCTGCGTATCGCCCACAACGACCTCAATCCGCGCAACATCGTCTGCAACTGCGCCACCGGCACGCTACGCCTCACCGACCTGGGAATCGCCACGGCCTTTGGCGCCGTCAATGGCAACGATGTCCGTCTGGAAGGCTCCCTCACCTATCTGGCTCCCGAGCAGAGCGGGCGAACCGGGCGTCACCAGGACTATCGCAGCGATTTCTACGCCTTGGGCGTGACCTTCTACGAGATGCTCGCCGGTGAGCCGCCCTTTCGCGCCCAGGATCCCCTGGAATTGATGCACGCGCACCTGGCGATGCGGCCGCCGTCGCTGGTCGAGCGCGTGCCGACGGTACCGCCCATGCTGGCGGCGCTGGTGGACAAGCTCATGGCCAAGGCCGCCGAGGAACGTTACCAGGGCTGTTTCGGCATCCTGAGTGATCTGACGCGTTGCCAGGCAGCCTATCAAGGGGGCGATTCGTCAGACTTTACTCTGGGTGAACAGGATCCGCCGGCCCGGCTGATGCCGGTGCGCACCTTGCAGGGGCGCGGCGTGCCCTTGCGGATGCTGGAGGAGGCCCTGGCCCGGGCGACCCTGGGCCGGATCGAGGCGATCTTCGTCAGCGGCAGCTCCGGGGTGGGCAAGTCGGCATTGGTACAGGCCTTCGTTCGCCGCCAGGGCGAACGGGTGATCCTTGCCCATGGCAAGTTCGAGACGCTCGGCAGCGGCGTGCCCTATGGCGCCCTGCGCCAGGCCGTGCGTGAGCTGGTCGAGATCGGCCAGACCCTGGGCGAGGCGTTCGCCGAACGCCTGGTAGGCGCCCTGGCTGGCAACGCGGGCGTGCTGACCGAAGTCTCTCCTGAGCTGGCCACCTGGCTCGGGCCCCAGCCTCCAGTGGCCGAGCTACCGCCGCAGCAGGCCGAACAGCGCTTCGACGAAACCGTGATCACCTTGTTGCGGGCCTTTGCCACGGACACCCGCCCGCTGTTGCTTTGGCTGGATGACCTGCAATGGGCCGACAGCGCCTCGTTGCGACTGATCGAACGGTTGCTGGCGCGGGGCGACCACGGCTCGCTGCTGCTGGTGGCCACCCATCGCGAAGAGCAGTTGGCCGGTAGTAGCCTGGAAAG
This sequence comes from Pseudomonas sp. Marseille-Q7302, assembly GCF_965111925.1. NCBI lineage: Bacteria > Pseudomonadati > Pseudomonadota > Gammaproteobacteria > Pseudomonadales > Pseudomonadaceae > Pseudomonas > Pseudomonas sp. Marseille-Q7302. The sequence continues at coordinate 3,084,440 of NZ_CBCOPK010000001.1, read as the reverse complement.
ACTGCTGAGCGCGGGGTTGATCCGCACCCTCTCGCTGGGCCCGCTGTCACGGGTGGAGATCGAGCGGCTGATCGCCGAACTGCTGCCGGCGCCGGCTGCGGACCAGGCGGCGCTGGCTGGCCTGTGCCTGGACAAGACCCTCGGCAACCCCTTCTTCATCGAACAGCTGCTGCGTAGCCTGCAGCAGGATGGCCTGCTGGAATTCGATGGTGAACGCGGGCAGTGGCACTGGGAGCTGCAGCGCCTTCAGGCACTGGACGTCTATGACAATGTCGTCGACTTCATGGTCGGCAAGCTCAAGGAACTGCCAGCGGCGACCTCGCTGCTGCTGCAGTGGGCGGCCTGCCTGGGCACGCATTTCTCCAGCGACCGCCTCGCCGCGCTGATGGCCGAATCACCGGCGGATATCCGCCGGCTCTGTCAATCGCTGGTGCAGGAAGGCTTGCTCACCGAAACCGACGGCGGCCAGACGGGCGAGGCGACCCCCACCCGCTACAGCTTTCCCCACGATCAAGTGCGGCACGCCGCCTACTCGCTGCTGGCGCCCGCCGAACGCGAGCGAGTCCATCTGCGCGCCGGTCAGCTGTACCTCGCCGAGGGCAGCAACCAGCGGCTGGACGCCGTGAGTCATCTCAATCTGGCGCTGGCGCTGATCGAAACGCCCGCCGAGCGCCTGCAACTGCTGGAACTCAACCTGGAGGCCGCACGCAAGGCGCGTCAGGCCAATGCCTATCCCGCTGCGCTGGACTTCCTGCGCACGGCCGTCGCGCTGATCGACGAGGCGGCCTGGGGCAGCCGCCACGCGCTGCTGTTCCAGGTGCATCGGGAATGGGCCGAAGTGGCCCATCTCTGTGGCGATGCCAGCGAAGCGTTGCGCATCTGCGACCTCTTGCTGCCGCGAGCCCTTACCACCTTCGAAGAGGCCGGGGTCCGGGCCCTGCAGATCGACCTGTACAGCGGCCTGGGTCGCTTCATCGAGGCCGTGGCCGTCGCGGTGGCCGGTATCCAGGCGCTGGACGAACCCTGGCCGGAGGCGCCAGAGGCGATCAACCAGGCCATCGGCAGCGACAGCGCCGAGGTCGAGGCCTGGCTGGCCGAGCGCACCCCGGCGGCGCTGCTCGACCTACCGCGCATGGAAGATCCCCGCGCCCAGTTGCTGATCCGCTTGCTGGGCCTGCTCTGGGGACCGGCCACCAACGTCGACCTGGCCATGAGCCTGCTGGCGATCATGCGCATCGTCAAACTGTCGATCCGGTACGGCAACGGCGATCTGTCGCCTTTCGGCTACGCCAACTACGGCTCCGTGCTGTCGGCCTTTCATGGCCGCTACGAACTGGGTTATCAGATCGGCCGACTGGCCGTCGACCTGGTGGACCGCACCGGCAATCTGCCGCTCAAGTGCAAGGTCTACACCATGTTCGCGGTGACCAATAGTCCCTGGTCGAGCCCCATCGCGGACAACGTCACCCTGCTGCGCGAAGCCCTGGCAGCCGGGCAACGCACCGGCGAGATCATCTTTACCGCCTATAGCGCCTTCCACATCCTCAAGCACCTGCAGCATGCCGGCGCACCGCTGGACGACATCCTGGCCGAAACCGAGGAGATCGAGCGGATCCTGCTGGGGATCGGCGATCCCAACACCCTCGAGGTCTTCACCATTCTGCGTCAGTCACTGCGCCTGCTGCAGGGCCTCACGCCGGGGCAGGAGCGCTGGGACGAAGAGGGACAGGACGAGGCGGCACTGGTGCAGCAGATGCAGGACAGTGGTCATGTCCTCTGCCTGAACTACTACGACTTCAACAAGATGCAGGCGGCGCTGCTGTTCCGCCGGCTACCCCAGGCTCGGCACCATGCCGAAGCCATGGAGGCATCGCTGGCGGCGAGCTTCGGCTGGTTCAGCATCGCCGAACATGCCTTCTATCAAGCGCTGATCCTGCTCGCGGAAGGCGAACTGGTGGACGAGGACCTGGCAAAGGTCCAGAGCGCCCGCGAGCGTCTGGCCGGGTGGGCGGAGCACTGCCCGGAGAACTTCGCGCACAAGCGTGACCTGGTGGACGCCGAGCTGGCTCGGCGCGACGGACGCGTCGAGGCTGCCATGGATCTCTACGAGCAGGCGCTGGAGTCCGCTCGCCTGCACGGTTTCCGGCAGGGCGCGGCGCTGGCCGAAGAGCTCTATGGCCGCTTCTGGCTGGAGCGGCAGCGACCGCGTCTGGCCCGGACCTATCTGCAGGATGCCCAGCGCAGCTACCTGCACTGGGGCGCGGCGGCCAAGGCCCAGGCGCTGGAAGACGAATTCCCACACTGGCTGCGCGTGGCCGAGACCAGCGCCCTGACGATGCAGCGTACCCAGGGCCAGTCCACCAGCGAGATGATGCGCTTGGACTGGCTGTCGGTGCTGAAGTCGCTACAGACCATCTCCAACGAACTGGCGCTGGATCAGCTGCTGGCGCGGATGATGCGCATCATCCTGGAGGAGGGCGGGGCTCAGCAGGGTCTGTTGCTGCTGCCCGAAGGCGGGCGCTGGCTGGTCCAGGCCTCGGTGAGCAGCGGCGCGACGGAGCCCAGGGTGCTGCAGGGCCTGCCCCTGGCGCTGAACGAGCAGGACGCCGGCGAAGGGCTGGTGCCCCTGACCCTGGTGGCCCACGTCATCCGTCATCGGGAGCCGGTGATTCTCGACGATGCCGCCCGTGCCGGGCGTTTCGTCCGCGATGCCTATATCCGCGCTCGCCGTCCGCGCTCGATCTGCTGCCTGCCGGTGCTGCGCCAGGGGCGCTTGATCGGCATCCTCTATCTGGAAAACAACCTGCTGGCCCAGGCCTTTACCCCGGGTCGCCTGCAGGTGCTGGGCATCCTGGCCACGCAGGCGGCCATTTCCCTGGAACACGCGCAGATCTACGAGACCCTGGAGCATCGCGTCGCCGAACGGACCCTCGAGCTGGACCAGGCACGGATCCGCGCCGAGGAAGCGGCGGCGGCGAAGTCGCTGTTCCTGGCGACCATGAGCCACGAGATCCGCACGCCACTCAATGCGGTGATCGGTCTGAGTCGCCTGACGCTGGGTACCCGGCTGTCCGGCGAGCAGCGCGGTCATGTCGGCAAGATCCTCGATTCCGGCGAGACCCTGCTGGGCGTGATCAACGACGTGCTCGACTACTCGCGTAACGAAGCCGGCGGTACCCAGCTCGAACGGTTGGGCTTCAACCTGGCCAAGGTACTCGAACGCACGCTCAATCTCTGCGCGCTCAAGGCCCACGAGAAGGGGGTCGAACTGATCCTGGATTGCAGCCCGGACGTTCCCCTGGCGCTGGAAGGGGATCCGCTGCGGCTGCAGCAGGTGCTGGTCAATCTGCTGAGCAACGCGGTCAAGTTCACCGAGCGGGGCCATGTGCTGATTCGCGTCGGCGCCGTCTGCGAGGAGGGTCGCGCGCATTTCAGCCTGGCGGTGGAAGACACCGGTATCGGCCTGACCGAGGCACAGCAGGCACAGCTCTTCCAGCCCTTTACCCAGGCGGATGGCTCCATCAGTCGCCGCTATGGTGGCACCGGCCTGGGCCTGGCGATCTCGCGCCAGCTCACCGAGCTCATGGGCGGCACCTTGGAGGTTCACAGCGAGGCGGGACGGGGCTCCTGCTTCACCCTGCGCCTGACGCTGCCAATGGTCGGCGAGCCCGAGAGGCTGCCCAGCCAGACCCCGCGTCAGGTGCTGCTGGTGGACGATCATGGCCTGGCCCGGCGTACCCTCGGCCAGCGCCTGCGCGAACTGGGCATGCAGGTGGTGGAAGCGGAGTCCGGCGAGCAGGCCCTGGGGGCGATGATCGATCACGCCGCGGCCTTCGAACTGGCCATCGTCGACTGGCGTCTCGGCGCCGAGGATGGCCTGGTGCTGGCACGGCGTCTGCGCGAATGCCAGCCGCAGCTGGCGCTGACCCTGCTGGCCTCACCCTATGAGGCGGAGGAGGTGCGCAGCCTGGGCGAGGATCTGCCAGGGCTGGAGTTGCTGGACAAGCCGGTCACCGGGCCGGCCTTGCAGCGCCTGCTGGCCGGCCTGGGCATGGCGCCCGTCGCCTCGCCGACCATGGGCCAGAGCGTGGTGGACCTGCAGGGCATTCGCCTGCTGCTGGTGGACGACAATGCCATCAATCGTCAGGTGGTCATCGGCTTCCTGCAGGGCAGCGGCATTCTCATCGACGTGGCCGAGGACGGCCAGGCGGCGCTGGATCAGCTGGAGCGCGAGCGCTACGACCTGGTGCTGATGGATGTGCACATGCCGCGACTGGATGGCCTGTCGGCGACCCGCGAGCTGCGTACCCGCCCGGCGCTGGCAGGGCTGCCAGTCATCGCCATGACCGCCAACGGCCTCCCAGGGGATCGGGAACGCTGCCTGGACGCGGGCATGAACGATCACCTGGTGAAGCCACTCGATCCCGCCGAATTGTTCCGCATCATCGCCGCCTGGGCCAACCTCGAACAGCTGCAGCGTGCCGAGCGCAAGGCGGTGGAAGAGGTCGAGGAGAGCAAGGACGTCGGCGTGCTGGCCCGGGCCCGCGCCAGTGCGGTACTCGAACCCGAGCCGGCGTTGCACCTGCTGCGCGGCAGTGCCGAGCTTTATGAACAGCTGCTCCGGGATTTCCGCCTGCAGCAGGCCGAATTGCCCGAGAAGGTCGCCGCCTGGCGCGCGGCGGACGATGTCACCGCCCTGTTCGAGTGTGCTCATAGTCTGCAGGCCACGGCAGCCTATGTCGGGGCCAGCGCCTTGCAGGAGGCCGCTCAGCGTCTCACCCAGCGGATTCGTCTGGCTCAGCCCATCGGTGACGACGTGCGCCGGCTACAGGTGGAGGCCGAGCGCTGCCTGACGGCGCTCGACGAGATCCTGCTGCCGGTCGACCAGGATGTGGAGGCCTCCACGGAAGCCTTCGAGGTCTTGCTCGAACGGCTGGTCGGGCTTCTGCAGACCTCGGACTTCGCCGCTGAAGAGCTGCTCGATACCCTGCTGCGGGCCTGCGTAAGTAACACCCATGGCGCCGACGTGGCGCGGATCCGGGAGTGGGTGAACGACGTCGAGTTCGAGCATGCCGCCGATGCCACCGCGGATCTGCTGCGGCGGGTGCGTCAGGCCGGACAACGGTCGGGATAGCGGCCGATGGAGGGGCGTCGTCCCGAATTGCCGTTGATCCTCATCGTCGACGATCAGAAGAGCAACCTGCGTGTCCTCGGTGATCTGCTGCGCAACGAGGCGCGCATCATGCTGGCCAAGAGTGGCGTCCAGGCGCTGACCAAGGCGGCCCGCGAGCATCCCGATCTGATCCTGCTTGACGTGGTGATGCCCGGCATCGACGGCCTGCAGCTGATCCAGCTGTTCAAGCGCCGCGCCGAGACCAGTGCCATTCCGGTGATCTTCATCACCGCCGCCAACGACCTGCACCGCGAAGTCGAGTGTTTCGAGCTGGGCGCCAGCGATTTCATCCAGAAGCCCTTCAATCCGCTCGCCGTGCTGGCCCGGGTACGGCTGCACCTGCAACTGGCCCGGCAGCGCCGGCTGCTGGAAGAGCTGGCGCACATGGATCCGCTGACGGCGGTGGGCAACCGCCGCCGCTTCGATGAGCAACTGGCGATCGAATGGCAGCTGGCGGTCTCCCGCCGTGGTTCCCTGGCTATCGCCATGCTCGATATCGACTACTTCAAGCAGTACAACGATACCCACGGCCATGGTGCGGGCGATCAGGCGCTCGCGCGGGTGGCCCAGGTGCTGGAACAGCGCATCCGCGAGCGGGACTGCCTGGCGCGTTATGGTGGGGAGGAGTTCGTGCTGTTGCTGCCGGGCGCCTCGCGTACCGCAGCCGAAGCGGTGCTGGAGCGCTGCCGCCAGGGCATCGCCGAATTGCGCATCGCCCACCCGCTGGCGGAGGACCGCCTCTGGCTGACCATGAGCATGGGCCTCGCGTGCTGCAATCCGACGCCCGAGCAGACCCCGGAAGAGATGCTCAAGGCCGCCGACAACCTGCTCTATCAAGCCAAGGCGGAAGGTCGTGATCGCCTGGTCAGTCGCAGCTTCTAGTCCTGCCGAAGGGCTGACTAGGCGTCGGTACCGGGGCTTGGCAGCAGATGCACCCGGTTACGGCCTTCGGCCTTGGCCTGATACAGTGCCTGATCGGTCTGTTCGATGAAGGCTTCGTGGTCATCGCCGCTTTGCGGCTGGATGCTGCCAACGCCGATGGAAATGGTGACGAAGCCCAGGTCACTGCCGGAGTGGGCGACCTGCAGTCGCTCCACGCCCGCGCGGCAGGCTTCGGCGACCTTGCGCGCGCCTTCGGCGTCGGTCTCCGGCAGCACCATGGCGAACTCCTCGCCACCGTAGCGGGCTACCAGATCCGCCGGGCGCTTGAGTTGCTCGGTCAGCACCGCGGCCACCTTCTTCAGGCAGAGGTCGCCGCTGAGATGGCCATAGGTGTCGTTGTAGCGCTTGAAGTGGTCGACGTCGCACAGCAGCAGGGCCAGCGGCTGGCGATTGCGCCGGGCACGCAGCCATTCGCCTTCGTAGGTCTGGTCGAAGTGACGACGGTTGTTGATGCCGGTGAGGCTGTCGATGGCCACCAGCTTCTGCAGCTGGATGTTGGCCTCGGCGAGCTGGCGTTGGCTTTCGCGCAGGAAGCGGAACGCTTCGTCGCGCTGGGCCCGCAGTACATGGGCCTCGGAGTGGTAGCGCACCCGCGCCAGCAGTTCCAGCTTGTCGGGCAGCTTGACCAGGTAGTCGTTGGCGCCCGTGGCGAAGCTCTGCGCCTTGACCTGGGGGTCTTCCTTGGACGAGAGCACCACGATGGGGACATCGCGCAGCGCCGGCTCGGCACGGAAGCGCTTGACCGTTTCCAGGCCGTCGATCTCCGGCATGATCAGGTCCTGCAAGACCACCGTAGGCTTGAGTTGCAGGGCCATGTTGACCGCCTGGTTGGCATCCAGGCAGTAATGCAGTTCGATGTCGGGCTGATCCGCGACCATCCGGCGCAGGGCTTCGATGATGATCAGCTGATCATCCACCAGCAGCAGGCGCACCTTGGGGGCGGTCAGGCTGTCCAGGGCGTTACCCTCGTCTGTGGCCATTACTGCGAGTCCTTCTGCGAGCGGGGTCGGGCGTCCCGAGTCTCATCTTGGCCAGTCCCTGCCGCTGCATCGTCCAACGCTCCTGTTGGCGACCTGTCATGTCGAGCTCCGTGAGCCCGCGCCGAAGCGCCTTTGCAGCCAGGCACCGATCTGGGTGGGGCTGAGGACGCGCTCCGCGGCGCCCATTCTAACCGCAGCCGCGGGCATGCCGTATACGGCGCAACTGGCTTCATCCTGGGCCAGCGTCGGAGAGCCGCTCTGGCGCAGGGCATAGAGGCCGCTGGCACCGTCGCGTCCCATGCCGGTCAGCAGGATACCCAGCGCCTTGCCCGACCTTAGCGGGTGGCTGGCGAGGTGGGTGAAGAACACATCCACCGAGGGACGATAGGGATAGTCGAGCGGTTCGGCGGTGTAGGCGAAGCGTCCCTGTTCGTCCAGCAGCAGGTGGTCATCGCCCAGGGCCACGCAGACCTGGCCAGGCTGCGGCAGGGCGCCGGGCATGGCCGCCGTGACCGGCCAGGCGAGTTGCGTACCGAGCCAGCCAATGAAGCTGGGGGCGAAGCGCCGGTCGATGTGCTGCACCAGCACCACACTCGCCTGGGGCGTTGGCGTCCAGGCGTCGAACAGACTCACCAGGGCCGCCGGGCCGCCGGTGGAGGCACCGATGGCGACCAGGGTGTCCGTGGGTGAGGAAACCGTGCCGGCGGGCGCCGGCGCGGTGAAGGGCGCGGGGCGGGCGGTGCGCTCTGGCAGGCGCACCAGCGGCTCGATCCGGGCGATCTTGCGCAGCAGGGCGCCGCCATCTGCGCCGCCGCTCAGTGCCGGGGTGGCGGTCACGTCCAGGGCGCCCGCGCCCATGGCGCGAAACACCCCTTCGCAATCGTCGGGGGTGGCGGTCACCATGAGGATGGCGCAAGGCGATCGGGCCATGATCCGGCGCGTCGCCTCGATGCCATCCAGACGCGGCATCTGCAGATCCATGAGGATGAGGTCGGGGCGGTCTTCGGCGCAGCGTGCCACGGCTTCCTCGCCGTCGTGGGCGATCCAGGCGACCGTATGGCGCCCGTCGCTCGCCAGCAGGCGGCGCAGGGCTTCGGTGGCCAGCAGCAGATCGTTGACGATGGCGATTCTCATGGCGCTCCGATGAGGTCCTGCACGGCGGTGATGAGGGCGTCGTCGTGGAAACTGCCCTTGGTCAGATAGTAGTCGGCACCAGCCTGCATGCCCTTGAGCCGATCTTCCGGACGGTCCTTGTAGGACACGATCATGACCGGCAGGGCATGCAGCCGCGGATCGCGGCGTACCAGCTCCACCAGTTCGATGCCGTTCATGCGCGGCATGTCGATGTCCGACAGCAGCATGTCGAATTCGCCGGCGCGCACCGCGTTCCAGCCGTCCATGCCATCGACCGCGACCTCTACCTCGTAACCCTGGCCTTCCAGCAGCTTGCGCTCCATCTCGCGCACGGTAAGGGAATCGTCCACCACCAGGATTCGCTTGACTCGGTGACTGGCGGCGACGGTGCTACCCTGCACCTGGCGCAGGCGGCCCTCGCCGAGCAGACGCTCGATACCCGTCAGCAGGTCGGCGACGTCCAGCAGGAGCACCGGGCTGCCATCGTCGAGCAGGGCGCCCGCGGTGACCGAGCGCAGCTTGCCGAAGATCTCGTCGAGCGGCTTGAGCGCCAGGCCCTGCTCGCCACGCAGGCGATCCACCACCAGGCCATAACGCCGCTCGCCGCCGCCGATCACCAGCACCGCCAGATCACCGCTGGGCGGAGCGCCCTCCAGTTCCAGCAGCTGGTGGGCGGCGACCAGGCCCAGGCGATCGTCGCCCAGCAGGAAGAAGGCCTTGCCCTCCAGCGAATGGACCTCGGCCGCTTCCAGGCGCAGCACCCGTTCGATGCGATTGACCGGCAGGGCATAGGCCTCGCCGGCAATGTCGAGGATGAGGGCGCGGACGATGGAGCGGCTGACCGGCACCAGCAGATGGGTGCTGAAGCCTTCACCGGGACGGGTTTCCAGGCGCACCTCGCCATCCAGGGCGCGGATGGCGTCGGCTACCACGTCGAGCCCCACGCCGCGCCCGGACAGCTCGGTAACCGTTTCCTTGAGGCTGAAGCCTGGCAGCAGCAGGAATTCCAGCAGTTCGGCCGGGCTCAACTCGGCGGCGACCTGGGGGGGACTCAGCCGCCGGGCGATGACCGCGGCGCGAATGCGCTCCAGGTCCAGGCCGCGGCCGTCGTCGTGCAGGCTGACCTGCAGGCGGCCGGCGACATGGCGGGCTTCGAGACGGATCTGACCGCAGTCGGGCTTGCCCAGCGCGCGGCGTTCGGCAGGTAGCTCCAGACCATGGTCCACGGCATTGCGCAACAGATGGTTGAGCGGACTCTCCAGGCGCGTGAGCACCTCGCGGTCGATCAGGGTATCGGCGCCGTCCACCTGCAGCACCGCTTCCTTGTCCAGGCCGCGGGCCAGATCCCGTACCAAGCGGGGAAAACCCTGGACCGCGTCGCGCAGCGGGCGCATCCGTACCCCGAGCACCTCGTCCAGCAGGCCCTGGCAGACTCCCAGCAGGCGTCGTTCATAGGCTTCCAGGGCCTGCAGCTGCTGCTGATAGCGATCGAGCAGGCTCTCCTGGCGCTGGCGCAGTTCGCTGCTGGCCGCCGATGCCTGACCGAACAGGCCCTGCAGCTCCCCACGATAACCCTGGAAACCCTGGACCAGGCCGTGCAGTCCGAGGCCCATCACCCGGGCCTCGCTGGTCAGGGCGAGAATCTGGTTGAAGCGGCCGCTATCGACCCGCAGAAGGTCACGGGTGCGTTCGGCGTCGACTGCCGGTTCTTCCGGCGCGGCCGGGGCCGGCGGCGGATCGCGCGGGGCCACCGGGGCGGGCGAGGACGGGGCGCTGTCACCGGCGCTGAGGGCTTGCGCCAGTGCGCGCTGGGCATCACGCTGTTCGACCTGCCAGCGCTGGCTGGCGGCTTCGTCCAGGCGGCTGACCTCGCCGAGGAAATCGACGCAGCGAAACAGCTGATCCAGATCCCCGGCGCCGAGCTGACGGCGCCCGGTCTGCACCGCCACCAGACAATCCTCCATGGCGTGGGTGAGTTCGACCAGTCCGTCCAGGTCGACGATACGCGCCGCGCCCTTGATGGAATGGGCCGCACGCATCATCGGCTCGATCACCGAGGTATCGGTGGGATCACGCTCCAGCCGCAGCAGGCCGGCATCCAGCGCCTGCAGATGACTCTGCACCTCGCTGGCGAAGAGATCATAGAGCGACATCTCGCGCACATCGCGCGGTGGCTGGCTCATCGCAGCGCCTCTTCCAGAGCCCGCTCCAGCCGCGCCAGATCGATCAGGCCGACCTGATGCGGACCTTCGCGATAGACGCCGCCGAGATAGCTGAGCAGTTCGCCGCCCAAGGTGGCCGGCGGCGGCTGCACGTCGCTCGGCGCATAGCGCTGCAGGCCCAGGACCTCGTCCACCTGCACGGCCCAGTCACGGCGACCGACGCGCAGCAGCAACAGGCGTGGAAAGCCGCCGGTCTGGCCTGCCGGGGCTACCGCCAAGAGGAGATCCAGGGCGATACAGGGATGCAGCTGGCCGCGCACCGGCACGATGCCGCGCAGCAGCGGCGAGCGTCGGTGGGGGATGCGGTGCGCCACGGTGGGTTCGCTGGCCGTGACCAGGCAACTGCCGGGCAGACCCAGCCATTCCGCACCGAGGCGGAAGACCAGGGCGCTGGTCGAGCGGGCCTGACGATCATCCGGTGGCTGGGCATAGCGTTCGGCCCAGTCGAGGCGCTCCGCGGAGGTGAGGTCGCGCGTCAGACTCATGCGTCCTCACCTCCGCGGGTCTGGATGCGGGCGGCGCGTTCGCGCAGGCGACCGGCTTCGTCCAGGCGACCGGCTCTTTCGCAGATCAACGCCAGGCGACAGAGCGCCGGATAGTGGCCGGGCTCCAGATAGAGTGCCTGGCGCAGCGCCCGCTCGGCCTCGGCGGCGCGGTCGTCGGGCAGGATGAGCGCCAGCAGGAAGTGGGCGCCCGCCTGGCCGCGGTCTGCCTCCAGCAGGCGGCGCAGCAGGGCTTCGGCTTCGGCGCCGCGCCCCGCATCGGCGAGGCGCTGGGCTTCCTCCAGTGCCGAGCGTTGGGGGGCGACGGGCGCGGCCGGCTCGGACGCTGGCGCGCTTCTGGACCGCAGGCGCGCAGGCAGCGGATGACTGGGGCCGGTCGAGCGGGTGGTGGCCTTGCGGCGAGGCGCCGGCGCCGTAGCCGGAGACCGCACCAGCTCGGGCGTGGCCGCCTGTCGCTTGATCAACGCCGAGGCGTGGGCGACGCCCAGGCTGGCGAAGCCATGGCGCATGGCGCTCACCATTTCCGAACTGCCGACGCAGAGCAGGCCGTCGTCGTGCATCAGCGCCGCCAGGTGGCTGAGGGCACGGCCCTGGGTCTGGTCATCGAAGTAGATCAGCAGATTGCGGCAGAGCACCACGTCGAAGGCGGCGCCGTCGCGCAGGCTGCCCAGCTGAAGGATATTGCCCTGGCGAAAGCGCACCTGGTTGCGCACCGCCTCGGCCAGGCGGTGGCGATCGCCTTCGGGGGCGAAGTAGCGCTCGCGAAAGGCGAGATCCCGCGCGCGAAAGGAATTGCGCCCATAGAGCCCACGGCGGGCGCGCTCCAGCGAGGGTTCGTTGATATCCACCGCAGTGACCTGGAACGCGGTGGCTGGCAGCCCGGTATCGAACAGGGCCATCGCCAGGGTGTAGGGCTCTTCGCCGGTGGAGCAGGGCAGGCTGAGCAGGCGTACCGGCAAACCGGTCCGGGCATGGCGCTCCTGGGCAAAGCGGGCGGCGTGGGCGATCGCCTGGGGATCGCGAAAGAACCAGGTCTCGGGAATGACCAGCAGGTCCAGCAGATCGGCGAATTCGGCCTCGTCTTCGAGGATACGCGCGACATAGGACTCCGCGTCGCTTTCCTGGCGCTCGCGCAGCCGCTGGCGGATGGCGCGGGCCAGCATGTCGTCGGCGATGGCCAGGCCAGTGCGCGCCCGCACCAGGGGGGCAAGACGGGGATCGAGCGTCACGCGGCCTCCTGGAACAGCAGGGCGGCCAGGGCCGGCGAGAGCAGCCGGTCCAGGTCCAGCCACAGCCAGAGGCCTTCGGGTGTTTCCAGCACGTCGCCCAGCCAGGGATAGTCGGGCAGGCGGATACCGGCCGGACGCGGCGGGGTGGTGCTGATCCGGCGTACGCCAGCGACGCCTTCCACCACCAGGCCGAGCGGCCGATGGCCACCGGCGGGCAGGGGATAGTCCACCAGCAGGATGCGCGTGTCCTGCCGCGCCTGGGCGCCCGAGGCACCGCTCATGGCGGCGACGTCCACCACCGGGATCGCCTCACCGTGCAGGTTCATCAGGCCGGCGACCCCGGGCGGCGCGGCGGGAAACCGGGAGAGCTGGAGAAAGGGCAGCACCTGGCGGATGACTGCCGTGGGCAGGGCCGCGGCGGTATCGGCCAGTTGAAAGACCAGGATCTGCATGCTCAACGGGTGACCGAGAAGGTAGCGACACTGCTCTGCAGGTCCTGCGCCGCCTGCTGGAGATACTGGACGGCCTCACTGGTGGCCTTGAGCGCCTCAGTGGTCTGCTGGGTGCTGTCGTTGAGCTGGGTGATGGTCTCGGCGATCTGGCCAGCGCCTATCGCCTGGGACTGCATGCCTTCCAGGACGATGTCGAAGCGCGCCGGCAATTTCTGTACGTCTTCGATCACCTCGGCCAGCTGATCGCTGACGCTTGCCACTTCCTGCACGCTGCGGCGGATTTCCTCGGAGAACTTGTCCATGCCCATGACGCTGGCGGATACCGCGGAATTCATGTCCTTGAGCATCTGCTCAATATCGTCGGTCGCGGCGGTGGTCTGGTCCGACAGGCGGCGGATCTCGGTCGCCACCACCGAGAAGCCGCGACCCGCCTCACCGGCCTTTTCCGCCTCGATGGCGGCGTTGAGCGACAGCAGATTGGTCTGGTCAGCCACTTTGGTGATGGTGGTCAGCACCTTGTTGATGTGGCTGGACTTCTCCGACAGGGCGGCGAGCTTGGCGTTAATGGAGTCGGTCGCCGCCACCATGCGCTGCATGGTGCCATCCATGCTCGTCAGGCTGGTGCGCGCCTGTACCGCGCCATTGGTGGTCTCGTCCGCCACCTGCACGGCTTCTTCCATGGTGCGGACCAGAGCATTGGCGTTGGCGGCGATTTCCCGTGTGGTGCTCAGCACTTCCACGCTGGTCTGGGCCTGTTCGATGCTGGTGGCTTCCTGCTGGCGCGAGGACGCGGCGATTTCCGTCGTGGAGGAGGTCACCTGGATGCCGGCGCGCTGGACCTTGGCGATCATGCCGCGCAGGTCCTCGATCATCTTGCCCAGGCCGCGGGCCAGTTGGCCGATGGCATCGTCGCCACTGACCGCGGTGCGCCCGGTGAGGTCTCCCGCTGCGGCCTTGTTGACCACCCCGAGCAGGTCGTCGACGTCGGCGCGCAGGCGCTGCATCAATGCCTGCTCGCGGGCATGGTCGTCCTGGATCTGCTGGGCCATCTGATTGAAGGCCAGCCCCACTTGGCCGAGTTCGTCCCGGCCCTGCACCTTCACCCGGGCGCTGCTTTCGCCCGCGGAGATCCGTGCCACCGTGTCGGTCAGAGCACGAATCGAGCGCAGCAGGTGATGGGAGAGCAACCAGGCGATGAGCGCGGCCAACAGTACGCAGAAGGAGCCGCCCGCGACCAGGGTCCAGGTCAGCTGGCTACGTACCTCTTCGGTATGGTCGGCGCGCTGGGCGGACAGGTGGCGCTCGTCATCGGCGATGCTCTGGATCTGCTGGCGCATGGCTGCGACCTGGCTGATCAAGGCGGTGATCAGCGGTTCGTTGGCCAACTGCGCTGGAGAGAGATTGCCGGTGTCACGCAGCCGCAGCAGGGGTTCGAAGGTCTGTTGCCGCCAACTGTCGAGATCCGCGGTCAGCCGCGCGAGGCGCTGCTGTTGCTCGGGATTGTCCTGGGTCAGCTGCTGGGGCACGCGCACCGCTGCCATCAGCAGAGGCAGCGCCTGGCGGGCAACCTCGGCGTCGGCGGCGGCTCCGGAATACCAGTAGTTGCGCACCTTGGCACGGGCTTCGAGGAGGTTGTTGTCCAGCGCCGTGACGGACAGCAGTACCTCGGCAGTATGCCGGTCCCAGCGATTGGCATCGACCAGGCTCTGCAACGAGGCATAGGTCAACCAGAGCAGCAGGACCACCAGGGCAATAATGGCGGCGAAGCCGGCGAAGAGTTTGTTCTGGATGCGAATGTTGTTGAGCATGGGCACCGGTGCTGGCGGACGAGGGCTGGGGGAGTGAGCCCTGCGGGCCACTCGGGCTGTCCGCTAAAAGTAGCACGGCCATACATTTATGTGAGTTGAAGCTCAGTTCTGGACAGGCTGAGTAAAGTGGGGCCGAGGGGTGCCCAGGCTCAACGCCAAGGGCAGCCTGCCAAGGGTAGCGACTACCAGGCGGCTGCCGGCCCGATGGGCGGTTGTCAGGAGGAGACAGCGTCGCTTTCAGCCTCGGTCTTACGGGTACCGTGGCTGTTCTGGCCACCCTTGCGCCCGGCTTCAGAGGCTCGCGCGGGATTGTTGGCGAAGTTTCCACCACTGGCCCGTCCACCTTTGCGTCCGGCATCGGCGGCGCGTTCGCGATTGTTGGCGAAGTTGCCTGGATTGCTGCTCTTGTTAGCCATAAGAACTTCTCCTACTTCAGGTTACTGACGAGTCGAGCGCCGTGCCCCCCAAAGGCCAGGCGGTTCGCTTATTGAGAGTAGGAGTTTAACGAGCGAGTTCGAGCAGGCTGATAGGAGGGCGTTTTATTGGACGACGTTTAATTTGAATACAAGGCTTGAGTTTCTACTGGCCGGACTAGAGCCCCTGCAAAGAAAGTTGTACAGGGGTTGTAAAGGATTTCAGCGGTTTTACTGCCAATGTTTGGGCAATAACCCTGGAGTGCCGACATTTTTTGAAATAGATCGCATAAAGGCGCGCCCAGGCTGGTGTCCGGCGCGGTCAATAACTGAGACGTCTATTCTGCCGTCACGTTCTTTTTGGACATGGAAAATGTCATTCCAAGGTTTCGTGTTTAGCGCGGTGGCTTAGTGGCCTCTCAATAAACGAAATTTTTCAGGCACTCTTTCCAGAGCCTCTGGTTGCCTTATTAACGGACGCCGGGTCGCTAATATAATAGCCAGAGGTTAAAGGGTTTTTCCGATAAAGTTTAATGCGATAGTCATAGGCTGGATAGCAAGTTTCCCAAGAAACGGGTTGCTCGATTTTCTCTTTTGTGAGAAAAAATCCCGAAAATGGGAGATGAACGATGCTCGATGAACGTTTGGCACTCAGACTCAAGGCCTTGCGCCTCGAAGGCGGTTTGTCACTCGAACAGCTGGCAACCCTTAGTGGAGTGAGTCGCGCAACCCTGTCCCGGCTGGAAAATGCCGAGGTCAGCCCGACCACGGCGGTGCTTGGCCAGCTCTGTTCGGCCTACGGCCTGACCCTGACGCGCCTGCTGCACAGCGTGGAGCAGTCTTTTCCGGCACAGGTCCAGCGCCAGGCCCAGCAGGTCTGGACGGATCCCGCGCAGGCCTTTAGCCGCCGCTCCGTGTCACCGCCGGCCCAGGCGCTGGCGGGTGAGGTGATCGAGAGTCAGTTGGGCCCCGGCGTCGATATCCGCTATGAGGCCTCCCCTCGACCAGGCCTCGAACACCATCTGCTGATGCTGGAGGGCGAGTTGCAGCTTTGGATCGAGGAACAGCCCTATCGGCTGAGCAGTGGCGATTGCCTGCGCTATCGCCTGTGGGGCAGCAGCCGTTTTCTCAGCGGCGCTGACGGCGCTCGCTATCTTTTGTTCATGATCTGAGGAGCTGCCATGACCACTGCTTGTCGCATCGAACGGCTGGAGGTCGCCGACCTCAAGGCGCACCTGGACGAATTCCAGCAGCTGCTGGCCGCCTGTGTGCTGGAGGGGGCGAGCATCGGCTTCATCCTGCCACTCACCGACGCCGTGAATCATCGCTTCTGGACGGAAGGAGTCGCGCCGGGCCTGGCCCGCGGCGATCGCCTGCTGTTCGCCGCCCTCCAGGCCGGGCGTGTGGTCGGCAGCGTGCAACTGGTGCTGGATACCCCGGCCAATCAGCCGCACCGCGCCGAGGTGGTCAAGCTACTGGTGCATCCGGCGTACCGCCGGCAGGGCTTGGCCCGTCGGCTGATGCAGGCGGTGGAAGCGGCCGCCCAGGCCCAGGGGCGGGAATTGCTGACCCTGGATACCCGCAGTGATGACCATGCCGAGCCGCTCTATCTGTCCCTCGGCTATCAGGTGGTCGGCAGGATTCCTGGCTACGCCCTGGATGCCCGGCAACCCGAGCGCCGTGACAGCACCACCCTGATGTACAAGACGCTGTCCGCCAGGCCCGCTAAGCTTGGCGCCCCTCGCTGAAAGACACCGCTCGCCATGCGCCTTCGCTCCGCTACCCAACTCTGGCAACTCCTGCGCGCCCAGGCCGAGGCCGGGTGCCATGAGGCGCCTGCCCTGGCCGCTGGGCTGACGCGTGCGCTGCTCGAACCGGAGGACCTGGCTGCGGCCCTGGGCCGGCGCTGCGCCGAGGCCCTGGCCGAAGATCCGCAACAGGCCGACCGGCTCGCCCAGCGCTTCGCCGCCCTGCATGCCGAGCGTCCGGCGCTGGTCGCCTCCGCCTGCGCGGACCTGGAGGCGGTGCTGGCACGGGATCCGGCCTATGCCAGCCTGCTGGAGATATTTCTCTTTTCCAAGGGCTTCCTGGCGCTGCAGGCCCATCGCCTGGGACATGCCCTCTGGGCCCACGACGAGCGTCTGCTGGCGCTGCACCTGCAGGCGCGCTGCAATCGCCTGCTGGCCATCGACATCCACCCGGCCGCACGGCTGGGCTGCGGCATCATGCTCGACCACGGCACCGGCATCGTCATTGGTGAGACCGCGGTGGTGGAGGATGAGGTGTCCATCCTGCAGCAGGTGACCCTGGGCGGTACCGGCAAGGAGCAGGGCGATCGTCATCCCAAGGTGCGTCGCGGCGTGATGATCGGCGCCGGGGTCAAGATCCTTGGCAATCTGGAGATCGGCGAAGGCGCCAAGATCGGTGCCAACAGCGTGGTGCTGCGCCCCGTGGCGCCCCATACCACGGTGGTGGGCATTCCCGCCCGGCCGGTGGGCCGCCCGCGCGACGCCCATCCGGCCGAGAGCATGGATCAGTCCTTCGACGGCTGAGCCAGAAAGACTTCTGCCTTGGGATAGCGCTCGCTGTTCAGGGCGCTGGGCAGCAGGCCCTCGGCCTGGGCCAGGCTGCGCACCAGCTCGCGATTGAAGGCGCTGTTGCCTGAATCGGCCAGGTAGTCGGGCAGCGGTAGCCAGCGGGCGTCCTCGATCTCCTCGGGATCCTGGATGGCGATGTCGACATCCAGGGGGTCGAGGTGGCAGACCACATAGAGATTGGACTTGCCGAAACGGTAGGGATGGGTGGTCACCAGGCCGGCGATGCTGCGAAAGGCGCTGTGGATGCCGGTTTCTTCCCAGACCTCGCGGATCACCGCAGGGCCCAGGTCCTCGCCCAGCTCGACGTGGCCACCCGGTAGCTTGTAGCCCTGGCTGCCGCGTTCGCGGATCGCCAGCAGCTCACCGCGGGCATTGAGCACCAGTCCGCCCACACCCAGGCTGTGGGTCGGCACGAAGGGCGCGAAGGCCGTGGGCGTGCCGCGCCAGACCAGGGTCAGTTCCTGTTCGAGACAGTTGTGAAAGACGAAGCCGGCAGCGGTCGCCACGCCGACCAGTTCGCCCAGGGCCAGGGGCAGGGTCAGCCAGATCAGGTTGCGACCTTCGCGCCGGGCCCCGTCGAGCAGCTCCGCCAGGGCTGGGGCGAAGGCCTCGCGGGTGGTGGGCAGCGAGGCGGCGTCGATGATCAGGCCATTGAAGGCATCTTGGCGAAACTGCACGAGGTCTACTCCGCGGGACGTGGCTGGATGGGCGTGGAGGGTACGATACCGGCTTCGCTGGGCAGCAACAGGCTGGCACGCGGGTTGGCGATCTCGATGCCGCGCTCGCGGAAGCGTTCGAGGATGCGGCGGTTGAGTTCGCGCTGCACACCCCAGCGGCCCTTGTCGATGCATCTCATCTGGCCGGCGATGGTCACCATGGAGCCATCGACGGCATCCACGCCCCAGATTTCCAGATCGGCGAGGATCAGGTCCTTGAAGGCGTCATCGGCGCGCATGCCGGCACCGATATCCTTGAGTTCGGCAATGGCACGCTCGATGTCTTCGGCGTAGCCCACGCTGATGCGCAAGGCGGCGTTGCCCAGGCCGCGGTTGATGTTGTTGACCGCCGACACCGAGCTGAAGGGCACGATGTGCAGGGAGCCGTCCCCGGCGCGCAGGCGCACGGTGCGAATCGACAGGTATTCCACGGTGCCCGAGACCCCGGCGACGGTGACCCAGTCGCCGACCTGCATGGCATTTTCCAGCAGCAGGAAGATGCCGGTGATGAAGTCCTGCACCAGCTTCTGCGAGCCGAAGCCCAGGGCCACGCCGATGATGCTGGCGCTGGCCAGCAGGGGCGTGGTGTTGATGCCCAGTTCGCTCAGGGCGGTCAGGCCGACGATGAGTGCGACCAGGATGAACAGGCCGGTGCGCAACATGGGCAGCAGGGTGCGCAGACGGGCCGCGCGTACCGTGTCGCCACGCTCCGTCCAGCTGCTCAGGCGCCGGTTCACCGTGACATTGGCGCCTTCCCAGACCACCACGGCGATGATGGCGGCAATGAGGATGGTGAGGAAGGCGGACAGCAGGCTGCGCCCGATGCTGCCGTCACCGAACCAGTCCAGCACGCTCCAGCCCCAGGACTGGAACAGCGCCAGGACCGTGACCAGGGTGACGATCACCCCCACCAGCCAGCGGGCCAGCGGATAGTAGCGCTGCAGGTGCAGATCGATGCTGCTGGCGCCTTCGCTCGGTGCCGGCTGGAACAGGCGGCCGAGCAGGCCGAGCAGGAAAACCGCCGCCAGGCGGCCAAGGATGACGATGCCGGCGGAAAGGGCGACGAAATTCATCAGCCGCGGCAGGCCGTCTTCGATGTCGAGCGCCCACATGGTCCAGCCGCCCAGCACGAAGACCGCGGCGAACAGCGCCCACACCTGACCCAGCCAGGCACGCAGCACGGTCAGGGCGCCATTGCCGTCCTGGCGCCCGGCGATGCGCATGGCCACCGGACGGCGGACGTGAAAGATCAGGCCGACCACCAGCAGGTGCGCGAGCAGCGAAACCAGTTTGACGATGGCTTCGCGCCCGGCCTCGCTGGCACCGAGGATGTCCGCCGCCTGCGCCAGCGCCAGGCCGAAGGTGACCAAGGCGACGAAGGCATGCAGCCAGCGTAGCAGCGTGCAGGCCAGTCCCGTCCGTACCTTGAGCAGGCGGATACCGTGGGCGGCGGGATCGATCAACAGGCGGACGACGATCAACGCGAGGCGGGTGGTGAGATAGGCACCGATGAAGCCTCCGACCAGTTCGCGCTGGCTGGCGTCCGTCCCCACCAGGTAGTGGATGAGCAGTGCCGCGACCGTCCAGAACACCAGCAGCGGTAGCAGTTCCAGCAGCAGCAGACCCAGGGCGAAGGGCAGGTGACGCAGGGTGGTCCAGTGTTCCTCGGCGCTGGGCCGGGCGCGCGTGGCAGCGCTGGCGTCTGGGCTGGCGGACTCGGCGACAGGCTCGCTCTGTGGCGGCGCGGCGCTGTCGGCTGGCGCGATGGGCACCTCTTCCAGCTGGTCCACCCCATCGCGCTGGATCTTGACCAGCGCCACGGCAGATTCGGCTGGACGGGTAGCGGCTTCTTCATCGGCGGCGGTGGCAGCGGGGGAAGGCTGCTGAGTGGCCGCCTGCTGGGCCTGGTGCCGAGCGTGGCTGTCGGCCTGATCGGCATGACGCTGCAGGTTCTGTCGCGGGCGTTGGAGTAGCCGGTGCACCAGCCATTCGCCGAGCAGGCCGGCGGCGAAAAGGGTGCCAAGGGTCAGCAGGGCCTGCAACAGGGCGCGGCGGCCCGCTTCGGAGGTAAAGCTGGCACGTGACCAGTCCGGCA
The DNA here is from genome assembly GCF_965111925.1 of Pseudomonas sp. Marseille-Q7302. Lineage (NCBI taxonomy): Bacteria > Pseudomonadati > Pseudomonadota > Gammaproteobacteria > Pseudomonadales > Pseudomonadaceae > Pseudomonas > Pseudomonas sp. Marseille-Q7302. The sequence continues at coordinate 3,064,176 of NZ_CBCOPK010000001.1, read as the reverse complement.
AGGTGCGTATCGCCCGCTGCACCTGATTCAGCTCGGTGCCCAGGTGGTCGGCCCAGCGACCGACGCGATTGAGCGTCTGGGCGATGAGACCGTTGGCCTCCAGGGGTACCAGCGCCTTTTCCTCGCTGGCTGCCGGAGCGGGGGCTGAGGCAGCCGCCGTGGCCGGCGCCGCGGCGGCAGGCGTTCCGCTGGCGCTCGCCGGCTGGCTGGCGATGGCCTGGAGCGTCAGGATCAGCTCCTGGCGACGTTGCGGATCCTGCAACAGGGCCGCGACCTGGCGCGCCTGCTGCGGGTCGAGTCCGGCAGGGGCGTTGGCAGGGGTTTCGGCAGCCCGCAGGGGCAGGGCGAGGAACAGCAGCAACAGGGAGAGCAGGAGAGTCGGCATGGGCAGGGCAGCGGTCATGGCCAGGAGTCAGCCAGTTAGGACCTTCTATCGCCGCCTATGCTCCCTTCAACCTGCGATCGTCTGCCGCTGCAGGCGGCGCCAGTCGCCGGGCGTCTGCTCGGTCCAGCGCTTGAACGCGCGCTGGAAGGCAGCCGGCGAGGCAAAACCCAGGAGATAGGCGATCTCGCCGAAACTGGCCTCGGTATCGCGGATATAGGCCAGCGCCAGGTCGCGGCGGGTGAGATTGAGCAGGGTGCGGTACTGGGTGCCTTCCTCGGCGAGCTTGCGCCTGAGGGTCCAGGAGGGCAGGCGCAGCCGCACCGCGATCTGCTCCAGGGTCGGCTCGCCATGGCGCAGCAAGGGCCCCATGACCTCGATCACCCGTTCGCTGAGGCCACGGGTACGCGTCAGGCGGGCACGTTCGGCTTCGCTCAGGGCCAGCAACTGGCGCCAGGTGGCGGGGCAGTGCTCGGGGCCGGTCAGGCTCAGGGCGCGGGCGTCGAGCAAGAGGGCGTTCTCGGCGGCGCCGAATTCCACCGGGCAACCGAAGGCGGCCTCGTAGGGCGCCAGGTCCGCCGGCGCCGGGTATTCGATGAGTACACGGCGGGGCTGCAGGGGACCACCGGCCACGGTGCCCAGCAACGCCAGCCAGGCGCTGAGCACCACGTCGACCACGAAGCTGTTGTAGGCGTTGTAGGGGCTGATGCTATAGAAGTGCAGCCAGGCGTCGCGCCCCTGGGCCGCATAGCGCGACTGGCCACGGTAGTTACGACCATAGAGCGGCTCCAGCGCCAGCAGCGTTTCCGCGGCATGGCGGACATCCGGTGCCTGGGCCACCGTCACCCCCGCGAGCCCGAGGAAGGCCGGACGCATCGCCTGGCCCATGGCCAGACCCAGCGCCGGATCGCCGGTCAGCTCCAGGGCGGAATGACCAAGACGCATGTAGTGGGGGATCGACAGCCGTCCACCGGGTTCGGCCAGCCGCGCCGCCGTCAGGCCAAAGCGATTGAGCAGACCCGTGGCGTCCGCCCCGCGAGTCGCCACCGCGGCGGCCAGCGCCAGCACGAAACCGGTGGAGAGGTCGCCCAGGCGCAGCGCGGGTGCGCTCATAGCCGCAGATTGAGCAGCTTGCTGCCGCTGCGGGCGGGGTCGGTCGCCGATTCTCCGTCCGGCGTGAAGGCCTGGCTGGGGCCGCTGGCCTGCCATTCCCAGAGGCGTCCCCGCAGGTGAACTTCCAGCGCGGCGCGGATACCGGCGGCGCGCAGACGCTGAGGATCGAAGGGCGCGGGTGCCGGGGTGGCCCCCGAGGCAAGGGCGGGAATGGCCAGCAGATCCACCTGGGGGGCGTCCAGCACGCCGGTGCGTCCGGTATCACTACCCTGGATGACGCCCAGGCGGCCCAGCGGCGTATCCAGCCGCAACAGCGGCGGACTCAGGTCATCGCCTACCTCGCTGGCTGTCAGCGGTCGCACCAGCGGCTCGCCCAGTGGTTTGCCATCAGGGCCAAACACCAGGGTGACATTGCGTAGCGGTCCGCTGCCCACCTGCAATTCGCCGTCGACCAGCGCCGGACCAGGCAGGACGATGGAGCCGGCCACCAGGGTGACGCCGTACTCGCGGGCGAGGCCGGCGAAGAGCTGCTGATAGGCACTCGCCATGTCCCAGGCCTTCATGCGCAGCAAACTGTCGGCCAGGCGGCGATCCCCTTCGCTCTGGAACCAGGCCCGGGCGACCCGTAGCGGGTTGCCCAGGACCAGCCATTCGATGGCTTCCTTGCTCTGAGCGGCGGCGTAGACCTCGGGCTTTTCGCCCATCAGCGCTAGGGGCGTGCCCAGGTGCTCGGGCAGCACCACGATGGTCTGGGCGCCGATCAGGCCCAGCCGGCGGGCATTGGCCAGGTAGGCGTCGAGCTTGAGACGCAGCCGCTCGGGATTGCCATAGTCCAGGGCCACCAGCTCGGGTTCGATTCCCAGCAGGTTGCCGGTGGTAGCCGCGGCCGGCGTGGTGGTCAGATCCAACGCCAGGCTGCTGCGCAGATCAGACAGGTAATGGAAGGCTGGCCGCTGGGCCACCCAGCCCGCCAGCACGGCGAACAGGGCGATCAGCACCAGGAACACGAGCTTGCGCATCGGCACTCCAGAGCGGTCCCGGCCCCCTTGGGCGGGCGGAATAAAGGTGCTCAGGGTAGGAGACCGCGCCGTCACTGCCAAGGGGTGGCTGTGCATTTGGGTAAAGAGGTTGTCATTTCTGGTGATTGAGGCCCGGCCCTGCTGCTCCTATCGTGGCGCCAGGCTTTCCTAGAAAGGCCAATGACCGGAGACCGCCATGATTGAGCTTGCCCCTCGTAATACCACCCCTATGAACCGCTATCCGCATCTGCTCGAACCCCTGCCAGTGGGAGCGATCACGTTGCGCAATCGTGTGGTGATGGGCTCCATGCATACCGGGCTGGAAGAGCGGCCGGGTGGTTTCGCACGAATGGCGGCCTTTTTCGCCGAGCGGGCCCGCGGTGGCGTGGGGCTGATCGTCACCGGTGGCATCGCGCCCAATGAGGAAGGCGCCGTGGCCAAGGGCGCGGCCAAGCTGACCACCGCCGAGGAAGCCGAGCACCACCGCCCGGTGACCGAAGCCGTACACGCCGCGGGTGGTCGCATCTGCCTGCAGATCCTGCATGCCGGTCGCTATGCCTATAACCCGCTGCTGGTGGCGCCCTCGGCGTTGCAGGCGCCGATCAATCCCTTCACTCCGCGCGAGTTGCAGGATGCCGAGGTCGAGGCGCAGATCGCCGCCTTCATCCGGTGCGCCCAGCTGGCGCAGCAGGCCGGCTACGATGGCGTCGAGGTGATGGGCTCCGAAGGCTATTTCATCAACCAGTTCATCGCCGCGCGGACCAACTATCGCACGGATCGCTGGGGTGGCGATTTCGCCAGTCGCTGCCGCCTGGCGCTGGCCATCGTCGAGGGCATCCGTGCGGTCACCGGTCCGGACTTCCTCATCATCTTCCGCCTCTCGCTGCTGGATCTGGTGGAGCAGGGCAGCACGCCCGAGGAATGCCTGCAGCTGGCGCGCTGGCTGGAGGCCGCCGGGGTGAGCCTGATCAATACCGGCATCGGCTGGCACGAGGCGCGCATTCCCACCATCGCGACCCTGGTGCCGCGTGGTGCCTTCGCTGCGGTCACCGCCCAGCTCAAGGGCCACGTCAGGGTGCCGCTGATCGCCACCAACCGCATCAATACCCCGGAGGTGGCCGAGGCCATCCTTGCCGCCGGCCAGGCCGACCTGGTGTCCATGGCGCGCCCGCTGCTGGCCGATCCCGAGTTCGTCGCCAAGGCCGCCGCCGGCCGGGCCGACGAGATCAATACCTGCATCGCCTGCAACCAGGCCTGCCTGGACCATACCTTCGCCGGCAAGCTGACCAGCTGCCTGGTCAATCCGCGTGCCTGCCACGAAACCGAATTGCAGATCCTGCCCACGGCTCAGCCCCGCACCTTCGCCGTGGTCGGTGCCGGACCGGCCGGCCTGGCCGCCGCCTGCACCCTGGCCGAGCGGGGCCATGGCGTGGTGCTGTTCGAGGCCAGCGAGTGCATTGGAGGCCAGTTCAATGTCGCCAAGCGCATCCCCGGTAAGGAGGAGTTCGGCGAGACCCTTAGGTATTTCCAGCGCCGCCTGGAGCGGCTCGGCGTCGAGGTCCGTCTCAATCACCGGGTCACCGCCGCCGAGCTGCAGGCCGGTGGCTTCGAGGCCGTGCTGCTGGCCACCGGGGTGACCCCGCGCGTTCCACCCATCCCCGGCGTCGACCATCCCAAGGTGCTGGGCTATCTGGACGTGCTGCTGGAGCGCAAGCCGGTAGGGCGGCGGGTGGCCCTGATCGGTGCCGGCGGCATTGGCTTCGATGTGGCGGATTTCCTCACCCATGGGCACCAGGACGCCGACCCCATCACCGCCTTCTACCAGGAGTGGGGCATAGATCCCAGCTTCAGCAGCCGCGGTGGCCTGGCCCCGGCCGCGCCGCCGGCAGTGCCGCGTGAGGTCTGGCTGTTGCAGCGCAAGCCCGGCAAGCCCGGCAAGGGCCTCGGCAAGACCACCGGCTGGATCCATCGCGCGCGGCTACAGCAGCGCGGCGTCCAGGCGGTGGGTGGCGTGGAATATCTACGTATCGACGATGCCGGCCTGCACCTGCGCCTGCCCGATGGCACCGAGCAGCTGCTTGAGGTGGATAACGTGGTGCTCTGCGCCGGTCAGGAATCCCTGCGTGAGCTGGAAGACGAGCTGGTCGGCGCTGGCATGGCGGTGCACCGGGTTGGTGGCGCGGATGTCGCGGCCGAGCTCGATGCCAAGCGCGCCATCGACCAGGCCACCCGGCTTGCCGCTCAGCTGTAACTCTTCGTTGCAATCAGGGATGATTTCTGTGACGCGCTCCGCATAACATCTTCTCTGGGCCGACCCTCGTCCCAATGTCCGGTCTCTCTTCCATCCCGTCGACCAGGATTGGCTAAGCTGCCGTCCTGATGCGCCGGGTGGGGGCCTGGCGTTTCGGAGACGTCGGGCGGGACGCAGCACGAGCGCGTCGTCGCCTGGAGGTTGGCGGTAGGGGCCTGTCCGGTCGCTTCGACCCTGGCATGCCCATGCCCAAGCGGGCGCCTGGCGCCAGCCTCGGAATTCATGTGGGATCGACAGAGCACGCGGCTACAGATGGCAGAGACGTTGAACGAAGAGGCGGTACTGACCCCGGTGGTGCTGGGGTTCGGCGACCAGGGCGTGAACCGCGCCCTGTTGTTTCCCGATTTCCAGGCGCTCTGGCAGGGCGAGCAGGGGCTGCTCGACTGTGCCGGACGGCGCCATCGCTTCGTCTATCTGCTGCTGGATGACCATCGCCGGGTCAAGGCCGCGGTGTTCTTTCTGCTGGCCTTCGATGCCCAGGGCAGTCCGCTGCCGGAATGGGATCTGCCGCTGGGGGAGCTGGCCGAGCGCGGCGGCGTTGGTCCCGATCTGGGCGCCGGACCAATCCGGCTGGCCAGCCGCAGCCAATGTCCCCTTTCCTGGCACCAGGGCGATCTCTGGGATCCACGCAGCGATGCCGAACACGACGACTGGCAGGCGATCCGTGACTGCCTAGGGCTGGTCGCGCCCCGCGATGGCGAGGTCGAGCTGGCCGGCGAATACCATCCCAGCGCCGCTGACGGCATCGACGTCGAGGCCCGTCTCGAACGGGTCCGCCGCATCCTCGCCCAGGAGCATCAGGAGGCGCTGGACAAGCTGATCGCCGGCCAGCGCACCCGTCTGCTCACCCTGACCCGCCAGCACCAGGAAGACCTGGCGCGCCTGCAACGCGACGCCGACGAGTTGCGCACCGCCAAGGCCGAGCTGGAGGTGCGCTACGCGGCCCTGGCCCAGCACCTGGAGCAGCAGCACGAGCTGGCTCGTCAGCAGCGCGAAGAACTCAACGAACAGATGCACACCCTGGAAAGAAACGCCCTCTACAAGATCGAAGCGCTGCGCATCCAGGCCGAGGCCGAAAGCGAGGCCCGGGTAGCCGCCGCGGTAGGCGAGCTGAAGAACCAGCTGACCATCCGCGAGGTAGAGCTCAAGTACCGCGACGAGCTGGACGGCCAGTTGCAGGACGACATCCGCCAGCTGCGCGAACGCTGCGCTCAACTGGTCGGCGACAGCAACGAGGGTCAGCTGGAGCGCCTGGCGCGCCAGGGCATCCTCTTCGTTACCTTCCAGCCGGGTGCCGGGCACCTCATCCTCAGTCGCCAGGACGTTCCGCGCTTCAGCGCCGATCCGCTGGGTTTCGTCGCCGACCACTGCAAGGTCAGCCGGGAGCAGTACCAGCGCTGGCTGGAGCATCACCAGCAGCCGGTGTGCCAGGCCGAGGTGGACGGCGAGCGCTGCGGTCGGCCAGTGGTCCGCGTGGAGCATCCCGCCCAGTTCGATCCCCTGCGCTCGACCCGTTGCGCCGAGCATCGCGGCGATGACAGCGGTGGCGACGCCGTCGCGCTCTGATCCCTGCGGCTCTTCCGATGACCTATCCTTCACCCGCCGTGCTTCAGGAGGTGCATCTTGCACCCCTGGCCGCGCATGGCCTGCGTCTCGCCGTGTTGCGCCTGGATCAGCGCCCGGCTGGCCAGAATGGCAACAAGGGTTACAAGCTGCGGCCCTGGCGCGAATGCCTGGCGCGGGGCGAGGGCCGTGGCCTGATCAGCCTGGGCGGCGCCCATTCCAACCATTTGCACGCCCTGGCGGCGGCTGGACGGGAGGAGGGCTTCGTGACCGTCGGCCTCTTGCGCGGCGAAGCCTGCCTGACGCCTACCGTCCAGGATCTCCAGGACAGTGGCATGACCCTGCACTGGCTAGGCTATGGCGGCTATCGTCGTCGCCACGACGCCGACTTCTGGCAGCCCTGGCAGACGCGCTATCCGCACCTGCTGCCCATCCCCGAAGGCGGTTGCGATGAGCGAGCCGCCCAGGCCTGCACGGGAATCGTCGCGGACGTGCGCCAGGGCCTCGCCGCCCTGGGCTGGCCCGATTGCCAGCAACTCTGGCTGGCCGCCGGCACCGGCACCACCCTGGCCGGGGTGATCCGCGCCGCCGCTCCCGGTTGGCAGGTGGTAGGTGGCCTGGCGGTGCCACCCGGGCATGGCGTCGAGGCCACTCTCGACACACTGCTGGCTGGGCAGGCCGCTTCGAACTGGCGCCTGGTGGATGCCAGTCGCGGCGGCTTCGGTCGGATCGACGCCGAATTGGCCAGGGCCATGGCGGCGTTCGAGGACCAGACGGGCATTCCTCTGGATCCGCTCTATACCGGCAAGCTCTGGCTCGCCCTGTGGCAGGAGATCGAGCGCGGCGCAGTGGCAGCGGGCAGTCGCCTGGTATTGATTCACAGTGGCGGCCTCCAGGGTCGCCGCGCGCTGGAGGCTCAGCTGGCCAGGCTGGCGGCAGACTGAGTCGGCCAACCTTCGGGCACCAGGAACAGGCGGGCTTCCTCCTCACCCGCGAGGTCGCGGCGCACCAGCAGCTGCGGCCAGATCGGTTCGCCTTCCGGCACCGGCAGGCAGGGGGTGTCGGCCACGGCTGGCGCCAACCAATGTCCCTTGGGCAGCACCTCCCAGTGCCCCTCAGGCATCAGCCTTCGCTCGCACCATAGCTGGGGTTGCGGGGGTGGCAGGGCGCCGGTCGGCCAGGGCAGGGGACTGGCGAGCGGCTGGAACAGATACCCACCCATCCACAGCGCTGCCCGTGGGGGCGCTATGTCCAGGGCTGCCAGGCTGGCCTGGGCCAGGGGCGTAGCCGACAGCGGCAGCTGGCGCTGGCGCAGATGGGCGAGCTTGCGCGCCAGCTGGTCTTCGCCGCCGGGACCCAGCCAGCGCGGCGCGTCCGGTGGGCCTTCACCCAGGTAGAACTTCACCGCCAGTTCCAGGTGATGGATCCCCTCGGCATCCTCCACCAGGAGATCCAGTTCACCCAAGGTGCGCTCGCCTTCGCGCAAGGGCAGGTTGGCCGCGCGCAGCCGTATGCCAGGTGCGCGCGCCAGGGCGAATTGCCAGAGTCTTTCATACTGCCGGCCCAGGCGGCGGTCGCTGCCCTGGGCGAGCCATGCGGCCAGCTCAGCGGGCGCCGCGTCCTGTTGCCGCAGCCAGTCGGCCAGTCGTGCCGGCTCTCGCGCCCAGTCGCTGGCGCGCAGCGGATGACGGGTATCGGTGGTCGTCAGCAGCGGCGGAGCGACCAGGGTCCAGGCGAGCGCGCGCACCTGGGGCTGGCTCAGGCGGCGGGGCAGGGCGTGCAGCTCGGCGAAGGGCGTCATGGTGCCAGCATAGGCCAAGCGAGGCCCCTGCGGATCACCTCGGGCGACCCGTGGTCGGATGGAGGCGGTTTGCCGCTGCCACGGGCTTTCGCCCATACTTTCCGCCCAATCCAGTCAACGGGGCCGCCGGCGCGTCATGGACTCCTTTCGTAACATCGGCATCATCGGTCGACTCGGCAGCACCCAGGTGCTGGATACCATCCGCCGGCTCAAGACCTTTTTGCTGCAACGCGGGTGCAACGTCATCCTGGAAAACACCATTGCCGAGGTGCTGCCCGGGCATGGTCTGCAGACGGTGTCGCGCAAGCTCATGGGCGAGATCTGCGACCTGGTGATCGTGGTCGGCGGCGACGGCAGCCTGCTCGGCGCCGCCCGCGCCCTGGTCCGTCCACGCGTGCCGGTGCTGGGCATCAACCGTGGCAAGCTGGGGTTTCTCACCGACATCCGTCCCGACGAGCTGGAGACCAAGGTCGCCGAGGTGCTCGACGGCCAGTACCTGATGGAGACGCGCTTCCTGCTCGACGCCTTCGTCGAGCGCGGCGGCGAGATGATCGGCCAGGGCGATGCGCTCAACGACGTGGTGCTGCACCCCGGCAAGTCCACCCGGATGATCGAGTTCGAGCTGTACATCGATGGGCAATTCGTCTGCAGCCAGCGCGCCGATGGCCTGATCGTCGCCACGCCCACCGGCTCCACCGCCTACTCGCTGTCGGCCGGCGGCCCCATCATGCATCCCAAGCTGGATGCCATCGTGGTGGTGCCCATGTACCCCCACACCCTGTCCAGCCGACCCATCGTGGTGTCCGGCGACAGCACCCTGTCGATCCTGGTGTCGCCGAACATGACGATCTATCCGCAGGTCTCATGTGATGGCCAGAATCATTTCACCTGCGCACCCGGCGATACCGTGACCATTCAGAAGAAGCCCCACAAGCTCAGGCTGATCCATCCGCTGGATCACAACTACTACGAGATCTGCCGGACCAAGCTCGGCTGGGGCAGTCGGCTGGGAGACGACTGATGCCCCTGGGCTACGATCTGATCGGCGACATCCATGGCTGCGCCCATACCCTGGACCTGCTGCTGGAGCGCCTCGACTACCGGCAGGTGGACGGCGTCTGGCAGCACCCCGAGCGCCAGGCGATCTTTCTCGGCGACCTGGTCGACCGCGGGCCGCGCATCCGCGGCTCCCTGCGCCGGGTGCGCGCCATGGTTGAGGGCGGTCATGCCCACTGCATCCTCGGCAACCACGAACTCAACGCCCTGGCCTGGCACACCCCGGCCAGTCCCGGTACCGGCCAGACCTGGGTGCGTGAACACACCCCTCGGCACCGCCAGCTGATCCAGGAGACCCTGGCCGCCTTCGCCGATCATCCCCAGGAGTGGCAGGACCACCTGCGCTGGCTGTACACCCTGCCGCTGTGCAAGGACTTCGGCCACTTCCGCATCGTCCACGCCTGCTGGGATCAGCCGCTGATCGATGAATTGCTGCATCACTATCCCGATGCCTGTATCGACGAGGATTTCGTGCGCCAGTCCATCATCGCCGGCAGCCTGCCGAGTCGGGTCGCTTCGCGACTGCTCAACGGCGTGTCACTGCCCTTGCCTCATGGTCTGCGCCTCACCGGCAGCGATGGCTATGTGCGAGCGCGCTTTCGCACCAAGTTCTGGGAGAGCGATCCCCAGACCTACGGCGACGTGGTCTTCCAGCCCGATGCCTTGCCGGCGGAAATCGCCTGTGAGCGTCTGAGCGAGGAGGAAAAGGCCGGGCTGCTCTGCTATGGCGAAGGTGAGCCGCTGCTGTTCGTCGGTCACTATTGGCGCGATGGTCATCCCGAACCCCTGCGGCCCAACCTGGCCTGCCTGGACTACAGCGCGGTCAAGTACGGCAAGCTGGTCGCCTATCGCCTCGATGACGAGCGCCAGATCGACCCGGACAAGTTCGTCTGGATCGACGTGCAGCGCGAGGAGGGCCGATGAACCAGCCGCAACCCGTGCTACGCGTGCCGCTGAGCCGCGATCTGCTGGGCTTCACCCGCCTGCTGCGCCGGCTGCAGATCCGCCATCGCGTGGTGGAAGAGGGCGACAGCCAGGTGCTCTGGGTGCTGGACCCTCTGCGCGTCGAGGAAACCCGCAGCCTCTATGAGCGCTATCCCGATGGCGATCCCCAGGGCGAAGTCCAGATCACCCGGCGGCTACGCGGCTTCGGCCTGCTGGCGCAGCTCAAGGCCAGCCCGGTCTCCGCGGTTTTCCTCATCGTCACCCTGGTCCTGGGCCTGGTCACCGAACTGGGCGACAACCTGGCGCTGATCCATTACCTGACGCTGCAGGAATTCCGCCTGATCGATGCTGAGCACATCGCCTTTCTCGATCTCGACGTCAGCCTGTCCCGAGGGCAATGGTGGCGCCTGGTCACGCCGATCTTCCTGCACTTCGGCCTGCTGCACCTGGCGATGAACGCGCTCTGGTTCTGGGAGCTGGGCCGACGCATCGAATTCCGTCAGGGCGGCCTGATGCTGCTGCTCCTGACGCTGGTCTTCGCCATTGGCTCCAACCTCGTGCAGTACGCCTGGACCGGGCCGGCGCTGTTCGGCGGCCTGTCCGGCGTGCTCTATGGCCTGCTCGGCCATTGCTGGCTGTTCCAGTGGCTGTCACCCAATCCGGCCTACCGCATGCCGCGCGGCGTGGTGGCCATGATGCTGATCTGGCTGTTGATCTGCCTCACCGGGGTCTTCGACCTGCTCGGCTTCGGCTCCATCGCCAATGGCGCTCATGTCGGCGGCCTGGTGCTGGGCTGCCTTACCGGCTTGCTGGGCGGTGCGCTGGCGCGTCTGCGCCAGCGCTGATCAGCGCCGCCGCTTGAGTTCCGGGGCCAGGCTCAGGGCGTTGCGATAGCGCCCACGGTGCTGGCTGCTTCGGCGGAGCCAGAGCCCGATCAACAAAGACAGGATACCCCCGCCCAGGAAACCCTGGGCCGTCTCGCGTGCCATTGGCAGGTAAGGCGTCACCTGCGGCAACTGCAACCAGGCCACGGTGCCGACAAGCAACGCGGCGAGGCCAGTGAGTGCGGAGAGCGTCCCCACGCCAGCGGTCAGGGAGGTCAGAAAGGGCCGCCGCAAGCGCAGCGGCGGCGGATCGAAATGGTCGTGCTCGGGCAACTGCATGCTCATACCCCAGGCTTTTTATCAGGCCGCCGAGGTTATACGCCTCGACGTGCCTTGGCGAGCCTGAAAAGCCCGGGCTAGCGCAGCAACTGCCGCGCACCCTGCTTGAGCATGTCCCAGCCGTTCGGATCGCCGCTGGCGATGGAGCCAAGGAAGGCCCGCGCCTGTTCGAAGCTGATGTGCGGCGGCAACGGTGGCACACTGGGATCGGTGACGAATTCCAGCACGACCGGGCGATCCGCCTCGAAGGCCTGCTGCCAGGCATCCGCCACCTCGTCCGGTCGATGGATGCGCAGGCCCTTGAAGCCCAGCAGCTCGCCATAGCGCGCATAGGGGAAGTCGAGCACGTCCTGGGCCGGCGCGAACTTGGGATCACCGGCCAGGGCGCGCTGCTCCCAGGTCACCTGGTTGAGGTCGCCATTGTTGAGCACCATGACGATGAAGGTCGGGTTGCTGAATCTCTTCCAGTACTGCTGCAGGGTAACCAGCTCGGCGTTGCCGTTCATCTGCATGGCGCCGTCACCCACCAGGGCGATCACCGGGCGGTCCGGGTGGGCGAACTTGGCGGCGATGGCGTAGGGAATGCCGCAGCCCATGGTCGCCAGCTTGCCCGACAGCGAGCCCATCATCTGGCCGCTCATGCGGATGTCGCGGGCGTACCAGTTGGTGTGGGAGCCGCTGTCGCCGCAAAGGATGGCGTCGCGTGGCAACTGGCTGGACAGTTCGAAGAACACCCGCTGCGGATTGATCGGATCAGCCGGCGCGAGGGCGCGCTGCTTGATCGAGTGCCAGGATTCCGCGACGCTCTTTTCGATGCGCGTGCGCCAACCATCGTGGGGCTTGCTCTCCAGCAGCGGTAGCAGTCGGCGCAGGGTTTCCGCGGCATCGCCCAGCAGCGGCTGCTCGATGGGATACCTCATGCTGATGTTGCGCGCATGCAGATCGATCTGTACCGCCCGCGCCTGGCCTTCCTTGGGCAGGAATTCGGTATAGGGAAAGGTCGAGCCAACGATCAGCAGGGTGTCGCATTCCTTCATCAGCACATCGCTGGCCTCGGTGCCGAGCAGGCCGATGGAGCCGGTGACGTAGGGCAGTTCGTCGGAGACCACGCCCTTGCCCAGCAGTGCCTTGGCTACCCCGGCGCTGAGCTTTTCCGCTACCGCCATGACCTCGCTACGTGCCTGCAGGGCGCCCGCGCCTACCAGCATGGCGACCTTCTTGCCGGCATTGAGGATATCGGCGGCGGCCTGCAGATCGTCTTCCTGGGCATAGGGCCGGGGTGGGATGGCCCCTGCGCCAGACAGTACATTGGCGTGCTGGTGTGGTGGGCTTTCCACTGCCGGCAGCTGCTGGATGTCGTTGGGGATGATCACCGTGGCCACCTGGCGCTCGGCGATGGCCACGCGGAAGGCGCGGTCGATGACATGGCGCAGTTGCGCCGGGTGCACCACCGTCTCCACGTAGGCGGAGACGTCCTTGAACAGGGTATGCAGGTCGACTTCCTGCTGGTAGTCGCTGCCAAGCGAAGAGGCGGCCTGCTGGCCCACCAGGGCAACCACCGGCATATGGTCCATCTTGGCATCGTACAGGCCGTTGAGCAGGTGGATGGCGCCGGGGCCTGAGGTAGCCAGGCAGACGCCCACCTCGCCGCTGAACTTGGCATGGGCACAGGCCATGAAGGCGGCCATCTCTTCATGGCGTACCCGCACATAGTCGAACTGGTCGGCCACCCGGCCCAGGGCGCCCATGATGCCGTTGATGCCATCGCCGGGATAACCAAAGATGCGCTCGACGTTCCACTGGCCGAGACGTTCCCAGAGATGGTCGGCTACGGTCTTGCTCATGTCGTTCTCCTCGTTGAAGGTCTAGGCTTAGGAAGAAGGGCCCGGACGTTAAGTTCCTGCAGCCGGACCGGGCGCGGGTTAGAATGCGCGGCTGATCATCCGGAGCCTTTCATGAGCGAATCCCGCCTGCGCACCTTGCGCGACCACATCCGCTGGGCCGTCAGCCGCTTCCATGCCGAAGAGCTGTTCTTCGGCCATGGCCATGACAACGCCTGGGACGAGGCCCGCGCCCTGGTGCTGGGCGCCGTGCACCTCCCCTGGGACACCGCCGACCGCTACCTGGACTGCGCCCTGGAAGACGACGAGCGCTACGAACTGGGCGTGCTACTGCACAAGCGCATCCAGGAGCGGGTACCCACCGCCTATCTGCTTGGCGAGGCCTGGTTCTGCGGTCTGCCGTTCACCGTCGACGAGCGGGTGCTGGTGCCGCGCTCGCCCATTGGCGAGCTGATCGAAGCGCAATTCGCGCCCTGGCTGCCGGCCACGCCGGCGCGCATCCTCGATCTCTGCACCGGCTCGGGCTGCATCGGCATCGCCTGCGCCTACGCCTTCCCCGAGGCCGAGGTGGCCCTGGGTGATCTGTCCTACGACGCCCTGGAAGTGGCCTGGCAGAACATCGAGCGGCACGGGCTGGAGGAGCGCGTCTATACCGTGCAGGGCGATGGCTTCGCCGGTCTGCCGGGGCAGCGCTTCGACCTGATCGTCAGCAACCCGCCCTATGTGGATGCCGAGGACTTCGCCGACATGCCGGCCGAATACCAGCACGAGCCCGCGCTGGGCCTGGCCTGTGGCGACGACGGCCTGGATCTGGTGCGACGCATGCTGGCCGAGGCCGCCGATCACCTCACCGAGCAGGGCATCCTGATCGTGGAGGTGGGCAACAGCCAGGTCCACGTCGAGGCGCTCTATCCGGAAGTCGATTTCACCTGGCTCGAATTCGAGCGCGGCGGCCATGGCGTCTTCCTGCTCGCCGCCGCCCAATGCCGCGAGCACCAGGCGCTGTTCCGCAGCCGTCTGGTCCCCTGATCACCCGTGGTCGCCCCGCGGCGGCCGCCCTTTCTTTACCGAGGTCTACCCGTGTTTACCGAACTCGCTCTGCACGAGCGCCTGCTCAAGGCCCTCGATACCCTGGGCTTCAAGACGCCCACTCCGGTCCAGGCCGCTGCCGTCGGCCCGGCCCTGGAAGGTCACGATCTGCGTGTCACCGCCCGGACCGGCAGCGGCAAGACCGCGGCCTTTCTGTTGCCGCTGCTGGATCGCCTGCTCAAGGACCCCCAGCCCCGGTCGGGGGCCCGTGCGCTGATCCTGCTGCCGACCCGCGAGCTGGCCCAGCAGACCGCCAAGGAAATCGAACGCTTCGGCCAGTTCACCTTTCTCAAGGCCGGCGTGGTGATCGGCGGCGAGGACTTCCGCGTCCAGGCCGCCGGCCTGCGCAAGAATCCGGAGATCCTGGTGGCTACCCCCGGTCGCCTGCTGGAGCAGCGCAACGCCGGCAACGTGAACCTGAAAGACATCGAGATGCTGGTGCTCGACGAAGCCGACCGCATGCTCGACATGGGCTTCTCCGAGGACGTGCTGCAGATCGCCGCGAGCTGCGAGCGCGAGGGTCGCCAGACCCTGCTGTTCTCCGCTACCAGCGGCGGCAACAGCCTGCGCCAGGTGGTCGAGCAGGTCCTGCGCGAGCCGCAGAATCTCATGCTGGACCGTACCGGCGAACTGAACGAAGCCGTGGTGCAGCAGGTGATCCTGGCCGACGAGCCGCCGCACAAGGAGCGCCTGCTGCAGTGGCTGCTGGCCAACGAGACCTATCGCAAGGCCATCGTCTTCACCAACACCAAGGTGCAGGCCGATCGCCTGACCGGCCGCCTGGTGGCCGAGGGCCTCAAGGTCTTCGTGCTGCATGGCGACAAGGACACCAAGGACCGCAAGCTGGCCGTCGAGCGGCTGCAGAGCGGTGCGGTCAAGGTGCTGATCGCCACCGACGTGGCCGCCCGCGGCCTGGACGTCGAAGGCCTGGACCTGGTGATCAACTACGACCTGCCGCGCAGTGGCGACGAATACGTCCACCGCATCGGCCGTACCGGTCGCGCGGGCGAGGCGGGTACGGCGATCTCCTTCGTCACCCATGGCGACTGGAATCTGATGTCCAGCATCGAGCGCTATCTCAAGCTGAGATTCGAGCGTCGTCAGCTGCCGGGCCTCAAGGCCAGCTACAACGGTCCGAAAAAGCTCAAGGCCTCGGGCAAGGCCGCTGGCGTCAAGAAGAAAAAGACCGAGGGCAAGAAGGACGGCAAGGCCAAGACCAAGGCCAAACCCAAGTCCGAGCGCCGCCCCGGTGCCCTGGTGCCGACCTCGGCCGACGGCTTCGCGCCGCCGCGCAAGCGCACCCAGGAGTGATCCGGCGCCGTGCGTGAGGCGGGTACCGCTCACGCACGGCAGGGCAGGCTAGTGCTTGGCGGCGTTGTCGAACAGCTGGAAGACCGTCGCGCGACGGGTCGGCCGCTGCAGATCCGGTTGCTGGACCAGCAGCCAGGCCTGTAGCTCCGGTTCTGGCATGGGTTTGCCGATCCAGAAGCCCTGGCCCTCGTCGCAGCCCATGGCCAGCAGGCTGGCCAGCGCTTCGGCGGTCTCGATCCCTTCGGCGGTAATGCGAAAGCCCAGCTGATGGGACAGCTCGATCAGGGAACTCACGATCAGCCGGTCCTTGGTGCGATGGGTCAGCTCGCGGATGAAGCTGCGGTCGATCTTGATGGTATCGGCCGGCAGTTCACGCAGGTGCGAGAGGTTGTTGTAGCCGGTGCCGAAGTCATCGATGGCGATCCCTATGCCCAGCTCGCGCAAGGCGGCCAGTTGGCGGTGGATCAGCGCCGCATCGCCCAGCAGGGCATTCTCGGTGACCTCCAATTCCAGACGCCGAGCATTGACCGGATAGCGCCGCAACAGCGCGGTGGTCTGGTCGGTGAAGTCCGGATCGTTGAGGTCATGGGCGGAGATGTTGATCGCCACACCCAGGCCGCGACCCTCGCGCTGCCAGGCATAGGCCTGGCTGATGGCGTTCTGCATCACCCAGCGACTCAAGGCGGTGATCAGCGCGGTCTTTTCCGCCAGGGGAATGAATTCCGCCGGGCTGATCGGTCCCAGGTGCGGATGCTCCCAGCGCAGCAGGGCCTCGACGCTCTGGCAGCGCCCCGTGGACAGGTCGATACGCGGCTGATAGACCAGGCTCAGCTGGTCATCCGCACGCAGGGCCTGGGGCAGGGCGCTGAGCAGGGCGAAGGCGCGGCGGTAGCTGGCGTCGTGTTGCGGATCGAAGTGCCGGCAGCCGCGCATTTCGGCGCGGGCGTCATCCGCGGTGGCGATCAGGGCGCGTAGCCAGTCGGTAGGATGGTCGTCGGTCAGGGACATCACCCCCAGACCGAGGCGGCTCTGGATAGGAATGCCGTTGTAATCCAGCACCCCGGTCAGCTCGTGCTGCAGACGTTCGAGCAGGTCCCGCTGGGCGGCCTCGTCGGCGTCGTGCAGGAGAAAGCCGAAGCGCGCGGCGCCCAGCCGATACAGCGGCTGGTCGGACGGCAGCAGGCGGCGCAGGTGCTGCTTGATGGCGCGCTGCAGGCCATCGAAGTGCGCCTGGCCCATGGCCTTGATGAAGTCGTTGAGATAGCTCTGGGCGAACAGGTCGGCCGCCACCGCGACCACCCGGGTGCCCTGGCGGGTCAGGGCTTCGGCGTCCTCGATGAAGCGCTGGCCATTGGGCAGCTGGGTGACCGGGTCCCAGAAGGCCTCGGTACGCAGCAGCTCGATGTGCTGGGCCGCCAGCGCCGCCAGTTGCTGCAGTGCCAGCAGGCGGTCCTGAGGCAGGGCGGCCCGGGGTGCCGAATCGAACAGGCACAGGCTGCCCAGCATCAGGCCTTCGGCCGTGCGTAGCGGTGCGCCCAGATAGAAACGGATGTTCGGCTCCTCCTTGACCACTTTCAGCTCGGCGAAGCGCGCATCGCTGCGGGCGTCTTCCACCTGCAGTGGCAGGGAGGTTTCCTGCAGGTGCTGGCAGAACGACTGGGAGCGCGGCACGGTAAAGGGCATGCAGCCCACCGTGGCCCGGCAGTGGACCTGCTGGCCATCGAGAAAGCAGATCATGGCGTAGGGGACGTCGAACAGACGTGCGCAGAGGTCGGTGAGATCCTGGAAGGCACGGTCGGAGGGACGATCGATCAAGGCAAGATCACGCAGCAGTGCAAGACGCTGGCGTTCATTGGCCGCAGTGAGTGGAGCAGGCTCCATAGCAACGTCTCGGTGCGCTGTAGTAGCAGATTGCTACTTAGAGCGTGATCGGATCGAGAGTTCCCTTGTTGGTTGCATCACGACCGCCGGCACCTCCAGCGGCCTAGGCGGCGAAGTAGAAAACGGCGAACAACCGGGCCGGGTCGGTCCATACCTGTATCTGTCTGAAGCCAGCGTTTTCGGCGAGGGCGCGAAAGCTTTCCAGGCTGTATTTGTAGGAATTTTCGGTATGGAGCCGTTCGCCTTCGTGGAAGGTGAAGCTCTCGCCTTCCAGACGCACGGTCTGGTCGCGGGTACTGACCAGATGCATCTCGATGCGCGAGGCGATGGGCTCGAAGAAGGCCAGATGGCGAAAACGCGCCGGATCCAGGTCGGTATCCAGTTCACGGCGGATGCGCCGCAGCAGGTTGAGATTGAAGTCCGCGGTGACTCCGGCGGCGTCGTTGTAGGCCGCATCCAGTCGGGCCCGGTCCTTGATCAGGTCCACCCCGATCAGCAGGCCGCCAGTAGCCGGCAGCATCCGGTGCAGATTGCCGAGGAAAACGCCGGCTTCCTCGGGGGTGAAGTTGCCGATGCTCGAACCCGGAAAGAAAGCGATGGGCCGCAGGCCGTCGAGGCTGTCGGGCAGGGTCATCGGCTGACTGAAATCGGCGCAAGCGGCACTGACGTCCAGCCAGGGATAGTCGGCGGCCAGGCGCTGAGTGCTGCTGAGCAGGAATTCCCGCGAGATGTCGATGCCCAGGTAACCCGCCGGGCGCATGGCTTCCAGCAGCAGGCGCACCTTGCGACTGGCGCCACTGCCCAGCTCGACCAGCGCGGCGTCCCGGCCGGCCAGCCGAGCGATCTCGCCGGCCGCCGTGGCGAGGATTTTCTCTTCGGTACGGGTAGGGTAGTACTCGGGCTGCTGGGTGATTGCCTCGAACAGCTCCGAGCCGCGCTGATCGTAGAAGTACTTGGGCGACAACGCCTTGGGGGTCTGGGCGAAGCCCTGGAGCACATCGTCCCGCAGCGAGATGCCGGCGCTGGCCACCGGCTGCTGATCGAAGAAGCGCACGGCAAGGGCCATGGGTCAGACCTCTCTGGCCAGGCGCAGGCCGGAGAACTGCCAGCGCATGGTGGGATAGAAGAAGTTGCGGTAGGTGGCACGCACATGGTCCTGTGGGGTGGCGCAACAGCCACCGCGCAGCACCATCTGACCGGACATGAACTTGCCGTTGTATTCGCCCAGGCTACCCGGAAGTGGCTTGAAGCCGGGGTAGGGGCGGAAGGCGCTGCCGGTCCATTCCCAGACATCGCCGAACAGTTGGCGCATGCCCTGGCCTTCGCTGGCGACCGGTTGCAGACGGTCCTGCTCGACGAAATTGCCCAGGATCGGCTGGCGGGCCGCCACGGTTTCCCACTCCGCCTCGGTGGGCAGGCGGGCACCGGCCCAACTGGCATAGGCATCGGCTTCGTAGAAGCTCAGGTGGCAGACCGGCGCCGCGGGGTCGACGGGGGTCAGGCCGCCCAGGGTGAAGTGGTGCCAGACACCATCCAGCTTCTGCCAGTACAGCGGCGCCTGCCAGCCGAGGCTGCGGATGGCCGCCGCGCCGTCGGACAGCCAGAGGTCGCTGCGGCCATAGCCGTTGTCTTCGATGAAGGCCAGGTATTCGGCATTGGTGATTAGGCGGTCGGCCAGCTGGAAGTCATCGACGAACTGCCGATGAACCGGGGTTTCGCAATCGAAGGCGAAGCCTTCGCCGCCATGGCCGACATGACGGACGCCGCCCGGGTGCGTCTCCCAGCCCAGAGGCGCGACCTGGCGCGTGCTGCCCTTGGCCAGGTCGGCGCGATAGACCGGATGCAGCGGGTTCTGCGCCAGGATGTGCTTGATGTCCATGAGCAGCAGTTCCTGGTGCTGCTGCTCGTGGTGCAGCCCCAGTTCCAGCCGCCGCGCGATCTCGGCGGTGTGTTCGACTGGCGGGGCGCTGAGCAGCTCGGCCATGGCCTCGTCCACGGCCGCGCGAAAGCGATAGACGTCGTCCACGCCTGGGCGCGACAGATGCCCACGGGCCGCCCGGGGAAAGGGCTTGCCGTGGGTTTCGTAGTAGGAATTGAACAGGTAGTCGTAGGCGGGATTGGGCGTCTGGTAGCCCTTCAGGAAGGGCTTGAGGATGAAGGCCTCGAAGAACCAGGTAACGTGCGCCAGATGCCATTTCGGCGGGCTGACGTCCGCCATGCTCTGGATCACGTAGTCTTCGGTGGTCAGGGGCGCACAGAGCGCCTCGCTGGCGGCCCGGACCCGCCGAAAACGCTCCAGCGGGGTGGCAGCGGTATGGCTCGCGGCGGGCAGTTCGCGGGCGAGAGGATTCATGGCGTTCTCCCTGATCGGTCGTCCTGTGGTCAGGAAACCGACCGGGCAGCATAAGTTTAGTTCGCCCGGTTATGACGGGCGGTCTCGCTTGCCGGTCTCTACCACCAGGTTTCCAGCTGCACGCCGAAGTTGTTGCCGTGGCGGGCATCGCCGAAGGCACCGCTGTCGGATAGCGCCGTGCCGGCTACCGCAGCGTCCTGGGCGCCACGGTTCCAGCTGGCATAGGTCCAGTAGAGGCGGATCTCCGGGCGGTCCATCAGGCCCATGCCGCCCAGGGCCAGCGTCGGCGCGACGGTGACCTTGTTCAAGGTACGGGTGGCGCCGCTGTCCGGATGGATCTGGTCATGGCCGAATTCCACCTGCAGCTTGAACAGCCGGGTGAAGGCATAGCTGGGGCGCACGCCGAAGGAATACCAGGTCTGGCCACCGTCGCCCGGCGCCCGGTCGCGCTGGTAGAGCGCCAGCAATTGGCCGCCGAAGCGTGGCGTGATCTGCCAGCGCGGCGATTCGAGGATACGCAGGCTTTCATATTCCTGATCCGCGGTCAGGCTACCGGTGGCGCCCAGCCCGGTTCCCGGGCCACGACCATACTGCACGGTGAAGACGTTGACCCCACCGAAGAATTGCGCCTGCTTGTGCTCGGCGGTGGCTGACCAGCCGCTGTGAGCGCCCTCTATCTGGCCGGCGCGCTGGATATAGGACAACCCCAGTTCGATCTCGCCGCCAGGGTTGGTCTTGATGCCGCCGAGGTTGAGGTCATGGCGGTTGGCCTTGTCTGGCTGGTTGATGTTGTCTTCCCGACTGAAGGCGTAGCTCAATCGCACACCGCTGTCGCCCAGGCCGTAGTCCTCGATGCCGAAGCCGGTGCCACTCGGATTCCAGTAGTAGAAGTCGTTGATATGGATGTCGTGGCGCTTGTAGTAGCGCCGGCCGGCCCAGACGCCGCCACCGTTGAGCGCCGGCAGGCTGAGGCTGGTCCAGATCTGCGGCAGGCGCACGTTGCCGTTGTCGCCGCTGAAGGTGGGCGTCTGGTCGTAGACGTTGTAGAGGCTGGCCATGCCGTGCACCTTGAGTTCGGTGCCATCGACGCCCTTGTACAGCGTCTGGTGCAGTTCGAGTTCCCAGTAGGTCTCGCATTCGTTACCCAAACGGTACTTGGCCGGTGCGCCGGGCAGTTGGAAGCAGCTCTGCTTGCCGCCCGTGTCGGCGCCACCGACGCCCACCCGTCCGTAGCCGTTGAATTCCAGCGCCATGGCGGTCAGCGGCAGGCTGCTGGCAAGCAAGGCGAGGCAGGAGGCGGTGCCGGCCTGGCGGAGAACTCTACTCATCCCAAAAATCCCTCTGTGGTTGGCGAACGCCGATCGGACCTGGCGTCAGGTCGACAAGTTGCGCGAAAAGCTTCTCCTATCAAGGACTTGGAGTAGCGTCGACGCCATGGTGGGCCAGGCTGAAAGCGGCGGCCTAAAGAGAATGGTTGACGACCATGCCCTCCGCTGGCGACGCTGGGTTTTTTGGCCAGGTAAAGTATTACAAGATGAAACCGACGCTGCTGATGGCCCCGCAATTGCCTCAGGGACTGGTTACCCAGCTCGAAGCCCGCTACCGGGTACTGGGTCCCTTTCCTTCCGCGGATCCCGCCGCCTTGCCTGCCGGCGCCGAGGAGGCGGTGGCCCTGCTGACTATTGGCGGCCTGCCGACCCGCGCGGCCTTGCTGGACGCGCTTCCGGCACTGCGCTTGGTAGCCTGCTATGGCACCGGCTACGAGGGCGTGGAGCTGGCAGCCTGTCGCGAGCGTGGCATCGCCGTGACCACCGCCGGTGACGCCAATGCCACCGCCGTGGCGGAATTCACCTTTGGCCTGATCCTGGCCAGCGCTCGCCGCCTGTTGCAGGGCGATGCCTTCGTCCGCAGCGGCCGCTGGCAGGGCAACGCCGTCGAGCGCATGCCCCAGGTTCCGGGCCTGGCCGGGCGCCGACTGGGCATCTATGGCCTGGGCGAGATCGGTCGGCGCATCGCCCGCCGCGGGGAGGCCTTCGACATGGAGATCGGCTACTTCAATCGCTCGCCACGCACGGGGCTGGACTATGCCTATCACGGCAGCTTGCTGGAGCTGGCGCGCTGGAGCGATGTCCTGGTGGTGGCGGTGCGTGCCAGCGCCGAGACCGTGGGGGCGATAGACGCCGAGGTCCTGGCCGCCCTCGGAGAGGAGGGCCATCTGGTCAACATCTCCCGTGGCAGCGTGGTCGATGAGGACGCCCTGGCGGCGGCCCTGGAGCAGCAGGTCATCGCCGGTGCGGCGTTGGATGTTTTCGCCCGCGAACCCGAGGTGCCCGAACGCCTGCGCCAGCAGCCCAACCTGGTGCTCAGCCCCCATGTCGCGGCCAATGCGGCTTCGGCCCAACAGGCCCAGCAACAGGTGATGCTGACCAACCTCGAAGCCATGCTGGAGGGGGGCGAATTGCACAATCGCATCGCCTGAGAGCCTGTTAAAAGTCTGCTGCGCGTCGGCCAAACGGCGTTGAATACACCCTGGATCGCCAGCCCGGTCGGAATGCTCATTTACCACTCGTAAACTCGCACGCGAGCCCGGTCCGCTTCCTCAGGTCTCTTCGCCTTGTTTGGCTCTAGCTCGCTAGACTTTAAACAGGCTCTTATTCGCCGCCGGTCGGCTTGGGTTGTGGCCCCTGATGGCCACTCCCATATTGGGCTCATGACCTCGATATCGCCTGCCGCCGTCCTGGCGGACTTTCACGACGCGCCGCGCAGCTGGTTCACGACGCGCTTTCCCGCACCGACCGAGGCGCAGCTGCAGGCCTGGCCGGCCATTCGCGCCGGCGCCTCGGTGCTGGTGGCGGCCCCCACCGGCTCGGGCAAGACGCTGACCGCCTTCTTCGCCGTGCTGGATGGCCTGGTGCAGGAGGCGTTGCGGGAAGGCGGCCTGCCCGAGACCTGCCTCTGGCTCTATGTGTCACCGCTCAAGGCTCTGTCCAACGACATCCGTCTCAATCTCGAAGAACCCCTGGCCGGCATCAGTGCAGCGCTGGAGGCGCGGGATTTACCGCCCTTGGGGTTACGCACGGCGGTGCGGACCGGGGATACGCCACAAAAGGAGCGGGCGGCGATGCGTCGGCGGCCGCCGCACCTCCTGGTCACCACGCCCGAGTCCCTCTATGTGCTGCTCGGCTCGGATTCCGGGCGGCGGATGCTGGGTAGCGTCCGCGGTGTGATCGTCGACGAGATCCACGCCATTGCCGACGGCAAGCGCGGCAGTCACCTGACGCTGAGCCTGGCGCGACTGGAGGCCTTGGCGGGGCGTCCACTGCAACGCATCGGCCTGTCCGCTACCCAGAAACCCCTGGCCGCCGTCGCCGCCTTTCTGGTCGGGCGCGATGCCAAGGGGCAGGCACGGCCCTGTACGGTGGTCGACATCGGCCACCAGTGTGCTCGCGATCTGGCCCTGGAGGTGCCCCCCGTTCCTCTGGAGGCGATGCTCTCCACCCAGGCCTGGGAGCTGGTCTACGACCGCCTCGCCGAACTGGCCGAGGCACACCGCACCACCCTGGTGTTCGTCAACACGCGGCGCCTGGCCGAGCGCATGGCGCGTCAGCTCTCGGATCGCCTCGGTAATGGCCAGGTCGCCGCCCACCATGGCAGCCTGGCCAAGGAGCAGCGGCTGGATGCGGAGCAGCGCCTCAAGCGCGGCGAATTGCGCCTGCTGCTGGCGACCGCTTCCCTGGAACTGGGCATCGACATCGGTGATGTCGACCTGGTCTGCCAGATCGGCTCGCCAGGCTCCATCGCCGCCTTTCTGCAGCGGGTCGGGCGCGCCAATCACCAGGTCGGCGGCCTGCCCAAGGGACGACTGTTTCCCACCTCGCGCGACGATCTGGTGGAATGCGTCGCGCTGCTCGATTGCGTGCGCCGGGGCGAACTGGACACCCTGCACATCCCCCAGGCACCGCTGGATGTCCTGGCCCAGCAACTGGTGGCCGAGGTGGCCTGCCAGGAGTGGTCTGAGACAGCGCTGCTGGCCGTGCTACGCCAGGCCGAACCCTATGCCGCTCTCGAAGAGGCGGACTATACCGCGGTCGTGGAGATGCTCAGCCAGGGCTATACGGACCGCCGCGGGCCGCGTGCCGCCTATGTGCACCGGGATGCGGTCAATGGCCTGCTACGCGGTCGGCGCGGCGGCAAGGCCACGGCGGTGATGAGCGGCGGCACCATCCCCGAGAGTGGTGATTTCAGCGTACTGCTGGAGCCCCAGGGCCATACGGTGGGCAGCGTCAACGAGGATTTCGCCTTCGAAAGCCTGGTAGGCGACGTCTTCCAGCTCGGCAACACCGCTTACCGCATCATCAAGATCGAAGGCAGCAAGGTGCGGGTGGAAGACGCCAAGGGGCAGCCGCCCAACATTCCCTTCTGGCACGGTGAGGCGCCGGGGCGCAGCGACGAGTTGTCGGCGGGCCTGGCGCGGCTGCGGGCGGAACTCGAACCGCTGCTGCCCGGCACCGACGAGCCGCCGGAACCGGCCATCGCCCGCATCGGCGCGGCTTATGAGCTGGAGGAGGGTGCCGCCCGCCAGTTGGTGGACTATCTGGGTCGTGCCCGGCAGGCGCTGGGTGCGCTACCGACGCAGCAGACGCTAGTGATGGAGCGCTTCTTCGACCAGGCCGGCGGCATGCAGCTGATCATCCATGCCCCCTTTGGCAGCCGCATCAACCGCGCCTGGGGCCTGGCCCTGCGCAAGAGATTCTGCCGCAACTTCAATGTGGAGCTGCAAGCAGCAGCCACGGAGAACGCCTTGATCCTCTCGCTGGCGACGAGCCACAGCTTCGTGCTCGACGAGGTCTGGCGCTACCTGCATCCGGCCACCGCCGAGACCGTGCTAGTCCAGGCCCTGCTCGATGCGCCACTGTTCGCCGTGCGCTGGCGCTGGAACGCCACCACGGCGCTGGCGCTGCCGCGCTTCAGTTCCGGGCGCAAGGTGGCTACCCAGGTGCAACGCATGCGCAGCGAAGACCTCCTGGCCACGGTCTTTCCCGACCAGGTCGCCTGTCTGGAGAATCTCGCGGGCGAGCGTCAGGTGCCAGACCATCCACTGGTCCGCCAGACCCTGGATGACTGCCTGCACGAATCCCTCGACAGCCGGGGGTGGCTGGCCCTGCTGGCGCGTATCACCGGTGGGCAGCTGACCCTGCTGACCCGCGACTTGCCCGGGCCGTCGCCGCTGGCTGCCGAAGTACTCACGGCCAAGCCCTATGCCTATCTGGACGACGCCCCGGTCGAGGAGCGGCGGACGCTGGCGGTGCAGAATCGTCGCTTTGGCGGCGCCGATCCCGATGAGCTGGGCGCCCTGGATTCCGCCGCCATCGCCCTGGTGCGCGACGAAGCCTGGCCACGTCTGGAGACGGCGGATGATCTGCACGAAGCCCTGCTGGGTGTGGGCTTTCTCACCGAGGCCGAGCTGACGCGGCACCAGTCCCAGGTCCGCCAGCTGGTCAAGGCCGGCCGAGCCGGTTGCCTGCGGCTGCCGGAGGCGACCCTGTGGATCGCGGCCGAGCGCCTACCGCTCTTTCAGGTGCTGTTTCCCGAGGCCTCCACGGAGCCGCCGCTCAGCCCGCCGCCCGGATTCAAGGCGCCTGTGGATCCTGAAACGGCACTGGTGGAGCTCTTGCGCGCGCGCCTCACCGCCCTTGGACCGGTGGACCAGCGTCCGTTGGCCGCGAGCCTCGGCCTGCCGCCGGAGCGCCTCACCCCGGCGCTGCTGGTGCTGCAGAGCGAAGGCTACGTCTTGCAGGGGCGCTTTACCGAGGCGGACGACGCGGTGGAGTGGTGCGAGCGCCACCTGCTGGCGCGAATCCATCGCTATACCCTGGGACGCCTGCGCAAGGCCATCGAGCCGGTGGCGCTGGCCGACTACCTGAGGTTCCTGCTGGAGCATCACCATCTGGCCGGTCCGGCGACCCTGAGGGGCGGAGAAGGCCTGGAACAGGTCATCGGCCTGCTGGAGGGCTTCGAGGTCGCCGCCGCGGGCTGGGAAGGGGAGGTCCTTCCCAGTCGTCTACCGGATTACCAGTTTACCCACCTCGATGATCTCTGCCGCGCTGGCCGGGTCGTCTGGCTGCGCCTGCCGCAACCCGGACGCGGTGGCGGCGGCCCGGTCAAGGGCTCACCCATCGTCCTGCTGCCCCGACGTCATCTCGCCGACTGGAACAGCCTCACCACGCCCCCGCTGGCCGAGGCCCTGTCGCCCAAGGGGCAGCGGGTGCTGGAGGTGCTCACGCGTCGCGGTGCCTCCTACTTCGATGAGCTGCTCGGCGAAGCGCGCCTCTTGCGCAGCGAGCTGGAAACGGCCCTGGGCGAGCTGGTTGGTATGGGCGCGGTCAACGCCGACAGCTTCGCCGGTCTGCGCGCCCTGTTGCTACCAGCAGCCAAGCGCGGCAGCCGCACCGGTCTGCGCCGCGGGCGAATGCCTCTCTATGGCGGCATGGACGACGCCGGGCGCTGGGCGGCCTTGCGACTGGCCGAGGGCCCTACCGAGGAGCGGTTGCCGGATGCCCTGCTGGAGCGGCTGGTCTGGCTGTTGCTGCGCCGCTATGGCGTGCTCTGCTGGCAGCTGCTGCAGCGTGAGAGCGAGGTGTTGCCCCCCTGGCGCGATCTCTTGCGCGCCTGTCATCGTCTGGAAGCCCGTGGCGAGATCCGCGGCGGTCGCTTCATCGCCGGCCTGTCCGGCGAGCAGTTCGCCGATCCGGCGGCCATCGCACCCTTGCGGGAATGGCGCCAGCGCCCGCCGGAGGATCTATGGGTATGCGTGTCGGCGCTGGATCCGCTCAATCTGGTCGGCACCCTGCTGCCGGGCGCCAAGGTGCCTGCCGTGGCTGGCAATCGCCTGCTCTATCGCGATGGCGTACCCATCGCCACCCGGGTAGGGACGAAGGTCAATTGGCTGGTCGAGCTGGAGGCCGGGGAACAGGTGCGGGCGCGTCAGGCTCTGCAGCAATTGGGGCGGGAGCGTCCCCAGGTGGGGCTTGGGCGCAGTCTGTTGCGGCAGTAGCGGACAGCCGTGGTGTTTAGAAAAAGGGGTGCGAGGCCTTGAGCATGAGGGCACTGTCGCAGTAGGTGTTGTGGCCCGAATACACCGAGCAGTCGGCGCCTCTCAGGCTGGTACCGCTGTAGGTCAGGTTGAACAGGGTGTTCACCCACTTGCGGCTCAGATTCACCGACCAGTCGTTGAAGCTGCGCACCATGCCACCGCTGTCGAGGGTAGAGGGCACATCCAGCACGTAATTGGTGTACTTGAGCGAGACGCCGGTCTTGATCAGGGGCAGGGTACCCAGGTCGGCATAGACCGAGGCGTTGTGGCGGCCCGGATCGTTGGCGAAGGCCGCGCCCAGGCGCTTGCCGTAGACGGTCATGCCGGAATACAGCTCACGGCTGGGATCGACGTTCTGGATCAGGTTGCTGTAGTTGATCACACCCAGTTCGTAGCCATAGCCGGGGGCGAAGCGATGCTTGTAGCCGGCGTAGGTGTCCATCTCCAGCAGCGGCGCTTCGGCGGACGAGGCGTTGTTGGTCGTCCACTGGCCGAAGTACAGGCCGCTGTCGTGGGTGAGATCGAAGCCACCACCCATGCCGGCGGAGTTAGGGGCGACCAGGCCTTGGGCCATGCTGCGTGACGGCGCCGTGCTCATCTTCAGATCGAAATCCCCCACTTCACGCTGCATGCCCCAGCTGGCAGCCATCGCCGGGCTCGCCAGGAGTCCGAGGATGAGGAGTAGAGGTAAGGATCTGGTCATGGAAGCACTCCTGCCGTGCCGATAGCGCAATTGATGGAGATGTGATGGGGATAACAACAAGCAGGGAGAACACCAGGGTGCAACCACCTTGATGGCATCGTTGTTATTAGATGAGAAACCGCGGCTAACCCGTTATCTCCATTGGATGATAACCAACGAGGCCAAGGTTTTTTTCGCCATTCGTCAGTTTCTAGATCATCCATTGAACTCGCCAAGAGTAACCAGACAGGCGAATTTGATATGGGTTCCAACAATAAACATCGACACACCAACTGGCAGGGTGGTGCGGATGACGCCCTGGCTGCCAGGCCCGAGGACATACTTTTTGACAAAGCGTAGGGCCATTGCGACGAACAACCGCGGCCTGGTGGATTGAATCGGCAGCAGAAGACTCAATATCTTAGGGTGACGGGCAGCAAGGCCCGTCCCGACGTGGCTGTCCTGATAGAGCACTGGCTCGAGGAGTTTTCATGAACGACCGTATACAAGCCCTGGTGCTGGACCTGTTTGCCCGTTTCGGCCTGGTGAAGGCCATCCCGATTCGCAGCCAGGAGCGGGAGCGGTTGGCGGCTCAGCGTCGCCACGAGCAGCAGCGTCGCTGAGCGACGCGTTCAAGTGTGATCGGGCGCGGACCTGAAAGCCCAAGGGCGCCAGGTTTGCGCGGAGGCCCCTCGACAGGGACCTGAGATCACTTGAGATTGCCGCTGAGGAATTGCCGTAGCCGCTCACTGCGCGGATTGACCAGCACATCGCTCGGCGGACCTTCTTCTTCCACCACACCCTGGTGTAGAAACAGCACCTGGGACGATACCTCCCGTGCAAAGGCCATCTCGTGGGTCACCATGAGCATGGTGCGACCTTCTTCCGCGAGAGCGCGGATGACCTTGAGCACTTCGCCGACCAGCTCCGGATCGAGCGCGGAAGTGGGCTCGTCGAACAGCATGATCTCCGGCTCCATCGCCAGGGCACGGGCGATGGCGACCCGTTGCTGCTGGCCACCGGACAGGAACGCCGGGTACTGATCGGCAACCCTAGCGGCCAGACCGACCTTCTCCAGGTACTTGCGTGCGCGGTCTTCGGCTTCCGCCTTGCCGACACCCAGGGCCTTGCGTGGCGCCAGGGTGATGTTGTCCAGCACGCTCAAGTGGCTCCAGAGATTGAAGTGCTGGAAGACCATGGCCAGGCGGGTGCGCAGATTCTGCAGCTGAGCCGCATCGGCCACCCGCACCGCGCCGTGGTCATCGGCCATGCGGATGGTCTCGCCGTCCAGGGTCATGGTCACGGCGTTGGGCTGCTCGAGGAAGTTGATGCAGCGCAGGAAGGTGCTCTTGCCGGAGCCGCTGGCGCCGATCAGGCTGACCACATCGCCGGTCTTGGCCTTGAGCGAGACGCCCTTGAGCACTTCGTGGTCGCCGTAACGCTTGTGCAGGCCTTCGACGGTCAGTTTGTACATGGATAGGGATTCCACAGGTGAAAAGGAATAGGGGTCACGGCGAGAGCAGGTAGCCGCTGCGATAGGCCTCGGTGCCCGCCACATGGGCGATCACCATGCCGGCCGTGGCCATGCGGCGATTGGAGCGCGCATAGAGAATACCGGCGACCGCACTGCGTACCTCCTCCACGCGATCACTGATGGGATCGATGACCTGCGCCAGCACCTGGCCCACCTCGATGCGCTCGCCGGCCTGGGCCTTGAGCACCAGCACGCCACCCTGGGAGGTCGCCACGGGCTCGACGGCCGCCAGCGGCGTGGCAGGCTCCAGCAGCGGCGGCAGGGGAGCCGCCTGGCCGCTCACGAAGCCCTGATGACGCAGGTAATGGACGATGGCATCGGCATCCGGACCGGCGAGCTCATCGCGCACGTCCAGCTGACCGCGCAGCTCCAGGGTCACCGACAGGCTGCCCATCGGCAGGCGCTCGCCGAAGCGCTGGTTGAGGTTCCACCAGAGCAGGGTGAAGCATTCGTCAAAGGACTGGCCGCCCGAGTCGGTGGCGAGCAGGCTGGCCTGCGAGCCGAAATAGCGTGCCAGCGGCTCCACCTGGGGCCAGGCTTCCGGCGTGGTGTAGAGGTGAGCCACGGCGTCGAAGTCACAATGCAGGTCGAGCACCACCTCGGCGTCGCAGGCCAGGCGTTGCAGGATCAGGCGTTGGCTGTCGAGCTGGGTGGTAGCGGTTTCCGCGGCCAGGGCGGTGCGGAAGGCCTCGCGCACCAGGGCCTGGTTGGTGGCGATGTCGTCACCCAGGCGCTCGGCGACGGCGGCTTCGACCTGAGCGGTCATGTCGCGAAACCGACGGTTGAAGTTCTGGCCGGTCTCCAGCTCGTAGCGACCCAGGTGGACGTCGGCCACCTGCTGGTCCTGGCCGATGGGGTTGGCCACGGGCACCAGCACCACTTCCGCCAGCAGCTCGCCCGCGGCGTCGAGCGCCTTGAGGCGCTGCTTGAGGTGCCAGGCGGTCAGCATGCCGGGCAATTCGTCGGCATGCAGCGAAGCTTGGATATAGACCTTGCGGCCACTGTCGGTGGGGCCGAAGTGGAAGCTGTGAATGCTGCGCTCGGTGCCCGGAACCGGGGCGACCAGCTGATGGGTGAGATGGCGCATGACTACTCCGGGGCCGCGCAGGACGCGGCCGCTTGGGTCAGTGGGTCGGGCCTAGGAAGGCCAGCCAGCGGCGTTCCGCGAGGCGGAACAGGCCGATCAGGATGAAGGACACCGCCAGGTACATCAACGCGGCCAGGCCAAAGGCCTGGAAGGTCAGGAAAGTCGCGGTGTTGGCGTCGCGGGCGATCTTGAGCAGATCCGGCACCGTGGCGGTGAAGGCCAGGGTGGTGGAGTGCAGCATCATGATGACTTCGTTGCTGTAGAAGGGCAGCGACCGACGCAGCGCCGAGGGCAGGATCACGTGCACATACAGCCGCCAGCCGTCCAGGCCGTAGGCCTTGGCTGCCTCCACCTCGCCGTGGGGGGTGTTGCGGATGGCCCCGGCAAAGATCTCGGTGGTGTAGGCGCAGGTGTTCAGGGCGAAGGCCAGAATGGTGCAGTTCAGGCCGTCACGGAAGAAACTGCCCAGCAGTGGCTGGTCGCGCACGAAACCCAGGCTGTAGATGCCGGTGTAGCAGATCAGCAGCTGCAGATAGAGCGGGGTGCCGCGGAAGACATAGGTATAGAAGCCGATGGGCCAGCGCAGCCAGCGCCGTTCGGATACCCGCGCCACCGACAAGGGCACCGAGACCAGGAAGCCGATCACCACCGAGGCCACCAGCAGCCAGAGGGTCATGGCCAGTCCGGTGATGTGGTAGCCATCGGTCCACAGCAGGGGTTTCCAGTATTGCTGCAGGAGTTCGATCATCGCTTGGCCTCCCGCACGCCGACGTGATAGCGCCGTTCCAGGGCACCGAGGATGGCATTGGTCACGGCGGTGATGAGCAGGTAGATGACGCCGGCGACGATCAGGAAGTAGAACAGCTTGAAGGTCCCCTTGCCGGCTTCCTGGGAGGCACGCACCAGGTCCGCCAGGCCGATGATGGAGACCAGCGCGGTGGCCTTGAGCAGCACCTGCCAGTTGTTGCCGATGCCGGGCAGGGCGAATCTCATCATCTGCGGGAAGGTGATCAGGGTGAAGGTCTGCCAGCGGTTCAGGCCGTAGGCCAGGGCGGCCTCGCCCTGGCCGCGCGGCACGGCGAGGATGGCGCCGCGAAAGGTCTCGGTGAAGTAGGCGCCGTAGATGAAACCGAGGGTGGCGATACCGGCGGCCATGGGATCGATGTCGATGTAGTCCCAGCCCATGTAGTCGGTGAGGGCGCCCAGCCAGTTCTGCAGGCTGTAGAAGATCAGCAGCATCAGCACCAGGTCCGGTACACCGCGGATCAGGGTCGTGTAGCTCTGTGCGATGAAGCGCAGGGGCGTGAAGCGCGACAGCTTGGCCGAGGCGCCGAGCAGGCCGAGGATGACCGCCACTACCAGCGCGAAGCCGGCGAGCTTGAGGGTCGTCAGGGTGCCTTCCAGGATCAGCGGGCCGTAGCCATGCAGGCTGAGCGTGCCCAGTCCGATGGACTGCAAGAAGGAGTCGAAGGAATTCTGCTGCATGCGTCTTGGGGGAATCGCCTGGTGAGTCCGCGGGCGCGGCGAGCGCCGGCGGTCATACGTAAAACGCCCCCGGTGGCACCAGGGGCGTCTGCCGAACCGACCTTACTTGGGATCGTAGAGGTTCAGGTCGCCAAAGTACTTCTTCTGAATCTTGTCGTAGGTACCGTCGGCGTGGATGGCCGCGATGCCCTTGTTGACGAAGGTCTTGAACTCGTCGTTGCCCTTGCGGATACCGACGGCGGTATCGGCCGGCAGCAGCTCGTCGTGGATGGCGGTGTTGACGTAGCCCTTGCCCTGGGGCGATTTCATGAAGCCACCTTCGGCCTGCAGCATGTCCTGCATGGCGACGTCGATACGGCCCGACACCAGGTCGGCGTAGACCTGATCCTGGTTCTGGTAGCTCTGCACGTTGACGCCATTGGGCGCCAGCTTCTGCTTGGCGAAGGTCTCCTGGATGGTGCCCTGCTGCACGCCCACGGTCTTGCCCTTCAGGCTTTCCGCGGTGGCCTGCAGGTTGGAACCTTCCTTGACGACCATGGAGGAGGGGCCCGACCACAGCAGGTCGGAGAAGTCGATCTGCTCGGCACGCGCCGGGGTCTTGGTCAGCGAGGACAGGATGCCATCGAACTTGCGCGCGCGCAGGCCAGGGATCAGCCCGTCGAAGTCACTCACCACCCACTTGCACTTCACCGCCAGCTTTTCGCAGATGGCGTTGCCCAGCTCGATGTCGAAGCCGACGAAGCTGCCATCGGCGGCCTGGGATTCGAACGGTGGGTAGGTGGTGTCCACACCGAAGCGGATCTCTTTCCATTCCTTGGCCATCGCCGAACCGGCGGCCAGACACAGGGCGAGCGCAGAGAGAGTCAGCCAGCTTTTTTTCATGTCGGATCCTAGAGCGAATGTGGATGAAATCATGGCGCCATTACAGCGTCCGTGCCCTCGCGGGAGCAATAAGCTTACCAGTCGGCGAAGATCGTCCCAAATCTGTACGCGGTTGCCGCGTTGTTTACATCCTGTAGCGGCCAGCCGCATCGAGCGGCGCGCATTATGCACCGGAACGGCGCGGCTTTCCTGCCTGGTGCGGACGAGTGCACCGCTTTGGGTCTAAAAAGACACGGCTGCGCCAAAGGTGGGCAGAAAGGTAGCAGAAGAGCCCGTTGCAATAGAGGCCGTCTCCGTTAGGTAGCAATCATCCACTGCGGCTGTGTGCAAAGGAAACGGGAGGAAGACCGGATGACCAAGGGGCAAAACGGGTTGGCTTCCGGCGCGATCCAGGTGGCGACGGCTGCCCAGGTCGCGGCGGTCGCTCAGGGTTTTCAGGCCTTCGTCAGCGCCCAGCATCCGCTGTTGGCGGACGAATCAGCCGATCTTCCCCTGCAGCTTGTAATCACAGAGGCCAATCGCGTCATCGCGGGCGTGCTCGGCCGGGTGTTCTGGCAGGGCCTGGAGATCGAGGTGCTCTGGGTGGACGAGGCCTATCGTCAGCGAGGCCTGGGCAGGCGGTTGCTGCAACAGGCGGAAGACCATGCCCGCGCCCAAGGTGCCCGGGTGGCCTATCTGCGCACTGCGCAGGCGGCTGCCTTCTATGAGCGCTGCGGCTACCGGCACTGCGGCTATCTGCCGCGACCTCTGGGGACTGGGCTGCACAGCTTCTATAAGGAGCTGGGCTAGATGACCGCCCCGGGGCTGGTCCGGCAACTGGCGCGCCTGCTGGCCTTGGTAGCCTTGGCCGCACTCTATGGCGCGCTGCATGACCAGCTCAGCTATGGCATAGGTCCGGAATACTTCAGCTGTCTGAAATTCCCCCAGTTCGGCCTGCTCGATTCGGAGGTGGCGCCACGTTGGCGGGCCGCGCAGGTCGGGGTGCTGGCCGGGGCGGCCGCAGGACTGCCCTTGGGGCTGGTTCTGCTCTGGCTGACCCACCGGCGTGCTGCCGCTGATCGAGGTCTCTGGCGCGGGATCGGCGCTGTCTTGCTTGGCGCCCTGGCCTTCGCCTTGCTGGGCCTGGCCCTGGGCTGGGTCGCCCTGGACCTGGGTCGTATGCAGCAGGTACCCGCTTGCGTGCGGGATAGCCGAGGTTTCCTGCTGGCGGCCTGGATGCACGATGGCAGCTACCTGGGCGCCCTGGTCGGCTTGGCGGTATTCGCCTGGCGCACCCGCCGATCACGTTGAAGCCGTGCAAGCGCACGCTCGACGCCGGCTTCCAGGGCAAGAAAGAGCAGGGCCACGCCGCCTCCGAGCAGAGTACTGCCCAGGCGTTCCAGGGCGATGCTGGCTTCGGGAGCACCCGCCAAGGCGACCATCAGCACCGTGGTGCCGGTGATGAACAGGGTCTGCCATGAATAGCGTCCGTCCTGCAGCAGATAGGCGCCCGCCGCGCACAGCAGGCAGGCACCAGCCAGGACGAGGGGCGTGTTGTCGAGCCAGACCACCGCGCCCGCCAGCAGGCAGCCGGCCAGGGTGCCGCCCAGTCGACCCAGCCCACGGCGCCAGGTGTCGCCCAGCCGTGGCTTGAGCACCAGCAGGGCGGTCATGGGGGCCCAGTAGCCATGACCATAATCGAGCAGGCCGGTCAGGATCTGGCAAAGGGCGACCACGGCGGCGGCATAGAAGCCATAGCGGCCAAGGCGGAATCTGTCCTCGAATAGCACCACCACCTCGCGCAGGTGGGTCCTGAGCGAGCCGGTACGCAGGCGCCATTGGGAGCGGTAGAGTGCCTTTTGCAGGAGGGCGAAGAGCGCCAGTTGCAGCAGGCCGCCGGCGAGCACCAGGCCGCCGCGCCAGACCGCCTGCTGCAGGTCGCCTGGAAAGCCACCGGCCACCAGCAGGGCCACGGTCCATTGCTGGGTGATCCACCAGGGGCCGTTGCCGACGGCGAACAGCCAGGCGCAGCAGGCTGCCCAAAGGGCGCCGACGAGCACCAGCGCCGGTAGCTGATGACCGAGCAACGAGCCGACCACCGCCGAACAGGCCATGCCCAGGGCAGCCACCAGCATGGGCGCCAGGGGTTCGGCGGCAAAGCTCTTGTAGGCGCCGAAGCCGACCGTGTAGGCGCCACCGAGGGCCACCACGCAGGGTAGCCAGGCACCGGTCCACCATCCGGTGAGCAGGATCACCGCCAGCGCCGGCAGACAGGCCAGCGCCAGGGCCCAGCGGGGCTCCTGAGGCGCGCCTATGGCGCCATCGGCAACAGGAGGGGGTGACTGGCCTGCCATGGCTCAGGCCAGGAGATTCTGCAGGATGTCGAGGGTATCGGCTTCGGCCACCGGCTTGTCATGGCGCCAGCGCAGCATCCGCGGAAAGCGCACGGCGACACCACTCTTGTGGCGCTTGGACAGGGCAATCCCTTCGAAGCCCAGCTCGAACACCAGGGTCGGCTCGACGCTGCGTACCGGCCCGAACTTCTCCACCGTGGTGCGCCGGACGATGGCATCCACCTTGCGCATCTCCTCGTCCGTGAGACCGGAGTAGGCCTTGGCGAAGGGCACCAGGGTGCGTTCGGAACTCTCCGGCGGACCGTCCCAGACAGCGAAGGTGTAGTCGGAATAGAGACTGGCGCGGCGTCCATGGCCACGCTGGGCATAGATGAGCACAGCGTCCACCGAGAAGGGATCGACCTTCCATTTCCACCAGGTGCCCATGTCCTTGGTGCGGCCAACGCCATAGAGCGAGTCCTGTGCCTTGAGCATCATGCCTTCCACGCCCAGGGTGCGAGAGGCCTCGCGCTGGCGGGCAAGATCCTGCCAGTCGCGCCCGTGCAGCAGCGGTGAGGGACGCAACAGCGGACTGGCACAGTGCGCTACCACCCGTTCCAGCTCGGCGCGACGCTGCCGTTGCGGTTGGCTGCGCAGGTCATGACCTTGCCATTCGAGCAGGTCGTAGGCGAGCAGGATGACCGGTACGTCCTCCAGGATCTTCTTGCCCAAGGTCTTGCGGCCGATGCGCTGCTGGAGCAGGGCGAAGGGCTGCACGCCGAAGGGGATGGGCGCGGCTGGATCGCGGGCGTCCTGGTGCTCGCTGACTTCCTCGCTGCTGAGCAGGGTGTCGGGGGCGGCGTCTTCCTTCCAGACCACGATCTCGCCATCGATCACGGTGCCATCGGGCAGCGATTCCACGAGGGGATGCAGTTCGGGAAAGCGATCGGTGACCAGGTCCTCGCCCCGCGACCAGATCCACAGCCGGCCGTCACGCTTGACCAGCTGGGCGCGGATGCCGTCCCACTTCCATTCCACCTGCCAGTCTTCGGCCGGACCCAATTGCGCCTCGAATTGCTCCACCGGCAGTTGCAGGGCATGGGCGAGAAAGAAGGGGTAGGGTTGGCCACCGCGCTGGGCGTGTTCGTCCGGACTTTCCGGGGCGACCAGGCGCGCATAGCCCTCGGCGGTGGGGCGGTGGGAAAGGTCGGTATAACCCACCAGGCGCTGGGCGACCCGCTTGGGATCCAAGTCCGCCAGGGTGGCCAGCGCGCGGGTCACCAGCAGCTTGGAAACGCCGACGCGGAATTCACCGGTGATCAGCTTGATGCAGACCATCAGGCTCTGGCGATCCAGCTGGTCCCAGAGCGGCGGCAGACGCTCGGCCAGCTCCTCCGGCGACAGGCCGCGCAGGGGCAGCAGGTATTCTTCCAGCCAGAAGGCCAGGCCTTCCGCGTTGGCGGCATCGGCGGTGGGAATCAGCAGCGCCATGGTTTCGGCCAGGTCGCCTACCGCCTGGTAGCTCTCCTCGAACAGCCACTCGGGCAGGCCGGAGAGGGCCATGGTCAGCTCACGCAGCTGCCGGGTCGGCACCAGGCGCCGGGGGCGGCCGCCGGCGAGGAAGTACACCGCCCAGGCGGCATCGGCGGCCGGGGCGCTGCCGAAGTAGTCCACCAGGGCGGCCAGCTTGGCGTTGCTGGACGTCGTGGCGTCGAGACGGCCATAGAGCTCGGCGAAGGCCTTCATGCCTGGGTCTCCGTGGCGAAGGGGGTATCGTCTTCCTCACCGTATTCGGTGGTGAAGCCCTGGGCATCCAGGCCCTTGTCACGCAGATAGCGCACCAGGGTGGCGACCGAGCCGTGGGTGACCATCACCCGTTCGGCGCCGGTCTGCTCGATGGCCCACAGCAGGCCCGGCCAGTCGGCATGGTCGGAGAGCACGAAGCCGCGATCCACCCCACGTCGGCGGCGGGTGCCGCGCAGCATCATCCAGCCGCTGGCGAAGGCATCGCTGTGCTCGCCGAAGCGGCGGATCCAGGTGCTGCCGCCGGCCGAGGGCGGGGCGATGATCAGCGCCTGGCGCAGCAAGGGATCGCTCTTCTTGAAGTCGCCGGCATAGTGGGTTTCCGGGATGCGGATGCCGGCCTCGCGATAGACCCGGTTGAGCGGCTCCACCGCACCATGGGCGAGGATCGGGCCGATCTCCGGATCGAGCCCGTGCAGGAGGCGTTGCGCCTTGCCGAAGGCATAGCAGTAGAGCACGCTGGCCAGCCCCTGGGCCTGGTTGGCGCGCCACCAGGCGTTGACCTCGGCGAAGATCTCCGCCTGGGGCCGCCAGCGATAGATCGGCAGGCCGAAGGTGGATTCGGTGATGAAGGTATGGCAGCGCACCGGCTCGAAGGGGGTGCAGGTACCGTCGGGCTCGACCTTGTAGTCGCCCGAGGCCACCCAGACCTCGCCCCGGTATTCCAGGCGCACCTGGGCCGAGCCCAGTACATGGCCGGCGGGATGAAAGCTCAGCTTGACCCCGTGGTGGTCGATGACCTCGCCGTATTCCAGGGTCTGGAGGTTGATATCGGCGCCCAATCGCGCGCGTAGGATGCCAGCGCTGCCCGAGGTGGCCAGGTAGTGACCATTGCCCACCCGGGCGTGGTCGCCGTGGCCATGGGTGATGACCGAGCGCTCCACCGGATGCCAGGGATCGATGTAGAAGTCGCCAGGCGGGCAATAGAGACCGTCCGGGCGGGCGATGACGAGGTCCATGGGCGCCGCTCTGCTAGGGGATTACCCATAGGAACGGCGGCTGGGCTCTGGAGTTCGCCGCTCAGGCCTGGGCGGCGTAGCTCAAGGCCTGCTGCAGAGCCGCCTGGCCCACCACCTCGCCGATCACCAGGATCGCCGGGCTCTTCAACTGGAAGAGCGCGGCGTCCACCTGCAGCTCCTGCAGGGTCGAGCGGCATTCGCGCTGGCTGGGCAGGGAGGCGTTCTCGATCATGGCTACCGGCGTAGCCAATGGCAAGCCGCCGTCCAGCAGGCCTTGCTGAATCTCGCTGAGCCGGGCCACGCCCATGTAGACCACCAGGGTGGTACCGGTAGCTGCCAGGGCGGCCCAGTTGGGCGCCGTGTCGTCCTGGGTGTGGGCGGTGACCAGGGTCACGCCGCGGGCCACGCCCCTCAAGGTCAGGGAGATGCCGCAGGCGGTGGCACCGGCCAGGCCGGCAGTGATGCCGTTGACGATCTCGCTGCCGACACCGCGGGCGGCCAGCCATTCGGCTTCCTCGCCGGCGCGACCGAAGATGCAGGGATCGCCGCCCTTGAGCCGGGCCACGCAACGGCCCTGGCGGGCATAGCGCAGCATCAGCCGGTGGATGAAGGCCTGGGGCGTGGAGCGACAACCACCGCGCTTGCCGACGCGGATCACCCGGGCGGTCGGGCAGTGTTCGAGCACCGCCGGGTTGACCAGGTCGTCGATCATCACCACCTCGGCCTCGCCCAGGGCGCGCACGGCCTTGAGCGTCAGCAACTCGGGATCGCCAGGGCCGGCACCGATCAACCAGACTTTCCCGCTCATGTAGTGACCTCTCGTATCCAGGGTGGAGACTGTAACGCAAAAAAAAGGCGTCCCGCTGCAAGCAGCTGGGACGCCTTTGTCCGGAGGGTCTTTCCTCGCCGTTGAAGAAAGACCTATGTAATGGATGGGTTTGCAGGCTTCATGCCAAGGCCCAGATCCGTCCATTCTGGCTGTTGGCGGTGAAAAAATCACACCCGGCTGCCTCCTTTGTGCGCAGTGTGCTGCAAAAGAGGGCATGCCTTGGGCCGTTCAATGTCGATAGAGCAAGAGCAGTATCAGCAGCAGATTCAGCGTCAGCGAACAGGCCGCCACGATCTGCCAGGTGCGCAGGGGATCGCGCTGCAGCAGCGGCAGGGGCCGGGCCAGAGGTTGGCGTTCGCCCTGTTCCAAGAGCAGCAGCGCTTCTTCGGCGGTCTCGAAGCGCTCATTGGGATCCACTGCCACGGCGCGTTGCAGCCAGTCTTCGAGCCAGGCCGGCGCATCCGGGCGCCGGCGCAGGACGCTGGCGGGCGCGCCGAAGCGGGGGCGCTGGAAGGGTTCCACCTCGCCGTAGGGATAGCCACCCGTCAGCAGCTGGTAGAGGGTCACCCCGGCCGCATAGAGATCCTGGGCCGGACTTGGCTCGGCGCCTTCGAAGGACTCTGGCGCGCGATAGCTGGGGGTGCCCGGGCTGTCCTGCAGATCCTCGGACAACTGCGGGCAATAGGCCAGGCCGAAGTCCAGCAGGCGCAATTCGCCGTCCAGGCCGCGATGCAGGTTGTCCGGCTTGATGTCGCGATGGAGGATGTTGCGTCTGTGCAGCTGGCCGAGGGCGCGCAACAGGCGCGACGCCACGTCCAGCCAGTCGGCCAGCGCCAAGGGCCCTTCGCTGGTTAGCTGCTGCGCCAGCGTCCGCCCTGGGTACTCACGCTGAACGAAGTAGAGATGCGCCCGCCTGGGCAAGGGGTGTACCTCGACGAAGGCACGGCCGGCGACGCGGCGCAGGAACCATTCCTCCATGAGCAGGGCATGACCAGCCAGGGTGTCGGATTGCAGCGCCGCGGGCAGGGTCTTGAGTAGCCAGGGGCGGTCACGCTCGTCGTGGACGCGATAGAGCAGCGATTGCCGCGACTCCGCTAGGCGCTCGACCACCGTCCAGCCTTCGAAGGCCTGGCCGGGCTTCAAGGCGGGCAGCGGTGGCCAGGTATCGGCGTTGGCCAGGGTATCGGCCAGGGAGATGTCGGGCAGGCGGTCGACCCGTACCAGCAGGGCGCTGGCATTGTCCTGGCCGCCGGCGTGCAGCGCCCCGGTCACCAGCGCCTGGGCGGTGGCATCCAGGTCGGTCACGCCGTCGACGAGAATACGCCTCATGCTGTCTTCGCCCAGCGCCGCCCAGACGCCGTCGCTGACCAGCAGTAGCGTCTCGCCGGTTTCCAGTTCGCCTTCGCGAAAATCCACCACCAGGTGGTTTTCCAGCCCCAGGGCGCGGGTCAACACATGCTGCATGCCCGCCTGCTGCCAGACGTGGTCGACGGTGAGACAGGCCAGCCGACCACCGTGCCAGCGATAGGCGCGGCAATCACCGACATGGGCCAGGGTAAAGCGCCGTCCGCGGATCACCAGGGCCGTCAGGGTGGTCAGCAGCGGTTGGCCATTGCCGGCGGCCTGCAGCCAGCGATTCTGCGCCAGCAGCAACCGCTCCAGGGCCTGGGCCACCGGCCAGGTTTCCGGGGTGGAATAATAGTCCTGGGCCAGCGCCTGCAGGGTGGCACGCGCGGCGAGTCCACCATCCGGACAACCGCTGACACCATCGGCCAGGGCGAACAGGTGCCCCTTGGTGGCTGCCAGCGCCGCGCTGGGCTGGACACTGCGCAAGGCGTCCTGGTTTTCCTTGCGTGGACCGGTCGCAGTGGCTTCGGCGAAGGCGAGTTCTAGGGGCATGGACGGGGCGCCGGAGGGGAGAGGTGACGGGCAATGCAAAAGCGATACCCGACTGCCTGACGCCCCTGGAGCACTACCAGATTTCCACGCGTTTCCCGTCCGGCCGGACCATGGCATCACCCGCCTTGCAGCTGAACGCCTTCGCGAACGACGGCATGTTGGAGGGCGCCCCAATGGCGCGGAATTTCATGGGGGCATGGGGATCGGTGTTGAGGAACAGGCGCGCCTGTTCTTCACGGATCGAGCCCCGCCAGACCCGTGCCCAGTTGAGGAAGAAGCGCTGCTCTTGGGTGTAGCCATCGATCTTGCGATCGGCTTCTTCCGGCTTCTTGGCTAGGGCCAGTTGCAGGGCGTCATAGGCCGCGTTGATGCCGCCGAGGTCGCCGATGTTCTCGCCCAGGGTGAGCTTGCCGTTGACGTGCAGCTCAGGATGGTCGGGCAGCGGATGGTAGTTGTCGAACTGCTCCACCAGCTTGCCGGTACGGGCCTCGAAGGCCTTGCGATCGGCCGGGGTCCACCAGTCCACCTGGTTGCCCGCGCCGTCGAACTTGCTGCCCTGGTCGTCGAAGCCATGGCTGGCCTCGTGGCCGATCACCGCGCCGATGCCGCCATAGTTGATGGCATCGTCGCCATCTGGATAGAAGAACGGTGGCTGCAGGATGGCGGCGGGGAAGTTGATGGTGTTGTCAGTGGGGCTGTAGTAGGCATTCACCGTCTGCGGGTACATGCCCCATTCCTGGCGGTCGGTGGGCTTGCCGATCTTGTCCAGGTCATGGCGATAGTTGAAACGCGAGGCAGCTTCCAGGTTGGCGTAGAAGCCCTGCGGCTTGAGCGTCAGGCCGCTCCAGTCCCGCCAGCGCTCGGGGTAGCCGATCTTGGGCAGGAAGCTGTCCCACTTGGCCAGGGCCTTCTGCTTGGTCTCCGGGCTCATCCAGTCGAGCTTCTCGATGCGGGCGCGAAGCGCCAGCATCACGTTGTCCACCAGTTCCTGGGCCCGCGCCTTGGCCTGGGGCGAGAAGTGCTCCTGCACATAGAGCTGGCCGAGCCCTTCGCCCATGGCGCCATTGACCGCGCTCAGCACCCGCTTCCAGCGCTCGCTCTGTTGCTGCTGGCCGCTTAGAGTCTTCTGGTTGAATTCGAAGCTCTCCTGCTGGAAGGGCTTGGACAGCAGCGGCGCGGCGTCATCGATCACGTGGGCGCGCAGATAGGCCTGCCACTGTTCGATGGGCGTCTCGGCCAGCATGCGGTCGAACTCGGCGAAGAAGCCGGGCTGGGACAAGGAAAAGCCCTGCTGGGCGGTGACGCCTTGGCTGGCGAAGAAAGCCTGCCAGTCGAAGTGCGGCGTGACCTTGTTGGCTTCGGCGAAGCTCAGGTAGTGATACTGGTTTTCCGGATTGCGCAGATCCACCGGCTTGACCGAGGCACGTGCCAGGCGACTTTCGAAGGCCAGCACCAGCTCGGCCTGGGCGGCCGCCTGGGCTTTGGGTACGCCGGTCAGGGTCAGCAGCCGTGCGAGATGACCCAGGTAGGCCTGGCGTAGCTTGGCGTAGTCGGCCTCGGTGTAGTAATCGGGTGTCGGCAGGCCCA
Organism: Pseudomonas sp. Marseille-Q7302; assembly: GCF_965111925.1. Taxonomy (NCBI): domain Bacteria; kingdom Pseudomonadati; phylum Pseudomonadota; class Gammaproteobacteria; order Pseudomonadales; family Pseudomonadaceae; genus Pseudomonas; species Pseudomonas sp. Marseille-Q7302. Next base: position 3,022,196 of record NZ_CBCOPK010000001.1, on the reverse strand, counting down.
GGCCACCCTGGTAGGCATAGGCGATCTGCTGCTTGGCGTTCTGGTAGTCGGCACCGGAGCCGAAGGAGAACACCTGCATGTCGCCTCGGGCAAAGCTCTTCTGGAGATAGGCCACCACATCGGCCGAGGTGCGCAGTCGGTCGATGGCTGCCAGCTGCGCCTGGATTGGCTGATAGCCGGCGCGCTCGATGGCGGCTTCGTCCATGCCCGAGCGATACAGCCAACCGACCTTCTGTTCTATCGAACCCTGTTCCGCGCGATCCGCCGTGCGGGCTGCGCGCTGCAGGATGGCGTGCTGGTCGTTGAGCGATTTTTCGCCCAGGGCCATGAAGGAACCCCAGCGCGACTTGTCCGGCGGGATGGGATTGGCCGAGACCCATTTCTGGTTGACGAAGGTGTCGAGGTCGCTACAAGCGGTGGCCGGGTCACCCAGTTCGGTGACGTCGAAGACAGGGGCGGCGAAAGCCTGGCTGCCGAGCAGCAGGCCAATGGTCAGGGCGAGGGGTTTCAACGCAGGCATGGGAAAAAGGGGGCTCCAGAAAAGGGCAGAGGAAAGCGGAGTAGGGGTCGAGGGTAGCGGTCGCGGTGCGACCCTGCCAAGGGCGCTGTTTCACAGGTGCTAGAAACGACGATCCCCGCCGAAGCGGGGATCGTGGGCGGTGCCTGGGATCAGAACACCGTCAGCTGCGCCAGTTGCAGCAGCGGCTGCGGATAGACGCCCAGGACGAAGGTGGCGATGGAAATGGCGATCAGCATCACGCCACCGGCGCGTTGCCCCCAGTTCATCGGCGCGTCATGGCGCTGCAGGCCCTGCTCGGTCAGGTACAGGGTGACCATCACGCGCAGGTAGTAGAACAGGCCGATGGCGCTGCCCAGCACGATGGCCGCGGTCTGCCACCACATGCCCGCTTCCACGCCCACGGTAATGACGTAGAACTTGCCGATGAAACCGGCGGTGAGGGGGATGCCGGCCAGGGACAGCATCATCACCGTCAGCGCTGCGGTCAGGTACGGACGGCGCCAGAACAGGCCGCGGTACTCGAACAGCGCATCGGCATCACGCTGGCCGTTGCTCGGGCTGGACATCAGGGTAATCACGCCGAAGGCACCCAGGCTGGTGAAGACATAGGTCACCAGATAGACCGCCACGGCTTCCATCGACAGGCCTTCGCCCGACGCCACCGCCACCAGCAGGTAGCCGAAGTGGGAGATGGAGGAATAACCCAGCAGGCGCTTGAGGTTGCTCTGCATCAGCGCCAGCAGGTTGCCCACCAGCATGGAGGCGATGGCGATGAAGGCGATGGCATCGTGCAGCCAGCCGTCATCGCTGGCCATGGGCATGGTCTGGAACACCCGCACCAGCACGGCGAAGACAGCGACCTTGCTGGCGGTGGCCAGGAAGGCGCCAACCGGAGCCGGCGAGCCTTCGTACACGTCCGGGGTCCACAGGTGGAAGGGTACCAGGGACAGCTTGAAGCCGAGGCCGACGATCAGCATGCCGAGGCCGATTTCCATCAGCAGGCCGGTGCTGGCCGGGGCGTCCATCTGCATGCCGATGTCGGCGAAGTTCAGGCTACCGGACTGGGCATAGAGCAGGGCCATGCCGAACAGCAGGATGGCCGAGCCGGCGGCGGACAGCACCAGGTACTTCATGCCGGCTTCCAGGGAGCGGCGGTTGAAGTAGCTGTAGGCCACCAGGCCGTAGACCGGCACCGACAGCAGTTCCAGGCCGATGAACAGGCCAGCGACGTTTTGCGCCGCCACCAGCACCAGACCACCGGTGGCGGAGATCAGCAGCAGCAGGTACAGCTCTTCACGGTTGCCCGGATAGCCTTCCATGTAGGCATGCGACAGGGTCATGCAGGCCAGGGTGGCGATCAGGATCAGTGCCATGTAGAAGCAGCTGAAGCCGTCGATGCGCAGCAGCGGGGTGACGTCGATGGCGCCGACGCCGAGGGCCGGGATGCAGGACAGCAGGGCCAGGTTGAGACCGATCACGCCCAGGGTGGGAATGATGGTGTGATCCCGCCGCCAGGCGATGCCCAGCATCACCACCACGGCGGTGAGGCCGGTGATGATGATCGGCAGGAGGGCGATGAAGTGTTCGTAGGTAAAGGTCATGGCGCTCTTACCGGGCGGAAACGAGAGAGGAGAAGGCTTCGCCGAGCCACTGCTGAACACCGGCCATGCTCGCGGCCGAGGTATCCAGCACCGGCTGCGGGTAGACGCCGAGCAGCACCAGCAGCACGCCAAGCAACAGCAGCATCGACAGTTCCCGTGCGTTCAGACCCGGTAGCGCGCCTTCGGCCTTGGCCGGACCGAAGTAGGCGCGGTGGATCATGATCAGCGAATAGACCGAGGCGAACACCAGGCCGAAGGTGGCGATGACGGTGATCATCGGCACGACCGGGAAGGCGCCCAGCAGGATCAGGAATTCACCGACGAAGTTGCCGGTGCCTGGCAGGCCCAGGGATGCCGAGGCGAAGAACAGACTCAAGGCCGGCAGGTAGGGCAGGCGTGCCCAGAGACCGCCCATCTCGCGCATGTCACGGGTATGCATGCGCTCGTAGAGCTGGCCGCAGAGGATGAACAGACCGGCGGCGGAGAGGCCGTGGGCGATCATCTGTACCACCACGCCCTGCAGCGCCTGGGGGCTGCCGGAGTAGATGCCGATCAGCACGAAGCCCATGTGCGAGACGCTGGAGTAGGCCACCAGGCGCTTGATGTCGGTCTGGGCGAACGACAGGATGGCGCCGTAGAAGATGCCAATGATGCCCAGCCACATGGCGATCGGCGCGAATTCCGCCGAGGCGTTGGGGAACAGCGGGATGGCGAAGCGCAGCAGGCCATAGGCGGCGGTCTTGAGCAGGATACCGGCCAGGTCGACGGAACCGGCGGTCGGCGCCTGGGCGTGGGCATCGGGCAGCCAGGAGTGCAGCGGCACCACCGGCAGCTTCACCGCGAAGGCGATGAAGAAGCCCAGCATCAGCAGGTACTCCAGCTTGGGATCCAGCTGCAGTTGCAGCAGGTCTTCGTAGTCGAAGGTCAGGACGCCGGTGGCACCGTAGTTCACCAGTACCAGGGCAACGATCGCCACCAGCATGATCAGACCGCTGGCCTGGGTAAAGATGAAGAACTTGGTGGCGGCGGTGATGCGGCTCTTCTTGCCGTCCGCGGAGCTATGGCCCCACAGCGCGATCAGGAAGTACATCGGCACCAGCATCATCTCCCAGAAGAAGAAGAACAGGAACAGGTCCAGCGCCAGGAACACCCCCACCACGCCGCCGATGATCCATAGCAGGTTGAGGTGGAAGAAGCCGACGTGGCGCTGCACTTCGCGCCAGGAGCAGGTTACCGCCAGCACACCGAGCAGGCCGGTGAGCAGGATCATCAGCAGCGACAGGCCATCGAGACCGAAGTGCAGGCTGATGCCGAAGCGCGGAATCCAGCTCATCTGGAATTCCGCGGTCCAGGCGGTTTCGGCGCCAGGGGCGGGAGCCAGGCTGTAGTCGCCATGGGCCCACAGCCACAGGCCGAGTACCAGCTCCAGCAGCATGGTGAACAGGGCGATCCAGCGGGGCACCAGCGGGCCGGTCTTTTCCGTGAGGAAGCAGAGCAGGCCGCCGATGAAGGGGATCAGGATTAGCCAGGGCAGAAGCATGACGTGTACTTATCCTTAGTCAGGGGGTCAGGCCAGCAGCAGCGCGCCGAGCAACAGCACGGCGCCTCCCACGATGGAAGCCGCGTACCAGCGCAGACGGCCGTTCTCGGTGATGCTCAGTGCCAGGTTGCCACCGCGAGCCACCATCGGAATCAGGCCAATGGCCTGGTCGAAGGGATCACGGCGCAGCAGGCGGGCCAGCAGCAGGTACGGCTTGACGAAAATCAGGTCGTACAGCCAGTCGAAGCCCCAGGCGTGATACCACCAGGTCCCGAAGAAGCGACCCGGCGCGCTCTTGGCCAGGGCGGTCACGAAGGAACGCTTGCCAAGGAAGAGCAGGGCGGCCAGCAGGATACCGGCGATGGCGATGGCTCCCGAAGTGATCTCCAGGGAATGCTTGGCTTCACCACCGGCATGCCCGATCGATTCCGGCAGCACACCTGCCAGGGGTGGCACGATCAGCGCGCCGACGAAGGTCGAGAGCACCAGCAGTACCGCCAGCGGCAGGTTGTGGGCGATGCCGTGGCCGGCATGGGCCTCGGTATGCGCCTCGCCATGGAAGGTGATGAAGATCAGGCGGAAGGTGTAGATCGAGGTCAGGAAGGCACCGGCCAGGCCTGCGTAGAGCAGGTAGGTATGACCGCTGGCGAGGGCTTCCCAGAGGATCTCGTCCTTGGAGTAGAAGCCGGCGGTCACCAGCGGCAATGCCGCCAGCGCCGAGCCACCCACCACGAAGCTGGCATAGGCCAGGGGGATCTTCTTCCACAGGCCGCCCATCTTGAAGATGTTCTGCTCGTGGTGGCAGGCCAGGATCACCGAGCCCGAGGCGAGGAACAGCAGCGCCTTGAAGAAGGCGTGGATCATCAGGTGGAAGATTGCCGGTTGCCAGGCACCCACGCCCAGGGCCAGGAACATGTAGCCGATCTGGCTCATGGTGGAGTAGGCCAGGATGCGCTTGATGTCGGTCTGCACCAGAGCGGCGAAGCCCGCCAGTACCAGGGTCACGGCACCGACGATACCGACCAGGTGGAGGATCTCCGGCGCCAGCAGGAACAGGCCGTGGGTCCGGGCGATCAGGTAAACGCCCGCGGTCACCATGGTCGCGGCGTGGATCAGCGCCGAAACCGGAGTGGGACCAGCCATGGCGTCCGCCAACCAGGTCTGCAGCGGCAGCTGGGCCGATTTGCCGACGGCGCCGCCGAGCAGGGCCAGGGTGGCCAGCACGATCAGCGGATCACCGCTGGCGAAGACGTCGGGCGCCTTCTGCAGCAGCTCCTGGATGTCCAGGGTGCCCAGGGTCATGAACAGGATGAACAGACCGAAGGCCATGAAGACGTCACCGACGCGGGTGACGATGAAGGCCTTCAGCGCGGCGTTGCCGTTGGCGCGCTCGCTGTAGTAGAAGCCGATCAGCAGGTAGCTGCACAGGCCCACGCCTTCCCAACCGAAGTACAGCAGCAGCAGGTTGTCGCCGAGGACCAGCAGCAACATGCTGAAGATGAACAGGTTGGTGTAGGCGAAGAAGCGCGAGTAGCCCTCTTCACCACGCATGTACCACGAGGCGAACAGGTGGATCAGGAAGCCGACGCCAGTGACCACGCCAAGCATGGTCAGCGACAGGCCGTCCAGGTAGAGAGCCATGTTGGGCGCGAAGCCCTCCACGTTCATCCACTGCCAGAGGACGAGGGTCAGGTGGCCGTCGGCGGGCGGCGCGACGTGGAAGTTCCAGCCGACCCAGGCGGCGACCAGCGCCGCCAGGCCCACCGAACCCACGCCAATCAGCGCGGAGAGATTCTCCGACAGCCGACCGCGGGAGAAGGCCAGCAGGAAGTAGCCGACCAGGGGAAAGGCGAAGGTGAGGGGTAGCAGGTTCATCCGTGCATCTCGCTGGCGGCATCGACGTCGAGGGTGTGGAAGCGGCGATAGAGCTGCAGCAGGATCGCCAGGCCGATACTGGCCTCGGCGGCGGCCAGGCTCAGCACCAGGATGAACATCACCTGGCCGTCGGGAGCGCCCCAACGGCTACCCGCGACCACGAAGGCCAGGGCGGCGGCGTTCATCATGATTTCCAGACTCATGAGCACGAAGAGGATATTGCGGCGGACCATCAGGCCCACCAGGCCAAGGGCGAACAGGGCGCCGGCGAGGGCCAGTCCGTGTTCCAGAGGTATGGCGTTCATTGGCTGTTCTCCAGTCCTTGGCGACTCACTCGCCGATCCCGTCTTTGACGTCGCTGCGACCCAGGTGGTAGGCCGCGACCAGGGCACCCAAGAGCAGCATGGAGGCCAGTTCGACCGCCAGCAGATAGGGTCCGAACAGGCTGACGCCCACGGCCTTGGCATCTACCGAAGTGTGGCCGATGGCGGCGCCGCCCGGGGTGCGCGACAGCACCACCAGCAGCTCCACCAGCAGTGCACCGGCAAGGATCGAAGGACCGATCCAGACCTTGGGGGTCAGCCACTTGCGTTCCTGGTCGGAGATGACGGGCCCAAGGTTGAGCATCATCACCACGAAGACGAACAGCACCATGATGGCGCCCGCGTAGACGATGATCTCCAGGGCGCCGGCGAAGGGCGCGCCCAGGGCGAAGAACACCATGGAAACGGCCAGCAGCGAGATGATCAGGTACAGCAGGGCATGCACCGGATTGGTGTTGGTGATCACCCGGAAGGTGGCCAAGACGGCCACCCCGGCAGAGAAATAGAAGGCAAATTCCACGACAGCTCCTTAGGGCAGCAGGCTCTTCACGTTGATCGGCTCTGCCTCGCTCTGCGCGGCACCCTTGGGCTTGCCCGCGATGGCCATGCCGGCCACGCGGTAGAAGTTGTACTCCGGATACTTGCCCGGACCCGAGATCAGCAGGTCCTGCTTCTCATACACCAGCTCCTGGCGCTTGAACTCGGACATCTCGAAGTCCGGGGTCAGCTGGATGGCGGTGGTGGGGCAGGCCTCCTCGCACATGCCGCAGAAGATGCAGCGCGAGAAGTTGATGCGGAAGAACTCCGGGTACCAGCGACCGTCTTCGGCTTCGGTCTTCTGCAGCGAGATGCAGCCGACCGGGCAGGCCACGGCGCACAGGTTGCACGCCACGCAGCGCTCCTGGCCATCGGGGTCACGGGTGAGCACGATGCGGCCGCGATAGCGCGGCGGCAGGTACACGGGTTCCTCGGGGTATTGCAGGGTGTCGCGCTTGCGGAAGGCGTGGCCGAAGACCATCACGATGCTGCGCAACTGGGTGTAGGTGCCATGCAGGACGTGCAGGATTTCCTTGATCATGACGGATACCTCACTGGCCGATGGCCGGCGTGGCGGTGTAAAGCACCACGGCGCCGGTCACCAGCAGGTTGATCAGGGTCAGGGGCAGGCAGAACTTCCAGCTGAAGGCCATTACCTGGTCGTAGCGCGGACGCGGAATGGACGCGCGCAGCAGGATGAAGATCATGATGAAGAAGGCGGTCTTCAGGGCGAACCAGACAAAGGACAGCCAGGGCAGGATGTCCAGGAAGGGACCGTGCCAGCCGCCAAAGAACAGGGTTACCAGCAGCGCCGAGATCAGCACGATGCCGATGTACTCGCCGACGAAGAACATGCCCCACTTCATGCCTGCGTATTCGATGTGGTAACCGTCCGCGAGCTCCTGCTCGGCTTCCGGCTGATCGAAGGGATGGCGGTGGGTCACGGCGATACCGGCGATGAAGAAGGTGCAGAAGCCGAAGAACTGGGGAATGATGAACCACCAGCCTTGGTGCTGCGCCTCGACGATATCCCTCATGTTGAAGGAGCCGGTTACCGCCACGATGCCCATCACCGACAGACCCATGAACACCTCGTAGGAGAGGGTCTGGGCCGAGGCGCGCATGGCGCCCAGCAGGGAGAACTTGTTGTTGCTCGCCCAGCCGGCGAAGAGCACCGCATAGACGTTGACGCCCGCCATGGCGAAGAAGAACAGCAGGCCGACGTTCAGGTCCGCCACGCCCCAGGTGGGGGTGATCGGGATGACCGAGAAGGCCACCAGCAGCGAGCCCATGGCGATCACCGGCGCCAGGCTGAAGATCATCTTGTCGGCGAACGGGGGCGTCCAGTCCTCCTTGAAGAACATCTTCAGCATGTCGGCGCCCAGCTGGAAGGCGCCGAAGGGACCGACCCGGTTGGGACCGTGGCGGTCCTGCCAGAGACCCAGCAGACGGCGCTCGACGAAGCTCAGCAGCGCACCGCAGATGACCACTGCCAGCAGGATGACGATGGCCTTGACGATGCCGATGACGACGGCGATGAGGGTGGGGGTGAGCCAGGTCATGCCGCGGCCTCCTGCAGTCCTTCCACGGTGAGGCCGGCGAAGTCCACCGGAATCCCTTCGAAGCCGGCGGGCAGACCGACCAGACCCGCCGACAGCTCGGCCTTGATCTGCAGCGGCAGGCGCAGTTCCTGACCGGCGACCTGCAGGCGCAGCAGGGCGCCCTCGTTGACGCCCAGGCGATCGGCATCGGCCTTGGCCAGGGCCACGTAGGCGGCCGGGATGCGCTCACGAACCGGCTCGGCGCGGGAAGAGGTCTCTTCGCTGCCGAACAGGTGGTACAGCGGCACGGCCTGGAAGCCCGACTCGGCGCTGCGGATGGCCGCGGCCGGCGCGGTGAACCAGCTCAGGCGATCGCCCTGGGTTTCGATCAGGCGTACGCCCGGATCGCCAGCGCGCAGGTGACCACCGACCTCGTCCTGGAACTTGTTCCAGGCCTGGGGCGAGTTCCAGCCCGGGGACCAGGCGAAGGGAATCTGCTGACGCGGCTCGGCGCTGCCGGCATAGCCTTCCATGGAGAAGGCGAAGGCGGTATCGGCGTCCTGGGGCGCGCGGGGTTCGTGCACGCTGAGGTTGGCACGCATGGAAGTACGGCCACTGTAGCGATGCGGTTCGCGGGCGAGCTTGAGGCCCTTCACCCGGAAGCTGGCGTTGGGCGCGGCGTCGCGGATGCCGTCCAGCTGCGGTGCGGCGGTGGCCACGGCATCGGTGACATGGTCCAGCTGGGTCCAGTCCACCGGGCGGTTGTCCAGGGTGTTGCGCAGGGCGTGCAGCCAGCGCCAGCCCTCGCGGACCAGGCTGGAGGGATCGTAGTAGCTCGGCTCATAGACCTGGAAGAAGCGCTGGGCGCGACCTTCCTGGCTGACCAGGGTACCGTCGCCTTCGGCGAAGCTCGCCGCCGGCAGCACCAGGTCGGCGCGCTGGGCGGTGGCGGTACGCTGGTGGTCCAGCACCACCAGTACCTGGGCGCGGGCCAGGGCCTGATCCACCTGCTGGGCAGGGGCGCGGCGATAGAGGTCGTTCTCCAGCACCACCAGGGCATCGGCCTGACCGTTTTCCAGGGCCGCGAAGGCGTCTTCGACGGACTCGCCACCATAGAGCGCCAGGCCCAGGCTGTTGGCTTCGGGCACCACCAGACTCAGGGAGCCGGCCTTGCCCTTGGCGGCCAGGGCCTTGGCCAGGTTGGCGGCGGCTTCGATCAGCGCCGGTTCACCCAGGGAGGTACCGGACACCACCAGCGGCCGTTCGGCGGCCAGAAGGGTTTCGGCGAGCAGGCGGGCCTGCTCGGCCACTTCACTGCTCAGACCTTCGACCGCGGGGGCGCTGGCGTCGATGGCATGGGCCACGGCATGGCCGAAACGAGCCAGTTCCAGTGGCGAACCGTGCAGGCGGGCGTCGGCGACGTCGTCCAGGCGAGTGGCGGCGACGCTGGCGATGAACAGCGGATTGCGTTCGCTCTGGCCGATGTTCTGCACGGCAGCATTCAGCCAGGGCTGGATTTTCTGCGCGGCGGCCATGGCTTCGGGCTTGCCCTTGACGGACTGACGCAGGGACAGCGCCAGGCGGGCCGCGGTCTGGGTCAGGTCTTCGCCAAGCACGAAGACGGCATCGTGCTTTTCCATCGCACGCAGGGTCGGGACGGGCAGCGGGCTGTCCTTGAGCACCTGCAGGACCAGGCGCACGTTGGCCAGGTCACGGGCGCTCATGCCGCTGTAGAAGTTCTCGGCGCCAACCAGCTCGCGCAGGGCGTGGTTGCCTTCCAGGCTGGCGCGTGGGGAACCGATACCAATCACCTTCTTGTCACGCAGCAGCAGGGCGGCGCGATCCAGGGCGGCGTCGATGCCGGTCTCCAGGCTGCCGTCTTTCAGCAACGCCTGGCGTGGACGATCCTTGCGATTGACATAGCCATAGCCGAAGCGGCCACGGTCGCAGAGGAAGTACTGGTTCACCGAACCGTTGAAGCGGTTCTCGATGCGGCGCAGTTCGCCATAGCGCTCGCCGGGGCTGATGTTGCAGCCCGAAGAGCAGCCATGGCAGATGCTCGGGGCGAACTGCATGTCCCACTTGCGGTTGTAGCGCTCGGAGTGGGTCTTGTCGGTGAACACCCCGGTGGGGCATACCTCGGTCAGGTTGCCGGAGAATTCGCTCTCCAGGGCACCATCTTCGACGCGGCCGAAATAGACGTTGTCGTGGGCACCGTAGACGCCCAGATCGGTACCGCCGGCGTAGTCCTTGTAGTAGCGCACGCAGCGATAGCAGGCGATGCAGCGGTTCATCTCGTGAGCGACGAACGGGCCGAGGTCCTGATTCTGGTGGGTACGCTTGGTGAAGCGATAACGACGCTTGTTGTGACCGGTCATCACCGTCATGTCCTGCAGGTGGCAGTGGCCGCCTTCTTCGCAGACCGGACAGTCGTGGGGATGGTTGGTCATCAGCCATTCGATGACGGAGCTGCGGAATTCCTTGGCTTCGGCGTCTTCGATGGAGATGTAGGTCTTGTCGCTGGACGGGGTCATGCAGGACATGACCAGGCGCCCGCGGGTGTCATTCTCGTCGGCGAACTGCTTCACCGCGCACTGGCGGCAGGCGCCGACGCTGCCCAGCGCCGGGTGCCAGCAGAAATAGGGGATGTCGAGCCCCAGGGACAGGCAGGCTTCGAGGAGGTTGTCCGCCCCGTCGACCTCGTACGTCTTGCCGTCTACATGGATAGTGGCCATAGGGTTTTCTTCTCACCCGCGCAGGGCGGGTCTGGCTAATGGGAAAACGTTCGCGCCGCCCTGGCGGTCGCCAGTGGCAGCGCCGGCCGGGTCGGGCCCGGCCAGAAAGCGATAGGTTCGGCCCCCAGGAGGGGCCAAACCTCAGATCACGGTCGCGGAAGCAGTCGGACGAGGTTCGCTGGGCGTCTTGCGCACACCGGCCTCGAACTCCTCGCGGAAATACTTGATGGCACTACCCAGGGGCTCGACAGCGCCCGGTGCGTGGGCGCAGAAGGTCTTGCCTGGGCCGAGGAAGTTGACCAGCTGCAGCAGGGTATCGAGGTCGCCTTGCTGGCCTTCGCCTTTCTCCAGACTGCGCAGGAGCTTGACGCTCCAGGGCAGGCCGTCGCGGCACGGCGTGCACCAGCCGCAGGATTCACGGGCGAAGAACTCTTCCATGTTGCGCAGTAGCGAGACCATGTTGACGCTGTCGTCGACCGCGAGGGCCAGACCGGTACCCATACGGGTGCCGACCTTGGCGATGCCACCGGCGTACATCTGTGCCGAGAGGTGCTCGGGCAGCAGGAAGCCGGTACCGGCGCCACCAGGCTGCCAGCACTTGAGCGTGAAGCCATCGCGCATGCCGCCGGCATAGTCCTCGAACAGTTCCTGGGCGGTAACGCCGAAGGGCAGTTCCCAGACGCCGGGATTCTTCACCTTGCCGGAGAAGCCCATGAGCTTGGTGCCCATGTCTTCGCTGCCGGCGCGTGCCAGGCTCTTGTACCAGTCCACGCCACCGGCGACGATGCCCGGCACGTTGCACAGGGTCTCGACGTTGTTGACGCAGGTGGGCTTGCCCCAGACGCCGACGGCGGCGGGGAAGGGCGGCTTGGAACGCGGGTTGGCGCGGCGGCCTTCCAGGGAGTTGATCAGGGCGGTCTCTTCGCCACAGATGTAGCGACCGGCGCCGGTGTGGACGAACAGTTCGAAATCGAAGCCGCTACCGAGGATGTTCTTGCCGAGCAGGCCAGCTGCCTTGGCTTCTTCCACCGCGCGCCGCAGGTTGGCGGCGGCGTCGACGTACTCGCCACGCAGGAAGATGTAACCGCGATAGGCCTTGAGCGCCCGGGCGCTGATCAGCATGCCTTCTACCAGCAGGTGCGGAAGCTGCTCCATGAGCAGGCGGTCCTTCCAGGTATTGGGCTCCATCTCGTCCGCGTTGCACAGCAGGTAGCGGATATCGAGGGATTCGTCCTTGGGCATCAGACCCCACTTCACGCCGGTGGGGAAGCCCGCACCGCCGCGGCCCTTGAGGCCGGAGTCCTTGACTTCCTGGACGATGGCATCCGGCGCCAGCTCGGTCAGCGCCTTGCGCGCCGCGGCGTAGCCTTCCTTCGCCTGGTACTCCTCCAGCCAGACCGGGGCGCCGTCTTCACGCAGGCGCCAGGTCAGGGGATGGGTCTCGGGGGTACGGGCAATGCTGTTGGCAGGCCCGAAGGAGGTCAGTCTCATGCGTATCCCTCCAGCAGTTTGGCCACGCCCGCAGGTTGGACATCGCCATGGGTATCGTCGTCGATCATCAGCGCCGGGGCCTTGTCGCAATTGCCCAGGCAGCAGACCGGCAGCAGGGTGAAGCGGCTGTCGGTGGTGGTCTGGCCCAGGCCGATGCCCAGCTGCCGCTGGATCTCGCCCACCACGGATTCGTGGCCGCCGATGTAGCAGGTCATGCTGTCGCACACGCGGATGATGTGGCGACCGACCGGCACGCGAAAGATCTGGCTGTAGAAGGTCGCCACGCCCTCGACATCGCTGGCCGGGATGCCCAGCACCTCGCCGATGGCGTAGATGGCACCGTCTGGCACCCAGCCACGTTCCTTCTGGACGATCTTCAGGGCTTCGATGGACGCCGCGCGCGGGTCCTCGTAGTGATGCATTTCATGCTCGATGGCCGAGCGCTCGGAGTCGCTCAGGACGAAACGGTCGGTTTGGATCAGGGTTTCGGTGCTCATGCTCAGCGGTCCACGTCGGCCATGACGAAGTCGATACTGCCCAGGTAGGCAATCAGGTCGGACACCATGCTGCCGCGGATGACGGCCGGGATCTGCTGCAGATGCGGGAAGCTCGGCGTCCGGATGCGGGTGCGGTAGCTCATGGTGCTGCCATCGCTCGTCAGGTAATAGCTATTGGCGCCCTTGGTCGCCTCGATCATCTGGAAGGCTTCGCCCGCCGGCATCACCGGACCCCAGGACACTTGCAGGAAGTGGGTGATCAGGGTCTCGATGTGCTGCAGGGTGCGCTCCTTGGGCGGCGGCGTAGTGAGCGGGTGATCCGCCTTGTACGGGCCTTCGGGCATGTGCTGCAGGCACTGCTCGATGATGCGCAGGCTCTGGCGCATCTCCTCGACGCGCAGCATGCCGCGGTCGTAGCAGTCGCCGTTGTGGGCGATGGGTACTTCGAACTCGAAGTTCTCGTAACCGGAATAGGGACGAGCCTTGCGCAGGTCGAAATCGAGACCCGTGGCACGCAGGTTGGGACCTGTGACACCCCATTCCAGGGCTTCCTTGGTGTTGTAGACGGCAACGTTCTTGGTCCGGCCGATGAGGATGCTGTTCTTCATCGCGGCCTTTTCGTACTCGTCCAGGCGCTTGGGCATCCAGTCGAGGAATTCGCGGACCAGCTTGTCCCAGCCGCGCGGCAGGTCATGGGCGACGCCGCCGATACGGAACCAGGCCGGGTGCATGCGGAAGCCGGTGATGGCCTCGATGACCTTGTAGGCACGCTGACGATCGGTGAAGGTAAAGAACACCGGGGTCATGGCGCCGACGTCCTGGATATAGGTGCCCAGGTACAGCAGGTGGCTGTTGATGCGGAAGAACTCGGCCATCATCACGCGGATGAATTCGACGCGCGAGGGCACCTTGATGCCGGCGAGCTTTTCCACCGAGAGGACGTAGGGCAGGTTGTTCATCACCCCGCCCAGGTAGTCGATCCGGTCGGTGTAGGGGATGTAGCTGTGCCAGGACTGGCGCTCGGCCATCTTCTCGGCGCCACGGTGGTGGTAGCCGATCTCGGGCACGCAGTCGACGATCTCTTCGCCGTCCAGCTGCAGGATGATGCGGAAGGCACCGTGGGCCGAAGGGTGGTTCGGGCCCAGGTTGAGGAACATGAAGTCGGAATTTTCCGCATGTTCCTTCATGCCCCACTCTTCGGGCTTGAATCTCAGGGTTTCCTGTTCGAGATCCTGCTTGGCGGCGTTCAGCGCATAGGGATCGAACTCGGTGGCCCGCGCCGGATAGTCCTTGCGCAGCGGGTGCCCCTGCCAGTTGTCAGCCATCAGCATGCGCTTGGGCAGCGGGTGGCCATCGAAGTGGATGCCGTACATGTCGAGCACTTCCCGCTCGTACCAGTTGGCATTGGGGAAGATGCCGGTCGCGGTCGGCAGGCGGAGGTCGTTCGCCGAAAGCGCCACCTTGAGCATCACATCGCTGTTACGGTCGATGGACAGCAGGTGGTAGAAAACGGTGAAGTCCGCGTTGGGCAGGCCGCGGCGGTGAGTCCGCAGGCGCTCGTCCACACCATGCAGGTCATAGAGCATGACGTAGGGGCGGGGCAGGTTGCGCAGGAAGCGCAACACTTCGATGATTTTTTCGCGCGCCACCCAGATCACCGGCATGCCGGTACGGGTGTCTTGCAGGGTCAGGGCGTCTGCGCCGAATTGGCCCTGGAGTTCGCCAACCACCGACGCATCGCCGGCAGGGGCGAGCGCAGAGGCGGACAGAGCGGTGTCTGCGGTCATGATGTTCCGTCGCTATCGATCGTCGTCAGCATGCAAGTCCCGGAGGGGACTTACACTTCGTCTGGGCTGCGCAGGTTGGTGACCTGGATGCGGCGCTCGCGGTTCTGCTCGCGCTGCGAAGGCATTTCGGCGCGGTAGATGCCCTGATCGCCCACCACCCAGGAAAGGGGGCGGCGCTCTTCACCGATGGAGTCCTGCAGGAGCATCAAACCCTGCAGGAAGGCTTCGGGGCGAGGCGGGCAGCCGGGCACATAGACGTCGACGGGCAGGAACTTGTCCACGCCCTGAACGACCGAGTAGATGTCGTACATACCGCCGGAGTTGGCGCAGGCACCCATGGAGATCACCCACTTGGGTTCCAGCATCTGCTCGTACAGGCGCTGGATGACCGGAGCCATCTTCATGAAGGGGGTGCCGGCGATGACCATGAAGTCCGCCTGACGTGGCGATGCCCGGATGACTTCGGCGCCGAAGCGAGCTATGTCATGGGGCGCCGTGAAGGCGGTGGTCATTTCCACGTAGCAGCAGGACAGGCCGAAGTTGTACGGCCAGAGGGAATTCTTGCGTCCCCAATTGACTGCGCCCCGCAGGACATCTTCAAGTTTGCCCATGAAGATGCTGCGGTTGACCTGACTTTCCATAGGGTCGGCAACGGTTTCCCGTTGGCCGGCCGGATAGCGGTCTACTGCCGCATCGGGATCGATCCGGGTGAGATTGTATTGCATTGCCAAAGCCTCATTGTTTCGACTTCGCCTGTCGCTCACGACGGCTCGCAGGCGCCCAATCGAGCGCTCCGATTCGCCACAGGTAGACAAGACCCGCCAACAGAATTGCTATGAAAATGGAGGCTTCCACGAAGCCGGCCCATCCCGATTCACGGATGGAGACCGACCAGGCGAAGAGAAAGAGGGCTTCGACATCGAAGATCACGAAGAGCATCGCGACCAGGTAGAACTTGGCAGAGAGACGGAGACGGGCACCCCCGGTGGGGACGATGCCGGACTCGAAGGGATCGTTCTTGCTACGACCTACGGCTTTGCTGCCGAGGAGGCTCGAGACTCCAAGCATGAAGGCGATCAGACCGACCACGCCCAGGAGGAATACCGCGAAGCTCCAGTTGTGGGTCAGTAGGCTGATCGGCTCAGACATGCTTTGAATCCTTAATTATGGGTATCAGGCGCTATCAGTGCGACACGGTGTCGCAAGACAGACGGATTTTATGCTCTATCGATTCATTCTGTAAATTTATTGGCTTAAAAAGATTCTATTGGACTGCTTTGAATCAAACTAAACAGAACTTCAAAGTTATTTGAGAATGAATATAAGAATTATTCTCAAATAACTTTTCATTGTCTGGTGAAACCTAGATTGCCAGGCGCCGCGAGAGTTCTCCCGTTAGCCGGTTGGTCAGTCGATGAGATCGGCGCGAATGCTCAACTGACGGTCGTCACGACCCTCGGTCGAGTAGTAGCGGGTGAGACCACTCTGGTCGCCTTCGATCTGTTGACGAAATCCTCCCAGGTCAAGCCACTGCCCCAGGGGGCCACTGATCCGGGTCGCGGCGCTCTGGGTCTGTAACGTGCCCGGATGGTGGGCAGCCGCGCGGTCGTCGACGCTGTTTATGTCCAGATGCACCAGATTGCCGCTCAGACGGGCGGTGACCTGGAAGCCGCGTTCGAGGCGGCGATAGTCGGTCTGGGCATAGCTCTGGCCATAGGGCGAGGTCTGGTAGGTGGTCACGGGGACGTCTTCGCCGAAGCGAATGAAGGCAGGGTAGCCCTCGGTGACCTGAACGCGTTGGGCGCCATCCTCGTGCCGGTCGGTGCTGTCCTCGATGATGCGCACCTGGGGTGAACGCACGTTGCCGCCTGCGGAATAATCCTGGCTGGCCCCTGAACTGCCTGCGCGGGTCGCCAGGGTGATAAGCAGGCGCCGCGGCTGGGTATCCAGCTGGGTCAGCAGATTCTTGATCTCGGTCAGCTTGGCCGGCTCGGCGTTGACGATCAGCTGGTTGCCGTAGACGTTGACCTTGCCTTCGCCGCCGAGCACGGATTGCAGGGTGGGCAGGAGGTCCTCGGCCGTGCGGTACTGCAGCGGGATGACTTCGGTTCTGGGGGTGGCCCGGGTGGTGGCGGTCAGTAGCAGCAGCAGCCCAAGCAATCGTCTCACAGCACCATCCTCCGTAGTTCCTGATCCGGCTGGCTGATGGCCCAGAGGCGATCGAAACGCTGTTGCTGGACCTTGACCGCTGCACGGTCGCCATAACGGACGAAGCCATTGGGGGCGTTGCCCGATCGGCGCAGCAGGGCCTGGTCGTCGACGATCAGGCAGGCGCCTTCCGGTTGCTGGTCGGCTGGTGGTCGCCGGATCAGCAGGTTACTGGTCAGGCGCTGCGCCAGGGCGATGAGGCGATGGCCCTGGCGCACGGCGAGGGCGCTGTCGTTGATCAGAATGCGTACCTGATGTCGCGGATTGCCCAGCAGCAGGCGCTTGATCGCCGCCTCGACGTCGAAGTTGTCGTAGAAGGGCGCTTCCAGGTCAGGGGTCTGGATACACAACTGGCGGCTGGCTTGAGCGATGAGGCGGACACCGTGCTCACGCAGGGCGTCCAGGCCTTCGAGGCGCAGGGCGAGGTCCTGGCCGAGCTGGGGTTCGGGCAGGGCGCCCAGGGTCAGATCGGCAAAGGACTCGTCCACGGCGGCTCCCTATCACTCGTCGTCGTCTTCTCCGGCGAAGATCAGGCTGCCCTGCTGGAGCAGTTCGCGGATCAGGCGCATGGCATCGTCGTCCTGCAGCCAGGTCGCGAGATTGGCCTCGTGCAAGACGTCCGCCGAGCATAGCAGGTCGAGCAGCGGTTGCAGCCGTATGGGCAGCAGGCGGCTCTGGCCGCTGGCAAAGACCATCACCTCGTCCTCCAGGCGGCTCCAGGCGATGCGGCCACTGGGGTTGCGCATCAGCAGCGCGCCTTCATCGAGTTCCTTGCGCAGCTGCTTGGCGCTGAGGTTTTCCCCAGCGACTCGCTCGGGATAGCGCGGCTCGGTCATGTGCTGGCCGAACCAGGCCAGCAGCAGACGATCGTCACTCAGATGGCGCTCCATCAGCCCGCGCACGCGCTCGATGGCTTCGGGCGGGATCTCGGCGGGGTGCTCGCTGGCCGGCGCGCAGCCGGCATCGCTGTAGCGCTCGTCCTCGGGGATGAACTGGGCGAGGAAGTCGGTGAAGTGGGTAAGCACCTCGCCGGCACTGGGGGCGCGGAAGCCGATGGAGTAGGTCATGCACTCGTCTTCGGCGATGCCGTCATGGGCCAGGCCCGGCGGCAGATAGAGCATGTCTCCCGGCTCCAGCACCCATTCGTCGGTCTGCTGGAAATCGGCGAGGATCTTCAGCTCCAGGCCGTCGATCAGCGGGCTGTCGGCGGTGCATTGCTGGCCGATGCGCCAGCGGCGGCGGCCATGGCCCTGCAGCAGGAAGACGTCATAGTGATCGTAGTGCGGACCGACACCGCCGCCGGGCGCGGCGTAGCTGATCATGACGTCGTCGACGCGCCAGCTGGGCAGGAAACGGAAGGATTCCAGCACCTCGGCCACCTCGGGAACGAACTGATCGACCGACTGCACCAGCAGGGTCCAGTCCCGCTCGGGCAGCCCGGCGAAGGTATCTTCCGGCAGGGGGCCGCGGCGCAGCTCCCAGGTCTGGTCCTGGCCGATGATCAGGCGGGATTCGATTTCCTCTTCCAGCGACAGGCCGGCCAGTTCGTCGGGTTCCAGGGGGTTCTGGAAGTCCGGGATGGCCTGGCGGATCAGCAGCGGTTTCTGCTGCCAATAGTCGCGCAGGAATTCACGGGCGGTCAGGCCGCCGAGCAGTTGCAGGGGTTGATCCGGGTTCATGCACACCTCGCGCAATGAAAAACGCCCGGCGAGGCCGGGCGTAGAAAAAGGATGATCTTCAGACCCGACGGGCCTGTTCGGCAGCGTTGCCGATATAGCCGGCCGGAGTCAGTTGGCGCAGCTCGGCCTTGGCAGTCTCGGGGATTTCCAGGCCGTCGATGAAGTCCTGCAGGGCACTGGCGCTGATGCCCTTGCCGCGGGTCAATTCCTTGAGCTTCTCGTAGGGGTTGGCCACGCCATAGCGGCGCATCACGGTCTGCACCGGCTCGGCCAGGACTTCCCAGCAGGCGTCCAGGTCTTCGGCGATGCGGGCGGCGTTGAGTTCCAGCTTGCCGATGCCCTTGAGGGTGGCTTCATAGGCGATCACGCCGTGGGCCAGGCCGGTGCCCAGGTTGCGCAGCACGGTGGAGTCGGTCAGGTCGCGCTGCCAGCGGGAGATCGGCAGCTTGCTGGCCAGGTGCTGGAGGATGGCGTTGGCGATACCCAGGTTGCCTTCGGAGTTCTCGAAGTCGATGGGATTGACCTTGTGCGGCATGGTCGAGGAGCCGATCTCGCCGGCCACGGTCTTCTGCTTGAAGTAGCCGAGGGAGATGTAGCCCCAGATGTCCCGGTCGAAGTCGATCAGGATGGTGTTGAAGCGGGCGATGGCGTCGAACAGCTCGGCGATGTAGTCGTGCGGCTCGATCTGGGTGGTGTAGGGATTCAGAGTCAGGCCGAGGTCGCCTTCGATGAAGGTGCGCGCATTGGCTTCCCAGTCGACGTCCGGGTAGGCGGACAGGTGGGCGTTGTAGTTGCCCACGGCGCCGTTGATCTTGCCCAGCGGGCGGACGGCGGCGATCTGCTCGATCTGGCGCTCCAGGCGATAGACCACGTTGGCCAGTTCCTTGCCCAGGCTGGTGGGGGAGGCGGGCTGGCCATGGGTGCGCGAGAGCATGGGCACGTCGGCGAAGCGATGGGCCAGCGCACGGATCTCGCCGGCGATCTGGCGCATCAGCGGCAGCAGCACCTGGTCACGGCCTTCGCGCAGCATCAGCGCATGGGACAGGTTGTTGATGTCCTCGGAGGTGCAGGCGAAGTGGATGAATTCACTCACCGCAGCCAGTTCCGGCAGGTCGGCGACCTCTTCCTTGAGCAGGTACTCGATGGCCTTGACGTCGTGGTTGGTGGTGCGCTCGATGTCCTTGACCCGCTGGGCTTGCTCGACGCTGAACTCGGTGGCCAGCTTGTCCAGCAGGGCATTGGCCTCGGCGGAGAAGGGTGCGACCTCGGGAATGCCCGCGTGGGCGGCCAGGCGCTGCAGCCAGCGGACCTCGACCTGGGCGCGGAAACGGATCAGGCCAAATTCGCTGAAGATGGGGCGCAGGGCGGCGGTCTTGCCGGCGTAACGGCCGTCGATGGGCGATACGGCGGTGAGCGAGGAGAGCTGCATGGGCATTCTCTTGGTAGCGGGGGAGAAAGGGGCGGAATTCTACACGCAAAGGCCGGCGCTGTAGTACCGCCGCCGGCCTGGGATCAGACGTTGCGCAAGGGGTAGAGGTTGTCGAGCAGCTTGCGACGATTGAGCACCAGCTGCCAGCGGTGGCCGCCGAGCTGCCGCCAGAGGCGTGCGGAGCGAATGCCGGCCAGCAGCAGGGCGCGCACCCGCGAGGCGGTGGCGGACTGCTGCAGGTAGCGCATTTCGCCGTGCACCTGGATGCGCTGCTTGAAGGTGCTCAGGGTGTCCTCATAGAGGCCGCCGCAGGCGGCGATGACGTTCTCGTGGGCCACGCCGAAGTGCTCGACCTGGGACTGGATCTGGGTGAGGCGGCGACCGATGAGATCGAGCAGGTCGCCACGCTTCTCCAGCTTGCGCTCCAGGGCGGTCATCGCCAGGGCATAGCGCAGGGGTTCGCGCTGCAGGCTGTTGGGATTGCGCTCCAGGGTGCTGGACAGGGCGCCCAGGCCCTCGCGCAGCGGCGCGACGCTGCCGCCATAGACCTCCAGGGTGCTGCCCGGATCGCGTACCAGCAGGCTACCGAGCAGACAGGCCAGAGGTTCTTCCGCGACTTGCCCGGTACGCGCCAGCTGGTCCACCAGCAGGGCGGCCTGGAAGACGCCGCCCAGGGCAATGAGTTGTTCCTGGGTACGGTTCATGCGGCGGGCGCCTCGGCGCAGGCGGGTTGGTAGTGTTCGATCACGCCGCCGCCCAGGCAGACGTCGCCATCATAGAAGACCACCGATTGACCCGGGGTCACGGCGCGCTGGGGTTCGTCGAAGACCACCCGGTAGCCGGCGCCCTGGCGTTCGATCTGGCAGGGCTGATCCTGCTGGCGATAGCGGACCTTGGCGGTGAGACGGCGCGGCTGGGTGAGGTCCAGGTCGTTGACCCAGAACATCTCGCTGACGGTCAGGGACTCGGCGAACAGCCAGGGGTGGGCATTGCCCTGGCCAACGATCAGGACGTTGCGGGTCAGGTCCTTGCTCAGTACGTACCAGGGATCGTCACCGGCATCCTTCATGCCGCCAATGCCCAGGCCCTGGCGCTGGCCAATGGTGTGGTACATCAGGCCGTGGTGGCGACCGATGACCTCGCCGGTGGTGGTCTCGATGTCACCTGGCTGGGCCGGCAGGTATTGCTTGAGGAAGTCGCTGAAGCGGCGTTCGCCGATAAAGCAGATGCCGGTGGAGTCCTTCTTGCGCGCGGTGGCCAGGCCGTGCAGTTCGGCGATGGCGCGGACTTCGGGCTTTTCCAGTTCGCCCACCGGGAAGAGGGTGCGGGCCAGCTGCTCACCGCCCACGGCGTGGAGGAAGTAGCTCTGGTCCTTGTTGGCATCCAGGCCCTTGAGGAGCAAGGTCTGGCCGTCGACGTCGCGACGGCGCACATAATGGCCGGTGGCGATCAGGTCGGCGCCCAGGGCCAGGGCATAGTCGAGGAAGGCCTTGAACTTGATCTCGCGGTTGCAGAGGATGTCCGGATTGGGCGTGCGGCCAGCCTTGTATTCAGCGAGGAAGTGCTCGAATACATGGTCCCAGTACTCCGCGGCGAAGTTGGCCGTGTGCAGGGTGATGCCGATGCGGTCGCAGACCGCCTGGGCGTCGGCCAAGTCCTCCTTGGCGGTACAGTACTCGGTACCGTCATCCTCGTCCCAGTTCTTCATGAACAGGCCCTCGACCTGATAGCCCTGCTCCTTGAGCAAGAGGGCGGAGACCGAGGAATCCACTCCGCCGGACATGCCGACGATGACGCGGGTGCCGTTCACTTCAAAAACCTCTCATATCTACGATCATCGACAGGGGATAGCGGTGTCCATCCAGGTACTTTTCGATGGCATCGAGTACCAGGGGGCTGCGTAGCCGAGCCTGCTCGGCGCGGATCTCGTCGAGCGTCAGCCAGACCGCGCGGGTGATGTCGGCGTCCAGGGCGCGCTCGCTTTTATGGACCAAGGGCCGGGCATGAAAGGCGGTGCGGTAGTAGGTGACGCCATTGCCCGGCGCGACATAGAGGCCGATGCCGATCACGCCCTGGATCTCCACCTGCCAGGCGGTTTCTTCCAGGGTCTCGCGGCGTGCCGCCTCGATCAGGCTCTCGCCCGGTTCCAGATGCCCGGCCGGCTGGTTGAGGACCAGGCGACCCTGTTTCTCTTCCTCGACCAGCAGGAAGCGGCCGGCGTCTTCCACTACGGTGGCCACGGTGACGTGGGCGTGCCAATCCATCTCGGACTCCGCTATCGGTAATCGCGCAGTATACGCCTTAAGCTTTGTCGGTCCCAAATGCAGCGAACCCCGGCCGGGGCCGGGGTTCGCTGTCAACGCAGGAGCTGATCTTAGCCCTTGAGCTGGGCCAGGGCGGCATTGAGCGTGGCGCTCGGACGCATCGCCTGGCTGGTCTTGGCCTGGTCTGGGTGGTAGTAGCCACCGATGTCCACGGCCTGGCCCTGGACGCCGTTCAGCTCGGCGACCACCTTGGCCTCGTCAGCGCTCAGCGACTTGGCCACCGGTTCGAACTGGGCCTTGAGCTGGGCGTCTTCGCCCTGCTCGGCCAGGGCCTGGATCCAGTACAGCGCCAGGTAGAAGTGGCTGCCGCGGTTATCCAGTTCACCCGTCTTGCGCGACGGCGACTTGTTGCTGTCGAGGAACTTGCCGTTGGCCTGGTCCAGGGTCTTGGCCAGGATCTTGGCCTTGGCGTTACCGGTGGTCTCACCCAGGTGGTTCAGGGATTCGGCCAGGGCCAGGAACTCGCCCAGGGAGTCCCAGCGCAGGTGGTTTTCCTGCACCAACTGCTGGACGTGCTTGGGCGCGGAGCCGCCGGCACCGGTTTCGAACAGGCCGCCGCCGTTCATCAGCGGGACGATGGACAGCATCTTGGCGCTGGTACCCAGTTCCATGATGGGGAAGAGGTCGGTCAGGTAGTCGCGCAGGACGTTGCCGGTCACCGAGATGGTGTCCTCGCCCTTGCGGATGCGCTCCAGGGACACGCGAGTGGCTTCCTCGGGCGACAGGACGCGGATGTCCAGGCCGTTGGTGTCGTGGTCCTTGAGGTAGCGCTCGACCTTGGCGATGACCTGGGCGTCGTGGGCGCGGTTCTGGTCCAGCCAGAAGATCGCTGGGGTGCCGCTGGCGCGGGCACGGTTGACGGCGAGCTTGACCCAGTCCTGGATCGGCGCGTCTTTGGTCTGGCACATGCGCCAGATGTCACCGGCCTCGACCGGGTGCTCGAAGACCACCTTGCCCTGGTCGTCGGTCACGCGCACGGTACCGTCGGTGGGGATCTGGAAGGTCTTGTCGTGGGAACCGTATTCCTCGGCCTTCTGCGCCATCAGGCCAACGTTGGGTACGCTGCCCATGGTGCTGGGATTGAAGGCGCCGTTCTTCTTGCAGTCCTCGATCACCACCTGGTAGACGCCGGCATAGCAGCGGTCGGGGATGATGGCCTTGGTGTCCTGCAGGTTGCCTTCGGCGTTCCACATCTTGCCGGAGTCACGGATCATGGCCGGCATGGAGGCGTCGACGATGACGTCGCTCGGCACATGCAGGTTGGTGATGCCCTTGTCGGAATTGACCATGGCCAGCGCCGGGCGCTCGGCGTACTGGGCGTCGAAGTCGGCCTTGATGGCGGCCTGGGTGGCTTCCGGCAGGCTGGACAGGCGGGCATAGAGGTCGCCGATGCCGTTGTTGCGGTCGAAGCCGGCTTCCTTCAGGGCGGTTTCGTGCTTGGCCAGCACGTCCTTGTAGAACTCGCCGACGATGATGCCGAACATGATGGGGTCGGAGACCTTCATCATGGTGGCCTTCAGGTGCACCGAGAACAGCACGCCCTTGGCCTTGGCGTCTTCGATCTGGGCGGCGATGAAGCTCTGCAGGGCCTTGCGGCTCATGGTTGAGGCATCGACGATCTCGCCGGCCTTGACCGCGGTCTTCTCTTTCAGGACCTTGCTGCTGCCGTCCTTGCCGATCAGTTCGATCTTCAGGCTGCCGGCGTTCTCGACGGTGGCCGAGCGCTCGCTGCCATAGAAGTCATGGGCGTCCATGTGGGCGACGTGGGACTTGGAGTCGGCGCTCCAGGCACCCATGCGATGGGGATGCTTGCGGGCGTAGTTCTTGACCGACAACGGTGCGCGGCGGTCGGAGTTGCCTTCGCGCAGGACCGGGTTCACGGCGCTGCCCTTGACCTTGTCGTAGCGCGCCTTGACGTCCTTTTCCTTGTCGTCCTTGGGCTCGTCCGGATAGTCCGGCAGGGCATAACCTTGGCCCTGCAGTTCCTTGATCGCGGCCTTGAGCTGCGGAACCGAGGCGCTGATGTTGGGCAGCTTGATGATGTTGGCTTCGGGAGTGGTGGCCAGTTCGCCGAGTTCGGCGAGGTGGTCGGAGATACGCTGCTCTTCCTTCAGGTACTCGGGGAAGAGGGCGATGATGCGGCCGGCAAGGGAGATGTCACGGGTTTCGAGGGCGACGCCGGAGGAGGCGGTGATGGCCTCGACGATGGGGAGCAGCGAATAGGTCGCCAGGGCGGGCGCTTCGTCGGTCAGGGTGTAGATGATCTTCGACGTGGTGGACATGTCTTGCTTTAACTCCTCTTTATCACAGCTGTGGCGCGAAGCCGGGCGAGCGAGGATCGACCCTTGAGTCGATAGACGCCCCAAGAAGGCGTTATCGGGCCGCGCGACAGGCGCGGCGGCGATGGACGTGCGATGCGACAAAGCGTCGCTGCGGAAATTGCGGGATCGGCCGATACAGCCAGCGGAACCGGCAGGGTCCGCAGCGACCCGTCAGTCGCGGAAGTATACCAGCGCGGCGACAGGCGTGCATTCGTGCCGCCGCAGGTTGGCGATGGCGAGGTGCTGGCGACCCGGGTAGGCCTCTAGATGAGAAGCCCCTGGGTACCGAAGTCAGGTCAATGGAGTTGACCAATCGACGACTGGCCCTGCACGGGACTTGCTTAAGGGACTAAACTATTGCCCCTCTAAATTTCACGAGGTCGTTATGAAAACCAAGGACAATGCGTCCAAAAGTCGGTCCTGGGCTATCGTCGGGCTGGAAACGCTCGTCATCGTCGCCCTGTCGTTGTACGTCGCCTTTGGCGCCGGGCTGTTCATCAAGCACCACTGCTGGGACACCCTGACCCCGCAGCAGCAAGACCAGATCCTCGAGCAGATGAGCCGCAGCGCTCAGGAAAATACCCTGCTCACCTGATTCGCTCGAATCACGTCCCTTCAAATAACGATAAGAATCCTCTCTTTTCTTCCGCGCGCTCCCTGAGTGTCGAGGTGGCCTCGTCACGTCCGGCCAATCAGCACGCCAGGTGTTTGCGCGTGCTCACGGGGGAGGTCGGCGTCGCCCTGGGTAGCAATCTGGTCGAAGGCGTCGCCAAAGGGCGAGCGCGGCGCGCCAGACGCAGCATTGCCCAGAGTATGGCTAGCGACAGGGCCAGCCAGCCAAGTACAAGAAGAAGGATATAGGTCGCAGGAGTCATTGACGTTCACCGTACGGCTGTCTCGGAAAAAGTGTCGCTGCTGGACACATTTCACTAGACACGTCAATAGCTATCCTGTTCAGGCTTTCCCGACGAGGGGCCTGCCCGGGCGACGTCTGAGCATCGCCCGGGTGGCAGGGATTACAGGAACAGGTGTGCCAGCCAGAACAGGCCGGCGGAAAGGGCCATGGAGGCGGGCAGGGTGAGTACCCAGGCCATGAGGATGTTGCGCACCGTACTGCCTTGCAGGCCGCTGCGGTTGGCGACCATGGTGCCCGCTACGCCCGAAGACAGCACGTGGGTCGTGGAGACGGGCAGGGCGAAGACGTTGGCCATGCCGATGGCGGCCACGGCCGTCACCTGGGCGCTGACGCCCTGCGCATAGGTCATGCCCTGGCGGCCGATCTTCTCGCCCACGGTGAGTACCACGCGACGCCAGCCGACCATGGTGCCGATGCCCAGGGCCAGGGCGACGGCGATGATGACCCAGAAGGGCGCGTATTCGGTGGTGCTGGTGAGGTCCTTGCGCAGCCGGCTGAGATCGTCACGGTCGCGCGCGGTCAGTACCGGCAGCTTGCTGACTTTCTTGGCGGTGTCGTCCAGGCACAGCAGGTAGCGACGCACCTGCTGGCGATGATCGTCACTCATGGCGCGGTAGTCGGTGATGCCTTCCAGGTCGGCCAGCAGGGCCTGCAGGGTGGGCAGGGTCATGTGCGGGGCGCAACGGAATTCCTGGGGCAGGTCGCGATTGCCGGGCACTTCGGCGAGGAAGTCCTTCAGGTTGTCGCCCTGGCGCTCGTAGAACTGGCCCAGGTGGATGGCGGCGTCGCGGGTGCGCTCGATCTGGTAGGTCGTGCTGTCCAGGTCCAGGACGAACTTGGCCGGGACGATGCCGATCAGCACCAGCATGATCAGGCCAATGCCTTTCTGGCCGTCGTTGGAGCCATGCACGAAGCTCATGCCCATGGCCGAGAGAACCAGCATCAGACGATTCCAGAAGGGCGGATGCTTCTTGGCGTCCACCTCACGGCGCTGCTCGGGGGTCTTGTGCATCTTGGACAGCGGCCGCCAGCGCTTGAGGGCGAGCAGCAGCAGGCCGGCGACGGCGAAGCCGGCCAGCGGCGAGAAGATCAGCGACAGGCCGATGTCGATCGCCTTCTGCCAATTGACGCCTTCGCTCATCGGAATGCCGGTCAGCAGGGCGTTGGTCACGCCGACGCCGAGGATGGAACCGATCAGCGTATGGGAACTGGAGGCGGGGATGCCGAAGTACCAGGTGCCCAGGTTCCAGGTGATGGCCGCGGCGAGCAGGGAGAACACCATGGCCAGCCCGTGGCCGGTGTTGACGTTGATCAGCAGTTCCACCGGCAAGAGGTGGACGATGGCATAGGCAACGCCAACGCCGCCGAGCAGCACGCCGAGGAAGTTGAAGATGCCAGAGAAGAGCACTGCGAGGTGCGGTGGCATCGCCTTGGTGTAGATCACCGTGGCGACGGCATTGGCGGTGTCGTGGAAGCCATTGATGAATTCAAAGGCCAGCACAAAGGCCAGGGCCAAGACGAGGCTGATGGCGACCCAGGCGTGGAGTCCGCTGAAAAGTTCGAACATGGGGATACGTCGACAGTTGGCAGGCGCGAATTATGGCAGAAAAATGACTGCCACCATCGCCGCCTTGAATGGGAGAGGCGAATTAGTCGCCGCGGTAGATGCAGCCACAGGTACAGGTCTCATGGACGCGAACCTGGCTGAGCTCGGGCAGGAGCGGCTTGAGCTGTTGCCAGATCCAGCGCGCGAGGACTTCGCTGGTCGGGTTCTCAAGGCCCGGGATGTCATTCAGATAATGGTGGTCGAGACGCTCGTACAGGGGTTTGAAGGCGGCCTTTATATCGGCGAAATCCCGTACCCAGCCGGTATGAGGGTCGACGGCGCCCTCGATATGCAGGCCTACCTTGAAGGAATGCCCATGGAGACGCCCGCACTTGTGGCCCGGCGGAACGTTGGGCAGGAAGTGTGCGGCTTCGAAAACGAATTCTTTGAAAATTTCCACGATAACCACTCGCGTTGGGCCACGGTGTGTGGCGGCTGCGGGGCGGCAGTCTATCAGCTCGACACGGCCTTGCCGAACCTCGCGGTCACCGGCGGTGATCGGCTGCTAGCCCGGCATCGACCAGGGTTCGAGGGCGTGGCCGTCGCGTGCCAGTTCCAGGCGAGTCTGTTCGATCAGCGCCGCGAGGTGTCCGGCATGGCTGTATTGACTGCGCGCGACGTGGGCGATCGAGGCCAGTACCTGGCTGCCGTCGGTCACGTTCAGGGCAAAGCTGGCGTCGCTGGGATCTTCGCGGACGTCGCCGCGCAGCGGTAAAAAGGCTTTTTCAACGATGTGGGTAGCGCGGTCAAGATCGATGGACATGGACGGGTTCCTCAGGCGGATGCCTTCAATAGAGCACAGGAGCAGGGCAAAATTCTGATTTGCCTTCGCCGGCGGGCTTAGGCAGTCTCCCGGTCTTTGTCTGGACGATTGCCCATGCGCAGTACCAATCCTCGTACCTTCTGGGCCCTGGTGGGCCTGGCCGTCGCCTTCGGTCTTGCCGGTCTGATCGGTAATCGGGTGGGCTGGGAGCGGCTGGAGATCGGCTATCGGACGGTGCCATCGCCCAGCGGCCTGGATATCGGTGTGGCCGGCCAGGTCATCACGGGCTTGCCGTCGCTGTGCATCGCCCTGGCCCTGGTCACGGTGGTCACCGCGCTGATCATTCGCGGCGGACGCCGCTTTCGCTCGCGATTGCCCTTGCCGCTGACCGCGGCCATTCTCTGGGTGCTGCTGGCCTCCCTGCTGGTGCTTTTCTATCCTAGTACTCTGGCGTTCCAGTGGGAGAATCATCGCAGCGCCGCGGAAATCGACTTCTATCTGCTGCAGGATCGTCCGGGTACTTTCAAGGGTACGGCACAGAAGAGCCAGCAGCTGACCTACTACCGTGACTGCGGCCAGGCCGGGCAGGCGGCCTGCCCGGTGTTCGAGTGCGTGGTGGAGCGGCGCAGCTGGCTGGGTGGCTTCCAGAAGATCCAGGGCTTCTATCCCGGCCTGGACCAGGAGCATCAGCTTGAGCTGCTGCGCACCCGCTGCCTGCCCGGTACGCCGTGACCGACGAAGCCACCGGTCTGATGGCGCCATAGGCGGGCATAGAGACCGTTGTAGGCGATCAGCTCGTCATGGGAACCCATCTCGACGATCTGGCCGCGTTCCATGACCACCAGGCGGTCCATACGCGAGATGGTCGACAGCCGGTGGGCGATGGCGATCACCGTCTTGCCTTCCATCAGGGTTTCCAGGCTCTCCTGGATCGCGGCCTCCACCTCGGAGTCGAGGGCGGAGGTAGCTTCGTCCAGCAGCAGGATGGGTGCGTCCTTGAGCAGGGTGCGGGCGATGGCGATGCGCTGGCGTTGACCGCCGGAGAGCTTGACCCCGCGTTCACCCACCTGGGCATCCAGCCCGGTGCGGCCATGGGCATCGGTGATGCGCGCGATGAAGTCATCGGCCTTGGCCTTGCGCAGCGCGGCGTGCAGTTCCTCATCGGTGGCCTCGGGGCGACCGTAGAGCAGATTCTCGCGGATCGAGCGATGCAGCAGCGAGGTATCCTGGGTGACCACGCCGATCTGGCATCTCAGGCTTTCCTGGGTGACATGGGCGACGTCCTGGCCATCGACCAGGATACGACCGCCTTCCAGGTCATAGAGCCGTAGCAGGATGTTGATCAGCGTCGACTTGCCCGCCCCGGAGGGGCCGACCAGACCGATCTTCTCGCCGGGAGCCACGTCCAGGGTCAGGCCTTCGATGATGCCCGCCCCCTTGCCGTAGTGGAAGGCGATGTCCTCGAACAGCACCGCGCCACGGGTCACCTGCAGCGGCTTGGCGTCCGGGGCGTCGCCGACCTGGCGCGGCTTGGCGATGGTGCTCATGCCGTCCTGCACCATGCCGATGTTCTCGAAGATGCCGTTGACCACCCACATGATCCAGCCGGACATGCTGTTGATGCGGATCACCAGACCGGTGGCCAGGGCGATGGCGCCGACGCTGATGACGCCCTGGTGCCAGAGCCAGAGGGCCAGGCCCGTGGTGCCAGCGATGAGGAAGCCGCTGAGGATGGCGATTGTCACGCCCATGGCGGTGATCAGGCGGGCGGCGCTCTCGGCTTTCTCGGTCTGCTCTTCCATGGCCTGGCGGGCGTATTGCTCCTCCTGGGCCGAATGGGAAAAGAGCTTGAGGGTGGAGATGTTGGTGTAGCCGTCGACGATGCGCCCGGAAAGCTGCGAGCGGGATTCCGAGGCGATGGCCGAGCGCTCCTTGGTCTGGGGCACGAAATACCAGAGGGCGATGACGTAGCCGATGATCCACAGGACCAGGGGCACCATCAGCCAGACATCGGCCTGGGCGAACAGGATCAGCGAGGTGACGGCGAAGATCAGCACGTGCCAGATGGCGTCCACCGCCTGCACCGCCGAATCGCGCAGGGAGACGCCGGTCTGCATGATGCGGTTGGAGATGCGTCCGGCGAAGTCGCTGTGGAAGAAGCCCAGGCTTTGCTTGAGCACATAGCGATGGTTCTGCCAGCGGATCAGGGTGGTGAGGCTGGGGGTGATGGTCTGGTGCACCAGCAGGTCGTGCAGGCTGATGAACAGCGGGCGGATGACCAGGGTGACCACGGCCATCCAAATCAGGGTGCCGCCATGCTCCTGGAAGAACACGGTGCTGTTGGGCGCGCTGCCCGCCAGGTCGACGATCTGGCCGATGAAGTTGAAGAGGGCGACCTCGACCAGGGCGCCGATCAGGCCGACCACCAGCAGCAGGGCGAAGGCGGGCCAGGCTTGCTTAAGGAAATGCAGGTAGAAGGCACCGACCCGAGCGGGCGGCATTTCATCGGGAGCATCCCGAAACGCATCGATGATGCGTTCGAAGCGGCGAAAGATCATGCGGGGTCCTTGTAGAGGGGAGACAGCGTGTCGCGTCGCCGAAAGGGGGACCTCGCCGTTGGGACTGGATGATCGGCACAGATCATCCAGTCGGACGGTTCGGCTTACAGCCGTTTGGCAGCGAGAATCATGACCGGTTCACGAGGAATGTCGCGCAGCATGCCCTGGCGGGTGGTCTGGACCCCGGCGATCTGGTCGACGACTTCCATGCCACGCACGACCTTGCCGAATACCGCGTAGCCGAAGTCTCGCGAGCCGTGGTCGAGGAAGGCATTGTTCTCGACGTTGATGAAGAACTGACTGGTGGCGGAGTTGACGTCCGAAGTACGTGCCATGGCCAGGGTGCCGCGCAGGTTCTTCAGGCCATTGTCGGCTTCGTTCTTGATCGGTGCCTTGGTGCGCTTTTCCTGCATGTCGCGGGTGTAACCGCCGCCCTGGATCATGAAGCCGGGGATCACGCGGTGAAACAGGGTGCCCTTGTAGAAGCCGCTGTCGACATAGGCGAGGAAGTTCTCGGTACTGACCGGTGCCTTGGCCGCATCCAGCTCGACCTCGATGTCACCCTTGTTGGTGCTGATGAGCACGTGCGGATTGTCCGCGGCCCAGGCGGTGGAGGCGACGAACAGGGCGCAGGCGGCAAGCAGGGCTTTGAACATGATGGATCCTTGAGTGGCGGAGACGACTGGCGAACGATAGCAACCCGGCTGGCCCCCCGCCACGGTCAGCGTGGCAGGGCGTGCTTGCGCAGGAGGTTCATGAGGATCTGCGAGGCCGGACCCAGCTCGTGCTGGCGGGTCTTGTAGAGCTGGAAGGGATGGAAGCGGTGCGCGCCCTGTTCCAGCGGCAGCGGCTTGAGCAGCCCGGCGTCGAGGTCGGTCTGGATGGCATCCCGTGGCAGCCAGGCGAAGCCCAGGCCGTCACGCAGGAAGGTGGCCGCGGTGCTGATGCTGCCTACCGTCCAGCGCTGCTCGGCGGCTAGCCAGCCGGCATCGCGCGGCTGGGCGCGACCGCTGTCACGAATGACGATCTGCAGCTGCTCTTCCAGATCAGCGGTCACCAGGGTGCGCTGCAATTGATGAAGCGGATGCTCGGGATGGGCGACCGCGACGAACTCGACATTGCCCAGGGAGGCGCCCAGGTGGGCCGCGATCACCAGGCCGGTGATCGCCAGGTCCGCCGAGCCATCGAGCAGGGCTTCTTCCACCCCGGACAGGACCTCTTCGCGCAGACGCACCCGGCAGCCGCGACTCTGCGGCATGAATTCGCGCAGGCACAGCAACAGCGAGCGAGTCGGATAGGCGGCGTCCACCACCAGGCGCACCTCGGACTCCCATCCCTGCTCCATGTGGTAGGCCAGCTCTTCCAGCTGGCTGGCCTGCTGCACCAACCGGCGCGAACGACGCAAGAGCACGGCGCCGGCGTCGGTCAACACGGCGCGACGGCCCTCCAGGCGCAGCAGCGGCACGCCGAGCTGCTCCTGCATGCGGGCGACGGTATAGCTGATCGACGACTGGGAGCGGTGCAGCACCTCGGCGGCCTGGGCATAGCCGCCGTGGTCCACCACCGCCTGCAGGGTCCGCCACTGATCGAGGGAAACGCGAGGAGTCTTCATCGAGCGCTCTGGAGCCACGAAAGGGCGCATGGTAGTGCCTGAGGGGGCAATGGGAAAACGCGGTGTCCATCACGGGATGAAAAAAAGCGAGACGCAGGAGCAAATGTCCTGCCGGCGTCACGCTCCAAGCTTGCCGATGAGTTTCCCACTCTAGGCAAGACAAGGAGTCTCCATGTCGTCATTCAAGGCGTTGCTGGGTTGCTGTCTGCTCGTCGCTCCGCTGCTGGTCCATGCCGAGGAGCCGGTATCCACGGCCAGTGCGCCCCTCGATATCGATGGCATGAACATCAGTCGCACCCTCGACTGCGAAGGCCGGGACGTGTCTCTGTCCGGCGAAGGCAATACCCTGACGTTGAAAGGCCAGTGCGGCACGGTGACCGTCTACGGCAGTCATCATCGGCTGGTGCTCGACAGCGCCCAGGCCCTGGCCATCCACGGGCTGGGCAGCGTCACCACGGTCAAGGGCGCGGTGGCCAGCCTGAGCATTGGCGGTGGCTACCAGCAGGTGCAGGCCAATGTGCGCGGCAGCGACGGCCTGGCCAAGGTCGATGCCTATGGCTACGGCGCCAAGGCGCGCCTGACCCTGCTCAGCCAGGCCGACATCGCCGTGGGTGGTTCCAACCAGCAGGTGTACTGGTCCCGGGCCGCGGGCGTGGGTGAGCCCAAGACCCTGGTCTCCGGTGCCGACAATGTGCTGCAAGCCAACCAGTCGGTCGCAGGCCTTTCCGGCGGCGATCCCTCGGGCCTGAACGCCACGCGTTGAGCGGTTGCCAGCGAGGGGTTTCCCTCCGGCGGCGGGCACGTTAAGGTCGCGCACCTTTTTCGTGCGTCGTCGCCATGCCTTATCTCCTGCTCGTCACCCTCATCTGGGCGTTTTCCTTCAGCCTGATCGGCGAGTATCTCGCCGGTCGGGTCGACAGCGACTTCGCCGTGCTGGCCCGTGTTGCCATCGCCTTCGTGCTGTTCCTGCCCTTCACCCGCTGGCGCGGGGTCCCTGGACGCTTCGCCCTGGGGCTGATGGCTGCCGGTGCCCTGCAGTTCGGCATTACCTATCTGTGCCTGTATCGCAGCTTCGCCGTCCTGACGGTCCCGGAGGTCTTGCTGTTCACGGTGCTCACGCCCATCTATGTGACCCTGCTGGACGATGCCTGGCAACGCCGCTTGCGCCCCTGGTCGCTGCTGGCCGCCGTGGTGGCGGTCGGGGGCGCTGCCCTGATTCGCTTCCAGCCGTTGGCTGGCGACTATCTGCTGGGCTTCCTGCTGTTGCAGGTGGCCAACCTGACCTTCGCCGCCGGCCAGGTGCTGTGCAAGCACCTGGGGCACGCCTATGCCGGGCAGGGCGCCTTGCATCGCTACTTCGGCCTGTTCTTTCTCGGTGCCTTGCTGGTCGCGGTGCTGTCCTTTCTGCTGTTCGGCAATCCGGCGCGCCTGCCCAGCACCGGTCTGCAATGGGGCGTGCTGGTCTGGATGGGCGTGTTCGCCACGGCACTTGGCCTCTACTGGTGGACGCTGGGCTCGCTCCGGGTCAATGGCGGCACCCTGGCGATCATGAACGAGGCGCATGTGCCGGCGGGTCTGCTGGTCAGCCTGCTGATCTGGCAGCATCCGGCCGATCTGCCTAGGCTGTTGCTGGGCGGCGGCATCATCCTGCTCTCGCTGTTCATCAACCGTCAGGGGCGTCAGTCATGAATGTGCTCTCGGGCAAGGGGCTGGGCCTCTCGGTGCTGTCTTCGGTGCTGTTCGCACTGATGCCGGTGTACTTCGTCTGGCTGGCGCCGCTGGACGGCCTGCAGGTGGTGGCCCTGCGGGTGGTCTGGTCGCTGCCGATGGTGCTCCTGCTGGTGGTGGTCCTGCGTGAGGGCAAGGCCTTGCTGGCCACGCTCAAGCGGCTGGTGCGCGAGCCCCGGCTGTGCCTTGCCATCCCGGCGGCGGCGCTGTTGATGGGCATCCAGTGGTGGGTGTTCGTCTGGGCGACCATGAACGGCGAAGCCATGGCCATGTCGCTGGGCTATTTCCTGCTGCCCCTGGCCATCGTGCTGACCGGGCGGGTGGTCTACGGCGAGCGCCTGAGACCGCTGCAGCGCCTGGCGGTGGGCTGTGCGCTGCTGGGGGTGATCAACGAGGTCTGGGTGACCGGCGCGCTGTCCTGGGTCAGCCTGCTGCCGGTGGTGGGCTATCCGCCGTATTTCGTCCTGCGCCGCTGGATGGCGGTGGATGCGCTGTCCGGCTTCGTCCTGGAGATGTGCTGCCTGCTGCCTTTCGCGCTGCTCGCGCTGCACTGGTTTTCGCCCAGCCTGATCCTGCAGCAGACACCCTGGCTGTGGGCACTGCTGCCGGGGCTGGGTCTGCTCAGCGCCATCGCCTTCGCCGCCATGCTGGCCTCCAGCCGCATGCTGCCACTGAGTCTGTTCGGTATCCTCAGTTACGTGGAGCCGGCGCTGCTGGTCTTCGTCGCCCTCTATGTGCTCGGTGAGCAGCTGCCGGAGGGCGCCATCTGGACCTATGGTCCCATCTGGCTGGCGGTGGCCTGGGTCTGCCTGGACAGTGCACGCCTGCTGCGCAAGCAACTCAGACGCGCACCGGCTGCGCCCTAGAGCGCTAGGGTCGGGCATTCACCTGCGGCGAAGAAGAACTCGTCGCAGTTGGGCAGGGTGCCGGCGCGATCGACGATAAGGAATTCGTCCTCGTCGCGCAGGGCCAGCACCGGGTGGTGCCAGACCCCGGCGTGGTAGTTGATGCCCTGGCGGCCATCGGTGCGAAAGACGCGGATGGCGCCGGCATCCGGGGCTGCCGCCGGCGGCGCCACCACCACCAGAAAGGGTTCGCCGCGTAGCGGGACGAAGGCCTGGCTGCCGTGGGGATGGCGTTCGAGCATGGCGATGTTCAGCGGATAGTCCAGCCGCCGGGCGCGAAAGATGCTGATGATCGCCGCACCGTCCGCTGGTCCTGTCTCGACCCGCGCCAGGGCGTGGTATCTCTGGGTCGAGCCATTGTTGATGGGAAACCAGTCCCGGCCTGCCGTCTCGATGACCTCGCCGAAGGGCGCGAAGCCCTCGGCGGTCAAGGGCTCGATGCGCAGTTGCCGGTTCATGCCTGGCCCCGCGCCACCTTGCCGAACAGCCGCAGTCGGCTGACGCCGCCATCCGGGAAGATGTTCAACCGCACGTGGGTGATGGGGCCAAGGTCACGGATCTGCTCACGGAAGCTGTGCTCCTGGTGCATCTGCAGCTTCTGCGGTGGTAGCAGTTCCTTCCAGTAGAGGCTCTGGGTTTCGATCTGGCCATCGGTGCCGCCGCGTACGTAGGCGCCCTGGATCTGGCAGCTGTCCGGGTAGTTGCCCTTGAAGTGCAGGGTATCCACCAGGATCTCTTCGACGATGCCGGCATGGCCCAGGGCGATGATCACCCAGTCGTTGCCGGGGGTGCGGCGGCGGGCGGTTTCCCAGCCATCGGCCATGCTGTCGGCGCGGCCCGGATTCAGGATGTTGCTCATGCGGCCATAGTGTTCGTCGTTGCAGGCCAGGGCGCGACCGCCATTGAGGGCGGCGGCCAGGTCCAGCACCTCGTCTTCGGCCTGGGCCGACCAGTCGCGATGGGGAATGCCGTAGACCCGCAGGCGGGCGACGCCACCGTCTGGATAGATGTTCAGCCGCAGGTGGGTCCAAGGGCGGTCGTCACCGATGACGTGATAGTGATGGCTGTTGCCCTGCAGTTCCACGGCCGGCAGCACCTCGGTCCAGGCGGCGTCGGCGGCCGGGTCGCCCTCGGCACAGAAGCAGGCTTCCAGGGAGGCGGAGGGCGGATAGTTGCCGGTGAACCAGCGGGTATCGATGTCGACGCCCTTGATCGAACCGGGCACGCCCAACCGGATCACCGCGTGGTCGTAGCCTTCGAAACGCTTGCGCCGTGATTCCCAGCCATCCATCCACTTGCCGTTGTCGTCGTAGACGCCTTCCTTCCACTCCGGCTCGTGGGGCTGGAGCATGCGATCGGCGGCAGCGAACCAGTCATCGGTGACGCTGATGACCTGGGTGCCGAGGCGAGCATCGGCGAGGTTGAGGTACTTCTCGAAGGGCGCGGCGTAGGTGCGTTTCATGGGCGGACTCTTGTGCGGAAGGGGTCAGAGGGTCTGCAAGCGGAAGAGGGCGATGCGGTCGATCTCGGCCAGGGCGCGCTGGAATTCCTGCTCCGGGGTGTTGGGCAGGCGTTCTTCGAAGGCCGCCAGGATCAGGTGCCGGTTGCTGCCCTTCACCGCCATGATGAAGGGGAAGCTGAACTTGGCGCGGTAGGCCTCGTTGTAGCGGGTGAAGCGCGTCAGCTCGTCGGGGCTGCACTGGTCCAGGCCAGCGCCGGCCTGTTCGCCGCTGCTGGCCGCGGTCAGCTCCCCGGCCAGGGCGGCACGGCCGGCGAGGTCAGGGTGTGCCTGGATCAGCGCCAGTTGCTCGGCCTGGCTGGCCTGGGCGACCTGCGCGGCGAGGCGCTGGTGCAGGGCCTCGATGGTGTCCGGCAGCGGCGTGCCCTCATCGAAGGCACGCTCGGCGACCCAGGCGGAGTGCTCGTAGACGCCGCCGAAGGCCGCCACGAAGGCAGCACGATCCAACTGGCTGGGCGTGACGGTCTGGAAGGCGCTCATGCCGGCGGATGCTCCCTG
Source organism: Pseudomonas sp. Marseille-Q7302 (assembly GCF_965111925.1). Taxonomy (NCBI): domain Bacteria; kingdom Pseudomonadati; phylum Pseudomonadota; class Gammaproteobacteria; order Pseudomonadales; family Pseudomonadaceae; genus Pseudomonas; species Pseudomonas sp. Marseille-Q7302. Next base: position 2,985,683 of record NZ_CBCOPK010000001.1, on the reverse strand, counting down.
TGCCAGTGACGGGCGATGTCCACGCGGCGGGCGAACCAGACCCGCTCGTGGCTCTGGGCGTACTCCAGGAAGCGCTTCAGGCCCACCAGGCGGCCAGGGCGGCCGATCAGCCGGCAGTGCAGGCCGATGGAAAGCATCTTGGGCGCGGTGGCGCCTTCTTCATAAAGGATGTCGAAGGCGTCCTTGAGGTACTGGAAGAATTGCTCGGCGGTGTGGAAGCCCTGGACCTGGGTGAATCTCATGTCGTTGGTGTCCAGGGTGTAGGGGATCACCAGGTGTGGCTTGCCGGCCGGGGCCGTGGGTTCCCAGTAGGGCAGGTCGTCGTCGTAGGTGTCGCTGTCATAGAGAAAGCCGCCTTCCTCCATCACCAGGCGTCGGGTGTTGGGCCCGGTGCGCCCGGTGTACCAGCCCAGCGGACGCTCGCCGGTGAGCTTGGTAAGGATCTCGATGGCGCGTTGCAGATGGGCGCGCTCCTCGGCTTCGTCCATGTACTGGTAGTCGATCCAGCGGTAGCCGTGGCTGCAGATCTCGTGGCCGGACTGCACCATGGCGCGGATAACCTCGGGATGGCGCTCGGCGGCCATGGCCACGGCAAAGACGGTCAGCGGTACCTGATGCTTGGCGAACAGCTCCAGGATGCGCCAGACGCCCGCGCGACTGCCGTATTCGTAGAGGGACTCCATCGACATGTTGCGCACCCCTGGCAGGGGCTGGGCGGCGACCATCTCGGACAGGAAGGCCTCGGATTCCTTGTCGCCGTGCAGGATGTTGCGTTCGCCGCCTTCTTCGTAGTTCAGCACGAAGGACAGGGCGATGCGGGCATCACCTGGCCAGCGGGGGTGGGGCGGCTGAGCGCCATAGCCGATCAGATCACGGGGATAGGTCATGGAAGGGGCATCCTGGCAGTCGAGATGTTTTGTATACAATGTTTGGAGGCCTTTGCCGAGTCCCAGCAAGAATCCTGCCTAACTGGTCTGACCGGTCTGAAGACTCCGGACGCCCTGGAAAGCCGCGATACCGCTGGCAAAGTTCTGGTGCCAGCGCTGTATACAATCGATGGGCGGAAAACTGCTAGGCTGGAACATCCCCCTTGCAGGAGTCCACCGATGCCCGCTTCGTCCGCTAATGGATACCTGACGACCCATGTCCTGGACACTACCGGCGGCTGTCCTGGCGCCGGTATCGCCATACGCCTGTACCGGTTGCAGGTCGGTGGGCGGGAGGTCCTGGGCGAGCTGCGCACTAATGCCGATGGCCGTGGCGACGGGCCGCTATTGCAGGGGGCGGCCTTCACGGCCGGGTGCTATGAGCTGGAATTCGACGTGGGCGACTACTACCGGCAACGGGGCGTGCTGCTCGATGAGCCCGCCTTTCTCGATACGGTGGTGCTGCGTTTTGGCATCGCCGATGCGACCTCGCACTACCATGTGCCTCTGCTGGTCTCGCCCTACGGTTACTCGACCTATCGCGGCAGCTAGTTTTCCTGCTCTGCCACGGTGCGAATCGGCGAGCGCCGGCACCAGGACAGGGCGCTGCGCTAGTGGACGGTCGGAGCGTTCGGCTGATGCAAGTTGGCCAGCAGTGGCTTGTCCGGCACGGCGCTGTCGGGCCAGGTCTGGGCGATGCGTTCCAGTACCACCTGGGCCAGCATGCTATGGGTGCGGCTGGCGAAATGACCGCGAGCGCCAAAGATATAGGCCTGGTCGGCGCCGGGCTCGACGTAGCTGTCCGGGTCGCAGAATTCACGGCCGGGCAGGCAGGCATCGCCTTCGGCATGGGTGAAGCCATAGTTGCCGTAGTGGGCGAAGACTTCTTCCATCACCCGATAGGCGTCCACCAGCAGTAGCCGATCACCGGCTGGCAGATTGGCCTGCAGGGTCTCGTTGTAGAGTCGCACCAGCTCGTGATTGCGCTCGGCCAGGGCGGGCGTCCAGGGTTCGAGATAGGGCGCCTTGCCATAGTCGGTGTTGTTGAGTACCACCAGGCGCTGGGCACCCAGACTCAGCAGATAGCGCAGCAGCTTGACCTCGTTCAGCGCGGTATGGCGGATCCGGCCCTCGATCTGCTCGCGCACGTCCTGGGGTAAGGGGGCATCGGCCATCAGCGCGGCCTTGAGTCTCTTGTCATAGAAGGGGCCGATGATGTCGTTGCCGCCAATCTGCACCAGGACCAGATCCTGCTGGCCGAAGCGGCCGTGTTGCAGCTCGAAGTTGCGGATCTGCTGGGAGAAGGCCAGTGGCGCTTCATTATGGTCGAAGCCTGGCTCGGTGAAGCTGCCGGTCACGGCGCCGCCTTCGGCGTAGCAGAGCCCATCGGGATAGGTCGGGCCTTCATGGCCGTAACCTTCCACCTGGCGATTGGGGCTCAGGTCGATGCCATAGGCATCGGCGATTTCCTGGGGATAGGTGCGGCCGGGGTTGGTGGCATAGATGTGGCCGAAGGTGCCGCAGTCCATGAGGCTGTCGCCAAAGGCGATGACGCGCTGGATGCCCCGGGCTTCGGCCACGGGCTCAGGGCTGGGTACGAGTGCGAACAGTGCGGCGACCCCTGCGAGCGCGGTCGCCAATCCCCAATGCCTGCCCATTACCCACCTCCCGACAGCATCCAGCGGCTGTGCTGCCACCGTCTTGTGCAACCTTCATACCCGGAAGAGCCGGGAAGGGGAGGGAGAGTTCCCTGGCGTCGGGCGGGGCGAGTCAGCAGCCGATGACCAGCATCAGGGGACACGGTGGCTGACCGAGCGACCGCGCAATCTACTCGGATCAACCTGGAGGATGCGCATGATCCGCCCGTGATAGGCGAAGAGGCTCAAGACTAGGGATAGCGCCGTTTCAGTCGGCCTTGCCGACCGGATCGGAAGACTGCGCCAGGATGGCTGCCATCAGGCCGGGAAAGCGCTGATCCAGGTCCTCACGGCGTAGCTGGTTCATGTGCGTGGTGCCGGCATTGCGGGTATGCACCAACCCGGCGTCGCGCAGGACGCGGAAGTGGTGCGACATGCTGGACTTGGGGCGGCCACCGTCCAGTTCGCCGCAGGTGGCTTCGGCTACCCGCGCGAGATAGCGGACGATATCCAGGCGTACTGGATCGCTGAGCGCATGGAACAGGCGCTCAAGGGAGAATTCGTCAGGACTGGGATGTTTGAAAGGGCGCATGAGCTAATCATACACCGGGGGTTGGCGATTATGTTATGTTCGATTAATATCGAAATAACGAACCAGCTGCTACCTCATGGGAGACCGCTCAGATGTCCGCATTGTTCCAACCCTTTACCCTCAAGGACGTGACGCTGCGTAATCGCATCGCCATCCCGCCCATGTGCCAATACAGCGCCGTCGACGGCGTGATCAACGACTGGCACCAGGTGCACTATGCCGGCCTGGCGCGCGGCGGTGCCGGCGTGGTCATCGTCGAGGCCACCGCTGTATCGCCGGAAGGCCGCATCACCCCCGGGTGTGCCGGTATCTGGTCCGACGCCCATGCCCAGGCCTTCGTGCCGGTGGTACAGGCGATCAAGGCCGCCGGTTCGGTGCCCGGTATCCAGATCGCCCATGCCGGTCGCAAGGCCAGCGCCAATCGCCCCTGGGAAGGTGACGATCACATCGCCGCCGACGATGCCCGTGGCTGGGACACCATCGCCCCGTCGGCCGTGGCCTTTGGCGCCAACCTGCCCAAGGTACCCAAGGCCATGACCCTCGAGGACATCGCCCGGGTTCGCCAGGACTTCGTTGACGCCGCCAAGCGTGCCTATGAAGCCGGCTTCGAATGGCTGGAATTGCACTTCGCCCACGGCTACCTGGCGCAGAGCTTCTTCTCGGTGCACTCCAACCAGCGCGACGACCAGTACGGTGGCGATCTGGCTGGCCGTAGCCGCTTCCTGCTGGAAACCCTGGCCGAGGTGCGCAAGGTCTGGCCGGAGCACCTGCCGCTGACCGCTCGTTTCGGCGTGATCGAATACGACGGCCGCGATGAAGAAACCCTGGCTGAATCCATCGAGCTGGCCCAGGGCTTCAAGCGCGAAGGTCTCGACCTGCTGAGCGTCAGCATCGGTTTCTCCACCCCAACCGCCAACATTCCCTGGGGCTCGGGTCTGCTGGCGCCCATCACCGAGCAGGTACGCAAGGCCACCGGCCTGAAAGTGGCCTCGGCCTGGAACATCGACACCCCGGTGCTGGCCAACCAGGTAGTGGCCGACGAGCAGCTGGACCTGGTCATGGTGGGCCGCGCCCACCTGGCCGATCCGCACTGGCCCTACTATGCGGCCAAGGCCCTGGGCGTCGACAAGCCGTCCTGGGTGCTGCCAGCACCCTACGCCCACTGGCTGGAGCGCTATCGCACCAGCTGAGTCGGCTCAGGCTGAACGCGAAAGCCGCCCCTCGGGGCGGCTTTTTTGTGCGTTTCGGATGAGGACAGTCTTGTTGGGCTTCGCTGTGCTCAGCCCAACCTTGTATCTCTCCTGGGTAATAGGATTAGCTACCTCATTACCCGGAGCCGGTTAAGCACCTGCCCAACCTGAGCACTCGATGCTGTTTCGTAGAGCGTGCCTGCCGGCTCCCTTTCTCCACATCCTGAATGGTATCCAAGCCCCTCCTCGGGAGTGAGGCTGTATGCACAAGGCAAGGAACGAGAAATGGCGATCATCGGTATCGACATCAGCAAGCAGAAATTCGACTGTCTGTGGCTGCGTGACGTCTGCAGCCTGAAAGTGAAAACCAAGGTCTTCGCCAATCGGTCCACAGGATTCGCCGAACTGATCGACTGGTGTTGCGCCCAGACGGGGGAGACACCGGAGCAGTTGCAGGTCTTTCTCGAGGCCACTGGGGTCTATCACGAGCCGTTAGCGCTCTATCTCCACGATCGTGGCGTCCAGGTTTTCGTCCTCAATCCTGCGCGGGTACGCGAATATGCCCGTAGCCTGGGCGTACAAGGCAAGACCGACAAGCAGGACAGCCTGATCCTGGCGCGCTATGGCGCTACCCAGCCCGTGCGCCCTTGGACGCCAGAGCGCCGCGAAGTCCGCGAACTCAAGGCGTTGATCGCTCGCCATGAAGCGCTGCAAGAGGATCTGCAGCGTGAACTTAACCGTCGCGAAAAGGCCGCGGTCAGTGGCAGCCTGAGCGTCCTGGCGTCCATCGACAACCTGGTAAAGGCCCTGCAACAGGAGGCGGCGCGGGTTCGTCAGGACATCGACGACCACATTGATCGGCATGATGATCTCAAGCGTGATCGGGCGTTGCTGCAGAGCATTGGCGGGATCGGCGAGGTGCTGTCGCGCCATCTGTTGGCTCTGCTGCACAGTCGCGACTTCAGCAGCGCACGACAATGCACCGCCTTCGTAGGCCTAGTGCCCCGTCCCTGGCAATCCGGTAAGGCGGTGCAGGGGCGCGCGGTGCTGAGCAAGGCCGGCTCGCCCCGTATCAGGGCCAAACTGTACATGGGAGCCATCGTTGCCAAAGGCTCCAACCCTGATGTGAAGGCCCTGTACGACCGTCTGTTGGCCCGCGGTAAACCGCGGATGAGTGCCCTGGGCGCGGCCATGCGTAAACTGCTGCAGATCGCCTATGGCGTGCTCAAGACACAACAACCTTATCAGCCACGACAGGCCCTTTAGCGGACCTGTTGTGATTGGTAGGAGAGATGGTATCTACGGTAATGGGTAGGTTGGGTTGAGGCAGCTCTATCGCCGAAGCCCAACAGTGCCGTTTTGCTCCAACTGTGGAAAACGCTGCGCGGTTTTCCACGCTACGGGGTGACGGTATCAGGCGTCGCGACTGTGTACCCGGCGACCCGCGGCATGGGTTTCCCGTACCACGCGGTCGTCGCCGAGGGTGGTGAGGACGAACAGGGTTTCCTCCAGGCTCTTGGACTGCTGCAGGCGGTAGTCCAGCAGCGGGGTGGCCTTGAGATCGAGCACCACGAAGTCGGCGTCGTGGCCGGGGGCCAGGCTGCCGATGCGGTCGTCCAGGCGCAGGGCGCGGGCGCCGCCGAGGGTGGCCAGGTACAGCGACTTGAAGGGGTGCAGGCGATGGCCGCGCAGCTGTTGCACCTTGTAGGCCTCGCCAAGGGTCTGCAGCAGCGAGAAGCTGGTGCCGGCGCCGACGTCGGTACCCAGGCCGACATTGACCTTGAAGGCTTCCATCCGCTCGAGATCGAACAGGCCGCTGCCGAGGAAGAGGTTGGAGGTAGGGCAGTGGGCCACGGCCGAGCCGGTCTCGTGCAGGCGCTGGCATTCGGCATCGCAGAGGTGGATGCCATGGGCGAACACCGAGCGCGGGCCGAGCAGCTGGAAGTGGTCGTAGACATCCAGGTAGTTGCTGCGCTCCGGAAACAGCGCCTTCACCCAGTCGATCTCCTTGAGGTTCTCGGAGAGATGGGTATGCAGGTAGACGTCCGGGTGCTCGGCCAACAGGCGTCCGGCTGCTTCGAGTTGTTCCGGGGTGCTGGTCGGCGCGAAGCGCGGGGTGACGGCATAGTGCAGCCGACCCTTGCCGTGCCAGCGCTCGATCAGCGCCTTGCTATCCCTGTAGGCGGACTCGGCCGTGTCCTGCAGGTAGTCCGGGGCGTTACGGTCCATCAGCACCTTGCCGGCGATCATGCGCAGATCGAGGCGCTCGGCGACCTGGAAGAAGGCGTCCACCGACTGCGGATGGACGCTGCCGAACACCAGGGCGGTGGTGGTGCCATTGCGCAGCAGCTCCCCGACGAAAACCTGGGCCACCTCGGCGGCCTTGGCCGGATCGGCGAAGGCGCCCTCGGTGGGGAAGGTGTAGGTGTCCAGCCAGTCCAGCAGCTGCTCGGCGTAGCTGGCGATCATCCCGGTCTGCGGATAGTGGATATGGGTGTCGATGAAGCCGGGGGTAATGAGGGCGTGGGGGTGCTCGATCACCGGGGTACCGGCGGGCAGGGTGGGCAGCAGGTCGGCAGCCGGGCCCATGGCCTGGATACGGCCGTCTGCGACCAGCAGCAGGCCGTCGGCGTGATATTCGTAGGAGGCGTCCAGCCCGACCTCGGCCGGGTCGGCGAGGCTGTGGAGCAGGGCGGCGCGGTGGGCGATGGCAGTCATGGCGATCTCGGATAGGTAGACGACTAGCTTGGGGTGGCGGTGACCAGCCGCAGCGGCTGATCTGCCTGTTGGGTCGGGCGCCCGTAGTGGGCGATGACCTCGCCGGCCACGGCGATGGCGATCTCCAGCGGCAGCTTGCCCTTGACCTCGGGCAGGCCCAGCGGGCAGCGCACCGTGGCGAGGTGTTCGGCGCCGTGGCCGCGGGCCGCGAGGCGGTGGCGGAACTTGGCCCACTTGGTCCGGGAGCCGATCAGCCCGAAGTAGCCATGGTCGCCGCGAGCGAGGATGGCGTCGGTCAACTCCAGGTCCAGGGGGTGATTATGGGTCATGACGATGTAGTAGGCACCCGCCGGCATCCGCGCGATCTCGTCGAGCGGCTCGTCGGTCAGGATCCTCTCCACGCCGGCGGGGAGCACGGCGGGAAATTCCTGGGCCCGCGAATCGACCCAGCGCACGGCGCAGGGCAGGCCGGCCAGCAGGGGCACCAGGGCGCGGGCGACATGGCCGGCACCAAAGACGATCACCGGTACATCCTGGGCCAGCTGGGGTTCAAACAGCAGGGTGGTGACGCCACCGCAGCACTGGCCGAGGCTGGCGGCCAGGGAGAACCGCTCCAGGCGCGGCTGGCGGGTACCGGCGGCGAGCATCTCCCGGGCGATCTCCACCGCGCGGTATTCCAGGTGGCCGCCGCCGATGGTCAGGTGCTGCTCTTCGCGGCCCACCAGCATCTTGGTGCCGGCCTCGCGCGGCGTGGAGCCCTGCTCATCGGCCACGGTGACCAGTACGCAGGGTTCGCCTCGCGCCTCGAAGTCGGCCAGGATGGCCAACCAGCCACGTCTCGTGTTCATGCCGGTTCCTCCGTGGTGATGGCCGAGGCTGTCTGGGCTTCGGCGGCCAGGCGCCGCATCCGCTCCACGCCCCAGAGTACCCGTTCGGGGGTGGCCGGGGCGTCCAGTGCCGGATGGAAGCGATAGTCGGCCACACTGGCCACGGCATCCTGCAGGGCGCACCACACCGAGATGCCGAGCATGAAGGGTGGCTCGCCCACGGCCTTGGAATGGAACACCGTCGCCTCGGGATTCTGCCGATTCTCCACCAGCCGCACCCGCAGATCCGGTGGTACGTCGCTCACCGCCGGGATCTTGTAGGTGGAAGGACCGGCGGTGAGCAGCTTGCCGGCGTCGTTCCACACCAGTTCTTCCATGGTCAGCCAGCCCAGGCCCTGGACGAAGCCGCCTTCCACCTGGCCAATGTCGATGGCCGGATTCAGGGAGGCGCCGACGTCATGGAGGATGTCGGTGCGCAGCAGGCGGTATTCGCCGGTGAGGGTGTCGATCAGCACCTCGGAGCAGGCGGCGCCGAAGGCGTAGTAGTAGAAGGGCCGCCCGCGGGCCTGGTCGCGGTCGTAGTGGATCTTCGGTGTGCGGTAGTAGCCGGTGCTGGACAGCGATACCTGGCCGACGTAGGCCAGTTGGATCAGCTCCTCGAAGCTCAGCAGCCGCTCGCGGACCCTGACGTGGCCATTGCGGAATTCCACCTCTTCAGAGCCGACGTGGAAGTGCCGGCTGGCGAAATCGATCAGCCGGTCCTTGATGGTCTGGGCCGCGTTCTGGGCGGCCTTGCCGTTGAGGTCGGTACCGCTGGAAGCCGCCGTGGGCGAGGTGTTGGGTACCTTGTCGGTATTGGTCGCGGTGATCTGGATGCGACCGATGTCGACCTGGAAGACCTCGGCCACCACCTGGGCGACCTTGGTGTTCAGGCCCTGGCCCATCTCGGTGCCACCGTGGTTCAGATGGATGCTGCCATCGGTGTAGACGTTGACCAGGGCACCGCCCTGGTTGAGGAAGGAGGAGGTGAAGGAGATGCCGAACTTGACCGGGGTCAGCGCCAGGCCCTTCTTCAGCACCGGGTTGGCCCGGTTGAAGGCCTGGATGGCTTCGCGTCTGGCCTGGTAGTCGCTACTGGCCGCCAGGTCCGCGGTCATCTCTTCGAGCAGATTGTCTTCCACCACCTGGTGGTAGTGGGTGACATGGCGCGTCTCCTTGCCGTAGTAGTTACGCCGCCGCACCTCCAGCGGATCCAGGCCACGGTGGCGGGCGATGGCGTCCATGACGTTCTCGATGGCCAGCATGCCCTGGGGCCCGCCAAAGCCGCGGTAGGCGGTGTTGGACGCCAAATGAGTCTTGCATCGGTGGCCGGTGATCAGGGCGTTGCCGAGAAAGTAGGCATTGTCGGCATGGAACATGGCGCGGTCGATGATGGCGTTGGACAGATCCGGCGAGTAGCCGCAGTTGCCCGCCAGCTCGAAGCGGATGCCCAGCAGGCGCCCGTCGTCATCGAAGCCAACGTCGTATTCGACATGGAAGGGGTGGCGCTTGCCGGTCATATGCATGTCTTCGAAGCGCGGCAGGCGCATCTTCACCGGGCGCCCGGTAAGACGGGCAAATACCGCGCAGAGCGCCGCAGGCATCCCGGCCTGGCTCTCCTTGCCGCCAAAGCCGCCGCCCATGCGTCTCATGTCGACGGTGACCCTGTTCATGGAGACGCCCAGCACCTCCGCCACCTGCTTCTGTACCTCGGTGGGATTCTGGGTGGAGCAATAGACCAGCATGCCGCCGTCTTCGGTGGGTAGCACCGAAGCGACCTGGGTTTCCAGGTAGAAGTGCTCCTGGCCGCCGATGGCCAGCTCGCCCTGCAGACGATGGCGCGCGGCGGCGAGCGCGACTGCGGCATCGCCGAGCTTATGACTGTGGCTGGGTGAGATGAAGTGCTCGCGCCTCAGCGCCTCCCTGACGTCGAGGATGGCTTCCAGCGGCTCGTATTCGATGAGGGCGGCCTGAGCGGCGCGGCGGGCGGCGTCCAGGCTGGTAGCGGCCACCGCCAGTACCGGCTGGCCCAGGTACTGCACCTCGCCATCGGCCAGCAGCGGATCGCCCGGCAGCACGGCGCCGATGTCCAGTTGGCCGGGCACGTCGGCGGCGGTGATGGCCAGGGCCACCCCGGGGATCTGGTAACAGGGCGCGAGATCGATACGCAGGATGCGCGCGTGGGCGTGCTCGCTCATCCGCGCATAGACGTGCAGCTGGTTGGGGAATTCCAGGCGATCGTCGATGTAGACGGCTTCGCCGCTGACATGCTTGTCGGCACTCTCGTGCTTGAGCGGCTTGCCAACGCCAGTGGCCAGGCCGGCAGCGAAGGCGGCGGCCATTTCCTCGGGGGTAGGGACGGGGAGGGTGCTAGACATGGGCGGTAACCCTCGTAGCGAGCGCGGGCTGGGTGGTCTCCAGATGACATTTGCGCAGCAGATTCTGCGCCGTCAGCAGGCGGTATTCGCGGCTGGCACGGAAATCAGACAGCGGCGCGAAGTCCTCCGCCAGGGCCTGGATGGCGCGCTCGATGCTGTCGCTGGTCCACGGCTGGCCCAGCAGGGCCTGCTCACAGTGACTGGCTCGCTTGGGCGTGGCCGCCATGCCGCCATAGGCGATGCGCACGGTGGCGATGCGATCCTGTTCCAGTTCCAGCGCGAAGGCGGCGCAGACCGCGGAGATGTCGTCGTCCAGGCGCTTGGACACCTTGAAGGCGCGGAAGACCAGCCCCTCATGGGCGCGCGGCACCCGCACCGCCTGGATGAATTCGCCCGGCTCCAGGGCGGTCTTGCGGTAGTCCAGAAAGAAATCGTCCAGGGGCAATTCGCGCAGCCGTTCGCCCCGGCGCAGCAGCAGGCGTGCCCCTAGTGCCAGCAGCAGCGGCGGGCTGTCGCCGATGGGCGAGGCATTGCCGATGTTGCCGCCCAGGGTGCCCTGGTTGCGGATCTGCAAGGAGGCGAAGCGCTGCAGCAGGATGCCGAAGTCCGGGTAGTCGGCGGCGAGGGCGGCGGCGCAATCGGCGAGCGGGGTGGCCGCGCCGATCTCGATGCCGTCCGCGCGAACGGTCACGCCGCGCAGTTCGGGGAGGTTACCCAGGTAGATCAGGGTCTCCAGGCGGCGATGCTGCTGGGTCACTTCGAGCGCGAGATCGGTGCCGCCGGCCAGCAGTCGTGCCTCGGGATGGGCCTGGTAGAGGCGCGCCAGTTCGCTCAGGGTCGTGGGGCTGTGGCAGCGCCGCCCGGCACCGTCGAGCCGGGTCTCGGCTACCGGGGCGAGGGCCTTGAGGCGCGCCAGGGTCTGCTGCTCCCGGGCATCGAACTGATCCGGCTGGCGCTGGGTGCAGGCCTGTTCGGCGGCGGCCAGGATCGGCCGGTAGCCGGTGCAGCGGCAGAGATTGCCGGCCAGGGCGTCGTGGGTGGCGGCGCTGTCCGCTGATTCCACGTTTTTCTGCAAGGCAAACAGCGACATGACGAAGCCCGGGGTGCAGTAGCCGCACTGGGAGCCGTGGCAGTCGACCATGGCCTGTTGCACCTGATGCAGGCGACCCTGGTGCTTCAGGTCCTCCACACTGATCAGTTGTCGGCCGTCCAGCGCCGCGACAAAGGTCAGGCAACTGTTGACCGTGCGATAGCGCAGCCGCTCGCCGTCGGGTTCGGCCAGCACTACGGTACAGGCACCACAGTCGCCCGAGGCGCAGCCTTCCTTGGTGCCGGTCTTGCCGCAGCGCTCGCGCAGGTATTGGAGCACGGTGAGGTTGGGGTCGAGCTGCTCTTCGACGCGCAGCTCCTGGTCCAGCAGAAACCTGATCACGGCCGCTCTCCACCTGGGTTCGGATAATTCGATGGTGGGTAAAGCTGACCATTAGGTCAACAATCGTCCGGGCGAGCGGACCACCCCTGTCGTTTTTGAGCAAGCGGTAAGGGTATGGCTGCGCCGTCCCGGCGCACGGGGAAGGCGGCTGCCCAGTGACGGTGCAAAACGAGCCCGTCTGAGCCGGCCCTTTGCAGAATCTTCAGGGGACGGCTTCAAGCCATTGCCGCCGTTGCCGATATATAGGCAGACGATTACGGCCAGGCCGTCAGCCGTCGGTACCCTCGACCAACCCGCTCCGACAGGTCACTGCCTTGCCTACCCAACTCAACCGTGTCGCCCGTCAGGCTTCCCTTGGTTTCTTCGCGCTGGTCACGCTCATCTTTACCCTGGCGGGGTGGATGCTGTTCGACCTGTGCGCGCGCATCGACGCGCAGCAGCGCGAGCACAGCGAGGCGGACGCCCAGCGGGCGCTGGAAACGCGCCAGGACAAACTCGGTCGGGTCTTGACTGACTATTCGTTCTGGATGGAAGCCTATGCACGGACCAGCAGCAAGGTCGACGTGAACTGGGCCTATGAAGAAGACAACGTCGGGCCCTCGCTCTACAGCGACTATGGCGTGAATGGCGCCTTCATCCTGGCGCCCAACGGCATCACACGCTATGCGGTGGTCGGCGGCGGACGGAGCAAGATGCAGCTGGAGACCTGGCTGGGTGATGATCAGGCCAGGCTGCTGGCGCTGGCCCGCGAGCGCTCGTCCAAGGATGGCTATGCCCAGGGCTATTTCCTGATCGACGGCAAGCCAGCCAGTGTCATGGTCGCGGTCATCCGCCCGGATGCCACCTACCAGGACTTCAAGCGGCTGTCCTACATGGTGTTCGTCGACATCCTGACGCCGGACAAGCTCGCGCAACTCGGGCAGGCCTTTGAATTGCACGGGTTGGCCGCACAGCCGGGTGAGCTGCCCACCATCGAACAGCGGCCAACGCTGGTGGTGAGGTCCGATCCCGGGATCGCGGTGACCTTCAACTGGACCGTCCATGGCATGGGCCATCGGCTGCTGGCGCAGTTCCTGCCGCTGCTGGCGCTGATGTGCGGCCTGGCCTTGCTGCTGGTCTGGTACCTGCGCCGCCGGATCGCCCTGGCCGCCCGCCAGACCGACCTGGCTGAGGATGCCCTGAGGCACAGCGAGCAACGCTTTCGGACGGTCTCAGAGGCCTCGTCCGACTGGATCTGGGAGGCCGACGCCGAGCAGCAGCTGGTCTATCTCTCCGAGCGCTTCGTCGCCGTCACCGGCTTCAGCCGCGAGGACTGGCTGGGACGCCCCCTGCACGAATTGCTCGACTATTCGCCAAGCCAGGTCGACGAGGTAGCCAGGACCCCCTTGGCGGCCGGTCGCGTGCGTCGGCCCCTGCGGTGCGAGATGCATGACGCCCAGGGCAAGCTGAGATTCTGCCAGCTCTCGGCTCAGGCCATCGTTACCGGTGGGCTGCTGGCGGGCTTTCGCGGCACCGTGTGCGACGTCACCGAGGAGATCGAGGCCAAGGCGCGTATCGAACACATCAGCCAGCACGACGCCCTCACCGGACTGGCCAACCGACACCAGCTGCACCGCTACCTGGCGCAGCGCTTCGCCGAGGGCGTCAACGCCAGCCAGCCGCTGCATCTGCTGACCCTCGACCTGGACCGCTTCAAGCCGGTCAACGATTCCCTCGGCCACGGGGCCGGTGACAAGGTGCTCTGCCAGGTCTCCCGGGAATTGCGCGCCAGTGTGCGGGAGGATGATCTGGTCGCCCGCATCGGGGGCGACGAATTCGTGATCGCCGTGAATGGCTGCCAGAGCGCCGAGCAGGTCAGCGTGCTCTGTGGCCGGATCCTGGACGGCATCGGCCGTACCATCCGTATCGACGAACATGACATCAACATCGGCGCGAGCATCGGCATTGCCACGGCACCCCAGGACGGCCACAGCGCCGAGGATCTGCTGCGCTACGCGGACATCGCCCTGTACGAAGCCAAGGCGGCGGGGCGCAATACCCTGAGGTTCTATGAGCCCAGCATGAACCAGCGCATCCTGGAGCGGCGCCAGCTGGAAACCGAGTTGCGCCAGGGCTTGCAGCGGCTGGAATTCGAGCTGGATTTCCAGCCGCGCTTCGATGCCAGCAGCCAGCGGTTGCTAGGCGCCGAGGCCCTGGTACGTTGGAACCATCCGACCCGGGGTCGGTTGGCACCGGCGCAGTTCATCGGGGTGGCGGAGGAGACCGGTCTGATCCTGGGCCTTAGCGACTGGGTCCTGCGGGAAGCCTGCAGCCAGGCGGTGGCCTGGGCGCCGGATTTGATCGTGTCCATCAACCTGTCGCCGCTGGAGTTCCAACGCGACGACCTGGTGGCGCGGATCCGCACGGTCCTCGAATGCACCGGCATAGCACCCGAGCGGGTCGAGCTGGAGCTGACCGAGAACGTGCTGCTGGACGATGCCGACGGCGCGCTTGAGTTGATGAAGAAACTCAAGGATCTGGGCGTGCGGCTGTCGATGGATGACTTCGGTACCGGCTATTCCTCGCTGAGCTATCTGCGCACCTATCCCTTCGATTGCCTGAAGATCGACCGCAGCTTCGTCTCCAACATCGAGGTGAGCGAAAGCAACGCGGCCATTGTCGAGGCCATCGTCAGCATGGGACGGGCGCTGTCACTCACGGTGGTGGCCGAGGGCATCGAGACCGCGGGCCAGCTGGCGCGCATCGCCGATCTCAAGTGCGATCAGGCCCAGGGCTTTCACCTGCAGCGGCCGCTGTCCCAGGCGCGTTTCGCGGCGCTCAGGAGAGGGCAGTTGCAGGGGACGGACGAGTCACCCTCAGGCCCGCGCGCCGTATTCGCTGAGGAGTGAGCCCAGGCTCGCGCCCAGCAGCAGTATCGCGAACAACAAAAAGATCGCGCCAGCGATCTGGTTCAGGCGCGCAAGCCTGGTGCCTGTGCTCAAGCGGGTACTCAGCGCCGTCGCGATGCCCGCATAGCTGCAATGAATGACGAGGCTCAGGACGCAGAAGGTCGTCACCAGCAGCAACATCTGCGGCAGCACGGGCCGACTGGTCTGGATGAAGGGCGGAAAGAGCGCCATGAAGAAGACGATCAGCTTGGGATTGGTGATGGACACCAGCAGCCCTTGCAGGAGGCGTCTTCCCGCGCTGGCTGTTCGCTGAGCACGATCGGGCACCTGGCCCTGGGGCGAAGGGGTGCGCAGCCGACTCACACCCAGCCACCCCAGGTAGAGCGCACCGATCAGCTGCAGGCCCAGCAGCGCCCGGGGCGAGGCGCTGACCAGGGCGCCGAGCGCGGTGCTGGCCAGGCTGGCCACCACCAGCATGCCCAGTACCACGCCAAGGATGCCCGGCAGGGCGCCCCGCAGCTGCAGGAGCAGGGCGTTGTTGATGGTCAGCAGGACGCCCGGACCGGGGCTGGCGATGGTGAGACTGCTCAGCAGCAGATAGAGGGCGAAGGCGTCCATGGCATTCCTAGGTAGTCTGGCGACCGGTCCTTGGTTTGCCGGTTCCCGCTGCCAGGTCCTGAGACGTGACAACCCTACCTAGTCTAGTGGAGCGATCGCTGGCGTCGCCATCCAGAGTGGCGGCTTTCCAACCGTACAGAGGCGGATGGCAAGCCGCATGCGACTGTTTCCGGCCCGTGGATCACGCCACCCGGAAGCGCCCCACCAGGGCTTGCTGCTGCTCGGCCAGGCGCGCCAGTTCGCGACTGGTGACGGCGGTCTGCTCGGCGCCAGCGCTGACCTGGATCACCAGATCGTTGATGTCGTTGACGTTGCGGCTGATCTCTTCGGCGACCTGGCTCTGCTGTTCGGCGGCCGAAGCGACCTGGATGTTGCGGTCGTTGATGAGGGTGACGCCCTCGGCGATCTCGCCGAGCAGCTCGCCGGCGCGGACCACGTTACTGGCACCGGTCTGCACCTGGCTGAGGGTCTCCTGCATGGCCTGGGTGGCACGGTCGGAGCCGCTCTGCAGATGGCTGATCATCTGCTGGATGCTGCCGGTGGATTGCTGGGTCTTCTGCGCCAGGGAGCGTACTTCGTCGGCCACCACGGCGAAGCCACGCCCGGCTTCGCCGGCGCGCGCGGCCTCGATGGCGGCGTTGAGGGCCAGCAGGTTGGTCTGCTCGGCGATGCCGCGGATCACGTCCAGCACCGAGGAGATGGCGTCGCTTTCCTGCTTGAGCTCAGCGATGATCTCCGAGGTCCGCTCGGCCTGTACCGACAGGCCCTGCACCAGGCCGATGGTGGCCTGCAATTCACGACGACCCTGGCTGGTGTTGGCCTCGACCTGCCGCGAGCCTTCGGCGGCTTCGGTGGTGCTGCGGGCGACGTCCTTGACCGTGGCGCTCATCTCGGCGATGGCGGTGGCGACCTGATCGGTGCCCAGGCGCTGCTGGGCGACGTTCTGGCTGGTCTGGATGGCAACCGCCGAAGCCTCTTCAGCGGCGGTGGCGACCTGCACGGTGGCGGCGCCGATCTCCTGGATCACCTGACCCAGCTCCTGGCTCATCAGGTTGAGATTGCCGGTGATGGTGCCGAACTCGTCCTTGCCCTGGTAGGCGCAGCGGGCGGTGAGGTCGCGGGTGGCCAGGCGGGTGAGGGTGCCGTTGACCTGCTCGACCGCCTGCTTGATGTTGCGAATGATCACCCAGGCCAGCGCCGAGACGGCTACCAGCACCAGTAGTACCAGGCCGAGGGTGGTCCATAGATCGCGGCTGGCCTTGGCACGGGCCTGTTCAGCCTGGGCGCCGACACTGGCACCCAGGTCCGCCTCCACCTTGCCCATCAGGTCGATACGCTGGGTGGCCAGGTTGAACCAGTCCTCCGGCTTGACGCCCAGGGCATCGCCGAGGGGGACGGTGAAGGCCAGCTGTTGCAGGCGGCTGACTTCCATGGCGCTGGGCTGCTTGAAGGTGTCGTCGAGCTGACGGATGAATTCAGGCGTGGCCTTGCGCTGGAAGGCGTCGGCGTAGGCGGAGAATTCGCCCAGGTTGCGGGCGAAGCGCGACAGCAGGCCGGCATCGAAGCGATTCTGGTTGAAGGCCAGGCCCAGCAGTACGCGCTCGCGGCCCGCGCGTTCCTTCATCTCGACGAAGAGATTGAGGGCGCCCAGGGCGCGCAGGATCTCAGGATCATCGACACCCGCTTCGAGGGCATGGGTGTAGCCGATCAGCGCCTTGATCAGGTCGGTGTAGGCCGTGCCGGATTGGGTGCTGTTGAGCGCCAGGCCATCGACCTTGCTGCGCAGGTCACGCAGGTTGTCCAGGGCGCGCATGGCGGTCTGGATGGCGGCGTCGTTACCGGTGGCCAACGCACTTAGGTCCTTCTGGGCCTTATCGCTGTTTTCGCGGAAGGTCTTGAGCTTGTCCTGCATCGACTTGCCGCCACTGCCGAGGAACACGCCGCTGGCACCGCGCTCGCGCTGCAGGCTAGTGACCAAGGCACTGACGCGCTCGGCCGTGGCACTGGCGGTTACGGTGTGCTCCATGTTCTTGAGCGTTTCGTAGCGATCGGCGGTGTAGAGACCCGAGATCACCAGGAAGCCGGCCAGGGGCAGGAGCAGGATCAGCAGGAGTTTGGTACTGAGGGGGGCGTTCCTGAGCATGGGTGAATTCTCTGATGCGGTCAGCTGGCGGGCCGGCGGCAAGACAATGAGCCGGCGAAGGCGGGGTCGATTCCGGTTATGTCGGCAGCTAGAGGTGAAGCTTTATGGTCAGCTTATTGAAGGCTTGAACGACGGGGGAGAAGGAGTGGGTCCCTGCAGGCCGCGGGTAGCCAGAAAAGCGCCCGGGAAGTCCGGGCGCTATTGTCAGGCTCCGTCAGCCGAGCTGCGCTCTGATGAGCAGGGCGTAACCCAGCCCCAGCAACGGCCAGCCCACCAGCGGCCCGAACACCAGGCGCCACAGCCAGAGCCGCGGCACGAAACCGACGCCGTGGACCAGGCCGGCGGAGACGCCCAGCATCACTCCCATCAGCAGCGGATGGCTGTAATGCCCGCTGGCATCGAGCATCAAGCCCGGGTGAATCATCAGCAGCAGCGCCAGGGGCGCCGCCAGCAGCAGGGACAGCGTCCGTCCTAGTGGGTGGACGCGGGGCAGGGGCTCAGCACTCGGCATCGTCATGGACGTCCAGCTCCCGGGTGCTTTCCAGCCAGAGGGCGTTGATGATGCCGAAGCTCGCGGCGAGCAGGACACCGAGGATCCAGGTGAAGTACCACATGAAGGAGTCTCCTTGAGATCGGTGATCAGTAGAGGCCGTGGGGGTTGGCGTCGATGAAGCGGTCATCGACCTTGCCCCACATGCGCACGTAGCCCCACAGGGTGTAGGCCAGGATGAGCGGCACGAAAATGGCTGCGGCGACGAACATGATGCCCAGCGTCTTGTGGCTGGAGACGGCGTCCCAGATGGTCAGGCTGGAAGCCGGGTCCAGGCTCGACGGCAGCACGAAGGGAAAGAGCGCGCAGCCGGCGGTGGCGAGGGTGCCGACGATGGCCAGGGACGTGCCGGTGAAGGCCAGGCCGGCCTGCCGCCAGCTGCTGCCGAGCAGGGCCAGGACGCTGCCGAGCGCGGCCAGCACCGGGGCGAGCAGGGTCAGCGGCTGGGTATGGTAATTGGCCAGCCAGCCCGGATTGCCGGCGGTTACCACCTTGTGCAGCGGATTCAGGGCGCTGCCCGGATCGCCCTGGCTGATCAGCACGTAGCCGTCGAAGCCGTAGGCCAGCCAGACACCGGCCAGACCGAAGGTGACGAGGTGGAGCAGGGCGCACAGGCCGGTGGCACGCCGGGCGCGCTCGCCCAGGGCGTGGTGGGTACGCAGCATCAGCCAGCTGCCGCCATGGGCGCAGAGCATGGCCAGGCTGACCGCGCCGCTGAGCAGGGCGAAGGGGTTGAGCAGAGCGAAAAAGCTGCCGCTGTAGGTGGATCTCAGGGTGTCGTCGAGCTGGAAGGGCACGCCCTGGAAGAGATTGCCGAAGGCCACGCCGAATACCAGGGCCGGCACCAGGCTGCCGGTGAACAGGCCCCAGTCCCAGGCGTTGCGCCAGCGGGTGTTGTCGAGCTTGCTGCGGTAGTCGAAACCTACCGGACGCAGGAACAGGGCGAAGAGCACCAGCAGCAGGGCCCAATAGAGCCCGGAGAAGGCGGTGGCATAGACCATCGGCCAGGCGGCGAAGAGGGCGCCACCGGCGGTGATGAACCAGACCTGGTTGCCGTCCCAGTGCGGCGCGATGCTGTTGATGGCGGCGCGGCGTTCCTTGTCGGTCTTGCCGATCAGCGGCATCAGGATCATGGCGCCCATGTCGAAGCCGTCGGTGAGGGCGAAGCCGATCAGCAGGACGCCGATCAGCACCCACCAGGTGAGCTTGAGCACTTCGTAGTCGAACATGGCAGTCTCCTCAGGCGTTGGCCGGTGCAACGGGCTTGGCGGTGGCGGCCTGGCGCAGGGCGTCGCCGACCTGGGCAGCCCGTTCGTGGAAGTAGCGGCCGGTGTGCAGGCTGCTCGGGCCGAGGCGGGCGAAGCGGATCATCAGGTACATCTCCACGATCAGGAGCAGGGTGTAGAAGGTCACCAGGGCGCCGATGGAACCCCACAGATCGGCCGGAGCCAGGGTCGAGGCCGACAGGTGGGTGGGCAGGACCTCGCTGATGGTCCAGGGCTGGCGACCATGCTCGGCCACCCACCAGCCGGTCTGGGTGGCGATCCAGGGCAGCGGCAGGCTGAACAGGGCCCACTTCAGCAGCCAGGGCTTCTTGAGCTCGTTGCGCCGGGTCGAGGCCCAGAAGGCGCAGATGAACAGCGCCAGCATCAGCACGCCACTGGCGACCATGATGCGGAAGGTCCAGAACAGGCTGGCGACGCCAGGAATGGTGTCCCGCGCGGCCTGGCGGACCTGCTCGGGGGTGGCCGTGGTGGGATCGTTGACGTACTTCTTCAACAGCAGGCCATAGCCCAGGTCCTGCTTGTGGGCGTCGAAGGCGGCGCGGGTGGCGGCGGAGTCGTCGCCGGCGCGCAGTCGCTCCAGCAGGGCGTAAGCCTGGGCGCCGTTGCGGACGCGGGCCTCGTATTGGCTGACCAGATCCTTGATGCCGGTGACCTGTTCGGTGGTGGAGCGGGTGGCGATCAGGCCCATCAGGTAGGGGATCTTCACCGCGTAGTCGGTGCGCATCTCCTGTTGATTGGGGATGCCGAACAGGGTGAAGGAGGCCGGGGCTTCCTCGGTGTTCCACTCGGCTTCGATGGCGGCCAACTTGACCTTCTGGACCTCGCCCACGCGATAGCCGGATTCGTCACCCAGCACGATCACCGAGATGACCGCGGCGGTACCGAAGGCGGCGGCCACGGCGAAGGAGCGCCGGGCGAAGCCGATGTCGCGACCCTTGAGCAGGTAGTAGCTGGAGATCGCCAGCACGAAGATGGCGCCGGTGACGTAGCCCGAGGCCACGGTGTGGACGAATTTCACCTGGGCCACGGGGTTGAGCAGCAGGGCACCGAAGTCGGCCAGCTCCATGCGCATGGTTACGTAGTTGAACTCGGCGCCGACCGGGTTCTGCATCCAGCCGTTGGCCACCAGGATCCACAGGGCGGAGAGGTTCGAGCCCAGCGCCACCAGCCAGGTCACCAGCAGGTGCTGGCCCTTGGACAGGCGGTCCCAGCCAAAGAAGAACAGCCCGATCAGGGTGGATTCGAGGAAAAAGGCCATCAGGCCCTCGATGGCCAGGGGCGCGCCGAAGATGTCGCCGACATAGTGTGAGTAGTAGGCCCAGTTGGTGCCGAACTGGAACTCCATGGTCAGGCCGGTGGTGACGCCCAGGGCGAAGTTGATGCCGAACAGCTTGCCCCAGAACTTGGTCATGTCCTTGTAGACCTGGCGGCCGGTCATCACATAGACCGATTCCATGATTCCCAGGATCACCACCAGCCCCAGGGTCAGGGGCACGAAGATGAAGTGATACAGCGCGGTCATGCCGAATTGCAGGCGTGACAGGTCCACGACGGATTCCGAGATCATCCCGGCAATCTCCTCAAGCTAAAGGAAGGGGTACTAGTCCAGCAGGTGGGCGCTGACCGCCTGGGTGGCGTCGGGCGGAACCGTGGGGGCGCTGAACCAGAGGCTCTTGATCACCATCAGCAGCGCCAGCTTGATCAGGAGGATGACCAAGAGTTCTTTGACCAGGCGTCCGTTCATGGCGACCTCGCGAGCCGTGGCGCCCCTCCAGGGCGGAGTGGCGGCTGCATGCAGGATGCGCCTGCTGGCCCTGGGCAAAACTGATCCAGATCAATTGGCCAGTGGCCATCGCCTGGGGCAGGTTGTCGCAGCCGTTCAGGTCGGGTTCAGAGGGGTTAAGACAGCGTTAAGACGCCAGGGCGCAAGGTAGCACCGTGACTGACGCCGGACCGCCTTTGCGCGGTGACGCCAGCCCCCATGTTCAAGACAGGAGAATCCACCATGAACGTCTTCAACAAGATGGCCGCACTCGCCCTGCTCAGCACCGCCAGCTATACCGCCACGGCCGCCGAGATCAACGAAAGACGCAGCCAGGCCGTGCCGCAGCCCAAGGTCGCGCAAACCGAGGTCGCACCGGTCCAGCAGGTAGCCGCCAGCCGCTGGGACCAGATGCTCGATCCCAAAGCCTATGGTCAGGCCTCGGTCCGCTACCGGGCCCGAAGCGTGGATCCGGCGCTGCTGCGGGGCGTCAGCCTCGGCTAGGCCGCCGCCGACACGAAGTCGGGCCTACCTGGCGACGGGGTCTCCGTCGCCAAGCCGTCCTTTGAGTCTGCGTGCTATGGTGAGCCCCTCCGGAGACGTGGAGAGGGGAGAAGACCTTGGAAACGATGGCGCCCAGGCGCGAACGACCTCTGCCGCTACGTTGGGACGCCCATGCCTGCCTGCCCCTCGTGCCGGGGCAGGACATGTCTGTCTTGAGTCGCTATCGCGACGCCGGCTTCCATCACGTGTCGATCAACGTCGGCATGGACATGACGCCGTTCACGACGGTGCTGCAAACCCTCGCCGGCTTCCGCGCCTGGCTTGGTAGGCATCCTGAGCACTTCTGCCTCGCCGGCGAGGTGGCCGACCTCTACCGTGCGCGCGAGCAAGGCAAGCTGGCCATTTCCTTCGATCTGGAAGGCTCGACCATGCTGCTCGACGACCCGGCGATGGTTGGTCTATACGCTTCTCTCGGGGTACGCCAGATGCTGCTCGCCTACAACCGCGACAACGCCTGCGCTGGCGGTTGCCATGGCGAGGGTGGCGGCCTGACGGCGCTGGGCCGAGCGATGGTGGCAGCCGGCAATGCAGCTGGCATCACCCTCGACTGTGCCCACGCGAGCGAGCGTGCCAGCCTCGAAATCATGGCGGTCTCGACGCAACCGGTGGTCTTCTCCCATACCAACATCAAGGCGCTCCACGATCATCCCCGGACGGTGAGCGACCGGCAGATCCAGGCCTGTGCCGAACAGGATGGCGTGATCGGCCTGACGGGACTGGGCATCTTTCTGGGTGATCCCGAGGCGTCAGTGGCCAGCTATATCCGCCAGATCGACTACCTGGCGGAACGGGTCGGGACCCGTCATATCGGCATCGGGCTCGATACCGAGTTGTGCCCTGCCGACCATGACCTTCCCGCGGGAGTCGACGCTGAAGACTGGTGGCCGGCGCGCCATTATGGACAGCCTCACGGCCATACCCAGCTGCAACCGGAGGCGCTACCCGAGCTCAGGCAGCAGCTGGCCGGCAGGGGTTACGGCGACGTCGATATCGACGCCATCCTGGGCGGTAATTTCCTGCGCATCGCGAGTCATACCTGGCCGTCTTCGGCAGCCTGAGTCCTTGCGTAGACGGCGGAACGTTCGGCGCGGCGGCGTGCCCAGCGCAGGCAAAGCCCCTTCGTGGTGATCCCTGGGTTAGACGTATTGCGCCGCCGCGTAGCCCGAGGCCCAGGCCCACTGGAAGTTGAAGCCGCCCAGGTGGCCGGTGACATCCAGCACCTCACCGATGAAGTACAGGCCAGGTGACTTGAGCGACTCCAGGGTCTTGGACGAGACCTCGCGAGTGTCGACGCCGCCCAGGGTGACCTCGGCGGTGCGATAGCCCTCGGTGCCCGCCGGGACCAGTCGCCAGTCGTGCAACCGCGCGGCGATGGCCTTGAGCTCGTCGGGGGTGTACTGCTTGAGCGGCCTGGACTGGAACCAGCTGTCGGCGAGCAGGGTGGCCATCTTCTTGGTGAACAGCTCGCCCAGCAGCGTCTTGAGTTCGCTGTTGGGGCGCGCCTGGCGCTGCTCGGCGAGCCACTGCGCCAGGTCGAGATGAGGCAGCAGGTCGATGCTGAGCGTATCGCCCGGTTGCCAGTAGGAGGAGATCTGCAGGATCGCCGGACCGCTGAGGCCGCGATGGGTGAACAGCAGATTCTCGACGAAGCTCTGGCCGTTGCAGCTTATCCGGCAGTCTTCCACCGCCGTGCCGGACAGGGCGCTGCAGAATTCCTTCAGCTGCGGATCGGTGACGGTGAAGGGCACCAGGCCGGCCCGGGTGGGCAGGAGCTGATGGCCGAACTGGCGCGCGACCTGATAGCCGAAGCCGGTGGCGCCCAGGGTCGGGATCGACAGGCCACCGGTGGCGATCACCAGGGACTCGCCACGCACCGTCCCCAGGCTGGTCTGCAGCTGGTAGCCACCCGGGTCGAGGCGGGCGATCTCCTGCACCGAGGTATCGAGGCGGATATCGACGCCGCCTTGTTCGCACTCGTCCAGCAGCAGGGCAAGGATGTCGCTGGCCTTGTTGTCGCAGAACAGCTGGCCCAGCTTCTTCTCGTGATAGGGCACGCCATGCTTGGCCACCAGGGCGATGAAGTCCCATTGGGTGAAGCGGGCCAGCGCCGACTTGCAGAAGTGCGCATTCTGCGAGAGGAAGTTGCCCGGCTCGCAATAGAGATTGGTGAAGTTGCAGCGGCCACCGCCGGACATGAGGATCTTCTTGCCGGCCTTGTTGGCATGGTCGATTACCAGCACCCGGCGACCGCGCGCGGCGGCGCTCAGGGCGCACATCAAACCTGCGGCGCCGGCACCGATGATGATGACCTGGGTATCGAACACGCTGAACTCCTCGCCTACTGACAGCGGGTCATTGGCCCGCGGCGGCGCATGTTACCCGATCGGTCGAGCCGGGTGGATGGCCGCCGTCGCGCCACCGGTCGCTACCCGGTCGCCGGAGCTGACCGGACAGGAAAGGCAAGGAACCCCGCCATGTCGCATCCGCTGCAGACGGTACCGGGTGCGGCGGCGAGGTCTGCCTTGCGCGGGTCAACGGTGAGCCGCGGCGTCCTCGAGAATCTTCTGCAGGCGGCGCGACAGCTCTTCCACCGAATAGGGCTTGTGGATCAGCTCGAACCCCTGGGCGCCGTTGGTTGCCAGGACATGGCTGTAGCCGGAGGTCAGCAGGATGGGCAGGCTGCGATACAGCCGTCTGATTTCGATGGCGAGGGCGAGGCCGCCCATGCCAGGCATGACCACATCCGAAAAGACCACGTCGTAGTGCTCTGGCCTTTCCGCGAGCAGGATCAGGGCCGCCTCGGCGTTGGGGGCCAGGACGGGGTGATAGCCCAGATCCCGCAACGAGTCGACCGCGAAGGTGCCGACGTCGGGATTGTCTTCCACCACCAGGACCGAGGTGCCTCGTCCATCGGCCACGGCCAGGGTTTCGTTCGCCGCCAGGGGCTGCACCGCACTGGTCGCCCGCGGCAGGTAGAGCTGAAAGGTGGTACCGCGGCCGACTTCGCTCGCTACCCGGATTTCGCCGCCGGATTGCTTGATGAAGCCGAACACCTGACTCAGGCCCAATCCCGTGCCCTGACCGACGCGCTTGGTGGTGAAGAAGGGTTCGAAGATCTGTGCGAGGTGCTCTCGGGCGATGCCGCTGCCGGTGTCGGTGATCGAGATGACTATCGCTGGAATCGCCAGGGCGGCGTGTGAGGGGCTCTCCGGAATCGCCTCGACCGTCGTGACGGCTATGGTCAGCTGGCCCGCGCCGTCCATGGCGTCGCGGGCATTGACCGCCATGTTCACCAGGGCGGTATCGAACTGGCCGGGGTCGGCGTAGACCAGGCAGGGATGATTGGGCAGATCGAGCGCGACGCTGATTCGCGAGCCCAGCAACGTCCCCAGCATGTCGTTCAGGGCCTGGACGTTCGAGCTTGCCGAAAATACCTCGGGGGTGAGCGCCTGGCGCCGGGCGAACGCCAGCAGCTGACCCGTCAACTTCGCCGCCCGGTCGATGGTGGTGGAAATCGCACCGATGTAGCGGTCGCGTCGCTCCTCGCTCAGGTTGGGTCGCTTGAGCAGGTCGCAGGACGACTTGATGACGGTCAGCAGGTTGTTGAAGTCATGGGCCACCCCGCCGGTGAGCTGACCGATGGCCTCCATCTTCTGCGATTGCCGCAGGGCATCCTCGGCCGTTGCCAGGTCCAGCGCCTGCTGCCGTTGGTGGGACACGTCGCGCACCGTGGCGTAGATGAGGTCATCGCTGCGCACGGCATTCCAGGACAGCCAGCGGTAGGAGCCGTCACGATGGCGATAGCGGTTCTCGAAGCTGACCAGCGGCGTCCCCTGCTGCAGCTTCCAGAACGCCTGGCGGGTGGCCGTCAGGTCGTCGGTGTGGACGAGGGCCATCAGCGGCTGGGCCTTGAGTTCGCTGATCGTCCAGTCCAGGGTCACCACCCAGGCCGGGTTGAGACTGAGGAAGAAGCCGTCGAGGCTCGCCACGCAGAGGGGATCGTTGGAGCACCTCCAGATCTGGTCACGCTCGGCGGTGCGCGCCGAAACCTGGCGTTCCAGGTCGTCATTGAGGGCGGAGATGGCCTCGGCCCGGGCCTGAAGCGCCTGATCCGCGAGGACACGCCTGCTGATGTCGCGCGAGATGCAGACGATCTTGGGGTGCCGGGTGCCCGCCACCTCGAAGGGCGAGCAGGACACCTCCCACCAGCGCGGCTCCCCCTGGGCGGTCGGGCAGAAGCCCTCGACCCGGGTCGCCTGCCCCTGGCCGGCCTGTTCGACGGCCTTGCGGATCTTCCAACGTTCGTCTTCCGGCCATAGCGCGGCATATTCCTGCCCCAGGACCTGATCCTCGGTGTGGAGCTGGATGAGTTCCAGGCCCTGGGCGTTGACGAATTCGATGTGGCCATCGGTGGACAGCACCTTCACGCAGTCCAGGCTGGCCTTGAGCAGACTGCGGGAGAAGGCCTCGCTGTGCAGCACGTTGCGCGCCGCGACGAAGCGCCGCTGCGCCGCGATCTCCAGCGCGATCATGCTGGCGAACAGCTCGAAGCTCGTGAGGACTTCGGGGCGACTCGGTCGGGCGGGTTCGGGGTCTATGGCGCACAGGGTGCCGAAGAAGGAACCGTCGTCCAGCACGATGGGGACGGAAATGTAGCTGCGGAAACCATACTGCCGGGGCGTGTGGTGGTCGCGGTAAAGGGCATCCTGCTGCACGTCATCGATCACCACGGGCTGGCGGTGATCGCGGATCTCATCGCAGATCGTCGACTTGACCACCAGCTCCCCGCCCGGCGCGAGACCGAAATTGATGTGGTCGAGGGTGCTGCAGGCGATCCAGCGGTCATCGGTCACCCGGGCGACGGCCGCGAAGCCCATGCCGGTCAGCTGACATATCACTGCCAGAATCCTGGGTACCGCGGCGATCTCGGCGACGAGATCGAGGTCGTCGGCGAGGACGTACGAAGGAATTGGGGTCGAGGTCAGGGAGCTCATCGGGCCACTCGTACGTTGCCCCGCCCAGACAGCAGGGAAAATGGCGAGCGACAGGCGGGCGCCTTTAGGCCGAGCACTGGAAGCGTCCGTCGCGCGCCGTGCCCGGCCAGTATAACGACCCGCCAAGCGAAGCGGGCGATAGGATTATCGCTGCAATGTGATGCCCATCGCCCGCTTCTTATGCACTCCGCTGTACGTCTGTCCTGCCGCTCCCAGGCCTCAAGCCGGTCGCAGGATCCCGCACAGCGGCGGCCGCCGTCCGGCCCAGGGCTGGGCGCGCTCCAGCTGGGCGGCCAGGGCCAGCAGGGTACCTTCCTCGCCAAAGCGCGCGGCGAAATGGCTGCCCAGGGGCAGGCCATTGGCGGTCCACCACAGGGGTACCGACATGGCCGGCTGGCCGCTGGCGTTGAACAGGGCGGTGAAAGGTGAGTAGCTGTGGAAGGCGGCGATGGCCTCGGCCAGCGGGCGCTCCTCGTGCCCGCCGTCCAGCTCGCCCAGGCGTGGCGGCTCGCGGGTCAGGGTAGGGGTGAGAATCACATCATAGCCGGTGAGAAAGCGCGCCAGGGTCCGGCCCAGGGCATGCAGGCCCTCCACCGCGGCGGCATAGCGATGGGCCGGGATGTCGCCCCGCTCGCGCAGGATCACCCGCGTGCGGGCATCCAGCTCCTCGTCGCTGACCGGGGCGCCGCGCAGGGCGCCAAGGACCTTCAGGTAGTGGCGGGTGCTGGGGCCGATGATGTCGAAGACCTGGTCGAGAAAGCCTGGCAGATCCACCGGCAGGGTCGCCGGCTCGACGTGGTGGCCGAGGCTTTCGCACAGCCGGGCGGTGTGGCGCACCGCGGCCAGGGCGTCGGGTCCGCTGGGCCAGGGCGCCAGATGCTCGACCAGGGCGATGCGCAGGGGGCGCGGATCGCGCTCCAGCAGGCTGGCGAAGGGGACGTCGTGGGCTGGTGCGGCATAGGGCGCGCCAAGATCGGCACCGGCGGTGGCATCCAGCAGCAAGGCGTTGTCGCGTACCGAAAGGCTCATGGCATGGGGTGTGCCCATACCGGCCCAGCCTTCACCGACCATGGGCCCGGAAGGCATCCGGCCACGGCTGGGCTTGAGGCCGAAGATGCCGCAGCAGGACGCCGGCACCCGCAGCGAGCCACCGCCGTCGTTGCCATGGGCGAAGGGCACCACCCGCGCGGCGACCAGGGCTGCCGCGCCGCCACTCGATCCCCCGGCACTGTGGGCGCGATTCCAGGGATTGGCGGTGGCGCCGAAGCGGCGGGACTCGGTGCTGTAGGAGGTGCCGAATTCCGGTGAGGTGGTGGTGCCGACGAACAGGCAACCGGCCTGGCGCAGGCGGGTCACCAGTTCGCAGTCGAAATCCGGTCGGGCTTCGCCCAGGGCCAGGGAGCCATTGGTCATGCGGGCCCCGGCCAGCGGGGTGAAAAGATCCTTCACCAGGGTCGGTACCCCGGCGAAGGGCGCTGACAGGTCGAGCGGTGCCTTGGCGGCCGCACGGGCCTGGTCGTATAGCCGTTCGCTCACGGCATTGAGGCCGGGCTCCACGGTGTCCAGGCGGTCGATGACGGCTTCGAGCAATTCGCTGGCAGTGATTTCTTTTTGTCGCAGCAGCGTTGCCAGGCCGTGGCCATCTTGGGTGTCCAGCAGGGGTTGCAGGCTATGCATGGAAGATCCTCGAGCAGAATTCATGAAGAGCGCGACGGGGTCGGCAGGGCGGCCTTGCGCCGCAGCAGGCCGACGGCGGCCCAGGCGAGTGCGGCGACCAGGGCGGCGCTGGCCAGGGCGCGGATGGCCAGGTGCAGATCGCCGGCAAAGGGCAGGATCACGGCGACCACCAGGGGGCTGGCGAACTGGCCCAGGTAGAGGCAGCCGGTGTAGCCACCCATGCCGCGACCCCGTGCCCGGGCGCTCAGGGCGCCCATCACCGGTGCCATGGTGTTGGGCACCAGCATGCCGACGCCGAGACCATGCACCGTCACCGCCACCAGCACGGCTTCATAACTGCGGGCGTTCACCAGCAGCCAGAGGCCAATGCCCATGCTGGCCAGCAGCACGGCGTTGCAGCCGGCCAAGCCCCACCAGCGACGCAGCAGCGGCCACAGCAACGGCCCGCCCAGGGTCGCCAGCAGCCCTAGGCCCGCCGAGGCGCCGATCAGGGTGCTGGAGGTGATGCCCAGCTGCACCAGCAGCAGCGGACTCTGGATGGGCACCACCACGCTGAGCACCATGCCGGCGAAGACCAGCAGGTAATTGACGATCAGGGGCAGCGGCGCACTGTGCTGGGGGCCTTCGTCGGCGCCGATGGAGACCTTGGCGCGGACCGGTTCCCACAGCAGTCGCAGCATGAAGGGCACCAGCAGCAGCGGCAGCAGATAGAGGTAGAAGGGCGTGCGCCAGGAGTGCTCGCCCAGGGCGCCGCCGACCACATAGAACAGCGAGCCCACCAGGCTGATGGCGATGACCTGGCCGTTGACGTAGGCCAGGCGCTTGCTGCCCTGCCAGTAGTCGGCGATCAGGGTCACGCAACAGGTCATCACCGCCGCCTCGGCCAGGCCGAAGACCAGGCGGGTGAGGGTGATGGCCGGTAGCGACTGCAGCAGCGCCGGCAGCATGCCGAGCAGGGCGTAGCAGAAGGTCGCCAGGATCAGCAGGCGCTTGCGACCCAGGCGGTCGGCCAGCCAGCCGGCAAGGGGTGCGAAAAGCGCGATGGCCAGGGCGGGACCGGTCATCGCCAGGGGGATCAGCAGATCGGCGCGGGGTTCGATGGGGCCGAATTCGGTGCCCAGCTTGGGAATGATCGGGGCGACCATCACCGAACCCATGATGGTCAGGCTGCTGCCGAGCAGGAGCACGGCGCCCTGGCGCCGGCCGGCCGTGGGGCTGGAGGAGGCTGTGAGTGTCATGCGCGATTCCTCAGAAGCTGTGGGAGAGCCGCACGGCGAGGGTGTAGCCCTCGGCGCGGTTGCGGGCGTCGATGTCCTTGTAGAGGTGCACCCAGACCGGCGGCAGGCCAGGCTTGAAGAAGCTCAGCGCCGGGCCCAGCGCCAGTACCCGGGCACGATTGCCGCGGCTGAGGCCAGGGGCGTCGTCGTCGGTGAGCTGGCGGTAGTAGTAGCCGCCCAGGCCCGCGGTCCAGGGTCCGAAGTGCTGACCCACGGCGAATTCGTGGCGGTATTCCGTGCCGCTGCGGTAGTCGGTGGCGTGGTTGCGGCTGTTGAAATCGGCCTGGAAGCTGGACGACACCTCGAAGCCCGAATCGGTGATGTAGCTCAGGTTGAGCATCGGCGAGACGGTCCAGTGGTTGGTGCCCGGATTGACCAGCCGATTCTTGTCATAGTCACCGGTGGGCGCCTGCACCTGGAACCAGAATTTCACCCCCAGGTTGCGCGAGGGCTCCCACTGCAGGATCAGCGGAATCACCTGGAAATCGGCCTGGCGGAAGAGGTTGGCGCTGTCGGAAAACACCGGGACGCCGTTGGCCTTGATGGTGAGGTCCGCGTCCATCTTGAAGAAGGGCGCCACCCCGCCGAAGCCGTAGCGGGCGCCGAGCACCCGGGTATCGGTCATTTTCAGGTAGGCCAGGCCCAGGGACAGGACATCGATGGAAAAGTCGTTGCCGTTGTCGCGGCCATGACTGTCGCGGATGGACGTCGTCCGGTAGTAGTTGGCACGCAGGCCAAGGGTGCCATGGGGCGTGGGCGGCGGGGTGAAGCCGGCGCCGAAGTTGTAGACACCGAAGGCGGTGGTGGGGGAGCCGTTCTCGGTGGCAAGGCTTGCTGCGGTCATCCCCAGGGCGGCGAGGCCGACGACGAGGACGTGAAACGGACGGGTAACGTTCATGGAGTTCCCTCTTCTTATTGGCCAGTCGAGCCTGAGGGAAAGCCGTTACCCGCCGTTAGCCAGATTCAGCATTTCTGCGCGGCAGGCGCTGGGCTGCTTCCTTGAGGGTGGCGGAGGGCAGTTGCCCGAACAGCGCCTGGTAGTCACGGGCGAAGCGGCTGAGATGGCAGAAGCCCCACTGGGCGGCGACGTCCTGCACCGATTCGCCTTCGCCTCGGTGCAGGGCGCGGTGCGCCGCATTGAGGCGCAGGGTGCGCAGGTAGGCGACCGGGTTGATGCCCAGGGTCTCCTGGAAGCAGTACTGCAGCTTGCGGCGGCTGGCACCGACGCGATTGCACAGCTCCAGGATGCTGGGCGGCTGGTCAGGATGGGCCAGGGCGTATTCCCGCGCCCGCCGCACCATGCGCAGTCGCGCGCTGGGCGCCAGCTCGTGGGGTTCGCTGGTGTCGAGCAGGTCGAGCAGGTGCATCAGCACGGTGTCGCGCAGGGCGGCGCGGGCACGCGGGTGGGCCAGCCAGGTCTGGATCTCCGCTTCCGGGGCGAAGAGTTCATGAGCCAGGGCGGCCAGCTCCCCATGGGCACAGCCGGTAGGGAGGCGATAGCAGCCGGACAGGTCGCGCACGTCGAGCGCGCTGTGCTGGCAGGCCAGCAGGCGCGCCATCTCGGCTTCCTGCAGATTGATGCAGAGCAGATCGAGATTGGCGGGAGTACGCAGCTCCGGCAGATTGTCGCCACGCGCCACCAGCAGCTGGGCCTCGTGCAAGGTATGGCCGCCGCAGTGCAGGGCGCCCGCGTCACGCATGGGCAGGCTGAAGGTCAGGGTGTCCCCCTGGGCCTCGCCGCTCTTGAGCATGGCCTGGTTGGAGCGATCCCGCAGCAGGCTGAGGTCGTCCAGCCAGAGGTCGCTGAGCTCGCCCTGAAAACGACCCGACGACAGCTGATCGTATTGCATGTGCCAGCCCTCGACGCAGAGCGCATGCTCGTCAATGTCACCGGTATACCGATGCCGGACGCGCGGCGGTAACGCAACGGAGCCGTCTTGGTGCATTTAGGAAACCTTTTGGGTAGCAAAGGGCCGGTAGGCGAGGGACTACAAGTTTCGTACCTCAAGGCAGGGTTTAGCGGCAAAGGTGCCAATTTTGGCTAGTGCGCCAGCCAAGGGGTTGTTCTTGGATGGCACGCTCTCACTGGATTGGTCGGTGGCGTCACCGGTTGGATTCAAGGCGGGCAAGAGCCGGGTGTGCTGCCCTTGTCGTCTAGCCTCTGTGACTCCCAGGTGCTTACCAAAGGCCCCCTCGATTAGATGGCCTGCCCTATAGTGGATCGGCCAAGTCTCGCAAGCGCAGTGGTGACTGGCATGGCCAAATGAAAAAGGATTGAACCCGATGCGCTACCTTTCCAACGAATTCTTTAGTCGCTCCGGCAAAGGTTTGCTCGCCGCTGTCGCGTGCTCTGCCTGCACAGCGGCTGTGTCGGCAGTGCCGCCTGCGACCGATATTCCGGCGCGGCAAGAGGTATTGACCTTCAGCTCCCTGACGCTGACCGATCAGCAGTTCCTGACGGGTGCCAAGGGAGGCACCGAGGTCTTGCTGGGCGGTGTGCTGTCTTTACCGCCAGGCACTGAGAAGGTCCCTGTGGTCATCCTCCAGCATGGCTCGGACGGCCTGGGGTCCAACATTCCGTACTGGGAGCGACAGTTCAATCAGGCAGGCATCGCGACCTTTGCAGTCGACGGCTTTTCGGGACGAGGCATCACCAGTACCGCTGCGGATCAGTCCCAGCTTGGACGGCTCAATTTCGTCCTGGATGACTATCGTGCTGGCGCGCTCCTCGCTCACCACCCACGGATCGATCCAGGCAAGATCATCCTGATGGGCTTCTCCCGCGGTGGACAGGCCTCGCTCTATGCGGCGATGGAGCGCTTCGACAAAGGGTGGAAAAGTCCGG
Organism: Pseudomonas sp. Marseille-Q7302; assembly: GCF_965111925.1. Lineage (NCBI taxonomy): Bacteria > Pseudomonadati > Pseudomonadota > Gammaproteobacteria > Pseudomonadales > Pseudomonadaceae > Pseudomonas > Pseudomonas sp. Marseille-Q7302. The sequence goes on along the minus strand of NZ_CBCOPK010000001.1, from coordinate 2,953,340 downwards.
ATTTCCAATTCGCCGGCTACCTGTCGTTCTATCCCGACTGCTCGATCACCTTCCGTGATCAGGACAAGGTCGTCGCCAAACCGATGCGGGTCTACCACGGCCTGGCCGACAACTATGATCCCTATTCCCGCTGCGAGGGCTACTTCGCGACGCTCAAGAACAAGGGCGCCGACCTCAGGGTGCACACCTATGAGCACGCCGAGCATGGCTTCGACACGCCCTACGTCTGGAGTCCGGTCCGGGTCGTAGCGGATAGCCAGACCGTCCGTGACTGCCAGATCGCCGAGAACGCCAAAGGCGAGCTGATCAACGAGCAGACGCGCAAGGTCTTTTCCTACCAGGACAGCTGTGTCGTGCTGGGTCCCAGGGTAGGGCCCGACGCGGAAGCAACCAGGCAGGCCACGGCCGATGCCCTGGAGGCGGTCAAGGCGATAGTGAAGTAGGCGCGATCCAGGATCGGCTGGAAATCGAGAGCCGATGCCCGAGTGGTCAGCGCGTTGGCTGGCTGCTCAATATAGCGGATGTCGGCCAAGCCACTCGGAAGGCGATAGCGGTTTGGCAGCTCATCAGGGCCCCGGCGCAGAGCCACTCATAGCCTCTAAGTGACACTCTTGGAAGAGACATCCAGTCGTACTTCAGACCTCGCCCGGCCGCTGAATCGAACCTGTGCCTCTGCCAGGGGCTAAATCGCTATCGTCACTGGACCTGGCCTGTGACGACAGCGATGGCGCGTTCGACGCACGTCAAGAAAGGACGAGGTCAGGCTAGCCGTCAGCCCTTTCCAACCAGGCACGGGCGATCTCTTCGCGGGTCGCGAACCAGACACCTTCGGACTGCCTGGCGTATTCGATGAAGCGCTTGATCGCCCGGACTCGTCCGGGACGCCCCACCATGCGTGGATGCAGTCCGATCGACATCATGCGAGGTCCGCTTGCGGAGTCCTCATAGAGGACTTCGAAGCTTTCCTTCATGTATTCAAAGAAGTCCGATGCCTGGGACAGGCCGGGTGAATTCCAGTAGCGGAAGTCGTTGACGTCGGCGGTGTAGGGCACTACGAGATGGCGCTTGCCCTCGACCTCGACGAAGTAGGGGACATCATCGTTGTAGGCGTCGGAGTCGTAGAGAAAGCCGCCTTCCTGCGCTACCAGGCGCCGAGTGTGGATGCTGGCACCGTAGCGACAATACCAGCCCACCGGCCGCTTGCCGCAGGTGCGCTCGAACGATTCGATGGCAAGGCGGATGTGCTCGCGTTCCTCTTCTTCACTCAGGCGAAAGACCTCCTCCCAGCGATAGCCATGGCTACAGATCTCATGGCCACCAGCGACGGCAGCACGCGCGACCTCGGGATTCTGTTCAAAGGCCACGGCACAGGCATGGAAGGTCGCGCGCACCGACTGCTCGTCGAGAATATCGAGAATCCGCCAGATCCCGACCCGTGAGCCGTATTCGTACATCGATTCCATGGCCAGATTACGCGTACCGGCGGGTATGGCGTAGCTGCCCCATTCGGTCATCGATTCTTGGTCCGGATCGCCCATGGCGAGCGAGCGCTCGGATCCTTCCTCGTAGTTGATCACCAGGCTGATAGCTAAGCGGGCGCCGTTTGGCCAGGTACCTTGCGGGCGTTGTCTTCCATAGCCCACCAAATCGCGTGCAGGTGACAGCATCGGGATCTACTCCTGAAGTGATTGTTTTTAACTACAAGGTGAGCGCGGCGGCTCAGCAGTCGATGTCCTTCAGTCGCTCATGATCGAAGGTGCCACCGGTATTCCCCTGGCTGAAGGCGAGCCCCATGGCCAGGGTCTGGGCGATGCAGAAGGAGGCGGTGAGGGAGCGAAAGCCCAGCAACTCCGCATCGTTGACCTCTATCACCGTCTCCGCCATTTTCCCGATGGGGCTCAGCACGGTGTCGGTGATGGCTACCAGCGTCACGCCCGCCTCGCGCGCCTTACGACAGGCCTCGACGGTATCCTTGGCGTAGGGCGGAAAACTCACGGCGATCAGAAGATCGTCGTGAGCAATGGCGCTGACCTGTTCCGGCAGGGTGCCGCCGCCACCACTGATCTGCACGGCGCGGCGGCCCACCCGACTCAAGGCGTAGCTCAGGTAGGCGGCCACCGGAAAGGCCCGGCGCAGACCGATGACGAAGGTGGTGCGCGCCACCTGCAGGTGGGCGATGGCAGCTTCTATGTTGGCCTGCTGGTCGCCTTCAGCCAGATGCTCCAGGGACACGATATTGGCCTGGCTGAATTCCCGCAGGATCGCCCCGACGTCGCTGGGATCGTCCAGCAGCTTTTCCCCGCCATAATGCCGGATGCGCTCGCTGTGGGTATCGGCGGCCTGTTGCAGCGGCGCGCGAAAAAGCCGCTGCAGATCCTTGAAGCCGGCGAAGCCCAGCGCCTGTGCCAAGCGGATGTAGGCAGCAGGGGCGATGTTGGAGCGCTTGCCCAGTTCGGCAACCGTACTGAGGGCGATCTCGTGCGGATTGTCGATCAGGAACCGGGCAGCGTCTCGCAGCCGCTCCGACAGGTGTTCGTGCTGGGCGGTTATGCAATCGCGCAGCTCCGCAAGGGTTTCCGGTAAGGCCATGAAAAACGCTCGGCAGGTGAAAGGATAGGGCGCCAGTCAGCGCAATTCAGTGATGGCCTGATCCAGCGCGGTGATGAGACGGTCGATTTCCTCGAGCGTGTTGTAATGCGCCAGCGACACGCGCACCACACCGCCGAGGGGCGCCAGGCCCAGGGCTTCGATCAGGCGTCGCGCATAGAAGTCGCCAAAGCGAATGCCGATGCGATGCTCGTCGACCTTGAGCACTACGGCTTCCGAGCGCACGCCTGCCACCACGAAGCTGATCGTGGGCACGCGATCAGGGGTGCTCGTCTTGCCAATGATACGAACCCCGGGGCATTGACGCAGAAAGGCTAGCAGCCGCTCGGCGAGCGCATCTTCCTGTACCTCGAAGGCGTCGAATGCTGCCTGCATCCGCTCGCGCTCGCTACCCTGTGCGCCCAATCGTTCGCCGATGTCGAGCAGATAGTCGGTGATGCCGATGCAGCCGAAGGACAACTCGTAGTTGACGTTGCCTGGCTGCAATTTGTAGGGCACCACCTCCTGGCCGATGAAGAAGTGGTTAAGGCTGGGAAATTCCAGTAGCAGGTCGCGACGCCCCCAGAGCACCGCGAAGTGCGGTCCGAAGGTCTTGTAGAAGCTGTAGACATAGAAGTCGGCACCGCTGGCCTGAACATCGACCAGCCGGTGCGGCGCATAGGCTACCGCGTCCACGCACAACTTCGCCCCTACGGCATGGACGCGCCGGGCGATTTCGGCGATGGGATTGATCGAGCCAAGGATATTGGAGGCATGGGTCACGGCCACATAGCGGGTTTTCTCACCGAGCAGCGCCTGCAGGTCATCCAGTTCCAGCTCGCAGCTGTCTGGGTCGACCTGCCAGACGCGCAGGGTCGCGCCGTGGTCTTCGCAGAGCCTGACCCAGGGGCCGATATTGGCCTCGTGATCGCAATTGGTGACGATGATTTCATCGCCGGGCCCGATCGAGGGCGCGATGGCGCGACAGAGTATCTGCAGCAGATGGGTGGTCGAGCCGCCCATGATGACTTCTTCGGGGTGGGCGGCGTTGATCAGTTGCATGACGGACCGGCGTGCCTGCATCACCCGCTCGCCGGCCTCGACCGAGGGTCGATAGGAGGCGCCCAGTTGGACGCTGCTGTTGAGCAGATAATCAGCCACCCGGTCGGCGACCGCTTGCAACACCATGGAACCACCGGCGTTGTCCATGAAGGCGTAGCCACCGGCCAGACCGGGAAATTGCTTGCGAACGTAAGCGATATCGAGAGAATTCACGCGACTTTCTCCAGCCAGGATCAGTGGTGCAGGATGGCCTGCAGGAAGGCCCGCGTACGGGGTTCCTGAGGAGCGGTAAAGAAGGGTTCCGGTCTGTTCTGTTCGACGATGCGTCCGCTTTCCATGAAGATCACCCGGTCGGCGACACGCCGGGCGAAGCCCATTTCGTGGGTCACCACGACCATGGTGACGCCGGAGCGGGCAAGGCTTTGCATGACGTCGAGCACCTCGCCGACCATTTCCGGGTCCAGCGCCGAGGTGGGCTCATCGAACAGGATCGCGCGGGGTTCCATGGCCATGGTTCGGGCGATGGCCACCCGTTGCTGCTGGCCCCCGGACAACTGGCTTGGGTACTTGTGGGCGTGATCGCCCATGCCGACCTTGAGCAGCAGCTCCCGCGCACGGGCATGGACCTCGCGCTTGTTCAGGCCACGCACTCGGATTGGCGCCAGCGATACGTTGTCGAGGACGGTTAGGTGGGGGTAGAGATTGAAGCTCTGGAAGACCATGCCGACTTCGCTACGGATGCCGGCGAGTCGTGGTCCGGTTTCGACCCGTTCCCCAGCCACGCGGATATGGCCCTGCTGGTAGTTTTCCAGCAGGTTGATGCAGCGAATCAGGGTCGACTTGCCGGAGCCGGACGGGCCGAGGATGACCACGACCTCGCCTTCCTCGACCTGCAGGTTGATGTCGCTGAGTGCCTGGAAATTGCCGTAGTACTTGTCGAGATGTTCGATGTCGATCAGGGTGCTCATACGGTCTTGCCTCCTGCGACATTGCGCCGTTCGACCCAGCTGACCAGTTGCACCATAGGCAACAGCAGCAACAGATACAGCAGGGCGGCGCCAACCAGCGGGGTAGGATTGGCCGCCAGTGCCTGGGCCTGAGTGGCCTGCTTGAGCAGGTCGGGCATCGCCACCACCGAGGCGAGGGCGGTGTCCTTCATGACGTTGATACAGTTGCTGGTCATGGGCGGCATCACGATGCGGATCGCCTGGGGCAGTACGACATCGCGCATCGTGTTGAAGAAACTCATGCCCTGAGCGGCTGATGCTTCGAACTGACCGCGGGGAATGGCCTCGATGCCCGAGCGGAAGATCTCCGCGCTGTAGGCGCATGAGACGAGAGATAGCGCGCTGGCCGCTGCCGCAAAGGAGGACAGTCGAATACCAACGAAGGGCAGGGCGTAATAGATCAGGACCAGCAGGACCAGCAGCGGTATGGATCTCATGATATCGATGTAGATACGCGCGAGTAGCCGGATCGGCGCGTAGGAATACAGTCGCAGCAACGCCAAGAACAGCCCGCCGACCAGGCCCAGGACGATGCTGACTAGGCCTAGAAGTACAGTCACGCCCAGGCCGCGAATCATCAGCGGAAGGGACTCGACGAGTACGTTCCAATTAAAGAAGGTTTGCAAGAGATCCATGGGATACCTCGATCAATGCACGGGGCGAACGGACGTCGCCCTGTGCATGCAGCATCGGCAGGGCTTATTTGGGTACCGCGGAGACCTTCAGGGTGCTCGAATCCTTAGCGGCTTCAGTGCCAAACCACTGTTTGTGAATGGCGCCCAGGGTGCCGTCTTCTTTCATCTTGCTGATGATGTCGTTGACCTGATCGCTCATGGCCCAGCCCTTGGCGTGCATCAGCGAATAGCGCTCACCCGTGGGAATGCGGGCGACGATGGTGAATTGTGGCTTGTCCTTGATGTAGTAGAGGACAGCGGGGATATCGCTCAGGTAGCCGTCGATGCGCCCGGAGCCCAGGTCCAGCATGGCCGGAGACAGCCCTTCGTAACGCGAGACATCGGCGAACCTGTACTCGCTCTTGTGCTGGCCGATCCACATGTCGCCCGTAGAGCCGGTATCGACGCCGACGACTTTGCCATTCATGTCGGCGAGGCTTTTCACCTGGGACTTGGTCAAGGCGGTGAGCGACTGGTCACTGTCGAAATAGGGTTGGGCGAAGGCAACCGATTCCAGCCGTTTGGGCGTGATGGTGATTGACGAAATGGCGATATCGACGCGTTTCGACTGCACCGCACTGAATAGACCATTGAAGGGAATGTTCACGAAATCGACGGTCTTGCCCGCACGCTTCGCCACTTCCTTCACCACATCGACCTCAAAGCCGACGAAGTCTCCCTTGGCGTCCTGAAACTCCCAGGGCACGTTGCCGACGTTGGCACCTACCGTCCAGTCGGCCGACCAGGCTGGCAGTGCTACCGCGGCGGTCATGAGCAAGCCCAACGCTATCTTCGCTTTCATGTTCACTCCCTATTTTCAGATGCTGTCAGTGGCTATTTCCTTACGACGTCGGATCGAGAGTAAGGCAGTGAATTTTTTTATTCAACGATAAATTTTATTGGAGTTTTTGCTCCAAAATTGTGCGAAGGCCTGCTGTCGATGACATTTCCGCAGGGGCCGAAGGCATGATTTGATGGAGTAGGGCATCTGCGAGACGCCGAGCTAGACGCTCGCCGACACCAGCAGCCTTCATGCCTGAAAATGATGCACGCGGCGCCTGGCATTGATGCCGATGCGTGCCGACGGCCTGCGAAGATACAAAGCAGGTCGTCAAATGCCCGAAGTGGGTCCTATGTCCGATAACAGAACGGCGGCGGTTGAGTTTCAGCAGCGATCAGCGGCGCGGCCGGCGCACCGGACTTGTGGGGAATCTGATTGCGACGTTTCGACGTTGGGAGTTCAGACGAACTTCTGGCAGGTCTTCGCATTGCTGAGCCGTATTTCGCTAGCTTCTAGGCTTCTAGCAATCTCCGCCCTGCAGTCTCTCCCTCGCTGAGCAGGTTTCTAACGCGTGTCTCAGGCTGATTAATCATCCAGCATTTGCCGCCTATACGTCAGGAACAAGGCCAGGCGCCTTTTCTGCCTGGCCTAGAGCTCAGCTTTGGCTTGCCGCGAACGTATCGAGGCCGTTTGCTACGAGTCAGGCCGCAATGAGTGGCACCGTTCGTTCCTCATTGACGCCAACCAAGGCGGTCCGGTTCGTGAGTAAAGGGGAGCAGGCTATGTCGTCAGCGGCGTAGCGCAAGGCTGACGACGAAGCCTTGGGTGGCGAGGAGGTCAGAAGCGAAATGCCTGACGACCGATCAATAGCCACTGGCCGTTCTGCTTTTGCCAGATCTGAAAGTTCTCGATTTCAGTGGGCACGACTTTTCCGCTGTTTACCGCCTGAGCCGAGAAGTGATTGCGGACCAGCGCGACATCCCCGGACAGGGTGATCTTCTGGTTGAGCATCTTCAGTTCATTGAAGGCGCTCTTGCCCGTCTCGATGTCGGCAATGAATGCCTGCTTATCCTGAATGTTGCCGCTCGAATGCCCATACGTCAGGTTATCGGCGGTCAGTGCCTTGAGTTGCGCTATGTCCTTGTGCCACATGGCTTGGGTGAGCTTGTCCACGGCGGTAGCCACGTCACTTTCGTCATGGGTCGCAGCGGCGACGTAGCCGGTGAACAGGCAGAGGAAACCTACCAGCAGTTTCAGCTTTTTCATGCTCAGATTCCTTTGTTGTAGTTGTTGGAACGAATACGAAGAGAAGGTCGCAAATGAAGGTATTTGTCTGTCATCGTACAACCATCCTGATTCTGCCTGCCTGATGAGCGCGAATGCAACCCGTTGTAAAATCCGAATCGAGGCGCACGCCAGGGTTGAAAGGCTCCCTTTTGGAACGGGTCGGACTCCATCCGGATCGTTACCCTTTGGCGAATCTTATTTTGGGGGCAATACCTTGCTTACCTTTGCAGGAGTCATTCACGTGGGGCCTGTCGGGTATGCCAGTGTTGACGATGGTTGACAGCCCTTGCGCCGGCTCACCGGGATCCATTCAAGGTTTCCTCTGGCCAGGCAATCCGTAATCGGTAGCGCGGCCTTACCACTAAGGGTCCAGGACCAGGACACCCTGACACTACGCTCGCGGAGGATACTGTTATGACGCGCTACCTGGATGAGGTTGTCGACCTGCACCTGCTGATCGAGGCCTTTTTCTCGCGGGGTGAGGGTGACGTGGCCTCCCTCATCGAGCGGTTTCATCCTGACTTTTCCATGATTACCACCACGGGTAATCATATTGACCTGTCGCATTTAGAGCAGATGTTCGGCAACCGTATCGGTACGCAGCCAGGATTGACGATCGAGCTTTCGGAGCTCAAGACCTTGGCCGAGTGGGGCGATGGCTCTTTGGTAGGTTATCGAGAAACGCATCATGTAAAGGGCGGCGATTCGCGATCACGTCTTTCCACGGCGTTATTATTGGTTCGGGAAGGGCGAGTACTTTGGCGCCACCTTCACGAAACCTGGTCTGCCTGAATCAAGACGTCTACCAAGTTAGATTAAAATTCGATTTTGATAGGTAGCGTTTTCGATACGCGGTCGGTGAAGGAAGACCAGCAAAGGCGCGGTATAGGGCTTCGTGATTCTTGATTGTATTGATTGAAAGTGGATTTAGTAAAAGGCTTGATAGGCCCGCGATGCTTATCCAACTCTGGGGTCGGCACTTGGCAAGACATCATTGTGCAAAGCCCTGCTAAAGATTTCGTTCCGGTAGCCGATAACGTCAAGGTTATTTTGCCAGCCTTGCTTTGTTTCGACCTTCTCTTTTGGTTCTTATGGTGTTTGCCCATTTTATAGTGGTCGGAAGGGCGAATGATAAAGCTTGAGCAGTGAAGGATTAATGCGCTTTTTAGATGTGTCAGTAAGCCGCTCGGTCTTGTCGGCAACAAAGGTCATAATCGTCTATGAGCACTGTGAGTGAGCCGGTTTATTCTGCCGTTTGGTCAACTGACGCCAGAGGTATCTGCATTTCCAGCCTGGAAAGCCCGGCTGGCCTTATCCCCCTGATGAAAGGCGTGTCACTTAGCGCCTGGTTGGGGGTAGTGCAGGCCGATGATGACGCAAGGATTGCCATGGAGCTCGCCGCAGCCTTGGAGCATGTGGCACCTTTCAATATCGAGGTACCCATTCAGTGTACGGATGGAGCTACGCGGCGAGTGATGTTTTCGGGGTTGCCGAGTCTCTCTTCGGGCACTTCGCAGGGGCAATACAGCGGGTTTGTCCTCGATATAACCGGGCAGCGCAGGGCGTTGGAAGACGCACTGCGAGCTGCAGCGGAATACCGCCTGTTGGTGGAGAACAGCACGGATCTGATCGCCCATTGTGATACCAATGGCCGGTATATCTCGGTATCCCCCTCCTATAGCAAGATGATCGGCTGGTCGGCGGAAGAAATGGTAGGTCGATTGGTCGTAGAGTTCCTGCATCCTGACGACCAAGGCCCTGCAAAGGATGCCTTGGCTCACCTCTTCAATGGCGGCGTGGTGCCCGATGTCGTCGAAGTACGCAAGCAGCATCGTGACGGTCACTTCATCACCCTGGGTACCAAGGCTTGTTGTGTCAGCGATCCAAGTACCGGCCATAGCATAGGGGCGGTACTGGTATCGCGTGATATCACACGCGAAAAGTTAAGACTGGTGGAGCTGGAAAAGCTGGCGTCCTGTGATCCCTTGACCGGGTTGTCCAATCGCGCCTGCATCAGCGAGCGAGTGCATTCGATGCTACTGCAACGCGAGGATCATATTGAAACGGCAGTGCTGTTCATCGACCTGAACGGATTCAAGGCAGTAAACGATTCCCTGGGGCATGCGGCGGGGGATGCCTTGCTGCTGAAGGTGAGTCAGCGACTTCAAGGCTGTATGCGTTGTGGTGATGTGATAGGGCGCATGGGAGGGGATGAATTCGTCGTCGCTTCGAAGTGCGGCGATCGCAATGCTGCGACGGTAGTGGCCCAGCGTCTGCTCGATAGCCTGAAGGCGCCATTCGATATTCACGGAGCGAAGGTGCAAGTGGGTGCCTCTATCGGTATAAGCCTCTCGGGGCCCAGCGTGACGACCGCCACTGTATTGTTCGAGCATGCGGATCTGGCGATGTATCGAGCCAAGGCGCGACGTGACGGTTCGTATGAGGTTTATGAGCCGGCGACAGGACCCATAACCTGACCGGGTTATGCTGGCGTTTTCGCCTCGCTCGAACGACTGTCGATTTTCCAGGTTGTGAATGGAGGTTTCGGCAGAAGCCTGCTCGATCCTTTACCTCCAGATCGAGCAGTCCACGTTCAAGCGTTAGCGCGCTTGCCCCTTAGTGTGAGCAATTGCCGGCCTTGGTGAAACCTGCCGCCTTTGCCTCGGCTTCGGAAGCGAAGCTGACCTGGTTCTTGGGCGATACCTGGGTGTAGCTGGGGCAGCCTTCGGGCAGGTGATAGACATGGCTGTTACGGTTGCCGATGATCACGCCCTGGCCAGCCTTCACGGGGCTGGCGCTCTTCGTCGGCGCAACCGGCGCCGTCTTCGGGGCCGGCAGGGGGCTGACGATGCCGTCACCGACCGGCTTGTAGCCCAGCGTCCAATGGCGCTCACCGGACACGAACGGGTTGCCATAACCCATCACGGCGGCAATCCGCTGATCGCGTTCGCGTTCCCAGGCGGTCACCGGGTGCTGCTTGTCCCAGGCCATGAGCAGTTGCTGCTGCTGACGGGACATGTTCAGCGCGTATCGATCGAACATGTAGAAGGTGACTCGGGCCACCAGGCCCTTGACGTCATCGCGGGGCTCAGTGGTGCGCCCCTGGAAATCGACCTTGGTCGAGCACTGGCCATATTGCGACGGTACGCCCTGAGCCATGCCGTAGTTGAAGTTGGCCCGGTCGCCATTCACCTCGCCCACGGCGGGGTAGAGGTTGAAAAGATCAGCCTCCATGGCGCGGAACACGGGATCGTCGGCGACACAGTGTTCACGTCCGCCGTTTTGCCAGCACTGGCGCTGATGGCCGAAGGTCCAGGCCGGCACGATGTGCTCCCACTCGGTACGCTCGCCGCGGGTCTCCTGCTTGCGGGCCTGGAAGCCGCACGACGAGGCATCGAGCCGGCCCCCGGACTTGCCTACCCACTCCCATTTGCAACCGCAGTACAGATCACCCTGGGCGCTCGTGTTCTGGTCGAAATAGACTTTCTGTTTGGCGATCACCTTGGCTTCAACGAAGGTGTCAGGCGGTGCGGCGTAAGCGGAGGTAACCAGCAGCGGAGCGGCGAGGAGCAGCGAGAGCAAAAGGCGCATGAATCTTCACAGGTCGAATAGGGCGCCGAATTGTATAGCTTTTGCCCGGAGCACGGCGGGCGTAGTCAGTTAGATCCTTGTCGATTCGAGTAAAGGGCGCTCCTTTGGCTTCAGGTGCAGGTTCGATCTCGCTGCCCAGCCCGCCGTTCGCAACGCCGCTGCGCCAGGCAGGCGTGCGCGTCGTGAGTGACGATCGGCGATCGCCTTGCCCATCAAGGCTGGTGGGTGAGGATCCTTTCGACGTCAGTGAGCTTCTGGTTCATCGCGTCCGCATCCGGCCGGCTGATGGTTCCGTTGCGCGTTTGCAGATGCCCCGCCAGGGTCTGCACCTGCCCTACGGCCAAATGCAGCTTCGCTGCCTCTGGCTTGGAGACTTGGCGCTCCTTCACGGCAGCCTCTATGCGCTCATTCAGGGAGGCGGCGCGCTGCTGAAGGTAGTCGCTATCCGTTTCCAACGTCTGTTGGCCGAACGCGGGAGTGCCAAACAGAATCGCGGGCGCTAGCAGCAGGGGTAGCAACAGAGGGCGCATGGCAAGGTTCTCGTGGTGAGGAAGGGGGCTGACCGTGCTGTGTCAGCACCTCGGAGGTGGCGCCCTACAACCGTCATCGTGCGCTGTCGCTAGACAAAAAAAGCCCCGCGCTAAGGCGGGGCTAAAGTCAATGAGGGTTGGAGCACTCATGCTAACTATGATCGCGATGTCTAATGAGAGTTCCTGTCGCGGTCTTGCGCCGGTGCATTCTCGCGGCCGTTTTCGCGTGCAGGCCTGCCGTACATCGCCAGCGAATCCCTCCCGTAAGCGCAATTTTCCGACATAAGGGCGTACGAAATCAGGGACAGAGAGGGCGGGGGGCGATGCCAGCCAATCATTCAGACGTGGTCCAAGGTACCTGTTGGTCGAGCCTACTCAGAGCGCGGGTAAGGGAACGAGCAGGGACGCTTCTACCACCAGCGTCGCTGCGAGTTCATTGAGGGCGTTGATCGCGTCGATCATGGCGCGGGCGCCTGAATCCTCGCAATAGATGCTACCTAGCTGGGCGACGTTTTCCTGAAGCTGACGATGCAGGGCCAGCAAGGCTTCGCGGACTTGGGTGTCGTTATCACTGGACATGCACGCACTCGAGATCTGGGTTTGGCAGGTGGCGTATGGCCACTATGCCTCCGCGAATTAGGTGGCGCAATAATCCTTAACGCAGAAAGGTCCTTGGCTGATAGACGGTTTGTCCGCCCAAAGCCAGCGTCAAGCAAGCGGACAGCGAGCTAACCCGCGGCGTATGACAGCGGCGTTAGAGGCTTCCGTTCGATCAGGTCGAGAGCTGGCGGTAAGTGACCGTAGATGGGCATCACGGTGGGAAGGCAAGGCGCTCGATCCAGGCAGGAGCGCTATCCCTGACCGGGCACCCCGTTGCTGCGCAGGACGGCAGGGGAGCCTGGGCAGGGCCCACCGCCGTCCCGCTCGTTCAGTTTCCAGGATCAGGCCGAGTAGTCCAGGGCTTTACCGGGTGCCTTGCGCCGCCCGAGCGACAGCATGACGACCATCAGGACGCAGCCGATCAGGATGGCGCCCGAGGAGAGGACGAAGAGGCTGCGCCGGTCGTTGCCTTCGATGAACAGGCTCAGCAGGGTTGGCGCCGCAGCAGCCGAGGCCACTTGCACCACGCCGACCAGCTTGGTCAGGCGACCGGTCGGATCATGGGTCACCACCGAAGCCATGTAGTAGGACAGCGCCAGGTTCCAGCCGAAGTTCATCAGGAACACCGCGATCATCAGGTCCGACGCCGTGTGGATACGGGCCGCCAGCAGGTAGATGGCGCCGAGCACGGCCAGGGAGCCCGTGAGGATCATCGGTACCCGGCCCAGGTGCCGGCCTGCCACGCTGGGCAGGGCCGCGCCGGGCAGGCCGCCCAGCAGCCCGATGCTGATCGCCCAGCCGATCTCCACCAGCGCCACGCCAGCATCGCTGGCGATGCCTTCGACGAAGCCCCACAGCGAATAGATCGACAGCTGCAGGAACAGCATGCCAAGCAGGGAGCAGACGCCGACCAGGGTCAGCCCGGACAGCAGTGGCTCGCTGGAGCGGTGCTGCTGATCCGCGCTCTGCTTGACCGGCAGGCAAAAGCACAGCAGGCAGACCAGCCCGAACCAGCCCGACAGGTAGTAGATTGCCCCCGCGAAGCCCCGCCATTCGGCGATCATCGGCATGATCACCGCGCTGCTGGAAAAAAGCGCGGTCTGCACGAACAGCAGGATGCCGAAGGACCTGTCCTGCCCACTCATGCTGCCCAGCCAGTAGATGGCATAGGAATAGAGCACGCCGGAGCAGAGGCCCGACAGGCAGCGCAGCACCAGGAGCGGATCGAGCGCGGTGATGCTCGCGGTGGCGGCGTTGGCGAACAGCAGCAACAGCGCACTGCTGAGGGCGATGGCGCGTGGCCCGAGGTAGCGGATCATCGGCAGGTACAACAGCGTACCGACGATGGAACCGCACATTTCGACGGACATGGTCCAGCTTTGCTGGGCCAGGGTCAGGGTCAGGCGCTCGGTCAGCAGCCCGATGAAGATCGGCTGCACGCCTATGACGAGAATGGAGGCCGCGGCGATGAGGATGCACGCGGCGCGCACGACGGTTTGCTTGGCGAGGATCATGATCGATACCTGCCGGCCTGGCCACGGGGTGGCGGCCGCTTCAGTGGAAAGCATGCCTGGGGATAGGGGAGGCCGGTCAGGCGAGTCGATAGCAGTGAATGGCGACCTGGTCGGCGGCGGGATAGCTCACCTTGCCTATCAGCACGCTGCGGGTTAGCCAGTCGAGCCGCCCGCGCGCCACCTGGAAGCGTGGAGAGCAGTGGCAGCGGTATTCCTCTTCGGCGATGGGCCAGATGCCCTGAGCCTCCAGCTCTCGTCCCTGGTCGCTGAGCACGATCAGGCCGGTATTGTGGATGTTGATCCACTCGCCTCGGTCGCTGAGCAGGCTGTAGCGCGCGTCCAGCTCACCCACGCCATCGCTGCGCTGTAGATAGAAGTCGGCGCCGCCGGCGACCACCTCGCCACGAACGTTCAGGCCTTCGAAATGCCCACCCAGTATCCGGTAGTTGCGGCGCTGGCCATCCGTGCAAGCACCCAGTCCATCGCCGGCGGCGATGGCGACATGGATGCTCATTACCCATTCCAGAGTCGGCACGCCGAGTCCGGTTTGCGTTGTCGTTGTCATCACGCACTCCTGTGCCCCCGAGGGGCGTCTGTGACTCGGGTTCAATAGCGATAGGTGAAATACAGCTCGAGGGCGCTGAAGCGGTCGTTGTCGCCGAACGCCTGCTTGGCGGCGGACTTGGCCTGCATCCAGTTGTACGAGAGCGAACTGTAGAAGTGCTTGTTCGGCGTCCAGTCCAGGTACACCACGGTCTCGTCGGCGAAGCGTCGGTCGCTCACCGCGGCGCCGCGAAAGTTCTTCTCGTCGAGCCAGAACTGATAGTGAATGGCGCCCAGCGTGAAGGTGTCGGTCAGGCGGTTCTTGATCGAGAATTGCTGGACGCGCTCGTTGCTGTTGAACAGCAGGTAGTTGCCCACCACGTCACCGACCAGCCAGCTGCTCCAGTCCGTGAAGCCCTTGCTGAGCGGGTCCCAGGCCTTCTGGCGGTTGTCGGTAGGGTTGTCGTCGCCGGAGAACACGGCGTAGCGGTAGCCCAGCGTGGGGGTGAGCGGCAGGTCCTGGAACTGGTAGTCGGCCTGGGCGTACCAGGCTTTGGCGTCGTAGGTGAGGGGGCCGTCGCCGCCGCGCTGCACGGCGTATTCGCCATTCAAGGTCAGGTTCGGCACGCCCGGCAGGTGGCCGCGCAGGACGCGCAGGTTATAGACCTGCATGCCATCGCGGCGCACGGCGGTACTGCTCCTGCTAGCCAGGGTGTCGACGGTCATGGCCATGGCACCGAGCGTTACCTGGCCGTCGAGGTCGTAGTCCAGGTTGACGCCACTCAGGCGGAAATCGCCGTAGTGGTCGTCGGTGCGCAGGGTGAAGGCCTGTGCCTGGATCGGTCCAGGATTCCACGCCAGGATCGCCGAGTCCCTGAAGGCGGTACGGGGGCCGAGCCAATAGGCGCCATCGCCGAACAGATCGAGGTTGCCGTCCATGACGATGAACCCGGTGCCGATGAGGTAGTTCTGGCGGCCAACGGTGAGCGTCCAGTCACCCGCCTGCACCCCGGCATAGAGTTCTTCAGGTGCCACGCGGCCGTCGGAGCTGCGCGTGAAGCCACCGGCATCGCCATCACCGAAGGTGGTGGCGGCGACCACCGAACCACCCGCGAGCAGCCGGACGGTATCGCTGAGCGAGTAATCGAGGGTAACGCCGGGTTTGACGTAGAACTCCTGCCAGCCGATCTTGCTGCCGTCGTTCTCGCCGCTACGCACGTCAACGCGGCCGGTGCCGAAGTTGACGCCGCGGGTGGTGATGGAGGCGCCACCAACCGTCAGGTTGACCTCGCCTGCGAGGTTCTCGTACTGGAACGGATAGCCCGCCAGGGCCGGCTGGCTGGCCAGCGGAACGCCGAGCGCGAATAGCGCGCGGAAACAGCGCTTGAGTCCGTACATATGAAGCTCCTGTCTAATTTTTTTTATTACAGGGCAGTGAAGGGCGGCCAAGGCGGCCACCTGGTACCTGACGCAGCAGGTAGGAGCGCTGGCTAGCCGGCGCTCCTGGATCTTGTACTGTCGGTCAGCCGTGCAACTGGGCAGCGATGGCCCGCAGCAGGCGCACGGTGTCGATATCCAGTTCGGTGACCGCCTCGGGCAGCGACGATTGCTTGACGATCACCACGTCCGAGGTGAAGTCGACGAACAGGTACTGGCCGTGGATGCCGCTGGCCATGATGGCCGGGCTGTGGTCGTTGAAGACGTACCATTGGCTGCGGTAGGACGCGCCCGGCGTCCACTCGGAGAAGTCCTTGTGCACGGCGTAGATGGCAGGGTCCGAGCCGGCTGCGATGGCGTCGATCACCGCTTGGTCGATGACCTGCTGGCCCTCGACCAGGCCGCCGTTGGCGAGCATCAGGCCGAAGCGACCCATGTCGCGCAGGGTGGCGTTGAAGCCGGCGCCGGCGACGCTGCGGCCCCAGGGGTCGGCCATGAAATGGCCGTCGCGCTCGCAGCCCAGCTGCTGCCAGATCGCCTGCAACTGCTCGGCGCAGCTCACGCCGCTGGCGCGCTCCATCACCCAGGCCAGCACCTCGGTGGTGGCCGTCACGTAATGGAACAGCCCGCCATGTTCGCAGCGTTTACGCAGCGCCGGCAGGTACTGGTACAGGGATTCGTACTGGGCGTACTCGGGGGGTGCCGGCTTAAAGCCGCAGGCGTAGCCGTATTGGGAGCTTTCCGACGTCGGATCGTCGTACAGCTCGGTGTAATGAACGCCCACAGCCATGTCGAACAGCTGACGCACGGTGGCGTCGCCAAAGGCACTGCCAGCCAGCTCCGGCACATAGTGCCGGGTTTGCGCCTGGGGATCGAGGACGCCCTGGTGGACCAGCTGTTCACCGAGTATGCCGATCAGCGACTTGGTGACCGAGAACATGATGTGACGGTCAGTGGCGACCTGGCCATTGAAGTAGCGCTCGTACACCACGCGCCCCTTGTGCAGCACCAGGAAGCCGTCGGTCTTGCTGGCCAGCAGATGGTCGAGGGCGGTAACGCTGCGGCCGCAAGAACTCTCGAACGTCAGACCTTCCAGGGCCACCGGCGCATAGGCCAGCACCGCGTCGGGGCGTGGGCCGGCGGCAACGTCGATGGTGGGGCGCAGGCGCGCCAGGTTGCGGAAGCCCCAGCGATTGAACGGCGGCGACATCCAGTTGGCCCAGGTCACGCGCTGTTCCGGCTCGGCAGGGAAACCCTGCATCAGTACGGGCTCTTGTTCTTGTTGGTCGTACATCTCGCTGACTTCCCGATTTCGGGAAACCAGGGAGCGGTCGAGGATCTGGTTCATCAGACTCATCCTGGCAGTTGCCCTGCGTCGAGCAGGTACGGGAAAATAATTAACCCTGTTAATTTCTTTAGTCAATAAAATATTTTTCCCGACCAAACCGGGACAGCTATGCTTTCCGCTACCCCAGAAATCAGGAGCGACGGTGAGCGGCTTACGCGAACGTCAGAAGGCATTACGCCGAAGCGCCATCTCGGCAGCGGCGGTGGCACTGTTTCAACGCCAGGGTTTTCGCGAGACCACCGTCGAGCAGATCGCTCGTAATGCCGGTGTCTCGGCGCCTACGGTGTTCAAGTATTTCGGCAGCAAGCACGAGATCATCCTGGAGATGATCAAGGAGTCCGATCGCCGTGCCCTCATCGATGTACGCAAGCGCATCCGCGAATTCGATGATCCCGTCGATGCGCTCTGCCACCTCGAACACCTTCTCGTCAGCTATGCCCTCGAGGTGCTGCCCGCCGCGCTCTGGCGTGAGCTGCTGCCACTGGTGCTGGTAGGTGGCAACAGTGGTCTGCCCGAGGCCTACCGGCAGATGAATCGAGGGCTACAGGGCGAGATCGCCAACGTGCTGCGCGAATTGCAGGCCGCCGGCAAGCTGCGCGCCGACCTGGATGTGGAATTGGCCGCCTTCCTGCTCAACGACTACTCCCATCTGCAGCTGCTTCGCCTGACGGCCAGTGACCGGATGGATCGGCAGGGGCATGCCGCCAACGTCCGCAACACCACGCGCCTGATGTTCGAAGGCATGCGTGCGGTTCCAGCATGACGAGCAAGGGCGCTTGGCCTACCAGGCGTCTGAGCGACGCTAGCGAGTCGAACGGGGCAGGCGAGCTAGAATCCGCCTGCCACTGACGAGCAGCGATGCAATGCCTAGGGCAACAGCCCCAAGCCAGCTACCGACTGCGGTTCAGTCATCATTCTCGACACTTTTTGCGATAACCAATTCCGGCCGGTTACTTTCCTGGGAGATGATGGCAATAGGCCAGCCGGCAATCGGCAGCCGTGCTTCTAGGAACAGACGTCCTCGCATGGAAGACAATGAATTTCAGGCTCCTCTCCAGCGGCTCGGTCAATTGAACCTGAACAGGATCATCGATCAGGCTCGCGCTGATCGAGCCTTCATGAATCGGCTAGTGGCCGTGCTTGAGGAATCTGGTCCAGACGATCGTACCGATGAAGAAAATGATCTGCTCGAATGGGCGCGTACTTTCCAGCGCCCGCCAGGTACCGATGCTGGCGGATGAGCGTCTTCGTACCCCATAACACTTGACCAAGGTGTGGATTGCCCAGCTCTCATGGGACGCTGGCTCGTCGCCATTCGAGCAGATGAGCCAGGTCTCTTCACCACGGGACGCTATGCAGTGAAAGCGATACCGATGAGCTGATATCTCCTGTCCTGCCGCCTACGCCGTACTGGACAGACCAGACCGAAGCGCTGATTGCGAGCGGCGTGCAACCTTCGGCCTAGCAATCCTGTAGTGCTCGACGCAACCCGGCATTGCCCAACGATACGGCCATGCAATCCTCGGCCACGCCAAGACCCGCATTGAGCCAGGCGTTGGTGCCGTAGCGCTTGCGCAGATCAATCGCAACCTTGGCGGCGATACAGGCGGCGGTCGCACCGATCAGTGCCGGCAGCATTATCGGTTGCCGCCGCGCACCTGCCAGTGCTGCCGCGCTGACACCACCCGATATGGCACGAACCAGCATCGATGGCGCGATGGTACGGTCTGGGGCGAAGGGCATCTTGTCGCCCAATAGCTCCCCGGCGGCCAGGGGCATCACGTAGCGCCGTACGCGGTGCGACGCGAGGGTGCGCGCGGGTTCGCCGGCGTCCGCTATGCCTGCACGCTCGGCCAGCGCCTGGCTGACCATGGTCGGCGCCAACATGCTGCGCATGCCAGTCACCACGCCAATCGCCACAGCGCCCCACAACAGATTGCTGGCTGTCGTCATCGTCGATTCTCCCGGTGGTTGTTCCCATACGGACCGGGTGTGCACGGGACTGTTCAGCTTGATGGCACCGAAGGTCGTACCCACGCGCCAGAAGTCGCGTAGGAGCACCGCTGCTGAGAACGCTCGGCTCGGCGGCGAAATCCTCGGCTCTACCAAGGACCCCGCCCACAAAGACCAGGCGTTCGAAGCGCTTACGCGACGCTACCGGGGTGTCCCGCGACCTTTCCCGCGCCTCCAATACCTCGGCATCTCAATAAGCAGTCTCTACCGCGCCTTCGAGGATCAAACTGTCACGGCATACTGATCGAGCATGGCGCAGCCATGGCGTTAAGTCTCTTGACCCCAGACAACTACGACGCCCATGTCGAAGCAAAGAAGTGGGTGTGATAGTACATCGCGCATTGTTCCCGTTAATGACGGCAAGGCACTAACAGGCGCAGCGCTCGTACCCTGCCGCACCTTTTCGCACCCCATTCCCGGCTTCGCCCGCTATCGATCGCGCCCTGAGCGACAGTAGCGGAGGAGGAAAGGAAGTCCAGTGGGCAAGCCCTAGGGCAGGGAGCACCGTTGAGCGATAGAGGGTGATGAATACAAGCCGAGGCCAACTCTCCCAACGCGGGACCTGGCTGTCATGGGGTAGGCCTCTCGTGGTCCTTGTTCTTAAAGAGTATCGGCTTCGTTTTGTGCTTCACGCAGACGGGCTTCGGCATTTTGCAGGTGAGTAGAGGCCGCTCGCCGTGCCGCCTCGCTGTCACTCGCAGCGATCGCCTCCAGCAGTGCCTGGTGCTCCTGGTTGACCTGATGCATGTAGCGGGCATCACGCGCCTCGTTGCGGCGGGTCACCCTGATCGCCTGCTGCACCAGCTGGTGCAGGAAATCGATAGTTTCCAGGAAATGCTGATTGCCCGTTGCCGCTACCACCGACCGGTGAAAGGCGAGGTCTTCGCGTACGCCATCCTCACCTCGCTCGGCCGCTTCGTCGAGTTCGGCCAGGGCGTTGCGCATAGCTCGTAGCTGGGCATTGGTCCGCCGTGCCGCGGCCAACTCGGCGGCCTTGATCTCCAGCGCGCTACGAAGCTCAAGGATTTCCACCACGGCCTCGAAGTTGCCCTGCGGCGGCGACAATCGTAGCGCCACGGACGGGTTAGGGACGACGAAGGTACCGCTGCCTTGCCGCGACGTGAGCATGCCTTCGCGCTTGAGCATCGATATGGCCTCACGCACCACGGTGCGGCTGACCCCGTATTGCTCGCCCAGCGCTTGTTCGGTAGGCAGCCGAGTTCCCCCGGCGAGCTGCCCTAAATGAACCGCCGTGCTCAGGCGCTTGGCCAGTTGTTCGGCCAGTTTAGGGGTGGCGTCGTTCAGCATGTTTTTTCAGGTCTCACGGTGGATGAACACCCATCTTTCCAGCTTAGCTGAGCGAAGGAGGGCGGGATGAAGGGTTGCATCGATAGAAAATTCATCATACAAGATGACAAATAGCTGTCACCTGATTCGTCGATAACAAGAATGGGCGTGTGCATCACGACCCGAATATTCTCCTGAAGTGGAGTGCGATGCATGAAGATCCTGGTAACCGGCGGTGCCGGCTTTCTCGGTACCCGCCTGATCGAGGCGCTGCTTGCGCCCGCTACGAACGACCTGCTGCCGGCTGGCGGTACCCTCGTGTCGGTCGACCTGGCGCCCTGTCCGCTCGAAGATTCGCGAGTAGTCTCCTACACAGGTGACATTTCCGATCCAGGCTTCATCGCCTCGTTGATCGATTCGGATACAACCCTGGTCTATCACCTGGCCGCGGTCGTCAGCGGCCAGGCCGAGGCCGATTTCGACCTTGGCATGCGGGTCAACTTGGACGCCACTCGAATCCTCCTCGAGGCCTGCCGCCAGCAGGCGCAGATGCCACGCTTCGTCTTCGCCAGCTCCCTGGCTGTATTCGGCGGACCCCTACCCGAGCAGGTCCCCGAATCGCTCGCGCCGTTGCCGCAATCCTCCTATGGCGCGCAAAAGGCGATGGCGGAACTGCTGATCAACGATTATTCGCGCAAGGGCTTCGTCGACGGCCGTGTGTGCCGCTTGCCGACGATCTCCGTGCGGCCTGGCAAGCCCAACGCCGCGGCCTCGTCGTTCGCCAGTGGGATGTTGCGCGAACCTCTGGCGGGCGAGGCAAGCAACTGTCCGGTGCCGCTCGACACTCGTCTCTGGCTGTCTTCGCCACAGACCGTTATCGACAATCTGATCCATGCTGCCCGCCTGGACGGCAGTGCGCTGGGCTTGCGCCGCACGCTGAACTTGCCTGGCATCAGCGTCAGTGTCAGCGAAATGCTCGACAGCCTTGCTCGGGTCGGCGGCGAAACGGCGCGTGCGCGAGTGGGCTTTGAGCCGGACGAAAGAGTGCAGCGCATCGTCTGCAGCTGGCCTGGGAATTTTGACATCGAGCGCCCGCTTCAACTGGGCTTTGCTGTCGACGCGGACTTCGACAGCGTCGTCAGGGCGCACCAACGCGACATGGATCGCTGACCAGGCGGCGCTGCTGTCGCCGTCGCTGCATCTAATAACAACAAGAGGAATCTCCAATGGGCGCAACTTCCATCGCCGGTCCACAGCTGATGGTCGGCTTGGTCATGGCCATCGTGGTACTGATCGTACTGGTCCTGAAAACGCGTATCCACGCGCTGCTCGCGTTGATCATCGCCGCGTCTATCGCTGGCCTGGTCGGCGGCATGGCACCCGACGCGCTGGTCAAATCCATTACCACCGGCTTTGGCGCGACACTGTCGACGATCGGCCTGGTCATCGGCTTCGGGGTGATGATGGGCCGCCTGCTGGAAGTGTCAGGCGCGGCCGAGCGCATGGCCTACAGCTTTGTCCGCTGGTTGGGCAGCAAACGCGAAGAGTGGGCGATGATGGTCACCGGCTATATCGTCTCGGTACCGATCTTCTGCGATTCGGCCTTCGTCATCCTCAACCCGCTGGTGCGCGCCCTGTCGCGAAACACTGGCAAATCCGTGCTCACGCTGGGTATCGCCCTGGCGGGTGGTCTGATGCTGACGCACCATGCGGTGCCGCCTACCCCAGGTCCGCTGGGTATCGCCGGAATATTCCATATCGATATTGGCCTGATGATCTTCTGGGGCGTGGTGTTCACCATCCCCGGGATGTTCGTACTGGTAGCCTATGCGCGCATCATGGGCCCGCGCATCGAGGCCATGATCGCCCAGAGTGGCCAGCCCTCGGTCGAGCCGGCCGCGGCCTATCGCGAGGTGCTGGAACGTGCCGATGCGCGAGAGGCCGATCTGCCGCCGCTGTGGCTTTCGATGTTGCCGATTCTGCTGCCCATCCTGCTGATCTTCGCCAACACCCTTGTCGGCACGGTCGCCAAGCTCAACGGTGACACCACCATCGTCCAGAGCCTGTTCGGGCAAACCGTCGCCTTCGTCGGCAATCCCGTCATCGCCGTGGGGCTCGGCGTGATTGCAGCGCTCTATGGTCTGGTGCCGCGTCGGCCACGCGATGAAGTCATAGCGGAGATGGAGAAAGGCGTGGAAAGCGCTGGCATCATCCTGCTGGTAACCGGCGCCGGCGGAGCGCTCGGTGCGGTACTGCGCGACAGCGGTGCGGGCCAGTACATGGGTGAGTGGGTAGCCACTCTGCCGATGCCGGCGGTGCTGATTCCTTTCGTGATCGCCTCGCTGGTGCGGCTGATCCAGGGTAGCGGAACGGTCGCGATGATCACCGGTGCTTCCATTGCCGCACCGATCCTCGCCGCGATTCCGGACGTCAACATGGTGTTCGCTGCCCAGGCCGCGGCCATCGGTTCGATGGTCTTCAGCTACTTCAATGACAGCTACTTCTGGGTGGTCAACCGGATGCTCGGAGTCAAGAACGCCAAGCAACAGCTTTTGACCTGGTCCGTGCCGAGTACGCTTGGCTGGCTCAGCTCGCTGCTAACGCTACTGGTGTTCAACGCCATCCTCGGCTGACAGGTGTTGGCGTATCCCGGTAGGAGCGATCGAGTTCCTGCTTGGGTGCCGAAGGGTTTGCTCGATGTCGTGCCCAGCTGAGAGATGACTAGTTTCCGGCATCGAGGCTTGCTCCGGTCGCCTTGAAGAAGGTCATTCCGAACTTCGCGCCCTGCATTGGACCTGGTCTGTCAGCCCAGGTCTGGGATCCATGAAAGGCGCGACCGGTCCAGCCAACCGCGCCTGTGTCGATTCCCGGAGCGCGCGGACACGCGCACCTGGCGTTGCCTACCGGTCTTGGTCAAAGGAGGGGGCGGCGACCACGAGGCCGATCGGCGTGGCAACTTCGCGGGTGATGAACGCACTGTCCTCCTGATGGCCCCGGTAGAGGACGATGGAAAGATCGACGTCCTCTCGAAGTATTCCTGGTTGAAGGACAGAACCAGGCCCTTCGCAAGCAGCCTGGTCTCTGACGGGGCGTCAGGAGCGCAGGATCTCGCCGATGGCGCTCTTCTTGGTGCGAGTGGCACTGTAGATCTGCCACACGATGAACGCGGCCGCCAGGCCTAGGAAGCAAGCGGCGATCGGATTGGTCAGGAAGGCGAGGAAGTTACCGTCCGACAACATCAGGCCCCGACGCAGGTTGGTCTCGGCCATCGGCCCCAGGATGAAGCCAATGATGAAGGGCGCGGCCGGCATCCCGGCTTTGCTGAACACATAACCGAGCAGGCCGAAGCCCAGAATCGCCCAGACATCGAACAGCCGGCTGGATAGCCCGAAGGCACCCACCACGCAGAGCACCAGGATGATCGGCAGGAGGATGTGCTTGGGCACGTCCAGCAGCCGGATGAACAGGCGCAGACCGTAGAATTCCATGAACAGCATCATGAAGGTCGCGACGATCAGGGCGGCGAAGATGGTGTAGACCAGTGGCCCCTGACTGATGAACAGCAGCGGACCCGGCTGAATGCCGTGGATCAGGAAGCCACCCAGCATGATGGCAGTCACGGTGTCGCCCGGGATGCCGAGGGTCATCAGCGGCATCATGGCGCCGCCGATGCCGGCGTTGTTGGCCGTCTCGCTGGCTACCACGCCGCCGATGTTGCCTTTGCCGTAGGAGTCCGGATCCTTGGCGCGTTTCTTGGCAATGATGTACGCCACCAGATTGGACGTACCTGCGCCGATGCCGGGCAGGATGCCGATCCCTAGGCCGATCAGTCCAGAGCGGAAGGCATTGGGTAGCTGTTCGCGAAACTCCCGAAGGGAAAAACCGAAGCCCTTGATGTTCTTCATGCTCACCGAACGGGCCTTGCCGGCCTGGCCCTGGCGTCCGCTCTCGGCGAGCTTGATGACTTCGGCCACGGCGAACATGCCGATCATCACCGTCAGCATGGAAAAGCCGCCGTTGAGTTCGGAAAAGCCGAAGGTAAAGCGGCGGATGGCTTCCACGGGTGCGATACCCACGGTGGAAACGGCAAAACCCAGGGCACCGGCAAACAGGCCCTTCGCCATGGAGCCCGCCGAGAGGGTCGCGATCAGGGTCAGGGAGAAAACGGCGATCGCGAAGTATTCGTGGGGGCCGAAGCGCAGTGCCACCTTGGCCAGCTCCGGCGCGATGAGCATCAGCGCCGCAATGCTGAACAGGGTCCCCAGAAAGGAAAACACGATGCCGATCCCCAGCGCCTTGACGCCCTGGCCCTGCTCCATGAGCGGACCACCATCGAAAACCGTCGCAATGGAGGAGGGGGTTCCGGGAATCTTCAGCAAAATCGCCGAGATCAGCCCCCCCGAGGTGGCGCCGATGAATAGCGCCACCAGCAGCGACAACCCCGCCTGTGGACCCATGGTGAACGTCAGGGGCAGGCACAGGGCTACGGCCATGGTGGCCGAAAGACCAGGGACGGCACCAAAGACGATACCCACAGCCACGCCAATCGCCATCAACATCATGATATTCAGCGAGAACACTGCGCCGAAACCTTGCTGCAAAAGATCCAGCATGCTCGAAACTCCTAGAAATTCGTCAATCCGGCGGGCAACAGAAGATCGAATGCCTCCCGGAACAGCAGATAGGTCGCGGCCGAGGTGACTAGGGCGATCACCGCATAGGTGACGTGCGTGACCTTCTGCTCCTGTGGCGTCAGCACGATGAATTGCAGATAGAGGTACAGGGCGGTCATGATCGGGAAACCGATCGGACTCAACAGGGCGATGTAGCCCAGGATCAGGGCCAGCGTCTTGGTCAGGGTCGCGACGTCCAGGCGGCGTGGCGAATCTTCATCCCCGGCCGTGGGAACGCCCTCGGCCGGCGCCTGTTCGGTCTTGAAGACACTGATTAACTGGAGCACCGCGAGCAGGCAGAGCATGACCGCCAGCAGAGTCGGAACGAAGGCGGCATCTATGCCGGTGTGGTTGGGGAGCTTGAGCGAGATGAACAGATAGCCTAGCGCCGCGCCCAGCATGATCACCCCGACCGTCACTTCTTTCTTCTTGTCGATAGCCATCGGCAAACCTCATGAGATCGAAGGGGAGGTTGGCCGCGTGCAGCGACCAACCCGGGGTATCACTTCGTGCGCAATACGTCCTTGAATTCCATGAAGTCGCTGCGGGTCTTGGCGAGAATCGCCCGGGCATCCGCCGTACCGTAATAGGCCACCGGTTGCTTGAACTTCTTCAGCTCCTCGGCATATTCCGGCATCTCGGTAATCTGCTTCATCACGTCGGCCATCTTGCCGACGATGGCCGGATCCGTGCCCTTGGGAAAGGCCACGACATAGGGCTTGTCGATGGTGAAGTCCACACCCTGTTCCTTGAAGGTGGGTACGTCGCCGAGCATGGCGTTGCGTTCGGCATTGGGCTGACCCAGGGCGACCATCTGGCCACCGTTGATGTAGTCCTGAACCGAGCCGTAGCTGATGGCGCCGAGGTCGATACGCGCGCCCAGCAGGGCGACGACCTTTTCCGATACCGTGCCGGCATCGACCATCTTGAGTTTGGCCCCAGTGATCTTCTCGAACATCAGCCCTTGGATATGGGAAAAGCTGCCCATTTCCGTGCCGTAGGTGATGCTTTCCGGCTTGGCCTTCGCCTTCGCGATCAGGTCCGGAACACTGGTGATGCCCGACTGCTTCGACGCCACGAAGATCGCGCCCTTGTCCACGCCGGCGATACAGGCCACGTCGAAGGCCTCATAGCCGTCCTCCGACAAACCGGCCACCTCGTTGACGATCAATTGCCCGGGGTGGGTGAAGAGGAGGGTATTGCCATCCGCAGCGGCGCCTTTGACCTGTTCGGCTGCCAGGGTGCCACCGCCGCCGGCAACGTTGGTTACCACCATGGTCTTGCCGGTGATCTTGTTGAAGTACTTGGCCATCATCCGAGCATTGAAATCGGTGTCTCCACCAGGATTGGCGATCACCACCACTTGCACCGGACGGGTCGGCCACTTGACGTCAGCAGCCACGGCCACCTGATGGGAAGCGAAGGTCGCTACAGCAACGGCGGCGGAAAGAAGGGAGGCGCGAATTGTTCTTATCATGGATAGGCTCCTGGTCGAAAACTGGCCGATTCGAGCCGAATCCCTCTGCCAATATCGCCAGCCATGGGCTGCACCTGAGCAACCGCCACTGCAGCCAATGCCTCAGGCGATAGCGCCTGGGAACGTGGTGGACGGAGGCGCGCGTTCAGGGCCTAAGGCCGTGGCGACAATGGGCGGAAGGTCTCTCGAGTCGGCATGACAGTGATCTCTGTTATTGTTTAAATACGGCAGTCATATGTCATCGTATGACTGCCAATTTCTATCAACCGCGCCCTATGCTGTCAATGTGCAATGCTTAGGAAGTGTGTTCGAAAGTAAGCGCCGGGATGAGGGTTTAAACAGCAAGACCTTATATGGCTAATGGATAGCCAATTTGTAAGTACAAGTTTCTAAAACTGTTATCGACGATATCTGAGCCTTGTCTGAACGAGCTGAGTTCTAGCAAGGCGCAAGCAAACGAGATTGAAGTCTGCGTGGAAGAGGGCGGTTGGCTACGAAGCCCGCTTTCGCGGCGCCTTTGCTGGACCGATCAAAGGAGCCGCCCGCGCCCGTGACACCGCCCTGATCGATCAGCTTTCAGACCATGCACCCGGAGAGAACTCATGTCCCCTGCACATGCTGCCCTGCTACAAGCCCTGGAAGCGGTCGTTGGCCCGGCCGGACTGGTTCGTGATGCGGCGGTACTACCGGCTTATCTAAGTGACTGGCGCGATGCCTATCGTGGCCGGGCGCTCGTGGTAGTACGTCCCGCCAGCACCGCCGAGGTCGCCACCGTGGTACGGCTATGTCATGCGGCCAAGATTCCGCTGGTCCCCCAGGGCGGCAATACGGGGCTCTGTGGCGGTTCGATACCGGATGCCTCCGGCATCCAGGTGGTGATCTCGCTGACCCGGCTGAGGGCGATCCGCGCCATCGACCCGGCCAACGACACCATCACCGTCGAAGCCGGTGTCATCCTGCGCAGCCTGCAGGAGGCAGCCGCCCAGGTCGGGCGCCTGTTTCCACTGTCGCTAGGCGCCGAGGGCAGTTGCACGGTGGGCGGTAACCTCGCGACCAACGCCGGCGGCACCGCGGTCCTGCGTTACGGCAACATGCGTGACCTGACCCTGGGCCTGGAAGTGGTCCTTGCCGACGGTCGCATTTGGGACGGCCTGCGCGGGCTACGCAAGGACAACACCGGCTACGACCTCAAGCAGCTTTTCATCGGCAGCGAGGGTACCCTGGGCATCATCACCGCCGCGGTGCTCAAGCTGTATCCGGCCATTCGCAGCCTGACCACCGCCTGGGTCGCCCTGTCTTCGCCGCAGGCGGCGGTAGCGCTGCTCGAGCGCATGAAGGCGCAATGTGGCGATCGCCTCAGCGCTTTCGAACTCATGTCACGCCAGAGCGTCCAGTTCGTCCTCGATCACGTACCAGGTTGCCGCGATCCCTTCCAGGAGACACACCCCTGGTACCTGCTCATTGAGCTAAGTGATACCCGGGCCGACGCGTCCCTGCCAGCGCACCTCGAACAGGCATTGGGAGAAGCCATGGAACAGGGCGAAATCCTCGACGCCGTGGTGGCCGCCAACGAGACCCAGACAGCGGCGCTGTGGGCGCTGCGGGAGGGGATTTCCGAAGCGCAAAATCACGAAGGCCCAAGCCTGAAGCATGACATCAGCGTGCCGGTCAGCAGCATCCCGGCTTTTATCGAGGTCGCCGATCGCCGTCTGCTGGAGGCCTTTCCCGGCGTGCGTATCGTCAGCTATGGCCATGTGGGCGATGGCAACCTGCACTACAACATCAGTAAACCACCAGGCAGCTCCGACGCCACCTTCAAGGCTCAGGCCGAGGCC
The DNA here is from genome assembly GCF_965111925.1 of Pseudomonas sp. Marseille-Q7302. Lineage (NCBI taxonomy): Bacteria > Pseudomonadati > Pseudomonadota > Gammaproteobacteria > Pseudomonadales > Pseudomonadaceae > Pseudomonas > Pseudomonas sp. Marseille-Q7302. The sequence goes on along the minus strand of NZ_CBCOPK010000001.1, from coordinate 2,925,095 downwards.
ATCATGCACCTCATCTACGGGGTCACCCAGACCTTTGCCGGCAGCATCAGTGCCGAGCACGGTCTCGGTCAGGCAAAGCGCGAAGCCGCCCGCCATTACAAGACGCCTCTGGAACTTGAGTTGATGCGTACCCTCAAGCGGGCCCTGGATCCGACCGGGCTGATGAATCCTGGGAAGGTGTTCGAGGAAGATCCTGAATTCGATGAGTCCCTGATCAAAGGGCAGGCACGCCTTTGAGAGTCAGGTCGACCGGTACTGGGCCTGAATGAGGCGTTGCGCTCACGCTGCTGCTAGGCGGAACTCGCCGCACCGCAAGACCGACGGAGCGGCGATCGATTCGTAATCGCTGGCCGCTACCGGCTCAACTCATAGGCGCACATGTTCACCGTCGCCGCCAGATTCAGGGACTCGATGGCCCCCGAGCCGCCGATGGTGAAGGGCTGAGCGTTCAGGGCGGTGAGTTGTTCACGAGGAACGCCGCGGGCCTCGTTGCCGAACAGGTAACAGTCGAAGGCCTTGAACTGGGCCGACTGCACGGGCTCGCCGTGCATGTCCAAGCAGGCGAGGCGAGGGAAGCGTTCCTGCAAGCCGTCGAGTTCGACGTCAAGCTCCAGCGGCGTATGGAAGATGGCGCCCATGCTGGCGCGGACCACCTTGGGGTTGTAGGGGTCGACGCTGCCGGGGCTGAGCAGGCAGCGAAAGCCACCGAACCAGGCCAGGGTACGCAGGATGGTGCCCAGGTTGCCCGGGTCCTGGATCTCGTGCAGATAGACCGCGCGTTCGCCTTCGGCGATTACCGACGCGCTGGTCAGAGGTACGGGCATTGGCACCACTGCAAGGATCCCTTGCGGGGTCTTGGTGTCGGCGAGCTGCCCCATCTGCCGGTCGCTGATCAGGTGCGTCCGGAACGGACTCCGCCAGTGTTCGTAGGCACCCGTCACATAGAGTTCGGCACGTTGCAGCTGGGGATTCTGCAGCGCGGCCTTCTGTAGTTCGAGTGCCAGATGTTCGCCCTCCACCAGGAAGTGGCCGAATTCGGCGCGGTACTTCTTCTGGTGGAGTTTCTTGAGGTCGTCGAGCTTCATCAGCCAGCGGCTCGGGCCAGCGGGGCATGCTGCTCGTCGGCATCCGCAAGCATCGACTTGGCCAGGGCCTCGGCCACCTTGATGCCATCCACGCCCGCCGACAGGATGCCGCCGGCATAACCGGCGCCTTCACCGGCCGGGTAGAGACCACGAAGGTTCAGGCTTTGCAGGCTGTCGTTGTCACGGGTGATGCGCACCGGCGAGGAGGTGCGGGTTTCGATGCCGGTCAGGATGGCGTCATGGCGGTCGAAGCCGCGGATCTGCTTGCCGAAGGCGGGCAGCGCTTCGCGGATGGCCTCGATGGCGTAGGGGGGCAGCGACGGCGCCAGGTCGCCCAGGCGCACGCCGGGCTTGTAGGAGGGTTCCACTTCACCGAATTCGGTGGAGGGCACGCCGCGAATGAAGTCGCCAACCAGCTGGCCGGGTGCGGAATAGTCGCTACCGCCCAGCTCGTAGGCGCGCGACTCCAGGCGCTCCTGCAGCTCGACGCCTGCCAGCGGATCGCCGGGGAAATCCTGCTCGGGATTGATGCCCACCACGATGCCGGAGTTGGCATTGCGCTCGTTGCGCGAGTACTGGCTCATGCCGTTGGTCACGACCCGGCCCGGCTCGGAGGTGGCGGCCACCACGGTACCGCCCGGGCACATGCAGAAGCTGTACACGGCGCGGCCATTCTTGGCGTGGTGCACCAGCTTGTAGTCGGCGGCGCCCAGTTCCGGGTGGCCGGCGTACTTGCCCAGGCGGGCCTGGTCGATCATGCCCTGGGGGTGTTCGATGCGGAAGCCGACAGCGAAGGGCTTGGCTTCGATGTACACGCCCTGGCGGTGCAGCATGCGGAAGGTGTCGCGGGAGCTGTGGCCCAGGGCGAGGACCACATGGCGGCTGTGCAGGGTCTCGCCATTGGCGAGCACCACGCCTTCGAGCTGGCCGTCGTTGATCAGCAGGTCGGTCACCTTGCTCTCGAAGCGGACTTCGCCGCCGAGCGCGATGATTTCCTCGCGCATGGCCGCCACCACCCCAGTGAGGCGGAAGGTGCCGATGTGCGGTTTGCTGACATAGAGGATTTCCTCAGGCGCGCCAGCGCGGACGAACTCGTGCATCACCTTGCGGGCGTAGAACTTCGGGTCCTTGATCTGGCTATAGAGCTTGCCATCGGAAAACAGGCCAGCACCGCCTTCACCGAACTGTACGTTGGACTCGGGCGTCAGGACCTTCTTGCGCCACAGCGCCCAGGTGTCCTTGGTGCGGCTGCGCACATCCTTGCCGCGTTCGAGCACGATGGGCTTGAAGCCCATCTGGGCCAGCAGCAGGGCAGCGAACAGCCCGCAGGGGCCGAAACCCACCACCAGCGGGCGCTCGGTCAAGTTCGCCGGCGCCTGGCCGACCGGGTAATAGCCGGTGTCCGGGGCGGGACGTACGTGCAGGTCATTGGCGAAGCGCGCCAGCACCGCCGCCTCGTCCTTTACTTCCAGGTCAATGATATAGATGAACAGGATGACGCTGTTCTTCTTGCGCGCATCGTAGCTGCGCTTGAACACGGTGAAATTCAGGAGATCGGCGTCGCGCAGGTTCAGGCGGCCAAGGATGGCCTGGCGCAGTTCGTCGGGGGTGTGATCAAGCGGCAGCGACAGTTCGTTGATGCGAATCATGACAATAGTCCTGGCCGGTGACTCCGGCAAAGGAAGGGAGGAGGAGGGGTAGGGCGGCGATTGTACCCGGCGGTATCGGCGCTGTCAGGCCAGGACGATGGGCGCTCGATTCGGCGGTCTAGCGGTCGCCACGGCGATCCCTGATTCGTGCCAGGGCGTTATCGGCTTATAATCGCCGCCTCTTTGCGGCCGGCCAGGTTTGGCGTGCGTCCGCTTCTCACCCGATTTCCCGTGGTAGCTCCAACATGAAACGATCCAAAAGCAGCCGTCGCTGGCTGGACGAACACGTCAACGATCCCTTCGTAAAGCGCGCTCAGAAAGACGGCCTGCGTTCACGCTCCAGCTACAAGCTGATCGAGCTCAACGAGAAGGACAAGCTGATCCGCCCCGGCATGCTGGTCATGGATCTGGGCTCGGCCCCTGGTGGCTGGTCGCAGGTGGCCGGTGGCATCGTCGGCGAGAAGGGCCGGGTGGTGGCGACCGACATCCTGCCGATGGGTGCACTCGATAACGTCGACTTCGTCCAGGGTGACTTCACCGAGGACGCCGTCTTCCAGAAGATCCTCGGCATGCTCGAAGGCCGGCAGCCCGATCTGATCGTCTCCGACATCGCGCCCAACATCAGCGGTGTCGCGGCGGCCGACCAGGCGGCGGCGATGTACCTGGTGGAACTGACCCTCGACATGGTGCGCCAGGTGCTCAAGCCCGGCGGCAACTATGTGGTCAAGGTCTTCCAGGGTGAGGGCTCCGACGAATTCCTCAAGGATGTGCGTACCTCCTTCGAGAAGGTCTCGATCCGCAAGCCCGAAGCCTCGCGTCCCCGCTCGCGTGAGGTCTATCTGGTCGGCAAGGGCTTCAAGGGCTGAGCCGTCCAGGCGCCAGCGCGCGCTTTTCAATCTGTTCGAAGGTCCGCGGAAACGCCTGTTCGCCACGGGGGTAATCGCGACCGTAAGCAGGGGTAGGTGCGCTTCTGGCCATTTGGTCAGGGTCATTTGCCGCTTATCGCGCGGAAATCTTTGGCTAGGCGTATCCGCTGTCTGCCGTCGTTCGTTGCCATCTTCAAGGGTCCAGGCGTCAGCGGGTCTTTGTAGCACCTCGCTACCTTGCGATTGGGGCGCTACGACGTACCTGTCGCGCGTTTTGTGCAGCATCCCTGACAACTGTGAGGGGATATGTCCATCAGGAATTAATTCCTCACCTGCTGCTAAGGTTTTCAATCAACTGTATCCAGGCAGTTGTGGCGGCCGTCGTTCGCTTGAAAAACAGGGAGCAGGATAGATGGATGCATATGTGTTCGAGACGGCCAGGCGCCTGTTGACCGATATCTATGGGGCCCTCTACGAGATGGAGAGCGGCAGTGGCTTCAGGTGCGTGAAAGCCGAGAAGGGCCAGATCTTCTTGTACCGGCCAGGCGCTGGAGCAGCCGATGGCAATCTTGGCGAAATTGCTTTTGACGTCGAATCCCATGCGCGCAGGGCGGGGAGGGGCATTGCTGAAAGCAAGAAGTTCTTTGCGGAGCTGAAGGCCAAGAATGGCCAGGCCACGGCGCGCGATAGCCGATACGACTGGCCGCGAGTGGGTTTCTCCACGAAGGAAGACGTCGAATGCATCGTGCTGAGACTGAAGCAGTTTCTTCGCCTGAACGAGTGAAAAGTTGAGGCGGGCGGGTCTTCACGTGTCATCACGTCGCCTCGATACGCGGCCATCCCGTTCGATTGAAAGCCGCGTTAGCGAGACGCTAGGTGCCGGCTATCAGCCGGCACCAGAACCCATTGGCTGCGCTCAGAAGCCATCAACCGGTCAGGCGGTTTCTTCGAAACGAGCGAAGCCAGCCGGCACGCCGCCATGGGGCCCGTGACGCTGGGTACCGATCAACGCCGACGTACGCTTGGCCAGAGCTGGGTCTGAACGCTTGGCGGTAGAGCGTGGCGCCTCTTGGTCTCCCGCGGCGGCGTTCAGGGTAAAGAACTCCATCAGTTGCTGAAGCTGTTCGGCCTGACTGCTCATCTCTTCTGCCGTGGCGGCCAATTCTTCGGAGGCCGAGGCGTTCTGTTGGGTGACCTGGCTCAATTGCAGCATGGCGCCATTGATCTGTTCGACACCGGACGTCTGCTCTTCAGACGCCGCGGTAATCTCCTGGACCAGGTCGGAGGTCTTGCTGATGGACGGCACCATCTCGTCCAGCAGCGCGCCGGCTCGCTCGGCCAGAGCCACGCTGCCCTGGGCGACGTTGCTGATCTCCTGGGCCGCCACCTGACTGCGTTCGGCCAGTTTGCGTACCTCGGAGGCGACCACGGCGAAGCCCTTGCCGTGCTCGCCGGCACGGGCTGCCTCGATGGCGGCGTTAAGCGCCAGCAGATTGGTCTGGTAGGCGATGTCGTCGATGATGCTGATCTTGGTCGCGATGGTCTTCATGGCGATCAAGGTATCTTTCACCGCTTGCCCCCCTTCGCTGGCCTCGCGATTCGCCTTGCCGGCCATGCCGTCGGTGACCTTGGCGTTTTCGGTGTTCTGCGCGATGGAGGCCGACATCTGCTCGACGCTGGCGCTGGTCTCCTCGACCGATGCCGCCTGCTCGGTGCTGGCCTGGCTGATGCTCTGGGCGGTGGCCGAAATTTCTTCCGAGGCGCTGGCCAGTCCATCGGACGCGCTGCGCACGTCACTGATGATCTGCGACAGCCGCTGGTTCATGCCGTCCATGGCGCGTAGCAGAGCGGCCGTCTCGTCGCGACCTTCGGCCTCGATGCGCTGGGTGAGGTCGCCAGCGGCCAGGCGATCGGCAATCTCGACCGCGGCCCGCAGGGGGCGGGTGATGCTGCGGCTCATCAGGATGCCCAGCAGGATGCCGAAGGCCACGCCCACGGAGATGATACCGATCAGCATCACCCGGCTGTGTTCATAGAGCTGGTCGGTGAGGTCGTTGGCGTCGCTGGCATTCTGCTCTTTACGCTTGGACAGCTCGGCCATCAGCGCGCCAACCTGATCACCATAGCGACGGACACTGGCGAGTTGGTTGTCCAGTACCGGATCTGCCTCGCGCAACGCCCGGCCACGAGCGAGCGTCATGGCCTGATCCAATTGGGTGGTATAGCTGGTGAGCAGGTCGTCGATTTGCCGGAAGTTGTTCGCCGACGCTTCGCTGTTGAACAGAGGGCGGGCTTTGGCCAGATTTTCCCGTACGTTGGCGAGGCCTTGTTTGACTTCCGCCTGGGCACGACTCCGGTCCTCGTCGCTGGCTGCCAACAGGTAGTTACTGCGCGCACGACCAATGAAAATAAGATTCAGGTTGGCGTCCTTAATGTATGACAACCCCAGCAGTTCGTTTTCATAGAGTTGAGTTGCCAGATCATTGATCTGGCTGCTGTTGTTCAGACCCGCGACCCCAACCACCAGGCTGATGGCTGCCACGGCAATAAAGGACACGATAAGGCGGGTGCCGATCCTGAAATTCTTGAACATGTGAAGCTCCTGCTAAAAAGGGCGGACGGTAAAGTCCAGCCCGTAACTAAGAGGGAGTAGTGACGCCATTAGTCAGGCTTTCGGATGGGTCGTGTAGAAATTTATAGTGGCGTTAAGCCATGGAGATGAGTGGTTCGGGTTACTAATTAGGTCGTCGCGCATATATTTAACGCGCAATTGGTTGTTGCCATTCCAGTTATCCCGATAACTATATAGTAAGGGTAATCTCCTGTAGAAAGGGTTTGGTAGATCGAAGAGTGGCGTTGTGGAGAGCCGCGTGGCGGATGGCGACTCTAGCGGTCGAATGCACTATAAGGACTTTTCAACGTCGCGGATTATAATAGAAAACTGGTGCCGCTCAACTTTCCGGCAAGTATCGAGCTAGCTGCGCTTCAACGAGCAGACGGTCAATAGTCGCTCCAGATTCCAGGGCTTGGGCAGCAAGGTCATCTCGGAGAGGTGCTGGGTAGGGCCATCGAAGTACCCGGATGAGACGACGATGGGTAGCGTCGGTTGGAGCCGCCGCGCACTGAGCGCCAGATCAAGTCCGGTCTTCGAGCCTGGCATCCTTACATCGGTGAACAGCAGGTCCAGTGGCGGATGTTTCTGTTCCAGATAGCGACAGGCGTCATCAGCGGTACTAAAGACCAATACTTCGCATTCATGCTCTTCGAAGATGTCTCGGAGCATCTCAGCAAGTAGCCTTTCATCTTCAGCAATAAGGACAAGGCGGTTCAAGGATGGACCTGGCTATCGTAGGACGTCGTTAGACAGGGACCGCCATGTCGGCTGCTGTTTCCACGTTGTACGACGAGCTGGTGCCTGTACATGTTTTGTACAGCGATGGGTAGGGAAGGGCATCTGTCCGCGCATTGCTATGCGCCAATGGTAGTTAGCAGTAGAGGCGATCCGTCACCTATTGCTAACTAATCAGAAGTCGCTTGCTGGGAGTAGGTTTGGCCATAGAGTGCTTCGCGGTTATGGCGTTGGAAAATCATATCGCGCGATTCATTTGAGCAAGTCGAGTCACCATTGATCTCCCAAACCGATACTGTTCTCGATAGGGCTGATCGCCGCGAGATCGCCTTCGAGGTTGACCTTTCACGTTTCCCGGACGCGGACTCTGCACGCCCGGAAAGCCACCATAGCCTTTTCTGGCTGCTGCTCAATTAACGTGGGGATAGCGAAATGCACGAACTGGCCACTCAGGCCTGCATCCTCCAGCTAAGCCTGTCGGTAGTGCTGGTACTTAGGGAGCAGACAGGCTGTGGAGCGCTAGCGCAAACTGCGGCGAGACCGTCGTAGTCTTGAACCTCCCCTATTTAGCTGCTGCCCATCGCCTGGTCCGGCGACTTGGCTTGCGGGAGCCGGGGGAGAACGGTGAAAACGTTGTAGAGGGATCCTTCGTCATCCGAGGGTCTCGCTAACTCCTGTGTGAGCCCGCAAGGCCCTTATAGTCAGCCGATGGGCAGTTCTCCGGTCACGATTGCGGTGACGATGAAGAGTCCGAACATGGGCAACGACCATTTGAAGAATTCCTTCTGGTACTCGCCGAAGGTCATTTCCGTACGGTTCATCAGCAGGAACAGCCAGGCGACCGTGGGACTTGCATAGCGCAGGGCCTGCCCCATGAAAGACGCGACACCGATTTCCGTAGGGGTGATGCCGAACTGATAGGCGATGGGGGCAACCACCGGCAGGATGCCAAAGTAGTAGGCGTCGACTGGCAGGGCGTAGCAGGCGATGGCACCGAGAAAGGCGAATGCCAGCGCGGTATGGCTACCCATGGATTCGGGGATCATGGCGGCGATGCTGTTGGCCACGGCGGCGGCCATGCCGCTGCCGTTGAAGATCCCGAGAAAGCAACCCGCTGCCATTATGATCGAGCCGACAGCAATGGCATCACCGCCATTGGCCGTGATGCGCTCCCGTTGTTCCGTGGCGCTGTAGTTCACCGCCAAGGCGAGGGCGGTTCCCAGCATGAACACGATGGCACCGCTGGCCCATCCGGCCAACAGCGTGACGAGCATGACAATGGTCAGCGCCAGATTAAACAGGAACAGGCGGGGCCGTTTGAATTCTCGATCGTTTTCCTGGATGACCGTGACCATGTCCTCGATCTGCTGGGGGGTGACGATAGCCCGTTTGCCCGGGACGTAGCCCAGCCGTGCGCGTTCCTTGCGTCCCATCAGGTAGGCCATGCAGAACACATAGATGAAGGACACGCCCAGGATGGGCAGGATCGCCACGAACAGGGTGTTCACTTCCACGTTGAGTACGGCTGCAGCGCGCGCCAGCGGCCCGCCCCATGGCAGGCAGTTGCCCAGGCCGCAGGGAAGGATGATGAGCATCGCCAGATTCGAGAGCTTGAGGCCCATCTGCCTGTACAGGGGCACGAAGGCGCTGGTGATGATCAGGATGGTGGTGGTGCCGTCACCGTCGAGAGTCACCACCGACGAGGTGAAGGCGGTGACCAGGATGATCTTTAGCGGATCGCCATTGGCTTTGCGGATAAGAAACGTACACAACGGATCGAACAGGCCCACGTTCATCATCAGGCTGAAGTAGAGGATCGCGAAGAGGATCATCACCGTGGGATTGACGGTACCCAGCGAGACCTTGCCGGTTTGGCTGGTGGAGTAGAACAGGCCCTCGCGAATCCAGGTGACCAGGGTCTCGAGCGGAACGCCGCTCGTGAGGCAAGCTAGGGCGCCGGCGGCCAGTGAAACGACGATGAGACCGGTGAAAGGCGAAAGCTTCTGCCTGATCACCAAGAACAGGAAGGCGACGATCAGCGTATAGCCGAGAAAAGTGAGCATCCGGGGTGACTCCCAGTTTTATTGTTATCGGGACGCGAACAGTGGTCACAGGGAGCCGGCGAAGGGCTCCCGGGCGACTTTCAGGAGCTTTTTAGTAGCGCGGTGACCCAATCGGGGGCCAGCGTGGGCAAGGGCACACCTTTTGCGCGACAGCGGGCGTAGTCATCGATGACCTGGCGGCGCTTCACCTCGTAGGCGTCCTTTTTCTCCGCGGCTTCGAGGACCTCGAGCAGGCGCGCCCTGGGCACCACGGTAATGCCGTCGTAGTCGCCGAAGACCAAGTCGCCTGGTTCGACGGCTATCCCTGCGCATTGCACTGGTACGTTGATCTGACCAGGGCCCTGTTTCGCAGGACTGCGCTGGACGAAGCCCTTGGCGTATACCGGGATATCCAGCTTGGCCAGCGGTTGTCGATCCCGCACGCACCCGTCGATCACCAGGCCTGCGAACCCAACCGCCTGGGCGGCACCGGCCATCAGGTCACCGAGGTAGGCGCGCTCACGATGATCCTTGCCAGCGACCACCAGGACGTAGCCTGGTTGTCCTTGGTAGATGGCAACGTGGATAGGGAAGTTGTCACCGTCCTCGGTATCGACGGTATAGGCGGTGCCGAGCAGGACCTTGTGTTCGTCCAGGGGCAGCAGGTCATGATCCATGCAGCCGTCGCGCGGTATGCCGAGGCCCTGCATGCCATCGCACAGCTGTGCCGGGCTGAGTGAGCGGAAACGCTCCAGAAGCTCGGAGGGGATAAGTTCGGGAAGCGGCAGGTAGTGGTCGGTGTTCATAGCGGCAGCTCCTGTTGCTGACGGGAGAAGTGGGCGATGGCTGTGCGGTAGTCCAGGTCGCTGCCGCCAGGCCCGAGCTCGCTGCGCCAGTCGTGACGTGCCAGCTTTTCCAGCTGGTCGCGCGTGGCGATGGACATGCTGGCATCGACACCTACGCTCTGCAGGGTCGTGACCACATCGTCCAGTTCGGCGCCGCGTCGCTTGGCGTGGATCAGAGTGCGGGCAATGAAGGTGTCGGCCAGTTGCGTCACCGTCTTGCTGTCGAGCGACTCACTCAGGGACTCGACCAGGGTATCGAGCACGCCAAAGCGCTCAGCGGCCAGGAAGGATTCGAGGAAGAGTTGCGGCAGGCCCTTCATCACCACGCTCTTGAGCATCTTGATAGCCGATGCGGCGCCGGGCTCGGCGTCCAGAACGGTCAGACGCATGCCGTGGGGCGTAAGGGCAGCGGCGAAGGCGGGTGCAGCGCTGCCAGCCAGCAACATGGGGACGCGGTGATTGTTGCCCGGAACAGTGCCCATCACGGCGCAATCACAGAAGCCAACGCCGGTCGCGCGTGGCAATTGCTCGATGCAGCGCTTGACCTCGGGTGCTGCAGAGTTGAGATCCAGATAATCCTGGCCAGCAGTGAGCAACGGCAGGATCTGCTCGGCCAGGGGTAGGGCGCTGTTCGCGCTGGTGAGACAGAGCACGAATCGCGCGTCCCGACAGGCCCGCTCGAGGCTATCGAACAGCTCCACACCTGCCTGACGGGCGCGGTGCTGAATCAGGGGGCCAACCTTGGCATCGTTGCTATAGGCGTCGTAGGCGCCCAATTGCAGTTCCTGCGCTGAGCCCAGTCCGAGTGCGAGGTGATAGGCCGCCTCGCCAAAGCCTATGAAGACCAGTTTCATCGCCAGCTACCTTCTGTTGGTGTTGTTTGGCAGTGGAGGCGCAAGGGCTGTGCCAACGATCGATATCGGGCATATGGCGCTGAAAAATGGTTTATCCCTCAGGTATTTAGGTGCGGCTGAGATAGGGACGGGTTCGCACCTGCCATTGACATGGGCTTCAGAAGCTTGCAAAAGCGTTCAACCCGTCGCTCGACGTGAAACCAGAAGAAAAGGCTAATGAATACCCGGCAGATAGCTCCTGTACCCGGCCGCATTGCGGTAATAGCGCCGTCGCGCACCCTGACGCGTGCCATGGAAGAGCTCCTTCGCCAGCGTGGGCTGGATTTGCCCGTCGTGGAGGCCGTGCAAGGTGATGCCCTGCATACCGCCCAGCATCTGCTGGATCAGGGCGCCGTGGTCCTCATCAGTCGCGGCAAGACAGCACGTCGACTGAGGGAGCATTTCCGCGTGCCGGTAGTGGAGCTCCGGCACACCTTCTTCGACTGCATCAATGCCTATCAAAGGGCGCTGCGCCTCTCGCCCAAAGTGGCTTTCCTCGCCACCTCGGACGGCTATGCGCGAATTCTTGCGAAATCCCATGCGTTCATGCCAGACGCCGCTATCTGCGTGATCGACCCCCTGGCCAGTAGCGAAGACATCGAAGCTCGCCTGGATGATTTGCAGACCCAGGGCGTTGAGGTCGCGATCGGCGGCCTGTCCTTCTCCGACGCCGTCACGGCGCGTGGCATGCATTACGTGATGTCGGAGACTGACACTGAGGCTACTGCTGAAGCGCTCGACGAAGCCCTGCATCTGCTGCAAGTGGAAGACGAGCGCAGGCTCCAGCGTCAGGAGCTGCAGCGCCGCTATGAAATGATTCAGGCGATCCTCGACTGCGTCTCCGAGGGTATCTTCAGTGTCGACGGCGCAGGCCTGGTGACGCGCCTGAATCAGGTCGCCCAGACCTACATGGGCGACCTCGCCTGTGGCGACCCCGTCTTCGAATTGCCTATCGGGCGCTACTTCGAGCAAGCATTGCACCATGGGAAGGCGGTACGCGGAGCCCTCCTGGATATCGGTCGGCGCGCCCTGACACTGAGCATCGCTCCCATCGTGCTGGACGGCCAGGTCATAGGGGCGGTCGCCACCCTACAAAACCAGACGGATATCAGAACCCTTGAGCGCAAGATGCGTCGTGCGCTCGCGGGGCAACACCTGGCACACAGCACCTTTACCGACATCGTAGGCAGTAGTCCTGCCCTGCAGCGGGCGAAGCGCCTGGCAGCCGCCTACGCCAACGCCGACAGCACTCTTATCATTGAAGGCGAGACCGGCACCGGCAAGGAACTCTTCGCCCAGAGCATTCACAACGCTTCGGCGCGACGCCATGGTCCCTTCGTGGCCATCAACTGCGCCGCCTTCGCCCCCGGCGTGCTGGAAAGCGAGCTGTTCGGTTACGTAAAGGGCGCCTTCACCGGCGCCTCCAGCGAAGGTCGCACGGGTGTCTTCGAGCTGGCCCATACCGGCACGCTGTTCCTCGACGAGATCAGCGAAACCTCAGCGGACATCCAGTTGAAACTGCTACGCACCCTCCAAGAGCGCCAAGTCATCCGCATCGGTGACGACAAGGTCACGCCGGTAGACATTCGCATCATCACGGCGAGCAACAAGCCGTTGCTCACCCAGGTCGACCAGGGCCTGTTCCGCGAGGACTTCTATTACCGCCTTTGCGTACTGCGGCTGACCCTGCCGCCCTTGCGCGAGCGGCGTAGCGACGTGCCAGAATTGCTGGATCATCTCTTGCCGAAGCCATCCGCAGAGAGGCGTGCGATCACCCAGACCTTGCTGGCTCGCCTCGCCGACTATCCGTGGCCGGGCAACGTACGCCAACTCGCCAACCTCGTCGAACGCTTGAGCGTCATGCTCAACTGCAACTGGCCTGCCGAAGAGCTGCTCGACGAAGTGCTCGGTGATCTTCCCAGACCGGAGCTGCTGGGGCGAACCCCGACGGTGGCGGGGCTTCCCGATGAGCGGACCATTCTCCATGCAGCTCTCAGTGCCGCAGGGGGCAATCGCAAACAGACGGCCGCCCGCCTCGGAATCAGTACGACCACTCTGTGGCGACGGATGCAGAAATACCTGAACGAGGACCCCGCCTGTTTTGACGGTAGCCGTTACCGGAACGCTTGAAGGGCAGCACGCCAGCCAAGGAACCTGCCGCAGGTTCGTTCACGGACGGTATCCGAGCGCTTTCGCCTCGCTCAGGCAGGCGGCGCACCGGAGCGTAGGCAGGGCAGCACATGGGCCACATAGTCGGCCTTGCCCAGCTCCACACCCTGGGCCCGCAGGATGGCGTAGGCGGTCATCACATGAAAGTAGAACTGCGGCAGCGCCCAGTCACGGACGAACTGTTCGGCGGTGAAATCGAACACCAGCCCCTGGGGTAGTTCGTGCGCGACGGCCGCTCCTTCCGTGAGGGGAGACCCGTCGGCCGGAATGGTTTTTACCCTGTCCAGGGTTTCCTGGATTCGGTTCTGTGCCTGGGCGAGGGTGCCGGGCTGTTCCGCCCCATTGCGTCCCTCGTCGAGCAGAACTTTCAGCTCGGGTGGAAAGCTCTGGCCGTATAGGCGCAACAGGCCTTCCTGGGCCTGGACGCAGGCGAAGCGAATTTGAGTCGCCAGGGGAAACATATCGGGCGCCAGTCGTGCGACCAACAAGGCTTCTGCGGCGCCGTCCGGCCGCTGGACCTCCGCCTTGTCGAGCCAGGCCGACAAGGCCTGGAGCATGTTCACGTAGGTGGGGACGAGGATATCCGTGAAGTTCATGGTGAGGTCCTTGAGGGTTGTCGCAGGGAGACGAGGGCACTCGGCGCGTGAGCTGAGAGGGCGGTGGCAAACAGACCTGGTCTACCAGCACGCACTAGTAGAGCGTACTGGCGATACGCTGTGGCAGGGCTTGATCGTAGGCGTCTCCATCCACCTTCTCGGGGCAGAGGCTTTTTAGAATCGCGCCAGGAGTAGGCAGCGCACTGCGCGCCAGGTGTTTGGACGCATCCCACAGGCCGGCCCTGATGACCGCGCGGCTGCATTGGAAGTAGACGCTGGAGACCGTGACTTCCAGAACGGTGCGGGGACGCTGGCCGTTGACTTCGAAACGCGCCAGCAGCGCCGGATCGACCGCTATCCGGGCGGTGCCGTTGATGCGCAGGGTTTCGCCGATGCCGGGAATGAGGAACAGCAGGGCTACCTGAGGATCCTGGAGGATATTGCGTAGCGTATCCAGGCGGTTGTTGCCACGGCGATCTGGCAGGTAAAGGGTTTTCGAATCGTGGACGTGGACGAAGCCCGGCGCGTCGCCTCGTGGCGAGGCATCGAGTCCCTCGGGCCCTGAAGACGCCAGGATGACGAAAGATGCTGCCTCTATGAAGGGGCGATAGACCGGGTGGATATGATCGACTTCCTTGAGAATCGACGGCGCCGCGACCTGGCCATAGAGGCTTTCCAATGCCTGGATCGTGGTGATGTAGTCCTGATTGTCGTTGGCTTGCTCCATGCTCGTCTCCTTGCTCAATGTGGTCTACGTACCTCTGGTCACGCACGTGACATCCCAGTACTCCTCTTTCGCAGTGGCTAGAGGGGCGTGCTGAACTGTAGCTGATACGTGAGACGTAGACTCGGACCTGGGTCCGGCTTCTGTGTCAGGCGCTGAGCCGGCGGCGCTTGCGATTCGAGCGGATAGCCCACTGGAAGAGGGTGGCGATCACTTGGGAGCGGCACACCCACAGTGCTGTGGCGACTGAAAAGAGCGTCGACAGCGCCTCCTAGGTGGGGAAGGGGTAGGGAAGAGGCCTCCCAGGGGTAGTCAGGGGCGGCTGCCTGAGGCCCAGGCAGCAGTGGAAGAGGCTGAATCCTGGCTAGTGCACCAGCTCATCGATCCGGAATAGCCGTGCGGGATTGTCCTGCAGAACCTGGCGGCGATAGTGCCGAGGCAACCAGTGCGGCATCGCCTCGTACTCCTGAGTGAAGCTGGTCTGGGGCTCATGCTGGGTATGGGGCCAGTCACTGCCCCAGACGAACCGTTCCGGGCCAAAGGCGGCCAGCAGGCACTCAGCGGTGGCCTGAGCGCGCTGCATGATCATCGTGGTAGTACTGTCCTTGGGCGCGTTGCGATAGGGCGCCGACAGCTTGAACCACAGGGCACTGCCCGGGTCTGCCCAGCGGCAGAGCTCCTGCAGGGCAGGATCGCGGTCGCCGAGATCCGGATCAGGACGACCAAAGTGATCGACCACTACCGTTACCCCGGTCTCCAACGCTGGGCCGAGCAAGGCTGGCAAATCGCTGGCGTGGCGGTGCAGTTCCAGATGCAGCCCTAGCTCTGCCAACTGCTGCAGGAAGTGACGCCAGCGTGGTGCCGCCAGATCAGGCAATGCCTGGCCCATCAGATTGAGCCGCACTCCGCAGACGCCCTGGCAGACCAGGGCCGCCAACGTCTCGGCGGAGATATCCGGCTCGACCACCACCACGCCGCGCAAGCGCCTGGGCGCCTGGGCTAGGCAGTCGAGCAGCAGGCTGTTGTCGGTACCGAGAAAGCTCGGCTGCACCAGAATGCCGTGGGACAGCCCCACCGCATCCAGGTGTGCCAGATAACGGCTCAGGGGCGCGTCGTAGTCGGGACTGTAGCGGCGGTCCGCTGCCAGCGTCTGGCCGCGATGGAAGACATGGGCGTGGCTGTCGACGCCGGCAATGGGAGCAATTTCCGAACGGATCATGGCAACTCTTGGCTGGGGATGGACCGGGCGCCTCAGTGGCGTACCGGTGCAGAGGCATCCTGGTGAGAGGGTGACGGTGCCTGCTCCGCCTCGGGCAGACGCTGCAGATCCCGGCCACGGGTTTCCGGCAGCGCCAGGACAGCGATCAGGGCGATGCCGTAGGCGATCCCGGCATCAATACCGATGGCCGAGCCCAGCGACATGGAGGCGCTCATATGGCCCACCAGGAAGGGGAAGACCGCCGAGAGCACTCGGCCGAAGTTGTAGCAGAACCCTACGCCGGCACCACGGATCTCGCTGGGATACAGCTCATTGAACAAGGCGCCCAGGCTGGCCGGAATGCCGGCCGCGAAAAAGCCCAGCGGAAAGCCGAGGAACAGCATCTGGGTATTGGTCAGCGGCAAGCTTACATAGGCTTGTACGGTTAGTACGCAGCAGAGGGCGAAGAGGGCGACATTGTAACGGCGGCCGATACGGTCGATCAGTATCGAGCTGGCAATGCAGCCGCACCAGAAGGCAAAGATGATCACCGCCAGGTAGCCGCCAGAACTCAACACTGACAGTTGGCGCTCGGTCTTGAGAAAGGTCGGCAGCCAAGTCATCACCGCGTGGTAGCCACCGTGGGCACCCAGGCCGAGCAGGCCGCCGAGCAGGGTCACGCGCAGGTACTGCGGCTTGAAGATGCCGAGCAGGGCGCTCCAGAAACCGGCGTCGGAGCGGCTCTTGGCGGTGCGCTGAAAGGCGTCCGGCTCGGGTATGGAGCGGCGCACATAAAGGATCAGCAGCGCCGGCAGCAGGCCGAGGGCGAACATCACCCGCCAGGCATAGTCCTGCGGCAGGAAGGTGTAGATCAGGGTGAACAGCAGCACCGCGCCGGCCCAGCCTACGGCCCAAGCGCTCTGCACCGTCGCCATGACCTTGCCGCGGTGTTCGGCGCGGATGGTCTCTGCCATGAGCACCGCGCCAGCCGCCCACTCACCACCGATGCCAAAGCCTTGCAGTGCCTTGACCGCCAGCAGCGAGTAGTAGCCCTCGACAAAGGCCGACAGGGCGGTAAAGCAGGAGAACCAGAGGATGGTCCACTGCAGGACCCGCACCCGGCCGAAGCGATCGGACAGACTGCCGGCGAGCCACCCACCCACGGCAGTGGTGACCAGGGTGATCCCGGAGATAAGGCCGGCATCGGCCTTGGTCATGGACAGGGCCACCAGCAGTGCCGGGATGGCCAGGCCGAACATCTGGACTTCCAGGGCGTCGACCGCCCAGCCGCCGAAGCAGGCCCAGAAGGTTTTGCGCTCGCCGCGCGAAACGTCTTTGTACCAGTTGAACATGATCAGGATGCCTCTTGTTATTGGAGTGGCAGCTAGCGGATTTCGGTGCGGTAACGGAAGGTCAGGGCATCACCGCGAGAGCGACGCCATTCCAGTGGTCGGCTGTCGTAGCCCAGCGCCAGGCGCTCGATCTGCACCAGCGGTTGGCCCGCCGGCAGCTGCAGCAGGTGCTCGCTGTCGGCCGCGCCCTGGATGACGCTGAGCTGTTCTTCGGCACGGGCCACGGCTTCGCCGCAGTGCTGTTCATAGAGGGGGTAGAGCAGCGGTCCGAAGGCGTTAAGCGGAACGTCGAGCAGGGCGCCGAAGCGCGTAGCATCCAGCCAGATGTGCTCCTCAAGCACCGCGCGTCCGGCGATCAGACGCAGGCGATGCAGATAAACGACCTTGCTCTCCTCGGCCAGCTGGAGTGCCTTGGTAACGTCCGCTGTGGCCTGGCGCTGCTCCCGCAGCAGGATGTGGCTGTCCGGCACCACCCGCTCGCCGTTGGCATCCTCGAAGCGGAAGAAGCGAAACAGGGAATGATCGAATTGCGGTCGTCTGACAAAGGTGCCTCGGCCCTGGAAACGCTCCAAGACGCCTTCGTCCACTAATAGATCAAGTGCCTTGCGCACTGTGCCAGACGACACCGCATAGCGTTCGCACAGAATGGCCTCGGTAGGAATGGCGTCACCCGGCCGCCACTGTTGGCGAGCGATGGCGGTAGCCAGGTCATCACGTAGCCGCTGATAGAGCGGTAGACGAGTATCGACTGAGGTCATCTGGTCATCCATAGTTATAGTTATCTATATGAATTTCGATATTGGGCGACATAGATAAGATCGTCAAGAGGTCGGATGAGCAGCCGTCAGAGGACATCAAGAGGGGGTGCCGCTTTGGGCACGGTGGAGAGACAATCCTGCCGCTTCACATGCAGCGGAAGAATAAGACGCCGGACAGGCGATTATCGAACAGATGAAGGACAGGGCTGGTGCGGACCACCTGGCACGTACTGGTGACAAGAGGAGGGGCAATCAATGCCGCGTCTTGCCGCGGCAACGCCCGTTCAAATCGTTAGCTTTCGACTGAATTTTGTTTCCATCACAATGTGCGAGGCTGTGTGGGCGACACCCTTGATCATGTTGATGCGGGTGAGCTCTGCATTCAGCTCGCCAAGCGTGTGGGTGGCTAGGTGGATGATGAAGTCGGATTCACCCGACACGGCGTACACGGCTTGTACCGCGTCCATGTTGCGTAGGTGCGTCATGACATCCGTGTAGCTCTTGTTGGTACAGGAGGTCATAGTGAAGCAGTTGATTACCTGCTGCAGACGGTCCTGATCGATGCGGACGCTGTAGCCGGTGATCACGCCAGCCCGCTCTAGGCGCGTGATCCGCTCCTGTACAGCGGAACGCGAGACGCCAAGCTTGCGCGCTAGGGCCGCGGTAGGTTCGCGGGCATTAGCCTGCAGCAGAGCCAGCAGCTGCCGATCCTTTTCTGTGAGTTGAAACAACGCTCCGGTGTTGCGTGCATCCATGACCTCTCCTCAGCTCAGCGATATCCGTGCGCGCGGGCTTCCTGGAATTTGTCCATCAGCTTGAGATAGGTATAGACGGTCTGCGCAGCCGCTGGCCCGACGGGGCCACCATTCCATTCGAGGCCATAGGCGGAGAACAGCCGATAGCGATCCGTCTCGCCACAGATGGCTTCCGCTATCACACGCCCCCCAATCGGTGCGGTGTTCATACCATGGCCCCCAAATGAAGTACAGGTCCATAGCCCTGCCGCCAGGCGACCGATGTGCGGCATCTTGTGGCGCGCATAGCCCATCAATCCGGACCAGGCTTTGGCGATCTTCAGACCCTGCAGCTGGGGATAGACGGAGAGAATGTCGCGGGTGAGTAGTTGCCCCAGCCGCTGCTCATCCTGCAGGTTGCGGGTGGTGATGTGGCCGCCCCAGAGCAGACGATTGCCTTCGACAATGCGGTAGTAGTCCGAGGCACGTCGGTTGTCGCCGACCGCATCTGTGGTGGTGACAGCGCTCGCGAGCCGCTCGCCCAAGGGCTCGGTCAGCACCACATAGGTGGCAATCGGCAGGAAGGCGCGTCGGAGTCGTCCAAATTCTGCGCCGCCATAGCCTCCGCAGCAGTGGACTACGTCGTGACAGGTCACCGAGCCGTGGTCGGTCGTGACTCTGTGAAGGTCTCCCCGGCTCACCACCTCGCGCATCGCCGTGCGCTCGTGGATCACTCCGCCGCCGACCTCGACCAGCTCCGCTAGGCCCAGACAGTAGTTCAAGGGGTGAAAATGGAAACCGTGGGTGTCGCGTAACGCCTGGAAATAGCGATCGGTCTTCAGGCGTTCGCGAATCTGCTGGGTGTCCAGGTACTCCAATTCAAAGCCGAAGTCTTGTGCCATGCGATCGCGGGTCCGTTGCAGATTGACCCCATCTTCGTAGCGCACCACGCTGAGCTTGCCGGACGTGGGCGCGCAGCCGGGTAGCTGGTGGCGGGCGATGGTATCTCGGACGATGTCGACGCCCTCCAGCGACAGTCTGAACAAGGCGGCCGCCGTCTGATTGCCACAACGCCGCTCAATCGCGGACAGGCCTTCCGACCAGCCTTGCAGCACGAAGCCACCGTTCCGGCCGGAGGCTCCCCAGGCCACGCGATTCGCTTCCAGCAAAACGACCGAACGGCCGCGCGCTACTAGCTCTTGGGCCGTGCTCAGGCCGGCCAGACCGCCGCCGATGACGCAGACGTCCGCCGCCACATCGCCTAGCAAAGGTGCCCGTTGCGTGGTCGCACGCATGGTCCCGGTGTAGTAGTTGTTGCTGTAAACAGCCATGAGTGGGTGTCCTTTTTTCGGGCAGCAGCGGGCCTCGTGCCCGTCGCATGACAGGCATGGGTATCAGAACGGCGGTTACTGAATCAGGGTAAGGTCAGTGCCGTACCATTTCTGGGAGAGTTGCTTGAGTGTGCCGTCGGCTTTCATGTCGGTGACGGCCTTGGCCAGCTCGGCATTGAAGGCTTCGTCGCCCTTGTCGACCGCGATGGCGAGGGGTTCGTAGTAGGCGGGTTTGCCCGATACGGCGGCGACGGGGTAGCCCGCCTTGATAGCGCCCAGGACGGTCGGCAACGCAGACAGGGTGGCATCCAACCGCGTGCCGTTGCCCATGCGCAGGTCGTCGAGCGGACCCATGCTGTCGCCATAGGTCAGGACTTCGCCAGGCTCCACCTCGTAGGTAAATGCGGGAACATCGGCGGCATCGATCTTCAGACGTCGGTTGATGTAGTCCTCTGAAGTGGTACCGGCTTCGACGCCGATCTTCTTGCCATTCAGCTCGGAAAGCGTCGTTTTGGCTGCGTCCTTGTGCACCGCGAATACATAGGGCGTGTAGTAGTAGACGGCAGGGAAATCGAGTACCCGTGCTCTGGCGGTCGTTGGCGTCATGGAGCCAACGGAGAGATCCCAACGATTGGCCCAGCGACCAGCAGTGATGATGCCGTACTCCGGGGTTACGAAGGTTACCTTGGTCCCGAGTCTTCGCCCGATCTCGGTCGCCACATCGATGTCGAAGCCGCGTAGTTGATTGTCCTCGCCAAGAAAGGATTGCGGCGGCCAGTTGGCTGCGGTGGCCACCTTCATGACCTTGGTTTGATGAATGCGATCAAGGGTCGGGCCGGCCCAGGCAGAGGGCAGGGCGGCACCTAGGGTAGCAGCGGCAGCGAAAGCGGTGAGAAGGCGAGCGGCTGGGATCATGGTGATGTCTCCGGATACACGTTTGTTGTTGTCGTGAGAGGTGTAACGGCTGCGGTCAGTGACTGAGAATCTGTGAAAGAAATTCGCGCGCTCGCGGCTGGCGCGGGTTATCGAAGAATTCGTCCGGACGGCCTTCTTCGATGATCTGGCCCTGGTCCATGAAGATGATCCGGTCGGCGACCTTGCGGGCGAAGCCCATCTCGTGGGTCACGCAGAGCATGGTTATGCCGTCCTGAGCCAGCTCGCCCATCACATCCAGGACTTCCTTGACCATCTCCGGGTCGAGCGCCGAGGTCGGTTCGTCGAAGAGCATGATGCGTGGCTTCATGCACAACGCCCGGGCAATGGCGACCCGCTGCTGCTGGCCACCGGAGAGCTGGCCGGGATATTTGTCTGCCTGGTTGGCAATCCGCACCCGCGCCAAATACTGCAGGGCAAGTTTTCTCGCCTCAGCCTGATCAAGCTTGCTGACCAGCCGTGGGCCCAGCATCAGGTTCTCCAGCACCGTCAGGTGCGGGAAGAGGTTGAACTGCTGGAACACCATGCCGACTTGTCGGCGGATACTGGCCACGCTGGCCGCTTCGCGGGATAGCACCTGGCCAGCGATCCGCACCTCGCCTTGCTGGAAATCTTCGAGCAGGTTCAGGCAGCGGATCAGCGTCGACTTGCCCGAGCCGGAGGGGCCACAGATCACGACGATCTCGCCACTGGCGATGTGCAGGTCGATCCCCTTGAGGACCTGGAAGTCGCCGTACCACTTCTGCAGATCGCGTACCGAGACGGCCGCGTTGAGGTTGGATGAAGCAGAGATCTGATGCACGGGGGGCTCCCAGGTTAGCGATGGGCGCGGTCGAAGCGCTTTTCCAAACGGGCCTGCACGGTTTCGAGCAGGATCGACAGCACCCAATAGAGAACCGCGGCGGTGATCAGCATTTCCAGATGGCGGAACTCCGCACGTCCCTGGGTACGCGCCAGGAACATCAGCTCCCAGACCCCTATCACCGACACTAGAGAACTGTCCTTGAGCATCGAGATGAATTGGTTGCCGGTCGGCGGGATGATGAGCCGCATCGACTGAGGCAGGATCACGCGGGTCATGGCCTGGAAGGGGGTGAGGCCGATTGCCCGGCAGGCTTCCCATTGCCCACGTGGGATGCTGCTGATCCCGGCGCGAAAGATCTCGGTCATATAGGCGCCGTAACACAGCGACAAGGCCAGCACCCCCGCCGGTACCGCGCCTACCACATAGCCCAGCTGGGGAATGCCCAGGTAGATCAGGTAGATCTGGATCAGCAGCGGTACGCCGCGAAAGAACGAGGTGTAGAAGCTCGCGATGGCGACGGCAAAGCCATTCGCCGAAAGGCGCGCAGTGGCGCCAAGCAAGGCCAGCACGAAGGCGAAGGCAATGGAAAGCGCCGAGACGTAGACGGTGGTGAACACCCCCTGGGTGATCATGAAGCCGACTTTGCTGAAGATGAAGCTGTAGGACAGATCGAAGCTGTCGAAGAACAGCAGGAATAGCAGGAGCAACTCGCACCAGACGGTGACGACCTGAGCCCTCAGCGGAAATCGGCCGAGTATGAACAGGTTCACCATCAGAGTAAGGGTCAGGGTGCCGGAAACCGCGATGTTGCGCATCATGGGGGCTTCTAGGTCAAGCACAATGGGCCCCATGAGGCGGGCCAGAACGCCCTCTCCGACGCCATATACACAGGCCAGGAGAAAGACTGTGACAGCCACCGTGGCCATGAAGGGAAGGCTGTCCGTCGCGCGGGATTTGATGATGTGGTCGCGATACATGGCTCTGTCCTCACGCGCTGGGCGTTATTATTGTTGTGAAGCCATTGTAGGCAGGCATTGCGCAGGGCAATAGCCGACGAAACAGACCTGTTTATAGGTAGTCGATTGAAATTTGACGGTATTAACCTGTCGATTTGATGGATGGAACTAGCGAATGGATAAGGCTGCGATGGACTCGGAGTGGCGCAGTACGGTCTCCACGCAAGGCCGGATCCTCTGCAGACAACCGTCGCAGGGCGGTCAGCATTTAAGCCATGGCATTCACGTCCAGGAGCGGTTTCTGCGGTGATGCGTCCTATAGTGATCCGCGCTGAAGGATCACCGCGCGCGGCGCAGTGTTTCTGCTCGAGCCGGACACTTGCGGTCGAGACGCGGTCTTAGCAAGGTGTGGTTAGCCGCCGCAATGGTTCAACATCCGTAAGGCTCGCCGTTTCTTGACGGCCAGATGAGCAACGAAAAGGAAACCTTAATGACCACTCCGCTACGCCTGTACGAATTGGCTGGTGCCGACGACAGCTGCCGCTTCAGCCCCTATTGCTGGCGCGTGCGCCTGGCGCTGGCTCACAAGGGCCTACCGGTCGAAACCGTCGCCTGGCGCTTCCACGAGAAGGAGGCCATTGCCTTCTCCGGGCAGGGCAAGGTGCCGGTGCTGGTCGACGGCGAGCACTGGGTGACCGACAGCTGGGCCATCGCCGAGTATCTGGATCACCAGTACCCTGATCGGCCCTCGTTGCTGGGCGACGCTTCGCTCAAGGCGCTGACGCGTTTCGTCAGTCAATGGGTGGCGGACAGCGTGCATCCGGCACTCGCCCGGTTGATCCTGCCCGATGTCCATGCCGTGCTGGACGAAGCCGACAAGGACTATTTCAAGCAGACCCGCGAAGCCGCGTTTGGGGTATCTCTGGATGAGCTGGCTAGCCAGCGCGAGTCATCGCTGCAGGCCTTTCGGGCGATCCTGAAGCCGTTGCGTAGCACCCTGGCCCAACAGGATTATTTGGCGGGTGACGCGCCGGCCTACGCCGATCACATCGTATTCGGCGCCTTCCAGTGGGCCCGGGTCGTCAGCACCCAAATGCTATTGGCCCAAGACGATCCCCTCACGGCCTGGTGCGAACGCATGCTCGACGCCTACAACGGCCTGGCTCGACAGGCGCCGCAGGCCGCGTGAAGACGTAGCGGGCGACCTATGCTGAACCGGTGTCCGGTGGGCATGGGTCGACTCGTCTTTTCCCGTATCGAGCCGCCAGCGGCTGGATACGGTGCTCCGCAGTGGGTCAGTGCCGCTCCTGCGATGGGGTCGCGGCAGGATTGCATACCGTTTTCGCAACCTTGCCGATGGTCAGACCCTGACCCAATATCGAGCAGATCACCACCACGTACGTCAGGGTAAGGATCACGTCGCGCTCGCCGCCGATGGGCAGGGAAAGGGCC
Organism: Pseudomonas sp. Marseille-Q7302; assembly: GCF_965111925.1. Taxonomy (NCBI): domain Bacteria; kingdom Pseudomonadati; phylum Pseudomonadota; class Gammaproteobacteria; order Pseudomonadales; family Pseudomonadaceae; genus Pseudomonas; species Pseudomonas sp. Marseille-Q7302. Next base: position 2,901,358 of record NZ_CBCOPK010000001.1, on the reverse strand, counting down.
AGCGCTACCGAGATCCCACCGCGCAGGCCACCCCAGGTCAGAATCCGCCAGGAGCCAGGCACCAGCCGAAATTTCCTGCCCAGCAGCCCCACGGGGATTCCCACCGTGACCAGGCGCGCCAGTAGCGTCAGCACCGCGACCATAACCCCGCCCAGCAGCAGCGGAGGGGCCAGGTCGATCAGGATGATTTCCAGTCCTATCAGCACGAACAGCACGGCATTGAGGATCTCATCGAGGGCTTCCCAAAAGGCGTCGATCCGTTTGCGCGTGGTGTCCGACATCGCCAGCGCCCGGCCATGGTTGCCGATGATCAAACCGGCGACCACCATTGCCAGCGGACCGGATACGCCCAGGCGATTGGCCAGGGTGTAGCCGCCCAGGACAGTCGCCAGGGTGATCAGGATTTCTTCCGGATAGCTGTCGATGCTGCGCAGCATGACAAAGGCCAGATAGCCCACGACCAGCCCCAGCAGGATGCCGCCACCCGCTTCGTGGGCGAAGATCTCCAGGGTGCTGATCACGGTGATGGGTTCGTCGTTGACCAACGTCGCCAGGAGCACCGAAAAGAGCACCACACCCACGCCATCGTTGAACAGCGATTCGCCCGCGATGACCAGTTCGGTGTTCTTGGGCGCTCCGGCCGTCTTGAGGATGCCCATGACGGCGATGGGATCCGTCGGTGAAATCAGCGCACCGAAGATCAGGCAGTGGATCAGCGAGAGCGAGACATGGGTAAAGGACAACAGATAGAACAGCGCAAATCCGACCACCAGGGTGGATACGGTCGTGCCCACGACCGCCAGCAGCGACACCTGCCAGCGAAAGGCTCTGAGCTCGCTCAGATCGATATGCAGGGCCCCGGCGAAGAGCAACACCGACAGCATCCCCTGCATCAGCAGTTCGGAAAAGTCGATGGAGCTCAACAGGTTCTGCTCGTAGTCGCGAACCAGAGGAAACCCGAGCCAGTCCAGCCCGATGCACCCGAGGGAAAGCGCCAGGGCGATGGCCATCACGCCGATCGCTGAGGGAAGCCCGACATAACGACGGTTCAGAAAAGCCAGAACCGCCGTTATGAAGAGAATGATCGCTGCCAGTTCCAGCACGGGTCGTCTCCGAGGGGGATCTATTGGATGCCGTGTTGCGTCCAGGCATCCCGCTGAGTGTCATCCTGCCGATCCTTTTCCAGGGGAAAGTCCGCGGGCAGGGTTTCGACATAGAGACTTCGGCTGGAGAGGGCGAAACGCACGCCGATCTTGGCGAAGGCTTCCATCATCTCGATATTGATCGCCTGCTGGATGTCCATGTACACGTTGTAGCTGGCATCCAGCACGATGTAGACGACTTCGAATTCCAGCGAACTGTCACCAAAGGTCAGCAAGTGGGCGCGGTCGAAGCGCGTTTTGTCCTGCCGTTGAATGATCTCCTTCAGGGCCGTGGTGACCTGTTTGATCTGGTTGGGCTGGGAGGCGTAGGTCAGTCCGAACTTGAAGACGATACGGCGCTCTTGCAGCTTCTTGTAATTCTGGATGGTGCTGCCGATCATCTCGGCGTTCGCCATGACGATCTGCTCGCCGCCCAGACTTCTGATCCGGGTGGTCTTGAGGCCTACGTGTTCGACCGTGCCCGCCAGGGAGCCCACGACGATGAAGTCACCGACCTCGAAGGGTTTGTCCACCGCAATGGAGAGGGACGCGAACACATCGCCCAGGATGTTCTGCACGGCCAGGGCGATGGCGATGCCGCCGACGCCAAGGCTGGCGACGAAGGCAGTGATGTTCACCCCGAGGTTGGACAGCATGGCCAGGCCGACCACGGCCCAGAGCAACACCTTGGCCCCCCAGAGCGACAAGGTGGCCAGGGCGCTGCCCTGGTAGACGTCCGCCTGGCTATGCTTGACGAAGTAGTGGTGCACCGCCAAGGCCACCGCCCGGTTGGCCCATAGCCCGACCTGCAGCGCCGCCACCACGAACCAGAGGCTGCTGACCCGGGTCAGCCAGCGTTCGGGCAAGTCCAGTATCCCTACGCCGATCAGAATGGCGGCCAGCAGCAACAGCGTATTGCTGGTGCTGGACAAGACCTGAATGGCGATATGGCTGACATGGGCACCCGGTTTCTCTGCGCGGGACCGCAGGTTTCTCAGGACGAAGCCGATTACGGTTCGGGCGAGGGTGAAGCTGAGCAGGATGGTGCACAGCATGGCGAACCAGTTGGCCAGCGAGATGCCGAGCAGACTGGTCGATAGCATGACGTTGAAAAATCCTAGATCCATAAAGCAGGGGTCTTCTAGCTGATTTAAAAATAATCACGACCAGCCCGGTCAGGCGTTGTCGCGACTCGTTTTATCCAGCGCTCTCTTGGCCAACTGGAACACAGGACGCAGTCCGCCAGTTCGCCGTTCAATCAGGAACCTGCGGATCGCATCAGCCGGGTTTGAGTCCATTGAGCCGGTGCCGTGCCATTTTTTTTCGCTTTTTGGCGCATGCAACCAGTGGGAAAGCAGCCGTGATCAATAGTGAGCGCCTTTGGCCTGGGCGTTCTGGTGGGGGTGCGGACTGGCTAAATAGAAGGGGTCGTCCACCCTCGATAGGGCGGTCCGACACTCGAGCGCAGGGTGATGAGCGCACAGCAGCGCCGGCCGGGATGGCCGTGCGCCGATAGGGAGGAGGTAAGGAAGGCAGCGGAGGTTTCGCCAGCCTGCCAAGGTCACGGCGACCAGGCGGGCTCGCGAATCGATCAGCTGGCGTGGGGGACGTCAGTCCGGATCAGATCCTGGTAAGCCCACGTGGGATCAGTGGCTATAGCCGGTCGGCTTGTGGCGGATGGTTTTGAGCAAGTCTTCCGGACTGATGCTGGCGACCGCCTTGGCGGCGGCCTGGCTGCCGGGCAGCGGCAGGTCGAGGATATGGCCCTTCATCTTGCCCACCACGTGCATCTCGCAGGGCTTGCAGTCGAACTTCAGGGTCAGCACCTCATCACCGTGGACCAGCTGCATCGGCGCGACCTTGGTGCGCACGCCAGTGACGCCCTTGGCCTGCTTGGGGCAGAGGTTGAAGGAGAAGCGCAGGCAGTGCTTGGTGATCATCACCGGCACCTCGCCAGGCTCCTCGTGGGCCTCGTAGGCCGCGTCGATCAGTTGCACGCCATGGCGGTGGTAGAAGTCGCGGGCCTTCTGGTTGTAGACGTTGTAGAGAAACGACAGGTGCGACTCGGGGTACACCGGCGGCGGGCTGGTCTCGGCCTTGCGCCGTCCACGCGGATGGGCGGCGACGCGCGCGGCGGTCAGCTGTTCGATGGCCTCGCGGCGCAGCGCCTTGAGTTGCGAATTGGGTACGAAAAAGGCCTGGGGTGCATCCAGCGTCACGTCCAGGGCATGGTACTCGGTGGTACCCAGCTGGGTCAGCAGGTCGCGCAGGCCGTCCAGCGCCTGTTCCGGCTTGTTGGCCACGCCGAAGGGGCCGTCCAGAGCGACGGTGGCGCTGACGCCTTCCTCACTGGTGGCGGTCAGCTGCAGCCGTTGCTCGCGCAGCTCGACCTGCCAGCGCACACCGATGCGGCGCTCGGCGCTGGTCTTGAGCAGGGCCTGCTGCCAGTTGTGATCGAGGTTGCGTGACAGCGGGTGGTTCGGGCGCAGGCGATACAGCCCTTCCGGCATCTCGTTGGGTTCGACGCGATAGCGGTAGCGCTTCGCACCGTCTTCCTCGAATTCGCTCTTCAGCTCTGCGACATTGGCGCGAAAGCCCACCACCTCGCGCTTGACCAGCACATTGAGGCCGTCGCCGTTGGACAGGGGCTCCTCGGTCACGGCGATGAAGTCGCGCTTGTTGACCTTCTCCACCTGACCCACCGGCAGACCGGTAAAGGTCGGCGAGTCGAAGGCGCCGATGTCCACCTTGCGGTCGGTGACGAAGTAGTCGGTGCTGCCGCGGTGGAAGGTCTTGTCCGGATCGGGCACGAAGAAGTGCGCGGTGCGGCCGCTGGAGGCGCGGGCCAGGTCGGTGCGGTCTTCCAGGATCTCGTCGAGCAGCTGCCGGTAGTAGGCGGTGATGTTCTTCACGTAGCCCATGTCCTTGTAGCGCCCCTCGATCTTGAAGGAGCGCACGCCAGCCTCTACCAGGGCGCGCAGGTTGGCGCTCTGGTTGTTGTCCTTCATCGACAGCAGGTGCTTCTCGAAGGCCACTACCCGGCCCTGGTCATCCTTCAAGGTGTAGGGCAGGCGGCAGGCCTGGGAGCAGTCGCCACGGTTGGCGCTGCGCCCAGTCTGGGCGTGGGAGATGTTGCACTGGCCGGAGAAGGCCACGCACAGGGCGCCATGGATGAAGAATTCGATGGCGGCGTCGGTCTCGGCGGCGATGGCCGAGATCTCCTGCAGATTCAGCTCGCGCGCCAGTACCAGCTGGGAGAAGCCGGCCTGGTCGAGAAACCTGGCCCGTGCCAGGGTGCGGATGTCGGTCTGGGTACTGGCATGCAGCTCGATCGGCGGGATGTCCAGCTCCAGCACGCCCAGGTCCTGCACGATCAGCGCATCCACCCCCGCGTCGTACAGCTGGTGGATCAGCTTGCGGGCCGGCTCCAGCTCGTCGTCATGCAGGATGGTGTTGATGGTGGTGAACACCCGCGCGTGATAGCGCCGGGCGAATTTCACCAGTTCGGCGATTTCGCTGACCTCGTTGCAGGCATTGTGCCGTGCACCAAAGCTCGGCCCGCCGATGTAGATGGCATCGGCCCCATGCAGGATGGCCTCCCGTGCGATACCGACATCGCGGGCAGGGCTGAGCAATTCCAGATGGTGCTTGGGCAGGGACATGGCGGGTCTTCTCGATCAGGCGTGGCACGACAAGGCGCGCATTGTAGCGGGCGAGGGGGAGGAGGGCACCTCTGGGGTGCTGGGTGGTTGATCCTGGAACCTTGGGTGTTCGCCGGTAAAGGTGGCGCCTGGGAGTTATTTCAGTACTGACAAATAGCACAGCCTGCGCCGTGAACATTCCATAGAGGAATGGTTCTATGTGCCTATTTATCGCTTTTTTCACCTACAAGACCGCCGTACAACGTCCTCTATTCCTGATAAGCATAAAAAACTGGAGGACCCATGAGCGAATCTTTGGCTTCGAAGGCAGCGCCTGGCGCAGCGGAGCGGGCGGTTGGGAAGACCGCGTCCATGACCCGCTATCGCTGGGTGGTGCTGGCGGTCATCGTGGTCGTGTACATGCTCGCGGCGGCCGATCGGGCCAATATCGGCATCGCGTTGCCCTATATCCAGAAGGAGTTCGGTGCGACCAATGCCGAGGTAGGCCTGCTGGTCAGCGCTTTCTTCCTGTTCTATTCCCTTGGCCAGATACCCGCCGGCTTTCTGCTCAGCAAAGTCAGCGTGCGTGTAGTTGCTCCCGCCGCGATTGGGCTCACCTCAGTCGTCACGCTGTTGATAGGTACCTCCCACAGCATCGGCATGCTCAAGCTCTATCGCTCCGCCCTGGGCGTGGCGGAGGCTGCCTTGCCGCTATCCATGCTGAGTACCATCAATCGCTGGTTTCCGCCGCGGGAGAAGGGCATGGCTACCGGAGCCTTTTTGTCTGCAGCGAAGATGGGGGCGGTCATTGCGCCGCCGGTAGGCGCTGCGCTGATCCTGCTGGATGGCTGGCGGACCATGTTCATCGCCTTCGCCGTTCCTGGGGTACTGCTGGCGCTGTTGTGGTGGTGGCTGGTCCCGAACGATCCGCGGACCTGCAAGCGGGTGAGCGACGCCGAGGCTGAACATATCGAGGATCAGACGACCATGCAGAATGGCGCGGTCCGCATACACAAGGACTTCGGCACCTTCGACCGGGTTCTGCGTTATGAGCGTACGCCCACCCTGGAGACGTCCCGATCCGTCTTCAGATCCTGGAACGTGTGGGGCTGCGGTCTGGGCTATCTGCTCATGACCGGTGTGGTGAACGTGCTGCTGGCCTGGCTTCCCAAATACCTGGGCGAGGTGAAGCACTTCGAGCTGATGCAGGTGGGCTTCGTGGCTGCGCTGCCCTTTGTCGGTGGCGTGCTGGGCAACATCGTCGGCGGCTGGCTATCGGACCGGATCCTGGATCGCCGCCGCAAACCCACGATGATGATCAGCGCGGTCGCCACCTGCCTGATGATGATCGCCCTGGTCTATGCGCCCAACGGCCTGCTCGCGGTCAGTCTGTTGCTCTTCGGTACCGGCTTTCTGCTCAACATCGGCTACTCGTCGTTTTCGGTCTATTCGATGAGCCTGACGACTCGCAAGACCTATCCGGTCGCCGCGTCGGTCGTCAACAGCGCCGGCCAGGCGGGCGGGGCCATGGCGCCGCTGATCACCGGTTTTCTGTTGGACAGCTATAGCTGGACGGCGGTGTTCATCTTCCTCGGTGTCTGCTCCCTGGCGGCCCTGGCCTTCGTGCTGACCATTTCCGAGCCGGCTACCGCGCCTGCCGAAGCCGCTGCTGCCTAGCCGAAAGGGCCTGGAGTGCCAGGGTTGCGTCCGCGGCGTGATCGGTCCTACCGACCACGCCGCCGTTCCCGTGACGGCAGGGCCGCCAGGCGGTCCGGGGCTAACGCTGCAACTGTTTGGTGAAGTCGCAGAGCTGCGTAGCCAAGGTCGCGATCTCGGCCACGAAGGTCGAAGGCCGATCATTGCGATACATCGCCATGTAGGGGACCGGAGGCAGTTCGGGATCGGTCTCGACGATGGCGAGTTTTCCTTCGTCGACCAGCGGCCGGAAGCACTCGCGCGGCAGATAGGTGACGCCCAGGCCCGCCGAGGCCAGTCCAAGCATGGCGGTGAGGCTGTCGGAGGAGAGAATCCTGGGCAGCTCGATGCCCCGTGCATGCAGCCAGCGATTCACGAACAGCCCCGATCCAGACTTCTTGCCCTGCATCAGCATGGGATACCTGGCCAGTTCTGCCAGGCTCACCACCCCCGAACTGCGGACCAGCCCCGGCGCCGCCATCCAGGCATTCTCCACCGTCGCCAGCGGCACGCTGGTGACCTCGGGTGCCGTGAAGGTATCCGGGATCACGATGAGGTCGACCAGGTCGTCCATCAGGCGCTCATGGAGGTTGCGACTCATGTCGACCTCGGGCTCCACGGTAAGCCCGGGAAAATCCTCGACCAGGCGCGTGACCAGCCGAGGTAGCCAGGTCCAGGCGGTGAGCTCCGTGACGCCGAGCCGCAGCCGGCGCGTGGTGACGTGCTTGCCGTCCTTGAGCGAACTGATGCGCTCGCTAAGATCGAGCATCTCCCGCGCAATGACCAGAAGCTCTTCACCCTCGGCAGTGAAACGGGCACCCCGCTGCGAGCGATCGAACAGCTGCAGGCCCGTGGAGGACTCCAGCTCCTGCACCCGTTTCGAGATGGCCGACTGGGTTGTGTTGAGGTGCTCGGCAGCCCTTTCGAACGTACCCAGCCGTTCGATCCAGTGCAGTGCCAGCAATTGCCGAAGCGTGACCATTAGCATTCCTTCCAGGCATGAATGACCATACCTTAATATCGCTTTTTCTATTTGGCCACAGGCCTATCCTCGACGTAATCCAACAAGAGGAGCCCCCATGACCGTCATCGCTTCCAGTCCAACCGCGCTGGTCGAAGCCTTCGCCCGCACCTCCACCTCGATCATCAGCGATTGTCTCGATCGGCTTCCTGGCGCCCCGTTGCGGCCCTTCCACCGTATCGAAGGCACCATGGCCGGCCTTGCACTCACCGTCAAAGTACCCGCCGGCGACAACCGCGCCATCCACCAGGCGCTGGAACTCCTCGTGCCTGGTCAGGTGCTGGTGGTCGATGGCGGTGGAGACCTGAGTCGCGCCCTGATGGGAGACATCATGGCGGCTATCGCGGAAAAGCGCGGTGCCGCGGGAGTGGTGGTCGACGGGGCGATTCGCGACCTGGCGACGATCAGCAAAGGCAGCTTTCCCATCTTCGCCCGCGGCGGCTACCACCGTGGCCCCTACAAGAACGGCCCTGGCGAGATCAACGTGCCGGTGAGCATTGGCGACATGATCGTGTCCCCGGGTGACCTCGTCGTGGGCGACCATGACGGCATCGTCGCCTTTCCCATCGCCCAGGCCGCTGAGCTGCTCGATCGGTGCCTGGCGACCGAACGCAAGGAAGCGGACATGCTGGCGCAAATTGCCGCTGGAACCTACCGGGGCGCCTACGCGACCCATTGATTACGGAATAGCAAATGAAGATAGCGATTATCGGCGCAGGCGAAGTGGGCCTCACCTATGCGAACCCTTGGGTGGCAGCGGGTCACGAGCTCATATTGTGTGATCTCAAGCCGTCACCCAGAGCCCAGGATTTTGCCAAAGAGCATGGCCTGGCCCTCTTCACCTCGATAGAGGAGGCGATATCCGACTGCGACATCGTCGTCTCGTGCGTCTTCGGTACCGTCTCGCTTCAGGTCGCCGAACAGGCGCTCGCCCCTATGCAGGCGGGTGCGCTGTTCATCGACATGACCACCGCGGATCCGCAGCAGATCAGGCAGGCTGCGGCCATCGCGGCCGAGCGCGCGATACCCTACGTGGATGTGGCGATTCTGGGTGCCATCGCGCTGACGCAGGCCAGGACCAACCTGCTGGGTGCGGGCGTTGGCCTGGAGCGCGCGGTTGCCCTTTTCGCCGAAGCCGGCGCACCGCTCAAGCCGGTCGAGGGAGGCGCTGCAGGCGATGCCGCCGCCTTGAAGATCCTGCGCAGCGTCTTCACCAAGGGGCTGGAGGCCCTGACCATCGAGTGCTTCATGGCGGCGGAAAAGCAGGGCATCACGGAACAGCTCCACGATGCCCTGAGCGACATCGACCAGGCGTCGCTCAGAGACTTTCTCGGCGCCCTGATCAGAACGCATGTCGTGCATGCTCCGCGTCGTCTCAAGGAAGTCGAAGAGGCCGAGCGCCAACTGCGGGTAGCCGAGATGCCGGTCGCGGTGTTGCCGGGGGTCAGGGAGGTGTTCGCGCGCACCTCCGACCAGCTGGCGAAGGAACCTCTCGAAACGGCTTCGCCCACCCTTGACCAGGCCTTCGACTGGCTGTTCAAGGCGAATGGGGTCGTCAGGTAGGGAAGCATTCGACGCAACGCCGAGCGAAGATCGCCCGCTCGGCGCTCTCGCTCACCTAACCGCGCCGCCTGCCGTCGTGCTAACGAACGCCCAGTCCGTCCAGTAGCCATTTCTTGAATACCTCTGCCGCTTCGTTGCGAGTGCGGCTTTTGGGATAGGCGAGAAAGTGGCCGACGTACTGGATGTCGTGGGTCAGGCTGCGCAGGGGGGCCACCAGGCGGCCTTCCTGCAGTTCCCTTTCAGCCAGGAGCGTGGACTCCAGGACTACCCCCATGCCATTGACCGCAGCGGCGATGGCCATGGCGCTGCGATCGAAGCGCAGGGAGTAGTGATGCACCGGCAGCAGGTGATTGGCTTCGAACCAGCCCTTCCATTGCAGCATCTGCACATCGCACTGGATCAGCGTGTGCTGGTGCAGATCCTGTGGCGTCTTGATGGCCTCGGCCAGCGCGGGGGAGCAAAGGGGCGTGAGATGCTCGACGGCCAGCGGGACGTGTTCGCAGAAGTCCTGGCGGGGTTCGCCGTAGACGATGTCGAGATCGAAATCGTCGTTCTCGAACCGCGCATAGTCCGTGCTCGCGGAGAAGCGCAGATCGATGTGGGGATGCTTCTTCACGAAATCCGGAAGCCTAGGCAAGAGCCACTGCGTCGCGAAGCTGGGGGCGGTGTGCAGGCGGAGCGGGGGCGGTTCGCTCGCCTGGATGAGTGAGAGCCCTCTGTGCATCTCGCCCAGTCCACGCTGAACGTGCTCGAGCAAAAGGCGGCCTTTGCTGGTGATGCGAACCTCGCGTGTGCTGCGCTCGAACAGGACGAGCTCGATGGATTCTTCGAGCTTGCGAATGGAGTGGCTGACCGCACTGGAGGTGATGCCGAGTTCCTGGGAGGCCAGGGCAAAGGATTCGGTTCTGCCGGCAGCCTCGAAGACCTTGAGGGTGGTCAGGGGCACACGCCTGAGCAGGTTGATACGTGAATTGGATTCATCCATTGCTGTTAAAAACTCCTTTGTCCGCCTAGTTTTCCCGATGGTAGCGTGGTTTCCAGGCCGCTCACTGTGCTTTGGATGAATTTGAAGCACCTGTCCTGAGCAGGCCTGCACATCGAGGAATTCATAATGACAATAAATTCCGTGGCCGCTGCTCCGGCGGTGGAACCACTCGACCGCCTGGCCTATCACGCCTGGCGAATCCGCCGTTTTGCCCTGCGCATGGGTGAAGTCCAAGGCCAGGGCTATGTAGGCCAGGCCCTCGGTTGGGCCGATGTCCTGGCCGTCGCCTATTGCCACGCCATGAATCTCGACCCTGGCGATCCCGAGTGGGATGGCCGGGATCGATTTCTGCTCTCCCATGGCCATTACGCGATAGCGCTCTACGCCGCGCTACTGGAAGCGCAGGTGATTCCCGAGAGCGAGCTGGAGAGCTATGGCGCGGATGACAGCCGGCTGCCGATGTCGGGAATGGCCACCTACACGCCGGGAATGGAGATCTCCGGTGGATCGCTTGGCCAAGGGCTCGCCATCGGTGTGGGCATGGCGCTCGGATTACGGCTCAAGAGCAACCCGGCGTGGGTCTTCAACTCCATGTCCGATGGCGAACTGGACGAAGGGGCGACCTGGGAGGCCGCGATGTCGGCCGCCCACCACAAGCTGACCAATCTCATCGCATTGGTGGATCTGAACAAGCAGCAGGCCGATGGCGATTCCAACGACATCCTTGGCTTCGAGCCCCTGGTTGATAAATGGCAGGCGTTCGGTTGGCACGTACAGCGCGTGGACGGCAATGACCTGGCCGCCGTGCTCGCGGCGTTCGATACCGCGATGGCGCTACCCGAGCCCAAGCCGCGGGTCATCCTGTTCGACACCCTGATGGGCAAGGGCGTGGACTTTCTCGAAGCCCGGGAGAAGAACCACTTCATCCGCGTCGAGCCCCATGAATGGCAACAGGCGCTCGACGTGCTCGATGGCAACTATCAGCGGGAGGCGCAGTGACATGAGTGTCGACACCTTGAAAAAGCCGCGCCTCACCACCTCGGCGATGATCGCCTCGATTGCCAGTGAAGGGCAGCGTACCGAGGCTGCACCCTTCGGGCAGGCGCTCATCGCGGCGGCTGCGCGGGATTCGCGCATCGTCGGCATGACTGCGGATCTTTCCAAGTACACGGACCTGCATCTCTTCGCCCGGGAGTACCCGGATCGTTACCTGCAGATGGGGATGGCGGAGCAGCTGTTGATGGCCGCGGCCGGCGGCCTGGCGAAGGAAGGCCTGGTGCCGTTCGCCACGACCTATGCCGTGTTCGCCACCCGACGGGCGTATGACTTCATCCATCAGGTCATCGCCGAAGAGAACCTGAACGTCAAGATATGCGCAGCCCTGCCAGGCCTCACCACCGGCTACGGCCCCAGCCATCAGGCCACCGACGACCTCGCGCTGATGCGCGCGATACCCGGTCTGACCGTGGTCGACCCCTGTGATGCCCTGGATACCACCCAGGCGGTCGCCGCCATCGCCGCCCACGACGGGCCGGTCTACATGCGCCTGCTGCGGGGCAAGGTGCCGATGGTCCTGGATCAGTACGACTACCGGTTCGAATTGGGCAAGGCCAAGTTGCTGCGTGACGGACGCGACGTGCTGATCATTTCCAGCGGCATCATGACCATGCGGGCGCTGGAAGTTGCCGACGCCATGGCCGATGGCAGTGCCGACGTCGCGGTGCTGCATGTGCCGACGATAAAACCGCTGGACGAGGCCACCCTCATCGAGCAATGCCGCCGTAGCGGTCGCCTGGTGGTGGTCGCCGAAAACCACAGCACGGTGGGCGGGCTGAGCGAGGCGGTCGCCCTGACCCTCCTGCGCGCGCGCGTACATCCTGAATTCCGGCAGATCGCCTTGCCTGATCGGTTTCTCGACGCTGGCGCCTTGCCGACGCTGCACGACCGTTACGGTATTTCCACGACCGCCATGGTCGCCCGCATTCAAGGCTGGTTGGGTTAGGAGGCAGCATGAACGTAGCTTTCGTAGGGTTGGGCGCCATCGGGTTGCCCATGGCGGTACAGATCCAGCGCGCCGGGCACCGAGTCATCGGCATCGAATTGGCAGACGTGTCCCGGGAGCGGGCGGCAGCGGAGGGCTTGGAGGCGGTCGCCGATTGGCGGGCGTTGATCGATGCCGACGTCGTCGTGGTGATGGTGGCGACGCCGGCGCAGTTGGCGTCCCTGGTCAGCCAGTGCGACGGGCTTCGTGCCGGCCAGCACTGGATTGTCATGAGCACCGTGGGGCCGGCATCCGTTCGCGAGCAGGCCAATCGCCTTCAGGCGCAGGGTATCCGTGTCGTGGATGCGCCAGTCACTGGCGGGGTGGCCCGCGCCCTTACCGGAAGCCTGCTGATCTTCGCTTCGGGTTCGGCGGAGGCCGTAGCCCATTGCGAACCCGTCCTGCGGGCGATGGGAGAGGTCAAGAATGCCGGCGTCCAGGTGGGCGATGGGCAGGCCATCAAGGTGGTCAACCAGCATCTGTGTTCCGTGCACCTGGTAGCCGCCGCCGAGGCGCTGAGTCTTGCCCAATCCCTGGGGCTTGACCCCGCCCAGGTTCTGGAGCTGGTCGAGAAGGGCGCTGGTGGTTCCTGGATGCTCAGCGACCGGGGCCCGCGCATGCTGGAGGGAACAACTACCCGCGTGACCAGCATGGTGGACATCTTCGTGAAGGACAGCGGCCTGGTCGCCGAGGCCGCCCAGGCCTGTCAGGCCGCGGTGCCCCTGCTCGACACCGCCCATGCCCGTTTCACGGCGGCGGCTGCGGCGGGGCTCGGCCAGCGGGACGACAGTCGCGTCATCGAGACCTGGCGCTAGCCAAGACGGATTACAGCTTCTCGGCTTCACCACCAGAGGCAGACACCCGCCTCATTACAACAACAATAGGTAGCGGAGTTATCCATGCATCCTTCAGATAGCAAGGCCATGCCGGCTCGGGACAATGCCGGAAAAGTCTCTTTCGCCTCCATGATCGGCTCGGCGGTCGAGAGTTACGATTTCTTCATCTACGGAACGGCCGCCGCTGGCTGGTTCGGCAGCGTGTTCTTCCATACGACCGAACCCATCGTCGGCATCCTGGCGGCCTTCGCCACCATGGCGGTCGGCTTCTTCATGCGCCCGCTGGGCGGCTATCTTGCCGGCCACTACGGTGATCGCATCGGGCGCAAGGCCATCCTGCTCTGGTCGCTCATCGCCATGGGCGGCGCCACGGTATTGATCGGCGCCTTGCCGACCTACGAGCAGGCCGGGGTAGTCGCGCCGTTGTTGCTGATCCTGCTCCGGATGATCCAGGGGATCGGCTTCGGTGCCGAGTGGGGCGGGGCGGTGCTAATGGCCTGCGAGCATGCCCCGCCGCAGCGGCGAGGCTTCTTTGGCGCCGTTCCGCAGATCGGCATTCCGCTGGGCCTGTTGATGGCCAATGGCGCCTTCCTCGCATCCGGTGCGCTGTTCGAGGGCGACTGGGTCTGGCGTGCGCCCTTCCTGGCATCGGTGGTGATGGTCGGCGTGGGCATGTACATCCGGATGGGAGTCAGCGAATCACCGGAATTCGAGAAGATGAAGGCGGAAAACACCCTGGTCAAACAGCCGGCGCTCGAGGTGATCCGTAACGACTGGAGAAAGATCCTGCAGATCATCGGCCTGCGGCTCGCCGAAACCGGGGGCTACTACCTGGCGACCAGCTTCATGCTTTCCTACGTCCTGCTGGCGGGCGTCGCGACCAAGGAAAACGTGCTCTGGGGGACCATGATCGGGTCGGCACTCGGCCTGCTCAGCCACCTGCTGTTTGGTGCCCTGAGCGATCGAGTTGGGCGCAAGCCGGTGTTCCTGCTGGGATCGCTGTTCACCATTGCATTCGGCATACCCCTGTTCCTGCTGATCAACAGTGGCGTGTTCGTCATGGTCATCGTGGCGGTGGCGCTGTCCCTGCTGCTTAGTCACGATCCGATCTTCGCCGTCGAAGCCAGCTGGTTCACCGAGCAGTTCCCGCCCAATGTGCGTACCTCGGGCATTTCCCTGGGCTACAACGGCGCCTCCATGATCGCGGGCCTGCTGCCGTTCCTCGCGACCGGGCTGTTTGCCGTGGTGGGCTGGATGGGACCCGCGCTGCTGTTCAGTTCGCTCGGGGTGATTTCCACGCTCTGCGCGCTGCGGATGCCGGAAACAGCGCCTGCGGTTGCCGGTACCAAGCGCGAGCCCATGGTGGCGCGGCGGTCCGTCACGCTGGGTTGAGTTCGCTTTCGGTCGTGCCCTCGGGCTGGCTGGGCTGACCACCACGACGCCTACGCCCGGCTCAGCTGGCGCTACCAGGCCATGCAGCGCCTTGGCCCTGCCGCAATGGCAGGGCCAGGGAGGTCATCCCTCGCGGCAGAGCAGTCATACGTTAGTAGTCAGGTCGCCGCTTGAGCGGGCTGACCGAGCAGTTCATCCAGAATACTCAGCCGAAACTGCCGCTGCAGCGTCACCGCATAAAAGCACTCGGCGATCTCCGGCAATTCGGCGTATAGCTGCAGCACACCGCTGCGCAACTCGTCTTGGACCACCACGGTGGGCAGCAGCGCCATGTCGCCGGAGTCGCGGGCGAGCAGGCGCAGCATGGCCATGTCGTCGACCTCGGCGCAGATCAGCGGGCTCAGCCCCTGGCCGCTGCAATAGACCTCGAACTGGCTGCGCACGTCACTGCTGCGACCAGGCACGATCAGCCGCGCCTGTTGCAGGTCGCGGTGCACGTCGAAGGGTCGGCTGTCCTGGCGAGGCGGGCCGATCAGGCACACCGGCTGGCGATGCAGCAGGCGACATTGCCAGGTGCGCTGGCTGTCGGCGCTGACCGCCTGGTTGGTCAGCACCACGTCCAGCTTGTGCAGGGCCAGGCGTTCCAGCAGCGCGTCCACACCGCCAGATTCCAGGGTGAGCACCAGATCCTCACGGCCGAGAAAGGGGCGTAGCAGGTTCTCCTGGAAGTTGCGCGAGAGGGTCGCCACGGAGCCGATGCGCAGAGTCTGATTCGTCTGGCGGGCGTTCTGCAGGGTGTTCTGCAGTTCACTACCCAGGGCGAAGATGGTTTCGGCGTAATCCAGTACCAGTTGCCCGGCTTCGGTCAGCCGCAGGCTGCGTCCGGAGCGGATGAACAGGGGATGGCCGAGCTGATCCTCCAGCACGCGGATCTGGGTGGAAAGCGCGGACTGGGAAACGTGCAGCGCCTCGGCGGCGCGGGTGAGGTTGCCTTCCTTGGCCACGGCCCAAAAGTAGTGCAGGTGATGAAAATTGAGTCGGCGCATGGATGGTTCTTCAAAAGTGAACGTTAGGTTCTTATCAATCTATTTTAAATAATTCGTACACATCCGGACACTAGTGACCTCTGGTGTTCAAGGAGTGTGCACGATGTCTAGCCTGCTGTTTTCCCTGGCGCCGCTGTTGCCCTGGGTCTATGCCCTGGCGCTGTTACCAGTGGCCCTGGTCACTTCACCTCGCCGCTTCTGGTGGCCCGCCCGGGTGGCGGGTTATCTGGGCTTTTTCCTGGTCCTCGCCGCCTGGCTGCAGGCCGTGTTCGCCGGGCAGCACCACGACCGCCTCGGCCTGGCGATGGCGGGGCTGATCAGTCTGCTGGCGCTGGTGATCATCGAGTATTCCCAGCGCTATCTGGAGGGTGAACCAGGGCAAAGGCGGTATGTGCTTGCGCTGCTTGCCACCCTCGCGGCGGTGGCTACGGTAGTGACCAGCGCCAATCTGTACCTGCTGGTCGGTGCCTGGATCCTGTCCAGTCTGTGCCTGCATCAGTTGCTCACCTTCTACCCCGACCGCCCTCAGGCCGTGGTGGCCGCCCACAAGAAATTTCTCGCCAGCCGCCTGGCCGATATCTGCCTGCTGCTGGCGACCCTGTTGCTGGTACAGGCGAGCGGTGACAGCCAGATCACGAAGATCCTCACTGCCGTGACCGCCCAGGTGCAGGCCAACGGTCAGCTCGGCTGGGAACTGCAGGCGGCGGCGCTGCTGCTGGCCCTGGCGGTGATCCTCAAGTCGGCCCAGTTGCCGGTGCATGGCTGGCTGATCCAGGTGATGGAAGCCCCGACGCCGGTATCGGCCTTGCTGCATGCCGGTGTGGTCAACCTGGGTGGCTTCCTGCTGCTGCGCTTCGCGCCGCTGTTTTCCGTCGCCGTGCCGGCGCAGAGCCTGCTGGTGCTGGTGGGGGGACTGACGGCGGTCCTCGCGGCGCTGGTGATGATGACGCGGATCAGCATCAAGGTCCGCCTCGCCTGGTCGACCTGCGCGCAAATGGGGCTGATGCTGCTGGAATGTGGGCTGGGACTGTACGAGCTGGCCCTGGTGCACCTGCTGGCCCACTCGCTGTACAAGGCGCATGCCTTCCTGGCGGCCGGGGATACGGTGGCGCACGCGCGGCAACGGGCGCTGCAGCCGCCAACGCCGGTCCCCGAGTTGGGTGGCCTGGTGCGTGCGCTGCTGCTGGCGGTCCTGGCCCTGATAGGGGTCAAGGGACTCTGGGCCTGGCTGCTACCGGACCTTGCGCTGCCCTGGGTGGCCCTGACGATCCTGGCCATCGGCCTGGCGCCCTGGTGCCTGGGTCGCGGACAGCGGGTCCATGGGCTGCTCATGTTCAGCCTGCTGCTGGGCGCCTACCTGCTCTGGCACCAGGTGGCCGGCTGGCTGCTAGACCAGCGCCTTGCCGAGGCACCGCTGCCATTGAGTGGCTTGGCGATGGGGTTGCTGCTCGGCCTCTACCTGCTGCAAGGCCTGCTTCTGGCCCATCCCCATGGCGCCCTGGCCCGGCGACTCTATCCGCTGGCCTTCGCCGGCTTCTACCTGGATGAACACGTCACCCGTCTGACCTTCCGCCTGTGGCCGGCGCGCACGCCGCAGCCCGTTATGGCACCCTCCGGAGCCCGCCCATGACTGCCTTCGAACCCACGCCCGACCTCGAATACCAGGCCCTGCACGAAGTGGCGCGGCAGGCCTGCGCGCGCATTGCGCCGACCTGGCCGCTGGACCGAATGATCGCGGTCAGCCCGCTATGGGAACGTCGCGATCAGGCCTGGCAGACCGTTGCCGCACAACTCTGGCAGCGCGCCGGTAGCCGCCTCACCCTGAGCGCCGCCGACTATCGCCAGGCCTGGCAAGACGGCCGTATCGCCGAACGCCATCTGCAACAGGCATTGGCCGAACAGGGCGAGTCCTGCAAGCCGGCACGGCTGCTGGAGGCCCTGGATGCCTCCGCAGAGGCCTGTCCGGGGTTGCCGCTCCTGGAGGATCTCGCCGAGCCAGGCAGTTCGCTCCCGGGTTGGCCGACCCTGATCACCCAACAGATTGGCCAGAGCTGCGCGGCCTGGTTCGATCACGAGCAAGCGGACTGGCGTCCCGCAAACAGTACCGGACTCTATCAGGCCTGGCACGCCAGCCTGCTGGCCGACCGCGGCCTGACCGTCCTCAGCGCCTGTCGCGATCTGCACCAGCGCATCGCCGAGTTGCCCGCCGAGCCCCGGGCGGCCCTGGAAGTGGCGGTGCAGCGACTGGGCTTGGCGGCGGAAGACTGGGCGCCCTGGTTCGATTGCCTGCTGCTGCGTAGCCTGGGTTGGGCGTCCTGGTGCGCTTACCAGCGCTGGCAGGCCAGGCTGGAGGGTGGGGATGACCAGACTTTGCTCGACTTGCTGGCCATCCGCGCCGCCTGGGAATGCCTGGTGGATGATCGTCGGCGCGACGCTGATAGCCGCTGGCAAATTTGGCGCTCGGCCTGGCAGGCGCGGCTGCAGCAACCCCCATCGGCCAACTGGCAGGCGCTGCAGCTGTGGCAGCGCGCCGATGAGCTGGCCTGGCAGGAGCAATTGCAACAGGCCCTGTGCCAGAGCGCCCCGGCAGCCTTGCCCCAGGCACCGCTGGCCAAGCTGTTCTTTTGCATCGACGTGCGCTCCGAACCGCTGAGGCGCGCCCTGGAGCAGGCGTGCCCTGAACTCGAGACGGGCGGCTTCGCCGGTTTCTTCGGCTTGCCCATCGCCTACACCCCCCTGGGCACCAGCGCCACGCGCCCGCAGTTGCCGGGCCTGCTCGCCCCGCAGCTGCAGGTCAGTGAGGGCAGTGGCGATGCCGTCCAGGATCGGCAACTGGCGGCGGTGCGTCAGGATCGTCTGGCGCGCCAGGGCGGTTGGCGCCTGTTCGAGCGGTTGCCGGCTTCCACCTTCACCCTGGTCGAGAGTATTGGCCTGGGCTACGCCGGCGCCTTGCTGGGACGGACCTATGGGGTGAGTGAGGGTGTGCCGCAACCAGAGCGCATCGCCTGGCGCCTCGGCGAATGGCAACGCCTGCACCCCCAGCTGCCTGCCATGGCGATGCAACAGCAGGTCGATCTGGCCGCACGTATCCTCAAGGGCATGGGACTCAGCGGGCCCATGCCGGCGCTGCTGGTACTGCTCGGACACGGCAGCCAGAGCGCGAACAATCCCCAGGCGGCCGGCCTCGACTGCGGCGCCTGCTGTGGTCAGAGCGGCGAGGTCAATGCCCGTCTGCTGGCACGCCTGCTCAACGACAGCGAGGTCCGCGCGGGACTGCGCGCACGTGGGCTCGACCTGCCGCCGCACTGCCAGGTCCTTGCTGGCCTGCACAACACCACCACCGACGAGGTGCAGGTCTTCGCCCACGAGGAATTGCCCGCCGCCCTGCAGCCCGGCTGGCAGCGTCTGCGAGTGGCGCTGGACGTTGCCAGCCGTGAGGTGCGTCGTCAGCGGGCCGCCGCCCTGGGCCTGGCGCCGCTGCGTGAGCAGCCGGACAAGCTGCTCGGGCGGCTGCGGCGGCGTGCCCGTGACTGGGCGCAAACCCGGCCCGAATGGGGCCTGGCCGGCAATGCCGCCTTCATCGCCGCGCCGCGTGCCCGCACCCGCGGCGTGGACCTACAGGGGCGTGCCTTCCTGCATGACTACGACTGGCGGCAGGATGGGGACGGCCGGGTACTGGAGCTGATCATGACGGCGCCCATGGTGGTGGCGCACTGGATCAACCTGCAGTACTTCACCTCGACCACCGACAACCTGCGCTTTGGCAGCGGCAACAAGCTGCTGCACAACGTGGTCGGCGGCCATATCGGGGTGTTCGAGGGCAACGGCGGCGACCTGCGTATCGGTCTGGCCCGTCAGTCGTTGCACGATGGCCAGCAGTGGGTGCATCGCCCGCTACGCCTGCACGTGGTGATCGAGGCGCCCCGTGCGATGCTCGACCAGGTGATCGCGGCGCACGCGGTGGTCCGGGATCTGGTGCGCAATGGCTGGTTGTACCTGCTGCGTCTCGATGGAGCGCCGGCCTGCCTGGAGCAGCGCACGGCGGGGGGCTGGCAGCCCTTGCCAGAGGCTGGGGTGGGCGGCCAGCGGGCGCACTGAGGCGCTACCGGGACAACAGCTGCTGCCTGAGCAGAGGAAAGATCACCTCGCGGGTGAGGGGGGCCAGCGCCAGATCACAGGGCTCCAGCACCGACGCCCACAGCGCCTCCTCGATTTCGGCGGCAGGAATCGCGCGGTCGTCCGGCTTCATCGCCACCTGATACAGGGCGCAATCGACGATGAAGCCGGGTTCGTTGGCGGCGGGTGCCTGGTAGCTGCCGAGAAAGGTTGCAGCGTCCGCGGTGATGACCAGGCCGAGTTCTTCTTCCAGCTCGCGGATCAGGGCCGCCAACGGGAGCTCACCCTGATCCACCTTGCCTCCGGGTTGCATGAAGGCCGTGGTGCCGCGCTTGCGCACCAACAGCATCTGCTGGCGGTGATTCAGGAGGATGGCGGCGGCGATCTTGAGGGTAGTGGTCAACGTACGGGTACCGGTCGAGAGGGGCGGATCACCCTGCAGCCAGGAGGTCGAAAAGGCAACTGTCGTCGATCCGGCCGTTGCCCTGAGAGGAGGGCGCTTGAGGCGAGTCACAGGTCAAGGGCGTCGAGCAGGATCTTGAAGGGATCACCCCGGGGCCGCACCTTCTTGGGTAAGTCCGCGTCTTGAAACCAGGATTCATCCGCCTCGGGATGGGGGCCGCTCAAGACCACGACGCCGGCTCCGAAGCGATAGCGCGCAGCGGCGATATCGCCGTTGCCATAGACCCCTATCACGCGAAAACCGGTGCCGGACGTTTGTGGCAGATAAGGGCCATCCTGGAAAAACAGCCGATTCTTCTTACCACCCCATCGCACCCGCACCACGCTGTCTTCAAGGGAGGTGATCGGAAAGCCTGGACGACCGACCTCCGAATCCAGTTCCTGATCAATCAAGCCAAGATTGGCGGCGTCGGCCAGATAGGCGCCCATGCAGATCCCCAGGTATTGACCGCCACTAGCGACATAGGCGCGTATGGCTTCGATTCTGTCCTTGCCCAAACTGTGCAGGGCCGCCGCTATATCCTGACCGCCACCCGGCTGAACATAGGCCTCATAGCGCGCCAGGTTTGCAATGGAAACATCCAGGCGCTCAGTTGGCCCCAGGAAATCGACCCTATACGCCGGACCACGTCGTTCTAGGGCACCTTTCACCGCTTCGGCGCAGCCCGCACAGGCGGCAGGGCCGCGATAGACGGCGATCCGTATCAGGTCAGGCGCATCGAGATCGACCAGGCACAGTGCGGCCGATAGGCAGGTCAGCAGGAGAGCCGTCGCAAGGCCGAACACGCGCATAGGCAAAGGCTCGTAGCATCCGAGTGGTGAGCGAAGAGGTGAAGGCTGCGTCCAAGGCGGCAGATGGCTGCCCCTGTGCGATTGGCCGCGTGCCTGGCAGCACGGCAACGAACGTCGGCTGAACGGTCGGCGTTCGCGGCAGGGACCAGGCCGGGGTCAGAGATCGGTATGCAGCGAATAGCCATTGAACCCTGCGGCAAACAGTATGGCGCCCCAGAGGAAGAAGTCGGTTTGCAGGAACTCTCGCTTTATCGAGACCAACTTTATTCCGTTGTTCAAGGATATGGTGGGGTCAATAAGCCAGCCGAAAAGTACTGCCGTGACGCCTGCTATCATGGAGATTAAGCCGATGCTTTTTACCAAGTGCCTCACCCTGAGCTCCTCTTTTGCAAACATACTGCTTGGCAAATTAGCGTTGGACCAAGAGTAACTATCGAGAAAGTAAGCCGTGTAAAACTCTCTGTGCGGCTGTAAATGATTGTTAAATCGATATTGCGCACATGATTCCGAATTACTTGGTTCCTGGACGTTGGCCAGTCCGCCTCACGACTCGGGGCTCCACTCGCCACCCAGCGCGCGGAACAGTTCGACCTGGGAGACCATCAGCTGCAGCCTGGTCTCGATGAGGGCGTTGTCGGCCTGATAGAGGCTGCGCTGGCTGTCTAGCAGGTTCAGGTAGCTGTCCAATCCCTGGCGATAGCGTTCGGTGGCAAGTGCCAGGCTGCATGCGGTCGCCTCGCGCAGGCGTTGCTGGGCGGCGAGCTGGCGCGTCAGGGGACCATTGGCGACGAGCTGATCGGCCACCTCGCGAAAGGCGACCTGGATACTCTTTTCGTAACGCGCGACATCCTGGTCTCGCCGCACCTCTGCCAGCTTCAGGTTGGCGCGGTTACGCCCTCCATCGAACAGCGGTACCTGAAGCTGGGGTACGAAGCTCCAGACCTTATTGCCCACGCTGAACAGGCCGTCCAGGTCGGAGCTCAGGTAGCCCGCATTGGCCGTCAAGGTGATGCGGGGAAAGAAGGCCGCCCGCGCTGCACCGATGTTGGCGTTGGCGGCGCGCAGGCGATACTCGGCCGCGCGGATATCGGGGCGGCGCTCCAGCAGATCGGAGGGCAGGCCGACAGGTATCGGCTGGTCGAGACCCTGACGGGCGAGCGGCAGGGGTGCCGGCAGATCAGCGGGCGGATCTCCGCCTAGCAGCAGGCGTAGGGTGTTGTCTGCCTGGGCCCGGTTGCGCTCCAGCGCGGCAAGGTCGGCTTCAGCCAGCTCGACGCTGCTTTGCGCCTGCGCCAGATCCAGCGCCGAACCCAGTCCGGCGGCATGCCGCTGCTCGATGAGGGCGAGTCCGCGTCGGCGACCTTCCAGGGTGCTAAGGCTCACCGTCAGCCGCTCTTCCAGGGCGCACTGGTTCAGATAGGCCGTCGCTACCTCCGCGGTCAGCGACAGCTCCACAGCACGGCGTGTCTCGTCTTGGGCAAGGTATTCGTCGAGCGCCGCATCCCGCAGGTTTCCCAGCCTGCCAAACAGGTCTATTTCGTAGGCATTGGTTCCGAGACCGACGCTGTATCGATTACCGGTCTGGAGGGCGGATTTCTCCTCGTCGGATCGAGAGCCTTGGCTCTGCGTACGCTCCCGCGTCCGACTGGCAGTGGCGCTAACTTCCAGCATGAGGTCGGCGCGGCTGATGCGATAACGGGCTCGAGCCTGCTGGATATCCAGCACGACCAGGCGCAGGTCGCGGTTGCCATTCAGGGCTTGGTCCAGCAAGGCACGCAGATGCGGGTCCGCGAATAGTCGCTGACGGTCAGTGGGGATACCAGCGGTGTCGCTGGCCAGCGGATAGCGCGCCGGTATGGGCGCTGGCGGCCGTTCGTGGGGCGGTGCCAGGGAGCAGCCGGCAAGCAGGACGCTCAAGGCCAGGGTGATGCTCTTAGCCATGCTGGCACCACTCCCAGGCCGCGCGTGGCGCACGAGTAGGCAGGACAGGGCGACTGGGACAAGGGTGGTATCGAGGGCTGCGGGCCCCTGATTCAAGGGTGGGCGCAAGCCTGGGTGCTGATGGCGAAACATGGGGCATCCTCGTGGAGAACGCCATGGTAGGCGGCTCCCGTGGACCGTCTTGTAAAGGTCTGTAGGTCTCTTGTGAAAGAGTGTTAAGGCCTGGGCTTGAGCGCTCGGCGCTCCGTTATGCTCCGCGCTTTATTGCCGGGATGCCCCCTTGTGATGCCCTTGCTTATCGCCGAAGACGACACTGCCCTGGTCGGGCCCAGCGCCCCCTGCCTGGCGCGGCAGGACTACGCCGTGACCATCATCGGGCGTGTTGAACAGGACCTGATCGAGATGTTGTGCCTGGGTCCGCAGCAAGAGGGGCTCGATACCCTGTTGCCGGGTCTGGACGGCCGGCAGGGTTGCCTGCCCAGCCGGGTGGAGAAGGCTAGATGCTCAAGATCCTGATCCGACTCTATCTCGTTCTGTTGGCGACCTATGGCGCCGCCAGCTATCTGGTGCCCGAGGCGCTGGTACAGATGTTCAGCGATCGCTATAGCCGATACAGCCTGGAGCAGATGAATGGCCCGCTTAAGCTGGTCGAGCGCACCTTTGTAGAAGCGCCGCTTTCCCGGTGGCCCACGCTGCTGGCCGATCTGAATGCCGAGATTGCGCCTCTCGCCTTGCAGTTGGGGCTGCAAACCGATCCCCGGTTGACCCGCAGCGAGCGCCACGGCTTGGCGAAGGGCGAACGGCGGGTGCGCCTTGGCGACGACGGTGATCCCAGCATCGCCCTGGTACCGTTGCCTGGCGGGCAGGTGCTCTGGGTAGCCTTTCCCGAGGCGCCCACCGACATAGCGCTGACTTATTGGGCGATGAATGCCCTTATTGGCGCGGCGCTGCTGGTCTGCCTGTATTTCTGGTTGCGGCCCCACTGGCGAGATCTGGAACGGCTCAGGCGTACCGCGGCCCGCCTGGGCAAGGGGCATCTGCAGGAACGTACCGCCATTTCGCCGCGCTCGGACATCGGCCAGCTCGCCCGGGCGTTCGATGACATGGCGCAGGACCTCGAAACCCTGATCGTGCAGCAGCGTGACCTGCTCAATGCCGTCTCCCACGAACTGCGGACGCCACTCTCGCGCCTGGAATTCGGCCTGGCGCTGCTGCAAGCCGATCCGCTCCCTGCCGAGACGCAGCGCCGGCTCGAACAGCAGATTCGCCATGTGCGCGAGCTGGATGCGCTGGTCAACGAGCTGCTGTCCTACGGCCGCCTGCACGCCAGCCATGAGGCCCCCGAGCGCCAGTTGCTCAGGCTCGACGAGTTTCTGGACAGCGTCCTGGCGGATTTCAACGAGGAACAGGAAAGGCGGGGCGTCACCTTGAGCCTGAGTGTCGACCAGGCGCCGGAACGGGTGGTCCTGGCGCCACGGCTCACTGCCCGGGCCTTGCAGAACCTGGTCGGCAACGCCCTGAGGTATTGCCAGCAGCAGGTATGGCTGACCGTTCGCCGCGAGTCCGAAGGTTTGCTGATCTTGGTCGAGGACGACGGCGAAGGCATTCCGGCGGGCGAACGGGAGCGGGTATTCGAGCCCTTCTATCGGCTGGATCGCAGTCGGGATCGGACCACGGGAGGCTTCGGCCTGGGTCTGTCGATCAGTCGTCGGGCGATAGAGAAGCAGGGAGGGCGGCTCACCCTGGCCCAGAGCGAAAAGGGCGGGGCGCGGTTCGCCATCCTGCTGCCCGACCACCTCCTGGCTGACGTTGAAACACCATCGCACGCTGCTGCGCGTTACGCGGCGGACAGCGGTCCGCGCTTTTCTTCACCTTCCTGAATCAGTGACATGTCCAGTTTCCGTTCTTCCGCTCAGCCGCATGACGATCCCGCGACCCCTGACCACTATGGCGACCTCGCCGAGCGTCACGTCTCCGCCGCCCGGGTCTTCACGCTCCTTGCTCCCCATCGAGCCGCGATCATCCTGGTGGTGCTGCTGATCGCGGTCGCCGGGATGACCGGCGTCGTCGGTCCGTTCCTGATACGCAGCATCGTCGACGATGCCTTGCCGGCGAAAGACCTCAGGCTCCTGGGGTATCTGGCGGGCGGCCTGGTCGGGGTCGCGCTGTTCAACGCCATCGCCAACCTGACGCAGACCTACGTCTCGATCCGGGTCGGCCAAAGCATCATGCACGCGCTGCGGACACGCCTCTACCAGCACCTGCAGAGCCTATCGCTGAGCTTTTTCTCCGGTACCCGCGCGGGCGAAGTCCAGGCGCGCCTGTCCAGTGACATCGCCGGTCTGCAGACCCTGCTGACCAACTCCGCCACGGATCTCGCCAAGCACCTGAGCGTGGTGGCTGCAACCCTGGTAGCGATGCTGCTGCTGGATTGGCGACTGGCCTGTGCCTCGCTGGCGGTCATTCCGCTGCTGGTCTGGATCAATGGACGCGTCGCGCAGTTACGGGAGCGCGTGACCTACCAGCAACAGGAGCAGGTGGCGGACCTGTCGGCCAATATCGCCGAGTCCCTGTCGGCCGGAGGCATCATCCTGTCGCGCACCATGGGTCGCGTGCACTACCTCGTGCACCGTTTTCAGCGGGATTCGGCAACGCTCGCCCGCCTGGAGACCCAGGCCAGCACCGCAGGGCAGTGGGAGTTCGCGCTCGTCTTCCTGGCGCTGGATATCCTGCCCGCGCTGACGTTCATGGGCGGCGGCCTGTTCATCGGCCTGGGCCTGGAGGTATCCATCGGGACCCTGGTGGCCTTCATCGCCCTGCAGGAACAGCTGCTCTGGCCGCTGATCGAGATATTCGAAACCCGCATCGAGTTCGCCAAGGGCCGTGCCTTGCTGGCGCGTGTGTTCAGCTACCTGGATACGCCGGCGACGGTCACCGAGGCTGCATCGCCGGTGAGCCTGGCGCGCCAGGACTTCACGCAGGGCATCCGCTTCGAGGACGTCAGCTTCGCCTATGGCGACCGGGTCGTGCTCAAGGATCTGACGCTCGAGATACCGGCCGGCAAGCACACGGCGCTGGTCGGCCCGACCGGCTCTGGCAAGACCACGGTGTCCTACCTTATCGCGCGGCTGTACGACGTCGATCACGGCCGTATCACCTATGACGGTATCGATGTCCGCGCGCTGAGCTTCGAAAGCCTGGCCAACCTGGTAGGCATCGTGACCCAGGATACCTTCCTGCTCAATGCCAGCATCGAGGCCAATCTGCGCTTCGCCAAGCCCGAGGCGAGCGAGGAGGAGTTGTGGTGGGCACTGGAACGGGCGCAGTTGGATGCGACGGTGCGCGGGCTTGCCGACGGGTTGCAGGCGGGCGTCGGTGACCGGGGTTATCAGCTGTCCGGCGGCGAGCGCCAACGCCTGTCGCTGGCGCGCATGCTGCTGCGCGATCCGCCGATCATCCTCCTCGATGAAGCGACCAGCGCCCTGGACGCCAAGACGCAGGCCGCAATGGCCAGCGCCCTGGCTTCGCTGCAGGGCCAGCGGACCTTGATCTCCATCGCGCATCGCCTGAGCACCGTCAGGCAGGCCGATCAGATTCTTGTCATTCAGGCGGGGCGGCTGGTGGAGCAGGGTACCCACGACGAGTTGGTGAGGCAGGAGGGACTCTATGCAGCCATGGCACTGAATGCCTGAACGCCTCTTAGTGGAGGAGCTGACCTCAGCGCATTGTCCGAAAGGCTTCCCGCAGGTGCACCACGAATGCTTGCGGATTTTCCATCGCCGCGAAGTGCCCACCCTGATCGGCTTCCGCGAAGAACCGCAGATCGGCGAAGCGCCGCTCTGCCCAGCGGCGGGACAGGCGCAGCTGCTCGCCGGGAAAGATGCTGACGCCAGCGGGTAGGGGTAGCGGGGCGGTGGGCATGCCATTCGCCATCTCGCGCATCGCTTCCCAGTAGAAACGCGCCGAACTGGCACCGGCATTGGGCAGCCAATAGAGCATGATGTCGTCGAGCAGATGATCCAGCGCCAGCACGCGCTCGGGCTCGCCCGCGGTGTGCGATACATCCTGGAACAGGGCGTAGATCCAGGCCGCGAGCCCCACGGGTGAGTCGGCCAAGGCAAAGGCGACCGACTGCGGCCGGGTCGCCTGTACTTTCATGTAGCCCGAGTATTCGCGCTCGTAGCGGGTGGCATCCGCGAGCATCCGTTGCTCGTCCGGCGTAGCCTCGGCCACTTCCTGGTCGGTGGGCTGGAACATCACCATGTTCAGATGCACGCCTGCCAGGCCCGCTGGGCGCAGGTGCGCCAGGGCCGTTGTCACCGCAGCGCCCCAGTCACCACCCTGCGCCAGCCAGTGATCGCCGTAGCCGAGCCGGCGCATGAGCTCGATCCAGGCCATGGCGGTGCGGCCAACTCCCCATCCGGATGCGCTCGGCTGGTCCGAGAAGCCAAAGCCGGGCAGGGACGGAATCACCAGGTGGAAGGCGTCGCTCGCATCACCCCCATGGGCGACCGGGTTGGTGAGCGGGCCTATCGCCTCACGAAACTCCAGCACTGAACCTGGCCAGCCGTGGGTGAGCAGCAGCGGTGTGGCCTGCGGCTCGGGAGAGCGCACATGCAGGAAATGAATGCCGAGCCCGTCGATTTCGGTACGGCTACTGCCCCAGCTGTTCATCAGGGCCTCAGCCGCTCGCCAGTCATAGCCCCCGCTCCAGCGCTCCACCAGGGCCTTCAAACGCTCCAGTTGCGGTCCCTGGCTCCCATCGCGGACGGTCTCGCGGTCTGGCCAGCGGGTCCGTTGGAGTCTTTCGAGCAGGTCGTCGAGCTGGGCTTGGGGCACCTGGATAGGAAAGGGCTGGATGAGATCGGTCATGGAGAGCCTCGCAGTAAAGGGCGCAGTCGCATAACTGAACGTTATCGTTCAGTTTACAGCCACTGTCAATCCGCTTAAGGTTCGGCCATGAGCGAGATGACCAAACCACGAGGCGGGCGACCCCGTCGGGAAGAGGCAGGCGATGTCGATCGCCGATTGCTGGACGCCGCGTTCGAGCTGTTCCTGGCGCAGGGCTTTGCCGGTACCTCTTGCGAGGCGGTCGCGCGGCTCGCGGGGGCAGGCAAGGCCAGCCTCTATGCACGCTATGCCAACAAGGATCAGCTGTTCGAGGCCGTGATCCGCCGCCACTCCGGAACGCTGCCGCAGATCGAGCCCCTACCCACGGGCCTGCCCCTGGCAGAGCGGCTGCGGCTGGCCGGTAAGGACATGCTGGAGCACGCCTCACGGTCGGAAACCCTGGCCATGATGCGTTTGGTCATCGCGACGGCCGATCGTTTCCCGGCGGTCGCGGCCGAGGCGACCCGCATCGGCTGGGAAGCCGGGCGCCTGCGTGTGCGGCAGGCGATCGAAGCGGGCCCGGATCGGCCGGACGACATCGATCACCTGCTGGAGGCGTTCATCGATCTGGTGTTTGCCCCGCATCAGCTGCGGGCGCTGCTGGGTGATGACCCCCAGTTGCTACAGGCTCAGGCGGCGGACCGGATCGAGAAGGCGATCCGCCTCCTGGTCCGCTGAGTGCACCTGGCGGGTGAACGGGCCACCTTAGTGCTGTGGCCGGCCTTTTAGGGCACGTTAGCCAGGTAGCCTCCTCCTGCTTGAGCGCGGAATATCCAAGGGGGTGGACGTACTCCCTCAGACGCGATCCCGCCGCTGTGGCCTGCCGGCCAGTTGCCGGGCCAGGGCGATGAAGTTCTGCAGGGCGGGCGAAGGGTTGAAGGCGCGGCAGGCCAGGGTGATCGGGGCGGCCAGCCGGGGGCGGGCGTCCAGGATGGGGCAGTAGAAGATGCTGGATCTGTGCAACTCGGTCATGGAGGCCGGGACCGCCGAGAGACCGGCGCCGGCGGCCACCAGGCTGAGGTTGGTGAGCATGCGGTCGACTTCGAAGGCGACCCGGGGCTCGAAGCCGGCATGGCGGCAGGCGTCCAGCAGATTGGCATACATGCCCGGCGCGCCCGGTTTGCGCACCAGGATGAAATGTTCGTCGGCCAGGGTCGCCAGTGGCAGTCCCCGGCGCTCCAGGCTTTCCAGGGCCTCTTCGCCGATTCCGGCGATGAGTCGGTGATTGCTTGGCAATGCCAACAGCATCGCCTCGTTGAGCAGCCGGTGATAGGTGACACCCTCCGGCGCGCTGACGGGGGCGCGCAGGATGCCGATATCCAACCGGCCCTCGGCTACCCGCTGGGTAAGGCCCTGGGCGTTGTCTTCGGCGATGGCGATCTCCACATCCGGGTAACTGTCCCGGTAGGCGCGGATGATGCGGGGAATAAGGGCATGGGCGGCCGCCGAACTGGTGAAGCCGAGGGCCAGGGTGCCGTCGATGCCGCGCGCGACGCGTGCCGCACGGTGGGCACCCTGGCCCACCCGGGCGAGGATGTCGCGGGCCTCCAGCAGGAAGGCGGCGCCCCCGGCGGTCAGGGCGACGCCCTTGGGGTGACGCAGGAAGAGGGCGAAGCCCAGTTCGTCTTCCAGGGCCCGGATCTGCTGGCTGAGCGGAGGCTGCTGCATGTTCAACCGCGCGGCGGCCCGGGTGAAATGCTGCTCCTCGGCTACCGTGACGAAGTAACGCAAATGCCGCAATTCCATTCGCTCGCAGGACCTCGTTGACGCCGGCCAGGGTGACCGATCGGTTAGGATGGGGCGCACGGTGTCTGGCGCCACCCGCACAATAATAACAACGGCAGGAGTCCGGATGATCGCGCGGATCGCTCGCAATGGCAGTGTGCAGATAGGCGTGGCCCTTGCCTGCGGTTTGCTGCTCGGACTCTGGCGTCCTGACCTGGGCGCTGCCATGAAGCCGTTGAGCGATCTGTTCCTGCGCACCCTGGGCCTGGTGATTCCCCTGCTCATGTTCGCGCTCATCGTCGCGGCCATCGCGCGGTTGGGGCGGGGTGCCGGCGCCATGGCGGCGCGCATGGTTCTCTATTTTCAGCTCATGTCGTTGCTGTCCCTGCTGGTCGGCGTACTGGTTGGCCTGCTGATCCACCCGGGTACCGCCACCGGGCTTGGCCCCGTACCCATCGACTGGAACGGCGTGGAGCCCGCGGACCCGCTGCTGCCGAGTGCCGCCACGCCCTTGCCGAGTCTGCTCGACAGCCTGCCAGGCACCCTGGTGGGCGCCTTTACCCAGAGCGCCATGCTGCCCATGCTGTGCCTGGCCATCGCCCTGGGGCTGGTGCTGCGCGGCCTGGGCGAGCGGGGTATGCCGTGGCTCGCCGGGATCGAACAGGTCTTGGCGCTACAGTTGCGGCTGCTGCGCCTGTTTCTCCGACTGGCGCCCCTCGCCGCCTTTGGTGCCATGGCCTTCACCGTCTCACGTTATGGCGGCGCTTCCCTGTGGCCCCTCCTGAAGTTCCTGGTCGCGGTCTATCTCGCCGCCCTGTGTTTCATCTGCGGCGTGCTGGGGCTGGTGGCTCGCCTCTGTGGCTTTTCGCTGCTGCGCCTGATCGTCTGGTTGAGGCGCGAGTTGCTGCTGGTGGCGGTCACCGGCTCCTCGGTCGCGGCCTTGCCGTTGCTGATCGGTCGCCTCGAACGCGCCGGGTGTCCGACGGAGCTGGTTCGGCTGTCGCTCACCACCGGCTACACCTTCAACCTGGCGGGCTCGAATCTGTATATCGCGGTGGCACTGCTGTTCCTGACCCAGTTCGCTGGCGTGGAGCTGTCAGCCGCGCAACTGGCGATTTTCATCATCGTCGGTTTGATCACCACCCTGGGTTCGACCAGTGTCGCCGGTTCGGCTTTCCTGACCTTGGCGGCGACCCTGTCGATCTTGCACTTCGTGCCAGTGGAGGCGGTCGGCCTGTTGCTGGGCGTCGAGCGACTGATGAAATGCCGGTCGCTCACCAATGTGCTGGGTAACTGCGTCGCCTGCCTGGCGCTGGCGCGCTGGCAGGGGACGCTGGACCGGCCACGACTGGCGGCCGCGCTCGCCTCCTGAGCCGGGCGAGTCGATCAGTTCTTCAACAGCTTGCCGAAGGCCTGGTCGAGGGCGGTACCGGCCTCGGCCAACCGCTGACGCCGGGCCTTGGTCCAGTCGACATCGGCCTGCAGGGCCTGCTTCGCCTCGCCGAGCATACGTTGCACCTCGGCCGGTTGCGGACCACCAGTACCGACCCGCGTCTTGACCATGTTGGTCGGAGAGAGCGCGTTGCGGAATTCGGCTTCCTGCAGCGGCAGGCTGGTCTCCTTCCACTGGTATTTCTCGGCGGCCTGGGTGTAGAGCTGCCGGGCCTTGGCGAAGGGAAAGGTCTTGGGCGTGTAGCCTTCGTTGCGGGCTTCCGTGACGATCAGCGAGGCGAAGCTGTGACCGATGCGGAAGGGCACCTTGTGCGCCCGCTCCAGGGTATCGGCCAACTCCATCGAGGTGGTCCATTCGTTCTCGAGTTCTTCCAGGGCGCGCTGCGGATTGACCTTCAGGGCGTCGAGCACGCGGTCCATGCTGGTGAACATGCCGATGGCCGAATCGTAGAAATTCAGGTCATCGAAGGCGAACTTGTAGTCCGTCATCCCAGTGGTCACGTTGTGCGCGCGCAGGGTGATGGTCTGCGCCAGGCCGATGGTGTCCGAGGTGGCTTCCCGGGTGCGCATCAGCAGCCCCGGATTGCGTTTCTGCGGCATGGCGCTGCTGGTGTAGGTGGAGCCTTCCTCCAACAGCAGCCAGGGACGGATCTGGTGGTACTGGGTGTGGATGTCACCGATCATCGCGCCGAGACGGATCGCCGAGGAAGCGGCGATATCGGCGGCTTCGATGGGAATGTCGTAGGTGGAGACCTGGCTGGAATCCAGCGAGTTCTGGCGCACGCCATCGAAGCCGAGCAGGCTGGCGAGGCGCTCGCGGTTCAGCGGGTAGGCGGAGTTGGCCAGTACGGCGGTACCCATCGGGCTGAGGTTGAGGCGCTGATAGAGCTGGGCGATGCGCTGGGCGTCGCGGGCGAAGGAATCGGCGTAGGCGAGCAGATAGTGGGCGTAGGAGATCGGCATCGCCTGAACGCCGTTGGTATAGGCCGGCACCAGGGTATCGACGTTGGCGGCGGCGAGGGTCAGCAGGCGCTGGCGGGTCGCGTTCAGGGCGTCGCTGTAGGCCAGCACCTGGCTACGCAGGGACGCCAGGCGGTAGGTGGCATAGATGTCCTGGCGACTGCGGCCCGAGTGGATCAGCGAGGCTTCCGGACCGATCTTGTCGGTCATGATCTTTTCCAGCTGGAGCACGTCGCTGGGTCGCTTGCCGTCCGGCTGAGCGCCCTGGTCGATGGCGAATTCGACCCCGCCGGCGATCTTGCGTCCCATCTCCGGGGTGACGATGCCTTCCTCGGTCAGCATCACGATGGACGCCTTGTTGATGCGGTTCAGTCCGTCGAACTGGTCTTCGACGCCTCCAACGCGGGCGCCGCTGTGGGTGACGGTGCCGCCGATCCTGGCGACCTCGGCCTTGCACTCGGCGGTGGTCTTGCAGGGCGAGTCGGCGGTGTTGGCGGCCAGTGCCGGAGTCCCGGCGGCCAGGGCGATGAACAGGGCAAGCGGCAGTAAACGCGGGGTAGCGAGCATGGTCGATGGTCCTTTCGGGGCGGGATCGGGGCCGGTGCGGAGGCGCAGCCGGCCGTGGCGTCAGAGCAGGGGCAGGGTGTAACTGAGGATCAGGCGGTTCTGGTCGAGGTCGGTATCGTTGCGGCTGCGGTAGCTGCCGTTGCGCCAGCGCACCTTGACGTTCTTCAGGGCACCCGTCTGGACGGTGTATTCCAACTCGGTATCGCGCTCCCACTCCTTGCCGGCGATCCCGCCGGGTCCGTCGAAATGGTCGCCCTTGAGATAGCGGGTCATGAAGGCGAGCCCCGGGAGGCCCCAGGCCGCGAAGTCGTAGTCGTAGCGCACCTGCCAGGAGCGCTCGCCCGGATTGGCGAAGTCCGGCGACAGCATTACGTAGTTGACCAGGTACGAATCGGTGCCGTTGAGATGGGGAAAGCCGGTCTCGCCGTGCATCTGCTGGTAGGCGGCGCCGAAGGCATGATGGCCGAGGTTGTAGGTGAACTTGGCTCCATAGGCATCGTTGTCGACGTTGGTGCCGCCGTCCTTGCGCGAGCGGGCATAACGCAGATCGGTCTCCAGCGACTGGTTCTTGCCGAGCGGAAGGACATGCAGCACGTTGAACATATGCTGTTCATAGTTCTGGTCGAGATGACCGTAGTCGTAGACGGTGGTGAGCTGCTTGGTCCATTTGTAGCTCAGCCCGGCGAAGTCGAACTGGTCACTCGGTCGGCCGCCGCGAATGCCGCTGCCCGACACGGTCATGTCCTCGTTCGCGCTGTCGTTGCGGACCCGGTTCTGGGTCAGGCGCCCGGCGTTGAAGGTGAGGTTGTCCAGTTCCTTGGATACCAGCTGGGCGCCCTGGAAGGTCTGCGGCAGCAGGCGCGAATTGCTGCTGCGGATGGTTTGCAGCCGGGGAATCAGGGTGCCGACCTTCAGGGTGCTCTTGGACACCCGGACCTTGCCGGTCAGCCCAAGCTTGCTGTAGTCGTCGGGCGCTCGCTCATCGCCCACCGGCAGCAGACCGGTGTTCTGCCGGTCCGGCCCCGAATCCAGCTTGAGGCCGAGCATGCCCAGGGCGTCGATACCGAAGCCTACCGGGCCCTCGGTGAAGCCGGATTCGTAGTTGAGAATGAAGCCCTGGGCCCATTCCTCCCGCTTGGATTGCCGAGCGCCGGATTGGCGATAGTCGCCGTTGAAGTAGAAATTGCGCAGCTCCAGGTCGGCCTTGCTGTCGGCGAACAGCTCGGCGGAGGCATCGAGGGGAAGGAAGGAGGCGAGGGCGGCGGTACCGACCCCGAGTGCTAGGGGTGACAGGCGCATGATGGGTTCCTTGACGCGTTATTGTTATTGGGCGCGTTTCATCGTGAGGCGATAGCCGCTCACGACGGGAACCTTAAGGACTTTGCTGAAAGATTAAAAATATATGAAAAGTCGTGGGTGAATACTTTTTGAGTATGGCCCTGAGGAGCGAAAAGGGTGTCATTGCTCAGCCGCTGATGGCCGGGTCGAGGTCCTTGCCAAGTCTTGCTGGATGCGGGGGTAGCGATCCGCGCTGGGTATCAGCGGACGATGACCGGTGAAAAGGCTGGCGCGGCGCCTGCTGAAAAGAACCGGTGCTCTCTGATCGTCAAGAGTTGGCTCAGACGGCAGATCCACCGGTCACGGGTGCGACGCTGCCGTCCTCAATCCTCGCTGGAGGCGAAGCCCTCGAGCCAGCGCGCTTCCGAACAGAGCAGGTGGTGGCGCATGGCGGTCTGGGCACCGATCAGGTCGCGGGCTTCCACGGCGCGCAGGATGGCTTCGTGTTCGGCCACGGCGACGCCCCAGGTCTTCTGGCTTTCGGTCTGCTCGGCGACGTGGGTGGAGAGGGGACTATGGCGCTCGTCGAACAGCGAGGTGATGATGCGTACCAGCGTGGAGTTGCCGCTCATCCGGGCCAGGCGGCAGTGGAACTTGCGATCGTCCTCCATGGGCGAAAGTCCCTGGGCGATCTTGTCGCTCATGTTCTGGATGCACT
This sequence comes from Pseudomonas sp. Marseille-Q7302, assembly GCF_965111925.1. Lineage (NCBI taxonomy): Bacteria > Pseudomonadati > Pseudomonadota > Gammaproteobacteria > Pseudomonadales > Pseudomonadaceae > Pseudomonas > Pseudomonas sp. Marseille-Q7302. Next base: position 2,867,095 of record NZ_CBCOPK010000001.1, on the reverse strand, counting down.
TCGCCAGGTAGCGGTAATCGGCCTTGCCGCCCAGGGAACAGGCCAGCACGATGGTCGCGCCCTCGATCATGGCCCGGGCGTGCATCAGCTCCGAAGGACTCTCGCCGAGGGTGGAGGTACGTGCTCCGGTGTTCAGCAGGGCCGCGTTCACATAGATCCCGGAGCCCTGGCGGACCTCGATGTTGCCTTCGATTTCCAGGGCGATCAGGGCTTCGCGCAGCGATGGCCGGGAGACGCCCAGCAGCTGGGCCAGATCGCGCTCCGGCGGCAGACGGGTACCGGCTTCGATGGCGCCCTCGCGGATGTGCTGGCGCAGGCGATCCGCGATCTTCTGGTAGAGCTTTCTTTCGGTGGTGGCAGTGGGCAGCGTCATTGATGAAACCTGCATCTTCAAGGGCTTCAGTATCTCATGGGCTACCCGGTTCGGCGCCAGCGGCTCAGGGCAGGGCGGCCAGCTCGAACAGCGGCGTCGCCAGCTGCCACTTCTCCGATCCCGCCTCGGGTGAGGACAGCTGATAGCGCGCCATCAGGGTTTCCCATTCCTGGATCCTGGGATTGCGCTGCTCCAGCGCCTGCATCCGCGCAAAGGAGAAATCCGGCCCGGCTTCGAGCAGCATGGTCAGGCGGCAACCGAGGCGCCAGATGGTCATGTTGGCGACGCCGGCCTCGCGCAGATGGGCGATGACCTCGGGCCAGACCGCCGCGTGCTGGCGTTCGTATTCGGCGATGAGTTCGGGATCGTCCCGCAGGTCCAGCAGCAGACAGTAGCGTGTCATGTTCTCGCTCCTCGGCCGGGGGTGGCCGATCAGACCCGTTCAGATTTCGACGATGGCTTTGACGACGCCACGGGCCGGGTCCAGCAGCTCCGCGAAACGGGTGGGCAGCTCGGCCAGTTGCAGGCGATGGGTGTTGAGTGCCGCGTCCGGGATCAGGTCCTCGCGCAGGCAGCGCTCGACATGCTGGAAATCCTCGGCGGTGGCGTTGCGACTGCCCAGCAGGGTGGTCTCGCGCTTGTGGAACTCGGGATCGGCGAAGCGGATGTGGTCCTTGACCACCGAGATCAGCACATAGCTGCCGGCATGGGCGACGAATTCGAAACCGCGCTCGATGGCGCGGGCGTTGCCGGTGGCGTCGAACACCACGTCGAAGAAGTCGCCGTCGGTCAGCCGCGCCAGTTCGTCTTTGTCGCCGTCACCGACGGTGACCGTGGCCGCGACCTGCAAGTGCTGGCGACAGAATTCCAGGCGATCGGTGCGGGTGTCGAGGACGGTGACCTGGGCCCCGGCGATGCCGGCGAAGATCGCCGCCGCCATGCCGATGGGGCCGGCGCCCACCACCAGCACGCGCTGGGCCTGGCCCAGCCCCGAACGGCGCACGGCATGGGCGCCGATGGCGAGAAATTCCACCATCGCCGCCTGGTCGAGGGTGAGGCCCTCGGCCTTGAAGACGAAGCGGTCGGGCAGACTGAGGTACTCGGTCAAGGCGCCGTCACGATGCACGCCCAGGACCGCGATCTTGGTGCAGCAGTTGGTCTTGCCCTGGCGGCAGGCGATGCACTGGCCGCAGGACAGGTAGGGCACCACATAGACGATGTCCCCCGCCTGCAGGCGCCCGCTGTCGTCGGTTTCCTCGACGATGCCGGAAATCTCGTGGCCCATCACCCGCGGGTATTCCAGATAGGGCTGGTTGCCTTCGTAGATGTGCAGGTCGGTCCCGCAGACGCCGACCCGCCGGATGCGGATCAGGGTTTCGCCTTTGCCACGCGCGGGCTTGGGAGTATCGCGGGAGACCAGCAGGCCGGGTTTTTCACAGATGACGGTCAGCATGATGAAACTCCGCATCGCTCGGGATGCACGTTGGATTCGTGGCGATGCTTTCGCCGGGAATGACCGCGAGCGGTCGGCTTCGTCGGTAGAGGGCGGCGGTGGCGCCGATGGGGAGATGGACCTGGCAGGGCAGTCTCATGCCGGGTTTCCTGGCACGGGGGCAGCATCGTCCAGCAAGCCGCGTTGCTTGAGGGTGTTCCAGAAAGCCACCGGGATCGGCGTCTGCAGCCAGGCCACGTTGGTGCTGACCTGCTCGGCGCTGCGGGCGCCGATGACGCAGGACACCACCGCTGGGTGCGCCAGCGGAAACTGCAGGGCCGCCGCTGCCAGGGGTATCGCGAATTCGGTGCAGACCTCCTGTAACGCTCCGACCTTGGCCACCACCGCCGCCGGCGCGACGCCATAGTCGAAATGCTGGCCACCGGCGAGAATCCCAGAATTGAAGACGCCACCGGCGACGATGGCATTGCCGCCAGCAACGCAGCGGTCGAGCAGTGGGCGCAGGCTCTGCTGCTCCAGCAGGGTGTAGCGGCCCGCCAGCAAGGTACAGTCCAGCTGGCATTCACCCATGCTTTCGGCGACGATTTCCCATTCGTTTACGCCCAGTCCGATCGCCCGGACCTGGCCACTGCTGCGCAACTGCTCCAGCGCCCGAAAACCTCCGCCCTGGGTCAGGGCCTGCCAGTGCAGGTCATGCCGCTCGCCATGGGTGCGGCGACCGATGTCGTGCACATAGAGGATGTCGATGCGTGACAGCCCCAGCCGCTGCAGGCTGTCTTCATGAGATCTCAGGATGGCGTCGTAGCTGTAGTCGTAGACTGGCTTGAAGGGCAATGGACGGGCCCAGCCGTCGTCGTTCGCGCGCTCGCTACCGTTGGGGGCGAGCAGCCGGCCCACCTTGCTGCTGAGCACGAACTCATCGCGCTCCTGTTCGTCGAGAACGGTCCCGAGGCGATGCTCCGAGCGGCCATGGCCGTAGAAGGGCGCCGTATCGAAGTAGCGGATACCCTGCTGCCAGGCGTTCGCCAAGGTATCGACGGCCTGCTGCACCGGCATCTCCTGATGCAGACCCCCCAGCTGGGAACAGCCGAGCCCGAGTACCGGGAGCGTCAGGGGGCTTCCGGCCAGGTGTCGCCGCTCAGAGAGGTTCATCGCCAGGCCTCCGTTCAATACAGCACGTTGCGGGCGTCGGCGCTATCCAGGTTGGCCTTGTCGATGAGCAGGACGCCGGTGTCGATGAACTTGGGCACCTTCTGCTTCTCGATCACCTTGATCACCGTGGCGACCGATTCCAGGCCCATGCGATAGGAACTCTGCACCACGATGGCGTCCAGGGTGCCGTCGCGCACGAAGCCCTGCAGGTCCTCGTTGCCGTCGAAGCCGATGGCCTGCAGCTTGCCGGCCTTGCCGGACTGGGCGATGGCCCGCGCCATGCCGACCGCGGTGGGTTCGTTGGCGCCGTAGATGCCCTTGAGGTCGGGATTGGAGGCCAGGACGTCGGTGGTCTGGTTGAGGGCGTTGGCCATCTGCGACTGGGAATAGAAGGGGCCCACCACGGTCAGCTGCGAATGCTGCTCCAGGTATTTGCGGAAGCCGCCGACCCGGCCCACTTCCGAGCCGGTGCCCGGCACATAGGACATGATGGCGATCTTGCCGGTCTTGCCGACCTTCTCGATCATGCGCTGGGCGGACAGCTCGCCGGCCTTGTTGTTGTCGGTGGAGAGAAAGGACTGGTAGTAGGGCGCGCCGCTTTCCGCCACCGAGGAGTCGATCAGCACCACCGGGATATGGGCTTCCCAGGCCTGCTTGATGGCCGGGACCAGGGCGTCCGGGTCGGACGGCGCCAGCACGATGCCCGAGACGCCGCGGTTGACGGCATTGACCACCATGTTCACCTCGTCGGCGATCGCCGATTCCGAGGCCGGTCCCTGGAAGGTGACCTTGTAGCTGGTGTGCTGCTTGGCCGTTTCCTGCACGCCCTTCTGCACGTTCTGCCAGTAATTGGAGTTGGCACTCTTGACGATGACGGCGATCTCGCCGTTACCGGCCAGCGCCAGGGAGGTCGCTGCGGAGAGGGCGACACCCAGGACCACTTTCTTGAAGTTTTTCATCGGTCGTTCCTTGTTGTTGTTATCGAGGGTTCACTTCTTGCGGTTGCGGAGCTGGTCGATACAGACGGTCAGCAGGATCACCAGGCCGATGATGATCTGCTGGGTGAAACTGGAGACGCCGAGCATGTTGAGGCCGTTGCGCAGCACGCCGATGGTGAAGGCGCCGATCAGGGTGCCCGACACGCTGCCGATGCCACCGGAGAGGGAGGTGCCGCCGATCACCGCGCTGGCGATGGCGTCCAGTTCGTACATCACCCCTTCGTTCGGCTGGGCGGTGACCAGGCGCGACATCAGCACCGCGCCGGTCAGGCCGGCCAGCACGCCGGACAGCACATAGGTGAAGAGCGTGACCGCGCGCACCTTGACCCCGGAGAGCCGGGCCGCTTCGGCGTTCGAGCCCACGGCATAGATGTGGCGGCCCAGGCGGGTACGGCTGAGCACCAGCCACAGGGCGATGGCCAGGACGATCATGATGATCACCGGGTAGGGGATGCCCGGAAAGATCACGTTGGGAAAGCCGTCGTCGCCGATGCGCTCGATGCGGCCCAGAACGCCGTTGCCGAGCACGCCAAAGGCCGCGCCGAGTCCGGAGATGGGCTGGGCATCGGTCAGTCGCAGCGCCAGGCCGCGGGCCACCAGCATCATGCCCAGGGTGGCGATGAAGGGCGGCAGCTTGACTAGGGTCACGAACAGGCCGTTGATCGCGCCGCAGATCCCGCCGACGATCAGGCCCACCAGGATGCCCACCTCGATGGACGCGCCGGCCTTGACCGCCATGGCGTTGGCCACGCCGGCCAGGGCCAGTACCGAGCCTACCGAGAGGTCGATGCCGCCGGTGATGATCACCGCCGTCGCACCGAGGCCGAGAAAGGCGATGGAGGTGACCTGCAAGGCCACGCTCATGCCATTGCCCATGGTGAGGAAGGCACTGCTCATGGAGGAAAACACCGCGATCAGGGCCAGCAGGCTGACCAGGGCGCCAAACTTCTGCAGAAATTCTTTTTGTTTTTCGGTCATTTCTCTGTCTCGCTCGACAAGCTGAGGCGACCTGCCGTCAGTGCGACGTGCAGCCGGAGGCGTAGTGCATGATCTGGTCCTGGGACGTGGCCCGGGTCTCGACGTCACCGGTCAGGCGGCCTTCGTGGAAGACCAGGATCCGATCGCTCATGCCCAGCAGTTCGGGCAGCTCCGAACTGATCAGGACGACGCCGATGCCCTGGGCGGCCAGTTGGTCCATCATTTCGTAGATGGCGTACTTGGCGCCGACGTCGATGCCCCGGGTGGGCTCGTCGAAGAACATGATCCTGGCATCCCGGAACAGCCATTTGCCGATGATGATCTTTTGCTGGTTGCCGCCCGAGAGGTAGCGGGTGACCTTGTCGATCGAGGGCGTGCGAATGTCCAGCCGCCGCACGTAGTCCTGGGCGACCCGCGCCTCCTCGCCGAAGCGGATGAAGCCCAGCGGCCCGCAGAGGGCATCCAGATTGGCCAGGGTCAGGTTGTGCGCCAGGGTCATCTTGACCGCCAGGCCGTCCTTCTTGCGGTCTTCGGACAGGTAGGCGATGCCTTCATCGATGCCGTCGCGCGGCGTGCGGATGCTGACCGCGCGGCCGTTGATCTCCACCTCGCCGGCATCCAGCCGGTCGGCGCCAAAGATCGCCCGGGCGATCTCGGTGCGCCCGGCGCCCATGAGACCGGCGAAGCCGAGGATCTCGCCGCGGCGCAATTCGAAGCTGATGTCCTGGAAGACCCCTTTGCGGGCCAGGCCTTGCGCCCGCAGCAGTACCTCGCCGGTAGGCACCGAGGTGCGCGGCGGGAATTTCTCGTCGAGGGAGCGCCCGACCATGCCCGCCACGATGGCGTCGACACTGGTATCGGCAAAGCGCTGGGTGGAGACGTAGCGGCCGTCGCGCAGAATGGTCACCCGGTCGACGATGTGGCGCATCTCGTCCAGCCGGTGGGAGATGTAGAGCATGCCGACGCCGCGCGCCTTGAGGTCCTGGATGACCTTGAACAGCGCCTGGGTCTCGCTTTCGGTCAGCGAGGAGGTCGGTTCGTCGAGGATGAGTACCCGGGCGTCCAAGGACAGCGCCTTGGCGATCTCCACCATCTGCTGCTGGGCCACCGACAGCTTGGCCACCGGGGCGCGGGGGCTGATGGCCACGCCCAGGCGCGCTAGGCAGGCTTCGGTGTCCGACTGCATCTTGCGTCTGTCGATCAGACCGAAGCGCACCGGCTCGCGGGCCAGGAAGATGTTTTCCGCCACCGTGAGGTGGGGCACCAGGTTGAGTTCCTGGTGAATGATGGCGATGCCGACATGCTCGGCTTCCGACACGGACTTGAAGTGCCGCTCTTCACCGAGGTAGCGGATCCGCCCCTCGTCCGGCGGCTGCTGGCCGCTGACGATCTTCATCAGGGTGGACTTGCCGGCGCCGTTCTCACCGCAGATGGCGTGGACTTCGCCCGGGTAGAGGCTAAGGCTGACGTCGTCGAGGGCCACAACGCCGGGAAAGCGCTTGGAAATGTTTTCGAGCGTCAGGCAGGGCGAGGGCGCGGGCGGTACGGGGCCGCCACCGTCACCGCGGGGCGATGGGGTATCCAGCATGGTGCTCTCTCTTGTTGTTGTTTTAGGGTCGTTGCCCTATGTGAGATCCATGGCAGGGAAAGCTACACCTCACTCAAGATGACTGGCAAGACCAATTAGATTTTTTGGAATTGGTCTTGCCAGATTGCGGCGTGGTTCCGGAAGTCCCTTTGGCCCAAGGCAGGCGATAGGTAGCGGACGGACCAGCGCTCAGGACACTGCGGCTTGGTACCGGGTCGGCGCGGGGCAAGACGGCAGGGGCGGACCAGCGGGGGCTGCGTCCGATCCACGGGTCCATCTGGATGGTCTGTGGGGAGGGCGCCGCGGGTGGCCCGGCCGTTACCGCGCCAGGCCACCCGCGGAGTCGTGCTAGCGCACGGGCGCAGTTGCGAGGCGTTCCGGCCGGGCGTCCCGGAAGGTGACCAGAAAGGCCAGCAATACACCCAGGGAGAACACCGCCGGGAATAGCCAGATGCCTTGCCAGTCATGGCCGGTGCCGCTGGCATAGTGATCCGAGACCATCCCGGCGACCCAGAAGCCGACCAGCATGCCCACGCCATAGGTGGCCAGGGTGATCAGGCCCTGGGCGGCGCTCTTGTTCGCCTCGCCGGCCTTGGCATCGGTGTAGATCTGGCCGGAGACGAAGAAGAAGTCGTAGCAGACGCCGTGCAGGGCGATGCCCAGCAGCGGGTAGGCGAGGGCGTCACCCTGGGCGCCCAGGGCGAAGCAGCCATAGCGTACGGCCCAGGCGAGCATCCCCACCAGCAGGGTCCGCTTGAGGCCGAAGCGGCGGATGAACAGCGGCAGCAGCAGCATGAAACCGACTTCGGACACCTGGCCCAGGGTCATCATGCCGGTGGGATTGGCGACCCCCAGTTCGGCCAGGAAGAGGTTGGCGTTCTGGTAATAGAAGGCCAGCGGGATACAGATCAGCACCGAGGCGGCAAAGAAGACGGCGAAGCTGCGGTCCTTGAGCAGGCGCAGGGCGTCCAGGCCGAGCGCTGCGCCCAGGCCCTGGCCGGCGGACGGCAGCGGTGCGGTCCGCGGCAGGCTGAAACTGTAGAGCCCGAGGATGAGGGAGGCGCCAGCACCGAGCAGGAAGGTGTTGCGCAGGGCACCGGCGGCGATGCCGGTGCGGCTGTCCCAGGCGAAGACGAAACTGATGGCCAACCCCGCGGCGATCCAGCCCAGGGTGCCCCAGACGCGAATCTTGGCGAACTGGCGGGCCGGATCGGCCAGATGACGGAAGGCCACCGAGTTGGCCAGTGCCAGGGTCGGCATGTAGCAGAGCATGTAGGCCAGCACCAGCGGATAGAAGGTGGCGAAGTCGGCGGCCGCATAGACCTGGTAGAGCAGTACCGCACCGACCAGGTGCAGCAGGCCGAGGATGCGCTCGGCATTGAAATAGCGATCGGCGATCAGGCCCACCACGAAGGGCGCCAGGATCGCCCCCCACGACTGGGTGGCGAAGGCCTGGCCGATCTGGCCGCCATTGGCGCCGAGGGTGTTGCCAAGAAAGGTGGCGAGGGTGACGAACCAGCTGCCCCAGATAAAGAACTGCAGGAACATCAGGGTGCTCAGGCGTAGCGAAAGTGCGTTCATCGTCGATTCCTTGTTGTGGGTTATGTGACGAAAAAACGAGGTGGGGCTGCTACTGCAGGCCAAGCATCCTCCGATTGCGCGCCGGATCGGCGTCGCTGCCGGCGAAGTCGTCGAAGGCGCGAGTGGCCGGCTGGATCAGATGACGCTCGATGAAGGGTGCGCCTTCGGCAGCGCCCTGGGCCGCATCCTTCAGGCAGCACTCCCACTCCAGCACCGCCCAGCCGTCGAACCCGTACTGGGTGAGCTTGCTGAAGATGGCGCCGAAATCGATCTGGCCATCCCCCAGGGAGCGGAAGCGACCCGGGCGCTCGGCCCAGTCCTGGTAGCCGCCATAGACTCCGCTGCGGGCGTCGGGACGGAATTCCGCGTCCTTGACGTGGAACATGCCGATGCGCGCGTGATAACGGTCGATGAACCCCAGGTAGTCCAGCTGCTGCAGCAACAGGTGGCTGGGGTCATAGAGGATTCGCGCCCGAGGATGGTCGTCGACCGCCGCCAGAAAACGCTCGAAGGTGGCGCCGTCGTGCAGGTCCTCGCCTGGATGCAGTTCGAAGCACAGGTCGATACCCTCTTCGCCGTAGACGTCCAGGATCGGCCGCCAGCGCTGTGCCAGCTCGGCGAAGCCTTCGTCCACCAGACCGGCCGGACGCTGAGGCCAGGGATAGACATAGGGCCAGAGCAGGGCACCGGAAAAGGTCGCCACGGCCTTGAGGCCGAGGCGCCGGCTGGCCTTTGCGGCCAGCTTGAGCTGCTTGACCGCCCAGGCCTGGCGTTCATCCGGCCGGCCGCGCAGGGCCGGCGGGGCGAAGCCGTCGAAAGCCTCGTTGAACGCCGGATGCACCGCCACCAGCTGCCCCTGCAAATGGGTGGACAGCTCGCTGATAGCCACGCCTGCCGCGGCGCACTGGCCAAGTAGCTCGTCGCAGTAGTCCTGGCTGGCGGCCGCGCGTTCGAGGTTCGGGCATTGATGGCCCAGCGTCGGCAGCTGGATGCCCCGGTAGCCCAGGTCCGCCGCCCAGCGCGCGAGATGGGGCAGGGTGTCGAAGGGCGGCTGGTCATCGAGGAACTGGGCGAGAAAGATTGCCGGGCCCTTGAGCCCTGGGCGAGAGGTAGCGGCCATGGTCAGGCTCCTAGGGTCGGTAGTGGCGTCCAGGCACCCTGGCGCTGATGGCTGGCCAAGGCGGTTTCGATAAAGGCCAGGCCGCGCCAGCCGGTGGTGATGCCGGGCAGCCCCGCGGCGGGATCCGCCGGATCGCGGATGGCGGCGGCCAGGTCGCGGTAGAGATTGGCCAGGGCTTCGAGGTAGCCCTCCGGATGGCCGCCCGGCAACCGCAGCCGCTGCTGGGCACTGGCGCTTAGCCAGGGCTGGCCGAGACCCGCGCGCAGCGTGCGGGGCGGCTGGTCGAGACTGCGCTGCAGGAGGCTGTTGGGCTCCTGCTGATGCCATTCCAGGCTGCCCTGCTCACCATAGAGCCGGATACGCAGGCCGTTTTCCTCGCCTACACAGACCTGGCTGGCCAGCAGACTGCCGCTGGCACCCTCGGCGGTCTCGAACAGCACCATGACATCGTCGTCCAGGCGCCGGCCGGGCAGGTGGCTGCGCAGGTGGGCGCTGAGCCGGGAGATGCGCTGGCCGCTGAGGAACTCGGCGAGACTGAAGGCGTGGGTGCCGATGTCGCCCAGGCAACCGCCCGGGCCGGACGCGGCCGGATCGTCGCGCCAGGTCGCCTGCTTGTTGCCGGTGGCGGCAAGGTCCTGGGCGAGCCAGCCCTGCGGATATTCCACATGGATCTTGCGCAGGGCGCCCAGCTCGCCGCGGGCGACCCGCTCGCGGGCTTCCCATACCAGGGGATAGCCCAAATAGGTGTGGGCCAGGGCATAGCGCAGGGGGAGCGCGGCCAGGGTCTCCGCCAGGTGCTGCACCTGCGCCAGCGAGGTGCCGGCAGGCTTTTCGGAAAAGACGTGGAAGCCCGCGGCCAGGGCGGCCTCGGCGATGGGGACGTGCAGGTCGTTGGGCGTGACGATCACCAGCAATTCGACGCGCTGCTCGGCTGGCAGCTGGCGTTCTCCAGCCAACAGTGCCTCCCAGGACGCATAGACCCGTTCAGGTGCCAGGCCCAGCTCACGGCCCGAGGCGGCATTGTTGCCGGCATCGCGGCTGAAGGCGCCGCAGACCAGCTCCAGCGCGCCATCCAGCGCCGCCGCGCGACGATGGGCGGCGCCAATGAAAGCGCCCTGGCCGCCGCCGATCATGCCGTAGCGAATCCTGTGGCTGGTATGAGCCTGCATCCCCTGATCCTCCGGCTGCTATCGCGCTAGGTGTAACCGGTTACATTTTTTCGGCATTTGGCGGCCGCTGGCGGATTTAGTCAAGTGCCACTCAGGCGTATGGCTTGCCTGGCGGATTGCCTTTGCGCACAGTGGCAACCTTTCCATCGCTTACCGAGGCTGCATGTCCAACATTCGCCGGGTTGCCGAATTGGCCGGGGTATCGGTGGCGACCGTGTCGCGTACCTTGAAGAATCCCGACGTCGTGGCGCCCGCTACCCGCGAGCGCGTGCAGGCCGCCGTTGCCGCTGCCAACTATCGGCCCAACGGGATGGCCGTGCAGTTTCGCTCCCGTCGCACCGGCAACCTGGTGGTGCTGGTTCCGCTGATCGCCAACAGCTTCTTCGCCCGGGTCATCGCCGGCATCCAGCAGGCGGCGCAGGCGGCCGGTTATCGGGTGCTGTTGTGCGATACCGCTGGCGACGAACGCCGCGAGCGCGAATACGCCGAACTGGTCTATGCACGTCAGGCCGATGGGGTGATCCAGCTCCGCGCTTTCGATCCCTTTGCCGGCCAGGGCGACATACCGCCGGTGGTGAATGCCTGCGAAGTGCTCGCCGAGCACACCTGGCCCAAGGTCCGGCTGGACAATCGCGCCGCCGCGCGCTGCCTGACCGAGCATCTGCTGGCGCTCGGACACAGGCGCATTGCCCTGATCAAGGGGCCGGAAGACAGCCCGCTGACCCTGGAACGGCTGGCCGGCTACCAGGAGGCGCTGACGCAGGCGGACATTGCCCTGGATCCTGGTCTGCTGCACGAAGGCGACTTCACCCTGGCCGCTGGCGCCGCCGCGGCCAAGGCATTGCTGACGCTACCCGAGCGCCCGACCGCGCTGTTCTGTTGCAGCGACGAGATGGCGATCGGAGCGCTGCAGATCCTGCGGCGCTCCGGGTTGCGTGTCCCGGAAGACATCTCCCTGGCGGGGTTCGATGACATCGCCTTCGCTGCCTACACCGAGCCGCCACTGACCACCATTGCCCAGCCGGCGGAGGCCTTCGGCCAGCGCGCGGTGGCCATGCTGCTGGAGGTGCTCAACGGGGGTACGCCGGCTGCGCGAGAGGTGGTGTTGCCCTTCGAACTGAAGGTGCGGGGGAGCACCGGTGTATGTAGGTGAGCGCAGCTCTCCACCCATTGGGCGCTTGCCAGCAGTAGGCGTGAGCGAAGGCGGGCGCCGTCGCGGAACAGTCCTGGGCCGACCGGAGCAGTGAAGGCCGTCCGCAGGGCTTGCCATGCCTAGGCGGGATCACTCCGGATGCCGCAGCACCTCCGCGATAGCCGAGGCGACATGATCAACCCGTTCAGCGGTCAACCCCGCCACACAAAGCCGGCCATTATCGACCAGATAGATGCCGAAATCCTGCCGCAGGCGTTGCACCTCGGTCCTGCCCAGACCTGTATAGGAAAATAGCCCGCGGTGGCTACGAATCCGCTCACCGAGTGACCGGTCCGCGTGACCGAGGGCGGTCGCGAGCAGCTCGCGCATGGCGGAGGTGCGCTGGCGCATGTCATCCACGTCGGCTCGCCAGAGATCGGCGAGCTCGCTGCCCAACACCAGGTCCACCAGTTGCGCGCCATGCTGCGGGGGGCTCGAGTAGTTTCGTCTCACCGTGGCTTGCAGCTGGCCCAGCGCCCGGGCTGCCATTGCCGCCGAGGCGCAGACCACGGACAGGGTGCCGACCCGCTCGCCGTACAGCGAAAAGTTTTTCGAGCAGGAATAGCTCACGAGAAAGGTCAGGCCCGCGCGCTCCATTTCCCTGATGACGAAGGCATCTTCTTCCAGCCCAGTGCCGAAACCCTGATAGGCGCAGTCGACGAAGGCGATGAGCTCGCGCTCGGCCAGCACCTGGATGACCTTCCGCCATTGGGCGGTGGTGAGATCCAGGCCCGTGGGATTGTGGCAGCAGGGGTGGAGCAGGATGATGCTCCTGGCAGCCAGGCCGCTGAGGGTGTCGAGCATGTCCTGGAAGGCAAGCTCGGCGGAGGACGGACAGTAATAGGGGTATCTGCTGACTGAGAAGCCAGCGCCTTCGAAGAGGGCGACGTGATTGTCCCAGGTGGGATCGCTCACCCAGACGCCGGACTCCGGAAACCACCGCCGCAGGAAGTCCGCGCCTATCTTGAGCGCGCCCGATCCACCGACGGTCTGGATGGTAGTCACGCGGCCATCCGCCAGTGCCGGGCTGGCATCGCCGAACTGCAGGTGCTGAGCATTCAGTCGAAAACCTTCGTGGCCCTCCATGGGCAGGTACATCGACGGGGCCAGCGCTGTTTTTCGCAGATGCTGGTCAGCTGCCGCCACGGCCCGCAGGACCGGCAACCGGCCGGATGCGTCCGTGTAGACGCCGACACTCAGATTCACCTTCTCAGGCCGGCGGTCCTGCTGATAGGTCCTGATCAGGGAGAGGATGGGATCGCCCTGGTATTCGGTCAGGTGTTCGAACATCGTTATCCATTACCTGATCAATGAGATTTCCGGTCTCGCCGCCGCCAGTACCTGGCGCCACGCCGAGCGGCGGCCTTCGCTCGTCACATGCCAAGTCGCTGGAAGACATGGACGTTGCCTTTATCGACGCGAAGGGTAGCACCGCTCCGAATGGAGCATTCGGAGCAGGCGGGCCTAAAAAAACCATATCAGCAGCGATCTCGATCTTCAGGCAGTGGCTGCCCAGGACACGCCTCATTGCGGAAGCCTGTAGTCAGTCAACTGAAATCCAGTACGCTGTGGTGCCACGGTAAAACGAACAACAACGAGGAGGGGGCATGAACATAACGGGCATGCTGGTACTTGCAGGCTGCTACCTGTTGGGGTCCTGTATTGCCGGCTATGTGAGTGGCATCCCGGCCAGTGTCATCGGGATATTCATTCTGTTCGGCATGTTATTGCTGCTGCGAAGAGTGCCCGAAGGGGTGGATGCCATGGCTGGCAGTCTGCTTCGCTACCTTCCGTTGATGCTCGTGGTGCCGGCTGTTGGAATCATCGATGTCGATACGCTGGAAGTGACGGTCTGGCTGCGTCTGCTGCTGGTGATCGCGTTGTCCCTGGTGGTGACTGTTCCGCTGTGCGGCTTGCTGCTGCAATACCTGATAAGAAGAAAGACCGATGGCTGATCCCTATCTGGCGCCGTTACTGGCGTTATCCGTGACGCTTGCTGCCTACCAGGTAGCGTTGCTGCTGCAGCAGCGCCTGCGTCTGGTGATGCTGCAGCCGGTGCTGATCACCACGGCGCTCGTCGCGAGCCTGCTCTGGGCCGCCAGCGTGCCCTATGAGCACTATCGCAGCGCGAGTGGCACGCTTTCGCTGTTGCTGGGGCCTACGACCGTAGGGCTGGCAGTGCCCCTCTACCGAAATATCCAGCGCGTGATCTCCCTATCCGGGCCCCTTTTGGTCACGCTGTCCGTGGGTGGCATCGTGGGGGTGACCTTGACCCTTGCCTTGGGTTGGCTGTTCGGTTTGTCCCCGACCCTGGTGATGAGCCTGGCGCCGAAATCGGTGACCATGCCTATCGCCTTGCCCCTGTCCGGACATTTTGGCGGGCTGGTGTCCTTGACCGCCGTGATCGTCATGCTGACCGGCGTCATCAGCACGACGCTGGCCCTGCCGCTGCTCAAGCTGTTCAAGGTTGAAGATCCAGCGGCCAGAGGCCTGACCCTGGGCATGAACGGACATGCCATAGGCACGGCGCATGCACTGCGCGAAGGCCAGGAAACGGCCGCCTTTTCGGCACTCGGCATGATTCTCCTGGGAATAGCCACGGCGGTCCTGTTGCCGGTCGCCCTCGCGGTCTGAACGCGGACCTCCCGTTGCGGACTCGCGAGCGACCTCGATGTGCGCCTGACCGGCACGGCCGGATCGGCGTTGCGCCCTTGCAACGACGGTCAGGGCTGCGACCGGTCGAGATTCAGGTGTGGCAGGCCGCCTCTATCCGCGCCCTGAGCAGCTCCGCCAGCTGGTCGAAGAGGATCTGCACCGAACGCAGCGACAGGTTGTCCGGGCGGGTCAGCAGCCAGATGTCGGTGTCGCAGTTGTCGAGCGCGGCGCTCAGGCGCTCGACGCCGTCCAGGCTGCTGATCATGAAGTCGGGGAGGGCGGCCACGCCGAGCCCGGCGCCGACCAGGCTGCCCACCGAAGACATGCTGCTGCAGCGATAGCGGGGCGTGAGACTGGGATAGGCCTGGCGCAGCCAGGTGACCGACACATGATCGGCCAGGGAGTCATCGGGGGCGATCCAGGGCAGTTCGGTGGCGGCCCGGCCATAGCCGGCGCGATAGCGCTCATGCCCACAGACGAAATAGGAGCTGCGACCGAGGCGGCGCCCGATCAGGTGCTCGGGCGGCGCGTTCGACAACCGGAGGGCGATGTCCGCATCCCGTCTGCTCAGGCTGGCGAAGGTATTGGAGGTGGCGACTTCTAGGGCGACCGCGGGATAGCGTGGCATGAGTTCGGCGAGCCCCGGCAGGAGCAGGCTGCGCAGCACCGCATCGGTGCAGGTCAGGCGCACGGTACCACTGATGACGTTCTCACCCTGGGCCAGGGCGATCCGCGCCGCGTCGAGCGCCTGTTCGGCGCGCTCGGCCTGTTCGGCGAGGGCTTTGGCGCTCTGGGTGGGGGTGTAGCCGCGACGGTTCTTGTCGAACAGCGCGACCTGGAGATTGGCTTCGAGCTTGCGGATGGCGCGAAACACCGTGGAGACATCCACCTGCAACTGCTCGGCCGCTCTGGCCAGGGTCCTGCCGCGCACCAGGGCGAGAATCAGCTTGAGATCGGCATGGCCTATCTGATATTGCATCGGTGCATTGTTCCTTTGCCGATTCGCCGATATGGGTTGCGCTTATGCCAATTTATACTGGCCCAGCCCCGCAAGGGCAATCAGGTGGAAGGGCGGACCTTGGCAGACAGGGTCGGCGCCTGCAGCAACCACCACCCACAGCCACGCTGCCAGACCCGCACGAGCAAGCACAACGAAGCGGGCCAGCGTCAAGGATGCCCCTCATGAATTCGATATCCCCCCGCGTCGTCCAGCTCACCGAAGCCAACGGCTTTCTCAAGGAGCACCCCGAGATTCAGTACGTCGATCTGTTGATCACCGACATGAACGGCGTCATCCGGGGTAAGCGTGTCGAGCGGGCCAGTCTGTCCAAGGTCTATGAGCGCGGCATCAACCTGCCGGCCTCGCTGTTCGCCCTGGACATCAACGGCTCCACGGTGGAAAGCACCGGCCTGGGGCTGCACATCGGCGACGCCGACCGCACCTGCTTTCCCATCCCCGGCACCCTGAGCTACGAGCCCTGGCAGAAGCGCCCGACCGCGCAGCTGCTGATGACCATGCACGAACAGGACGGCTCGCCGTTCTTCGCCGATCCGCGCGAAGTGCTGCGGCGGGTGGTGAAGAAATTCGATGACCTGGGCCTGACCATCTGCGCCGCCTTCGAACTGGAGTTCTACCTGATCGACCAGGAGAACGTGAACGGCCGGCCGCAGCCGCCGCGCTCGCCGATCTCCGGCAAGCGGCCGGTCTCCACCCAGGTCTATCTGATCGACGACCTGGACGAATACGTGGATTGTCTGCAGGACATGCTCGAAGGCGCCAAGGAGCAGGGGCTGCCGGCGGATGCCATCGTCAAGGAATCCGCGCCGGCGCAATTCGAGGTCAACCTGCATCACGTCGAGGACGCCATCAAGGCCTGCGACTATGCGGTGCTGCTCAAGCGCCTGATCAAGAACATCGCCTACGACCATGAGATGGATTCCACCTTCATGGCCAAGCCCTATCCCGGCCAGGCCGGCAACGGCCTGCACGTGCACATCTCGCTGCTGGACAAGCAGACCGGGCGGAACATCTTCGCCACCGACGATCCGGAGCACCACGCGCCGCTGCGTCACGCCATCGCCGGCATCCTCGAAACCCTGCCGGCGTCGATGGCCTTCCTTTGCCCCAACGTCAATTCCTACCGGCGCTTCGGTGCCCAGTTCTATGTGCCTAACGCGCCGAGCTGGGGCCTGGATAACCGTACCGTGGCGGTACGCGTGCCCACCGGCAGCAGCGAGGCGATCCGCATCGAACACCGGGTGGCCGGTGCCGACGCCAATCCCTATCTGATGATGGCCTCGATCCTGGCCGGCATTCATCACGGCATGACCCAGCACCTGGAACCCTGCGCGCCCGTCAGCGGCAATTCCTACGAACAGCTCGAACAGAGCCTGCCCAACAACCTGCGCGATGCCTTGCGCTGCCTGGACGACAGCGCGGTGATGAACCAGTACATCAGCCCCGAGTACATCGACATCTTCGTCGCCTGCAAGGAAGCCGAGCTGGAGGAGTTCGAAACCACCATCTCCGATCTCGAATACAACTGGTATCTGCATACCGTCTGAGGAGCGTGACCATGACAATGCTGACGCAGCAGGACTGGGAGCAGCGCTACCAGCGGTTGACCGTCGAGTCCCGTGCCTTCATCGACGGGACCTACCGCGATGCCCTGGGTGGCGCGACCTTCGAGGATTCGAGCCCCGTGGATGGTCGCCATCTGGCCCAGGTGGCCAGTTGCATGGCCGAGGATGCCGATGCCGCTGTACAGGCGGCGCGGGCCAGCTTCGCCCGAGGCGACTGGGCGCACCAGGCACCGGCGCAGCGCAAGCGGGTACTCATCGCCTTCGCCGATCTGTTGCTGGCCCACGCCGAGGAACTGGCGCTGCTGGAAACCCTGGACATGGGCAAGCCCATCAGCGATTCCCTGGGTATCGATGTTCCGGCGGCGGCCAATGCCATCCGCTGGAGCGCCGAGGCCATCGACAAGGTCTATGACGAGGTGGCGCCGACCCCGCGCGATCAGCTCGGCCTGGTGACCCGCGAACCCGTGGGTGTGGTGGCCGCCATCGTGCCCTGGAATTTTCCCCTGATGATGGCCTGCTGGAAGCTGGGTCCGGCGCTCGCCACCGGCAACTCGGTGATCCTCAAGCCGTCCGAGAAGTCGCCGCTGACCGCCATCCGCATCGCCGGCCTGGCGCTGGAGGCGGGCATTCCCGCAGGGGTGTTCAACGTGCTGCCCGGCTACGGTCATACCGTCGGCCAGGCACTGGCGCTGCACCCGGACGTCGACACCCTGGTCTTTACCGGCTCCACCCGTATCGCCAAGCAGCTGCTGGTCTATGCGGGGGAGTCGAACATGAAGCGGGTGTGGCTGGAGGCGGGCGGCAAGAGTCCCAACCTCGTCTTCGCCGATGCCCCGGATCTGGCGGCCGCCGCCGAAGCGGCCGCGGCGGCCATCGCCTTCAACCAGGGTGAGGTCTGCGTCGCCGGCTCCCGGCTGCTGGTCGAGCGTTCGATCAAGGAGCGCTTTCTGGCGCTGGTAGTGGAAGCCCTGCGGGGCTGGGCGCCTGGCCACGCGCTGGACCCCAACACCCGCGTCGGTGCCCTGGTGGACGCAGGCCATCTGCGTACCGTGCTGGGCTTCATCGAGGCGGGCCGCGCCGAGGGCGCCCGACTGGTGAGCGGTGGCGGCCAGGCCCTGGCGGAGACTGGCGGCAGCTACGTGACCCCGACCATTTTCGAGGGCGTGGACAACGCCATGCGTATCGCCCAGGAGGAGATCTTCGGCCCGGTGCTCGCCGTGATCGAATTCGACAGCGAAGAAGAAGCGGTGCGCATCGCCAACGATACCCCCTATGGCCTGGCCGCTGCCGTCTGGACGCGCGATATCTCGCGTGCCCATCGCGTGGCGAGGGCCTTGCGCGCCGGCAGTGTCTGGGTCAACCAGTATGATGGCGGCGACATGACGGCGCCCTTCGGCGGCTTCAAGCAGTCTGGCAATGGTCGCGACAAGTCGCTCCATGCCTTCGACAAATACACCGAGCTCAAGGCGACCTGGATCAAGCTCTGAACAGGCGCGGCGACCCTGGCGGCGACGTCGGGGCGCAGGCAGAGGAATCACACCATGCAACAACACGTCGGTAGCTACTACGCAGCCTCCAGCAATCAGCCGGCTCCCTATTCCAGGCTCGAAGGCAGTGTCGAAAGCGACGTCTGCATCATCGGCGCCGGTTACACCGGGCTTTCCACCGCGCTTTTCCTGCTGGAGCACGGCTTCAGCGTGACGGTGCTGGAAGCGGCACGGGTCGGCTTCGGCGCCTCCGGGCGCAACGGCGGCCAGATCGTCAACAGCTACAGCCGCGACATCGATGCCATCGAGCGACAGTTGCCCGCCAAGCAGGCGCAACTGCTGGGGGAGATGGCCTTCGAGGGCGGACGGATCATTCGCGACCGTATCGCCCGCTACAACATCCAGTGCGATCTCAAGGATGGCGGTGTGTTCGCCGCACTGACGGGCAAGCAGCTGGGCCATCTGGAGGCCCAGAAAAAGCTCTGGGAGCGCTATGGCCATACCCAGCTGGAGCTGCTCGACGCGCGTGGCATTCGCGAGGTGGTCGGCACCGATCGCTATATCGGCGGCATGCTGGACATGAGCGGCGGTCACATCCACCCGCTCAACCTGGCCCTGGGCGAGGCGGCGGCAGTGGCCTCTCTGGGCGGCAAACTCTATGAGCAGAGTGCGGCCATCCGTATCGACCGCGGCGCCAACCCCGTGGTGCATACCGCCCAGGGTCAGGTGAAGGCGCGCTTCGTGGTGGTGGCCGGCAACGCCTACCTGGGCGGGCTGGTGCCGGAACTGGCCGCCAAGTCCATGCCCTGCGGTACCCAGGTGCTCGCCACCGAGCCGCTTTCCGAGGAGCTGGCGCGCAGCTTGTTGCCCCAGGATTACTGCGTGGAGGACTGCAACTACCTGCTCGACTACTTCCGCCTGAGCGCCGATCGGCGGCTGATCTATGGCGGCGGCGTGGTCTATGGCGCGCGGGATCCGGCCGACATCGAGGCCATCATCCGGCCAAAGATGCTGCAGACCTTCCCGCAACTCAAGGACGTCAAGATCGACTTCACCTGGACCGGCAACTTCCTGCTGACGCTGTCGCGGCTACCGCAGGTGGGCCGCCTCGGCGACAACATTTACTACTCCCAGGGCTGCAGTGGCCACGGCGTCACCTATACCCACCTGGCGGGCAAGGTGCTGGCTGAAGCCCTGCGCGGGCAGGCGGAGCGCTTCGATGCCTTCGCCGGCCTGCCGCACTATCCCTTCCCGGGCGGGCAGCTGCTGCGCGTGCCCTTTACCGCGCTGGGCGCGACCTACTACCAGTTGCGCGATCGCCTCGGTATCTGACCCTGTCCGCCCGCCTGATCCAGGCGGGCACTCTGGAGAATAGCCATGTCCCCTATGCCCCTGATCGGCGTGACGGCTTGCCGGCAGACGCTCGGCAAATACGATTCCCATACCGTCGGCGACAAGTACGTCGAGGCGGCAGGCCACGCCGGGCTGCCGGTGGTACTGCCGGCGCGCAGCGTGCCGAGCGATCCGCAGGCGCTGCTGGAGCACCTGGACGGCCTGCTGTTCACCGGCTCGCCGTCGAATGTCGAGCCCCATCACTATCAGGGGCCCGCCAGTCTGGCCGGTACCCACCACGATGCCTCCCGTGACGCCTACACCCTACCGCTGCTGCGGCTGGCCATCGATCGCGGCATTCCGGTGTTCTGCATCTGCCGGGGCTTTCAGGAGCTCAACGTGGCCCTCGGCGGCAGCCTGCATCAACGCGTGCAGGAGTTGCCCGGCCATGACGATCACCGCGAGCCCCAGGGCGAGCTGCTGGCCGAGCAATACGCATCCAAGCATCCGGTCCAGGTGCCGCCGGGCGGGGTGTTCGAGCGCCTGGGGCTGCCGGCGAGCTTCCAGGTGAATTCGCTGCACAGCCAGGGCCTCGATCGGCTGGCCAGTGGGCTGCGCGTCGAGGCCCGGGCACCGGATGGTCTGGTGGAGGGTGTGTCGCTGGCGGACGCTCCCGGTTTCGTCGTCGGGGTGCAGTGGCATCCCGAGTGGAATTTCCGCGAGAACCCCGAATCCCTGACGCTGTTGAACGCGTTCCGTGACGCCTGCCAGCGCCATGCCGCGTCGCGTTAGGCACCTTGCCGCGCACGCCGGACTCTGAAAACAATTCCAACAGCAGGGCAGAGACGCATGACTGAACAGAGCAAGGGCGCACCTGCAGGCGCCCCGGGCAACACCGGGCCGGAAGCCCTGACCGACCCGTCCGCCAAGGGTCTGGCGGCGGGGTCCCTGGGCCTGCTCGCCTGTGTGGTGCTGGGCATTTCCACCATCGCCCCCGTCTACACCCTGACCGGGGCCCTGGGGCCGACCGTGCGCGAGGTGGGTGTCTATCTGCCCGCGGTCTTTATCGTCGGCTTCCTGCCGATGCTGCTGGTGGCCCTGGGATACCGCGAGCTGAATGCCGTCGACCCGGACAGCGGCACCTCCTTCACCTGGTCGACCCGCGCCTTCGGCCCCATGATCGGCTGGATCGGTGGCTGGGGGCTGGTGACGGCCACCACCATCGTCCTGTCCAATCTCGCCGGGGTGGCGGTGGACTTCTTCTATCTTTTCCTCGCCCAGCTCAGTGGCCGGGCGGAGCTGGCCGCGCTGTCGCAGAACCTGCTGGTTAACATCGTCACCTGCTGCGTGTTCATCGCCATCGCGGTCTGGATCAGCTGCCGTGGCATCGGCATGACCATGAGCATCCAGTACGGTCTGGTCGCGCTGCAACTGCTGGTGCTGGTCGGCTTTTCGCTGGCGGCCTTCAACGCCGCGCCGCAGGTGGCGCCGGTAGTCTTCCACCCCGAATGGTTCAACCCCTTCAACGTCGAGTCCTTTTCCGCCTTCGCCGCGGGCCTGTCGCTGTCGATCTTCATCTTCTGGGGGTGGGATGTCTGCCTGACGGTGAGCGAAGAATCCGTGGGCAGCCAGAAGGTGCCGGGGCGCGCAGCGACCGTCACGGTGCTGCTGATCCTGATGCTTTACCTGTTCACTGCGGCGGCGACCCTGCAATTCGCCGGTATCAGCGATTCGGGTCTGGGATTGGGCAATCCGGAGATCCAGGAAAACGTCTTTGCCCATCTGGCCGGACCGGTGATGGGGCCGTTGGCGATCCTGATGTCCATCGCGGTGCTGGCCAGCACCGCCGCCTCCCTGCAATCCACCTTCATCTCGCCAGCGCGCACCCTGTTGGCGATGGGGCACTACGGTGCGGTCTCGCGCCGCTTCGCCCACATCTGCCCGCGCTCGCGTACGCCGCGCTATGCCACCATCGCCGCCGGCATCGCCACCGCCACCTTCTATGTGGTGATGCGCACCCTCAGCGACAACGTCCTGGCAGACACCATCACTGCCCTGGGCATGATGATCTGCTTCTACTACTCGCTGACGGCCTATGCCTGCGTCTGGTACTTCCGCCGCAGTCTGTTCGGCAGTCTGCGTCACGCCTTGCTGCGCGGCCTGTGCCCGCTGCTCGGCGCGCTCATCCTCTCGGTGATCTTCTGGCAGACCGCTGTCGCCAGCCTGTCACCGGACTTCGGCAGCGGCTCGCACCTGGGCGGCATCGGTCTGGTGTTCATCATCGCCGTGGTGATCCTGCTGCTAGGCCTGGTGCTGATGCTGTTCACCCGCTGGCGCGCCCCGGCGTTCTTTCAGGGCGCCACGCTGGAAGCGCTGCCGCATCAGGGCTGAGCCGGGCCTGCTGCCTCCCGTCCGCGACGTTCCTTTTCAGCGGACGGGATTGTCAGGGCGGACGCTACTGCCTCTTGCGGCGGGGAAGGGTGGCTAGTGGCCCAGAACCGGCGCGCCGGTCGCGCGTGCACCAGCGGGAAAGCCGTGGTGACGCGCCGCTGTCGCGATGGCGAGGGCGGCCAGCGACAGCACCAGCACGGCCCAGATCAGCGCTTGTGGGCCCGCCGTTTCCAGCAACACGCCGCCCAGAACGCCGCCACCGGCGATGGCACTGTTCCAGGTCACCACGTTCATCGCCAGCGCCGCGTCCGCGCCTGCGCCCGCCGTGTCGGCCAGGGCGGTCTGTAGCAGGGTGGCGGCGCCGCCAAACGTCAGGCCCCAGACGAAGATACCCAGGTACTGCGCCGTCGCGGAGTCGTGGCTCAGGCCCAGGATCACGGCAATCGAGGCGAAGGTGGCCAGGCTGACGAGGACGGCCCGGCGCAGACTGTGATCGACGATGCGACCGGTTATCCAGATGCCCAGCAGCGAGGCAGCACCAAACGTCAGCAGTACCAGATCGACTCGGTCACCGAGCCCCGCCTGGGCGACGAAGGGGGCGATGTAGGTGTAGAGAACGTTGTGGGCCAGCATCCAGGTAAAGACCACGGCGAGAATGGCGCGGATACCGGGCGTGGCGAGCACTTGGCGAAGCGGTAGCCGCTGGCCTTCCGTTTGCCCGGGATAGTCGGGCACCTTCGCCACGACCCAGACGATCAGGCCCAGCGTGAGTGCGGACATGGTGGCGAAAGCCAGTCGCCATCCCAGCAGACCGCCCAGCCAGGTGCCTAGGGGGACGCCCAGGGACAGGGCAATGGGCGTGCCGATCATCGCCATGGCCATCGCCTTTCCCTGCAAGCGCGGCGCCACCATGCGCCGGGCATAGCCGGCCAGCAGGCTCCAGGCGAGCCCGGCCGCGGCCCCCGCCGCGAAGCGCGCGACCAATGTCAGGAGGTAGTGGGTCGACAGCGCGGTGAGGGTATTGAACAGCAGGAATCCCAGGATGGTGGCGAGCAGCACGCGCCGTCGCCGCCAGTGAGCCGTCGCCATGGTGAGGGGAATCGCGGCCACCAGCGAGCCGGCGGCATAGGCGGTCACCGATTGTCCGGCCAGGGCGTTCGATACCCCGAGTCCCTGGGCTATCTCGGGGAGCAGCCCAGCGGGCAGGGTCTCGGTCATGATGCAGATGAAACCGGTCATCGCCAGCGCCAGTAGCGCCGCCACGGGTAGGCGTTCGGGATCGGGTGTCGAGGTCACGGGAAGATTCCTTAGATATGTATCGGTCGGTACATATCTAAGCAGCCGCGGCTTCGCGTGGTCAATGATTTTTGTATCGGTTAGTATATAAAGCAGGCAAGAGAGGAGATTCGCTATGGCTCAACTGGGACGTCCGCGGTCGTTCGATCGTACTCAGGCCATTGACGAGGCCATGCTGTTGTTCTGGCGCTACGGCTATGAGGCCACCTCGCTGAATCGGCTGAAAGCGGCGATCGGAGGCGGTATCACGGCGCCCAGCTTCTACGCCGCCTTCGGTTCGAAAGAGGCGCTGTTCAAGGAGGTGGTCTCCCGCTACATGGAAACCCATGGCCGGGTGAACGATCCCCTGTTCGACGAGGCCCTGGCGCCCCGGGAGGCGATCGCCTCGGCCCTCGGGCGTTCCGCGCGGATGCAGTGTGACGAGCAGTTGCCCAAGGGCTGCCTAGTGGCGCTCGGCACCCTGGGCTCCTATGCGGAAGAAGACTCCAGCATTCCACTGCCGCTGCGCGAAGCCCGCGCCCGGATCCGCAAGGGCCTGTTGGCGTGCGTCAGCCGCGGTATCGCCCGTGGCGACCTCGCGGAAGGCACCGACGCTCGCGCCCTGGCGACAGTGTTCGAAGGCTTGCTGCTGGGCATCTCACCCATGGCGCGGGATGGGGTGGCGTTGGTCGTCATCGAGGGCGCCATCGCCCAGGTGATGACGCTATGGGATGGCAACGCGCGCTCGACCGCAACAGCTCGACCAGACGCCTGATGGCCGTTGCGGATCAGGCGGATGCCTCTGGTCGACCGGCTTAGGCGCTCCTGGTCAATGTCATAGCTGCCTCGTGTCGCCCCTGGGAGAGACGACACCCGCACCCTTATCCCACCAGCGGCGGCGTCCGTGGCGGCACCACTCGCTTCGAACCGGTGGCCTCGTAGGCGGCGGCGAGCCTGAGGAGATTCGAGTCGTCATAGGCCCGCCCGGCAAAGGTCAGGCCCACCGGCATGCCGATGTCACTCATCACGCCCATGGGCACAGTGACGGTCGGTACGCCCAGGTGGCGAATGGCGAGGTTGCCATTGGCGACCCAGACGCCGTTGCTCCAGGCGATGTCGGCGGAGGCGGGATTGATCTCGGCATCGGCTGGCGCCACGTCGGCCACGGTGGGGAAGAGCACGGCGTCCAGTCCCTGGGCCTGCAGCCAGTCCTCCAGGTCGATTCTGCGCGTGTGTTCCAGACCGCGCAGGCCGTCGGCAAGGGTGGCGATCTCATCCCAGGCTTTCAGACCTCGCTCGGCCATGCGCACGTACTCGGCCATCCCGGCGGCCAGGTCGCCCTCGCGATTGGGCAGGGTGCCGGGTTCATGAGGGAAGATCAGCTCGCCTTCGACGTCCACCAGCCGGTTCAGGTTGGGGTCGTTGTTGTCGCGCAGGAAGGTGTCGAACCCCCAGGCGGAGAGATCCCAGAGTTCATCATGGAGAAACGCCTTGGAGACGATGCCGCGGTTGAACACCGTCGGCGCGCCGGGACGGTCGCCTTCGCAGTTGGAGACCAGGGGGAAATCCACCTCGACCACCGTGGCCCCGCCCGCTTCCAGGGCCGCGCGCGCCTGCTCCCAGAGCGCGATGACCGAGTCGCGGGTATGGATGCGCTGACCGGTTGGGCCGCCGATGCCTGGATTCTCGCTGGTGCCGGCGTCCGGATCACGGTTGATGAACATGCGCGGCACGCCAAGGCGTTTGCCGGCCAGGGCGCTGGCATCGACGGCGAGGTCGCCATAGCGGGCCGGGCGGACCTCCGAGGCCTTGGGCAGTGGTACCCAGGGCTGCAGGCGCCAGAGGTCGCCGGAGGTATCGGGATCGTCCGCCACCACCACGTCGAGCACTTCCAGCAGATCGGCCATGGTGCGGGCATAGGGCACCACCACGTCCATGGTCGGCGTCAGCGGCCAGTTGCCGCGCACCGAGATGACCCCGCGCGAGGGGGTATAGGCGCAGAGACCATTGTTGGAGGCTGGCCCGCGTCCGCTGGACCAGGTTTCCTCGGCCAGGCCGAAGGCGGCGAAGCTGGCCGCGGTGGCGGTACCGGCGCCGTTGGACGAGCCGGAGGCGAAGGGCGCGGTGAGGTAGCCGGCGTTGTAGGGGCTTTCGGCGCGCCCGTAGACGCCACGCTGCATGCCGCCGTTGGCCATGGGCGGCATGTTGGTCTTGCCCAGGCAGATGGCGCCAGCGGCGCGCAGCCGTTCGATGGTGAAGGCGTCGCGCTGGGCGACCAGGTCCTTGAACGCCGGACTGCCGGAGGCGGCGGTCAGCCCCTTCACCAGATAGCTGTCCTTGGCGGTGTAGGGGATGCCATCCAGCGGCCCCAGGCTCTCACCCCGGGCGCGGCGGCGGTCGGACTCGGCAGCTTCGGCCAGGGCGTCGGGATTGCGCACCACCACGGCATTGAGCGCGGTGGCGCTGGTGGGGGGGTCGTAGGCATCGATACGGGCCAGGTAGGCCTCGACCAGCTGCACCGCAGTGGTCTGGCCGGTTTCGAGTGCGCGACGCAACTCGGCGATGGAGCGTTCGGTAACTTCGATCATGGTGGGGTCGCCGTTGAGGATTCCGCTATACGGGAACGGCTGCTGACAGCCATCCCGGAAGAAAAAAGCACCGGTGCAGTGTACACCCGAAGCTTGCGGGGTTCTGATTGCGTACACGCATGGACGCCTTGCCGGACCGCCCATGCGGGGCGACTGGTCGAGCTCTATCATGGGAGGATTGCCGGGGTTCGCCGCTGCCGGGCCGACCTCTTTCCTTGGAGTCAATGATGCTGCAACGCCTATACAACGAGCGGACGGTCCTGCGCTGCTCCATCTTCGCCACGGTGCTCGTCGCGCTGGTGGGCATCGCCTTCGGGGTGCATTCCGGCTCCTACGCCATCGTCTTCGATGGCTTCTACTCGCTGATCGATGCGCTCATGAGCGGCATGGCCCTGCTGGTGGCCATGCTCATCCATCGACACGGCCTGGAGCTGGAGGGTGATCGCAAGCTCGCCGAGCGTTTCAACATGGGCTTCTGGCATCTGGAGCCCATGGTGCTGGCCCTGAACGGCAGCGTGCTGTGCATCGTCGCCTGCTATGCGCTGGTCAATTCGATCATCAGCCTGATGAGTGGCGGCAAGGAGCTGGAATTCGGCGTGGCACTGCTCTATGCGCTGGTGGCCGCGCTGGTCTGCTACGGCGTGGCGGCGCTGGAGCTGCGTATGAATCGGCAGATCCAGTCCGACTTCCTCAAGCTCGACATCAAGAGCTGGATCATGTCGGGCAGCATTTCCGCGGCCCTGGTGCTGGCCTTCCTGGTCGGCGCCCTGGCCCAGGGGACGGCCTATGCCTGGATCACGCCCTATATCGACCCCATGGTGCTGTCGATCATCTGCGTGCTGATCATCCCCGTTCCCTTCAAGACCGTCTGGCAGGCCTTCGCCGAGATCCTCATGGTGACTCCGCCGCAGCTCAAGCAGCAGGTCGATGAGGTGGCTCGCGGCATGGTCGCGCAGTTCGGTTTCCTCGACTACCGCGCCTATGTGGCCAAGGTCGGACGGGCGCGGCAGATCGAGCTGTACTTCATCGTGCCGGTCGGCTGGCCGGCCAAGACCCTGGACGAGTGGGACGCCATTCGTGACCAGATCGGCGAGGCCATTGGCGGCGAAGGCCCGGATCGCTGGCTGACCATCGCCTTCACCACCGATCCGGCCTGGTCGCGCTAGCGCCGCCTGGCTATCGCGGGGTGCACAGGCGCTCGACGTCCGCCGCAAGCTGCTGGAGGACGACGCGGTCCTCGGCCTGGCCGAGACTGGCCTCCGCCCGGGAGAGGGCCAGGCGGGAATGCCGCAGGCACTCGCGCCTGATGCGCGCATCGCCCTGAACCGCCAGGCGGGCGAGTGACTTCTGCAGGCGCATGCCCACCTCCACCAGGGGCGCGGCGTCGCGGCCCACGGGCAGGAAGAAATCGTCGAACAGGTCGTCCAGCGACAGTTCCGGCACCTCGATCTGCGGATAGCGAGGCTCGACCGGGTCGCGGGCGACGGTGAGTTCGGTCAGCAACCGTTGGGCACGGCCCAGGATGGCGATGGCGGTACCCGAGTCGCTGCGCGACGGCACCAGGGCCCCGGTGGCGATCTCGCCCAGGACCGTGAGGCCGAAGCGCGGATCCTGGTCATGTACACGCCGCGCATCCAGGCTGAAGGCCGTCCGTAGCTGGTCGTCCTTGTCGGGTGGCAGGCCGTCGATCCAGAGCAGCGGCTGCGCCGGATCGAGAAAGGCGCCGGGCAGGGCGGCCAGACGCAGGCGGCCCCGCTTGCCGCAGAGGTCGGCCAGCAGAGACATGTCCACCCGTTGCAAGTAACCCGTGCGATCGGCCATTACCGGTCGGCCGGGCGGCGGTTCGTCGACCGGCGCCGCACGCCCGCCGAGATAGGGATTCGCCAGCCAGCGCTTCAGGCTGTGCTGGGCGGCGGCTTCGATACTGTCGCTGGTGGCATCCAGCTGGCCCAGCCGCGAGAGATGATCGATCCAGCGCAGGAGCGTGAAGACGATCAGCAGGATCACCACCAGGGTCACGGTGAAAAGCACCACGCGGCCGTTGTCGCCATAGAGCCCGGTACTCAGGGCGATGATGCCCACCAGGCTGAACAGGAAGGAGCCGAGAAAGGTGGCCAGGGCGTTTTGCGTGGTGCTGTCTTCGAGCAGCAGTGGATAGGCGCGGGGCGTCACGCTGCTGGCGGCGGCGTTGTAGGCCGTCACCATGGTGCTCAGCGAGAAGGTGGTCACCGCCAGCATACTGCTGGCGATGATGGTGAGGATCTTGTCGACGGCATCGGCACCGACCTTGGTCGGCAGGCCGGCCGGAATGTGGTCGCGCAGCAGCAGGGCGAGGAGGGCGGTCGCCACGCCGGCGACCGAGAAGAGCGTGGCGCGAAACCACAGGCGGCGCTGCAGGCCGCGCAGGACCCAGCCCAGTCGAGCCAGCATCAGCCTCAGCCCATCGTCTGGGGAACGGGAGTGGCGCGCAACTGGGCGAGGCGCTGGTCAGCCTGTTGCTGGAGTTTGTCGCGCATCTGCCGGGCGGCTTCGCGGGCGTCGCCAGATTTCAGCCCATTGCGGTCGGCATCGACGGTGGTCAGCACCGCACCGAGGGCGCCGTGCAGCAACCGGCCACCGGCCAGGGCATCGCTGCGCAGCGGTTCGATGGTGAGGGGCGTGGCAGTGACCGCGAGATCCAGCGCTTCCAGGCACAACTGGGCGGTAGCGATGGGAATCTGCACGGCATTGGCCGCGGCCAGGTTGAGCGCCTGCTTGCGGCGCTCGCCTTCTTCGGTGGCACCGCTGGCCTGGCGATCGGCTTCCAGGTAGTTGGCGAAGGCCTGGACATCGGCGTCGGCGCAGGTGCTCAGGGCTTCCTGCAGCCGCTCGCCCAGGGCGATCAATTCGGCATGGCGGGTCACGGGCTGGCGCTGCTGGCTGAGCTTGAGGCCCTTGAGAATCAGCGCCACACCCAGGGACGCCGCCACACCGGCCACCGCGCCGCTACCGGGGGTTGGCAGGGTAGAGCCGGTACCGTCGCGGAATTGGGCGAGGGTCTGCTGCCAGAGAGTAGAGGTTTCGTTCATGCCAACCGCCTGCAAGCAAAGGGTAAGGGAATCGGTCATGACCGACCGCTAATAGGATCGTCCGAAACGGCCGAGGTTCGCTGGCTAAGTGCAATAAGCGACCGGTCCCTGGGCCGCCATCGTTCGATTCCTGTCGTACTGGCGAGGGGCCTTCAGGTATCGTGGGCTTGAAACAATAAGTTACAAGGAGCTTGATGTGGATCCTGCTGCGCTCGCCTGGGTCGCCCATGACACCCGGCTGATCTTCTGTTGCCTGGCCGCCATCCTGGCCATTGTCCTCCTCATCGCCGTTACCCGGCTGCCGCCCTTTCTGTCCATTCTCATCGGCACCTTCATCGCCGGCCTGGGCGCTGGGCTGCCGGCCGAGGCTGTCGCCAAGGCCTTCAGCAAGGGCGCCGGCAGCATCCTGGGCGAGGCCGGTATCATCATTGCCCTGGGCTCGATGCTGGGTGCCGTGATGGCCGAATCGGGCGCCGCCGATCGCATCGCCAGCACCCTGCTGGGGCTGGGCAAGGGCCGCAGCCTGCCCTGGGTGATGGCCCTGGTGGCCATGGTGATCGGCTTGCCGCTGTTCTTCGAGGTCGGCCTGGTGCTGATGGTGCCCATCATCTTCGTCATGGCGCAGCGCTCGGGCCAGCCGCTGTTGCGCATCGCCATTCCGGCGCTGGCGGGCATGACCACCCTGCATGCCCTGTTGCCGCCGCACCCCGGTCCGCTGATCGCGGTGGGGGCGCTGCATGCGGATCTCGGCCTGACCATGCTGCTGGGGCTGGTGATCGCCATCCCGGCGGTGATCCTGGCCGGGCCGCTGTATGGCGGCTGGCTGTCGCGACGCATGGTGATCGAACCGCCAGCCGCGCTGGGCGAGCTATTCAGCGCCCGTGACCAGAGCGCGCACCAGCCGGGCTTTGGTCTGTCACTGCTGGTGATCCTGCTGCCAGTGCTGCTGATGCTGGGCAGTACCTTCGCCAAGGTCGCCCTCGACCCGCACAGCGGTCTGGCGGAAGGCCTGAAGTTTCTCGGCGAACCCTTGATCGCCCTCGGTCTCGCGGTACTGGCCGCCACCGTGCTGCTCGGTTGGGGCAGCGGCATGCCCCGCGAGCGGGTAGGCGGGGTACTGCGCAAGAGCCTGGCGCCCATCGCGGCCTTGCTGCTCACCATCGGCGCCGGCGGCGGCCTCAAGCAGACCCTGCTCGACGCCGGCGTCAGCCATACGGTGGCCAAGGTGGCCGAGGGCGCTCATCTGCCCTACATCCTGCTGGCCTGGCTGATCGCCGTGGCCCTGCGCCAGGCGACCGGCTCGGCAACGGTCGCCACCACCACCACGGCTGGTATCCTGGCGCCGGTGGTGGCAGGGCTCGCCGGTCCCCAGGCCTCACTGATCGCCCTGGCCATCGGTGCCGGCTCGGTGTTCTTCTGCCACGTCAACGATGCCGGTTTCTGGATGGTGCGTGAATACTTCGGTCTGGAGCTCAAGCAGACGCTGTGGGTCTGGTCGGTGCTGCAGACCCTGGTTTCCGTCACCGGCCTTGCAGGTACGCTATTGTTGTCGCTTTGGATCTGACGAACACCTGCCCATGGATAACGACTCCACCTCGAACCGGCCGCGGCGCCGCGATCTCTTCCTCGGCTTCTTCGGCCTGGGCATCACGGCCTTCGGTGGGGTGCTGCCGCTGGCGCGGCGCTACCTGGTGGAGAAGCGGCGCTGGCTGTCGGGGGAGGAATTCACCGAATTGCTCGGCCTCTGCCAGTTCCTGCCAGGCGGTAACATCATCAACCTTTCGGTGGCGGTGGGCATGAGATTCGCCGGCTGGAGCGGCGCCCTGGCCGCTGCCGCCGGGTTGCTGGTGGGGCCGACCCTGGTAGTGGTCGGCCTGGGCGTGCTCTACGACCGCTACCATGACGACCCCCTGGTGGGCCGCGCCTTCGCCGGTCTCGCGGCCGCGGCCGCCGGCCTGCTGGTAGCCATGGCAATCAAGCTCATTCAACCCTTGCGCGGTCGCTGGCTGGCCTTGGGCATCGCCTGCCTAGCCTTCCTCGCCCTGGCGCTACTCAAGTTGCCGCTGCTCTGGACCATGCTGGTGCTCACCCCGATCAGCGTCCTGCTCAGCTATCGGCAGGGCCTATGAGCGCGACCCTGCTGGCCCTGGCGCTGATCTTTACCCAGCTCTCGCTGCTGGCCTTCGGCGGTGGCAACTCGGTGTTGCCGGAGATGCAGCGCCAGGTGGTGACGGTGCACGGCTGGATGAGCGCCGCCGACTTCGCCGCCCTGTTCGCCCTGGCCCAGGCGGCGCCCGGTCCCAATCTGATGATCGTGCCGCTGATCGGCTGGCACGTAGCCGGCTGGCCGGGTCTGCTGGTGACCTCCCTGGCTAAGTTCGTGCCGTCCTCGCTCCTGACGTTGGGCGTGCTGCACCTCTGGCAGCGCTTCGCCGACCGCCCCTGGCGTCGCCATCTGCAGGCCGGACTGGTGCCGGTCACCGTCGGCCTGGTAGCCGCCAGTGCCTGGCTGGTGGGCGTGAGCGTGGCCACCACGCCGCTGTGGGTGCTGATCCTGGCGGCGGGTGCTCTGGGGTCGCTATTTACCCGCTGGCATCCGCTGTGGCTGCTGGCCGGCGGGACACTGGTCGGGATAGTGTTTGGTAGCTAAGCCAAAAAAGCTGGGCAAGATCGTCTAGCCATCGACCCGAGGACATCACCTTGCAGCTAAGCCATCGGCCGGTCCAGGACAGTGACCTGCCCGCCCTATGCGAATTCTCCAAAAACCCCACGGAGCTGATGTTCTGGTTTCCCCGTGCCCACTTCCCGCTCACCCCGGTTCAGTTGCAGGCCGCCATCGCGGAGCGTCGCGACAGCCGCGTCGTGGTGGCGGGTGGGCGAGTGGTGGGATTTTCCAACTTCTGCAGGTGGGCGGATGAGGTGTATGCGATTGGCAATGCCGTCGTTGATCCCGCCTACCGGGGGCAGGGGGTCGGACGTTACCTGCTGAAGATGATGATAGAGCGCGCGTTCGAGACGCACGGCGCTCGTGAAGTGGTCCTTTCCTGTTTCAACGCAAACGTGGCGGGGCTACTGCTCTACCAAACCTTGGGCTTCACCCCCTATGCCATCGAAGAGCGACGTTCGGTCGCCGATGAGCGGGTGGCGCTGATTCATCTCAGACTGCCACGGCCTCGCCGGTGATCACCCGTCCCCAGAATCCCTCGTTGCGCGAACTGCTGTTCACGGTACGCGGGTCCATCGTCCAGGCCATCTGGCGCAAGCTCCTCTACGTGGTGCTGCTGAGCCTGGCGGTGACCCTCAGCCATGGCGTCATCCTCCGCTTCGACTTCGGCCTGACCACCACGCCGCTGACCCTCTGGGGTCTGACCCTGGCGATCTTCCTCGGCTTTCGCAACACCACGGCCTACCAGCGCTTCTGGGAGGCGCGCGGCCTGTGGGGCGAGCTGCTGATCGCCGGACGCAATCTGGCGCGCCAGGTCGAAACCCTGCTACCCGGCCTGAACGCGGCCGAGCGCCGCCAGCTCCTGGCTCCACTGTTGGCCTTCGGTTATGCGCTGCGTGATCACCTGCGCCGGGAAGCACCGTCTGCCGATCTGCAGCGCTTGCTGGCGGGGGAGCAAACCCTGCTCGCGGCCCCTCACCGACCTAGTGCGCTGATCCGCCGACTTGGCACGACGCTGGTTGCCCGCGCGCGACAGGAAGGGCTCGGTGACCCTCTGATCGCCAACGTCGATAACCAGCTGGACCGGCTGACCACGGTGCTCAGCGGCTGCGAGCGCATCCGCCAGACCCCCATTCCCTATCCCTACATCCTGATGCTGCACCGGGTGGTGCACGTCTATTGCTTCCTGCTGCCGTTCTGTCTGGTGGACAGCCTGGGCTGGTTCACGCCCCTGGCGGTGCTGGTGCTGGCCTATACCTTCTTCGGCCTGGACGCCCTGGGCGACCAGATCGCCGACCCTTTCGGCACCCAGCCCAACCATTTGCCGCTGGACGCCTTGAGTCGTGGTCTGGAAATCGCCGTGCTGGATCTGCTGGGCGAGCCCACCCCCGAGCCGATCCGGGCGGAGGGCGGGTTGTTGCGGTGAAGGCGTGACGATTCGCGTTGATGCGATCGCGGCCATGGGCCGCTCCTACAGCAGAGGTGTATCTGTAGGAGCGGCCCATGGCCGCGATAAGAAGTCTGCCTCAGGGTGGCCGCATCGGCGGATCACCCTGGCCATGGCCGCGCCTTGCCTTACTATCAGGCGTCTTGAGCTTCTTTCGCTCTCCGCCGC
The DNA here is from genome assembly GCF_965111925.1 of Pseudomonas sp. Marseille-Q7302. Taxonomy (NCBI): domain Bacteria; kingdom Pseudomonadati; phylum Pseudomonadota; class Gammaproteobacteria; order Pseudomonadales; family Pseudomonadaceae; genus Pseudomonas; species Pseudomonas sp. Marseille-Q7302. The sequence continues at coordinate 2,833,832 of NZ_CBCOPK010000001.1, read as the reverse complement.
GGACGCCTGACCAACTCCCCGCGACAATTCGGACACTGCTCCTGCAGCGGCCCAGCCGCGCACTCCACGCAAAAGGTGCATTCATAGGAGCAGATCACCGCGCCCTCGCTTTCCATCGACAGGGCATTGGCGCAGTGTTCACATGACGTCCGCATTTCCAGCATGGCTGTTTCTCCCGGTTCAGGCGCCGAAGCGTGCCGCATAGTCCTGGGGGCTGACCGCCAGGTGTTTGTGAAAGGTGCGCCGGAGATTTTCCGGATGGCCGAAGCCACACAGGCGCGAGACCGTGGCGATGGAGGCCTGGCCGTCCTGCAGCAGTACTCGCGCGGTCTCCAGCCGGACCTGCTCGACATAGCGGCCCGGGCCCATGCCCACCTCGCGACTGAACAGCCGCGACAGGGTGCGGGGCGCCATATGGGCGCGTTCGGCCAGGCGTTCCAGCCCGAGGTCTTCACCCAGGTGCCCAGGAATCCAGTCGAGCAGGGCCGCCAGGCGCGGCGTCCGCCCCGGATCGGGCGCCAGGCAGGCACTGAATTGCGCCTGGCCGCCGGGGCGCCGCAGAAACATCACCAACCGGCGCGCCACTGCCAGGGCCAGGGGACGCCCGAGATCGGCCTCCACCAGCGCCAGGGCCAGGTCGATGCCGGCGGTGACGCCCGCCGAGGTGAAGACATGGGGGTCGCCATCACGCCCCAGCGGGTCATAGGTGTGCAATCGGTCGCCCTGGACCTCGATGGCAGGAAAGGCCGCGAGCTCGTCGACATAGGCCCAGTGGGTGGTGGCACGGCGGCCGTCCAGCAGACCGGCACTGGCCAGGAGCAGGGCGCCGGAACACACTGAGCCGACCCGTCGCAACCGGGGTTCCAGGTCGCGCAGCCAGGCCTGCAGGCCGGCATCCCGGCGCAGCGTCTCGATGCCTATGCCACCAGGAATAAGCAGGGTGTCCACTTCATCCGCGTCCAGGTCGTACCAGCCCTGTTCGGCCTGGATGCCGATGCCGGCTGACGTCCTGACCAAGCCTTCGGCGGCACCCAGCAGGCGCAGCTGATAGTAGGCGGACAGGCCCTGGCGTTCCCGTTCCAGGTTGGCCGAGGCAAATACCTGCAGCGGGCCGGTGACGTCCAGGCTCATGACGTCGGGGTAGAGCAGCGCAGCGATCAGCGGCATGGATGGCTCTCCGTAGCGATTTGGCAAGCATGCCTTGGCGTCCATGTAGGCGACAAGGTCAAGGACCCCACGGATCTTGCCATCCGGTGGCAGGTTGGATTTGGCGTGACCCGCGCCCGGCCTTATCATCGCCGCCCATGAACTACACCGATCCCAAGCAACTGGCGCCCCTGCTGGAAGCCATCCTGCTCGCTGCCGGCCGACCCCTGACCCTGGAGCGCCTGGCCGAACTCTTCGAAGAGTACGAACGCCCCGAGCCTGCCCATCTGCGCGCCGGCCTCGCCGTGCTCGGCGGTTCCTGTCGCAAGCGCGGCTTCGAACTCAAGGAGGTGGCGTCCGGCTACCGCCTGCAGGTACGCGAGAAATACGCGCCCTGGGTCGGCCGCCTCTGGGAGGAGCGCCCGCCGCGCTATTCCCGGGCCATGCTCGAGACCCTGGCGCTGATCGCCTATCGCCAGCCGATCACCCGTGGCGAGATCGAAGAGGTGCGCGGCGTGGCGGTCAACAGCCAGATCGTCAAGACGCTGCTGGAGCGCGACTGGATCCGTGTGGTGGGCTATCGCGACGTGCCCGGCCGCCCGGCCATGTTCGCCACCACCAAGACCTTTCTCGACTACTTCGACCTGCGCAGCCTCGATCAACTGCCGCCCCTGGCCGAGGTCCGCCAGCTGGAACCCGAGCCGGCCTCGGTGCTGGAAGACCCCGAGCTGAGCCTGGCGGCGCTGGGGGTAGGGGAGCCGGAGGAAGAAGAGGACACCCTGGTGATTCCCGAGCGCACCAGCTTTCGCACCCTGCTTACCGAGCTGGACGCCATGGAGACCGGTCTCAAGACCGATTTCGACGACCTGCGCCAGGCGGCGGACGAGGAGAATGAGGGTTGAGTCAGGCCTGTTGGGCTTCGCGTTGCTCAACCCGACCTACGCGCTGAACCGCCCCTTTCCCGCCGAAAGCAGCCCCCTCGCTCGATCAACCCCCTCTCCCTATGGGAGAGGGCCGGGGTGAGGGCACGCTTCACGATGAATGCCAAGCGGAAAAGGCTGCGCCGTTTTCCACGCTACGGCTCCCCCCTGACCGTGGAAGATCACCCCTCGCTCGAATAACCCCCTCTCCCTCGGGGAGAGGGCCGGGGTGCGGGCACGCTCAGGGTGAATGCCCAAGCGGAAAAGGCTGCGCCGTTTTCCACGCTACGGTTTTCTAGTTATCTGATGCGTATCGCGGGCATGGCGTTGCGCCGTAGCGACCGCTCCTACAGCAGCCGGATCTTCTGTAGGAGCGGCCCATGGCCGCGATAAAGACAGTTGCCCTTATCTTCGGAACTCCCCGAAGGAGCCGCCACTTCTGTGGACCGACCTTGCCGCAACTGAAAACGAAAAAAGCGCCCGAAGGCGCTTTTTTCCATCAGGTCCTACAGACCTCAGGCCGGTGCGTTGACCAGCGCCTTGCAGGTATCGAGCATACGGTTGGAGAAGCCCCACTCGTTGTCGTACCAGGCCATGATCTTCACCAGCTTGCCGCTCACCTTGGTGTGGTTGGCGTCGAAGATCGACGACAGGCGGTTGTGGTTGAAGTCGATGGAGACCAGCGGCTTGTCGTTGTAGCCCAGCACCGGCGAGGCTTCGGCCGCCGCCTTCATGAAGGCGTTGATAGTCTTGGCGTCGGTTTCCTTGGCGGTCAGGATGGTCAAATCGACCAGCGACACGTTGATGGTCGGTACGCGCACCGCCATGCCGCTAAACTTGCCTTGCAGCTCCGGCAATACCAGGCCCACAGCCTCGGCGGCACCGGTCTTGGTCGGAATCATCGACTGGGTGGCCGAACGCGCCCGGAAGGGGTCGGAATGGTAGACGTCCGACAGGTTCTGGTCGTTTGTGTAGGCATGGATGGTGGTCATCAGACCATTCTCGATGCCCAGCTCGTGCTGCAGCACCTGGGCGACGGGCGCCAGGCAGTTGGTGGTGCAGGAGGCGTTGGAGATGATCTGGTGCGACTGACGCAGGATGTTGTCGTTGACGCCATAAACGATGGTGGCGTCCACCTCTTTGCCCGGTGCCGAGATGATCACCTTGGAGGCGCCGGCTTCAAGATGGGCAGCGGCCTTGTCGCGGCTGGTGAAGAGACCGGTGCACTCGAACACCACATCGACCTTCAGGTCCTTCCACGGCAGCTCGGCCGGGTTGCGGATGGCCGTCACGGCGATGCGATCGCCATTGACCACCAGCTTGTCGCCCTCGACGGACACCTCGGCAGGGAAGCGGTCATGAACGCTGTCATACTGTAGGAGATGCGCATTGATGGCGGCGTCGCCCAGGTCGTTGATCGCAACGACCTCCAGGTCCTGGCGATAGCCTTCGGTATACAGCGCCCGCAGCACGTTGCGGCCGATGCGTCCAAAACCATTGATGGCAATACGAATACTCATTGAGAGAAACCTCGCGATAGCTGGGTTTTGTTGTAAAAAACATTACACATGACGCGTGCTAAGCGGAATAATAGCGCCAATTTGGCTGTGAATGTTTTAAATAACAACAAATTTAGCCCGGTGGAGAATCGAAACCATGCATCCTCGCGTCCTCGAAGTCACACAGCGGTTGGTGGAACGCAGTCGTCCGACCCGTGAGCGTTACCTCGCCATGATCCGGGCCGCCGCCAGCGACGGTCCGCAGCGCGGCAAGCTGCAATGCGCCAATTTCGCCCATGGCGTCGCCGGGTGTGGATCCTCGACGGATAAGCAGCGCCTCCGTTTGATGGACCAGGCCAACGTCGCCATCGTTTCCAGCTACAACGACATGTTGTCGGCTCATCAGCCCTACGAGCACTACCCGGAGCTGATCAAACAGGCCCTGCGCGAGATCGGCTCCGTCGGTCAGTTCGCCGGTGGCGTGCCGGCCATGTGCGACGGCGTGACCCAGGGCGAGGCCGGCATGGAGCTGAGCCTGGCGAGTCGTGAAGTCATCGCCATGTCCACTGCGGTGGCGCTGTCGCACAACATGTTCGACGCGGCGCTGCTGCTGGGCATCTGCGACAAGATCATCCCCGGCCTGATGATCGGCGCGCTGCGCTTCGGCCATCTGCCAATGATCTTCGTGCCGGGGGGGCCCATGCCGTCGGGCATCTCCAACAAGGAGAAGGCACGTGTGCGCCAGGCCTTCGCCGAGGGCAAGGCCACCCGCGAAGAGCTGCTGGAATCGGAGATGAAGTCCTACCACAGCCCCGGTACCTGCACCTTCTATGGCACCGCCAATACCAACCAGGTGGTGATGGAAGTGATGGGCCTGCACCTGCCGGGTTCTTCCTTCGTCAACCCCTACACCCCGCTGCGTGACGAACTCACCCGCGAGGCGGCGCGCCAGGTGACCCGTATCACTCACCAGGGCGGCAACTTCATGCCGCTGGGCGAGATCGTCGATGAGAAGTCCATCGTCAACTCCGTGGTCGCCCTGAGCGCCACCGGTGGCTCGACCAACCATACCCTGCACATCCCGGCCATCGCCCAGGCCGCCGGCATCCAGCTTACCTGGGACGACATGGCCGAGATCTCGGCGGTCACCCCGACCCTGGCGCAGGTCTATCCCAATGGCAAGGCCGATGTGAACCATTTCCACGCCGCCGGTGGCGTCAACTTCATGGTGCACACCCTGCTCGAAGCCGGGCTGCTGCACGAAGACGTCAACACCATCATGGGCCACGGTCTGTCGCGCTACCTGCAGGAGCCCTTCCTGGTGGACGGCAAGCTGGAGTGGCGCACCGGTCGCGCCGAGAGCCTGGACGAAGACATCCTGCGTCCGGCCAGCCGCCCGTTCAACGAAGAGGGTGGCCTGCGCGTCATGCAGGGCAACCTCGGCCGCGGCGTGATGAAGGTGTCGGCCGTGGCGCCCAAGCACCAGCTGGTCGAGGCCCCGGCGCGCGTCTTCCACGACCAGAGCGAATTGGCAGAGGCCTTCAAGGCCGGCCAACTGGAGCAGGATTTCGTCGCGGTGGTACGCTTCCAGGGACCCAAGGCCCTGGGCATGCCCGAGCTGCACAAGCTCACTCCCTATCTTGGTGTGTTGCAGGACCGTGGTTACAAGGTGGCTCTGGTCACCGATGGCCGCATGTCCGGCGCCTCGGGCAAGGTTCCGGCGGCGATTCACGTCTGTCCGGAAGCCATCGATGGCGGTCCGCTGGCCAAGGTCTGTGACGGTGATCTCATCCGCGTTGATGGGCGTACCGGGGAACTGAAGATTCTGGTCCCGGCGGACGAATGGATGGCCCGCCAGGCGGTCGAAGCGCCCCAGGGCACCGGGGTAGGCTGTGGTCGTGAGTTGTTCGCCTTCATGCGCGGCGCCATGAGCACGGCTGAATCGGGTGCCAGTGCATTCACTTCCAGCCTGGAGGCGCTGAAATGAGTTTGGCTTTGGTTGGCGACATCGGGGGCACCAATGCCCGCTTCGCCCTGTGGCGCGACGGTCGCCTGGAGGCCATCGAGGTCTTCGCCTGTGCGGATTACGCCTGTCCGGAAGACGCGGTACGCAAGTACCTGGCGCAGACCGGCGTGGCGCTGGATGACATCACCGCCGTGTGCCTCGCCTGCGCGGGCCCGGTCGGCGAGGGTGACTTCCGCTTCACCAACAATCACTGGGTGATCAAGCGCGAGCAGTTCTGCCGCGAGCTGGGTCTGACCCATCTGCTGCTGATCAACGACTTCACGTCCATGGCCTGGGCCATCGCCCGCCTGGATCCGGCCGACTCCGTACAGGTCCGTGACGGCATCGCCTTGCCGACCCGTCCGCGCCTGGTGATCGGCCCTGGCACCGGCCTGGGTCTCGCCAGCCTGGTGCCCAGTGGCAAGGATCGCTGGATCGTGCTGCCGAGCGAGGGCGGTCACGTCGATCTGCCGATCAACACCCAGCGTGAATTCGATATCTGGAAGATCCTCAAGCGCCAGTTCGGCAATCACGTCTCCGCTGAGCGCGTGGTGTCCGGCAGCGGCCTGGTCAACCTCTATCATGCGAGCTGCGAGCTGGACGGCCGTACCGCCGCCCTGCACAGCGCGGCGGACATCTGCGAGCTGGCGCTCAAGGGCGATCCCTATGCCGACGCGGTGCTGGAGCAGTTCTTCATCTGGCTGGCGCGGGTGGCCGGAAACGCGGCCCTGACCCTGGGCGCCCTGGGTGGCGTCTATATCGCCGGCGGCATCCTGCCGCGCTTCGTCGAGCGCTTCCAGAGCGGGGCCTTCGCCCATGCCTTCGCTGACAAGGGCAAGACCAGCAGCGCCTATCTCAAAGACATCCCGGCCTGGCTGGTGACAGCCGAATATCCGGGACTGTTCGGTGCCGGCGTCGCCCTGGATCAGACCATCGCCGAAGCGCGGCAGGCCTGATCCACCCCGGGGTCAGGCGACTACTCAAGGTCGCCCGGCCCCGGTATGCTGCCGGCACTACCGGTAGCTGGCCTCCGGCCAAGACAACAAGAGCGAACATCGCCATGTCCACCCTGGGCAAATCTCTCCTGATCGTCGACGACGACGGGGAAATCCGTGAGCTTCTCGACACCTATCTCACCCGTGCCGGCTATCTGGTGCGTACCGTTGGCGACGGCCGGGAGCTGCGCCGGGCGCTGGGTGACTTCGTCCCCGACCTGCTGATCCTCGACGTCATGCTTCCCGGCGAAGACGGCTTCGCCCTCTGCCGCTGGATGCGCGAGCAATCGAGCTGCCGCCAGGTGCCCATCATCATGCTCACCGCCAGCTCCGATGAAGCCGACCGGGTCATCGGCCTGGAACTGGGCGCCGACGACTACCTGGGCAAGCCCTTCAGCCCTCGCGAACTGCTGGCGCGCATCAAGGCGCTGCTGCGCCGCGCCGGCTTTGGCGAAACGCGTCCGGTGGCTACGGGTTTGCTGACCTTCGACGACTGGCGCCTGGATCCGGTCAGCCATCGGCTGTTTCACCGCGACGGCGAGGAGGTCATCCTGTCCGGCGCCGATTTCACCCTGCTCAAGCTGTTTCTCGATCATCCCCAGCAGATCCTCGACCGCGACACCATCGCCAATGCCACCCGTGGGCGCGAGGTGCTGCCGCTGGAGCGCATCGTCGACATGGCGGTGAGTCGCCTGCGCCAGCGTCTGCGGGATACCGGCAAGTCGCCGCGGCTGATCCGCACCGTGCGGGGTTCCGGGTATTTGCTCGCCGCCGAGGTCAGCGGGCTGGTCGCCGATGCGGTGTAGCGGTTCACTCACCCGGTTGGTGCCACGTTCCCTGCTGGCGCGCATGCTGCTCCTGACCTTGCTGGCCGTACTCCTGGCCCAGGGCGCCTCAGCGTTGTTCTGGTCGGCCGCCCTGCGCAGCGATCGCAACCAGGGCCTGCAGACCGCCGCTCGCAGCCTGGGCTACTCCATCGCCGCCAGCGTGCGCTATTTCAGTCTGCTGCCACCGGCCTATCGCCCGCTGGTGCTGGAACAACTGCGCAACATGGGCGGCACGCGCTTCTTCGTCTCCCTGAACGAAAAGCCACTGACCATGCAGGCGTTGCCGGCGACCCCGGGGCGTCGCGCGGTGCTGCAGGAGGTCGAAACGGTGCTGCGTGAGCGCCTGGGCGCCACCATGCCCATGTACGTGGAATTCATCGGCCCGCAACAGCTGCGCCTGTTCAACGGCGCGGTGGCGCTCGACGACCTGCCGCGCTCCTGGGCGCACTATGCGCTGAGTCTGGAACCGCTGGAGCCACCGGTGCTGGTGACCCAGATCCGCATCGGTGAAGGGGAGTGGGTGTACCTGGCGACCCTGATGCCGGCGCCTTACTACAGCCTGGACGAGTCCTGGCTGCCCCTGCAGCAGCTGCTGTTCATGGTCTTCAGCAGCGCCTTCCTGCTGCTGTTCATCGGCTTGCTGATCCGCTGGCAGAGTCGCCCGCTCAAACGCCTGTCGCGCGCCGCACGGGAGCTGTCGCTGGAGGTCCATACGCCGCCGGTGCGGGAGGAGGGCGCCCAGGAGATCCGCGAGGTCACCCGCGCCTTCAATGCCATGCGTGAACGCATCGCCCGCTATCTGGACGAGCGCGCCCAGCTGTTCAGCGCCATCTCTCACGACCTGCGCACCCCCATCACCCGGCTGCGTCTGCGCGCCGAGCTGGTGGACGACGAGGTGATGCAAGCCAAGCTGGTGCGTGACCTGGATGAGCTGGACCTGCTGGTCAAGGGCGCCCTGCAGTGCGTCAAGGACACCGACATCCACGAGAATCTGGAGCCGGTCGATCTCCAGGCACTGCTGCTGCAGCTGGTGGAGCCCTTCACCCAGGAGCAGCCACCGCGTGTCCGTCTCACCGGTGAGGCCCAGGGCACTCTGTTGGGCAAGCCCCTGGCGCTCAAGCGCTGCATCGGCAACCTGCTGGACAACGCCCTCAAGTATGGCCATCGCGCCCACCTGCAGGTGGAAGACGACGGCCATGTCTTTGTCCTGCATGTCGACGACGAGGGGCCTGGCGTGCCGGAGCAGGAGCTGGAGCAGGTCTTTCAGCCCCATGTAAGACTGGCTACCGATCGCCATGGTTACGGCCTCGGCCTGGGCATCGCCCGCAACCTGGCCCACGCCCATGGCGGCGAGGTAGAGCTGCGCAATCGCCGCGAGGGTGGTCTGCGGGTGACCCTGACGCTACCTCGTAGCTAGTGTGGTGGTCCAGAAGCCGACCGCACAATCTGGTGGCGCTTTTTTTGCACAGGTGGCGTTGCCACTACTTGCCATGGCGCTGTTAGGACTCGTCGCGGCGCCTGGCCTGAGCAAAAGAATCACCTGCCAATTCTTGCTCGAACTCTAAAACACCACGCTAGACACTGGTCGGCCGCTATGTCACCAGTCCGTGACAAAACTCCTTCCCTTCGTTACCCACGGCCGCAGTCGTCTGACTAGACTCGGCCCAGCTCCAATAAAAAAACAACAAGGAACGACCCCTCATGAATGCGTTGAATCGTCTCGCTCTCGCCGTTTCCCTTTCCTGCGCCGCCGTCGTCGCCCCCCTGACCGCCCATGCCGGTGAGGTCGAGGTGCTGCACTGGTGGACCTCCGGTGGCGAGGCTCGCGCTGTCGATGTCCTCAAGCAGCTGATGCAGAAGCAGGGCGATACCTGGAAGGACTTCGCCGTGGCCGGTGGCGCTGGTGAAGCCGCCATGACCGTGCTCAAGACTCGCGCCGTGTCCGGCAACCCGCCGTCCGCTGCCCAGCTGAAAGGCCCCGACATCCAGGAATGGGCCAGCATGGGCTTCCTGGCCAACATCAGCGACATCGCCAAACAGGGTAACTGGGACACCATCCTGCCCAAGCGCGTGGCCCAGACCATGCAGCATGAGGGCGAGTACGTCGCCGTGCCGGCCGGCATCCACCGCATCAACTGGCTGTGGATCAACCCCGCCGTCTTCAAGAAGGCCGGCGCCAAGGTCCCCACCACCCTGGACGAATTCTTCGAAGCCGCCGACAAGCTGAAGGCCGCTGGCGTCGTACCCCTGGCCCACGGTGGCCAGAACTGGCAGGACGGCACCATCTTCGAATCCCTGGTCATGGCCATCATGGGCCCGGAAGGCTACGACAAGGTCTTCGTGCAGACCGATGCCGACACCATCCGCAGCGACAAGATGGTCGAGGTCTTCAAGACCTTCAAGCGCATCAAGGGCTACGTCGATCCCAACGCCGCCGGTCGCGACTGGAACCTGGCCACCGCCATGGTCATCGAGGGCAAGGCAGGCATGCAGATCATGGGCGACTGGGCCAAGGCGGAATTCACCGCTGCTGGCAAGAAGCCGGGCGTCGACTATGAATGCGTGGTCATGCCAGGCACCCAGGGCGACTTCATCTACAACATCGACTCCCTGGCCATGTTCAAGATCAAGAACAAGGACAACCAGAAGGCCCAGGACGACCTGGTACGCACCGTCATCGACAAGCCCTTCCAGGAGGTCTTCAACCTCAACAAGGGCTCCATCCCGGTGCGTAACGACATCGACCTGGCCAAGTTCGACAGCTGCGCCCAGCAGTCCGCCAAGGACTTCCAGGCGGCCAACGCCGATGGCAAGGCCGAGCCGAGCATGGCGCACAGCATGGCCAACACCAGCTACGTGCAGGGCGCGATCTTCGACGTGGTGACCAACTTCTTCAACGACGCCAACGCCGATCCGAAGAAGGCCACCGAGCAACTGGTCGCCGCCATCCAGGCCGCGAAGTAAGCGCAAACAGCCATCGGTGAGGATTGTTTATCGCGGCCGTAGGCCGCTCCTACAGGCCAACCATCGGCTGTAGGAGCGGCCCATGGCCGCGATCATCCAACTGCCTGACGCCAAGATAATACCACCCCTGAGAATGCCTCCATGGCTCTTACCGAAACTCTTCCCGCGACGGCGGTCACCCGGCGTCCGGACCGGCTGCAGCGCCTGCTGCCCAAGCTGGTGCTGGCGCCCACGGCCATCGCCATGGTCGTCTGCCTCTATGGCTACATGCTGTGGACGGCGGTGATCTCCTTTACCAACTCGCGCTTCCTGCCCAGCTACAATTTCGCCGGTTTCGCCCAATACGCACGGCTGCTGGAGAACGACCGCTGGCTGGTGGCCTGCAAGAACCTGGCGATCTTTGGCGGCCTGTTCATCCTGCTAAGCCTGGCCATCGGCGTCTTCTTCGCCATCCTGCTGGACCAGCGCATCCGCCGCGAAGGCTTCATCCGCACCATCTATCTCTACCCCATGGCGCTGTCGATGATCGTTACCGGTACCGCCTGGAAATGGCTGCTCAACCCCGGCATGGGCTTGGACAAGCTGCTGCGCGACTGGGGCTGGGAAGGCTTTCGCTTCGACTGGCTGGTGGACCCCGACCGGGTCATCTACTGCCTGCTGATCGCCGCCCTCTGGCAGGCCTCGGGTTTCGTCATGGCGATGTTTCTCGCTGGTCTACGTGGTGTGGATTCCTCCATCCTGCGCGCCGCCCAGGTCGACGGGGCAGGGCTGCCCACCATCTACCTGCGCATCGTCCTGCCGAGCCTGCGGCCGGTGTTCTTCAGTGCGGTGATGATCCTCGCCCACATCGCCATCAAGAGCTTCGACCTGGTCATGGCCATGACCGCGGGTGGCCCCGGCTACGCCTCGGACCTGCCGGCGGTGTTCATGTATCAGCACACCTTCACCCGCGGCCAGATGGGCCTGGGTTCAGCCAGTGCGGTGCTGATGCTTGGCGCGGTGCTGGCGGTGCTGGTGCCCTACCTCTACTCGGAATTGCGGAGCAAGCGAAATGGCTAAGGCTCTGAACGTCAATCGCGTGGCCATCCACGCCACCCTGATCGTCGCCTGCGCGGTCTATCTGGTGCCGCTGCTGGTGATGCTGCTGACCAGCTTCAAGACCCCGGACGATGTCCGTACCGGCAACCTGCTGAGCCTGCCCCTGGACTGGACGGTGATCGGCTGGCTCAAGGCCTGGGACGTGGTGCACAGCTACTTCTGGAACTCCTTCATGATCACCGTCCCAGCGGTGCTCATCTCTACCTTCATCGGCGCGCTCAACGGCTACGCCCTGTCGAAGTGGCAGTTCCGTGGCTCGAACCTGCTGTTCAGCCTGTTGCTGTTCGGCTGCTTCATTCCCTTCCAGGTGATCCTGCTGCCGATGTCCTTCACCCTCGGCCAGCTGGGCCTGGCCAACACCACCGCCGGCCTGGTGCTGGTGCACGTGATCTACGGGCTGGCCTTTACCACGCTGTTCTTCCGCAACTACTACGTGGGCATTCCCGATGCCCTGATCAAGGCGGCGCGGCTGGACGGGGCGGGCTTCTTCACCATCTTCTTCAAGATCCTGCTGCCGCTGTCCACGCCCATCGTCATGGTCAGCCTGATCTGGCAGTTCACCCAGGTGTGGAACGACTTCCTGTTTGGCGTGGTGTTCGCCAGCGGCTCGTCGCAGCCCATCACCGTGGCCTTGAACAACCTGGTCAACACCAGCACCGGTGCCAAGGAATACAACGTCGACATGGCCGCCGCCATGATCGCCGCGCTTCCGACCCTGCTGGTCTACATCTTCGCTGGCAAGTATTTCGTCCGGGGCCTGACCTCGGGCGTGGGCAAAGGATAAGGAAGGCCACCATGGCAGCTCTCGAACTCAAAAGCGTACGCAAGACCTACGGCAACGCCGCCCAGGAAGCCCTCAAGGGCATCGATATCCGCATCGACGCCGGTCAGTTCCTCATCCTGGTCGGGCCCTCCGGCTGCGGCAAGTCCACCCTCATGAACGCCATCGCCGGCCTCGAGGACATCAGCAGTGGCGCCATCTGCCTGGATGGCGAGGATGTCACCCAGGTCGAACCCAAGGACCGGGACATCGCCATGGTGTTCCAGTCCTACGCCCTCTATCCGACCATGACCGTGCGCGAGAACATCGCCTTCGGCCTGAAGATCCGCAAGACACCCAAGGAGCAGATCGACGCCGAGGTGGCGCGCGTGGCCAAGCTGCTGCAGATCGAGCACCTGCTCGAACGCAAGCCGGCACAACTCTCCGGCGGCCAGCAGCAGCGGGTGGCCATGGGCCGCGCCCTGGCCCGGCGGCCCAAGCTCTACCTGTTCGACGAGCCGCTCTCCAACCTGGACGCCAAGCTGCGGGTGGAGATGCGTACCGAGATCAAGCTGATGCACCAGCGCCTGCAGACCACTACCGTCTACGTCACCCATGACCAGATCGAAGCCATGACCCTGGGCGATCGGGTCGCGGTGATGAAGGATGGCGAGGTGCAGCAGTTCGGCACCCCTGAAGAGATCTACAACGATCCGGCCAACCTCTTCGTCGCCAGCTTCATCGGCTCGCCGCCGATGAACTTCGTGCCGGTGCGTCTCGAAGCCCGTGAGGGCAGGGTGGTCGCGCGAGTCACCGGCGACACCGGCGACAGCCAGGTGGAGTTGCCGGAACTGGATCCGGCGCTGGCCGGCAGAGAGGCTATCCTTGGGGTGCGTCCGGAGCAGATCCAGTCGGCGCATCCGGCGGATAGCGCCGTCCCAGGCATCCTGACACGCGTCCAGGTGGTCGAGCCCACAGGTCCGGATACCCTGCTATATGCCGAGTGGAACGGCACCAAGGTGTGCTGCCGGGTCGCCCCGGGTGAGGCGCCTCGGGCGGGCGATCAGGTCTTGTGGCGGATCGATCCGCGACGGGCGGTACTGTTCGATCCGGCCAGCGGTCGCCGACTTTCTTGAACCTAGCTCATGGCTGAAACGTTACAGCAATGGTAAGGTCCGCCCGCCGCCGCGCCTGAGGTCGGGTTGCGGCCTTACCAGAGGCCCGGGATTGACCCCCGGCTGCCGTGACAGACAGGAGAACAGGAATGGCACTACCCCGAGTCGTGGTCTTTGGCGAAGCCCTCACCGACATCGTCCAGGGCAATCCTGGCGAATGGCGGGGTTACCCGGGTGGCGCCCCCTGGAACGTGGCGCGCGGCCTGGCCCGGCTGGGTGTGGACAGCGCCTTCGGTGGCGCCATCAGTCAGGATGGCCTGGGTGACGAGATCGCCTGGCAATCGGAAACCGCCGGCCTCGATACCCGCTTCCTGCAGCGCGTCGCCGCCGATCCCCTGGTGGCCATCGTGCCGTCGAGCCGCCCACCGCGCTATTTCTTCGCGGGCGAAGCCGATCTCCAATTCGATCCGGCGCTGCTGCCCGAAGGCTGGCTCGACGCTGCCGAAGTCTGCCATTTCAGCTGCATCAGCCTGGCTCGCTATCCGCTGGCCGACACCTTGCTAGACCTGGCGCGCAAGGCCAAAGCCGCCGGCAAGCGCCTTAGCTACGACCCCAACTGGCGCAACCTGATGGATGACCGCTATCGCCAGCAGACCTTCCCCGAACTGGTGCGCCTGGCCGACGACATCAAGCTGTCCGACGAAGACATCCGCCAAATCTACCCCGGGCTGGACGAGCGGGCCGCGCTGGACGAGTTGCGCGCCCTCAATCCCCACGCCCGTATTCTTTTCACCCGCGGCGAGCACGGTCTGGTGCTCTATACGCCGGAAGGCGAGTGGCAGCAGGCCGCCATCGCCGTGGACGTGGCCGACACCGTGGGTGCCGGTGACGCCTGCATGGCCGGCTGGCTGGCCTCGGGCCTGCTGGGCCTGACCGATCTGCAGCAGCGCCTGAGATTTGCCGCCGCCAGTGCCTCGGTGTCCTGCCGTCACGCCGGCGCCTATGCGCCGACTCGCGCCGACGTGGAAGCCCTGCTGCAGGTGAGTCCCCACTGAGACGTTTTCCCACAACAATAATAGCCGCCAAGGAAACCCGATGGACTTCCCCGATTTTCGTCGTCGCGACACCCTGCTGGAGCACGTACGTCAGACCCTGGCGTTCTACCATCCCCGCTGTGTTGATCCGCAAGGCGGCTTCTATCATTTCTTCAAGGACGACGGGACGGTCTATGACCGCCAGACCCGTCACCTGGTCTCCAGCACCCGTTTCGTCTTCGATTTCGCCATGGCCTATCGACACTTCGGCGACCCGGCCTATCTGGACGCGACCCGTCACGGCCTGAGGTACCTGCGCGAGCGGCATCGCCAGGCCAATGGGGGCTATGCCTGGCTGCTCGACGGCGACACCGTGGTGGATGGTACCAACCATTGCTATGGCCTGGCCTTCGTGGTGCTGGCCTATGCCCACGGCCTGCTCGCCGGAATCGAGGAAGCCCGTGGCTGGCTGAGCGAAGCCTGGGAATCCCTGGAAACCCATTTCTGGCGCGAAGCCGACGGCCTCTACGTCGACGAGATCAGCGCCGACTGGCAGACCGTTTCATCCTATCGCGGCCAGAACGCCAACATGCACGCCTGCGAAGCCCTGCTGGCCGCCTTCGAAGCCAGCGGCGAGACGCGCTATCTGGATCGCGCCGAGACGCTGGCCCGCAACATGACCCAGCGTCAGGCGGCCTTGACCAAGGGGCAGGGTGGCGTAGCCGACCAGGTCCCCGGTGGCCTGATCTGGGAGCACTACCACAGCGACTGGTCCATCGACTGGGACTACAACCGGGATGATCCGGCGAATCTGTTCCGGCCCTGGGGCTTCCAGCCCGGCCACCAGATCGAATGGGCCAAGCTGCTGCTCATCCTTGAACGCCATCGCCCCCAGCCCTGGCTGCTGCCGCGTGCCAAGGAGCTGTTCGACGTGTCCTGGCGCCTGAGCTGGGATGGCGAGCACGGCGGCCTCTACTACGGCTTCGCCCCGGATGGCGCACCTTGCGATCCGGACAAGTATTTCTGGGTGCAGGCCGAGGCCCTGGCCGCGGCAGCATTGCTGGCCGAGCGCAGTGGCGAGGCGCGCTACTGGGAGCATTACGAGGCGCTCTGGCGCTACAGCTGGGAATTTTTCATCGATCACGAGCAGGGCGCCTGGTGGCGCCTGCTCGACCGTCGGAACCAGAAGTACTCCGACGACAAGAGTCCGGCCGGCAAGGTCGACTACCACACCATGGGTGCCTGTTACGAAGTCCTCAGCGTCCTGCCGTAAGGAGCTGTTCAAGATCTCGCGAGCTAGAGCCAGACAAGGCGAAAGACCTGAGAAAGCGCAGTTTACGAGTGGTAAATGAGCGTTTCGACGGGGCTGGCCTTCCAGGGTCTTTTCAACGCCGTTTGGCCGACGCGCAGCAGATCGTGCACAGCTTCTAAGTATTAGAGACGCGGGTTTCGGGCCTCAAGGTGTCATCACTTCAATAAAAAGGGATCTCAGTAATGAATAGTCAGAATCACAAGAATCGTTCGGGGCTCGCACTGCCCCTGGTGTCGTTGCTCGCCCTGGCGGTCTCCGCCGGTATCCAGGCGGCCCCCCAGGCCAACCCGGGTGGCAACTTCAGCGGCGTCAACAACACCGAGGCCGCCTTCGAGCCCCTGGGCAACACCATGACCGGTGACTGGGGTGGCGTACGCAAGGACCTGCGCGACAAGGGCTGGGACATCAAGCTCGAATACGTGGGCGAGGGCGCGACCAACTTGCGTGGCGGCTACGACGACGATCGCACCGGGCGCTGGAGCTCGCAGTACATGTTCGGCCTGTGGGGCGACATGAACAAGATCGCCGGCTGGGAAAACTCGGTGTTCAAGCTGGCCATCACCTCCCGTGACGGCCGCAACCTCACCGATGACCGCATCACCGATCCGCGCGTGGGCGGCTACTCCTCGGTGCAGGAAGTCTATGGCCGTGGCCAGACCTGGCGTCTGACCCAGCTGTGGCTGTCCAAGGGCTTCTTCGATGGCCGCCTGGACATCAAGGCCGGTCGCTTCGGGGAAGGCGAGGACTTCAACTCCTTCGAGTGCGACTTCCAGAACCTGGCGTTCTGCGGCTCCCAGGTCGGCAACTGGGAAGGCGTCTGGTACAACTGGCCGGTCAGCCAGTGGGCCCTGCGCGTCAAGTACAACCTGACCCCCGAGCTGTTCGTACAGGTCGGTGCCTACGAGCAGAATCCGTCACTGCTGGAAACCGGCAACGGCTTCAAGCTCAACGGCAGCGGCACCAAGGGTGCGGTCCTGCCGGTGGAAATGGTCTGGTCGCCCAAGGTCAACGGCCTGCCGGGCGAATACCGCGTCGGCTACTACTACAGCACCGCCGATGCCAACGACGTCTACGAGGACGTCAACGGCAACTCCGCGGCCCTTACCGGTCTGGACTACAAGGAGCACTCCAGCAAGCACGGCTACTGGGTCGTCGCCCGTCAGCAGATCACCGCGCACAATGATGACCCGAGCCGTGGCCTGTCGGTGTTCGCCAACTTCACCGCCCATGCCAAGGACGTCAACAAGGTCAGCAGCTACGTCCAGGCCGGCCTGGTCTACAAGGGCCCCTTCGATGGCCGTCCCAAGGATGACATTGGCTTCGGTGTCGCGCGCATCACCACCAACGGTGACTTCCGCGACAACCAGCGCGCCCTCAACCAGGCCGCCGGTGCCACCGACTACAACGATCCGGCCTTCACGCCGCTGCAGCACAACGAGTACGACGCCGAGATCTACTACGGCGTGCACGTGACCAACTGGCTCACCGTGCGCCCCAACCTCCAGTACATCAAGAATCCGGGTGGTGTGCGTGAGGTCGACAATGCCGTGGTGGGTGGCCTGAAGGTTCAAGCGGTTTTCTAAATCGCCCCCATAGCCCGCCATCCTGCCGGATGGCGCTGGTCAGGGCCCTGCAGTGGTTATACTGCAGGGCCTTTTTCATTTCCGAGGTTGCCGTGGGTAAGGTCGAAAGTCCCTGCATCAGCCAGTGCAAGATCAAAGACGACGTCTGCCAGGGATGTGGCCGCAAACGCTCAGAGATCAAGGGATGGAAAGAGCTGAAGGACAAGGAGCGCAAGGAAGTCATCGACAAGTCTAAGAAGCGCCTGAAGAAGCTCAAGAAGGGCTGATGCGTTCCTGTCGGTACCCGTAGGTTGGGTTGAGCGCAGCGAAGCCCAACGTTGGCCAGGTCACCGCCGCATTGTTGGGCTTCGACGATAAAGTCGTCTCAGCCCAACCTACACCTGATAGAGTCGAGCGCCCGCTTGGCAGCCCCCTCTCCCCGCGGGAGAAGGTTGGGTAAGGGCGCTCCTCGCCACCTACCACCGAGCGCCCTGGTTGGCACTTTCCGTAGGTTGGGCTGAGCGCAGCGAAGCCCAACAATGCCAGGCCAGTTCCCTGCTGTTGGGCTTCGACGATAAAGCCGTCTCAGCCCAACCTACACCTGATGGAGCTGAACGCCTGCTCGGCTAGACCCTCTCCCCACGGGAGAGGGTTGGGGTGAGGGCGCTTCTTGCCACCTAACACCGAGCGCCCTGGTTGGCACTTTCCGTAGGTTGGGCTGAGCGCAGCGAAGCCCAACAATGCCAAGCCAGTTCCCTGCTGTTGGGCTTCGACGATAAAGCCGTCTCAGCCCAACCTACGCCTGATGGAGCTGAACGCCTGCTCGGCTAGCCCCCTCTCCCCATGGGAGAGGGTTGGCGTGAGGGCGCTCCTTCCCACTGAATACCCGGGTGGAAAAGGCTGCGCCGTTCTCCACGCTACGGTTAACCGGGCATCGAACAGCTCTCGCTACGCCCGCTCCACCTCATCCAGCAACCCCATGAACGCCTGAGCCGCATTCGAATGGGTACGCTCGGTATGCAGGATGTAGCCCAGCCGCCGTTCCAACTGAATCCCCGGTAGCGGCAGCCGGCGGACCTGATCGTCCAGCAGGGTACGCGGCAGGACGCTCCAGGCCAGGCCAATGGAGACCAGCATCTTGATCGTCTCCAGATAGTTGGTGCTCATGGCGATGTTGGGTGTCAGTCCCTGGGCATCGAAGAGGCCATGGACGATCAGGCGGGTAAAGGTATTGCCGCCGGGAAACACCGCCGGGTGCCGCGCCACATCGGCCAGGCTGACCTCCTTCTGGTTTGCCAGCGCATGCTCGGGCGCCGCCACGAAATCCAACGGATCGCTCCACACCGGCACCGCCTTGATCGGGGCCGCGGTCTGGGGCGCCAGGGTGATGATGGCCAGCTCCACCCGCCCATGCAGGATCTCGTCGTAGGCCGCTTCCGAATCCAGAAAGCGGATGTCCAGGGCGACCTCGGGATACTCCCGAGTGAACCGTCTAAGGATCGGCGGCAGCCGGTGCAGGCCGATGTGGTGACTGGTCGCCAGCGTCAGCCGGCCGCCGATGGCACCATTGAGATTGGTCAGGGCGCGTCGGGTGTCATCGATCACGCCTAGAATCTGATAGGCGCGGGGGAGCAGGGCGCGTCCGGCCTCGGTCAGGCTGACCTCGCGCCCGATGCGGTCGAACAGCCGCAGCCCCAGTTGCTGCTCCAGCGCGGCGATGCGTTTGCTGACCGCAGGTTGGGTCAGGTGCAGACGCTCGCCGGCGTCGGAAAAGCCGCCCAGTTCCGCGACGGCCACGAAGGCATTGAGATTGGCGAGGTCCAAGACTTCGAATTCCTGTTGGTTATGCGCTTCATGAAAAAGATGAATTTGTTTCATGCGAGCCTAGCGCGGTATCTTTGACCCCACAAGCACCAAGGGCATGCAAAGGCCCGTGCCGTTCCACGCCTGATGAGGAATCCACCCATGGCTGGCAAGACGCTCTACGACAAACTCTGGGATATGCACCTGGTCAAGCAGCGCGACGATGGTTCCGCGCTGCTCTACATCGACCGCCACATCATCCACGAAGTGACCTCGCCCCAGGCTTTCGAAGGCCTGCGTCTGGCCGGCCGCAAGCCCTGGCGTCTGGACGCCAACCTGGCGACCCCCGACCACAACGTGCCGACGACTCCCGATCGCAAGGAAGGCCTCGACTCCATCAAGGACGAGATTTCGCGCATCCAGGTCCGCACCCTGGACGAGAACTGCGACGACTTCGGCGTCACCCAATTCAAGATGAACGACGTCCGCCAGGGCATCGTCCACGTGATCGGCCCGGAGCAGGGCGCCGTCCTGCCCGGCATGACCGTGGTCTGCGGTGACTCCCACACCTCCACCAACGGCGCCTTCGCCGCCCTGGCCCATGGCATCGGCACCTCCGAGGTCGAGCACGTGCTCGCCACCCAGTGCCTGGTGGCCAAGAAGATGAAGAACATGCTGGTTAAGGTGGAAGGCGACTTGCCCTTCGGCGTCACCGCCAAGGACATCGTCCTCGCCATCATCGGCAAGATCGGCACCGCGGGCGGTAATGGCCATGCCATCGAATTCGCCGGCAGCGCCATCCGCGCCCTGTCCATGGAAGGCCGCATGACCATCTGCAACATGTCCATCGAGGCCGGTGCCCGGGTTGGCATGGTGGCGGTGGACCAGACCACCATCGACTACGTCGAGGGTCGTCCCTTCGCGCCCACTGGTGCCGTCTGGGAAGCTGCCGTGGCCGAGTGGCGTGGCCTGGTGTCCGATGCCGATGCCCACTTCGATACCGTGGTCGAGCTCGACGCCGCCCAGATCAAGCCGCAGGTCAGCTGGGGCACCTCGCCCGAGATGGTCCTGGCCGTCGACCAGCAGGTGCCGGATCCGACCCGCGAAGCCGATCCGGTCAAGCGCGGTTCCATCGAACGCGCCCTGAAGTACATGGGTCTCAAGGCCAACCAGCCGATCACCGACATCGTGCTGGATCGCGTCTTCATCGGCTCCTGCACCAACTCCCGTATCGAGGACCTGCGCGCCGCTGCCGCCGTAGCCAAGGGCCGCAAGGTCGCCGCGACCCTCAAGCAGGCGCTGGTGGTACCGGGCTCTGGTCTGGTCAAGGCGCAAGCCGAGCGTGAAGGCCTGGACAAGGTATTCATCGAAGCCGGTTTCGAATGGCGCGAGCCGGGTTGCTCCATGTGCCTGGCGATGAACGCCGACCGCCTGGAGAGTGGCGAGCACTGCGCCTCCACCTCCAACCGCAACTTCGAAGGCCGCCAGGGTGCCGGTGGCCGTACCCACCTGGTGAGCCCGGCGATGGCCGCCGCTGCTGCCATCGCCGGTCGTTTCGTCGACGTCCGCGACTTCGCCAACGCCTGAGGAGCCTAACCATGCAAGCCTTTACCCAGCACAACGGTTTGGTCGCTCCCCTGGATCGCGCCAACGTCGACACCGACCAGATCATTCCCAAGCAATTCCTGAAGTCGATCAAGCGCACCGGCTTCGGCCCGAACCTGTTCGACGAGTGGCGTTACCTGGACGTCGGCCAGCCCGGCCAGGACAACAGCAAGCGCCCGCTCAACCCTGACTTCGTGCTCAACCAGCCACGCTACCAGGGCGCCAGCATCCTGCTGGCGCGGGAGAACTTCGGTTGCGGTTCCAGTCGCGAGCACGCGCCCTGGGCGCTGGATGGCTACGGCTTTCGCTCGGTGATCGCGCCGAGCTTCGCCGACATCTTCTTCAACAACAGTTTCAAGAACGGCCTGCTGCCGATCATCCTCAGCGATGCCGAGGTGGAGGAGCTGTTTCGTCAGGTCGAGGCCCATGAGGGCTACCAGCTGGTGGTCGATCTCGAAAGCCAGACCGTGCGCCGTCCCGACGGCGTGGCGCTGCCCTTCGAGATCGATGCCTTCCGCAAGCACTGCCTGCTCAACGGCCTGGACGACATCGGCCTGACCCTGCAGGATGCCGACGCCATCGGGAGTTTCGAAGCCCGCTATCGCCAGAGCAGTCCCTGGATGTTCCCCAGCGCCTGAACCCAGTCGCCGGCCCTCGGGGTCGGCGCTCTTTCCGGAGGCTCCATGAGCGGTGAACACGAGCAACACGTACAGCAGCAATTCGGCGCCACCGCCGAGGCCTACCTGACCAGCGCCGTCCATGCCCAGGGCGCCGAACTCGCCGAGTTGCGCGAGGCGGTGGCGCAGCGAGAAGGCGCCAAGGTGCTTGATCTCGGGTGCGGTGGCGGTCACGTGAGCTACAACGTGGCGCCGGTGGCCGGGCAGGTGGTTGCCCTGGATCTGGCCGAGGAAATGCTGTCGGTGGTCAAGCGCACCGCGGCCGAGCAGGGCCTGGACAACATCAGCGTCCAACCCGGCATGGCCGAGCATCTGCCCTTCGGCGATGCCAGCTTCGACTTCGTCTTCAGCCGCTATTCGGCGCACCATTGGCGCGACATCGGCGCCGCCCTGCGCGAAGTGCGCCGGGTGCTGCGCCATGGCGGCGAGATGGCCATCATCGACGTGATCTCGCCGGCCAACCCGCGCCTGGATACCTATCTGCAGACGGTGGAGATCCTGCGCGACATCAGTCACGTGCGTGACTACTCCTTCGCCGAGTGGCATCGCCTGCTGGACATGGCGCGCCTGGGCGTGACCCGCTGCCGCCGCCAGCGCCTGCGCCTGGACTTCGCCAGCTGGACCGAGCGCATGCGTACCCCCGAGCCGCAGTGCCAGGCCATCCGCAGCCTGCAGAGCAAGATCGGCCAGGAAGTGCGCCAATATTTCGAAATCGACCGCGACGGCTCCTTCAGCGTCGACGTCATGGTTCTCTGGGCCCAGCCCATCTGATGTGAGACAGGAAAAGACAATGAGCAAGCAGATCCTCATCCTGCCGGGCGACGGTATCGGTCCGGAAATCATGGCCGAAGCGGTCAAGGTGCTGGAAACGGTCAACCGCGATCATGAGCTGGGCTTCGAGCTGGTCCACGACGACCTGGGCGGTGCGGCCATCGACCGCTACGGCGTTCCCCTGGCCGATGAGACCCTGGAGCGCGCCCGCGCCGCCGCTGCCGTGCTGCTGGGCGCCGTGGGTGGCCCCAAGTGGGACAAGCTCGAGCGTGACATCCGCCCCGAGCGCGGTCTGCTGAAGATCCGTTCCGCCCTGGGTCTGTTCGGCAACCTGCGTCCAGCCATTCTCTACCCGCAGCTGGCCGAGGCCTCGACCCTCAAGCCGGAAGTGGTCTCCGGCCTGGACATTCTCATCGTCCGCGAGCTGACCGGCGGCATCTACTTCGGCTCGCCGCGCGAGACCCGGGTGCTGGAGAACGGCGAACGCCAGGCCTTCGATACCCTGCCGTACAGCGAAGGCGAGATCCGCCGCATCGCCCGTGTCGGCTTCGACATGGCGCGCCTGCGCGGTAAGAAGCTGTGCTCGGTGGACAAGGCCAACGTCCTCGAATCCAGCCGCCTGTGGCGAGAAGTGGTGGAGGAGGTGGCCAAGGACTATCCGGACGTCGAACTCAGCCACATGTACGTCGACAACGCTGCCATGCAGCTGGTGCGCGCGCCCAAGCAGTTCGATGTGATCGTCACCGACAACATGTTCGGCGACATCCTCTCCGACGAAGCCTCGATGCTGACCGGCTCCATCGGCATGCTGCCCTCGGCGTCCCTGGACGCCCACAACAAGGGCATGTACGAACCCTGCCACGGCTCGGCGCCCGACATCGCCGGCCAGGGCGTGGCCAACCCCCTCGCGACCATCCTTTCGGTGGCCATGATGCTCAGATACACCTTTGGCGCCGCCGTGGCGGCCGAGGCCATCGAGGCGGCGGTGGGCCAGGTGCTAGACCAGGGGCTGCGGACCGGCGACATCTGGTCGGAAGGCAAGCAGCGGGTCGGTACCCGCGAGATGGGCGAAGCAGTGGTCGCCGCCCTCGCAAGGCGTTAATCTGATCGGCCGCCAGGGGAGGCGGCCGTCCTCAAGACAATAAAGGTGCAGTAGCGATGAAACGTGTAGGTCTGATCGGTTGGCGTGGCATGGTGGGCTCCGTGCTCATGCAGCGCATGCTCGAAGAGCGGGATTTCGACTTGATCGAGCCGGTGTTCTTCACCACCTCCAATGTTGGCGGTGAAGGCCCTGCCATTGGCAAGGGCGTGGCGCCGCTCAAGGATGCCTACAGCATCGACGAGCTCAAGACCCTCGACGTCATCCTCACCTGCCAGGGCGGCGACTACACCAGCGAGGTGTTCCCTAAGCTGCGCCAGGCCGGTTGGAAAGGCTACTGGATCGATGCGGCTTCCAGCCTGCGCATGCAGGATGACGCCGTCATCGTGCTGGACCCGGTCAACCGTCGCGTCATCGACCAGGCCCTGGCCGATGGCCGCAAGGACTTCATCGGCGGCAACTGCACCGTCAGCCTGATGCTGATGGCCCTGGGCGGGCTGTTCGAAGCCGGTCTGGTAGACTGGATGAGCGCCATGACCTACCAGGCCGCGTCCGGTGCCGGTGCCCAGAACATGCGCGAACTGATTCGCCAGATGGGCGCGACCCACGCCGCCGTCGCCGACAGCCTGGCCGACCCGGCCAGCGCCATCCTCGACATCGACCGTCAGGTCGCCGAGACCCTGCGCAGCGAGGCCTTCCCCACCGAGCAGTTCGGCGTCCCGCTGGCCGGCAGCCTGATCCCTTGGATCGACAAGGAACTGCCCAACGGCCAAAGCCGCGAGGAATGGAAGGCCCAGGCCGAGACCAACAAGATTCTCGGACGTTTCAAGAATCCCATTCCCGTGGATGGCATCTGCGTGCGCATCGGCGCCATGCGTTGCCACAGCCAGGCGCTGACCATCAAGCTGAACAAGGACGTGCCGCTGTCCGACATCCATGGTCTGATCAGCCAGCACAATCCCTGGGTCAAGCTGGTGCCGAATAACCGCGACGTCAGCATGCGCGACCTGACCCCGGCTGCCGTTACCGGCACCTTGAGCGTACCGGTTGGCCGCCTGCGCAAACTGAACATGGGCTCCCAGTACCTGGGCGCCTTCACCGTGGGCGACCAGCTGCTGTGGGGCGCCGCGGAGCCGTTGCGCCGCATGTTGCGGATCCTGCTCGAGCAGTGAGCCGACGGTTAAACGTTTGCCTATAGAGGAGGGCCGCCAGTAAAGTGCGGCCCTCTTTCGTTGCGGACCGTCCTATCATGACTGCCAGAGATATCGCCCTCATCGGCGCCACCAGTGCCTATGGCGAAGCCATTCGTGAGCTCCTCGACGAACGTGACGTGCCGCTCGGCAGGCTGCACCTGCTCGCCAGCGGTGAATCGGCGGGTCAGAATCTGCCCTTCCGAGGCAGCAATCTGCGCGTCGCCGGTCTCGAAGGTTTCGATTTCGCTCAGGTCGGCCTTGTCATCCTCGCGGTGCCGGCAGCCGTGGTGGAAACCCTGAGGCCACAACTGGCCGCCGCTGGTTGCGCCGTACTGGACCTCAGCGGTGCCTCCGCCGCGGCGTCCGTACTGCCGCGCATCAATGGCGAGACGCTCGATAGCCTTCCCGCTGCCGCCTGGCTTGGCGTACCGCTCGCGGCGGCACAGGCCGCTGCCAGCGTGGCAGCCGTGCTGGCTCGCTTCAATACGCTCAGCGATGCGTCCCTGACCGCCTGCCTGGCCGCGTCCGGCGCCGGCCGTGGCGGTGTCGAGGAGTTGGCGCGGCAGGCCACCGAACTGCTCAATGGTCGGCCCGTCGAGGCCCGGCTGTTCGAAGGCCAGCTGGCCTTCAATCTGCTCGGTCGCACCGGTGCTCCCGCTGTGGGTGGCTATACTGCCCAGGAACATCGCCTGCTGGACGAATGTCAGCAGGTGCTGGGCGAGACCTTGCCGGTACTGGACGTCACTGCCGTACAGGCGCCCGTATTCTTTGGCGACAGCCTGGCGCTGAGTCTGCGGGGTAGGGAAGCCTGGCAGCTGGAGCAGGTGCTGGAAGCGCTGGGTGATGAGCCCGGGCTGGCACTCGACGAAGACGTTGACTGTCCGTCGGCGGTGGGCGATGCCCTGGGGCGCGAAGAGGTGCTGGTGGGACGGGTAAGGCTGCATCCGCGGGATGCGCGGCGGCTGGAGTGCTGGTTGGTGGCGGACAACGTCAGATTGTCGGCGCTCACGGCCGTTCAGCTGGCCGAATTGTTGCTTAAACAGTCGGCCTAAAAGATACTTCGTGAAATGCTTCGCCCTTTTGGCTTGAGCGAAAGGGCAGTAGACGTGGCACGCAGCGATGGACACAGGCGCCCGCACGGTGGCGCGATCGACAGCTTCTAAAAAGGGACGGTCATGGTTCGAGTTCAGAAACTGGTGCGGGCAATTGCAGCGGCGAGCGCCTTGATGTCTGGCGCGGCCCAGGCCCTCAGCCTGGGGGAGATCCATCTCAACTCCGCGCTCAATCAGCCCTTCGATGCCACCATCGATCTGTCGGACCTGCGTGATCTTGGCACCGCCGACCTGCGACCCAACCTCGCGTCCGCCGAGGACTTCGGCAAGGCCGGCGTCGACCGTGCCTTCTTCCTCAACGATCTCAAGTTCGCGCCGGAAGTGCGCAATGGGCGGACCGTCATTCGCGTGACGTCGGCGCGCCCGGTGCGCGAGCCCTATCTGAACTTCCTGCTCGAGGTGAATTGGCCAAGCGGGCGTATCCTCCGCGAGTACACGGTGCTGTTGGATCCGCCGCTCTACACCCCCCAGGCTGCGGCAGCGCCCTTCGCCCCCCAGGTTCCGGGCACGCCGCGTGCACGCAACACCACGTCGAACGCCCCGCGTCCGGCCACGCCGCCCGCCGCGCCAGCGCCGAGCGCGACCCAGACGCCTGGTACCTACACCACCGAGCCGCGTGACACCCTTTGGGAAGTGGCGGCGCGCAATCGCCCGGCGTCCACTGTCAGCGTCGATCAGACCATGCTGGCGATTCAGGATTTGAACCCCAACGCCTTCATCGATCGCAACATCAACCTCATGAAGAGCGGCCAGGTGCTGCGCCTGCCCGATCAGGCACAGGCTGGAGCACGTCCCCAGCGCGAAGCCGTAGCGGAGATCGCGCGTCAGACCCGGGCCTGGAGGCAGGGTGGCGACAGTGCTCCGACCGGTACGCCGCGTCGGCAGGTGGATGCCTCCGCCCAGCCGAGTGGAAACGAGGCGCCGGCGACCGCCGCACCCAAGGACAACCTCAAGCTGCTCTCTGGCCAGTCGTCCAGCCGCGGAGGCGACTCCGCAGGTGGAAAGGGCAGTGATCAGGCCCTCGCCGACAAGCTGGCGGTGACCCAGGAAAGCCTGGACACCACCCGGCGCGAGAATGAAGAACTCAAGAGTCGTCTGGGCGATCTGCAGTCGCAGCTCGACAAGCTGCAGAAGATCATGCAGCTCAAGGACGCCCAGCTGGCCCGGATGCAGGCCAACATGGCCAATCCGCAGGCGGCGGGTCAGCCCGCCGCGCAGGCCACGCCTGAGACGGCGGTCCCAGGCACGCCTGCTCCCGCCGAAAACCCCAACACGCCAGTGCCTCAGGATCCGGCGGCGACCGCGCCTGCTACGCCGCCGGCCGAGGCTGCACCGGCTCAACCCGCCACGCCGCCGGCCAGCGAAGCCGCTACCGGTAACGCGCCGCCCGCGGCGAGTGCCAACGAGCCCAAGGTCATTCCGGTCACCCCAAGCAGTCCGGCGACCGAGCCTACCGAAGCGACCAACAGCTTCCTTGACGAGATTCTCAGCAACCCGCTGTGGCTGGGCATCATCGGTGGCAGCGCACTGCTGGCTCTGCTGGTGCTGCTGATGATCAACTCGCGCCGCAATGCGGTGAAGGAGGCCGAGCGCGAGCGGGAGGCCGAAGCGGCGCGTCCCGATACCGTCTTCGATGCCGATCCCGAGCTGGGCGACCACCACGGCCTCGCGGGCCTGGAACTGAGCCAGGCCGGCCAGGATACCTCCCGCGACGCCGACGCCCAGGACGATGCCCTGGGGCAGGCGGACATCTACATGGCCTACGGCCGTTTCAGCCAGGCGGCTGAGGTGCTCAAGAAAGCCAGCGACCAGGAGCCTCATCGCGCCGATCTGCGCCTCAAACTCATGGAAGTCTATGCCGAGATGGGTGACAAGGACGGTTTCCAGCGCGAGGAGCGTGAGCTCAAGGAGATCGGCGGTGCCCAGCCAGAGGTCGAGCACCTGAAGTCACGCTATCCGGCCATGGCTACCGTGGCCGTGGCCTCCGCGGCGGTCGGCGCTGCGGCCCTGGCCGCCGCTCATGAGTTGAGCGAAGAACAGGCCCGGGATCAGGGTTTCTCGGCGACCGAGGACAGCCAGGACTTCGACCTGTCCCTGGATGACTTCGGCACCGAAGATAATCATGCGACCCAGCCTGCCGGCCCGGCCGAAGAGCCGCTGTTCGGCGAAGCCTTTGCCGAAGCCAAGGCCAACGCAGCCGACTCCCGGGACGACTTCGACTTCGATCTCAACTTCGATCCTGAACCCGCTGCTGCTCCCGGTACCACCCCGGCGGCCAAGGATGACGACTTCGCCCTCGACTTCAGCGAGTTCGAGCGGCAGGGCGACCTGGCAAGCGACGAGGCACCGAGCACCGCGGCATTCGATGAGCCGCTGACCACGCCGGAGGAGCCGGCCGCCGATGCCGAGTTGCCGGCGCACTTCGATCTCGCCGACTTCGAGGAGCAGCCTGCGGCCAAGCGTGAGAGCGACGAGGAGTTCGCCGCACGCCTGCAGGAGGCTTCGCGTCAGTTCGATGCGGAAACCACCAGCGGGTCGTCGAAGGAAGATGGTCTGGACGACTTCGATTTCCTGTCCGGCGAAGACGAGACCGCTACCAAGCTGGATCTGGCGCGTGCCTACATCGACATGGGCGATCCCGAGGGTGCCCGGGACATCCTCGACGAGGTACTGGCCGAGGGGAATGCCGGGCAGCAGCAGGAAGCACGGGCGATCATCGCCCAGCTCAGCTGACGCCGGCCGGGCTTGGCAGAGGAGGGGAGGCGCTATAAGCTGCCACCCCTTTTTTTACCTGGCCGCCGCCTTGGATTTTCTAGATCCCACCATCATCGTTCCCCCGCAACGCATCGCGCTTGGCGTCGAGTACAAGGGTGCTCGCTATCGCGGCTGGCAGCGCCAGCAACCCGGTGTGCGCTCCGTTCAGGAGACGCTGGAAGACGCCTTGTCCGAGGTCGCCGCGGCACCTATCGCCCTGCACTGCGCGGGGCGGACCGATTGCGGGGTGCATGCTACCGGCCAGGTGGTGCATTTCGAATCCCCTGTCGCTCGACCGCTCAAGGCCTGGGTGATGGGCACCAACGCCAATCTGCCGTCCGACATCAGCGTCACCTGGGTCAAGCCGGTCAGCAATGAATTCCATGCCCGTTTCAGCGCCATGGCGCGGCGTTACCGCTATGTGATCTACAACGATCCGATCCGGCCTGCCCACCTGGCCGAAGAGGTCACCTGGAATCATCGGCCGTTGCGGATCGAACCGATGCGTGAAGCCGCCCAGGTGCTGCTCGGTACGCACGATTTCACCTCCTTTCGCGCCAAGGCCTGCCAGGCCAAGTCGGCGATCAAGACGATCCACCATCTGCGTCTCTGGCAGAGCGGACGGCTGATCGTGCTGGACATCCGCGCCAATGCCTTCCTGCATCATATGGTGCGCAACATCGCCGGGGTGCTGATGGCGGTGGGCTGTGGCGAGCGGCCGGTGGAATGGGTCGCCGAGGTCCTGGCCGCGCGTGAGCGGCGCCTGGGCGGCGTTACGGCCCATCCCTACGGCCTCTACCTGGTGGACGCCGAATATCCCGAAAGCACGCCCGTACCGAAGCGGCCGCTGGGTCCGTTGTTCCTGGGGCATATCCCCGAGCTGGATGACCCCCAAGGCTGACGCTGGGCAGGTGGTCTGCTAACATCCATCGATTTGGAACGAGGTCATTCCGGTTTGGCTAACGTTCGAGTGAAGATCTGCGGCATCACCCGGGTCGAGGATGCGCTGGCGGCTGCGGCAGCCGGTGCCGATGCCATCGGCCTGGTGTTCTATGCGCGCAGCCCGCGGGCGGTCACGGCCGCTCAGGCACGGCAGATCGTCGCGGCGCTGCCGCCCTTCGTGACCAGTGTGGGGCTGTTCGTCGATGCCTCGCCCTGCGAGATCGAAGAGACGCTGGATGCCGTGCCCCTGGATCTCCTGCAATTCCACGGCGACGAGTCGCCGGCCCAGTGTGCCCGTTATCGCCGTCCCTATATCAAAGCCCTGCGCATGCGCGAGGACATCGACCTTGCCGGCATCGCCCGGGACTATGCGGACGCCCGCGGTCTGTTGCTCGATACCTATGTCGCTGGCGTACCCGGAGGTACCGGCCAGGCGTTCGATTGGACGCGCGTGCCTGCTGACCTCTCGCTGCCATTGATCGTGGCGGGTGGGCTGGACGCGGACAACGTCGCCACGGCCATCGCCGCATCCCGGCCCTATGGCGTGGACGTGAGCGGCGGCGTAGAGCAGGCCAAGGGCATCAAGGATGCTGCCGAGATCGCGCGCTTCATCGCCGCTGTGCGGGGTGCGCCGGTCGCCTGATGTGACCCTCGTGGGCCGATGGCCGTCCACACCTGCGACATATTCGACAGGCCCGCCTCGCGCGGGGCTGAAGTCCGGCTCCCTTGGAGGCGGCATGAGACAAGAGGGTAGCGGCCCGGGACGTAGCGGGCGTTGCCGAACCTATTAGATGCTCAAGGAAGGCGTGGCCTAGGCCGCGCTGGGAGCCCATGCAAGTGGAGAGAGATGCATGAGCAATTGGCTGGTCGACAAACTGATTCCTTCCATCATGCGGTCCGAGGTGAAGCGCAGTTCGGTGCCGGAAGGTCTTTGGCACAAGTGTCCGGCCTGCGAAGCGGTCCTCTACCGTCCGGAGCTGGAAAAGAACCTGGACGTGTGCCTGAAGTGCGGTCACCACATGCGTATCAATGCGCGTCGCCGCCTGGACATCTTCCTCGACGCCGAAGGTCGTGAGGAATTGGGTACCGAGCTGGAGCCGGTAGATCGGCTGAAATTCCGCGACAGCAAGAAGTACAAGGATCGCTTCACCGCAGCGCAGAAGGAAACCGGCGAGAAAGATGCTCTGATCTCCATGCGTGGCACCCTCAAGGGCATGCCGGTGGCGGTCTGTGCCTTCGAATTCTCCTTCATGGGCGGCTCCATGGGCGCCGTGGTCGGCGAGCGCTTCGTGCGCGCGGCCAATGTGGCCCTGGAACAGCGCTGCCCGCTGATCTGCTTCTCCGCCTCCGGTGGTGCGCGGATGCAGGAAGCCCTGATCTCCTTGATGCAGATGGCCAAGACCTCCGCGGTGCTGGCACGCTTGCGCGAAGAGGGCATTCCCTTCATCTCCGTGCTGACCGATCCGGTCTACGGTGGTGTCTCCGCCAGTCTGGCGATGCTGGGTGACGTCATCGTCGCCGAGCCCAAGGCGCTGATCGGCTTCGCCGGTCCGCGCGTGATCGAGCAGACCGTGCGTGAAAAGCTGCCGGAAGGTTTCCAGCGCAGTGAGTTCCTCCTGGACCACGGCGCCGTCGACCTCATCGTGTCGCGCAAGGAGCTGCGTGACCGCCTGGCGCGGTTACTGGCGACCTTCCAGCACCAGCCGGTTCCGGCGGCCTGATGGCTTCGCGCAGCCTCGCGCAGTGGCTGGCCTATCTCGAGCAGCTGCATCCCTCGGCGATCGACATGGGCCTGGACCGGGTGCGCGAGGTCGCGCAGCGGCTGGGACTGACCCGGCCGGCCCCGCGGGTGGTGACCGTGACCGGCACCAACGGCAAGGGCTCTACCTGTGCCTTTCTGGCCAGCCTGCTGCGCGCCAGCGGGCAGCGGGTGGGCGTCTATGCGTCGCCCCATCTGGTGCGCTACAACGAGCGCGTCGATGTGGATGGCACTCTTGCCAGCGATAGCGAGCTCTGCACCGCCTTCGCCGCGGTGGAAGCCGCCCGTGGCGAGATCAGCCTGACCTATTTCGAGGTGGGCACTCTGGCGGCCTTCTGGCTGTTCGAACGCGCCGACCTGGACGTCGCCGTCCTCGAGGTCGGTCTGGGTGGCCGCCTGGACGCGGTGAACCTGATCGACGCCGATCTGGCCTTGGTCACCAGCATTGGCCTGGATCACGCCGAATGGTTGGGCGACACCCGCGAAAGCGTCGCTGTGGAAAAGGCCGGCATCTTCCGCGCCGGCAAACCGGCTCTCTGTGGTGACGTGCAGCCTCCGGCGGAGCTGGCCGAGGCTGCCGAGCGGCTGGGAGCACCGCTGCTGCAACGTGGCGAAGCCTTCGACCTGCAGATCGAGAGCGCTAGCTGGTTCTGGCGCGGTCGGGATGCCCAGGGCAACGAGCGGCTCCTGCCTGGCTTGCCGTTGCTCGATTTGCCCATGGAGAACGCGGCACTGGCGCTACAGGCCTATGCCTTGCTCGACCAGCCCTGGCTCCCTGAGCAGATCGCTGCCGCCTTGCTGGCCACCCGTATGACCGGTCGGCTGGATCGTCGGCAGGTTGAGCGGGCAGGGGAGGCGCGTCACATCCTGCTGGACGTGGCGCACAATCCGCATGCGGCCGAGTACCTGGCCCGCCGCCTGGCAATGAAGCCGATCGCCGGCGTGCGTCGGGCGGTATTTGGCGTGCTGGCGGACAAGGACCTGGACGGGATCCTGGCACCGCTGGAAGGGCTCTTCGCCAGCTGGGCGGTGGCCACGTTGCCGACCGGACGCAGTCGCGATGGCGCCGAGGTGGCGGGCATCCTGACCGCACGCGGCGCCCAGGCCGAGGTCCATGCCTCGCTGCTGGCCGCCTTCGAGGCGCAACTGGCGGCCAGTGCGGCGGCCGACGAGGTGGTCGTGTTCGGCTCCTTCTACAGCGTTGCCGAGGTCGTCGCGCAGCTTTCTTCCCCATCCGAATCCGCGGAGGCATAACCCATGCTCAAGCAACGAGTCATCGGAGCGCTGGTGCTGCTGGCGCTGATCATCATTTTCGTACCCATGCTCTTCAATCGCCAGGATGACGCTCGCAAGGTGGTGGTCGAGGCACCGCCTCAGCCGGCGGCGCCCACCGTGCCCAGCACCGAGGTACAGCCGGCGCAGACGCCTGAGGCACCGCCGGTGGTGGTGGTCCCCGACGAGCCGGCGAAGCCGCTCGGCAAGCCGCAGACGCCTATCGCCGGTACCTCCGGTCAGGCGCCGGCACAGAACGCTCCGGTAACGGCGCCGCCGCAACCCCAGGCTGCACCTGCCGCTCCGGTCGCCAAGGCGCCTGCCGCCAGCGCCCCTGCCGCTCCGGTCGCTACCCCGGCACCGGCTGCCAAGCCGGACTCGCGCCTGGGCGCGGCCAACCTACCGAACAGCTGGTCGGTCCAGCTGGCCAGCCTGTCGTCCCGGCCCAGTGCCGATGCGCTGCAGGCCAAGCTGCGCAGCCAGGGCTACAACGCCTATGTACGGACCGCCGACGGCATGAATCGCGTCTTCGTCGGGCCGGTGATCGAGCGCAGCGAGGCGGATCGCCTGCGCGATCAGCTCAACAAGCAGAATGGCGTCAAGGGCTTCGTCGTACGCTTTCAGCCAGAGCGCGGTTAACCCGGTCACAAGGCTCTGCTAGAATGCAGAGCCTTTTTGTTAGTGGACCTTGCCGTGGGCTTCACCTGGGTGGACTGGGCGATCGTCGCCGTTGTCATCGTTTCCTGCCTGATCAGCCTCAGGCGCGGCTTCGTCAAGGAAGCGCTGTCACTGGCCACCTGGATCGTTGCCGGTGGGGTAGCCTGGGTATTCGGCGGGGCGCTTTCCACCTACCTGGTGGACTATATTCAGGTGCCTTCCGGACGGGTGATCGCCGCCTGTGTCATTCTCTTCGTGCTGACGCTGCTCGTCGGCGCCCTGGTGAGCTTCTTGCTTGGCGAATTGATCCGCGTCACCGGACTGTCGGGCACCGATCGCTTTCTCGGCATGGCGTTCGGCGCCGCGCGGGGCGCCCTGTTGATCACCGTAGCCGTGGGCCTGTTGAGCCTGGGGCCGGTCCAGCAGGACGGCTGGTGGCAGCAGTCGGTGCTGGTGCCGCATTTTCTACTGGTAGCCGATTGGTCGAAGAATCTGCTGTTGGGCTTTGCCGGTCAATGGCTGGGCGCGACGCCCATGCCGAGCTTGCAACTGCTGCCACAGCTGGGGCCCAAGGCCCCGTGAACCGTTTTCCAGGCCTCGCTCTGCCGGGGTCATCCTGCGATGGTTCGCCGTCGCATCACTTGAAACAGTGGGGTCGCGTCACATGTGTGGCATCGTAGGTATCGTGGGCAAGACGAACGTCAACCAGTCGCTATACGACGCGCTCACCGTCCTTCAACATCGCGGTCAGGATGCCGCCGGTATCGTGACCAGTCGGGACGGTAAACTCTACTTGCGCAAGGACAACGGCCTGGTTCGCGACGTCTTCCAGCAACGACACATGCAGCACCTGATCGGCCACATGGGTATCGGTCACGTGCGCTATCCCACGGCCGGCAGTTCCAGCTCCGCCGAGGCGCAGCCGTTCTACGTGAACTCGCCCTATGGCATCACCCTTGCGCACAACGGCAACCTGACCAACGTCGAGCAGCTGTCCCGCGAGATCTACGAGTCCGATCTGCGCCACGTGAACACTACCTCCGATTCCGAGGTGCTGCTCAACGTCTTCGCCCACGAACTGGCGGTGCGCAACAAGCTGCAGCCGACCGAGGACGACGTCTTCGCCGCCGTATCCGAAGTCCATGAGCGCTGCCGTGGCGGTTACGCCGTGGTGGCCATGATCACCGGCTACGGCATCGTCGGCTTCCGCGATCCCAACGCCATTCGTCCCATCGTCTTCGGCCAGCGCCACACCGAATACGGCGTGGAATACATGATCGCTTCCGAAAGCGTCGCCCTCGACGTGCTCGGCTTTACCCTGATCCGCGACCTGGAGCCGGGCGAAGCCGTGTACATCACCGAAGACGGCCGGCTCTACACCCGTCAGTGCGCGCAGAATCCGCAGTACGCGCCCTGCATCTTCGAACACGTCTACCTGGCCCGCCCGGATTCCATCATCGATGGCATCTCGGTCTACAAGGCCCGCCTGCGCATGGGCGAAAAACTCGCCGAGAAGATCCAGCGCGAGCGTCCGGATCACGGCATCGACGTGGTCATCCCGATCCCGGACACCAGCCGCACCGCGGCCTTGGAACTGGCGAACCACCTGGGCGTCAAGTTCCGCGAGGGCTTCGTCAAGAATCGCTACATCGGCCGTACCTTCATCATGCCCGGCCAGGCCGCGCGCAAGAAATCGGTACGCCAGAAGCTCAATGCCATCGAGCTGGAATTCCGCGGCAAGAACGTGATGCTGGTGGACGACTCCATCGTCCGCGGCACCACCTGCAAGCAGATCATCCAGATGGCCCGCGAGGCGGGCGCGAAGAAGGTCTACTTCTGCTCGGCCGCCCCGGCAGTGCGCTTCCCCAACGTCTACGGCATCGACATGCCCAGCGTCCACGAGTTGATCGCCCATGGTCGTACCACCGAGGAAGTCGGTGAACTGATCGGCGCCGACTGGCTGATCTACCAGGACCTGCAGGACCTGCAGGAGGCCGTACGGACCCGCAAGGCACCCAAGGTCGAGCAGTTCG
Source organism: Pseudomonas sp. Marseille-Q7302 (assembly GCF_965111925.1). Lineage (NCBI taxonomy): Bacteria > Pseudomonadati > Pseudomonadota > Gammaproteobacteria > Pseudomonadales > Pseudomonadaceae > Pseudomonas > Pseudomonas sp. Marseille-Q7302. Next base: position 2,798,918 of record NZ_CBCOPK010000001.1, on the reverse strand, counting down.
ATTGCGCGGTGTTCGATGGCGAGTACATCACCGGCGACATCGATGCCGCCTATCTGAACCGGATCGAACAGGCGCGCAACGACTCGGCCAAGGTCAAGCACCAGGCGGTCAGCGCCATCATCGATCTCTACAACGACTAAGGAGCTGCACATGAGCCAAGACTGGGATGCCGGACGCCTGGACAGTGATCTCGAAGGCGCGGCCTTCGAGACCTTGGCGGTGCGGGCAGGGCAGCAGCGCTCGCCGGAAGGTGAGCACGGCGAAGCCCTGTTCCTGACCAGCAGCTACGTGTTCCGTACCGCCGCGGATGCGGCGGCGCGCTTTGCCGGCGAAGTGCCGGGCAATGTCTATTCGCGCTATACCAATCCCACGGTCCGTACCTTCGAAACCCGCATCGCGGCGCTGGAAGGGGCGGAGCAGGCCGTCGCGACCGCCTCGGGCATGTCGGCCATCCTGGCCATGGTGATGAGCCTGTGCAGCGCTGGCGACCACGTGCTGGTCTCGCGCAGCGTGTTCGGCTCCACCATCAGTCTGTTCGAGAAGTACTTCAAGCGCTTCGGCATCGAGGTGGACTACCCGCCATTGGCGGACCTGGACGCCTGGCGGGTGGCTTGCAAGCCCAACACCCGGCTGTTCTTCGTCGAGTCGCCGTCCAATCCACTGGCCGAGCTGGTGGACATCGCCGGCCTGGCCGAGATTGCCCACGCCCAGGGTGCGCTGCTGTCGGTCGACAACTGCTTCTGCACCCCGGCGCTGCAAAAGCCGCTTGCGCTGGGCGCGGACATCGTCATCCATTCGGCGACCAAGTACATCGACGGCCAGGGCCGTGGCATGGGCGGCGTGGTCGCTGGCCGGGCCGAGCAGATGAAGGAGGTGGTGGGCTTCCTGCGCACCGCCGGGCCGACCTTGAGTCCCTTCAATGCCTGGCTGTTCCTCAAGGGGCTGGAGACACTGAAGATCCGCATGCAGGCGCACAGCCAGACCGCGCTGGAACTGGCGCGCTGGCTGGAAGCGCAGCCCGGTATCGAGCGTGTTCACTACGCCGGCCTGCAAAGCCATCCGCAGCATGAGCTGGCCTGCCGCCAGCAAACGGCCTTTGGCGCCGTGGTGAGCTTCGAGGTAGCGGGTGGGCGTGATGCTGCCTGGCGCTTCATCGATGCCACCCGGATGATTTCCATCACCACCAACCTGGGCGATACCAAGACCACCATCGCCCACCCGGCCACCACTTCCCACGGGCGGCTGTCGCCGGCCGAGCGGGCCAGCGCCGGGATCAGCGACAGCCTGATCCGCATCGCCGTCGGTCTGGAGGACCGCGGTGATTTGCAGCAGGACCTGGCTCGCGGACTGGCGGCCCTATGAGTCTGACCTTCGCACCGGTAGAGCTGCGCGTGGCCCTGGTCACGGGCGCGGCGCGTGGCATTGGTCTGGGCATTGCCGCCTGGCTGGTGGCCGAGGGCTGGCGTGTGGTGGTGGCTGACGTCGAGCAGGAGCGTGGCGCCAAGGTGGCCGCTGCCCTGGGTGATCGTGCCTGGTTCGTGGCGGTGGACGTGGCCGACGAGACCCAGGTCGAGTCCGCCGTCGCCCAGGTGATCGGCCAGTTCGGGCGGCTGGATGCCCTGGTCAACAATGCCGGCCTCGCCAGCGCCCAAGGCCAGCCGCTGGAAAGCCTTGCACTGGGCGAATGGCGTCGGGTGCTGGGGGTGAATCTGGACGGCCCCATGCTCATGGCCAAGCATTGCGCGCCCTATCTGCGCGAGCAGCAGGGCGCCATCGTCAACATCGCGTCGACTCGCGCTCAGCAATCCGAGCCGCACAGCGAAGCCTATGCCGCCAGCAAGGGCGGGTTACTGGCGCTGACCCATGCGCTGGCGATCAGCCTCGGGCCGGAGGTGCGGGTGAACGCCCTCTGTCCCGGCTGGATCGATGCACGGGATTCCCATGTCCGGGACGCCGAGCCGTTGTCCGCCGCCGACCACGAGCAGCATCCGGTTGGGCGGGTGGGGACGGTGGAAGACGTGGCGGCGTGCGTGGCCTGGCTGCTGGGTGGCAATGCCGGCTTCATCAGTGGCGAAGCCATCACCCTGGATGGCGGCATGACGCGCAAGATGATCTACGTCGAATAGTCGCGAGCAGAAAAATAAATTGGAAAAATCCTTGACGGATCAAGGGGCTACGAGCAGAATGCGCGTCACCCGAAGGGGATGGCTGATTAGCTCAGCTGGGAGAGCACCTGCATCACACGCAGGGGGTCGGCGGTTCGATCCCGTCATCAGCCACCAAACTCTTCGGGAAGTGTTCCGCAAGGTACACGCAATGCGCAGCGGTAGTTCAGTCGGTTAGAATACCGGCCTGTCACGCCGGGGGTCGCGGGTTCGAGTCCCGTCCGCTGCGCCATATAGAAGTCGTTCCGGGTCCTCTGAACTGCCCGAACGACGCAAGAGAAGCTGCCCTAGGGCAGCTTTTTTTGTGCCTTTAGAAAAGGCCTGCTGACAATTCAGCTGGCAGGCGCCAGGTCAGGCGCGCTTCGCGACCAGCGTCAGGATGTCGTAGCTCGCCACCAGCACCTGGTCCTGATTGGTGACCTCGACATCCCAGGCGACCACGCCTTGGGGCTCACCTAGAGGACTCAGCTTGCCCTGGTCGATCTTGCGCTTGCAGGTGAGGCGGGCCTGGATGGTGTCGCCGATACCGACCGGATTGACGAAGCGCAGGGTGTCCAGGCCGTAGTTGGCCAGCACCGGGCCGACGCCGGGAGAAACGAACAACCCGGCCGCGGCGGAGAGTACGAAGTAGCCATGGGCGATGCGCTTGCCGAATTGCGATTGCCGCGCGGCCAGTTCATCGAAGTGCATGTAGAAGTGATCCCCCGACAGGCAGCCGAAGTTGACCAGATCGGCCTCGGTCACCGTGCGTCTATGGGTAAGCAGGGATTCACCGATCCGCAGGTCATCGAAGTGGCGGCGGAAGGGATGAACCTCGCCTTCGTGCAGGACGGCGCCGCGAACGTACTCGCCGGTGATACCCATGAGCATGGTCGGGGAGCCCTGGACTGCGGCGCGTTGCAGATAGTGCTTTACCGCGCGCAGGCCGCCCAGCTCTTCACCACCACCGGCGCGACCAGGGCCACCATGCTTGAGCATGGGCAGCGGGGAGCCGTGGCCGGTGGATTCGGCGGCGGCGTCACGATCAAGGATATGCAGGCGGCCATGCAGGGCGGCCATGGTAGGTGCCATCCGCGCGGCGATCTGTGGCGCGCGGGTGACCAGGGTGGCTACCAGGCTGCCCTGGCCGCGGGCCGCCAGTACCAGGGCCTCGTCCAGATCGTCGTAGCCCATCAGGGTGCTGACCGGACCGAAGGCTTCGATGTCATGGGCGCCGCCGGGGGCATGGGGATCGCGGCTGCGCAGCAGGGTCGGGGCGAAGAAGGCGCCGTCCCGCACGCCGTCGCCACGGGGCTCGAAGCCGTCGCGGGCGCCATGGATGAGCTCGCTGGAGGCGAGCAGGGCCTGCACGCGCTCGGCCACATCGGCTTGTTGGGCGTGGGACGCCAGGGCGCCCATCTTCACGCCTTCCACCGCCGGATCGCCGATCACCAGCTTGGCCAGGCGGGCGCTCAGGCGTTCGGCCACGGCATCGAGATGCTGGCTGGGGACGATGGCGCGGCGAATGGCGGTGCATTTCTGCCCGGCCTTGGCGGTCATCTCGCGCGCTACCTCGCGGACGAAGAGCTCGAATTCCTCATCGTCGGGTGTGACGTCAGGGGCGAGGATGGCGCAGTTCAGCGAATCCGCCTCGGCGTTGAAGGGGATCGAACGCTGGATCAGGTTGGGCGTGACCCGCAGCCGGGCAGCGGTGTCCGCCGAGCCGGTGAAGGTGACCACGTCCTGGCCTTGCAGCTGATCCAGCAGGTCGCCGGTGCTGCCGATGATGAGTTGCAGACTGCCGGAGGGCAGCAGACCGGAATCCTGCATCAGGCGCACAGCCGCCTCGGTCACGTAGCTGGTAGCAGTGGCCGGCTTGATGATGCAGGGCACGGCGGCGAGAAAGCTGGGTGCGAATTTCTCCAGCATGCCCCAGATGGGGAAGTTGAAGGCATTGATATGCACCGCCAGGCCCCCGCGGGGGACCAGGATATGGGTGCCGGCGAAATGCCCGGCCTTGCCCAGGGGGAAGGCCGGGCCTTCGTGAATGAGGTTGCCGGAGGGCAGCTCGCGGCGGCCGAGGCCGGCGTAGGCGAAGAGGGTGCTGGCGCCGCCCTCGACATCGATCCAGCTGTCCGCGCGGGTTGCGCCGGTGTGGCGGCTGATCTCGTAGAGGCGCTCCTTGTGTTCCAGCAGATAGAGCCCCAGGGCCTTGAGGCACTGGGCGCGCTGCTGGAAATCCAGCGCCATCAGCGCCTGCTGCCCCTGGATGCGGCCATGCCGGAGGGCTTCGGTGAAGTCCAGGCGTTCCTCGTGGGTATGGGCGACCGGTCGACCATTCACGGCGCTGCGCAACGGCTGGGCACCGTGCTGGCCGATCCAGCGGCCGCCAATGAAGCTTTGCAGGACGGGGGCGTTGTTCATGGGACTTCTCCTGGAGCGCGTCCTGCACCGGGCGGCGGCTCTCGTTATCGTTCTTGGTTTCGCCCTGGGCGACGGCTCACCGCTGGTCGAAGTCCAGCACCACCCGGTCGCTGAGGGGGTAGGCCTGGCAGGCGAGCACATAGCCGGCCTTGACCTCGTAATCCTCCAGGGCGAAGTTGCTGTCCATTTCCACCTCACCCTCGATCACCCGGCATTTGCAGGTGGAGCAGACGCCCGCCCTGCAGGAATAGGGCAGTTCAGCCCCCTGGGCGTTGCCGGCGTCCAGCAGGCTGGCACTGTTGCGCGGCAGATCGAACGCCAGGGCGCGACCATCGTGGATGATGGTGATCTGGCTGGTCGCGGTGCTGCCGGTTTCGGTGGTCTGGCGCGCCTCCGATCGCTCGCTTCCCGCGGCGGCAAAGAGCTCGAAGTGGATGCGCTCGGCCGGCAGGCCCCTGGCGGTGAGCTGCGCCCGTACCGTTTCGGTCATCGCCTGGGGACCGCAGATGAAGGCGGCGGTGAGGGAAGGAACGTCCAGCCAGCGACTGAACAGCTGCGCGCATTTATCGGCGTCGATACGACCGTTGTAGAGGTCCACGTCCTGTTGTTCGCGGCTGAAGACGAAGATCAGGTTCAGGCGCTGCAGATAGCGATTCTTCAGGTCCTCCAGTTGCTCGCGAAACAGGGCGGCGTTGCCCGAGCGATTGCCGTAGAGCAGGGTGATCTGGCTGAGCGGTTCGGTTTCCAGGGTGGTCTTGATGATCGACAGGATGGGGGTGATGCCGCTGCCTGCCGCCACGGCCAGATAGTGGCCCTGGCGCTGGGGATCAAGGGGAGTCTGAAAGCGGCCCGCGGGCGGCATGACATCCAGCTGGCTGCCGACCTTGAGCGCCTGGTTGGCGTGGGTGGAGAAACGGCCGCCGTTGACCCGCTTGATGGCCACCCGCAGCTCGCCATCGTTGACGCCGCTGCAGATCGAGTAGGAGCGGCGCAGCTCCTCGCCCTCCACCCGGGTGCGGATCACCAGGTGCTGGCCCTGGGTGAAGCGAAAGCGTTCCTGCAGTTCGACGGGGATGTCGAATGCGATGGACACGGCGTCGCGGGTTTCGGGACGGACGTCGCGGATGGTCAGGCGGTGGAATCGGCTCATGGTCGACCTCGTGCGGCGCCGCCGCTCAGATGCACTTGAAGTAGTCGAAGGGCTCGCGGCATTCCAGGCAGCGATACAGCGCCTTGCAGGCCGTGGAGCCGAATTCGCTCAGCCGTTCGGTGTGGCGGCTGCCGCATTGCGGACAGCTCACTTCCGGCGCCTCGCCCGGCAGGCTGCGCTTGCTGCCACCGGGGGCGGGGGGAGCGATGCCGTAGGCGCTCAGCGCCTGGCGGCCGGTGGCGGTGATCCAGTCGGTGGTCCAGGCCGGGTCCAGGCGGCGCTCCAGGCGCGGGGCGGCGAAGCCGGCGGTCTCAAGGGCCTGCTGGATGTCCTGCTCGATGACCTCGGTGGCCGGGCAGCCGGAGTAGGTCGGGGTCACCACCACATGCAGGTGGCCCTGCTGCCAATCCAGGTCGCGCACGATACCCAGGTCGACCACGCTGACAACCGGCACCTCGGGATCCATCACCGCGCCGAGCACCCGCCAGGCCAGGTCGAGGTCGGCGGCGGTGCCTGGACGGGCGCCATGACTGCCGGCGATCAGCTCACCAGGTCGCATCGGGATGGGCTCGTTGCAGGAATTGCATTTCCGCCAGCAGGGTGCCCAGGTGTTCGCTGTGCAGGCCACGGCGGCCGCTGAGGTAGAAGTTCACCGCAGGGGCGGGCACGGGCAGGGTGGCCCGGGCGAAGGTCTCCTCGACCTGCGCTTGCCAGGCGCTGGCAATGGCCAGCGGATCCGGGCCGATACCTGCCTCATGCAGCGCCTGCTCCACCTCGTCGCCCTGGGTCAGCTCCACGGTAAAGCGCCAGACCTGGGGCAGGGCAGCCAGCATCCGTGCGTGACTCTCTTCGGTGCCATCGCCCAGGCGCTCGACCCATTCGCCGGAGCGGCGTAGGTGGTAGGTGACTTCCTTGACCGCCTTGGCGGCGATACCGGAGATGCGGGCGTCGCCGGACTCGCTCAGGCCGCGCAGCAGGGGCAGGTGCCAGGCGTCGTAGAGGAACTGCTTCGTCAGGGTCACGGCGTAGTCGCCGTTGGGTTGCTCGACCAGCAACAGATTGCGGAAGGCGCGCTCGTCGCGGCGAAAGGCCAGGTGATCGGCATCGCGGCCGTCGGCCAGCAATTCCGCCGCGTAGTCGTACCAGTTGCGCGCCTGGCCCACCAGGTCCAGGCCGACGTTCATCAGCGCCAGCTCCTCTTCCAGCGCCGGGGCCCGGCCGCACCACTCGCACAGCCGCTGGCCCTGGATCAGGGCGCTGTCGGCCAGTCGCAGCAGGTACTCGATCTTGGCGTCATGCTCACTCATGGCAGGGCTCACATGTGGCCGACTTCAGGGGGCAGCTCATAGAAGCTGGCATGCCGGTAGATCTTGTCGTCGGCGGGGTCGAAGAGGGGCTCCTTCTCGTCCGGCGACGAGGCGGTGATCTGCGCCGAGGGCACCACCCAGAGGCTCACGCCCTCACTGCGCCGGGTGTAGAGCTCACGGGCGTTCTCCAGGGCCATGGCGGCATCGGCCGCATGGACGCTGCCGACGTGCTTGTGGTTGAGACCGTGCTTGCTGCGCACGAAGACTTCGAACAGGGCCCATTCAGCCATGGCGGCGATCTCCCAGGGTCAGGCGGCGCTAGTGCGTTGTTGTTTCTTGCGGGCGTGGGCGACCGCGGCTTCGCGGACCCAGGCCCCACCGTCGATGGCGTTGCGGCGGGTGGCCAGGCGCTCGGCGTTGCAGGGGCCGTTGCCCTTGAGCACCTCGTAGAATTCCTCCCACTGGATGGCGCCGAAGTCGTAATGCCCGCGAGCCTCGTTCCACCGGAGCTCCGGGTCGGGCGCGGTGCAGCCGAGCAGCTCCAGCTGCGGCACGGTCTGGTCGATGAAGCGCTGGCGCAGCTCGTCGTTGCTCTGCCGCTTGATCTTCCAGGCCAGCGACTGGGCGCTGTTGGGAGAGTGCGCGTCGTTCGGGCCGAACATCATCAGCGCCGGCCACCAGAGCCGGTTGATGGCGTCCTGCACCATGTCCCGCTGGGCCTGGGTACCCTGGCGCATCATCGTCAGCAGCAGCTCGTAGCCTTGGCGCTGGTGGAAGCTCTCCTCCTTGCAGATACGGATCATGGCGCGGGAATAGGGGCCGTAGGAGGTGCGCTGCAGGACCACCTGGTTGACGATGGCGGCGCCATCCACCAGCCAGCCCACCGCGCCCATGTCGGCCCAGTTCAGTGTCGGGTAGTTGAAGATGCTGGAGTACTTGGCCTTGCCCGTGTGCAGCTTGGCGATCTCCTCGTCACGGTCGGCGCCCAGGGTCTCCATGGCGCTGTACAGGTAGAGCCCGTGGCCAGCTTCGTCCTGGATCTTGGCCATCAGCTGCAGCTTGCGCTTGAGGGTCGGCGCGCGGGTCACCCAGTTGCCCTCGGGCAGCATACCGACGATTTCCGAATGGGCATGCTGGGAGATCTGCCGGATCAGCGTCTGGCGATAGGCCTCGGGCATCCAGTTCTTGGCTTCGATCTTGATCTCGTCATCGATCTTCTGTTGGAACGCCCGCTCCTCGGGTGACATCTCTTCGAGCGACTTGACACCCTTGGTGCCGGTCTCGACCAGTTGCGCGTACATGAGTCGGCTCCTGTGCAATGGAGGAAAGAGGTATCGCCTCCCAGGTCTTCAGTTCTAAACGATACAAAAAGCAATGTACAGTGCAATTTATCTGTGTCGGGTTGTGGACGCCTGAAGGGCCGCTGGTGGATCACCTGTGGCCATGACATCCGCTAGAGGCGCCGCTTTGCGGGGAACCCACGGTTGGCAAGCGCCTGCCCGGCCCGTGATTCGATCGATTCACACACTGCGTAGGCGAGAAAGACGGCTTTGGGGCCGAGCACCGAGGCGCCGCCCTCGCGTCTGGAGAGTGGCGGTGGCTCAGGCGTGCTGACGACGGTCGTAGACGTGGCAGGCCTTGCCTTCCGAGCGCTTGAGGCTGTGGCAGGGCTGCAACAGGACCCTGCTACTGATGCCGACGTGGGTCTTGATCTGCCGTGCCAGTTCCTGGGCGATCTGCGCCTGTTCGGTGGCGGCCAGGTGCTGGAGTTCGTGCCTGAGTTCCACATGCACCTCGATGCTGTCCAGGTTGCCCTGGCGGGACAGGTGGAGCTCATAGACCTCGGCCAGGATACCGGCCTTGAGCACCTGCTCCTCGATCTGGGTCGGGAAGACGTTGACGCCCCGGATGATGAGCATGTCGTCGCTCCGCCCGGTGATCTTGTCGATGCGCCGCATGGGGCGGGCGGTACCCGGCAGCAGACGGGTCAGGTCACGGGTGCGATAGCGGATCATCGGCAGGGCTTCCTTGCTCAACGAGGTGAAGACCAGCTCGCCGTATTCACCATCCGGCAGCACGGCACCGCTGACCGGATCGATGATCTCCGGATAGAAGTGATCTTCCCACACCGTGGGGCCGTCCTTGGTTTCGGCGCATTCCATGGCCACGCCAGGCCCCATGATCTCGGAGAGGCCGTAGATGTCGAGGGCAACGATGCCCAGACGCTCTTCCACCACACGGCGGAGTTCGGCCGTCCAGGGTTCGGCGCCGAAGATACCCAGGCGCAGCCGCAATTCGTGAGGGTCCACGCCCTGGCGTTCGATCTCGTCCGCCAGGTTGAGCATGTAGGAAGGGGTGACCATGATGATGTCGGGTTGCAGGTCGCGGATCAGCTGGACCTGCTTCTCGGTCTGGCCGCCCGACATCGGGATCACGGTGCAGCCCAGGCGCTCGGCGCCGTAATGGGCGCCCAGCCCGCCGGTGAACAGGCCGTAGCCATAGGCGATATGCACCCTGTCACCCTTGCGACCGCCCGCGGCGCGAATCGAGCGGGCCATGACACTGGCCCAGGTGTCGATGTCCCCCTGGGTATAACCCACCACCGTCGGCTTGCCGGTGGTGCCGCTGGAGGCGTGCAAGCGCACGATCTCGTGCTGGGGCACGGCGAACATGCCGTAGGGATAGTGATCGCGCAGGTCGCTCTTGCCGGTGAAGGGAAAACGCGCCAGATCGTCCAGGGAGTGCAGGTCGTCCGGGTGCACCTGGGCCTCCTCGAAACGCCGGCGATACAGGGGTACGTTCTCGTAGGCGTGCTTCAGGCTCCAGCGCAGCCGGTCCAGCTGATGCTGGCGCAGGCTGTCGAGGCTGGCGATCTCCAGCGGGTCGAGCAGGGCACGATTGGCGTCGAGGGGCAGGTTCATGGCGTCACTCGAAGGTTGTGGTGGGGGCTGCGGGCGGCCTTTGCGCAATGCCTGGGTGTTGCTCAGGCGTCCGGGTTCAGAGGGCATCACTCCTCACGGGTCTCCTGTACCAGCACCGGGCCATGCACGCGGTAGGCCCTGCCGCGGAACAGGGCGATCAGCTGGCCCTGCTGGTTGTCGATACGGACGTCATAGAGGCCGGTGCGACCGCGCCGGCTCTGCTCGACGGCGGTCGCCACCAGGCGGTCTCCCGCCTGGGCCGGGGCCAGAAAATCGATGCTGCAGCCGCTCGCGACCGTGGCCTGGTCGTAGGTGTTGCAGGCGACCGCAAAGGCCGAGTCGGCCAGGGTAAAGAGCAGGCCGCCGTGGCAGGTGCCGTAGCCCTGCAGGTGGTCTTGCGTGACCAGCATGCTCAGGCGGGCGCTGCCGGGGCCGACGTCGAGCAGCTGGATGCCCAGCTGGCGAGAGGCGCGGTCGCGACTGAGCAGGGCTTCGGCGCAGGCCTCGGCCAGGGGCTGTGAATGGGCGTCATTCATGCAGGCGACCTCCTTCGGCCAGGGTCCGGCGCAACAGCAGTGAGGGTCGATACCTATCCTCACCATAGCTGCGCTGCAGGTTTTCCAGGGTGGTCAGTACCGGTCCCAGGCCGATCGCCTCCGCCCAGGCGAGTGGCCCAAGGGGGTAATTGACGCCGGCGCAAAGGGCGAGATCCACGTCCGCAGCGGACGCCACCTGATGCAGGACCGCATCGGCCGCTTCATTGGCCAGCATCGCCACCGTGCGTAGCACCGGCAGACCGGGCAGGTCGCGGATCGGTGTGACCTTGAGGCCGGCGTGGCGCAACAGGGCGATGGCCTGATCACGGGCCAGGGGGGTGGTGTCGGCTGCCCAGCTGATGGCCAGGCGGGTAGCCGTGCCGTAGTCCAGCGCCAGATCGAACAGGACCAGATTGCGCAGGCCCTCTTGCCGGGCGCGCTCGCTTGCCAGGCGCCCGTCGCTCAGGGCCAGTACCGCATCGCCCACTCGCAACAGGCCGCTACCGGCCCGCTCGGTGACGGCGATCCCCGTGGCCCGCAGGCGCTGCACCAGGGGCCGGGCCACGCCGAGGTCGCCTTCCAGCACGCAGCCGTCGACGGTGGCGGCGCTTTCCAACTCGGTTGGAGCCGGACGGGTCGCGCCTTCGCGATAGTCATAGAAGCCCTGACCGCTCTTGCGGCCCAGGCGGCCGGCATCGACCAGCTCCTTCTGGATCAGCGAGGGCCGAAAGCGCGGATCGCCGTGGTAGGCGTTGAACACCGAGCAGGTGACGGCATAGTTGATGTCCTGGCCGATGAGGTCGGTCAGCTCGAAGGCGCCCATGCGGAAGCCACCGGCCTCACGCAGCAGCGCATCCAGCGAGGCGCAGCTGGCGGCGCCTTCCTGCAGCAGGCGCAGACTCTCGGCATAAAAGGGGCGGGCGACGCGATTGACGATGAAACCGGGGGTTGAACGGGTACGGACCGGGCGCTTGCCCCAGCGACGGGCGGTGGCCAGCAGCGTCTCCACCACCGCCGCGTCGGTGGCCAGGCCGCTGACCACCTCGACTAGCGCCATCAGCGGCGCGGGATTGAAGAAGTGCAGGCCGGCCAGCCGCTCGGGTCGCTCGAGACCCGCGGCCAGCGCCGTGATGGACAGCGAAGAGGTGTTGCTGGCGAGGATGCAGTCAGGGGTGCAGAGGGCTTCGAGTTGCGCGAAGAGCGCGCCTTTGACCGCGAGGTCCTCGACGATGGCTTCGATCACCAGGCTGACCTCGTCCAGGGCGTCGAGGGACACCGCGGGCCGCAGGCGACTGAGGATGGCGTCGCGCGTGGCGCCCTCCAGCTTGCCCTTTTCCACCAGCCGACCGAGTTGCCAGGCGATGCCATCGATGGCCCGGACAGCGGCGCCGGGGCGGTTGTCGTAGAGCTGCACCTCGTGGCCGGCCTGGGCCGCGACCTGGGCGATGCCGGCGCCCATGGCCCCGGCGCCGATGACCGCGATCCGCGCCGTCTCCGGCAAGGCAACCATCTCAGCGGCCCCTGAAGGTGGGGGAGCGCTTGGCCATGAAGGCGCTGACACCCTCACGATAGTCGTCGCTGCGCCCGGCCAGGCGTTGCAGGTCGCGCTCCAGGTCCAGTTGCTCGTCGAAGCTGTTGTCGAAACTGGCGTTCAGGCTGCGCTTGATCAGCGCCAGTCCGGCCGTGGGCTGGGTCGCGAGATGGCGGGCAAGTTTGAGGGCTTCGCTGCGCAGTTCGGCGTCGTCCACCACCCGGTAGATCAGCCCCCAGTCGGCGGCCTGTTCGGCGGTGAGACGTTCACCCAGCAGGGCGAGCGCCTTGGCGCGGGCCATGCCGATGAGGCGTGGCAGCATCCAGGTGCCGCCCGAGTCAGGGATCAGGCCGATCTTGCAGAAGGCCTGGATGAAACTCGCCGAGCGTGCGGCCAGGACCAGGTCGCAGGCCAGGGGGATATTGGCCCCGGCGCCGGCGGCCACGCCGTTCACGGCGCAGATGACCGGCATGGGCAAGTCACGCAGGGCGCGGATCAGGGGGTTGTAGTAGGTCTCGATGGAGGCGCCGAGATCTGGCATCGCCGCCTCGGGTGCCACATTGCGATCGGAGAGATCCTGGCCGGCGCAGAAGCTGCGTCCTTCACCGGTCAGCAGCAGCACCCGCACCTCGGGTGTCTGGCGCACCTGCTTGAGGGCCTCGCGCAGCTCCAGGTGCATCGGCGGGGTGAAGCTGTTGAGCTGCTCCGGCCGATTCAGGCTGAGCAGGGCGACGCCGTCTTCGACGGAGAACAGCAGGTGTTCGAAGGTCATGGGACTGGCTCCAAAACAGAGGCGGAAAGGAGGGCTCAGCGGCCGACGAAGCGCGGCGGGCGTTTTTCCTGAAAGGCGCGAAGGCCCTCGTTGCGATCCGTGGTGCCCGCCAGCATGACGAAGGCCTGGCGCTCGATGTTCAGGCCGCTGGCGAGATCCACGTCTTGCGCCTTGAGCAGCACCTCCTTGGCGAGGCGCACCGCCAGTGGCGCCTTGGTCGCGATGAGTCGGCCGATCTCGAGGGCGCGTTCGACGGTGAATTCGGGTTGGGTGATCTCGCTGACCAGGCCGACGCGCTGGGCCTGGCGGGCATCGATGGCCTCGCCGGTGAGCACCATCTGCATGGCCTGGGACTTGCCGACCGCACGCAGCAGGCGCTGGGTACCACCCGCGCCGGGGATGATGCCGAGATTGATTTCCGGTTGGCCGAAGCGGGCGTCGCGGCCGGCGATGAGGATGTCGGCATGCATGGCCAACTCGCAGCCGCCACCTAGCGCGAAGCCATTGACCGCGGCGATGAGGGGTTTGGAAAAGGCGGCGATGCGTTGCCAGTGGCGGACCCGGGGGTCTTCGAGGGTACCGATCAGATCCCGTTCGGCCATCTCCTTGAGATCGGCGCCCGCGGCGAAGGCCTTGCGGCTGCCGGTGAGGACCACGACGCGGACCTCAGGCTCCCGCTCGGCTGTTTCCAGGGCCTCCCCCAACTCGCCCAGCAGCTCGGTGGAGAGGGCATTCAGAGCCTCGGGACGCTGGAGGGTGATCAGGCAGACACCTTCCTCCGGCGGCAGCACATTCAGGGTGCGCGGCATGGACACTCCTTTGCAGCAGGCGCGGCGCGGGGCCGGCGTCTTGGTGTTGTTGTGGTTCTGCAGCAGGGTCTCGTGTTGAAGCTTGCACTCGACAGTCCAAGTATAGGCACTAAACGATACAGATAATCAACGTTTTGGTTTTATCTTGTGTCTCTTTGGCGTATTGGTTGTGTTCGTCAGGGTGGGATGGCCGAGGGACCTTGGGCCTGACCTACCGTCGTCCCTTGCCAGCCCTTGAGTGCAGCCCTGTCTGGCGAGGCTGCCGCGTGTTTCGTTCAGTCGGCTTGCCAGGGCGGCCGCGTAGAGGAGATCGCCAGATGCCTTGTTACCGACTCGACGGCCTGGTGCCGGTCGTGGATCCCAGTGCCTTCGTGCACCCCACCGCCGTACTGATCGGCGACGTCATCGTCGGACCGGGGTGCTATGTCGGCCCCCTGGCCGCCTTGCGGGGCGACTTCGGGCGAATCCTGCTGGAGGAAGGCGCCAATGTGCAGGACACCTGCGTTCTGCACGGCTTTCCCGCCAGTGACACCGTGGTGGGGTCGAACGGCCATATTGGTCACGGCGCCGTGCTCCATGGCTGCCATATCGGCGCGGACAGCCTGGTAGGCATGAACGCCGTGGTTATGGACAACGCGCGGATCGGCGAGCGCTGCCTGGTAGCGGCCACCGCCTTCGTCAAGGCTGGCTTCGAGTGCCCGCCGCTAAGCGTGGTGATGGGCTCGCCGGCCAAGGTGGTGCGCACCATGAGCGCCGAAGAGCTGGCTTGGAAGCAGCGGGGCACGGCGGAATACCAGTTGCTGGCACAGCGTTGCCGGCAGGGATTGGCGGAGTGTGCGCCCCTGACGGCTGTGGAGGCGAATCGGCCGCGGCAGGTGGATGCCGGTTTCCGCCCCAAGACGCCTTCGCCGTCCTGAACAGCCCTACGGAGGGGCGTGGTCAGCGCCGCGGCCGCGCGGGTATAGTCGCGGCTCCTTTTCCATGCGTTCGCCCATGAGCAGTCAGCCGCAACTCGATCAACTGATCGCCCGCTTCCAGCAGAACGGTCCCGTCCGCGCCAGTTCGCTGATCATTACCCTCTATGGCGATGTGATCGAACCCCACGGCGGCACGGTCTGGCTTGGCAGCCTCTTCACCCTGCTCGAACCCATGGGCATCAACGAACGCCTGGTGCGCACCTCGGTCTTTCGGCTGGCCAAGGAAGAGTGGCTGATCGCGGATAAAGTTGGTCGTCGTAGCTACTACAGCCTCACTGGCTCCGGGCGGCGCCGCTTCGAGACGGCCTTCAAGCGCGTCTACAGCGGGGCGCCCGCGGCGTGGGACGGTACCTGGCTGATGGTGTTGCTGTCGCAGGTTCCCGCCGAGCAGCGCAAGCGCGTCCGCGAAGAGCTGGAGTGGCAGGGCTTCGGGGCGCTGGCGGCCAATACCCTGGCCTGTCCGCGCAGCGACCGCGCCGATGTCACGACCACCCTCAAGGAGCTGGGCGTGCTGGACGACAGCCTCATCTTCGAGACTCGTGGCCAGGAGGTGCTGGCGTCCAAGGCCATGCGCCTGCAGGTGCGGGACAGCTGGCGGCTGGACGAACTAGGCGAGCACTACCGCGAATTCATCGCCCTGTTCCGGCCCCTGTGGCAGGCACTGAACGAGAAGACCGTGCTCGATGCCCAGGAATGCTTTCTGGTGCGACTGCTGCTGATCCACGAGTACCGCAAGCTGGTCCTGCGCGATCCCCAGTTGCCAGACGAATTGCTGCCTGCCGACTGGGAAGGCCGTGCGGCCCGGCAACTCTGTCGCAACCTCTATCGACTCACCGCGCTACCGGCTGAAGGTTACCTGGCCCAGGTGTTGGAAACCGCTGATGGTCCGCTGCCGGAGATGAACGACGGCTTCTATCGGCGCTTTGGCGGGTTGCGCTAATCCAGGGCGGTACCTCACGGGACCTTGAGTCCACTGGCTAGATCACGAACTCGGCCACCACCTGCTTGAGGCCCGCGGCCAGGCGCGAGACCTCGTTGCTGGCCCCAGAGGTCTGACTTGCGCCGGCGGCGCTCTGATCGGACAGGTCCTTGATGCTGATCAGGCCGCGGTCGATGTCCTTGGCGACCAGCGCCTGTTCTTCGGCGGCCGTGGCGATCAGGGCGCTGCGTTCGTCGATGCCGTCCATGGCCTCGGCGATGGCCAGCAGCGCGCCGTTGGCGTCCAGCGCCACGGCAAGGGAGGCGGCGGCCGTCTGGCTGCTCTGCTGCATGGCCTTCACCGCCTCCGTGGAGTTGTGCTGGATGGTGGTGATCATCGTCTCGATCTCTCGCGTCGACTGCTGGGTACGATGAGCCAGCGCCCTGACCTCATCCGCCACCACGGCGAAGCCGCGTCCCTGGTCGCCTGCCCGGGCGGCCTCGATGGCGGCATTGAGGGCCAGCAGGTTGGTCTGCTCGGCGATGGCGCGGATGACGTCGACGACGTTGCTGATGTCCTGGACCCGGCTCGACAGGGTCTGGATCTGGCCGCTGCTCTGGCCAACCTGGGCGGTCAGCCGTTCGATGGCGGCGAGGGTGGAGCCGACGTGCTGCAGGCCGGCCCGGGTGAGGGCGCTGCCCTGTTGCGACGCGCCGGCGCTTTCCTCGGCATGGCGCGTCACCTCGTCCACGGCGGCGCTCATTTCCCTCACAGTGGGATTGATTTGTGATGTGCGTCACACGCTATAGGCGGTGTCTTAGTCATGCCTTGAGAAGGTCCCAGGCCGCCTGGTCATTCTTCTGGCGAGGACCACCGGGCTGGAAAGGCACTGCCGGAGGTGCCCTAGGGCCGTCGGTGATCGCCTGCACCAGGCACTCTTGGGTGCAGGCGCAGGGCGCCCGGCGATCCGCATGCGCCGGACGCTCAGGAATCGCTAGCGCGCTGGTACACCCAGCTGGGCCGAGATCTGTGCCGTGGTGGTGAGCATCTCCCGGACGTAGTCGGCCTTGAGTTCCTCACGGAAGCGAAAGCACGGAAAGGACACGCTCAGGCCGGCGACGACCTGGCCGAAACGATCGCGGATCGGCGCGGCCAGGCACCTCATGTTGTCCTCGAATTCCTCGTGATCTTCGGCAAAGCCCAAGTCGCGGACGCGCGCCAGTTCCGCAAGGTAGGCGTCCAGGCTGTCGAGGGTATTGGGCGTGCGGCGAACAAAGGTTTCCTGGGCCAGAATCTGGCGGACCTCGCCCTCCGGGCGCCAGGCCATCAGGACCTTGCCGATCCCGGTGCAATACAACGGCGCCCGGCGGCCGATGCGCGAATACATGCGCAGGGTGTAGCGCGAATCGAGCTTGTGTACATAGACGATGGCGCCTTCGTCGAAGATGCCGAGATGCACGGTTTCCCCGGTGAGATCGTTGAGGTGACGCATCCCCGGTTCGGCCTCACGGACCAGGTCCAGCTGGGGCAGGGCGCGTGCCCCCAGCTCGAACAGCTTGACGCTCAGCCGGTAGCGGTCCTCGGTGTCCTGGACCACATAGCCCAGTGCCTTGAGCGTCTGCAGGAAGCGGTGAACGGTGCTCTTGGACAGGCCGAGCTGCTGCGCCAGCTCGGAGACGCCACAGTCATCCTCGCGCTCGCCAAGAGCCTCCAATACCGCCAGGGTGCGGCCGACCGCGCTGACCATGTCGTTGCCGAGCGTCGCTGTTTTTTCCATAAGACCGCCTGTCGTCTGGTTGACGGAACACTGTTCCATTCTGATTGACGGATGCGGGAAATGCCAGCGACACTGGATTTAGCGAATGGAACAACGTTCCACGGAATTTTGCTAAGGGCCGGTATCCCAGCGCTGGCGGTCGCCAGCGAAGCGGACAAAAACAACAACGGGACCTGCGACGATGAAATCCACTACCAAAGCGCCGGGCGCCCTGGCGCCTTCCGGTCGGGCCTCTGGTTGGCTGCCCCGGGCTCACCCGGTCTCCTGGCAGATGCTGGGCGTCACTACCCTGGCGATGCTGATGATTTCGGTGGATCGCCAGCTCCTGCCGACGGTGCTGCCGGCGATCATGCAGGAGTATGGTCTGGACGCCGCCCAGGGCGGCTGGCTCAGTTCCCTGAGCTTTGTCGGTACCCTGATCGGGGCCCTGGTGGTGGGGGTGCTGGCCGATAGCGTCGGCACCGGCCATCGCCGTGCCTGGAGCTGGGTGGGTGCCTGCGCGCTGACCATAGGCTCGGCCTTCGCCACCGTCTATGCGCGTTCGCTGGGCGCCTTGCAGGTGCTGAGATTCACCATGGGCCTCGGCACCGGCGCCATGGAGCCGGTCAACATCGCGGTCGCCAGCGAATTCTGGCAGAAGGAGAATCGCGGCTTCGCCCTGGGTGTCCATCACACCGGCATGCCGCTCGGCCAGTTCGCCGGTCCGGTATTGATGGGATTGATCCTGGCCAATGGCGATTGGCGCGCCACCTTCCTGTGGATTCCCCTCATCGGCCTGCCGATCATCCTGCTGCAGCTGTACCTGGGGCGGCGTCGCAACGAGGAGCAGGTCTATGCCTGGATTCGCCAGGCGCAGCTTACGGTTCCCGTCGATGCTTCAGCGCCGGTTTCGCGCAATCCGTTGACCAACCTGCGCCAGGCGTTCGCCGAGCGCAATGTGCGCCTCTGCCTAGTGATGAACTTCCTGTTTCTCTGGACCGAAATGGGCGTGGCCACCTTTCTGACCTATCAGCTGACCAGCCAGCTGGGCCTGACGCTGGCCGAAGCCGCGGTGATTTCGGGCGCCTCGGGCCTGGTGGGCTGGGCAGGGCAGATCTTCTGGGGAACCCTGAGTGACCGCCGCGGCCGCAAGTTCGCCCTGGGTATCCTGACCGTCGGTTTCTCCGTGTGCGTCGCCCTGTGCATGTTCATCGACAGCCGCGCCATGGCCTGGACCCTGTTGCTGGCCTGGGGCCTGTTCCGCAATTCGCCCTATGTGGTGCTCTACTCGCTGGCGGTGGACTCTTCGCCACGCGCGGCCGGCAGTGGCCTGGGCCTGCTCATCGGGGTCGGCCTGGGCCTCGCGGGCTTTCTGGTAGGACCGGTGGCCGGTTATGTGATCGAGCATTTCGGCTGGCACTGGAGCTACGCCATGCTCGCGCTGAGCTGCCTGCTGGTGCTGATTCCGCTGCGCTTCGTGGAGGAGACCGGTCATGGCGCAGCCTGAGTGTCTGTTCGATCACCAGGATGAGCTGGGCGAAGGGCCGGTGTGGGACGCCCGGCAGCGGGCGCTACTGTGGGTCGATATTCTCGCCGGCCGGCTGTTGCGGGCGGCGCCGCACCAGGCCGCCGTGGTCGATGTCCTGGGCTTCGGGCGACCGCTGGGCTGCGCCGTTCCCCATGTCGATGGCTCCATCTGGCTGGCCTTGAGCGATGGCATCTGGCGCCTCGCCGCCGGTACTTCGCAACCGGTGCGGATCACGACGCCGCCCCAGGCGGTACATGGGCCGCAGCATCGCTTCAATGATGGCAAGTGCGATGCGCTGGGACGCTTCTGGCTGGGTACGACGCTGCTCGACGAGGCGCCAGGCGGTGGACGACTGTATTGCCTCGACCTCGACGGCCGCCTGCACCAGGTGCTCGACGGCGTCACCGTCTCCAATGGTCTGGGCTGGAGCCCGGACAACCGTACCTTCTACTACATCGATTCGCCCACCCGCCGGGTGCAGGCCTTCGATTTCGATCTCAGCAGTGGCCAACTCGGTCGGACGCGAACCTTGATCGACTTCGGTGATCAGCCCGGCGTGCCTGACGGGCTCGCGGTGGACAGCCAGGGCGCCCTGTGGATCGCACACTGGGACGGCGCTCGGCTGAGTCGCTGGGATGCCCAGGGACACCTGCTCGACTGGCTGGATTTCCCGGTGGCGCGGGTGACTTCCTGCGCCTTCTATGGTGAGCGTCTGGAGCAATTGCTGGTGACCACCGCCTGCGTGGGACTCGACGACCGTGCGCGCCTGGCCCAGCCCCTGGCCGGCCGTACCTTCCACCTTGATCCCGGGGTACCCGGCCTGGCGATTTCCGCCTGCCGCGTCCGGGTACCGGAATAACCAAAGGAATCTGCATGACGCTGCCCCTCGTTTCGTCCCCGCTGACCCGCATCGGCCTCATCGGCGAGTGCATGGTCGAGTTGCGTACCCAGGCGGATGGGCAACTGGCCCAGGCCTTCGGCGGCGATACGCTCAATGCGGCCGTCTACCTGCGGCGCCTGCTGGAGGATGGCGAGGTGCAGGTGGATTACCTGACCGCGGTGGGCGACGACACCCTGAGCCAGGCCATGCGCGCCCGTTGGCGCGAGGAGGGCGTGAGTGACGAGCGGGTGCGGGTGCTGCCCGGGCGCCTGCCGGGCCTCTACCTGATCCAGACCGACGCCGATGGCGAGCGGCGCTTTCTCTATTGGCGGGGCGAGGCGGCGGCACGCGAATGTTTCGATGGCGCCGACGCCCAGCCCCTGCTGGCGGCGCTGGCTGGTTATCAGGTGCTCTATCTCAGTGGCATCAGCCTCGCGGTGCTGACCGATACCGGGCGCGAGCGGCTGTTCGCCGCCCTGCGTGAAGCACGCGCCACAGGTACCCGCCTTGTGTTCGACAACAACTACCGGCCACGGCTGTGGGCAGGCGTTCAAGCCGCGCGCACGGCTTACCAGCGGCTGCTGCAGCTCACCGATCTGGCGCTGGTGACCTGGGAGGACGACGCCGCGCTGTTCGGCTTCGCTGACGAAGCCGCGCTGTTCGCCCAGTACGCCGAGTGGGGGGTGGCCGAGGTCGCGCTCAAGCGGGGCGCGCGCAGCTGCCTGGTGCAGGATCGCCAGGGGCGCCAGGAGGTGGATGGCGAAGCGGTCGCCCGGGTGGTCGACACCACGGCCGCCGGCGATTCCTTCAGCGCTGCCTACCTGGCCTGCCGCCTCCAGGGTGGTACGCCCGACGTGGCCGCCCGCTGGGGCCATCGCCTTGCCGCCACGGTCATCCAGCATCCTGGCGCGCTCATCCCGCGCGCGGCCATGCCGGCAATGCCGGCGCTGTCTCTTTCTCTCACTGCCCAGGCTTGAACCCATGAAGATCACGGAAGCCCGCGTCATCGTCACCTGTCCCGGCCGCAATCTGGTCACGCTCAAGATCGTCACCGACGAAGGCCTCTATGGCCTGGGTGACGCCACCCTGAATGGCCGCGAGCTGGCGGTCGTGGCCTACCTGGAGGAACACGTGCTGCCGGCGCTGATCGGCCGCGACGCCCACCGCATCGAAGACATCTGGCAGTACCTCTATCGCGGGGCCTACTGGCGGCGCGGCCCAGTCACCATGACCGCCATCGCCGCGGTGGACGTGGCGCTCTGGGATCTCAAGGCCAAGGCCGCCAACCTGCCGCTGTACCAGCTGCTTGGCGGCAAGAGCCGCGAGCGGGTGATGGTCTATGGCCACGCCACCGGCAAGGACATCGAGAGCTGCCTGGACGAGGTGGCCCGCCATGTCGAGCAGGGCTACAGGGCGGTACGGGTGCAGTGCGGGGTGCCGGGCATCCCCACCACCTACGGTGTCGCCAAGCGCGAGGGCGAGCGCTACGAGCCGGCCGACAGCGATCTGCCGGCGGAGCACGTCTGGGACACCGCCAAGTACCTGAACCATGTCCCCAAGCTGTTCGCCGCGGTGCGGGAGCGCTTCGGTGACGACCTGCATCTGCTGCACGACGTGCACCACCGGCTGACGCCCATCGAGGCGGGCCGGCTGGGCAAGCGTGTCGAGGAGTACAACCTGTTCTGGTTGGAGGACTGCACCCCGGCGGAAAACCAGGAGGCCTTCCGGCTGATTCGCCAGCACACCACCACGCCGCTGGCGGTGGGCGAGGTGTTCAACTCCATCCACGACTGCCGCGAGCTGATCCAGGAGCAGCTGATCGACTACATCCGCGCCACCCTGGTGCATGCCGGCGGCATCACCCACATGAGGCGCATCGCCGACCTGGCGGCGCTCTACCAGGTGCGCACCGGCTTCCATGGCGCTACCGACCTGTCGCCGGTGTGCATGGGCGCGGCGCTGCACTTCGACACCTGGGTACCCAACTTCGGCATCCAGGAGCACATGCCCCACGAGGCGCGCATCGACGAGGTCTTTCCCCATGCCTATCGCTTCGAGGACGGCCATTTCACCGCGGGCGAGGTGCCCGGCCACGGCGTGGACATCGACGAAGACCTCGCCGCCCGTTATCCCTACAAACGCGCCAGCCTGCCGGTGAACCGGCTGGTGGACGGCACCCTGTGGCATTGGTGAGCGAGGAATCCAGGATGAAAGCCTTTCAGGTCAGAGCACCCCACGAATTCAGCATCGAAGAGGTTGCGGTGCCCGCGCTGGCGCCCGGCGAGGTCCGCGTCGGGGTGGCCTATGCCGGCATCTGCGGCTCGGACATGCACATCATCCACGGCCAGAACGCCTTCGTACGCTTTCCCCGCGTCACCGGCCACGAATTCGCCGGCGTGGTGCGCGAGGTGGGCGAGGGCGTCAGCGGCCTGGCGGTGGGCGATCCGGTCTGCGTCGATCCGGTGATCGCCTGCGGCAGCTGCTATCCCTGCCGCATTGGCCGCCCCAACGTCTGCAGTCGCCTGCAGGTGCTGGGTGTGCATCGCGATGGCGGCTTCAGCGAAGAGGTCTGCGTGCCCGCGGCCAATGCCCATCGCCTGCCGCCCGGTTTGCCGCTGGCGCAGGCCGCGCTGGTCGAGCCCTACAGCATCGCCTTGAATGTGCTGGAGCGGATGCAGGTCTTTCCCGGCGATTCATTGCTGATCTATGGCGCGGGTGTGATCGGCCTGACCCTGGTTCAGATGGGCAGAGCGTTGGGCATCGAGGACATCACCGTCACCGACGTACTGGACGATCGCCTGGCCACCGCCCGCGCCCTGGGGGCGACGCGGACCCTCAACGGCCGCGATACCGACGTGGAAGCGGCGCTGCGCGAGGCCACCGGTGGCGAGGGCGTACCCCTGATCGTCGATGCGGCCTGCCATCCGGCCCTGCTGCCAGAGATCGTTCGCCTGGCCTCGCCGGCGGGGCGCATCGGCCTGCTGGGTTTCAGCGCCACGCCCAGCGAGCTGGTGCAGCTGGAGATCATCAAGAAGGAATTGACCCTGGTGGGTTCGCGGCTCAACAACGGGCGTTTTCCGCGGGTCATCGAGCTATTGGCGGCAGGCAAGCTGGATGCCGCGGCGCTGATCAGTCACCAGGTGGCCAGCCAGGAGATGCCGGCCGCCATCGAGCTGATCGAAAAGCACCCCGAGCAGACGCGCAAGGTGCTGGTGCAGTGGGGTGGTAACGCCTGAAAAACACGCTCCCCCCTCGGGGAGTTCTCTGATGCCTTACCGAATAAAGACAATGAGCGGGAGGTAACAAATGGCTGGACAAGGTCGTGGACTGGTACTCGTCATGCTGTTCCTGGCGGGGGTCGTCAATTATCTGGATCGCTCGGCGCTGTCGGTGGCAGCGCCGCTGATCCAGAAGGACTTCGGGCTGGGTGCCGGGGAGATGGGGCTGCTGTTCAGCGCCTTCTTCGTCGGCTATGCGGCGTTCAACTTCATCGGTGGCTGGGCCGCCGACCGCTACGGTGCCAAGACCACGCTGCTGCTGGCGATGGTGCTCTGGTCGGCGTTCAGCGGCCTCACGGTGCTGGCCTCGGGCTTCGCCGCGCTGATCGTGATCCGGGTGCTGTTCGGCATGGCCGAGGGTCCCTTGAGCGTTTCCACCAGCAAGATGGTCAACAACTGGTACGCGCCCCATAACCGCGGACGCACCCTGGGCCTGTCGATGTCGGGCACGCCCCTGGGCGGTGCCATCTCCGGCCCCATCGTCGGGGTGATCGCGGTGGCCTACGGCTGGAAGGTGTCCTTTGTCGTCATCATGCTGATCGGCTTCGTCTGGGCGGTGGTCTGGTACCTCTGGATCAAGGACAAGCCGACCGGCCAGCTGGCCGCCGACATCGCCGCCGAGGAGCGCGCCGTGGCCGTGGTGGATACCGAGGTGCGGCCGCTCAAATACTACCTGCGCCAGCCCACGGTGCTGTTCACCGCCCTGGCATTCTTCGCCTACAACTACACGCTGTTCTTCTTCCTGACCTGGTTCCCCAGCTACCTGATCCAGGCCTACGGCCTCAACGTGAAGGACATGAGCATCGCCACGGTCATTCCCTGGGTGCTGGGCTTCATTGGCCTGGCGGTGGGTGGCTACCTGTCCGACTGGGTATTCCGCAAGACCGGCCGGCTGATGTTCTCGCGCAAGGTGGTGCTGGTGACCTGTCTGCTGGCCTGTGCCCTGTGCATCGCCGTGGCTGGGTTGGTCAGCACCCTCTATGCCGCCGTGGCGCTGGTCGCGCTCTCGGTGTTCTTCCTCTACCTGACCGGCGCCATCTACTGGGCGATCATCCAGGACACGGTGCCGGCGGCGCGGGTGGGCGGGGTGAGTGGCTTCATGCACTTCCTGGCCAACACCTCGGGCATCATCGGCCCAGCGGTGACCGGCTACCTGGTGCAATTCACCGGCGCCTTCACCAGTGCCTTCCTGCTGGCCGGCGCCCTGACCGTGATCGGTTCGCTGTGCGTGGCGCGCTTCGTCAAGCCACTGGCCGAGCGGCCGGCTGACGCACCGGCCGAGCTGGCAGCGGGAGGTGTCCGATGAGCGATTTCGATCGGATCCCTTCGCGCTATCCTGCGCCGGCCATCGGCATCGTCCACCTGGGCCTGGGCGCCTTCCACCGTGCCCACCAGGCGGTCTACCTGGAGCGCAACCTGGCCCGCCACGGTGGCGGCGCCTGGGGCCTGTGCAGCGCCAACCTGAGATCCGGGCGGGCCCTCGTGGAGACCTTGCAGGCCAGCGGCGGTCGCTATCATGTGGCGGAGTACCGCAACCAACGCGAGGGGGTGCTGCGTGAAATCGGCGCCCTGCGCGAAGTGCTCTATGCCGGTGACGGCGGAGCCGACCGCGAAGCCCTGCTGGCGCGCCTGGCCGATCCCGAGGTGCGCATCGTCAGCCTGACGGTGACGGAGAAGGGCTACTGCCTGAGCCCGGCCAGTGGCGCCTTGCGTCGCGACGATCCGGGCATCGTCCACGACCTGGCCGAACCGCGCACCCCGCGTACGGCGCCCGGCCTGCTGGTGGAGGGGCTGCGCCGGCGCCGTGCCGCGGGCATCGCTCCCTTCACCGTGCTCTGCTGCGACAACATGCCGGACAACGGCCAGCGCACCCGACAGGCGGTGATGTCCCTGGCCGAGGCCCAGGACACCCACCTGGCGGCCTGGATCGCCACCGAGGTGGCCTTTCCCTGCAGCATGGTCGATCGCATCGTGCCGGCCATGGACGAGGCCGCCTTCGCCCGTTTGCGCGACCTTGGCTGTGACGATCCCGCTGCGGTGGTGGGCGAGGCTTTCAGCCAGTGGGTGATCGAGGATCGCTTTCCCCAGGGACGCCCGGACTGGGAGCACGAAGGGGTGCAGATGGTGGCGGACGTCCGCCCCTTCGAGACCATGAAGCTGCGGCTGCTCAATGGCAGCCATTCGCTACTGGCCTATGTGGGCAGCCTGGCCGGCCACGGCACCGTGGCCGAGGCCATGGCCGACCGCCAGTTGGCCGCCCTGGTGCACCGCTACATGAGTCGCGAGGCGGCGCCGACCCTGGACATGCCCGACGGTGTCGACCTCGATGCCTATGCCGAAGCCCTGGTCGCACGCTTTCGCAACGATGCCCTGCAGCACCGGCTGCGGCAGATCGCCATGGATGGCTCGCAGAAGCTGCCCCAGCGCTGGCTGCTGGGGGCCCAGCGGCTGCTGGAGCAGGGCGGTGATTTCTCCTGTACCGCCCTCGGCGTGGCGGCCTGGATTCACTTTGGTGAAGGTGAGGGCGAGGCGCTGGACGATCCCCTGCGCGCCACCCTGGCCGCCTTGCCCAAGGGCATGGCGCGGGTCGATGCCGTCCTGGCGCTGGCCGAGGTCTTTCCGCCCGCGTTGGCCGAGCAGGCCGCCTTCCGCGAAGCGGTGCAGCGGGCCCATCGGCGCATCGCCGAGGCGGGCATAGGCGCAGCCATCGCCGACTTGACCGATCAAGGAGTCTGACATGGAACATACCTGGCGCTGGTTCGGCCCGCGCGATCCCATCTCCCTCGCCGATATCCGCCAGACCGGTGCCACCGGCATCGTCACGGCGCTGCACGAGATTCCCAATGGCGAGGTCTGGCCGCTAGCGGCCATCGCCGAGCGCAAGGCGCTGATCGAGGCGGCGGGTCTGAGCTGGTCGGTGGTGGAAAGCATCCCGGTGCACGAGGACATCAAGCGTGGCCTGCCGGGGCGCGAGCGCTACCTGGACAACTACCGGCAGAGCCTGCGCAACCTCGCCCAGTGCGGCATCGACGTGGTCTGCTACAACTTCATGCCGGTGCTGGACTGGACCCGCACCCAGCTGGCCCATCGACTACCCGACGGCGGCTGGGCGCTGAGATTCGATCAGGATGCCTTCGCCGCCTTCGACCTTTGCATCCTGCAGCGGGATGGGGCCGAAGCGGACTACTCCGCCGCAGAGATCGAACGCGCGCGCTGCTATCACGAAGATCTCGACGCGGCCGGTCGCGAAGAGCTGGTACGCACCCTGATCGCCGGGCTGCCCGGTGCCGAGGAAGGTTATTCGGTCGCCGACCTCCGACAGTTGCTGGCCACCTATGCCGGGATCGACGCCGCGCGCCTGCGTGAGCACCTGGCGGTCTTCCTGCAGGCCGTGGTGCCGGTGGCGGAGGAGGTGGGGATCCGCCTGGGGGTGCATCCGGACGATCCGCCCCGGCCGCTGCTGGGATTGCCCCGCGTGGTCTCCACCGCCGCCGACGCCCAGTGGCTGCTGGAGGCGGTGCCCAGCCCCGCCAACGGCCTGACCTTCTGCACCGGCTCCTATGGCGTGCGCGCCGACAACGACCTGGTAGCCATGGCCCGCCAGTTCGCCTCGCGCATTCACTTCGTCCACCTGCGGGCGACCCGCCGTGAGGAAGATCCACGCAGCTTCCACGAAGCCCATCATCTGGATGGCGACGTGGACATGGTCGGGGTGATCCGCGAGTTGGTGCGCGAGGAGCGTCGCCGTGAACGCGAAGGCGGTGCGCGCCTGCCGATGCGACCGGATCACGGTCACCAACTGCTGGATGATCAGGGCCGACGGACCAATCCGGGTTACTCGCTGATCGGCCGGCTCAAGGGCCTGGCCGAATTGCGCGGCGTGGAACAGGCCGTGCGGCGCCTGGAAGAGGAGAGACACTGATGTTGACCATCGTCTGTCAGGAGCCCGGTCTGCTGCGCGCCGAGCAGCGGGAGAAGCCCTCGCGTCGCCCGGGCGAAACCCTGGTGCGCATCGAGCGGGTCGGGGTGTGCGGCACCGACCTGCACATCTTTTCCGGCAATCAGCCCTACCTGAATTATCCGCAGGTCATGGGCCACGAGATCTCCGCCACGGTGACCGAGACCGAAGCCGACTCGGGCCTCGCCGAGGGCGATCTGGTCTATGTGATGCCCTATCTGTCCTGTGGCGACTGCGTGGCCTGCCGCCAGGGCAAGACCAACTGCTGCACCCGCATCCAGGTCCTGGGCGTGCATTGTGATGGCGCCATGACCGGCTACCTGAGCCTGCCCCACGGCGCGCTGTTCCGTGCGGATGGCCTGGATGCCGACCAGGCGGCCATGGTGGAGTTTCTCGCCATTGGCGCCCATGCGGTGCGGCGCGCTGAGGTGGCCGCCCAGCAGCAGGTGCTGGTGGTGGGCGCCGGTCCCATCGGCATGGCGGTGGCGCTGTTCGCCCGCCTGCGCGGGGCGCGGGTGACGGTGCTGGACGGCCGTACCGATCGCCTGGCCTTCTGCGCCGAGCATCTGGGGGGGCAGGCCACGGTCGCGCTTGGCGAGGATGACGAGGCGCGCCTGCGCGACCTCACCGGCGGTGATTTTTTCGATGTGGTGTTCGACGCCACCGGTAATCCCCGCGCCATGGAGCGCGGCTTCGCCTTCATCGCCCATGGCGGCAAGTACGTGCTGGTGTCCATCGTCCAGGGCAACCTGAGCTTTGCCGATCCAGAATTTCACAAGCGCGAGGCGACCCTGCTCGGTAGCCGCAACGCCACCGCCGAGGATTTCCGCCACGTGCACGATTGTCTCCGGCGCGGGCTGGTGCCCACCCAGGCACTGAATACCCACCGACTGCGCCTGGAGGACGTGCCCGAGGCTTTCCCACCCTTGCTCGATCCTGCCGAGGGCGTGGTCAAGGCCCTCATCGAATGCTGAAGCGGAGACGGACATGGAACTGATCACCCGTAGCGGCGCCGCGGCGGCCACCCGCGCCACCCTGCGCCTGCATCCCCAGGACGATGTGCTCATCGCCCGCCAGCCACTGGTACCGGGCCTGGAACTGCCGGAGGAGGGGGTGCGGGTTCGCGAACCTGTGCCTGCCGGTCACAAGGTTGCCGTGCGTCCTATAGCGGTGGGCGAGCCGGTACGACGCTATGGTCAGATCATCGGCTTCGCCCGGGAGGCCATCACCGCGGGCAGCCACGTCCACGTGCACAACCTCGCCATGGGCGACTTCACCCGGGAGCATGCCTTCGGCATCGAGGCCCGTGGCGCGCCGGTGCCGATCGAGCGCAGCTTCCGGGGCATTGTCCGTGCCGATGGTCGGGTGGCGACCCGCAACTACATCGGCATCCTCACCTCGGTGAACTGCTCGGCAACGGTGGCGCGAGCGGTGGCCGACCACTTTCGACGAGACGTCCACCCCGAGGCGCTGCAGCCCTATCCCCATGTCGACGGCGTGGTAGCCCTGACCCATGGCGTCGGTTGCGGCATCGATACCCAGGGCGAGGGCATGGCGGTGCTGCGCCGGACCCTGGGCGGCTACGCGGCCCATGCCAATTTCGCCGCCGTCCTGTTCATCGGCCTGGGCTGCGAGGCCAACCAGATCCCCACGCTGCTGGCTGACCAGGGTCTCGCCGAGCATGCGGGGCTGCGCAGCCTCAACATCCAGGACAGCGGCGGTACCACCGCCACCGTTGCTCGCGGCATTGAAGCCGTAAAAGCCCTGTTGCCTGCGGCCAACGAGGTGGAGCGCGAGCCGGTCAGCGCCCGGCATCTGATCCTTGGTCTGCAATGCGGCGGATCGGACGGCTATTCAGGCATCAGTGCCAATCCGGCGCTGGGCCGCGCGGTGGATCTGCTGGTGGCCGCCGGCGGCACCGCGATCCTTTCGGAAACCCCGGAGATCTACGGCGCCGAACACCTGCTCACCCGCCGCGCCGCCAGCCCGGCGGTAGGTGAGCGACTGGTGGAGCGCATCCGCTGGTGGAAGGACTATTGCGCCCGTGCGGGCGCCAGCCTGGACAACAATCCGTCGGCGGGCAACAAGGCGGGTGGTCTCACCACCATCCTGGAGAAATCCCTCGGCGCCGTGATCAAGGCCGGCTCCACCGATCTCATGGCGGTCTATGGCTACGCCGAACCGGTGCGCACCCCCGGCCTGGTGTTCATGGACACCCCTGGCTACGACCCCGTCTCGGCCACCGGCCAGGTGGCGGGCGGTGCCAACCTCATCGCCTTCACCACCGGACGCGGTTCCGCCTATGGCTGTGCACCGACGCCATCGCTCAAGATCGCCACCAATACCCGGCTCTGGGAGAGCCAGCGTGATGACATGGACGTGGATTGCGGCGGCCTGGTCGATGGCAGCACCACCCTGGAAGAGCGCGGCGCCTTCATCTTCGAGCGATTGCTGGCCCTGGCCTCGGGAGAGCGTAGCCGTAGCGAGCTGCATGGCTATGGACAGAACGAGTTCGTGCCCTGGCAGCTGGGTGCGGTGACCTGAAGGGTGCCCCACTCGCCTGATAGACAGCGGGCACCTGCATCCCCTTGGAGAAGGGCGCCGCCTATTGGTGGAGGCTGCCAAGCGGAAGCAGGGGCTCGACGTCCTGGAATGACGCGATGAAGCCTATCAGGCTCAGCCATCCCGGCTGCGGGGCAGGTGCCAGACTTCGGCCCCGCAGCGAACGCTGCAAGGATGAAAGGGGTGTGGCGACGGAGATAGCGACCACCAGATGGCCGCGCCAGTCGCGATCGTTACCGGAGAAGTAGCCTTGCTGCTGTAACAGCAACCCGTCGTCGAGTAGCGCGCCGCCCAGGGCAGCGCGCCATCGGCGTCAGGCCGATTCGCCGTCCGCGGGAGCGGCGACGGGTTCGGTGGCTTCGGGCTCGGCGGGCGAGGCCGTTTCAGCCTTTGCCTTGGCCTGCTCGCGGCGGGCCTGGGCGCGCTGGCGGCGCGCCTGCTGCTTGGCATAGACCGCCTGGGAAGCGGTCACGCTGCCTGCCGGCTGGCCATTCAGGTCCAGACGGGGCGCGTCCTCGGTCATGGCCGCCCAGTAGCGAGTGCCGCGACACCAGGTGGCGATGGCCTGCTTGAGCTGGTCACCGGTGATGCCCAGCCGCTCCAGGTGCTGCTCGGCGTCTTTCAGGATGCCTTCCTTGAGCGGCACCTTGGGCGCAGGGTTGACCGGGAAGGCCAGCGGGAAATGCTTTTGCAGGCGGCGGATGCCCTCGACCACCGGATCCTGCTCGCGGGGCTTGGCTTTCGGTGAAGGTCTCCGCGCCGGCCGCTCTTTGCTCTCGGTCGTTACCTGCGCTTTCTCGGCCCGCAGGCGGTCGCGTAGTTCAGCTAGTTGCTCAAAGCCCATCGTTCAGCTCACCGCTCCAAATAGAATTCACGTGCAAGGGTAACCCATGCCGGGCTTGGACCGCGCCCTTTGCAAATCGGCACGGCCAAACCGGTTAGCTCGTCATTCTAAAGGCTGGCCTGCCGATAAGGCATCCTTGAAAGTGTCCTTCCCGGCGGATGGTGGTCCTGACGGGCGTTTTCTAGCTACCACCGGTCAGGCGCGATACCTACTGCGTCTTTGGAAAAAAGTCCGAACATCGGCTGGAGAATACCTGCTGCGCGGGGCCGACCCTGTCGAGCCGGTACCTGAGGCTGCGGCGCGACGGCTGAAATTCCTCGCCGGCCTGGGCAACCTTTCGCCAGCGCCTTAGCCGGCGAGATAGGCGTCGGTGGATTCCAGGCTCGCATAGGCAAAGGCCAGCGCCGCCATCAGGGCGGCATGCACCTGGGCAGCCGGCACCCGGACGCCTTCGAATTCCAGATCGAGGGTGGCGCAGGCATCGTGGATCACCGTCACGGCGTAGCCCATGTCGGCCGCGGCCCGGACGCCTGCATCGATGCACATATGGCTCATGGCGCCCACCACGACGAGCGAGCCGATACCCCGCTCGTCCAGCAGCTGCTTCAGGTTGGTTTCCCGAAAGGCATTGGGATGATGCTTGACCACCACCGGCTCGCCTGCCTGGGGCGTGACGGCCGCCTGGATCGCGACGCCCTCGCTGCCAGGCACGAAGATCGGTGCCTCGCTGCTGAGCGATTGATGCTGCACATGGATCACCGGGACGCCCTGGTCGCGGGCGTTGGCGATGATCCGGGCGGCGTTGGCGACCGCGGCCTCGATGCCGTCGAGGGGCAATTTGCCGGTGGGGAGGTATTCGTTCTGCAGATCGATGACGACGACGGCGTGCTTGCTCATGTCCAGCTCCTCGGAAGATGCTTCAGGTCTTGGGTCCGGTCATGATTGGCCAGCCGCGCCGGCAGGCGAAGGGGCGTGACCGACAACATCAGGGGTGCCAGCGACACATGCACGATCAACCACCGGTCGAACTCGGTCTGCTGCTCTATCCCGGCGTACAACTGGCGACGGTCCACGGCCTCACGGATCTGTTCGAGATCGCCGGGCGCCTGACCGGGACCGCGGAGGATGCCGAGCGCCCTCGATTGCGCGTCAGCCACTGGCGGCTGGAGGAGGGCGAAGCGGCACCCAGGCGGGTCTACGACTCGCTGTCGGCAGCGAGCGGCTCACCCAGCGTGCTGATCCTGCCACCCAGCCTGGCTGAGCCGATCACACCGGAGGCTGCTGCGCCCTATCGCGAGTGGCTACGTCGCCAGCACCAGAGCGGCGTGCGTCTGGCCTCGATCTGCGCCGGCGCCTTTCTGCTGGCTGAAACCGGCTTGCTCGACGGTCGCACCGCCACCACCCACTGGCTCTATGTCGAACGCTTCAACGCGCGTTTCCCTGGCGTCCGCCTGGACGCCGACCAGCTCCTCATCGATGGCGAGGATCTCGTCACCGCGGGCGGCCTCATGGCCTGGACCGACCTCGGCCTGCGCCTGGTCGATCGGTACCTGGGCGCCAAGCGGATGCTCGATACCGCACGCATCCTGGTCATCGACCCGCCGGGTCGACAGCAGCGCTACTACAGCGCCTTTTCGCCGCGCCTGAGCCATGGCGACAGCGCCGTCCTCGCCGTTCAGGAGTGGCTGCAGGAAACCGGCGCCCAGGACATCGCCCTGGCTACCCTGGCCCAGCGCGCCGGACTCGAACAGCGCACCTTTCTACGCCGCTTTCGCCAGGCGACCGGCATGACCACCACCGCCTACTGTCAGCAATTGCGCGTCGGCCGCGCCCGGGAGCTGTTGCAGGCCAGCCGTCTGCCCCTCGAACGCGTCGCCTGGGAGGTGGGCTACAGCGATCCGGGCGCCTTCCGCAAAGTCTTCACCCGTGTCGTGGGACTGAGCCCGGGGGATTACCGGCGGCGGTTCGGGGGTGTGGTGAGGGCAGGGCGGTGAGGCCCGCTCTCGCTGCAACGCGCGCTCATCCGCGAGTCTAGCCAGCACCAGACCGCCGTCTGCTGCTCTCACCCGAACCCATCAGGCTTGCTGGATCGGCAGGCTTCATGGTTCCACCAAAGGCGTCTCGTCTTGTCGGTTGAACCGAGCGCTGGCGATCGGCCTCCACTGAAGGAGACAAGACAGGGGTGTCTGGACTAGACCAGGCATCGACTCGCTTCGCGACGACCGACTCCGCAGGTGCCAATGCGTCAGGATCCAGACTTCCAGTTGCTGTTCGAAGGACTTCCCCATCTGGTGCTGGTGCTCTCTCCGGGCCCTGACTTCATCATGGTGGCAGCCAACGAAGGACGCCTGCGCGGCACCAATACCCGTCGCGAAGACTGCATGGGGCGGTCGGTATTCGAGGTGTTCGGCCGTAATCCCGACGGCAAGTCGGAATTCGGCGCCGGCGTGTTGCGCGCTTCGCTGGAGCGGGTGATGCAGAGCCGTGAGCCTGATCGCATGGCGGTGACTCAGTACGACATTCCGCGGCCGGCCAGCGAAGGCGGCGGCTTCGAGGTGCGTTACTGGAGTCCGTTGAACGTTCCGGTGCTGGACGACCAGGGTGAGGTGATCTACATCATCCACCAGACCGAAGACGTCACCGAGCAGGTGCTGGCCCAGCAACATTCCCGCCCGAGTCTCAAGCTCGCCGACGAACGCTTTCGGGCGGCGCTGCTTGCCTCCGAAGCCGGTATCTTCGACTGGTACCTCGACGAATGTCGCTTCTATTGCGATAGCGCCCTCCAACAGCTTTTCGGCCTGCCCGATGTCCTGACGACGAATCCCATCGAGCGCTTTCTGGACTTCGTGCATGAGGGCGACCGGGACGTGCTACGCGGATGCCTGGCCGATTGCCTGCGGGGGAAGGATTTCACTGTCGAGTTTCGGCTCCAGCGCGGGGCAGGAGAGCAGTGGCTGCTGAGCAAGGGCAAGGTCTTTCACGATGCTGCTGGCCAGCCGTCCTATGTGACCGGCACCTGCGCCGACATCACCGCCCGCAAGCGGGCCGAGAAGGCGCTGTTCGAACTCAACGAGACGCTGGAAGCGCGCGTCGCCGCCGAGGTGGCCGAGCGTTCTCGGGTGGAAGACACCCTGCACCAGGCGCAGAAGATGGAGGCAGTCGGTCAGCTCACCGGTGGTATCGCCCATGACTTCAACAACTTGCTCACGGGCGTCATTGGCAGCCTGGAGCTGATGCAACGGCGCCGACGCGGTGGCGATGCGAGTGAGGACGAGCGCTACATCAACGCGGCGGTCACCTCGGCCCAGCGGGCGGCGGCGCTTACCCAGCGGCTGCTGGCGTTTTCCCGTCGGCAGACCCTCGATCTCAAACCGCTCGAGGTCAATCCACTGGTGGCCTCGCTGGAAGACCTCCTGCATCGCACGACCCGGGAAAACATCGCCATCCAGACGCAGCTGGCCGCCGGCCTGTCGCTGGTGCGGATGGATGCCAACCAGCTGGAAAGCGCCATCATCAACCTGGCCATCAATGCCCGCGATGCCATGCCCGATGGCGGCACCATTACCATCGGCACCTCAGCCGTGCACCTCACCGCAGAGCAGGGCGCGGCCATGGAGCTCAAGGAGGGTGACTACGTGATGCTCTCCGTCGCCGATACTGGCCTGGGCATGACTCCCGAGGTGCTGGCCAAGGTCTTCGAGCCCTTCTACACCACCAAGCCGATCGGGCAGGGCACGGGCCTGGGGTTGTCCATGGTGTATGGCTACATGCGCCAGGCCAATGGCGCCGTCCGTATCCTCTCGCAACCGGGGAAAGGGACAAGGGTGCAACTCTACATGCCGTGCCTGGGTGGGGAGGTGGGCATCCTCGCGGTCGAGGAGCGGAAGGCTGCACCTCTGGGAGGCGGCGAGGTGGTCCTGGTCGTCGAAGATGAGGCCGTGGTTCGCTCCCTGATCCTGGAGGTGCTGGGTGAACTGGGCTACCAGACCCTGGAAGCAGCGGATGCCCAGGAGGCCATACCCTTCCTGGAGAATCCTCAACGCATCGATCTGATGATTTCCGATGTGGGTTTGCCTGGCATGAATGGCCGCCAACTGGCGGACCTGGCTCAAGCCAATCGTCCGGAGCTCAAGGTGCTGTTGGCGAGCGGTTATGCGGAAGGCTCGAACGTGAGTGGTTATCTCGCCGCCAACATGGAGATCATCACCAAGCCCTTCGCCATCGATACCCTGGCCAACAAGATCAGCGAGATGCTGAATCCGGAGGGTTGAGGCCGGGTCTGCGTTGAGGCGTGGCTGCCGGGCTTGCGTCTGGCGGCGCCCCTGAGGCGTAAAGACCGTTCCGGCGCTCTGGCAACGAACCGCAAAGGGGAACGTTACCCGTTCTTGGTCAAAGGCGCTTACTAAAGACGGCGTTACCCCGCCTTTTCATAGACGGCAACGCTCCAGTAGCCACTACCGCTATTGCCAGTTTCGGCCCAGCCGCCACGCTGCAGCTGCCTGGCGATCAGGCGGTTCATGAAGCCGTGTCCCAGCAGCAATACGCTTCCCGGGGTGCGCCCGGCCAGCGCGGCCAGCTGATCCGCCGCCTGGTGCGCCCGCTCCTTTGCCTGGGCATAGGACTCTGGCTCCTTCGCCAGCCCGCAGAGCCAGAGCAGACGAAAGACGAACGCCCAGGAGAAGGGCGACAGGCGCAGAATCGGAACGCTCACTACGGGCAGCGCTGCCTCGCAGAAGACCGAATCCCTGATGGTTGGTGCTATGCCCAGCGCGGCGAGAGAGGTCAGGGCGCGTGGGGCAGTGCTGGTGGCTGTCAGGCCGATATCCCTGACCGCGGCTATTGCCTCCGAAGTGGGGGCATCCGTGCCTATTTCGGACCGATCATAGTCCGCGATCCAGCGCGCCATGGCAGCGGAGGCCATGGCGGGACAGCTCTTCAGCGCCGGCTTGCCATGGCGCATCAGTATGATTTTCATCGAGCTTGGCCATTTAACGAAGATGATAAGGTTGCAGTCATGGGTAAGTCGCTGGAATCATGCTTCGGCCGGCGCTATCCATTCTTCTGGCGATAAGTTTCTATAAGTTTGCCGACGTGGTTCTAGGTTATTACAAAGAGCGACTGCAAGCTCATGATCTTCAGGTTAAAAACGTCGCAATTTGGAGAAGTACTTTGACATCAATGGCTTATAAGCGTTGATAGTGCGTTCGTAGTATTTTTGTTGTTTGTTCTTCATGATATACACGCGCTCGTTTATTTGGTCTTAATTGCTGTTTGGCGTTCTGGAGTATTTATTTTGCAAGGGATGTTGATGAGGCTGGGAGTGGGGTTGTCGTGTTTTGGGGGGCTCCTGTTGAGTTCGGCAGTAGCGGCCACCTGCGTCGAGCATCCGCCACTACAACTGCAGATCGCGGGCGACAGCGCCCTGGACAGCCAGGCCCAACTGGTCTGGAAGCGTTGTCTGCTGGGAACGAACTGGAACGCACGGACCAAGGGTTGCGAGGGTGTGGCAAAGGGGTACTCGCAGAAGGAGGCCCAGCGCGCCGCTCAGGCTGTTCTCGGCGGGTGGCGCCTGCCCACGGAGCCTGAGCTGGAGACCCTGTTGGTGGAAAGCTGCGCGGGCCTGAAGCTCGATCGACGCGTCTTTCCCAATGTCGCAGCGGCGGATTTCGGCGAAGGCGCGAAGATCTGGACGAGTTCGGAGGCCTTGCCGGGAATGTTCTACTTCCTCAATTTCAGCGTTGGCGGTCTGGACATGCACTCCGCTGGCTTCGGTCTTGGCGTCTTGCTGGTCAAGGATGCCAAGGGCAAGAGTCAGTAAGGGCTGACCACGGGCGCGGCGGGCTGGATGCCCAGGCTCACGCTGATCGCGCCTACACCAGCGGCTCGGCGATCCGCTCCAGCAGTTCAGGCCCTTCGTTCTTCACGCTGCCCACGGCCTTGCCGACCGGATACCAGTCGAAGGCCTCCACTGGCGTTCCTTCGATCTCACCAATCTCGGCGGCGCGCTCCATGGACAGGTCAGGGTCCAGCCATTCTCTGGCAACGGTCGGGGGCAGGACCAGGGGGCGGCGGTCATGGATATCGACCATGCCGGCGTCGGAAGCTTCGGTGACGATGACGAAGCCATCATCCTCCTGGGGTGCCTGGTCTGTCGGCCGGAAGTGGCCGATGGCGGCGAAGAACAGCGGCTCGCCGGATTTCAGCTGGATGAAATAGGGCTGCTTGCGCTTCGGGTCCTCAGGATCCTTTTTCCATTCGTACCAGCCGTCCGCGATCACCAGGGCGCGGCCCCTTTGCCAGAGGCCGCGAAACATCCGGCTGGTGGCCGCCGTTTCGACGCGGGCATTGATCACGGGTGGGCGCTTGGCGTGGCGCGCCCAGGCGGGCTGGTAGCCCCAGAGCATCGGGTCCAGGTGCAAGCCATCCTCCTGCTGATTGAGCAGCAGCACCCGGGTGCCGGGTGCCACGTTGTAGCGGCCCAGGGCGCGAGGTTCCAGGCCGGTGCGGACGTCAGCCGCATTGGCACCCAGGGCGTCCAGATAGTCGAGAGCGTAACGGTACTGGGCAAAGCGGCCACACATGGGCGCCTCCTGGGGCAAGGGATCAAGGCGAGTGGCGCTTTTGGCGCTGGCCTGGACGGTCCGCAAGCGGAAGTCCACTGCCCGCTGTTCGCCGAGGCAACCTGTCAGAGGCTTGGACAGTGACGTTTGGCTGAAGTACCCGCAGCGTCCGCGCCGGCCTCATCATGAAAACGAGACCGGTGGTGGCTGATCGGGAGGAGGGCCTTTGCACAGGTCGTGGCCAGGCACCGCCCGTAGTGAGGAAGGGCCACCGCGGTCCTGCTCGGGCGATCTTCAGGCGAGTGAGCCTGCAGGTAGGCAGAGCATGGCTAGTTCCACCCCTCGCCATCTTTGAAATTTCTTGCAAAACATTTGAACACCAGCCGGTCGTGCCTAGTCTGCCAGTGGAGAACAACAAACCTGGCGGATAAGACGCATGAAGTCCTGGCTCCTGACGAAACCCCGGTTATCCGGCTTGCTCATCCTACTCCTCGGCATACTGCTGGCCGCTGGCGGGGCCTGGCTGCTGCTGTTGGGCGGCAGCGCCTATTACCTGGTTGCTGGCATAGGCCTCTGCCTGACCGGCGGCTTGCTGATGAAGGGGCGCCGGCTGGCGCTGTGGGTGTATGGCCTCGTCTGGCTGGGCAGCGTGCTGTGGGCGTTCTGGGAGGTTGGCCCCGACGTCTGGAAGCTCGAACCCCGACTCATGCTACCGACCCTGCTGGGGCTCTATCTGCTGTTGCCCTTCATCCGTCGGCGCCTGGACGGCAACCACAGGGTGTCGGGGGCAGGCTATGTGATCGTTCCCCTGGCCGCCGCGGCCCTGGTCGGCGGTCTGTTCTTCGCCCATCCCTATCCGCCAGACCAGCCTCTGGCAGCCGTCGCGCCAGGTAGCCAGGTGACTACCAATGCCTCGGGTGTCGCCGAGGGTGACTGGAATTTCTATGGGCGCACCGCCGAAGGCGAGCGCTGGTCGCCGCTGGCGCAGATCACGCCTGACAATGTCAGCCAGTTGCAGGAAGCCTGGACCTACCGCACGGGCGATCTGCCCAGGGGCGACGAAAACAAGCACGGCTACGAATTCAACTTCGAGGCCACGCCGATCAAGGTTGGCGACACCCTCTACTTCTGCACCCCGCACCGGGAGGTCATCGCCCTCGATCCGGATACCGGCGAGCAGCGCTGGCGCTTCGATCCGCGCGCCGATACCTCGAACAATGCCTACCTGGCCTGCCGTGGCGTGGCCTACTACAAGGCCCCCGAAGGAACGGCGACGGCCTGTCCGGAGCGCATCATCTCGTCGGTGGGCGATGCCCGCATCATGGCTCTCAATGCCCGTACCGGGGAGCTGTGCCAGGACTTCGGCAAAGGCGGTTATGTCTCGCTGCGGCAGTATCTGGGCGAGGTACCCAAGGGCTTTCACTTCGTGACCTCGCCACCCCTGGTGATCCACGACCGCGTGGTGCTCGGGGGCTGGATCTATGACGGCCAGAAGACCAACGAGCCATCAGGCGCCGTGCGGGCCTTCAACCCCATCAATGGCGAGATCGTCTGGGCCTGGGATATCGGCCATCCGGACGATCCGGTGGTCCATCCGGCGCCAGACCAGACCTTCACCCGGGGCACGCCCAACGCCTGGGGCGTCTATACCGCCGATGTAGCGCGCGGGATCATCTACCTACCCACCGGCAATGCGGTGCCCGACTACTACGGCGCCGAGCGCAGACCTTTCGACGAGAAGTATTCCAGCTCCCTGGTGGCGCTTGACGTGGACACGGGTGCGCCGCGCTGGAGTTTCCAGACCCTGCACCATGACCTCTGGGACATGGACGTACCCATAGGGCCATCGCTGGTGGACCTGCCGGACGGCAAGGGCAAGAGCGTCCCCGCGCTGGTGCAGACCACCAAGCGCGGCGAACTCTTCATGCTCAATCGGGTGACCGGCGAACCCATCGCCCAGGTCGAGGAAAAACCGGCCCCCCAGGGCGGGCTGCCGGAGGAGCATGTCGCGCCGACCCAACCCTATTCGACGGGCATGCCCACCTTCGCGCCGCCGGAGATCAAGGAGTCCGACACCTGGGGCGTGTCGCCCCTGGACCAGTTGCTGTGCCGGATCGAATTCCGCCAGATGAACTACAAGGGCGCCTTCACGCCCTTCGAGCTGGACAAGACGACCCTGGTGTATCCGGCGTTCGACGGCGTGATCGACTGGCATGGCGCCTCCATCGACCCGGAGCGCAAGCGCCTCTATGCCAACCTCAGCTACATCCCCTTCAAGGCCGAGGTCTATGCCCGGGCGGATGCCGAGCGCGAAGGGCTGGTGGAGCCCTGGGACGGCAAGGGCACACCGCCGCGGCCGAAGAAGTTCGCCATCAACCCGCAATACGGCACGCCCTACGTGGTCAAGGTCGATCCCTGGCTCGGCCTGCTCGGTGCGCCCTGCAAGGCGCCGCCCTGGGGACAGCTGGCGGCCGTGGATCTGGAATCCCGCACCCTGGCCTGGCAGCATGACGTGGGTACCACCCGCGACATGGGTCCTCTGGGCCTGCACATGGCGCCGCCGTTCCCCACCGGCATGTTCAATATCGGCGGCCAGATCAATACCCGCTCGGGGCTGATCTTCATGGGCGCCACGGCGGACAACTACCTGCGGGCCTTTTCCGCGGCCAGCGGCAAGGAGCTCTGGAAGACGCGCCTCCCCGCGGGGGGGCAGGCGACGCCCATGACCTACACTGGGCGTGATGGTCGCCAGTATGTGGTCATCGCCGCAGGCGGTCATGGTGGTCTGGGCACCAAGGCAGGGGACTACGTCAAGGCCTACGCCTTGCCTGGGAATGCCCACTAGCGCGGCGGTCATGCAGCACCATCCCCAAGACCATGGCCACGACGAAACCCTGGACCTTGGCGATACCCAACCCCAGGCCTGCCAGCGCGGGCCCGGGGCATAGCCCGGCCAGCCCCCAGCCAAGGCCGAAGATCAGAGCGCCCAGTAGCAGGCGGCGGTCGACAGGTACGGTGGGCGGCAGGTGAAAGGCGCTGTCGAGCAAGGGCCGCGCCAGCCGGCGCTGGAGCTGGACCGCGGGCAGCGCCACCAGCAGGGCGCCGCCCAGCACGAACAGCAGGCCAGGGTCCCAGTGTCCGCTGGCGAGATTGAGAAAACCCAGCACGCGGGCGGGATCGAGCATCCCCGAGAGGGCCAGGCCGCTACCGAAGAGCAGGCCAGCCAGCAGCGCTACGACCAGTCGCCACGATTTCATCGCAGCAGCCCCAGCAGGGTGGCCGTGGCCAGGCCACAGGCCAGGAAGACGGCGGTGGCGGCCAGCGAGCGGCGGGAACCGCGGGCCACGCCGAGAATGCCATGGCCCGAGGTGCAGCCCGAACCCAGCCGCGTCCCGAAACCGACCAGCAACCCGGCCAGTAGCAGTTGAGGCCAGGTCGCGTCCACGGTCAGGGAGGGAGGCGCGTGCAGGCCGCTCACCAGCAGCGGTCCCAGCACTAGGCCCAGCACGAAGACCAGGCCGGTGCCGGCCTGCTGTCCGCCGAGCAGCCGGCCGAAGATCCCGCTGATGCCGGCGATCCGCCCATTGACCAGCAACAGCAGGCTGGCGGCCAGGCCCAGCAGCAGGCCGCCACCCAGGGCGGGCATATAGGAGACGAGGATCATGGTGTCTGGCTCTCGGGCTGGCAGAAGATCTGGTAGAGCGCCTGCAGCAGCTGGGCGGCCTTGTCTTCGGTGAGCCGGTAGAAGATCTGCTTGGCCTCGCGGCGGGTGGTGACCAGGCCAGCCTCGCGCAGCACGCCGAGTTGTTGGGAGAGGGTGGGCTGGTGGATGTCAAGGCGGGCTTCCAGTTCGCCGACCGCGTACTCACCTTCGGCGAGGGCGCAGGCCAGCAGCAGGCGAACCGGATGCGCCAGGGTCTTGAGCAGGGCGGCCACCTCCCGGGCGCGGGTCTGCATGTCCTGGGGGGAGAGGACCGCGCCTGGGGTGGGTCTGGTAGGTGGAGTGGTCATGAGCAAGCCCGACTTATTCAATATACAGTTTTATATAATGTATATTGTCTAGCTGGCAAGTCGGGGTTTTCGGGCGGCCCAGGCTCAGGGGTGGCGCACGGTCAGTCGATCAGCGACCGGGCGAAATCGCGATAGCTGTGCAGCGGGCGCCCGAGCATTTGCACCAGCCGCTCACGGTCCCCAGGTTGCGGCAGCATGCCGTCGCTGACATAGCGCTCGGCCATGAGTCTCATTTCGTAGGCCATCCAGGCCGGCATGAAGGTCGCCATGTTCTGCTCGAAGCCGCGCGGATCGTCACCGGCGTAGTGGATGGGGCGGCCCAGCAGTTCGCTCCAGATCGCCGCGGCGCCTGCGCCGGTGAGGCTGTCCGGGCCGACCAGGTTGATCGTTTCGCTGGGCAGCTTGTCGATCGCCTGATCGCGGCGAATGAGTTCGAGGGCTGCGACCTCGGCGATATCCCGGGCGTCGACCATGGCCACGCCCTTGCTGCCGATGGGCATGGGATAGATCCCATGCTGCAGGATGACGTCCTTGATCACGACCTCGTTGTCGATGAAGTAGGTGGGCCGCAGGACGGTGGCACTGAAGCCCATGGCTTCCAGCATCCGCTCGCCGCCGAATTTCACCGCGAAGTGCGGCACGTTGACCGCGGTGTCAGCGCCAAAGACCGAGAGATAGACGATCCGCTCGACCCCGCTTTCCCGGGCGATGTTGAGGGTGATGAGCGCCTGGGTGAATTCGTCGCCGGTCACGGCGTTGAGTAGGAAGAGGGTGGAAACGCCAGCGAAGGCGCTGCGCAGTGAATCCAGATCCAGCAGGTCGCCGCGAATGACTTCCACCGCCGCGGGGAAAACGGCGTTGGCCGGATTGCGTGTCAGCACCCGGACCTTGGCCTGGCGCTGTACCAGTTGGTGGACGAGGTGGCGGCCTACGCGGCCGGTGGCGCCAGTGACGAGGATGGTCATGTCGGTAACTCCAGGTGGGTGAGGGGTGGAGCCACCTTAAGTCGTCCCATCTTTCGCCAATAGCCGCTAGGATAGGGACATACCGTTCCATTATTGAGACATCCTGATGGACTTCAGCTTGCTGGCGGATTTTCAGCTCATCGCCACTCATGGCGGCATTGGCAAGGCCAGTCGTGCCAGTGGCCGACCCAAGGCCAGCCTGTCGCGGCGGCTGGCCGAATTGGAAGAGGCGCTGGGGATACGCCTGATCGAGCGCGGCGGGCGCAGCCTCGTCCTGACGCCTGCCGGTGCTGAATTGGCGGCCCGTACCCTGGGGCCGCTGCGCGAGTTGCAGGAGGCGCTGGCGGCGGTGCAGGAAGGGGTGGCGGTGCCACGCGGGCGGTTGCGCATCGCGGCGCCGCTGCTGTTCTCCCAGGTGGCGCTGGGCCGGCTGAGTGCGGATTTCCGGCGGCAGTACCCCGAGATCCTCATCGAAGTGGTGGCCGAGGATCGCCTGGTCGATCTGGTGGAGGAACACTTCGACCTGGCCATTCGTATCAACCCCGCGCCCGACAGCTCCCTGGTGGGTCGCTGCTTCGCCCGGGACCGCCGGGTGCTGGTCGCTGCGCCGGGCCTCGAAGGCCCTCTGGCGTCCGGCGCCGAACCTGCACCTCTGCCTGCGGTGGTCATGCCCGGCCAGCGCGAGGGCGAGGTCTGGACACTGACGGAGGATGGGGAGCGCTTCCTGCCCCAGCCGGTCTTGCAGCTGACTTCGCTGCTGACCATCCGCGAGGCGGTATTGGCCGGGGCGGGTGCGGCGCTATTGCCGCTCTCGCTGGTTCAACGTCAGCTGGACGAAGGCGCGCTCAGGCGCTGGGGCACCCTCGCCGGTGAGACCGAACTCTGGGTGTTGCACACCTCGCGACGACTGCAGAGCCCCAAGGTGAAGGCCTTCGTCGACTTCCTCTGCGCACGGTATCCAGACGGCACCTTTCTGCTGGACTAGCGACTGACGACGCCTGCCCCGTGGTCCACGGAACGACGGCCTGCATATCGCCCGCGCCCCTTTGTCCGGATAATGGCGGCCAATCTGTCTTCAAACCGGAAAGCTGTGCATGGAAATCAAGGTCAATTTTCTCGACAACCTGAGGCTCGAGGCCAAGTTCGACGACTTCTCGGTGATCGCCGATCAGCCCATCCGCTACAAGGGTGACGGCTCGGCCCCCGGTCCCTTCGACTATTTCCTGGCGTCCTCGGCGCTCTGCGCGGCCTATTTCGTCAAGCTCTACTGCCAGACCCGCGACATTCCCACCGACAACATCCGCCTGGCGCAGAGCAACATCGTCGACCCGGAGAATCGCTACAAGCAGACCTTCAAGATCCAGGTCGAGCTGCCGGCGGATCTCTCCGACAAGGATCGTCAGGGCATCCTCAGATCCATCGACCGCTGCACGGTGAAGAAGGCGGTGCAGGCCGGTCCCGATTTCATCATCGAGGCGGTGGAGAGTCTGGATGCCGATGCCCAGGCCCTGCTGTTGCCGAGCGATACCGGCAGCGAGACCTACATTCCCGGCAAGGACCGGCCGCTGGAAGAGACCATCGCCAAGCTCTCGGGCATCCTGGCCAACCTGGGCATGAAGGTGGAGATCGCCTCCTGGCGCAACATCGTGCCCAACGTCTGGTCGCTGCACCTGCGCGATGTGCAGTCGGCGCTGTGCTTCACCAACGGCAAGGGCGCGACCAAGGAAGCGGCCCTGGCCTCGGCGCTGGGCGAATTCATCGAACGCCTCAACTGCAATTTCTTCTACAACGACCAGTACTGGGGCGAGGACATCGGCAACGCGGCCTTCGTCCACCACCCCGACGAGCGCTGGTTCCAGCCGGGCCCTAAGGATGCGCTGCCCCGGGAAATCCTGGATCGCCATTGCCGCAAGATCTATGACCCGGAAGGCGAACTGCGCGCCTCGCACCTGCACGACACCAATTCCGGCAACGTGGCACGCGGCATCTGCGCGCTGCCCTTCGTGCGCCAGTCCGACGGCGAGGTGGTGTACTTCCCCTCCAACCTGATCGAGAACCTCTACCTCAGCAACGGCATGAGCGCGGGCAACACCCTGGCCGAAGCCCAGGTGCAGTGCCTGTCGGAAATCTTCGAGCGGGCGGTGAAGCGCGAGATCCTCGAAGGCGAACTGGCGTTGCCCGACGTGCCCGAGGCGGTGCTGGCGCGCTATCCCGCCATCGTTGACGGCATCCGCGGCCTGGAGGCCCAGGGCTTTCCGGTGCTGGTCAAGGATGCTTCCCTGGGCGGCGAATTCCCGGTGATGTGCGTGACCCTGATGAATCCGCGCACCGGTGGGGTGTTCGCTTCCTTCGGCGCCCATCCACGCCTGGAGATCGCCCTGGAGCGCAGCCTCACCGAGCTGTTGCAGGGCCGCAGCTTCGAGGGCCTCAACGACCTCCCGCAGCCGA
Organism: Pseudomonas sp. Marseille-Q7302; assembly: GCF_965111925.1. Taxonomy (NCBI): domain Bacteria; kingdom Pseudomonadati; phylum Pseudomonadota; class Gammaproteobacteria; order Pseudomonadales; family Pseudomonadaceae; genus Pseudomonas; species Pseudomonas sp. Marseille-Q7302. The sequence goes on along the minus strand of NZ_CBCOPK010000001.1, from coordinate 2,754,638 downwards.
CCTTCGAAAGCCAGGCGCTGATGGAGCCGAACAACTTCGTCGAGCACTTCATCGACTCCAGCGGCCTGGTCTCCTGGCGCTTCTTCAGCGCCAAGGCCGACCATGACTTCGTCGACTGGGATTTCTCCCACGAGGGCGAAGATTCCACCGCCCAGGAGGCCGCCACCCTGTTCGGCATCCTCGCCGAGCGCGATCTGGAAGCCTACATGGCGGTGTACGAGGAGTTGGGCGCGCCGGCATGCCGCATCCTGGTGCCGGGCTATTCGGAGATCTATCCGGTCGAGGACCTGATCTGGGACAACACCAACAAGGCGCTGGCGGTGCGCGAGGACATCCTCACGCTGCACCAGCTGGACGATGCGGCCCTGGAATCCCTGCTCGAACGCCTGGACGATACCCAGGTGGACGACTACACCCGCATCGCCACCCTGATCGGCGTGGAGTTCGACGAGAACACCGTCTGGGGCCAGCTGACCGTGCTGGAGCTCAAGCTGCTCATCCATCTGGCGCTGCAGCAGTTCGAAGAGGCCAAGGAAGAGGTGGAGACCTTCCTGCAGTTCAACGACAACACCCTGGAGCGCGGCCTGTTCTACCAGGCGCTCAATGCGGTGCTGGAAGTCGAGCTGGACGACGAACTGGAACTGGCCGACTTCGAAGTCAATTTCCGCCGGATGTTCGGCAACGAGCGCCTGGACGCCGCCCTGGGTTCGGTCTCGGGCGAGGTGCGCTTTCATGGCCTGACGCCCACCAGCCTCAAGCTGGAAGGCCTCGACAAGCACCTGCGGCTGATCGACAGCTATCGCAAGCTGCACGCGGCGCGGGCCAGGGCGGCTGGGATTACGCTCTAACGGAAAGCCCCGCCCGGACCCGGGCGGGGCTTTCCTGGCGGTCAGCAGACCGCGATATGGGAATCCGCGCGCGGCTCGGTGCCGCCGCAGAGCACGCCGGTTTCCGGATCTCGGACGATGATCTGGCCGCGGCCGAAATCGGTGGAGTCGTGGGCGATCTCGATCTGGTGACCGCGCCGCGCCAGGCCGCTGGCCAGGGCCCGCGAAGCGGCCTGTTCGATGCCGACCTTCATCTCTCCCAGCCACTGCCAGCGCGGCGCGTCCAACGCTGCCTGGGGATTGAGGCCGAAGTCCACCAGGTTCATCACCATCTGCACATGCCCCTGGGGCTGCATATAGCCACCCATGACGCCGAAGGGGCCAATGGGCACGTCACCCTTGCTCAGGAAGCCCGGGATGATGGTGTGGAAGGTCTGCTTGCCCGGCGCCAGGGCGTTGGAGTGCCCGGCATCCAGGCTGAATTCCGAACCGCGATTCTGCAGGCCGATGCCGCTGTCGGGCAGTACCACGCCAGAGCCGAAGCCGTGGTAGGCACTCTGGATGAAGGACACCATGTTGCCCTCGCCATCGGCGGTGGCGATGTAGACGGTGCCGCTGGCCTGGGGATCGCCATGCAGCGGCGGCTGGGCCTGGTCGGTGATCTCGGCGCGGCGGCGGTCGGCGTAGGCGTCGTCCAGCAGGACGCTGGCGGCGACTCTCATGTGCTCGGGATCGGTGATGTAGTGCAAGCCGTCGGCATAGGCCTTCTTCATGGCCTCCAGCTGGCGGTGCCAGGTGAGCTGGCTGTCGCGCTGATCGAAGTCATAGCCCTTGAGGATGTTCAGGGTCATGAGGGCGATCAGGCCCTGGCCACTCGGCGGAATCTCCCACACCTGATAGCCACGGTAGTCGACCTTGATCGGCTCCACCCAGCGCGGCTGGTAGCCGGCCAGGTCCGCTGCGCTCAGCTGGCCGCCGCTGGCCGCGGCATGATCCGCCAGGCGCTTGGCGATGGCGCCCCGGTAGAAGCTCTCGCAGCGGGTCTGTGCCAGTTCCTCCAGGGTGCGGGCCTGGGCGGGGTTGCGAAACAGCTGGCCGGCGACCGGTGCCTGGCCGTCGATGAGGAAGGTGTCGAACCAGGCCGCAAGCTCGGGCGATTGGTCCCGGCTGGCCTGGTACTCGGCCTGGGCGATGCGCCACTGGTGGGCGACCACCGGCGACACCGGGAAGCCGTCGCGGGCCAGGGCGATGGCGGGTTCGAACAGGGTGGCGAAGGGCAGCTTGCCGAAGCGACGCGACAGCTCGGCCCAGGCCGCGGGGCAACCCGGCACCGTGACCGGCAGCCAGCCGTGCACCGGCATGCGCTCGTGGCCGGCGGCCTTGACCGTGGCGATGTCGAGGCTGGCCGGGGCATGGCCGCTGGCGTCCAGGCCGTGCAGCTGGTCCTTGATCCAGACCAGGGCGAAGGCATCGCCGCCAATGGCGTTGCCGGTAGGTTCCACCACGGTCAGGGCCGCGGCGGTGGCGATGGCCGCGTCGATGGCGTTGCCGCCCTGGCGCAGCATGGTGATGCCGGCTTCGGCGGCCAGCGGCTGGGAGGTGGCGACCATGCCATTGCGCGCGAAGACGCTCTGGCGTTGCGAGGCGTAGGGGTAGTCGTGGGCAGAGAAATTCAGCATGGCAGGCTCTTCGAGGTCATTGTCCGGTCTTGATGCGGGTCCACTCGCGGGTCATCAGCCGCTGGATCTGCGGCGGCAGATCGGCGGAGACGTAGAGGCGCTCGGCGATGGCCTCGCTCGGGTAGATGCCCGGGTTGTCGCGCACCTTGGCATCGAGCAGGGCGGTGGCGTCGCGGTTGGGATTGGCATAGCCGACATAGTCGCTGACCGGGGCGATCACCTCGGGGCGCAGCAGGTAGTCAATCAGTGCCAGGGCGCCCTTGGGGTTCTTGGCGTCCTTGGGGATGGCGAGCATGTCGAACCAGAGATTGGCACCTTCCCTGGGGATCACGTAGCGCACGTCGCTGGTCTTGCCGGCTTCCCTGGCGCGGCTCTGGGCCTGCATGACGTCGCCCGAATAGCCCATGGCCACGCAGACGTCGCCGTTGGCCAGGTCGGTGATGTACTTGCTGGAGCTGAAATAGGTCACCGACGGCTTGAGCTGCTGTAGCAGCGCGGAAGCCTTGCGGTAGTCCTCGGGCTTCTGGCTGTTGGGGTCCAGGCCCAGGTAGTGCAGGGTCTGGGCGAAGACCTTTTGCGGCGCATCGAGCAGGGCCACGCCGCAGCCCTTGAGTTTGGCCAGGTTCTCCGGCTTGAACAGCAGGTCCCAGGAATCCACCGGGGCGCCGTCGCCCAGGGCGGCGCGGACCTTGGCGGCGTTGTAGCCAATGCCTACGGTGCCCCAGAGGTAGGGCACGGCGTAGCGATTGCCGGGATCGGCCGCTTCCAGGCGCTGCATGAGCCGTGGATCCAGGTGCTGCCAGTTAGGCAGCCGGCTGCGATCCAGCGGCTGGTAGGCGCCCGCCTTGATCTGCTTGGTGAGGAACTGGTTGGACGGCACCACCAGGTCATAGCCGGAGTGGCCGGACAGCAGCTTGGCTTCGAGCATCTCGTTGGTGTCGAAGACGTCGTAGCGCACCTGGACGCCGCTGGCCTCGGTGAACTGCTTGAGGGTGTCCGGACCTATGTAGTCCGACCAGTTGTAGAAGCGCACCTCGGACTCGGCGGCCTGAGCCAGGGGCGTCAGGCAGAGGGCGAGGGCGGCCAGCAGGGGACGAACAGTCATGAAGGTCTCCGGTCTAGAGCACGCGGCTGAGGAATTCGCGGGTGCGTGGATGGGTGGGATTGCCGAACACCTGGGCCGGCGGGCCTTCTTCGATCAGCTCGCCCTGGTGCAACACCACCACGCGGTCGGCCACCTCGCGGGCGAAACCCATCTCGTGGGTCACTACCACCATGGTCATGCCGTCTTCGGCCAGCTCCTTCATCACCTGCAGCACCTCACCGACGGTTTCCGGGTCGAGGGCGCTGGGGGTTCGTCGAACAGCATGGCCTGGGGTTTCATCGCCAGGGCGCGGGCGATGGCGACACGCTGCTGCTGGCCGCCGGAGAGTTGCGCCGGATAGTGATCGGCCTTGTCGGACAGGCGTACCCGGGCGAGCAGGGCGCGCGCCTGCTCCACGGCGGCGGCGCGCGCCACGCCCAGCACCTGGATGGGCGCCTCGACGATGTTTTCCAGCACCGTCATGTGTGGGAAGAGGTTGAACCTCTGGAACACCATGCCGATGTCGCGGCGGCGGCGGGCGATGTTGCGCTCCGAATCCCGCACCCGACGGCCGTCAGGACGTTCGCGAAAGCCCATCAGCTCGCCGTTGACGCGGATGGTGCCGCCCTGGATCTCTTCCAGCTGATTGAGGCAGCGGATGAAGGTGGTCTTGCCCGAGCCGGAGGCGCCGATCAGCACCACCACCTCGCCACGGCGCACCTCCAGGGTCACGCCCTTGAGGATGTCCAGCTCGCCGAAGGCCTTGTGTACCTCCAGCGCCTGGATCACAACGTCTTGCGTGGTCGTCATGGCTAGCGTCCCCGTAGCTTGAAGCCCTGCAGGCTGAACAGCCGGCCTGTGGCGGTGGGTCGTTGACCGTCGGCCTTGCCGAAGCGCCGCTCCAGCCAGGACTGGAAGAGCCCCCACAGGGTCGTGAGGACCAGGAAGTAGATGGCGACCACCAGGTACAGCTCGAAGACGCGGAAGGTCGCCGAGGTGATCATCTGGGTGCTGAGCAGCAGCTCCTGCACCCCGATGACGCTGACCAGGGTGGTGTTCTTGAGCATCACGTTGAACTCGTTGCCGAGCGGCGGAATGATCACCCGCAGCGCCTGGGGCAGCACGATGCGGCGCATCAGCTTGGCTGGCGTCATGCCCAGGGAGCGGGCCGCTTCGTACTGGCCGCGATCCACCGCGCCGATGCCGGCGCGGATGATCTCGGCCATGTAGGCGCCCTCGTTGAGACCCAGGGCGATGATGGCGGCCTGGATGTTACCCGGGATCACCAGGAAACCCAGGTCCAGGTCTTCGAAGCGAAAGATGCCGCCGGCAGCCAGGGCCGTGTAGAGGAAGACGATCTGCACCAGGAGTGGCGTGCCGCGCATCAGCCACACATAGCCGCGCACCGGGTATTGCAGCGCCCGGTAGCGCGACAGCCGTGCCAGTGCCGCCAGCAGGCCGAGCGCGCAGCCCAGCAGCATGGCGCCGATGGCGATGACGCAGGTCAGCCAGAGGCCGTAGAGGTAGACGTCGCTCGGGTGCAACAGGTACTGCCAGAACACATCCCAGCTGAAATTCATCGTGGCCATCCTTTAATCGAGCTTGTCGCCTTCCAGGTGCCACTTCGCCATGAGCGCGGCGTAGCTGCCGTCAGCTCTCATGTCGGCGAGGATCTGGGTGAGGGCCGCGCTGAGCTGGCTGTCGTCCTTGCGCACGCCGACGCCGGTGAGGATGCGGGCAAAGGCCGGCACGCCGGTCTCGAACTGGCCGGGCGCCACGCCCTGGTAGTAGGCGGCGGTTTCCACGGTGGTGCCGTAGGCGTCGGTCTGGCCCAGGCGCAGGGCCTGGAAGGCGTCGGTGTCGCTGTTGTAGGCCACCAGCTTCATGGGCGCCTTGCCGGCCTTCTTCAGCTCTTCGTTGTGGGCGTCGAGCAGGGTGCGGATGGTGGAGCCATTGAGCACCGCCACCTTCTTGCCGGCGAGGTCGTCCAGGGTGTGGATGCCGGCCTTGTTGCCGCTGGGCACCACCACTGCCTGGCTGGAATACATGTAGTTGACGATGTCGATCACCTGGCGGCGCTCGGGCTTGTCGAACAGCTGGTCGATGAGCACATCGCACTGACCGGCGAGCAGCGCCGGGATCAGCCCCGAGAAGGGCACCACGCGCCAGTCGACCTTCTTGTCGCCAAGGCGCTTGGCGATCTCGGCGCCAAGGTCGACGGTCAGGCCCTTGGGCTTCTGGGCTTCGTCGAAGAAGCCGATCGGCGGGGTATCGAGGGCGCCGCAATAGGTGATCTTGGACGCCTTAGCCAGGCGGTCGGGGATCTGGGGGGCGGCCTGGGTCAAGCCGGCGACGAGGGTCAGGGCGAGCAGACTGCAGGAAAGCCGGTGGCGGGTCATGGTCTTCTCCGGAAGGACAGGGGTTGGCAGGGCGGATGGCTCAACGCGGGGGCTCAGGTCGGGTCTGGTCGCCCGATCGTTCGATAAAGGTCAGCAGATCGGGCACCGTGCCCTCGATGTGCTCGCGCAGTACCCGTTCGGCCTCGACGGCGTCTCCGGCGCGCAGGGCGGCAAGGATAGGCGCGTGTTCGTCACGCGCCGACTGGGGGCGGTCGGCGTGCAGCCAGAGCTGCATGTGCGGCTCGATCAGGGCGTAGAGGCCGTTGATCTGGCGCAGCAGCCGCGGGCGGGCGGCCAGGCTGCACAGGTATTCATGGAAGGCGCGGTGCTGGGCGACCCAGGCGCCGGGTTCCTGCTCGTCGTCCAGGTCTTCCAGCAAACGTTCCAGGCGGGTCATCTCGCGCGGCCCGACATGGGGCGTGGCCAGGCGGATTGCCAGCCCTTCCAGGGCGCCACGCATCTCGAACACCTCGCGCATGTCGTCCAGGTCCAGCCCGCTGACCACCGCGCCGCGGTGCGGCCGGAGGATCACCAGGCCCTCGGCGGCCAGGCGCTGGAAGGCGCTGCGCACCGGCATGCGACTCATGCCCAGGGTGGTGGCGATGTCCTCGGCGATCAGGCGCTCGCCGTTGCGATAGCGCCCGGCGCAGATGGCCTGCAGCAGGTGGCGATAGGCCTCTTCTTCGGCGCTCAGGGCGGCGGAGCGGGACAGGGCGGAGAGCGGCATGGCTGGCTTCCTGGATTTTTGTATCCAATCTGCCAGAGGAAGGGCCATGCCAGGGAGGGCAAGGCGCGCCAGTGCTGGGTTGGGAGCCTGAGCGCCTGGTGGCCGCCGTTACCTTTTGCACCGCTCTGGTTCGCCGCTGGGGGCCTTTGCTACCCGAGGACCCGAAACGGGGCGGCCGCTGGCGTCAGTCCAGCAACTGGCCATCGGCGGCGAAGAAGGGGTAGGGCCCCGGGTAGTTGCCCAGCGGCAGATGGTGGGTCACCAGGGCCTCCTCCGCCCAACGATGCAGCAGCAGCCCCGGCGGCTCCAGGCGGAAGCGCGAAGGGGCCGCCTCGCGCAGGTCCAGGTCGACCTGGTGTGACACGCCGGGACAGACGCAGGCCAGGGTGCCGCCGAAGCGGCGCTGGATCAGCCGGTGCAGATGCCCGCAAAGCAGCCGCTCCACTTGGGGATGACGGCGGATGACGGCTTCCAGCTCGGCGCTGCCGTCCAGACCGATGCGATCCATATGGCCGATGCCGACCGGGAAGGGCGGGTGATGCAGGAGCACCAGGGTCGGCTGCGCGGGCGCCTGGCTGAGCTGGTCGTCGAGCCAGGCCAGCTGAGAGGCATCGAGACGACCGCCGTGCTCGCCGGGAATATGGGTATCCAGGCCGATCAGCCGCAGCGGGCCGCAGTCCTGCCGCCAGTCCAGGGTGCCCTGGGTCGGTAGATAACGGTGGTCGGCGAAGGCGGCGCGCAGGGCGGCGCGGTCGTCGTGGTTGCCGGGGATGACGAAGAAGGGCATGACCAGTTCGGCCAGTACTTCACGCAGGGTGGCGTATTCCTCGGGGGTGCCGAAGTCCACCAGGTCGCCGGTGATGACCAGGGCATCCGGGCGCGGCTGCAGGGCGTTGAGGTGGCTCACCGCGATGCGCAGCGCGCCGAGGGTATCGACCACGCCGTAGGACAGCCGACCGCCGGCCTTGATGTGCAGGTCGCTGAGCTGGGCCAGGAGGAAGGGTTCGTGCATGAGATTCTCCGATCAGGACGCCAGGGTGAAGAGGGCGTCGGGGCGCACGTTCAAGTGCAGCAGGTCGCCCGGCTGGGCCTGCACGTTCTGGGCGGTGTCGACCAGCAGCGGCTGGCCGGTGCCCACTTCCACCAGCAGCCGCGAATGGGCGCCCTGGAAAAACTGACCGACCAGGATGCCGACGAGGTGCGCAGGCGTTGTGCTGGGCTCCAGGTGTTCCGGGCGGCAGAACAGGGTGCTGGCCGAACCGGTCCAGGGCAGGCGACCGCCCGCGACGGCCACCTCGTTGCCCGTCTGGCTGCGCACCTCGAAGCGATTGAGCTGGCCGACGAAACCAGCCACGAAGCGACTGGCCGGGCGCTGGTAGATCTGCGTTGGCGTGCCGATCTGGGCGATGCGCCCGGCGCCCATCACCACGATGCGGTCGCCCAGCGCCAGGGCCTCCTGCTGGTCGTGGGTGACATAGACCGCCGTGGTACCCAGCTCGCGCAACAGGGCGCCGATGTCGGCCCGCAGCTGCTCGCGCAACTGGGCGTCCAGGGCTGCCAGGGGTTCGTCGAACAAGAGCACCCGCGGCCGTGGCGCCAGGGCGCGGGCCAGGGCCACTCGCTGGCGCTGACCACCGGACAGCTGCTGGATGCGCCGGTCGGCCAGGGCCTCCAGCTGCATCATGGCCAGCAATTCGGCGACCCGGGCATCGCGATCGGCGCGCGTCAGGCCACGGATCTTCAGGCCGTAGGCGATGTTGCCGGCCACGTCCAAGTTGGGGAACAGGGCGTAGTTCTGGAACACCATGCCGACGTCGCGGCGCTCGATGGGCAGGGCGGTGACGTCACGGTCGTCGAACAACACCTGGCCACCGGCATCGGGCTGCTCCAGGCCGGCGATCAGGCGCAGGGTGGTGGTCTTGCCGCAGCCGGATGGACCGAGGAACACCAGGGTCTCGCCCGGGTGGATGTCGAGGTCCAGGGGCTGCAGCACCTGGCGGCCTCCGGCGAAGGTCTTGGCGCAGTAGCGCAGGCGAACGGCGGTACCTTGGGTCATCGCAGGGCTCCACGGGAGAGGCGGGCGCTGAGGGCCTGGAGGGCGACCAGCAGCGGCACGATCAGCAAGAGGAAGATCAGGGTGTAGGCGGAGCCCACCTCCAGCCGCGCCGAGGCGTAGCTGTCGGCCAGGCCCACCGGCAGGGTCTTGGTCAGGGGCGTGTGCAGCATCCAGGTGAGGTTGAATTCGCCCAGCGAGAGGGTGATCACCATGAGGCTGCCGGCGAGGATGCCGGCGCGGGCATTGGGCACCACCACGCCGAAGAAGCGCCGCCAGGGACCGGCACCCAGGCTGGCCGCGGCTTCTTCCAGCTGCGGCAACTGGCTGCGTCTGAGCACCGCCATCACCGGGCGGATCAGGAAGGGCAGGGTGAACAGCAGGTGGCCTACCAGGATGATCGCCGGGCTGCGGCGAAAGCCGCCAAGGTGCCCGTAGGTCAGCAGCAGCGCCAGGGCCGAGGCGAAGCCGGGCATGGCCACCGGCAGCACCAGCAATTCCTCGAAGGCGCGGGCGAAGCGGTTGTCCAGCCGTACCAGGGCATAGGCCGCGGGGACACCGAGCACGACCGCGAGGGCCGCCGTGCCCAGCGCCAGTTGCAGCGACAGCCAGACGGTGGGGGCATAGGCCTGCCAGACCTGGATCACCCAGTCGAGGGTCAGGCCACTGGCGAGGCCCTGGAAGTAGTTGCGGGTGAGGCCGGCCAGCACCGAGAGCAGCACGGGCACCAATAGGAAGGCGGCCACCAGCAGGGTGAACAGCAGTTGCAGCCAGAAACGCAGGGGGCGATTCATCGCAGGTCTCCCTGGGCGCCGCCGAGGCGCCGGGCCAGCAGCAGGACCAGCCAGGTCACGAGGCCGAGCACCACCGAGAGCGCTGCCGCCACGCCGAAGTTGGCGAAGTTGGTGAAGGTGTCGTAGATGGCGATGGGCGTTACCGCCAGGCGCGTGCCGAGGGTGAAGGCGGTGCCGAAGGCGCCCATGGCGGTGGCGAAGCAGAGCGCGCCGCTGGACAGCAGGGCTGGGGTCAGACCGGGGATCAGCACATCGCGCACCACGGCAAAGAGCCCGGCGCCCAGGGAGCGGGCCGCTTCTTCCAGACTGGTGTCGAGGGTTTCGCAGGCTGCCATCACCGTGAGGATCACCCGCGGGATGGAAAAATAGAGATAGCCCAGAAAGAGCCCGAACAGCGAATAGGCGAACACCCAGGGTTCATCGAACAGGCTGCGCCCAAGGCCGGCGAACAGACCCTGGCGGCCGCCCAGCAGGATGATCAAAAAGCCCACCACCACGCCGGGAAAGGCCAGCGGAAAGGTCAGCAGCGCCACCAGCAGGCTGCGTCCGGCGAAGGCATGGCGCGCCAGGAAGCAGCCGGTGATGCCGGCCACCACCAGGGTGGCCAGGGTGGTGACGGCGGCCAGGACCACCGTCTGGGCGAGCCCGGACAGATAGCCGGCGCTGGTCAGCACCTGCCAGTAGCCGGAGCTGCCGGCGGCGTCCGGGCGGGCGCCGAGCACCAGCAGCTGCGCCAGCGGCAGCAGCCAGAACGCCAGCAGAAAGGCGCTCGCCGGTGCCAGGGCGACGAGCGCTGGCCAGGGTAGCCGACGCGGCGCCTGGCGGCGCCCGAGGGAGACGGCGAGGCCCTGCATCTCAGCGCACCTCGGCCTGGTAGCGCTTGGCGAAGGCTTCCTGGACCGCTGCCATGTGGCCGTAGTCCACGGTGCCGGCGCGGGCATAGTCGGCGGCGGGCAGGAAGCGCGCCTTAACCTCGTCAGGCAGCGGCACGTCGCGTACCGGGCGCAGATAGGCCTGGGCCCAGAGCGCCTGGCCCTTGTCCGACAGCACGTAGTCCAGCACCTTCTCGCCGTTGGCGCGGTGCGGCGCGCCCTTCACCAGGCTCATGGTGTAGGGCACCGTCAGGCTGCCTTCCTGGGGAATCACGAAGGCCACCGGCGCCTGGTCCTTGTAGCGGGCGCGATAGGCGTTGAAGTCGTAGTCCACCAGGATCGGGATCTCACCGGACAGCAGGCGCGCATAGGCGGTCTGCTTGGGCACGATGGGATCGTTGGCCGCCAGCTTCTTGAAGAAGCCCAGCGCCGGGCCGAAGTCGTCGAGCGTGCCGCCCAGGGCCTGGTTCACCGCCACGGCGGTGACGTAGCCGACGAAGGCGCTGGAGGGATCCAGGTAGCCGACCAGGCCGCGGTACTCGGGCTTGAGCAGATCGCTCCAGCGCTGGGGTACCGGCTTGCCGCCCAGGGCCTGGGTATTGACCATGAAACCGAGGGTGCCGGAGTGAATGGCGGTCCACTGGCCCTTGGGATCCTTGAGGCCAGTGGGGACCTGGTCCCAGTGCTTGGGCTGATAGGGCTGCAGCACCCCGGCCTTGTCGGCCTGGATGCCAAAGGTCACCCCGTAGTAGACGACGTCGGCCACCGGTGCTTCGCGTTCGGCCACCAGCTGGGCCAGGGACTGGCCGGAGTTCTTGTTGTCCTGGGGCACCTGGATGCCGGTATCGGCGGCGATGGCCTTGAGCTGGGCACCCCAGTCGGCCCATTCCAGCGGGCAGTTGTAGCAGATGGCGGTTTCGGCGGCCTGGGCGCTGGCCAGACCGCAAGCCAGGGCCACACCGGCCAGGAGACGACGCAAGGGGAATCGGGATTTCATCGGCAAGGCTCCTTCAAGGGACCGGCACTGGTGCCGGGACGGACGAGGCAGGGCAGGCACTGCTGGTGGATGGGGCTGCCAGCGATCAGCGCCAGCAATTCGGTGACGAGCACGGCGCCCAGGCTCTGCAGCGGCTGCATGACACTGCACAGGCTGGGTTCCAGGCGGGCGCCCATGGCGATGCCATCGAAGCCCACCACCGAGAGGTCGTCGGGGACGGATAGCCCATGCCGCTGCAGCTCGGCGATGACGCTGATGGCCAGCAGGTCGTTGGTGCAGAGCAGGGCGGTCGGGGCATGACGCTCCAGCAGTGGGGCCAGCTCCGCCCAGTCGGCATCGGTATGGCTGGCCAGCTCCAGGCGCGGCAGCAGGGGCAGGGCGGCCGCGTCCATCGCCTGGCAATAGCCGGTGAAGCGCCGCTCGCTGCGATCCGATTGCTGGGCCGGCCCCGAGACCAGGGCGATGCGTTGGTGACCCAGGGCGAGCAGGTGCTCGGTGGCCATGGCCATGCCCTGGCGGTTGTCCACCGCCACCGCCGCATAGGGGCGCTGGGGTTCGTGGTAGGCCAGGATGAAGGGCGTCTGTTCCCGGCTCAGCTCGGCCAGCACCTGGCTGCGGTCGGCATCGGCCACCGTCAGCACCAGCCCGGCGACGCGCTGGCGCAAGAGTTCTTCCACCACCGCCGCCTCGCGCTCGAGCTGGTAATCGGTGGTGGCGATCACCAGGGAATAGCCCTGGCTACGGGCGGTGCGCTCCATGGCCTGCAGCTGCTCGGCGAACACCGGGTTGAGCAGGCTGGGCACCACCACGCCGATCAGACGGGTGCTCTGCTGGCGCAGCTGGCGACCCAGCAGGTTGGGCCGGAAGTTGAGGCTACGCGCGGCGTCCAGCACCCGCTGCCGGGTGCTCTCGCGCACCTGTTCGGGCGTGGCGAAGGCCCGCGCCGCGGTGGCCCGGGAGACGCCTGCCTGTTGCGCTACCTGTTTCAGATCGGTCATGCCTGCCTCGTTTGAGATCGATCTCATTGAGGGCAGACAGTGAGGGCTACGAATGTCGTTTCGATGACAGGGAGATGAAGTTTCGACGCCACGAACAAGAACGGTGTGCGGGGACCAGACGCCTTGTTTCGGTCAGGATCAAGCCACGACCAGAATAGTCAGTCAGATAGTCAGATTTAATCAGCGCATAAATAAAAATCGCGCTAAAGAAAGGAAATAGTCAGTCGATCTTAGGGCGTTAGAGGATCGCCTTTCGCTGATCTCAAGGAGCCCGTCTTGAACCTTCGCTCGCTACGCATTGCCCCCCGCGCCGCCCTCTGCTTTGGTGCGGTCACCCTGTTCGTGATGCTGCTCGGGGTGTTCGCCCTGTTCCAGCTCAATGCCTTGCGGGCGACCGAACAGGCGATGGAGGCCGAATGGCTGGCGAGCGTCCAGACCACCGACGACATCCAAATCGCGCTGCTGCATACCCGCCTGGAAAGCATCCGCCTGCTGGCCAGCGAAGACAGCGCGGCCATGGCCATCGCGACCCGGCAGATCCAGATGAATCGCGACGTGATGAACGCCCGCACGGCCTACTACCGGGAGCACCTGGTTTCGACCCCTGAAGAGCGGACCAACTTCGAGCAGGCAGCCCTGCAGATGAAGGCCTATCTGGAAGGGCTGGAACACGTCGTCACCTTGGTCGGTACCGACCGCAACGAGGCGCTCAAGCTGGCCAACGGTGACCAGCGCCTGCGCGCGGAGGGCTATCAGGAACGACTGACCGCGCTGCGCGAATTCAACAGCGAAGGTGCCCGCCAGGCCAGCCAGGCCGCGTTGGGCATCTATGAGCACAGTGTGCGCATCACCGTCGGCATCATGCTGCTGGCAGTCGTGGTGACCCTGCTGCTGGCCTGGCGCCTGACCCGCAGCCTGGCCCAACCCATCGGAGATTCCCTGGCCGTGGCCAACGCCATCGCCAAGGGCGAGCTCACCGGCAAGATCGATCCAAGCGGTGCGGACGAGGCCGCTGGCCTCATGCGCGCCCTGGCGCAGATGCAGGACAACCTCAAGGACACCCTGCACGGCATCTCCCGATCCTCCGGGCGCCTGAGCGAAACCGCCCGCACCATGAACGCGGTCACCGACCAGGCCAGCCGTGCGCTGTCCAGCCAGAACGCCGAGATCGACCAGGCCGCCACCGCGGTCACCGAGATGAGCGCTGCGGTCGAAGAGGTGGCGCGCAACGCTTCCTCCACCTCCCAGGCCGCGCGGGATTCCAGTGCGGCCGCGGAAAACGGCAATGCCAAGGTCGGCCAGGCGCTGGACGCCATGCAGCGCCTCACCCAGCAGGTGCAGTCGACGTCGGTTCAGGTCGAAGGCCTGGCCGGGCAAGCACAGGACATCAGCCAGGTGCTGAGCGTGATCGGCTCCATTGCCGAGCAGACCAACCTGCTGGCGCTCAACGCGGCCATCGAGGCGGCGCGGGCCGGCGAGCAGGGCCGTGGCTTCGCCGTCGTCGCCGATGAGGTCCGCGCCCTGGCGCACCGTACCCAGACCTCGACCCGCGAGATCGAGCAGATGATCCAGGCAATCCAGAAGGGCTCCGCGGAAGCCGTGGACTCCATGCAGCTCAGCACCAACCAGGCCCAGGCCACCTACGAGGTGGCCCAGGAAGCCGGCCGGGCGCTGAACGACATCCTCCAAGCCGTGCGCCTGATCGACGAGCGCAACCTGCAGATCGCCACCGCCTCCGAAGAGCAGGCCCACGTCTCCCGCGAGGTCGACCGCAACCTCATCAGCATCCGCGACCTGTCGGTGCAGACCAGCGACGGCAATCGCGAAACCGTGGGCGCCAGCGAGCAACTGTCCGAACTGGCCGGGGAGCTGCAGACCCTGGTGCGCCGTTTCAAGCTGGCGTGAGTGAGTGGGGACGGGCGCGCAGCTGGGCTGCGCGCCTGACCGCGTGAGTGGGCATCCCCGGTCTGGGGCGAGTGGCCGTACTGCCTGAGGCGGGCTGCTGTTCCGCGAGGAGGTAGGCCATGAAGCGGCTGGCCCGGGCATCACGGTGGGTACCGGAGGTGAGAGATGCCGGCTCCACCTTGGGTAGCAGTGCGTCACCCTGGCCTGCGGCTATCCGATGATATGCCTCTGGCGACTCATTTCTGCCGGCTCATCGGCTCAAGCCGTCCGCTCACTTCCATAGATGATGGCTTTTTGGTATCAATGGTTATTGTAATACCTATTAGATCCGCACCCGACGCTCTCGTAGAGAAACCATGGCGCTGCCCCAATACAGCATCAGAGTACCTGTCACCCAGCTGCAACTGGGCATGTACGTCTGCGAACTGGATCGCCCATGGGAAGGCACGCCCTTTCTGTTCCAGGGGTTTCCCATCCAGAGCGTGCAGGATATCCGCACCCTGCAGGAAACCTGCGAGTTCGTCTGGGTTGATCGGCGTCAGAACAGGTCGCTGACCCCGCTCTCGACCGCCCAGGCGGCAGGTGCTCAGGCGGTAGGTGCCCAGGCGAAAACCTATGCCATCGACTATCGGGAGGCGGTCAATGTCGCCGAGCCGATGTGGCGCGAAGCCCAGGCGGTGTCGAGGCGGATGCTGGATGCCGTCAGGTTCGGCAAGGAGCTCGATGTCGGCGAAGTGCGCCAGGCGATCGGCGAGTGCGTCGAGAGTGTCCTCAAGCACCCGGCAGCCAGCCTCTGGTTGGCGCGCATCAAGCACCGTGACGAATACACGGCGGAGCATTGCCTGCGCGTAGCCCTCTATGCCATCGCCCTGGGCAAGGAACTGGGCATGTTGCCGCTTGAGCTCGAAGAGCTCGGCATGTGCGGCATACTGCACGACGTTGGCAAGATCAAGGTTCCCGACGAGATCCTCAACAAGCCGGGTCGCTTGACCGATGAGGAATTCCTCATCATGCAAGCCCATACCACCTACGGCTGGCAGCTGCTGATGGCCAACCGCGAGGTGCCGCCCGCGGCCGTCGATGTCGCCTATACCCACCACGAGCGCATGGATGGCCTGGGCTATCCCCGAAAGCTGCCGGCGCAGCGCATCCCCTTCAAGGCCAAGATCATCGCCGTGGTGGATGCCTACGATGCCATCACCAGCGACAGGGCCTACAGCGAAGGGCGGTCGAGCCTGGAAGCTCTGCGTATTCTCTTCGAAGCCAAGGGCACGCAATTCGACGAAACGGTCGTCCTCGCCTTCATCCAGTTGATTGGCGTCTACCCACCCGGCGAAATCGTCGAACTGAGCACCGGGGAGGTCGGGATCATCATCGGCTTCGAAACCGGCAGCAAACTGAAGCCGCGGGTCCTGCTCGTCCTTGACGCCGACAAGCAGCCACGGCCGGAACAGGTGCTCGATCTGGCGCGCAATCCGCGGGATGCCGCTGACCGTCTGATCATTGTCCGCTCGGTAAAGCCCTCTGGTGCCTACGGGATCGACATCGACAGCTACCGGGACAAGGGCCTGGTGGTGCCGACCTGAGTGGCGAGCTGATCGGCCACCCTAGGGCCTGGCATCAAAGGGTTTTTGGGCCCCGTGGTGTTTCGATACAGGCCAGCAAGCCAGATCCATCGCCAGGTATCACAGCGACGGGTCCGGAAAATCCGATAGCCTCCAGCTGTTGCCTGAGCAATGCCGGATCAGGATGCCTGAGTTCCAGGCGCTGCAACTGACAACCCCTGTCAGTCAGCCCTCGCGCGGGATGCTGGGCGTCGCCCCAGTCGATCAGGCTGGGTAGCATCCCTCCCAGCGGCAAGTGTCCATCGGCATGGATCGATATCTGCCAGGAAAGCGTGCCTCTGCTCATCGATTCGATGGTGCCGAAGGTCTGCGTGAGGCTAGCGTCCGCGCGATCAAGCCGCTGGGTCCGCGCGACCCAGTGCGCCAGGCAGGGGGCAGTCCGAGGCGCCAGATCATCCAGGCCAAACCATCGGGGTCTGGTCGGCGCCGGCGCGTCGGGGTCCGGGGCGATGACCTCCAGATAGCAGTCGCCCAGGCGCAGCAAGAGGTTATGGGTACCCATGCGCGGATGCTTGCCGCCTGGCTGCATCACTACCCCGAGTCGTTCTTCGACGTACTGGGCGCCTGCGGCGAGCGTCGGGGCCACGACGACCAGATGATCCAGGCGTGAAACTCTCATGGGCGGCTCCTGATCGGGAGAGGTTTGATGTCTTGTAGCCAGCCCGACGCTAGTAGTTTTGCTTGGAGCCTAGAGCAAGAAGGTATACGACCCAATGCTTACATGTCTTCATGATCTCCCTTTAAATCTAGCATAAATAAAGCGGGGCTCCGCTTGATGTCTACTAGCTTGCCCTGCAGGTAGTTTGTGCTCTAATCAAAATATATTATGAGCTCAGTCATGTATTGGTGCAATAAGAGTCTGATTTCGCAGTGATGATATTTGCGGGTTGTATGGTGCCGCAGAAGGCGTTGTTGTGATGTGCTTGCGAGGTAATAATGTTAATGTTCAGTAATTCATTATTTGAGTTGGTAGGTTCTGCTTTTTGTAGGAAGTGTCTGTCATTACTAAGCTGGTGAGTATGTGGTTTTTGATCAATTTATGGGGTTAAGTGTGTGCATCTCTATTATTCTGGAAATGTCAGCCTTGAGAGAAATTTTATTATAGCTATGCTGTTTAATTTTGAGCATAAACTTATCGTCGTTATGCTCGTTGTTGATTATGGCTCTTTCTATTAATCTTTCACTCCAGTAATCCCTTTTAGACAAGTCCGTCCAGTTTGTTTTTCCGCCTCGTGTCACGTGAATAACTTTAGAAAGAATGGCAAGGCATGCGTCAGAGGCCAATTCAATGTCGACTCTGTCATTTCCCTTCGACGCTTCTATTGTCGATGCTCTGTACCGATATTTTCCTTCTCTTAGGAAGAGCATCGTGGCGATTTGATCGAGGGTTAATCCGTATGCTGTTAAAGCGTCAACATAACCAAATGTGTAAATGCCAGAGCTGGCATTTCTACAGTAGACATAATTTCTAAGTGCAACATAAAGAATGTCGTATAGCCAGAGCTCTCCAAGGGCGCTGTCAGGAAACCACTGCACTTTAGTTATTGCTTTTTCTGTGCTTTTATATGATTTACTTACTTGCTTATTTGAAGGGCGAAATCCTTTATAGCTTCTGGCTAACTCTTCGTCTCCATCGATAAAAATGCCATCGATATCTAGGTGAGTAAGAAATAAAGATCCTTTGGTGCGCATGCGATTGATTGTTGCTAGTGAGTAAAATGTCAGCTCGCCGTACTGCTTTTTGAGTTTGCTAAAGTTGGGCGGGCTACCTGACCAGAGGCAAACTAAGTCTACATCGCTGTTGTAGTTTGAATCGCCCCTCGCGGTGGATCCGCATTGAATAATCAGATGGGTCACTATTTAACTATCCTCTTAACGATAATTGCAGTGACAACCGCACACCAGGCAACAGATGAAAGTAGTAGGCACGTCGTGATTAACATCGGAAGCATTTTGTGGGTTGGAGAAAAATCCCCGTAACCAGCAGTGGTCAATGACACAACCGTAAAATATACGGCCTCGAGAAAATTATTGCTTTCAGGTGTAATTTTGTCCTCTAAAAGCCATGCAAATCCAAGGATTCCGAGAATTGTAATTATGAGGCTGTTTTTTATCCCATATCCGCTGCCAAGTAGGTAATCGAATAGGAGGCTTTGTAAGAATCCTTTGAAGTTTGGATTTTCTTCGTAAAGCAGTTGATATCGTCTATAGAACTGAAAGCTTCTATCTGCTCGCATTGCAAAATTTTCCTGGTGCATGGATTTTGAATTGTGATATAGGGATTGAAATAAGCCTGAGTTGACATTGGCTCTATGCCATTTCCACTTGCTAGAAAAGTGTAGGCAGTCTGGGTCGATATAGGTTTCTTTGAATTTGGCTTTGTAAAAATGACATTCGTAAAAATTACAATTGTGAAATTCAACTTCTAGAAATAACGCATTATTAAATGCGCAGCCTTTAAAAGTGCAATTTTGAAAATCGATATTTGCTATGATCTTTTGCGAAAAAATACATTTTGAGAAAAGCTTGTCTGAAATCTTCCAAACTTTTTTATCTGAATTATCAAAATCAATAAAAGCTAAAGAAATCTCATCGAGTGATGCTAATTCGCTAGCCTTGATAATAGTTTTTACCGGTTCCTCTACGCTGAGCTTTCGGCTCATTGGTGTGGAGAAGTAGTTTTTTATAATTTTTACCGTTTGGCTCTTAATTTTCTTATACATTCGAGTGGCTCTTTTTTAAATTTTGACGGTTATTTTATTTGAGTTACAGTACTTACAGGCTTGTTGGATAATGTCCTTCGGCTGACTTAGACGTGCTAATGGTTTGGTCTTTATTTGCATTGCTCCAATCTTATTTAATAATGGGTTAGTTGCTTTGGCCTGTAGAAGGGTTCCTAAATCGGTTTGGCAATTTATATTGCTATAGACTTTTCTTGATCTTGCTGTGGTGAGTATTGAAATTATTCAAATGGTGATTTTATTAGGGTCTAGCTAATTTATATTTATATAGGAATGCTTATCTTGATTATAGCTTATCTTGTTGAGGTTTGGCTTGCTTTCTGGTGTTAAATTTACATATATGTATCGCGGGTGTTGTGATGCCTCTAGGTGAAACAGTTAATTTAAAAAATAGGACATAGATTTATGTATGAAATCGAATTTCCTAGATTTTTTTCTGGTTACACGCGTCACTAAGTTAATTAAAAAAGCCACCTGCTATTACTCTTCTGATCTCCTGCGCAAGTTCCAGCAGCACCCCGGCATAGCGTTCCTCGATCTCCGCTTCCGACAGCGGGGTGGCCAGGCTGATGTTGAGGGCATGGGTGCGGTAGCCGGGGAGGCCGAGGGGGGTGGCGATGGCGACCACTTCGGGTTGCCAGGCAGCCAGGCAGTAGCCCTTGTGGCGGACGCTGGCGATGGCGGCGCGGATCTCCTGTTCGAGTGGCGCCCGGCGTACCTCGCAGCGGCGTGCGCAGAAGGTGGCGATCAGCGTCTCGCGCTGGGCTTCGCCCAGGCCGGCGAGGCAGGCGCGACCGAGGGAGGTGATGTCCATCGGCAGGCGCTGGCCGACCAGGACGTTGCGCGGGGTCTTGCGCTGACTGAGGCGAATCGACTCCAGGTAGATCATCTCGTCACGGTCCGCCGCCGCCAGGCTGACGTTGACCTGGTGTTCCCGCGCCACCTTGATCATCAGCGGCGAGGCGGCCTGCAGGAGGCTGCTGCCCTGGTGCATGGCATGGGCCAGGCCGAGAAAGGTCGGCGCCAGGCGATAGGCGCTGCGGCCGCCGTCGTAGTCCAGAAAGCCGGTGCGCACCAGGGTCTGGGTCAGGCGGCTGACGGTGGACTTGGCCAGGCCGAGGAGGTCGCTGAGGTCGCCATTGGTGAGGTATTCGGTGCCCGGACGAAAGGCCCGCAGGACATCCAGGCCACGCTCCAGCGAGCGGTTGGCCGGCGCCTTGCCCTGGCCAGGCATGTCGGCGGCGTTCGGCTCGGCGATGGCGTGTTCCACCTGGTGGAATGGCTGCGTTGTCATGACAGGTCTCCTCGCGCAGATTGATTTCAAGCCTGGCGCAGATCCGGGCAGCCAATCAACCCAAGAATAAGAGAGAGACCTCCCATGACGACAGCTCCCGAATCCTCGACCCCCATCGAGCTAACGGTGACCCAGGGCATCGCCACCCTGACGCTCAACCGCCCCGAAGCGCGCAATGCCATCAGTGACGACATGCGCACCCTGCTGATCGAGCACCTGGAGCGTATCGCCGCCGACAGCGCGATCAAGGCGCTGATCCTGACCGGTACCGGCAAGGGCTTCTGCGCTGGTGGCGACATCAAGGGCATGCAGGCGCGCATGAGTGCGCCGGCCGGTTCGGTGGCCTTCAACGGCTGGAAGCGCCAGCAACGGGTTCACCACGCCGTTTCGCTGCTGCACAACCTGCCCAAACCGACCATCGCCGCGGTCAACGGCGCCGCCACCGGGCTGGGCTGCGACATGGCATTGAGCTGCGACTTCATCATCGCCTCGGAGCAGGCCACCTTCGCCATGAGCTACATCGCCCGCGGCCTCATCCCCGACGGCGGTGGCCTCTACTTTCTGCCACGGCGGGTCGGCCTGAGTCGGGCCAAGGAGCTGATCTTCACCGGTCGCACCGTCGCGCCGGGCGAAGCCGAGCGCATCAACATGATCGACCGGGTGGTGCCCCACGACGATCTGCTGCCAGCGGCCCAGGACTGGGCACTGCAACTGTCCGCCGGTTCCGCCACGGCACTGGGCCTGAGCAAGTCGATCCTCAACAATACTTTCGAGCTGACCCAGGGCCAGATCTCGGCCATGGGCAGCCAGGCCCAGGGTATCTGCTACACATCCAGCGAACACCAGGAGTCGGTCGCCGCCTTCCTGGCGCGCAAGAGCACGGGTGGCCAGCGATGAGCGCCCTCGACCGTCTGCTCACCCCCGCCAGCGTCGCCGTCATCGGCGCCTCGGGCGACGCCCGCAAGACCTCCGGCCGGCCCATCGCCTTCCTGCGCAAGCATGGTTTCCAGGGGCGCCTCTACCCGGTCAATCCGCGCTACGAGGAGATCGATGGCCTGCGCTGCTATCCCTCCATCGCCGAGTTGCCCGAGGTGCCGGACGTGGCCGTCATCCTGCTGGGTGCCGAACGCGCCAATCAGGCGGTGGCCGAACTGGCGGCGCTGGGCTGTGCGGCGGCCATCGTGCTGGCCGGCGGCTATGGCGAAACGGGGGAGAGCGGCATCCGCCGCCAGGCGGAACTCCAGGCCGCGCGCGGCAGCATGCGTATCCTCGGCCCCAATACCATCGGCCTGGTCAACGTCAGCGAGCGCATCACCCTGTCCGCCAGTGGCGCCCTGGACATGGATGCCCTGCTGCCGGGCAAGGTGGCCCTGGTGTCCCAGAGCGGCGGCATCCTTGGCGCCTTGCTCTCTCGCGGCGTGGCGGCCGGCATCGGCTTTTCCAAGCTGATCTCCACCAGCAACGAGGTGGATCTGGATGTCGCCGACTTCGTCGACCACCTGGCTGACGATCCGGCGACCGCGGTGATCGCCCTCTACCTCGAAGGGGTGCGCGACACTGCCAGGTTCACCCGCGCCGTGGGCCGGGCCCGCGCCGCCGGCAAGCCGGTGGTGGTGTTCAAGGTCGGCCGTTCGGAAGCCGGCGCCAGCGCCGCGGCCTCCCATACCGGCGCCCTGGCCGGCTCGGACGATCTCTATTCGGCCTATTTCCGCCAGCTCGGGGTGATCCGCGCGGAGACCTTCGCCGACCTGCTGGACATTCCCTTCGCCCTGGCCAGTGGCCGGGTGATGCAGGGTACCCGGGTGGCCATCCTGACCTCCACCGGTGGCGCCGGCACCCTGATCGCCGACAACCTGGGCGTCAACGGCTTCCAGACCCCGCCGCCCGGCGCGGAGACGGCGGCGCGGCTGCGCGCCCTGGACGTCGGCGACCAGGCGGTGCTCGACCGCAACCCCATCGACCTGACCCTGGCGGGTCTGCAACCCGAGGTGATGCGCGGCGCCATCAGCATCCTGCTGGACAGCCCCGACTACGACGCGGTGATCAGCGTGGTGGGCTCTTCCGGCGTGGCCCAGCCGCACCTGATGGCTGATGCCATCCGTGACAGCCTGGCCCATTCGACCAAGCCGGTCCTGGCCTATATCAGTCCCCATGCGCCGGCAGCGGCGCAGCGTATCAACGGCTCGGGCGGCGTAGCCTTCAGTGCCCCTGAAAGCTGTGCCGGTGCGCTCAAGGCCCTGGCCCTGCAGGGTAGCTTCGCTCGCCAGCGACAGACCCAGGTCGGTACCGTCACGGACACGGCAGGGGTCACCTTGCCCGGTCTGCAACCGGGCCCGCTGGACGAGGCACGCAGCAAGCAGCTCTACGAGACCTTTGGCATTCCGGTCACCCGCGAGCAGGTAGTGGGTGACGCGCGTCAGGCCGAAGCGGCGGCCCGTGAACTGGGTGGCGAGGTGGTGCTCAAGGTGCTCTCGGCGCGCATCCCGCACAAGAGCGAGGTGGGCGGCGTGGCCCTGCGCCAGCGACCCGACGGGATCGGTGCGCGTCTGGAGCGCATGCGCGACGAGGTGACCACCCAGGTTGGCTTCGATCCCGAGGCCTTCCTGGTGCAGGAAATGGTCAGCGGCGGCGAGGAGCTGATCCTCGGCTTCACCCGTGATCCGCAACTGGGCCCGGCGCTGCTGCTCGGCATGGGCGGGGTGACGGCTGAACTGTTCCAGGACACCACGCTGCGCCTGCTGCCGGTGACCCTGGAGGATGCCCGGGAAATGCTCGCCGAATTGCGTACCTACCCCTTGCTGGACGGCTATCGCGGCCGACCCAAGGCCGACGTCGAGGCGGCGGCGCACTGCATCGTGGCGTTCTCCGACATGGCCCTGCGTCTGGGCGAGCGCCTGCAGGAAGCCGAGATCAATCCGCTGCTGGTCAGGCCACACGGGCAGGGCGTGGTCGCCCTCGACGGTCTCACGGTGCTGAGCTGAAGGTCGCTGTTCCACAGGGTGGAACAGCGCCATTGCCGCTCAGGTTCACCCTTGCATAATCCAAGAACGCTTCATTTCTGACTCATAACAATAAGTAGGTCACTATGAACAGCTTCCAGATCAACTTCCCATGGTGTGCATTCCTACCGTCAGGCGCCGTCGCGTCGTTCATGAGTCCTGAACCCGACGCCACGTCCTCGAACCGGGAGTAATGCCATGTCCGCCGTACTGAAGAACGCCAGCCCTCGCGAGCCGATCGGTGGCATCGCCCCGGCGCCCACCGTGATTTCCTTTCGCAACGTCGCCAAGGCCTTTACCGTCAAGGGCGTGGCGAAACAGGCTTCGCACAGCATTACTGTCGACATCCAGCAAGGCCAGGTGGTGACCATCGTCGGTCCTTCCGGCTGCGGCAAGTCGACCCTGCTCAACATGGTGGCCGGCCTGTTCGCCCCCACTGAAGGCCAGGTGCTCTACGGTGGCCAGCCGGTGAAGGGCATCAACGGCCGCACCGGCTACATGACCCAGAGCGATCACCTGCTGCCCTGGCGCGACGTGGCCGGCAACATCGCCGTGCCCCTGGAGATCCGTGGCGTAGGCAAGGCCGAACGCCAGGCACGCATCCGCGACCTGCTGGCCCTGGTCGGTCTGGAAGGGCACGAGAAGGCCTATCCCAGTCAGCTCTCCGGGGGCATGCGCAAGCGCGCCGCCCTGGCCCGGCTGCTGGCCTACGATCCCGAGACCCTGCTGATGGACGAGCCGTTCGCGGCGCTCGATGCCCAGCTGCGCATGCGCATGCAGACCGAGTTGTTCAAGCTCAGTCGCCAGCTGAAGAAGACCGTGCTGTTCGTCACCCACGACCTGGACGAGGCGGTGGCCCTGGGCGATCGCTGCCTGATCTTCTCCGGTCGCCCCGGCACCATCGTCCGCGACGTGCCCATCCCCCTGGGCGACGAGCGCAACATCCTGCAGCTGCGCAAGGACCCGCGGTATCACCAGCTCTGCGGTGATCTCTGGGAATTCATCACCCCGAGCCAAGACGCCTGAGTGGCCCACCCCTGGAGAATCCTGCTATGAACATCTTTCTCGGCCGCGTCGCCATTTTCGCCGTCATCCTGCTGTCCTGGCAGTTCGCCTCGGGACCGCTGGTGGATCCTTTCTTCGTCAGCTCGCCCAGCGAGATCGGCGGCCGCTTCGTCGAGCTGGTCTCCAGTGGCCGGCTGTTCGCCCACGGCTGGATCACCGTCGTCGAGACCCTGGCCGGCTTTTTCTGCGGCGCCTGCGCCGGGATCAGCGTCGGCTTGCTGCTGGGCCGCAACGAGACCCTGGCCAAGCTACTCGACCCCATCCTGATCTCCATCTACAGCCTGCCCAAGGTGGCCCTGGCGCCGCTGTTCATCATGTGGTTCGGCATCGGCATCGAGATGAAGATCATCCTGACCGCCACCATCGTGTTCTTCCTGGTGTTCCTCAACACCTACAGCGGCGTGCGCGCCGTGGAGCGCGAGCAGTTGGAGATCCTGCGGCTGATGGGCGCCAAGGAACATCACCTGATCGGCAAGGTGGTGCTGCCCTCGGCCATCCAGTGGGTGTTCACCGGGCTCAAGCTGTCGGTGCCCTATGCGCTGATCGGTGCCATCGTCGGCGAGATCATGGCGGCCAACCGGGGCCTGGGCTACCTGCTGCAGGACGCCGCCGGCCAGCTGGACACCGCCGGGGTCTTCGCCGCGCTGCTGGCGATCATCTTCCTGGCGCTGCTGCTGCAGGCGGCGGTGCGCAAGCTAGAAACCGCGCTGATGCCCTGGAAGAAGGAACAGGACGCCCGCGAACTCTCGATCTGATCGCCCCCACTAGCCATTACAAGAAGAAGAGAGGTCTTTGCCATGTCGTTCAAGCGTCTGTTTTCCGCCCTCGGCCTGAGCGCCGCGCTGCTCACCGCCACCCCCGCCGTGCAGGCCGATGAAGCGGTCAAGGTGGCCATAGGTACCGAAGGTTTCGTGCACATGCCGCTGTTCGTGGCGCTGGATGCCGGGCTGTTCAAGAAGCACGGGCTGGACGTCAGCCTGGTCAAGTTCAAGGGTGGCGGCGCCGCCGCCTCCGGACTGGTCAGCCGCTCGGTGGAGTTCTGTTCCTGCGCCATCCAGAACGCCATCAACGCCAAGGTGAAGGGCGCCGACGTGACCCTGCTGGGGCGCATGGTCGGCCAGTATGCGAGCAATGTGGTGATCCGCCAGGAGGTGGCCGACCGCCTGGGGCTGAACGCCAACTCCACCGTCGAGCAGCGCCTGGCCGCCTTCAAGGGGCTGCGCCTGGCGGTCAGCGGTACTGGCGGCAGCGCCGACTTCCTGGTGCGCTTCCTCGGCCAGGAAGCCAAGCTGCAGTCGGAGAAGGATTTCACCCTGCTGTACCTGAACAACGGCGGCGCCATGCTGGCCGCCTTCGCCCAGGGCCGCATCGACGGCTTCGCGCTGTCGTCGCCCGCGTCGGACAGCGCGGTGATCGAGCAGAAGGGCTTCACCCTACTGGACATGTCCGAGGGCCAGGTGAAGGCCCTGGACGGCTATCCTTCTATCGCCCTGAGCGCTCGCCGCGAGTGGTCGCAAGAGCACCCGGACACGGTCAAGGCCTTTCTCGCCGCGCTCAGTGATGCCACCCAGCTGATCAGCCAGCATCCGGACGAGGCCGCCAAGGCCGTGCGCACTCGCTTCGAGGGCGTCAACGACGAGGTCTACGCCGCCGCCTGGAAGAGCAACCGCAAGTCCTTCCCCGCGACGCCCTATCTCACCGATGAAGACGTCCAGCGCGCCATTACCTTCCTGGGCCAGATCCAGAACACCCAGATCCCTGGTACCGCCGCCGACTACCTGACGCAGGTGCGCTGAACCGCACGCTTCCTTCCATCCCCCTGGTACGCCGCGGGCGGCCAGGGTTCGGTAGAGATCTCCTATGCACAGGCATCATGACAAGCCGATCCTGGCGGCAGGGCTGGGTATTGCCCTGCTGTCGCCCCTCACCTATGCCGACGGCTTCCTCGAAGACAGCAAGGCCACCCTGGAGCTGCGCAACTTCTATATGAACCGCGACTTTCGCGACGGCAGCGGCCAGTCCAAGCGTGAAGAGTGGGGCCAGGGCTTCATCCTCAAGTACGAATCCGGCTTTACCCAGGGCGCCCTTGGCTTCGGCCTGGACGCCCTGGGCCTGGTGGGGGTGAAGCTCGATTCGGGCCGTGGCCGCACTGGCACCGGCCTGCTGCCGGTAGACGACGAGGGCCGCGCGCCCGGCGAGTACGCCAAGGCCGGGGCGACCTTCAAGGCGCGTCTCTCCAAGAGTGAGTTGCGGATCGGCACCCTGGTACCGCGCTGGCCGACCCTGGTCACCAACAATGGCCGCCTGCTGCCCCAGACCTTCGAGGGCAGCCAGTTCGAATTCAAGGAGATCAAGGGGCTGACCCTGACCGGCGCCAACATCCAGCGCACGGTCTATCGCGACAGCTCCGGGGCCGATGGCCTTTCGCTGAACAACAAGAATCGCCGTTTCAGCGGTTCCCTGGAGGGGGGTGATTTCAATGTCGTCGGTGCCCTCTACCGCTTCGGCACCACCACCGATGTGAGCGCCCAGTACGCCGTGCTGGAAGATGTCTATCGCCAGCGCTTTCTCGGCCTGACCGACCGCCGCGAGGGCGACTGGGGCGCCTTCCTCACCGAGGTGCGGCTGTTCGACAGCGACGACGAGGGCAGCGCCCGCGGCGGACGGATCGACAACCGTGCCTTCAGCGCCCTGGGTACCTACAAGCGCGCCGGCCATTCCCTGGGCCTGGGCTATCAGAAGATGTCGGGCTCAACGGCCTTTCCCTACGTCAATGGCACCGATCCCTATCTGGTCAACTTCGTCCAGGTGGGCGACTTCGCCGAGACCAATGAGCGTTCCTGGCAGGCACGCTACGACTACGACCTGGGTCGACTGGGTATTCCTGGCCTGAACTTCATGACGCGCTTCGTACGCGGCAGCCAGGCCGAACTGCGCGGAGGCGCGTCCGGAAGCGAGCGAGAACTGGATGTGGAGCTGCAATACGCGCTGCAGGGCGGCTCGCTCAAGGGCCTGAACCTGCGCCTGCGCAGCGCCACCTACCGTTCCGATTTCTCGCGGGACGCCAATGACGTCCGCGTCATCGCCAGCTATCCGCTGTCGCTGCTCTGACCCTTCGGGAGACCTTATATGACCACCGTAACCCTGCAACGGATCGACGCCCTGGGCGTCATCACCCTGGACCATCCACCGGTCAATGCCCTGTCCCGCGAGGTGCGTGCGGGGCTCCTGGCACGGCTGCAGGAGGCCCTGGCCGATGACGGGATCCAGACCCTGGTGATCACCTGCGCCGGGCGGACCTTCGTCGCCGGCGCCGACATCCGCGAATTCGACCTGCCGCTGCAGGAGCCCCATCTGCCGGAGGTGCTGGCGGCCCTCGAAGCCTCGCCCAAGCCGGTGATCGCCGCGCTGCATGGCACGGTATTGGGCGGTGGGCTGGAGTTGGCATTGGCCTGTCATTACCGGGTCGCGGCGAGCGCTACCACCTTCGCCTTGCCAGAAGTCAGCCTGGGCTTGATCCCGGGCGCGGGCGGCACCCAGCGCCTGCCGCGCCTGGTTGGCGTGCCCCTGGCGCTGGACATGATCGTGGGCGGCACGCGCCTGGATGCCAGCGCGGCGCTTGGCGCGGGGCTGATCGATGGTCTGGGCGAGGGTGAGCCGCTGGTCCTGGCCCAGGGCTTTCTGCGTGATCATCCCTCCTTGTCGCCACGGCCGACGGCGGCGCAGACAGTATCTCCGTTCGACCACGACGCCTTCGAGTTCCAGGCGCATACCTTGCTGCGCAAGCTGCCGGGCCAGGAGGCACCGGTGCTGGCGCTGGACGCCTTGCGCGGTGCCTGGCAGCTGCCGCTGTCTGCCGCCCTGCAGCGCGAGCGTGAGCTGTTCGTCGCTCGGCGCGAGTCCGCCCAGGCCCAAGCCCTGCGCCATGTGTTCTTCGCCGAGCGCGCCCTGGCGGGTCGTAACCGCGCCCTGGCCAAGGCGGCGCCTCCCGTAGCGTTGCGGCAAGTGGCGGTGATCGGCGCGGGGCTGATGGGCAGCGGTATCGCCCTTTGCCTGGCCAACGCCGGCTTGGCCACCGTCCTGATCGATACCCAGCCGCAGGCCTTGGAACGGGGCCGCGCCACTATCGACCGCTATTTCTCCGGGGCCCTGGCCAAGGGCCGCCTGACGGCCGATCAGGCCAACGCGCGCGCCGCCCTGATCCGCTGTGAAGCGACCCTGGACGCGGTAGCCGACGCCGATCTGATCATCGAGGCGGTGTTCGAGGATCTGGCGGTCAAGCAGGAGGTCTTTCGCCAGCTCGATCGCCTGGCCAAGCCCGGCGCCATCCTGGCCACCAACACCTCCTATCTCGACATCGATGCCATCACCGGAGTGACCGGCCGACCGGAGGCGGTGATCGGCATGCACTTCTTCAGCCCGGCCCAGGTGATGACGCTCCTGGAGGTGGTTCGGACCCGCGCGGTCGCGCCCGCCGTCCTGGCCAGCACCCTGCAACTGGGCGAGCGTCTGGGCAAGACCACGGTGGCGGTGGGCAACTGCCATGGCTTCGTCGGCAATCGCCTGCTCGCGGTGCGTGAGCGCGAGGCGACCCTGCTGGTGGAAGAGGGCGCCGCCCCCGAACAGGTCGACCGGGTGCTGCGTGAATTCGGCTTTCCCATGGGTCCCTTCGAGCTGCGTGACCTGGCCGGGATCGACATCGCCTGGCGCAATCGCCAGGGGCGGGGTGAATCCCTCAGCCCTGCCGAGCGGGCCTGCGACCTGATCGAGCAGCTGCACGCCCTCGGCCGTCTTGGCCAGAAGTCCGGCGCCGGCTACTACCGCTATGAACCAGGTCAGCGCCGGGGCCAGGCGGATCCCCTGGTCGTCGAGTTGCTCGCCGCCCACCGTGGGCGCCGGGGCATCACCCCACGCAGCCACAGTGATACGGAGATCCTCGAACGCTGCCTGTTCGTGATGATCAACGAGGCGGCCTGGCTGCTGGAGGAGGGCATCGTCGAGCAAGCAGTGGACATCGATCTGGTCTGGCTGCACGGCTACGGCTTTCCGCGCTATCGCGGCGGGCTGCTGTACCACGCCGACGAGTGTGGGCTGGAGCGGATCGTCACCACCCTGGAAGGCTGGTCCGCCGCCCTGGCCGAGCGCGGGACGCGGATCTCGCCGCGGCTCACGCAGCTGGCGGCAGAGGGTCGGACATTTCTGGACCTGTGAGTCGAAAGCAGCACCCTGAGCGACGCTACATATCCGATAGCGCCCCGTTCTTTGACCTTTCGTTCGCGCACCCCTAGGGTCAGGCAAGGGTGTATTCGTCAGACGATTGCGCCCGATCGGAATACCAATTCAGGCAATGGGAGTGTCAGATGTCTTTTGCTCGTTCGGCTTTGGCCAATCGCTTTTCCGCAATGATTATTACGGCGGCGACCGCCACCCTGTCGCTACCCCTGGCTGCGGCACCCACCGTCGAGGGCGCCCTGTCCTCGGTGCAGGGCGATGCCCGGGTCACCAAGGCGCTGGACGCGCTGCGCGCCGATGATGGTCGCACCTTCACGGAACAGAAGCACATCGCCCAGATTCCCTCGCCGCCGTTCAAGGAAAAGGTGCGCGCCGAGTATTACCTCAAGCGCTTCCAGGAGCTGGGCCTGAAGGACGCCAGCATCGCCCCGGAAGGCTATGTGATCGCCACCCGCAAGGGCAGCGGCCAGGGTCCGCAGCTGGTGGTTTCGGCGCACCTGGATACGGTGTTCCCCGAGGGCACCGACCTGACCCTCAAGGAAAAGGACGGCAAGACCTACGGCCCCGGTATCGGCGATGACGCCCGGGGCCTGGCGGCCCTGCTGTCGGTGATCGACGCCCTGAACAAGAGCGGCATCGAGACGGTGGGTGATCTGGTATTCGTCGGCACCGTGGGCGAGGAGGAGCTGGGCAACCTGCGCGGGGTGAAGGCCCTGTTCAAGGATCGCCAGGGCATCGACGGTTTCATCTCGGTGGACGGCATCGACGTGCGGCGGATCGTCAATCGCGGCACCGGCAGCCACCGCTACGAGATGACCTTCAAGGGCCCGGGTGGCCACAGTTTCGCCGAATTCGGTCGACCCAGCGCCATCCACGCCATGGGTCGTGCCATCGCCAAGATCGCCGAGGTGCGGCCGCCCAAGGAGCCCAAGACCACCTTTACCGTGGGCACGGTGCAGGGCGGCACCTCGGTCAACGCCATCGCCGGCGAAGCGCGCCTGACCCTGGACATGAGATCCAACGAGGAGGCCGCGCTGCTGGCGGAAGAGAAGGAGATCCTGGCCCTGGTGCAGGATGCGGTGAAGGAGGAGAACAAGCGCTGGGATACCGATCAGATCTCGGTCGACATCAAGCTGATCGGTGATCGTCCGGCCGGCGGGACGGCGGAGGATTCGCCCATGGTGCAGACGGCGCAGCGCTCCATTGCCGCGGTCACCAACGGCGCCAAGGTCACCTTGAGCGGTGGCAGCACCGACTCCAACACCGCCATGTCCCTGGGTGTGCCGGCCATGACCATCAGCGGCGGCGGGGAGGGCGGCAGTGCCCACTCGCTGGCGGAGTGGTACAAGCCGGTGGATGCCTACCAGGGCCCGCAGAACGTGCTGCTGACCAGCCTGACCCTGGTGGGCGTCAAGGGCGTCAGCGAGCCGGTGCTGCAGGCCCACGGCAAGTAGCGGCAGGCAGACCCTGGCGTCCGCAATGGACGCCAGGGTACGGATGGCTACTCGGAAGCCGGTTTCAATTTCAGGCACGCCAGGGAGCTGACCAGGATGGCCAGGCCGGACAACGGGTACAGCAGGGTCGAAGGCACCAGCGGGATGAGCACGCCCGCCAGCAGCGGCCCCACGCTTGCACCCACGTCGCGCCACATGGCGTTGGACGCCAGCGCTGGCAGCCGTGCCTGACCCGGATGGCGGGTGGCGACCAGGGTCACCACCAGGGGGATCTGCAGGGCGCGCAGGATGAGCACCCCGCCGGCGCCGAGGATCAGCCAATGGAAGCCGAAGGCGGTCAGCGATAGCGCCGTCAACGTCGAGCAGGCCACCAGCATGGGCGCTGCGCCATAGCGATCCGCCGCCCGGCCGCCGAGCGGGCTGAGCAGCATGTCGGACACATAGCGCAGCGCCATCAGCAGCCCGGCCACCAGCACCGCGTCGCCGCCCAGCACCGCCTGGGAAAAGGCCGACAGGCCAAAGATGAACAAGCCGTCCAGGGTCACTCCTTCGATGAAGGACCAGGTGACGATGCGATCCGGCCAGCGCAGGCGGCGCCCGGGTGCCGGCAACTGGTGCCCGGCGCTGGGCAGCCCCAGGGCCAGCAGCAGGCCGATCAGGCAGAGGCCGCTGCAGATCAGCAGCACCGCGCGCGGCCCGTATTGCAGGGTGAGCCAGGCACCCGCGGACAGGGCGAGCATGGGACCGATGGCGATCAGGGCGCGGGAGGTGCCGGTGCGCCGGGCGGCGCCGGCCGGGTCGGCGGTGGCCAGTACCTGGGTGGACAGGTTGAAGGTGGCGAAACTCAGGCCCCAGGCCAGGCGTAGCCCCAGCAACGCCCAGAAACCCGAGAGGTTGGCATTGCCCAGGGCGCAGAGCGCGGCCACCGCGGCGGCCACCACCAGACTGCGCCGATCGCCGAAACGGGCATAGAGCTGCACCACGTAGCGATAGCCGACGATGCGGATCACCCGGTTGGCGGCCAGCAGGATGCCGGCTTCGATCAGGGTGATGCCGAAGACCGAGGCGTACATGGGCAGGACGAGGTAGAGCAGCACGTCGCTGGGCAGGCAGAAGGCGAGGGCGATGGCCGCGCGCCGGGAGGCCTGGTCGACGGACCGGGAAGAGGTCATGCGCGAGGAATTCCTGTAGACGAGGTGACATCCAGCCCGATGGTCGGCGGCTGGACAGCGGATTGCAGGGACGGCGCGTCCGCGCAGGCGCCTGGTAGACGCTGCGGCTGCAACGAGCCTGTCATTATCTCTTCTTTTTCAAGAGGTGTCCGCCAAGCGATACGGCTGAACTAACCTCGCGCGCCAGCAATCCTTTTCAGTGCGTCCTTCCCGTCGTGGTGGCCATTAGGCCCACGGCGTCCCGTCATGAAAAGGAGTCGTCAGTGACCGTAGCTGCCCATCATTACCATCCCGTCCGGCCCGGCCCGCTGCATGCGCTGCTGTTGGGCGGCTCTGTGCCGCTGTTTATCGGCGGTCTGCTCAGCGATATCGCCTATTACCAGACCTATCACATCCAGTGGGCCAACTTCGCGGCCTGGCTGATCGCTGGCGCCCTGCTGCTGTCGGGGCTGGCGCTGCTGTTCGCGCTGGTCAATCTGATCCGCGCCGAACGCAAGGGTGGCCGGCCGGCGGTCTACTTCCTCCTGCTGTTGCTGGCCTGGGTGCTCGGGCTGGTCAATGCCTTCGAACACGCCAAGGATGCCTGGGCGGTGATGCCTAACGGGCTGATCCTCTCGGTGGTCGTCACGGTGCTGAGCCTGGCGGCTGCCTGGATCGGCCTGTCCAATCTGCGTTCGGAGGTGACCCGATGAGCACGCCAAGAGCCCTGAGCGCCCTCAGTCTGGCCATGTTGCTCGCCGCGTGCGGTGGCGAAGGTGGCGCCGATACCCAGGCCCGAGGTCCTGATCCCAAGCTGCCTGAACCCCAGCGCGGTCTCCTGCCAAGCATGAAGATCGCCGAGCCGGCGGCCTGGGGCGACCGCACGCCCGCCGTTCCCCAAGGCTACAAGATCACCGCCATCGCCACTGACCTGCGCATTCCCCGGCAGATGCTGGTGCTGCCCAACGGCGATATCCTGGTAGCCGAAGGCCGGGGCGGCAATGCGCCCAAGCTCAAGCCCAAGGACGTCATCGCCGGCTACATCAAGGCGAAGGGCAACACCCAGGTGAAGGGTGGCAATCGCCTGACCCTGCTGCGCGACGCCGACGGCGACGGCACCTACGAACTCAAGACGGTGTTCGCGGAGAATCTCAACGCCCCCTACGGCCTGGCCTTCGCGAACGGCCGCATCTATGTGGCCAACCAGGATGCCCTGGTGAGCTTTCCCTACCAGGACGGCCAGACCCAGGCCGGTGCCGCGCCGACCAAGGTGGTGGACCTGCCGGCGGCGATCAATCACCACTGGACCAAGTCGCTCGCCGCGAGTCCTGATGGCCGCTACCTCTATGTCGGCATCGGCTCAAACAGCAACGTCGGCGAACGTGGCCTGGACGTCGAGGTGAATCGCGCGGAGATCTGGCAGATCGATGCCCAGAGTGGCGCCCACAAGGCCTATGCCACCGGCGTGCGCAATCCCACGGCGCTAGCCATGCAGCCCGGCAGCGGCCAGCTCTGGGCGGTGGCCAACGAGCGTGACGAACTCGGCCCGGACCTGGTGCCCGACTACCTGACCTCAATTCGTGAAGGCGGCTTCTATGGCTGGCCTTACAGCTACTGGGGTCAGAACGCCGATCCGCGGGTCAAGCCGCAGGATCCAGCCAAGGTGGCGGCGGCCATCAAGCCCGATTACAGCCTGGGCTCCCACGTTGCCGCCCTGGGCCTGAGCTTTTCCACTGCCGCGGTGGGCGGGCAGTTCACCGACGGCGTCTTCGTTGGCGAACACGGCAGCTGGAACCGCGACAAGCCGGTGGGTTACCGGGTGGTCTTCGTGCCCTTCAAGGATGGCCGTCCGGCCGGCGAGCCTGTCGATTTCGCCACCGGCTTCTATGGCGAAGACGGCAAGACCCGTGGCCGACCGGTCGGGGTGGCGGTGGATCAGCGGGGCGGCGTCATCATCGCCGACGACCTGGCCAACACCATCTGGCGCGTGACTCGCACCCAGTAAGGCCCTGCCGAGAGACGATTGCGTTGCCGCCCCTGGAGGGGCGGCAACTGCGCTCAACCCATGCGGTGATGCAGATCCCCCAGCACCACCAGGCTGCCCACCACCATCAGCACCAGGATCAGGCTGGTGAACAGCAACAGATAGAGGTCGTGGCGGTGCGAACGGCCCAGGCTGATATGCAGGAAGCAACGTAGGTGCACCAGGATCTGCAGCAAGCCCAGGCCAAAGATGACGCCAAGGGTGGCTCCGCGCGGCAGGCTGGGAAACTGGATGAGGGCGATGGGTATCAGGCTCAACAGCACGGCCAGCGTCAGGCCAGTCACATAGCTCGCCAATTCGCGGCGATAGTCGTCACGCTTCATGGCAACAGCCCCTGCAGGTAGACCACCGACAGGATGGCGACCCAGACGATATCGAGAAAGTGCCAGAACAGCCCCAGGCGCATCAGCCGGGTCTTCACGGGCGTATCCAGGCCGAACACCCTGAGCTGCACCAGCATCACCACCAGCCACAGGCAGCCACTGGCGACGTGCACCCCGTGCATGCCCACCAGGGCGAAGAACGCCGACAGGAAGGCACTGCGCTGGGGCAGGGCACCTTTGTCCGCCATACCCAGGAAGTCGTGCAGCTCCAGGCCGAGAAAGACCAGGCCCAGCGCCAGGGTCACCAGCAGCCAGGTCACCAGCGGGCGCAGGCGGCCCTCGTGGTATTTCATCGCCAGTGAGGCGAGACCATAAGTGAAGCTGCTGGCCAGCAGCACCAGGGTCTGCAGGGTCACGCTGCCCAGTTCGAAGACGTCGCGAGCGACTGGCCCCCCGGCGGTGGCGTGCTGCAGCGTCGCATAGATGGCGAACAGCAGCGCGAACACCAGGGCGTCGCTCATCAGGAAAATCCAGAAACCGAACAGCGAGTACTCAGCCTCGGCGTGGGTCGCGTGATCGGTGGCGCCGACGTTGAGACCAGCGTGGTTCATGTCACGCGAACTCATGGCCCCATCTCCGCCAGGCCACGATTGCCCGGGCTGGTTTCCTCGTCGCGCGTGACCGGGCGGGTCGCGGCGACCTCATCCAGCCAGGCCTCATGTTCGCGCCGAACGTCCGCCGCCGAGATCAGTCGCTCGGTATCGCGCTGGAAGCTGCGGGCGATGACCGCCCCCCAGGCCACCAGCAGCCCCAGTACGGCCATCCAGCCGATGTGCCACACCAGGCCGAAGGCACAGGCGAAGCCCGCCGCGCCGACGATGGCCGGGACGGCACTGTTCTTGGGAAGCACCAGATCGGCATAGGTCCGCGGCCGGTCGTAGGCCAGGCTTTGTTCCTTGAGCCAGGTGAAGGGATCCCGGTCGTTGATCGGCAGCGGCACGGCGAAGTTGTACTCCGGCGGCGGCGCGGCGACCGCCCATTCCAGGGTGCGGCCGTTCCAGGGATCACCCGCCGGCACCCGCGCACTGTCGCGGCGACGAATGCTCACCACCAGCTGAATCACCAGGCTGCCCAGGGCGGCCAGCAGCACCACCGCGCCGAGTTCGGCGACCCACAGCAGCGGGGCGAAATCGGGGTTGTGGATGGCCTGGCTGCGCCGCGGCAGGCCGGAGACGCCCAGCACATACAGGGGCATGAAGGCGAGGATGAAGCCCAGGCCGAAATTCAGCGCGGCGATGCGGCCCCAACGTTCGTCGAGGCGGAAGCCGAAAGCCTTGGGAAACCAGAAGTGGTAGCCGGCCAGCATGCCGAACAGCATTCCCGGGATCAGCATGTTGTGGAAGTGGGCGACCAGGTAGACGGTGTTGTGCACCTGGTAGTCCACCGGCGGCGTCGCCAGGGTGATGCCGGTGAGGCCGCCGATCACGAACAGCATGATGAACATCACCGCGTAGATCAGCGGCGTGGTCAGGCGGATGCGACCGCGGAACATGGTCGCCATCCAGTCGTAGATCTTCACCCCGGTGGGAATGCCGATGAGCATGGTGGCGATGCCGAAGGCGGCGTTGATCCTGGGGCTCTGGCCCATGGTGAAGAAGTGGTGCAGCCAGACGGTAAAGGACAACACGGCGATCACCAGGGTGGCCCAGACCAGCGAGTGATAGCCATAGAGACGCTTGGTGGAAAAGGTGGCGAAGACCTCGGAAAACACCCCGAAGGCCGGCAGGATGAGGATGTACACCTCCGGGTGGCCGAACAGCCAGAACAGGTTGATGTAGTTCATCAGGTTGCCGCCCTGGGTATTGGTGAAGAAGTGGAAGTCCAGGTAGCGGTCCAGGGCCAGCAGCAGGGTGGCCACGGTCAGCGGCGGCATGGCGAAGATCATCAGGATGCTGGTGCACAGCGCGGTCCAGCTGAACAGCGACATGTGGAACAGGCGCATGCCCGGCGCCCGTTCCTTGTAGAGAGTCACCGCGAAGTTGAGGCCGGTGAGGGTGCTGCCCAGGGAGCTCAGGGTCAGCGCCCAGATCCAGTAGTCCGGCCCGACGCCGGGCTGGTATTCGATGCCGGTATAGGGCGGATAGCCGCTCCAGCCGCCAGTGGAGAAGCGCCCCAGCACCAGTGAGACCATCACCAGCGCCGCGCCGGCTACCGTCAACCAGAGGCTGATGGCATTGAGCAGCGGAAAGCGCACGTCGCGGGCGCCGATCTGCAGCGGCATGACGAAGTTGATCAGCCCGGTAAGAAAGGGCATGGCCACGAAGAACACCATGATGGTGCCGTGGGTGCTGAACAGCTGCCCGAAGTGTTCCGGCGGCAGATAGCCCGGCGCATCGATGGCCAGGGCCTGCTGGGTGCGCATCATCACCCCTTCCACCACGCCACGGCTGAACATCACCAGGGCCAGCACCACATACATGATGCCGATGCGCTTGTGGTCCAGGCTGGTGAACCACTCCTGCCAGAGATAGCGCCATTTGCCGAGCCAGGTGATCACCCCGGCCGTGGCGAGGGCGCCGAGGATCACCACGCTGGCGCCGCAGGTGGCGACCAGGCTGTAGAAGGGCAGAGCGTCGTAGCCCAGGCGGCCGAACAACAGATGCCAGAGGGCCGAGGAGTCAGTCATGGGCGGCTCCGGTGAAGGTGTCGCAGGCGGGTACCGGGTCCTGGCGATAGCGCGCCAGCACCCAGGCGAAGAGAGCGGGTTGGGTCAGGCGCAGCTCGGCGGCCTGCTCCAGGGTGCCGGGGCGGGCCAGCACCTGGTAATGAGCGCAGTCCAGCGCCTCGCGAGCCTGACCCACCCTTTGGGTCCAGGCTTGAAAGTCGGCCTCGCCCAACACCCGGATCGGGAAGTGCTGGTCCTGGAAGCCCTTACCGCTGTACTGAGCATTGCGTCCCTCGAACTGGCCGGGCGCGGGAATCTGCAGATAGCGCTGCGTCTGCATGCCGGCCATGGCATAGATCTGGCCGCCCAGGCGCGGCAACAGCAGCGACTGCATCACCGTATCGCTGGTGAGCTTGAGCTGTACCGGACGGCCCGCCGGCAGGACCAGTTCGTTGACACTGGCGATGCCCTGCTCGGGGTAGAGGAACAGCCACTTCCAGTCCAGGCCGATCACCTGGACCTCCAGCGGCGCCACGCTGGGCGTTGGCGAGCGATAGGGGTCCAGGCTATGGGTCCGGGTCCAGACCAGGAAGGCCAGGGCTACCACGATCAGCGCCGGCACGCCCCAGGCGAAGATGTCCAGCAGCCAGGAGAACTCCCAGCGCGGCCGGTAGGCGGCGCGATCATTGCCGTGGCGATAGCGCCAGACGATGAGCGGGGTGAGCAGGATCACCGGCAGCACCACCACCAGCGCCAGGCCGACGATCCACTGCAGCAGGTCCCGCTCGCCACTGGCGGCGAGGCCTGCGGGCACGAGGAAACCATGCTGGAGGGGCGAGCAGCCGGCCAGCAGGGTGGCCACGACCAGAGTGGCAGCCAACCGGAATGGTAGGGGCTGCCCACCCTTGAAGGTCGGCAGGCGCAGAGCGGGACGCGGTAATCGCGCAAGGGACATGAGCGGACTCGACCGTAACCAGTTATTGCAGCCAACAGACCATCCGATCAGGGGCGGCGTTCACTGGATACTGGCGCTTGGCCGCATCAGCTCGGGACACGGTGGCATACAGGACCCGCGCTAGGGCTGTTCGGTCTTCCACTGGCCGAGCAGGATGGCAACGAATTTTTCCGCGGCGGGGGACAGGGAGGCGCCGCGCCGGGACACCAGGCCCAGGGTCCGGGTTACCTCCGGATCGGTAAGGGGCACACTGACCAGGGTCGGATGGTCGGCGGCTGGCATGGCCAGGCTGGGCATGGCGGAAACGCCCAGCCCGGCTTCCACCATGCCCAGGGAGGTGGACAGGTGCTGTACCTCATAGAACCACTTGGGACGGATGCCACGGGCGGAGAGGGCATGGTCGAGTAGCACCCGGTTGCCGCTCAGGCGACCTACGCCGATCAGCCGGTGCTCGACCAGTTCGCCCCAGCTGATCGACGGGCGCCCGGCCAGTTCGTGGTCGCGCCGGCAAGCCAGCACGAACTGCTCCTGCACCAGGGGCACGAACTCGATGTCCGGGTGCTGGCCGCTGAGCATGTTGATGCCGAAGTCCGCCTCGCCACGCAGCACGGCTTCCAGACCATCGTTGGCACTGAGGTCCAGCAGGCGGATGCGGATCTTGGGGTAGTGCTCGTTGTACTGGCGGATCACCGAGGGCAGGAAGTAGAAGGCCGCGGTGGGGATGCAGGCCAGGGTGACCTGGCCGGTTTGGCGTTCGGCCAGTTCGCGGATGCTGAGGATGGAATCCTCGAAGTCATCCAGCAGCCGGCGTGCCTTGGGCAGGAAATCCCGTCCGACACTGGTGAGGCCGACGCGACGAGTGGTGCGTTCGAGCAGGGGCGTGCCCAGGCCGTCTTCCAGCTTCTTGATGCGCCGACTCAGGGCTGGCTGCGACAGGTGCAGGGCATCGGCCGCTTCATGGAAGCTGCCTAATTCGGCGATCTTCACGAAAGATCGAATGTCTTGCAGCTCGTAGTCCATGAATTACCTGTCTCTCGAATCCAGCTTTATTGATTATCCAAGTGGAATAATAGCGACGATATTTGCATTGGATAGATTTATCTACGGCTGCCAATCTTGCCCCTAGAACATCAATGAACGCTATTGATCAACAAGAGACAGCAGTCATGCAACGTATTCCCTGCGTTCTCATGCGCGGTGGCACCTCCAAGGGGCCCTTCTTCCACGCCAGCGACCTGCCCAGCGATCCCGCGCTACGCGACGAGATGCTGATCGACCTCATGGGCGCCGGCCACGAGCTGGAAATCGACGGCATCGGGGGTGGCAGTCCCCAGACCAGCAAGGTCGCCATCATCAGCCCGTCCAGCCATGCCGATGCCGACGTGGATTACCTCTTCGTTCAGGTGATGGTCGCCGACCGCCGTGTCGATACCGCGCCCAACTGCGGCAACATGCTCTGCGCCGTGGGTCCTTTCGCCGTGGAGCAGGGCCTGGTCGCCGCCAGAGACGGCAAGACCCTGGTGCGTATCCGCAACCTCAACACCGACAGCTTCGTCGACGCCCTGGTGCACACGCCCGGCGGCGTGGTGCGCTACGAAGGCGATACCGCCATCGACGGCGTGCCCGGCACCGCGGCACCGGTCCAACTGACCTTTCTCGACGCCGTGGGCAGCAAGACCGGCAAGCTGTTTCCCACGGGCCAGGCCACCGATGTCTTCGACGGGGTGCCGGTGACCTGCATCGATATGGCCATGCCGATGATGATCGTCGACGCCCGCCACCTGGGTGTGACCGGCAGCGAGCGCCCGGCCGAGCTGGACGCCGACACCGGGCTGCTGGCGCGGCTGGAAACCCTGCGGCTGCAGGCCGGCCGGGCCATGGGCCTGGGCGATGTCAGCGGCAAGGTGATCCCCAAGCCGGTGCTGATTTCCCTGCCTCAGCACGGCGGCACCCTGCAGGTCCGCTACTTCATGCCGCACAGCTGCCACCGGGCGCTGGCCATCACCGGCTCCATCGGCCTGGCCACCGCCTGCGTCACCCCGGAAACGGTGGTGATGACGCTGCTCGGAGCCGGCGCCGAAACCCTCACCGACGTTCGCCTGGAGCATCCCAGCGGCGGTATCGACGTGGTGCTGTCGCGCGGCGGCGCTGACGGCACTACCATCCAGGCCTCGGTCGTCCGGACCGCGCGCCGCCTGTTCGCCGGCCATGTCTATGCGCCCGTCGCGCGGAGGCTCGCCGGCTGACGCAAGAGCCAGTTCAGAATCTGCTGCGCGTCGGCCAAGCCGCGTTGGAAAGGGCTTCGGAATGCTCATTTACCACTCGTAAACTCCGCTTCCTCAGCCCTTTTCGCCTTGTTTGGCTCTAGCTCGCAAGATTATGAACAGGCTCTAAGAACCCACCCCCACCAGCGCATCCGCACAACTTCAATAAACGGTGATGCCCCATGAAACTTGCCAAATCGCTGTACTTCCAGATCCTCTGCGCCGTGGTCCTCGGGGTGCTGGTCGGTCACTTCTGGGCGCAACAGGCCGTCGCGCTCAAGCCCCTGGGTGACGCCTTCATCAAGCTGATCAAGATGATGATCGCCCCGGTGGTGTTCTGCACCATCGTCACCGGCATCGCCGGCATGACCGACAAGAGCACCCTGGGTCGGCTGATGGGCAAGACGCTGCTGCTGTTCCTGGTGCTCACCGTCATCAGCCTGTTCATCGGCCTCGGCGCGGTCTATCTGTTCCAGCCCGGCGTAGGCATGAACATCGATCCCGCGACCCTGAGCACCGCCAGCATCGCCCAGTACACGGCGTCGGCGGCCAAACTCAGCGTGGTGGACTTCTTCATGCACATCATCCCGGACACCTTCATGGGGGCGTTCAACAAGGGTGAGGTACTGCCGGTGCTATTCATCGCCGTGCTCTGCGGTTTCGCCCTGTCCGCCATGGGCGAGCGCGGCCGGCCGGTGCTGGATGTGCTGGAGTCGGCCTCCCAGATGGTCTTCCGGATCTTCGGCTACCTGATGCGCTTCGCGCCGGTGGGTGCCTTTGGCGCCCTGGCCTTTACCGTCGGCCAGTACGGCATCACCTCGCTGGGCTCCCTGGCCAAGTTGATCGCCACCCTGTACATCGCCTGCGCCTTCTTCGTCTTCGTGGTGCTGGGCGCCCTGTGCCGCTCGCGGGGCTTCAGCCTGTGGAAACTCCTGCGTTACTTCCGCGAGGAATTCCTGGTGGTGCTGGGCACCTCGTCCACCGAGCCGGTGCTGCCGCGCATGCTGCAGAAGCTCGAAGGTCTGGGCTGCAAGAAGGGTGTGGTCGGTCTGGTGCTGCCCACTGGCTATTCCTTCAATCTGGACGGCACCGCCATCTACCTGTCGCTGGCCGCCGTCTTCATCGCCCAGGCCTGCAACATCGACCTGACCATCGGCCAGACCCTGACCATGCTGGCGATCATGCTGCTGTCCTCCAAGGGCGCAGCCGGCGTGACCGGCAGCGGCTTCGTCGCCCTGGCCTCGACCCTCACTGTGATCCATGACATCCCCCTAGCGGGACTCGCGCTGCTCATCGGGATCGACAGATTCATGTCCGAAGCCCGCGCGCTGACCAGCCTGGCGAGTAACGCCGTGGCCACCGTGGTGATCTCGCTGTCCGAAGGTGCCTGCGATCGGGAGCGACTGTTACGCGCCCTGGCCAGCGGCAAGGCCGAACCCCAGGCAATGCCCGACGCCGTCGAGTGGACCGTACCGGACGCCCGTCCCCACGCCTGACCGTCCAAACGCCTCTCCTGCTGTAGCCCCACCTCCGCGTCGTCAGCTGGCCGGAGGAGGGGATCGGCTGGCCTGCGTTTGGCCAGGTACACAACAAGAACAAGGGATATGCCTATGCTCGCGCTTCTCGGTCTGATCATGGTGGTGACCTTCACCTACCTGATCATGAGCAAACGTCTGTCGCCCATCGTGGCGCTTACCGTGGTGCCCATCGTTTTCGCCCTCATCGGTGGCTTCGCCCCCACCACCGGCAAGATGATGCTCGACGGCCTCAAGATGGTGGCGCCCTCGGCGGCGCTGCTGCTGTTCGCCATCCTTTTCTTCGGCCTGATGATCGATGCCGGCCTGTTCGATCCGCTGATCCGCAAGATCCTCAAGCGCGTCAATGGTGATCCGGTGAAGATCGCCATCGGCACCGCGCTGCTCTCGCTGCTGGTCGCCCTGGACGGCGACGGCACCACCACCTACATGATCACCTGCGCCGCCATGTTGCCGCTGTACAAGC
Source organism: Pseudomonas sp. Marseille-Q7302 (assembly GCF_965111925.1). Classification (NCBI taxonomy): domain Bacteria; kingdom Pseudomonadati; phylum Pseudomonadota; class Gammaproteobacteria; order Pseudomonadales; family Pseudomonadaceae; genus Pseudomonas; species Pseudomonas sp. Marseille-Q7302. The sequence goes on along the minus strand of NZ_CBCOPK010000001.1, from coordinate 2,712,490 downwards.
GGATCGGCATGAATCCCATGGTGCTGGCGACGGTGTCCATGCTCTCCCTGAGCATCATGAGCGGCATGAGTCCCTGGGGTGGCCCGGCCACCCGCGCCATCGCCGCGCTGGGCCTGGACGCCACCGCCTACTTCATCCCCCTGCTGCCCACGGTGATTGGCGGCGCGGCCTGGGTGGTGTTCACTGCCTTCCTGCTCGGTCGCCGCGAGCGCGCCCGCATCGGCAACGTCAGCCTGGAAAGTGGTGGGGCGGCTGGTGGCAGGTGCTATATCGAGGAGATCCTCGGCGACTCGCCGAACAAGCGCCCCCGCCTGGCCTACGTCAACCTGGTGCTGGTGATCCTGGTGATGACCGCCCTGGTCATGGGCGTGATGCATGCCGCCATTCTCTTCATGATCGGCTTCGTGCTGGCGCTGATGATCAACTACCCGCAGCTGGAGCTGCAGAAGGAGCGCATCCTGGCGCACTCCGGCAATGCCATGACCGTGGTGCTGCTGGTGTTCGCCGCAGGCATCTTCGCCGGCATCTTTTCCGGCACCAAGATGGTCGACGCCCTGGCCCAGACCCTGGTCGACTGGATCCCGCCGGCCTGGGCCACTGGTTCCCGCTGGTGGTGGCCATCACCAGCATGCCGCTGACCTTCGTGCTGTCCAACGATGCCTACTACTTCGGGGTGGTGCCCATCCTGGCCAATGCCGCCGCGGCCTACGGCATCGACCCGGTGGAGATCGCCCGCGCCTCGGTGCTGGGCCAGCCGGTGCACCTGATGAGTCCGCTGGTGGCCTCCACCCTGTTGCTGGTGGGCATGGTCGACTGCGACATCGGTGACTTCCAGAAGGCCACCGTCAAATGGGCGGTGCTGACCTCCCTGGTCATCACCGCCCTCGCGCTGCTCACAGGCGCCATTTCCTTCTTCGTCTGACGCCGGCGGCCTGGCGATTACGGTTGGGCGGGAACCGGCTTGAGGCCGCTGTCCTCGATGGCCTTGGCGGCGTCTTTCGAGGCCAGGTACTGGAGCAGGGCGCGAGCGGCCTCGGGGTGCTGACTCTTGCTGACCATGGCGCCGGAGTAGAGGGTCATCTTCTGCGCCTGGTCGGGGATCAGGCCGACGATGTCGATGCCTGGCACAGCCTTCAGCTCGCTCAGCTGCTGGAAGCCCAGCTGCGCTTCGCCACGGGCTACCACGGCGCCCACGGGTTCGGCGGGAATCATGCGTGCCTTGGCCATGAAGCTCTTGTCCAGCTGCATGCGCGGAAAGAGGATGCGCGACAGGTAGACGCCGCTGGCGCTGTCGGAATAGGCCACCGACTGGGCCTTCTCCAGGGTCTGCTTGAAGGCGTCCATGTTCGAGATGTCCGGCTTGGGTGCGCCCTGGCGCACTGCCATGGCGATAAAGGACTGGCCCAGGTCGACGCGGCTGTCCTTGGCCACCTGGCCACTGGCGACCAGCTTGTCCAGCGCCGAACCCACCATCAGCACCACGTCGGCCGGCTCATTGCGTGCCAGGCGATTGGGAATGGCCTGGGGCGTATCGCCCATGGATGGCGCGGCGGCGATGTCCAGCTTGACCCCAGTGGCCTTTTCATAGGCCGGGGCGACCTCGCGGATGGTGCCCATGATGCCGCCCGAGCTCAGCACCGTGAGGGTGGTGACGGGTTGCGCGGCCAGCAGCGGGGTGGAAGCCAGCAGCAGGACGCCGAGGGCAAGGGTGGGCAAACGTGGAAACATGAGGATGACTCCGATAGGAAAGAACGGACGATAGACCGCGGGCGTGCGCGGAGCGCGTTAGTCCGGATGAAGAAAAATTTAATTTATTACCCTGGAGGTTTTCCCTAGGCTGTGCGGTCCGCCAGACCGGGCGCCAGATCCAGAGGCCATCATGACCCAGGCTTTGGTCATCGAAGACGACGAGGTGACCGCCCACGCCATCGCCAGCGAATTGCAGGCGCAAGACTATCAGGTACGCTGGGAACGCACCGGCCGCGACGGCCTGGCCGCGGCCATCGCCGGCGGCCACGACATCATCACCCTCGACCGCATGCTACCGGACTTCGATGGCCTGACCATCGTCAGCACCCTGCGGGGTCTTGGCATCGCTACCCCGGTGCTCATGCTCAGCGCCCTGTCCGATGTCGACGAACGCGTCCGCGGCCTGAGATGCGGCGGCGACGACTACCTGACCAAGCCGTTTTCCCTGGTGGAAATGATGGCCCGGCTGGAGGCGCTGTTGCGGCGGCCGGCCGTGCCATCCGCCAGTCACCAGCTGCGAGTCGGCGAGCTGACCCTGGATTTGATCGAGAACACCCTGACCCGCGCCGGAGAGGCCATCGCCCTGTTGCCCACCGAATTCAAGATCCTCACCTACCTGATGCGCAACGCGGGCCAACTGGTCACCCGCACCATGCTCTTCGAGCAGGTCTGGGGCTATCACTTCGATCCGGGCACCAACATCATCGATGTGCACATGGGCCGCCTGCGGCGCAAGATCGAGGGGGCAGGGCGGCCACTGGTGCACACGGTACGCGGGGCCGGCTATGTCCTCGTCGCCCAGGACTAGACGATGGCGCTCGGGCAGCAGTCGCCTGCTGGCCCTCTATGCGCTGTTCTTTGCCGCCTGGGGTGCGGTCTTCACCGGGGTGCTCTACTGGCAGATCTCCAACTACCTTGGCGCCGTGGCGGAACGCACCCTGCTGCAACGGGCGCACTACTACCGCAAGGTCGCCGACCGTGACCTGCTGGGTGAGCTGCAGGCCAGCGAGGTCTTTTCCATGCCGGGCATCGACGCCTACGGCCTGTTCGAGGCCGATGGCCGCTATATCGCCGGCAACCTGGTGAAGCTCTTGCGCAACCTGCCGGACGACGGCCAGGTGCACTATCTGCAGCGCGGCCTCAGGACCACCGATGCCCTGGACGAGACGCGCAGCAGCCACGCCTTCCTGCAGCGCCGCGCGGACGGCCGCATCCTGGTGCTGGCGCGTGATGGCGGCTCGATCTCCGCGGTAGGCGGCATCATCGGCCAGGCGCTGTTCTGGGGGCTGTCGCTGACCCTGATTCCCGGCCTGGTGGGCTGGCACCTGCTGCGGCGGCGCCCGCTGCGACGGGTGGAACGGCTGCAGCGCAGCCTGGAGCGGATCGTCGCCGGTCATCTGGAGGAGCGCCTGCCGCTGTCGTCTCGGCATGACGAGCTGGACATGCTGGCCGATGCGGTCAACACCACCCTGGCCCAGCTGGAGCGCTCGATGCACGAGGTGAAAGGGGTCTGCGACGGCATCGCCCATGACCTGCGCACCCCACTGACGCGATTGCGGGCGCGACTGCACCAATTGCAGCAGCTGCCGCTGGCGGCGCCTCAGGCCGACAGCCTGGGCGAGGCACTGGCCGAGACCGAGGCCATCATGTCGCGCTTCCAGGGCCTGTTGCGGATCTCCGAACTGGAGGACACCCGCCGGCGCATGGCCTTCGCCCCTCTGGACCTGGCCGCGCTGCTGCGCCAGGCCCACGACTTCTACGAGCCCCTGGCCCAGGAAAAGGCCCAGACCTTGAGTCTGGAACTGGGCGAGGCGTTGCCGGAGGTGCAGGGCGACGCGGAGTTGCTGTTCGAGGCCCTGGTCAATCTGCTGGACAACGCCCTCAAGTTCGCCCCCGAGGGTGGACAGGTACGCCTGGTAGCGCGCGGGGTCGGCACCGCGGTACGCATCGAGGTGATCGACGACGGCCCCGGCATTCCCGAAGCCGAGCGGGAGAGCGTGCTGCGCCGGCTCTATCGCGGCGATGCCAGTCGCCAGCAGCCAGGCTACGGTCTGGGCCTGTCGCTGGTGGCGGCCATCGTCCGGCTGCACGGGTTCCACCTGAGCATCGCGGCAGCTGAGCCGGTGGGCGCCCGGGTGATCATCGCCACCGCCGACTGAGCGTCGGCGGTGGGGCCTTCCTAAATTTTTCTTCACTTTCCTTCATTTGAGACCGAAGCAGGGCTTGCCTAGGGTGGCGGCCCCTCCTGCCGATCCGGATTTGCCGCTCGTGAAACGCCCCTTGCTCTTTCTCGGCTTCGCCGCCCTGGGTCTCACCTGGCTCGGCCAGGTCGAGGCTGCGCCTACCGCCTCCGTCCTGATTCCCTCGCCACCCCAGCTCTCGGCCAAGGCCTGGGTGCTGATGGATGCCACCACCGGCCAGGTGATCGCCGAGGAGGACTCCCATGAGCACCTGCCACCCGCCAGCCTGACCAAGCTGATGACCGTCTATGTGGCGACCCGCGATATCCAGGCTGGCCAGCTCAAGGCCGACGACAAGGTCACCGTCAGCGAGCACGCCTGGCGGACCGAGGGCTCGCGGATGTTTCTCGATCCGCGCACCCCGGTGTCGGTGCACGATCTCCTGCAGGGCATCGTCATCGATTCGGGCAACGATGCCAGCGTGGCGCTGGCCGAACATATCGCCGGCAGCAACGACAGCTTCGCCAGCCTGATGAACGCCACTGCCCAGCGCCTCGGCCTGCACGACAGCCATTTCATGAATCCCACCGGGCTGCCCAATCCCGAGCACTTTTCCTCGCCCTACGACATGGCATTGCTTGCCCGCGCCATCATCCAGGACGAGTCGGCCTACTATGAGCTCTACGCCAAGAAATACTTCACCTGGAACGGCATCCGCCAGCCCAATCGCAATCTGCTGCTCTGGCGCGATCACAGCGTGGACGGTCTCAAGACCGGCCACACCGAGGCCGCTGGCTATTGCATGGTGACCTCGGCACTGCGCGACGGGCGCCGGCTGATCACCGCGGTGTTTGGTTCCAATTCGATCAACAACCGTGCCGCCGATACCCAGAAGCTGCTGACCTATGGTTTTCGCTTCTTCGACAACCTGACCGTCGACAAGGCTGGCGCGACCCTGGGTACCCCGGCGGTCTGGGAGGGGGAGCGTTCCAGTGTACCGGTGGGCGTGACCCAGGACGTGGTCCTTACCCAACCCAAGGGCCAGCAGCCGCCGCAGCATCGCCTGGTGCTGAAAGAGCCGCTGGTGGCACCCATCGCTCAGGGCGCGGTGGTGGGGCAGCTGGAGCTGCTGGATGGCGAGCGAGTCCTGCAGACCCGCCCGCTGGTAGCCCTGGAGGCGGTGGAGCAGGGCGGCTGGTGGTCACGCTGGCCGCAGCACCTTTATCGTCTGGTGCTGCACTGGCTGGGACGGATCTAGGAGGGGGCGCGGGGCTCAGGCCTGGCGCTGCAGGTGCTCGCGCAGGAAGGCATTGATCCGCGCCAGGGTCCAGCGCACCCCTGGCAGCACCCCGAGCATCTCGATGAAGCCATGGATCATGCCGGGCAGCTCGTGATACTCCACGGCGTTGCCAGCACCGATCAGTGCCTGGGCATAGAGGCGGGCGTCGTCGCGCAGGGCATCGCATTCGGCGCCAAAGATCAGCGCTGGCGGCAGAGTGGCGTGGGAGGAGGCATAGAGGGGTGACACCCGCGGATCGCGGGTATCCACGTCCTGCAGGTACATGCCGGAGAAGTAGTCCATCATCGGCCGGGTCAGCGGCGGGACCTGGGCGTTCTCGATCCGTGAGGGGTGATTCCAGGCCGCGGGGGTGTTGTCGACCCCGGGATAGATCAGCACCTGGGCCCTGAGCGTGAAGGGCCCTTCGCGCAGGTGCAGGGCGGCCATGGCGGCCAGGCCACCGCCGGCGCTGTCGCCGGCCAGGGCAACCCGCTGCAGATCCAGGTGGAAGGCGCTGCCGGCCTCGGCCAGCCAGCGCAGGACGGCCAGGACATCATCGGGACTGGCCGGCGCCGGATGTTCCGGGGCGAGGGCGTAGTGCACCGCCAGCACCGCGCAGTCGGTGCCCAGGGCAATCTGTCGGCAGAGCGAATCATGGCTGTCCAGGTCGCCGATCACCCAACCGCCCCCGTGCAGATAGACCACCAGCGGGCGCGGCCGGTCGTCTTCCGCATAGGGTCGATAGAGGCGCAGCGGGATGGGCCCCAGGGGACCGGGCGCGCTCAGCGCCTCGACCCGCGCCACCGGGGCCGGCGGCAGACCGAGTGCGCGACTCATCTGCACATAGGCGGCGCGCGCGTCCTGCGGCGTGATGCTGTCCATTGGCGGCTGCGGCTGGGCCGCCAACTGCGCCAGCAGCTGGGCGACTTCCGGGGTGAGGCGCGCGAAGGCGTCTGGCATGGGGCTTCTCCTGAATGTCGGGGCGCCAGGGTGGACGCCGAGTCGCTGCCAGCCTCGCCGGTGGGCGCGGACCGGTCTATCGATCAGATGAACGATGGTCGCCCGTCAGGGACCTCCGCTATCGCGCGGCCGTTGCGCTGGCATGCGGGTAGCAGAGGGCTCCCTATCCTGCATCTGAACGATAGGCGCGCCGCCCCGCTACGGTAAACTCGGACCCCAAGCCGGGTCCTCCTGGGGCCGGCGTTCTACCCAAGACAATCACAACAATGGGGGTAGCATGGCTCAGTCAGCCGCCGTTTCCTGCAGTGTGCCCGCCGAGGTGGTCGCCCGCTTCAGCGAGGTCGTCCTGGCCCTGCAGTCCCGTCTGCGCGGCGGGGCCATCACCGAGTTCCATGCCCAGGCGCTGGAGCAACTGCAGCGCCTGGTCGCCTTCGACAAGGCCTGGTGGGGCAACTCCACCTGGCGTGACGGGGTGCCGGTGGCGCACAGCGCCTTCCTGTTGGGGCTGCCCAGCGCCTATACCCAGGAATGGGACGCCCTCAAGGCCGACGATCACGACCTCGGCGAGCTGCACCAGGAGCAGGGGCGCTGCCAGGTGTTCGACTGCCATGACGCAACGGCCTCGCCGGCGCTGGCCGCCCTGGGGCAACGCTATGGTCTGGCCCAGGGCCTGCGCATCGTGCTGACCGACGACCAGACCCGCCTGGGTGTGCACCTCACCTTGTTCCGCGCTACCCCCTTCACCGCCCTGGAATGCCAACTGGTGGAATGGCTGATGCCGCACCTGCTGCACGCCGAGCGCGATAGTTGCCTGCGCACCCTGGCGACCCTGAGGGACAGTGGCGGCAGCTTCGACGAACTGGCCCTGGCGGTGTGCGATCGCTACGGCGTGCTGCTGTCCATGGAGCCGGGTTTCGCCGCCTTGCTGGCAGCGGAATGGGAGGGCTGGCAGGGCAACCGGCTGCCACCCGCCTGTGCACCCCAGCAGAGCTACCAGGGCCGGACCCTGCAGCTGGACGCCCAGCCGCTGGGCGACCTTTTGCTGCTCAAGGCGCGCCGGCGCAGTTCGGCGGAGCGGCTCAGCGCCCGCGAACTGGAAGTGGCCCAGTGTTTCGCCCTGGGCCAGACCTACAAGGAAGTCGCCCGCACCCTGGGTATGGCACCGGCCACGGTGCGCCATCACCTGAGGCGGATCTACGAAAAGCTCGGCGTCAATCGCAAGGCGCAGATCGCCCAGCAGGTCGCTGCCGCGCCGGACTGATCCCACCCCCGTTCTGACCCTTTCGCCAAGACCGGGCGCCCCGCGCGCCTGGTGAGGCCTCGCTCGCCCGCTCGAACGTCTTGAGGAGCCTTTACCATGCCTTCGCCCGGAGTTCTGACTCGCGCCGCTGTCCTGTCCGTCGCCGCGCTGGCCGCCCCCATCACCCATGCCACCGAGAAGGGCATGCCGACCACGGCGGCCGGGGTGCAGGACTTCGGGGCCGGCTTCACGCCGCCGACGACGCCCTTCGGCACGGTCGGCATGCGCATCAGCGACTACCAGGCGCGGGTGATCAAGGACAGCCACGGCAAGGACAATGGCAATGACTTCAACATCAACGTCCTGGCCATCGGCCTGGCCTATCTGCGCATGACCGACCAGCAGCTGCTCGGCGCGCGCTACGGCTTTGGCGCGGTCTCGGTGTTCTTTCGCATGGACGCCGACCTCGGCATCGACGCGGGCGGGCAGCGGGTATTCAGCAACAGCGCCGAGCTGTTCCGCCCGGCGGACGTGCAACTGATCCCCGTGATCCTCGACTGGCGGCCGGCGCCAGGGGTGGGGATCAATACCCAGCTGTCCATCCAGGCGCCCACCGGCGACTACGACAAGGACCGCCTGGTCAGCCCCGGCACCAACCACTGGACGGTCTCGCCGATCCTCAACGCCAGCTACATCAGCCCGAGCGGGCTGGAGCTGTCGTCCAGCTTCCAGCTCGACATCAATGCGCGCAACGCGGCCACCGACTACCGCAGCGGGGTGGAGTATCGCCACGAGTTCGCCGTGGGCCAGCATATTGGCGACTGGACCCTGGGCCTGGGTGGCTACTATTACCGCCAGCTCAGTGACGACGACGCCCCGGGCCTGACCCGCGGCAATCGCGCACGGGTGCTGGCGCTAGGCCCGGCGGTAAGCTTCTTCCAGCCCACCTCGGGGCTGCCGGCCATCTGGCTGCACGCCTACAAGGAATTCGAGGCGCGCAACCGGGCGGAGGGCTATACCGTGGCGCTGCGCATCGGCGCCAGCTTCTAGCCGAGCATGTCGCGGACGCGGCTGATCAGGTGGTCGACGGCGAAGGGCTTGGTGAGGATCTCCATGCCGGGATCCAGATGCCCGTTGCCGATGGCGGCGTTCTCCGCGTAGCCGGTGATGAACAGGGTCTTGAGACCGGGGCGCGACTGGCGTCCCGCTTCAGCCATCTGCCGACCGTTCATGCCGCCGGGCAGGCCGACGTCGGTGATCAGCAGGTCGAGGTGGACGTCCGACTGCAGGATCTTCAAGCCGGTCAGGCTGTCACCCGCCTCGATGACGGCATAGCCGAGGTCTTCGAGGATATCCATGACCAGCATCCGCACCGTCGGCTCGTCGTCGACGATGAGCACCGTTTCACCCTGGGCGGCGCCGGCTACGTCCAGGCGCGCCGCAAGGCCCTCATCGGCCGGCATCTCGCCGAAGTAGCGCGGCAGGTAGATGCACAGGGTGGTGCCCTGGCCGACCTCGGAGTAGAGCCGCACCTGGCCGCCCGACTGGCGAGCGAAGCCATAGATCATCGACAGGCCCAGGCCGGTGCCCTGGCCGATGGGCTTGGTGGTGAAGAAGGGCTCGAACACCCGGGCGGCGACCTCGGGCGGGATGCCTACCCCGGTATCCGTCACGGACAGCGACAGGTACTGACCCTCCGGCAGGTCCTGGGCGCGGGCCGCCTCCCGATCCATCCAGCGGTTGGCGGTCTCGATGGTGATGCGGCCACCCTCGGGCATGGCGTCGCGGGCGTTGATACAGAGGTTGAGCAGCGAATTCTCCAGCTGGCTCGGGTCCACCAGTGCCGGCCACAGGGCGGCAGCGCCGACGGTTTCGACCTGGATGCCCGGGCCCACGGTGCGCTGGATGAGCTCGGTGAGGCCATTGATCAGCTGATTGACGTCGACCGGACGCGGCGCCAGGGTCTGCCGGCGGGAAAAGGCCAGCAGGCGGTGGGTGAGGGCGGCGGCGCGTTTGGCGGCACCCTGGGCGGCGACCAGATAGCGATCCAGGTCGCGCAGCCGGCCCTGGGCGATGCGCGTTTCCATCAACTCCAGGGCGCCGGAGATGCCGGCCAGCAGGTTGTTGAAGTCGTGAGCCAGGCCCCCCGTCAGTTGGCCGACGGCTTCCATCTTCTGCGACTGGCGCAGCTTTTCTTCGGCCTGCATCAGTTCGGCGGAGCGCTCGGCCACGCGGATCTCCAGGGTATCGTTGAGGGTGCGCAGGGCCGCCAGGGCCTTGTCGCGCTCCGCCTCGATGGCCCGGCGCTCCTCCACGTCGATGAGCACCCCGGGAAAGCGCAGCGGCGTCCCTTCGGCATCATGGTCGACCCGGCCGTTGGCCTCGATCCAGTAATAGTGGCCGTCAGCCCGGCGCACGCGGTACTGATGGGCAAAGGGGCCGCCCTGAGCGACGACCACCCCGATGGCCCGGGCGAGGCCCTCCTTGTCGTCCGGATGGACGTTGGTCACCACCTGGGTGAGATTCAGGCCGTCCAGGCCCAGCTGCGGATCGAGCCCGAACACCGTGGCGAAGGCTTCGTCCACCGTGAAGCTGTCGCTGGGCAGGTCCCAGTGCCAGGTGCCGATGATGGCGCCAGCGGAGAGCGCCAACTGCACCCGCTCGATGTTCTGGCGGGCCAGGGCCTCGCTGATGCGCAGGCGCTCCTGGGCATTGCGCCGCTCGGTGACGTCGCTGAACAGGATGGCGATCTGGCGCTCGTCCGGGTCACCCACCCGCACGGCGCGCACGTCGAACCAGCGCTCGAAGGTGTTGGCGTAGTTCTCGAAGGTCGCCGGCTCACCGGTCTTGGCCACGTGGCCATAGGTATCAAACCAGAACTGCTCCAGGTTGGGCGCGAATTCAGTGACCCACTTGCCCCGCAGGTTGACGCCGGCCTGGAGTTCGAATGCCGGGTTGGCTTCGAGGAAACGGTAGTCGATGGGCTTGTCGTCGGCATCGAACTTGACCTGGATGATGGCGAAGGCCGAGCCGATGGTCTCGATGATGGCGCGAAAGCGTTCCTCGCTCTTGCGCAGCGCGGTCTGCGCCGATTGCAGCTGACTCATGTCCAGCATGGCGCCGATCATGCGCGTGGGGCGCCCGTAGGTATCGCGGATCACCCGGCCGCGGTCGAACACCAGGGCATAGGAGCCATCGGCCCGCAGGAAGCGATACTCGTCGGTCCACACCACGCCATCGCCGTCGATCACGCCATGGATGGACGCATCGATCCGCGCGCGATCATCCGGATGGATCTGCTCGAGCCACCAGGTCCCAGTGGATGCTAGGTGCTCCGGTAGATGACCATAGGCGGCGGTCAGGGCTTCGTTCCAACGAATCTGGCCCGAGCTGAAGTCCCAGTCCCAGATGGCGTCGTTGGTCGCTTCGGCGACCAGCCGGTAGCGCTCCTGGGTTTCCTTGAGCGCCTGGCCCGCCAGGTGTTCGACGGTGCGGTCGCGCAGGATCTTGACGAAGCCGAGTGGCTCACCGTCGTCATCGGTGAGGGCCATCATCTCGCCGGAGGCCCAGAAGCGCTGGCCGTCCTTGCGCAGGTGCCAGCGTTCGTCCAAGGCACTGCCGTCACGCAGGGCCTTGGCCATCTCGTACTCGGCACGATGGTTGGCGCAGTCTTCGGGCGTGAAGAAGCGCGAGGCGTCCTGGCCGATCATTTCTTCGGCGGTCCAGCCCATGACCTGTTCGGCACCCGGATTCCAGTCGGTGATGCGGCCATCGCGATCGCTGACCACGATGGCGAACTGAGTCGTGCTCTCCAGCACCGCCCGGCTGCGGGCCTTGCTCAGGCGGCCGCGCTCGTCCCTTGGCGAGGCAGGTGTGGAATTGGCCTGCAGCGCCTCGCGTAGGCGAAGCACTTCAGCTTCCAGCTCTTCGCGGGTCAGCGTGGCCAGGGGTACCTCATTCATCGCGCTGGGGACCTCTCGGAATCCATTGACGGGGCGTTCGACCATACAAACCGCGCAGTGTGTCCGCACGGCGCGGAGCAGAAAAGCCCTTGCCGCTGATCGGCGGTTTGCTGGGGTACCGATCTCCCTGGAGGACCTGGTCGAAGGGGGCAGGGCAGCGAAGCGGCCAACTGGCTTAAATAGTAGCGCTAGAGCCGTGCGAGTGGTGGAAGCCGGCTGGTTGCACCGACCTGGCCGAAAGGAGCCGCGTGGCGTCCCTCTGCGCCGTGGCGACCAGACGTACGGTGCCTGGCCTGGAACCCGGTCGCCACCCCGGCTCTCTACGAAGGCACGGGGCAGTCGTCACGACCGTCAAGGACCCCGCAGCCCCCTGACTCAGGAGCACCACCCGCATGGCCACCGAATCCTCTTCTGCACCGGCGGCGCTTCGCCGCGCCATTACCCTGCCGATGCTGCTGTTCTTCATCCTCGGTGATGTGCTGGGAGCAGGCGTCTACGCCCTGGCCGGCACCATCGCCGGACGGGTTGGCGGGGCCATCTGGGCGCCGCTGTTGATCGCCCTGCTGTTCGCGCTGCTCACCGCCGCCTCATATGCCGAACTGGTCACCAAGTATCCCAAGGCGGGTGGGGCGGCGGTGTTCGCCGAACGGGCCTTTGGGCGGCCCTGGCTATCCTTCCTGGTAGGTTTCTCGATGCTGGCCGCCGGAGTCACCAGCGCCGCGGGGTTGGCGGTGGCCTTTGCCGGTGGCTATCTGCAGGCACTGGTGCCCTGGCCCGCCAGCTGGGTCTGCCTGGCCTTCCTGCTGCTGATAGGCCTGCTCAATGCTCGCGGCATCAAGGAGTCGCTGTCGGTCAACCTGGTGATGACCCTGATCGAGCTGTCAGGCCTGGTGATCGTCGTCGCGGCGGCGGCCTGGTTCGTCGCCCAGGGGCAGGCCGAGCCTGCGCGCCTGCTGGAAGTGGATGCGCCTTCCGCCACCGTGGCCATTCTCAGTGCGTCGCTGTTGGCCTTTTATTCCTTCGTCGGTTTCGAGACCTCGGCCAACCTGGCTGAAGAGGTGCGGGACGTGAGTCGCGTCTATCCGCGTGCCCTGTTCGGCGCCCTGATCATCGCCGGCATCGTCTACCTGCTGGTAGGGGCAGGCGCCGCCCTGGTTCTGCCGGTCGACCAGCTCAAGGCGTCGGGCGCGCCGCTGATGGACGTGCTCGGCGCTTCGGGCCTAGGCGTGCCGACCCGGCTGTTCGCGGTCATCGCACTGATCGCGGTGGCCAACGGCGCCCTGCTGACCATGATCATGGCCAGCCGCCTGGCCTATGGCATGGCCCGCCAGGGGCTGCTGCCTGGGGTGCTCGGGCAGGTGCTGCCGCGGCGGCAAACCCCTGGCGTAGCCATCCTCGCCACGACGGCGGTGGCCATCGCCCTGACCTACACCAGCACCCTGGACGTGCTGGCCGAAACCGTGGTGCTGCTGCTTCTGGTGGTATTCATCAGCACCAACCTGGCGGTACTGGTGCTCAAACGCGATCGCGTCGAGCATCCGCATTTCCGGGTGCACTGGGTCTTTCCGGTGCTGGCCCTGGCTTCTTGTGTGCTACTGATCGCCCAGCAGGGCGCGGCGACCTGGCTGCGTGCCGGCGTCCTGCTGCTGGTCGGCGGCGTGCTCTATGGCCTGACCCGGCTGGCCGGAACGCGTCGGGTCGCGGCCTGAGGTCCGCGTACTTTCACGCGATCAGGAGGCAACCAGCTCATAGAGCGTCTGCATGTCGGCGGGCTTGGTCAGGTGATGATCGAAGCCCGCGGCCAGGGCATCGGCCTTGTCCTGCGCCTGGCCCCAGCCGGTCATGGCGATCAGCTTGACCGCCTTACCCGCGGCGGTCTCGCGGATCGCCCGGGCCAGTTGATGACCAGTCAGGCCCGGCATGCCGATGTCGGAGATGACGATGTCGGGGTGATAACTCTGGAAGCTGTCCAGGGCCTGCTGACCGTCGTAGGCGATTCGCACCTGATGACCGTCCAGCTCCAGCAGTTCGGCGATGGTGTTGGCGATGTCGGGGTTGTCGTCCGCAACCAGGATCCGGCGAACGACTGGGGCCGCGGGCTCCAGCTCGGGCGCTGCCGGCAGGGCGGACGGCGGCGCGACCGTGACCGGCAGGGCCACGGTGAAACGGCTGCCCTGGCCGAGTCCGGCGCTGTCGGCGGTGATGTCGCCCCCCTGTAGCCGCGCCAGTTCCCGGGAAAGCGCCAGGCCGATGCCCAGCCCCGGCGAGCGCTCCGTCAGGCGCGGATCGACCTGGCCGAACATCTGGAACAGGGCGTCCAGGCGTTCCGGCGCTATGCCGATGCCGTTGTCGGCGATCTCCACCCGGACCTCGTCGGCGCGCTCCCGGACGGCCAGGCTGATCTGCCCATCCACCGGCGTATAGCGAGCCGCATTGCCCAGCAGGTTGAGGAAGATCTGCTCCAGGCGCAGTGGATCGGCATAGAGCCAGATGGGCGCCTCGGGCAGTTGCAGGTCGAAGGCCTGCCCCCGCTCCTGAAACAGGGGCAGCACCGCATCCGCGCTCGCGTCGAGAACCGATTGGAGCGTGACGAACTCCGGGTGCAAGGTGATCCGGCCAAAGGTAAGGCGGGAGATGTCCAGCAGGTCGTTGAGCAGGGCGCCCATGCGCTCCACCTGCCGATCGATGGTCTGGCAGCTGCGACGCTGTTGTTCGGGCGAGGCGGCCGGGGACGCGATCAGCGCCGCCGCATGGCGAATCGGCGCCAGCGGGTTGCGCAGCTCGTGGGCGAGGATGGCGAGGAATTCGTCCTTTTGCCGATCGATGTCCCTCAGCGCCTGTTCCTGCTGCTTGCGAGTACTGATGTCGAGGAACCAGACGGCCACGTTGCCATCGAACGGCGTCGCGCTGACCTGTAGCCAGCTGCTGGTATCCACGACGTCAGGGCCCTGCACCTCGGTGGACCAGGTCGTGTCGCTGCCCAGTCGTTCCTGACAGAGCTGCAGGATGCTGGCGCTGGCCCATGTCAGGCTGCCGTGGGCCTCCGCCTGAGCGAGACCCAGGGTCGCTGCGCCGATGGGATTCAGGTAGTCCCAGGCCAGGGTAGCCCCCGCTGTGGGCACGGCGATGCCAAAGCAGACCTGCGAACTCTCCAGGGCCACCCGCAGGCGTCGTTGGGATCGCTGCGCGGTTTCCTGGCTGCGCGCACGGTCGATCACCAGCACCGCCTTGGAGGCACAGAGATCGGCGAGTCGCTGCTCGCGTGGCGTAGGAGCCCGGGCCGCCGGCAGGTGCACGGTGATGGCTCCAAGGGTGCCATGCAGGGTGCTGCGCAGGGGCACGGCATGCACGGCGGCGAAGCCCAGGCGGCGGCCGACGGTCGCCAAGGCGGCGAATTCGGTCGAGGCCGCGAGTTCGGCCACCACTCGGTCACCGCTGCGAATGGCAGCGCCACAGGCGCTGGCCTCGGGCGGCAGGACGGCCAACTGCGCGTGGTCCTCGGCCGCGAAGCCTGCGGTGAAATACAGTTGCGGCGGCCTGCCGTCTTCGACCAGCGACACACAGCCGAAGGCCGTCTGATGAAAGCGGCACAGGACATCCAGGATCTCCTGCAACTGCTGCGGCAGCGAAGGGAGTTGCAGCAGGCGATGGTTCAGCCGCTGAAGGATCTCCAGGTCGGCGACCTGCAGCTGCAGCTCCCCCTGGCTCAGCTGCAGACCACGCAGGTAGTCGTCGCGCTGCTCTTCGATCAGCCGGCGCGCTTCGGCGGCGGCCAGCAGCGCCTCGCCTGCCAGTTGGACCTCCAGGACATCGCTGTCGGGCAGTACCGGTGGCAGGCGTTGACCCAGGGCCTCGGCCGCCTTCTGCAGTGCCTGCACCGGGCGGCTGATCCGCCGTGACAGCAGCAGGGCCACCGCCCAGGCGAAGGCCACCGACAGCACCAGCCCGCCGCCATAGAGAGCGAAGGAGCGGATGGCGGCTGCCGACACCTCTTCGGTCGGGATGGCCGTGGTCACGGTCCAGCCGGAATCGGGCAGGCGCACGAAGGCCGTGTAGACGTCATGGCCCTCCCGGGTACGGGAAATGCCGACCCCTTCGTCACCCGGTTGCGCCAGGATCTCTGTCAACCCCGGCAAGGCCCGCTGGCCGAGGGATTCTTCGTGCAAGGCCGTTCGCGCGATGCGAAGACCCTGACGATCGAACACCGAGCCGACCCAGTCTTTCGGCAGGGTGCGGGTCATACGGGCCGCTCTGATGCTTTCCGGCGTCATCACGGCAGTCAGCACGAAGTTGAGCTGCCCGTCGCGGAGTACCGGTACCCGTATCGGAAAGGCGAACTGCCCGGCGGGTCCGCGGGCCAATTGGCCGATCACCGGCCGGTGCTGGGCGATCACCTCGGCAAAGCTGTCCGGTTCGGCCAGGGGGCCCCCAGGTGCCCGATTGTGGGCCGAGATCCGCCGCACGATCTGGCCGTCGGGAGCGGCCAGCAATACCGTCCGCCAGCCCGGGACCAGGGGCAATACCCGTCCGACCTGGGTGGCGAAGTCGTCGAGGTTCTCGTTCAGCAGGGGGGACTCGGCGAGCGCCTGCAGGATGGTCACGGAGCGGCGCAATTCGATTTCGATGGTGGTCGCCGCCTGGCGACTGGATTCCAGCGCCCGCTGCTCCGTTTCACGTTGCTGGTGCTGCACCAGCAGCCAGAGACCGAGGCCGGCCACCAGGGCCAGGGGCACGATTCCCGCGAGAGCGATCGCCAGCAGGCGGTTGCGCAAGGGGACCAGACGCTTGGGGCGAGCGATCGGCGGTGGCATGTCGGTTTCAATGGCGGAAAGTCGTCATTCTAGCCTGAGCACCGGTGGCGATTTGCCAGGAATGCACGGTCGTCGGGAACCCGGACAACTCCCTGGAACCCGCGGCCGCTCTAGCATGCGGTTGTCGACAGGGCGGCCGCCTATCGGCGATGGGTGGTGGTTCAGGGGGGGGGCGGGCCGCCGACCAGAAGGGGTGAACCTGCCTTTCCCTCTCGGAGTTGCGCCATGCGTACCCTGAAATTGTCGGCCCGCTCGGCCGTTTGCTTTGCCACCATCACTCTGTTGCTGTTGGTGCTCGCCGTTACCTCGGCTCTGGGCCTGAATTCGCTGTATAACGCCGAACAGGACGTCGAGACCAACTGGATGGCCAGCATCGGCCAGACCGGCAAGATGGACACCCTGGTGCTCCGGTTGCGCCTGGAAACGCTGCGCATCGTGGCTTCTGAAGACGAGCAGATGAAGCAGACCGCCGGCGCGACCATCGCCCAGGCGCGCCGCGATCTGCAACAGGCGGTGGCGGACTATCAGGCACTGGTCGCCTCACCTGAAGAGCAGCGGTTGGCCGACGCGGTGACCGCTGGGGTCAAGGCCTACGATGCGCGCCTCGACGAGATTCTGGTGATTGCGCGGACGCGGCCGACCAATGAAGGCACCGCCTTCATCAACGCCAACATTCGCCCGCTGACCAACGATCTGCAAAACAAGATCGTGGCCCTGGGCGAATTCAACCAGCGTGGGGCCAAGCAGGCCGGCGAGCTGGCGACCCATACCTACAGCCGCAACCTCTGGCTGTTGGGCCTGATCTCGGCCGTGGCCGTGGCCCTGACTGTGGTGCTGGCCGTGCTCTATACCCGCAGCATCCTGCAACCGCTGCGCGAGGTGCTCGGAATCAACCGGCGCATTGCCGAGGGTGACCTGCGGGTCGTGGCCGAGGTAAAGGGGCGCGACGAGATGGCCGAGCTGATGCAGGCCACGGTGCAGATGCAGCAGACCCTGCGCGATACCGTCAGCCACATCGGCGAGGCCTCGACGCAGCTGGCCTCGGCGGCCGAAGAGATGAACGCGGTGACCGAAGAGGGCAGCCGTGGGCTGCAGCGGCAGAACAGCGAAGTGGAACAGGCGGCGACTGCGGTCAACGAGATGACCGCGGCTGTCGAAGAAGTGGCTCGCAATGCCGCCTCCGCCTCGACCTCGGCGCAGCAGTCGGAGCGGTCGACCGGTCTGGGCGCGGCGCGGGTCACCGAAACCGTCAACGCCATTCACTCGCTGACCGGCACCGTATCCCATACCAGCGAGCAGATCGTCGCGCTGGCGGGGCAGGCCCAGGGTATCGCCACCGTGGTCGACGTGATCCGCGGGATCGCCGAGCAGACCAACCTGTTGGCGCTGAACGCGGCCATCGAGGCCGCCCGGGCGGGTGAACAGGGCCGCGGCTTCGCCGTGGTCGCCGATGAGGTACGCGCCCTGGCCCATAGGACCCAGGAATCCACCCGTGAAATCGAGCAGATGATCGGCGGTATCCAGAGCGGTTCGGAAGGAGCTGTTCAGGCCATGCAGCGCAGCCGCGACGAGGCGAACGCTACCCTGAAGATCGCCAATGAAGCAGGCGCCGCCCTGGAAGAGATCGCGCGCTCGATCACCGAGATCAACGAGCGCAACTTCCTCATCGCCACGGCTTCGGAGGAGCAGGCCCAGGTTGCCCGCTCGGTGGATCAGAACCTGGTCAGCATCCGTGACCTGTCGATCCAGACCTCGGCCGGTGCCCACCAGACTGCCGCGGCCGCGCACGAGGTCTCGCGCCTGGCGGTGGACATGAATCGCCTGGTTGGCCGCTTCTCGGTCTGATCCAGACGCAAAGGTGATGAAAGGCCCTGCCGAGAGCGCCTCGGCAGGGCCTTTTCGTTTCCAGGCGGCTGGCAGGGAGGGGCTGCAGGACCAACGGGCGGGAACCCATCCGGGGTGCGCCAGGGTCTGCAGCCAATACCCCAGGAGAGACGGCCATGTACCTCGTCCAGTTGCTGCTACCCCTCAACGACAATGACGGCCAGCGCCTGCCAGGGGCGCTGTTTCAGGAGGTACGCCAGGTGTTGGTCGAGCGCTTCGGCGGCCTGACGGCCTTCAGCCGGGCTCCGGTCGAAGGCCTGTGCCAGGACGAGGCAGATCGGGTCGAGGACGATGAGTTGCTGGTCTACGAAGTGATGACCGAGGCCCTGGATCGGGCCTGGTGGGACGGCTATCGTCGACAGCTGGAAGTGGCCTTCCGGCAGCGCGAGATCCTGATCCGGGCCCAGCCTACGGAAAGACTCTAGGCCTCGTCCAGCATGACCCGCGCGCGCCCAGCTCGCTTGGCCTGGTAAAGGGCGGCGTCCGCCCGGCGGATCAGCTCATGGACACTGAGGCTGCCATCGGTGCAGCGGGCGATGCCGATGGAGGAGGTGGTCCTCAAGGTGACGCCCTGGAGGTGCCAGGACTCCTGCAGGGCGCGGCACAGGCGCTCGGCCATGGACAGGGCGGCAGCGGGCGAGGTATCGCGCAGGAAGACGATGAATTCGTCACCGCCGATGCGGCCGAGCAGATCCCCCTGACGCAAGCAGGCCGTCACCCGGGCGACGAAGGCCACCAGTAGCAGATCGCCGAACTCGTGGCCGAATTCGTCGTTGATGGCCTTGAAGCAGTCGAGGTCCAGGTAAAGGAGGGCACAGGGGCTGTTGGCATCACTGGCTCTATGGCGCGCGATCTGGTCGAGAATGCTGCGTCGGTTGGCCACCCCGGTCAGGGCATCCAGATAGGCCAGGGACTTGTAGCGACTTTCACTCTCCTGCAGGGCTGTCTCGGCCAGTTTGCGCTCGGTGACGTTGCGACTGACGATGGTCAGCAGCCGGCGCTCGCCCTGGGTGTCGAAGTGCGGGGTCTTGACCACCTCCCAGGTATTGATACGTCCATCGGGACCCATGAAGGACTTTTCGACCAATGTCGGCGCCGCGTTCTGCCAGGCGAGTTCATCGGTCCGGATGTTGTAGACGAACGCCTCGGCAAAGGCGGGAAAGCGCTCGATCAACTCGGCGTCGGTGACGCCGACGTAGTCGAAGCCGACCATGGCATAGGCTTCGAGCACGATGCGGTTGACGAACAACCAGCGCCCCTGGCCGTCCTTGGCGACGATGAACTCCTGAATCGAATCGAGGAGGGCGCGAAGATCGACGTCGGAATCGGCAGGGGACATGGGCAGGGCCTGGAGGTCGTACGAATTGTCAGGCTATCGGCCTGGTACGGCAGGAACTGAGGCCTGTCGTCCGGTCACCCGTCGCCGCGTTGTGGGTGAAAGCAGGGCAGGTCAGCCGATTGGGGCGTTCGCCGACGAATGGCAGGCCGGGCAAGCGTAGGCGTTTGACGGCTTCAAGCGAGACGGCCAGCCCGTATGCCTGGGCCGGTCGGAACCAAGCTGTGGCCTGCAGGCCGAATAGGGTATTCATCAGCTGCCAGATGTGCCTTCTATGCAGACCACTACAAGAGCCGTAGCCGGCCAGCGCCCTGGGTCGACTCCCGTCGCCCTGGAACCCGCCAAGTCGCTCTATCGCGAGCTGCTGGTGGAAAAACCCAGCGGTGGTGCGCGGGAGCGGGCGCGGCACTATCTCGATGACCAGCTGCAGGCCGTGAGTGCCATGAAGGCCGACCTCCCGGCGGATCCCAAGACGCTGGAAGCCTGGGTGCTGGAGAACAACGCCCGGGTGGGCGCCCAGTACCAGGACTATCTGGCGGCCCGCAAGGCTGGCGCTCCGCGACGCTACTTTGGCAGCAAGGCCCATGCGCTGTACTTCCTGCGTGGCGTGGCGCCTACCAAGCTGGTTGATGGCGCCTGGCTCTATGGCACGCTCGCCCACTGGGACGACCTGCGCTATCGCGCGGCCATCCAGATCTATCTCGAAGAACTGGGTGACGGTCAGCCCGACAAGAATCATGTGGTGCTCTATCGCAAGCTGCTGGCCAGCCACGGCTGTGAAGATTTCTCGCAGCTGAGCGACGACCACTATGTCCAGGGCGCGATCCAGCTGGCCCTGGCCTATCACGCCGATCACTACCTGCCCGAGGTACTCGGTTTCAATCTGGGTTACGAGCAGCTGCCCTTGCACCTGCTGATCACCTCCTACGAGCTCAACGAACTGGGTATCGATCCCTATTACTTCACCCTGCATGTCACCGTCGACAACGCCGGTACCGGCCATGCCCGCAAGGCGCTGCAGGCGGTGCACGATGCCATGCCTGCCGAAGGCCGCACCGCCTTCTACCAGCGCGTGGTGCAGGGCTATCTGCTCAACGAGCTGGGCGCCGGCACTACGTCGGTGATCGGCAGCTTCGATCTGGAGCAGGCGGTGATCGAGGTGCTGGCGGAAAAGAGTACCGTTGGCCGCTATGTGCACTCGGACTATTGCCGCATCGGTGGCCGCAGTGTCAGCGACTGGTTGACCGATCCCTCGCAGATTCCCGATTTCCTTCAGGTCATGCAGGAGCAGGGCTGGATCAAGCGTCATGAAGATCCGGCCAACAGTCGTTTCTGGCGGCTGATCCAGGGGGAGCGCGCCGAGATGTTCGGCGTCTTCACTGCCTACGAGCAACAGCTGATCCACGACTGGATCGCTGGCGACTTCGTGCACAGCGGCGCTCGGAACCAGGCTGCCGCCGAGCGGGTGGCGGTACTGCCACGCCGGGAAGTGAGCTTTCGCGCTCGCCAGCGTCAGCAGGAGCGCCTGTGCCCGGCGCTGGAAGCCGAGCAGGGCACAGCGGCCAATGCGAGCAAGGCCCAGGCGAGCGACTTCGATAGCGATGAGGTCGCGCTGGAGCAGCGTCTGGCCAGCCAGCCCAGCCGCGCGGCCGCCATGGCCCTGCTGGTGGAGCAGCTGTCACCGGCACGCCATCACAGCCGCGCAGGCCTGCTGGCGACGCGGCTGTTCGTCTCCCTGTTGGGCTGACCCTATTCAAGGACCCTCGCGGGTCCTTTTTCATTTCGACTGTCATTGAAGGAACCACCCGTGACGGCCATGGAACATCCCGAACGTACCGCGACCAGCCCTGACGCGGCCGCTGCCCTGAAACTCCTGATCGAGACGCTGCGTGCGGCGGACTATCACTTCATCACGCCCACCCCGGCCTCTCACGCGCGGGTCAATGCCCGGCCCGGCAATGCCTGGGCACAGGATCTGCAGGGCATCTTCGGCTGGAGCCGGCCGTTTTCCCCCGAGCTGCTGCCCGGATCTCTCGTCGATACCCTGGCGGCGGCCGAGCTGCTGACCGCGGTGCCGGGCGGCTGGCGTAGCCGGGTGCGGGTATCGAGCCTGGGCGACCAGCTGTTCGTGCATTCCGCCTATCCCACCGAAGATGCCGATGCGGTGTTCTTCGGCCCCGACACCTATCGCTACGCCAATGCCTTGGAAGCCCAGCTGCGCTTCGACACCGCTGACATCCGCCGCGCCGTGGACATCGGCAGCGGCGCCGGTCCGGGTGCCATCCTGGTCGCCCTGGCGCGGCCCGATGCCGAGGTGCTGGCGGTGGATATCAACGAGCGCGCCCTGGCGCTGACCCGGGTCAATGCCGAGCTGGCCGGTGCCGACAATGTCAGCGCGCGCTACAGCAACCTGCTGAACGATGTGGCGGGTGACTTCGATTTCATCCTGTCCAATCCCCCTTATCTGGTCGATCCCGGCGAGCGCGCCTATCGCCATGGCGGCGGTCCCCTTGGGGCTGGCCTGTCCCTGGCCATCCTCGACACGGCGCTGCAGCGCCTGGCACCGGGCGGCACCTTGCTGCTCTATACCGGTGTCGCCATGGTCGACGGTCGAGATCCCTTCCTCGAAGAAGTCCGCACCCGCCTGGACGGCCATGACATGGCCTGGCGCTATCGCGAACTCGATCCGGATGTCTTCGGTGAAGAGCTGGAGGCAGGGGTCTATGCCCATACCGATCGCATCGCCGCCGTCGTCCTGACCGTGACCCGGCCGCGCTGAAGGCGCTCGGGAGCGGCTACACTTGTGGGCCCCTTTCACCGCCCGCTCGTGTCTAGGAGTCGACCATGCAATTGCTGCTGAACCAGACCTCGCCCTATGCCCGCGTCGCGCGCCTCACCGCCCTCGAAGCCGGCTTTGGCGATCGACTGGAACTGGTATGGAGCGACCCCTGGAACGAAGACGCGCAGCTGTTGGCCGCCAACCCGGTCAACAAGGTGCCGGTGCTGATCACTGAAGAGGGTATCGCCCTCAGCGAGACCCTGCTGATCTGTGTCTATCTGCATCAGCGGGCAGGCGGCGGTCCGCTTGCGGCCGAACGCCTGCAACTGGCTGGTCTGGGACAGGGCCTGATCGACGCGGCCTTCGGTACCGTCATCGCCCGCAAGCATGGCGGTACGAGCCAGGATGGGTCCGTGCTCGGCGCACGGCGGCTGGCAGCCATCGAGCGCCTGCTGGCGCGCCTGGAAGAACATCCGGAGCGTGACGCGGAAGACCTCGATTTCAGCCATTGCCTCGTAGCCGTCGGCCTGGACTACCTGAGCTTTCGCCTGCCAGAGATCGACTGGGCGGGCCGCACACGGCTGGTGGCCTTTCACCGGCGGCTCATGGCGCGCCCCAGCTTTGCCGCGACGACCTTCCAGTAAGGCGTAAAAGCCCACGCGGCGGCCCCCGCCGACCGCGTGGTAAGCGCTAGAGCTCGATCAGGATCTTCAGCTGGGTCCCGGCCTTGTCCAGCAAAGCCTCGAAGCCCTGTTCCACCACGTCGTCCAGTGCGATATGGCGGGTCACGACCTTCTCTGCCGGTAGCTGGCCGCTGGCGATCAGGGCTGCCACCTGGGGCCACATCAGCGTGGAGTAGCACCAGGAGCCGCGCAGGTCGACGTCCTTGTAGGTCAGGGTGAAGCCATCCAGCGCCGGTGGCTTGCCCTGCATCCCCACCTGGACCACCACGCCCTGGCGCCGCACGGCTTCCAGGCACAGTCCCAGTGGCGCCTCGGCACCCACGCATTCGAAGGCCACATCCACCCCCACGCCCCCCGCCGTCCGGGCGCGGATCTCGCGCAGCACATCGGTGCTACCGGGATTCAGGGTGATGAGCCCCTCCATCAGGCGGTGAGCCATCTCCAGGCGGTTGTCGTTTAGGTCCACCAGGAAGATCCGGGTGGCACCCGCCGCGCGGGCGGCCAGGACCTGCAACTGGCCGATGGGCCCGGCGCCGGCGACCAGCACGCTGTCGCCGGGCTTCACGCCGCCCCGGTGGGTGGCATAGACGGTCACCGCCGTGGGCTCGATCAGCGCCGCATGCTCGGTGCTGAGGTCGTCCGGCATGGGGATGGCGTTGTAGTCCTCCACCAGGGAGTACTCGGCCATGCCGCCCCAGGGATGGGACAGGCCGATGATGGCCAGCTGTTCGCTGAGCTGGTACTGGCCGCGGCGGCCGTAGTAGTCGTCGCGTGGCGAGACCATGGGCTGGATGGAGACCCGGTCACCGGGTTTCACCGCTGTCACCTGGCTGCCCACGGCCTCCACCACGCCGGAATACTCGTGGCCAAGGATCTGCGGCACCTTACCGCCGGTGTAGCTGTGCGGCGCGGTGGGAATGAAGATGGGACCGCCAAGGTATTCGTGCAGATCGGTGCCGCAGATCCCGCAGAACTGGTTTTTCACCAGGACCTGGGTAGGGCCCGGCTCGCCGGGAGCCGGGACGTCTTCCACCCGGATGTCGCGGGCGGCATGGAAACGGGCTGCTTTCATCGTGAGGCTCCTCTAGCGTTCGCAGCGGGGCAGGAAGGCCTGGATCAGGGCATTGACCCGGTCCGCGGCCTCCATCTGCACCATATGGCCCTGGCCCTCCAGGATCTCGACCTGAACGGTTTCCGGCAGGCCTTGGGCATGCTGGACCGGAATGATGGCGTCGGCCTTGCCCCAGATCACCAGGGCGGGCAGATCGCCTTCGAGTACCTGGCGCAGCACCTGGGCCTGCTGGCCATTGGGGAAGAGCGTGCCGGCCAGTCGATTCAGGGCCTGGTCCACCCCTTCCAGGCGCTTGTACTTGAGCAGGTCCTCCAGCAGTGGCCGGGTGACCAGGCCGGGATCGCTGAACAGCAGGCTGACCGGCCCCTTGAGCTGGTTGCGACTGGTGGCGGCGACGAAGCCTTCCAGGTAGGCGCCATTGATGTCCTGGCCCAGCCCGGCGCTGCCGATCAGCACCAGGCCGGCAACCC
The DNA here is from genome assembly GCF_965111925.1 of Pseudomonas sp. Marseille-Q7302. NCBI lineage: Bacteria > Pseudomonadati > Pseudomonadota > Gammaproteobacteria > Pseudomonadales > Pseudomonadaceae > Pseudomonas > Pseudomonas sp. Marseille-Q7302. Next base: position 2,688,085 of record NZ_CBCOPK010000001.1, on the reverse strand, counting down.
GCTGCGGCGCCGTCTGCGCCAGCTGCAAGGCCACGGCGCCGCCCATGGAGTGGCCGACGAGCACGGCGCGGGGGATGTCCAGATGGTCAAGCAGAGCCAGCACCGCAGCGCTTAGCTCGGCAAGGTCCCCGGTGGCCAGGCCCTTGCCGGACTGACCATGGCCAGGCAGGTCCAGGGCGACCACCCGGCGTTCGGCGGCCAGGGCCTCGTGGTTGAACAGCCAGTTGTCCAGATCGCCGGAGAAGCCGTGGATCAGCACCAGCGGCAGGCCGCCTTCGCCGCGTTCCAGATAGCGCAGCGGCCGCCCGTCGAGCTCGATGCGCTGCGCCTGGGGACCGGCGTCGGCGGCGTCTTCGCCACCGGGTACGAAGTCTTCCTGGAAGCGCGCGATCACCGCCTCGATCTCGGCGTCGCTGGCTTCGCCTTCCACCACGATGGCCAGCAGGGCGCCTACCGCCAGGGTCTCGTCCTCGCGCGCCAGGCAGCGGCGCAGGGTACCGGAGAAGGGCGCCTCCACGCTGCTGCTGATCTTGTCGGTCTCGACGTCGAGCACCTCGTCGCCCTTGGTGATGCTGTCGCCTTCGGCCTTGAGCCAGGCGTTGACCCGGCCTTCGCTCATGGACAGGCCCCACTTGGGCATGGTCAGGGTATGGATCTGGCTCATGCGGCCTGCCTCCCTTGGGTGATCTTCAGCACGGCGCGCTCGATCTTGGCCGCGTCGGGGATGTAGAGGTCTTCCAGGGCATCGGAAAAGGGCACCGGGGTGTGCGGCGCCGTGACCAGTTGCACCGGGGCGCGCAGGTCATCGAAGGCCTGTTCGGCGAGCAGGGCGGCGATGTCGGTGGCCACCGAGCAGCGCGGATTGGCCTCGTCGATGACCACCGCGCGGCCGGTCTTCTCGACGCTTTCCAGGATGCTGTCGCGATCCAGCGGGCTGGTGGTGCGCAGGTCCAGCACCTCGCAGGAAACGCCCTGGCGCGCCAGGTTGGCAGCGGCCTCTATGGCCAGGTGCACCATGCGGCCATAGGTGATGAGGCTGACGTCGTCGCCTTCACGCAGGAAGCTGGCCTCGCCGAAGGGGATGGCGTAGGACTCCTCGGGCACCTCGCCCTGCATCCCGTAGAGCAGCTTGTGCTCGCAGAAGATCACCGGGTCGTTGTCGCGGATGGCCTGGATCAGCAGGCCCTTGGCATCGTAGGGGGTGGCCGGGCAGACCACCTTGAGGCCGGGGATATGGGTCCACCAGGAGGTCAGCATCTGCGAATGCTGGGCCGCGGCGCGGAGGCCCGCGCCGACCATGGTCCGCAGGACCAGCGGGGTGACCGCCTTGCCGCCGAACATGTAGCGGAATTTGGCCGCCTGGTTGAGGATCTGGTCCAGGCAGCAGCCGGCGAAGTCGACGAACATCAGTTCGCACACCGGCCGGGTGCCTCGGGCGGCGGCGCCTACCGCCGCGCCGACGTAGCCGATCTCCGACAGCGGGGTGTCCAGCACCCGTCCGGGAAACTTGTGGTAGAGGCCCTTGGTGACCCCGAGCACGCCGCCCCAGGCGTCCTGCTCGCCAGGCGCTCCGGCCCCGCCGGCGTTGTCTTCGCCCATGAGGAAGACGGTAGGGTCGCGGCGCATCTCCTGTTCCAGGGCTTCGTTGATGGCTTGCTGGTAGCTGATCTTTCTGGCCATGGTGGCGCTCCTTGTTGTTTTCCGATCAGGCGTAGGTGACGTAGACGTCGGTGAGCAGGTCTTCCGGGCCGGGCTTGGGATCGGCCTTGGCCTTGCGCACGGCGTCTTCGATGAGCTGTTCCACCTCCTGGTCGATGCTGTCGAGCAGGGCGGGCTGGAGCTGGCCGGAGCGCGTCACCCGCTCGCGGAACTGCATCAGGCAGTCGCGCTGCTCCCGGGCCTGCTTGACCTCGTCCGGATCGCGATAGGTCTGGGCATCACCTTCGAAGTGGCCGAAGTAACGGGTGAACTTCACCTCGATCAGCGAGGGACCTTCGCCGGCCCGGGCACGGGCCACGGCGGCCGCGGCGGCCTCATGGACGGCGAAGAAGTCGAAGCCGTCAACCGTCACGCCGGGCATGCCGAAGCCGGCGGCGCGGTCGGCGATGTGGTCGCAAGCCACCGACCAGTTGGCGGCGGTGGCCTCGGCGTAGCCATTGTTCTCGGCGACGAAGATGCACGGCAGGTTCCACACCGAGGCCAGGTTCATGGCCTCGAATACCGCGCCCTCGTTGGAGCCGCCGTCACCGAAGAAGGCCACGGCCACCGCGTCGCTGCCCTTGAGCTTGGCCGCCAGGGCGGCACCTGCGGCGAGGGGTGCGCCAGCCCCAACGATGCCGTTGGCACCGAGCATGCCCTTTTCCAGATCGGCGATGTGCATGGAGCCGCCCTTGCCCTGGCAGACCCCGGTCTTCTTGCCGTAGATCTCGGCCATCATGCCGTAGACGTCCACGCCCTTGGCGATGCAGTGGCCGTGGCCGCGGTGGGTGGAGGCGATGCTGTCCTCGTGGCCCAGGTGGGCCATGACACCGGCGGCCGAGGCCTCCTCGCCGGCATAGAGGTGGACGAAGCCGGGAATTTCGCCGGTGGCGAATTCCACGTGCAGCCGCTCCTCGAAGGCGCGGATGGTGCGCATCACCCGGTAGGCATGGCTCAGGTTTTCGACGCTGGGGTTCTCGCTCATCTTATTGTTCTCCAGGATTGCCGAGGGCCGACGCGGGCAGGCGCCGGACCAGCAGGCGCTGCTGCGCCGCCAGTTCCAATACCCGCTCCACGTCGATGCTCAGGGGGCCGTCGAGGTCCAGCGTCACCTGCGGACGCTCCTCGGGGCCGAATTCGATTTCCCGCTCGCCGTCCAGCGCCAGGGTGCCGGTGGCCAGCGACAGCGCCCGGGGTTCGCCGGGCAGGAGCAGGCCACTGGCGGCGATGCCGGCCTGGGCCAGCACGCCAGGGGCGAGGGGAACGGTCAGTTGCGCCGGGGCCTCCGGCTCCAGCCGTACCCAGCCGCCATGGGGGGCGCTGCGCGCGACCGGATGCCAGAGGCCGCACAAGGCCGACAGGCCGATGGCCCAGGGCTCGGCGAAGGTGGTGAAAACCTCCGCGAGATCCTCCACCTGGGTCACCGCGCGGGCACCGATATAGGTCTGGCGACAGACCGCCACGTCCACCAGCGCCCAGTCGCGAATGCCGCGCTCGGGCACTTCCACCCGCAGCCGCTTGTTGCGCCGCAGCGCGAGCGCCGGGTCGACCCGGCCGGCCGCGACCAGGCCGCCGGCCAGCCCCGCGCTGGTGGCCTCACGCAATTCCGGAAAGGCGTTGTTGGTGCCGGTGGAGAGGGTCAGCAGCGGCAGGTCGCCCACCTCGGCGGCGACCGCCTTGTGGGTGCCGTCGCCGCCGAGCACGGCGATCACCCGGGCGCCCTGGGCCTGCAAGGCCCTGGCGGCACGGCGGGTGTCATCCACCGTTTGCGTGAGCGGCAGATCGAGAAACACCAGCTCCGGCCAGTGCTGCTCGCGGGCCTGACGGCTGCTGCTGGCCTTGAGCACGGCGGCAGCGATGCCGGTCATGTCCGGCGGCAGCAGCACCCGCTCCACGCCGGTGGCGCCAAAGGCGGCCAGCAGGCGCATCACCACCCCGGCCTTGTCGGTGCTGGAGGTCAGGGCGGCATTACCGGTCAGCCGCCGCAGGTCACGGCCCGAGGCCGGGTTGGGCAGGATGCCAACGGTTATGGGCATGACGGGCTCCGGAGTGCCAGGTCGCCCGTCATGGGAGCCGCTCTGCTATACCGCGATGCGCTCATGGGGCTGGCCCTCTTGTCGTTGTCATGGGAGCGTCGCAGAGCCCAGAGCAAGGCCGGTGCCAGGTTGGCGTCGATCCCTCGCGGGTCAGGCCTGGCGCGGGCTGCAGGCACCTGGAGCGGTCTGGTCGGGAGCGGCTGGACGAGCCCGCTCGTCTCAGAGCGATGGCGGAACAGCGAGACGCTGAGACGATTCGTCTCACGGAGCGGCGGACTTGAAGCCAGCGCCCGGGGAGCGCTAAATGAAGGGCAGAACAATGACCGGCCTTCCATGCCATGACCGGAATTCAGGGAGAGACGCCCATGTTGTCTACCCAGGCCCGCTATCACGCCCGCGCCATCGACCAGGCCCTGCGCGCCCCGCTGCGCGCGGCCAGTCCGCCCGGGCGCATCCTCGATTCCTGGCGGCGCTCCTTCGAGCAGTATCAGCTCGACCCGGGCAGCCTGCGGGGCCCGCGCATCCTCTCGCGCTACGAATTGCGCCAGCACCAGCAGGCCGCCGAAGACTTCCTGCGCGTGGCCGACGGCGAACTCGCGGCCCTGCATGGGCGGGTCGAGGCCGCCGACTACTGCGTGCTGCTGGCTGACGCCCAGGGCCATACCCTGGACTACCGGGTCAGCGATCGGCTCGATGAGGAATGCCGCCGCGCCGGACTCTACCTGGGGACCTGCTGGTCCGAGCAGGAGGAGGGCACCTGCGGCGTGGCCGCGGTGCTGACCGACCGGGCACCAGTGACGGTGCACAAGGCCGATCACTTCCGCGTGGCCTTCACCGGCCTGACCTGTACCGCCGCGCCGGTGTTCGCCCCGGGTGGCGAGTTGCTCGGAGTGCTGGACGTGTCGGCGCCACGCTCGCCGGACGATCGCCGCAGCCAGTTGCTGATCCAGCAATTCACCCGTGACAGCGCCCAGCGCATCGAGAATGCCTACTTCATGCACAGTGCCCGGGGGGACTGGGTGCTCTGCGGCCATGCCCAGGCCAGCTACCTGGACACCCAGCCGGAATTTCTGCTCGCCTGGGATGCCAGCGGTCGCCTGACCGGTCTGAATCGTCCGGCCCGACAGCTCTGCCTGGGCCAGCTGGGCTATCTGCCGCAGCGCCTCGACGAGTTGTTCGGTCGCGACGCCTCGGCGCGGCTACAGGAGGACTATGGCGAACCCCTGCGCCTGGGCGAAGCGCACTTCCATGCCCGGGTGCGGGCGCCGCGCCAGCGTGCGGGCGTGGTCATTCCCCTGGTTCGCGCCCAGCTCGAGGCTGAGCCGGAACAGGAACCACGGATCAGCCAAGCACTACAGACTGGCCAGCGCCTCTATCGCCACGGCCTGCCGATCCTGGTCACGGGTGAGACAGGTACTGGCAAGGAGGTCTTTGCCCGCGCCTTGCACGAGGGCGGTGATCGCGCAGGACGGCCCTTCGTCGCCCTCAACTGCGCGGCGCTGCCGGAGAGCCTGATCGAGAGCGAGCTGTTCGGCCACGCGGCCGGTGCCTTTACCGGGGCCCAGCGCCAGGGCCGCGACGGCCTGATCGTGGCGGCCGATGGCGGCACGCTGTTTCTCGACGAGATCGGCGACATGCCCCTGGTCCTGCAGACTCGCCTGCTGCGCGTGCTGGCCGAGGGCGAGGTGCTGCCGGTGGGCAGCGCCCAGCCACGGCGGGTGGACGTCCGTCTGGTCTGCGCTACCCATCGGGATCTCGGCGAACGGGTCGCGGCCGGCCTGTTTCGTGAAGACTTGCTCTATCGCTTAAACGGCGCCGTCTTCCAGCTGCCACCGCTGCGTGAACGCGCCGACCGTTTGGCCCTGGCGCAGCACCTGCTGGCGGAGGAGCGCGATAGCGGTGCCATCCCGGAAATGGCACCCCAGGTGCAAGAGGCCATCCTCGCTCACGACTGGCCGGGCAACGTGCGCGAGCTGCGCAATGTGCTGCGTTACGCCTGTGCGCTCTGCGACGGTGCCCTCATCACCCTCGATCACCTGCCGGCCAGCCTGGGGTTAGACGTGCCGCTGTCCACGGAGCCACAGCCACAGGTCGATAGCCCTGAACGGCGATTGATCCTCGCCGCGCTGGTGCGGCACCGTTGGAAGGCCGTTCCTGCTGCCCGAGCGCTGGGTATGTCCCGGGCCACCCTCTATCGGCGGCTCAAGCTGCATGGCATCGTCATGCCGCATCGCCAGCCAGAAGACTGAAGTCTTCCGCCGAACGGTCATGGAGCATGGCGGCTGCCCTGGCGCGGCGATCTCGCCGATCAAGCGAAGCGGTTGCCGTCGTCGTGCCAGGCCCCGGTCGTCCCAAGCGGGACGTTACCGCGGTCGCCTGCGGGTCACACCTCAGACACAGACCCGAGGAAGACCCCTGATGCGTACCCTGCCACTGTTACTTGCCCTGCCTGCCGCCCTGGCCCTGCTGAACCGCACCTCGTCCCGGCGTTCCGAGCGGCCTGATCGCCAGCAGCTGCTCGGCCGGACCATCGTCGTCACCGGCGCTTCCAGTGGCGTCGGTCGCGGTGTGGCCCTGGCGCTGGCCCAGCGTGGTGCCAATCTGGTGCTGGCCGCACGGCGGACCGAAGCACTCGAAGCCCTGGCGGTGGAGGTGCAGGCGCTAGGCGTCGCTGCCCTGGTGGTGCCGACCGACGTCGCCGACGTGGCGCAGATGAATGCCCTGGCCGAGCAGGCCGAGCAGCGCTTCGGTCGTATCGACGGCTGGATCAACAATGCCGGCGTCGTCGCGGTGGGTCGCTTCGAAGAGATCCCGCTGGACGACCACCTGCGTCTGTTGGATACCAATGTCAAAGGCGTGGTCATCGGCACCCACCTGGCCATGCAGCGCTTCCGCCGCCAGGGTTATGGCCGGCTGGTCAACGTGGCGTCGGTCGACGGGGAGATTCCCCATGCCTACCAGGCCTCCTATTCGGCGTCCAAGGCCGCGGTGCTCAGCCTCGGCCGTGTGCTCCAGCAGGAACTGCGGCGTGGTCGGCAGCCCAACATCCAGCTGTCGACGGTGCTGCCCTGGGCGCTGGATACCCCGATCTGGGGCCATGCGGCCACCTATACCGGCCACCGTCCCGATCTGCCGACCAAGGACGCACCGGACAAGGCGGTCCAGGCCATCGTCAAGGCGCTGCTGCAACCACAAAAGGAAATCACCGTGGGTTACAAGGCGAAGATGGCCTACTGGGGCCATCGCCTGGCGCCGGAACTCAACGAACGCTTCACGGCCGATGCGGTGCAGCGCGCCGAGATCGACTGGAACGCGGTCAAGGCCGATACCTCGGGCAACCTGCAGCAGCCCGATCAGGCCGGGCAGGGCATCCGGGGTTCGAATTTCTGAGCGAGGAAAGAATCGGCAGACGTCTGGTTGGGGCTGGTGCTTCCAGATGTCTCCACGGGGTCAATGCCAGGTCGTACCTCCCTGCGGGTCGCTGGTCCCTGGCCCCACGACGAGCACAGAGCCCAGCAGTCCGGCGTGCTGGTGCAGGGCGCTTCTGAGTCTTGCCACCAGTGCGTGCTGAGTGCACAGCAAGGCGGTGGGGGCGACCTCTGCAAGCAAGGTCGTGAGCTCCGGCCAGACTGGCTCGCCTGCCTCATCGAGTTCCAGACGGGGCAAGAGCGGCAGGCCGGCTGCAAGCATGATCTGGCAGTGTCCCTGCAACTCGGCGTCCGCCAGTGCCATGGCTCGCTCCGCCATTGAAACCAGCAGGATTCGCTCATGACCGAGTGCGACCAGGCATTGCGTGGCATCGGCGATGCGCTGGATCCGTGCCTGCGGCGCAAGGCAGCGTTCAGCCGTGGTGATTAGGCAGGGACGTCGAGTGATACCGGGCGAACTGAGCAAGTGAGGAGCGCGGCGGTTATCCATCAGGCGGCCTCGGCCACGGGTGCGATCAGGGACCCCAGCTTGCTGGGGACTGATGGCAGCTTCGTGACAGGGCGAGCTTCGATCCTTCAGCACAAGGGGGCCCAGGTGTCACTCGATACGGAATCCCCGCTGTTGACGACGCTGCCGGGCAGCGAGGTTGGCGCGCCAGGCTGGGTATCGCGCCGCGCCTGATCAGTCGTCCAGTTCCAGGTCCAGCAGGGCTGCGCCCAGGCCCTTGCCATGGGCGTCCAGGGCCAGGGAGCGGGTGACGCCCCCGCGCAACGCGCCTGGCAGCACGAAGTTCAGCGCGCCCAGGGCCGGCAACTCGTAGCGGCGGACGGGCGCGGCATCGGTCGGGCGACTGTCGGCAAACCAGGCCGCGACCCGTTCGGCGGTAAGGGCCTGGCGCAGGCGGTCGAAATCTTCCCGACGATAGGCGATCACCGCCATGTTCGAGGTGTCCCCCTTGTCGCCGGTACGGACGTGGGCAATCTCGCGTACTTTCATGGCAGCGTCTCCAGATCCAGGGTGGGGGTGACGGCGGTTCGGGGCCAGAGCAGCGAAGCCACGGCGATGACCTCGCGCACCGCCTTGGTCGCACCGCCGCCGCCCGCTGGGCCATTGGTATAGAGGGTTTCCACCTCGTTGCCGATCTGCACTGCCGCCGCGCGGGTGGCGCAGCGGCCAACTATTCGCAGCCGTACCTCCCAGGGTTCGCCGGTCGCCCGGGCAGCAAGCGTCTCTCCATGGAGAGCGTCGCAGCCGATCAGCTCACAGCGCAGCTCTTCGACCGGTACGCCGCAGAGTTGCAAACGCTCGCGTACCACGGCAGCGGCCAGTCGGGCGCGGGCGACGGCGCCGGGACCCGCGTAGGAGAGCTGACCCTCACCGTGCCAGCCATCGCGATAGCCCACCGACACCTTGAGCTGGTCCGGCCGCGCGGTGCCACGAGCGCCGCTCACGGCGACCCGGTCCGGGCCCGCTTGCTGTAGCGCGACACCAGAAAAATCGGCCGTCACGTCCGGGGTCAGGTAGGCGGCTGGATCATGCACTTCGTAAAGCAACTGCTCGGTGCAGGTCGCCGGGGTCACGTAGCCGCCGGAACCGGCCACCTTGGTAAGGGTGGCGTGGCCATCGGCGTCTACTTCCGCCAGGGGAAACCCAAGGCGGGCGAGGTCCGGAACGTCCTTGTAGCCCGGGTCGGCGAAGTAGCCGCCAGTGACCTGACCGGCGCATTCCAGCAGGTGGCCGACCAGGGTGCCACGTCCGCGGCGCTCCCAGTCATCCGCGGCCCAGCCAAACTCGTGCACCAGGGGGGCGAGAAACAGCGAGGGATCGGCTACCCGGCCGGTGACGATGATATCGGCATCCGCTTCCAGGGCCTGGACGATACCGTCCACCCCCAGGTAGGCGTTGGCCGAGATCACCCGGTCGCTCAGTTCGGCCAGGGTCTGGCCATTGTCCAGCAGGGCGTCGGCCGGCAGCTGGGCCAGCACATCGTCGCCGGCTACCGCGGCGATCTTCAGCCCTGTGACGCCCAGCTCCCGGGCCAGGGCGGCGACCTTGCGCGCCGCGGCGGTCGGGTTGGCGGCGCCCATGTTGGTGATCACCCGCAGGCGCGGACGGTCCGCCTGGCGCAGCAGTGGCAGGATGCGCCGCATCCGCGCCTCCAGCAGCGGATCGAAGCCGGCCTCGGGATCGGCGAGTCGCGCCTGTTGCGCCAGGGCGATGGTGCGTTCGGCCAGGCATTCGAACACCAGGTAGTCGAGGCGGCCATGCTCGGCCAGCTCCACGGCGGGTTCGATGCGATCACCGGAATAGCCGGCGCCGCAGCCGATGCGAAGGAGACGGGTCATCTAGAAGACTCCCAGGAGCAGGGCGGTCAGGGTCATCAGGACCGAGGCCGCGAACAGGAAGGGGATGGTGAAGCGCTGGTGATCGGCGAGGTCCAGCTTGCACAGGCCCACCAGCAGGAAGGTCGCCGGGGTCAGGGGGCTGACCGGGAAGCCGGTGGTGTGCACCCCGAGCAGCGAGGCCTGGGCCACCTGCACTGGGTCGACACCCAGGTTGCGGCCGACCTCGGCGATCACCGGCATGACGCCGAAGTAGAAGGAATCCGGATCGAACAGCAGGCTCAGCGGCATGGACAGGAAGCCCACCACCGCCGGGATCAGTTGGCCATGCCCGGCCGGGATGCCGGCCACCGCCACCTGGGCCATGGCCTTGAGCATGCCGCTGCCCTGCATGATGCCGGTGAAGACGCCGGCGGCGAAGAGGATGCTGGCCATGGTCAGGGCGGTCTTGGCGTGGGCGTCGATCCGCGCCTTCTGAGCGTCCACCGAAGGGTAGTTCAGGCACAGCGCGGCCACGGTGCCGAGCATGAACATCACCACCGGATCGACCCAGCCGGCGATCATCACACCCATCACTACCAGGGTCAGCAGCAGATTGATCCAGAAACGCCCAGGGCGGCGCAGGGCGCGCTCGGCGTCGCTGAGTACCCGCTCCGGCGCAGCGCCCGCGCCACTGGCGTCCAGCCAGGGCGCCTGGCCGGCCAGGGTCAGGCGCTTCTCCTCGCGGCGCCCAAGCCACCAGGCACTGGCGAAGACGAAGGCCAGGCCCACCAGCTGCACGGGGATCAGCGGCTGGAACAGGTCGGCCACCGGTACATGCAGGGCGGCGGACGAGCGCAGCACCGGCCCGGTCCAGGGCAGGAAGTTGACCCCGGCGGCCATGGCCGCGACGCAGGCCAGGATGCGGCGATCCAGGCCCAGGCGGGTATAGAGCGGCAGCATGGCGGGGATGGTCACCAGGAAGGTCACCGCGCCGGAGCCGTCCAGGTGCACCAGCAGGGCGAGCAGGGCGCTGCCGCAGACGATGCGCGTCGGCCGGGTGCCGACGGTGCGCAGGATGCGATCGATGATGGGATCGAGCATCCCGGCGTCGGTCATGATGCCGAAGAACAGGATGGCGAAGACGAACATGCCGATCACCGGGGCGACGCCCTTGATCCCGGCGATGATGAAGGCGCTGGTCCCCAGGCCGAAGCCACCGATCAGGGCGGCGGCGATGGGGATGACGATGAGGGCGACCAGGGGTGAAACGCGTTTGCTCATGACCGCGACGAGCAACGCAAGAATGGTGACGACACCGAGCAGGGCGAGCATGGCGGACTCCTTGGACCGTGGCGCGGCGAGCGGGCACACGGGAGGTTTTGTTGTTGTGCCCGCAGTATTCGAAGACGGCCGACGTCCTGTAAATTGGAATCTTCCGAAGCAGCGTTCAGAAAAACAAAATGAAGAATCTGCTCCAGCACGTGCAGGCCTTCCTTGCCGTGGCCCGTCATGGCTCCTTCGCCCGCGCCGCAGAGGAGTTGCACCTGTCACCGCCCGCGCTCACCGTGCAGATCCAGCAGCTCGAAGCCTGGCTTGAGGTGCAGCTGCTCGAACGCACCCCGCGGCGGGTCCAGCTGACCACCGCGGGTGAAGAGCTGCGCAGCCCTCTGGAACGGGTCCTGGTGGACCTGGGCGATGTCCAGACCCATGCCCGGGACCTGGCCGGCCTGCGCCGCGGGCGGGTCACCCTGGCCGCCTTGCCGTCGTTTTTCATGGGGCCCTTTCCGGAACTGCTGAGGGTCTTTCAGGCGCGCCATCCGGCTATCGAAATCCGGGTGCAGGATGTGGTGGCCGGTAGAGTCGAGGCGCTGGTGCGCGAAGGTCATGTCGATCTCGGCATTGGCGTCCGCCCGCGCGCCGTGGGGCTCGATTTTCAGCCGCTGTACGTCGATCACCTGCAGCTGTTCGTGCCCCGCGACCATCCCTGGGCGGAGCGGACGGAAATCACCCTGGCCGAACTCGACGCCGTACCCTTGCTGCTGACCGGGCGTGACAGCAGCGTGCGCGAGTGCCTGGACTTCGCCTTCGCCGCCGCCGGCCTGCGCCTGGTGGCGGCCCTGGAGGCGAACTACATGAGCACCCTGCTGGCCCTGGTGGCCGCCGGGCAGGGCGTGGCCCTGCTGCCGGAGTCGGCGGGCGGCGAGGCGCTGGTAGTTGCGCTGCCGGTGCGCGGCGAAAGCCTGGCCCGCCCGCTGGGCATCCTGACCCCCGCCGGCCGCAGCCTTACCCCGGCGGCTCAGGCGTTCGTTGCGCTGCTCAGGGAACGGCTGCAGGTGCCTTAGTGGTCGAAGGATCACCCTCGTTCCTGCTAAGACAGTGTGACAAGCGGCACCTGCAGCGCCTCACTCCCCGGCTCAGCGCGGCACTTCGTCCTCGCCCAGCTCCCGCGCCAGGCGCACGACGGTGACGCCGCTACCCAGGTGGCGGATCGAGGGCTGGATCAGCACACAGTTGGCGTAGGGCGTACGGATCTCGCGCTCGCCGTCGGTGGCGATGAGAGTGCCCGCTTCGGCGATGGTCTCCAGGCCCTTGAAGTCCTGGGTGAAGCGAAAGTCCAGGGTGTCCGCGACGATGGCATCGGTCACCCGCAGGAAGCGCTGGCGCACCGGCTTGGCCACCTGTAACAGGTCGGCTACCGCAGCTTCATCCACCACCTCGGCCAATAGCAGGAAGCGCGCGACGCAATCGAGGGCGATCTGACGGCTCACGGCCAGCACGTGCTGGCCGGTTTCGATCAGCAGGGCGTTCTTGGGACTATCGCCTTCGCCAAAGCCGCCATAGTCACGCAGACGCCGACCGTTCTGATGCCCGGCGTCGGCGATGACGAATTCCGGTGTACCCAATTGGGCGGCCAGACGCAGCCCTTTTTCCAGGGGACCGGTCATCATCAGTGGTGCGGAATGCTCGTGCATGGAATGGATATCCAGCAGCCAGTCGATCTCGTCGATCAGCGGGCGCAGTTGCTGGGCGCGCGCCAGATCTGCCGTGGTGGCCGGACCCTGGAGTCGCTGTGGCAGCCAGACGCGATTCATGTCCTCCTCCAGGTAGCGGGTGGCGTCGATGTCGTCCGGGTCGAAGGCGTGATAGGCGGCCACGTTGCCAAAGGCCAGGGTCAGCTTGCCGCGGCGCGGACGGATACCCCGGCTCAGCAATTCGTCGACGGCGATGGCGCCGCTGACCTCGTTACCGTGGGTCAGGGCCATGATGGCCACGTGAGGACCTTCGACGCCGCTGTCGAAGGTGTGGACGTAGTCGATGCCGGTGTTGCCGGTCTTCCAGCGGTCGACGTCCGGAAACGCGACTTCGATGGGGTAGCGGGGCAGACCGGCACGGATCTGGGCGAGAGTGGTCATGGCAGGCTCCTAGGGTGGGCATGCCGGGGCCGGGCCCCGGCGATGGATCAGGACGGGACGTGGCGCCGGGCGCGGGTCAGCGCCAGGATCGAGACCAGGCTCAGGGCGGCGGTGGCCATCACGTAATAGCTGGGGGCCAGGTTGTCGCCGCTGCTGTTGATCATCCAGGTCACCACCAACGGGGCGAAGCCGCCAAAGGCCGTGACCGAGAAGTTGTAGCTCAGCGACAGGCCCGAGCCGCGGGTACGGGTGGGAAAGGCATCGGCCAGCATGGCGGGGATCGGCCCGAGGGATGCGGCGATCAAGACGCCCACCAGCGCTTGCACCAGCAGCAGGGTGGTGATGGAGGGCAGGGCGTTGAGGAGCAGGAACAGCGGATAGGACGACAGGCCGACCAGGGTCATGGCGATGCCCAGCACCCGCAGGCGGCCGAAGCGATCGGACAGGATGCCGAACACCGGGGACATTAGCATGATGGCAAGGCCGGTAATGAAGGCGCCCAGAAAGGAAGAGGTGGCGGCGATGTGCAGTTGCTTCATGGCGTAGGTGGGCATGTACAGCTTGTGCACGTAGTTGAAGGCGGTGGCGCCGGACACCACGCCGATGCACAGCAGCAGCACGCGCCAGTCGGCCTTCAGCAGATCCCGCACCGGGGTCGGCTCCGGGCCTTCGCGGCGGGCCAGCGCCTTGAATTCGGGGGTTTCATCCATCTGCCGGCGGATATACAGGCCGATAGGACCGATCAACAGACCGATGCCGAAGGCCAGGCGCCAGCCCCAGTCGTCCAGCTGCGCCGGGCTGAGCACATAGCTCAGGACCGCCGCCACGCCGGCGGCGAAGACCGTGGCCAGGCCCTGGGTGGACAGCTGCCAGCTGGCAAAGAAGCCGCGCCGACCCTCGGTGGCGTTCTCGGCCATGAAGGCGGTGCAGGCGCCGAACTCGCCGCCGCTGGAAAAGCCCTGCAGCATCCGCGCGATGATCACGATCAGCGGCGCCAGCAGGCCGATCTGGCCGTAGGTAGGCACGCAGGTCATCAGCAGGGTGCCGATCATCATCAGGGCGATGGACAGCGTCAGCGAGGCCTTGCGACCGCGGCGGTCGGTATAGGAGCCCAGCACCACGGCACCCAGAGGCCGCATGATGAAGGAGATGGCGAAGGTGGCCACGCTTAGCAGCAGGGAGGTGGTTTCATTTTCCGCAGGAAAGAACTGCCGGCTGATGATGACGGCGAAGTAGCCGTAGATCAGCAGGTCGTAGAATTCCAGCGCGTTGCCGATGCCGGCCGCGCAGATTTCCTTCCAGGAGCCGCGCCGGGCTGGTGCGCCAGCCACGGCGCTGGCAAGGGTCGATATGGAGTGCGGCATGGCCTGGTTCCCCTTGGCGGAGCGCGGCCGAGGGTGGCGGCGCCTTCACGAGTGAGGTTCAACCTTGGGTCATGGTTGGGCAGTGGCTCAATTGCCGTTTCGGCACAACTGAGGGCCAAGTGGGCACAGGGGCTCAAGAGCCTGCGTGCTGGCGGAGTGCCTGGAGCCGATTATTTCGCCGTGCACCGTTATGGGGCGCTTTCTGCCAAGGTCTGCCAGATGCGTTCGAGGCGTTCATCGTGGCGACCGCGCAGCCGGTGCAGGCAGATGTCGAAGGTGGCGACCAGACCGGTCGATCCCGCCAGCACCAGAGTGCCCTGGGCCAGGGACTCCCGTACCACCATGCGGGGCAACCAGGCCAGGCCGTGGCCGCGTCGGGCCATCTGGTGGATGGCGGGGTAGGAGTCGGCCTGGTAGATCATGCGCATGGCCAGCTTGCCCGGCAGGCGGGCGAGATGCCGCGCCAGGACGCCACGCAGGGCCAGCGACGGTGCGAAGGCCAGCCAAGGTACGGCGGGAGCGCCATCGTCCAGACGGTGGCGGGGTTGCCCGTCGGCATTTGGCGCGCTGACGGGCAGCAGCTCGTCCTGGCTGATGACCAGGGAGTCGAAGCGCGCCGGATCGAGCAGTCGTTCGGTCAGCGGACTGCTGAAGATCAGCATCAGATCGGCATCGCCCGCGGCCAGTCGGCTGATGGCTTCCTGGGCACCGCTGGTAATGAGCGAGACGGGAAACTCGCCGAAGCGCGCACTGAGGCTGTCGTACCACTCCGGAAAGAAGTCGCTGGCCAGCGTACGGCCCGTGGCGATACGGATCGGCTGTTCGCGCTGCAGGGCGGCGCCCTGGAACAGCGAGCGGCATTCGCTCAGCCGATCGACCACCTCGCGCGCCGTTTCCAGCAGCAGCAGGCCCTCGGGCGTCAGGCTGATGGGCTGCTGACGACGGATCAGCGAAGCGCCGCACCAGTCTTCCAGGGCTCGGATACGTCGGCCGAAAGCCGGGTGGGTCACGAAGCGGTTTTCCGCCGCACGCGAGAAGCTACGGGTGCGCGCCAGTTCGATGAAGTCTTCCAGCCATTCCAGTTGCATAGATCCCAGACCTGTTTCGAGGCCAGGGCAGGGTACGGTGTGCCGGCGTTCACGACCAGTCCGCCACGGGGCCTCGACGCCGCCCGCCTATCCGGGCAAGGTGAGCGGCTGTCTTCCTCGCTCGCTGGCCGCCATGTCCGATACCGACGAACTTACCCTGCGCAAGCTGGAGATCTTTCTGGCCTTCATGCGCAGTCGCAACCTGGCACGCGCCGCCGCTGAACTGGGCACCAGCCATGTCAGCGTGCATCGGGCCATCCACTCGCTGGAAAACGCCCTGCGCTGCCCGCTGTTCAAGCACGAGGGGCGCACCCTGACGCCGCTGGACGGCGCCTTCGTGCTGGAGGCCCGTGCCGAACGGTTGATGCAGGACCTGGCCGAGACGGTACGGCTCACGCGCCAGGCGGCGGGGTTTTCGGCTGATCGTTTTCGTCTGGGGGCGCTCTATTCGCTGACGGTCAAGACCGTGCCCCAGCTGATCATGGGGCTCAAGCTCAGGCGCAGCGAACTCAACATCGATCTGGTGCTGGGCTCCAACGCCGATCTCGCCGAGCAACTGCACGACTTCAAGCTGGACGCCATGCTGGTGGCCCTGGACGACGCCGTGGTGGATGCCGACTGCGAAAGCGTGGAGCTGTTCAGTGACGACATCTTTCTCGCCGCGCCCAGTGATTCGCCCTTCGCCGACCAGGCCGAGGTCGACCTGCGTGACCTCGCCGGCGTGCCCTTCGTGACCCTGACCCAGGGCTTCGCCACCTTTCGCGACGGGCGCCAGGTGTTCGCCCAGGCCGGCTTCGAGCCGGAGGTGATCATGCAGGTCAACGACATCTTCTCGCTGATGAGCATGGTCAGCTCCGGGGTGGGTTACGCACTGCTGCCCGGGCGGGTCGAGGCGGTCTACCAGAACCGCCTCAAGCTGTTGCCCCTGGCGCCGCGCTACCGTCTGCAGCAGCGCATTGGCGCGGTGTTCCTGCGCAGCCGCGAGCGCGATCCCAATCTGCTGGCCTTCGTCGCCGAATGCCGGATGTATGCCCGCGGCTAGACCAGGCTCTCAACCGCCCACGACGGCGCGAGTCGCCAGGAACAGCAACGAAGGACCGAGCAGGCAACCCAGGGCGGTGTAGAAGGCCGCGGTCAGGCAACCATAGGGCACCAGGCGCGGATCGGTGGCCGCAAGGCCCCCGGCCACGCCGCTGGAGGTGCCCATCAGGCCGCCGAAGATCACGGCGGTGCGCGGATTGTTCAGGCCGATGTAGGGCGCCAGGAAGGGGGTGGCGATCATCACCACGATGGACTTCACCAGGCCGGCGGCGATGGACAGCGCCATGACGTCGGAGCTGGCGCCGATGGCCGCGCCAGTGACCGGGCCGACGATGTAGGTCACCGCGCCCGCGCCGATGGTGGTCAGGCTCACGGCGTCGGTGTAGCCAAAGGCCAGCGCGATGGCGACGCCGGCGATGAAGGACGAGAGCACGCCCAGGAGCAGGGCGACGACCCCGGCGATGCCGGCCTCGCGCAGCTCGCGCATGTTCACGCCAAAGGCCGTCGCGGCGATGGCGAAATCGCGCAGCATGGCACCGCCGAGCAGGCCCAGGCCACCCAGCAGCGGCAGGTCGACCAGACCCTTCTGGCCACCACTGATGACCCCGCCCACATAGGCGAGCAGCAGCCCGAGAAAGATGGCGATGGCGGAGCCATGGAGGCGGCCGCGCGTCAGTTTGTCGGAGAGCCAGTAGGAGACCCACATGATGACGCCGATGATGGCGAACGAGGCGATCAAACCGTAGGACTGGGTGGTCTTGCTCAGGGCTTCGATCAGCATGGTGGTCACCGGGCGGTCTGGCTAAGGGGGGCGGTGGCGGCGGTCGCCGGCTTCTTGCGTCCCAGGCGGTCGATCACCGGGACCAGCGCGAAGGCGATACCGACCGCGGCGAGGCCGGCGAGGATGGCCATGGGTCCGCTGTGCAGGGCCCCGGCCACGTTCTGCTGCGCCGCCATGGCGACCACGATGGGAATGTAGATGGCACTCCAGAATTCCACGCCCTGTTCGGTCTTGGCCTTGAGTCCGGTGCCGCGATTGCTGATCCAGCTGCTGAAGAAGATCAGCAGCAACATGGCGATGCCGACGCCACCGACGTTGGCGGGGACCCCGATGAGCCGGCCCAGGACCTCGCCGATGAAGATACCGGCCAGGGTGCAGAGAGAGAGTAAAGCGACACCGTAGATGATCATTGTTGTTTTCCTCGGTTGTGCTTGGGGTGGGGTGAAGCCTGGCCACTGTCCTCGCTTTTACCTCCTCTGCCTCAGGAGAGGGCTGGGGTGAGGGCAGCCGCCGTATGGGGAATGCTCAGTCCAGTCGTGCCGCCTCCTCGCGCCTGAGCGCATCCAGGGTCTCGGGGTGGGTATCCTGCCAGGCCAGTACGCCAGCCGGAGGCAGGACGCGCTTGGCCAGTTGGCTGAGGACGCTGCCGGGCGCCAGTTCGATAGCCAGGCGCACGCCGCGCTCGCGGGCGGCTTCCAGGGTGGCGTGCCATTCGATGGGCCGCGCCATGTTGAAGGCCAGGTCGTCACGCAGTTGCTCGGCGTGCACCAGCCGCCGCGCGGAAGTCCCACTCAGATAGGCCAGCCGAGGCGCACGTAGCTCGACCTCGGCAAAGGCCTGGTTGAGTGTCTGGGCGGCTTCGGCGAGCAGCGGGCAGTGAGAGGGCACGCTCATGGCCAGGCGCTTGGCCGCCGCGGCGCCCTGGGTGCGCGCCGCCTCGGACAGCACCGCCAGGCCGGCGTCGTTACCTGCCACCACGTATTGCTGTTCGGCATTGGCGTTGGCGAGATAAATAGGCGCTTCGGCACGATGGTGGTCAGCGACCAGCCCTTCCACCGTGGCACGGTCCAAACCAAGGATCGCCAGCATGCCGTAGCCCTTGGGATAGGCCGCCTGCATCAACTCACCGCGACGCGCCACCAGGCGCAGGGCATCGGCGAAGTCCAGGGCGTCGGCCACCACCGCCGCGGCATAGGCGCCAATGGACAGACCCGCCACCAGCTGCGGCGCCGGTCCGCGATTCAGCAGCAGGCGCGCGGTGGCGACGCCGGCGATCAGCAGGCACAGCTGGACGGCGCGGGTGTGTTCCAGGGCGTGCGCGGTGTCCAGGCTCAGGGGGTCGGCCTCCAGCACCTTGGCCGCTTCCTCCAGGGTGCGTCGGATCTCGGGGTCCGCGGGCAGGGCATGCAGCAGGCCGGGACGCTGGGCGCCCTGGCCGGGAAACTGGAAGAGGGTGCTCATGCGGCGCGCTCCCGTTGCCAGGGATCGTCCACCAGGCAGGGGCCGGCGTCGGTCTTGAGCAATACCCGAGCGGTCCGTCCAGCCCAATCGGCGAGAGCGACGCCGCCATGCGGGGTTTCCAGGAGGATGTCCAGCCGGCAGAGGGCCTGCGCCTGCAGCGACGCCAACAGCGCTCGTGCCTGATCGCGAGGCAGCGGGACGTCGCAGCGGACCAGCAGGTCCAGATCGCTCCCGGCATGTAGCGCCGGCCAGCCGCAAGCCAGTTCGTAACCGGCAGCACCGGTAGGACCCCAGGGCAGCCCCAGGTCATCCAGCAGGCTTTGCATGCGGGCCAGGGTGTCGAAGACGGGTAGATCGCGGCGACCCTCCGCGATCCGCAGGTTTTCAGGCGCGCGCTGTTGCACTACGGCGGTCGGTGCCAGCCAGGCCGCCAAGCGCTCGGCGCGGGTGGCACCACGCAGGCCGACGGGGATGCGGCCGGCCTCGGGTGCGGTTCGGCGCACCACCACGGGCAGCCCAGTCTGAGCGATCTGGTGGGCCCAGAGTGGAGCGTGCGCGGGCAAGGCTTCCGGAGTCAGGCCCCAGAGGAGGTCGTGGGGCCTGTGTTGGGCTTCGCTGCGCTCAACCCAACCTACGGGGGTGTCCGGTAGGTTGGGTTGAGCATCAGCGAAGCCCAACGGGCCCATCCGCCCGCTCATCACGCCTTCCAACCTGCCCGCAGGCGCTCGCGCACCTCGCGAGAGGCCGCGCGATTGGCACCGTCCAGACGCAGTTTGAGATCGGTGGTGCCGCTGGCGAGCACATCGGCCTGGGCCTCGGCCAGGGCCTGGCGTACCTGCTCCAGATCGGCGGCCGAGGGCTGGTCGGGCTGAGCGACCTCCAGCTGGCGCCAGAGCAGGCCCAGGGAGGCATAGCTGTCCAGGTCGTAGGCCATGGGCGGGATGTCGGCGGCCAGGCGCTCCAGGTCTTCGACACTACGCAGGGTCACTCGCGCGGCCGAGGCCTTGCCCATGGCGTGCACCTGCACCTGGGGATCACGCAGGGCCAGCAGCCGATTGGCCTGGTAGCCGTGGGCCAGAAAGCCCCCGGACATGGCCTTGCCCACCAGCAGGCCCAATATCGGGTGGCCGGCCAGGCGCGCCTCGGCATAGGCACCCGCGGCTCCGGCCAGGGCCTGATGGATGCCATAGGCTTCTTCGCGCCGGCCATAGGCCTGGCTGGGCACGTCCACCAGGGCGATCAACGTGCGTTTTACCGAGGCGTCGCGATCCTGGGTGACGGCCTGCTGGATCGCCCGGGCCAGGCCCCAGCCTTCCAGCAGGCCGACCTCGCCCTGCCGGGCGCGGGGGAAGGGATTGTCGGTATCGGGCACCACGGCCAGCCAGCGTGCGGGCCGGCCGGCCAGTTCGAGGTCGGCGACGCGCAGGGAAGCGGGCAGGCCCGTGATGGGGTCACCCTGGCCGGCGAGGGCCTGGAACCAGGTCAGGCCGCGTTGCGAAGGCTGGGTGCTCATGGCTGATCTCCCGCATAGAGGTGGCGAACCGCCGCGGCATCCGCCTGGGGGCCGGTGTCGAGGTCGGCAAGGCGTGCCAGATAGGCCTCGGCCTGCTGGCTGCGTAGGGGAGCTGCACCGCCGCCCGCGAAGCCCTGGCGTATGGCAGCGGTCACGGCGGTGCTGTCGTCGGCGACGAAGACGTCGGCTAGACCCGTGGCGACCCGCTGTTCGCCGCCGGTCAGGCTCCAGATGAAGGGGCGATCGCGGGAATCGTATTCCTCGATGCCGGCTTCCTGTTCGATCACCTGGGGACCATTGAGTCCCAGGCGTGCCTCGCGGGTGACGATCAGCTGGCTGCATAGGCCGGCGGCGATGGACATGCCGCCAAAGCAGCCGACGCTGCCGGCGATGACGCCGATGACCGGCTGATGCGCACGCAGGGCGACGATGGCGGCCTGGATCTCGGCGATGGCGGCCAGGCCCAGATTGGCCTCCTGCAGGCGCACACCGCCGGTTTCCAGCAACAGCACCGCGCGGGTCGGGGTGCCGGCGAGGTTGTCTTCCAGCGCCAGCTCCAGGGCACCGGCGATCTTGGCGCCGCCCACTTCACCCATGCTGCCGCCCTGGAAGGCGCCCTCGATGGCGCAGACCACCGCGGGCTGGCCGTCGATCAGCCCCTTGGCCACCACCACGCCGTCATCGGCCTGGCAGACGATGCCCTGCTTGGGCAACCACGGCGACATCAGCCGCTCGAAGGGTCCGACCAGCTCGCGAAAGCTGCCGGCATCGAGCACCACACGGGCCCGCTCGCGGGCACCGAGTTCGACGAAGCTGCGGCTGTGCAGCAGCTCCTGGACATCGGGAAGAGGGGCTTCAGCCATGGGTGCTTTCCTCTAGGTCGAGGGTTTCCAGGCCCTGCTCCAGGCGCAGGCGCACCACGCCAGGGGTGGCGCCGAAGTCATGGATGTCCAGGGTCAGGGCCGGCAGGTCCTCGCGGGTAGCGAACAGCCGGTCGAAGAGGGCGCGCCAGCGAGGTTCGCTGCCGTTGACCGAGGTGGTCACCTTGAGGGTGAAGTCGGCGTTGGCGGGTTCGAGGAGGACCTCCAGGTCCCCCGAACCGACACAGCCCACCAGGGCGCGACCCTGGCGGCGCTGGCTGGCCGGATAGCTGCAAGTGAAATGTTCCATCAGAGGTCTCCAGGGAGCCGGGGCTCCAGGCGATCGACGAGAAGGGTGGCGGCCAGCAGATCGGCGGCGCCGCCGGGGGAGGCATTGGCGGCCAGCAACTGGCGGTCCAGTGTCAGCAGCTGGCGGCGCCCGGCGAGACTGGCGCTGCCCCCGGCCTGCAGCACGGCGCGGGCACCCTGCTGCATGGTGGTGAGGGCCGCGGGGCCCGCGCGGTGCAACACACAGGTATCGTCCAGCGCGGCCATGATGGCCAGGAGTGCATCCAGGCGAGCGTTCTGCTCGCCCGCACTGGCCTGGCGGCTGGCGCGCAGCTGCGGCAAGCCGCGCTGGTGGATGGCGGGAAAGCCCGCGGCGGCCTCGGCCCGGGCACCGCCGACGCCATAGCGCTGGGCGACGCGTTGGCCATGGCTGGGCGCGGCCTGGGGCGCTTCCGGATCGGGCAGGCTGGCCAGGCGACCGGCCACCAGGCACAGCGCTTGGGCAGAAGTCGGACGTTCATGTACCGCCGCCGTCACCAGCAGCCCCAGCGCCCAGATGGCGCCACGATGGGTGTTGACCCCACCGGTGACCTGCAGCATGGCGGCTTCGCCGTCACGCCCCAGTTGGCCGATCAGACGGCGCAGTTCGGCCGCGGGCAGCCCCCGCTCGGCGGCTTCGGCCATGGCCTGGAAACAGGGCTGCAGTGCCTGGGCCGAGGTCAGCATCAGGCCAAGGGTGAGGTCACTGTGGGCGCCCTGGCCGCGGCGATCCACCAGGGCCGGCTTGGGCGAGAGTTCGGCTTCGTCCACCAAGGCGGAAACGGCCAAATCGGCCAGGCGCTCGGCGGGTGACGGGGCAAGGTGGGCGAGGGCGCGCATCACCAGCTCCTGAACTTGGCCGGGGGTTGATAGAGACCGCCGGACCACTCCACCAGCTCGCCGATGCTCTTGGCCGCGAGCAGCTCGCGGCTGGCGTCGGTGCGGCGGATGCCGAGGTCCTCGGGCAGGGCTACCAGGCCTTCCTGGCGCAGGCGCCGGGCCTCGGCCGGGTCGCTGCGCAGGCCAATGGCGGTGACCCCGGCCACGGCGGCGATCATCGCCCGGCGTTCCTCCAGCGAGCGCGCCCGGTAGAGATAGGCGATGCCTTCTTCGGTGAGCAGGTGGGTGACGTCGTCGCCATAGACCATGATGGGCGCCAGCGGCATGCCACTCTTGCGCGCCACCTCCACCGCATCCAGGGTGTCGACGAAGGTAGGTTTGCCGCCTTCCTGGAAAGTCTCGACCATCTGCACCACCAGCTTCCTGCCGCGTTCCAGCAGGGCGGGCGCGCTGTCACCGGTCTGCTGCCGCATGTCCAGCCAGGCCGGGGTGGGGTGACGCCGACCGTGCGGATCATGGCCCATGTTGGGCGCGCCACCGAAGCCGGCGAGGCGCCCACGCGTCACGGTGGAGGAATGGCCGTCGCCATCCACCTGCAGGGTGGCGCCGATGAAGAGGTCCACGGCGTACTGACCGGCCAGCTGGCAGAGCAGCCGGTTGGATCTCAGCGAACCATCGCGACCGGTGAAGAAGACGTCCGGGCGCTGGGCGATATAGCCCTCCATGCCCAGCTCGGTGCCAAAGCAGTGCACGCTTTCCACCCAGCCGCTCTCGATGGCGGGGATCAGCGTGGGATGCGGATTGAGGGTCCAGTGCCGGCAGATCTTGCCCTTGAGGCCCAGGCGCTCGCCATAGGTGGGCAGGATCAGCTCGATCGCCGCGGTGTTGAAGCCGATGCCATGGTTGAGCGACTGCACCTGGTGGCGTTCGTAGATGCCGCGGATCGCCATCATCGCCATCAGCACGTGCACCGGCTTGATGTGGCGCGGATCGCGGGTGAACAGCGGCTCGATATAGAAAGGCCGGTCGGCCACCACCACGAAGTCGACCCAGTCCGCCGGGATGTCCACCCGTGGCAGCTCGGAGACATCGTCCACCAGCTGGTTGACCTGGACGATGACGATGCCGTCGCTGAAGGCCGCCGGCTCGATCAGCGCCGGGCTGTCCTCGGTGCTGGGGCCGGTGTAGATGTTGCCGGCACGGTCGGCCATGAAGCCGGCGCTGAGTACCACCTTGGGAATCAGGTCCACCAGCAGCCGGGCATAGAGTTCGATGTAGGTATGGATGGCGCCGACTTCCAGCAGGCCGTCCTCCAGCAGCTGGCTGATCCTCAGGCTCTGGGTGCCGGCAAAGGAGAAGTCCAGCTTGCGGGCGATGCCGCGCTCGAACAGGTCCAGGTGCTCGGCGCGACCCACGCTGGGCATGATCATGTGCAGGTCATGCAGCTTGGCCGGATCGACCTGAGCCAGGCTGCGGGAGAGGAAATCGGCCTGCTTCTGGTTGTTGCCTTCCAGCACCACCCGGTCGCCGGGGGCCAGCAGATTTTCCAGTGCGGCGACGATGGAGGCGGTGGGCAACACCTTGCCATCGGCCAGCCGGGCCACCCGGTCCAGGCGCTGCTGCTTGTCACTGCGGCGCCTGGCGATCCGAGCCGGTGGGGAGGATGTCGTTGTCATTGTGGTCTCCACGAATCACCTGTCGTGGAGCCACCCTAGACCTCGGCTGCCTGGCATTCAATCAACCTGGAGGCGAAACCGTTACGCTGAAGTTAACGTTTTCAGGCTGTTCAGTCCTTGGGGAAATCCGCCGGGAGGCAAGGTCCCGGCGGGCGAGGGTCTGCTCAGGTCTTGTCGACCGGAGTGAAGATCGAGGTGGTCCTGGAGAACCAGCTGGTGGGGGTCACGTCGACGTTGGCGTTGTCGTATTTCAGGCTGCTCTGCACCTGCTTGAGTGTCAGTCCGGCCTGCCAGAACTGCTCGTGGGCCAGTTCCTGATTGGCCCTGTGAACAAGGTCCAGGGCCTCCTGGGCGGGCAGTACGGCGGTGGAGTAGTCGACATCGACACCGGCCACCTTGAGGATCTCGCTGGCGCCCTGGGTGTCGCCGTGCTGGATCTTGTCACTGGCCTGGGCCACGGCCTGATTCTTGGCGGGGGTGGCGACATAGTCGTCCCTGAGCGTCATGCCGCTCCAGATCGGTAGCCAGGCGGTGGCCTTGGCGTCCTGCTCCGCTACCGGGACCGCCTGGCCGGTCTGCCCACGCAGGTCCTTGGCGGCCCTCATATAGACGGTCTTGTCGGTCTGGGCGGTTTGCAACGCGCTTTCAGCGGCGCGCAGTTGCTGTTTGGCCTGATCGACGTGACCTTCGAAGAGATCCTGGCGTGCGGCGATCACGTCCTTGAAGGCCGATTGGCCTTGCTGGGAGATCGCCGGCAGGGTGGCGACCTGCTGGCTGGCAACGTCGGGACGGGCATCGGCCAGGGCGGCGGTGGAAAACACCGAGGCGATGGTCAGGACGAGGAGGCTCTTGGCGATACGACGATTGAGGTTCATGTGCTTCTCCCGAATACGAAAGTGACTGGAACCGCGGAGGTATCGGGCGGGGCTGCGAGATACCGTGAGTTCAGTGTCGATCCGGTGAGCTTAACGAACGCTTAGCAGGCTATCGGTAGCTGTAACCAGGTATTTCGGGAGGCTGTAGCGGAAGAGGCGACCGCCCCGAAGGCTCGGAGCGGTCGTTGCTGGCGGGCGGAAGCGGCTCAGCGCACCAGGCAGGGCTTCTTGTTATCGAAGGTCCAGTTGGGCGAGAGGAATTGCATGGCCATGGCGTCGTCCCGCGCACCCAGGCCCTTGGTCTTGTACAGCTCGTGGGCGCGGGCGAGGGCGTCCAGGTCCAGTTCCACGCCCAGGCCACCCTGCTGCGGCACCTCGACCAGGCCACCCTTGATCTCCAGCGGCTGGCGGGTGAGGCGTTGGCCGTCCTGCCAGATCCAGTGGGTGTCGATGGCGGTGATCTTGCCCGGCGCCGCGGCGGCGACATGGGTGAACATGGCCAGGGAGATGTCGAAGTGGTTGTTGGAGTGCGAACCCCAGGTCAGGCCCCAGTCGTTGCACATCTGCGCCACCCGCACCGAACCCTGCATGGTCCAGAAGTGCGGATCGGCCAGGGGGATGTCCACCGATTGCAGCTGGATGGCATGGCCCATCTGGCGCCAGTCGGTGGCGATCATGTTGGTGGCGGTGGGCAGGCCGGTGGCGCGACGGAACTCCGCCATGACTTCGCGACCGGAGTAGCCGTTCTCGGCGCCACAGGGGTCTTCGGCATAGGCCAGCACGTGGTGCTGGTCGCGGCACAGGCGGATGGCTTCCTTGAGCGACCAGGCGCCATTGGGGTCCAGGGTGACGCGCGCCTCGGGGAAGCGCTCGGCCAGGGCGGTGACCGCCTCGATCTCGGCGTCGCCGCTGAGCACCCCGCCCTTGAGCTTGAAGTCCTTGAAGCCGTAGCGGTCATAGGCGGCCTCGGCCAGGCGTACCACCGTCTCGGGAGTCAGCGCTTCTTCGTTGCGCACGCGGAACCAGGCGTCGTCGCTTTCGGCTTCGCTGCGGTAGTCCAGGGTGGTCTTGTTGCGGTCGCCGACATAGAACAGGTAGCCGAGCATCTCCACGGCATCGCGCTGCTGGCCTTCGCCAAGCAGGGCGGCCACGGGTACCTCCAAGTGCTGACCGAGCAGGTCGAGCAGAGCGGCTTCGATGGCGGTCACCGCATGGATGGTGACGCGCAGGTCGAAGGTCTGCAGGCCGCGGCCGCTGGCATCGCGGCCAGCAAAGGCCTGGCGGACCTGGCCGAGGATGCGCTGGTACTGGCCCAGCGGCTGGCCGATGAGGAATTTGCGGGCGTCTTCCAGCGTCTGGCGGATGGTCTCACCGCCGGGTACTTCGCCCACGCCGGTGCGACCGGCGTTGTCCTTGAGGATCAGCACGTTGCGGGTGAAATAGGGACCGTGGGCGCCGCTGAGGTTGAGCAGCATGCTGTCCTGGCCGGCAACGGGAACGACCTCCAGCGAGGTGACCACGGGCGTGCCGGTGTGCAGGGCTGGGGAGGCATTGAATTGAGTCATGGTCGGGCTCCTTGTCGATCAGCGAGAGGTTTCAGCGGCGAGCGGGGCTTCGGCAGGCGGCGTGGTGACGCCGCGCAACTCGACGCGTTTTATCTCGCCCACGACGAACAGGTAACTGATGGCGGCCACCAGGGCGTTGGCACCGACGAACACCAGGGCCATCTTGAAGGAGCCGGTGGCGGCGATGATGTAGCCGATGATGATCGGGGTGCTGATGGAGGACAGGTTGCCGATGGTGTTGAACAGGCCACCCGAAAGACCGGCGATCTGCTTGGGCGTGGTGTCGGAGACCACCGCCCAGCCCAGGGCGCCGATGCCCTTGCCAAAGAAGGCCAGGGCCATGAAGCCCACCACCATCCAGTCGGCGTCGACGTAGTTGCACAGGATCATGCTCATCGACAGCAGCATGCCGGCGACGATGGGGGTCTTGCGCGCCACGCTCAGGCTGTTGCCACGACGCAGCAGGTAGTCGGAGATCACCCCGCCCAGCACGCCACCGATGAAGCCGCAGATCGCCGGGAGGGAGGCGATGATGCCGGCCTTGAGAATGGTCATGCCGCGTTCCTGCACCAGGTACACGGGGAACCAGGTGAGGAAGAAGTAGGTGAGGGCGTTGATACAGAACTGGCCGAGGTAGATGCCGGCCATCATGCGGTTGGTCAGCAGCTGGCCGATGTAGCTCCACTTCGGACCCTCGCTCTTCTTGCCGGGGGTATCCAGGTCGACCAGGCCGCCGTTGCTGGCGATGTACTCGACCTCGGCGGCATTGGCGCGAGGATGTTCGCGCGGGCTGTAGATCACCGCCATCCAGACTGCCGAGAAGGCGATGCCCAGTACGCCCATCACCACGAAGACGTGCTGCCAGCCGAAGGTGTAGACGATCCAGCCCATCAGCGGCGCGAACAGCACGGTGGCGAAGTATTGCGCGGAGTTGAAGATGGCCGAGGCGGTACCGCGCTCCTTGGTGGGGAACCAGGCGGCGACGATGCGGGCGTTGCCGGGGAAGGAGGGGGCTTCGGCCAGACCGACCATGAATCTCAGGGCGAACAGCAGGAATACCGCGGTGCCGATGCCGAATTCACCGATGTAGCCCTGCAGCAGGGTGAACACCGACCAGGTGAAGATGCTCGCGGCATAGACCTTCTTCGAACCGAAGCGGTCGAGCAGCCAGCCGCCCGGGATCTGACCGAGCACATAGGCCCAACCAAAGGCGGAGAAGACGTAGCCGAGGGAGACGGCGCTGATGCCAAGGTCTTTCTGCAGGCTGGAGCCGGCGATGGCGATGGTAGCGCGGTCCGCATAGTTGATCGTGGTCACCACGAACAGCATGAACAGGATCAGATAGCGGACGCGCGTCTGCTTGGTGTCTTGCATGGATATTTCCCACTGGTTGTTTTTGTGTGCGGGCGGAGATCGAGCAGCGGCCTTAGGTTGTAAGTCGTCTGACAACGATAGCGTTATCATTAAACAGATAACGCTATCATTCAACTGGTAAATCTGTGGCGGAGCGCAAAAAGCTGATCAGCGTGGTGCTTCGAAAAATCGCACAGGCACGGTTGAGCGGTTGGCGATCTGCGCCAGGCGCCATGACGAGTCATGGCGGCGCTGTTGCAAGAAGGGCGACGCCTGCCAGATCAAAAAAAGTGCCGTCAAAATGGTGCGGGTGACGCCTGGAATATCACACTAGGAGCTCTGCCGTTCGATCAGTACGAAGCCGGTATCCAGGCGGACGGTCCGCTGATCGCCGGCCAGCCGATCGAGCAGCGATTGGGCGACGCGGTGACCCATGGCGTCGGCGTTGACGCTGACCGTGGACAGCGCCGGATTGGCAAAACGACCATTGGTGGTGTCGCCGAAGCCGATCACGGCCAGCTGCTCGGGAATGCTCAAGCCGCGGCTGGTAGCCTCGGCGACCACGCCCAGCGCCAGGGTGTCGGAGCTGCATAGCACCAGCTCCGGGGGCTCGGGCCTTGCCAGCAACCGCGCGAGGCCGATGCGACCGACCTCCCAGGTGGCCGGCAGGGGCAGGACTTCCATGGGCACCTCGGTGACGCCCAGGGCGGCCAGCCGCGCTTGCAGTGCCAGGTTGCGGCGCATGGCACGGGGATCGTCCACCGAGATCACCCCGAAGCGGCGATAACCGCGGGCGACGAAGTGGTCGGCCAGGGCGACGCCGACCTGCTCATGGGAGAAGCCCACCTGCATGTCCAGGGCTTCTTCGCTCAGATCCCAGGCCTCTACCACCGGAACGTTCAGCGCCGCCAAGCGCTCGCGACTCGCCGGGGTGTGCAGGGTCCCGGTAAGTACGATGCCATCGGGTCGGCGGCCGAGGATGGCTTCGAGCAGCTCCTCTTCCTTTTCCGGGGAATAGCCGGTGGGCCCGATCAGCGCCTGATAGCCGGCCTCGGTGAGGCGTTCCATGATCGCCTGCACCACCGTGGCATAGATGGAGTTGGCGATGGTGGGCAACAGGATGGCCACCAGCCGGCTCTTGCTGGAGGCGAGGCTGCCCGCCAGCAGATTGGGCACGTAGCCCAGCTCCTTGACCACGGCCAGGACATGCTCGCGGGTGGCAGCGCTCACCAGGGTCGGGCGGTGCAGCGCCCGGGATACGGTAATGGGCGACACTCCGGCAGCGAGAGCGACCTCGCGGACGGTGAGGGGCAGCTCGGTGCCATCGAGCTGGGCGAGTTCGCGTCGGGACTTCCTGGCCAAAACAGATCCTT
The DNA here is from genome assembly GCF_965111925.1 of Pseudomonas sp. Marseille-Q7302. Lineage (NCBI taxonomy): Bacteria > Pseudomonadati > Pseudomonadota > Gammaproteobacteria > Pseudomonadales > Pseudomonadaceae > Pseudomonas > Pseudomonas sp. Marseille-Q7302. The sequence continues at coordinate 2,659,068 of NZ_CBCOPK010000001.1, read as the reverse complement.
GGAGCGGATAAACGGTCATTATGGAAGCAAGCTCCGACGCTTGCCATGGCTGACCGCTGCCGCTTTGTAAACGGAGACGTTAGCGGGCGGCCGACGTGGCGCGAGCGCTCCCCACGCGGGATCCATAGCGGCGCCCCAGGGTATTGGTGACCGCCTGGCCTACGCCGATGAGTCGGTCCAGGTCGAGGCCGGTCGCGATGCCCAGGCCGTCGAGCAAGTAGACCAGGTCTTCGCTGGCGACATTGCCGCTGGCGCCCTGGGCATAGGGGCAGCCCCCCAGGCCGGCGATGGCGCTGTCGAACACCGCGACGCCTTCGAGCAGACTGGCATAGACATTGGCCAGGGCCTGGCCATAGGTGTCGTGGAAATGCCCGGCCAGCCGGGTGAGCGGCACCTCCTGCCCCAGCCGCTGCCAGAGCGCTCGGGTTCGGCCGGGGGTACCGACGCCGATCGTATCGCCCAGGGAGACTTCGGCGCAGCCCAGCTCCAGCAGCTCGCGCGTCACGCTGGCCACCTGATCAGGTGCGATCTCGCCGTCGTAGGGGCAGCCCAGCACGCAGGATACATAGCCTCGCACCCGGATCCCCGCCGCCCGCGCGCCCTCGACCACCGGCACGAAGCGCGCCAGGCTCTCGGCGATGGAGCAGTTGATGTTGCGCTGGGAGAAGCCCTCCGAGGCGGCGGCGAAGACGGCGATTTCATCTACCCCCGCTGCTACGGCGGCTTCGAAGCCTTTCATATTGGGCACTAGTACCGAACGGACCACGCCCGCCGGCTGCCCGAGTCCCGCCAGTACCTCGGCGGTCCCCGCCATCTGCGGCACCCACTTGGGCGAAACGAAGCTGCCCACTTCCAGATGTTGCACGCCGCTGGCGACCAGGGTCTCGCACAGCTGGATGCGCTCGGCAGTGCCAAGCGCCTGGGGTTCGTTCTGCAGGCCATCGCGTGGCCCGACCTCGACCACCCGCACCCGGGACGGCAGGGCATCGCTCATGATGCCGACTCCTCCAGTTCCACCAGGGGTGTGCCCTCGGCCACCAGTTCGCCAGGGCTGCAGAGCAGCGCGGCCACGACGCCGGCGCGGGGTGCGCGGATGCTGTGTTCCATCTTCATCGCCTCCAGGACCACCAGCGGCGTACCGGCGTCCACGCTGTCGCCCACCGCCACCGAGACGGCTACCACACTGGCGTTCATCGGCGCCGTGAGCCCACCGGCATCCGCCTGGCGCGCGACCTCGGCGAGGGGATCGGCCCAGGTGACGGCTTCGAAACGATTCTCCCATGCGAGGAACAGTGTCTGGCCACGGCGATAGAAGCGGGCGCTCTGGCGGATGCCGTCCGCTTGCCAATGGAGGCGATCACCGCGCAGCTCCACCGCCGCCGAACCGGGCAGGGTGACGGCGCGCACTTCGCCGCGACAGGCCAGGCGTAGCGAGACAAGTGGCGGTCCACCCAGGCGCCAGCCCTGGCGGGAAGCCCAGGGCGACGTCGGATCGGCAGCGGCCGGCAGCGTCGCCAGCCAGGCTTGGGCCGCCAGGGTCCAGAAGGCCTCCGGTAGCTCCCCGGGCGCGGGCAGCAAGGCATCCCGGTAACGCTCGATAAAGCCGGTATCCAGCTCGGCCGCGGCAAAGGCTGGATGAGCAAGCAGGCGCTGCAAGAAGGCGAGGTTGGTGGCGAAGCCGCCCACCGCGGTTTGATCAAGCATGGCCAGCAGTCGCTGGCGCGCCTGTTCGCGGCTGTCGCCCCAGGCGATGAGCTTGGCCAGCATGGGGTCATAGAAGGGCGATACCTCGTCGCCTTCCTCCACGCCGCTGTCCACGCGCCGCCCCGGACCGGGCGTCGGCTCGCGATAGAGCTGCAGGGTGCCCGACGCTGGCAGAAAGCCCTGGTCGGTGTCCTCGGCATAGAGCCGTACCTCGATGGCATGGCCGTGCAGGGGCACCTGGGCCTGGGTGAGGGGCAGCGCCTCGCCGGCGGCGACGCGCAATTGCCAGGCCACCAGATCCAGGCCGGTGATGGCCTCGGTGACCGGATGCTCGACCTGCAGCCGGGTATTCATTTCCATGAAGAAGAAGTCGCCGCGGGCGTCGAGCAGGAATTCCACGGTGCCGGCGCCCACATAGCCGATGGCCTGGGCCGCCTGTACCGCGGCTTCGCCCATGGCCCGCCGTAGCTCAGGTGTGAGGCCGGGCGCGGGGGCCTCCTCGATCACCTTCTGGTGGCGGCGCTGGATGGAGCAGTCGCGTTCGTTGAGATAGAGGCAATGGCCGTGCCCGTCGGCGAAGACCTGGATCTCCACGTGACGCGGTTGCAGCACGTACTTCTCCACCAGCATCCGCGCATCGCCAAAGGCCGAGAGCGCTTCGCGCTGGGCGGAGGCGAGACCTTCGGCCAGGTCCGCTTCGCGCTCGACGATCTTCATGCCCTTGCCGCCACCGCCGGCGGTGGCCTTGAGCAGGACCGGATAGCCGATGCGCGCCGCGGCGTCGCGAAAGGTGGCCAGGGACTGGTCCTCGCCGTGATAGCCCGGCACCAGGGGTACTCCGGCGTCGGTCATCAGCGCCTTGGCTGCGGACTTGCTGCCCATGGCGAGAATCGCCGCGGCGGGTGGCCCGACGAAGACCAGTCCCGCCGCGGCCACCGCCTCGGCGAAGGCGGCGTTCTCGGACAGAAAGCCATAACCCGGATGGATGGCCTGGGCGCCGATGGCGAGGGCGGCGGCGATGATCCGCTCGCCGGCCAGGTAGCTGTCGGCCGGCTTGGCGCCCCCGAGGTCTACCGCCAGGTCGGCCTGGCGCACATGGCGTGCCCTGGCGTCGATGGCGCTGTGCACGGCGACGGTGCCCAGGCCCAGGGCCTTGGCGGTGCGCATCACCCGGCAGGCGATCTCGCCTCGGTTGGCGACGAGCAGACGGTCGAAGGTCATGGCGTGGTCTCCTGCCAGGCGGGGCGGCGCTTTTCCAGGAAGGCGGCTAGGCCTTCCTGGGCTTCAGGGGTGACGCGGACCGCGGCGATCAGGCCCTCGGTGAACTGGCGCACAGCGGGGCTCGGCACACCATCGCCGGCGCCGGCCAGCAGCCGTTTGCAGGCCCGCAAGGCCTGAGGGCCGTTGTCCAGCAAGCGGGCGATCCAGGCGTCCACGAGGGTTTCCAGGTCGGTAGCGGGCGCGATCTCGGCCACCAGGCCCAGCTCGGCCGCGCGCGCGCCGGAGAAGCGTTCGGCTCCCAGCATGTAGCGCCGTGCCACCCGTTCGCCCAGGGCGCGGATGACGAAGGGGCCGATGACGGCGGGCACCAGGCCGATGCGCACCTCCGACAGGCAGAAGGTGGCGTCACTGGCAGCCACGGCGAGGTCGCAGCAACTGACCAGACCCACGGCGCCGCCAAAGGCTGCGCCCTGCACCACGGCGAGGGTGGGCATCGGCAAGGCCTGCAGGCGATACATCACCTCGGCCAGGCGCTCGGTGTCGGCCTGGTTGGCGGCCGCGTCCAGGGTGGCGGATGCCTGCATCCAGGCGAGATCCGCGCCGGCACAGAAGTGCCGGCCGCGCCCGCGTACGAGCAGAAAGCGCAGCTCGGCATCGGCGGCGATCTCGGTGAGCACTGTGCCCAACTCCGCGATCATCCGTGCATCCAGGGCGTTGTGGCGGTCCGGACGGTCGAGCCAGAGGGTGGCGAAGCCGCGCGGGTCGCGGGTCAGATCCAGGGTGTGGAAGTCAGTCATGGCCTACATCCGGAAGACGCCGAAGGTCGTCGGCTCGAGAGGGGCGTTGAGGCTGGCCGACAGGGCCAGGGCGAGGACCTCGCGGGTCTGGGCCGGGTCGATCACCCCGTCGTCCCACAGCCGCGCGCTGGAATAGTGGGCATGGGCCTGGCGCTCGTACTGCTCGACGATGGGCGCCTTGATGCGCGTGATTTCGTCATCGTCGAAGGGCTCGCCGGCACGTTCGGCCTGCTCGCGCTTGACCTGCACCAGCACCCCGGCCGCCTGTTCGGCACCCATCACGCCGATGCGTGCGTTGGGCCACATCCACAGGAAGCGAGGATCGTAGGCGCGACCGCACATGCCGTAGTTGCCGGCGCCAAAGCTGCCGCCGATGATCACGGTGAACTTGGGCACCCGGGCGCAGGCCACCGCGGTGACCAGCTTGGCGCCGTGCTTGGCGATGCCGCCTTCCTCGTATTTCTTGCCGACCATGAAGCCGGTGATGTTCTGCAGGAAGAGCAGAGGGATGCGTCTCTGGCAGGCCAGTTCGATGAAGTGCGCGCCTTTCTGCGCCGATTCTGCGAAGAGGATGCCGTTGTTGCCGAGGATGGCTACCGGATGACCCTGCAAATGGGCGAAGCCACAGACCAGCGTGGTCCCGAATTGCGCCTTGAATTCGTCGAAGACGCTGCCGTCCACCAGCCGGGCGATCACCTCGCGTACCTCCAGTGGCTGCTTGGGATCGGCCGGGACCAGGCCGTAAAGGTCCTCGGCCGGATACAGCGGGGCGACTGGCGTCTTGAGCTGCAGGTCACCCAGCTTGCGCCAGTTGAGGTTGGCGATGCAGCGCCGCGCCAGGGCCAGGGCATGGGTGTCGTTCTCGGCATAGTGGTCGGCCACGCCGGAAATGCGGCAATGGACATCAGCGCCGCCCAGTTCCTCGGCGGTGACCACCTCGCCGGTGGCGGCCTTCACCAGCGGCGGGCCAGCGAGAAAGATGGTGGCCTGCTGGCGGACCATGATGGTCTCGTCGCTCATCGCTGGCACATAGGCCCCGCCGGCCGTGCAGGAGCCCATCACCACGGCGATCTGCGGGATGCCCTGGGCGCTCATGGTCGCCTGGTTGAAGAAGATCCGCCCGAAGTGCTCGCGGTCAGGGAACACGTCCTCCTGGCGCGGCAGGTTGGCACCGCCGGAATCCACCAGATAGAGGCAGGGCAGGCGATTCTGCAGGGCGATGGCCTGGGCGCGCAGGTGCTTCTTCACCGTCAGCGGATAATAGGAGCCACCTTTCACGGTGGCGTCGTTGGCGATGATCATGCACTCGACGCCCTCGATGCAGCCGATACCGGCCACCACCCCGGCCGCCGGCACCTCGTCCTCATAGACGTCGAGGGCCGCCAGGGCGCCGATTTCCAGAAAGGGCGAACCGGGGTCCAGCAGCTGGTCGATGCGCTCGCGGGGCAGCAGCTTGCCGCGGCCGGTATGGCGCGCCTGGGCCTTGGCGCCGCCGCCTTCACGGATGCGCGCCAGGAGCTGGTCGAGCCGGGCCAGTTGCTCGGCCATGGCGGCGGCGTTGCGCTGGTAGTCCGGGGTGCGGCGGTTCAGGGTGGAGGTCAGCACGGTCATGGAGGGCTCCTCACCGGGTTTCGTTGAACAGCTCGCGCCCGATCAGCATGCGGCGGATCTCGCTGGTGCCGGCGCCGATCTCGTAGAGCTTGGCGTCACGCAGCAGGCGGCCGGTGGGGTACTCGTTGATATAGCCGTTGCCACCCAGGATCTGGATGGCTTCCAGGGCCATCTGGGTGGCCTTCTCGGCGGTGTAGAGAATCACCCCGGCAGCGTCCTTGCGGGTGGTCTCGCCACGGTCGCAAGCCTGGGCCACGGCATAGAGATAGGCGCGGCTGGCATTGAGGCCGGTGTAGAGGTCGGCCACCTTGCCCTGGATCAGCTGGAATTCGCCGATGCTCTGGCCGAATTGCCGGCGGTCGTGGATATAGGGCAGGACCACGTCCAGGCAGGCCTGCATGATGCCCACCGGACCACCGGCGAGGACCACCCGCTCATAGTCCAGGCCGCTCATGAGCACCTTCACGCCCCCGTTCACCTGTCCCAGCACGTTGTCCTCCGGCACCTCGACGTCGTCGAAGAACAGCTCGCAGGTGTTGGAGCCGCGCATGCCCAGCTTGTCGAACTTGCTGCCGCGGCTGAAACCGGTCCAGTCACGCTCGACGATAAAGGCGGTGATGCCATGGGCGCCTTGTTCCGGTTCGGTCTTGGCATAGATGACATAGGTATGGGCATCGGGGCCGTTGGTGATCCAGGTCTTGCTGCCATTGAGCACGAAGCGATCGCCACGCCGCTCGGCGCGCAGCTTCATGGAGACTACGTCCGAGCCGGCATTGGGCTCGCTCATGGCCAGGGCGCCGATGTGCTCGCCGCTGACCAGCCTGGGCAGGTAGCGCGCCTTCTGCGCGGCGGTGCCGTTGCGATGGATCTGGTTGACGCAGAGATTGGAGTGGGCGCCATAGGAGAGGGCCACCGAAGCCGAGCCGCGGCTGATCTCCTCCATGGCCACCGCGTGCGCCAGGTAGCCAAGTCCCGAGCCGCCGTATTCTTCCCCCACGGTGATGCCAAGCAGTCCGAGGTCGCCAAAGGTGCGCCAGAGGTCCATGGGGAAACTGTTGCTGGCATCGATCTCGCCCGCGCGCGGTGCCACCTCGCGTGTGACCAGGGTGCGCACCTGATCGCGCAGCAGATCGAGGGTCTCGCCCAGGGCGAAGTTGAGACTCGGATAGCTCATGGGGTCACCTGTTGTTGGGATTGTCGGGTGAGAGCGGTCAGCCGATCAGGCGCGCACGGGGTCGCCCGGTACGGCGCGGGGCTGAAAGAAACAGGGCGGGGCAGCACTGATGGCCAGGAGCGGGCGTGGCGCGCAGGCGGACGCTGGAAAACCGTCGGCCAGGGCTGCCAACGCCAAAGCAAGGATGCGCGCGGGGCGCGGGTGCGGGACGCGGGCGCCAGGGCGCGCATGGTCCGTCCTCCTGTTCATTATTCTTGTCGTGGCGACCGCGAGAGGAAGGCGGCGCGCCTGTGCCTCTGAGTCTAGGAGGAGAAATGCGCTATCGTGAAACGATAAAAATAGAATCCAGGTATTGGAAAATCAGATGGCACTGCACAAGGACATCTCGATGCGGCAACTGCGCTATTTCGTCGCCGCCGCCGAGAACAGCCAGTTTTCCCTGGCCGCCAGCGCGGTCAACGTCAGCCAGTCGGCCGTGACCACGGCGGTCAGCCAGTTGGAGACGATGCTTGCGGTGCGGTTGTTCGAGCGATTGCCCCATGGAGTCAAGCTGACCGCCGAGGGGCACCAGTTCTATCACCATGCCCGGCACATCCTCGATACCCTGCAGGACGCCGTGAGTCAGCCGCTGTTCCAGAGCCATGCCCTGACCGGCCAGGCCCGGGTTGGGGCTTCCTATGCGGTGCTTGGCTACTACCTGCCGACCCTGCTGGCGCGCTTCAAGCGCAGCTATCCGCAGATCGACATCGACCTGCGCGACATGGACAGACCCAGCATCGAGGCGGGCATCAACGATGGCACCCTGGAGCTCGGCCTCACGGTCATCTCCAACGTCGACGCCGCCCAGCCCTTCGAGCGCCATCTGCTGATGCGTTCGCCGCGCCAGCTCTGGTTGCCCAGCGCCCATCCCTTGCTCGCTCCGGAGCAGGTCAGCCTGGCCGACATCGCGCCCTATCCCTATATCCTCGCCACGGTGGACGAAGGGGAAACCTCCACCCTGCGCTACTGGCGCGCGGCCGGCCTGGAACCCAACGTGGTGTTCAAGACCTCGTCCATGGAATCCCTGCGCGGCCTGGTCGCCCATGGCTTTGGCGTGACCATCCTGTCCGACATGCTCTATCGCGGCTGGTCCCTGGAAGGCCGCAAGCTGGAAGCGCGCCCGGTGGCCGATGCCATCCCGCCCATGGAGCTGGGGTTGATCTGGAGCCCCGAGGAGCGCCTGGGACCCGGCGCCCAGGCGTTTCGGCAGTTTCTGGTATCGGCGGCGGGCTGAGGCGGACGCGCGAGGCCCCCCCTCCGGCCTCAGTGGGCGGCGGCCTTGGTCAGGTCGGCGTCGTTCCACTCGGTGTAGACGCAGGCATCGCTGGCGGCCCAGCGCAGGCGCACCACCTGGCCAGGTTGCAGGCCCTGGGTGTGGGCCAGAGACTTGACCATCAGCTGGGCGCCGCCCGCGGTCTGCAGTACGCAGCTCTGGCTTTCCCCGAGGAAGAGGGCTTCGCCCACCCGGGCCGGGATCTCGTTCCAGCCCGCCGGCATGGGCAGGGTCGCCGCCTGCTCGGTGGTCAGCAGCTGCAGCTTTTCCGGGCGCAGCATCAGGAGCAGTTCCTGGTTCGGTCTGACGCTGGCGGTGGGCCGCATCGCCAGTTCCTGGCCCTCGAACGCGCAGTGCGCCTGGGCGCGCGCGGTCACGCGCAGGAAATTGGAGTTGCCGAGAAAGGCGGCGACGAAGGCGTTCGGCGGATTCTGGTAGAGGTCGTAGCCACTGCCCAGGCCGACGATGCGCCCGTGGCTGAAGATGGCGATGCGCTGGGATAGCCGCAGCGCTTCCTCCTGGTCATGGGTCACGTAGACGATGGTGATGCCCAGGCGACGGTGCAGCTGGCGCAGCTCGTCCTGCAGGTCTTCACGCAGCTTCTTGTCCAGCGCGCCCAGGGGTTCGTCCATCAGCAGGATGCGTGGTTCGTAGACCAGCGCCCGGGCGATGGCCACCCGCTGCTGCTGGCCGCCGGAAAGTTGCGCGGGACGCCGATGGGCGAAGGCTTCGAGCTGCACCAGTCGCAGCATGGCGTCGACCTTCTGGTTGCGCTCGGCGGCTCCGATCTTGCGGATATCCAAGGGGAAGCCGATGTTGTCGCGCACCGACAGGTGCGGAAACAGCGAATAGCGCTGGAACACCATGCCGATGTCGCGCTGGTGCGGTGGGACCCGCAGCAGCGAGCGGCCAGCCACGCTGATGGCGCCGGAACTGGGCGTCTCGAAGCCAGCAAGCATCGACAGGGTGGTGGACTTGCCGGAGCCGCTGGAGCCGAGGAAGGTGAGGAACTCGCCCTCCTGGATGTCCAGCGAGAGATCATCCACGGCGGTGAAATCGCCGTAGTGCTTGTTCAGGTTCTGCAGGCGGACCAGCGGGGCCGCGGGGGCGTTGTTCTGGAGTACGGCGCTCATGGCAGGCTCCGGGAGCTCAGCGGGAAAGGGGTTGGCGGCGGCGCAGCAGGGCAGCCGCGAGCATCACCAGCAGGGAAAGGCCGATCAGCACCGTGGAGGCCACGGCGATCACCGGTGTCAGGTCCTGGCGCAGCGTCGCCCACATCTTCACCGGCAGGGTCTGCAGGTTGGGGCTGGCCATCATCACGCTCAGCACCACCTCGTCCCAGGACACCAGGAAGGCGAACAGGGCGCCGGCGAACACCCCCGGCCAGATCCCCGGCAGGGTCACCCGGTAGATGGCCTGCAGGCGCGAGGCGCCGCAGATCACCGCGGCATCCTCGATGGACTGATCGAACAGCTTGAGCGAGTTGATGACAGCGATCAGGGCAAAGGGCAGGGCGACGATCACGTGGCTGACCACGAAGGCCAGCAGGGTGCCGGTGTAGCCCAGACGCAGGAACAGGGCATAGATGGCCACGGCGATCACCACCAGTGGCACGATCATCGGCAGGGTGAAGACCGCATAGAGCGTCTTGCGGCCGGGGAACTTGCCGCGCACCAGGGCGAAGGCGCAAGGCACCGCCAGGGCTACCGAAACCAGGGTGGTCAGCAGCGCCACCTTGAGGCTGGCCAGCGCCGCCTGCATCCATTCCGGGTTGGCGAAGAATTGCTGGTACCACTTGAGCGTCCAGCCGGGCGGCGGAAAGACCAGCCATTGGGACGAGCCGAACGACAGCAGCACGATGAAGACGATGGGCAGCAGGAGCACCGCGGCGATGGCGCCGGTGATCAGCAGCAGGCCACCGCGCAGCCGCCAGCCGAGGGCACTGGGAGTCAGCAGCATGGGATTACCTCGCGTTCTGGGGGTCGACCGGGGATTCCGGTTGCAACCTGAGATAGAGGGCGAACAGCACCAGGGCGATGACGATCAGCAAGGCCGCGGCGGCGCTGGCCAGGCCCCAGTTGAGGAAGGACTGCACCTGCTGGATGATGAACTCCGGCAGCATCATGTTCTGCGCCCCGCCCAGCAGCGCTGGGGTAACGTAGTAGCCGAGCGACATGACGAACACCATCAGCGCGCCAGAGCCCAGGCCCGAGCGGCACATGGGCAGGAACACCTTGCGGAAATTGGTCCAGGGACTGGCGCCGCAGATGGCGCCGGCCTGCAGCACCATGGGGTCCATGGCCTGCAACGTTGCCTGCAGCGGCAGCACGATGAAGGGGATCATGATGTAGGTCATGCCGATCACCACCCCGGTGAGGTTGTTGACCAGCGCCAGGGGTTCGTCGATCAGGCCCATCGCCATGAGCAGCTTGTTGATCACCCCTGAGCCCTGCAAGAGCACCAGCCAGGCGTAGGTACGGGCCAGCAGGCTGGTCCACATCGACAGCAGCACGATGTTGAACAGCACCCGGCCCCAGCCGCGGGGCATCAGGGTGATGGTCCAGGCCAGCGGAAAGCCGATCAGCACGCTGAACAGGGTCACCAGGGCAGCAACGCCAAAGGTGTTGAGCAGCACCTGGGCATAGGCCCCATTGGCGAACAGGGTCTGGTAGTTGCCCAGTCCCGGCGTGGGTTCGAGGACGCCGCGCAGCAGCAGGCCGATCAACGGGACCAGGAAGAACAGGCCGAGGAACAGCAGGGCAGGGACGAGGTGACTCGCGCCCTTCCAGCGGACGGCGCGTTCACCCCGGGTCCGCGCCGGATCGTTCAGCGCACGGCGGTCCTTGGCAGTGCCGAGCACCGCCCGGCTGGAGCTGGAGGCAGACATGTCATTTCACCAGCCATTCGTTCCAGCGGCTGGCGATCTCGCCACCGTGCTGGGCCCAGTAGGCGAAGTCCAGGGTGACCTGCTCACTGCCGTAGGCGGTGGGCAGGTTCTTGGCCAGGTCCGGGGTCAGCTTGGCGATGCTGTCGACGTTGACCGGCGCATAGGCGGTGAGATTGGCAAAATCCGCCTGGCCGCGAGCGCTGCTGGCCTCGGCGAGGAATTTCATCGCGGCGTCCTTGTTCTTGGCGCCCTTGGGCACCACCAGCATGTCGGCCATGACCAGGTTCTGTTTCCAGCTCACGCCTACTGGCGCGCCGTCCTGCTGCAGAGCGTAAACGCGACCGTTCCAGAACTGCCCCAGGGTCGCTTCGCCGGAGGCGAGCAACTGCTGGGACTGGGCACCGCCGCCCCACCAGACGATGTTCTTCTTGATGGTGTCGAGCTTCTTGAAGGCGCGGTCCAGGTCCAGGGGATAGAGCTTGTCCTTGGGCACGCCGTCGGCCAGCAGGGCCAGCTCCAGTACGCCGGGGCTCGGCCATTTGTAGAGCGCACGCTTGCCAGGGTAGGTGGTGGTATCGAACAGCGCCGACCAGTCCTGCGGCTGCTTGCTGCCGAGCTTGCCCTGGTTGTAGCCGAGCACGAAGGAGAAGAAGAAGGAGCCCACCGCATGGTCATTGACGAAGCGCGGATCGATCTTGGTGCGATCGATGGTCTTGAAATCCAGGGGTTCGAGCAGGCCCTGCTGGGCGGCGCGCAGGGCGAAATCGGCTTCCACGTCGACCACGTCCCATTGGACGTTGCCGCTTTGCACCATGGCCTGGAGCTTGCCGTAGTCGGTGGGGCCGTCCTGCACCACCTGGATGCCGGTCTGCTGGGTGAAGGGTTCGGCCCAGGCCTGCTTCTGGGCGTCCTGGGTGGTACCGCCCCAGCTGGTGAAGTTGAGACTTTCGGCCTGGGCCGGAAGGACTAGCGTAGTCAACAGGCCGGCAGCGACCACAGAGACGACTTTAAGCTTCAGCAACATCGTGACGCCCTCTTTTGTTATTGGATCGGCGCGGCAGAGGTGCCGCGGCCTTGTAGGAGTCGTGCGATTCGAGGCGGATAGCGGCACCTCGAAGTAGAGCTGTCGACCCTGTCGAACGGGCCGTTTTGTCATTCGATATTATGGTATTCCAAACTTTTTGCAAGCCTTCCAGAGGCCTCTGGAAAGGGCTTCAGCCAGGAAAAGGCAGGGTTTCGACGATCTCCAGTTCGTACCCGGTCAGGCCGGCGTAGCGCAGGGGCAGACCCAGGTGACGGATGCGCCCGACGCCCAGGTCCTGCAGGATCTGCGCACCGGTGCCTACCTCGGCATAGATGCGCGACTGGGAGCGTTCGAACAGCCGCTTGGGCTGGGTCAGCGAGGGCACCCGGGCCAGCAGCGCCTGGGAAGATTCGTGGTTGGCCAGCACCACCACGATGCCGTGGCCTTCCCGGGCGACGCGTTCCAGGGCAGCCCACAGGGTCCAGCTCGGCGGCCCGCTGTATTCGGCACCGACCAGGTCGCGCAAGGGGTCCAGGGCATGGACGCGAACCAGGGTGGGCGTCTCGCGGTCGATGTCGCCCATCACCATGGCCAGGTGGACGCCGCCTTCGATGCGGTCCTCGTAGGTCAGCAGGCGGAAGGTGCCGTGCACGGTAGGCAATTCGCTCTCGCCGATGCGGGTGACGGTGTGTTCGTGGCGCAGTCGGTAGTGGATGAGGTCGGCGATGGTGCCCAGCTTGATGCCGTGGCGTTCGCCGAAACGTTCCAGATCCGGACGCCGGGCCATGCTGCCGTCGTCGTTCATCACCTCGACGATGACGGCGGAAGGGTCGCGACCGGCCAGGCGCGCCAGGTCACAACCGGCCTCGGTATGGCCGGCACGGGTCAGTACGCCGCCATCGCGGGCGCGTAGCGGAAAGATGTGGCCGGGCTGGACCAAGTCCCGCGCGGTGGCGTCCGGCGCCACCGCGGCTTCGATGGTGCGCGCCCGGTCGGCGGCCGAGATGCCGGTAGTGACGCCGGTAGCGGCTTCGATGGACACGGTGAAGGCGGTGCCGTGGACGGTGCCGTTGTCACTGACCATCTGCATCAGGTTGAGCTGGCGGCAGCGTTCCTCGGTCAGCGTCAGGCAGATCAGGCCGCGGGCTTCGCGGGCCATGAAGCTGATCGCGGCAGGGGTGCAGGCATCGGCGGCGAGCAGGATGTCACCTTCGTTTTCGCGGTCTTCGTCGTCGACCAGGATGACCATCTTGCCGGCACGGAAATCCTCGATGATCGCTTCGATGGGATGGATGGCCACGGCTACCTCTCAGGGTTCTGGATTGTTCTGTAATCTGGTATACCATGAGACAAAACGTAGTGAAAGAGGCAAAGCGCCATGAAAGGTTATTGGATTGCAGAGGTCGATGTGACCGATCCCGAGGCTTATCGCGGCTATACGGAGCGCGCCCCTGCGGCCTTCGCCCGCTATGGCGGACGCTTCCTCGCGCGGGGCGGACGCGCCGAGCAGCTGGAGGGAGAGGGCTGGGCGACGCGCCGGGTCGTGATCGAGTTCGATTCCTACGAACAGGCCCTGGCCTGCTATCGCTCGGCGGAGTATCAGGACGCCTGCGGGCACCGGCAGACGGCGGCGCGGGCCGAGATCTTCATCGTCGAAGGACTCTGAGACAGGCGGCCAGGCACGGCACTGCCGCGTCTGGCCGAAGACGGCTAGCGCTCGATGCGCGGCTCGTCCTGGACGCGGGGAACGAACAGCTCACGGGCCTGTTCGCCCTGGTGCTCCTGTTGCCGCTGCAGGTAGTCGAGGGCGACCTGGGCGGCGGCACGGACGTGATCGACCGAAGCCTGGTGGGCGGCCAGGGCATCGCCACTGCGGATGGCGGCGACCATGCGCTCCATCTCCGCGTTGCTCGCCTGGCGGCGATTGGCCTGGGACACCGAGGTGGCCCTCAGGTAGCTCACCCGCGCCTGCAACTGGCGCAGCTGGGTGGCGGCGACGCGGTTGCCGCAGCCCTCCATGAGCACGTTGTAGAAGTTCTGCACGGTCTCGATGACCTCTGGCAGTTCGGCGCCCTCCAGGGCCTTGCGGTTCTCCTCGAGGGCCTGTTCCAGCGCCTCGATTTCCCGGGGGCCGGCGCGCAAGGTGAAGAGTTGCACGATCAGGCCTTCCAGCACGCAGCGCAGCTCATAGAGGTCGCAGGCATCCTCCAGGGTGATGATGGCGACGCGCGGCCCACGGGCATCGGCGAATTCCACCAGGCCTTCGGATTCGAGATGACGCAGGGCTTCGCGCACCGAGGTGCGGCTCACGCCCAAGCGGTCGCAGAGATCGCGTTCCACCAGGCGGTCACCCGGCAGCAACTGGAAGTTCAGGATCGCCTGGCGCAGGCGATTGCACACCATTTCACGCAGGGTGACCGGGCTGCGGGTGATCTTGAAGCTGTCGTCTAGTTGCGCGCGTCTCATGGGGCTCTCTGGCGGACCGGTTCTACAGGCGACGACGAGGCACGCGACTACGTGGGGCCTGCGTGCTCGCCAGGGCGGAAGAGGGCAAGTCTAGCATGCCCCCTGCAGGCGTTCATGGGCCCGTCCGCTCAGGCATAGATCGGTGCGGCGCCCATGCGGCCCCGGTGATAGAGCATCGGGATCACCTCCTGGTCCGGCACGATCAGATTCTTCACCGCCCCGACGATGATGGCGTGGTCGCCCCCGTCGTACTCGCGCCACAGCTCGCACTCGATCACCGCCGTGGCATCGGCCAGCAGCGGATTGCCCAGGGCGCTGCGCGTCCATTCGATGCCCTGGGTCTTGTCCTTGCCCTTGCTGGCGAAGGCATAGGCGATACGCTGCTGTTCGGCGCTCAGCAGGTGGATGGCGAAACCCTTGCCGTCACGCAGCAAGGGGTAGGTGTCGGAGCTGTAGTTGGGGCAGAAGAGCACCAGCGCCGGATCCAGCGACAGGGCGCTGAAGGCACTGGCGGTCAGGCCGGCGAGGTTGCCTTCGGCATCCAGGGTGGTGACCACGGTGACGCCGGACGGAAAGGCGCCCATCACTTGCTTGTAGATTGCGGGATCGATCATGACTGCCAACCTCGTTTAACGCATTACAAAGGGATCGGGCATCGGCGCCTGGGACAGATTGATCCATACCGTTTTGGTTTCGGTATAGGCCAGAACCGAGTCGATGCCGCTCTCGCGGCCGTAGCCGCTGTTCTTGAAACCGCCGATCGGCGCCATGGCTGAAACCGCGCGATAGGTGTTGACCCAGATGATGCCGGAGCGGATGTCCCGCGCCAGGCGATGGGCACGGCCCAGGTCGCGGGTCCAGATGCCCGCGGCGAGGCCCAGCTCGCTGTCGTTGGCCAGGCGCAGGGCTTCGGCCTCGTCCTTGAAGCGGATCACCGCGGCCACCGGGCCGAAGACTTCCTCCTGCATGATACGCAGCGAGTGGCGGTCGCATTCCAGCAGGGTGGGTTCGTAGTACCAGCCGGCGCTGCCGGTGTCGGGTCGCTTGCCGCCCAGGCGCAGCGTCGCGCCTTCGGCCAGGGCCGCTTCTACCAGCTGCTCCACGATGGCGAGCTGCTGCTCGGTGGCCATCGGGCCCATCTCGCTGGCATCGTCCTGGGGATTGCCGATGCGGATGCGCTGGGCGCGCTCTACCAGCCGAGTGACGAATTCGTCGTAGATCTCGTCCTGCACCAGCAGCCGCGAGCCGGCCACGCAACTCTGCCCGGAGGCGGCATAGATACCGGCCACCGCGCCGTTGATCGCGCTATCGAGGTCGGCGTCGGCGAAGATGATGTTGGGCGACTTGCCGCCCAGCTCCAGGCTCAGCTTGGCGAAGTTCTCGGCGCTGGCGCGGACCACGTGGCGGGCCGTGGCGGCGCCACCGGTAAAGGCGATCTTGCGCACCAGCGGATGGCGGGTGAGGGCCGCGCCGGCGCCCGGACCATAGCCGGTCACCACGTTGAACACGCCGGGCGGAATGCCGGCTTCGAGGGCCAGTCGCGCCAGCTCCAGGATGGTGGCCGAGGCGTGCTCGGACGGCTTGATCACCACGGTGTTGCCAGCGGCCAGGGCCGGGGCGACCTTGATGGCGGTCAGGTACAGCGGGCTGTTCCAGGGCACGATGCCGGCGATCACGCCCAGGGGTTCATGCACCGTGTAGGCGAAGAGGTCGGTCTTGTCGAGGGGCAGGGTGCCGCCTTCGAGCTTGTCGGCGAGGCCCGCCGTGTAGTGGAAGAATTCCGGCAGGTAGCCGACCTGGCCGCGGGTCTCGCGGATCAGCTTGCCGTTGTCACGACTTTCCAGCTGGGCCAGGGCCTCCTTGTTGGCGGCGATGAGATCGCCCAGCCGGCGCAAGAGCTTGCCGCGGGCGCTGGCGGTCAGGCCACGCCAGGCCGGCGCCTCGAAGGCTCGCTGGGCGGCCTGGACGGCGCGGTCGACGTCGTCGGCATCGGCGTCGGGCAATTCCGCCCAGGCGGTCGCGGTGGCCGGATCGAGACTGGCGAAGGTACGGCCCGACTGGGCCGCGGTCCATTCGCCGTCGATGCACATCTGAAAACGTTGCAGGGTCATGCCACGTATCCCTTGATGGAAGTGGAAGGGGCCTTGGCCAGGACGTCGTCGAGGAAGTCCAGCAGCAGGGCGTTGACCAGCTTGGGTGACTCGACCGGCATCATATGGCGCTGGTCGGCCAGCACGGCAGTGCGCGCGCGCGGAATCCGTGCGGCCAGCTGGCGCGCCATCTCCGGGGTCGAGCCGCTGTCCAGCTCGCCAGTAGCCACCAGGGTGGGTACCTGGAGGCTGTCCAGCCGCTCGGCACCGTAGCGGTCCTGGGTGGCGAACAGGGTGTAGGTGGTCAGATAGCCCTGGGGGTCGTTGTTGGCGAAGGCTTGCCGCAGCGCCTGGATCTGCGCCGGGTTGGCGCCTTGATACTCGCGGCTGAACCAGCGGGCCAGGGCGCTATCGAGATTGGCGTCGGGGCCTTCAAGTTCGGCCTGGCGGCTCCGCTCCAGAACCCCGCTGCGTTGCTCCACCGAGCGATTGAACACGCTGTTGAGGATCACCAGCGCGTCCAGCCGCTGCGGATGGCTCAGGGCGAAGGCCCGGGCGATCAGGCCGCCCATGGAGAAGCCGACCACCACGGCCGTTTCCAGCCCCAGGTGATCGAGCAGTTCGGTGAGCTGCGCGGCATAGTCGTCGAGCGTCGCCTGCGCCGCCGGGCGCTGGCTCTCGCCATGGCCGAGCATGTCATAGGCGATCACCTGGTAGCGTGGTGCGAGCCCCGCGAGTTGACCGCCCCACATGTCCTTGCTGAGCCCCACCCCGTGGATCAGGACGAGGGGGCTGCCATCGCCGGCGATGCGGTAGGCGGTGCCGGCGGGGGTCTTGGCGTCTGTAGACCGGATCATTCGCGGGTTCTCCTCAGCGCGCCTTTTCAGCCGCGAGTTCCTCGAGGTCGATGTAGCGGTTGCCGATGCGCGGATGCAGGCGGCCACCATCGGCAGCGCCCAGCACCACCACGATCTCGTCGGCCCGCGGGGCATCCTCGATGCGCATTTCCAGGGTGATGTAGTGGGATCTCAGGCCCTCGTCATCCTTGTGCATCATGGGGATCTGGATGGAAGTGCCCGGCGCGCCGCGCTTGTTGGTGAAGCTCAGGTAGCTCTTGGCCTGGACCGCCTCGCGGTAGTGGTTGCCGAATCGCAGGGTATGGATCACCGCCGAGGCGTGTTCGATCTCGCCGTCGGCACCGACCACGGCCGCCTTGCCATAGGCCTCGATGCGTTCGGCGCCGCCGATGGCGCGGGTCAGGCGCTCGACGATGAAGGCGCCCAGGTCGGAGCAGTGGGCCTTGATCTCGGGCTTGAGGTCTTCGACGAAGCCCTGGCCGGCCCAGGGGTTGCGGATCACCACGGCGACGCCGGCCATGGTCACCGGCTTGTCGGTGGCCTTGCCCCCTTCGATATGGGTTTCTTCGAGATAGGTGACGACCTTGCGGATTTCGAAACTCATGCTGACTCCTGGGATGTCTGTTGGATGATGGTATGCCACGCGCTTGGGCGTGTTGAGGGCCGCGTCACTACGCAGCCCGAGGATCAGGCGAAGGCAGGCGCCACCTTGTCGATGAACAGTTGCAGCGACTTCTTCTTCTCGGCGAAAGGCAGGCTGTTGTCGCACCAGAAGCTGAATTCGTCGACGCCCAGTTCCTCGTAGTGGCGCAGGCGGGCGATCACCTCTTCCGGCGTGCCGATCATGGTGTTCTTGCGGATATTCTCCAGCTCGAATTCCGGGCGGCCGGCGAACTTCTCTTCCGGACTCGGGGCGAGGAAGCCGTTGACCGGGGTTTCCTTGTTGCCGAACCAGGCATCGAAGGTGCGGTAGAAGCGGCCAATGGCCTGGGCACCGATCTTCCAGCCTTCGGGCTCCTCGGCGGCGTGCACATGGGTATGCCGCAGCACCATCAGCTTGGGCCGGGCGACGCCGGGATTGTTGGCCAGGGCGTTGTCGAACTTGTGCTTGAGGTCGACCACTTCCTCATCGCCCTTCATCAACGGCGTGACCATGACGTTGCAGCCATTGGCCACGGCGAAGTTGTGCGAATCCGGATCCCGCGCGGCGATCCAGATCGGCGGGGTGCCGACCGGCTTGGGCACGCTGGTGGAGGTGGGGAACTGCCAGACTTCGCCGTCGTGGGCATAGTCGCCCTCCCACAGCTTGCGCAGCGCCGGTACCAGTTCGCGCAGGTGCTTGCCACCGGCCGTCGCGGGCAGGCCGCCGGCCATGCGATCGAATTCCACCTGGTAGGCGCCGCGGGCCAGACCCACTTCCATGCGGCCTTCGCTGATCACGTCGAGCAGGGCGCATTCGCCGGCCGCCCGCAGGGGATGCCAGAAGGGCGCGATCAGGGTGCCGGCGCCCAGGCGGATGGTCGAGGTACGGGCTGCGAGGTTGGCCAGGATCGGCATGGGGCTGGGGGAAATGGTGTATTCCATCGCATGATGCTCACCGACCCAGACGGTGCAGAACCCGCCGGCTTCGGCCATCAGGGTCAGCTCGGTCAGTTCTTCGAACAGCTGCCGATGGCTGACGCTTTCGTCCCAGCGTTCCATGTGCACGAACAGGGAAAATTTCATAGAAGCCTACCTCTTGTCTTCCACCTCGGCGCGGGGCTCGGGTGTCTCTTGTTGGCGGTACGCGACGGCTCAGCCAGTCGATGTTTTTATTGGTATACCATAATACGTGAGCTGGCAAGCAGAGATGTAACGAGATTCGGCGGCAGTCCCCAGACATCGCTTCCACAGGTCAAAAGGCGGTTGTGTAATCTGGTATACCGTAATACTTTCTGCTCACCAGGACGACCTGTCCAGCAGGCGTCTTCCACAACTACAACAATGGAATTCCTGGATGTCCGCAGCCCCTCGCTCCGCCGTCGCCATCGAAACCCATACCGTGGATCACGTCGCCCCGGCCGAACGCCACGGCCATAGCCGCGATCTCTTCACCCTCTGGTTCAGCACCAATATCGCGCCGTTGCCTATCGTCACCGGCGCCATGGTGGTCCAGACCTTCCACCTGAATCTGGCCTGGGGCCTGATGGCCATCGTGTTCGGGCATCTGCTCGGCGGGGTGGTGCTGGCCCTGGCCTCGGCCCAGGGACCGCGGCTGGGCATTCCGCAGATGGTGCAGAGTCGTGGCCAGTTCGGCCGCTATGGCGCCCTGCTGATCGTCTGCGTTACCGCGCTGATCTACGTGGGCTTTTTCACCTCCAACGTGGTGCTGGCCGGCAAGTCGATCCAAGGCCTGGTGCCGGCCGTACCCATGCCGCTGGCCATCGTGGTCGGCGCCCTGAGCGCCACGGCCATCGGGGTGATCGGTTATCGCTGCATCCATACCCTCAATCGCTGGGGTACCTGGGTCATGGGCGCGGGGTTGCTGGCGGGTTTCGCCATGATGCTGAGCCAGCCGCTGCCTGCGGACTTCCTGACCCGCGGCGGTCTCAACGCCAGTGGTTTCGTCGCTACGCTGTCGCTGGGGGTGATCTGGCAACTGAGTTTCTCGCCCTACACCAGCGACTATTCGCGCTATCTCCCGGAAGCGGTGGGGATCGCACGACCCTTCTGGGCGACCTACCTTGGCGCCACCCTGGGCACCATCCTGGCCTTTTCCTTTGGTGTGGTGGCGGTGCTGGCGGTGCCGGCCGGTAACGACGCCATGGCCGCCGTGGCCCAGGCCACCGGCTGGTTGGGCCCGGTGCTGATGGTGCTGTTCCTGCTCAACATCATCAGCCACAACGCCCTCAACCTCTATGGCGCGGTACTTGCCATCATCACCTGCGTGCAGACCTTCGCCGCCGGCTGGACACCGGGCGTCAAGGTCAAGGTGGTGCTGTCCAGCCTGGTGCTGGTGGGCTGCTGCAGCGTGGCGCTCATGGCCTCGGCCGATTTCATCGAAAGATTCATCGGCCTGGTACTGGCCATGACCATGATCCTGGTGCCCTGGGCTTCCATCAATCTCATCGACTTCTATCTGATCAAGCGCGGCGACTACCACATCCCTTCATTGTTCGCCGCCGACGGTGGCCGCTACGGTCGCTTCAACGGCCATGCCATCGCCGCCTACGCGGTCGGCATCCTGGTGCAGCTGCCGTTCGCCAACACGGCGTTGTTCAAGGGGCCCTATGCCGACCTGGTGGCAGGCGCCGACCTCTCCTGGCTGTTCGGTCTGCTGGTGACCTGCCCGCTGTATTTCTGGCTGGCCTATCAGGGCTCACCGGCCCAGGTAGCGCGTCTGCAGGCGGCTTCCCCGCAATGACCGCAGCAGCCCTTCGTAATCGCCTTCAACTCCCTAGCTAGGAATCCAGACCATGTTGCAAGACGCTTCCCTGTTTCGCCAGCAAGCCTATGTCGACGGCGCCTGGATCGACGCCGACAGTGGTGCCACCGTCCAGGTGGACAACCCGGCCACCGGCGAGACCCTGGGCACCATTCCCAAGCTCGGCCGCGCCGAGACCAAGCGTGCCATCGACGCCGCCAACCGTGCGCTGCCGGCCTGGCGTGCGCTGACCGCCAAGGAGCGTTCGGCCAAGCTGCGGCGCTGGTACGAGCTGATGATCGAGAATCAGGACGACCTGGGTCGCCTGATGACCCTGGAGCAGGGCAAGCCGCTGGCCGAGGCCAAGGGCGAGATCGCCTACGCTGCCTCCTTCATCGAGTGGTTCGCCGAGGAAGCCAAGCGCATCTATGGCGACACCATTCCCGGCCACCAGGCCGACAAGCGCATCCTGGTGATCAAGCAGCCCATCGGCGTCACCGCCGCCATCACGCCGTGGAATTTCCCTACCGCGATGATCACCCGCAAGGCCGGTCCGGCCCTGGCCGCCGGCTGCACCATGGTCATCAAGCCCGCCAGCCAGACCCCGTACTCGGCCCTGGCCCTGGTCGAGCTGGCCGAGCGCGCCGGCATTCCCAAGGGTGTATTGAGCGTTGTCACCGGCTCCGCCGCCGAGATCGGCGCCGAGCTGACCGAAAGCCCCATCGTGCGCAAGATCTCCTTTACCGGCTCCACCGAGATCGGTGCCAAGCTGATGGAGCAGAGCGCCCCCACCATCAAGAAGCTGTCGCTGGAGCTGGGCGGCAACGCGCCCTTTATCGTCTTCGACGACGCTGACCTGGACAAGGCCGTGGAAGGCGCCATCGCCTCCAAGTACCGCAACGCCGGCCAGACCTGCGTCTGCGTCAACCGTCTCTATATCCAGGACGGTGTCTACGACACCTTCGCCGAGAAATTCAAGGCCGCGGTGGCCAAGCTCAAGGTTGGCAACGGCCTGGAGGAGGGCGTCACCATCGGCCCGCTGATCGACGCCAAGGCGGCGGCCAAGGTCAAGGAACACATCGACGACGCCGTGAGCCAGGGCGCCAAGGTCATCGCCGGCGGCAAGGCCCACGCCAACGGGGGCAGCTACTTCGAGCCGACCATCCTCGCCGACGTGCCCAAAAGCGCCAAGGTGTCCAAGGAAGAGACCTTTGGCCCGCTGGCGCCGCTGTTCCGCTTCAAGGACGAGGCCGAGGTCATCGATCTGGCCAACGACACCGAGTTCGGCCTGGCCTCCTACTTCTATGCCCGCGACCTGTCCCGCGTATTCCGTGTGGCCGAGGCGCTTGAGTACGGCATGGTCGGCATCAACACCGGCCTGATCTCCAACGAAGTCGCACCCTTTGGTGGCGTTAAGGCTTCGGGCCTGGGCCGCGAGGGCTCCAAGTACGGCATCGAGGAATACCTCGAGATCAAGTACCTCTGCCTGGGCGTCTGATCCCGTTCGTTGGGCTTCGCTACGCTCAGCCCAACCTACGCTAGATACGTAGGTTGGGCTGAAACGGCTCCATCGTCGAAGGCCAACGGGAGGCACCGAGTCTGGATGTGTTGGGCTTCGCTATGCTCAGCCCAACCTACACGCCTCTCGTAGGTTGGGCTGAAACGGCTCCGTCGTTGAAGCCCAACGGGAGGCACCGAGACTGGATGTGTTGGGCTTCGCTACGCTCAGCCCAACCTACGCTAGATACGTAGGTTGGGCTGAAACGGCTCCATCGTCGAAGGCCAACGGGAGGCACCGAGTCTGGATGTGTTGGGCTTCGCTATGCTCAGCCCAACCTACACGCCTCTCGTAGGTTGGGCTGAAACGGCTCCGTCGTTGAAGCCCAACGGGAGGCACCGAGTCTGGATGTGTTGGGCTTCGCTATGCTCAGCCCAACCTACGCGCCTATCGTAGGTTGGGCTGAGACGGCTCCATCGTTGAAGCCCAACGGGGCCCGCTCACGTCAGCCAAGGGTATGCAACTGTCCGGCTTCCGCGGTCCCGAAATAGAGGCCATGATGGCCCTGTACCTGTTCTTGAAGCCGGCGTTCGAGGATCTGGCGAATCGAGGGATAGGCCAGGTCGGCCCAAGGCAACTCGTCCGGTGCGAAAAAGCGTCGCTCCAGGGTTTCAATGCCAGCCTCGGCGTCGATTTCGACCAATTCGGCGCGGAAGATCAGGTAGACCTGATTGACGCCCGCGGCATTGAAGATGGAGTAGGGCGCAAGGATCCGGGCTCTGACCCCGCTTTCCTCCCAGGTCTCCCGCAGCGCGGCCTGTTCGGCGCTCTCGTCGTTCTCCATGAAGCCTGCCGGTAGTGTCCAGTAGCCCCGGCGTGGCTCGATGGCCCGGCGGCAGAGCAGGTAGCGTCCCTCGTGCTCCACCAGGCAGCCTGCGATCACTCGCGGATTGTCGTAGAGCACATGACCGCAGGCGCCGCACAGCAGCCGCTCTTGGCTATCCCCAGCGGGCCGGCCACGTCGGAGTTCGGCACTGCCGCACTGGCAGCAGAAACGCGGAGATGAATCCATGCTGACCTCGCTTGACCGCCATTCTGATTGTTGTGGTCTTACGGTATACCACCGCTACGGATGGTAGGCGAGGGGGATGCGGTCAAAGCAGGACCCTGCCGTGCTCAGCAGCAAGGTCCTGACGCGTCAGCCCTTGGACTGGGCCGGATCCGCACTGCGTGGATAGGTACGCTCTTCCTCGATACGACCGTCGCTGGTGTGAATCTTGACGCTGCCGGTCTTGCCATCCAGGTATTGTGCCGCCTGGTGGACGATGGCGTCCTTGGTCGACGCCTTGAGCAGGGCACGATCGCCATGTTCCTCTTTGAATTCCCAGCCGGTGTCGGTAGGTACGATGTGGTAGTTCTGCATCTGGTCTCCCTGGGGCCGCTGGCCCATGCCTGATCTTGGATTGCGCCTGTTTCGACCCGCGTTCGCCCAGGAACATTCGAGCGAAGCGGGTAGCCACCAGCCTCGACCCCTAGCCCTGCAGATAGACCACCTGGGTGTGGGTGTACTCATAGAGCCCGTGCTTGCCGTCCGCGCCACCGATGCCGGACTTGCGCACCCCGGCGTGAAAGCCCTGCATGGCCTCGAAGTTTTCCCGGTTGATGTAGGTCTCGCCGAAGTCGATCTCGCGCATGGCGTGCATGGCCTTGCTCAGGCTGCGCGTATAGACGGAGGAGGTCAGGCCGTATTCGCAGTCGTTGGCCAGGGCGATGGCCTCGTCGAGATCGTCCACCACCTGGATCGGCAGCACCGGGCCAAAGATCTCCTCGCGCATGATCGGCATCTCGGCGCGACAGTCCGCCAGTACCGTGGGCTGGAAGTGAAAGCCGCGACCCAGGTCGGCGCGGCTGCCGCCGGTGACCAGGCGAGCGCCCTGGCCGAGGGCGACATCGACCTTGGCCGCCACCTTGTCCAGGCCGGCGGCGTTGATCAACGGCCCCATCTCCACGCCAGCATCAGCCTGGGGGTCGCCATAGCGAGTGGCGGCCATGGCGCGGCCGATACGCTCGATGAAGTCCTCGGCCACCGCGCGTTCCACATAGACGCGCTCGGCGCAGTTGCACACCTGGCCGGTGTTGATGATGCGCGAGTCGCGGATCGCCCGGACCGCCAGGTCCAGGTCGGCATCGGCCAGGACGATGGCCGGCGCCTTGCCGCCTAGCTCCAGGTTGAGCTTGGTCAGATTCGGTGCCGCAGCGGCCATGATCCGCGAGCCGGTGGCGACGCTGCCGGTAAAGCTGACCATGTCGATGCCGGCGTGGGCACTGAGCTGGCCACCTATGGCCCCGGCGCCGCTGACCAGGTTGAAGACCCCGGGCGGCAAGTCGGTCTCGGCCACCAGGCGGGCGAATTCATGGGCATTGATCGGGGTTTCCTCGCTGGGTTTGATCACGATGGTGTTGCCGGTGATCAGCGCCGGTGCCAGCTTGCGGGCGATGAGAAAGAAGGGGAAGTTCCAGGGCAGGATGCCGGCCACCACGCCCAGTGGCTTGCGCAGCAGAAAGATCTGCTCGTCGGGCCGGTCGCTGGTGATGATTTCGCCTTCTATGCGTCGCGCCCACTCGGCCATGTAGTCGAGATAGTCGGCGGTGAAATTGACCTCCACTTCGGCCAGGCCACGGACCTTGCCCTGTTCGGCGACAATGGTCCGGGCCAGCCGCGGTGCGTGCTCACGCAGCTTTGCCGCAATGCGCCGCAGATAGCCGGCGCGCTCGATGGCTGGTTTGCGCGCCCAGGCCTTCTGGGCACGACGGGCGGCGGCGATGGCCTGATCGACGTCTTCGCGACTGGACGCCGGCACCCGGGCCAGGGCCTCGCCGGTGGCGGGGTTATGGACGAGAAAGTCCTCGGCGGCCGGCAGCAAGCGGCCATCGATGTAGTTCTGGTAAAGAGGCAGATCGGCCATGGCGGACTCCGGGTCAATAGGTTCGAGAGGGCGCCTGGGGCGCTTCGAGGGGGCGATAGCGGGCCAGGTTGGCCAGCGCCGCCTGGCGGAACAGGCTGATGTCGATACCGACGGCAACGAACTGGCACCCCCAGTCGCGATAGCGCCGGGCATCGTCTTCCTGGGGCGCCAGGATCCCGGCCACCTTGCCGGCAGCGCGGGTCGCCTCGATGGCGGCGCGGATGCGCGCCTGGACCTCCGGGTGGCCCGGATTGCCGGCATGTCCCAGGCCACTGGAGAGGTCCGCCGGACCGACGAAGACGGCGTCCACGCCCTCCACCGCAGCGATCTCGGCGACATTGTCGCTGCCCAGGCGCGATTCCACCTGGACGATCAGGCACAGCTCGCTATGGGCGGTGTGCAGGTAGTCGGGCACTGCGTCCCACCGGGTGGCGCGGGCCAGGCCGCCGCCGACGCCACGGATGCCGTGGGGCGGATAGCGCATGGCCCGTACCAGGGCGCGGGCCTGCTCGGCGGTCTCCACCATGGGCACCATCAGCGTCTGCACGCCGATGTCCAGCAATTGCTTGATCAGCACCGCATCGCCGGTCACGCAGCGCACCACCGGTGCCGTGGAATAGGGCGCCACCGCCTGCAATTGCGCGAGGATGCTTGGCACCGTGTTGGGGGCGTGCTCGCCGTCGATCAGCAGCCAGTCGTAGCCGGTACTGGCGGCGATCTCGGCGGCGTAGCCGGTGGCGAAGCCGGCCCAAAGGCCGTAGAGGGTGTCGCTGCCCGCCAGGCGGGCCTTGAAGGGATTGCGGGGCAGATCCATGACGGTCTCCAGGAGGATTCAGGAAGGGGTATCGGGGAGGCGCACCAGCAGCCCATAGCTCAGGGCGCCGGCCACCGCGACGGCGGCGGCGATGCCCAGCGCGAGACCAAAGGAGCCGGTCTGCTGGACGATCATGCCGGTGATGACCGGGGCGAAGGCGCCGCCAAAGTAGCCGCCGAAATTCTGGATGCTGGCCAGGGACGCCACCTGATGCGAAGGCACCGCGACGCTGACCAGCGACCAGGTGCCGGCTACCGCTACGTTGAGGCTGAACAACGCCAGGCTGAAGCAGAGGATGACGCTGCCGATGCCGGTTACCCCGGCGCTGCACAGGGCGAACAGCCCGGCCGCAGCAAGACCGCCACAGATCGGCAACTTGCGGCTGAAGGCCAGGCTGCGACCGCTGCGGGTCAGGCGATCCACCAGCAGGCCGCCGCTGATGACACCACAGGCCCCGGCCAGGAACGGCAGGCTGGCGACCCAGCCGGCCTGGGACAGGGACAGGTGATGGACCCGTTCCAGGTAGGCCGGCAGCCAGGTCAGGAACAGCGACAGCATGTAGATGATGCCCACATAGCCAATCACCACGCCCCAGGTCAGGCGGCGGCGGAACAGCCCCAGCCAGTCGGCGAAGGTCAGCCGCAGACCGGCATCCTGAGGCGGCAGGCCAGCGTCCAGATGCGCCCGCTCGGCGGCGTCCAGCGCCACCTGGACCCGGTCGCGATAGCTCAGGTACCAGAGCGCCGCCACGGCGACGCCGAGCACGCCCATGGCGATGAACATCTGCCGCCAGCCGAGCCAGAGCAGCAGGGCGGTGAGGATCGGCTGGGAGATCGCCGGCCCCAGGGACGACGACAGGTTGAAGATGCCGGAGGGCAGGCCGCGCTCGCGGACGTTGAACCACTCGCTGACCACCTTGGCACCGGCCGGGAATTGCGGCGCCTCGCCGATACCCAGGCCGATGCGGGCGAGGATCATCAGGTGCAGGCTGCTGAGCAGCCCCAGCACGCCTTGGGCGATTGACCAGAGGCAGATGCCCAGGCCCAGGGTCAGGCGCGCGCCGAAGCGGTCCAGCAAGCCGCCGATGGGCAACTGGGCAAAGGCATAGGCCCAGGCGAAGGCCGACAGCAGTAGGCCCATCTCGGTCGGCGTGAAGCCCAGCTCGCCGCTGATGGTCTGGTTGGCGATGGCCAAGGTGCTACGGTCGAGGTAGTTGACGAAGCCGGCCAGCACCAGCAGCGCCAGGGCGACTACCTGCACCCGCTTGAGGCGGGCGCTCTTGGGAGGTAGTGGCGTCGCGGCGGGGCGCGCATCCGGTACCGGTGTCACCAGGGTATCTTGGGTCGCTTTCATCTAGCCCTCCCGGGCAACGCCTCAGTGGCTATAGGGTCGTTCCAGGGCGCACTCCGGATTGAGGCGCACGCCGAAGCCAGGCCGATCCAGCGCCGAGGCGCGCATGCGGCCCCGCACCGGTACGGGTTCGTCGAGCAGTTGCGGATGGAACATGGGCACCACCTCGTCGGCCTTGGGCGCCATCATCAGGAACTCGGCGAAGGGGCTGTTGGTGCGGGTGATGACGAAGTGGTAGCTGTAGACCGAGGAGCCGTGGGGCACCACCAGGGCGTTGTGGGCATCGGCCAGCGCCGAGATGCGGATCAGCTCGGTGAGGCCACCGCACCAGCCGACGTCAGGCTGGAGGATGTCGCAGCAACCCATCTCCAGCAGTAGCCGGAAGCCCCAGCGGGTGGCCTCGTGCTCCCCGGTGGTGACCAGCATCCCGCGCGGCACGTTGCGCCTGAGTTCGGCATAGCCCCAGTAGTCGTCCGGCGGCAATGCCTCCTCGATCCACTTGAGGCCGAATTCATGGGCGCCCTGGGCCAGGCGGGTGGCGTAGTTCAGGTCCAGGCTCATCCAGCAGTCGAGCATCAACCAAAAGTCGTCGCCGACCCGTTCGCGCATGGTCGCCAGGGCCTCGAGATTCTTGCGCAGGCCTTCCTCGCCCTCGGCCGGGCCGTGCTGCAGCGGCAGCTTGCCACCGATGAAACCCATCTCCTTGGCCAGGTCCGGGCGCGCGCCGGTGGCATAGAACTGCAATTCGTCACGGACGGCGCCGCCGAGCAGCTGGTGTACCGGTTCCTGGCGCAGCTTGCCGAGCAGGTCCCAGAGCGCAAGATCCACTCCGGAGATGGTGTTGAGCACTATGCCCTTGCGGCCGTAGTAGAGAGTCGAGAGGTACATCTGGTCCCAGATCTTTTCCAGGTCGGTGACCTTGGCGCCCTCCAGGAAGCGCGCCAGGTGTCGCTCGACGATGAAGGCGCCCAGCTCGCCGCCGGTGGTGACGGCGAAGCCCACGGTACCGTCACTGGCCTCGACTTCCACCACCAGGGTGCCCAGCACGTTGATGCCGAAGCTGCGGCGGCTCTGGCGGTATTCCGGGTACTTGGCCATGGGCGTGGCGATATGGTCGTCGATCCAGTGGCCGTCGCCCTGGTCGTGATAATCGGCGCCGCCGCCACGAAGGGTGTAGGCACGAACCTGCTTGATGGTGGGTAGGGTCATGGAAAGGGCTCCCTTAGTGACTGGGCGTGAGCTGGGGTTGGGGATCGACCTGGCGACGCTGGCGCAAGCCGAGAATCAGGGCGGCCGCCACCAGGGTGGTCCCGGCGAGCAGATAGAGACCGGCGCCGGGGTGGGCGAAGGTCACCTCGGCCCAGCGCTTGGCCAGGGGCGCGATGAAGCCGCCGATGGCGCCGCAGGTATTGATCAGGGCGATGCCGCCGGCCGCGGCGCTGCCGCGCAACTGGTCGGACGGAAAGGTCCAGAACAGCGGCTGCACGGCGATGAAGCCGGCAGCGGCGAAGCACAGGGCGGTCAGCGCATAGAGCGGCGAGAAGGTCACCGAGGCGGCGATGCCCAGCCCGGAAATGGCCAGGGTGGCGGCCGCGGTGCGGCGGCGTTCGCCGGTACGATCCGACCAGCTGGGGATCAGCCAGGCGGCGAGCAGGGCGCAGACCCAGGGAATCGCCGAGACCAGGCCGACCAGCAAACCGACCTTCTGCCCCAGCAGGCCGGCCACCTGGGTCGGCAGGTAGAAGACCACGCCATAGACGCTGGCCTGGATAAGCAGGTAGATACTGCACAGCAGGAGGATGCGCGGCTGACCGAGCAGACGCAGCAGCCCGCCGTGATGGGGCTTGGCGGCGTCCTCGGCATCCAGCGCCTGTTGCAGCGCCTGCTTTTCCGCATCGCTCAGCCAACGCGCATCGCGCGGCCGGTTGTCCAGGTAGAACCAGGCCCAGACCCCCACCAGGCTGGCCAGCACCCCTTCCACCAGGAACATCCATTGCCAGCCGTGCAGGCCGCCGAAGCCGTCGAATTCCAGCAGCAGCCCCGACAGCGGGCTGCCGAAGATGAAGGCCAGGGGCGCGCCGAAATAGAAGAAACCCAGCGCCCGGGCGCGGTAGCGCGAGGGAAACCAGTAGGTGAGGTAGAGGATGACCCCGGGAAAGAAGCCGGCTTCGGCTACCCCGAGCAGGAAGCGCAGCACATAGAAGGAGGTCGCCGTATGGGCGAACATCATGGCGGCGGAGATCAACCCCCAGGTCACCATGATGCGGCACATCCACAGGCGGGCGCCGACGCGGTGCATGATCAGGTTGCTGGGAATCTCGAGAAAGGCGTAGCCGACGAAGAAGATCCCGGCGCCAAGGGCGAAGGCCGCGTCGGAGATGCCGGTATCGGCCTGGAAGGCGACCTTGGCGAAGCCTACGTTGGCCCGGTCGAGAAAGGCCATGACGTACATCAGCAGCAGGAAGGGCAGCAGGCGCCGGGTGACCTTGGCGACCAGCCCCGGTGACAGGGAGGTGTGCATGGCGATCTCTCTTGTTGTTGTGATTCGGCCACGGCCCAAGGTAGTCGCAGTTGCAATGCCTGGATAATCGCTTTTGGTTAAGTATCGATACCCTTAAGGTATCGGCAGGCGACGTGGCCTTGGCCAGACCCGCCGACTCGCTCAGGACGCATCACTGATCTCTCCACAAGGATGCTGCAGATGAACGCCTCCCCTCATGCCCGCGCGCTGTTCAATCGATTGCGCTACAAGCATCTGCTGATGCTGGCGACCCTGGCCGGGACCCTCAACCTGCACCGCGCCGCGGAAGCCCTGCACATGTCCCAGCCCGCCACCACCCGCATGTTGCAGGAGGTCGAGGAGGCCTTTGGCTGCGTGCTGTTCGAGCGCCAGGCGCGGGGCTTGAAGGTCACGGCCCTGGGAATGGAGATCGTGGAATTCGCGCGGCGCGCCCTGAATGGCCTGGATCGCTGCGCCGAGGATCTCGACGCCCGGCGCTCCGGCGGCTATGGGCATCTGGCGATCGGCGCCATCATGGGCGCCTTGCCCGATCTGGTGGTCAGGGCCATCGCCGCAAGCAAGGCGCGCCAACCCGGCCTGCAGCTGCGCATCCTTGGCGACACCAGTGACCAGCTCACCGAGCTGCTCGAACAGGAGCGGATCGACGTGGCCATCGCCCGCTTCACCCAGCAGGCGGACCTGGGACGCTTCGTCTTCGAGCCGCTGGGCAACGAGCACCTCGCGGTGGTGGTGCGCACCGGGCATCCGCTGACCGGTCGCGCCGCGCCCGATCTGGCGGAGCTGGTGGCGGAGTGGCCCTGGATCCTGCAGCCGGAAGCCAGCCCGGCACGGGTGGCCCTGGAGGCGGCCTTCGCCCGACGGCAGCTGCCGCCACCCGCGGACGTCATCGAATGCGGCTCGGTGTTCGCCATGTTGCAGCTGGTACAGATCACCGACGCCATCCTGGTGCTGACCGAGGCGGTGGTACGGGATCATCTGCGCACCGGGCTGATGGTGTCCCTCGATCTGGAGATCACCGAACCCCTGACACCCTTCGGCATTCTGCTGCGCGCGGGACAGGTGCCCAGCGCGGCGCTGGAGGGGTTTCTCACCCTGCTCAGGCGGCAGGCGAGCGGTGGCGGAGCCTGAGCAGAACGGGGCTTCTGGCTGGCTTCGCGGCGCGATCAGAAATATTTTCCTGTGCCTGTTGTTTCTTCCCTGATAAATCAGTATCTTAGCGGCCGCTGGTGCAGAGAACCCCCGCTGAACAGGTTCTCGGCAAAGGCCAGCAGGATGCCGCAAGGCTTCCATGCGCAGCGGTAGTTCAGTCGGTTAGAATACCGGCCTGTCACGCCGGGGGTCGCGGGTTCGAGTCCCGTCCGCTGCGCCACATACCACCCACGAGCTCTGGCTCGCGGTTATCGAAAGAAGCGGCCCTCGTGGCCGCTTTTTTTCGTCCTGAATTTTTGTCGCCACGTCTTGCTGGTGCGAAACCCAAACGCTTCGGTGGCCTCCAATGCCCATCGTCGATACGCGGGGAGTGGCCATGAAGATCGCCTGTCTGGGCTGGGGGTCGTTGATCTGGAAGGCCGCGGAATTACCGGTGGCCTCGGATTGGTTCGTCGATGGACCCCGGTTGCCCATCGAGTTCGCTCGGGAGGGCGACAGCGGAGAGCTGGCCACGGTGCTCTGTGAGGATGCCGCGGACGTTCAGGTGTTCTGGGCCTACCTGGCTGTCGATAGCCTGGAAAAAGCCCGCGACGCCCTGCGCGAGCGCGAGGGCGTGCCGCGAGAACAACCTGAGTGCATCGGCAGCTGGCCGAGCGGCCCGCAATCAGGGTTCCAGCAACGTATTGGCGAGTGGGCGCGTGCGAAGGAGCTGGAGGCGGTGGTCTGGACGGCCTTGCCACCCCGTAGCGCAGGGCTCAATCAGCGGATGCCCACGGTGGAAGAGGCGCTCGACTACCTGCGCAAACTCGATCCCGATCGTCAGACTCATGCGCGCGACTATATCCGTCGGACACCGGTGTCCATCGACACGGCGTACCGGCGGGTAATTGCGGAAACCTTCAATTGGTCACCATTGCCCGAAGCTCGTTCGGACGTGGAGGCATCGGCCTAACGCGCCTACCAGAGCCTTCTGGCCGAATTACCTGGACATGCAAAAGTTGTGTCTAGGTGACTTTCACGGGATTGTTTTACTCTTTTTCCAGCATGAATCCTGCCGTGAACTACAGGGTACTGTTGGCGCCTACCAATGTTGGCGCGCGCTCCATTAGGCACAACTGGCGCCAAGGGATTGGCTTTAGTTAAGGATTGCTTAATTAAATCAACTTTCGTTTGCAAGACAGGGTCTTTGCCGCGTCCCTTTTTATTTGTCACTGGCAACTCTGGCATTAATCCTTTATCTTCGCCTTCAACTTTCGCCCGTCAGCGAAGTCTCACGTCTCGCCGTTACTTTTCATCAGGAGTGCCTATGTCCCGTCTCGCCGAATTCCGCGCCGCCGAAGAACAACTTCGCGCCCAACTGCAATTGCTCGAAGATCTGAAGCAGGACAGTTCCCTGCAGAAGGAAATCGAATTCGAAAGCAAGCTGCAGGAGTTGATGGACGAATACCAGATGAACCTGGGCGATATCATTGGCATTCTGGATCCCAACGCTGCCCCCAAGCACAAGGCGCAGACGCCGCATCCGGAAAAGCCGGCTGGCAAGCGTCGTCCGCGCAGCACCAAGCGTTATCAGCACCCCAAGACTGGCGAAGTCATCGAAACCAAGGGTGGCAACCACAAGGTGCTCAAGGCTTGGAAAGCCGAACACGGCGCCGATACCGTCGAAGGCTGGCTGCAGTAAGTTGCTGCCGGGACGTCGGTCGGTAACAGCGCAAGGCTCCGCTACCGACCGGCATCCTTTTTCTGCTGTCCCTGATAGTTCTTGGTTGAGACCGGCAGCTGAAGTTGCAATCGCCAGACTAGCGCGGTTTTTCGGCCTCTATCCGCTGAAAAGAGGCGGATGTCTGCCACTGCCATATCAGCTTCCGATGCGTATCCGTAGCGGCCAGTGCCAACGAGAAGGTTCGTCTTAGTGGCAAACACATGGCGGGCTGCCTTTGCCTATAGCGAAACCAATGCTGTCCCGATTCGCTCAGCCGTTATCGGCGCGCAAGCGATAACCTACGCCAGGTTCGGTCACGATATAGCGTGGTGCCAGCGGATCGTCGGCCAACTTCTGCCGCAGATGACCGATCACGATGCGCAGGTAATGGCTGTCTTGGGCGTGGCTCGGCCCCCAGATATCGATCAGCAATTGCCGTTGAGTCACCACACGCCCGGGATGTTGGGCGAGGGCGGCCAGGACCGTGTATTCCTTGCGTGTCAGGGCGATCTCGATACCGGCAAGAGTTACCTGTCGATAGGCGAAATCCACCCGCAGCGGGCCTACTTCCAGCGCTGCGGCCTGGTGGGCGGCTGTGGCGGGGGTTTGGCGTAACAGCGCGCGGCTGCGGGCGAGAAACTCCTGGATGCCGAAGGGCTTGGTGACATAGTCATTGGCGCCGGCATCTAGGGCGCGGACCTTTTCGCGCTCGTCCGCCCGTACCGACAGCGCCAGTACCGGTACCGTGGACCATTCGCGCAATTCGACCAGTACCTCCTGGCCATCGCGATCCGGCAGGCCCAGGTCGAGGATCACCAGATCCGGCTGGCCCAAGGCCGCCTGGGCGAGGCCATCCGTTCCGGTGGCCGCTTCACTGATCTGGTAGCCCTGGGCGGCGAGGCTGATGCGCAAGAACTTGCGGATCTGGGGTTCGTCGTCGATGACGAGGACGTGAGCAGGCATCTGGGGCTTTCCAGGCAGGAGGGCATCATCATAGCGTCTGGTGCTGCAGGGATACTTAGGCTTATTCCGCAGGTGGCGTCGCCGGCAGCGGCAGATGCATCCGCATCGTCGTGCCCCGACCGCCCAGGCCCTCGTCCACGCTGACCCGGCCGCCGTGCGCGCCCACCATGCCATGACAGATCGCCAGGCCCAGGCCGGTGCCCTGGCCGCCCCGATCACCGCGCGCGGCGGTATAGAACATGTCGAAGATCCGCGAGCGGTCTTCCGGCGGAATGCCCGGGCCTTCATCGGCCACGGCGATCTGCAACTCGCCGTCCTGGCGCTCCAGGCAGATCTCCAGGCGCCCACCGGGTGCGGAGAAGCGGATGGCGTTCTCCAGCACATTGACCAGGGCCTGTTCGATCAGCGCCGGATGCACCCAGAGGAGAGGCAAGCCCGGCTCGATCCGGGTGTCCACCTGCAGCCCGGTTAGCAGGGGCTGCAGACGCTGCAAGGCGCTGGCGAGAATGTCGCCGGGATCGACCCAGTCGCGGGCCAATTGCAGGCTGCCGTGGCCCAGGCGGGTCATGTCCAGCAGATTCTGGATATAGCGGTCGAGGCGCTCGGCCTCCTGGCGGGTAGCCTCCAGCAGCTCCTGGCGATCGCTGGCGGGAATGGCCTCACCCAGGGTGGCGAGGGCATCGATGGAGCCACGCATCACCGTCAGCGGGGTGCGCAGGTCGTGGGATACCGAGGCCAGCAGGGCGCTGCGCAGCTGTTCGGTCTCGCCGTGCAGGCGGGCGGCTTCCAGGTCTTCGCTGAGACGAACCCGGGCCAGGGCCTGGGCCAGCGGCTGCGCCAGGCTGGCCAGCTGACGACGTTCGTCGTGATCCAGCGGCTGGGCGTCGTCGCAGCGCACGCCCAGGACGGCGAGGCTGCCGCTCTCGGCCAGCAGCGGCCACCACCACCAGCGACCGGACGGCAGGGTGTCGGTACCGCAACCGGCTGGCTTTTCCTGCTTCCAGGCCCACTCGGCGGCAATGCGCTCGTTATCGGCCAGGGCCAGATCTGCGGGCTGGGTCGCCAGCCGTTCGCCGTCTTCGGGCAACAGCAGGCAGACGTACCGAGTGGTGGTGCCCAGCTGCTTGAAGGTCACGCTGACCACCGCCTGGCGGTCGCTGGCGGCGCTCAGCTGGCGAGTGAAATCCAGCAGCGCCAGGGTCTCGCGTTGGGTCAGGCGCAGCGCCTGCAGCTGTCGCCGCTGGCGTGCGGCCAGGTTGCCGGTGAGCAGGGCCATCAGCAGGAAAAAGGCCAGGGTGAGTACATCCTGCTCGCGATTGATGGTCAGCGAGAAGGCAGGAGGTATGAACAGGACGTCATAGGCGACAAAGCCCAGCAGCGCGCAGAACAGCGCCGGACCGCGACTGCTGCGTACCGCCACCAGCAGGACGGCCGCGAGAAAGATCAGCGAGATGTTGGGTAGCTCCAGCAACCCGGAAAGGCCTTCGGCGATGGCCGCGGCCACGCCCGTCGCCAGGATGGCAACGCCATAGGGGCCAGGTTTCAGGGTTCGCCGGGGGCGCGTGGTGGGTGGAGCGTCGCGGTCCAGGTCGAGAATGGCGATCTCCAGCCCCTGTGCCAGGCGCAACAGGCGGCTGGCCAGGCGACGCCTCAGGCTGAAGCCGCGCGGGCGGCCGCGGCCAATCAGCAGCACGCTGGCGCGCTGGTCGCGGGCATGACGGACCAGCGCCCGGGCGGGATCGCTGTCTCTCAGGGTCAGCACCTCGCCGCCGAGCCGTTCGGCCAGGCGCTGGCTGGCTTGCAGGTTGGCGCGGGCGGCATCGTCCAGCGGCTGGCCGGTGTCGACGTGGACGAGGGTCCAGGGCAGGTGGCGCTGGTCGGCCAGGCGGCTGGCGTGGCGCACCAGGCGTTCCGCCGAAGGGGCGGTGCCAGCGCCGACGATCAGCCGGCCCAGCAGCGGCGGCGCGGCCTGGCCCTGCTGGCGGTATCTCAGGGCGAGCGCCGAATCCACCTGGGCCGCAGCCGTGCGCATGGCCAGTTCACGCAGGACGGTGAGGTTGGTCTGGCTGAAGAAGGCGTCGATGGCGGCACGGGCCTGCTCGGGTACATAGACCTTGCCCTCGCGCAGGCGCTCCAGCAGTTCTCGCGGTGGCAGGTCGATGAGCACCAGGTCATCGGCATCGAGCAGCACCTGGTCCGGTACCGTCTCGCGAACCTGCACGCCGGTGATGTCGCGCACCTCGTCGTTGAGACTTTCCAGGTGCTGGACGTTGACCGTGGTGTAGACGTGGATCCCGGCGGCCAGCAGATCCTCCACGTCCTGCCAACGCTTGGCATGGCGACTGCCGGAGGCGTTGCTGTGGGCCAGTTCGTCGACCAGCACCAGCTCCGGCGGATCGGCCAGCAGGCCTTCCAGATCCAGTTCGGTGAGCTTGAGGCCACGGTGCTCCACCCGTCGCAAAGGTTGCTGCGGCAGGCCGGCGAGGAGGGCGGCGGTCTCCCGGCGCCCATGGGTCTCGACGATGCCGGCCCGTACCCGGCGGCCCTGGCGCAGGGCGGTCTGGGCCGCCTGCAGCATGGCGTAGGTCTTGCCGACACCCGGCGCCGCCCCGAGGAAGACCTTGAGGCGACCACGCCCTTCGCGGTGTTCGGCGAGCAGCGCCTCGGCGCGCCCGGTGTTGTCAGTCATGGGGCCAGTTCCGCCAGGGCCAGATTGAGAAGCAGGACATTAACCGTTGCCGGTCCGATGCGCGAGGTGCGTGTCTGCTCGCGTACCAGGGCTTCCAGCCGCTCCGGTGGGAGGCCGCGCGCGGCGGCGATACGGGCGATCTGGTAGCGGGCGCCGGCCGGGGTGAGGTCAGGATCCAGGCCGCTGGCGGAGGTGGTCACCAGTTCCTGGGGCACCGGGCCCTGGCCGGCCACCTGCACGTCGGGGAGCGCCTTCTCGATCCGCTCGCGCAACGCTGGCGCCGACTGCGCCAGGTTGCTGGCGCTGCTGGAGACGGTGGCGTAGTCGCCGGCCGAAGGACGCGGCTGGAACCACTCGGAACCGGTGAATTGCTGGGCGATCAGGCGGGAGCCGATGACGCTGCCGTCGTTGCGGCGGATCAGGCTGCCGCCGGCCTGGTCGGCGAACAACGTCTGGCCGAGCACCGTCACCAACAAGGGATAGACGCCGCCGGTGAGGGCCGTGAGCAGCAGGAGCATCAGCACGGCGGAACGGAGTTGCATGAGCATGGCAGTCTCCTCAGACCAGACCCAGGGCGCCGAGCGCCAGGTCGATAGCTTTGATGCCGATGAAGGGCACGGCGATGCCGCCCAGCCCATAGATCAACAGGTTGCGGCGCAAGAGGGCGGCAGCGCTGGCGGCCTTGACCCGCACCCCGCGCAATGCCAGGGGAATCAGCGCGACGATGATCAGGGCGTTGAACACGATGGCCGAGAGGATGGCGCTCTGCGGACTGGCCAGGTGCATCACGTTGAGCGCGTTCAGCTGCGGATAGATGCCGGCGAACAGCGCCGGCAGGATGGCGAAGTACTTGGCCACGTCGTTGGCCACCGAAAAGGTGGTCAGGGCGCCGCGGGTCACCAGCAGCTCCTTGCCCACCTGCACCACGTCGAGCAGCTTGGTAGGGTCCGAATCCAGGTCCACCAGGTTGGCGGCCTCGCGGGCGGCCTGGGTGCCGTCGTTCATCGCCATGCCCACATCGGCCTGGGCCAGGGCCGGGGCGTCGTTGGCGCCGTCGCCGCACATGGCCACCAGCTTGCCTTCGGCCTGTTCGCTGCGGATGCGCTCCAGCTTCTTCTCCGGGGTAGCTTCAGCGATGACATCGTCCACGCCCGCCTCGGCGGCGATGGCGGTGGCGGTCAGGGGGTTGTCGCCGGTCACCATCACGGTGCGGATGCCGAGGGTACGCAGCTCGGCGAAGCGCTCGCGAATCCCCGGCTTGACCACGTCCTTGAGGTGGATGGCGCCCAGCAGCCGGCCTTCTCCGCAGACCAGCAGCGGGGTACCGCCACTCTTGGCGATGGTCTCGATCTCCCGGGCCAGCACCTCCGGCAGGTCGGCGCGGGTCTGGCCGAGAAACATCAGCACGGCGTCCACTGCCCCCTTGCGGTACTCACGGCCCTGCCAGTCGATGCCCGACAGGCGCGTCTCGGCGCTGAAGGGGATGGGCGCGACCTGGGCGCGTGGCGGCTCTTCCAGCGGGTGCAGGTTGCGCAGGTACTTAACTACCGAGCGGCCTTCCGGGGTCTCGTCGGCCAGCGAGGCATAGAGGGCACCCTCGGCCAGGGCCTTGGGGGTGATGCCCTGGGCGGCATACAGGGCGCTGCAGCGGCGGTTGCCGAAGGTAATGGTGCCGGTCTTGTCCAGCAGCAGGGTATGGACGTCCCCGGCGGCCTCCACGGCGCGACCCGAGGTGGCGATCACGTTCAGCCGCACCAGGCGATCCATGCCGGCGATGCCGATGGCCGAGAGCAAACCGCCGATGGTGGTGGGGATCAGCGTCACCAGCAGGGCCACCAGGAACAGCAGCGGCAGCTCGCCACCGGCCAGGGCGGCGAAGGGCTGCAGGGTCACCACCACCAGCAGGAAGATCAGCGTCAGGCCGATCAGCAGGATGTCCAGCGCGACCTCGTTGGGGGTCTTCTGGCGCTTGGCGCCTTCCACCAGGGCGATCATGCGGTCCAGGGTCGATTCGCCGGGGTTGGCGGTGATGCGCACCCGGATCCAGTCCGACACCACGCGGGTATTGCCGGTGACGGCTGAGCGGTCGCCGCCGGATTCGCGAATCACCGGCGCCGATTCCCCGGTAATGGCCGCCTCGTTGACCGCGGCCACGCCCTCGATGATCTCGCCGTCGCCGGGGATCAGTTCGCCGGCTTCCACCCGCACGATCTGGCCCTTGCGCAACGAACTGGCCGGCACCATCCGGTGCTCGCCGTTTTCCTCAAGGCGTGCGGCGAGATTCTGGCCAATGCCCTTGAGGCTGTCGGCGCGGGCCTTGCCGCGGCCTTCGGCGAGGGCTTCGGCGAAGTTGGCGAACAGCAGGGTGAACCACAGCCAGAGGGTGATCTGCACCGCCACCCCGGTGCTGACGCCATTGTTCGGCGCCAGGCACAGCAGGGTGGAGAACAGCGCGGTGATCTCCACCACGAACATTACCGGCGAGCGGATCTGCTGCCGTGGGTCGAGCTTGACGAAGGCCTGCCGCAGCGCCTGGCGCCAGAGGGTGCCAGGAGTGGGCGTGGGCAGGGTGTGGGTCTGGGCATCCATTTCAGCGGACTCCGAACAGTTGCAGATGGTCGGCGATCGGCCCCAGGGCGAGCGTCGGCAGGAAGGTCAGGCCTCCCACCAGCAGCAGGGTGATCACCAGCAGGGTGACGAACAGCGGGCCGTGGGTGGGGAAGCTGTTGGGGCCGAGCGGGACGGCGCGCTTGGCCGCCAGGCTGCCGGCAATGGCCAGGACCGGCAGGATGTAGCCGAAGCGACCGATCAGCAGCGCCAGGCTCAGCATGAGGTTATGGAAGGGCGTATTGGCGCCGAACCCACCAAAGGCCGAGCCGTTGTTGGCCGTGGCCGAGGTGTAGGCATAGAGCAGCTGGCTGAAGCCATGGGGGCCCGTGGCCGCGATGCCAGCTACACCAGCCGGGACGCTGGCGGCGATGGCGCCCAGCACCAGCACGCCCAGCGGCATCACCAGCAGGGTCGCCACCAACAGCCGCACCTCGGGTGCCTCCAGCTTCTTGCCCAGGTACTCCGGCGTGCGGCCGACCATGAGGCCGGCGATGAAGACGGCGATCAGCACGTTGAGCAGCATGCCGTAGAGACCGGCCCCGACGCCGCCGAATATCACCTCGCCGAGCATCATGTTGAACAGCGCGATCAGTCCGGTCAGGGGTGCCAGGCTGTCGTGCATGGCATTCACCGAGCCGTTGGACGCGGCGGTGGTCACCGTCGCCCAGAGTGCGGAGGCAGTCCCGCCCAGGCGCGTTTCCAGGCCTTCCATCGAGGCTCCCTGGGTGATCGCCAGATTGGCCAGGGCCGGGTTGGCCTGGCTCTGTGCGGCGATGGCGACCGTGGCGCCGATGGCCAGCAGGCCGAACATGGCGGCGAAAATCGCCCAGCTCTGCCGCCGATCCTTGACGTAGTGACCGAAGCTGAATACCAGTGCCGCCGGGATCATGAGGATGGCGGACAGCTCCAGCAGATCACTGAGCGCCGTGGGATTCTCGAAGGGATGCGCGGAGTTGACACCAAAGAATCCGCCGCCATTGGTGCCCAGCTGCTTGATGGCGATCTGGCTGGCGGCTGGCCCCAGCGGCAGCGTCTGGGTCGCGCCCTGCAGGGTGGTGGCGTCGACATAGGGCATGAAGGTCTGGGGCACGCCCTGCCAGATCAGCAGCAGTGCCAACGGCAGGCACAACGGCAGCAGGATATAGAAGACCACCCGGAACAGGTCGACCCAGAAATTACCGATCTCCTGGGTGCTACGCCGGGCGATGCCGCGCGCCAGGGCGGCGAGCACCGCCACGCCTACCGAGGCGCTGACGAAGTTCTGCACGCCCAGGCCGACCATCTGGCTGAAGTAGCTTAGCGAGGCCTCGCCGCTGTAGGCCTGCCAGTTGGTGTTGGTCACGAAACTGATGGCGGTGTTCAGCGCAAGCGTCCACTCCAGGCCAGGCCGCTGCTGCGGATTGAGTGGCAGACCGCCCTGCAGCAGCAGGATGGCGAACAGCAGCGCGATTCCCAGCCCGTTGAACAGCACCAGGGCGATGGCATAGGTGCGCCAGTCCTGGCCACGGCCGTCGGTGCCCGCCACCTTTAGCGTCAGGCGCTCCAGGGGCGTGCCGACAAAGCTCAGCCAGGTCCGCTCGCCTTCCAGCGCACGGTAGAAGTAGCGCCCCAGGAAGGGCGCGGGAAGAAAGGTCAGGGCCAGGAAGGCCAGGATCAGGAACGCGGCGTGGCTGTCCATGCCGCCTCCCTAGGAGCGGCCGGCGCGCAACAGCGCCGCCAGCAGATAGACGAACAGACCCAGTGCCAGAAGCAGGGCCAGAAGATTCCAGGGGGTCATCACGAGTTCTCCAGAGACGGCAGCTGCCGCGTGGAGAAATTGTCGGGAGGAGGGGCGTAAAGAAGCGAGGCGGGGAAGGTTGGCGGGGCGTAAAGAAAGCGTTAAATCGGCCCCACCCGCCAGTGCTGGCGGGGCCTGGAGACTATTGCTTGGGTGCGTTCTGCTGTTCTTCCTTGGCCTTCTTGTTGGCCTCGTGGTGACCAATGGCGCAGCCTGCGGCGGCACCGGCAACGCCGTGACCCCCGGCGACATGGCCCGCGGCGCCGCCGACCACGGCGCCCTTGACGCAACCGGCAGCGAAGGTGGCCTGGCTGGCGCCGAGTAGCAGAGCGGAAAGGGCAAGGGTAGGCAGGAGCTTCATGGTGGCGACCTCTCGTGGGTGCGAAGTAATGTTCTGTAACAATTGACCTTGAAGAGCCTCGCCAGTTCTCCCGCGCTACACCTTGGCCACTAGGTCGCCCTGGACTTCACCAGTCACCTGGGTCGTCAGCAGACTATCGATATCGCGGTCAAGGGCCGCTCCTACAGCCATACCTGAAGCTGTAGGAGCGGCCCATGGCCGCGATACGGACTGTGGGCTTGGGGAGAACGTGAAGAGTCTGCGTTAAAGCCGTCTCAGGCGTCGTGCGAGCGGCTGCTTCGATGGGTGGTCATGATGCTGATAGCGACTCCTGGAATGCGCCTTATCGCATTCAGGAATGACCGTGCTGCTGTTCTTCCTTCGCCTTCGCCGCCAGGTGATGGCCGATGACACAGCCGGCGGCTGCCCCGGCGATGGCGTGGTGACCGGCCACATGTCCCGCCACGCCGCCAACCACGGCGCCCTTGATACAACCCGCTGCCATCGTCGTCTGGCCGAGACCGAGCAACAGGGTGGATAGGCTCACGATGACAAGACGTTTCATGGGGTGATCTCGGTAGAAGGACAACTTGAGAGTAGGGCGTCTGGGTTAACCGCCGCTTAAGACCGGCTCGGGGGAAGGAGCCGTCCTGGCGAGCCAGGATCGCGGCGCATAAAAAAACCGCCCCGAGGGGCGGTTTTTCAGTACCGCAGGCTGGCGTCAGACTTCGACGGCGGCGATACGGGCCTTCTCGGCGCTTTCACGGAATTCGGCGATCTGGTCGAAGCTCAGGTAGCGGTAGACGTCCGCTGCCATGCTGTCGATGCTCTTCGCGTATTCCATGTACTCCTCGACGCTAGGCAGCTTGCCCAGGATCGAAGCCACTGCGGCCAGTTCCGCCGAGGCCAGGTAGACGTTGGCGCCGTCGCCCAGGCGGTTGGGGAAGTTACGGGTGGAGGTGGAGACCACGGTGGCGTTGGCGGCCACACGTGCCTGGTTGCCCATGCACAGCGAGCAGCCCGGCATTTCCATGCGCGCGCCAGCCTTGCCGTAGATGCCGTAGTAGCCTTCCTCGGTCAGCTGGTGCTGGTCCATCTTGGTCGGCGGCGACAGCCACAGGCGGGTCGGAATCGAGCCCTTGACCTTGTCCAGCAGCTTGCCGGCAGCGCGGAAGTGACCGATGTTGG
Source organism: Pseudomonas sp. Marseille-Q7302 (assembly GCF_965111925.1). NCBI lineage: Bacteria > Pseudomonadati > Pseudomonadota > Gammaproteobacteria > Pseudomonadales > Pseudomonadaceae > Pseudomonas > Pseudomonas sp. Marseille-Q7302. The sequence goes on along the minus strand of NZ_CBCOPK010000001.1, from coordinate 2,616,955 downwards.
TCATGCAGGAACCGATGAACACCTCGTCGATCTTGTCGCCGGCCACCTGGGACAGCAGGCGGGCGTCGTCCGGATCGTTGGGCGCGCACAGGACCGGCTCGTTGACCTCGGCCAGGTCGATCTCGATGACTTCGCTGTATTCGGCATCGGCATCGGCAGCCAGCAGTTCCGGGTTGGCGATCCAGGCTTCCATGGCGCGCGCGCGGCGCTCCAGGGTACGGGGATCACCGTAGCCTTCCTCGATCATCCAGCGCAGCAGGGTGATGTTGGACTGCAGGTACTCGGTGATGGACTCGGGCGACAGCTTGATGGTGCAGCCGGCAGCGGAGCGCTCGGCGGAGGCATCGGACAGCTCGAACGCCTGCTCCACGGTCAGGTCTTCCAGGCCTTCGATCTCGAGGATGCGGCCGGAGAAGATGTTCTTCTTGCCCTTCTTCTCGACGGTCAGCAGGCCCTTCTGGATGGCGTAGTAGGGGATGGCATGCACCAGGTCACGCAGGGTGATCCCGGGCTGCATCTTGCCCTTGAAGCGCACCAGTACCGACTCGGGCATGTCCAGCGGCATCACGCCGGTGGCAGCGGCGAAGGCCACCAGGCCCGAACCGGCCGGGAAGGAGATGCCGATCGGGAAGCGGGTGTGGGAATCGCCACCGGTGCCGACGGTGTCGGGCAGCAGCATGCGGTTCAGCCAGCTGTGGATGATGCCGTCGCCAGGACGCAGGGAGACACCGCCACGGGTACGGATGAAATCCGGCAGAGTGTGGTGGGTCTTGACGTCGATGGGCTTGGGATAGGCCGCGGTGTGGCAGAAGGACTGCATCACCAGGTCGGCGGAGAAGCCCAGGCAGGCCAGGTCCTTCAGCTCGTCACGGGTCATCGGGCCAGTGGTGTCCTGGGAGCCGACGGTGGTCATCTTCGGCTCGCAGTAGGTGCCGGGGCGCACGCCCTCGACGCCGCAGGCCTTGCCGACCATCTTCTGCGCCAGGGTGTAGCCCTTGGTGCTCTCGGCCGGCTGGTCCGGCTTGTTGAACAGGTCGGACGGGCCCATGCCCAGTTCGGCGCGCGCCTTCTCGGTCAGGCCGCGGCCGACGATCAGCGGGATACGGCCGCCGGCGCGGACTTCGTCCAGCAGCACGGGGGTCTTGAGTTCGAAGGTGGCGACGATTTCATCGCTGCCATGGCGGGTGACCTTGCCAGCCTTGGGGTAGACGTCGATGACGTCGCCCATTTCCAGGGCGGACACGTCGAACTCGATCGGCAGGGCGCCGGCGTCTTCCATGGTGTTGTAGAAGATCGGGGCGATCTTGGAACCGAAGCAGAAGCCGCCCGCGCGCTTGTTGGGCACGTAGGGGATGTCGTCGCCGAAGAACCACAGCACCGAGTTGGTGGCGGACTTGCGGGAAGAGCCGGTACCGACCACGTCACCGACGTAGGCGACCGGGAAGCCCTTGGCACGTACTTCCTCGATCTGCTTCAGCGGACCGATGCTGCCTTGCTGCTCGGGCACGATGCCGTCGCGAGCCATCTTCAGCATGGCCAGGGCGTGCAGCGGGATGTCCGGACGCGACCAGGCGTCGGGCGCGGGGGAAAGGTCGTCGGTGTTGGTTTCGCCAGGCACCTTGAACACGGTCAGGGTGTACTTCTCGGCAATTTCCGGACGCTTCTTGTACCACTCGCCTTCGGCCCAGGATTGCAGGACAGCCTTGGCGTGGGTGTTGCCGGCCTTGGCCTTCTCGGCCACGTCGTGGAAGGCGTCGAACATCAGCAGGGTGTGCTTGAGTTGCTCGGCGGCCACGGCGGCCAGTTCGGCATCGTCCAGCAGCTCGACCAGCGTGGCGATGTTGTAGCCGCCTTGCATGGTGCCTAGCAGTTCAGTGGCACGCTGCTTGGAGATCAGTGGGGACTGGGCCTCGCCCTTGGCGACGGCGGAGAGGAAGCCGGCCTTGACGTAGGCGGCTTCGTCGACGCCCGGCGGGACGCGGTTGGTAATGAGGTCGACGAGGAAGGCTTCCTCACCGGCAGGGGGATTCTTCAGCAGTTCGACCAGACCGGCCGTTTGCTCGGCGTTCAGCGGCTGGGGCACGATGCCTTGGGCGGCACGCTCTTCTACGTGGTTACGATAGGCTTCAAGCACGGGTTGACCCTCATCAGTGGTCCAATATTGCGTCCGGGGGCTGGCGCCCCGAAATGTATCCGGCAGGGTATGACGGGGGAGGCTGCGGGCAGGACCGCCGTCGCGCCGGACGCATTCCGCTAGAAGCTGTTTTCAAAGTTTTACGCCGGCTCCTGCTGGGCAGGTCGGGCAGCAGGGCGGTTGATGAGGCCGCCGCTGCCCGGAGGGTCGCCGGAAACTTTGCTCGTGACGCTTTGAAAACAGCTTCGTATCGGACATTGCGCCTATAAGGCTGCCTAATTCTACGCCAAGCCTCTGGCGAAGTTAAGCGCTGCGTTGTCGCATCGTGTGCGTCACGAGGTTGGACCCTGGCGGTAGCCTAGCGGCCGAGATGCGCGAAGCGTCCGGTGAAGGGCTTGGCGATGGGGTAGGCCAGATCGCCGTGCTTGCTGGTCCCCAGGCCCAGGTCGACCAGCGACTCGGCCAGCTTGACCGCGGCGCTGACGCCTTCGATCACCGGGACGCCGATGGCCTCGCTCAGGGCTTCGCGCAGATCGGCCATGCCGCCGCAGCCCAGCACGATGGCGCCGGCACCTTCCTCGTCACGCGCCCGACGCCCTTCGGCGGCGATCAGCTCGATCAGGCTGTCGTCCGCGTCTTCCAGTGCCAGCACCGGCAGATCGATGCAGCGCACCGAGGTGCACAGCTCGGCGAAGCCATATCGCTGCAGCAGATGCTCGGCAATGATGCGCGTACGGGTGAGGGTGGTCACCACGGCGAAGCGGGTGGCCAGCAGGCTGGCCAGATGGAAACCGGCCTCGGCGATGCCGAGCACTGGCCCCTTGGCCATTTCCCGTGCCGCGAGCAGGCCTGGATCGCCAAAGCAGGCGATGACATGGGCGGCGCAGCCGGCTTCGACGCCCTTGCGCATCTCCTCGATCACTCCGACCGCGGCCACCGCCTCGTCATAGTGACTTTCGATGGAGACCGGGCCGGCTTCGGGATTGCTGGCGAGAATGGTGGTGCCCGGGCGGGCGATGGCCTGGGCTGCGCGGCCGATCTTGGCGGTCATGCCGGCGCTGGTATTGGGGTTGATGACCTGAATCTGCATGGGACGCCTCAACTGCGTTTGAAGATGCTGCGGAAATCGGGCTCGGCGGCCACGGGCCGGTCGATCCTGAGGGATTCACGGATCAGGCGCAGGTGCTGCGCCATCCAGTCGCTGGCGGCCGCGCCTTGGCCCTCGGCGAGCAGGTCCAGCAGCTCGCCGTGCTGGCCGCAATCGCAGCCCAGACTGTGGCGTGAGCCATAGATGGCGATCAGCAGCGATGAGCGACTGGCCAGCTGGGCGACCTGTTCGGTCAGTACCTGATTGTCGGCCAGGGCCGCGAGTTCGACGTGGAAGCGCGCGGACAGCTGGATCGCCAGGCTATGGCGCCCGCCATGCTGGGCCTCGTGCTCCTCGCTACAGAGTTGCCGCAAGGGCGCCAGTTGGGCGCTGTCGACCCGGGCGGCCACCAGGGGCATCAAGGCGGGTTCGATCAGTTGGCGCGCAGCCAGGATGTCCTGGGCTTCCTTGGCGGTGGGTTGGGCGACCTGGGCGCCGCGATTGGCGCGCAAGGTCACCAGCCGCTCCAGGGCCAGCCGCTGCAGCACCTTGCGAATACCGGTGCGGCTGATGCCGAAGGTCTCCGCCAGGGTGTCTTCCGGCAGTCGAGTGCCTGGGGTCAGTCGATGCTCGACGATGGCGTCGAGAATGTCCTGGTAGATCCGCTCGTCCCGGGGAGAGGCGGCAACGGCGAGTGGTGAAGGGGCTGCACCCATGGGCTGACTCCGGCGATTTGGATGAATTGTATACAGAAATGCCGCGCGCGACGATGGGTGAGAAACACCACCCCTGTGCGCCAAGGTAGCGCCTGGCTGCCACCAAACGCCCCAGGGAAGTGCGTTTCTGGTAGCACTCTAAGACCCATGGCAAAGCGCTTCATTCAGAAAATCTGTTGTAGGGCCAGGAAGTTAACGCCTTTCCGAAGTAGCTGGCACGGTCCCTGCCTGGCGGATTGTATACAAGACCAGATGGGCCCGTATGCAGGTGCCTGTCACCACGGAGGAGGCGATCCATGACCCAGCAGCGTCCCGCGGGCTATAGCCCACGTCTGTATAACGAAGATCTCGGGCCGGTCGAGCAGAAGTGGAGCTGGTACAACATCTTCGCCTTCTGGATGAGTGACGTGCACAGCGTCGGTGGCTACGTCTTCGCCGCCAGCCTGTTCGCCTTGGGCCTGGCCAGTTGGCAGGTGTTGATCGCCTTGCTAGTGGGCATCTGCATCATTCAGGTGATCGCCAATCTCGTCGCGCGGCCCAGCCAGCAAGCCGCCGTACCCTATCCGGTGATCTGCCGCCTGGCCTTCGGCGTCTTTGGCGCGAACATCCCGGCAGTGATCCGGGGCCTGATCGCAGTGGCCTGGTACGGCATTCAGACCTATCTCGCCTCCAGCGCGCTGGTCATCGTGGTGCTCAGATTCTTTCCAGCCCTGGCCGCCTTTGGCGACACCAGCTTTCTGGGGCTGTCCTATCTCGGCTGGATGGGCTTCCTCACCCTTTGGGTGCTGCAGGCCTGCGTCTTCTGGGCGGGCATGGACTCCATCCGCCGTTTCATCGACTGGGCCGGTCCCGCCGTCTATGCGGTGATGTTCCTGCTCGCCGCCTGGATTGTCTGGCGCGCCGGCTGGAGCAACATCAGCTTCACCCTGGCGGAAAAGCAGCCCACCGGCTGGGCCGCGTTCTGGCAGGTGATCATGGCCATCGCCCTGGTAGTGTCCTATTTCTCCGGTCCCACCCTCAACTTCGGGGACTTCAGTCGTTATTGCCGTTCCATGCAGGACGTGCGTCGGGGTAACTTCTGGGGCCTGCCGATCAACTTCCTGGCCTTTTCGCTGGTCACCGTGGTGATCGTCTCCGGCACCTTGCCGGTGTTTGGCGAGATGATCCACGATCCCATCGCCACCGTGGCCCGTATCGACAACACCACCGCCGTGCTGCTGGGTGCCTTCACCTTCATCACCGCTACCATCGGCATCAACATCGTCGCCAACTTCGTCTCACCCGCCTTCGACTTCGCCAATATGGCGCCCAGCAAGATCAGCTGGCGCGCCGGTGGCATGATCGCCGCGGTGGCCTCGATCTTCATCACGCCCTGGAATCTGTTCAACAATCCCGAGGTGATCCATTACACCCTGGACGTGCTGGCCTCCTGCATCGGCCCGCTGTTCGGCATTCTGCTGGTGGACTACTACCTGCTGCGCAAAGGCCGGATCGAGGTCACTGCCCTGTTCGACGACACTCCCAAGGGTGCGTACTGGTACAGCGGTGGCGTCAATTGGGTCGCGGTGCAGGCACTGGTGGCGGCCGCGCTGATCGGGCTGTGCTTTACCTTCGTGCCCTGGTTCAAGCCGATCGCCAATTTCGCCTGGTTTACCGGCTGCTTCCTTGGCGGGCTGTTCTTCTATGCCTTGAGTCGGCGCAGCGCCAATCCGCTGTCGGTCCGGGGCGCGGCGGCAGTGTGATCGACCCGCTGATCCTGCAAGACCGGCACGGGTAACCCGCGCCGGTCATTGGCGTTTCCGGCTAGACTAGACGTTTTGCTCCAAGGCTTGCCGTCCATGCCCGCTCCTGTCATCAAGACGCCCTGCGTCGGCCTGTGCTCGACGATGTTCGGCGACCACGTCTGCCGTGGTTGCAAGAGATTCCACCACGAGGTGGTGAACTGGAATCTCTACGGCGAGGACGAGCGCCGCGCCGTCTGGGCGCGTCTCGAACTGCTGCTGGTGCAGGTGGTGTCGGCCAAGGTCGATGTCTTCGATCCGGCCTTGCTGCGTCAGCAGCTGCAGCAGCGCAGCATCCGCTTCCGACCGGACCAGTCGGAATATTGCTGGGCCTATCAGCTGCTGGCTCGCGGTGCGCGGCATATCCAGCAGCTGGATGCCTATGGTGTGCGCCTGCTGCCGGAATTTCGCGAGCGGCCCCTGGCCGATCTGCGTGACGCCATCGACCGGGAATTCTTTCTGCTCTCCGAAGCCCACTACGACCGCTACATCGCCCCGCGCTTCCTGCTCGAAGGCGTGGACAGTCGCGTCTGAGCGCTGGCAGGCGAGCGGCGCTGCCCAGGCGCGCGCCTTTCTCTATAATGCGCGGCTTTTGCACGGGATTACGCTGATGTCCTTGCCCGAGATGAACGAATTCCTCGGTTGCCGTACGCCGGATGCCTGGGTCGAAGCCGCGCTGCAGGATCTGCCGACGCTGCTGCAGGACCATGCCAACAACGAGAAGAAGGCCGCCGGCGCCGCCTTCCACTATCTGTTCACCTATTCCAATCGCGCCGAACTGTCCTGGAAGATGTCGCGCATCGCCCGCGAGGAGCTGCGGCACTTCGAGCAGGTGCTGCAGATCATGAAGCGTCGTGGCATCGAGCACCGCAATGTCAGCTCGGCGCGTTACGCCGGCGCCCTACGCAAGCTCTGTCGCAATCACGAGCCCCTGAAGCTGACCGACAGCCTGGTGATCGGGGCCTTCATCGAGTGTCGCTCCTGTGAGCGCTTCGGCGCCGTGGCGCCCCACCTGGACGAGGAGCTGGGCAAGTTCTACAGCGGCCTGCTGGCCTCCGAGGCGCGGCATTTTCAGGACTATCTCAAGCTCGCCTACCTCTATGGCGAGCGGGACGACGTCGATGCCAAGATCGCCGAGGTCCGCGCGCTGGAAGTGGAGCTGATCAGCTCCAGCGACCGCGAGATGAGATTCCACAGCGGTATTCCAACCGCTGCCTGAGTCGCGCTACTTGCAGGTCTTGGTCTGACCGACGTAGGGATTGCCGTGGCCCATGATGCAGGCCAGGCGCTGATTGCGCTGGCGCTCCCAGGCCTCGGGCGGGTACTGCTTGGTCCAGGCGCTGTAGAGCTGGCGGTCCTGCTTGGACAGGCGCAGGCCGTAGCGGTCGCTCATGTAGAAGTAGGTGCGAGCGACCATGCCGCGGATCTCCGGGCGCGGCATGGCGGTCTTGGCCTTGAAGTCCACCACCATCTGGCAGGCGCCGTACTGGGTCGCCTTTTGCGGCAGCCAGCCAAAGGCGAAATTGCTGCGGTCGCCATTGACCTCGCCCACCACCGGCACCAGGTTGAAGAGGTCGGCCTCGGCCTTCTGGTACACCGGGTCCTTGGCCGTGCAGTTCTTGCGACCGCCTTTCTGCCAGCACTGGCGCTGGTGGCCAATCACCCAGGCGGGGACGATGTGTTCCCATTCGATGCGACTGGCGCGCTGGGCGCTCTTGCGCGGGACGTAGCCACAGCTCTTGAGATCCACGGTCTTGCCGTTGTAGTGGCAACCGCAGTAGAAGTCCACGCCCTGCTTGGCATAGACCTTGGCTGCGACCACCTTGGCTTCGCTGAAGGTACGGGGCGGTTGAGGCGTCGCCAGGGCGCTCAGGGAAGCCAGGGTCAAACAGAACAGCAGGGCAGAGCGCAACGACATGGAGAATCCGTCCGAAAAGCGCGGATACTACCGACCCGCACAGGGTCGCGATGTGACTCGGTTCACTGGAAGCCGTCCCGCATTGCACCGCTGGTGAAGCGGAACCCGATTCGATATCAATGACTTAGAGGTAAGGCATGGCAGCCTGGGACATCTTCTGCACGGTGGTGGACAACTATGGCGACGCAGGCATCACCTGGCGCCTGGCCCATCAGTTGGTGGCCGAACACGACCAGCAGGTCCGCCTCTGGATCGACGACCTCTATCCCCTGGCGCGCATCCAGCCCGGCGTGGACAGAGCCGCCGAACAGCAATGGCACCGGGGGGTGGAAGTCAGGCTATGGCGTCCCGACTGGGCCGACGCCGAATCCGGTGACGTGGTGGTGGAAGCCTTCGCCTGTCAGTTGCCGGAGGGTTTCGTCACGGCCATGGCGCGCCGCACCGAGCGCCCGCTATGGCTCAATCTGGAGTACCTGAGCGCCGAGGAGTGGATCGAGGGCTGCCACGCCCTGCCTTCGCTGCAGCCCACCGGACTCAACAAGTATTTCTTCTTTCCCGGCTTCACCCCCAAGGTGGGCGGGCTGTTGCGTGAGCGCGGACTGCTCGGCGAGCGCGACGGCTTTGTCGCCGATCCTGCGGCCGCGGCGGCCTATCTCGCCGGCCTGGGCGTCCAGCGTCAAGCGGGCGAGCGGCTGTTCTCGCTGTTCGCCTACGAGAATCCCGCACTGATCGACTGGCTCGATGCCCTCAGCGCGGGAACCCAGCCCACCTGTCTGCTGGTGCCCGAGGGCCGGGTACTGGCCAACGTCGCCGCCTGGCTGGGGGTCGACTGGCTCAAGGCCGGTGATAGCCATCACCGGGGCGTGTTACGGGTGCAGGTACTGCCCTTCGTTTCCCAGCAGGACTACGACCGACTGCTCTGGTGTTGCGATTTCAACGCCATTCGCGGTGAGGACTCCTTCGTTCGCGCGCAGTGGGCCGCGCATCCCTTCGTCTGGCACATCTATCCGCAGGAGGAGGACGCGCACTTCGTCAAGCTGGAGGCCTTTCTCGGGCGCTATACCGAGGCCGCCTCGCCTGAACTGGCAGCGGCGGTCACCGCCTTCTGGCTGGCCTGGAACGGCCGCGGTGACCTGGCCGCAGCCTGGTCAGCCCTGGAGGCGCAAGGGGCGGCGTGGCGTCTGCTGGCGCGTGATTGGAGCGATCGGATGGCTTCTCACAGCGATCTTGCTGCCAGCCTGGTGCATTTCCACTCAGATTGGCTATCATATGGCGCCTCGAAATCCCGTTCTTCCATCCATACGGATAACCGCATGAAAACCGCACAAGAGTTCCGTGCCGGCCAAGTGGCCATGATCGACAACGCTCCCTGGGTCATCCAGAAAGCTGACTACAACAAGTCCGGCCGTAACGCTGCAGTGGTCAAGATGAAGCTGAAGAGCCTGCTCTCCGGCAGCGCGACCGAGACCGTCTTCCGTGCCGACGACAAGCTTGAGCCGGTCATCCTGGATCGCAAGGAAGTGACCTATTCCTACTTCGCCGATCCCCTGTACGTCTTCGTCGACGCCGACTACAACCAGTACGAAGTCGAGAAGGACGACCTGGGCGAAGCCCTGGCCTTCATCGAAGACGGCATGACCGACGTCTGTGAAGCCGTGTTCTACAACGATCGCGTCATCTCCATCGAGCTGCCGACCACCATCGTGCGCCAGATCGCCTACACCGAGCCGGCCGTTCGCGGCGATACCTCGGGCAAGGTCATGAAGACCGCTCGCCTGAACAACGGCTACGAGCTGAAGGTATCCGAGTTCTGCGATATCGGTGATCACATCGAGATCGACACCCGTACCAACGAGTACAAGTCGCGCGCCAAGGTCTAAACCAGGCGTCTCGATAAAAAGCCCGGCTCGCCGGGCTTTTTGCTGTCTGGGCGCCTGTGTCGTAGCGCCCGGCTGACCTCTCCGTACCCATTCATCCCTGGATAGTGCTGCTGTGGAATTGCTGCCTGAGCTTTTGATCGATGTCGTCCTCGGCGCGGTGCTGGGCGTGGTGGGTGGCCTGTTCGGCATCGGCGGTGGGTTGATCGCCATTCCGGTGCTGGCCCTGCTGTTCGGCCTCGACCAGCAACTGGCCCAGGGCACCGCCCTGGTGATGGTGGTGCCCAACGTGCTGCTGTCGGTCTACAAGTACAACCAGCGCAATCGTATCGACTGGCGTCGCGCCGCCTTGCTGGCGGGCGCGGGCATGGTCTCGGCACTGGTAGGCACCGTGCTGGCGGTATCCCTGGACGCCCGCTCGATGCGTCACGGCTTCGTGGGCTTCCTGCTGCTGCTGGTCCTCTACAACCTCTGGCAGCTCTATCGCCGCGGCCAGCCGCCCTTGACCGCGCCCAGCCGGCTGGGCCTCGGCGTGCTGGGGTTGGTGGCTGGTCTGGTCGGTGGCCTGTTCGGCGTGGGCGGCGCGGTCATCGCCACCCCGATCCTGGCCGGCGTCATGGGCATGACCCAGGTCGCGGCCCAGGGCATGTCCCTGGCCATGGCGCTGCCCACCACGGGTGTCACCCTGGCCAGCTACGCCTGGCACGGCGAGGTGGATTGGCACGTGGGCATCCCGCTGGCGGTGGGTGGGCTGCTCAGTGTGAGCTGGGGCGTGCGCCTGGCCCACCAGCTTCCCGAGCGGCTGCTACGCCTGCTGTTCTGCGGTTTCCTGCTGCTGTGTGCGGTGCTGCTGGCGCTGCGCTGACTATTGCCGAAAGCCTTCGGCGATGTGCTCGGCGAGGGTGTCGATGATCGGCGAGGCGCTGCGGGGATTGCGCAGCAGTTCGATGGAGCAGGCGGGCAGGTCCGGCATGCCATCGGCTTCGCTCAGCCGCCGCAGCTCATTGGGCAGCAGGCTTTCCAGTTGCGCGGTGACCGCCAGGCCCGCCTTGACGATGCCCAGCAGCGCCGCCAGGCTCGGGCTGCTGTAGGCCAGGCGATAGCCGCGTTCACGAGTGTCCAGCGCACGCCGGGCCCATTCGCTGAGAAAGCACGAGGTATTGAACATGGCCAAAGGCAGCGGGTCACGCTGATGGACATCGAAGCCGGGCGCCTCGGCCCAGATGAAGCGCTCCCGGCGCAGCGGCAGCCCGATCTCGTTGCCAGGCTCGCGGGTAACGATGGTCAGATCCAGGTCCTGGCGCTGCAGTAGGCCGGCGCTGGGCTCGCAGTGCACGTCCACCTGTACCAGCGGGTAGGCCTTGGCGAAGCCTGCGAGAATCCCTGGGATGAACCTCATGACATAGTCGTCCGGCGTGCCGATGCGCACCGTACCCACCATGTGCGGCGCACGCAGGGTCGTCATGACTTCGCCGTGCAACTTGAGGATTCGCCGGGCATAGCCCAGCAGAATCTGGCCTTCCGCCGTCAGCCGTACCTGGCGCCCATCTCGCTCGAACAGCCGGCGTTGCAGCAGGTCGTCTTCCAGCTTGCGCATTTGCATGCTCACTGCGGACTGCGTACGGTTGACCACTTCGGCCGCACGGGTGAAGCCGCCCTGATCAGCAATAGCGACAAAGGTACGCAGCAGATCGGTCTCTATATTCGGATAATTCATGGCATCAACCAGATGAATGGGTTGCATCAGAAGGATTCGTTGGATTGATGTTATCCGGGCTTTCAGACTTGAGCCATACCCTTGCAGAAGGAGATTCACCATGGTTCACCTCGCTCATCACAGTCATTCGTCCACTCGCGTCCGTGACTTTCTGGACGTCAGGTTTCGTTTGCGTCGGATCCTGGTCTGGCTGCAGCGGGCAGTGCAGGTCTCCCGTCAGCGCCGGGCCCTCTATCGGCTGGATGAAGGCGTATTGCACGACCTGGGTCTGAGCCGCGCCGATGCCTGGCAGGAGGCCGACAAGCCGTTCTGGCAGCAGCCTGCAGAGGAGGGCGACCGCCAATCCTGCTAGGGTGGAGAATCACCTCTTTAAGCAGGAGCTCGGATGGATAGCCTTTCCCTGCGCGAGGCCCGGCGCCTGGCCTTGCGTGCCCAGGGTTTTGGTAGCCAGCCCAAGGGCAGCGCCGGCTTGGCCGCCCTGTACCGCCAGGCTGCACGCCTCAACGTGCTGCAGATCGACTCTGTCAATGCCCTGGTCCGCTCGCACTATCTGCCGCTGTTCAGTCGCCTGGGACGCTATGACCTTGGCGACTTCGACGCCCTGGCCTGGGGCCCGGGCAGGGCGCGACAGCTCTATGAATGCTGGGCCCATGAAGCCTCCCTGGTGCCTGCGGAGGTCTGGGCCGAGTTGCGCTGGCGCCGTGAGCTGGCCCGTCAGGGCATCGGCATCTATCGTCAGCTGGCGCGTTTCGCGGCCGAGCAGCCACAGCTGGTGGCCCAGACCCTGGAGGCGGTGGTGCAGCGCGGCGCCCTGGGCGCGGGCAGCCTGGCGAAGCGGGTCGATCAGGCTGGCCCCTGGTGGGACTGGAGCCCGAGCAAGCTGGCGCTGGAGTGGCTGTTTGCCGCCGGCGAGGTCGCGGTGGCTGGGCGGCGGGGCTTCGAGCGGCTCTATGACCTGCCGGAGCGGGTCCTGCCGGCGGCGACCCTTGCCGCGCCTGCGCCGACACCGGAGGCGGCGCGCCGGGCACTGCTGCTGCGCAGCACCAGGGCCCTGGGCGTGGCGACCGAGGTCCAGCTGCGTGACTATTTTCGTCTGAGTCCGGCCGAGGCCCGTCAGGGCATCGCCGAATTGCAGGAGGAGGGCGGCCTGCGGCCTATTCAGGTACAGGGCTGGGCGAAGCTCGCCTATGTCGCGGACACCCCAAGCCCCGGGCGGCCGGTACGCGCCGCGGCGCTGCTGTCGCCCTTCGACTCCCTGGTCTGGGAGCGTGAACGTACCGAGCAGTTATTTGGTTTCCGCTATCGGCTGGAGATCTATACACCTGCGCCCAAGCGGGTCTATGGCTACTACGTGTTGCCCTTTCTCTATCGCGAACGCCTGGCGGCGCGAGTGGATCTACGGGCTGAGCGAGCGGCCTCACGGCTGGCGGTGCATGCCGTGCACCTGGAGCCGGCGGGGCTGGATGACGAGGGCTGCGATGCCTTGGCAGGACAGTTGCGTGCGCTGGCGGACTGGCTGGGCCTGGCGGAGGTAGCGCTGCACGGTCCGGCCGGCCTGCTGCAGGAGGCACTGGCGCGGCACTAGGAGGTCGCCGGGCAGGCGACCTCCCGACCTCGACTCAGCGGCGAATGCCCTTGAGGGTCTCGGCGATCATGAAGGCCAGTTCCAGGGACTGGTCGGCGTTCAGGCGCGGGTCGCAGTGGGTGTGGTAGCGATCGGAAAGGGCGTCCTCGGTAACCGGACGGGCGCCACCGATGCACTCGGTGACGTTCTGGCCGGTCATCTCGATATGGATGCCGCCGGCATAGGTGCCCTCGGCCTTGTGTACCCCGAAGAATTCCTTGACCTCGCCCAGCACGCTGGCGAAATCCCGGGTCTTGTAACCGCTGGACGCCTTGATGGTGTTGCCGTGCATGGGGTCGGAACTCCACAGCACCTGGCGGCCCTCGCGCTCCACGGTCTGGATCAGGCGCGGCAGGTGGTCGCCGACCTTGCCCACGCCCATGCGCACGATCAGGTTGAGACGACCCGGATCGTTCTCAGGATTGAGGGTGTCGATCAGCCGGATCAGGTCTTCGCTGGTGGTGGAGGGACCGACCTTGACGCCAATGGGGTTGTTCACGCCGCGCAGGAATTCGACATGGGCACCGTCAGGCTGGCGGGTGCGGTCGCCGATCCAGAGCATGTGCGCGGAGCAGTCATACCAGTCGCCAGTCAGGCTGTCGCGGCGGACGAAGGCTTCCTCGTAGTTGAGCAGCAGCGCCTCATGGGCAGTGAAGAAATTGGTTTCCTTGACCTGGGGCGCGGTGTCCAGGCCACAGGCGCGCATGAACGCGAGGGTCTCGTCGATGCGATCTGCCAACTGGTGGTAGCGGTCGGCCAGGGCCGAATTGGCGATGAAGTCCAGGTTCCAGCGGTGCACCTGGTGCAGGTCGGCGAAACCGCCCTGGGCGAAGGCACGTAGCAGGTTGAGGGTCGCGGTGGACTGGTTGTAGGCCTGGATCAGGCGCTGCGGATCCGGGATACGGCTGCCTTCGGTGAAGTCGATGCCATTGACGATATCGCCACGGTAGGCGGGCAGGGAGATGCCATCCTGGACCTCATCGTTCGAAGAGCGCGGCTTGGCGAACTGCCCGGCCATGCGGCCAACCTTGACCACCGGACAACCGGCAGCGAAGGTCATGACCACGGCCATCTGCAGCAGCACCTTGAAGGTGTCGCGAATCTTGCCGGCGGAGAATTCGAAGAAGCTTTCCGCGCAATCACCACCCTGCAACAGGAAGGCCCGGCCCTGGGTGACCTCGGCGAATTGCCGGCGTAGTTCGCGGGCTTCGCCGGCAAACACCAGCGGCGGATAGCCGGCGAGGGTGCGCTCGACGTCGGCGAGGCGGGCGTGATCGGGGTATTCGGGCTGCTGCTGGATAGGCAGGCCTCTCCAGCTGGTGGGGCTCCAAGGCGCGGACATGGCTCTCTCTGCGGTGGTTCGATGAAGCCTTTCATACTAACCGATGAAGGGTGTAACGCTCGATAGACAGTGCCCATCGCAGCTACCATGGGCGCCTATAGAGGAGGGCGGTGATGGCCGAGACGGAAGTGTTGCTGGAAGAGGTCATCGATGACCATGGACGGATCCGGGTGGTCGAGGTGGGGCCCTATCGCTTTCTGGAGTTCGGTGAGGAGGTGGAGCAGAGCTGCGTCTTCACCCAGGACCCAGCCTGGCTGGAATACGATTACAACCGGGCCATGCTGTTGGGCGCGCTCTGCCATCCGCAGCCGCGACGGGCGCTCTTTCTTGGACTAGGCGCCGGTACCCTGACCCAGGCCTGTCTCAAGTGGCTGCCGCTGGAAGCAGTGGAGGCACTGGAATTGCGTCCCGCGGTGCCGCGCCTGGCGCAGCAGCACCTGGGGCTCGGCGAGGATCCACGGCTGCAGATCCGGATCGGCGATGCCCTGGAGCTGCTCGACAGTGCAGAGCCTGCCGACCTGATCTTTGTCGATCTCTATACCGATGTCGGCCCGTCCAGTGCTCACCTGGCGTGGCGCTTCCTGGAAAACTGCCAGGCCAAGCTCAATCCGGGCGGTTGGCTGATGATCAATCAGTGGAGCGCTACCGACGGCAAGCCCCTGGGCGCCGCGTTGCTGCGCGGGCTGTTCCGCCATCATTACTGGGAGTGCCCGGTGGTGGAAGGCAATGTCATCCTGCTGGTGCCGGCCAGTCTGGAACAGGAGCTGGACCAGCCCGAGACGCGGCGGCGCGCAAGGGAGTTGACCCCGCAGATAGGCTTCGATGTGGAGTCCTACCTGGACAACTTGCGTGCGGCAACCTGACCATCAAGATAGACCAAGGTTCTCTGGAGAAATGTCCAGGGTTCGGGTATTATTCGCCCCGGTCTTTTTGACCTTCCGTTCAGGAACTGCATTCTCCCGGTCCGCCACCATGGCCACGCCGGTCGTGCGTTCGCCCGACGGCGAACAATCCTAGACGCTTCACCCCCTTTCATCCGCTATTTCGCAAAAAGCTCACACCTTGGCTGCCTGGGCGACTTCGGTCATTCGGATAAGCGCAGCTCTTGGCTTTGGGGTCTTTGCGAAGCACACGAGGCAAGACAATGACCCAGGACATCAGCAATTTCGCTGCGCTCAATCTCAATCCCGCCATCCTCGCCGCCATCAAGGCCGTCGGCTACGAAGAGCCGTCGCCCATCCAGTCGCAGTCCATTCCGGTGATCCTCGCCGGCCACGACATGATCGGCCAGGCGCAGACCGGTACGGGCAAGACCGCAGCCTTTGCTCTGCCGCTGCTCTCGCAGCTCGACCCGTCCCGTCGTGAACCCCAGATTCTGGTGCTGGTTCCTACCCGTGAACTGGCCCTGCAGGTCGCTACCGCCTGCGAAACCTATTCCACCGAGATGCCCGGCGTGAAGGTCGTGGCCCTCTATGGCGGCGCGCCCATGGGGCCGCAGCTGAAGTCCCTGCGCATGGGTGCCCAGGTACTCGTCGCTACTCCCGGCCGCCTGTGCGACCACCTGCGCCGTGACGACAACCTGCTGGCCACCGTTCAGCGTCTGGTGCTCGACGAGGCCGACGAGATGCTCAAGCTGGGTTTCATGGACGACCTCGAATTCATCTTCGAGGCCATGCCGGAAACCCGCCAGACCGTACTGTTCTCGGCGACCCTGCCGCCGTCGATCCGCGCCATCGCCGAGCGTCACCTCAAGGAGCCGCAACACGTCCGCATCGCGGCCAAGACCCAGACCGTCGCCCGCATCGAGCAGGCGCACCTGATGGTCCATGCCGACCAGAAGCCGGCCTCGGTACTGCGCCTGCTGGAAGTGGAAAACTTCGACGCCCTGATCGCCTTCGTGCGGACCAAGCAGGCGACCCTGGATCTGGCTGAACTGCTGGAACGCCAGGGCTATCGCGTCAGCGCCCTGAACGGCGACATGCCCCAGGCCCAGCGCGAGAAGACCATCGAATCCCTCAAGGACGGTTCGCTGGACATCGTGGTCGCCACCGACGTCGCGGCCCGTGGCCTGGACGTAGCGCGCATCACCCACGTGCTGAACGTGGACATGCCCTACGATCCCGAATCCTACGTGCACCGTATCGGCCGTACCGGTCGTGCCGGGCGTGAAGGCCGCGCGCTGCTGCTGGTCACCCCGCGCGAGCGTCGCATGCTGCAGGTCATCGAGCGCGTGACCGGTCAGCGCGTTGGCGAGATCCGTCTGCCCGACGCCGAAGCCGTGCTGGAAGCTCGTATCTCCCGTTTGGCCGATGGCGTGGGTTCGCTGCTGGCCGATGCCGACGCCACCCACGGCGCGCTGCGTCAGGAGCTGTGCGAGCGTCTGCAGTGCGATCCTTCCACCCTGGCGGCGGCGCTGCTGGCCAAGCTGACCAGCGGCCGTGCCCTGGACCTGGAGTCGGTGCGCCGTGAGCAGCCGCTGACCCCCGGCGCCGGCCGTGGCGAGCGTCCCCGTGGTGAGCGCAGCGAGCGTGGCGAACGCCCTGACCGTGGCGGCGAGCGCGGCGAGCGTCCCGATCGTGGTGAGCGTCGTCCGATGCAGCCCCTGCCGGAAGGCCGCGTCCGCTGCCGCACCGCCCTGGGCGCGCGCGATGGCGTTGCTGCCAAGAACCTGCTGGGTGCCATCATCAACGAAGGCGGCATGGATCGCGAGGCCATCGGCCGCATCCAGATCCGTGACTCCTTCAGCCTGGTGGAGCTGCCCGAGGAAAACCTGGAGCGTCTGCTGACCAAGCTCAAGGACACCCGCGTGGCGGGCAAGGCCCTGCGCCTGCGTCGTTATCGCGAGGATTGATCCCCGCGGTCACATGAAAAAGCCCCGGATATCCGGGGCTTTTTTCTGCCTGCAGGAAAGCGGTCGGCTAGAAGATCACCTTGTCCTTGAGCTTCTCCGCCGCCAGCTGCAGCGCCTGGATGACCCGTTCCTTGTCGTAGTTCTGGATGTTGTTGGTATCCAGGTACATGGAGAAGCCCGGCAGCTCGTGCTCGACATAGCTGGGCGACGCGCCCAGGTCGCGCCGGAAGTCGACCACCTGGTAGATCTGTACCGGCTTGCTGAAGCCCTTGACGGTGATCCAGCTCTTGTCACGGCACATGATGGTGTCCTTGATCAGCGAGTAGGTCTCGTGGCTGATCAGGATCTCGCCGGCGTCCGCGGCGTTTTCCAGGCGGCTGGCCAGGTTCACTTCGCGACCGATGATGGTGTAGTCCATGCGCGTGCTGGAGCCGAAGTTGCCGACCGTGCAATAACCGGTGTTGAGGCCCATGCGGATTTCCAGGGGCTTGTTGATGCCCTGGCTGCGCCACTGCTGGCGCAGCACCTTCATGTGCTTGCGCATGGCGATGGCCATGGAGACCGCGGCCACGGCGTCCTTCTTGGCACCCTGGCTGTTGGCGTCGCCAAAGAACACCATGACGCAGTCGCCAACGAACTTGTCGATGGTCCCGCCGTATTTCACGGCGATCTTCGACATTTCGTTGAGGTAGTTGTTGAGCATGTCGGTGAGGGCTTCGGCCTCGAGTTCTTCGGACAGCTCGGTGAAGCCCTTGATGTCGGAGAAGAACACCGTGATCTTCTTGCGCTGGGTGCCCAGGGCGATGTGCTGCTTGCCGGTGAAAATGGACTCCCACACCTGAGGGGAGAGGTATTTCGCCAGGTTGTGCGCGAGGATCGCGGACTTCTCCTGCTCGCGCTTGAGGTCGTCGTTGATCTGTATGAGGCGCTTGCGCTGCCTATGCAGGAAGTAGCCGGTACCCCAGAGGTGCAGCATGGTGCCCACCACGCTGGTGACGGCCACCAGCAGCGGACTGGTGAGGTCGACGCCCTGGAAGAAGGTGGCACTGCCCAGCGCCGCGGCACTGGTGGCGAACAGCAGGCAGAGACCGAGCAGGCGCGGACCGCCTCGCAACATGCTGGTGTAGCCCAGCATGAACAGCAGCATCAGGGTGGGCATCAGCGGGAAGCGCAACACCACCGCGGCCATGCCGACATGGATGGCATCGATGGCGGCCAGCAGGATATCGGTCTGGGCGCCACGATCGCGCCTGAGCTTCAGGCTCAGGGTCTGGGCCACATGGGGATAGAGCAGGGCATAGGGGATCAGCCACAGGCCCACGGCATCGGCTTGGGTGTAGTAACCCGCGGTGACGCTGGCGGCGGCGATCAGATAGGCGAATACCCGAGCGTAGTAGACGCCCAGGCTGTCACCGGATGCAGCGAGGAACCGGTTGAGCGCAAACTTCATCTGTCGGGTCCGTTTCGAAAAAGGCGAGAGGTCGGGATAACTCCGTTCGCGACGATGAAAGCGGCCGGGTTTTCTAGCTGTCGCGATCTTAGCTGACCGCCTGGGTGGCGGCCAAGAATGTCAGCAATTCCGCTGCTGTGACATCGAAAATCACCAGTCGTCCCTGGGGTACACTGCGGCATCTTTACAGGAGAGACGCTATGGATGCCCTCGCAGCCCTTTGCAACCGCGCCTCGGTCGGTCGCCTGACCGAACCGGGCCCCACCCCCGAGCAACTCGAGACACTGCTGCGCGCCGCGGACCGTGCCCCGGACCACAAGCTGCTGCGCCCCTGGCGGCTGATTCTGGTGTCTGGCGAGGATCGAGCCGCCCTCGGCGAGCTCTATGCCGAAGCCCTGCGTCGCCGCGAGCCCGAGGCGGATGCTGCCGCCCTGGACAAGGCCCGACGCATGCCGCTGCGGGCGCCCCTGGTGATCGCCGTCGTCGCCGCGCCCCAGGAGCACCCCAAGGTGCCCCTGCAGGAGCAGATCATCACCGCTGGCTGCGTCGCCCACGGTCTGGTCAATGCGGCCTTCGCCCTGGGCCTGGGCGCGGTTTGGCGCTCCGGTGAATTCAGCTACGACGCCTGGGTGCTGCAGGGCCTGGGGCTGACCGATAACGAGCAGTTGGTGGGCTACATCTACCTGGGCACGCCGGAGGTGGCGCCGCGAGTTCCGGCGGCGCGCGATCTGAGCGCCCAGGTCAGCCATTGGCCAGGACCGGTCTGAGTGGCAGGGTGACGGTAGCGAGAAAGCCGCCGTCCGGGTGGTTGCTCAGGTGCAGCTCGCCACCATGGCGCTCAATGGCACGCCGGGCGATGGCCAGGCCCAGGCCGTAGCCAGTGGCCTGCTGCTGGTCCGAGCGAAAGAAGGGCTCGCCCAGGCGCGGTAGGTCCTCGGCCCTGACGCCGGGGCCGTGGTCGCGCACCTGGATGCGCACTTCGCCTTCCGCCACTGCCGCGGAGATGATGATGGGCCGTGTCGGCGGATTGAACCGCAGGGCATTGCGCAGCAGATTGTCCAGGGCGCGCTCCAGCACATCCGGCCAACCGTCCAGGCGCAGGGCGAGGGGAACGTCCAGTTCGATCCGCTGCTGGGGCGCGCTGAGCTGGGCATCCTCGACCAGACCTTCGAGCAGCGGGTGCAGTTCCAGCTGCTCGGGTGGGCCCGGATCCGCTTCCTGGCGGGCGAGGGCGAGAATCTCGCCGATGAGAGTTTCCAGGCGATCGCATTCCAGGGTGAGGCGCGGCCACATGTTGCCCAGGTCGTGGGGATCGGAGCGCTCGGCCAGTGCCAGGGCGATGCGCAGGCGTGCCAGGGGTGAACGCAATTCGTGGGACACATCGCGCAGCAGCTGGCGCTGGCTGTCGATCAGGCGCTGCAGATGGGCGCCCATGCGATTGAAGTCTCCGGCCAGCACGCCCAGTTCGTCCTTGCGGCGCGCAAGACGCGCCAGGGTGTCCTGCTGATAGGCGGTCTGGCCGAGATCGTGCACCGCGCGCCGCAGGTGATTGAGCGGCCGGGTCAGGCTCAGGGTCAGCAGCAGGCTGAAGAGGGTCAACACCACGGTGGCGATGGCCAGCATGCCGACCGGCCAGAACAGACTCTGACGGCGCCAGGCGCCTAGCTCGGGCGTGGGCAGGTGATAGATGAACAGGTAGTTCTGGCCACTGGAACTGGTGTATTCGTCGGTCAGCCGTCGCCAGGGCAACGGACGGTTTGGATCGCGGGCGCCGGGGCCGGGGCGCTGCTGACGCTGCGGCTGGTCAAGATCCTGGTCGAAGATGCGCGGTGGCAGGGTGCCGCGCACCAGGGGCGAGCCGTTCTCGCCCAGCACCAGCACATCGATGCCATAGCGGCCTTTGCGCTGTTCGAGCAATCCTTGGGCGGCGGCGGGGCCTTCGTTTTCATAGCGTTGTACCCACTGTTCGGGCAGGTCGCGCAAGCCGGGATGCTGCGCGAGGATCCAGGAGTCCTGATCGGCCAGGTGGCCGAGCAGCATGGTCAGGCCCACCGCGGACAGGATGGCCAGCCAGAAGGTGGCGAAGATGCGCCAGAAGAGAGAGCGAAAAACCATGCGGTCGCCTTGAAACCTGCTTTTATCCTGTTGCGGGTCGGCCAGACTGCGTCGGAAAGGCCTGGGTCGTCAGCCCGGTCGGAGTGCTCACTTACCAGTGGTAACCGTGAGCGCAGGTCCGGTCCGCTTTTCAGGTGTTTTCGCGGGGCCGCCTAGGCCTTGTCTGACTCTAGCGCGCGAGATTGGGGGCAGGCTCTTGGTTGGGCGCTGCGCCGAGGACCATCGGCGCAGCGGGTGGGGATTACGAGGACTTGTGGTCCTGCTTCCACTGCTGGAACTCGGCCCACTCCCTGGCGC
The DNA here is from genome assembly GCF_965111925.1 of Pseudomonas sp. Marseille-Q7302. Lineage (NCBI taxonomy): Bacteria > Pseudomonadati > Pseudomonadota > Gammaproteobacteria > Pseudomonadales > Pseudomonadaceae > Pseudomonas > Pseudomonas sp. Marseille-Q7302. The sequence goes on along the minus strand of NZ_CBCOPK010000001.1, from coordinate 2,596,046 downwards.
GATCCTCCCGCTTCTTTTCCATTTCGTCGAAGCGCTTCTGCTGATCGGGCTTGAGGAGGGCGCGAATGGACTGACGAGTCTTGTCGCGGTTGCCATCCAGCTGATCATGCAGGGCCTTGCGCTGATCCTCGGGCAGCTTGTCGAGATAGCTTTTGACGATCTCGCGCTGCTGCTGACGCTCTTCGCCCATCAGCTTGCCGACCTGCTCGCGTTGCTCGGCGGTGAGCTTGAGGCCGCGCAGGGGGCCGCCGCCACGGGGGCCGCCATCCATCAGCTTCCCGTGGGGCGGCGGGGTGATCTCAGGGCCGTCCTGGGTGGCGGCCAGGGTCAGGGTCGGCAGCAGGGCGGCGAACAGCACGGCGGGCATGAGCTTGCGCATCGGGGAAATCTCCTTGGGATGACCGGTGCAATACCGGATGGGCCCAGTCTAGGAGCGGGGGGAGTCAGTGGCGGTCAGCGGGCGTAAAGAGGGGGTAAAGGCGACGTGGCGGTGCTAGACGCTGTAGTAGTAGCCGCGACCGCGCAGCGCCAGGATGCGTGGACGGCCATCGGCGTGGCTACCGAGCTTGCGCCGCAGATTGCTGACGTGCATGTCCAGGCTGCGATCATAGAGTGTCAGCTTGCGACCGAGTGCCACCTGGGCCAGGGCCTGCTTCTCCAGGGGTTCTCCGGGCTGGCGTAGCAGGGCTTCGAGGATGCGACTCTCGGTGAGGGTGAGGGTGATCTCGGTTTCGCCGATGTTGGCCACGCCCCGTGCCAGGCTCAGCGACAGGTCGCCCAGTTGTAGGCGTGCTGCCGGCTGGGCCGGATGGCTGCGCCTGAGGATGGCCCTCAGGCGTGCGGTGAGTTCGCGCGGATCGCAGGGTTTGGCCAGGTAGTCGTCGGCGCCCAGCTCCAGGCCGAGGATCCGGTCCAGTGGTTCGCCACGCCCCGACAGCATCAGTACCGGCAGTTGCGGATGATCGCTGCGCAGCTGCTTGAGCAATTCCAGGCCGCTGCCGTCGGGCAGCATCACGTCCAGCACCACGACGTCCGGCGTCGCGTCGCGCAACTGGATGCGCGCGTCGCTGCCGGCGTGGCAGGCGGTGACCTCGAAGCCTTCCTGTTTCAGCCAGGCGCCGAGCAGCTCGCACAGCTCCTGATCGTCGTCGATCAGCAGAATCTGACTCATGGGATCAATCTCGCGGTTCATCCATCGGTTGCAGATGGCGCGCCAGATAGAGGCCCTGACCGAGCATGAATACCAGGGTCATCGCCAGGCTGCCGAAGACCTTGAAGTCGACCCAGAAGCTTTCGTAGGTGAAGGCCACATAGAGATTCGCGCAGCCGCAGACGATGAAAAAGATGATCCAGGCGATGTTCAGGCGCGTCCAGATCGGCGCGGGCAAGCGCACCGCGTGGCCCAGCATGCGCTGGATCAGCGGTTTGTCGCCAATGAACTGACTGCCGAGGAAGGCGAGGGCGAACAGCCAGTTCACCACCGGCGCCTTCCACTTGAGAAAGGTCTCGCTGTGGAACGCCAGGGTCATGCCGCCAAATACCAGGCAGGCGATCAGGGTCAGCCACTGGCTCTTCTCCAGCCGGCGCTGGGTCGCGTAGATCACGCCGTAGACCACCAGAGAGGCAATGATCAACACCGCGGTGGCACTGAAGATGCCGCCCAGGGTGAAGGCGTGCCCGGCGAATTCAACCGGACGCGGATCGAGCTTGTAGACCAGGAAGAACAGCAGGAGGGGAATGAAGTCGATGAATTGTTTCATTAACGCAGCCGATAGCAGTGCATCGCGGCATAATACCCGATGAAGCCGAAGGAGAAAGCCCATGCGTATCGACCTGCACTGTCATACCACTGCGTCGGACGGCGCCTTCGCGCCCGCCGAGGTCGTCAGAAGGGCTCATGAGCGCGGGGTACAGCTGCTGGCCATCACCGATCATGACACCCTGGACGGTTACGCCGAAGCGCTGGAAGCGGCGGATGGCCTGGGTCTTCGCCTGCTCTCCGGGATCGAGATGTCCTGTACCTGGGGCGGGGCGACCTTGCATGTGCTGGGCTACAACTTCGATCCCGAAGCGCCGGCGCTGAACGCCGCCCTGGAAGCCTTGCACGAAGGACGCTGGGAGCGTGCCCGGGAAATCGACCGGCGGCTGGCGGCCAAGGGCATGCCCGGCACTCTGGAAGGCGCCCGGGCGGTGCAGTTGGCGCTGGGTGATAGTCGCAACGCGCCGGCACGACCCCACTTCGCCGAATACCTGGTACAGGCCGGTCTTGTCCAAGACCGAGGCGACGCCTTTCGCAAGTGGCTGGGCGGCGGCAAGCTCGGCGACGTCAAGCAGCACTGGCCGACCCTGGCCGATACCCTGGCCACCCTGAAGGGCGCCAAGGCCTGGATCAGCCTGGCGCACCCCCTGGCGTATGGCTTCACGCGCACCAAGCTGCGCAAGCTGATCGGCGAATTCGTCACCGGTGGCGGCCATGCCATCGAGGTGGTCAACGGCATACAGCCGGCCGAGCAGGTCGGCACCCTGGCAATTCTGGCGCGGGAATTTGGTCTGATGGTGAGTGCGGGCAGCGATTTCCATGCGCCAGCCGATTGGTCGGACCTGGGCATGTACCGTCCGTTGCCCGAAGATCTGCCGCCCCTCTGGGCGCGCTTCAGTCAACCGCTGTACCCTCAGAATCGGGAACCCCAATGAGCCAGTTCATCGAGATTCATCCGCAGAATCCCCAGCCGCGGCTGATTCGTCAGGCCGTGGAAATCATCCAGTCCGGTGGTGTCATCGCCTATCCCACCGATTCGTCCTATGCGCTGGGCTGCCGAATCGGCGAGAAGAGTGCCGTGGAGCGGATTCGCCGCATCCGCCAGCTCGACGACAAGCACAACTTCACCCTGGTGTGCTGCGATCTCTCGGAGCTCGGCATCTATGCCAAGGTGGATACCAGCGCTTTCCGCCTGCTCAAGGCCTATACGCCCGGGCCCTATACCTTCATCCTCAACGCTACCCGCGAGGTGCCGCGGATGCTGCTGCATCCCAAGCGGCGCACCATTGGTGTTCGGGTGCCCCAGCATCCCATCACCCTGGCGCTGCTGGAAGCGCTGGGCGAGCCGCTGATGAGCGTGAGCCTGATTCTTCCCGGGGATGAGGACGCCCTCGGCGATGCCTGGGAAATCCGCGAGCGCCTCGACCACTTCGTCGACCTGGTGATCGAAGGCGGACCCGGTGGCTTGCAGCCGTCCACCGTTATCAGCCTGGCCGACGACGAGCCCGAGGTGATCCGTGTCGGTGCCGGTGATCCCACGCCCTTCATGATCGAAGCATGAGCGAGGCCCTGGATCCCCAGCTGCTCGAACCCGAGCAGCTGCGCCTGGCGCTGGTGTATGGCGAGGCCTTCACCGAGCTGCCCCAGGACCTCTATATCCCGCCGGATGCGCTGGAGGTCTTTCTCGAAGCCTTCGAAGGTCCGCTGGACCTGCTGCTCTATCTGATCCGCAAGCAGAACATCGACATCCTCGACATCCCCGTCGCCGAGATTACCCGGCAGTACATGAGCTATGTCGAGTTGATGAAGGCGGTGCAGCTGGAACTGGCCGCCGAGTACCTGCTGATGGCAGCCATGCTGGCGGAGATCAAGTCGCGCATGCTGTTGCCCCGTGCCGAAGGCCTGGAAGCCGAGGAAGAGGATCCGCGCGCCGAACTGATTCGCCGGCTGCAGGAGTACGAACGCTTCAAGAAGGCCGCCGAGGATCTCGATGACCTGCCGCGCGAGGGGCGTAACTTCGTGGTACCCACTTTGCCGGCGCCCGAGGCGCGTGCGCGCAAACTGTTGCCCGAGGTCGAACTGGGCGAGCTGCTGCTGGCCATGGGCGAGGTGCTGCGCCGGGCGGATCTCTTCGAGAGCCACCAGGTGACCCGTGAGGTGCTGTCTACCCGCGAGCGGATGAGCCAGGTGCTGGAGCGACTCAAGGACGGCGCCTTCGTGCCCTTCGTCGCCCTGTTCACCCAGGAAGAAGGCCGTCTCGGTGTGGTGGTGACCTTCATGGCCATCCTCGAACTGGTCAAGGAATCCCTGGTGGAGCTGGTCCAGAACGAAGCCTTCAGCCCCATCCATGTCCGCGCCCGGATCAGTGGCGCCGACGCCGAAGTGGCGCCTCAGGAATAGGCCAGGGCCGCCGTGGCGGCCGCGCTCTTGCGCTTGCTCACGCGCAATCGGGCACCTTCGCCAGCCGCCCTCAATGCCGCGGCCTCGGCAATGCTCGAGCTACCGGTGTGTTCCAGCGCGACAACGCTGGGTGAAAGGACGCCGACCTGCTGGGCCAACTGCGCCGCCGTGAAACCGAGCAGTGGCAGGTGCCAGCGCTCGGCGAGGGCGCATAAGGCCCCTTCTTCCAGTCGACTTTCCACCGTGGCCAGGGCCGTCAGGGCGGTGATTTCGCACTCGGCTTCCTGCAACACCGACTGCGCCAGTTCGGCGAGTTCGTCCAGCGAGCAGCCCCGCCGACAGCCCAGGCCCAGAACCCGTTTCATGGGTGCGAAGCACCCTGACGGCGAAACAGCCAGCTGCAGGCCAGTCCCAGCAACAGCCAGAACGGCAGATTGCTCGCCAGCACGGCGATCTGGAAGTGCCGCTGCAGCTCGTGCGGTGCCAGGCTGGAATGCTCGATGGGCTGGGGCGCACCTAGCACATGCGGCAATACCAGCAGACCCAGAGCGATGATCTTGTAGCCGGGATGGCGGGCGAAGACCAGCAGGGCGAGGGCGGACGCGGTGGCCCCAGCGGTGCCGATCCACCAGGTTTGCCTTAGGGTCAGGTCGGCTGCGGCGGTCCCTGGCAGTTCCGGTGGCAGGCCGAGGCTGGGCGCGAGGCAGAAGGTGGCATAGCCAGCCAGTCCCCACAGCAGGCCCTGGTAGGTTCGGTGCGGCGTGCGCAGATTGAACAGGCCCGCCAGGACCAGGCCGAAGCCCACAGCCACCACCAGGTTGCCGCCAAAGGTGGCCAGGGTGCGTGGCCAGCCGTCTTCCGGCGACCAGGCTTCTGCGCCGTGCTCATGCTGCTCCGTCATGACCGGTGCCTCGACCTGTACCTCATAGGTTTCCGCCTGAAGGATGAGCGGGGTCAGCCAGAGGCTCTGCAGGACGCTCAGCAGAAGGGCGGCGAGCAGGCCGGCCACGCCGGCACTGAAGGCGATACGCTGAAACATGCCGATCTCCTCTTAGTGGCAGGGGAAGCCTTCGCTGTGGCGGGTGTCGTGGGCGCCGTTGTGCAGGGCCTCGACATGGGAAAAGCCGGCCAGGAACACCAGGCCCAGGCCAAACAGGCAGGCGAGCAGGGTGGCCGTCAGGCGTTGGGTGCGGGTACTGGTCTGGGGCAGGGCGGTGGTGGAGCGGGCAGCGGTCATGACGAGGCCTCGGAGTCGAAGCGGCAGGGACGCGCCTAGGCAGCGGGCCGGTAGGCAGCCGCCGTCCAGCACGACCGCCCACCGCGGGTTGCTTGAAAGCGACAGGCCGGTCTCCGGACTCACGAGGGTCTTGCGGGGGCGGGCTTGGCAGCGCTCGGCCCGGCGTTGTCGAATCCTTCTCCGCAAGGCTCATCTACACCCTGTAAATGACGCTTGCTACGAAGGTTTCGTCTTGCCGTGCGCGGGCTCGCTCAAGATCGCATTCCCGTACGACTACCAGGATCGCCTTCCCCAAGCTTGCCGGCCGGGTGGCATCGTGATCCTGCGCTCGTCTACCGTTGCGGGGGCAGTGCCGGACTTGGACCGGCTTCCCGTTTCACCGCGACCCATGGCGGAGTCGCGACACCTGAAGCAGGGTCGAGCAGACCACGCGGGTCGTCCGACGGTCAAGCCTGTCCGATTGACACCCCGGCGGGGCACTCGTAGCCTGTCGGGCTTCGAGGTGCTCTTGTCCGCAAGAGCTTGAAAGGGAACGCGGTGCGACACCGCGGCTGCCCCCGCAACTGTAAGCGGCATCTTCAGCCTCTCCACAGAGCCTGTTCATAATGTGCTGCGCGTCGATCAACTGCGTTGAAGATGCTTTCGGAATGCTCATTTACCATTCGTAAACTCGAGCGCGAGTCCGATCCGCTTCCTTAAGCATCTTCGCCTTGTTTGACTCTAGCTCGCGAAATCATGAACAAGCTCTAAGGCCACTGCTCACGCGGGAAGGCCGGAGTCGGGCGCCGTGAGCCAGGAGACCTGCCTCGCTAGTTTTCCATACGCAACCGGGCGGGGTGATCCGGGCTGCCACCAGGGCCTCGCCAGCGTGCGAGCGTCCGGCATGCCTGCCCGCCTTTTCTCGCATTTCACCTAAGGGCAGCCCATGAAAACCCTGGCCAAGACCCCCGTCACCATCGTCACCGGCTTCCTCGGCTCCGGCAAGACCACCCTGTTGCGCCACATGCTCGACCATGCCGAAGGCCGCCGCATCGCGGTGATCGTCAATGAATTCGGCGAACTGGGCATCGACGGGGAGATCCTCCGTCAGTGCAGCATCGGCTGCACCGAAGAAGAAGCCCAGGGTCGAGTCTTCGAACTGGCCAACGGCTGCCTCTGCTGCACCGTGCAGGAAGAATTCTTCCCGGTCATGAAGGAGCTGGTGGCGCGTCGTGGCGACATCGACCACATCCTCATCGAGACCAGCGGCCTGGCCTTGCCCAAGCCGCTGGTGCAGGCCTTCCAGTGGCCGGAGATCCGCAACGCCTGCACCGTGGACGCGGTGATCACCGTGGTCGACAGTCCGGCGGTGGCTGCCGGCACCTTCGCCGCCCACCCCGAGCAGGTGGACGTCCAGCGCCGCCAGGATCCCAACCTGGACCACGAGTCGCCGCTGCATGAGCTGTTCGAAGACCAGCTGGCCAGCGCCGACCTGGTGATCCTCAACAAGGCCGACGGCCTGGATGCCGAGGCGCTGGCCCGGGTCCGCGCCGAGGTGACCGAGGAATTGCCGCCGGCGGTCAAGGTGGTGGAAGCCAGTCGCGGCGTGCTGCCGTTGTCGGTGCTGCTGGGGCTGCAGGCCGAGTCCGAGGCCCATATCGACAGCCGTCCGACCCACCACGACCTCGAGGGGCATGAAGACCACGATCATGACGAATTCGACTCCTTTGGTGTCGAATTGCCCGAGGTCGCCGAAGCAACCCTGCTGGCAGCGCTGACCGAGGTGGTCAAGCGCCATGGCGTGCTGCGGGTGAAGGGCTTCGCCGCCATTGCCGGCAAGCCGCTGCGCCTGCTGGTACAGGGAGTCGGCACCCGTTTCGACAAGCATTTCGACCGGGCCTGGCAGGCGGCGGAACCCCGTCGCACTCAACTGGTGCTGATCGGCCAGGAGCTGGACCAGGCGGCGATCACCGCTCAGCTGCGCGCTGCGGTGGCCTGAACCTAGATGCATCTGCTGCGTACCCAGCCGGGCGGTTTCGTCCCGGACGATGGCATTGCCCACCTGGCGCAGACGCCGGGTGAAATCGTCGTCCTCTGCAGTGGCGACTCGCATCTGGCGCTCCTGGCCGAGGCCACCCGCACTCTGGATGACGGCTATCCCAGCCTGCGCCTGGCCAACCCCATGCAGCTGCAAAACCACGCCTCGGTGGATCTCTATGTCGAGGAGGTGCTGAGCCAGGCGCGGGTGGTGTTCATCTCCCTGCACGGCGGCCAGGGGTATTGGCGCTATGGCATGGAACGTCTCGCCGAGCTGGCCGCACGGGGTCTGACCCTGATCGCGGTACCGGGTTGCGATCGCCCTGATCCGGAGCTGATGGCCCTGGGTACGGTCGCGCCCGAGCTGGCCGATCGATTGTGGCGCTATCTGCGCCAAGGCGGTCTGACGAATGCCCGGGATTTTCTCCATTGCCTGGCCGCCGAATGCCTGGGTGCCAGCTACACTCACGAGGCGCCACGAGAATTACCGCGCGTGGCGGTGTACCAGCCCGAAGGCCTTGGCCTCGATGGCTGGCGCCAACGCTGGCAGCCGGATTGGCCGACGGCGGCGCTATTGTTCTATCGCACCCATCTGCAGTCGGCCAACACGGCTTTCGTTGATGTCTTCTGCCAGCAACTGCAGGCCCAGCGACTGAATCCGCTGCCTATCGCCGTGGCCAGTCTCAAGGAATCCGCTTGCCTGACGGAAGTGGAGCGGCTGGTGGATGAGACCGGTACCGCGCTGATCCTCAATACCACCGGCTTCGCTCAATCCAGTCCGGAGCGGCCTAACCTGGCTCCTTTCCGCCGACCGGTGCCGGTGCTCCAGGCCATCTGTGCCCAGGACAACCGCGAGCGCTGGCTGGAGAATCCCCAGGGCCTGGGCGCCCGCGACCTGGCCATGCACATCGCCCTGCCAGAGCTGGATGGGCGCATCATCACCCGGCCGATCAGCTTCAAGGGTCTGGCCTGGCGCTGCGAGCGCAGCCAGAGCGACGTGGTCAACTACCAGGCCGACGAGGAGCGCATGACCTTCGTCGCCCGCCTGGCGCGCAACTGGGTCGAGTTGGCGCGGCGCCCGCCGGCGGACAAGCGCATCGCCCTGATCCTGGCCAATTATCCGACCCGCGATGGTCGCATCGGCAACGGCGTAGGCCTGGATACCCCGGCGGCGGCCCTCAAGGTGCTGGAGGCCTTGCAGGCGGCCGGCTACCCGGTGGCCAATCTGCCGGAGAGCGGTACTGCGCTGATCGAGCGCCTGCTCGGTGGCGTCACCAACGACAGTGCCCTGCGCGATCTGCGCCCAGCGTTGCAGAGCCTGGCGTTGGACGACTACCAGGCGTTATTTGGCCAGTTGCCGCCGAGCCTGCAGCAGGCGGTGACCGAGCGCTGGGGGCCGCCCGAGGCCGATCCCATGCAGCGGCGTGGCCGGCTGATGGTGGCCGGGGTGCGCTTCGGCCTGACCTTCGTCGGCATCCAGCCGGCCCGCGGCTATGACGTCGATCCCGCTGCGGTCTATCATGACCCGTCGCTGGTCCCGCCCCACGGCTACCTGGCCTTCTACTTCTGGCTGCGCGAGGCCTATGGGGCGCAGGCGGTGGTCCACCTGGGCAAGCACGGCAACCTGGAATGGCTGCCGGGCAAGGGCGTGGGCATGTCGCAGGAGTGTTGGCCGGACGCCATCCTCGGGCCGCTGCCCAACGTCTATCCCTTCATCGTCAACGATCCGGGCGAGGGTGCTCAGGCCAAGCGTCGTACCCAGGCGGTGATCATCGATCACCTGATGCCGCCGCTGACCCGGGCCGAGAGCTATGGCCCGCTGCGTGACCTGGAACGCCTGGCCGACGAATACTACGACGCCAGCCTGCTGGATCTGCGCCGGGCCACCGAGCTGCGCGCCGAGATCCTGCAGCTGGTGCGCGAGACTGCCCTGGACCGCGAGCTGGGCTTGGTCATTACCGATGACCCCGACAGCTGGTTGCCGCAGCTGGACGCCTATCTCTGCGACCTCAAGGAATCCCAGATCCGCGATGGCCTGCACGTGTTCGGCGAATCCCCGACCGGCCAGCTGCGCCGCGACACCCTGGTGGCCCTGCTGCGCATTCCTCGCGGCGACGCCCAGGGCGGCAACGCCAGCCTGCTGCGTGCCCTGGCCAAGGATCTGCAGCTGGCGTTCGATCCTCTGGCCGCCGATCTTGGCGAGCCCTGGCAGGGCGACCGTCCGGCGTGCCTTGCCGCGCTTTCCGCGGAACCCTGGCGCACCCGGGGCGACACCCGCGAGCGTCTTGAGCTGCTCGCGCTCGCCCTGGTCGCCGCGATGGTGGATGGCGAACCACTGCCCTTGGCATTGGCCGACCTGCCGGCGACCCACCCGGTGCTGGAGCAGCTGGTCGCGCAGGTGGCACCGGCCCTGGATGGCTGTGGCCCTGCGGAAATCGGCGGCCTGCTGGCCGCTCTGGGCGGTCGCTTCGTCCCGGCCGGGCCCAGTGGGGCGCCGAGTCGCGGCCGACTGGACGTGCTGCCCACCGGGCGTAATTTCTTCTCCGTGGACGTGCGCAACCTGCCAAGCATGACGGCCTGGCGACTTGGCTGGCAGTCGGCCAACCTGCTGCTGGAGCGCCATCTACAGGAGGAGGGCGATCACCTGCGCCAGCTGGGCCTTTCCGTCTGGGGGACGGCGACCATGAGAACCGGCGGCGATGACATCGCCCAGGCCATGGCGCTGCTCGGCGTGCGCCCGGTGTGGCAGACCGGCAGCGCCCGGGTCGAAGACTTCGAGATCCTGCCACTGTCACTGCTGGATCGACCGCGGGTGGATGTCACCCTGCGTATCTCCGGCTTCTTCCGCGATGCCTTCGGTGGCCTGGTGCGGTTGTTCGATGCCGCGATCCAGGCTGTCGCCGCGCTGGACGAACCGGACGACCTCAATCCCCTGGCCGCCCAGGTGCGGCGGGAGCGGGCCGCGCTGGAAGCGGCCGGCATCGAGGCCGACCAGGCCCGGCGTCAGGCGGGCTGGCGCATCTTCGGCGCCCAGCCTGGGGCCTATGGCGCCGGTGTCCAGGGTGCGGTCGAGGAGCGCCAATGGCAGGACCGCAGCGAGCTGGCTACCGCTTATCTCAACTGGGGCGGCTATGCCTATGGCGCCGAGGACGAGGGCACTGCTGCGCGCGACGACTTCTCCCGGCGTCTGGGTCGCCTGCAGGCGGTGCTGCAGAATCAGGACAATCGCGAGCACGACCTGCTCGATTCCAACGACTACTACCAGTTCCAGGGTGGCATGCTGGCGGCTGCCGAGACCCTGAGCGGCCAGCGCCGCGCCAGCTACTTCGGCGACCATGCCCAGGCCGACCTGCCACGCATCCGCACCCTCAAGGAAGAACTGGGCCGGGTCGTGCGTTCGCGAGCGGCCAATCCCAAATGGATCGCCGGCATGAAGCGCCATGGCTACAAGGGCGCTTTCGAGATGGCTGCCACAGTGGACTATCTGTTCGGCTTTAGCGCCACCACCGAACTGGTGGAGGACCACCACTATCGGCAACTGGCCGATGCCTATCTGCTGGACGCCGATACCCGCGACTTCGTCGAGCGCCACAATCCCGAAGCCCTGCGCGACATGACCGAACGCCTGCTGGAAGCCCAGCAGCGCGGCCTCTGGCAGGAGCCAGGCGACTACCGTGAAGCCCTCGAACAGCTACTGATGGATATGGATGAAGCCTGAGATGACCGCTCCCGTCTTCCCCCTGGCCGCCGTGGTCGGCGCGGACGACCTGAAACTGGCGCTGTGCCTGAATGCCATCGACCCCCGGATTGGCGGGGTGCTGATCGAAGGGCCCCGCGGCATGGCCAAGTCGACCCTGGCGCGTGGTTTGGCGGATCTGCTCGGGGGTGGCCCCTTCGTCACTCTGCCGCTGGGCGCCAGTGAAGAGCGCATCGTCGGCACCCTGGATCTGAACGCCGCCCTCGGCGCGGGCCAGGCGCGCTTCGCGCCCGGGGTGCTGGCCGCCGCGGACGGGGGTGTGCTCTATGTCGACGAGGTCAATCTGCTGCCGGACCACCTAGTGGACCTGCTGCTGGACGTAGCCGCCAGCGGTCTCAACCGGATAGAGCGCGACGGCATCTCCCATGAACATGCTGCCCGTTTCCTGCTGGTAGGCACCATGAATCCAGAGGAGGGCGAGCTGCGTCCGCAGTTGCTCGACCGCTTCGGTTTCGCCCTGGCACTAGACAGCCGGCCGGCGCCGCGTGAACGCGCTGAGATCTTGCGTCGGCGACTGGCCTTCGATAGTGATCCCACGGCATTCGTCGCCCACTGGGAGCCTGATCAGGCGTGGTTGCGCGAACGTTGCGCCCAGGCCCGTGAGCGCCTGGCCAGCATTCCCCTGGATGATGCGGCCCTTGAGGCCATCACCTCGGGCTGCCACCAGGCTGGCGTCGATGGCCTGCGCGCCGACCTGGTCTGGCTGCGCGCCGCTCGAGCGCATGCCGCCTGGCGCGGCGCCATAGCGATAGAACACGCGGACATTACCGCCGTAGCCGACTTCGCCCTGCGCCATCGGCGCAGAGAGCCAGCGGATTCCGCTCAGACAATACCACCCCTGCAAAGTGAGTCACCTTCTTCCGCCACTCCTGAGCAGGGGATGGGTAACCAACAGGGACAGGGTGAAGGCGAGCCTGCGGGAGGTGAGGGAGACGCCTGGGGCGCTCTGGCACCGGAGCCTGTGGCAGGCGGCCCCAGACGTCGACTGGGCGGGCTAAAAAAGCCCTAGGCATCCGATCTCCCCACACCCAGGATCGCGATGCCCGGGTCGGGGTGGGCAAGGCGTCAGGCGGTCGTCAAGGCGCACGGTCGCCGGGCGCAGCAGGCGCCGTCGCCTGGGTGCCCACATTGCTCCGTGGTCGCCCGCAGCGCATGAGCGATCTCGTGCGCCAGCCTCGCAGTCAACGGCCAGCCCAACTCTGGCTGGTGATCCTCGATCACTCTGCGTCCACTCGTCGCCATGGCGCCCTGGCCCAGGCCAAGGGGGTGCTGGCCGACTGGTTCGAACAGGCCTATCGACAGCGGGTCCGGGTGGCGGTGCTGCAAGCGGCGGGCGCGCGACCCGAGTGGTCCTTCCAGGGGCAGCGTAGTGGCCAGGTGTTGCAGGCCTGGTTGGATCAGCTGGAAGCGGGCGGCGGCACGCCGTTATTGGCCGGGCTGGCGGAAGCTGAGGACTGGCTGGCGCGCCGCCGCCGGCAGCATCCCGGTGAAGAGTGTCAGCTGCTGCTGGTCACCGATGGGCGGCTGCGCGAGCTGGAAGGCCTGGCGGTCCCGAATTGTCCCATTCGGGTCCTGGACATCGAGCTGGGTCCGCTGCGCCTGGGGCGGGCAGGGGAACTGGCTCGCCGCCTGGGGGCGGAGTACCGGCATCTCGAAGAGGTGCCGGTCGTCTAGCCCTGTTGGGCTTCACTGCGCTCAGCCCAACCTACGGATGCTACGGACGTAGGTTGGGCTGCGACGGCTCTGCCGTCGAAGCCCAACGCAGCGAGGCTTCCGTCTTGCGTTGTCGGGAGGGTTCCGCTGTCAGTGTGCGCCCTTCATCGCCTTGACCAGGGTATCCACGTTGTAGCGGAACATGGCCGCGTAGGTAGGCGCCGGGCCATCGGCGGGTGACAGGGCCTCCACATAGAGCTCGCCACCCGGTTGCGCGCCGCTGGCCTTGGCGATCTGTTGTACCAGGCGTGGATCATTGGAGTTCTCGAAGAAGTAGGCGGCAACGTGCTCCTGCTTGATCTGGCGGATCAGCTTGGCGACGTCCTGGGCCGAGGCCTCGGCTTCGGTCGACAGCCCCAGGGGCGAGATGAAGGTCACGCCATAGGCATCGGCGAAATAGCCGAAGGCATCATGGGAGGTCAGCACCTTGCGCTGGGCCTTGGGTACCTGGCCAATCTGTTCGCGGGCATAGCGATCCAGGGCCTCCAGTTCGGCGATGTAGCGATCGCCGTTGGCCTTGAACAGGGCGGCATCGGACGGATCCACCTCGGACAACGCCTTCACCACGTTGCGGGTGTAGACGATCACGTTGAGCGGGCTGTTCCAGACGTGGGGATCGATGCCGCCATGGTCATGACCGTGGTCGTCGTGACCGTGTTCATCCTCGTCTTCTGCCATTTCCCGGGTCTTGACGCCTTGGCTGAGCACCACTGGCGGACGCGCCTGGCCGGAGGCCTTGATCAGCCGATCCATCCAGCCTTCCAGGTGCAAGCCGCTCATGAAGACCACGTCGGCCTGCTTCAGCGCCTGGGCATCGGCCGGAGTGGGCTCGTAGGCATGGGGATCGCCGTTGGGGCCGACCAGGGAGGTGACCTGCACCTGGTCGCCGCCTACTTGTTTGACCACGTCGGCGATTACGGTGAAGGTGGCGACGGCCTTGACCGGCGCGGCCTGTGCCTGGCCGGCAACGGCGAGCAACAGGGCGGCGCCCAGCGAGAACAGGGATTTCATGATGACTCCTTTCAGTGGGTGAGATGAGGGCGAGGACGTAGCCGCCGGTACAGGCCCAGACGGCCGAACAGCAGGGAAAAGAGGTAGCAGCCGCCAGCGGTAAGCACGATGGCGGGCCCCGACGCATAGCCAAGGTGGTACGACAGCACCAGGCCGACCAGGCCGCTGAGACTGGCGATGAGGCTGGCCACCGCCATCAGGCCGGGCAGGCTGGTGGCCCAGAAGCGCGCAGCCGTGGCCGGAAGCATCATCAGGCCCACCGCCATCAGGGTGCCCAGGGCCTGAAAGCCGGCCACCAGGTTAAGCACCACCAGCAACAGGAACAGCAGGTGATAGAGGGAGCCACGACCGCCAACGGCGCGCAAAAAGCCCGGATCGAAGCATTCCAGGGCCAGCGGTCGATAGATCACGGCCAGGACCAACAGCGACAGGGTGGCGATGCTGGCGACCAGGTAGAGCGCAGTGGAGTCGATGGCCAGGATGGTGCCGAACAGCACATGCAGCAGATCCACACTGGAACCATGCAGCGACACGATCAGCACCCCGGCGGCCAGGGAGATCAGGTAGAAACTGGCGAAGCTGGCGTCTTCGCGCTGATTGGTAAAGCGGCTGACCAGCCCGGCGAGTCCGGCCACCAGGAGCCCGGCGAGCATGCCGCCGATACCCATGGCCGGTAGTGACAGACCCGCGACCATGAAGCCCAGGGCTGCGCCGGGTAGCACGGCATGGCTCATGGCATCGCCTACCAGGCTCATGCGCCTGAGCATCAGCAGGACGCCGACCGGACCGGCGCCCAGCGCCAGGGCCAGGCAGGCAACCAGGGCGCGGCGCATGAAGCCGAACTCGACGAAGGGTTCGAAAAGCAGCTGATAGAGGGTCATGCGCGCTCACAGACCGCCGCGTTGGCGTCCCAGCGCTCGGCGAGATTGCGCGCCCGAGCCAGGTTGTCGGCTACCAGCACCTGCTCGGTGCTGCCCCAGGCGATGGCTTCCCGGGCCAACAGCAGGGTTTCGGGGAAATGCTGGCGGACCTGCTCAAGGTCGTGCAGCACGGCGATCACGGTGCGGCCCTGACCATGCCAGCGGCGGACTATGGTCAGCAGATCCGCAGTGGTTCGGGCATCGATGGCGGTGAAGGGCTCATCGAGCAGCAAGACGGGCGCGTCCTGCAGCAGCAGGCGGGCGAACAGCACCCGCTGGAATTGCCCGGAGGACAGGGCGCCTACCAGACGATCTTCAAGGCCTTCGAGACCTACCGCCCGCAGTGCCTGGCACGCCTCCTGCCGGTGGGCGGCGGTAACGCCACGCCAGATGCCCAGTCCGCGCCAGGCGCCTAACACCACGGTTTCGAGCACGCTGAGGGGAAAGCTGCGGTCGATCTCCGCGGCTTGCGGCAGATAGCCCAGGCGTCTTTGGGATACGGCCCGGTTGACCCGCCCGCTGACGGGACGCAAGGTGCCGGCGATGGCTTTGAGCAGGGTCGACTTGCCCGCCCCGTTAGGGCCGACGATGGCGGTGAGACTCCCGGTCCGAAAACGGCCACTGAGGTGGTGGATGGCTGGGTGACGCTGATAGGCCAGGGTCAGGTCCTGCAATTCGATGGCGGCGCTCATGGCAAGGCGACCGCCCAGGAGACCGCCAGCCACAGGGCGACCAGTGGAATGCAGGTGAGCAGCAGGCGAGTAGGGACGGAGAGCAGCAGGAGGGAAGAGCGGTGGGGTGCCATGATCGAACCTTGATTAACGTCTTTTAAGTTATAACATAACGTTTTTGGTGAGTCATCAAGGCGCTTGGCGGCTGTGTGAAGGCGACATGAGTGGGCAAGGCGCGCTACGAGCGGCCAATAGGTCAAGATGGAAGGGAAGGCGGCCTAAGCCGCCCTGATCATCAGGCGGCCTGGGTTTCCGCCATCCGCTGTTCCAGGCGTTGCAGGAAGTTGAGCAGCAGCACCTCTTCCTCCTTGAGGCCCTTGCGCTTGCGCGGTTTGGGCAGGGTGCAGAGGTCGCCGGCGAGGAAGGCATCCAGCACACCCGGATGGATATAGCACTTGCGGCACACCGCTGGGGTATTGCCCAGGGTGCGGGACACCGCTTTGACCATGTCCACCAGCTCCTTCTTGGCGTCGGTCTGGGTCTCGCAGCGCAGTTCACGCAGGGCTTCTAGCGCCAGGGCGCTGCCGGCCCAGGTGCGATAGTCCTTGGCTGTGAAGTCGGCGCCGGTCAACTCGTGCAGGTAGGCGTTGACGTCGGAAGAGGTCACGGTGTGACGCTCGCCATCGGCATCCACGTACTGGAACAGGTGCTGGCCGGGCAACTCCCGGCATTTCTTCACGGTACGTGCCAGGCGCGGATCGCTGACCTTGATGTTGTGCTCCACGCCGCTCTTGCCACGGAAGTGGAAGGCGATGGTGTTGCCATGGACTTCGGCGTGCCGGTTGCGCAGGGTGGTAAGGCCGTAGGACTTGTTGCTCTTGGCGTACTGGGCATTGCCAACGCGGATGAGGGTGGCATCCAGCAGGCTGATGACCGTAGCCATGACCTTTTCCCGGCACAGGCCTCGCCGGGCGAGATCCTCTTCCACGCGCTGGCGCAGCTTGGGCAGGGCCTGACCGAAGGCCAGCATCCGCTCGTACTTGTCGGTATCGCGGATCTCGCGCCAGCGGGGGTGATAGCGATACTGCTTGCGGCCGCGAGCATCGCGACCGGTGGCCTGCAGGTGGCCGTTGGCATCCGGACAGATCCATACCTCGGTATAGGCCGGCGGAATGGCCAGCTTGTTGATGCGCTCGACCTCGGCCTGGTCGCGAATGCGCTCGCCGTCCGGCGTGAAATAGGCCCATTTGCCGCGCAGCTTGCGCCGGCTCAGGCCCGGCTGACTGTCGTCGACGTAGCTGAGGTCGGGCGGCAAGGGGGTGCAGAGGGCGGTACCGGTGTCATCACGCTCGTCATCGGGGACGGGCAGGTCGGTCTGGGCGAGACGTTGCATTACTTTCGAGCGAGAGGTCATGACTACACCGACGTTTTCCTGGTCGAAACGGTGGACTCCAGGAAAAGGGACCGGGTTCTCATGACCGCACTCAAGCCGACCGACGCACAGTTGCGTGACGCCTTGCTGGCCAAGGCGGCGGCACGGCGCCCAGGCACGACCTTCTGCCCTTCGGAAGTGGCTCGCGACCTGGCCGCGGACTGGCGGCCGCTTATGGAGCCGCTGCGCCATGCGGCTCGCGAGCTGGCCCGCGACGGTCGGCTGCGGGTGACGCAGAAGGGCGAACCCTTGGATGCCGAAGTGCCCTGGCAGGGTCCGATCCGATTAAGCTTGGCTTAAGCGCCGTTTAAGTTTCGATTAATGGCGAATCGCTACTCTGGACCCAGATCGAACTGCAACCAGAGAGGAATCACCATGAAAAAGCTGACCACCATCGCTGCTGCCGCCTTCCTGCTCACCGGCGTGGGCGTAGCCCAGGCCCGCGACCTCGGCCCCGACGAAGCCCTCAAGCTGCGTGACAGTGGCAAGATCAAGAGCTTCGAGGTGCTCAACCAGGCTGCCATTGCCAAGCACCCGGGTTCGACGACCCACGAAACCGAGCTGGAAGAAGAATACGGCCGCTATGTCTACCAATTGGAACTGCGTGACCCCAAAGGTGTGAAATGGGATCTGGAACTCGACGCCACCACCGGCGAAGTCCTGAAAGACCAGCGCGACGACTAGGTGTCGCGCTTGTTGGGCTGCTGTTGCTCGGCAGCCTGCCACCCCTGATCCAGGCTCGCGATCTGGATCAGGACGAGGCCTTGAGACTTCGCAAGGAAGGGGTGATCCGCCCGTTGGAATCCCTGTTGCAACAGGTCAATGCTCGTTATCCCCAGGCACGGCTGCTGGAGGCCGAGCTGGAGGAGGAGGACGGCCAGTATCGCTACGAGATCGAGATTCTCGTCGATGATGTGGTCCGCGAGCTGGAAATTGGCGCGATGGACGGCGCCATCATGAAAGACGAGGTTGACGATTAGATGCGCTTGCTGCTGGTGGAGGACGACGTAGCCCTGGCCGACGAGATCGCCGCATTCCTTGCCCGCCAGGGTTATGCCGTCGACTGGCTGGCGGATGGTCGGGACGCGGCCTGGCAGGGCGCCCAGGAGCCCTATGATCTCATCGTGCTCGACCTCGGCTTGCCGGGACGACCAGGCCTGGAGGTGCTCGGCGAGTGGCGCGCCGCCGCCCTGGCAACCCCGGTATTGATCCTGACCGCCCGTGATAGCTGGGCGGAGCGTATCGAGGGTCTCAAGGCCGGTGCCGATGACTACCTAACCAAGCCTTTCCATCCCGAGGAGCTGGGCCTGCGCATCGCCGCGCTGCTGCGGCGGGTGCGGGGCGTGACCAATCAGCCGTTCCTGCAAGCCGCGGGGCTGGCGCTGGACGAGGCGCGCCAGTGCGTGGTTCGCGGCAGCGACACCATCCCCCTGAGCGCCGCGGAGTTTCGCCTGCTGCGCTGCTTCCTGCTGCATCCCGGGCAGATCCTGTCCAAGACGCGCCTGAACGATCATCTTTACGATGGTGAGAGCGAGCGTGATTCCAACGTCATCGAGGTGCACGTCAACCATCTGCGGCGCAAGCTGGGGCGAGACGTCATCGAAACACGCCGCGGTCAGGGCTATCGCCTGGGCGGTGTGGATTGAGGTCCATCCAGGCCCGGCTCAGGATCGGGCTGGTTGCCATTCTGCTAGTGGCGGGGCTGCTGCTGGTGCTGAGCGGTGCCTGGCTGGTGGACCACGCACTGCGGCGCTATCTGGAAACCGGGTTGCGCGGTGAGACGGAAAACCTGCTGGCTGCCCTGGTGCGCGGCCCCCATGGCCTGCAGTTGGACGAAGGCCGCCTGGGCAGCCTGTACACCCGGCCCCTGTCTGGCCGCTATTTCCTCATCGAGATTCCGGCGCTGGATATCCGCTGGCGCTCGCGCTCGCTCTGGGATGCCCAGCTTGAGACACCGTCCGCCGAAGGCCTGGCCGAAGCCCTGGCCGACGGACCCAGTGGCCAGCGGCTGCTCACCTATCGTGCCGACTACCAGCGCTATGGCCAGCGGGTGAGGGTAACCGTCGCCGATGACTACAATCCGCTGTTGGCGAGCCTGACCCGTATCCTTGGCCTCGGTGCCCTGTTAGGGCTGGCGACGCTGCTGCTGGTGTTGCTCCTGCAGCGGCTCATCGTCCGCCGCGCCTTGCGACCGCTGGACCAGGTGCGCGAGCAGATCGCCCAGCTGCATCAGGGGCGGCGCACGGCACTGGACGCCACGGTACCTGCCGAGCTGGTACCGCTGGTAGCCGAGATGAATGGGTTGCTGCGACACACGGATGAGGGCCTCAAGCGCGCGCGCCACGGCATTGGCAATCTGGGGCATGCGCTCAAGACGCCCCTGGCGGTGCTCACCAGCCTGGCCGAGCGACCCGAGCTGCAGGCGCTGCCTGATCAGCGCGACGTATTGCGCGAGCAGCTGGCACGCATCCGTGAACGGCTGGAGCGGGAGCTGCGGCGTGCCCGGCTCGCCGGCGAGGCCCTGCCCGGGGCGCACCTGGAGGTCGCGGAGCTACAGGAGCTCTGCGCGTTGCTCAGGCGCGTGCATGGCGAGCACCTGACCTTCGACTGCCAGCTACCGGAGGGGCTGCGCTTGCCCTGGGATCGGGAGGATCTGCTGGAGTTGTTTGGCAATCTGCTGGACAACGCGGGCAAATGGGCCACGCAGCGGGTACGCCTGGAAGTCCGGCAGGAGGAGGGGTATCTGATCTTGGTCGAGGACGATGGTCCGGGCGTACCGGAAGGTGAGCGTCAGGCCATCATGAGTCGCGGCAGCCGCCTGGATGAAGCCGTGGCGGGCCACGGTCTGGGACTGGGAATCGCGCGGGACATCGTCGACGGTTGCGCTGGAACCCTTGAGTTAGAAACCTCGGCGCTCGGTGGGCTCGCCGTGGTCATTCGCCTGCCGGCACCAGGAGTGGGTAAAAAAAATTCGTTCGGGAGGTGACTCCGCGGTCAAGTTCGCGGGCAGGAGGCCGATAACGGCCCAAGCTCTTGCGACCAAGGAGAAACCCATGAGCCTGAAAGTCAAAGTTACCCTGTTGGCCGTGCTACCCGTCTGCCTGTTTACCCTCGTACTGGGTGGCCTGTCCTACTGGGTATTGCATGAGCAGGCACTTAAGGATGTCACCGACGCCCGCGAGCGGCTGATGGCCCAGAGTCGTAGTGCGTTGCAGAACACCGTCGAGACGGCCATGACCGTGGTCAAGCCACTGTACGACAAGGCCGCGGAAGGTGATGCCGAGGCGCGCAAGGAGGCCATCCGCCTGTTGTCGTCGATCAGCTATGGCAAGGACGGCTATATCTTCGGCTACGACTCCAACGTCGTCCGGCTGTTCAAGGGCAATGACCCGGCCGGCATCGGCAAGAGCTTCAAGGACAACCGCGATCCTGCGGGTGTCTACCTCAACCAGGAGTTGGTGCGTGCCGGCAAGGACGGCTCTCACTTCAGCCGCTACAGCTCCTCGCTGCCGGGCAACAAGGACATGCTGGTCCCCAAGCTCGCCTACACCGATTACCTGCCCAAGTGGGACCTGGTGATAGGGTCGGCGGTAAACCTGGACGGTGTGGACGCCGAGGTCGCGGCGGTAGCCGATCAGGTCGCCGAGCGCACCCGTGCCCAGCTTTGGCTGATCCTCGGCGTGGCCGGCGTGCTGCTGGTGGTGATCGGTATCGTGGCGCACGTCTTCGCGGCGCGGACCCTGAGACCCCTGGCGCAGATTCGCGAGAATCTCGACGACATCGCTGCCGGGGAGGGCGATCTCACTCGCCGCCTGCCGGTCAACGGTCGCGACGAGATCGGTGAGCTCGCTGCCTCCTTCAATCGCTTCGTCGATCGGATCCAGGGCACCATCAGCCAGGTCGTCGACATCACCCAGCAATTCACCGGTCTGCTCGGCGATGTCGCCCGGCAGGCCCAGCACACCGATCGAGACATGCAGCGTCAGCGCAGCGAAACCGATCAGGTGGCCACCGCCATCAACCAGATGTCCGCTGCAGCCCAGGAAGTGGCCAGTAGCGCGCTGAAGGCCTCGGAGGCGACCCGGCAGACCGAGGAGCAGGGCCGTCTGGCCCGGGAAACGGTTGCCACCAGCGTGACGCGCATCCATGAACTGGTCGAAGAGGTCCGCCAGAGCAGCGTCTCCCTCGACGGCCTCAAGCAGGATGTGGGGGCCATCGTTGGCGTTCTGGATGTGATCCGCGCCATCGCCGAACAGACCAACCTCCTGGCCCTCAACGCCGCCATCGAGGCGGCCCGGGCCGGTGAGGCCGGTCGTGGCTTCGCGGTCGTGGCCGACGAGGTGCGGGAGCTGGCCAGTCGCACCCAGCAGAGCACCCAGGAGATCCAGGGCATGATCGATCGCCTGCAGCAGGCGACGGGGCGTGCGGTAGGTGCCATGGAGCGCTCGGGTGGCATGGGTGAGGCGACCACCGCCCAGGCCGAGCAGGCCGGCACTGCGCTGGCCGCCATCAGCGAGCTGATCGCCACCATCAACGCCATGAACATCCAGATCGCTGGCGCCGCCGAGGAGCAGACCGCGGTGGCCGAGGAGATCAATCGCAGCGTCCATACCATCGCCAATGCCGTCGACAGCATGGCTCAGGGTGCTCAACAGGGGGCCCAGAGCACCGCTGGGATGGTCGGCCTGGGCGAACGCCTGGACGGGTTGGTCCGCCAGTTCCGTGTATGATCCGGAGGCGCGCCGGAAGCTCCGGCGCGCCTCTCCAGGCCGAGTTGGGGGTGCTTATGGGAACCCCACGGCTTCCGAGGCTCTAAGCAAGGCCTGTCTTCCTTGTTTGGAATCGCGAAACGCCAATGAAAAGTGCTCGGCTGGAAAACAAGACGTTCCTGATCCTGCTGGTGGTGGTCTCGCTGGCCTTCGTCTGGATCCTCACCCCCTTCCTGGGCGCGGTGTTCTGGGGGGCCATCCTCGCCATCCTGTTCGCCCCCCTGCAGCGCTGGTTCGTCAGCCGCTTCAACAACAGACGTAACCTCGGTGCCCTCTGCACCCTGTTCGTGATCCTGCTCATCGTCATCCTGCCGGTGGTGTTCATCGCCATTTCCCTGGTGCAGGAAGGCTCCTTGCTCTACCAACAGATCAGTAGCGGTCAACTCAATTTCGGCCAGTACTACCAGCAGGTCTGGGGTGCGTTACCGGACTCGGTCCGTGGCGTCCTGCAGCGCTTTGGCGCTGGTGACCTGGATGGCATCCGCCAGAAGCTGTCCACCGGCGCCATGCAGGGCAGTCAATGGGTCGCCACCCAGGCGTTCAGCTTTGGCCAGGGCACCTTCCAGTTCCTCATCGGCTTCGGCGTGATGCTCTATCTGCTGTTCTTCCTGCTGCGCGACGGTTCGCAGCTGGTGGCGATGATTCGCAAGGCCATACCGCTCAGCGACATGCACAAGCGCAGCCTGATGGCCAAGTTCACCGCCGTGGTGCGCGCCACGGTCAAGGGCAACATCATCGTCGCTGCAGTGCAGGGCGCTCTGGGTGGCTTCATTCTTGGCGTGCTGGGGGTCCAGGGCGCCGTGCTCTGGGGTACCCTGATGGCCTTCCTATCGCTGTTGCCCGCGGTCGGCTCGGCGCTGATCTGGGTACCGGTGGCGATCTACTTCCTGGCGACCGGTTCGGTGCTCAAGGGAGTGATCCTGATCGTCTTCGCGGTGGTGGTAATCGGCCTGGTGGACAACATCTTGCGCCCTATCCTGGTGGGCAAGGACACCAAGATGCCCGACTACGTGGTGCTGATCTCCACCATCGGCGGCATGTCGCTGTTCGGTCTCAACGGCTTCGTCATCGGCCCGCTGATCGCGGCGCTGTTCATGTCGACCTGGGACCTGTTCAGCCACCGCGACGACATCTGAAAACCCGCTTGCGGTCTGCCTGGTGTCGGCCAGGCGTCGTTGAAAATGCGCTGGAAGGCAGCCCTGTTGGAAGCTCGTTTACTAAAGGTAAGCGGGCTTCCTCGGGCGGTTTCGCGGGCTCGTCCAGATCTTGTTCGATGCGGGTGTGCGAGCTCGCAAGCAGGCTTTTACTTGCAGGTCAGGGTGCCCTCAGCCCTGGTCCGGCTCCGAGGGATAGCGGGTCGCGACCAGGCTCTCCTTGACCTTGCGTAGGTGCGGCTGGAAATCCACGCCGCGCTTTAGGGTCACCCCGGTCGCCAGGATGTCCAGCACGGTGAGCTGGATGATCCGCGAGGTCATGGGCATGTAGATGTCGGTGTCTTCCGGCAGCGGGATGTCCAGGCTGAGGGTACAGACCTTGGCCAGCGGGGTATTGCTGGCGGTGAGGCCGAGCACCGAGGCGCCGTTATCCCGCGCCAGCTTGGCCACGTCCACCAGCTCACGGGTGCGTCCGGTATAGGAAATGATCACGAACAGCTCGCCGGTCCGGGCGATGGACGCCAGCATCCGTTGCATCAGCACGTCCGAATGCGCCGAGACCGCCATGTTGAAGCGAAAGAACTTGTGCTGGGCATCCAGGGCCACCGGCGCCGAGGCGCCCAGGCCGAAGAAGTGGATCTGCCGAGCCTGGATCAGCAGGTCGACCGCGCGATCCACCACCCCGGCGTCCAGGCGCTGGCGGGCACTGTCCAGCGAGGCGATGGTGCTGCTGAAGATCTTTTCCGCGTAGGCCTCGGGGCCGTCGTTGGCAGCCACCGCCTGACTGACGTAGACCGCACCGCTGGCGATGCTCTGCGCCAGCTGGATCTTCATTTCGGGATAGCCGCTCACGCCCAGGGAGCGGCAGAAACGATTGACCGTGGGTTCGCTGACCTGCGCCGCCTGGGCCAGGGCCGCGATGGTGTAACGCGTGGCCTGCCGGGGATTCTGCAGGATGACCTCGGCGACCTTGCGCTCCGCGCGATTGAGTTCGCCGATACGGGTCTGGATGGTTTGCAGCAGGGTGCTGGCACGATCCATGAGAACTCCTAGTGGTTGTTGTGCCTCTATCCTAAGGCTATAAAAGGTTTGGACCAGGCTGACTCTGGGCCGTATTTTTTAATATAAAGACTACGCGAATCGCCCCGGCTCCCCTATGATGGCGCTGGAATATCTCAAACTTTAAGTAAAAGAACGAATATTTATGGCTGGCGTCCGAGTTCTACCCTGTACCCTGGCAATCTTCGGCGCGTTGGGCGATCTGGCCCTACGCAAACTTTTCCCTGCCCTGTATCAGCTGGATCGTGAAGGTCTGCTGCACGAGGATACCCGCATCATGGCGCTGGCGCGTGACCAGGGCGATGGGGTCAAGCAGCTTGAGCACATCGAGGAGCGTCTGCGCCACTATGTGCCCAAAGCCGATTGGGACGAAGCGGTATGGACCCGGATGCGCGCTCGCCTGGGCTATCGCGCCATCGATTTCCGCAATCGCGAAGACTATACGGGACTGGCCGAGGATGTGGGCGAGACCGCGCCGCTGATCGCCTATTTTGCCACTCCGGCGTTGGTCTACAGTGCCATCTGCGAGAACCTCGCCGCCGTTGGTCTGTGCGAGCGTACCCGGGTGGTGATGGAAAAGCCCATCGGCTACGACCTGGAATCCTCCAAGGTGGTCAACGATGCTGTGGCACGTTTCTTCCCTGAAGACCGCGTCTATCGCATCGACCACTACCTGGGCAAGGAAACCGTCCAGAACCTCATCGCCCTGCGTTTCGCCAACAGCCTGTTCGAGACCCAGTGGAACCAGAACTACATCTCCCACGTGGAAATCACCGTGGCCGAGAAGGTCGGTATCGAAGGCCGCTGGGGCTATTTCGACCAGGCCGGTCAGTTGCGCGACATGGTGCAGAACCACCTGCTGCAGCTGCTCTGCCTGACCGCCATGGATCCGCCGGCGGATCTTTCGGCCGACAGCATCCGCGACGAGAAGGTCAAGGTGCTCAAGGCACTGGAGCCCATCACCGCCGATCAGCTGGCCAGCCGCGTGGTCCTGGGGCAGTACACCTCGGGCTACAGCGATGGCAAGCCGGTGCCGGGCTACCTGGAAGAGCCCAACTCCAATACCGAAAGCCGCACCGAGACCTTTGTCGCCATCCGCGCGGATATCCGCAACTGGCGCTGGTCCGGCGTGCCTTTCTATCTGCGCACCGGCAAGCGCATGCCGCAGAAGCTGTCGCAGATCGTCATCCATTTCAAGGAACCACCGCACTACATCTTCGCGCCGGAGCAACGCAGCCTGATCAGCAACCGCCTAATCATCCGCATCCAGCCGGACGAGGGCATCTCGCTGCAGGTGATGAGCAAGGACCAGGGCCTGCGCAAGGGCATGCAACTGCGCAGTGGTCCGCTGCAACTCAACTTCTCCGAGACCTTCAAGCACCTGCGCACGCCGGATGCCTATGAGCGGCTGCTGCTGGAAGTCATGCAGGGCAACCAGTCGCTGTTCGTTCGCAAGGACGAAATCGAAGCGGCCTGGAAATGGTGCGACCAGCTGATGGATGGCTGGTCGAAGATGGGCGATTCGCCTAAGTCCTATGCTGCTGGCAGCTGGGGTCCGCTGACCTCCATCGCATTGATCGCACGAGACGGGAGATCCTGGTATGGCGACATCTGATCTGGGACAGGGTGTGACCCTGCACGAATGGCCCGACCGCGAGGCCCACGCCGCGGCGCTGGCCGAGACGGTCACCGCGGCGCTGCGCGAGGCCCTGGCTGCCCGTGGCGAAGCGCTGCTGATCGTTTCCGGTGGCCGCAGTCCGGTGCCTTTCCTGGAGCGTCTGGCCCAGGCCGACCTGGACTGGTCCAAGGTGCTGGTCACCCTGGCCGATGAGCGTTGGGTGCCAGGCGACCATCCCGACAGCAATGGCGGCCTGTTGCGCAAGCACCTCTTCCAGGGACCTGCAGCTGCTGCGGGTTTCGTCGATCTCTATACGCCAGCGGCCACCACGGAAGAGGGCATGGCCCTGACCGAGGCCCGCCTGCGCGACGCCTTGGTGACCCCTGATGTCTTGGTCCTGGGCATGGGCGATGACGCCCACACCGCCTCGCTGTTCCCGGGTAGTCCTGGCCTGGAAGAGGCCCTGGACCCGACCAGCGAACGCTTGAGCTTTCCCGGCGTAGCGCCATCCGCGCCCCAGACCCGGATCACCTTGAGCCGTGCCTATCTGAGCCGCGCCCGTCAGCAGATCCTCGCCGTCCAAGGCGCGGGCAAGCGACAGGTACTGGAAACCGCTCTGGCCGAGGGCGACGAGCTGGCCACTCCGATCAAGGCGTTCCTGCGCGAACCCCTGGTCGTCTATTGGTGCCCCTGACGAGGAGTTGAGTTTTGGACATGCAGAACAAGATCGCGACCCTAGATGCCCTGTGCGCCCGCGCGCGAATCCTGCCGGTGATCGTGATCAACGATCCGGCCGACGTATTGCCGTTCGCCGACGCCATGGCCGCGGGTGGTCTCACCGCGCTGGAGATCACCCTGAGATCAGCCCATGGGTTGGATGCGGTGCGTCTGCTGCGTCAGGAACGTCCCGAGCTGGACGTCGGGGTCGGCACGGTGCTCGATGTGCGGATGTTCGAGGCGGCGGTCGAGGCCGGTGCCCAGTTCATCGTCACACCCGGTACCACCGAGGAGATCCTCCAGGCTGGGGTTTCGGCACCCATTCCGCTGCTGCCAGGCATCGCCACGCCGTCGGAGATCATGCAGGCGTACCGCCTTGGCTATCGCCGCTTCAAGCTGTTCCCCGCCAACGTCTATGGAGGCGTGGATGCACTTAAAGCCTTCGCCGGTCCCTTCGCCGAGCTCAAATTCTGCCCCACCGGTGGCGTCAATCCGGGCAATGTGAAGAACTACTTCCAGCAGCCGAACTTGCTGTGCGTGGGCGGTAGCTGGATGCTGCCCGGCGATGTGGTGAAGGCCAAGGACTGGACGCGCGTCGAACAGCTCTGCCGCGACGCCCTGGCGACGCTCGACTGATACTGCGGCCATTCGTCACCTGCCAGGCTAGTGTGGTGTCTCTGAAGTTCGTGCAAGAATTGGCGAGTGATTTTTTGGCGGTTCGGCGCTCCGATGTGGCGAGGCGCCGGGAGGAGTCATAGCAGGGCTATGGCGAGGAGTGGCAACGCCGCCAAAGCCGAAAAAGCGCCGCCAAGATTGTGCAGTCAACTTCTGAGACGCCACACTCGCTAGGCTGGCGCGAGCAGGGGCGCTATCATGCGCCCCTGTCTTTTTCCTGGTGCCCGTTCCGCGGTGCCTTTGTCGTCCACTACACCGGGAGGTGCCTGATGACCCTCGACAAGAATCTCCAAAACGAATCCCTCGACGAAACCCCACCTGCGCCAGCCGGCGAAAAGCTGCAGAAGGTGCTGTCGCGCCTGGGCGTTGGCTCGCGTCGCGACGTCGAAGCCTGGATCGGCGAAGGCCGTATCAAGGTCAACGGGGTGGTCGCCCCCCTGGGTCTGAGGGTCATGCCCAAGGACGCCATCGCGGTGGACGGGCGCCTGCTCAAGCGCGATCAGGCCGAGGAAGTGGTACGGCGTGTGCTGATCTACAACAAGCCCGAAGGCGAGATCTGCACCCGTGACGACCCCGAAGGTCGGCCTACCGTGTTCGATCGATTGCCCAAGCCCAAGCAGGGTCGCTGGATCAACGTCGGTCGCCTGGACATCAACACCACCGGCCTGCTGCTGTTCACCACCGATGGCGAATTGGCCAACCGGCTGATGCACCCGTCCTACCAGATGGACCGTGAGTACGCGGTACGGGTCCGTGGCGAGGTGACCGAAGAGATGCTGCTGCGCCTGAAGAACGGGGTGATCCTCGAAGACGGTCCTGCGCGCTTCACCGACGTCCAGCAGGCACCTGAGGGTGATGGCTTCAACCACTGGTTCCATTGCGTGGTGATGGAGGGTCGTAACCGCGAAGTACGCCGGCTGTGGGAATCCCAGGGCCTGGTGGTGAGCCGTCTGAAGCGCGTGCGTTTCGGTCCGGTGTTCATGACCAGCGATCTGCCGGTTGGACGCTGGCGCGAAATGAACCAGGCGGAGATCGACATCCTCGCGGGCGAAGTCGGCCTGCCACCGGTAGCGCTCCCGTCCATGGGGGGCAAGACCAAGGAAAAGATCGAGCGTCAGCAGCGCAAGACCGCGCGGCCGATCGATGCCGGTCGGGGTTCGCGCAACAAGACCAGCAAAACCAGCAAGCCCCAAGGCTCTGCCGTGGCCGAACGGCCCAGCGAGATGGGCCGCAAGCCGGTCAGCAAGGGCCGTACCTCGCCGGGCATCGCCCCGCGTCGTGGGCCCAGCGGTGGCGGTACTGGCAAGGGCGGTCGCCGTTAAGCAATAACGGTCGCCTGGCTACAGGCGACCTTCAGGCCAGGCTGCAAAGGCGATTGCGGCCCTCGGCCTTGGCTTGGTAGAGGGCTCGATCCGCACGCAGCACCAGGCAGCGCGGCGACTCAACCTCTCTCAAGGTCGCCAGGCCGATGCTCAGCGTCACCGGCAGTGGAATGGCCCCATCCGTCGTACCCTGAGTCTCCACTGCCGCCCTCAGACGTTCGGCCACGATCTGCGCCGCCTCATGGCCGGTGGCCGAAAGCAGAACGCAGAATTCCTCGCCGCCAAAGCGAAAGACCATGTCCATGCTTCTCAGGCTGTTGCCGAGCGTGCAGGCGGTCTGGCGCAACACATCGTCACCCACGCTGTGGCCGAAGCGATCATTGACGCGCTTGAAGTGATCCAGATCCAGCATCAGCAGCGACAGCGGCTGTTGGGTACGCCGTGACAGCTCAAGTTCGCGTACCAGGGCACGATCCAGGGCGCTGCGGTTGCCGACGCCAGTCAGAGGATCGCGGAGGGCATTGTTCAAGGCCTCTCGATAGAGCAGGGCGTTGCGAAGGGGAAACATCAGGCTGCCGAGCAGGTATTCCAGGGCCGAGAGTTCGTTGTCTCGAAACGGGTCGTGACGGATGAAGCTCAGGTCGCCCAGGCGGATGTCACCCTGGCTCAGGTGGTAGTGCACCTGAGGACCTTCTTCCAGACCGAGGCGGATGGCCACGTCTTCTCGCGCATGGCGGTAGCTGAGTCCGGGTAGCTCGATAAGGGTGCCCACTTCCTGCTGGAAGAGCTGCAGCACCCGTTCGAGATCCAGGGACGACTGCAGCATGGAGGTCAGGCGTTGGCGTAGCGTGCCAAGGACCTCAGGGTTGCTTTCGCGGCTGAAGGCAGCCTGACTGGCGTTACGCTGTTGACGCGCGCGATCGAGATTGATGGTGTTGGATGAGGGCGGGACCATGCCTGTTCTCCTTGGCCGATAGCCTCGCTACAGCGAGAACCGTGCCAGCTCAGGAGAATCAATGAAATCAACTACTTAGCGATATGCTGGCCAGTGGCCGTCTGTAAGTTGACGTCTTTTACCCAAGCGGACCGCCCAAGCGGCCCGCTCGTGACGATTTTCCGACGCCTGGTTCAGACCTTGAGAACCAGCTTGCCGAAGTTCTCGCCAGAGAACAGCTTCATCAGGGTCTCGGGGAAGGTATCCAGGCCTTCCACTACGTGCTCGCGGGATTTGAGCTGACCATCGGCCAGCCAGATCGCCAGCTGCTGTTGGGCTTCGGCGTAGCGAGCGGCGTGGTCAAGCACGATGAAACCTTCCATGCGTGCCCGGTTGCTGAGCAGCGCCAGGTAGTTCTGCGGGCCCTGGACCTTGTCGCTGTTGTACTGGCTGATGGCGCCACAGAGCACCACCCGCGCGCGGAAGTTGATCTGTGTCAGCACCGCATCCAGGGTTTCGCCGCCGACGTTGTCGAAATAGACGTCGATACCGTTGGGGCATTCGCGACGCAGCGCAGCAGCCAGATCCGGCTCAGCCTTGTAGTCGATGGCGGCGTCGAAGCCCAATTCCTCGATCAGATAGCGGCACTTTTCCGCGCCGCCGGCGATGCCCACTACGTGGCAGGCCTTGAGCTTGCCGATCTGGCCGACCATGCTGCCCACCGCACCGGCAGCGCCGGAGACCACGATGGTCTGGCCAGCCTTGGGCTCACCGACCTCCAGCAGACCGAAGTAGGCGGTCAGACCGGTCATGCCAAGCACCGAGAGATACTGAGGCAGGCTGGCCTTGCTGGGATCCACCTTGTAGAAGCCCTGGGGGTCGCCGAGGTAGTAGTCCTGGATGCCGAGCATGCCGTTGACCGTGTCGCCGGTCTTGAAATCCGGGTGGTTGGATGCGACCACCTCACCCACGCCCAGCGCGCGAATGACCTCGCCGATGCCGATGGGCTTGATATAGGACTTGCCTTCGTTCATCCAGCCACGCATGGCCGGGTCGAGAGAGAGAAACAGGTTCTTGATCAGCACCTGACCGGCGCCGGGTTCGCCGACTGGCTGCTCGACGCGCTCGAAGGTGTCGGCGGTGGGTTCTCCGGACGGGCGCTTGGCGAGCAGGAACTGGCGATTGGTACGGGACATGGTGTTCTCCTGACGTGAAGGATCCAGTTCCGACCGGTCAGGAGGGGCTGAGGTTTCCTAGCGGCGTGCGGTGAGTAGCAAACTGGCCAAAAGACCGGCCACCAGACCCCAGAAGGCGGAGCCGATGCCGGCCAGCGTCAGCCCCGAGGCAGTGACCAGAAAGGTGATCAGCGCCGGTTCGCGCTGGCCAGGGTCGGCCAGGGCGCCGTGCAGGCCGTTCATGATGGAACCCAGCAGGGCCAGAGCGGCCACCGAGATTACCAGTTCGCCCGGCAGGGAGGCGAACAGCGCCGCCAGGGTGGCACCGAACAGACCGGCCATGCCATAGAAGAGGCCGCACCAGACCGCGGCGGTGTAGCGCTTGCTGGCATCTTCATGGGCCTGAGGGCCGGTGCAGATCGCGGCGCTGATAGCCGCCAGGTTGATGCCGTGAGAGCCGAAGGGGGCCAGTAGCAGTGAAGCGATCCCTGTGGTGGCGATCAGCGGCGAAGCCGGTACGTCGTAGCCATCGGTACGCAGCACGGCGATACCGGGCATGTTCTGGGAGGCCATGGCCACCACGAACAGCGGGATGGCGATGCCGATGGTGGCAGCCAGGGAAAAGGTCGGCACGGTCCATACCGGGACGGCCAGCTCCAGCCGCAAGCCTTGGAAATCCAGCAGCCCCAGCCCGGCGGCCAGCATGAGGCCGACCATCAGGGCCACCAGCACGCAATAGCGCGGCCACAGCCGCTTGGCCACCAGATAGGCGAGGGCCATGCCCAGTACCAGTGCGGTCTGGTGCTGGACCGCAGTACAGATCTCGATGCCGATGCGAAACAGGATGCCTGCCAGAAGGGCGGCGGCGAGCGCTGGCGGTACCCGGCGCAGCAGGCGGTCGACGCTACCGGTCAGGCCGCAGAGGGCGAGCAGCACCGCGCAGATCACGAAGGCGCCGATGGCATCGCTGTAGGGCACCGACGGCAGGCTGGTGACCAGCAGGGCGGCGCCCGGAGTCGACCAGGCGATGACGATGGGGGTGCGGTACTTCAGCGAGAGGCCGATGGTAGTCACGGCCATGCCGATGGATAGCGCCCAGATCCAGGAGGAAATCTGTCCGGAGCTCAGGCCGGCGTTCTGACCGGCCTGGAACATCAGCACCAGGGAGCTGGTGTAGCCCACCAGCATGGCGACGAAACCGGCGACCACGGCGGCGGGTGAGCTATCGGCCAGAGGTGTCAGCCGTTGCGGAGCTGCGTGCATGGCGAGCCTCAGTGATGGCCGAACAGGATAGGGTAAAGGGACAGTACCAGCAGCAGCGCCATGCTCCAATTGAACAATCGCAGTCGCGCAGGACTGCTGAGCAGCCGCCGCAAGCCCATGCCGAACAGCGTCCAGAGGCTGACGCTGGGCAGGTTGATCAGGGCGAAGAGCACGGCGACCAGCAACAGGTTGGCGGTGAAGTTCTCGGCCGGGATATAGGCGGTGACGGCGCCAATGGCCATGACCCAGGCTTTGGGATTCACCCACTGGAAGGCCGCGGCCTGAAAGAAGCCGAAGGGCTTGCCGCTACCTGTCTCCCGTGGTGTGGGTGCTGACGCGGTAGCCAGTTTCCAGGCCAGATAGAGCAGGTAGGCGCCACCAATCACCCGCAAGGCGATCTGCAGGGGTGGATAGAGCACGAACAGCTGACCCAGGCCCAGGCCGGTACAGATGACCAGCAGCATATGACCGAGGCTGATGCCGAACATGTGCGGCAGGGTACGCCGGAAGCCGAAGTTGACCCCTGAGGCCAGCAGCATCATGTTGTTGGGTCCCGGCGTGGCGGAGGAGACAAAGGCGAAGAGCATGAAGGCAGAGAGCAGTTCGACGGTCATGAGGACATTCCTGGGCTTTGCGCCAGCTTAGCCAGGCGTCGACAGACGGTATCCGTACACCAAGGCCGCGAACGACCGATACAGTTCTCCATGATCGACCAGGTGTTCTCAACTGTCCTGGCTAACAGCCGCGGTATCGTGATGGCCGGCCAAGGCCTGATTGAACGCCAGCCAGCCCGCGGCGGCGTCCGGGCCGACCGCGCCCAGCGCTGCTTGCACCAGCCGCATCTGTTCCCGTCTCAGGGTCTGTTCCAGCGCCGCACCGCCACGGGTCAGCGACAGCCGCCGTTTACGCTTGTCCGCGGTATCCGTCTCCATGATCACGAGTTGCATCTCCAGCAACTGCCGCAGCGGGATGTTCAGCGCCTGCTTGCTGACGTTGAGCACCTCCAGCAAGGCTTTGTTGCTCAGCCCGGGTTCGCGGGCGATGAAGAACAGGATGCGCTGGTGCACTCGGCTCAGTCCGCGGCGGGCCAGCATGTCGTCGGCCTTCGCGGTGAAGGCCTGGTAACCGAAGAAAAAGGTCTCCATGACCAGGCGCTGCTGGGTGGTCTGATTTAGGTCAAGCATATTGACTTGTCTTTCAAGGGTGGATTAGGGTCGGTCAAGTAGTTTGACTCATTGCCAGGCCGCAGGCCACAGGAGGGCAGATGGCATTTTCCGAACGGGTGACCCGACTCAAGAGCAGCCTGATCCGTGACATCCTGGCGGCGGCACAGCGGCCGGAGGTGATGTCCTTCGCCGGTGGCCTGCCGGCTGAGTGCTGTCTCCCCACGGTGGACTGGAGCGGAATGCCACCCGGGCTTGGGCAGTACGGCATGAGCGAGGGTGAGCCGGCGCTACGCGAGGCCATCGCCGCCCAGGCGAGTGCCTATGGATTGGACTGCACGGCGGAACAGGTGCTGGTGACCACGGGCTCACAGCAGGCGCTGGATCTGATCGCCAAGCTGTACCTCGACGTCGGCACCCCGGTACTGGTGGAAGGGCCTACCTACCTGGCGGCCCTGCAGAGCTTCCAGTTCTTTGGCGCCGAGTGCCTGGGTGTCAGCCTGACCTCCGAGGGACTCGATCTGGAGGAGCTGCGTGAACGCCTGGAGCAGCAGCGGCCAGCGTTCGCCTATCTGATCCCGACCTTCCAGAATCCCTCCGGCGTGCGTTATTCCACGGCCAATCGCGCGGCGGTGGCGGCGCTGCTGGATGAATTCGCGGTGACCCTGGTCGAGGACGAGCCCTATCGCGAACTCAGCTACGACGGCGCACCGGCGCGGCCGCTGTGCGCTCAGCTCAAGCGCAGCGCCTGGATCCATACCGGCAGTCTGTCCAAGTCGCTGATGCCTGGTTTGCGGGTGGGCTATCTGATCGCCTCACCCGACCTGCTCCAGCCGCTAAGAGCCCTCAAGCAGGCCGCCGATCTGCATACCTGCCGCATGAGCCAATGGCAGGTGCTGCAGTGGCTGGGCAGTGAGCGTTATGAGCGGCACCTGGCCGAGTTGCGCAATTTCTATCGCGAGCGCCGGGACGGTTTCGCCGCGGCGCTTACGCGACACTTCAGCGATATCGCCGACTGGGAGCTACCCCAGGGTGGCCTGTTTTTCTGGCTGCGACTGAAAACGCCACTGGATACCCGTACGCTACTGGACAGGGCGCTGGCACAGGATGTCGCCTTCATGCCGGGCGAGCCCTTCTTCGCCGATCCGGATCGACACCCTGGCCTGCTACGACTCAATTTCAGTCATGTGCTGCCCGCGCGGCTGGATACCGGCCTGGCGCGCCTGGCCGATGTGATTCGGGACGCCACCCCTACCAACAAGGAGCTGTGAGATGTATCAGGTCTATGGCGATCGTCGTTCCGGCAACTGCTACAAGGTGGTGCTGATGCTGCACCTGCTCGGGCTGGACTATCACTGGCACGAGGTCGATATCCTCGCCGGTGAAACCCAGCGCGAGGCGTTCCTGGCAAAGAATCCCAACGGCAAGATTCCGGTACTGGAACTGGAAGACGGCACCTGCCTGTGGGAGTCCAACGCCATCCTCAATTTCCTGGCCGAAGGCACGACCTTTCTGCCCCGCGAGCCGCGGCTACGGACCCAGGTGCTGCAGTGGCAATTCTTCGAACAGTACAGTCACGAGCCCTATGTGGCGGTGGCACGCTTCATCCAGCTCTACCAGGGAATGCCAGAGGAGCGTCGAGCCGAGCATCGACAGTGCCTGACGCGTGGTTACCGGGCGCTGGCAGTGATGGAGCAGCAGTTGCAGCGAACGCCTTTCCTGGTCGGCGAGTGCTACTCCATCGCTG
Organism: Pseudomonas sp. Marseille-Q7302; assembly: GCF_965111925.1. NCBI lineage: Bacteria > Pseudomonadati > Pseudomonadota > Gammaproteobacteria > Pseudomonadales > Pseudomonadaceae > Pseudomonas > Pseudomonas sp. Marseille-Q7302. Next base: position 2,561,534 of record NZ_CBCOPK010000001.1, on the reverse strand, counting down.
ATATCGCGCTCTATGCCTATACCCATGTGGCCGAGGAGGGCGGCTTTGCGCTGGACGATTTTCCGGCGATCAGCGCCTGGCTGGGCCGGGTCGCAGCGCAACCGGGCCATGTCGCCATTGGCTGAAATGAAAAAGGGGAGCAGTGCTCCCCTAGGCTGGCGCGCCTGGGTTCAGCGTGCGCTGACCACGAATTGCCAGTACTGGTTGAGCCGCCGCTCGCCACCGTTGGCGGTCAGCAGTACCGAGGACGGCGGCTTGGACTGCAGCGCCGGCAGGGATTTCATGAGGGTCAGCCAATTGCTGTAGTAGGTCTGCAGGCAGCGTCGTGCGGTACCGTTGTTTCGCAGGGAGGTCAGCGCCTTCTGGTAGGCGGGCTCGACCTGCGACAGGGCCTGGTCGACACAGCTGTCGGTATCGGAGAAGCGTGCGGTGTCGCCGATGCGGGTACCGGCGATGACCGCCTTGTTCGCGCAACTCTTGAACGCAAGCATGCTGGCCTGCTCGAACTGCAGGGCATCTTGGTCCATGGCGAAAGCGGGGGTACTGCATACGACGGCTGCAACGAAGGCTAAGGCGTAAGCGTGGCGTTTCATGGTGGCGTCCCTGGCTACGTCAAGATGACGTGATGGCATCAATGCACAGCGGCAGACTGCGCCGCGGGGCAAATGTTCAGCGCTAAAAGCGGCAAAACGCCATCAGGTGAATTCCACCAGACCGACGGTAGTGAGACCTATGAACAGGGCGGTCAGAGCGACCATGGCGAAGGCCAGCAGATAATCTTCCATCAGGGGTTCCCTACTACGATGAGAGCGGTAGGACCGATGGCAAATGGCCAGGTTCGTGCGAAAGAGGGGGTAGGGCGGATTGGCCGACGGAAGGTCGTCAGCGCGGGGAGAAGGCGGCGACGCCTAAAGGCGTCGCCGCCTATACATCACTCGTCCAGGCGGTTCTTGTCGAGCTGCTTGGCCAGGCCAGCGCCCAGATCGGCACCGGTCACCGGCGCGGCTTCGGGATCCGACATGGTCCGGGTGGCGAGCTGCTCCACCGCCTTGGCCTGCATGGGCGGCAGCTTGACGCTGGCCATGCCGTCGCCGCCATCCACGGCAGGTCCGGGCTGCTCCACGTATTCCCAATCCTGACCCTGGTTCCAGGGACCGCGCAGATCGCCTTCGCCTTGCGACATGTTGTAGTAGACGCTGGCGAACTCCGGACGCGGCGGCATCTTGCCCTGGGGAAAGTTGGGCTGGATGGAGTGCAGGGCATTCTCGAAGGATTTCTGGTGGGCGATTTCGCGCGTCATCAGGAAGCTCAAGGTGTCCTTGATGCCCGCGTCGTCGGTGACGTTGATCAGGCGTTCGTAGACGATCTTGGCCCGCGCTTCGGCGGCGATGTTGGACCTTAGATCGATAGTCGGTTCACCGATGGTGTCGATGTAGGCCGCGGTCCAGGGTACGCCAGCCGAATTGGTCAGGGCTGGACCACCCCCATAGAGAATCTGGGTGAGGTGGGAGTCGTTGCCAGCACCGGTCAGGGAGCGATACATGTCCGCTTCTTCCTGGGTTTTCTCGGCCAGGTCACCCTTGGCGCCCTTGTTCAGCATGGCGATCATCGAGCCGATGATTTCCAGGTGGCTGAGTTCTTCGGTGGCGATGTCGAACAGCATGTCCTTACGACCCGGGTCGAGCTCGGCTATCGCCTGGGTAAAGTAGCGCATGGCGGCGGCGAGTTCGCCTTGGGGACCGCCGAATTGTTCCAGCATCAGGTTGGCAAGGCCGGGATTGGGCTCGGACACGCGCACGGTATATTGCAGTCGCTTGTTATGGACGAACATGTAACCTCCAGGGGCTAGTCACGGGTAGAGCACGGGCGATTCAGCGCTTCGCGGTCAAATCGGGGTCGGCGGAGCGTTCCAGGAAGGCTCGGGTGGTGACGGGCAGGTCGTCCAGCAACCAGGCCGCCATGGCCTTCTCTTGTTCGAGGATGCGTTCGCAGGCCTGCTGCGTTTCGGTGTCACCGATCTCTGCAGCGGCAGCGATCAATGTGGTGTAGGTGGCGATTTCGATGTTCTCGAAGACATAGCCGGCAATGGCGCCCTTGATGACTTCGTCACTCATGGGCGCGCCACCGATGGCCTGGCCCAGCGCCATCAACTTGCCGCCCATGTCCTTGAGCGTAGAGGCGCTGCTGCCGAGGCGGGTCAGGCAGCCTTCGAGCACCTGGCGTTGTTCCTGGGTTTCCTTGATGTGTTGCTCGATGCGCTGGCGCAGCTGCGGATAATGCTCCAGTCGCGAGGCCTGGGCGGAGAGCATTTTCTCGGCCTGTTCTTCCATGGCATGGGCGTCGCGCAGCCAGTCGATGAGGTTGTCTTTTTTGGAAGCGGTCATGAAAAACTCCTGCTCTTGAAGAGAGGCGACAACGGGCTGGAAGGCCCCGCCAGATTGCGATCTGTCTGCTTATTAGTGGCTTCTCTCTAGCCATAGATTCGCTGCGTGGTGGCCTTTCGGATCGATGGAAAGGTAGGCCACTGTTTGTTCTACAAGCGCAGCGGCAACGGGGTATCTGGCAGGGCGTTTTATTGGACAAGATTCCTTTTGCTGTACAAGTCTTGTCGCGGATTTTTTTGGTTTAGTCATATCTTTGCCGTTCGCACCCCCAGGTAAACCGTTCACCCCTAACTTGCCGGGCCCACTGGCTTCTGTGTCAGGATTCGAAAAGTGCAAGGGAAGGAGTCAGCATGAAGGTGCCTGAGAAGCAGCAGCTGGACGCGCGCTTACCGGGGCTGCAACGTTCGCCAGAAGGAAGCTGGCCGGATCCGAATGCGCCTGGATTGGAGGTAGAGGAGATCATCGCGCAGCTGCGCATGGCGACAGCGGATGCCGACTGGGCCTGGTATCAGCGGCGGGGTAACTGGTCGCGCATGGCCATGGGCAGCGGCGCCAGCGACTGGCCGCAGGTCCTCGATGACGATGAGCTGACTCAGCGTCGCGCCGAGATAGGGGCCAGCTGCCAGCCGACGGGAGGCGGGCCGACGCCCCTGGGCTGGCTCCTTGCGCGCCCTGACGGTCATACCGATTTCGCCGCCCTGGCCCTCAGGTTCGGCTTCGTCCTGCAACAGCTACAACTGCAGCGCGCCCAGGCCGTTCAGCAGGTGCTCTATGATATTACCTACCTGGCCAGTTCGACGGTGGATCGTCAGCTGTTCATGCGGCGCACCCATGAATTGCTGGTGACGCTGATCGACGCCGAGAACTTCTGCCTGGCGCTACAGGATGTCGACTCGGAGCAGATCCACTATCCCTATTATTTCGACCAACGCGATGAAAGCCCGCCAGAGCCAGGCTCCTTCGAGCTCATGGACCGGACGCGCCCCTCCCTGACGGCCTATGTGCTCATGCACGGGGTGCCCCTGCTGCTGCCCAAGGAGGCCATCGAAGCCGCTCAGGTACAGGGTCCCTATTATTGCCAGGGATCGGTCCCCGAATTCTGGATGGGCATCCCGCTCAAGGATGGCACCGATCGCACCTTCGGCGTGCTCAGCCTGCAGGTCTATGACCGTGAGCGGCGCTACGGCAGCGAGGACCAGGCGCTGTTCCAGGTGATCGCGCGCGACGTGGCCATGGCCTTGGATCGCATCCTTCGGCGCGAGGATATGGAGGCCACGGTAGGGCAGCGCACCCAGGAACTGTCCGAGGTCAATGCCCGGCTGCGCGAACAGATCGCCGAACGCGAGCGCGCCGAGCAACTGCAGGCCGCCCTGTTTCGCATCGCCGAACTCTCCAGCGCCAGCACGGACATGCCCGAGTTGCTAGGCGGTCTGCACCAGGTGGTCGGTGAACTGCTCTACGCCCACAACTTCTACATCGCACTCTACGACGACGCGTCGGGTGAGGTGAGCTTTCCCTATTTCGCCGACGAGCGCCGCGCCACGGCGCCGGTCGCCCGGCGTGGCAGCCGGGGTTACACGGAATACACCATCCGCCAGCGGCGGCCCTGTCTCATCGATCGGCAGAAGGCTCGCCTGCTGGTCGCCCAGGGAGAAATCACCCCGGTGCCGGGTACCTTTGAGGCTTGGTCCTGGCTGGGCATCCCGCTCTACGATGGCAAGCACGTTCGTGGCGTGCTGGCGGTACAGAGTTATCGAGAAGACGTCTACTACAGCCGACGCGATCAGGAATTGCTGACGTTCGTGTCGCGCCATATCGACACCGCGCTGTCACGGCGCAGCGCCGCCGAGGCGATCCAGCAGTCCCGCCATGCCCTGGAAGTGCGGGTACAGGAACGGACCCGGGCGCTGGACGAGGCCAACGCCCGGCTGCTGTACGAGAACAATCATGACGCCCTGACGCGGCTGCCCAATCGCAGCTTCTTCCAGCAGCGCCTGAGTCTGCACTGGTCGGCCCTGGAGCGCGAGGGGACGGGCCTGGCGGTGATGTTTCTCGATCTGGATCGCTTCAAGAGGATCAACGATCAGTTCGGCCACCCCTTTGGCGATCTCCTGTTGATCGCAGCCGGCGAGCGCCTGTCCAGCTGCCTGAGGGACACCGACCTGCTGGCGCGGCTGGGCGGCGACGAGTTCGCCATTCTGGTGCCTGGCGGCGGTCTGGAACCGCCGGTGGCCATCGCCCAGCGCATCATCGAGGCCTTCGATCGCCCCCTGGTGTTCGACGATCACAGTCTGTTCGCCTCCTGCAGCATCGGCATCGTGGTTGCCGATCCCGCGCTGCATCGGCAGCCGGACGACCTGCTGCGCGATGCCGACACGGCCATGTACCGGGTGAAGCAGGGTGGGCGCGACAACTTCGCGGTGTTCAACCAGGAACTGCGCCAGGTGGTGTCCGACCAGGTGGTGCGTGAGGGGGCACTGCGCAAGGCGCTGAAGAACGGCAACGAGCTGGAGCCGTTCTTCCAGCCCATCGTGGAGGTGGGGACCGGGCGGGTCGCGGCGCTGGAAGCACTGATCCGCTGGCGTCAGCCTGACGGCAGCGTGCTGGCCCCCGCGGCTTTCCTGACCGAGTTGGAGGGGCTGCGCCTGATCGGGCGCCTGGATACCTACATGCTGACGCGGATCGCCGCCATCCTGGCCGAGCCCGCCCAGGCCCACTGGCCGGTGGTGCACGTCAATTGCTCCAGCTACAGCATCGTGCGGCCGGAATTCGCCGACGAGGTGCTGGGCATCCTGGCGGCGCATGGCGTGGCACCTTCGCGCATCTGCCTGGAGTTGACCGAGGGCGCCCTGGTGGCCGAGCCTGAGCGGGCCAAGGCCACCATGGAGGCCCTCGACCGCCAGGGCGTCTCGGTGGTGCTGGATGATTTCGGCGCAGGTTTTTCGTCGCTGGGCTACGTCCACGAATATCGCTTTCGTGGCCTCAAGATCGACAAGTCCTTTGTCTTGCGCCTGGCGGAAAGCAATCGCAGTGTCGCCATCGTTCGCGCCATCGTGCGCATGGCCGAGTCCCTGGGGCTGGATGTGGTCGCCGAGGGTGTCGAGGACGCCCAGGCGCTGCAATTGCTCAAGGACATGGGCGCGCGCCATGCCCAGGGCTATCACTTCGCCCGGCCCCTGGAGCTGCTGGCAACCCAGCGTCTGTTGCTGCCCGCGGCAGGCTAGAAGGCCACGCCGGCGACCAGGATCAGGTTGGTATAGGGCTGGCATTCACCGGTGCGGATCTGGACCCGCGCCTGGCGACACAGGGTCTTCATCTCCGCATGGGAGACCAGGTGCCGAGTACCCAGGGCGCCCTCCGTGGTCAGGCGCTCCAGTTCAGCCAGCGCGGGCGGTTGGGCGGCGAGGGACTCCTCGGCGAGCAGATGGCTTTCCACCTGCATCTCGCTGAGCAGGGCGCGCAGGACGCTGAGGAAGTCGGGCACGCCAGGCGTGACGGCCAGGTCCACCAGCGGCGTACCGGGCGGCACGGGCATGCCGGCGTCACCGATGACCACCAGATCACCATGACCGAGACTGGCGACGGCCTGGGACAGGGCGATATTGAGCAAAGGCGTCTTTTTCACCGGGCGAGCTCCTGGCGAGTGGGGATGGAGGGCTGGGCGCCAGGACGGGTAACGGCGATGGCCGCTGCCTGCTGGCCCAGGGCGATGGCCTCATCGACACTCAGGCCTTCGGCGAGACCTGCCGCGAAGCCACCGAGAAAGGTGTCGCCGGCGGCGGTGGTGTCCACCGCCTTGACCGGAGTGGCCGGGTGGTGACGGCAGCTGTCGGCGCTGACCTGCAGCAGGCCCTGGCCGCCCAGGGTCAGCAGCACCTGGCGGGCGCCGGCGGCGACCAGCTGGCGTGCAGCCGCTTCCGCCTGCTGCAGATCGTCCACCGGCAGGCCGGTGAGCAGGCTGGCCTCGCTTTCGTTGGGCACCAGATAGTCGATATGGGCGTACCAGTCGGCTGGTAGCGGCCCCGTGGCAGGTGCTGGATTGAGGATCACCGTCTTGCCCAGGGCATGAGCGCGGGCCAGGGCGTCGCCTACGGTGGCCAGCGGAACCTCCAGCTGGGCGATCACCAGCTTGGCCTGGTCGAGCAGCGTCGCCTGTTCTTCCAGGTGCGCGGCGGACAGCTCGCCGTTGCCGCCAGCGACGATGACAATGGCGTTCTGGCCCTGGTCGTCCACCAGAATCGAGGCGATGCCTGTAGGCACCTCGGCGGCCACCGACACGCCGCGGCAATCGATGCCTTCCTGGACCAGGCTGCGGGTGAGGAAGTCTCCATAGGGATCGGCGCCGACGCAGCCGATCATGGCGACCCGGGCGCCCAGGCGCGCAGCCGCGACCGCCTGGTTGGCGCCCTTGCCGCCAGGCGCCGTGGTGAAGTCATGGCCGGCGAGGGTCTCGCCGCCCTTGGGCAGGCGCGGGGCGCGCACCACCAGATCCATGTTGAGGCTGCCGATGACGACGACGTCAGGGTGCATGGGAGGTCTCCAGAGCAGGGGGCGCCGCGGTGGATTCGCGCAGCACCAGCCGGGGTACGGCGATGTCGTGGGTGGAAGGGCTGCCGACCGCCTCGCGTCGCGCCAGCAGCAACTGGGCCGCGCGCTCGCCGAGGTCGCGGATCGACTGGCCGATGGTGGTCAGGGCAGGGTAGAGATAGCGGCTGAGTTCGATGTCGTCGAAGCCTACTACCGAGAGTTGGCCGGGTACGCTGAGCCCGTGTTCGGCGGCGGCGCGCAGCACGCCCAGGGCGATGGTGTCGTTGCCGGCGAAGATCGCGGTCGGACCCTCTTGCTGGGCCAGCAGCTCGCGCGCCGCGGCATGACCGGCGGCGGCGGTGAAGGGGCAGCGCCGGATGGTACCTGCTGGCACGCCCGCGTCCGCCAGGGCCTGCTGGTAGCCGGTGATACGCTCGCTGGCGACCGGAGAGTCGCCAGGGCCGCCAATGCAGGCGATGCGGCGGTGGCCGAGTTCCAGCAGATGGCGGGTGGCGAGCAGCCCGCCCTGGTGGTGATCGACGCGAATGTGCGCGGCCTGGACGCCTTCCAGTGGCCGGTCGGCCAGGACCAGGGGGATGCGCAGGCCGGCCAGGGCCCTGGCGAAGCGCGGATCGCCGTCCACGGTGGCGACCACCAGACCGTCGATCCGTCGCTCCTTGAGTACTCGCAGGTAGCGCAGCTGCTTGTCCGCATCGTCATCGGAATTGCAGAGGATGACGCTGTAGCCCTGGCGCTCGCAGTGATCTTCGATGCCGCGTGCCAGTTCGGCGAAATAGGGGTTCACCGCATTGGGCACCAGCACGCCAAAGGTGCCGGTGGCGCGGCTGCGCAGTGAGCGGGCCACGCCGCTGGGCACGTAGCCCAACTCGGCGATGGCCGCCTCGACCTTTTCCCGCACGCCCGGACTCACCGGGCGGCTGTTGTTCACCACATGGGAGACCGTGGTGTAGGAGATGCCGGCGCGCGCGGCGACATCCTTGATGGTCGCCATCAGCCCTGTCTCTTGGCGCGCTGGCTACGGTAGGTGTCGAGGATCACCGCGACGACGATGACCGCGCCGGTGATGATGCGCTTGGTCGGTTCGCTGGCGCCGATCTGGGCCAGGCCCGCGGCCAGCACCGAGATGATCAGCACGCCGAAGAAGGTGCTGATCACCGAGCCACGGCCGCCCATGAGGCTGGTCCCGCCGATCACCACGGCGGCGATCACCTGCAGTTCCAGGCCGACGCCGGCATTGGGGTCGGCGGCTTCCAGGCGCGATATCTGGAACAGCGCGGCCAGGCCCGCCAGCAGGCCCATCAGGGCGAAGACGATGATCTTGTAGGGCTTGGGGTTGATCCCCGCGAGGCGGACCGCTTCCTCGTTGGTGCCGATGGCGATCAGGTAGCGGCCGAGCACCGAACGGGTCAGCAGCAGCTGCGCGACCACGATCACCAGCAGCGCGATGACGAAGGACGGCGAGATGCCGAAGGCGACGGGCGTCGACAGCCAGGCATAGGCATCGCCGATGTAGGCGGTGCGCGAATCGGTCAGCTGGTAGGCCACACCACGCGCCATCTCCAGTACGCCCAGGGAGACGATGAAGGACGGGATGCGCCAGGCGACGGTCACGCTGCCAGTGAGGGTGCCGGTCAGGGCCGCGCAGAGCATGCCCAGGGCGGCAGCCGGCAGGATGCCCCAGCCCCACTCCAGGGTGGCGACGCTGACCACGGCAGCGGCCAGGGCCACCACCGAACCCACCGAGAGATCGATGCCGCCGATGATCAGGATGAAGGTCATCCCGGTCGCCAGCACCATCAGATCGGGGATCTGGTTGGCCAGGGTGGTGAAGGTGGCGTAGGAGAGAAAGTGGCTGCTCATCAGGGAGAACAGCACGATCATGGCCAGCAGGGCAGCGGCCAGGCCGATGTAGGTGCCCAGGCCCAGGCCGAAGGCACGCCGGGAAGAGGTGACGGGAAGGCTGCTCATCGAATGGCTTCCTGAGAAAGGGGTTGCGGCGGGACAGGTTCTTCCAGCAGGGCTTCGCGCGAGCGATAGCCGGCGAAGGCGGCGGCCAGCAGCCGCTCCTGATCCCAGTCATGGCGTTCGAAGGTGGCTTCCAGGCGCCCGGCAGAGATCACGCCGATGCGATCGCAGATCAGCATCAGCTCGCGCAGGTCACTGGAGACCACCACCAGGGCCTTGCCCTGGCGGGTGAGTTCGGCCAGCAGGCCATAGATCTCGAATTTGGCACCGACGTCGATGCCGCGCGTGGGTTCGTCGAACAGCAGCACCTGGCAGTCGCGTTCGAGCCAACGCCCGATCACCACCTTCTGCTGGTTGCCGCCGGAGAGCTCGCCCACCGGCTGGGTGCCATCGTTGCAGCGGATGCGCAGGCTCTTGATATGGCGCTCGGCCAGGGCTGCCTCGCGGGCGCCGCTGACCACGCCCTGCCGGGCGACCTTGGCCATATTGCCGAGGGCGATATTGGCGCTGATCGGCTGGCTGAGAAGCAGCCCTTCGCCCTTGCGATCCTCGGTGATGAGGGCGATGCCCTGGCGCACCACCTTGGCCGGCGAGCCCAGGTCGACCGGCTTGCCAGCCAGGCGCACCGCGCCGGAGTCGGCACGGTCGGCACCAAAGATCAGGCGCAGCAATTCGGTGCGACCGGCGCCGATGAGGCCGGAGATACCGTAGATCTCGCCCGCGCGGACGCTGAAGGAGACGTCGCGCACCTTGTCCGCGCGATTCAGGCCCTGGACTTCCAGCAGCGGTGGCCCGAAGCGGCGCTCGCCCATGTCCAGGTGTTCGCCAAGATCGCGACCCACCATGAGGCTGACGATCTCGTCGATGCCGTAGTGCGCCATGGGCGCATCGGCCACCAGGCGGCCGTCGCGCAGCACCACCAGTTGCTGGGCGATACGCTTGAGTTCTTCCAGGCGATGGGAGATGTAGACCAGCGCCACGCCTCGGGCGCGCAGGCGCTCGATCTGCTCGAACAGCAGCTCCACCTCGCGGGAGGTGAGCATGGCGGTAGGCTCGTCGAGGATCAGCACCCGGCAATCGCCGATCAGGTTGCGGGCGATTTCCACCATCTGCTGGTGACCTACACCGAGCTCCGCGATGGGGGTGTCGGGATCAATGGACTCCAGACCGACCTGGGCCATGGCCAGCCGCGCCTGTTCGCGCAGCTGGCGCCGGTCGATCCAGCCCAAACGGCGGGGCAGGCGGTCGAGAAAGAGATTTTCCGCCACGGTGAGGGTAGGCAGCAGATTGAGCTCCTGCATGACCATCCGCACACCCTGGGCTTCCGCTTCGCGGCGGCTACCCGGTGCATAGGGGCGGCCGAGGAAGCTCAGCTCACCGGTGGTGGGCTGCACCAGGCCACAGAGGATCTTGGACAGGGTGCTCTTGCCGGCGCCGTTTTCCCCGGTGAGCGCCAGCACCTGGCCGGCGCGCAATTCCAGGTCCACGCCGCCGAGTACCGGCTGGGCATAGGTCTTGCCGATGCCACGGGCGCTGAGGATGACCTCGGACGACATGGGGTTCTCCTCGGATCAGGGCTGGGTGACGAGTTCGACCGGCGTCTCGATCACCCCGTCCTTGGCACCGGTGGGCTCGCTCTTGACCAGCTTGAGCGCGGCCTCGATACCGAACACGGCCTGCTTGGCGGCGTACTGGTCGGCGGTGGCGAGGATGCGACCGTCCTTGAGCATCGGCTTGATGGCCTTGATGTTGTCGTAGCCGACCACCTGCACCTGGCCTTTCTTGCCAGCGGCGCGCACGGCGGAGACGGCGCCCAGCGCCATGCTGTCGTTGCCCGCCAGCAGGGCCTTCAGGTCCGGGTATTCGTTGAGCATGGCCGCGGCGACAGCGTTGCCCTTGTCGATCTCCCAGTTGCCGGACTGCACGCCGACGATCTTCATGCCGGCCGCTTCCATGGCGTCCTTGAAGCCCGCGGTGCGCTGCTGGGCGTTGGTGGTGGTGGAGACGCCCTCGATGATGCCGACCTGGTCACCCTGCTTGAGCTGCTTGGCCAGGTATTCGCCCACCAGGCGTGCGCCCTTGCGGTTGTCGGGGCCGACGAAGGGAATGTCCAGGGCCTTGGACTTGAGCACCTCGGGATCCAGGCGGTTGTCGATGTTGACCACCTTGATACCGGCGTCGCTGGCTTTCTTCAGCACCGGAACCAGGGCCTTGGAGTCGGCCGGCGCGATGACCAGGGCATCGACCTTGGAGACGATCATCTGCTCGACGATGCGGATCTGGCTGGAGGTATCGGTCTCGTCCTTGATCCCGTTGGAGATCAGGTCGAAGTCCGCGGAATGCGCTTTCTGGTAGGTCTTGGCGCCGTCTTCCATGGTCAGGAAGAATTCGTTGGCGAGGGACTTCATGACCAGCGCGACCTTGGGCTTTTCGGCGGCCGTGGCATGACTGGCGGTGAGCGGCAGGATCAGCGAAGCGGAGGTGAGAGCGATAGCCGCCAGCAGGCGGGCAGGGCGAAAGGCCAGCATAGGGGATCTCCGAATTCTTATGGTTCTTGTGGTCGCGCAAACGTTTGCGCGGAAAGGAGGATGTCCGCTTCGTTGGTAGCTGTCAACGGAAGTCACTACATGAATCGATTCAGCTTCCAGGGACGGCTGGTTGGCCCTGGCTGGGCAGGCCCCGGTATACTGTGCAATCGTGTTCAACCAGGCGCCCGACGCCCGAGAGTCTCTGCCATGTCCTTTTCCGAATCCGCCCTGAAATCCCTCATCCGCGCCGTGCCCGATTTTCCCAGGCCGGGGGTGATCTTTCGGGACATCACGCCGCTGTTCCAGTCGCCCGAAGGCCTGCGTGCCGTCATGGAGGCACTGCTGGAACGCTATCGCTCGGCGTCCTTCAGCCACGTCGGGGCGCTGGATGCGCGCGGATTCCTCATCGGCCCGATCCTGGCCTATGAACTGGGCAAACCACTGGTGCTGTTTCGCAAGCAGGGCAAACTGCCGGCGGAGCTGCTGACCGAGGTCTACAGCACCGAATACGGCGACTCGGTGATCGAGGTGCACAAGGACAGCGTCGGCGCCGGTGATTCGGTGCTCCTGGTGGACGACCTCATCGCCACTGGCGGCACCCTGGTCGCCGCTGGCAACCTGATCAAGCGCCTGGGTGCCGAGGTCCATGAAGCCGCCGCCATCGTCGACCTGCCTGAGCTAGGTGGCTCCAAGCGCCTGGAAGCGGCAGGCATTCCCACCTTCGCCCTGACGAGCTTTGCGCTGTCCGAGTATTGAGTTGCAGTTGATCGCGACTATCGCGGTCCGCACTGCTGTGCCTTTGCTCTCGTTTATCGCGGCCATGGGCCGCTCCTACAGGTACACCGAACAAATGTAGGAGCGGCCCATGGCCGCGATTGCGTCCAGCCCGTAGCGTGGAAAACCGCGTAGCGTTTTCCACCTGATGCCGATGCTCGTTCGTGGACAAGGCTGCGCCGTTGTCCACCCTACGACGGTGGTACCTTTTCGGGACCGGCCGCGTCTGCAGATCGCCATGGCCGTAAAAGGTCAATCAAGTCGTAGGTTGGGCTGAGCCCAGCAAAGCCCAACAGCTCCTGCCTTGGCGCCGGCCCCGTTGGGCTTCGACGATAAAGCCGTCTCAGCCCAACCTACGCTTTATCGCAAGCCTGGCAGCCTCTCGTCAAAGCTCAGCCGTAGGCTTTTTGGGCTCCAGCGGATACAGATCCACCTCGTCCGCCAGCTTGGGCAACTCGTTCAGAAAGGCGAGGGTATGCGGCTGGTTGAAGTGATCGTCCTGGGCGGCGACCGAGGCCCAGCGGGCCTGGATCACCCAGAGATCGCGGTCTTCACCGCCCTGGAATACCCGGTAGTCCAGGCATCCCGCATCCGTCACGGCCAGGGTGGCCAGATCCAGCAGATGGGCGCCCAGCGCCAGAGAGCGTTCGGGCTGCGCCCTGAGCAGGGTAAGGCTATGGACGTCCGGCATGGTGTGGGAGTCTCCTGAAGGATCGAGGTTTCGACCCTTCAGGATAGCGGACGTCGCAGCGGTCTCAGCGATTGATCAGGCCGAGGAATTCCGCGCGGGTGGCATCGTTGGCGCGGAACTGGCCGAGCATCACCGAGGTGACCATGGACGAGTTCTGCTTTTCCACGCCGCGCATCATCATGCACATGTGTTGTGCCTCGATCACCACGGCGACACCTGCCGCGCCGGTGACCTGCTCGATGGCCTCGGCGATCTGCCGGGTCATGTTTTCCTGGATCTGCAGGCGGCGGGCGAACATGTCGACCACTCGTGCGACCTTGGACAGGCCCAGTACCTTGCCCTTGGGCATGTAGGCGACATGGGCCTTGCCGATGAAGGGCAGCATGTGGTGCTCGCACAGGGAATACAGCTCGATGTTCTTCACCAGCACCATCTCGCTGTTGTCCGAGGTGAAGAGGGCGTCGCCCACCACTTCTTCCAGCGTCTGGTTGTAGCCGCGGCAGAGATACTGCATGGCCTTGGCCGCCCGCTTGGGCGTGTCCACCAGCCCCTCCCGGCTGATGTCTTCGCCGAGTCCGGTCAGGATCGAGGAGTAGTGCTGTTCGAGAGACATTTGGGTTCCTGTTTGTCGATAAGGAAGAGAGCGCTCGGATGAGACGTCACCCGAGTCACAGGATCACTCGTCGCGACCTTCTAGCATGGTGCGCTTGAGCAAGACATAAAGCGAGCCGGTCCCGCCATGGCGCGGCAGGCAGGACGTGAAACCCAGCACCTGGGGGTGCTGGCGCAACCAGGTGTTGACGTGACTCTTGATCAGCGGCCGGCGGCCATCCGTGCGCGCGGCCTTGCCGTGGGTGACCCGCACGCAACGGATTTCCAGGCGGGTCGCCTCGGCGAGAAAGTCCCAGAGGGTTTCGCGCGCCTTCTCCACGGTCATGCCGTGCAGGTCCAGGCTACCTTCGAAGGGGATCTGCCCCCCCTTGAGGCGGCGCAACTGGCTGTCCTGCAGTCCGTCACGGCCCCAGTAGAGTTCGTCCTCGGCGCCCACGTCGATGACGAAGGCATCGCTCAGGCCGTCGACCCGGATCGCGGTCGTGGTTCTGGTCGCATCGGCGCGGCGCTGGGCGACCTGGCCGAGGTCGGCGCGTGGCTTGCCGGTGTCGGCGCGATCCTGCTTGAGCGGACGGATCCCGCGGGTGAAGTCAGCGAAAGAGGCATCGTCGTCGTGCATGGCGTTCTCCGGTACAGGGCGTCATTCTACCGGCGGGTCAGGACTCGTGCAGCAATCGGCTCACCGCGGCCAGCGCGGCCTGTTGCCGCTCGGCCCAATCGCCGGAGATTTCCAGGACCGGCTGGCGATGCGCCCGCAGCCAGTCCCGGCAGTGGGCGAAGAATGCCAGGCGCTGGGCAAGATCCGGCTGGCAGCGCTGACCGTCGTCCTGCCAGGCCACATCGCGGGGGTCGAGCAGCAGGTGCAGGTCGTAGCGGCGGGCCAGCAGCGCGGGTTCCAGCCAGGCAGGCGCGTCGCCGAACAGCAGGCGACTCCAGAGCAGGTTGCTGAGCAGATGGGTGTCGAGCAGCAGCAGGGCCGGCGTGGCGGCCCGCGCCTGGTCTTCGCGGCGCAATTGCTCGCGGGCGATGACTTCCACGTCCGCCAGGGTGGTGTCGGTGCCGTGCCGCTCGCAGTATTCGCGGACGTACTCATCGACCCGGACACCGCCGAATCGCTCGGCGAGGACTGTCGTCAGCCAGGATTTGCCACTCGACTCGGGGCCGGTCAGCACCACCACCTTCATCGAGGGCTCGCCAGGGCGCGGCGCCAGTCGAGCCAGCCGTAGGCGGCCAGGGCGACAAAGACCGCATAGAGAAGCGCGGTGGGGTAGAGGCCCTTGTAATAGAAGAGGCCCACATAGATGACGTCCAGCACGAACCACAGCATCCAGCACTGCAGCCGCTTCTGCGCCATCCAGAATTGGGCGACCAGGCTGAAGCCGGTGAGCGCCGCGTCCAGCCAGGGCAGGGCGGCGTCGGTGTGGGTGCCCATGAGATAGCCGAGTGCAAGGCTACCCAGCGCACCCGCCAGGAGGCCGGCCAGCAACGGCTTGGCGGTGAGCGAGCTGACCACCCGACCCTGATGTTGCTGGCCGCCACGCAGCCACTGCCACCAGCCGTAGAGCTGCAGCACCGCATAGACGCACTGCAGCAGCATGTCGGAATAGAGTTTGACGTCGTAGAAGATCCAGACGTAGAGCACCACCATCACCAGGCCTATGGGCCAGGCCCAGATGTTCTGGCGGACCGTCAGCCAGACGGCGATCACCCCGAGAACGGCGGCCAGCAGCTCCACGGGCGACATGCCCAGCAGGGTGGTGAGTGACTCCAGAAACGACATGCTTCACATCCGGAAAGATTCAATTCGTCATTGTACGGCACCTAATGGCCGTCTATCGGTCTCTTCAACCGGTCTCGCTCTGGTAAGGTGCCGGGCGGCCGCTACAGCATGAGCTGTCCTGGGTACCGCGAAGGGCCACGCCCTGCGGAGCGTCACGGTTCGAACCCCGTTGCCGCCGGCGTCTTCGGACCCGGCTACCTGCAAATGTTTCACTTGGATGGAGTAATACCATGGACCTATGGAGTGCCTTGCAGGCGCTGATTTTGGGGATCGTCGAGGGCATCACCGAATTCCTGCCGGTTTCCAGTACCGGCCACCAGATCGTGGTGGCTGACCTGATCGGCTTTCGCGGCGATACCGTCATCGCCTTCAACATCGTGATTCAGCTGGCGGCCATCCTGGCCGTGGTCTGGGAGTACCGCTTCAAGGTCTTCGAGATCGTTACCGACCTGCCGCGCAAATCCTATGCGCAGCGGTTCACCGGCAACCTGATCGTGGCCTTCCTGCCGGCGGCGGTGCTGGGTGTGATCCTGGGCGACCTGATCCACGAGTACCTGTTCAACCCCATCACCGTGGCCTTCGCCCTGGTGATCGGCGGCGTGATCATGATCTGGGCGGAAAAGCGCAAGCACCGCATCCGCGTGGAAGAAGTGGACGACATGCGCTGGCACGACGCCCTCAAGGTCGGTTTCGCCCAGTGCCTGGCTATGATTCCGGGCACCTCCCGTTCCGGCTCGACCATCATCGGCGGCCTGTTGTTCGGCCTGTCGCGCAAGGCTGCCACCGAGTTCTCCTTCTTTCTGGCCATGCCCACCATGGTCGGCGCGACGGTCTATTCGGTCTACAAGTACCGCCACATGTTCGTCCCTAGCGACGCCATGATCTTCGCGGTTGGTTTCGTCACCTCCTTCATCTTCGCCATGCTGGCGGTGAAGGCGCTGCTGAAGTTCATCGGCAATCACAGCTACGTGGTCTTCGGCTGGTACCGTATCGTCTTCGGACTGCTGATTCTGGCCACCTGGCAGTTCGGCTGGATCGACTGGCATGCGGCCAAGGCGGCCGGGTGAAACCCGAGAAGGAACAGCAGAGCCGGCGCAAGCCGGCTCGTGCATCTGCGCAGTCCGCTACGCCCAAGACCGCCAAGCGGGCGTCCGCACCGACGCCCTATCAACAGCGCGCGGCCATCGCCCGTCAGGACATGCTGGCGCTGCTGCAGATCGCAGTCTTCATCCTGCCCCTGGTCGGCATGCTGTCCCTGGCCTTCGGCCGCGGCGTGCTCTGGCCACTGCCGCTATACCTGATCGCCAGCATCGTTACCTACCTGCTCTACAAGCATGACAAGCAACGCGCACGCGACAAGGGCTGGCGGGTGCCGGAGCGGGTCCTGCACCTGGGCGAGCTGCTCGGCGGCTGGCCGGGCGCCCTGATCGCCCAGCAGCGGTTTCGCCACAAGACGGTCAAGCTGAGTTTTCGCCTGGTGTTCTTCGCCATCGTCGCCCTGCATCAGTTGCTGTGGCTGGATGTGCTCTGCGGCGGCTTTCTGCACCGTCACCTGCCGCTCTGAGGTCAGGCAAGCGGCACCGATGCAGGTGATGGGCTAGGCTTGCGGGCGAATGCCGCCCGTTGCCCAGGAGCCCCATGTTGCGAACCCCTCGAACGATCCTCACGCCACTGTTCTTGTCCCTGATCCTGGCCGCCTGTAGCCAGAGTCGCGAAACCCCCTTGCCCACGGCTCCCGAGGCCGGTTCTGGTTACCGGAGCGGGCTGACGGCCAGTGAAGCCACCCGGCAGATGGCGGCAGCGGCCAATCCCCTCGCCGCCGAGGCGGGGCGCGAGATCCTGCGCCGAGGTGGTTCGGCCATCGATGCCGCCATCGCCATGCAGGCGGTTCTGACCCTGGTCGAGCCCCAGTCCTCGGGTATCGGCGGCGGTGCTTTCCTGCTCTATTGGGACGGTCACCGGGTCCAGGCCTACGACGGTCGCGAGACGGCGCCCGCAGGCGCCACGGAAAATCTCTTCCTGCACGCGGATGGCAGCCCCATGGCCTTCGAAGAGGCCCGCATCGGTGGTCGTTCGGTGGGCGTGCCGGGGGTATTGCGCGCCCTGGAGCTCGCCCATCGCGACCATGGCAAGCTGGCTTGGCAAAGCCTGTTCGAGCCGGCCATTCGCCTGGCGCGGGAAGGCTTTCCGCTGTCGCCACGGTTGCACAACCAGCTCCTCCACGATCCCTTCCTTAGGCAATCGCCCGGCATGGCTGCGCTCTATCTCGATGCCCAAGGCCAGGTGAAGCCGGTGGGAACCCGCCTGCGTAACCCTGAGTTGGCCGATACCCTGGCGCTGATTGCCAAGGAGGGTGCGGCCGCGCTCTATCGCGGCGACCTGGCCAAAGCCATCGCCACAGCGGTACAGGGGAGTCCCAATCCCGGTAGCCTGAGCCTCAAGGACCTTGCCGGTTATCGCGCCAAGGTCCGCACGCCGCTGTGCACCGACTACCAACGCTGGCGCGTCTGCGGCATGCCGCCGCCGGCCGGTGGTATCACCGTGGCCCAGACGCTCGGCATTCTCCAGGCGCTGGAGGCGCGCGACCCGGCCTGGGCCCTGGCTCCCTTGCGCCCGGTGCCAACCGCGCTGCCGGCGGCGCAGGAGCCCAGACCAGAAGCCGTGCACCTGATCAGTGAGGCCGAACGCCTGGCCTATGCCGATCGCGCCCAATACGTGGCGGACCCGGATCTGGTGCCGGTCAACGTCAGCGGCCTGCTTGATTCAGGGTATCTGGCCAGTCGCGCTCAGCAGGTAGGCGAGCGCAGCCTGGGCAAGGCCGCCCCGGGTACGCCGCCGGGGCCGACCCTGGCCTGGGCGCCGGATCGTTCACCGCTGCGCATCTCCACCTCCCAGGTGGTCGCTGCGGATGCCTGGGGTGGCGCGCTGTCCATGACGACCACGGTAGAGAGCTACTTCGGCTCCCACCTGATGGTGAAGGGCTTCATGCTCAACAACCAGCTGACGGACTTTTCCTTCGTGCCTCGCGAGAAGGGTTTGCCAGTGGCCAATCGGGTCGAACCGGGCAAGCGCCCGCGCTCGACCATGTCGCCCACCCTGGTGTTCGATCGCCAGAGCGGCGACCTGGTAGCGGCTCTGGGGTCGCCGGGTGGCTCCCAGATCGCCGGCTATGTGGTGAAGACGCTGGTTGGTTTGCTGGACTGGCAGCTGGATCCCCAGACGGCGGCGGGTTTGCCGAATTTCGGCAGCCGTAACGGCCCCACCGAGCTGGAGCGCGGCGAGACCACGCCGGCCTTGCGCCAGGCGCTGGAGCAGCGTGGGCATCAGGTGCGCGAAGACGAGATGACCAGTGGCATCCAGGTCATTCGCCGGGTGGGATCAGGTTGGCAGGGTGGCGCCGATCCGCGGCGCGAGGGCGCGGCGCTGGGGGATTAGGTCGCGGGTCGTCGGGGCTGGGGAGGATCCTCACCCCAGTCCTCTCCCAGGGGGAGAGGAAGCCACTAGGGCGCTGGAGCAGGCTCGCGGGGAAAGGAGGCGCCGGACCACTTCCGGTTCGGCACCTTGGGTATCACGCCGGCTGGTCGAGTTGCAGTACGCGGGTGGTGCGCTCCCGCACTTCCCGCAGCAGCTCCGGCTCTTCGGCCAGCTTGTGACCAAAGGAGGGGAACATCTTGCGCAGCTTGGCCTGCCACTCTTCGCTCTGGTAGCGGCTCGGGAAACAGCGCTCGACCAGGGTCAGCATGATGGACACCGAGGTGGAAGCACCTGGAGAGGCGCCCAGCAGGGCGGCGATGGTACCGTCACCGGAAGCGACGATCTCGGTGCCGAACTGCAGGATGCCGCCTTTCTGCGGGTCCTTCTTGATGATCTGCACCCGCTGGCCGGCCACTTCCAGGCGCCAGTCCTGCTTGCGCACGGCCGGGTAGAAGGCGCGCAGCTCTTCGACGCGCTGGTCGAAGGACTGCAGGACCTGGCCGACCAGGTAGCGGGTC
The DNA here is from genome assembly GCF_965111925.1 of Pseudomonas sp. Marseille-Q7302. Taxonomy (NCBI): domain Bacteria; kingdom Pseudomonadati; phylum Pseudomonadota; class Gammaproteobacteria; order Pseudomonadales; family Pseudomonadaceae; genus Pseudomonas; species Pseudomonas sp. Marseille-Q7302. The sequence goes on along the minus strand of NZ_CBCOPK010000001.1, from coordinate 2,542,260 downwards.
AGCGGCATGTTGTCCCGCGCCACGGCGAGCATGGGGCCGATATTGCCCGACTTGATCGACTTGGGCAGGTCGAGGAAGGAACCGCGCTTGAGGAACTTGGTGGTGAAACCGGCGAAGGGTCCGAACAGCAACGACTTCTTGCCATCCACCACGCGGGTGTCCAGGTGCGGTACCGACATCGGCGGGGAGTTGACCCCGGCCAGGCCGTAGACCTTGGCCTGGTGCCGTTCGACGATGTGCGGATCGTCGCAGCGCAGCCATTGGCCGCTCACCGGGAATCCACCGTAGCCGGCGCCTTCGGGGATGCCGGACTTCTGCAGCAGCGGCAGGGCCGCGCCACCGGCGCCGAGGAAGACGAACTTGGCGATCAGCGTGCGGGTAGCACCGGAGCGACTGTCCTCGATGGTCAGGCGCCAACGCTGATCCGCTTCGCGGGTCAGGTCCACCACCTTCTGGTTGTAGCGGACCTGGGTGCCGGGGCGGGTCTGCAGGTGACCCAGCAGGCTCATGGTCAGGGCGCCGAAATTGACGTCGGTACCACCGGCCACATGGGTCGCCGCCACGGCTTCGGTAGCTGGCCGGCCTTCCATCACCAGGGGCATCCACTCGCGCAGCTTGGCGTGGTCCTCGGAATATTCCATGCCGTCGAAGCAGGCGTGGTCCTTGAGGGCCTCATAGCGCTTGCGCAGGAAGGCGATGTCCTTGGCGCCATGCACGAAGGACATGTGTGGCACGGGGCTGATGAAGGCGCGCGGCGAACCGAAGTGGCCTTCCTCGACCAGGTAGGACCAGAACTGCCTGGAAGCCTCGAACATGCCGTTGATGCTGAGGGCCTTGGTGACGTCGATGCTGCCGTCCGCCTTTTCGGGCGTGTAGTTCAACTCGCAGAGGGCCGCATGGCCGGTTCCGGCGTTGTTCCAGGGGTTGGAACTCTCCGCCGCGCCTACGTCGAGCAGTTCGAGTACCTCGACGGTACTCGTGGGCTCCAGCTCCTTGAGCATGACCGCCAGGGTCGCACTCATGATTCCCGCGCCGACGAAAACGAAATCCGACTCTTCGTTACCACTGTGCATTCATCGTACTCCTGAGACAGTGTCTCGCTTTACACCTGAGGGAGATCGGGCGTCGGAGCCCGACCTCGAGTTGGGCAACCCCGAGCTGGCCGCAAAGGGCCGAGCAGGGGTGAGCAACCGGTAGGGCATGGCAGTCAGTTGCGACAGCGGCCGTCCGGCAATGTTCTGATTTATTGAGTTGGAGCCAAATGTCCTGGTGGATCGGCGGAGGCCGATGCCAGGCGGGGCGGCCAGGATGCGACAGGGAGCCCGTCGAGCGTGCCGGAAGGGGGCGCTACGTGTTACGAGACGTGGCAGGAGACCCCTGGTCTCCCGGCGCAAACGATAGGTATTGATCGCGGCGATCCTGGTCGAGTACCCGTTTCGGTGCGAAATGATACCTAGGGTAACTGCTTAGGGCACCATCTATTTTAACCGTGTAGTGGGTATCAGGACCCACTACACGGACCTCGGGCTTAGCCGTTGATGCCTTGGCTGCGCAGGTAATCGTCATAGCTGCCGCTGAAATCCACCACACCGCTCTCGCTCATGTCGAGGATGCGGGTGGCCAGGGAGGACACGAATTCGCGGTCGTGGCTGACGAAGATCAGGGTGCCCGGATAGTTTTCCAGGGCCAGGTTCAGCGCCTCGATGGACTCCATGTCCAGGTGGTTGGTGGGCTCGTCCATCACCAGCACGTTGGGCTTCTTCAGGATCAGTTTGCCAAACAGCATGCGTCCCTGTTCACCACCGGAGATGACCTTGATCGACTTCTGGATGTCGTCGCTGGAGAACAGCATGCGGCCCAGGGTGCCACGCACCACTTGCTCGCCGCCCTGGGTCCATTGGGCCATCCACTCGAACAGGGTGGCATCGTCGGCGAAATCCTCGGCGTGGTCCTGGGCGAAGTAGCCGACATCAGCGCTGTCGGTCCATTTCACTTCACCGCTCTGGGGAGCCATCTCACCCACCAGGGTGCGCAGCAGGGTGGTCTTGCCGATGCCGTTGGGGCCGATGATGGCGACCCGCTCGCCGGCTTCGATCTGCAGGCCCAGGCGCTTGAACAGCGGGGTGCCGTCGAAGCCTTGAGTGACGTTCTCCAGGGTCACCGCCTGGCGGTGCAGCTTCTTGTTCTGCTCGAAGCGGATGAAGGGGCTGACGCGGCTGGACGGCTTGACCTCGTCCAGCTGGATCTTGTCGATCTGGCGCGCCCGGCTGGTGGCCTGCTTGGCCTTGGAGGCGTTGGCCGAGAAGCGGCTGACGAACTGCTGCAGTTCGGCGATCTGGGCCTTCTTCTTGGCGTTGTCCGACAGCAGGCGCTCGCGGGCCTGGGTGGCGGCGGTCATGTACTCGTCGTAGTTACCCGGGAACAGGCGCAGCTCACCGTAGTCCAGGTCGGCCATGTGGGTGCAGACGCTGTTCAGGAAGTGGCGGTCGTGGGAGATGATGATCATGGTGCTGTTGCGCGCGACCAGGATGCCTTCCAGCCAACGGATGGTGTTGATATCCAGGTGGTTGGTCGGTTCGTCGAGCAGCAGCAGCTCCGGATCGGAGAACAGTGCCTGGGCCAGCAGTACCCGTAGCTTCCAACCGGGGGCGACGGCGCTCATGGGGCCAAAGTGCTGGTCCTGCGGGATGCCCAGGCCGAGCAGCAGCTCGCCCGCCCGCGCTTCGGCGGTGTAGCCATCGTATTCGGCGAACTGCACTTCCAGTTCGGCCACTGCCATGCCGTCGTCTTCGCTCATTTCCGGCAGGGAGTAGATGCGGTCGCGCTCGGCCTTGACCTTGGCCAACTCGGCGTGGCCCATGATCACGGTATCGATGACGGTGCAGTCTTCGTAGGCGAACTGGTCCTGGCGCAGCTTGCCCAGGCGCACATTGGGTTCGAGCATCACCTGGCCGCCGGTGGGCTCGAGGTCACCCCCGAGAATCTTCATGAAGGTGGACTTGCCGCAGCCGTTGGCGCCGATCAGGCCGTAGCGATGGCCGTTGCCGAATTTGACGGACACGTTCTCGAACAGCGGCTTGGCGCCAAACTGCATGGTGATGTTAGCGGTGGAGATCAAGGGGGTACCTATCAGGGACTAAAGGCGTCGCGAGAGCTGACGGTATCGATTCGATACCGACGCCGAGCTTGGCTATCTCGCTCGGAGCTGAACCTGTGCCGATCCAGCGAGCGTAGGTGGAAAGAAAAAATCTGGAGGAGGGTTTCCCAGCTGTAGGGCGATGAGGCCGAAGCTCATGCCGGACATTGCGTTCATTGTCGCATAGGTCCGCCAGCGGTGATAAGGCCGCCGTGGGTACCGGAGCGCTGCTCCGACTCGCCCTGGGTCGCATGATCTTCGGACCGCTGGTGATGATGGCCAGTGAACGGCGATCACCCGCACGCTTCTCATGCTGCACCGATGCAGCCATCCCAGGAGCAGATATGTCCGAGCAGACGAAGAGCCGAATAGATGCTGGAGCGCCGCGGGAGCAGTTGCCGCCCACGCTGGAAGAGATACAGGCCCGCAATGCCGAGCTGCGGATGCAGAAGATGGCGAAGCAACGCCAGCAGGCGCTGGCGGAACGGTCGCTCACCGCTGCCAGGAATGAAAAGCAGGTGCCTTGAGCCTCGGGACCATCGGTCATAGTGGCCACTGAACAGGTACCTCCTTGCGCGTCTCCAATACAGTGAGGCCACTATTGGCCTCACTGCGAGGTGACCCATGATCACAACGACCACTCATTGGCAAAGATTCAGCTGGCCACAGGCTCCCGGAATGATCGCAAGGTCGATGTTCGGGATCGACGTCCAGCTGGCTGGGGAGCAAGGTGGGCAGGCCATAGAGCCCGCTCCGGCTGAGCTACCGGAGCCTGCCGATACGGATGGCACCGATCAGTCTGTGCTCGATCCTGACGAGCCCTCGACGCCGGTGCCTGGCGAAAGCGACGACCAGGAACCAGCGCCTCGGTAATCCCCTGAGTCCCGATAGAGCCCAGCCGACGTGTTGGGCTCTTTCACGAACAGCGGCAGGTAATGCACCAGCATGAAGAGGCTTTTTGACGCTTTCAGCTGCCCGAAGAGTGCTTTCCTTTGGATTGGGCTAAATGTGCCTTCTATCGTCAATAACGAGGACGTCTTTCTGAAACTCCAGAGCCCTATCTTGAAGGGTGATGCAATCGGCACTATTGGGAAGTAACGGCAGTAAAGAATGTGGTTCTCTGATTCCACTATTGGTCTGTATTAAACGAAGCGGCTAAACAGCAAGGAGTTTGAGTGGAAGGTAATCGTAAGTGCCGCTTCGCTATTTGATAACTGGCTTGTCTTGTAGGTCGAGTAAAAAGCGAAACGCACTTTGAACGGTGGTCTGGCGGTCCTGTATCTCTGCGATGCACAGCGTCAGCATGTCCCTGAGCGCTTCTGAGTCATCGGTTCCGTGGCATTCGTATATCTGTCGCAGTAGCTGGTTGATCGCATCCTGTTCCGCGGCGTATCGCTCCAGTAGCAGCAGGCCATGCTTTCGGTCCTGTTCGTTCATGCGACTTCCTCCGGTACGGGCTGATCGGTATCCGGCGATCGTTTTGCCACCGTTAGGAAAGAGTTTAAACCCGAAGTGTCGGATGGGTGGTCAACGACAGCGTTGCGAGATATATGTCAAAGGATGAGACGTATCGGTAGTTTCACCCGGGAGTCCCATGAACAGGTTAAAAGAAGCGTTGGAGATGCTGGATCCTCCGGTGAAGCATTTCATCGAATACCGGGGTGAAGACGTCTTGCTGACGCTTTTGGATCCCAAGGTGCCAGCGAAGGTATCGCGCCTCATTGCCAAACGCACGGTACTGAATAGTGAGGCACTCAATGTCATGGTGTTGTATGCCGTCAACGAACTTCGTCTGAAAGGCTCTCTTGTTCCTTTGCAAGCCGATACGGTGCTCATCGGCAGGAAGGCGCCTTAATTCGCATCAGAGGTTAAGTGAGTGATAAAGATGATGGTGACCATTGCCACCTGGGATGGGTGCCCTTTGCCATCGCAGTGGGCAACTGCCGGCCGTAAGGGCCACGTTCTTTCTCGTCCGCGCCCGCCTCTGATGGCCGTATTCTGTGCACGAACGCCTGCCTGGCAGCAGCCGATGTCTGCGGGCTCACCTTGGCGATGCCATGCAGTAGGGGACTTGGTCATTTCCTAACCTGCGACATCTGTCCTGCTGATACAGATGCCTTGAGCGTTCGGTTCCCCGTCAACGGGTCGGCGGACATCCCTGTCCATGGCGACTTAAGGCGCCGGTAGCGGGACGACCTTCCAGACGGCCTCGGTCAGCTGATCGAGGGTCCAGGGTTTATGCAGGAAGGGCACGCCGGGTGGCACGTCGTTTCTCAGGCCGGCATAGCCTGACATCAGCACGAAGGGCACCGCGGGCCAGCGCTCGGTGACGATCTTGGCCAGCTGGATGCCATCGATCACCCCAGGCATTCGTACGTTCGACACCACTACGTTCACCTGCTGCCAGTGCAGTTCCAGAAACTGCAGGGCGGCATCGGCGGTCCCGAAGGTTTCCACCTGGAAGCCTTCCTGCTTGAGCACCTCGCGCACCAGGGCTTGCAGCAGCAATTCATCTTCTGAGACGACGGCGAGCAGATAGGCATCGTTGGCTGGACGGGTCGGCGTATCCATAGGCGGCGTTCCAGGAATGGAGGATATCTGGAGTCTAGTCAAGCGCCGGCTTTTTGCCTGGCCGATTGTGCCAAGGCAGATTCCTGATCGAGTCTGGCCTTGGGCGTTGCTCTGGCCAGGGCCTCGCCACGAGCGATGCCATGACGACGTGCGGTCACGGCTTCGCTGCAACCTCTGCGGCTGACCGCCTACTAATGCTCAAGACCTACCCCTCATAGGAGCTTGGCATGAACCTGTTGCTTTCTTCCGCACCCGACACGACGGTACCCCTGGCCTGGTGGCTGGGTGGTGACCAGGCGCCGCTCAACGACTCCGACATGGCCGACGAGGAGATCGATACCGAGATCCCCGATGAGGTGGCGGAGAACCTGACCGAGCCGGCCAAGCCGCCCGCGCCGATTCCGGATCCTGGTCCACTGTAGGAAAAGTAGCCAGGCGGGGGCGTCGCGCCGGACCACTAGGGCATCGCCCCCCAGGCTGGCCTAGGCACCTGAGGCGGTGAGATTTTCCCTGAGCGCGCGGCGATAGAGCAGCGCGCTCAGGCCCAGACCCGCCAGGGCCATCAAGCCAGCGAAGAGAAAGATGGCGCTGAAACCGAAGCCATTGGCAATGGCACCAGCCAGCGGCCCGGTAATCCCCAACGCCAGATCCAGGCACAGAGAGTAGGCGCCAAGGGCAGCGCTGCGATTGGTGGGCGGTACCTTGACGATGGCCTCGACTCCCAGGGCCGGATAGACCAGTGACAAGCCGAAGCCGGCCATGGCGGCGCCAATCAGGGCCATCTCGGGCGTGACCGCCAACCAGAGCAGTAACAGCCCCATGGTCTCGACCGTGAAGCAGGCCAGGGCAACGCGGAAGCCGCCGATCTTGTTGATAGCCCCGGCGAACAGTAGCCGGGCGCAGATGAAGGCGGCGCCAAAGGCGGTCAGGCAGAAGGCCGCGTTCGGCCAGCCATTGCTGGCGTAGTAGAGGGTGACGAAGGTTGCGATCGCGCCAAAGCCGATGGAGCTCAGCAGCAGGCAAAGACCGAAAGGACTGATGCGCCAGAATACCTTGTGGAAGGGCAGTCGATCACCGGCGATGACCGGGGCCGGTTCCTTGTTCCAGGCCAGCGCTAGGCCCAGAGCACCCAGCAGGGCGATAGCGACACCCAGGCTCCACAGCCCCAAGCTGGCCACCATGGCGACGCCTAGTGGTGCGCCTATGGCAAGGGCACCGTAGGCGGCGATGCCGTTCCAAGAGATCACCTTGCTCACGTGCTGCATGCCGACGCTGCCCATGCCCCAACTGAGGCAGCCGGTGCCGATCATGGCCTGGGACATGCCCAGGATCACCCGACCGACGATCAGCAAGCCCAGGCTAAGCGCCGGCACGCTCTGCAACGAGGTCGCGAGCAAGGTAAGGACGCCGCAGGCGACGCAGCCGAACAATCCGTAAATGACCCCGCGCTTGGCGCCGATGCTATCGGCCAGCTTGCCGGCGAGCGGTCGAGTGAACAGCGTCGCCAGGTACTGGATACTGATCGCCAGCCCCGCGATCACCGAACCGTAGCCGAGATCGTCATGCACATAGCCCGGCAGGATCGCCAGTGGCAGACCGATGGCCAGGAACAGCAGAAAGCTGAAGATGACGATGGAAACGATGCGTCGATTGATGGCGAGTGCGGTGACAGGCGGGACGGTCGTGGTCATGGCTGTTCTCGAGAAGACTCGTCGAAACGGCGGAGGAGGCGGACGCTGAGGCACAGGCCGGCGAGGGCGGACAGCGCGGCGCACAGGAAGCTGGCGGCATAGCCGAAGTGGGTGGCTACCGCGCCGATGAGCGGGCCGGTCACCGCCAGCGAAAGGTCGATGAACACCGAATAGCCTGCCAGGGCAGCGCCCCGGTTGGAGGCCGGGACCCGCTGCACCGCTTCCACGGCCAGCGCCGGGAACACCAGCGAGAAACCGATCCCGGTGAGGGCCGCGCCGACCAGGGCAGTGGTCATGCTGGGCGCCAGCCACAGCGTGGCCAGGCCGATGGCTTCCACCGCCAGGCTGACGATGGCGACACGGAAGCCGCCATGCCGGTTGATGGCATTGGCGCATACCAGGCGCACGCCGATGAAGAAGCAGCCGAACACCGTCAGGCACAGCGCCGCGCCGCTCCAGCCCTGGCTGGCGTAATACAGGGTGATGAAGGTGGCCAGGGTGCCGAAACCGATACCGCCCAGCGCCAGGCCGAGCCCAAAGGGCAGGACCCGCCCGAGCACCGTGGTGAAGGGAAGGCGTTCACCGCGTACCGGAACGATGGGTGGGCGCGGCTTGGCGATGCGGTAGCCCAATACCGCCAGGGCTATGATGCTGGCGCCCATGACCCAGAGACCCAGCAGGTCGACCAGCACGACGCCAAGGGGCGCGCCAATGGCCAGGGCGCCATAGCTGGCGACGCCATTCCAGGAGATCACCTTGGCGGTATTGGACGGGCCGACGCGGCCGATTGCCCAGGAAATGGCACCGGTACCCGACAGACTTTCCGCACAGCCCAGTACCAGGCGCCCAAGCAGCAGAGCGCCGAGACTGATCCAGGGCCAGTCCTGCAGGAGGATCGACGCCAGCATCAGCAGTCCGCTGATGCCGCAACCGAGCATGCCGTAGAGCACCGACTGCTTGGCCCCCACGGTGTCGATAAGGCGACCGGCGTGGGAGCGCGAGAGCAGGGTAGCCAGGTACTGACTGCTGATGACCAGCCCCGCGATGATGGAGTTGAAGCCCAGATCCTCATGCACATAGCCCGGCAGCACGGCCAGCGGAATACCGATGGTCAGGTAGGCAATGAAGGTAAAGAGCACCGTCCCCAGGGTGATGCGGGTGGCCAGCGCGGGTGAGGGTGCGGGTGGTAGGCTTGCGGTCGACATCGGACTCGAGAGGTTGTCTGACAATGTGGGATAGATTGCTTTCGCCTGGCAAAGGTCACACGTCATGAGGTTTTTTGTCCATGATCTCCAGGCACTCAGGCAGCGCCGGTCGCCGGGCATGGCCAGACTGGCTGTCCTATTGGCGGCACTGAGTGCTTTTTCGGTTGCGGCAGCCGAGCCCCTTGTTCTACGGATCGGCGACCATCGGCTCCGCGTCGAGGTGGCGAGCACGCCTGAGCAACGGGCTCGCGGGCTCATGGGGCGTTCGCCCCTGGGAGCGGACGAGGGCATGCTGTTTGTCTTCCCTGGTGACGAAGCGCGCTGCCTATGGATGCGCGATACGCCCAGTGCGCTGGCCGCCGCCTTCATCTCTGCGCAAGGCGACATTCTGAACGTCGTCGAGATGCGCCCATTGAGCGACACCCATCACTGCTCGCGCGCACCTGCGCGTTATGCCTTGGAAACAGCCACGGGTTGGTTCTCGACGCGGGACATTCATCCGGGGGAGCGCATCCAGGGGCTCGGTGCCGTCGCGCCTGTGCCCAGATGATTGCGACGCGCGAGAAGCATTGGTTGGGCTGCCTGGTCTAGGTGACACAAGCCGATGCCTGGACTCAGGTCGATTGGGCGTTGAAGATATCAAGATGGGAATTGAGGCTGTCCCAGCTAGAAGGCAATGCGATTTACTCCCTGATAAATATGCTTTGGATCAATAGGTTAAGTATACTTATTGAAGTTATTTATGAACTAATCTTGAGAAACCACTTTAAGTCTCCCCGCATGGTGCACACGAGCTAGGGTTGTCGGGACGGCCGTCAGGAAACGTCTTTTCACTAGCCTGCAACGGCCAATCGCGTAGCGCCTTACGCTGCCGTTACGCGTTCGCCTCAAAGCCAGGATGCGCGATCTCTAATGAATCCAGGCCTCGACGCGGCGATTCTTCACGCGGCCATTGGGAGATAGCCCCGCCACTGGCAACTGGTCGCCAAGCCAGAGCAATTCGTTGGCGAAGGCTTTCTGGTGACGCAGGGCCGTGGCGACTGCGTTGGCCCGCAGGCGGGCCAGGAGGGCGGCGCGCGCGGGGTCTTCGGTGGTGTCGTTGAAGCCGACCAGGATGAGCTGGCGTTGCGCATTCTCCGGGCGGCGCATGAAGGCGGCCAGCCGCTCCACGTCGCGCAGCGCCTTGTTGTCGAGATGCGCACTGCCGGCGGTGAAGCGAAAGTTGACCGTGAGGCGCTGCGCCCGTCGGGCCAGTTCGGCATAGGGGGCCGGCATACCCTGGGTATCACTGATCTTGACTGGCTCGATGCGCTGGGCGACGAACCCGCTCTGCTGGACCACGGCCTGGCCCGCCGGCGTCTGGCTGAATTCGAGCAGGGCGCGGGCCCAATCCGAACGCCGCGCCGGCGGGCCGTAGAGGAACAGTCGCCGTGCCAGCGGATAGTCTTCGGTGGCGATGCTGGCTTCGCTGGGTGCGATGGCCCGACCCTGGCCATCGCGCAGGGCGAGCTTCGGCAGCTTGGCCGCCGCCGCCAGGCTCGTGAAGCCAATGCCCGCCGGATCACTGGCGACCTGTTGCGCGAGTTCCTCGTTCGATTCATAGCGTTTGGCGGCGGCGTTGAGGTGCTTGCCCTGTGGGTTCAGAACCAGCTCGCGAAAGGTGTCGTAGGTGCCCGAGCGATCATCCCGGGCATAGAGCCGGATCGGACCAGGCTTGCCGCCCAGCTGTTGCCAGTCGGTAATCTCTCCTGCGAAGACCTGCGCCAGTTGCTGGAGGCTGAGCTCGTGCAAGGAGTTGCCCGGATGCACGATGATCGCCAGGCCGTCCAGGCCGATGACATATTCCGCGTCCTTGCTGCGCAAGTCTCCAAGGCCGGCCAGGGCGTTGACTTCAGCATCATTGATCGGTCGCGAGGCGGCGGCCAGGTCCGTGGTGCCGGCGGCCAGCGCGGTGAAACCAGTGCTGGAGCCATGGGCGGCGATGGGGACTGCCACCCAGGTGCCGTCCGGGGCGCGGGCGGTCAGCCGCCATTCGTCCATCACGTCGGTAGGTACCACTTGGGGATCGCGGTAGCCGCGCTCGGCGAGTAGCGCCGCAACCAGACGGGGTCCCAGGCGTGCGTTGATGGTGTTGGAGCCCTGCAGGCGCAGCAGGGTGGTTGCCGGCTGGCTGGCCAGGAGCGGCAAGGGCAGCAGCGGAAACAGCAGCATGAGCACTGTGCTCTGCAGGAACAGGCGGCGGAATACTGGCGCAGAGCGGTTCATGGTCGGGCCTCGAAGCTGAAACGAGGCCGCCACCTTAGGCACGCCGTGTGACGGCGGCGTGACAGGACTTCACGTCAATTCTAGCCAGACCGGCGCATGGTCGGAGGGCTTCTCCATACCGCGGATTTCATAGTCCACGCCCGCCCCGGCGATACGCTCGCGCAACGCCCGGGAGGCCAGGATGGTGTCGATGCGCAGGCCACGCTTGGGCTCGTCTTCGAAACCCCGGCTGCGATAGGGGAACCAGCTGAAGCGATCGTCCACGTCCGGATGCAGATGACGGTAGCTGTCGATCAGGCCCCAGCCCAGCAGGCGCTGCATCCACTCGCGCTCTTCGGGCTGGAAGCTGCAGGCGCCGGTTCTCAGCCAGCGCTTGGCATTGGCTGCACCGATGCCGATGTCGTGATCCTGGGCGGAGATATTGAAGTCACCCATGAGCAGCAAGGGCGTGTCAGGCGAGAAACGCTCTTCAAGTAGATTCTGAAGATCGGCGTAGAACTTCCTCTTGCCAGGGAATTTTGTGGGGTGAGCGATATTCTCGCCTTGAGGAAAATAGCCATTCATGACCACCAGGGGCTGGCCCTGCCTGTCGGCGAAGACCCCGTAGATGAATCTTTTCTGGGACTCTTCGCCGTCGCCCGGAAAACCCTTGTGCAGCTCCAACGGCGCCAGACGCGACAGTAGCGCCACACCGTAGTGGCCCTTCTGGCCGTGGTAATGCACGTGATACCCGAGGGACTCCACGTCCGCCAGGGGAAACTGGTCATCCGATACCTTGGTTTCCTGCAGGCCGATCACGTCGGGATCGTAGCGTTCTATGATCGCAGAAAGCTGATGAGGTCTTGCGCGCAATCCATTGATATTGAAGCAAATAATCTTCATGTTACCTTCCTGAAAGATGATTGGTCCTAGCCTATCAGAAAGCGCCTCGCCGAAGCGGCCACCAGGCGAACCCTGGCCTTTCCGGTTTGTCTCACAGCGCAACGCCCGTTAGCATTCCTGTATGAATAAACCGAACGCTCTACGCCGTGTCCTGATTGGTGTTTGTTGTCTGCATGGCATGGCTTGGGCGGCGCCGGCCGAGGTCAGTGTTCGTGTTCAGCCGGCCAACAACCCACTGCGAGACAACATTCAGGCCTATATCGGCTCTGTCGAGGGGCGCGATGCGGCAGGCTTGCAGCGTCTGCGTACGGCAACGGAGCGGCAGGCCGAGCAGGCGGCGCAGGCGCTGGGTTACTACCACGCGCAGATCGAGACCCGGGTCGAGCCGGGGGAGACGCCGAGATTGGTGGTCGAGGTGCGTCCAGGCGAGCCGGTCAAGTTGCGCCATGTCGACATCCGTATCGAGGGTCCGGCGCGAGAGCTGCGCGCCTTCCAACGGCCGGTTCCGGCGGGTTTGAAGCCCGGTCAGGCGCTGAATCAGGGACTTTATGAAGACGCCAAGAGCCTGATCCAGAATCAGGCGCAGCGCTACGGCTTCTTTCGCGGCACCTTTACCCAGCATCAGTTGCGTATCGATCCTGCCACCGGGTTCGCCGACATCGCGCTGGTGTTCGACAGCGGCCCGCGTTTTGTCCTGGGCAAGGTTTCCTTCGAAGGCAATGCCCCCTTCGATCCCGATCTGCTGCAGCGCATGGTGCCCTTCGCCCCTGGTACGCCCTACGATTCCGAGCTGATCGCCGATTTCCAGAGCAACCTGCTGGCCAGTGGCTTCTTCGACGGTGCGCGGCTCGATACCTATCCAAAGTCCGAAGGCGCCGCCGAGGTGCCGGTGACCGTGACCCTGAGAACCCGCAAGCCGCGGACCTTCGGCTTTGGCCCCGGCTATTCCACGGACGTTGGCCCGCGACTCAGATTCACCTGGGAAAACCACTGGCTCAACCCTCAGGGGCATAGCCTGGGCGCCGAGGCCGAGCTGTCTGCGCCCCGGCAGAGCATCGCCACCTGGTACGACATCCCTGGCCAGGATCCGATCGACGACAAGTTCCGCTTCGCCGGCGGCTACCAGTACGAGCAGATCGCCGACGACGATTCCCTGAGCCAGCTGCTTACCGTGGGCCCCGAGTGGCACCGCAAGTTTCCCAACGGGTGGGAGCGGGTGCTGTCCCTCAAATGGCGTAACGAAAGCTATCGCCTGGGCAACGACGAGGGCACCTCCAACCTGGTGATGCCTGGGGTGGACTTCTCGCTCCTGCGCAGTGACAACCGGATCGACCCCAATCGCGGCTATCGGCTGCAGTTCGGCGTCTCGGCGGCGAAGGAGGGGTTGCTCTCGGACGCCAACATGATCCATGCCACCGCCCTGGCTCGTGGCCTGATCACGGTGGGCGATGGCCATCGCTTCCTGGGGCGGCTGCAACTGGGGGGCAACCTCACCAACGGCTACAACAAGGTCCCACCGTCGTTGCGGTTCTTTGCGGGGGGCGACCAGAGCGTCCGCGGCTATGACTACCAGACCCTGTCGCCGGAAAACGACGAAGGTGACTACGTAGGCGGCCGATACCTCGTCGCGGGCGGCGTCGAGTATCAGTATCCCTTGCGCGACAAGTGGCGCCTGGCGACTTTCATCGACCAGGGCAGCGCCTTCAACGACCTCAACAATTACGAACTCAAGACCAGCGTCGGCATAGGCGTACGCTGGGTCTCGCCGGTAGGACCGATCCGTGTCGACCTGGCCCACGGCCTCGACGAACCCGGCGGCATCCGTCTGCACTTTTCCATAGGACCTGAGCTGTGAAGTCGGTAGGTGGTGTCATCCTTGGCGTACTGGCGACTCTGCTCGGTGCACTGATCCTGCTGCTGGCCCTGGTGCTGGGTAACGGCAGTATCGGCCGCCTGGTGCTGGATCACGTTCCTGGTTTGACCCTAGCCGATTTCCAGGGCCGTCTGGGCGGCCACTGGCAGGCGCGGCAGCTGGTGTGGGATGGCGGCGCCACGCGGGTGACGGTCGAGGCGCCCGAATTCGCCTGGCGGCCCGGCTGCCTGTTCCGGTTGCAGCTGTGCATCGACACCCTGGTCGCCTCGCGGATCGCCATCGACCAGGCGCCCAGCACCGAGCCCGCGCCAGAGAAGGACGGTCCGGTTCGCTTGCCCAGCCTGGACCTGCCGCTCGGTGTGCAATTGGGCGAGGTCCGCATCGGCGAAGTGCTCTACAACGGTGCCGAGCAGGCACGAGACGTGGAATTGCAGGCCCGCTGGCAGGCCGATGGCATCGCCATCGAGCGTCTGGCCGGCGCAGCCCACGGCGTCACCCTGGATACCCATGGTCGGTTGCAACCCAACGGCGACTGGCCGCTGCAACTGCAGGGCGCTTTGGGCCTGCCCGCGCCGGATAATGCTCCCTGGCCGCTGACGCTCAAGCTCGAAGGCGAACTGCAGAAGGCCCTCCACCTGGAGGCCGATAGCAGTGGTTATCTACCCGGACGGCTGACCGGCACGGTCCAGCCGCTGGTGGAGAATGTCCCGGCCGATCTGCAACTGGTGGCTGATGGTTTCAAGGCGGCGGCCAGTCTGCCCGACACCCTGCGCCTGAATGACCTCACGTTGACCGCCCGGGGCGATCTTGCCGCCGGCTACGCCCTGGTGGGCCAGGCGAAATTGCCGGGCGAGGGTGGTCCGGTGGCCCTGAATCTGGATGGCCGCGTCGATGCCCAGGGCGCGCGGATCGCCGCCCTGCGCCTGCAGGCCACGCCCGAACAACGGGTGGTGCTGGCCGGGCAGGTCGACTGGCACGAGGGATTGGCCGCCGATGCCACGCTGGACTGGCGTGATTTCCCCTGGCGGCGGCTGTATCCCATGGCGGAGCCACCGGTGAGCCTGCAGCGCCTGCAAGGCGAAGTGGCCTATCGAGATGGCGCCTACCTGGGCAATCTCAAGGCCGCCGCCACGGGCCCGGCCGGCGCCTTTACCCTGGCCACCCCCTTCAGTGGCGACACCACCCAGCTCAATCTGCCGTCCCTGGATCTCCAGGCCGGCCAGGGGCGGGCGCAGGGCAAGGTCAATCTGGGCTTCACCGACGGCGTCAGCTGGCAGGCGGCCCTGGACCTGAGCCGCCTCGATCCGGCCTTCTGGGTAGCCCAGCTGCCCGGCAGCCTTGGCGGTCCGCTGCGCAGCTCGGGCGCTTTCAAGGATGGTCGCCTGCAGCTGGATGCCGATCTGGACCTCAAGGGTCGACTGCGCAACCAGCCGGCCGTGCTGGCTGCCAAGGCCAAGGGCGCTGGCGAGCAGTGGCAGGTATCCGAGCTCGACATTCGCCTGGGTGACAACCGGATTCAGGGGCAGGGCGCCCTCGACCAGCGTCTGCAAGGTCAGCTCCAGCTGGACCTGCGCCGCCTGGCCCAGCTCTGGCCCGATCTTTCCGGTAGCGCCAAGGGCCGTCTGGACGTGGCCGGGACCCTCAAGGCCCCTGCCGGTCAGTTGCGCCTCGACGGTCGCCAGCTGGCCTATGCCGACAGCCGCATCAGCAGCCTCGCGCTGGCCGCCAACCTGGATGATCGCCAACACGGCACGCTGGACCTGACAGCCCAGGGGCTGCAGGCCGCCGGTCGCGATTTCGGTGTCCTGCGCCTGCAGGGACAGGGTGATCGCCGTCAGCAGCAGGCGGATCTTTCGCTCAAGGGATCGCAACTGAACCTGATGCTCGCGGCAGGTGGCACCCTGGCCGACAACGGGGACTGGAAGGGTCGGCTGTCTCGTGGGTCAGTCGCGGCCAGCGGCCAGAACTGGACCCTGCAGAGTCCGGCCCGCATCGAGCGCCTGAACAGTGGTCGTCTGGAGCTGGGTCGCCACTGCTGGCGCTCCGGCGCGGCCAGCCTCTGTGGCGACGATCAGCAGTTGCTGCCCGATACCCGTCTCGCCTGGCACCTGCGTGCCTTCCCGCTGGCCAGTCTGCAACCCCTGTTGCCACCGGAGCTGGCCTGGCAAGGCACCCTCGACGGCGACGTCGACCTGCGCCTGCCCAAGGCCGGGCCCGATGGCGAGATACGCCTGCAGGCCGGGCGCGGTAGCCTCAAGCTGCGCGACGCCGCCGGTCAGTGGCAGACCTTCAGCTATGACCGCCTCGATGCCACCAGCGCCCTGAAGCCGCAACAGGTGGATACCCAGGTGCAACTGACCAGTGCCGACCTCGGGCAACTTAATGTCCAGGCCCGGCTGGATCCTCGCGATCCGCGTCAGGCGCTGGCCGGGCGCTTTCAGTTGCAGGGGCTGAACCTGGCCCTGGGCAAGGCCTTCGTCGAGGGCATCGAGCATCTCGAAGGCAAGGTCAGCGGCTCCGGCGAACTGGGCGGCACCCTGCTGCAGCCGCGGGTCAATGGCCAGATCCAGCTCACTGGCGGGGACATTGGCGGCGGTAGCGTGCCGACCCGTCTGCAAGATCTCGGTCTTACCGCACGCATCCAGGGCGATACCGCGATCCTCGACGGGGGCTGGCGCAGCGGCACCCAGGGGCGTGGACAGATCCAGGGCAGTGTCGGTTGGGCCGAAGGCCTGGATGTCGACGTGGCGATTACCGGCGACAAGTTGCCGGTCAACGTCGAGCCCTATGCGCAGCTGGAAGTAGCGCCCAATCTGAAGATACTGATGAAGGACGGGCGTCTGGCCCTGGCTGGTGAGGTCCGGGTACCCCGCGGCCGTATCCGGGTGCAGCAGCTGCCCCCGTCCACGGTCAAGGTGTCGGACGATGCCGTCATCGTCGGCCAGGAGGCACCGGCCAAGCAGCAGGCCATGCAGATCGCCATGGACGTCGACGTCCTGGTCGGGTCCGACAAGCTCACCTTCGATGCCTTCGGCCTGTCAGCCGAAATCGTCGGCAAGGTGCATATCGGTGACAACCTCGACACCCGTGGCGAGCTGAATCTGCGCAACGGCCGCTACAACGCCTACGGTCAGCGGCTGACCATGAGGCGCGCCCGACTGTTCTTCCAGGGCCCCATCGCCCAGCCCTACATCGATGTGGAGGCGGTGCGCGTGGTGCAGGAGCAGAACGTCACCGCGGGGCTGCGCCTCTCGGGCTTCGCCCAGCAGCCACGTATCGAGGTGTTCTCCGAGCCGAGCATGAGCCAGGAGCAGGCGCTGGCCTACCTGGTCCTGGGGCGGCCGCTGTCGAGCGGAAGCGAGGGAGACAACAACGTGCTCGGTCAGGCCGCCTTGGCGCTGGGCCTGGCCGGCAGCTCGGGTACCGCGGGCGCCCTGGCGCAGCGCCTGGGCATCCAGAACTTCCAGCTGGATACCGCCGGGTCAGGGGACAAGACCAGCGTCGTCGCCTCGGGCAACCTTACCGATCGATTGTCGGTGCGCTATGGCGTAGGGGTGTTCGATTCGGCCAATACCGTCGCGCTGCGCTACCAGCTCACCCGACGGCTCTATCTCGAGATTGCCAGCGGTCTGGCCAATTCCCTGGATTTCTTCTATCGCCGCGATTTTTAAAGCAGGGGCGTGTAACGCTTTGATCGTCTGCGGAAAACGTGTTTACTCCCTGTCCCGTCTCATCAGAAAGGAGCAGTTCATGGCAACCGTCAATTTGCGCGGCAATCCGGTCGAGGTGCAGGGTAACCTGCCGCAGCCCGGGCAGCAGGCGCCGGCCTTCAGCCTGGTCAATGGCGATCTGCAGGACATCACCCTGGCCAGCCTCGCCGGCAAGCGCAAGGTGCTCAATATCTTCCCCAGCGTCGATACCCCGACCTGCGCCGCCTCGGTGCGCAAGTTCAACACCGAAGTCGACAAGCTGGATAACACCCTGGTGCTGTGCATTTCCGCCGACCTGCCGTTCGCCCAGAAGCGCTTCTGTGGCGCTGAAGGCCTGGAAAAGGTGATGAACCTCTCCACCCTGCGCGGTGCCGAATTCCTGCAGGACTATGGCGTCGCCCTGGCCAGCGGTCCGCTGCAAGGCCTGGCTGCCCGCGCCGTGGTCGTGCTGGACGAGCAGGACAAGGTGCTGCACAGCGAGCTGGTGCCCGAGATCGGCCAGGAGCCGAACTACGCGGCCGCACTCGCCGTTCTCGGCTGATTGCCGACAACCCACCGCCCAGAGCGGTGGGCGCTTCGAAACGGGCAGGCGCCTTTTGTGTCTGCCCGTTTTGCTTTAGGTAAAATCGCAGTAAAGGCGCTGGTTAGCCGTCTCGCTACTGCTTATCTTCCGCCTTCTCCAGCGTGTACGTATTCTCCGATGGCCGACTCTTCGCTCCGCTCCTCCTCCCGTCGCCGACTCGTCTGGCTGCTCGTCCTCATCGTGCTGGCGGCCGCTGGCGGCTGGTACTGGTATCACCAGCACGGGCAGAAGAGCGAGGCTGCCGCGGGCAAGGGCGCGCGCTCGCCCTTTGGCATGACCGGGCCGACGCCGGTGCGCGTGGTGGCGGTCGAGCAGCGCAGCTTTCCCATCGTGCGCCGGTCCATCGGCACGGTGACCGCGCTCAATACCGTGAACGTCCGCACTCGGGTCGCCGGTGAGCTGGTACGCGTTGCCTTCGAGGAAGGGCAAAAGGTCAAAGCCGGCGACCTGTTGGCCACCATAGATCCGCGACCCTATCAGGTGGCCCTGCAGCAGGCCGAGGGCACCCTGCAGCAGAATCAGGCGCAGCTGCGCAACGCCGAGCTGGACCTCAAGCGCTATCAGGGCCTGTTCCGCGAAGACAGCATCGCCAAGCAGACGCTGGATACCCAGGAAGCCCTGGTCAACCAGTATCGCGGCACCCTCAAGAACAGCCAGGCCGCGGTGGCCGATGCCAAGCTGAATCTGGCCTTCACCCAGATCAAGGCGCCCATCGCCGGCCGCGTCGGCTTGCGTCAGCTCGACGGCGGCAACCTGCTGTCCGCCAACGACAGCACCGTGGTGGCCGTCATCACCCAGACCCAGCCGATTTCGGTGGTCTTCACCCTGCCGGAAAGCCAGCTCGGCGAGTTGCTCAAGCGAGCCCGTGCCGGCCAGACCCTGCCAGTGGAGGCGTGGGACCGCGGCGGTGCGCGCAAGGTCGCGGACGGTACCCTGCAGAGCTTCGACAACCAGATCGATACGGCCACCGGTACGCTCAAGTTCCGGGCCCGTTTCGCCAATGGCGACGAGGCACTGTTCCCCAATCAGTTCGTGACCGTCCGGGTGCGCGAACAGGTGCTGGACCAGGCGCTGGTGGTGCCTTCGGCAGCCATCCAGTTCGGCTCCAATGGCACCTTCGCCTATGTGGTGGGACCCGACAACAAGATCCAGGTCCGCAGCCTCAAGCTGGGTCCGGATGACGGCAGCCTGACCGTGGTCACCGAAGGCCTGGCCGCTGGCGACCGGGTGGTGACCGAAGGCACCGATCGCCTGCGCGAGGGCAACGAGGTGGAAGTGGTCACCGGGGCTTCTGCGGCGCCCAGCGAACCGGCCAAGCCGGCGGTACGCAAGCCCGGCAAGACCCAGGGCTGATCGGCCGCGATGGATATCTCG
The DNA here is from genome assembly GCF_965111925.1 of Pseudomonas sp. Marseille-Q7302. Taxonomy (NCBI): domain Bacteria; kingdom Pseudomonadati; phylum Pseudomonadota; class Gammaproteobacteria; order Pseudomonadales; family Pseudomonadaceae; genus Pseudomonas; species Pseudomonas sp. Marseille-Q7302. The sequence goes on along the minus strand of NZ_CBCOPK010000001.1, from coordinate 2,522,970 downwards.
CGCCCCTTCATCCTGCGCCCGGTCGCCACCACCCTGTTGATGGTGGCACTGCTCATCGCCGGTCTGCTGGCCTATCGCTTGCTGCCGGTCGCAGCATTGCCGCAGGTGGACTATCCCACCATCCGGGTGCTCACCCTCTATCCCGGCGCCAGTCCCGATGTCATGACCAGCGCCGTCACCGCGCCGCTGGAGCGTCAGTTCGGGCAGATGCCGGGCCTGTCGCAGATGGCCTCGACCAGCTCCGGTGGCGCCTCGGTCATCACCCTCAGGTTCAACCTGGAACTGGACCTGTCGGTCGCCGAGCAGGAAGTCCAGGCCGCGATCAACGCGGCCAACAACCTGCTGCCCAATGATCTGCCGGCGCCCCCGGTGTACAACAAGGTCAACCCGGCCGATACGCCCATCGTCACCCTGGCGATCAGCTCCAGGACGCTGCCGCTGCCCACGCTCTATGACCTGGTCGACACCCGCATGGCGCAGAAGCTCGCCCAGGTGACCGGGGTCGGCATGGTCAGCCTCGCCGGTGGCCAGCGCCCGGCGGTGCGCATCCAGGTCGATCCGGACAAGCTCGCGGCCCACAACCTGACCCTGGCCGATGTACGCAGCCTGGTCACCAGCGAGAACACCAACCAGCCCAAGGGCAGCTTCGACGGTCCCACCCGGGTGGCTACCCTGGACGCCAACGACCAGTTGCGCGATCCCAAGGCCTATGGCGATCTGATCCTCAACTACGCCGACAACGGCGCCCTGCGTCTCGGGGATGTAGCCACCATCGCCCAGGGCGCGGAAAACGACCGCCTGGCCGCCTGGGCCAATCGCAGCGGTGCCATCCTGGTCAACGTCCAGCGCCAGCCTGGCGCCAATGTCATCCAGACCGTCGACCGCATCCAGGCGCTGCTGCCGAGCCTCAAGGAAAGCCTGCCGGCCGGCCTCGACATCGCCGTGCTCAGTGACCGTACCGAGACCATTCGCGCCGCCGTCACCGACGTCCAGCACGAGATGCTGCTGGCGGTAGGGCTGGTGGTGATGGTCACCTTCGTTTTCCTGCGCCGGTTCAGCGCCACCCTGATTCCCTCGGTCACGGTGCCACTGTCGCTGATCGGCACCTTCGGCGCCATGTACCTGGCCGGCTTCTCGCTGAACAACCTGTCGCTGATGGCCCTGACCATCGCCACCGGCTTCGTCGTCGACGACGCCATCGTCATGCTGGAAAACATCTCCCGGCATCTGGAAGAGGGCGCCACGCCAATGGAGGCGGCGCTCAAGGGCGCCCGGCAGATCGGCTTTACCCTGGTGTCCCTGACCGTTTCGCTGATCGCCGTTCTTATCCCGCTGCTGTTCATGCAGGACGTGGTGGGCCGACTGTTCCGCGAATTCGCCATCACCCTGGCGGTGGCCATCCTCATCTCGCTGGTGATCTCCCTTACGTTGACACCGATGATGTGCGCGCGGCTGCTCAAGCGCGAGGAAGCCGCCGAGCACCAGCTGGTCTGGCTGGAGCGGCTGATCGCCGGCTACGGACGCGCGCTGCGCTGGTCGCTGGCGCACCGGGCACTGATGCTGCTGCTGGCGGTGGCCACCTTCGTGCTGACCGCGGTGCTCTACCTGCTGGTGCCCAAGGGGTTCTTTCCGGCCCAGGATACCGGCTCGATCCAGGGCATCACCGAGGCGCCCCAGTCCATTTCCTTCCGCGGCATGAGCGAACGCCAGCAGGCCCTGGCCGCGGTAGTGCTGCAGGATCCGGCGGTGGCGAGCCTGTCTTCCTATATTGGCGTCGATGGTGACAACGTCACCCTCAACAGCGGTCGCATGCAGATCAACCTCAAGCCGCAGAGCGAGCGCGACGTCACCGCCCAGGAGGTGATCGACCGCCTGCGGCCCGAGGTCGCCAAGGTAGTGGGCATCACCCTCTACATGCAGCCGGTGCAGGACCTCAGCGTCGAGGACCGGGTCAGCCGCACCCAGTACCAGCTGAGCCTGGACTCGCCGGATGCCAACCTGCTCGACACCTGGGTACCGCGCCTGACCGAGGCCCTGCGGGAGCGTCCGGAACTCACCGATGTCACCAGCGACTTGCAGAACAAGGGGCTGCAGCTGTACCTGACCATCGATCGCGACGCCGCGGCGCGTCTGGGAGTGCAGGTCTCGGCCATCACCGACGCCCTCTACGACGCCCTGGGTCAGCGGCAGATCTCGACCATCTACACCCAGGCCAACCAGTACCGGGTAGTGCTCGCCAGTGCCGCTGCCGACAGCCTGGGGCCAGATGCCCTGAACCAGGTCTGGGTAAAGGCGGGCAGTGGTACCTCTTCCAGCGGCAGCAGTGGTACCGGCACGGCCAGCACGACCGAAACCACCACGGACACCAGCCGCGCTCCGGTGCGCCTGTCCAGCCTGGTGAAGATGGAGCAGCGTCCGACCCGCCTGGTGATCAATCACCTGAGCCAGTTCCCGGCGGTGACCCTGTCCTTCAACCTGGCGAACGGTGTGTCCCTGGGTGCCGCGGTGGCGGCCATCGACGCGGCCAAGCAGGAGATCGGCCTGCCGGTGGGCATCAACACCCACTACCAGGGCGCGGCAGCGGCCTTCCAGGCTTCGCTGTCCAGCACCCTGCTGCTGATCCTGGCGGCGGTGGTGGTGATGTACATCGTGCTGGGGGTGCTTTACGAGAGCTTCATCCACCCCCTGACCATCCTCTCGACGCTGCCGTCGGCGGCCATCGGCGCCTTGCTGGCGCTGTTGCTGACCGGCAACGATCTGGGCCTGATCGCGGTGATTGGCATCATCCTGCTGATCGGTATCGTCAAGAAGAACGCCATCATGATGATCGACTTCGCCCTCGACGCCGAACGGCACCAGGGCCTGAAGCCGGAGGAGGCCATCTACCAGGCCGCGCTGCTGAGATTCCGGCCGATTCTCATGACTACCCTGGCCGCGCTGTTCGGCGCGGTGCCGCTGATGCTGGCGACCGGTGCCGGTGCCGAATTGCGCCAGCCGCTCGGCCTGGTGATGGTGGGTGGCCTGCTGGTCAGCCAGGTACTGACGCTGTTCACCACCCCGGTGATCTACCTGGCCTTCGACCGCCTGGGTCGGCGCAGGGCGGCCTGAGGTGAATCTTTCGGCGCCTTTCATCGCCCGGCCGGTGGCGACCCTGCTGCTGAGCCTGGCCTTGCTGCTGCTCGGTGCCATCGCCTTCCGGCTACTGCCGGTCGCGCCCCTGCCGCAGATGGATTTCCCGACCATCACGGTGTCGGCGACGCTGTCCGGTGCCAGTCCTCAGGTGATGGCTTCCAGCGTGGCGACGCCCCTGGAGCGCTCGCTGGGCACCATAGCCGGCATCAGCTCCATGACCAGCCGGAGCAGCCAGGGCTCGACCCAGATCATCATCCAGTTCGATCTGGATAAGAACGTCAACACCGCTGCCCGCGAGGTGCAGGCGGCCATCAATGCCTCGCGCAACCTGCTGCCCAGCGGCATGCGCCAGATGCCGCGCTATCGCAAGGTCAATCCGTCCCAGGCACCCATCATGGTGTTCTCCCTGACCTCCAAGACCCTGAGCAAGGGCGAGCTCTATGACCTCGCTTCGACGGTCCTGGCCCAGAGCCTGTCCCAGGTCAACGGGGTCGGCGAGGTACAGATCGGCGGTAGCTCCCTGCCGGCGGTACGCATCGAGCTGGAGCCGCGACAGCTGGAGCACTATGGGCTGGCGCTGGACGACGTCCGTACCGCGATCAACAGCGCCAACCAGCGTCGGCCCAAGGGGGCGGTGGCCAATGACGAGCACAACTGGCAGATCCAGGCCAACGATCAGCTGTTCAAGGCTGCCGACTATGCGCCCCTGATCATCCGCTGCCAGGACGGCGCGGCGCTGCGCCTGCGCGATGTCGCCAAGGTCAGCGACGCCGTGGAGGACCGCTACAACGCCGGCTTCTACAACGACCAGAGCGCGGTACTGCTGGTGGTCAACCGGCAGGCCAACGCCAACATCATCGAGACCATCGCTGCGCTCAAGGCGCGCCTGCCGGCGCTGGAGGCCATCGTCCCGGCCAGTGCCCGGATGGAAGTGGCCATGGACAGGTCGGGGGTAATCAAGGCCACCCTGCACGAAGCCGAGCTGACCCTGGTCATCGCCGTCTTCCTGGTGATCGGCGTGGTCTGGCTGTTTCTCGGTCGCCTGCGCAGCGCGGTGATCCCGGCCCTGGCGGTGCCCATCTCGCTGGTAGGCACCTTCGCCGTCATGTACATCCTCGGCTTCTCGCTCAACACCCTGTCGCTGATGGCGCTGATCCTGGCGGCGGGGCTGGTGGTGGACGATGCCATCGTGGTGCTGGAAAACATCGCCCGGCACATCGACAACGGCATGGCGCCGCTCAAGGCCGCCTACCAGGGTACCCGCGAGGTGGGCTTCACCCTGCTGTCGATGAACGTCTCCCTGGTGGCCGTCTTCGTCGCCATTCTCTTCATCGGCGGCATCGTCGAGAAGCTGTTCCGCGAGTTCTCCCTGACCCTGGCCGCCGCCATCCTGGTCTCCCTGGTGGTGTCCCTGACGCTGACGCCCATGCTGTGCGCCCGCTGGCTCAGGCCCCATGATCCCACCAACGAGAGCCGGCTGCAGCGCTTCAGCGAGCGTGCCCATCGGCGCCTGGTGGCCGGCTACGACCGGACCCTCGGCTGGGCATTGCGCCATCGCCGGCTGACCCTGCTGAGCCTGATCGCCACCATAGCGCTCAACGTGGTGCTCTATGTGGTGGTGCCCAAGACCTTCATGCCACAGCAGGACACCGGGCAACTGATCGGTTTCATCCGTGGCGACAACGCCCTGTCGTTCCAGGTCATGCAGCCCAAGATCGAGATCCTGCGCAAGTCGCTGCTGGCCGATCCGGCGGTGGACAGCGCCTCCGGCTTCGTCGGCAGCTCCGGTTCCGGCAGCGGGGTGAACAACGCGGTGATGCTGATCCGCCTCAAGCCCATCGCCGAGCGCAAGCTGGATGCGCAAAAGGTCATCGAGCGCATCCGCGCCAATGCGCCCAAGGTGCCGGGCGCCCAACTCTTCCTCATGGCCGACCAGGACCTCAGGTTTGGCGGTCGCCAGCAGAGCACCTCGTCCTACGAGTACAACCTGCTCTCCGGCGATGTCCAGCTGCTGCAGGTCTGGCAACCCAAGGTGCTGGCCGCGCTCAAGGCACTGCCGGAGCTGACCGCGGTGGATGGACGCGAGGGCAGTACCCAGCAGATCACCCTGCAGATCGACCGGGAGAAGGCCAAGCGGCTGGGTGTGGACATGGAGACCGTCGCCGCGGTGCTCAACAACTCCTTTGCCCAGCGGCAGATCTCGACCATCTACGAGCCGCTCAACCAGTACAAGGTGGTGATGGAGATCAACCCGCGCTATGCGCAGGACCCGACCGTCCTGGACCAGATCCGCGTCATCACCAGTCGCGGCGCCCAGGTGCCGCTGTCGGCTTTCGCCCATTACACCAACAGCCTCGCCGAGGACCGCGTCACCCACGACGGCCAGTTCGCGTCGGAAAGCATCAACTTCGATCTGGCGCCGAATGTCAGCCTGGAGCAGGCGACCCGCGCGGTGCAGCGCGCGGTGGCCGCCATCGGATTGCCGACCGATGTCCAGGGTCGCCTGGGCGGATCCGCCAACATCTTCGCCAGTACCGTCTCCGGGCAGCCGCTGATGATCCTCGGCGCCCTGGTGCTGGTCTACATCGTGCTCGGTGTGCTCTACGAGAGCTACGTGCATCCGCTGACCATTCTTTCAACGCTGCCGTCGGCAGGGGTAGGGGCCTTGCTGGCCATCCAGGTCACGGGTGGCCAGTTCAGCCTGATTTCCATGCTTGGCCTGTTCCTGTTGATCGGGGTAGTGAAGAAGAACGCCATCATGATGGTGGACCTGGCGCTACAGTTGGAGCGCCAGCAGGGGCTGACGCCCGAGGAGGGCATCCGTCAGGCCTGCCTGCTGCGTCTGAGGCCGATCCTGATGACCACCATGGCCGCCATCCTTGGCGCCGTGCCGCTGCTGATCGGCAATACCGAAGGCGCCGAGATGCGCCAGCCACTGGGCCTGGTGATCGTCGGGGGCCTGGTCTTGAGCCAGATCCTCACGCTTTACACCACTCCGGTGGTCTATCTCTATTTCGAACGCCTGCGCCGCCGCGTCAATCGCTGGCGCGGCATCCGTACCGACGCTGCCCTGGATACGCCGCTATGACCCCACTCCTGCGCCTGCCGACGCTGACCCTGGCACTGTTGCTGGCCGGCTGTACCCTGGGCCCGGACTACCAGCGACCAACCACCACGGTGCCGGTCGCGTATCGGCATGCCGAGGGCTGGCAGGCTGCCGCGCCCAAGGACCTGGACATCCGCGGGGATTGGTGGCGCCGCTATGATGATCCGACCCTGGATCGCCTGATGGTCCAGCTCAACCAGCGCAACCAGAGTCTGGCCCAGGCCGAAGCCACCTATCGGCAATCCCTTGCGCTGGTGCGTCAGGCACGGGCCTCGCTGTTTCCCACCCTGTCCAGCAGCCTGGGCGCGACCCGCTCCGGTCGCGGCGGCGGTTCGGGCAGCAACACCGTCATCCGCAATTCCAGTGGGACCAGCAGTACCTTCAGCAGTGGTGGCGTCAGCACCATCAACAATGCCTATGACGCCAGCCTCGGCGTGAGCTGGGAGGTCGATCTCTGGGGGCGCGTGCGCCGCCAGGTGGAATCGGATCGGGCCACTGCCCAGGCCAGCGCCGCGGAGCTGGCGGCTACCCGCCTGAGTCTGCAGACGCAACTGGCCACCAACTACCTCCAGCTACGGGTGCTGGACGCCCAGCAGCGTCTGCTCGACGCCACCGTGGCGGCCTACGAGCGTTCCCTACGGCTGACCCAGAACCAGTATCGCGCCGGCATCGTCACCCCGGCCGACGTCGCCCAGGCCACTACCCAGCTCAAGAGCACCCAGGCCGACGCCATCGACCTCCGGTACCAGCGCGCCCAACTGGAAAACGCCATCGCGGTGCTGGTGGGTGAGGTACCCGCCAACTTCCAGCTGGCTGCGGTGAAGGCCATTCCCCAACTGCCACCGCTGCCGAGCGCCGTGCCCTCGGCGCTGCTGGAACGGCGGCCGGACATCGCCCAGGCCGAGCGCCAGGTCATGGCCGCCAATGCCGCCATCGGCGTGGCCGAAGCCGCCTACTATCCCGACCTGACCCTGAGCGCCAGCGGCGGCTACAGCGCCAGCCAATGGGGCAGCCTGGTGAGCACACCGAATCGCTTCTGGTCGATCGGGCCGTCCTTTGCCCTGGCGCTGTTCGATGGGGGGCTGCGCCGGGCCCAGGTGGAGTCCGCCGAGGCCAGTTACGATGCCCGGGTGGCCGGCTATCGCCAGACCGTGCTCGACGGTTTCCGCGAGGTGGAAGACTACCTGGTGCAGCTGCGGACCTATGATGACGAAGCCGGCGTGCGCCAGGAGGCCCTGGACGCCGCGCGCCGCGCCTTGCAGCTGGCGGAGAACCAGTACCAGGCCGGGCTGATCGACTACCTCAATGTGGTCACCCTGCAGACCACCGCGCTTAGCAACGAACGCACCAACCTGACCCTGCTGGGCAGTCGCCTCAGCACCAGCGTCCAGCTGATCGCGGCGCTCGGTGGCGGCTGGGACGGCAACCTCACGCCGCCCGAGCCGCCGCGGCGGCCTTGATCCCAGGCACGAAAAAGCCGGGCGATTGCCCGGCTTTTTCTCGACTGACTCTTAGTTGGGGAAAAGTTCGCCCAGCTTCATGCTCAGCATCATGTTGCCTTCGACGCGCAGCTTGCCCGACATGAAGGCCTGCATGCCGTCGGTCTCGCCGCTGACGATGCCGGCCAGGGTGGCCTGGTCCATGATCAGGGTGCAGTCCGGGTCGGTCGCATCGCCCTGCTGGACGTCGCAAGTACCGTCCTTGATGACCACGTAGTAGTTGTCACCACCCTCGACGTCGAACTGATAGGTGAGATCCAGGCCGGCCGCGGCGGAGGGATCGAACTTGCTCTTCAGGGTGGCGATGGCATCGGCTGCGCTCATGGCGAGGGTCCTTGTGGTCTTTATCGGTAAGGCCAGGTCATGGCGATCTGGCAGGGGCACGCGACCGAGGGTAGGGGGCGGCAGGAGCCCTGTCAACGGATATTCATACGCTTGTTTGAAAGCCCGGAGGCCGAGCACGTCCTGATCCAGGCGGTCGAGGGTGCGGCCTGGAGAACAGGTTGAAGGTAGCCGAGTTTCTATCGGTCCGACGACTCGGTATGCTGGGCAGGGCACTGCTGCCGCCATCCTAGGAGAGTCCGTGGAGTTTCTTGCCGACTATGCCAGTTTCCTGGCCAAAACCGTCACCGTGGTGGTCGCCATCATCGCCGTGCTGCTGTTCACCGCCGCCGTCCGTGGCCGCAATCGGCGCAGCTCTGCCGGCCAGCTTCAGGTCCAGAAGCTCAACGACTTCTATCGCGATCTACGCCTGAGATTGCAGCAGAGCGTGCTGGGCAAGGAAGCCTTCAAGGCGCTGCGCAAACGTGAGACCAAGGCCGAAAAGACCAAGCGCAAGAGCGAGTCCGGCAAGTCGCGGGTCTATGTGCTCGATTTCCATGGCGACATCAAGGCCACGGCCAACGAACACCTGCGCAACGAGATCACCGCGGTGTTGACCCTCGCCACACCCAAGGATGAGGTGGTGGTACGCCTGGAAAGCGGCGGTGGCCTGGTCCACAGCTATGGCCTGGCTGCCTCGCAGCTGGCGCGCATCCGCCAGGCGGGAATCCCGCTGACCATCTGCGTCGACAAGGTGGCGGCCAGCGGTGGCTACATGATGGCCTGCATCGGCGACCGTATCCTCAGCGCGCCTTTCGCCATCCTTGGCTCGATCGGCGTGGTCGCCCAGCTGCCCAACGTCCATCGCCTGCTGAAGAAGCATGATGTGGACTTCGAGGTGTTCACCGCCGGCGAATACAAGCGCACCGTCACCGTGTTCGGCGAGAACGACGAGAAGGGCAAGGAAAAATTCCAGCACGACCTGGACACCACCCATGTCCTGTTCAAGAACTTCGTCGCCCACTATCGGCCGCAACTCAATATCGACGAGGTCGCTACCGGAGAGGTCTGGCTGGGCCAGGCTGCACTCGGCAAGCAACTGGTGGACGAGTTGCGCACCAGCGACGAATACCTGGCCGAACGGGCCCAGGTGGTCGAGGTCTTCTCCCTGCGTTTCGTCGAGAAGAAGTCGCTGCCCGAACGCCTTGGCATGGCCGCAAGCCTCGGCGTCGATCGCCTGGTGACCACCTGGTGGGAGCGCCTGGCCGAGTCGACCCGCTGGCGCTGAGGTCGATAACTCCATAACAAGATTTCGAGGGAGGATCTGCGATGAGCAATTTCCAGGCGCTCTGGGTGACCGAAGGGGCCCATGGCGCTTTCCGGCAAGAGGTGGTGACGCGCACCCTGGACGACCTGCCCGAGGGCGAGGTGCTGATCCGGGTGCGCTACTCATCCCTCAACTACAAGGATGCGCTGTCGGCCATCGGCAACCGCGGCGTGACCCGGCGTTATCCCCATACCCCTGGCATCGACGCCGCCGGCGTGGTGGAAGCCTCCAGCGCCGCCGAATTCGCCGTGGGCGATGAGGTCATCGTCACCGGCTATGACCTGGGCATGAATACGGCGGGTGGTTTCGGCCAGTACGTCCGCGTTCCGGCGGCCTGGGTGATCCGCCGTCCGCACAACCTCGGCCTGCGGGAAGCCATGGTGCTGGGCACTGCCGGTCTCACCGCGGCCCTGTGCGTCGAGAAGCTCGAACAGATGGGCCTGACTCCCGAGGCGGGCACCGTACTGGTGACCGGTGCCAGCGGTGGCGTCGGCAGCCTGGCGGTCAAGCTGTTGGCCCGGCTCGGCTACCACGTCGCCGCATCGACCGCCAAGCTGGAGCGGGCGGAGTGGCTGCATCGGCTGGGCGCCCGCCAGATCCTCGATCGCGCGACCCTTGCCGACGGCGTCGGCAAGCCGCTGCTGGATCAGCAGTGGGCCGGGGCGGTGGATACCGTGGGTGGTGACATCCTCTTCAACGTCATCAAGTCGCTGGAGTACGGCGGCAGCGTGGCCTGCTGTGGCATGACTGCTGGCACCACATTCGAAGCGGGGGTCTTTCCCTTCATCCTGCGCGGAGTGAATTTGCTGGGCGTCGATTCCGTCGAGTTGCCACTGATGGCCAAGGCCGCGCTCTGGGACAAGCTTTCGGTGCAATGGAAGCTGGACGACCTGGACAGCCTGACCCGGGAGATCGGCCTCGAAGAACTGCCCGATACCATCAGCCAGATCCTGGCGGGAAAGATGGTAGGTCGCGTGGTGGTCGATCTCGGTTGAGCGATCCCAGGCAAAAGAAAACCCGCCGCGGCGGGTTTTCTTTTGCGTCCGAGGCGGTCAGGCCTGACGACGGCGGAAAAGCGGTTCTGGCTGATCCACTGCGCTCTGGTAGGTCACGCTGAAGTCGCGCAGACCGGCCAGGGCCGCTTCCGGATCACGATCGGCACGGATCACGTACGCATCGAAGCCACAGCGCTTGAGAAAGAACAGCTGGTCCTGCAGGACATCACCAATGGCGCGCAGCTCGCCGGTCCAGCCGAAGCGTTCGCGCAGCAGGCGGGCATAGGAATAGCCGCGCCCATCGACGAACGCCGGGAAGTTGATGGCGATCAGGGCGAAGTGCTCCAGATCGCCAGCGATGCTCTCCGGCTCTTCGTCGCTGTCCAGCCAGATACCCAGGCGGCCGTCGCGGCAGGTGAGGGCATGGCCGTGTTCCAGCCACAGCGCGGCCGGAATGATCACGTCGTCGCTGTTGGGGACGTCTTCGAAGGCGACGTCCTTGGGTAGCAGGTGCCAGTTGTCGGTGACCAGCTGGTCGCCCTTAATGATTCTTTGCATAGACGCGCTCCTTAAAGGGGTCGATCCCGATACGACGGTAGGTGTCGATGAAGCGCTCGTCTTCGGTGCGTTGCTCGACGTAGACGTTGATCAGCTTGCCGATCACCTCGGGCATCTGGTCCTGGGCGAAGGAGGGGCCGAGGATCTTGGCCAGGGTGGCGTCACGGCCGGCGTCGCCGCCCAGGGATACCTGGTAGAACTCCTCGCCCTTCTTGTCCACGCCGAGGATGCCGATGTGGCCGACGTGGTGGTGGCCGCAGGCGTTCATGCAGCCGGAGATGTTGAGGTCCAGCTCGCCAATGTCGAACAGATAGTCCAGGTCGTCGAAACGGCGCTGGATGGATTCGGCGATGGGGATCGACTTGGCGTTGGCCAGGGAGCAGAAGTCGCCACCGGGGCAGCAGATGATGTCGGTCAGGAGGCCGATGTTGGGCGTGGCGAAGCCATGCTCGCGCAACTCGTGCCAGAGCTCCAGCAACTGGTCCTGGCGTACGTCGGCGAAGATGACGTTCTGCTGGTGGGAGGTACGCAGCTCGCCGAAGCTGTAGCGATCGGCAAGGTCGGCCATGGCATCCAGCTGGCGGTCGGTGACGTCACCCGGGGCTACGCCGGTGGGCTTGAGCGACAGGGTCACGGCGACATAGCCCGGACGCTTGTGGCGGAAGGTGTTGCGCTGCCGCCAGCGGGCGAAGCCGGGGTGCTCGGCGTCTAGGCGGGCGAGGGCCTCGTCCTGGTCCTGCAGGTCGGCATAGGCCGGGTCGACGAAGAAGGCCGAGACCCGTGCGACCTCGGCGTCGGTCAGGGTGATGGGGCCGTCCTTGAGGTGGGCCCATTCGGCCTCGACCTTCTCGGCGAAGACCTCGGCGCCCAGTGCCTTGACCAGGATCTTGATGCGCGCCTTGAACTTGTTGTCCCGGCGACCATAGCGGTTGTAGACCCGCAGCGTGGCTTCCAGGTAGCTGAGCAGGTGCTGCCAGGGCAGGAATTCGCGAATGAACGCACCGGTATGGGGGGTACGGCCCTGACCGCCACCGACCAGGACGCGGAAGCCCAGCTCGCCGGCGTCGTTGCGCACCGCTTCCAAGCCGATGTCGTGCACCTCGATGGCGGCGCGGTCCAGGGCAGCGCCATTGACGGCGATCTTGAACTTGCGCGGCAGGAAGGCGAATTCGGGGTGGAAGGTCGACCACTGGCGGATGATCTCGCACCAGGGGCGCGGATCGACCAGCTCGTCATGGGCGACACCAGCGAACTGGTCGGTGGTGGTGTTGCGGATGCAGTTGCCGCTGGTCTGGATGGCATGCATCTGCACGGTGGCCAGCTCGGCAAGAATCTCGGGGACGTCTTCCAGCTCCGGCCAGTTGAACTGGAAGTTCTGGCGGGTACTGATGTGGGCGTAGCCCTTGTCGTAGTCGCGAGCGATCTGCGCCAGCTTGCGCACCTGTTTGGTGTTCAGCAGGCCATAGGGTACGGCGACGCGCAGCATGGGCGCATAGCGCTGGATATAGAGACCGTTCTGCAGGCGCAACGGGCGGTATTCTTCACCGCCGAGCTCTCCGGCCAGGAAGCGGCGGGTCTGGTCGCGAAACTGGGCGACACGTTCTTCGACGATCCGCTGATCGTACTGATCGTAAACGTACATGGTCATCCTGCTGTCAGGCGGCGCGCACGGCTGCGCGTGATCGAAGTCTTGGGCACCCGGGGGCGCTCTGGCGACTTTTCTAGGCCGTGCACGATAGCAGCAGGTCTATATGCTTAAAAGCGATGTTTCTTTATATATAAATCTATTCCGGCGATAAGGGGGAGACGGTGGGCGGGGCCGGATGCCGCCCACCTGGGGCCTTAATTGAGGCCCAGCTTGCCGCGCAAGGTGGAGAGGTCTTCGGCCAGGGTATTGACCGGGCCGACCAGGGCCTTGCGATCACGTTCGCTGACCTTGTCGTAGGTCTCGAAGCCGCCATCCTTGGTCTTGTACTTGGCCAGGATCTTGTCGACGGTGGCGAAGTTCTTGTCGACCTTGGCGACGAAGGCCTTGTCCTGCTTCTCTATCTGCGGGCGGAACAGGTCGACGATCTTCTTGGCGCCGTCGACGTTGGCCTGGAAATCGTACAGATCGGTATGGCTGTAGCGTTCTTCCTCGCCCGACACCTTGGTCGCCGCCACTTCCTCCATCAGCGCCGCGGCGCCACCCACGACCTTTTCCGGCGGGAAGGTCAGGCCGTCGACGCGGCTCTGCAGGTCCTTGACGTCCTCCAGCAGCTTGTCGGCGATGGGCCCCTGGCCCTCGGTGGTGTTCTGGGTGAAGAGGGCGTGTTCCAGGCGGTGGAAGCCGGTGAAGTCCTCGGATTTGACGCCTTGTTCATGGTCGTCTTCACGGGAGTCGATGGCGGCGTCCAGGTCGCTGAAGAGTTCGGCGATGGGCTCGACCTGCTCGTAGGAGACCCGCGTCGGCGCATAGAGCTTGCGCGCGGTGGCCAGGTCGCCACGCTTGACCGCCGCGGTGAAGGCCTGGGTCTGCTCGGTGAGCTTGGCCAGGTTGTCGGTGACGTAGATCTTGTAGTCGGAGATGGGGCCGACCAGATCCAGCGGCGAGTTGGCGGCGAAGGCCGGCGTGGCCAGGGCCAGACCGAGGGCAACGGCGAGGAACGAGCGTTTCATTCGACTTCTCCTGTCGAGGGTTTAAAGCGGTGCGGCTGCCAGCAGGCTGCGGCCGAGATAGTCCTTTGGATCGGTGATGCCTGGCAGCACGAAGAAGTAACCGCCGCCGATGGGCTTGATGTATTCCTCCAGAGGCTCGCCATCCAGACGTTTCTGCACGGCGATGAAGCCCTGTTCCAGGTCCGCCTGGTAGGCGATGAACAGCAGGCCCATGTCGAGCTGGCCGTTCTTGCGCACGCCATTGGAGTAGTTGAAGGGGCGGCGCAGGATCAGGTTGCGCTGGCTCTCCGGGGTGCGGGGATTGGCCAGGCGGATGTGGGCGTCCAGCGGTGTGACCTTGCCCTTGGGGTCGCTCTCGTAGTCCGGCACGTCGGTCTCGTGACCGCCGGCCATGGGGGCGCCACTGGCCTTGCGCCGGCCGAAGATGGCTTCTTGCTCCTGCAGTGGGGTGCGATCCCAGCGCTCGACGAAATTGCGGATGATGCGTACCGCCTGGTAGCTGCCCTGGGCAGCCCAGGCGGGCTCACCGCTGTCGGGCTGGACCCAGACGATGCGATCCATCGCCTGTCGGTCGGTGGAGTCTGGATTGGCGGAACCGTCGCGAAAGCCCAGGAAGTTGCGCGCGCTCTCCGCCGGTTGTCCGGGCGGCGGATCCTGCACCGGCACGCTGCCTTCCTGCTTCCAGCGGATCACCAGGAGGTCGGGCAGGTTCTTCAGTATGTCGCGCAGGGCGTGGATGTTGGTGTCCGGGGTGTTGGCGCAGAACTGCAGGCAGAGATCGCCATGGCAGCAGTCCGCTTCCAGGGCGTCGTTGGGAAAGCCGGTCATGCGCTGCAGCTGCCGCGGCTTGACCTCGCTCAGGCCGAAACGATCATCGAACAGCGACTCGCCCACCGAGACGGTGACGGTGAGGTTGTCCGGCGTCACCACCGGGCCGAGGATGCCCGAATCCAACGGCGGCAGCTTGGGATCCACCTCGGGGACCGGGCCGCCTTGCATCAGGAAGCGAATACGCTCGTCGAGGGTACGCAGCAACCGTTCCAGGTCTTCACGGTCATTGGCCAGCACATCGAAGGCCACGATCATCCCAGCGGCCGGGCGCGGGGTGACGATGCCGCTCTGATGCCGGCCGAAGAAGGCCTGGTGCTGATGGGTATTGGCGCTGCCAGGGGCGCGGGTCACCTCGGCGGTGCTGGCCGCCCGGGCATGCATCGGGCAGAGGCCGGCGCCAGCCAGGGCCAGGCCGGTGGCGCCGAGGCCACCCAGCAGGCGGCGACGGTCGATGTTGGGCTGATCGGGGGCGGACTTCTTCATGGCGTGGTCTTGGTCGCGGCAAGGCCCAGGGCCGGGGCGACCTGGTCGAGGGAGTCGGCCAGGGCCTGGGCCGCCGTAGCGATGCGGTGGCGGTCGTCGGTGGACAGGGCGGTGTAGGGGCGCTGGACATCGCCCAGGGCGTCAGCGAAGGCCTGGGCCTGGGTGTCGAGGCGCTGTTGCAGATCCGCATGACCCTTGCTCAGCAGCGGACGCAGCAGGTCGATCACCTTGCGGGTACCTTCCAGGTTGGCGGCGAAGCCTGGCAGGACGAGTTGGCTGTAGCGTTCTTCCTCACCCGAAATCCGGGTGCTGGCCAGGTTGTGCAGCAGGCGCGCGGCATTGCCGCTGAGCTGCTCGGGTGGCAGCGACTGGCCGAGGAGCGCATCGCGCAGTGCGCCGGCGTCCTGGTGCAAACGGTCGGCGACCGGCTCCAGGTCCTGGGTGCTGTTGCCAGCGAACAGGCCTTGTTCGAGGCGATGGAAGCCACCAAAGGCCGGATCCTGTTCGCGCTTTTCGTAGTAGTCGGCGCGGGCATTGAGGCGATTGTCCAGCTCGGCGAAGCGCTGCGCGGTCGCCGCCAGGCGCTGATAGGGCAGGCGGGCAGCGGCATAGGCGGCACGCGCCTGCGTCAGGTCACCCGCGGCCAGCGCCTGCTGCAGGGTGGCGATGCCCTGCAGCAACAGCCGGCTCTGCTGATTCAGGTAGACGCGGTATTCCGACAAGGGACCAACGAATTGGGTCAGGGTCGGGCCCGCCTTGCTGGCGGCTTCCGATGCGGCCGTGGGCAGCACCTTCAGCGTCCCGCGCGGATTGCTCAGGAGGCCGCAGGTGATGGCGTAGTCCCCGGGCGCCAGGGTGGCATTGATGACCTGGCTGAGGCCGGGGGCGATGTTCTCGCGCTCCTCGACCACCAGGACGCCATCGAGGATCTCCCACTCCACCGCTCGATCCGAACGGTTGACGATGCGGAAGCGTGCTGGCCCGGCGGGTACTTCGAGCGCGTTGGGTTCGCAGCGGTTGGCCAGGATCTCGACCCTGACTTCGCCATCGCCCACCTCGGCATGGCGCTGGCCAGCCGAGCGCGAGGCATAGTAGAAGGCAGCGGCCGCCACGATCAGCAGGGTCGCGGAGCCGATCACGGCCAGGCGCATCGCCAGTGAGCTGCTCTTCGGCGGATGAGGGGTGGGGTTACTCACGACGGGCGCTCCAGCGAGGCGTTGGAAGTAGCGGCGACCGGGCGCTGGGGCGGCGCCGGGGTGCGGAAGAACAGCGGCAGGGTCACGGCCAGGAACAGCAGATAGGCGCCGAGGGTGCTGACGGTGGGGGTGTCCTGGTAGCCGAACATGCCGGACAGCACGGTGCCGATCGGGCCGTCCGCTGGCAGCAGGTGGCTCCAGTCGAAGACCACCTGCTGCAGCGCATTCCACAGCCCGGCCTCATGCAGGGCCTTGATCGAATTGGTGAACAGGCCGGCGGCGACGAAGAGAATGAACAGGCCGGTGAAGCGAAAGAACTTGCCCAGGTTCAGCCTTACACCGCCGGTATAGAGGCCATAGCCCACCGCGATGGCGATGATCAGCCCCAGCAGGGCGCCCAGGGGGGCACCGGGGCCAGCGCTCTGCTGGAAGATGGCGAGCAGGAAGAACACGGTTTCCAGGCCCTCGCGCGCGACGGCCAGGAACACCATGCCGATCAGGGCATAGACCTGGTTGCGTGAGGCGGACAGGGCATTTTCCAGGGAGTCGTGCAGCTCGGTCTTGATCGAGCGCGCCGCCTTGCGCATCCAGAACACCATGGAGGTGAGGATGGCGGTGGCGGCCAGGCCGACGATCGCCTCGAACAGCTCCTGCTGGCGTTGCGGAAATTCGGCACTGGCCAGCTGCAGGCCGGCGCCGACGAACAGCGCCAGGGCAGCGGCCAGCATCACGCCGATCCAGACCGCGGGCATCCAGTGTCCGCGACCGGTACGTTGCAGGTAGCTGGCGATGATGCCAACGATAAGCGCCGCTTCGATGCCTTCGCGGAGCATGATCAGAAAGGGAACGAGCATGAAAGCTATCACCGACATAAGCGAAGGGGCGCGAAGGCGCCCGGAGGTCGGTGATTTGTATCACAATGATTCGGATTGTTAAATGAGGATGATTCTCGTGCCGCCGGAATCCGCTCGGTTGCTTGCAGCGGATCACGGTGCTGGCAGGATTCAGGCCTGGAAGACCACCGCGGTATCCGGCGCCTTGCCGGTGGCGAAGCGGCGAATCTCGCGCCAGTTGCGCAGGTCGACCACTGCCAGCTGGTTGTCTTCCAGCGCGGCGAACAGACGTTCACCCCGGGCGTCGAGATTGAGCCCCGGCACGGCGCTACCCATGGGCAGATAGGCGACTTCGGCGAGGGTATCGGGCCGGAGCAGCGAAAGACTCTTGTCCGCCAGATTGGAGACCAGCAGGCGACCATCTGGCAGCGCAGCCACGCGCACGGCTTCGCCACGCAGCTTGATCTGGTGGATCGGGGTCAAGTCGCGGGCGTCCAGCGCATGGAGGATGCCGGCGAACCGATCCAGCACATAGAAGATGCGCTCGTCGGGACTCAGGCAGCAGCCTTCCGGCGCCTGGCCGAGATATTTCTTCACCGGTAGCACGGCCGGATTATGCGCATCCACCAGGATCACCAGGCCGCTGAGGGTATCGGCGACATACGCGCGACGCCCATCGCGGGTCAGCACGAAGTAGTGGCTGCGGGTACCGCCCACCGGGACGATCTGACTGGGTGATTCGGCGGTGGCGGGCTGGTCGAAGCGAATGAGCAGCGAATCGGTCTCGCTGAGCACATAGAGGCGACCCTGGTCGTCCAGGCGCATGCCGTGCAGGCGGTGATAGGGCGACAGGTCGATGGACCGTACCAGTCGGCGCTCGGCCAGATCGATCACGCTGACCTGATGCCCCCCTTCGCCGGGTGCCTGCCAGCTCTTGACGCCATATTGGCCGACATAGGCATAGCGGCCTTGGCGATCGGCGACGATCTCATGGGGCTGCTCGGGTAGCTCAAGGCTGCCGATGCGCTTGCCATCGGCCAGACGATAGAAGCCAAGGCCGGGGGCTTCCTTCTCGACCAGGGCGAGGTATTCATCGCTCGCCGCGAATGCGTGGAGCGGATAGCCGCCCAGCAGGGGCAGGGCGGCGCTGGCAGCCAGCAGGCCGAGGGTCTGACGGCGATTCAGATGGGGCATAGGAAGTCTCCCGATGGGCAAGCCTCCCTGCCAGGGTCAAGCGAATCCGTGCTACTCGAATAGACCCTTGAACCAGGTCCAAACTCCGAAGGAGTAGTCGGGAAAGATGTCGATGCCCAGCGCGGACTTCAGCAGATAGAGCAGCACCAGACCCACGAGACCGCAGGCCAGCAGGATCGCCGCCAGCACCGTGGCCTTGCCGAGCAGGGACAATTCCTGCTCCAGGCGCGAGAGCTGACGGTAGTTGCGACCGGCGAGGAAGACGAAGTAGTAACGCCGGTGCCAGAACTTGACGGTGCCGCGCAGATCGACGCTGTGCTTGCCCCAGCTGCGGGTGCCGAAGGCCAGCTTGAGGGCTTCCAGCTGCTCCTCGGTAAAGGATTCGCGCAGCTCTTCGGGCAGGCGTTCCTTCAGACCGGCGATGAAGGGGTCGTGGCGTTTGATGCGATCCTGCATGGAAAAACTTCCCTCTGAATGGTGCGAGTGCACTCTGAGGGGCCGCCCGGCCTGGCGTTCCGCCACACCTGATGGGCGGGGCCAGTCGCAGGACGATCGGTCAGGCGCTGACGCGTCTTGGCCGCAGCACCTCGGCCCGGGCCCGCAACTGGCCGCAACCGCCATCGACATCCTGGCCGGCGGAATTGCGCACCTTGGTGAGGAGGCCACGGCTGTGCAGGTAGCGCACGATCTGCACGATGCGCTCGCCATCGGGGCGCTGGTAGTCATCCACTTCCAGGCTGTTGTAGGGGATCAGATTGAGCACGCCGTATTTGCCCTTCATCAGGCGCAGCAGTTCGTCCATCTCTTCCTGACTGTCGTTGATGCCGGCGAGGAGCGTCCATTGGTACTGGATCGGATAGCCGATCAGTCGGGCATAGGCTTCACCCTGTTCGATCAGCTCGCCCGGTTCGTAGCGCGGCGCCTTGGGCAGCAGGTGGGCCCGGCGCTCGGCATTGGTACTGTGCAGCGACAGCGCCAGTGCCGGCCTGACCGCCTGCTGGGGCAGTCGCTCGAATACCCGTGGATCGCCGACAGTGGAAAACACCAGGTTGCGATGGCCGATACCGCCGGCGGTGCCCAGCAGGTCGATGGCTTCCAGCACGTTGTCCAGGTTGTGCGCAGGCTCGCCCATGCCCATGAAGACGACCTTCTTGACCGCCCTGATCCGTCGCGCCAGGGCGACCTGGGCGACGATCTCGGCACTGCCCACCTGGCGCAGCAGGCCGCTCTTGCCGGTCATGCAGAAGACGCAGCCCACTGCGCAGCCAACCTGGGACGACACACAGAGCCCGTCACGGGGCAACAGCACACTTTCCACCGCCTGACCGTCGCCCAGGGTCACCAGCATCCGTGCCGAACCGTCAGCGCCGGGATGTTCCGACGTGACCCGCGCCAGTCCTTCCAGGCGCTCGGTCAGCGCCGGGATGGCACGGCGCACCTCCAGCGGCAGGAAGTTTTCCGCCTGCTGGCGGCGAGTGCCGGTGTCCAGGGGCAGGCCCTGGCACCAGGCGCGCAGGATTCTGGCGCTGTGCTTGGGCTTGGCGCCGGCATCGGCGAGCAACTGGACGACATCGGGAATACGCATGGGAAAAGGGCAGTTCGAGGGCGGGCGGGGATAATAGGACAGGGCAGGGATGCTATCCTAGTCCTTTGCAAGACGAGGACCCGTCATGAAGTTCATCCACCAGCGCGAGCATCTCAACGAGGGCGACCTGGTCGTCATCCAGAGTTCGGGGGTGTGCAACATCCGCCTGATGAACGATGCGAATTTCCGCAGCTTCAAGAACGGCGGCCGCCACACCTATCATGGTGGCGCCTTCGATACCTTTCCGGCGCGCATCACCGTACCCAGCACCGGTTTCTGGAACATCACCCTGGATACCGTCACCAAGCGGCCGATCAGCGTGACCCGCAAGCCCGACATCAAGCACTCGATCAAGATCGTCCGCCGCTCGCCCTCCGAGCTGCGCTGAGGCAGCGGTCACCCTAACCTGGGGTGACCCTGACCGTCACTTCGGCTGCAGCTCCAGCAGCCGTGCATTGGCGCCGTCTTCCAGTACCCAGAGACTGCCGTTGGGGCCTTCCTCGACGTCACGAATGCGCCTGCCCATGGCATAGCGCTCCACTTCGCGTGCCTCTTCGCCCTTGAGCTCGACCCGCACCAGCGCCTTGGACGACAGCCCGCCGATGAAGGCATTGCCCTGCCAGGCCGGGAAGCGTTGGCCGCCATAGATCATCAATCCGGCAGGGGAGATCACCGGTGTCCAGGTCACCTTTGGCGGGATGAATTCCGGGCGGGTGGAATGATCCGGAATCGGCTTGCCGCCATAGTGGTCGCCGTTGGAGACCTCAGGGTAGCCGTAGTTGCCGCCGCGCTGGATCAGGTTGAGTTCGTCGCCACCCTGGGGGCCCATCTCCTGTTCCCACAGCCGACCCTGGGCATCGAAGGCGATACCCAGCGGATTGCGATGACCCAGCGACCAGACCTGGGCCGCCACGCCGCCTTGCTTGGCGAAGGGGTTGTCCGCGGGGACACTGCCATCGTCATTGAGGCGGATGAGCTTGCCCAGGTTGCCGGTCATGTCCTGGGCCGGCGTGAATTTCTGCCGTTCACCCGAAGTGATCCACAGCTTGCCGTCCGGGCCGAATCTCATGCGATGGCCGTAGTGACCGTTGCCACTGACCTTGGGCGTCTGCCGCCAGATCACCTCGAGATCGCCGAGCGACCCGCTGCCGTCTTCTTTCAAGGTCAGCTTGGCACGGGCTACGGCGGCACCCTGGGTACCGTCTTCACCGGCTTCGGCATAACTCAGGTAGATCAGCCCGTTGCTGGCGTATTGCGGATGCAGGATGACATCGCCCAGTCCGCCCTGGCCGGCGGCGACCACCTTGGGCACGCCGCTGATGTCCTGGGCCTTGCCGGTCTGCACATTCAGGTGCTTGAGCACACCGCCTTTCTCGGTGACCAGGGCAGTGCCATCCGGCAGGAAGGCGATGGCCCAGGGCGCGTCCAGGGTGGCCCTGGGCGTGGCCGTGAAGGGCCACTGATCCTGGGAGAGAGCCTGGGGCGCGGCATTGGCGTTCAGGGTGGCGAGACCGAGCAGGAGACTGCCGGCAGCTAGGGTGAGACCTTTCATGGGCACGCTGTCCTCGTCGGTGGAAGTCCCTACACCCTAGTAGGGACGCCAGCGAAAAGGGCCGCGTTTTTGTTACCTGAGGCGTCTGCCAGACTAGTTGTCGTAGCCCAGGTTCGGCGCCAACCACCGCTCCGTTACCGCCAGCTCCTGGCCCTTGCGCTCGGTGTAGCTGCCGACCTGATCCTTGTCGATCTTGCCCACGGCGAAGTACTGGGCTTCGGGATGGGCGAAGTACCAGCCGCTGACCGCTGCTGCCGGGAACATGGCGTAGTGCTCGGTGAGGAAGACGCCGCTACGGCCGGCCTCGTTGAAGCTCGCCTCGGGATCCAGCAGCTTGAAGAGGGTGGCCTTCTCGGTGTGATCGGGGCAGGCCGGGTAGCCAGGGGCAGGGCGGATGCCCTTGTACTGCTCGCGGATCAAGGCCTCGTTGTCCAGGGTCTCGTCCGCGGCATAGCCCCAGTGTTCCTTGCGCACCTGCTCGTGCAGCCACTCGGCGCAGGCCTCGGCGAGGCGGTCGGCCAGCGCTTTCACCATGATCGAGTTGTAGTCGTCGCCCTTGCGCTCGTAATCCTTGGCCAGCTCTTCGGCGCCGATGCCCGCGGTGACGATGAAGCCACCCATGTAGTCGGTGACGCCGCTCTCCTTGGGCGCGACGAAGTCGGCCAGAGAAAGGTTGGGCTTGCCCTGGGGCTTGATGGTCTGCTGGCGCAAGTGGTGCAGGGTGGCCAGGGGTTGGCCGTCTTCACCATAGACTTCCAGATCGTCGTCGCGCACCTGGTTGGCCGGCCAGAAGCCGAACACGGCGCGCGCCTTGATCAGCTTCTCGTCGATCAGCTTGCTGAGCATGGCCTGGGCGTCGTGGAACAGCGCAGTGGCCGCTTCGCCGACCACTTCATCGGTGAGGATGCGTGGGTACTTGCCGGCCAGGTCCCAGGAGATGAAGAAGGGGGTCCAGTCGATGTATTCGGCCAATACCGCCAGGTCGATGTCTTCCAGCACCCGGGCACCGGTAAAGGTCGGTTTGGGCGCCTTATAGCCGAGCCAGTTGAAGGCCGGCTTGTTGGCCACGGCCTTTTCGTAGGAGAGGCGTTCGGTGCGGGCGCTGCGGTTGGCGGTGCGCTCGCGGACCTCGACGTAGTCGGCGCGAGTGCGCTCGACGAAGCCTGCCTTGAGTTCCTTCGACAGCAGCTGGGTAGCCACGCCCACCGCGCGAGAGGCGTCGGTGACATAGACCACGGCATCGTTCTTGTACTGCGGCTCGATCTTGACCGCGGTATGGGCCTTGGAGGTGGTGGCGCCGCCGATCATCAAGGGCAGCGTGAAGCCCTGGCGCTGCATTTCCTTGGCGACATGGACCATCTCGTCCAGCGAAGGGGTGATCAGGCCGGAGAGACCAATGATGTCGCACTTCTCGGCGATGGCTGTCTGCAGGATCTTTTCCGCCGGGACCATGACACCCAGATCGACGATGTCGTAGCCGTTGCAACCCAGCACCACGCCGACGATGTTCTTGCCGATGTCGTGGACGTCGCCCTTGACCGTGGCCATGAGGATCTTGCCCTTTGCCTCGGGCTTGTCGCCTTTCTCCGCCTCGATGAAGGGGATCAGGTGGGCTACCGCCTGTTTCATCACCCGGGCGGACTTGACCACCTGGGGCAGGAACATCTTGCCCGAACCGAACAGGTCGCCGACCACGTTCATGCCGCTCATCAGCGGGCCTTCGATGACCTCGATAGGGCGCGCGCATTGCTGGCGGCACTCCTCGGTGTCCTCGACGATATAGGTGGTGATGCCCTTGACCAGCGCATGCTCCAGTCGCTTGCCCACCGGCAGGCCGCGCCATTCTTCGGTCTCGGCTTCCTTGACCGCGCCGCCGCCCCGGTAGTCGTCGGCGATGGCCAGCAGGGCGTCGGTGCCTGCCGGGGTACGGTTGAGCACCACGTCCTCGACCCGCTCGCGCAGGGCGGCTGGGATCTCATCGTAGATCTCCAACTGGCCGGCGTTGACGATGCCCATGGTCAGGCCGTTCTGGATGGCGTGGTAGAGGAAGACCGAGTGGATGGCCTCGCGCACCGGGTTGTTGCCGCGGAAGGAGAAGGAGACGTTGGACACGCCGCCGGAGGTGAGGGCGTAGGGCAGGTTGTCGCGGATATAGGCGCAGGCGTTGATGAAGTCGACGGCGTAGTTGTTGTGCTCTTCGATCCCGGTCGCCACCGCGAAGATGTTGGGGTCGAAGATGATGTCTTCCGGCGGGAAGCCTACCTGGTTGACCAGGATGTCGTAGGAGCGGGCGCAGATCTCGTTCTTGCGCGCCTCGGTGTCGGCCTGGCCGTCTTCGTCGAAGGCCATGACCACCACCGCAGCGCCATAGCGCTTGCATAGCTTGGCGTGGTGGATGAAGGCCTCGACGCCTTCCTTCATGGAGATGGAATTGACGATGCCCTTGCCCTGGATGCACTTGAGGCCCGCCTCGATCACCTCCCACTTGGAGGAGTCGATCATGATCGGCACGCGGGAGATGTCCGGCTCGGAAGCGATCAGGTTGAGGAAGGTGACCATGGCCGCCTTCGAATCCAGCATGCCCTCGTCCATGTTGATGTCGATGACCTGGGCGCCGGCCTCCACCTGTTGCTGGGCCACTTCCAGGGCCTCGGCATAGTTTTCTTCGCGGATCAGCCGGGCGAACTTGGCCGAGCCGGTGATGTTGGTGCGCTCGCCGACGTTGACGAACAGCGACTCGCGGCTGATGGTGAAAGGTTCCAGGCCCGAGAGGCGGCAGGCCTTGGGAATGTCCGGCAACTGGCGCGGCGCATGCCTGCCGACCGCCTCGGCGATAGCCTGGATATGCGCCGGGGTGGTGCCGCAGCAGCCGCCGACGATATTGAGCAGGCCGCTGGCGGCGAATTCCTCGACCACTGCGGCCATCTGCTCGGGGCTTTCGTCGTATTCACCGAAGGCGTTGGGCAGGCCGGCGTTGGGGTGGGCCGAGACGAACGTATCGGCCTTGGTTGCCAGTTCCTCG
This sequence comes from Pseudomonas sp. Marseille-Q7302, assembly GCF_965111925.1. NCBI lineage: Bacteria > Pseudomonadati > Pseudomonadota > Gammaproteobacteria > Pseudomonadales > Pseudomonadaceae > Pseudomonas > Pseudomonas sp. Marseille-Q7302. The sequence continues at coordinate 2,498,678 of NZ_CBCOPK010000001.1, read as the reverse complement.
ACGTAGGGCCGCAGTTCCTTGGCGCCCAGGGCGCAATTGAGGCCGACCGAAATCGGCTGGGCGTGGCGCACCGAGTTCCAGAAGGCTTCGGTGGTCTGGCCGGACAGGGTGCGGCCGGAGGCGTCGGTGATGGTGCCGGAGATCATGATCGGCAGCTCGATGCCGACCTCCTCGAACACCCCCTGGACGGCGAAGATCGCCGCCTTGGCATTCAGGGTATCGAAGATGGTCTCGATCAGGATGAGATCGGCGCCGCCTTCGATCAGGCCGCGGGTGGCCTCGGTGTAGTTCTCCACCAGTTCGTCGAAGGTGACGTTGCGATAGCCGGGGTTGTTGACGTCCGGGGAAATGGAGCAGGTACGGCTGGTGGGGCCGAGCACGCCGGCGACGAAGCGCGGACGCTCCGGTGTCTCCAGGGTCTTGGCATCGGCTACCTCACGGGCGACCCGGGCACCGGCCAGGTTCAGCTCATAGGTGATCTCTTCCATACCGTAATCGGCCTGGGAGACCCGAGTGGCATTGAAGGTGTTGGTTTCCAGGATGTCCGCACCGGCATCCAGGTAGGCCTTTTCGATCTCGGCGATGATCTTCGGCTGGGTCAGCAGCAGCAGGTCATTGTTGCCCTTGACGTCACTCGGCCAGTCGGCGAAGCGTTCGCCCCGGTAGTCCGCTTCCTCCAGCCGATAGCTCTGGATCATGGTACCCATGCCGCCGTCGAGGATGAGAATGCGCTGCGCGAGGGCTTGGCGAAGGGCGGCGAGGCGAGCGGTGCGATCGGTCATGGGCATTCCACACAGATGAAGAGGCAAAGGACAAAGGCCGGCAGCATAGCAAAAGCCAAGGGTGCTCCCGGCATTGGAAGGTCTCTAGGATGAGCAATGCTCATACAGGGTCAGCGGCTCTTTCATTGTCAGCGCCGTCGCGATCCGGCGTGGGCGCCGTGCAAACCGCTGAAGCGCTGCTTTACTGTCTGATGACCGACGTTTACTGTGCGTCAAAACTGCGTCATGGAAGGTGGCCGTGATTCCTCTGGTGATATGCGATGACTCGAACATGGCGCGCAAGCAGCTGGTTCGCTCCTTGCCGGAAGGCTGGGGAGTAGCCATCACCCAGGCCACCAATGGCGAAGAAGCCCTGGCGGCGCTGCGTCAGGGGCTGGGCCAGGTCATGCTGCTGGACCTGACCATGCCGATCCTGGATGGCTATGGTACGTTGGCTGCCATCCGCAACGAAGGCCTGGCCGTCAAGGTGATCGTGGTCTCCGGCGACGTCCAGGAACAGGCGCTGGCGCGGGTTCGCGAACTGGGTGCCCTAGACTTCATTCGCAAGCCCGCGGATCCCGGTGAATTGGCCGCGGTGCTCCAGCGGCATGGTCTCTACACCCCCAATCCCGCGGTTCCAGCGGAGCCGGTCGAGCGTCCCGAACTGCAGGTCAGTTTCCGCGATGCCTTCCGCGAGGTCGTGAACGTCTCCATGGGGCGCGCGGGTGCCCTGCTGGCCAAGGCGCTGGATGTCTTCGTGCAGCTGCCCATTCCGAACGTCAACATCCTGGAAGTCAGCGAGCTGCATATGACGCTGGTGGATGCGCAGCGCGAGGATAGGCTCAGTGCGGTGTGCCAGGGCTACATCGGCGAGGGTATCGCCGGCGAGGCGCTGCTGATCTTCCACGACTCCGAGTTCGATGACATGGCGCGCCTGGTGCGCTGGCGCGAGGCGGGCGAGTCCGGCGACATCGAGATGCTGCTGGATCTGTCGAGCATCATCATCGGTGCCTGCCTGGCCGGCATCGCCGAACAGTTCGACATCCGCTTCTCCCAAGGGCACCCCACCATCCTCGGTCATCACGCGTCCATCGACGAACTCATCGTCATCAACAAGACGCGCTGGAAGAAGACCCTGGCTGTCGAGCTCAGCTACAGCCTGGAAGGCCATAACGTCCACTTCGATCTGCTGCTGCTGTTCACCGAGGACTCGGTGAAGCGCATCACGCGCAAGATCGGCTACCTGATGAATTGAACATGGCCGCACAGATCGATATCAACGAACTCCATTGGCTGCTGGACATCGTGCAGAACATCGATGTCGGCGTCGTGGTGCTGGACCTCGACTACCGCATCGAGGTCTGGAACAGCTTCATGGAAAACCATTCCGGTCGAATTCTCAGCGAGGTCAGCCAGCAATCGCTGTTCGCGGTCTTCGCCGAAATCGACGAGGCCTGGTTTCGCGCCAAGGCTGAAAGCGTGGTCCTGCTCGGCACCCGGGCTTTCTCCATCTGGGAGCAGCGGCCTTACCTGGTGCACTTCAAGAGCTACCAGCCGATCACCGGCGTGGAGGCCTTCATGTACCAAAACGTGACGCTGCTGCCATTGCGTGACTCCACCGGCGCCATCGCCCATATCTGCGTGGTGATCTACGACGTCACCGATGTCGCCATCAACAAGCGGCAACTGGAGTTCTCCAACGACAAGCTGCAGGAGCTGTCGCGCACCGACCGCCTCACCGGCCTGGCCAATCGGGGCTACTGGGAAGAACGCCTTACGGAGGAGTTCGCCCGTCACCAGCGCTATGGCGGCCGCCTGGCGCTGATGATGCTCGACATCGATCACTTCAAGCGTATCAACGACACCTATGGCCATGCCGTCGGTGACCAGGCGATCAAGGCCCTGGCCGGGGTGATCAAGACCCACGTGCGCAACGCCGACATCGCCGGGCGCTACGGTGGCGAGGAATTCGGCGTGGTGCTGCTCGATACGGCGGTGGAGGGCGCCCGGCTGCTCGCCGAACGCCTGCGCGAGGCTGTGGAGGCCATGCGTCTCGACGTGCTGGGCACGCCCGTCGCCTTCACCATCAGCATCGGCATCACGGACCTGTCCGTGCCGTTGGGTAATCACGAACAGATGATCCAGCAGGCGGACAAGGCGCTCTATGAGTCCAAGCATGGCGGGCGCAATCGGGTGAGCAGCTTCGTTCAGCGGCTGGACTGAGACGATTATCCGACTGTTTCACTAGGGCTTTCGTCGAGGGGTGGGGTGGCGTAAACTTGTGGTACCTGTTGAGGAGTTACCATGAGCGCCATCACCATTACCGACGCGGCTCAGGATTACCTGGCTGATCTGTTGGAAAAGCAGAACACCCCTGGGATCGGTATCCGCATCTTCATTACCCAGCCTGGCACCCAGTACGCCGAGACCTGTATCGCCTACTGCAAGCCCGGTGAAGAGAAACCCGATGACCAGCCCATCGGGCTGAAGAGCTTTACCGCCTATATCGACGCCATCAGCCAGCCCTTCCTCGAAGACGCCCTGGTGGACTACGCCTCCGATCGCATGGGCGGCCAGCTGACCATCAAGGCGCCCAACGCCAAGGTGCCCATGGTCAACGAGGACAGCCCGCTCAACGAGCGTGTCGACTACTACCTGCAGACCGAGATCAATCCGGGGCTCGCCAGCCACGGCGGTATGGTCAGCCTGGTCGACATCGTCGATGACAATGTCGCGGTGCTTCGCTTTGGCGGTGGCTGCCAGGGGTGTGGCCAGGTCGACCTGACCCTCAAGGACGGCGTCGAACGCACCTTGCTGGAGCGTATCCCCGAGCTCACCGCCGTACGGGACGTGACCGACCATACCAACCGCGAAAACGCCTACTACTAGGTAGCCTGGCGGCCTTGCAGTCGTGAAGGGCTATCGAGCCGATCGATAGCCCTTCGACATTTCAGTGACGTGCTGCGTCTTCCGGCAGGGTCAGCAGGCGCTGTTCCTGCTCCCAGTCGAAGGCTTCACCGCTGGATTCCGCCTCGTGGCGACGCTCGTCCAGCCGCTGGTAGAGCGCCAGCTCTTCATCCGGCATGAAGTGCAGGCAATCGCCGCCAAAGAACCACAGCAGGTCGCGCGGTACCCGGTGGGCGATTTGTGGATAGCGGCTGAAGATCTGGCTGAGCAGATCCTGGCCAAGATAGGCGTACTCTTCGGGCGCCTGGGGCAGTCCGGCGACCAGCTCATCGAAGCGGTCGAGGAACAGCGCATGGTTCTCCGAGGGCACCTGCTCGGCTGCGCCGACGTCGGCCAAGACCGCACGCAGCTGGGCGAGGAGGGCGACGTGGTGGGCGAGATAGGAAGTGGCCATGGGTGTCTCCTGAAAAAGCGGCTGCGCAGTATAGGGGCACTGTCCGACGTTGTCTGGTTCGACTAGGATCGAACCTTTGCCCTCCGCCGGGGTTATAGGAAGTAGCACTTTCTTTACGAATCAGTTCTTGCCGGGAGGCACATGAGTCTAGCTCTCTCCATTCGTGGTCTGACCAAGACCTACAACAACGGCTTCACCGCCCTCAAGGGAATCGACCTGGATGTGGTCGAAGGTGATTTCTTCGCGCTGCTCGGTCCGAACGGGGCGGGCAAGTCGACCACCATCGGCATCCTCTCGACCCTGGTCAACAAGTCGGGTGGTGAGGTGTCCGTGTTCGGCAACGACCTGGACAAGGATCCCGCAGGCCTCAAGCGCTGCCTGGGCGTGGTGCCCCAGGAATTCAACTTCAATCAGTTCGAGAAGGCCTTCGACATCGTCGTCACCCAGGCCGGCTACTACGGCATTCCCGCGCGTATCGCCGGTGAACGCGCCGAGGAGTACCTCACCCAGCTTGGGCTGTGGGACAAGCGCGATACGCCCTCGCGCATGCTCTCCGGCGGTATGAAGCGTCGCCTGATGATCGCTCGCGCCCTGATCCACAAACCACGTCTGTTGATCCTCGACGAACCCACCGCCGGGGTCGACATCGAGCTGCGCCGCTCCATGTGGAGTTTCCTCACCGAGCTGAACAGGCAGGGGACCAGCATCATCCTCACCACTCACTACCTCGAAGAAGCCGAGCACCTCTGTCGCAACATCGCCATCATCGACCATGGCGAGCTGGTCGAGCACACCAGCATGCGCAAGCTCCTGCAGAAGCTCAACGTCGAGACCTTCATCGTCGACGTGGTCCAGCCGCTGACGGTGGCGCCGCAGCTGGAAGGCTATCCGGCCAAGCTGTTGGGCGATCACTCCTTCGAGGTGCAGATCGACAAGGCCAGCGGGGTCAATGCCCTGTTCCGTCAGCTGGACGCTGCCGGCATTCAGGTCCAGAGCCTGAGAAACAAAGCCAATCGCCTGGAGGAGCTGTTCGTCTCCCTGGTGGAAAAGAATCTAGCCAAGGTCGCCCGATGAGTACCGAATTCCAAGCCAACATGGTGGCGCTGCGGACCATCGTCCATCGCGAAGTGCGCCGTTTCACCCGCATCTGGGCGCAGACGCTGCTGCCCCCGGCGATCACCATGGTCCTGTACTTCGTGATCTTCGGGAACCTGATCGGCAACCGCATCGGTGGCATGGGTGGCTTCACCTACATGCAGTACATCGTGCCGGGTCTGATCATGATGTCGGTGATTACCAATGCCTACAGCAACGTGGTCTCCAGCTTCTTCAGCAGCAAGTTCCAGCGCTCCGTGGAAGAGCTGTTGGTCTCGCCGGTGTCGCCCCACGTGATCCTCATCGGTTATGCCATGGGTGGCATCCTGCGCGGCCTCGCCGTGGCGGCCATCGTCAGCCTGCTGTCGTTGTTCTTTACCAACATGCAGGTGCACCACCTGGGCATCATGTTGCTGGTGATCGTCCTTACTGCGGCGATCTTTGCCTTGGGCGGCTTCATCAACGCCGTCTACGCACGCAACTTCGACGACATCTCCATCGTACCGACCTTCGTGCTGACGCCCCTGACCTACCTGGGCGGGGTCTTCTATTCCATCGACCTGCTGCCGGCCTTCTGGCAGAAGGTGTCGCTGGTCAATCCGATCCTGCACATGGTCAACGCCTTCCGCTACGGCATCCTCGGAGTGTCCGACATCCGCATCGGGGTGGCGATCGCCTTCATGCTGTTCGCCGTAGTCGTGCTTTATCTGGTCAGCATCCGCCTGCTCGTGAGCGGGCGCGGCATGCGTCATTGAGTGTCTGAGCGTCATGCATAGCGTAGAACAATCGCCCCTGGGCAAAAGCACCGAGTACGTCAGCCAGTACGCGCCGACGCTGCTCTATCCGATCCCGCGCGCGCCCAAGTGGGCGGAGCTGGGCCTGGACGGGCAGCGCCTGCCGTTTCGCGGTGTGGATGTCTGGACCTGTTACGAGCTGTCCTGGCTGCTACCTTCCGGCAAGCCGGTGGTGGCCATCGCCGAATTCGCCATCCCGGCCGATTCGCCGAACATTATCGAATCCAAGTCGTTCAAGCTGTACCTCAACTCCCTGAACCAGTCGGTGTTCGCCAGCATGGCCGAACTGGAAGCCGTACTGGTCAGGGACCTGAGCGCAGCAGCTGGCGGTGCTGTGGGTGTCAGCCTGGTATCGCTGGATGCCTGGACGACCCGGGGTGTGCAGCGCCCGGGCGGCCAGTGCGTCGATGATCTGGATGTCAGCGTGGATCGCTACGCCCACCCGCAGGCGGAACTGCTGAGCGTGGGTGAAGCGCGCGATAGTCAAAGGTTTTACAGCCATCTGCTCAAATCGAATTGCCCGGTCACCGGACAGCCTGACTGGGGCACCGTGGTGGTGGAGTACGCAGAGGGGCTGGCGCTGGACCCGGCCAGCTTGCTGCGCTACCTGGTCGCCTTCCGCCAGCATGCGGACTTTCACGAACAGTGCGTCGAGCGCATCTACTTGGACCTGTGGCCGCTACTTAAGCCAGCGAAGCTGACGGTGTTCGCCCGCTATGTGCGGCGCGGCGGGCTGGACATCAATCCCTACCGAAGCAGTGACGCCGTCCAGCCCGCTGCCGAGCGCTACGTACGGCAGTGATCAGATGCCCATGCTGCTCAGGCTGTTCATGATCGAACGGAGCGTGCCGGCCATGGTGGGGTGACTGACCTCGAAACGCTCCACGGCCAGATTGACGCCTTCTACCAGGCTGCCATCCCGGGTATGGGTGGCGTCTTCGTTGGCCAGCTGGAATTCGATGTCCCTGATCAGCAGCTCCAGTTCTTCCCGATCCTCGGGCGAGGCGGGCGGATCCTGGTCCAGCTGGTGGCGGAGGTGGTCGAGCTGTTCCTGCAGATGAGAGGTGGTCATGGGGCGTTTCTCCTGTGTTCGGACTCTTTGACCGCAACGTTGGGTCAAAGATCGAGTGACAGCGTCTGGCCCTAAGCCAAAGTGGCAAAGCTATGACTATAATCGGCGCCTTTCAGGCGTCTGAGTGTAACGAGGAGAGAAGCGATGATGATCGAGCGACGTGGTTCCAGGGTCTGGGGAGCGCTCCTTGTAACGGCCTTGACGTTTGCCGGTCAGGCGATGGCGGCTGAAACCGAGAATCCCGATCCCTGGGAAGGTTTCAACCGTAAGATCTTCGTGTTCAATGATACCCTGGACACCTATGCCCTCAAGCCGGTCGCCCAGGGCTATCAGCGCTTTACTCCCGGCTTCGTGCAGACCGGCGTGAGCAACTTCTTCAACAACCTGGGTGACGTGCGCAACCTGGCCAACGACATGCTGCAGGGCAAGGTCGAGCACGCCGGGGTCGATACGGCGCGCCTGCTGATGAATACCACCCTGGGTGGTCTTGGCCTGGTAGACGTGGCGACCAAGGCCGGCTTGCAGCGCAACGACGAAGACTTCGGCCAGACCCTGGGCAAGTGGGGCGCTGGTAGCGGTCCTTATCTGGTCCTGCCGTTCTTCGGCCCCAGCAGCGTACGTGACGGCCTGGCCCGGGTACCGGATAGCTACACAAGTGCCTATCCCTATGTCGATGATGTGGCCGTGCGTAACAGCGCCTTCGCCCTCAGTACCGTCGATACCCGTGCCGGTCTACTGCAGGCCGAGCGCCTGATCACCGGCGACAAGTACGTGTTCATACGCAACGCCTATCTGCAGACCCGTGAATTCAAGGTCGAGGATGGTCACGTGGTCGACGACTTCTAGTCTCGGCCCTATAAAAAAAGGCAGCCCATGGGCTGCCTTTTTTTATAGTCGTTGCGCCTAGCGCATATCGAGCACGGACAGGCCCAGCAGCTGCTTGCCCGAATCGCTAGCCTGGACGCGCAGGACCTCGGCATCCGCTTCCAGTCCGGGGAGTTCGGCATGGCTGGAGGGGATCAGGACAGTCACCTTGTCACCGACTTGCAGGCTGGTGGCGGCCTCGATCTGGAAACCGGTGCTGGACAAATCGACGCAGCGCGCCTCGAAGGAGGCATCGCCCACCTTCAGTACGGCCTTGGAGTCGATGTGCATGCGAATGAAATCGCGCTTTTCACTGTAAGAGCGGTCAATGGTACTCATGGCAATCCTACTGCTTGGGAGGATGGATGGCGGTGTGCTGGAGGTATAAACTCATGAACGGCACCCTGTAAAGAAATTCCATCCGGTTGGCAAGCTTGAACGCCCCGGTGGATGGGAGTAGTGTCTCCGCCGTGTCGTAATCACCGTGGCCCGTGTCGGATCGTGTCCGCCGGTTTGCCGTTCGGGTGCATGCCTGGATCCTCTATGTCTAATTCGCCTGCCACGCTCTTGATCATTGACGATGACGAGGTGGTTCGCCTCAGTCTCGCCGACTATCTCGAAGACAGTGGCTTCAATGTCCTGCAGGCCAGCAATGGTCAGCAGGGCCTAGAGATGTTCGAGCGCGAACAGCCTGACCTCATCATCTGCGACCTGCGCATGCCGCAGGTCGACGGGCTGACGCTGCTGCGCCGCATCAGTGAGCTGTCCATCGATACGCCCGTGCTGGTGCTGTCCGGCGCCGGCGTCATGAGCGACGTCGTGGAAGCCCTGCGGCTGGGCGCGGCCGATTACCTGATCAAGCCGCTCGAAGACCTGATGGTGCTCGAGCACTCGGTCAATCGCGCCCTGGATCGTGCGCGCCTGCGACTGGAAAACGATCGCTATCGGGTCAAGCTGGAAAACACCAATCGCGAGCTGCAGGCCAGCCTGAGTCTGTTGCAGGAAGACCAGAACGCCGGGCGGCACGTGCAGATGAACATGCTGCCAGTGACGCCCTGGGAGACCGAGGGGCTGAACTTCGCCCACGAAATCATCCCCTCGCTCTATCTGTCCGGCGATTTCGTCGACTACTTTCGCATCGACGAACACCGGGTCGCCTTCTACCTGGCCGACGTTTCCGGTCATGGCGCCTCGTCGGCCTTCGTGACCGTGTTGCTCAAGTTCATGACCACGCGCCTGCTCTATGAGTCCAAGCGCAACGGCACGCTGCCCGAATTCAAGCCGTCGGATGTGCTCGGTCACATCAACAGGGGTCTACTGGATTGCAAATTGGGCAAGCACGTGACCATGCTGGGTGGCGTCATCGACGAAACCACGGGTACCCTGGCGTACAGCATCGGTGGCCATCTGCCTTTGCCTGTCCTGCACACGCCGGAAGAAACCCTCTTCCTGCTGGGCAAGGGGCTGCCGGTCGGCCTGTTCCAGGAGGCCACCTACAACGACCACCAGATGGCCTTGCCCGAGCGTTTCAGCCTGACCCTCTTTTCGGATGGCATCTTCGATCTGCTGCCGGGAGACAATTTGAAAGAGAAAGAACACATCTTGCCCGACTACGTCCGCCGTGCTGGCGGTACACTGGCAGGCCTTAGCGAAGCCCTGGATCTGGCATCCGTTACCGAGATGCCTGACGATATCGCTTTGCTGGTGTTGAGCAGGAACCTGGCATGAGCACCGGAAAAATCCAATTTGCCGAGCAGGACGGTACCTTCGTCCTGAAGTTTACCGGCGAGGTGCGTCTGACCCTCTGCTCGGCGTTGGACGCGACCATCGAGCACATCTTCTCGTCGTTGAATTTCTCGTCCATCGTCATCGATCTGACGGAGACGCAGAGCATCGACAGCACCACCCTGGGCCTACTGGCCAAGCTGTCGATCCTGTCGCGGCAGCGCATCGGGCTATTGCCCATGCTGACCACGAACAACCCGGACATCCTGCGGCTGCTGGATTCCATGGGCTTCGATCAGGTGTTCAATATCGTCGAAACCGTGGTGCCTTGCCCGGACTGCCTGACCGACCTGCCACCGCAGGATCAGTCAGAAGCCGAGGTGCGCAGTCGTGTGCTTGAAGCCCACCGGGTGTTGATGGGCCTCAATGAATCCAATCGCAACGCCTTTCGCGATCTGGTCAGTGCCCTCGAAAGGCACTGACCGCGTCGGCTCTTAGCGCTTGCCGGGTAGCAGCACTTCCAGCTTTTCCTGATCCCGCGCGAACTGGCGAATGCCTTCGGCCAGCTTTTCGGTGGCCATGGCGTCTTCGTTGTGTGCCCAGCGGAAGGCAGGTTCGTTCAGCTGCTGCTTGGGCTCACCACCACTGGTGCCGGTGGTCAGCACGCGGGGCAGATCGCCTTGGGCGTCCGACAGCTGCTGCAGTAGTTCGGGGCTGATGGTCAGGCGGTCGCAGCCGGCCAGCTGTTCGATCTGGTTCAGGTTGCGGAAGCTGGCACCCATCACCACGGTGTCGTAGCCATTGGCCTTGTAGTATTGGTAGATGCGGGTCACGGACTTCACGCCCGGATCTTCGGCGCCTTCGTAGTCACGGCCTTCGGCCTTCTTGTACCAGTCGTAGATGCGACCGACGAAGGGCGAAATCAGGAACACGCCGGCGTCGGCGCAGGCCGCGGCCTGGGCGAAGGAGAACAGCAGGGTCAGGTTGGTCTGGATACCTTCCTTCTCCAGTTGCTCGGCGGCGCGGATGCCTTCCCAGGTGGAGGCGATCTTGATCAGTACGCGGTCCTTGCCGATGCCGGCCTTCTCGTACAGCTCGATCAGACGATGGGCACGGTCCAGGGTGGCGCCGGTGTCGAACGACAGGCGTGCGTCCACCTCGGTGGAGATGCGCCCGGGGATCAGCTTGAGGATCTCGCCACCTACCGCCACGGCGAAGCGATCGCAGGCCAGGCCGATGTCGCCGTTAGCGCCACTGAAGGCAACCTGCAAGTGTTCTTCATAGCGGGGCAGGGAGGCAGCCTTGAGCAGCAGCGAGGGGTTGGTCGTGGCGTCGTAGGGCTTGAGACGGGCGATGGCGTCCAGATCGCCGGTATCGGCGACGACCGTGGTGTATTGCTTGAGTTGTTCCAGCTTGCTCATGGCAGGTCTTTCCTTCGGTTAGCGAATGGACATCGTGGAGACGTGACTCAGTGGCCTCTGAGAAGTTCAGTGGCCTCGTCATACAGGCGCAGCGGTTCAGGGCTGCGATGCAGGTCGGTGGACAGCAATTGGCGGAAGCGCCGCGCACCGGGAAACCCCTGCGCCAGACCCAGGACGTGGCGAGTGACGTGATGAATGACACCCCCCTGTTGCAGGTGCGTCTCGACATAGGGCCGCAGTTGCAGCATCACTTCATGACGGGTGAGTTGCGGACGATCGCAGCCGTAGAGCGCCGCATCCACCTCGGCCAGCAGATAGGGATTCTGATAGGCCTCGCGACCCAGCATCACCCCATTAAAGACCTCCAGCTGCTCCCGGCAGGTATCCAGGGTCTTGATGCCGCCATTGAGAATGAACTCGAGATCCGGAAAATCCTGCACCAGCTGCGCGGCCACGTCGTAGCGCAGCGGCGGAATCTCACGATTCTGCTTGGGCGACAGGCCCTCCAGGATGGCGATGCGCGCATGCACGGTAAAGCTGCAGCAACCGGCCTCCGCGACCTGGCCGACGAAGTCCCGCAGGGACTCGTAGCTGTCACGCCCGGAGATGCCGATGCGGTGTTTGACCGTCACCGGAATGGCCACGGCATCGCGCATCGCCTTGACGCTGTCGGCCACTCGCTCGGGATAGGCCATCAGGCAGGCGCCGATCATGTTGTTCTGCACGCGATCACTAGGGCAGCCAACGTTCAGGTTGATCTCGTCATAACCCGCCTGCTCACCCAGCCGCGCCGCGGCGGCCAGTTCAGCCGGCACGCTGCCACCCAGCTGCAGCGCCAGGGGATGCTCGGTCTCGTCATGGCGCAGAAACCGCTGGGCATCGCCATGCAGCAAGGCACCGGTAGTGACCATTTCGGTATAGAGCAGGGCGTGCTGGGACAGCAGGCGATGGAAATAACGGCAGTGACGGTCCGTCCAGTCCATCATGGGCGCCACGGAAAAGCGGCGGGACGGCTCAGGGCGCGTGGTTGCTGGGTTTGAGGCGGTTTCGGCAAGCATTGGGAGACTTCGTTTGTAGCAATGTGCTGCACCTGTGGGAGTGTCTTCCTGGCTCAGTGCTAAACCTAAGCACTCGGGAAAAACGTCTAGCACTCGGCAGCAGAAGAAAGGATGACACGGCGAGAAAGAGATAAGGGCGTGAATGACTATGCCCAGATCAGGCGGCGCCGCGAGAGGCCCACAGTCTATCAAGATTTCCCGGTCTCCGAGCGGACCCTGACTGCTTAGGCTTGAGGGGGACGCATGCGGAGCATGGGATGCGTGGGCTTAGCGCTGCAAATCTGTACACCCCTTGGCGGTTCGTGGGATAGGCCGATGCCAGCAACGACCGCGCCCTTGATGACGGCTATCTCACCAATGACACGCTAGTCGCCTGTCAGGAAGGCGCTTGGATGTAACACGCCATCTTCAGCACATGAACATACCGGCCTTTCTTCCTGCACGGGCCTCCAGCAGTGAATCGTCCAGGGCTACCAGAGCGCAGGTCCGCTGCTATTAGACGACGACAGCCAGATCTCCATCGTTTGATTTTAGCTAGCTGTTTCAAGATGTTGCCATCAAGGGATGTCTTTGGATTCCCGTGAAAACGTTATGATATAACGTGTGCCTTCATTGGCTTGGCCGATGCTCTGGCGTCAGCAGTGGGTATCGGCGTTATCGCTTTGCTAAGGACTGTCATGCTTTTATCCCGCACCTTCCGTACAGCCCTGACGGCTTCGGCCTTGGCGACCCTGGTCGCTTTCGTGCCCACGCTTTCCAATGCCCAGGACCGCGTCTTCGACGTGGTCGGCCCCTTCGAGATTGGCGGGCTGGATCCGTCCATCTCGGGCTTTGTCTTCCAGCGCATGCAGATCACCGAAACGCTGCTGGAAGCCGACGCCAAAGGTAAGCCGCTTCCCGGATTGGCAGAGCGCTGGACGGAATCGGCAGATGGCCTGACCTGGCGGCTCGCCATTCGCCAGGGGGTGAAATTCCATGACGGCAGCGACCTTACGGCGGAAGCCGCGGCCGCTGCGCTCAATGCGGCACGCGGCAAGCCCGGAGTACTCAAGCAGGCCGGCATGGAGTCGGTCACCGCGGAAGGCAATGAGGTAGTGATCCGCCTGGCGAAGCCCTTCAAACCGCTGCTGGCACTGTTGGCGCATTCCTCCACCAACATCCTGGCACCAGCGGCCTATGACGCCGAGGGCAAGGTGCAGAAGATCATCGGCACGGGACCGTACCAACTGACGCTGCTGGAGCCGCCGCAGCGCCTGGCCGCGGAGCGCTTCACGGGTTACTGGGGCGCCAAGCCGGAAATCGCCCGGACGACCTACCTGGCCGCCGGCCGGGGCGAGACGCGTACCCTGATGGCGGAGAGTGGCGATGCGGAGCTGGTATTCCAGCTCGATCCGCCGAGCATCGCCCGGCTCAAGCGCTCGAGCAGCCTCAAGGTGCTGATCGAGCCGGTCCCGCGGGTGGTGCTGCTGACCCCCAACTCCGGCGCTGGCGCCACTGCGCCGGTCGAGGTCCGCCAGGCGCTCAGTCTGGCCATCCAGCGCGAGGGAGTCGCTGCCGCCGTATTGCGAGCGCCGGGTACCGGGGCGACCCAGCTGTTCGCCAAGAACGTGCCTGCCTGGCACGACCCCGAGCTGGCGCCACTCGCCTACGATCCGGGCGCTTCGCGCACGCTACTGGCCGGGCAGGGGTGGGCACCTGGAGCCGATGGCATCCTGCAGAAGGACGGCAAGCCTCTCAAGCTCAAGCTGCTGACCTATTCCGATCGTCCTGAGCTGCCGTTGATCGCTACCGCGTTGCAGGCGCAGCTGCGGGAGGTTGGCGTGGATGTCGAGGTCGCGGTGCAGAACTCCAGCGCCATTCCGGCAGCCCACAATGACGGCTCACTGCAGCTGGCGCTCTATGGCCGCAACTTCGCCCTGGTGCCCGATCCTCTGGTCACCCTCTTAAATGATTTCAGCCACGGCGGCGCCGAATGGGGGCCGTTGGGTTGGAAGAATCCTGCCTTCGACCAGGCCTTGGCCGCGCTGCTGGCCAGCGATGATCCAGCCGAGCAACAGCGCCAGCGCTATGCCGCCATTGCCCAGGTGCAAAAGGACCTGCCGGTGATTCCCGTGGCCTGGTACCGCCAGACCATGGCTGTCTCCAATGCCGTCGAAGGCGCCGCCATCGATCCCTTCGAGCGCACCTTCGGCCTGAGCAAGATGCGGTGGACCCAATGACCCGATTGCTCGCCTTTCGCCTGCTGCAGGCGGGCCTGGTCGCCCTGGTGGTTGGAGGCCTTACCTTCCTGTTCATGAATCTGCTGCCGGGTGACGCCGCCTACCGCATCGCGGCCGGACGTTACGGCTACGACCTGGTGGATACCGCCGCCGCCGAGGCAGTGCGGGCCGAACTCAATCTCGATCAGCCGCTGCTCTGGCGCTTTTTTACCTGGATCGGCGATCTGCTGACCCTGGATCTCGGGCATTCGCTGGTGTCCGGTAAGCCGGTGATGGACGTCGTCGCCCATGAGCTAGGTAGCTCCATCCGACTGGCCATCGGCGCCGTCTGCCTGTCGCTACTGATCGGTCCGCCGCTGGGCGTGGTGGCGGGTCTGCGTCCGGGCAGTCTGCTGGATCGCGGCCTACTGGTGCTGACCACCGCCATCCGGGCGCTGCCGCAATTCGTTCTGGGCGTGATCTTCGTGCTGCTGTTCGCTATCTCCTGGAAGCTGTTTCCGGCGGCTGGGCACGGTACCTTCTGGCACAGCGTGTTGCCCACGTTGACCCTGGCTCTGGGCCTGGCGGCCGTGTCTTCCCGCGTTGCCCGGGACGCCACCGTGGAGGTGGCGGCATCCGCCTACTACAGCTTTGGCCGACTCAAGGGGCTGAGAGGCGCCAGCGTGTTCCTGCGCCATGGCCTGCGCAATATCGGGGTGCCGGTGGTGACCTACCTCGGGGTGCAGCTGGTGTATCTCATCGAGGGCGTGGTGGTGGTAGAGACGCTGTTCGCCTGGCCGGGCATCGGCCACGGCCTGGTCCATTCCATCGTCCAGCGCGACGTGCCCATGGTGCAGGGGACCGCCCTGGCGATGGGCCTGCTGTTCGTCGTCCTCAATACCCTCGTCGATCTAGCCAACCACCTGATCGATCCGCGCGGGAGAAACGCATGAATCTGGACGCTACCGCCGCCCTGGCGGCGCCACCGGTAAAATCCTCCGCCCGCTGGCTGGGCCTGAGCCTGCTGGGAGCCCTGGTCGCCTTCGCAGTGCTGACCCCGCTGCTCTGGCAAGGCGACATCGCCCGCCAGGACTATATGACGATCCTCGCGGCACCCAGCAGCGCCTATCCCTTCGGTACCGACCACCTGGGGCGCGACATGCTGGCCCGGTTGTCGGTGGCCATCCGCTTCTCCCTGGGACTGGCCTTCATCAGTGTCTGTACCGCTGCCATCCCCGGTGTGCTGTTAGGGATCCTCGCTGCCTGGAAGGGCGGTCTGGTCGACAAGCTGCTGGGCGGGCTGGCCGAGCTGTTCCTGGCCTTGCCGGGTCTGCTGCTGGTACTGCTGATCGTCGCGGTATTTCCCGGGTCTTTCGTCGCGCTCTATAGCGCCGTGGCCCTGGTGCTGTGGGTGGAATACTTCCGCATGACCCGCGCCCTGTCGCGCAGCGTGCTGGCCTCGCCGGCGGTGTCCGCCAGCCAGCTGCTGGGCTTCGGTCCCGTCTACATCGTGCGCCGTCACCTCTGGCCACAGCTGGCACCGGTGCTGCTGACCATCGCCGCCTTTGGCGCCGCCTCGACCATCATGGCCATTGCCGCTCTGGGCTTCGTCAGTATCGGCGTGCGGCCACCCACGGCGGAGCTGGGGCTGATGATTACCGAGTTGCTGCCCTATTACGCGGAGGCGCCTTACGTCATCGCCCTGCCGATCATCGCGATCTTTCTGACCGTGCTGTCGTTGATGCTCATCACTGGAGGACGCAAGCCATGACCTCGTCGCTCACGACCACGGCGCTGGAGATCCGCACGGCCGAGGCGCAGTTGGTGGCACCGCTGTCCATCAGCCTGGCACCGGGTCAGGTGCTGTCCATCATCGGTGAAACCGGCTCCGGCAAGAGTCTCTTCGCCCAGGGCGTCGTCGGCAATTTGCCGGCGGGGCTGCAGGCGCACGGGCAGGTCGGCTTGCCGGACGGCTTCAGCGAGGAGGGGCGTCAGTCCGGCCGCCGCCAGCATTGGGGCAGGGGGCTGGCGGTGCTGCCCCAGGAACCCTGGCTGAGCCTGGACCCAACCATGAAGGCGCTGTCCCAGGTGACCGAGACCTATACCCAGGTGGTCGGGCTCAAGACCGCGGAGGGCCGCCACAAGGCTACCGCGGATCTGGCGCGACTGGGCCTGGCCGGCGCCGAGCGCAAGTATCCCTTCCAGTTGTCCGGCGGCATGGCGCAACGCCTGGCCTTCGCCGCCACCCATGCCGGTGGCTCGCCGGTGCTGATCGCCGACGAGCCCACCAAGGGCCTGGATCGGGATCGTATCGATGAGGTCATCGACCTGCTCAAGGCCATGTTGGCCGATGGCGGCAGTCTGCTCATCATCACCCACGATCTTGAAGTGGCGCGCCGACTGGGCGGCGAGGTGATGATCATGCTCAAGGGGAGGGTGGTCGAGTCCGGTAGCGCTGAACAGGTCCTTGATCAGCCGCAGCACGCCTATACCCGCCAGTTGCTGGCCGCCGATCCTGCGCAGTGGCCCAGACGGGTGCCGCGACCGCTCACGGGCGATCCCGTGGTGGCGGTCGAGGGGCTGGCAGTCCAGCGCGGTGGTCGGCAGCTGTTCGAAGACCTCTCCTTCGCGGTCAGGCCAGGCGAGATTCTCGGAGTGACCGGACCATCCGGATGTGGCAAGTCGACCCTGGGCGACCTCATCCTGGGGCTTACCACTCCCAGCGCGGGCGAGATCCGGCGTCAGCCTGGTCTGAGCCGCTTCGCCTTCCAGAAGCTGCACCAGGATCCGGTCGCCGCCTTTGCGCCTTCGGTGACCCTTCGCCAGCTGCTGGCGGATCTGGTTCAGCTGCACCGGCTGGACGCCTCCAGAATCGGCCGACTGATGCAGCGCCTGCGCCTCGACGAAGGCTTGCTGGATCGACTGCCCGGCAACATCTCGGGTGGCGAGCTGCAGCGTTTTTCCCTGCTGCGCGTACTGCTGCTCGATCCGGTGCTGATCTTTGCCGACGAACCCAGCTCGCGGCTGGATCTCATCACCCAGAAGGAGATGATCGAGCTGCTGGCCGAGACTGCCGAAGCCTTCGGGACGGCCATCCTGCTGGTCAGTCACGACGAAGACCTCGTGGACGCCGTGTCGGACCGGCGCCTGCATCTGGCCGGCGGCACGAGGCCGCTGCAGGAGCCGGCACCTGTAGCAGGACGGGGCAGCCGATTGGCTGAGTCCCTGACCTGACGTAACGGCCCGCGCTGGGGAGGGCGGGCCTCACCCACCGGACGTCGCCACCGCCGCGGAAGGAATCCGCTGCTTTCGCGCGCGCGCCTTTCACATAACCAGATCGCCAACAGTATCCAGAGGACTTCATGGAACTCTCGCTTTATCGGAAAGGAACATCCCCTCGCGCTCACGGGCTGAAGGGGCGCAGTCTGGCCGCACCTCTCGCGCTCGGCGTGCTGGGTAGCTGCGTACTACTCCTGAATGGGCAGGACGCCAGGGCTGACGGCTTCTTGGACGACAGCAAGCTCACGCTGACCCTGCGCAACTATTACTTCGGCAGTGATCGCCGCAACGGGCGTGCTGACCAGAAGGACTGGACCCAGGGCTTCCTGTTGGACTACCAGTCCGGCTTCACCCAGGGCACCGTTGGCCTGGGTGTCGATGCCTTCGGCTATCTGGGCATGAAGCTAGATGCCGGTCCTGGGCGGCGGGGTACCGGCAACCTGCCAATCCATGCCGGCAACGAGCCGGCAGACGAATACTCCCGGGCCGGCGCGGCAGCCAAGCTGCGGCTGGGGCAGACGGTTGTTCGCTATGGCCAGCAACTGCCCACAGCGCCGGTGTTCGCCATCAGCACCAGCCGCCTGGTGCCCCAGAGTGCCACCGGCTGGAGCCTCTTGAGCACCGATATCCCCGACCTGACCCTGGAAGCCGGGCATTTCACCTCGGGTACCGATCAGGTCAGTACCAACAGGGACGGCGATCTTTGGGCGGGCTATGCCCGCCGCCGCGCCGATCACGTCGACTTCGCCGGTGGCAAGTACAGGCTGGCCGAGGGCGTCAGTCTGTCGCTCTATGCGGCCCAGCTCGATGACATCTGGAACCAGTATTACGGCAACTTCAATCTGGTACGGCCACTGTCCGCCACCCAATCCCTGACCTTCGACGGCAACCTCTATCGCACCCGGGATACCGGCGCCGCCAATGCTGGCCCTATCGACAATACGTCATACAGCCTGGCTGCTGCTTACAGCCACGGCCCCCAGACCTTCACCCTCGGCTGGCAGCGGATCGATGGCGATACGCCGTTCGACTACATCGGCATGGGTGACAACGGCCGTACCGGCGGTGGTCTGTTCCTGGGCAACGCTTCGATGTTTTCCGACTTCAACGCACCCGGAGAGCGCTCCTGGCAGGCGCGCTACGACCTCAACTTCAAGACGCTGGGCGTGCCGGGTCTCAGTCTCATGACCCGCTATATCAAGGGTACTGACATCGATGGCAGCCACCTGCCCATGGGTAGCGCCTACCGAGGGATGTACGGAGCCGATGACCAGGAGCGCGAGCTGAATTTGGAAGGACGCTATGTCGTGCAGGCCGGTCCGGCCAAGGGACTGTCCATCAGGGTGCGCCAGGCCTGGCACCGCGGCTCGCTCTCCACCGGTGGTTCGGTGGATCAGCTGCGGGTGATCGTCGACTATCCGTTGCGACTGCTCTGACGCTCTGCCGGTACGGCTGGCACGATTGTGGCGGTGGGTCTGGTGTGGATGTTCCAAGCCAGGCCTGGCGCCAGCCGGTTGAGCGCGAGCAGGTGAGAGGGCGCTAACGCCCTGCAGAAATGAGCGGCGCTCTTGGGGTTCGCATCCGGTTACAGCCCTCGCATGCAGAGGTGGAGAACGAATCGGCGCTTGGCCTGCCTAAACAGTGTCCAATCAAACCGGAGTCCTACCATGAACGCAAAGAAAACCGCCGCCTTGATGTTTGCTGGTCTGATCGCCGTCAGTGGCGCTGCCTTCGCAGCCGAGAGCGCGGGTAACCCGCCGAAGGCCAACAGTGCTGGTATGGGTACCCCGGCTGGTCAGAAGACCGGTGAAGGCGCTGGCGCCGCCACCGGTGCTGGCAAGACCACCATCAACGAGCAAGGCCAGAAAAAACAGCAGTAAGGCAAGGGGCTGCCGGTACGCTCGGCGGCCCTTACCTTTCGATAGTTTGAACTTTATCGGCCCTTTCTGTCGAAGGGAGCCGAACGTTTGCGTACAGGGGTTAGATGGTGAGTGGGGAAACTGGCAAGGTCGTCCTGGTGGTCGAGGATGAGCCGCAGATTTTGATGATCCTTGCGGACTATCTTTCCGAACTGGGTTACACCGTCTTGCAGGCCCCGTCTTCGCTGGAAGCCTTTCGTATCCTCGCGGGCAGGCCACATCTCGATCTCCTCATCACCGATTTTCGTCTGCCCGATGACGTTTCCGGCGTGATGATCGCCGAGCCGGCACTCAAGCTGCGCCCCGACCTCAAGGTCCTCTTCATCAGCGGCTATCCGGCCGAAATCATCGACACTGGCTCCCCCCTGCTGGGCAAGGTTCCCCTGCTGACCAAGCCGTTCTCCCTCGAACGTCTTCACCTGCAGGTGCAGAAGCTGCTCGGCGCCTGATCGACACCCCCCACACAGATCGTTTTCCCGCCAGGACAGTCTATTGATCAGGCGCGACCAGTCCGGTCGCCTCAGGTTGGGAGACATCGGCGTCCATGGCTATCAAGCATTTCACTCATCACGAAGCGATCTCGTCTGCCGTTCCGGCTGAGCAAGGATTCGAAGCGGTCATCGCCGTCAAGGCGCGGCGGGAGGATGCACATCCGACCTTTCACAAGGTCGCGACCGAGCGGCATTTCGACCTGGCCTCCGAAGCGGAGGAAGCCGCCGATGCGGCCCTCAATCGCGTGACGGAAATCGGCGAGAACGATGAACTTCTCTGGGACGAGCAGGCCGTCTGATGAAGCGAGACCAGGAGCGTGACGAAGAACCTCGACAGAGCGGGGAGTCCACTCCGGAAGATCCGGAGCTGAGTCGCGAAGAAGAGGAGGATGTCGACGAAAACCAGTTGCCACGTGCCGTGGTGCTGCACGAGATCATTCGTACCCAGGGTGATCACGAGCTGGAACGGACCCTCGCCGCGCTGTTCTGGTCGGCGCTGGCCGCGGGTTTGACCATGGGCCTGTCGCTGATGGCCATGGGCTTGCTCAATGCCAATCTGCCCGAGGGGGGCTACACCAAGATCATCGCCAGCTTCGGCTATTCGGCAGGCTTTCTGGCGGTGATCCTCGCGCGCCAGCAGCTGTTCACCGAGAACACCCTCACGGCTGTGTTACCCGTGATGAGCGAGCCTACGCTACACAACTTCGGCCGATTGGCGCGGCTGTGGAGCGTGGTGCTGGTCGGTAACCTGCTGGGTACCATCCTGGTGGCCTACGTGGTCCTGCACCTGCCGCTGTTCGATGCCAAGACCGATGCGAAATTTCTGCAGATCGGTACCCATGTGATGGAGAACGATGTCTCGGCGATGTTCGCCAAGGGCATCGTCTCGGGCTGGATGATCGCCACCATGGTCTGGATGTTGCCGGCAGCGGAGAACGCCAGGATCTGGATCATCGTGCTCATCACCTATCTGATGGCACTGGGCGACTTCACCCATATCGTGGTGGGCAGTGTGGAGGTGGCGTATCTGGTGTTCGCTGGAGAGGCGAGCTGGGGGGACTTCTGGCTGACCTTCGCCGGGCCGACCTTGGCAGGCAATATCGTCGGGGGCAGCCTGATCTTCGCGCTGATCAGCCACGCTCAGGTACGCAGCGAAACCTGAAAGCAGAAGGGCCGGCAGATAGCCGGCCCTTCGCGCTGATCAGGCAGCTGCCACGATCACTCGTCGTCGTTGAGCTGGCCCATGGCGGTGGTGTTGAAGCCGCCGTCGACGTAGAGGATTTCGCCACTGATGCCCGAGGCCAGATCGGAGCACAGGAAGGCGCCGGCATTGCCCACTTCATCGATGGTCACGTTGCGACGCAGGGGAGTCTGGCGCTCGTTGGCGGCCAGCATCTTGCGGAAGCTCTTGATGCCCGAGGCCGCCAGGGTACGGATAGGGCCGGCGGACACGGCGTTGACGCGAGTACCCTCCGGGCCGAGGCTGCCGGCCAGGTAGCGTACACCGGCTTCTAGACTGGCCTTGGCCATGCCCATGACGTTGTAGTTGGGCATGGTGCGCTCGGCACCCAGGTAGGACAGGGTCAGCAGGCTGCCGTTGCGGCCACGCATCATCTCGCGACCGGCCTTGGCCAGGGCGACGAAGCTGTAGGCGCTGATGTCGTGGGCAATCTTGAAGCCGTCACGGGTGGTCACAGCGGTGAAGTCGCCATCCAGTTGATCGCCAGGAGCGAAGCCGACGGAATGGACGATACAGTCCAGGCCATCCCACTTCTTCGCCAGTGCAGCGAACACGGCTTCGATCTGGGCGTCGTCAGCGACGTCGCACGGGAAGCACAGCTCGGGGTTCGAGCCCCAGCCTGCGGCGAATTCTTCGACGCGACCCTTGAGCTTCTCGTTCTGGTAGGTGAAGGCCAGCTCGGCGCCCTCGCGGTGCATGGCCGCGGCGATGCCGGAGGCAATGGACAGCTTGCTGGCGACGCCGACGATGAGAACGCGCTTACCGGCGAGAAATCCCATGGTTTTTTCCTCTTCTGTGTTGAATCCCAGGCAGCAGCCAGAGGGCTGAGGTCCGGGTTGGGCAGGGCTCTGCGCAGGTCAGAGCGAGATCTGGTCCGGGCACCTGGAGGTACCCGACACGGGTGGGGCGGTAAGGTAGCAGGTCGATACCCGCGACAAAAGCGCTGGATGACCGCTGCGGTGCGGGGTCGCGGCTCAGTTGAGGAACAGCGTCAGTGTCTGACCAGGCGTCAGGGCCGACGCGATGCGCGGATTCCAATCCTGCAGGGCCTGCACGCCGATGTTGTAGCGCTTGGCGATCTGGTACAGCGAATCACCGGCCTTGACCCGGTAGTAGGTTGGGGCAGCCTTGGCGGTCTTGGTCGTCTTGGCTGCCGCCTTGGCGGTCTTGACGGTATAGGACGCCGGCATCGCCACGGCCGTGGCAGTGCTGCTGCCAGTGCCATGCAGCTTCAAGGTTTCACCGACCTTGAGGCCACGCTTGCCCAGATCGTTCCAGCGCTTGAGATCGCCCAGTTCCACTTCGTTGGCGCGGGCGATGGACCAGAGGCTGTCGCCGGTCCGTACCTTGTAGGTCCGTACCACGGGCTCTTCGGCCACGGCGATGGTTTCGAGAGGGGTGGTGGTCTTGCCGGTCTCGCGACGCGGAATCATCAATTCCCGGCCAGCGGACAGGCGGCTGCTGCTACTGAGTTTGTTGAGTGCTACGAGTTGCTCGACGCTCACGCGATTGCGCTTGGCGATGCTGCGCACGGTATCGCCCTTACGTATCCGGTATTCCTGCCAGCGCACCACGGCTTCAGGGGCGATATTGGGCAGGGTCGCGACCAGACGCTTGGCCTTTTCCGCCGGCACCAGCAGATGCTTGGGGCCGTCCATGGTCACGCGCTGGGTGTAGGCGGGATTGAGGCGATAGAGTTCGTTGGCATCCAGGTCGGCCAGCTCCGCGACCCGCGCCAGGTCCAGGTGCTGCTTGATGTCCACCACCTCGAAGTAGGGCTCGTCCGGAATGGATTCCAGGGCCAGGCCATAGGCGTCCGGATTGCGTACGATCTGGGAAACGGCGAGCAGCTTGGGCACGTAATCCTGGGTTTCTGCCGGTAGCGAGGACAGATTCCAGTAGTCGGTGGGTAGGCCGAGCGACTGGTTGCGCTCGATGGCGCGGCTCACCGTTCCCTCGCCAGCATTGTAGGCGGCCAGGGCCAGCAGCCAATCGCCACCGAACATGTCGTGCAGCTTGGTCAGATAGTCCAGCGCGGCATTGGTGGACGCGGTGATGTCGCGGCGACCGTCGTAGAAGCGTGTCTGGCGCAGGTTGAAGTACTTGCCCGTGGTCGGGATGAACTGCCAGAGACCGGAGGCGGCGCTACGCGAGAGGGCATTGGGATTGAAGGAGCTTTCCACCACCGGGAGCAGGGCCAGTTCCAGCGGCATGTTGCGCTCCTTGAGGCGCTCGACGATGTAGTGCAGATAGGGGGCGCCGCGGCTGCAGGATTGCGCGAGCGCCGCCTCGTGGCTCGCGTACCAGAGTCGCTGGCGTTCGATGCGTGGGTTGGTCCCGTTGTCGCCCGCGCCCTGTAGTTGATAGCCGTCCCTCACCCTGTCCCAGATATCGCCGCTGGTGGCCGCCGCCGCCGGGGCTTTGCGCAACCACTCGGGAGGCCGCTGCATCTTGTTGGGCGTCATTTCCAGATCGGCCTGGTAGGGCTGATCCGCCGACTGCGGGGTGCTCTGGCAACCTGCGAGGAAGACGGCAAGGCATAGCGCCGAGACTTTGAAAGAGGTGGCCAGCACGTCTATTTCGCGGGTTTTCGGCGTCGCTGGCGGCATTGGTCTGGGCTTTCCGGGAACTGGAGGATGGGCGATTCTAGAAACCGCATCCCGGGGGGTCAAGGAACAACCCGTCAGCCTGTGACCTGTACGACGACCGAAGACCCGCTGTTCCAGCGCTGCCAGAGAGGTCGGTCAATGAGTGTCAGAACGTGTCCTTCCAGGCTCGCAGGGCCGCGAAAAAGGTATCCTCCGAGGCATCCGCGGCCACCTCGCGCTGCTCTTGCAAACGTTGCCGAACGCTGCGCTCGGTCGTCCGCAGGAAGGGATTGATGTGGCGTTCACGACCTAGTGTAGAGGGCAGGGTGGGGCGCTGGGCGTCACGTAGCCGCTTGGTCTCGGCCAGGGCTTCCTGGACGGCGGGACTATCCGGTTCCACGGCCTGGGCGAAGCGCAGGTTGCTCAGGGTGTATTCGTGGCCGCAGTAGATCTCGGTGGCGTCCGGCAGTCTGGCCAGTCGGCGTAGGGAGGCCAGCATCTGGCTAGGCGTCCCCTCGAAGAGGCGACCGCAGCCTGCGGAAAAGAGGGTGTCGCCGCTGAACAGCAGCGGTCGCTTGCCGGCGAGATAGAAGGCGATATGGCCGGCGGTATGGCCAGGGACTCGCAGGACTTCGAAGGTAGCGCCCAGGACTTCCAGACGATCGTTGTCCGCCAGCGGCAGGTCGACCTCGGCGATATGCTCGTCGGCCGGTGCCGCCACTCGGGCACCGCAGCGCTGCTTGAGTGCGGCGATACCGCCGGTGTGGTCGTTGTGGTGATGGGTGATGAGGATGTCGGTCAGCCGCCAGTCGGGGTGGTCATCGAGCCAGGTCAGCACCGGTGCGGCGTCGCCGGGATCGACCACGACCGCCTGTCTCTTCTCGGTGTCGGTGATCAGCCAGATGTAGTTGTCGTTGAAAGCGCGCAGCGGAAGGATGTCGAACATGAGGTTACTCTCTGATCGCTAGGGTAGCAGTCGGTAGCACGGTAACAGCAGAGGCTTCAGTATCAGAGGACCAGACGATGCACGATGAATTCTCCGCCCAGGTCGATCCGCGCTGGTTGAAACTGATGAGCTCGGCCCGGGAGTGGCTGTCGGGGCCCCTGGGGCAGTTGCTGCTCGAACAGGAGCGGCTGCTGATCGATGAAGAGCTCAAGCGGCATTTCGGCAGCTACCTGGTTCACTATGGCCCTCATCCCGAGTCGCCAGCCAACTGTGGCCAACTCCGGCATCGTGTTCGTATCGGTCCGCCGCTCGGCGATGTCGATATCGTTTGCGAGGAGGGGGCCTGGCCACTGGGCGAACACGCGGCGGATGTCGTGCTACTGCAGCATGGTCTGGATTTCTCCCTGGCCCCCCATCGACTGCTACGTGAGGCGGCGCTCAGTGTCAGGCCCGGCGGGCATCTGGTGGTGGTCGGGATCAATCCCTGGAGTCTATGGGGGGTGCGTCATTACCTAGCCCGCGATGCGCTGCGCAAGGCGCGCTGTTTCGGTGCTCATCGGGTCGCGGACTGGCTGTCGGTGCTGGGGTTCGCGCTGGAGAAACGGCGCTTCGGGTGTTATCGTCCGCCGCTTTCATCCCCCAAGTGGCAACAGCGTCTGGCCTGGATGGAGCAAGGCGAAGCCGAACCCAACCGCGAACAGGCGGCGGGTGCGGGCTTCTATCTGCTATCGGCGCGCAAGCTGATGTTTGGCATGCGCCCCGCACCCCAGGTGCGCAGGGAACCGCGCGGCAAGCTGCTGCCCATGCCGGTGGCCAAGATCAGCCGGCGCGAATCGAGTGAATCCAATGAGTGACGACATCGTCGAGGTCTTTACCGACGGCGCCTGCAAGGGTAATCCCGGGCCGGGTGGCTGGGGTGCCTTGCTGAAGTTCAAGGGTGCGGAGCGCGAGCTCTGGGGCGGAGAAGCCAACACCACCAACAATCGCATGGAATTGATGGCGGCCATCCAGGCCCTGGCAGCGCTCAAGCGCCCCTGCCAGATCCGCCTGACCACTGATTCCGAGTATGTAATGAAGGGCATCACCCAGTGGCTGGTTAACTGGAAGAAGCGCGGCTGGCAGACCGCCGCGAAGCAGCCGGTGAAAAATGCCGAGTTGTGGCAAGCCCTGGATGCCCAGGTCCAACGCCACCAGGTCGAGTGGCGCTGGGTGCGCGGCCATACCGGTCACCCGGAGAACGAGCGGGCCGACCAGTTGGCCAATCGAGGCGTGGACGAAGTCAGACAGGCCAGGCAGGCCGCCAAGGTCTAGCAGGGCGAGAGGTAGCGATGAGATACGTAGTGCTGGATACCGAAACCACCGGCATGCCGGTGACCGATGGGCATAGGGTCATCGAGATCGGGGGAGTGGAAGTCATTGGCCGGCGTCTGACCGGGCGGCATTTCCATGTCTATCTCAATCCGGATCGGCAGATCGACGAGGGTGCCATCGCGGTCCACGGCATCACCGACGAGTTCGTCGCCGACAAGCCACGCTTCGCCGAGATCGCCGACAGCTTCTTCGAATTCATCGAAGGCGCGGAACTGGTCATCCATAACGCGCCCTTCGACGTGGGCTTCATCAATATGGAGTTCGCACGCCTGGGTGTTCACCCCGAGCGGGCCGATATCACCCAGCATTGCTCGGTGCTCGATACCCTGGTCATGGCGCGCGGTCGCCATCCCGGTCAGCGCAACAGCCTGGACGCCCTCTGCAAGCGCTATGGCGTAGACAATTCCAACCGCGAACTGCACGGCGCACTACTCGACGCCGAGATTCTCGCCGACGTCTACCTGGCCATGACCGGTGGCCAGACCAGCCTGTCGTTGGCCGCGCATGGGCAGGAGGGCAATGGCGATGGCAACTACGTCATGCCGATCAAGCGCCTGCCGGCCGATCGGCAGCGGACTCGGGTCATCAGCGCCACCGCGGAGGATCTCGACGCCCATGCCGCCCGTATGGCAGCGATCGAAAAAAGCTGCGGCAGGGTACCACTCTGGCTATCCACGCCTGGCGCCGAGTGATAGCTCCTCTGCACGGCTAACCGCCTGGCCTATCATTGGTAAGGCGTTAGCGTTCGTCTGAATAAGCTGAAAGCCTTCACAATTTTCAGCTACCGTTCAACAAAGATGCTGCAGGCTAAGCAATTGAGCCCGCATGAAGCATCATATTTCGAGTCTCACGGAACTTTCTTCGTTCCTTTGATTCATAAGACGATTCGGAATAATCGCTTCGCTGTTGTGGATTTACAGGTCTGGTGTTTCGGAGCAGTGATCCCGGCAACCATGCATGGGATGATTAGCGTGGCTCGGTCAGGAAGACACGGGCACCTAGGCTTCATCGGAAACAGCAAATCTTTCTTCCCGTTTTAGAGTGGCGTTTGCGAGGTTGTATTGGCGCAGGAGGCGTAAGGCACCATGGTGACCGGAGCGAGAGCTTTGAGCTTGGTCCGCGAACAGCTGTTCGCGACCATCGAGGAAGCTGAGTCCCATCTTGAACGTTTCATTGTCGAGCGGCACTGCAGCAGTCTGTTGCAGCGCGCGGTCGAGAGTATCGGCCAGATTCGAGGCGCCTTGACGCTCATCGAACTGGCGGGTGCCCAACTGCTCGCCCACGAAACGCTGCAGATCGCCAATGACATCCCCGCCGGCGCTGGTCCCGAACACGACGAACACCTGATGTCGATCTGTCGGGGCCTGCATGTACTGCGCCGGTACCTGGAACAGTTGCGCAGCGGCCAGGACGAGATGCCCGAACTGCTGCTGCCCGCGATTAACGCCCTGCGCCTTGCCGGGGGCGAGCCCGAGCTTTCGGAAAGCTATTTTTTCAGCGTTCGTCTCGATCAGCGTCCGCTGATCAGCGAGACCACCCGACTCGGCATGCGTGAACGCCAGGCCCAGGCTCGCCGGATGCGGCAGATGTACCAGATCGGCCTGCTGGGATTCCTGCGTGACGTCAATGCCGTGGCCAGTCTCAGACTCATGGCGCGCGCCCTGGAACGATCCGCTGCACTGCTGCATGATCATGTTGGCGGCTATCTGCCCTGGGTCGCGGCCGCCACGGTCGAGGGGTTCGCCCAAGGCCGCCTGACCGCCACCCGCGAACGCAAGCAGCTGTTCGCCCGTGTCGACCGCGAGTTGCGCCAGATGCTGGGCAATGATCTGCATGAGCCTGCGCGCAGCACCCTCAAGGAACTTCTCTACCTGCTGGCGCTGGCAGGGGCTGATAGCGCCCACCAGCAGGAAGTCATGAACGCCTACAGCATAGAGCGTCTCGGTTTCACCGATAGCCAGCTCGAAGCGGGCAAGAAGCGTCTGGCCGGTCCCGGTCATGCGGTCATGCATTCGCTGTCCGCAGCCATTCGCGAAGAGCTGGAGACGGTCAAGGACCTGATCGATCTCATCGAGAGCGAGGTGCGCAACGCCGCCGTGCAGAATCGTGCGCCGGTGTCCGACAATGTCTCCCGGCTGTATGTCCAGGTCGGCCTGCTTGGCAAGACGCTGGAGATGGTTGGCCAGGAGAATGCCGGGCAGGTGTTGCAGCAGTGCCTGCCGAGCATCTCCCAGCTCCGGGAAAAGACCTTCGTACTCGAAGATCTCAGCCCCCTGGCCGACGCCTTGCTGCTCGTGGAAAGCCTGGTGGCTCATCCCGAAGGGCAGGGTTCCCTGATCGACGTTCCCCTGGAAGCCGACGATGTCCAGGTCAGTGTCGCCCACTATCAGCTCGGCGAAGCCCAGGCGTTGCTGCACCGTGAAGCCTACAAGGGCCTGACAGATGCCAAGCGCGCGATCGGCGCCTTCCTCGACTCCCGTGGCGATGCTCTGCACCTAGCCACGGTCCCCGCGCTGCTCGATACCGTACGTGGGGCGTTGTTCTTCCTGGGCAATCCACGTGCCGCTGAACTGGTACGGGCCTGTACCGGCTATATCCAGCGCTGCCTGATCGAAGGCGGCCAGGCCTGTGAGCCGGCCACCCTGGAAGTATTGGCCGACGCTCTCAGCAGCATCGAGTTCTTTGTCGAGAGTGGCGGTACCGAGGGCCAGGACGGTACGCCGGAAATCCTCGACATCGCGGCACAGAGCATTCGCGCCCTGGGTTGGACCTCGGCTGCCGCATGATGGCCTGGCAGCCTGGTTGGTTTCAGACCACCCAACCCGCGACCGGCTGGCTGGTCGTCCATAGCGGTCAGTCCTTTCTCTCTCGGGGTACGGACGTGCTCTTCGCCCCGGACGATCCGCACGTCCAGGGCCTTGCTGGTGATCGTCATGGCTTGGGGCTCTGGCAGGATCAGCCCGTCACCTTGCTCGAACTGGATTCGCCACCGGACATCGAGGGCTGTACCTGGCAGCCCCTGCGGCCCCTGATGCTGCAATCGCCCCATGCGTTGTTCAAGCTCCTGGGCTATGCCAATCAGATCGGTACCTGGGCACGCCAGCACCGCTTTTGCGGTCAGTGCGGCACAGGCACCTTCGCGCTGGATGGGCAGCGTGGCCTGAAATGCCCGAATTGCCAGCTGACCCAGTATCCGCGGTTATCCCCGAGCATGATCGCCCTGATCACCCGGGGTGACGAGGTCCTGTTGGCACGATCGCCGCGCTTCGCGCCAGGGGTCTTCAGTACCCTGGCGGGTTTCGTCGAGCCGGGCGAGTCGGCAGAAGCCTGCGTACACCGGGAGATCATAGAAGAGGTGGGTGTCACGGTTGGCAACCTGCGCTACCAGGGCAGTCAGAACTGGCCCTATCCGCACTCGCTGATGCTGGGGTACCACGTCGATTACCTGGATGGCGATATCCGTTGCCAGCCGGAAGAAATCGAAGATGCCCGCTGGTTCCACCTGAACGAGCTGCCGACGCTACCGCCGCCGTTCTCAATCTCCCGCTATCTGATCGATCTTTATCGGGTCGAACGCCTAGGCGGGACCAAACCAATGCTGCCAGATTAGCTTGACGGTCAGCGCCAGCACCACGCAGATGAATACCGGGCGAATGAACTTGGCACCGCCAGCGATGGCGCTGCGTGCGCCCAGATAGGCACCCAGGGTCAGCGACAATCCCATGGTCAGCCCCAGTACCCAGATCACCTGACCGAGAGCGATGAACATCACCAGCGCCACGCCGTTGCTGACGAAATTCATGGTGCGTGCCACGCCGCTGGCCTTGAGTAGATCCAGGGGATACAGCAACAGGCTGCTGACGGTCCAGAAGGCGCCGGTCCCGGGACCGAACATGCCATCGTATGCCCCGAGCGTCAGGCCCTGGGGCCACTGTCGCCGTTGCGGCACGGGCGCATCGCTCAGCACCGGCGCCTTGGGCGTGCCGCCAAACAGCAGATAGAGCGCGCAGCTGAAAACCACCACCGGCAGCAGCTGATTGAGGAATTCCGCGGACAAATGGTGAGCCACCAGCGCTCCGATGCCCGCGCCCACGGCGGTTGCCACCAGCGCATGTCGCCACTGACGGGGCTGGAACAGCTTGCGGCGATAGAAGGTATAGGCGGCAGTGGCGCTGCCAAAGGTGGAGCTGAGCTTGTTGGTGCCAATGGCCAGATGGGGCGGGATGCCTGCCATCAGCAGCGCAGGAACCGTAAGCAGACCTCCACCGCCGGCGATGGCATCGATGTAACCAGCCAGGAAGGCGACCCCGGCAAGCAGCGTCAGGGTCATGGGGTCCAGGGCGAATTCGAACATGGGAGCGGGCGCCAGATGGATCGGGGGCGCCATCATGCATCAGACGGGCGCCGCTCACCACCTGTCTGCCCGCTCGATCAATCCAGGTCGGGAAAGGGCAGGCCGACGTAGTTCTCCGCGAGGGTAGTGCGACCGGCTCTGGAGTCCAGCACCGCACGCACCTCGGCATCCTGCACCCGCTGGGTGAAGGCATCGGTATTGGGAAAACGATGCAGCGCCGTGGTCATCCACCAGGAAAAACGGACCGCGGCCCAGACGCGCTTGAGACAAAGTTCGGAGTAGCGCTCGAGACAGCTGGCGTCGCCGTGGTGATAGGCCCGCTCCAGCAGCAGATGCAGATTGCGCACATCGCCCAAGGCCAGATTGAGTCCCTTGGCGCCGGTGGGCGGCACGATATGAGCCGCGTCGCCGACCAGGAACAGCCGGCCATACTGCATCGGTTCGACCACGTAGCTGCGGAGCGGGGCGATGCTCTTTTCCAGGGAGGGTCCGGTCACCAGTTGGGCGGCCGTCTCGGCGGGAAGCCGTGCCTTGAGTTCTGTCCAGAAGCGCTCGTCCGACCAGTTCTCCACCGAATCGCTGGCATCCACCTGCAGATAATAGCGACTGCGCGTCGCGGATCTCATACTGCAGAGGGCAAAGCCGCGGGGATGATTGACGTAGATGAGTTCCTCGCTGGCCGGCGGGGTATCGCTCAGCAGCCCCAGCCAGCCGAAGGGGTAGACCCGCTCGTACTCGGTGAGCACACCTTCTGGAATGGTGCGGCGCGAGACGCCGTGGAAGCCGTCGCAGCCGGCGATGTAGTCGCAGTCGATCCTCAAGGCGTCGCCTGCGACCTGGCAGGTAACAGAGGGCCGTTGACCCTTGACCTCGTGGAGTTGAACCTCGCTGGCCTGGTAGAGGGTAGGAGCGCCGCTGGCCACCCGGGCGGCCATCAGGTCATGGGTCACCTCCGTCTGGCCATAGACGGTGACGCAGCGGCCGCCGAGCAGATCGTTTAGGTCCAGTCGCTCGCGCTGGCCATGGATGGCGAATTCCACCCCCTCATGCACCTGCCCCTCCTGTTCCAGCCGTTCGCTGACACCTGCCTGGCGCAGCAGATCCACCGTACCTTGCTCGAGTACCCCGGCGCGGATGCGGCTGAGGACATGGTCGGCGGTCTGGCGCTCGACGATGACGTTATCGATCCCGGAGCGGGTGAGCAGCTGGCCGAGCAGCAGGCCCGATGGGCCGGCGCCGATGATGACGACATGGGTATGCATGAAGCAGGTCCTCTTACTGGCGTGATCGCCGTCTTCTTGTATAGCTCCGGTATTTTTGAACGATTTTTTCGAGTATTGGCAGGCGCTTTGCGCTGACTTTCTGGTACTTTCCAATGATTCGTGCGGCTATCGCCCAGGGGCTGACGGTGAACGACGCCTATCCACCTATTTTTAAGCTGTACGGCGAGGCTCAGGCCTGGCCGGCACCGGATCTGCTGCACTGCGAGACGATCGAGAGTCGCAGTCGGTTGCATGGCTGGTGCATCGAGAGCCATAGGCACGCGGATCTGGCCCAGTTGCTCTATGTACGCCGGGGCAGGGTGCGATTGCAGCTGGAGGATTGGCACGGCGAGCTGTCCGGGCCCTCGCTGGTGGTGCTACCCCTGCTGTGCGTGCACGCCTTCGCCTTCGATCCAGCGGTCGAAGGCTTCGTGATCACCTTGCCGGTCCCGCAGCTGGAGCGCCTGAAGCAACGCTGCCAGAGAGCCGGACAGGGCCTGTTCTTAAAGGCAGAGCGCCTGGTGCTGGCCAATGACGACGCCCTGTGGATCGACCAGCTCGTCGGTCAGCTCGTCGCAGAATACGAAGGGCGCCGGCCGGGACGCGAAGTGCTGCTCGAAGCCCTGCTCGATAGCCTGGCGATCTGGCTCATTCGGCAACATCGACATGAGCAGGAGGTAGCCTTGCCACGCCGCGCCGAACAGCACCTGGGTCGCTTCCTGGCGCTGGTGGAGCAGCATTATCGCGAGCAGTGGAGTCTCGGCCGCTATGCGGCGGCGCTCGGTATCTCGGGCGTGCATCTGAACAGTCTGTGCCGGCAGCTGGCGGGTGCCTCGGCCCTGGCCATCGTGCACCAGCGCCTGTTGCTGGAAGCACGGCGCAGGCTGACCTATACCCAGGCATCGGTAGCGGAGGTAGCCGATCTGCTCGGCTTCGCCGACCCGGCCTATTTCTCGCGCTTCTTTCGCCGCGGCACCGGGCAGAGTCCGCTCAGCTATCGACGTCTTGCGGGCGAGGAATTGCGGCGCTGAGGCCGTCGCTGTCCGCGGCCAGGGTTTCGCCGACGCGAAGCGCCAGGGCATCCAGGTTGAAGGGCTTGGTGATCAGGGTCATGCCCGGGTCGAGATAGCCTTCCAGATGAGCGCCCTCGGCATACCCGGTGGCGAAGAGCACCCTGAGCCCGGGGCGGCGCTGGCGTGCGATCTCGGCCAACTGGCGCCCGTTCATGCCGGGCAGGCCGACATCGGAGAGCAAGAGGTCGATCGGACGCTGGCTTTCCAGCAGGGGCAGGGCGGCGCGGGCATCCTCGGCCTGCAGGGTGGCGTAGCCCAGTTCCCGTAGCAGATCCACGACCATCTGCCGCACGACGGGCTCGTCCTCCACCACCAGAACGGTCTTGCCGGCGCCGCTGGGGGTAGGGGCAGGGATGGCCACCTGGGGTGGCTCGACGTCGGCCCCCAGGTAGCGGGGCAGATACAGGCCTACGATCGTGCCCTTGCCGGGTACGGAATCAAGACGGACGTGCCCTTTGGACTGCTTGGCATAGCCGTAGATCATGGACAGGCCCAGACCGGTGCCCTGGCCGATGGGTTTGGTGGTGAAGAAGGGATCGAAGGCGCGCGCCACGACCTCGGGCGGCATCCCGGTGCCGTCGTCGGTGACCAGCAGCGCCACGTAGTCACCGGCACTCACCGCATCCAGGCCATTGCCACTCTCGGCAAGGTAGACATTACGCGTTTCGATGCGGATGGTCCCGCCGTGGGGCAGGGCATCGCGAGCGTTGATGACCAGGTTAAGCAGGGCGCTCTCCAGCTGGTGCCCGTCCGTCAACGCCTGCCAGAGATCCTCGTTCAGATCGAGCACCAGGACGATGTCACCGCGCAGACTGCGCAGCAGCAGCTCCTCCATGGACCTGACGCTATCGTTCACGTGAATGGGCTGCAGATCGAGTGCCTGGCGCCGGGAGAAGGCGAGCAGGCGCTGGGTCAGAG
This sequence comes from Pseudomonas sp. Marseille-Q7302, assembly GCF_965111925.1. NCBI lineage: Bacteria > Pseudomonadati > Pseudomonadota > Gammaproteobacteria > Pseudomonadales > Pseudomonadaceae > Pseudomonas > Pseudomonas sp. Marseille-Q7302. Next base: position 2,464,888 of record NZ_CBCOPK010000001.1, on the reverse strand, counting down.
CCGCCGCGCGCTGGGCGGAGCTCAACGCCGAGTGCAGGTATTGATCGAACTTGTCCTGGCGCCCGGCCTTGTGGTGGCGCTGCAGCATGTCGATGCTGCCCATGATGCCGGTCAACAGGTTGTTGAAGTCATGGGCGATACCGCCGGTGAGCTGACCGACCGCTTCCATCTTCTGCGCCTGGCGCAGCTGCTCCTGCAGTTCCTGCTGCTCGGTGACATCCCGGCCCACGGCATAGATGAGGTCATCCTCGGCCGTCGCCGTCCAGTCGAGCACCCGGTAACTGCCGTCACGCCCTCGCAACCGTGCCCTCAGGCTCGCGGAGCCCTGCTGACGCCCCAGGCAGCTCAGGGTATCGAACACCTGGCGCTGATCGTCGGGGTGAATCAATTCGGCCAACTGAACGCTGGCCAGGTCCGTCTCGCGTCGTCCCAATAGGCGAGTGGCCGCGCTGTTGACGGTCTTCACCTCGCCGTCGGCTCGGCAGATCACCATGAGATCGTGGCTGATGCGCCACATCCGGTCACGCTCGCGGGTCCGCAGTTCGATCTGGTGTTCGAGCTCCTTGCGCGAGCGGGTCAGGACCTCCCGCGCATCGACGATGCTCTGGATATCGGTGCAGGTGCCGAACCACTGCTCAATGCGGCCCTTGGCGTCACGTACCGGTTGCGCCCGGCCAAGTACCCAGCGGTAGCGACCGGAACGATGCCGCAGGCGGTATTCGATGTGGTAGGGCTCGCCCGTGCTGAGGCTGTGGTGCCACACCTTCCAGGTGCGTTCCTGGTCATCGGGATGGAAGACGTTGGCCCAGCCTTCGCCTTCCGTGGAGCCTTCGGGCACCCCGGTGAATTCATACCAGCGATCGTTGAAGTAGAAGTGATGGCCATCGGGCCGGGTGGCCCACACCATCTGGTCGATGGAGTTGATGATGGCGCGCAGCTGCGCCTCGTTGCGGGCCAGTTCCTGGGCTTGGCGGCGGTGGCCGCTGATGTCGATGAATAGCACCGCGAAGCGATCGCCCGGCAACTTGTGGGCACGCACTTCGTACCAGTGCTCGTGCTGCAGGTGCAACAGGATGTCGAACTGGGTGAACTCGGCGTCGGAGTTCATGAAATCGATGTAGGCGGGCAGCAGATCGGCTTCCAGTTGCGGCAGCGACTGGCGCAGCGTCCTGCCCAGCACCTGGTCCAGCGGGATGCCGGTCAGGGTGGCGAAGATCGGATTGACCTCCAGGAAGCGGAAGTCTTCCATGAGGCCATTGGCATCCCGGATCGCCTGGGCGGTATAGAACCCTTCGCGCATGCCGTGGTAAAGCTCCTGCAGCCAGACATCCCGTTCGGTAATGGCCGCCTCATCGCGCTTGCGCTCGGTGATGTCGTAGCAGACGCCCAGGTAGCGCCCACCGCCCTGACTGTTCATCAACTGGCCACGGCGTCCCAGCCAGCGTTCCTCACCGGTATCGGCCCGACGAATACGGTATTCGAGATAATCGAGGGCGTCGTCAGCGGGCGTCGCGGTCAGGGTACGCAGACTGCCGATGTCATTGGGATGCAACTGCCTGATCAACTCATCCAGGCCATAGCTGCGTCGCTCCGGCAGCCCCCAGAGCTGACAGAAGCCGGAAGACACGAGCAGGCGGGCTTCATCCGGCAGTAACTCGAAGGTGCCGACGCGCCCGACCTCCTGGGCCAGGCGCACGCGCTCCTCGGACACCAGCTGATCGGTTCGATCCTGCAGGACATGGGCGAAGCCGAGTACCGCGTCAGCGCTTCTCAGCGCCGTCGTGGCGACTTCCACCCAACGGGAGGCGCTGCCCTGAACGGCGATCCAGCCCGCACCGCGACCGTGGTCATCGACCAGCGACTGATGCTGGGCGGTCGCCAGGAAGGCGCTGCCCTGGCCAGCCGTCAGCAGTTCGAGCAGGAGCTGCCCCTGTGCCTGCGCAGCTGGCCAGCCGCACAGGAGCTCCGCTCCCCGGTTCCAACGCTCGATACGCCCATCGCGGTCGGTGATGACCAGGGCATGGGACGTCAGCTGCAAGAGTGCCTGCTGTTCGAGCGAAGTGATCGACATGCTGGGGTTCCGTTCAGCGAGCGCGCAATGCGGGTTATTAGGCTTCGATACCCTCGCTCAGCTGGACGTTCAGACTGCGTAGGGCATTCCAGTACTCAGGATAGGTCTTGCCCACGCATTCGGGATCCAGAATACGAATGCCCGCCACCTTGAGTCCGGCCAGGGCGAAGCACATGGCGATGCGGTGGTCGGCGTGGGTTTCGATCACGGCCGCGACCTGGCTGCCGGCCAAGGCGGGATCCGCGGCTACCAGCAAGTCATCACCTTCCACCTGGGCGAGACCGGGACGGATGGCGTTCAGGCCATCGTGCAGCGCGGCCACGCGATCGCACTCCTTGACGCGCAGGTTGGCCAGGCCCACGAAACGCACCGGGGTTTCGTTGAAAGCTGCTAGCACTGCCAGGGTAGGGATGGCGTCCTGCATCTGCGAACCGTCGATGACCGCTGGCAGCCGCGGGAAGGCCGCGATGTACTCGCGGGCCTTGGCGTCTGGCTGGGTAAAGGCAGCGTCGGCCACGCCCAGGTCGATGGTGCCACCGGTCAAGGCCTGTGCGGCCCATAGATAGGTAGCGGCAGAGGCGTCCGGCTCGATGAAATAGTCCCGTGCAACGTAGCCGGTCGGTGCCACCTGCCAGGTCGCGGCGTCCAGTTGCTCGACCTCGGCACCAAAGGCGTGCATGGCCGCCACGGTAAGATCGATGTAGCCACGGGCGCCGATATCGCTGCCGCGCAGGGCAACCTCCACGGGCGCTTCACCCAGCGCTGCCAGCATCAGTAGCGCGGAGACGTATTGGCTGGAGAGGCCGGCATCCACCTCGAAGCGGCGCGCCGTGAGACGCCGCTGGCCAGTGACCGTCACGGGAGGGCAGCCCGTCGGGGCTGCCACCTGGATGCCGTTGGCACTCAAGGTGTCCAGCAGGGGCGCGAGAGGGCGCTTCTGCATGTAGGCGTCGCCCGTCAGGGTGACGGTGCCATCAATGGTGGCGACCGCCGCGGTCAGGAAGCGGACCGCGGTGCCTGCATTACCCAGGAACAGGGGTTGCGTCGGCTGCTGCAGGCGCCCGCTACTGGTCACCACGAAGGTGGTGGCGTCCGGTTCATCGATGGTCACCCCCATCAATCGCAACGCCTCGGACATGTGCCGGGTATCGTCGCTCTTGAGCGCGCCGGTCAGGCGGCTGGTGCCCTTGGCCAAGGCCGCCAGCAAGAGCGCCCGGTTGGTGATGGACTTGGAGCCGGGAGGGGCGATTCGTCCGTGCAGCGCGGATTTGGTAGGGGTGACAACGATGTAGGGTCTGGCGGACATGGGGGCTCCAAGCAACTTCGCGACAGCCATGGCGGCGGGCCGCAACAGGGGCGCCATGATGCCATTTCAGGGCATGCAACCCCAAGCATCTGATCTTAATACCACCCCTATAGTGTAGGCACCTGTTATCTCTGAACCTCCTCTGTCACGAACAAGTAATCAAGGCAGGGTAGTGCTAGCAGCTTTCCACCAGAGGTTGCTGCCATGTCTCTTGTTCGTCCTGATCGTCGTCGTGTCCTGCAGGGGCTGGGCGCTACGTTATTGCTACCTGCCTTCGGGGCTCGTACCTGGGCAGCGCCTGCAGGGCGACCGGCCATAACCGATGGGATTCAGGCCGGAGATGTCATGGACGGCCGTGCCCTCATATGGAGTCGCACGGATCGGCCGGCACGGCTGCTGGTTGAGTGGGATACCCAGGCGAGCTTTCGCTCGGCGCACAAAGCGGCGGGGCCGGTCACCACGGCAGCCCAGGACTACACCGCCCGCGTCGATCTGGCGGGGTTGCCGGCTGATCAGCAGATCTTCTACCGCGTCCGCTTCGAGGATCTGGATACCGGTGCCCTCAGCGAGCCCGTTGCCGGCCACCTACGTTCGGCACCCACTCAGCGCCGCGATATTCGTTTCGTCTGGGGTGGCGACACCGTGGGGCAGGGCTTTGGCATCAACCCCGACATCGGCGGCATGCGCATCTATAGCGCCATGCGCGAGCGGCATCCGGATTTCTTCCTGCACAGTGGCGACACCATCTATGCGGACGGCCCCGTACCAGCACAGCTAACGGTTGAAGAAGGGCGCATCTGGCGCAATATCACTACCGAAGCCAAAAGCAAGGTGGCGGAAACGCTGGACGAATTCCGCGGCAACTATCGCTATAACCTGATGGATACCCATCTGAAGCGATTCAATGCCGAAGTCCCGCAGGTGTGGCAATGGGACGATCACGAGACCACCAACAACTGGTCGCCAAGCAAGACGCTGGACGATCGCTACCAGGTCAAGGACATCAAGGTCCTGAGCGGTCGGGCACGTCAGGCGTTTCTGGAGTACGCGCCCATGCGTGGCGTGTCGGCCAACGGGGCAGGGCGCATCTACCGCAAGATCGCTTACGGCCCGCTCTTGGACGTGTTCGTCCTGGATATGCGCAGCTATCGCGCGGGTAATGACAGCAACCTGGGCAGCGAGGAGGGCGGTCCTGGTGCTTTCCTAGGGGCTGAGCAACTGGAGTGGCTCAAGAAGGGGCTGCAAGGGTCCACCGCGACCTGGAAAATCATCGCCGCCGATATGCCCATCGGCCTGCAGGTCCCGGACGGCAAGGATGCGCAGGGTCAGGCACGCTGGGAAGCCATCGCCAATGGCGATCCTGGTGCACCCAAGGGGCGGGAGCTGGAAATGGCCGACTTGCTCCGCTTCATCTCTCGCCAGAAGATCCGCAATACCGTCTGGCTGACCGCGGACGTGCATTACTGCGCCGCTCACCACTATCACCCCAACCGGGCTGCCTTCCAGGAATTCGAGCCTTTCTGGGAATTCGTGGCAGGACCGCTCAATGCGGGTAGCTTCGGCCCCAATCCACTGGATGCCACCTTCGGCCCCGAGATTGTTTTCCAGAAAGCGCCGCCTCAGGCCAATACATCCCCCCTGGGAGGCTTTCAGTTCTTTGGCGAAGTGGAGATCGAGGGCGAATCCGCTGTTCTGACCGTCACCTTGCGTGATCAGGATGGACGCTCCCAATTCACCCAGCAGCTCCATCCCGTGCTAAGTAATACCACCCCTATATAGGCAATTTAATTATCGAAACCCCTACGCAGGGTAATCAAGGAAGAGGGTAAATTCGCGCAAATGCTACAATCTGGTAGTTATCAGGTTGGAGTCGGTTATGCACGAAGACATCAAGAGCGCGTTCGAAGATCTCAAGCGAAGTATCGAGACCTTCAATGAGCGGTGGCCCAGTAAAGTGATAGCCGCGCGGGCGTGGCGATTGCCCTTGCTGGCGCAGCAGCGTGTGCCTGACCACATCGCGGCGGAGTCTTTCGAGGGCGCCGCCGCCGTGGAACTCACCCGCGATGCCTTGCTGGCGTTCCATCTGCAACCGGGGCAGGCGCCGGGTACCGTCAGTCGTCTGCCAGGTTATATCGCCTTGGCCGAGCCCTTGATGGAAGAGATCCTGGCCATCAACACCTGCAAGGCTGCCTTTAGCGAGGCGATCGAGCAGACACGCCTGGAACTGGAACTGGCTCCTGAAGCGCGGCCGCGAATCATGCGCAAGGCCTTGGGTGGCGCTTTCAATACCAAGCAGCTGATCCGCAAGGTGCATGGCTTTCCCGACCCGGTGCGGCAGCTGACCTTTACCTGGGCCGGACATACGGCGGGAGGAGAGCGGGTGAAGGTAGCCAAGGTACGGGAGCAGCTAAAGACCCTGGCCATGGCACGTGCCGACCGTGAGCGGATCGCCCTGGATCGCACTCCGGAATGGCAGGAACACCAGGCGCTCAATCGCATGGCCGACGACGACATCCTGGTTCGGCACAAGAAAATCGCCCCGCATCCTCGGGCGATGCTCTGGTTCGGCGAGGAAAGCCGTTACGACGCCATGATCCACGCCAACCTGCCGGTCTTCGTGGTACCGGCCCAGGATGGCATGCAGGTCGTCGATCTGCGGGACTTCGACCGCACCCAGCGCGGGGCGCTGCGACCCGACATCAAGCCGCGTCGCGAAGTGCTGGCTACACGACTGTTGTACCTGCCGACCGACAATCCGGAGCGGCCAGTGGCCCAGCGCAACAATGAAGCCACGCTCAAGCGATCGACCTACAGTCGCTGACCATTCCGGAAACCGATGGCGTTACCGGGCGGGTGGATGTCGTAACCAGATCCTTCATTTCCGAGTGAAAAGGTAACGAAATCCTATGGCCGGGCTAGCTTCGTTTTGGAGCTGAATTGATAAAAATCAGTAAATTCAGCAACTTAAAAATGTTGGCACAGTGCCTGCTTTATTATTGGCACAAGAACAACAAGATGCGCCGCTAACAGCCCACAACAAAAACAAGATGGCCAAGGCTCGCGAACCGATCATTTTGGAACGCTCCAGAGCGACCAAAGTAATCTGTTCACTTCCCACCTCTGGTGGGGCGTACTAAAGATCGATGACGTTGACGTCCGACAACAAAAACAAGAGGACAGCAGACGTACTTGGATGAGGGAGCCCTAGGGCTCCCTTTTTTCATGCCTGCAAGAAAGCTTCGCGCCGATTTCAGTGGTGCTTACAGCGCACCGCAACCAGTCGGCTATGACTCCTATGGCGAAATCCACGTTGCGCCTTTCAGAACAGTTCCCTGGTCAAGGACCAATGTCGCGCCTTGCTACCGGACCTTATCCGACACTCCGTACCTTGTTGACCTATGCTCCAGAAAGGGTGTCGCCAGGCCGCTGGTGGCAGATCTTGAATCGAGAGAGGACGGCTTCTGGTGAGTCTGAAGGTGATGGTAGTCGGCGCGTATGGGAATTTCGGTTCCATCATCAGCCGTCGCCTGGCGCGAGTGGACGGAATCGAACTCACGCTGGCAGGGCGCGCGGCGCAGGTAGCTGTATTGGCTCAGGAGCTTGGCACCAGATTCTGGCAGGGTGATGCGTTGAGCCCCAACTTCGCTGAAGCCTTACGAACCTTTCAGATAGGTCTTGTCATTCATACAGCGGGGCCTTTCCAGGGGCAGAACTATGCGGTCGCCAGGGCTTGTATCAAAGAGGGTGCACACTATTGCGATCTGTCCGACGCTCGTGAATTCGTCGCGGGTATTACCCAGCTCGATGAGGCCGCTCGTGCCCGAGGGGTAGCGATTCTTAGCGGTTGCAGTTCCGTACCTACATTGTCTGCAGCCGTCATCGATGCCTACCTGGCCGGAACAGCTGGCGATTTTCGGCCGGAGGAGCTGTGCTACGGCATCACCTCATCAGCCAAAATGCCTGGGCTTTCCACGGTCCAGGGTGTGCTCAGCTACGCTGGGAGTCCCATTCCGCAGCAGCGAAATGGACGATTGGAGCAAGTACCAGGCTGGTATGGTCTGGAATGGGTACCTATAAGGGGTATTCGAGGTCGACGCCTCGTGGCGGATGTGGATGTACCCGACATGGCAGTCTTCCCGGAACGTTATGGTCTGCGGGACATCCGCTTCAAAGCTGGTCCCGGTCTGGCACTGGGTACGCTGGCCAACCACCTGTTGGCACGGGCCGTTCGGAGCGGCCTGGTAAGCAGACCGAGGGAGATGGCCGGTCAGTTGCACCGCCTTGGGCAACGGTTCGAAACGTTCGGCACTGGCAAGAGCGCCTTCTTTCTGGAATTGGGCGGTTTGCTTGGCAATCAGCCGGCGAGTTACCGTTGGGAATTGCTGGCCACCCACAACAAGGGACCCGAAATTCCATGCTGTGCAGCCATTGCTCTGGCTCGCAAGATGGCCGCAGGCTACCAGCCCACATCAGGGGCTCGGGTCTGTGTGGGAGAAATAGGCCTGCAAGAATACCTTGAGGCGATAGGGCCTTCATTCATCACGATCACGGAGTGGTCGCGATGACCTACCTGTTGTTGAAGTACCTGCATATCCTGGCCGCGGTGTTTTTATTTGGCTTCGGCATGGGTTCCTATCTCTATTTGATCGCGGCCACACGCAGCCGCACACCGCAGGTCATCACCCATGTCGCGCGTATGGTGGTGTTCTTCGATACCTGGATCACCACGCCGGCTGGCTTCCTGCAGCTGGGCACAGGGATTGCGCTGGTTACCCTGATGGGGTTGTCACCATTCGCCAGCTGGGTATTCACCTCGCTCGTGTTGTTTTTCGCGGTAGGAGCTCTCTGGTTACCGGTGCTCTGGTTGCAGGGCCGAATGTTGAAGCTGGCCCGGCAGGCTACCGAGCGTGGTGAATTGCTGGGCGCCGATTTCCAGCGAGCTTATGCCTGGTGGTTCTGGATGGGTATAGCCGGCTTTCTGGGGATGTTCATCATCCTGCTTATGATGGTCACCAAGCTCTATCCTCATCAGTTGCTGACCTTGTAGCGTCACCCATTTGGGACCGGCTTTGGCGCATCGCCCATCCTTGATCTATCGTGTTCGCAGCCCATCAGCTGCGGATGCCTCTCCATGAGCCCAACGAAGACCCTGCCTGCCCAATGGCTCAACGAGCCGATGCACTGGTCCGACACGGACGGCGTGCTGCACATCAGAACCGATAGCGGGACCGACTTCTGGCAGAAGACCCAATACGGCTTCGAGCGTGACAGTGGGCATTTCCGCGGCTTCACGGCCGGTGAGGATTTCACGGCACAGGTACGGATCACCGGGACCTTTACCGAGCTGTACGATCAGGCTGGCCTGATGGTAAGGCAGGGGAGCGAGCATTGGTGCAAGACGGGGCTCGAGATCAACGATGGTATCGCCCATCTGGGTAGCGTCCTGACCTTGGGGCATTCCGACTGGGCGCTCGGTCCGATGCCCGATGCCGTCCGGGGTTTCTGGCTGCGGATGACGCTGCATGAGCAAGTGCTGCGCATCCAGTATTCCCTGGACGGGGTGGCCTGGCCGCTGTTACGGCTGTGCCGGTTCGCGAGCGGAGAGGCCGCGGCCCTGGAAGTCGGCCCCTATTGCTGCTCGCCGCAGCGTGAAGGTCTGGAGGTCAGCTTTGCCGACCTCCAGATCGGGCCAGCGATCGTCAAGGAACTGCACGACCTGAGCTGACCGCATGGCGATCAGCTCATCCAGTTGCCACCGTCGACGTTATAGGTCTGGGAGACTACGAAGTCGCTGTCGCTGGAGGCCAGGAACACCGCCATGCCGACCAGGTCTTCCGCGGTTCCCATGCGGCCATAGGGTACGGCTTCGCCGACCAGACGTTTCTTCTCGCCCAGCGGACGCTGTTCGTAATGGGCGAAAAGGGCGTCTACGCCTTCCCAATGTTCGCCATCGACCACCCCTGGAGCGATGGCATTGACGTTGATGCGGTGCTTGATGAGATCGAGCCCAGCCGATTGGGTAAGGCTGATCACCGCGGCCTTGGTCGCGCAATAGATGGCGACCAGGGGTTCGCCGCGGCGGCCCGCCTGGCTGGCCATGTTGATGATCTTGCCACCGTGGCCCTGGGCGATCATCTGGCGGGCCGCGGCCTGCAGGGTGAAGAGAGGACCAGCCACGTTGATGGAGAACAGCCGGTCATAGCTTTCCCGGGAGATCTCGACGATGGGGGCCAGATCGAACAGGGCAGCGTTGTTGACCAGGATGTCGAGCTTGCCCACAGTGGCGACCACCTGGGTGATGGCGGTATCGATTGAGGCCTGGTCAGTGACATCCATGGCCAGGGCATAGGCACCTTCGCCCAGCTCTTCGGCGGTCTCGCGTGCTCTTTCGATATTGATATCAGCGATGGCTACCGTCGCGCCTTCCCTGAGGTAGGCCTGGGCGAAGGCTTTGCCGATTCCGCGGGCGGCCCCGGTGATGAGGGCGCTCTTTCCTTCCAGTCTGTTCATGATCTTGCTCCGATCAGCGAAGCCGGCCGCGCGAGTCATTAGTGCAGCGGGCGGCGGCCTCTTGGGTAAGGGGGCGTTACTTGAAGTAGCCCGCGCGTTTCATCTCGCGTGTCGTCGAAGTCTGGGCGGCATTGAGGGCCTGTTCGACGCTCATCTGGCCGGTGAGGGCCGCGGAGAACAGCTTGCCGACCGAGGTGCCGATAGCCTGGAATTCGGGGATGGTCACGTACTGGATGCCGACATAGGGCACCGGCTTGGCCGAGGGATGGGCCGGATCCGCGTGCTGCATCATGTCCAGGGTGATCTTGGCGAAGGGCGCAGCGGTCAGGTAAGCCTGGCTGTAGGTGGACTGCCGAGTGCCCGGCGGCACATTGGTGATGCCATCCTGATCGGCCACCAGTTGGATGTATTCCTTGGAGGTCGCCCAGGTGATGAAGGTCTTGGCAGCCTCCTTGTGCTTGGCACTGGCAGGAATCGCCAGCGACCAGGCATACAGCCAGGAAGATCCCTTGTCTGTCACCTCCTGGGGCGAGGCGGCGAAGCCGACCTGGTCGGCTACCTTGCTCTGGGTCTTGTCGGTGGTGAAGGAGCCGGCCACGCTCGCATCCACCCAGAGGGCGCACTTGCCGCTGTTGAACAGCGCCAGGTTTTCATTGAAGCCATTACTGGACGCCCCGGGTGGGCCGTACTTCTTCATGTTGTCGACATAGAAATTGGCCGCCGCGATCCATTCCGGACTGGTCAGCTCAGGGTGCCATTGCTCGTCGAACCAGCGCGCACCGAAGGCGTTACCCATCAGGCTGAGCAGGGCGACATTCTCACCCCAGCCGGCCTTGCCTCTCAGGCAGAGTCCGTACTGGTCCTTGTCTGGCTGGTTGAGCTTGCTGGCGAAGTCGGCGAGTTGCGACCAGGTCGGCTTGTCCGGCATCTGCAGCCCAGCCGCCTTGAACAGATCCTTGCGGTAATAGGTAACCGTGCTTTCGCCATAGAATGGCAGGGCATAGAGGTGGTCGTTCACCGACAGACCCTGACGAACTGCGGGGAAGATGTCCTCGACGTCGTAGCTGGCCGGTAGGTTGTCGAGCGGCTCCAGCCAGTTCTTGGCGCCCCACAGCGGTGTTTCGTAGGTGCCGATGGTCAGCACATCGAACTGGCCGCCGCCGGTGGTGATATCGGTCGTCAGCCGCTGCCGCAGCACGTTCTCTTCGAGCACTACCCAATTGAGCTTGATGTCGGGATGCTGCTTTTCGAATACCTGGGACAGACGCTGCATACGCACCATGTCGCTGTTGTTGACGGTGGCAACGGTGACGGATTCGACAGCCTGAGCGACACCGGTCAATCCGAGACCGGCCAACAGCAGCAATGCGCAGGGGCGCTTCATCGTTTTCGCTCCGTGACTGCCGCAACGGCAGCTTGTTGTTGTTATGCATCGTGGGTCGCCGATGGAAATTTGATTTCAACCTGGCGGCTGGAGATGATTACAACAGCAGCACCCAAGCCCTTGCTAACTGGCCATTGACCGGGTGCCGATACTTTTTTGACCGGCAGTGCCTAGGTGTCGCAGATCAAAAAAGCATCGATAGGCTCAGGCAGGGTAGAACGGCCCATAACAAGCAGAGGTGGCACCATGAAGGCTTCCGCCTTCCTCGAAGCGCGGCCGGCAGAGCTGGAAGTGATCCTGTCCGCGCCCGACCAGAGCTTTCGCTGGTACGAGCACGATTATCCCTATGCCTTGGCGCGCTGGAATCACCATCCGGAATACGAGATCCATCTGATCCGCCAGGGTAGCGGACGGCTACTGGCCGGCGACTATGTCGGGCCGTTCGCGGCCGGCCACGTGGCCATGATCGGTCCTGACCTGCCGCACGATTGGATTGGTGATCTGCCGCCCGGTGAGGTATTGACCGGTCGTGACGTGGTCATCCAGTTCAACGGCGAGCTGTTGCGCTCGCTAAGCGCCTTGGCTCCCGAGCTTGGTGACTATCTACCTTTGCTGGAACAGGCCAGACGCGGCCTGGAATTCAGCGGTGATACGGCCCGGCAGGCCGCCGAACTGATCGAGGGGATCGGCCAGGTACAGGGCGCCGCACGGCTGCTCAAGCTCTTCGCCTTGCTTGGCTTGCTGGTCAAGGCGCCGGCCAGCGAGATGTCGGTCTTGGCGAGTGCCTGTTATGCACCGGCCCTGGATGCCCGCAGTTCCGCACGTGTCCATCAGGCGTTCGACTATCTGCTGAGCGAACTCACCGAGGATATCCGGCTGCCGGTGATCGCCAAGCGCGTTGGCATGAGCGAGGCAGGCTTTTCGCGGTTTTTCAAGAAAGTCACGGGCCACGGTTTCATCGAACTGGCGCGCAAGCTGCGTATTCAGCGGGCCTGTCGTTTGCTGCTACAGGCGGAGCTGTCCATCGCAACCATCTGCTTCGAGGTGGGTTACGCCAATCTGTCCAACTTCAACCGGCATTTCCGGAACGAGATGGGACAGACGCCGAGTCAGTATCGACGGGCACTGGTCGGGACCAGACGCCAGCCATGAGCCGAATGGGCGAGGGCGGGTGAGGGTGGTTGCGTCTCAAGCTGGACGCTGGCGTACCTGATCGTCGAACGGCCAGGTACGCCAGATAGCGGCTTATTCCGCGCTGGACGGCTTCGCCCAGAGGTTGATGTCGCCTTCGACCGCATGGGTATCGATTTCGGCCAGTTCCTCGGCGGTAAAGGCCAGGTTGTCCAAGGCCGCCACGTTTTCCACGATCTGCTCAGGCCGACTGGCACCGATCAGGGCACTGGTAATGCGGGGATCGCGCAGGGTCCAGGCCAGGGCCAGCTGCGCCAGGCTCTGGCCACGGCGCTTGGCGATGGCATCCAGGGCACGGACCCGGGCCAGGTTCTCCGCAGACAGATGACCTTGCTGCAGTGACTGGCCACCGGGCTGGTTGACCCGGGCTTCCGCCGGTACGCCGTTGAGGTACTTGTCGGTCAGCAGCCCCTGGGCCAGCGGCGTGAAGGCGATTACGCCACTGCCGATTTCCTCGGTCGCATCCAGCAAATCCTTTTCGATCCAGCGATTGAGCAGGTTGTAGGCCGGCTGATGAATCAGCAGCGGGATCTTCCAGTCGGCCAGCAGCTTGGCCATTTCGCGGGTCTTGGTTCCCGAATAGGAGCTGATGCCGATATAGAGCGCCTTGCCTTGCTGGACCGCCGTGGCCAAGGCGCTGGCGGTTTCCTCCAGCGGCGTGTGCTCATCGAATCGGTGGGAATAGAAGATGTCGACGTAATCCAGCCCCAGGCGCTTGAGGCTCTGGTCCAGACTGGCCAGGACGTATTTGCGCGAGCCGCCACCTTGGCCATAGGGGCCGGGCCACATGTCCCAGCCGGCCTTGCTGGAGATGATGAGCTCGTCGCGGTAGGCGGCGAAGTCTTCACGCATCAGCCGACCGAAATTGATCTCGGCGCTGCCGTAAGGCGGACCGTAATTGTTGGCCAGGTCGAAGTGATTGATGCCCAGGTCGAAGGCGGTGCGCAGTAAGGCGCGTTGGCGATCCAGCGGCGTGGTGTCGCCAAAGTTGTGCCACAGACCCAGGGACAGCGCCGGCAGCACGAGACCGCTGCGGCCGACGCGGCGGTAAGGAATACGGTCATAACGATCGGATGCGGCTTGATAAGCCATTTAAAACTCCTCGGGATGAAATAGTTGTTGGAAGCCCAGGACGTTCGCGCATGGTGACACAGCAGAGGCGCGACAACCGAAACGAGGTCCGGCGAAAAGACGCTATCCGATTAAAGCGGGCGACGACGTCTTGCACAAACGAGTGCTGCGGAATTTGCGGTGCAGGTGTGTGGCAAGCGGCGATCCGAATCCCTGGAGGCGCAATGTCAGGCAAAATGGCCAGATCGTAGGGAATGGAGAATTCAGCCAACGTGAAAAGGCAGACACTCGGTGCAGCGCTCCATAACCACAACTTCGCATAATGTATATTATGTTAAATTAGATATGGACTGGTGCTGGCCATTGCCCTTTGCATCCAATTAGGCCACTGCCTTTCTCCCTTACTGCCAGACCAGTCTCGGCTTTGGCTTCCCTACCCTCACGTTGTCGATCAGCTTGTTTTCATTGCAGCGATTGCTGCTTGTGACGAATCTTCGCTGTGCGAACAAAACCGTCTTTGGCTTGCGAGGTTGCCTTCGCTAGTCAGGCCGCTGAAGAATCGCTGGACCTCTACACAGCTGCAGAACAATTTGCCGCCGGCTTCCAGTGTCACCCGCACGCATCGTTGCTCAGCGTTTCTACTAAAGGTCGCTCAGCGACGATCCTGAAGACGTGCCGGTTACCGACCGCGTCTTCAGGATCTTTCAGTTCACCGCTGAGCGTTCTGGCTGCTTGCCGCCAGTCATCCTGCCAAGGTCTGCTCCAGGCGCTGCAAACGTTCCTGATAAACCCGACGCGCCGCTAATGCATCTTCCAGCGTTACGGCGACAAAGCGTGCCTTCTGATTCGGCTGCAGCTGGCCGATCAGGTCCAGGTCACTGCTGATGACCGTGCCAATCATGGCGTAGCCGCCACCCGACACGGCGTCTCGGTGCAGGACGATGGGTTCGAGGCCCGCCGGTACCTGGATCGACCCAATGGGATAACAGCTGTCGACGATATTGGACGGATCCGAGCCGGCGCCAAAGGGTTGCTCGCGTGGCGTGAATTCCAGCGGTCGGCCGCCCTTGAAGCGATAACCGATGCGGTCGGCTTCGGAGCCTACCGTCCAGGTATCGGCGAAAAAGGCTTCGGCCGCGTCCGCGGTCAGGCGGTGATGGTAGAGACCCGGCACGACACGCAGGATCACCTCGCCACCGCAAGCCGGCACCAGATCGCCTGGCAACCGGGCTCCAGGCTTGGCGCCTGTCGTCGGGGTTCCGACAGTCAGTTCGTCTCCTGCGGCGAGACGTCTACCCTGGAAGCCACCGAGCCCACCCAAGGTATAGGTCGAGCGACTGCCCAGCATCTCGGGCACGTCGAAGCCTCCGGCCACCGCCAGATAGCCACGGGCGCCGGCCTTGAGATAATCGAACTTGAGCACCTGACCCGCTCGCACGGTGAAAGCCTCATCCAAGGGCATCTCGGCGCCGTCCAGGCGTGGCGTCATGCGCGCGCCGCTCAGGGCGACCAAGGCATCTTCGGCGAATTGCAGCTCCGGTCCGAGCAAGGTGCATTCCAATGCCGCAGCGCTGGCGGCATTACCCACCAGCAGATTGGCGACGCGCAAGGCATAGCTGTCCATGGCACCAGACGGCGGGATGCCCAGGTGATAGTAGCCTTCGCGACCGAGATCCTGGATCGCGGTGGCCAGGCCGGGTTTGAGTACCTTGATCATGCCGGCTCCTCCATCAGGGTGCGCGGATAGCCACGGGGATCGTCGAGAAAGCCGTCCAGGGAAAAGTCCACCGGACGGATATTCAGGGTGAAGCTACCCTCCTCTACCTCGGCCAGCATCCGGTCGTATTCGGCCCGGTCGATGGCGCGGAAGCGGACGATGTCGCCGGGCCGGAAGAACACCATGTGCTCCTGCAGATAGTCGAGACGTTGGGCTGGATCGTAGATGGGCGCCGGCGTCACGCCGAACATCTGGTAGCCACCAGCGCCGCGTACCGAATAGATGCAGCCGAAGCAGCCGCCGTGACCGAGGGTCTGCTTGGGTGTATCGGTACGTGGCCGCAGGTATTTGGGTACCTGCAGCTGGCGCTCGCGCTCCACCATCTGGAACATGAACGGCAGTCCGGCCACGAAGCCCACCATGGACACGAACCAGGGCGCGCCGCTGTGGGCCGCGATAAAGGCCTCGACATCGGCCAGGCCGTTGATGCGGGCCGCATATTCCAAGTCCGTGGCGGACGGATCCTGGTGGCGATCGCGAAAGCGCATCAGCGTCTCGTGGGTCCAGGGATCGTTGTAGAGCACCGGGATCTCGATCAGCCGGGTGGCCAGTTGGCGCTCGGCTACCGCCAGGGCTTCCACACCCTGGACCGCCGCCAATAGCTGGTCGGGCGGCAGCACATCGGGATCGAAACGGATCTGAAAGGAGGCGTTGGCCAGGCAGATGTCGTGGATGCCTGGCAGCTGCAGCTCCTGGACCGCGCGGGTCATGGCCAAGCCACGGAAAAAGGCTTCCAGGGACATGCTTTCGGACACTTCGACGAACAGGTGCTCGTCGCCGCCGAAGCTGTAGCGGATATCGGTCGTCATGCGGGAATCTCCTCGGCCAGCCAGTGTTCCAGGGTACCGGTATCGAAGCGGGCTTCAATCACCCAGGGCTCGTCCAACAGGCGTCGATGCAGGGTTGCGGTGGTGGCCATGCCGGTGAGGCGTAGTTCGTCCAACGCCTGACGCGCGCGGGCCAGCGCCTCGCGACGGTCGGCGCCGTGGGCGATTAGCTTGGCCAGCAGCGAATCGTAGTACGGTGGTACCCGGTACCCTGCATACAGATGACTATCGACGCGGATGCCCGCGCCACGCGGCCACTGGAGACGCTCGACCGTCCCGGGACTGGGAAAGAAATTGCGCGCTGGGTCCTCAGCGTTGAGTCTCAGCTCGATGGCGGCACCCTGCAGGTAGATTTCCTCCTGGCGCAGCGCCAGAGGTTCGCCCGCGGCGATGCGCAGCATGGCCTGGACCAGGTCGATGCCGGTGACCATCTCGCTGATCGGGTGCTCCACCTGGATACGGGTGTTCATCTCGATGAAGTAGAACTCGCCACTGGCTTCATCGAACAGGTATTCCAGGGTGCCTGCGCCGCGATAGCCAAGGCTTTCGGCCAGCCGTACCGCACTGGCACAGAGGGTTTCGCGTTGCACGACGGTCAGAACCGGTGACGGCGCCTCCTCCATGAGTTTCTGGCGACGGCGCTGCAGTGAACATTCGCGTTCGAACAGATGCACCGCGCGCTGACCATCACCCAGGATCTGTACCTCTATATGGCGGGCACGCTCGATGAAGCGTTCCAGATAGAGGGCGCCGCTGCCAAAGGCGCTCTGGGCCTCGCGCTGGGCGATGGGAAATTCCCGGGCCAGCTCGTTGGCATCCCGGGCCAGACGGATGCCCCGGCCTCCTCCGCCTGCCGAAGCCTTGATCAGCAAGGGGTAGCCCACGGCCTCGGCGGCGACCACAGCGGCGTCTATATCGACCGGCTCGGTTTCAGAACCGGGTACCACGGGGACGCCAGCGGCCAAGGCGGTCCGTCGCGCCTCGGCCTTGTCGCCCATGCGGCGGATGATGTCGCCCGAAGGGCCGACGAAGATGGCACCCGCCTCCTCCACCGCGTCGGCGAAGGCAGCGTTCTCGGCAAGAAAACCGTAGCCGGGATGGACCGCATCGGCGCCACTGTCCCGCAGGGCAGCGAGCAGCGCCTCGATATTCAGGTAACTGCGATCCGCCCGCGCCGGGCCGATCACCACCACGGCGTCGGCCTGCCGAGCTGCCAGCGAATCCTGATCAGCCTCGCTGCAGGCCAGTACGGTTTCGATGTTCAGGGCCTTGGCGGCGCGCAGGATGCGCACGGCGATCTCGCCACGATTGGCGATCAGCAGACGGCGGATCCCCCCTGCCGCCGAGCTCACAAGGCCGCTCCGGTCAGAGTGGCCAGCAGCTGACCCGGCTCGACCGGATCACCGTCCTCGACCGCGAAAGCCGTCAGGGTCCCATCGACTTCGGCATGGACCTCCGAGAATTGCTTCATCACTTCGACGAGACCGATCACGGTGCCGGCGGTGACGGTTTCGCCGACATCCACATAGGGCGCCGCATCGGGCGTGGGTTTGCGATAGAACGTCCCGGGCAGGGGTGAAAGCACCGAATGTTCGGCCATGACGATTCCTCTTCTAGGCGATGTTGTCGGAAAGGCAGGCGTAGCCAATGGATGAAGGACCAGGCGTCTCAGGCGCCGGTGTCGAACGCGGAACTAGCTGGCGCTGGGTGCGCGAACGGCGATGCCGGCCGCGTCCAGCCGCTGTCGAATGGCCTGGGCCAGGCCCAGCGCACCAGGGGTATCGCTGTGCAGGCAGATGGATTCGAAGGCCACCTCGACCTCGCCCCCCTCCACCGTGGCGACTCGGCCCTGCTGACAGGCACGCAGTACCCGGTCTGCCACCGCCTGGGGATCGAGGGCACCCATACGGCGCACCAGGACGATGGAGCCGCTGGCGTCGTAGTCGCGGTCGGCATAGAACTCGCGCACCAGCGGCTGCCCCAGCTCATGACCGATACGCCAGGTGGCTGAGTTGGGCAGGCAATAGAGCAGCAGCTCGGGTTCAAGCCGCTGCAGCGTCTCTACCAGCAGGCGGGCCGCCGTCTCGTCCCGTGCTAGGTGCATGAACAGCGCGCCATGGGGCTTGAGGTGTTGTAGCCGCAGACCATGCAGCCGGGCGAATTCACGCAGGGCGCCGAGCTGGTAGACGATGTCGGCCACCAGCTCTTCAGCGGACATCTGCAACGGACGGCGACCGAAGCCCACCAGATCGCGATAGCCCGGATGGGCACCGATGGCCACCTGGCGCGTCTTGGCCTGTAGCACGGTGCGCTGCATGAGACTGGGATCACCGGCATGGAAGCCAGTGGCGATGTTGGCGGAGCTGACCAGGTCGAGCAGTTGGTCATCCACCCCATCGCCCAGCGTCCAGGCGCCGAAGCCCTCGCCCATGTCGGAATTGAAATCCACTTCGATCATTGCGGTCTTCCTGGCAGCGGTGCGTTGTCCTCGACCTTAGGACTGCCCTGCCCCCTTGGGAAGATTTATTATCCAAAGCCCAGCGTTCGGAAAAATCGATACCCAAGGACGATCGCCATGGCCCTTACCCTGCGTCAGCTGCGTTACTTCACCGCGACCGCCGAACTGGGGCAGATTTCCCAGGCAGCCATTCACCTGAACATTTCCCAGTCGGCCGTTACCAGTGCCATTCAGGAGCTGGAGAGTTTGCTGGGCGCCAGTTTGTTCGTCCGCTCGGCCCAGGGCATGGCGCTGACCGATGCCGGTCGGCATTTCCTCAATCATGCCTACGGCATCCTGCGCGGGGTGGATGACGCCCTAAGCAGCGCCCTGCCCGACCACCGTGCCAGCGGCGAACTGCGTATCGCCGCCAGCTACACGGTGATCGGCTACTTCCTGCCCCACCACCTGCAACGCCTGGCACAGCTTTATCCCGAAGTACGGGTGGCGGTCCACGAGCAGGAGCGTCAGGCCATCGAGGAAGCCCTGCTGGACAAGCGCATCGACATGGCGGTGGTGCTCACCGCCAACCTGACCCACGAGGACATCGTTTCCGAAACGCTGTTCAACTCCGAGCGCCGCCTCTGGCTACCCAGCGGCCATCCGCTACGGGACCATCCCAACGTCAGCCTGGCCGACGTCGCCCGCGAGCCCTATATCCTGCTTACCGTCGACGAGGCAGAACAGAGCGCGAGGCGCTATTGGCGCCAGGCGGATCATGAGCCCCAGGTACTGCTGCGCACCAGTTCGGTAGAAGCGGTGCGCAGCATGGTGGCCAATGGCAGCGGCGTGGCCATCCTCTCCGACCTGGTCTATCGCCCTTGGTCGCTGGAAGGCAAGCGGCTGGAAACGCGTACGCTGGTAGAGCCCATCACGCCGATGAGCGTGGGCCTGGCCTGGCACCGTGAACGGCCGCTGACGCCAGCCATGCAGGCCTTTCGCAGCTACTTCCACAGCGCCTTTCTCGCGCCCCAGCAGATAGGGGCGCGGCGTTGATCCCGGGCCTGATTTGAGCGAGTCCGTCCAAGCGGCGCTCTAATCGATAAGGTGGCTGCGTCGAGCCTAAATCCTCACGATCGAAAGGATTCGAAAGGATATGTTTATGGGCTCTAGCAAAATCCTCATGCTCGTAAGGATTGTATGGAATCAACCGACGGCGGTAAGATAGTCCTCACGCTCGTGAGGATAAATCATGCAAGTGATACTCAAAAATGCCGCCGATCTAGGGCCTCTCGTTCGCCAGGCGCGCAAGGCTCAGGCGCTACGCCAGGACGATGCCGCGGGCAGTCTTGGCGTCAGCGAAAACTTCCTTGGCAAGGTCGAACGCGGCGGTGAAAGCGTTCAGTGGGGCAAGCTGTTTCAGGTGCTCGAAGGCCTAGGCGTGCGCCTGATCGTGGATCTGCCCCCTGAGGTGGACCTCCTCTCAGATGCCCGCAAACCATGAGGCGTGAACTGCTGGCCTGGATCGACGACCGGTTGGTAGGTCGGTTACGGGACGAGAACGGTATCTGGTCCTTCCAGTATGAGCCCGATTGGCAGGCCTTCGCGCTCTGCCCGCAGCTCCCCCTGCAGTCCGGGCTACTAATCGACGGCAGCTCGCAGCGTCCGGTGCAGTGGTACTTCGACAACCTGCTTCCCGAAGAAGGCCAGCGACACCTACTCGCCCAGGATGCCCGCCTCGATGCGGCCGATGCCTTCGCGCTCCTGAACTGGTACGGCGCCGAATCCGCCGGCTCTCTCACCCTGCTCGCCGACGGCCAGCGCCTTCCACCCGGAGATCGTCGTCCCCTGAGCGATGCCGACCTCTCCCGGCGAATCCGCGCCATGCCGCAGTTGCCGCTGACCCATGAAGCGCACAAACGCATGTCGCTGGCCGGCGCCCAACACAAGCTGGCGGTGATCCTCGATGAGCAGGGGCTGCAGGAGCCGGTGGGGGCCTGGCCCTCGACCCATATCCTCAAGCCGGATCACCCTCACGAGGCCTTCGCTCATTCGGTGATCAACGAGTGGTTCACCATGCGCCTGGCGGGTACCGTGGGACTGATCGTTCCTGCCGTCGAGCGGCGCTACGTACCCGAACCGGTCTATCTGATCGAGCGCTTCGACCGGGTCCATACCGCCCGGGGCTGGCAGCGGCAACATGGCATCGACGCCTGCCAGGTGCTGGGGCTGGACCGCCACTTCAAGTACCAGGCCGGTAGCCTGGAGCGCCTGGCCGAGTTGGCCCGGCTGTGCGTGGCACCTGCCGTGACCCGTACGCGGCTGTTCAATTGGCTGGCGTTCAACGTGCTGGTGGGCAATACCGATGCCCATCTGAAGAATCTGGGCTTCCTGGTCTCCCCTCGCGGCCTGACCCTGGCGCCCTGCTACGACCTGCTCTGCACCGCCGTCTATGAGAGCCGTGCGTTCGATCAGCAGCGCTGGCCGGATGCGACCACCCTCGCCTGGCCGATCCTGGGTGAAAGCCGCCTGGCTGCCATCGACCGCGAGCGGTTGCTGGATGCCGCCGAGGCCTTAGGTATCAAGCGCTCGCCAGCGGCTGCCATGTTGCAGCGGCTGCGTCAGCGCCTGCCGCAACAAGCTCAACTCCTGCTGGAACAGACCGAGCAGGAGAATCAGACCCTGGCCAGCGCGCGACCGGAGCTGCGGGCCATCTTTGCCGGCGAGTTGCGTTGCCTGCGCGCGATCAAGGCGCTGATTGCCGAACAGGTCGAACGACTGGCGTGACGGACAGGGTCAAAGCGGCAACACCGCCAGCAAGCGTTCGCGCCTGAGTTGTTGCAGCCGCGCGATCAGCTCGCTCGTGGCCGTAGCGGTCGAGAAATGCTGCAGCCGTTGACCCGCGACCGATCCCAGCCACTCCAGCTCGCTCGCGCCTTCCGGCTCGACGACCAGCAGCAGGCAATCGCTGCCCAGGCGGGACAGCAGATTCACGACCCGGCTTTGTGGGCCACGCGCCAGCCAATCCTCATGCAGACGGGCAGCGTCCTCCAGTTGCAACACGGGCAGGTCGCTGCAACCCGGTAGGCCGGTACGTAATTCAACTGTCACCGCCGGTTCGAGGCCGCGATGCAGGATGACCAGCGCCAAGGCCGGTCGGAGGTCGTCTACCGCTGTCCAGGGCTGGATCGTCATGCCGGACCTCCTGGTGACCGGACGTCGCCTGGGTTCAGGCGAAGGCGTTGTGGTAGGCGTTGAGCGCTGGTGCTCCCCCGAGGTGAACATAGAGCACCCGGCTGCCCTTGGCGATCTCGCCGCTGCGCGCCATGGCGATCAGCCCAGCCATGGATTTGCCTTCGTAGACCGGGTCGGTGAGCATCCCCTCCATCTGCGCGGTGTAGCGGATCGCTTCTACCGTAGGTGCGTCCGGCAAGCCGTAGTCAGGACCGCAGAAGCGCGGATCGATGATGACGTCCTCGTCCCTGATCTCCTGCTTGAGACCGATCATCTCGGCGGTGTTGCGCGCGATCTTGGTCACGGCGGCGCGGGTCATCTCGGCGTCCGCCGCCGTATCGATGCCGATCAGGCGGCGTTCCCGCTCCTGGGCGCGAAAGCCCACCACCATGCCGCCCTGGGTAGAACCGGTACAGGTGGCTGTCACCACGGTATCGAAAAAGATGCCCTGCTCACGTTCCTGGGCAGCCAGTTCATCGGTGAAATGAGCATAGCCGAGGCCGCCCAGGGGATGGTCCGAGGCGCCGGCGGGAATGGCATAGGGCTTGCCGCCTTCGCGACGCACCTCGTCCAGCGCGCGCTCCCAGGTCGCCTTCACCGCGGTGGAATAGCCCTCGCCTTCCAGCAGCGTCTGGGCGCCCATCAGGCGCGAAAGCAGGATATTGCCGACCTTGTCGTAGACCGGATCGTCCCACTTGGTCCACTCCTCCTGGACTAACCGGCACTTGAGGCCGAGCACGGCGGCGACGGCCGCCACCTGGCGCGTGTGGTTGGACTGGATGTTGCCGATGGAGACCAGGGTGTCGCAGCCCTGCGCCAGGGCATCGGCGGCCAGCCACTCCAGCTTGCGCACCTTGTTGCCGCCATAGGCAAGTCCGGAGGAAACATCGTCGCGCTTGGCCCAGAGGTCGATACCGAGGTCCTTCGACAGCCGCTCCAGCTTGTGCAACGGGGATGGGAAATAGCCGAGTTTGACGCGGGGAAAACGCTTTTCTAGATCCAGGGACATGGCGGTGACTCCAGCGATGAAAGGTCGCCTTCCATGCTAGGCAAAGCCCTGGAAAAGGTGCTTTCGAATAGCCGGTACAAAAGCTGCTTTCCTTTTGGATGAACTGACTGAATGACAAGGCCCTTCAGCCAGAAGCCCCTTACAAAGGAGAATCTTTCGATGAATGAAAGCGCGGAACTCACCCCTGTCGAACGCAAGATCCTGAGAGCCCTGCAGCAGGACGGGCGCCTGAGCAATGCCGAACTGGCCCGTCAGGTATCCCTGAGCCCCAGCGCCTGCTGGAACCACACGCGCAAGTTGTTCGACAGCGGCGTCATCACCGGCGTCCGGGCCCATGTGGACCCCAAGGCCGTGCAACGGGAAACCGCGGTGCTGGTGGGCGTGGTGCTGGACAGGTCGACGCCGGAATCTTTCCAGGCCTTCGAGGCCGCCGCACGTGCCCTGCCCCCGGTGCTGGAGTGCTACCTGGTGGCCGGCGACGTCGACTACTTCATCAAGCTCAGGGTCAAGGACATCGCCGCCTTCAATCGCCTGCACAGCGAACGGCTGATCGCCCTACCCGGGGTGCGCCAGGTACGCACCTTTTTCGTGCTGAACGAGGTCAAGAGCGAGGGGCTGCTGCCGATCTGATCCGAGAGGTGGCGCGCGTTCGTGGCGGTATCCATGCCGAGGAAGCCGATACCCGCAAAGGTCGCCCATGCCTCCCCAAGCAATACATGTCGCCGACCTCCCGCAAAACAGGAGATTGCGTTCCTGCGTCGGAGATTTCAGCGCATTCGTATTTAACAGAATCATTACAGTGACCTGAGGCGAGAACATCCTGAGCGCGATCGGGGGATAACAAAGGTTCCGCCATTCTCGAGCTCTGCCACTACGGGAGATAGACCATGTCTCACCTAAGCAACCAGGTCACCTCGCTGGTCGTCGCCCTTGGGCTGACAAGTCTGGCGACCGCCAGCAGCGCTGAAGAGATCACCTTCGTTTCCCAGGGCGGTGCCTATCAGGAGGCCCAGGCCAAGGCCATTCTGGAGCCGGCGGCGCGGAACCTGGGGTTGACGCTGAAGCAGGACAGTTCACCCAAGGCCTATCCGATCATCAAGACCCAGGTCGAAAGCGGTCGCGTCAGCTGGGACGTGGTCGACCTGCCCACCGGTGACTGCGTACGGGGCCAGGCCGAGGGCCTGTTCGAAAAGCTGGATCCTCAGCTCATTCCCAACCTGGCCAAGCTGCCCGCCGAGCTGAAAGACGACTACATGGCCGGCTACATCAGCTATTCCACGGTCCTGGCCTACCGGACCGATGCCTTCGATGACGGGAACGCGCCCAAGACCTGGGCCGATTTCTGGAACACCAAGAAATTTCCGGGTGCTCGCGCGCTACGCAATCTGCCGCGCCCCACCCTGGAAATCGCGCTGCGCGCCGACGGGGTGCCGGCCGACCAGCTCTACCCGCTGGATGTCGACCGCGCCTTCAAGAAGCTGGAAGCCATCAAGCCGGACATCACCACCTGGTGGACCTCGGGCGGCCAGTCCGCCCAGCTCATCAGCGACGGCGAGGTGGACATGGTGCAGATCTGGAACGGTCGCGCCTCCGCCGTGCAGGCCGCCGGGGCACCAGTGGCCTTCACCTACAACGACGGCATCCTGGAAACCAATTCCCTCTGTGTCCTGAAGGGCACCAGGCACCGGGAGGCGGCGATGAAGTTCGTCAACGAAGCCATCAGCGCCAAGCTGCAGGCGGCCCTGCCGATGATCATCGACTACGGCCCGCTCAATCCGGAGGCCTTCAGCCTCGGCACCATCCCGGCCGCACGGCGGGCGGTGCTGCCCTCCTCGCCGGAGAACCTGGCCAAGCAAGCGGTGCTGTCCGCCAAATGGTGGGCCTCGGCCGAGGGCGTCAAGGCAGAAGAGCGCTGGCTGTCCTTCGTCCAGGCCAAATGATCGGAGGCTTCTGCGCATGACCCAGTCGACAACGATCCAGACCTTGCCCGGAGGCGCCTTGCAAACGTCGGAACAGGGGCTGTTCACCAGTCCCGCCGTGGTCAAGGAGGAGCGCAGGGAGCATCTGACGATGGTGCTCCTGCTGACCCCTGCGCTGCTGATGGTAGCCCTGCTGCTGGTGCTCCCGCTGCTCTGGCTGGGCCTGCAATCCGTGCAGGGCGAGGAAGGCCTGTCCCTCGCCAACTACACCCGCATCTTCACCGAAGCCATCTACTGGGACACCTTCAGCACGACCTTGCAGATCAGCGTGATCGTGACGGTCCTGTCCATCCTGCTGGGCTTTCCCATCGCCTATGCCGCGGCCCGCACCCGCGGCTTGCTGTCGAGCCTCATCCTGCTTTGCGTGATCCTGCCCTTCTGGACCAGCGTGCTGGTCCGCTCCTATGCCTGGCTGGTGCTCCTGCAGCGCCGCGGCGTCATCAACCAGACACTCCTCGACCTGGGCATCATCAGCCGCCCCCTGGAGCTGGTGCACAATGCGACGGGTACCGTGATCGGTACGCTGCACGTCATGCTGCCCTTCATGGTGCTACCGCTGTATTCGGTGATGAAGAAGATCCCCAACGATCTGCTGCTGGCGTCCGACAGCCTGGGCGCCCGGCCCTTCTATACCTTTCGCCGCGTCTTCCTGCCGATGGCCGCGCCCGGGGTGATGGCCGGCTCGATCCTGGTCTTCGTCATCTGCCTCGGCTTCTTCATTACCCCGGAACTGCTCGGCGGCGGACGCACCGTGCTGGTGTCCATGCTGGTCCAGCGCAACGTCGAGCTCTACCACGCCTGGGGCGCGGCCAGTGCGGTCGGCCTGACATTGCTGGCCGCGGTGTTCCTGATCTTCTGGGCGGTGAACAAGGTGATTCCCATCGAACGTGTACTGGGGGTGCGCTGATGAACATCCGGCAAGGGCTCAAACCGTCGCGCCTCCTGTTCACCCTGCTGGTCGGGCTGATCCTGCTGTATCTGGTGCTGCCGATCCTGATCGTGGTGCCGATGTCCTTCTCCGAGGCGCGCTTCCTGCAGTTTCCGCCGAAGGCCTACTCACTGACCTGGTACCAGGCCTTCTTCGACAGCATCGAATGGATGTCCGCTACCAAGGTGAGCTTCATCACCGCGGTGGCCACCACCCTGATCAGCCTGCCGATGGGCATCGCAGCGGCCTATGCGATCAGCAATTCGTCACTCCGGGTCATGCGGACGCTGCAACTGGTCCTGCTGCTGCCCATGATGGTGCCCATCATCCTGATCGCCGCCGGGGTCTTCTTCGTCTACGCGCGGGTCGGCATCATCAGTACGCTATTCGGCCTGGTCCTGGCGCACATCATGCTGGCGCTGCCCTATGTGATCATCGCCGTGCTGGCGGGGCTGCGCAATTTCGACATGACCCAGGAAATGGTCGCCCGCAGCCTGGGCATGAATCGCTTCCGTGCCTTCATGGCCGTGACGCTGCCGCAGATCAAACCCAGCGTGGTCTCGGCCGCGCTGTTCGCCTTCATCACCTCCCTCGATGAAACCGTGGTAGCCCTGTTCATCTCCGGCGGCAGCAACGAGACCATCACCAAGCGGATGTTCACGGCCCTGCGTGATGAAATCGATCCGACCATCGCCGCCATCAGCACCATGCTGGTCGCCATCACCCTGCTGATGGTGTTGATCGCCGGTCGTGGCGGCAAAGAGCACGCCTGACGGGAAGGCGTGCAGCGGCGCAACTGTCTTATCGCGGCGATGGCGGTCCGCCCGGCCGCTCCTACAGCGATACCCTGACTGTAGGAGCGGCCGCATTGGCGGACCGCCATGGCCGCGATAAGGCCTGGACGGTAAAGCGCCAGGTGGTCTATGAAAAGCCGGCATTGGCTCAGTGCCAATGCCGCTGGGCCAAGCCCTTGTCAGGCTGCGCGGGGTACCACGATGGTGTCTTCCGGATGCAGTCGCAAGGACAGCGAATCCCCTACCTGGGGCAGCTGCAGATTGCCTTCGTGATGGCTGGACTGGCGGAAGCTGATCCGCTGCTTGTTTTCCAGCTCGACGAAGATCTTCAGGCTTTCACCCTGGAAGACGATGTCGATCACCTGGCCGCGCAGGCGATTCCAATCGCCGCCGGCGACCTCGCTGTCCAGCAGCAGCTTTTCCGCCTGGACGGCGAGGAAGAGCTCGCCGGAAAGCGGTACGGGCCGAGCCGTGCGCAGGGGCGTCTGGCCCAGCAGCAACTCGCCGCCGACACCCCGGGAAAGGGGTACCAGGGTGCTCTCACCGATGAAGCTGGCGACGAAATCATCGCTCGGGTGATCGTGCAGGCGACGCGGGGTATCCACCTGCACCAGCTTGCCGCCCTTCATAACCGCGATACGGTCGCTCATGGTCAGGGCTTCGCGCTGGTCGTGGGTGACATAGACCATGGTGGCGCCGAGGCGCCGATGCAGGGCGCGCAGCTCGATCTGCATGACGTCCCGCAGCTGCTTGTCCAGGGCGGACAGGGGTTCGTCCATGAGGATCAGCCTGGGCTCGAAGACGATGGCGCGGGCGAGCGCCACCCGCTGGCGCTGTCCGCCCGATAGCGCGGCGATGTCCCGATCTTCATAGCCTTTCAGCTCGACCGTGGCCAACGCCCGCAACGACCGCTCGCGGGCACTGGCCGCCTTCTCCCCGCGCGCCTTGAGCGGGAAGGCCACGTTTTCCAGCACGTTCATATGAGGGAAGAGCGCGTAGTTCTGGAACACCACGCCAATGTCGCGCTTGTGCGGTGGCATCAGGGTCACGTCGCGGTCACCGAAGAAGATCCTGCCGGAACTCACGCGATTGAAGCCGCCAAGGATGCTGAGCAAGGTGGTCTTGCCCGAGCCGGACGGGCCGAGCAAGGACATGAACTCGCCCGCCTCGACCTTGAGGTCGACATTGTCCAGCGCCTTGAGGGTGCCGTAGTGCTTGCACACCTTGTCGATGGTGACCGACTCGAAGCCTTCGTTGAAGCCCTGCATGGTTCCTCCTGCGGCGCGATGGCCGTGAGTCTGCGATGCAGCCATCTCACCATAGTACCCACTGGTGGAAATGCTCTTTTCAGCGCCGCCGGTATCGCTTCCTGCTGTTCTGGAAGAGCCGACGCACAGATTGTGTTTGGCGGGCCGCGCGGTCGGGTTCAGCGCCCGACCGCGTCGAGGAACTGCTGCCAGCCGGCCGCCAGACGGACACCGGGGGCGCGAAAGGCATGCAGCGGAATGGGGTTGAAGCCCTGGCTGACCATGAGGCCCAGTTCCGGCGTCTCCCCCAGGCTCAGGGCTGCGACCTGCTGACCCAGATAGGTCGAGAGCGCGACGCCCCCACCGTTGTAGCCAACGGCATAGAACTGGCCGTCGTCCAGCTGACCGGCGTGGGGCAGATAGTCCAGGGTCATGGCGACCAGCCCGGACCAGCGATAATCGATGCGTGCTTCTGCAAGCAGCGGAAACACCGTGCCCAGACTGCGCTGCAGATCGCGAAAGGCAGCTTCGGAGTCGGTGCTGCCAAAGGCGCCACGGCCGCCGAAGATCAGGCGGTTCCCGACCAGGCGGAACCAGCGCAGCATCCTTTTGGTATCGCCGCAGACCTGTCCGCCCGGCAGGATCCGGGCAAGGACATCCGGCGCCAGCGGTTCGGTGGCGATGATCGCGCTGCGGAAGGGAATCAGCCGCCGATGCAAGGTGGCGGTCGCTGCCGTCTGGTTGGAGTAGCCGTTGGTGGCATAGATCACCTGTCGAGCCAGCAGGCTACCGGTTGGGGTACGCAGGCGAAAACCGCCCTGCTCCCGCTGTACCGACGCGACCGGACTGTGCTCGAAGAGCCCGACCTGGCGCTCGATCAGGGTCCGCGCCAGCCCCCGTGCGTAGTTGAGCGGATGGATGCCGCCGGCTTTGGGCGTCAGCAGTCCACCATGGTAAAGGTCCGATCCAGTCAGTTCACGGACCTGCTCGCGGGAGATGATGACCGAAGAGGCACCACCGGTCTCCCGACTGATCCACTCGGCGGTGCTCCGCAGGCCGGCCAGCGCGCGCTCGGTATGGGCAGCGGCGATGTGCCCGCAGAGCTTCAGCTCGGCCTCGTGCAGCCCCAGCCGTTCGATGTTTTCCGCCAGCGCATCGATGGCGGCATAGCCGAGACGGTACATCTGCAGGGCGGCCTCGCGACCGTGCCGGGCCATCATCCCGGCGAAGCTGAAGCGGAACTTGGGAGATACCACGCCACCGTTACGGCCGCTGGCGCCCCAGCCCAGGCTGTTCGCCTCCAGTACGACGGGCTCCTGGCCGGCCTGCACCAGGCGATGGGCCGCCGCCAGCCCGGTGAACCCCCCACCGACGATGGCCACATCGCAGCGGTGGTCGCCTTGGAGCGCGGGCAAGGTCGGCGCCGGTAGCGCAGTGGCGTTCCAGAGGGAATCGGGAGTCATCAGGGCGTCCGCCAGCGAGGGTTATGGCCGTGCTCAGGCCGATTGGCTGAGCAGCTCGGCGTCGACGGCGTCAGCCAGTTCCGCCAGCGAACGAAAATGATGGGTCGGCTCGGTGCGTTCGGACTCGAGGGTGCCACCAGAACCCTGCTTGTCGAAGCGCCGTTCGATCCAGCAGGTCGGATAGCCCAGGCGCATGGCGACACCGATGTCGTGGTATTGGCTCTGGGCGGTGTGGATGATGTCCTCGAAGCGGATGCCGTCGGTCGACAGCGCCCCCCGCACGAAGGCGAAGTACTGCGGATCGGGCTTTTCGTAGCGCGAGTCATCGATGGTGAATTCATGATCGAAAGGGTTTTCCAGGGTCTTGGCCATGAAGTCCAGGGCCCAGCGCTGGGCATTGGTCATGGCCACCAGCTTGAAATGCTTGCGCAGGCGCTTGAGGGCTTCGACCGAATCCGGGAACGCCGGCCAGTTCCTGACCGACTGCGCCAGCCCTCGGGCGTGATCCTCGCTGTCCGGCAGCCCGAGTTGCGCCGCCATGAGGTGATAGCAGCGCTCCAAGTCGTCCGGGAACCAGCCTGCATCCTTCTTGGCCCGGGCATAGCGGTATGCCTGAAGAATGTCGTCATCGCCGTGCGCCTTGCCGGCTTCTCCACTGACCTGCCGCACGTGATTGAGGATGCCGGCTTCGAAATCGATGAGCGTGCCGACGACGTCGAAGGTCATGGCTTTGAACGGGCGGAAGGACATGGGTGAAGGCTCCGGGGTCTGAAGTGTCTTCAGTATCCTCGCCCCCACTCGACAGAAGTTTCGTTTTGGCCCAGGGGTGAAACACAATCGGCCGTTTGCGGGCGCTCGCTCGTCTTAATGTAGGGTGACGCTGATCGCGCCCTGGGGCAGCGCGCGCGCCTCGAGTGACTTCCGCGCCTGACGCAGACAGATCCGTTCCCGACGATGAGACTCACTCATGTCACCTTGAGCGACGGGCGCTATCCAGCACCCGGCCTGGCTGCTATTCATGGCGCCTGACAGCGCGCCGGCGCCCGAGCCGCGGCCCCCTTTCCCGGATGACAGACACACACGATGCCCACGCCTTATACCGACCGCTACGACCTGCCGCTGTCCACCTCTTCCGCCCTTGCCGCCGACCGCTATCGGGATGGCGTCGATCTGCTGCTGTCGCTGTGGCCGGGGGCATCGGAAGCCTTGGACGAGGCCATCGCCGCTGACCCCGACTTCGCCCTGGCCCACGCCGCCCGGGCACGCCTGCAGTTGATCGACAACCAGGCGGGTGCAGCACGGGATGCCATCGCCCTGGCAAAACGGTTGGTCGAGCGACGCGGCACACCGCGTGAGCGCAGCCATGTGCAGGTCCTGCAGCGGCTGATCGCTGGCGAGTCCGCCCAGGCGCTGCAAGACGCGCTGGCGCATGCCGACCGCTGGCCGCGGGACATCCTCATCCTGGGCCTGCCCCTGGGAGCCTTCGGCCTGCTGGCATTTTCCGGACGCGCCGATCATGACCAGGCGCGGGTCGACCTCTGTGAACGCCATGCCCGCCAGTTCGCCGCGGATGACTGGTGGTTCCTGACCTACCGCGGCTGGTCACTTGGCGAGAACGGCGAAGTGGTGCGGGGCCGGCAGATGACCGAGCGGGCGCTGGAGCTACGGCGACACAACGTCAACGCGGCCCATGCCCTGACCCACGTCCTGCATGAATCCGGTGACAGCCAGGCGGCGGAAGCCCTGATCGCCGGCTGGCTGCCCGAGTATCCCCGGCACGGTACCCTGCATGGCCATATCGCCTGGCATGGTGCCCTTGTGGCGCTGGAACAGGGCGACAGCCAGGGCGCGCTGGATCTCTATCAGCGGTTCGTAGCACCGGCGGCGTCCACCGCCGGCCCGCTCAATCGGGTCAGTGACAATGCCTCCTTTCTCTGGCGCCTCGGCCTCTATGGCCACGAGGTACCAGCGGGCCTCTGGCAGGCCACGGCCACCAGCGCGACCGGACTGTTCCAGCAGCCTGGCCTGGCTTTCGCCGACATCCATATGGCCCTGATCGCCGCGGCAACCGGTGATCGCAAGGCGGTGCAGGAGCGGGTCGCCGGACTCGAAACCCGTTTGCGCGCCGGCAACCTGCCAGCCGGTCCGGTCGCCCCCCTGCTCTGCCGCGCCCTGCTGGCCTTCGCCGACGAGGACTATGAGGGCTGCGCACGGCTGCTGGAGCCGTTGCGCGCGGATGTCACCCGCATCGGTGGCAGTGGCGCCCAGCGCGAAGTCATCGAAGACACCCTGCTGGTCGCCCTGCTACGCGGCGGCGACCACACCAAGGCCGGCGCGCTGCTGGACGAGCGCCTGCACCGACGGCCTTCACAGCGGGACCGGCGCTGGCAGGCCAGCCTGGCGCTTTGAAGAAAACGCTCAGGCGTGGGTCAGATACCAGCGCCAGTCCTGCTCCCCTACCTCGGCCATGAACTGCCGGTACTCCGCGCGCTTGATGGCGAGATACACCTCGATGAACCGGTCCCCCAGCGCCTCCTTGATCCATGCAGAGCGTTCCAGCGCCTGCAGCGCGGTGAGCCAGTCGGTGGGCAGGAAGGCGGTGGCCTGCTCGTAGCCGTTGCCGACGATGGCCGGTCCGGGGTGGCGTTCGTCACGGATTCCTTCGTGGATGGCCGCCAGGATGGCCGCGGCGGCCAGATAGGGATTGGCATCGGCGCCGCAGATGCGGTGCTCGATATGGCGGCTGCTGGCCGGACCACCCGGTACGCGCAGGGAGACGCTGCGATTGTTCACGCCCCAACTCTTGGCCAGAGGCGCGTAGCTGTTGGCCTGGAAGCGCCGGTAGGAATTCGCGTTGGGGCAGAAGATCGCCAGCGCATCCAGCATCCGGTGCAGCATGCCGCCGATGGAATGCCGCAGCAGCGGCGTGCCCTGTGGATCTTCGCTGGCATAGAGGTTGTTGCCCTCGGCATCGGCCAGGCTGACGTGCAGGTGCAGGCCACTGCCGGCCTGGTCACCGAAGGGCTTGGCCATGAAGCAAGCCTGCAGCCCATGGCGGTTGGCCACACCCTTGACCAGGCGCTTGTAGCGAATCCCTTCGTCGATCGCCTGGAGGGCATCGGCCCGGTGCAGCAGGGTCAGTTCGAGCTGGCCGGGGGCGTATTCGGAGATGGCCGTACGCACCGGCAGCCCCTGCACTTCGCAGGCGGCATAGAGGTCGTCGAGAAAAGGCTGCAGCTGTTCCAGTTCATAGACGCCATAGACCTGGGGCGAACCCGGCCGCACGCCATTCATCTGCACGGCCGGTTGCGGACGGCCCTGGGCATCGCGGGCGCGGTCGAGCAGATAGAATTCCAGCTCCACCGCCATCACCGGCTGGTAGCCATCCGCCTGCAGCCGCTCGATCACCCGCACCAGCGCATGCCGGGGATCGGCGGGCGTGGCCGGCAACCCCTGGGTCGGGTGCATGCTCACCTGCACCTGACCGGTAGGGGTGCTGCGCCAGGGTTGCAGGGTCAGGCTGCCGGGTAGCGGATAGGTCCAGCAATCGACGTCGGCCACCTCCCAGACCAGGCCGGTGGCTTCGACGTCTTCGCCCTGCAGGGTCAGCGCCAGGATGGAGCTGGGCAGCGGCCGGCCCTGCTCGTAGATGGCCAGCAGTTCGTCGCGGTGCAGCAGCTTGCCGCGCGGCACGCCGTTGGCGTCAATCAGGATGAGCTCGATGCTGCGCACCTCGGGGTGCGCTGCGAGAAAGTCCCGGGCTTCCTGGGCGTCGGCGAATTTCATGGCTGCACCTCCCGGGCGCCCGGCAGCGCCAGCAGTTCGGCAAGCCCCTGGTCGAGGGTGGCGAGCAGCAGATCGACGTCTGCGGGCGCCAGGTCCGGGCAGCACAGGGTCATGTTGTGGAACGGCGTGATGAGGATGCCGCGGTTGATCAGGTAGAGATGCAGCGCCTGTTGCAGACTGTCGTGGAAGGCGGCCTCGGCTTCCGCACCGGTACGGGGCGGTGTGGCGCAAAACTGGAATTCGCAACGCGCGCCCAGTTCGGTGACCGACCAGGCGAGACCATGGCGGGCGATCACCTCGCGCAGGCCGGCGGCGAGTCGCGCCGCCAGTGGCAGCATCCGCGCATAGGCGGCCGGGGTCATCACCTCTTCGAGGCAGACACGCAGGCAGCGCATGGCCAGGGCATTGGCCGACAAGGTGGTCCCCATGCCGCTGTGCCCATGGCCGTGGCTGGTCTCGCTGGCATGCTGCTGCGCCAGGCGCATCGCATGGGCCATCTCGTGGCTGCAGCCGTAGGCCGCACAGGGCACACCACCGGCGATGGGCTTGCCGAAGGTGATGAAATCCGGTTCCAGATTCCAGGCGCGGGTGCAGCCGCCAGGGCCGGTGGACAGGGTATGGGTTTCGTCGAGGATCAGCAGGGTGCCGTACTGGCGGGTCAGGGCCCGCACCCGATCCATGAAGCCCGGTTCGGGCAGCACCATGCCGATGTTGGTCATGGCCGGCTCGCACAGCAGCGCGGCGACGTCGCCCTTCGCCAGCGCTGCCTCCAGCGCTGCGAGGTCGTTGAAGGGCACGGCCCGGCTGGTCTCGGCCAGGTTGTGCGCCTGCCCGATCAGGCCGCCACGGTGCACGGTGCGGCCATCCTGGTGGCGCACCATCACGTCGTCGACGGTGCCGTGGTAGCAGCCGTCGAACACCAGCAGCATCTTGCGATTGGTAATGGCGCGCGCCCAGCGGATGACATAGCGGTTGGCGTCGGTGGCCGTGGTCGCCACCTGCCAGAACGGCAGGCCGAAGCGCTCGGCGAGCAGTTCCCCGGCAACGACCGCATCCTCGCCCGGCAACATGGTCGTTAGGCCACGCGCCCCCTGCTCGGCCAGAGCGCGCGCGATGGGCTCGGGCGAGTGGCCGAACATGCTGCCGGTATCGCCCAGGCAGAAGTCGACGTAGTCGTGACCGTCGACGTCATGGAAACGCGAACCCTGGGCATGGCTGACGAACAACGCGCTGGGCATCGACCAGTCGCTCATCCAGTGCATGGGTACGCCGCCGAACAGCGACTGCCTGGCCCGCTCGGCCAGCGCAAGGGATTGGGGGTTGCGCGCAAGAAAGCGTTCGCGCTCGCGCGCGGTGAAGGCCTCGACGGCCGCTTCGCTGATGCCACTGGTAGTCATGTCGGATTCCTCTTGAGGTGAAGGGCGGATCGGCCCGGGCTCAGTGCCCGGCCGAGACGCCGCAATCGATGGCCATGTCGGCGCCGGTGATGGAGCGGGCGGCGGGTTGGCAGAGAAAGAAGGCCAGCTCGGCGACTTCCTCGGGCTGGATGAAGCGCGCCTGCTCGCCTTGCGGATACTTGGCCAGGAGGTCCTGCAGGTAGCCGGCCGGATCGCCTTCGCCATAGCGCTCGGCCTGGAAATTCAGCATGGGCGTCGCCACGTCCCCGGGCGAGATGCTGTTGCAGCGCACCCCGCTGGGCGCCAGATCCAGCGCCAGGGCCTTGGTCATCAGGGTCACCGCGCCCTTGCTGGCGCAGTAGACGGCGGCATTGCGATTGCCCTGGCGACCGGCATCGCTGCTCAGGTTGACGATGGCACCGCGCGTTTCGCGCAGGGCGGGAATGGCGGCAGCGCAGAGAAAGAAGCTGGCCTTGAGATTGACGTCCAGCACCAGGTCGAAGTCTTCCTCGCTGAAGGTCTCGGCCGGGCCCTCGCGCCAGACACCGGCACAGTTGACCAGGGCATCCAGGCGCCCCAATGTCGCCGCGGCGGCCACCACCTCGCGGGCCGCGCCGGTCCGGCGCAGATCGGCGGCGTGGTAGCCGGCCAGCCTGCCATCGGCCTGTAGCGCGGCCAGCGCGGCGTCATCGAGATCGGTGCCGAAGACCTGCCAGCCCGCTTGCAGGAAATGCTCGCGCACCGCACCACCGATGCCACCTAGTACCCCACTGATGAGTACGACCGGCTGCATGTCAGGTCCCCTTGTTTTCAATGCGGCTGTTGCCGCCGTCCACCACCAGGTACTCGCCGGTGATGTAGCTGGCCTCGGGCGAGGCCAGGAAGGCCACCGCCGCGGCGACCTCGGCGGGGCGGCCGGCGCGGCCCACGGGGACCCGGGTCGCGGCCAGCAATTCTTCCGGCAGGCTGGAAGCGGTCTCGATCCAGCCGGGCGCCACGGCATTGACCGTGATGCCCTGCCCGGCCACCTCCAATGCCAGACTCATGTTCATGCCGACCATGGCCGCCTTGGCCGCACTGTAGGCCGCCGCCTGCGGAATGCCCGCCCGGGTGCCGGTGGCGGAACTGACATGGACGATGCGGCCATAGCCGCGCGCCTGCATGCCGGGCAATACGGCACGAGTCAGCAGGAAGGCCGTGGTCAGGTTGCGCGCCAGGGTCAGATTCCAGTCGGCTAGGGTCATCCGCGCCACCTCCACCAGGGGCTCGGGACTGCCCTGCATGGTCATGCCGGCGTTGTTGACCAGGATGTCGATGCGGCCCCAACGCGCCTGGGCCCACTGGCCGAAATCCCTGACCGCCGCCTCTTCGGTCAGGTCGAGTGCCCGCCCCTCCACCGTGAAACCGGCAGCGCGCAACTCCTCCACCCGTTCGGCGATCCGGGCACTACTGGCAGCGACGATCAGATGTGCCCCCGCCGCGCCCAGGCGGCGGGCGATCGCCATGCCGATGCCGGATTCACTGCCGGCACCGCTGATCAGGGCCACCTGGCCCGCCGTCGACTCGCTCATGTCGCTGTCTCCGTTGTTGTCTGACTGGACTCTAAGCCTGTCTGGCTGATACAAAAAGACGATCGTTATCAGTGAAATTGACAACCATGGCCTTTACCAGCGAAACGCTTCGGGTCTTCCTCGCCGTGATCGACGAGGGCTCCTTTTCCGCGGCTGCCCGCGTCCTGGGGCGGGTGCCGTCAGCGGTGAACATGGCGATCTCCCAGCTGGAGGCCGAGCTGGACCTGGTGCTGTTCGACCGCGCCACCCGCAAGGCCCTGCCCACCGCTGCCGCCCGCGCCCTGGAACCCCAGGCGCGGCAGGTGGCCAGTCAGCTGAATCTGCTCGATGCCCACGCTCTGCAGTTGCACGCAGGCCTGGAGCGGCGCTTCGTGCTGGTGATGGCGCCCGAGTTGCAGACCGGCGCCTGGAGCCGGCCACTCGCCACCCTGGCCGAGGAGTTTCCGGCACTGGAGATCGAGATCCGCTCGGCGGCACGCGCCGAGGCGATCCGGCTGCTGCACGAGGGCAGCGTCGACATGGCGCTGATCTTCGAGCGTCCGGGGATCGACGAGCACGAGGGCTTCGCCGAGGCCGGCAGCCAGTTGCTCACGGCGGTGGCGGCGCCCGGCTACCCCTCGACCCGCACCGGTCGACCTCTGGGCGAAACGCTGATGGCCGATACCCGCCAGATCGTGGTGGCCGGCGGCGACCGCAACGCCTCGGACCCGCAGATCGTGCTATCGCAGCGGGTCTGGCTGACAGACAGCTACCTGGCCACCCTCGACCTGGTCCAGGCCGGCCTGGGCTGGGCTTATCTGCCCCATCCGCTGGTACGCCCCCTGATTGCCGCCGGCCTGCTCGAACCGGTCGGCTTCGACAACATGGCCAGCCAGATCCGCCGCTGGATCGACGTCATCTGGATCAAGAACCGCCCCCAGGGCCTGGGGGCACGGCGCTATCTGCAGCTGTTGCGCGAGCAGATCGGGACCAAGCCGGAGTAGCCTGCCCCGCTGCCTAGGCCTCCCGGGGCCTGATCAGCGGGCAGTTGGAGCAGTATTCCGCCGGCGTCGTCGCCTGGTAGTAGAAGCAGCAGGTACGCCGAAAGCGAACCGCGCGGCCCGCGCTATTGGCGGTCGCGGGGCGGCGGAACTGCGCCAGCGGATTGGTCTCCAGCCCCAGCTCGCTCGGCGAGGCGGCCAGCAGCCAGGCGAAGTCCTCGGCGCAACGGGCGCGGATCGCGGGATCGGCCAGCTCGGTGAGGCGGCGGTCGTACAGCGCGTAGAGCCGCACCGCGGCATTTTCCCAGAGGATGCGTGGCGAGACGCGGCCGACCCGCGCCAGGGTTTCCCAAAGCGGTCGCAGCAGATCGCCGAACAGGGTGCGGGCCAGCAACGCCCGGGCGGTGGCGTGATCGTCGAGGGCGGGCAGCGGCCGGGTATCGATCAGCGGCAGCATCGCTCGCCAGCGGCCCTGGGCATGGCCGTCCTCGATCCAGACATTGCCAGGCGTCAGGTCCAGGCGCCGGTCAAAGGCCGACAGGGCATGGAAGGCCACCCCCGTGGTGAGAAAGCCCAGCCGCTTGGTCAGCAGCGATGCCGCGACCCGTCGCGTGGGGGCTTCCATCCGCACGGCCAGGTCGTCGAGCAGCTCGGCGCAGCGCGCGGCGTCCAGCCAGGCGGCGACCGGCTGGCTGTGCAGCCCGTCGCGCTCACTGGCTTCGCGCAGGCCGAAGGTGGCACGCAGCTCGTCCCGCGCCGCGCTATCCAGGGTCGGCCTCAGGCACATGGCGGCACCTCGCGGCCGAAGGGAATGCAAAGCGGCGTGCCGAAATAGGGATCGGCGATGATCCGACACTCCAGTGCGAACACCTCGCGTACCAGCGCTTCCGTCAACACGTCTGCGGGAGCGCCCTGGGCGAAGGCACGGCGTTGGTGGACGGCGACCAGGTGATCGGCGTAGCGGCAGGCGAGATTGAGGTCGTGCAGCACCATGACGATGGTCTTGCCCTCCTCCCGGTTCAGCTGGCGCAGCAGGTCCAGCACCTCGATCTGGTGCGCCAGGTCCAGGTAGGTGGTGGGCTCGTCCAGCAACAGGCAGTCGGTATCCTGGGCCAGGGTCAGGGCGATCCAGGCGCGCTGGCGCTGACCGCCGGAGAGATCGTCCACCGGCCGTTCCGCCAGGTCCAGCAGGTCGGTGAGGCGCAGCGCCTTGTCCACCGCCGCGGCATCCTCCGCCGACCATTGGCGCATCCAATTCTGGTACGGATAGCGGCCCAGGCTGACCAGCTGCCGCACGCTGATACCCTCGGGAGCCACCGGGATCTGCGGCAGGACCGCCAGTTGCCGAGCCAGCGCCGCGGTGGACTGCCGATGGATGTCCTGGCCATCGAGCAGGACCTGGCCCCGGCGCGGTTCCAGCAGGCGGGCGCAGGCCTTGAGCAAGGTGCTCTTGCCGGACCCGTTGCTGCCGATCAGGACCGAGACGCGTCCCGGCGGTAGTTCGAGGTCGAGATCCTCGATGATGGTCTGGGTGCCATAGCGGAGGGTCAGGCCACGGCTGGCCAGGGTTGCCATGAGGACTCCTTCAGGGACGCTGCCGGATCAGCAGGTAGAGGAAAAAGGGCGCCCCCAGGGCGGCGACGAAGATGCCAGCCGGCAGATCCAGGGGCAGGAACAGGGTACGACCCAGCAGGTCGGCGAGCATGACCAGCACGGCGCCCACCAGGATCGCCATGCAGGCCTGACCGGCGAAACCACCCGGGACCAGGCGGCGGGCGATGTGGGGCGCGATGAGGCCGACGAAGGCGATGGCACCGCCCCAGGCGATGGCCACCCCGGCCAGAGCCACGGCCAGCGCCAGCGAGGCTGCGCGTTGCCGCTGCAGGCGTGCGCCGAGGCCGCGGGCCAGGTCGTCGTCTAGCTGCGCCAGCATGGCGTGCCGTGCTAGGGCAGTCAGCGGCAGCAGCAGGGCCAGCCACCAGAGCGCCAGGGCGCGGACCTCTGGCCAGCTGGCGCCATAGACACTGCCGGTCAGCCAGACGTAGGCGGACAGCGTGGTGGTCAGCGGACTGAATACCAGCAGGAAGGTAGTGGCCGCGGCGAGCATGGTCGACACCCCTACCCCCACCAGCACCAGGCGTAGCGGCGAGGCGCCGTGATTCCAGGCCAGGCCGTAGACCAGCAGCGCCGCCAGGCCCGCGCCGAGCATGGCCGCCACTGGCAGGCCCGTGGGCCCGAAGCTACCCGCCAGCAGGGCCAGATAGCACACCGCCCCGGCACTGGCGCCGCTGGTGATGCCCAGCAGGTCCGGTGAGGCCAGGGGATTGCGTACCTGGCCCTGCAGCAGCAGGCCGGACAGCGCCAGGGCGCTTCCGACCAGGGCTGCCAGCAGCGCACGCGGCAGGCGTAGCTGGGTGACGATAAAGCCCAGGCCACCGTGGTGTGCGTCGCTCAAGGCGGCGAACACCTGAGTCGGCGCCAGCCAGACCTTGCCCAGGCACAGGCACAGCAGCAACACGACCAGAGCCACCGACAGTGCAGCGGCTAGCCGTCCCAGGATGGCCGGGGCCAGGCGCCGGGAAAAATGGCCGAGCCGCCAGACGCGTTCAGCGGCCATGGCGACCTCCCTGGCGGGCGAGATGGATAAAGAAGGGCCCGCCGAACAGGGCGGTCATGATGCCCACGGGCACCTCCTGAGGCAGGATTACCACCCGCGCCAGACTGTCGGCCAGCACCAGCAACAGAGCCCCGCCCAGGGCACAGCCCGGGATCAGCCAGCGATGCTCATGGCGCGATCGCGCCAACAGACCGCGTACCAGATGCGGCACCATCAGGCCGATGAAGCCGATATTGCCGGCCAGGGCCACGGCGCTTCCGGCCAGGCAGATCACCAGCACCCCGGCCAGCAGCCGGATCAGGCCGATGGGCTGCCCCAGGCCTCGGGCCAGGTCGTCGCCGGCGACCAGCACATCGAGCTGGCCGGCAAGTATCCACGCAGCGACCAGGGCCAGCAGGCTGAACACCAGCAACGGTGTGGCGGCAGTGAGGTTGCGCTCGCCCACCGAGCCGGCCAGCCAGAACAGGACGCTGTCCAACCCCTCCTGGTTGATCACCAGCAGTGCCTGGCTGAAGGCGGTGAACAGCGCCGCCAGGGCCGCGCCAGCCAGCACGATGCGCAGCGGCGTCAGGCGTGCCTGGCCCCTGTTGCCCAGCGTCCACACCAGCGTTCCGGCCAACGTCGCGCCCAGCAGTGCGCAGAGCATCCAGCTTTCGGCGCTGGACAGCCCGAGCAGGGTGATTCCCAGCACCAACGCAAAGGTGGCGCCGGCGTTGATGCCGAACAGTCCCGGCGAGGCCAGGGGATTGCGCGTCATGGCCTGCATCAGGGCCCCGGCCACCGCCAGGTTGGCGCCCACTACCAGGGCGATCAGCAGCCGCGTCAGGCGCGTGGTGTTGACCAGGGTGGCGTCCAACGCGAACGACGCCTCCTGCACCAGGGCCGCCGCCACGCTGCCGGGCGCGATCCAGCGGGCGCCGACCGAGAGGCTCAGCCAGGCGGTAAGCACCAGTGCCAGCGCCAGCAACAGCAGTCGCACAGGCGCGGTCATGCGGCCCCCTTGGAAGCCAGCACGCGCTCGATGTCGTCCAGCAGTAGATTGGCCGCGAGGATACCGCCGCCCAGGCTCCAGGCGACGCCATCGACCCGCCAGACCTGCCCGCGCCGGGGCGCGCTCAGGCGCTCCCAGAGTGGGTGCTCGATCAGGCTCGCATAGTTGCGCTGCGACGCCTGGTCCGCACGCAGGAAGACGAAGAAGACGTCGGCTTCCACCACCGGTAGGCTTTCCCGGGAGGTCAGCTTGATCGAGGGGGCCTGGCTGCCCTGGCTGGCCGCCGGCCAGGCGAAGCCCAGCTCACTGAGTACCCGCCCGGCGAAGCTGTCGGGCAGGTAGCTGCGCAGGTGATCGGCGCGCACGTCCAGCACCGCCACCGTCGGCGGCCACTGAGCCCCGTAGTGCCGCTGCAGCGCGCCGCGCAGGCGGGCGATGCGCGCCTGCCAGCCGTGCAGCAAGGCCGTGGCGGCCGGCTCGCGCCCCACGGCCGTGCCCAGGGCCAGCAGGGTCTGCTTGAACTCGAAGACTTCCTCCAGCATCACCACCGGACAGAGCTGCTGCAGCAGCGGCGCGACCCGGCCATGGCGAAAGCGCGAGCCGATGATCAGATCTGGCGCCAGCAGCGCCAGGTCCTCCAGGCTCGGCTGGGTTTCGAGGCCCAGCGAGGGCACCCCGGCCAGCGCCGGGCGCAGGTAGCGATAGACGGGTTTCTCGCTCCAGGACTCGACCACCCCGCAGGGCCTGAGCCCCAGGGCCACGGTGCTGTCGGTCGCGCCCTGGAACAGCGTCGCCACGCGAGTCGGCTGGGTGGCCGCCATGGCTGGGCCCAAGGCGGCGCCTGTGACGAGCCCACCCCAGCACCTGAGCAGGTGGCGACGGGTCAGACCGGAGCCGCCAGGAATGCGCAACGCCAAGGCCGTCAGAACGCCAGAGTGGTCGAGAGCACCAGCGTGCGTGGCGTGGAAATCGTCAGGCCCGGCTCGGCATCGTCCGGGGCACCCGCCGAGGCCCAGTAGCGCTCGTTCATCACGTTCTCCACCGAGGCGCGCAGGGTGACGCGGGTAGCGTCGACCTTGAAGGCATAACGTGCGCCCACGTCGAAGCGGTGCCAGGCATCGATTTCCTTGCTGTTGGCCTGGTCCAGGTACTGGGAGCTGGTGTAGATCCCGCGACCGGTCAGGGTCAGGCCGGGCACCGCCGGGATATCCAGTTCGGCGCCGAGGTTGGCATTGAGCTTGGGCGTGGCCGGGGCGCGATTGCCGTCGAAGGTGCCACCCACGGTGCCCTTCAGTTCGCTGTCGATGTACATCAGGCCGCCAAGCACGCGGAAGCCCTGCAGCGGCTCGCCGAACACGCTCAGCTCCGCCCCATCGTTGATTCGCTTGCCATTGGGGCCGAAGACCCGGCTGGTGGCATTGGTCTCGTAGGCGGGCTGCTTGATGCGGAAGGCGCTCGCCGTGACGGCGAAGGCGCCGAAGTCATACTTGGCACCCACTTCCGCCTGGCGGCTGATGAAGGGCGGGAAGATCTCGTCCTCGTTGATCGAGCTCGAGGGAGCGATCTTGCCCTGACTCAGGCCTTCCATGTAGTTGGCATAGAGCGACAGTTTCTCGGTGGCTTTGAACAGCACGCCGGCCGAGGGCGAGACCTTTTCCTCGTCGTAGGCGGTGTCCTGCTTCACGCCATCGGACCAGTCGTCCACCTTCACCCGCTGCCAACGAGCGCCGACGGTGACTAGCAAACGATCATCGAAGAAGCCCAGGGTATCGGCCAGGGCCACACCGCTGAAACGGTTCTCGGTGTAGTCCTCACCATCGGAGCGGGTCTGCACGCCTGGCGGCGGCAGGTCGCGGGGGCTGTAGAGGTTGCTCGTGCCCGTGGCATAGCGCCCGCCGCCGTTCTCGAAGTCCATGTAGAAGTAGTCGGCGCTGACGTTGAGCTCGTGGCTGACCGGTCCGGTCTGCAGCCACTTGCGCGCACCGATGTTGGCCGTACGTACGTTCTCGTCGCGAGTGAAGTCGCGCGGCTGGACGGTGAAGTCGCCGGCATCGTTGGTGAGGGAGACGTTGTGGCGCAGGAAATCATGATCGCTGCGGCGCGCCCCCACGGCGCCGTA
The DNA here is from genome assembly GCF_965111925.1 of Pseudomonas sp. Marseille-Q7302. Classification (NCBI taxonomy): domain Bacteria; kingdom Pseudomonadati; phylum Pseudomonadota; class Gammaproteobacteria; order Pseudomonadales; family Pseudomonadaceae; genus Pseudomonas; species Pseudomonas sp. Marseille-Q7302. The sequence continues at coordinate 2,422,199 of NZ_CBCOPK010000001.1, read as the reverse complement.
GACCATCAGCGACTCGTCCACGTCGAATTCGCCGCGCAAGGCACCGAAGGTGTCCTTGGTCTGGGCGCGGGTCCAGCGCTGGGCATAGTTGTGGCGCACGTCGTCGGCATCGGGCACCCGCGCATTGGCGCCTACCAGCACCCGTTCCTGGGGCGCGTCGGTATCACGCTCGGTGTGGCCCAGGTCCAGCCCCAGACGCAGGCGTTCCACGCGGTAATCCAGGCCGAGCACACCCATCTGGCGGTCGACGTGCTGGTGATCCCAGGTGGTGTCGCCTGCCTGCTTGACGCCGTTGAAGCGCATCCCGAAGCGATTGTCCTCGCCGAAGCGACGGCCGATGTCCACGGCCCCACCCACCTGGCTATCAGAGGCATAGCTCCCGGTGAATTCGGTGATGGGCTGGTCGGTGGCGCGCTTGGGCACCACGTTGATGCCGCCGCCGACACTGCCGCGCGGGGAGATGCCATTGAGCAGCTGGCTCGGTCCCTTGAGGATATCGACCCGCTCGGCCATCTCCAGGTCGATGGAATAGGTCGGCAGCACACCATAGAGGCCGTTGTAAGCTACATCGCTGTTGTAGAGGCTGAGACCGCGGATGGTGAATTGCTCGAAGCGCCCACCGGAAGGATTGGTGGAACGTACCGAGGGATCGCTGGCGATCAGATCGGTAAGGGTGCGCGCCTGCTGATTCCGTACGGTCTGGGCGGTGTAGGCCGTCTGGCTGAAGGGTGTGTCCATGAAATCGCGCTTGCCTAGCAACCCCTGGGAGCCTTGGCGTGAGACCTGGCCACCGGCGTAGGGGGCTTCGTCGGCTTGGAGGCTGGTGGCGACGATGGAGGTGCTGGCCAGCTCCTGAACGCCACTTTCCCGCGGCGCCGGCGCTAGGGTGAAGTCCCGCTCGCCCAGCGGCTGCAGCCGCAGCCCCGAGCCGGCGAGCAGGCGGCTGAAGCCCTCCTCCACGCCGTAGTCGCCATTGAGGCCGGCGCTGGCGCGATTGCTCACCAGCCCCGGATCCACGGCCAGGTTGACGCCGGACTCCGCGGCGAAGCGCGTCAGCGCCTGGGCGAGGCTGCCCGCCGGTATCTCATAGTGGCGCCGGGCAGCCTCTTGCGCCCAGACCGACCCGGCCCACCAGGGGGTACCGCTCAACGCTACCAGCAAGCCCGTGCGCAGCAACGGACGCCATACCAACGCCACCATCGAATCCCCCTCCTGTTGTTTGTCCTATGCCGGTAATGACCGACGAGCGCGTAAAAGGGGACAGGCTTTTTTCAGGCGGTGGTCGAGCGCGGCACTAGGGTGACCCAGAAGCGGGTCCGCCACTGCACGTCCACCGGCAGGGTGGCGGCCAGCAGCGCCAGGACGCGGTCGGTATCGGCGAGCTGGAAACTGCCGGTCACTCGCAGATCGGCTACCGCCGGGTCCCAGCGCAGCAGGCCGAGGCGATAACGGCTGAATTCCTCCAGGAACTCACCGAGCGGCTGGTCCTGGGCGATCAGCACGCCCTGGCGCCAGCTCAGCACGGTCGCGGCGAAGGGCTCGATGGCACCGACGCCCAGGGCGCTCAGACGCAGCTGCCGGCCCTCTCCCAGCTCCAGGCGAGGCCCCGCCAGCGGCTGGATATCCACGCTGCCGCTGACGACGCGCACGTCGCACCCCTCGTCATGCCGCTGCACGCAGACCTCGGCCTGGCGCAGCGTCACCGCGCCGAAGCCGGTATCCAGGGTCATGGGGAGGGCGCCGGGCACCTGCAACGAGGCTTCGCCGCGAATCAGCCGCAGGTAGCGGCGTGTCTCATCCAGGTCGACGGCGGTCGCGGTATTGAGTTGCAGCAGGCTACCGTCGGCCAGGGTCAGGCTGCGGTGTTCACCGGTAGCGGTGCTGACGGCGGCGGTCCAGGCGTCCAGCGGCAGCTCGCGCATCAGCCACCATCCGGTCGGGATCACCACCGCCAGGCCAAGCAGCTGACGCAAGGCCGTGCGGCGACCGCGATCGGCTGGCCGCAGACTGGCCATGGCCAGCCGCGAGGGCACCGTGGCGAAGCGTTGTTGCAGCGTCAGCGCCGCCTGCCAGGCGCGCTCGTGCTCGGTATCGGCTTCGCGCCACTCCTGCAGGAGTTGTTGTTCCCGCGCAGTGGCCTCACCCGACTCCAGCAGCGCCAACCAACCAGCCGCCTCGCGGATGGCCGTCCGCCGGCGGTCCTGGGAGTCGCTCAGCACAATTCGGCCAGCAGGCAGTGCTCGTAGGCCTGCGCCATGTATCTCTTGATGGTGCGCTCGGAGACCTGCAGTTGGTCGGCGATCTCGCGATAGGTCAGGCCTTCGAGCTGGCTGAGCAGAAAGGCCTGGCGCACCGCGGATGGCAGGCCGTCGAGCAGTTCGTCCAGGGCTTGCAAGGTCTCCAGCAGCACCCAGCGCTGCTCGGGTGACGGGGCGCAGGCCTCGGGCAATTCCGCCAGGGCATTGAGATAGGCCTGCTCCAGGCTGCGCCGACGCTGGAAATTGATCAGCAGGCGCTTGCCAATGGTCAGCAGATAGGCACGAGGCTCGTGCAACTCGCTCAGCACCTGAGGATTGCGCAGCAGTCGCAGAAAGGCCTCCTGGCTGAGATCGGCGGCATCCCACTCACTGCCCAGCCGCCGCCGCAACCAGGCCTGCAGCCAACCGCTGTGGTCGCGATAGAACGCCTGGAGGGTGCGCGAGGACTCGAGAGCCATATCACTCATGCCGGCTGCTACCTGGTCGATGATGTCTAGATGATATTGATTCTACTTTACATCCTTGGCATCGACCAGTCCCGGGCGCTCTATCGCGCGCACGGGCTCAGGTAAAAGGCTCGAATGGTGAGGATTAATCTCGTGCAGCTGGCTCGGGCGCCAGCGGCGAGAGGTCCACGGACCGGCAATAGTCCATGAACAGCCGGGTCGCCTTGGTAGGCTCGTTGTTGCGCAGGTAGGCCATGATGAAGGTCGAGGCCGGCATGTCGTCATGGATGTTCACCTGCGCCAGGCGCTTGCCGTCGTAGGTAAGGTCCGTGGTCGGCCGAGTGACCAGCACCGAGAAGCCCAGGCCCTGCCCCACCATGCAGCGCACCATCTCGATGGAGGGTGAACTGTAGGCCACCGTGGGGTGGTAGCCCTTCTCCTTGAAGATGTCGATGAAGTAATTGCGGCTGGGTACCACGTCCAGCAGGATCATGGGCTCACGACTCAGCTCCTTGAGCGTCACCGCCTTCTTGTGTGCCAGCGGATGGGCAATGGGCAGCAAGGCGTAGGGCTTGTGCGGCGCGTTGAGCTTTTCCTTGGTGATGGAGTCGCCCAGCTCCAGGTCATAGAGAAACACCAGGTCGAAACGCCCGCGGTGTACCCCATGCATCAGCTCGTGCTGTTCGCCGTCCTGCAGCTGGATGGTGATTTCCGGATAGAGCCGCTTGAAGCCGGCGACCAGCCTGGGCAGATAGAGCGGCGCGGCGGATTCGAAACAACCGATGGCCACCGTGCCCGAGACCATCTCGTTTTCCGCCCGGGCGTTCTGCTCCAGTTCCTGGGAAAGCCGCAGCAACTGCTTGGCCTTCTCATAGAGCCGACGCCCGCTGGCCGTCAGGGAAACACCCTGAGCGTGATGGCGAATGAACAACTTCTGCTCGAAACTTTCTTCGAGATTCTTGATGGCCACGGATATCGACGGCTGCGATATATGGAGTTGCCGCGCCGCCTCGACAATGCTGTCTTCCTCGACCACTGCCACGAAGTAACGAAGTTGTCTCAGCGTAAAATGCGTCACATATCGCCTATAGGAAAAAACAGTGCAGAGAATGGTTCTGCATAGCCTCTACCCCTGAAGCGAAAGCTGTGCCAGCCACCCGACATCCTGCTCAAACAACGGACAAATGCCTGTATATCCAGCGAATCCTGCCCGCTATCAACTCCCGACCCTTCTGCAAGACTGCACCAAAATTCCGCATTAGCGCCCTGAATGACGGCGCCTTGCCCTGTATCGGGGCATATGAATCAGAGGCTTCAACAAGCGGTTTTCTGTATAGGAAAGTCCTATACAAAGGCCCGTAATTTGTTAATTGACGACAAGTCCGCTGACTGCCAATTCTGTAATTACCGCTACAGCGCGCCCCTCTTCGGGCACGCACTTTCAATGAATGGCAACGGGTCTTTCGACGATGACTTTCGACTGGAACTACATGTTCGGCCTTATCGGCGACACTCAATTCTGGCTGGCAACCTGGACGGTCATCAAACTTAGCACCCTCACCTGGATCATCAGCATCGCGCTGGGCTTCTTCATCGCCCTGGCCAAGCAATCCCGGCTGCCCGCACTCAGCCTGCCGGCGCGGGGTTACATCTGGTTCTTTCGCAGCGTGCCGCTGCTGGTGCTGCTGATCTTCATCTACAACCTGCCCCAGGCGCTGCCGGCTACCTCGGTGGTATTGGCCGATCCCTTCTGGGCCGGGCTCATCGGCCTGGTGATCAGCGAGACGGCCTATGTCGCCGAGATCCATCGCGGCGGCCTGCTGTCGATTCCCAAGGGCCAGGGTGAGGCGGCGCGAGCCCTGGGCCTGCGCTTTCTTGGCACCCAGTGGCGCATCGTCATCCCCCAGGCACTGCGGGTGGCCCTGCCCTCGCTGGCCAACGAATACATCTCCATCGTCAAGCTCAGCTCCCTGGTGTCGGTGATCTCCCTCACCGAGATCCTCATGGTCGGCCAGCGCCTCTATTCGCAGAATTTCCTGGTCATGGAAACCATGGTGGCGGTGGCCTTCTACTACGTGCTGATCGTCACCCTGTTTGACTTCCTGCTCAAACGCCTGGAGCGCTTCCTCGACGTTACCCAGCGCAAGGTGGTACGTACCCCCGATGCCCAGGTGCTGGCCCTGGCCACCCAGGCCTCGACCGCCAGCGCCAAGCCGCAATGGGACGCCACCACCCCGGCGCTGCAGGCCGCGCGCCTGCACAAGGCCTATAACGACGTTGAGGTGTTGGGCTCGGTCAATCTGCGCATCCACCCGGGCGAGGTGGTCTCGGTGATCGGCCCCTCGGGTTCGGGGAAGACCACGCTGATCCGCTTGCTCAATGGATTGGAGCAACTGGATAACGGTGAGATCCGCATCAACGGCCAGCCCTTTCTTCACCTGCACAAGGACGGCGCCCAGAAACCGCGCTTCATCGAGAACAGCGAGCATCGCCTGGACATCGGCATGGTGTTCCAGAGCTTCAACCTCTTTCCCCACCTGACGGTGCTGGACAACCTGCTGCTCGCACCGCGCTATCACCGCCTGGATACCGTAGCTGCCCTGCGGCAGCAGGCCTACGCCCTGCTGCACAAGGTCGGGATGCTCGACCACGCTTGGAAGTATCCGCACCAGCTCTCTGGCGGTCAGCAGCAGCGGGTGGCCATCGCACGGGCGCTGATGATGCGGCCGCAGATCATGCTCTTCGACGAGCCCACCTCGGCGCTGGACCCGGAAAAGGTCAACGAGGTGTTGCAGGTGATCGAGGCCCTGGCCCAGGAGGGCATCACCATGGTGATCGTCACCCACGAGATGAACTTCGCCTTCAAGGTCTCGGATCGCATCGTGTTCATGGAAAAGGGCCGCGTGGTCTGCGACGACGCGCCCGAGGTACTGCGTAACGGCCAGCACCCGCGCGTCGAGGCCTTCCTCAAGGACGTGTCCCTGGCTTGACCCCACCCCTGGCTTTCGGAGAAACGACATGATCGAACAAGCGCAACTGGACCAGTTCCACAGAGACGGCTACCTGGTGGTCGAGAACCTGCTGTCGGCCGAGGAGATCGCCGCCCTGCAGGCCGACTTCGATCTCTGGGTCGAAGACAGCCGCAGCCATGCCGAGGCCTGGGGCGAGACCCAGGATGGTCGGGCTCGCTTCGACGTGGAGCTGGACCATCGGCCCGACCACCCATCCCTGCGCCGGGTCAGCTCGCCCACAGAAATCTCCGCAACCTATCGCCAGGTCGCCCTTTCCTCGCGGATGGCGCAGGTCGCCGCCCAGCTGATCGGCGGCAACGGCACCCGTTTTCACCACAGCAAGATCAATTCGAAGCTGCCGCATACCGCCACCCAAGTGAAATGGCACCAGGACTTTCTGTTCACCCCGCACAGCAACGACGACGTGGTCACCGCGCTGCTGATGGTGAGCGAGGTCACTCCGGAGAATGGCCCGCTGACCGTCATTCCCGGCAGCCACCAGGGTCCGCTGTGGTCGCACTGGCAGGACGGTCGCTTCAGCGGCGCCGTCGATGACGGGGTGGTCGCCGAGCACTGCGGCCAGCCGACCGCCTGCTTCGGCCCGGCCGGTTCGGTGTGCTTCATGCACACCCGCCTGCTGCATGCCTCCAGCCCCAACCAGACCGAGCTGCCGCGCACCCTGTTCATCAGCGTCTATGCCGCCGAGGACGCCCTGCCCTTCGGCGAGAACCCGCTGCCCAGCGAGCACGCCGGCGTCCTGGTGGCCGGTCAGGAAAGCGGTCTGGTGCGCAGCGTAGCCAATAGCGTGCGCCTGCCACAGAAGCCGCGCGGCGCCTCCTTCTTCGTCCAGCAGGCCGGGCTCGACCAGGCCGCCGGTTGATCCTTCCTATCCGTCACGGAGCATCGCCATGCACAGCTTCAGCGTCTCGATTCGCCCTCTCGCCGCCACCCTGCTGGGCGCTGCCATCGCCCTGGCCTCGACCGCTGCCGGGGCCTTCCAACAGCCAGGCAAGCTCATCGCCGGTTCCGACCTGACCTTCTTTCCCTATGAATACGTGCAGGACAACAAGCCGGCAGGCTTCGACATCGAATTCGTCGAGGGACTGGCCAAGGTCATGGGCCGCTCCGTGGAGACGCTCGACACCCGCTTCCCCAACCTCATCACCGGACTGCAGGGGGGACGCTTCGACATCACCAACTCCTCGATGTACATCACTGCGGAGCGCTTGAAGGTGATCGACATGATCCCCTACCTCAAGAGCGGAGAATCGATCATCTCGCTAAAGGGCAGCAGCTATCAGCCCAAGAAGCCGGAGGACTTCTGTGGCCACAAGATCGGCTCCATGGGCGCCACCTCCTGGCTGCAGCAGTTGCACAAGCTGTCGGACGAGTACTGTGTGAAGAACGGCCTCAAGCCCATCGCGGTGAGCGAGTACGGCACCGATCCCCAGACCACCCAGGCGCTGCTGTCCAGGGCCGTGGAGGCGCAGATCACCGACGCCGCCGTGGCCCGTGGCCTGGTGGAAAAACTTGGCAATCGCGTGGTGATCTCCTCGGACACCCTGATCTACCCGGTGCTCAACGGCTTCGGCGTGAAGAAGGGCAACGACGAGGTCAGGACCGCCCTGGTGGACGCGCTCAAGCAATACAGCGCCACTCCCGAATACGCCGCGCTGCTGGAGAGATACAACTTCCAGGCGCCCACCGAGGCGGATATCGCCGCCCTGATGCCCAAGCCCTGAGCCTTACGGAGTCACGACCATGGTAATTTCTCACGAGGAACGGCTGCGTATCGATCTGGCCGCGACCTTTCGCGTCATCGCCCACCTCGGCATGCACGAGGCCGTCGCCAACCACTTCAGCGCGGCCGTCTCGCCAGATGGCAAGCAGTTCCTGATCAACCCCAAGTGGAAGCACTTCTCGCGCATCCGCGCCAGTGACCTGCTACTGCTCGACGCGGACGATCCGCAGGGCGCCGAGCGGCCTGACGTGGACACCACGGCCTGGTCGATCCATGGGCAGATCCATCGACGACTGCCGGAGGCCCGGGTGGTGCTGCACCTGCACCCGGTCTACACCACGGCGGTGGCCTGCCTGGCCAAGCCTGAGGTGCCGCCCATCGACCAGAACACCGCACGCTACTTCAACCGCCTGGCGGTGGACGAGCTCTATGGCGGCATGGCCGACACCGAGGCCGAGGGCGCGCGCCTGGCCGGTCTGCTCGACGGCAAGCAGCGGCTGTTGATGGGCAACCACGGCGTCATGGTGATCGCCCCCACCATCGGCCAGGCCTTCGACGACATCTGGACCCTGGAGCGGGCCTGCCAGATCCTGGTCACCGCCTGGTCCACCGGTCAGCCGCTCAAGGTGCTCTCTGACGCGGTCGCCGAGAAGACCGCGCGAGCCTGGGAAGGCATCACCGACTTCTCCGAGCAGCACTTCGCCGAGATGAAAGAACTGATGATCCAGCAGGACCCTTCCGTGCTGGATTGACCACCGCGGAGCCTCCGCTCCGCCTTCCTACTGCTTAGATGACGGCCGCACCCTGCGGAGCGGCCGAAGGGTACTCTCATGTCCACATTACCCACCGCTATCGACACCCTGGTGATAGGCGCCGGCCAAGCCGGGATCGCCATGAGCGAACACCTGGGGCGGCTCGGCATCGAGCACCTGGTGCTGGAAAAGAACCGCATCGCCGAAGCCTGGCGCACCGGCCGCTGGGACTCCCTGGTGGCCAACGGCCCGGCCTGGCATGACCGCTTCCCCGGCCTGGAATTCGACACGCCGCCGGATGGTTTTCCTGGCAAGGACGAAATCGCCGCCTACTTCGAGACCTATGCCCGGCAGATCGACGCGCCCGTCCGCACCGGCGTCGCCGTCACCCGAGTGACCCGCCGGGCAGGCCAGGGTGGCTTCCTGGTCGAGACCAGCGCCGGCAGCCTGAGCGCGCAACGGGTGGTAGTGGCCACCGGCCCCTTCCAGAAGCCGGTCATCCCGCCCATCGCGCCGGAGGACGAGGGCCTCTACCAGATCCATTCCGCCCAGTACTTCAATCCGCAGCAACTGCCCGAGGGCGCGGTGCTGGTGGTGGGCGCCGGCTCTTCCGGGGTGCAGATCGCCGAGGAGTTGTTGCGCGCGGGCAGGCGCGTCTATCTCTCGGTAGGCCCCCATGATCGTCCGCCCCGCGCCTATCGCGGGCGCGACTTCTGCTGGTGGCTGGGCGTACTCGGCCTGTGGGACACCGAGACCATGCAGCCGGGTCGCGAGCACGTGACCATCGCCGTCAGCGGGGCTCGGGGCGGCCATACTGTGGACTTCCGCCGCCTGGCCCAGGCCGGCATGACCCTGGTGGGCCTCACCGACGTCTTCGTCGACGACGTGGTGCGCTTCCGCCCGGACCTCAACCAGAATCTCGACGCCGGCGATGCCAACTACCTGGCCCTGCTGGACGCCGCCGACGCCTATGCCGCGCGCCACGGCCTGGACCTGCCCGAAGAGCCCGCAGCCCGCGAACGAGTGGCGGACGCCGCCTGCATCCGCGAACCGCTCAAGGAGCTGGACCTGAAGGCCGCAGGCGTCACGTCAGTGATCTGGGCAACCGGCTATGCCACCGACTTCAGCTGGCTGCAGGTGGACACCTTCGGCGACAACGGCAAGCCCAGGCACCAGCGCGGGGTCGGCGCCGAGCCGGGCATCTATTTCGTCGGGCTGCCCTGGCTCAGTCGCCGCGGCTCGGCCTTCATCTGGGGCTGCTGGCACGACGCCCGCCATGTGGCCGACCAGATCGCCATCCAGCGCCGCTACCAGGACTACCACCCGAGCGAAACCGCCGGTGCGCCGATCCAGCACTCGCGCAGCGCCTGATACCCACCCCTATAGGGCGCCTAGGTTGGGCTGACCGCCAGCGAAGCCCAACATGATCGAGATCAAATCCACCGTGTTGGGCTTCGACGATGGAGCCACCTCAGCCCAACCTACTTCGAAAAAAGGAGCATCCCCATGGCCGCGCCGACCCACACCCGTATCCGCATGTTCAACACCAAGGACACCTACCCCAACCAGACCCTGGACAACGACCTCTGCCAGGCCGTACGCGCCGGCAACACCGTCTATGTGCGCGGCCAGGTGGGCACCGACTTCGACGGCAAGCTGGTAGGGCTGGGCGATCCCCGGGCCCAGGCCGAGCAGGCCATGAAGAACGTCAAGCAACTGCTGGAAGAAGCCGGCAGCGACCTCAGCCATATCGTCAAGACCACCACCTACCTGATCGATCCGCGCTACCGCGAGCCGGTGTACCAGGAGGTCGGCAAGTGGCTCAAGGGGGTCTTCCCCATTTCCACCGGCCTGGTGGTGGCGGCCCTGGGCCAGCCCCAGTGGCTGATGGAAATCGACGTCATCGCTGTCATTCCCGACTGAGGCCACGCCATGACCTTTTCCCTCACCGCCCGCTGCGCCACGACCGGTCAGTTCGGCATCGCCATCAGCTCGTCGAGCATCGCCGTGGGCGCCCGCTGTCCCTGGCTGCGGGCGGGTGTCGGCGCGGTCAGCTCGCAGAACATCACCCTGCCCGCGCTGGGGCCGCGCACCCTGGAGCGACTGGCCGCGGGACAGGCTCCCAGCGCGGCCCTGGCCGAGAGCCTGGCCGGCGACGGCTACGCCGAGTATCGCCAGGTGACCGTCATCGACGCCCAGGGCCGCAGTGCCAATCACAGCGGTGCCCATACCCTGGGCGTGCACCAGGCGCGCAGCGGCCGGGACTGCGTGGGCGCTGGCAACATGCTGGCGACTCCCGCAGTGGTGGAGGCGCTGGTGGAAAGCTTCGAAGCCAGCCAGGGCGCCCTCGCCGAGCGCTTGCTGCTGGCCATGCAGGCGGCGATGGCCGCCGGTGGCGAGGCCGGTCCGGTGCACTCGGCGGCGCTGCTGGTGGTGGGCGACGCCAGCTGGCCCATCGTCAACCTGCGGGTCGACTGGGCCGAAACGGACCCGATCGGCGAGCTGGCGGCGCTGTGGCGCGCCTATGAACCCCAGTTGCAGGACTATCTCGACCGGGCGGTACGCCCGGATCTCGCCCCCGGCTACGGCGTCCCGGGAGACGACCGATGAGCGCCAGCGGTGAACTACTGGCACGGCTGGTGGCCTTCGACACCACCAGCCGCGAATCCAACCTCGCGCTGATCGACTTCGTCGCCGGCTACCTGGAGGGCTTCGGCGTACCCTACGAGCTGATTCACAACGGCGAAGGCACCAAGGCCAATCTGTTCGCCACCCTGGGGCCGGCGGACGTGCCCGGTATCGTGCTCTCGGGCCATACCGACGTGGTGCCGGTAGACGGCCAGGCCTGGACCCGTCCCCCCTTTGTCCTCAGCGAAAGCGCCGGCAAGCTCTACGGTCGCGGTACCGCCGACATGAAGGGCTTTCTGGCCTGCCTGCTGGCACTGGTGCCCGCGGCCAGCCGTGCGGCCCTGCGCCGCCCGCTGCACCTGGCGCTGTCCTACGACGAGGAAGTCGGCTGCCTCGGCGTGCGCAGCCTGCTCGACCAGTTGACCCTGCGTCCGGTCAAGCCGCTGCTGTGCCTGATCGGTGAGCCCACGGAGCTGAAACCCGTGCTCGGCCACAAGGGCAAGGTAGCCATGCGCTGCCAGGTGCACGGCGCGGCCTGTCATTCGGCCTATGCGCCCCAGGGCGTCAACGCCGTCGAATACGCCGCGCGTCTGGTCGTGGAGCTCGGCCGGCTCGGTGAGGCGCTCAAGACAGCGGAAAGCCAGGACCCCCGCTTCGATCCGCCCTTCTCCACGGTGCAGACCGGCCTCATCAGTGGCGGCCAGGCACTGAACATCGTGCCCCAGGACTGCACCTTCGATTTCGAAATCCGCGCCCTGCCCGCCCAGGACCCCTACCAGGTGATCCATCAGCTGCAGGCCTATGCCGAAGCGACGCTGCTACCCGCCATGCGTGCCATCAGCGGTCAGAGCACGGTGAGTTTTGCCGAACTCTCCAGCTACCCTGGCCTGGACACTGACGTCGAAAGCGAGGCGGCCAGTTGGGTCGCACAGTTCTGTGGCTCCCGTGAGTTCGGTACGGTGGCCTTCGGTACCGAAGGGGGTCTGTTCGCCGCGGCCGGTATCCCCACGGTAGTCTGTGGGCCCGGCAGCATGGCCCAAGGTCACAAGCCGGACGAATTCATCACCCAGGCGCAGCTGGACGGCTGCGATGCCATGCTGGCGCGGGTGCTCGCCTTTGCCCGTCGCTAGCGCCATCATTCCATTTTGCGGAATGCTGAACTGACCAGAAGGCCCATTCCCTCGCAAAGGTTCTGATTCCAAGCTGGTAGCACCTATCGGGACCGCCCTCGGCCCGAGGCCTGCCAGGAGTTGGATCATGAAGCTCTATCACACCCCGTTGTCCGGTCATGCCCATCGCGCCGAGCTCTTCGCTTCGCTGCTGGGGTTCGAAGTCGAGCTGATCGATGTCGATATCCCGGGCGGTGCCAATCGCACGGCGGAATTCCTCGCCCTCAATCCCTTCGGCCAGGTGCCGGTGCTGGAGGACGGCGCGACGGTGGTCGCCGATTCCAATGCCATCCTCGTCTACCTGGCGAAAAAGGCCGGGCGCACCGATTGGCTACCGGAAGATCCGGCCGGTGCCGCCGCCGTCCAGCGCTGGCTATCGGTGGCTGCAGGCGAACTGGCCTATGGCCCGGCAGCGGCACGACTGATCACGGTATTCGGCGCCCGCCTGAATCCCGAGGAAGTCATCGCCCGCGCCCATGTCCTGCTCGGACGCCTGGAGGCGCACCTGACCACGCGCGAGTGGTTGGCTGCCGATCACCCGACCATCGCCGACATCGCCCTCTACAGCTACCTGGCCGGGGCGCCGGAAGGCAATGTGGATCTGGCACCCTATGCGGCCGTGCGTGCCTTCCTCCAGCGGGTGGAAGCGTTGCCGGGCTTCGTGGCCTTCCCCCGGACCGCGGCAGGCCTCAGGACCTGATCGCGCGTCGCCTAGCTGGAGGTCACGGTCATGCACGAATCCCTACCCACCTGGCACGCCGGTGAAACCCTCATCCAGGAACAACTGGGCGTCCGTGAGCGCATGGCGGCCCTGGGTCCGCGGGTGATCCGCTCGTTCATGCCCGACCAGCATCGGCAGTTCTTCGCGCAGTTGCCCTTTGTGGTACTGGGCAGCGTCGATGCCGAGGGCGCGGCCTGGGCGACCATCCTGGAAGGCCAGCCGGGCTTTCTTGCCTCGCCCACGCCCACCACCCTAGATATCGCGGCCCACCTTTCAGCTGAGGATCCGGCAACACCGGGACTGGGCGACGGCGCCGCCGTGGCGCTGCTCGGCATCGAGCTGCACTCGCGTCGACGCAATCGTATGAACGGCATCCTCAACGCTACCGCCCAGGGTCTGCGCGTGACGGTGGACCAGAGCTTCGGCAACTGCCCGCGCTATATCCAGCTGCGCGATCCGATGTTCGCCCACGCACCGGGCGCGACCCCGGTCGCGACGGTGGAGCACCTTGCCTGCCTGGACGCCGATGCCCGCGCGGTGATTGCTGGCGCCGATACCTTTTTCGTCGCCTCCTATACCGACCAGCAGGGCCAGCGGCGGGTCGATGTCTCCCACCGCGGCGGTAAGCCGGGTTTCGTCCGGGTCGACGCCGAGGGCTTGCTGACCATTCCCGACTTCAACGGCAACCTGTTCTTCAACACGCTGGGCAATGTCGTCGCCAACGGCCAGGCCGGCCTGCTGTTCGTGGACTACGAACACGGCGATCTGCTGCACCTCAGCGGCACCGCCGAGGTGCTGTTCGACTCGCCGGAGATCGTGGCGTTCGAAGGGGCCGAGCGGCTCTGGACCTTCCGCCCACGGCGGATCGTCCGCCGCCGTGCCACCCTGGCGCTGCGCTGGAAGGCGCAGGCCGGAGGCGCATCGGCCAGCAGTCAACTGACCGGCAGCTGGCTGGAAGTCGAGCGGCGCCTAGAGGCTGGGGCCCGGGCGCGACACTGGCGACCGCTGCGCGTTACCCGGATCATCCAGGAAAGCACCACCATCCGCTCCTTCCATCTGGAGCCGGTGGATGGCGCAGCGCTGTCTCCCTATCAGGCCGGCCAGTTCCTACCGATTCGGATGATACCCAGGGAAGGCCAGCCATCCCTGGTGCGGACCTATACCCTGACCTCCCTTCCCGCAGATGGCCACTACCGCATCAGCGTCAAGCGCGAGGGTACGGTCTCGCGGCTGCTGCACGACCAGTTGCGCGAAGGCGATCTGATCGAAGCGCGGGCGCCCGCTGGTGACTTCACCTTGCGACCTGCCGGCACCCGTCCGCTGGTGCTGCTTGCCGCCGGAATCGGCATCACTCCGCTGCTGGCCATGTTGCGGCAGCTGGTCCATGAAGGTCAGCGAACCGTCACGCTGTTCTATGGCGCCCGCACCGGGGCGGAACGGGCCTTCGACAGGGAACTCGCCGAACTGACGGCCCTGGCCGCCGGCTCGGTGCAGGTAATCAGGGTACTGAGCGATCCCGCGGACGCCATCGCTGAGGTCGACTATGACGCCGCCGGCCGGATCGATCCGGCCCTGCTCGGGCGCTACCTGCCCGTCGGCGACTACGACTTCTACCTCTGTGGTCCGGCTGCCTTTACCCAGGGCCTCTACGACGGCCTGCGGGGTCATGGCATCGAGGATGGCAGTATCCATGCCGAAGCCTTCGGTCCGGCCGGGCTGGTACGCACCCTTGCCGCAGCTACGCAGCTTGCACGTCCCGTGGCGTCCACGGCAGCCGTCCCGGTGCGCTTCACGGCGTCCGGCCGGGAGACCCAGTGGATACCCGCTACCGGTAGCCTGCTGGCGTTGGCCGAGGCCCTGGGGCTGGAACCTGCGTTCAGTTGTCGCGAGGGGCACTGTGGCAGCTGCCGCACCCGGCTGCTCAAGGGCGCCGTTACCTACGCCAAGGAACCCGCCGCGGCGGTGACCGCCGAGCAGGCCCTGCTCTGTTGCGCGCTGCCGGCTGCCGGGTCCGCGCCGCTGGAATTCGACCTCTAGGCTGGTCAGCCAGGGCGTGTCGACTACCATGGGCGTCTGGCCGGCCCTCTCCGGCGTCGTGAGGAAAACCCCGCAGATGGATCGTTGGCAGGCGATGCGCGTGTTCGTAAAGGTGGCCGAAACCGAGAGTTTCGCCCGTGCGGCCCGGGAACTGCACCTGAGCGCCCCGGCGGTGACGCGCCTGGTGGCCGGCCTGGAGGCCCTGGTCGGCGCCCAGCTGCTGGTGCGTACTACCCGTTCCGTAAAGCCCACCGAGGCCGGTGCGCGCTATCTGCAGGATTGTCGGCGCATCCTCGGCGAGATCGCCGAGGCGGAGCTGGCGGCCGCGGGACACCAGGCCAGGCCCTCGGGAACCCTGGCGATCACCGCGCCCATGTTGTTCGGGCAACTGCACGTGCTGCCCCTGGTGCTGGACTTTCTCGCTCGCTATCCGGAGATGCGTGTCCGTACCCTCTTCGTTGATCGCCAGGTCAATCTCCTGGACGAAGGCATGGACGTCGCCTTGCGCATCGGCCAGCTGCCGGACTCGGGTTTCACCGCCGTCCAGGTCGGCCGCGTGCGGCGGGTGGTGTGCGCCGCCCCTGCCTATCTGGACGCCCAGGGCATTCCCACCACGCCGGCTGCGCTGCGCGAGCACCGCATCCTCGCCTGCCAGGGGGCCTGGGCGTCGCCGGAATGGCGTTTCGCCCAGGGTCAACGGGTAGTGGTGGATCCGCTGCTGCTGTGCAACACCAACGAGGCCGCCATCGCCGCTGCCCGGGCTGGATGGGGCCTTACCCGGGTGCCGCACTACCAGATCGCCCCGGCGCTGGCCGACGGCTCCTTGCGCCTGGTGCTCGAAGCCCATGAAGAGGCGCCTCTGCCGGTGCATCTGGTCTATCCGCAAGGCCGTCAGGCGGCGGCCAAGGTCAGACTCTTCGTTGCGCTGGCGGCGGCCGCGCTGCGTGCCGATCCGCTGTTTGGCGAAATGCCCGGTTGACCAAGCCGGATAGCCGCCGCACAAACTGCGGCCAGGGCGCGCCGAACGCGTTCTCCCGCCGCTCGCATGGGGCCAATTCGGCATCCGCCGCCGCCGCCGCTCCCTAGACTCAGGGCCTGACCTGCCATTGGGAGCGCCACCATGCCGCTGCACCTCGATCTTCAAGACCCCCGCCTGTTCAAGGAATCCGCCTATGTCGACGGCCACTGGATAACCGCCGACAACGGCGCCACCTTCGCCGTGGAAAACCCTGCCACCGGCGAGACCATCGCCCAGGTAGCGGCCCTGGAGGCTGCGGAAACCGCCCGGGCCATCGCCGCGGCGGAAGCGGCCTGGCCAGCCTGGCGCGAGCGTCCGGCGGCCGAGCGCGCGGCGTTGCTGGAGCGCTGGTACGCCCTGATGCTGGAACACCAGAACGATCTGGCCCTGCTGATGACCCTGGAACAGGGCAAGCCGTTGGGCGAGGCCCGTGGCGAGATCGCCTATGGCGCCAGCTTTGTCAAATGGTTCGCCGAAGAAGCCCGGCGCGCCTATGGCGATATCCTGCCCGCCCCGGCGCGCGATCGCCGTGTGCTGGTGCTCAGGCAGCCGGTGGGCGTCGCCGCTGCCATCACCCCGTGGAACTTCCCCAACGCCATGATCACCCGCAAAGCCGCGCCGGCCCTCGCGGCCGGCTGCCCGGTGGTGATCAAGCCCTCGGACCTCACCCCGCTCTCGGCCCTGGCGCTCGCCGAACTGGCCGACCGCGCCGGCTTTCCGCCCGGCGTATTCAATGTGCTCACCGGGATGCCCGCCGGCATCGGCGGCGAACTGACCCGTAATCCGGCGGTACGCAAGCTGTCCTTCACCGGCTCCACCCGCATCGGCCAGCTGCTGCTGGCGCAATGCGCGGCCACGGTGAAGCGCACCAGCATGGAACTGGGCGGCAACGCCCCCTTCATCATCTTCGACGATGCCGACCTGGACCTGGCCGTCGCGGGGGTGTTGCAGAGCAAATTCCGCAACGCTGGCCAGACCTGCGTCTGCGCCAACCGCATCCTGGTACAGGACGGCATCCATGATCGCTTCGCCGAGCGCCTGGCCGCCGAGGTCGCCAAGTTCAAGGTGGGCAACGGCCTGGAGGCCGGGGTGACGCTGGGTCCGCTGATCAATCGCCAGGCGGTGGACAAGGTGGCCCGCCACGTCGACGACGCCCTAACCCAGGGCGCCAAGGCCCTGTTCGGTGGCCTGCCCGGCGGCCGCGACCAGTTCGTCGCCCCCACGGTGCTGACCGGCGCCACGGCGGACATGCTGCTGGCCAGCGAGGAGACCTTCGGCCCGGTGGCGCCGCTGTTTCGCTTCCGCGACGAGGCCGAGGCCCTGACCCTGGCCAATGCCACGCCCTACGGCCTGGCCGCCTACTACTACACCCAGGATCTGCGCCGCGCCTGGCGGGTGGGCGAACAGTTGGATTTCGGCATGGTGGCGCTCAACACCGGCACCCTGTCGATGGAAGTCGCCCCCTTCGGCGGCGTGAAGCAGTCGGGACTGGGCCGCGAGGGTTCGCACCTGGGATTGGACGAGTACCTGGAGGTCAAGGCCTGGCACCTGGGCGGGCTCGACTGAAATCCCACGGCGGCGAGCAACCGAAAATGCTGTCACCCCTGATCAAAACAGCCGATCGCGATGCGGGGGCCGGCAACTTCAGCGTTACCGACCCCACGGCCTGCGTAGGCTGGAACTCTCGCCCCCGCCTGGAGTATCGCTGCATGAATTCCGCTGCCAAAGCCACCGAACGTCTGTTGGGTTATCGCGAACAAGGCGTTCCCCGCGGCATCATCACCGCCCACCCCGTCGTGGTGGCCCGCGCCCAGGGCAGCGAAGTCTGGGACGTGGATGGTCGCCGCTACCTCGATTTCGTCGGCGGCATCGGCGTGCTCAACGTCGGCCACAATCACCCGCGGGTGGTGGAGGCCGTCCGCCGCCAGGTCGGGGAGATCTCCCACGCCAGTTTCCAGGTGATGGCCTACGAGCCCTACCTGGAACTGGCCAGCCGCCTCAACACCCTGATCGGCAATGGGGAGGCCTACAAGACGCTGCTGCTGACCTCCGGGGCCGAAGCGGTGGAGAACGCCATCAAGATCGCCCGTGCCCATACCAAGCGGCCGGGGGTGATCGCCTTCCGCGGCGGCTTCCATGGCCGCACGCTGCTGGGCGTGACCCTGACCGGCTTCGCCCAGCCCTACAAGCAGAACTTCGGCCCCTTCCCCGGCGACATCTATCACGCGCCCTACCCCGATCCCTTCCACGGCGTGGACACCCAGCAGGCCCTGGCCGGCCTGCGCGAAGTGCTCGCCACCCAGGTCTCCCCCGACCAGGTGGCCGCCATCCTGATCGAACCGGTACAGGGCGACGGCGGCTTCCGTCCGGCGCCGGTGGAATTCCTCCAGGGGTTGCGCGCGCTGTGCGACCAGCACGGTATCGTCCTCATCGCTGACGAGATCCAGACCGGCTTCGGCCGTACCGGCAGCCTCTTCGCCTTCCAGCAGACCGGCATCCAGCCCGACCTGGTGACGGTGGCCAAGAGCCTGGCCGGCGGCCTGCCGCTCTCCGGGGTGGTCGGTCGCGCCGCCATCATGGACGCGCCCCTGCCCGGCGGCTTGGGCGGTACCTACGGCGGCAACGCCCTGGCCTGCGCCGCAGCGCTGGCGGTCCTGGACATCTTTAAAGAGGAGGACCTGGTCGCCCGAGGGGTCGCCCTGGGCGAACAGCTGCGCAGCGGTCTGCTCGACCTGCAGCGCCGCCATCCGCGTATCGGCGAGGTCCGCGGCCGCGGCTTCATGCTGGCGGTGGAGATGGTCGGCGCGGACGGCAGGAGCCCGGACGCCGCCCTCGCTCAGCAAGTAATCGAGGGCGCCCGTCAGGCCGGATTGCTGGTGATCAAGTGCGGGGTGGAGCGCAACGTCATCCGCTTCCTGGCGCCTCTGGTCACTACAGAAGCACAACTGGCTGAAGCCTTGCAGATGTTCGGCCAGGCCCTCGCCCAGGCCAGTGCCTGAGAAGTTGCTCACGATCTCGCGAGCTAGAGCCAAACAAGGCGAAAAGGCCTGAGAAAGCGCAGTTTACAAGTGGTAAATGAGCATTTCGAAGGCGTTTTCAACGAAGTTTGGCCGACGCGCAGCAGATCGTGAGCGGCTTCTGAGGTCGAACGTAACGCCGCCCGGCCCCACTGTGGCGGCGAAGGGGAATCCGACCATGAGAATCACGCGTTACCAGGCCATAGGCTTTTCCTGCTACGGCACCCTCGTCGACCGTGAAGGGGGCATCCTCGAAGCCCTGCGCCCCCTCGTGGCGCAGGCGGGGCTGAGCACCCATCCCGACTGGCTGCTCGGCAGCTATCACCGCCTGGCCCGCGAACTGCGCCAGACAGCACCCACTGCCAGTCAGATCAGTCTGCATCTGCGCATTCACCAGCGACTGGCGCAGGAGTTGCAACAGGAAGCAGACCTGGATGCCAGCGTGGCTTTTGGAAACGCCACGGCGTGCTGGCCGGTGTTCGAGGATGCTCCGGGCGCGCTGCAGTACCTGAGCAAGTTCTATCGATTGGTGTTGCTGGCCTCGCCCGATGACGGCGAGGCGGCAGCGATCACGGCGCGGTTGCCTGAGGTGTTCGCCGCCGTCATACCCAACCGGGGTGGCGATCTGCGCCTGGCGCTGGATGGCACCCTGGAAGAACTTGGCCTGGTGCGTGGGGACTTGCTGCCGGTAAGAGGCAGCGAACCGGACGATCCCTGGAACCCCCTGGTGGATTTTCCGCTGTGTACCCTGCGCCGTGATCGCTCGCGGCCCTGGAACCTTTCGCGGCAGGCCCTGGATGGCACGCGGTGCGAGTACGCAAGTCTCGCCGATCTGGTACACGCCCACCAGACCGCCCTGCGTGCCTAGCCTGCCGTTCACGATTGCGAGGAACGACGATGGACGCCGCAACAAAACTGGATCGCATCGACATCAACATCCTGGTGCAGCTGCAGAAGGATGGCCGGATGACCAATGTCAGTCTCGCCGAAGCCGTGGGCCTCTCTCCCAGCCCCTGCCTGCAGCGGGTCAAGCGCCTGGAGGCGGCCGGCTACATCAGTGGCTACGAGGCCCACGTCAACCTCGCCAAGATCGCCAACTCGGTGACGGTGTTCACCGAAGTCACCCTCTCCGACCACAAGCGCGCCGACTTCGTGAAGTTCGAGTCCTTCATCCGCGGGGTCGATGAGATCCTCGAATGCCATCTCATCAGCGGCGGCTACGACTACCTGCTGCGCTTCATGTGCAGCAGCATCGGTCACTACCAGGAGCTGATGGAATCCATCCTCGACCGCAACGTCGGCATCGAGAAGTACTTCAGCTACATCGTCATCAAGTCGCCGGTGGTCAAGAACGCCCTGCCGCTGCGCAGTCTGATCAAGGCGGGCTAGTACTTCGCACCTCGACGCTCCGCCAGCACCCCTGCTGCCGGAGCGCGCCGTTCCTAGCGCAGGATGCAATAGAGCTTGCGCACCGTCTCCTGGCTGTCCCAGGCCATGGGGGTCTCCGCGGGTACCAGCACCGCCTCGCCCGCCCTGATGCTGCAGGGCGCTTCACCCTCGACGGCCAGGGTCACCGAGCCGGCGTAAAGCAGCATCAGTTCGCAATGGGGATTGGTCACTGCCTTGCGCACGTAGCCGGTGCATTCCCACATTCCTACCCGCAGGGCGCCGCCGCCGCTTTCGAACAGATCGCAGCCCGTGGCAGTGGGCGCCGGGCTGAGCAGCACGCTGGCGGCCGGTGGCGGCGAAGGCTCACGCACGGCGGCCGGGTCCAGCAGTAATGGCGCCGACGGCATCGGGCCTTCGCTGGCGCGGCCGGGAAAGGCCATGAACAGGCGGCGTAGCTCGCCACTGTGGCGCCAGCGGCAACTCAGGTCACGCGGCAGGATGAAAGCATCGCCGGCCTTGAGCTGCAGGCCGCCACCGGCCCACTCCAGCTGCAACTCGCCCGCTTCGAGAATGCTCACTTCCACCCAGGGAAAGTCATCCAGCTGGCAATCGGCGGAGTGGCTGGTGGCGCTGCCCATGACATAGCCCAGGCGGCCGTCGTGCAAGTGCAGTTCCCGGCCAGCGGCCAGGGGATCATCGTGCAGGGGTTGCAGCGCGCGCGGCAACTGGCGGTCATTGGGCGGTTGGCAGTAGTGCAACAGGGGCATGGCGAATCCTCACGACCAGAGGCGCGGCGGGCGTGCCGCGGACAGGGTCAGTATCGACCGCCAAGACGGCCGGGTTATGGCGTTTCCGTCGCGACGCAGCACAGAAGCTGCCGTTTTTCCCAGATGCGGCGCAGTTTCCGCCGCACCACCGATCATGACGGCGACGCCTGGGATTTCAGGACAAACTACCGCCCCCTTGCGCCATCCTTGAGCTTTGCCGGAGACCTTCCCATGACGCTGCTCTACAAGGCCGATCCCGAACGCGGCCAGGCCTGGCGCCGCCTGTTCCAGGAACGCGCGCCCGATATCGAATTTCGCCAGTGGCCGGAGGTGGGCAACGCCGACGAGGTCCGCTACCTGGCCTGCTGGCAACCACCAGAAGACCTCGCCAGCCGCTTTCCCAACCTGGAGGTGTTGTTCGCCACCTCGGCAGGGGTCGATCAGTTCGACCTGAGCCTGCTGCCTGCCGACCTGCCGGTGGTGCGCATGCTCGATCCCGGCATTGTCGCCGGCATGGTGGAGTACGCGACGCTCATGGTGCTGGCCCTGCATCGCCAGCTGCCGCGCTACCTCGACCAGCAAGGTGCGGGGCGCTGGCAGGAACATGCCTTGGTGACAGCGGAGAACAGACGCGTTGGGGTGCTTGGCCTTGGCCAGATCGGCCAGGCGGTGCTGGAGCGCCTGACGAGCTTTGGCTTCGCGCTGTCGGGTTGGTCACGATCGCCCCATGAGCTGCCAGGGGTACGCTGTCATGCCGGCGCCGAGCAGCTGCCTGCCTTTCTTGCCGACTGCGAGATTCTCATCTGTTTGCTGCCGCTGACCCGGGAGACGCGTGGAATTCTCGATGCCGAACTGTTCGCCGCCCTGCCTCGTGGCGCCAGCCTGATCAACCTGGGGCGTGGCGCCCAGCTGGTGGAGGCCGATCTGCTGGCGGCGCTGGACAGCGGTCAGCTGAGCCAGGCGGTGCTGGATGTGGTGGAGCCGGAACCGCCCGCGGCCGACCATCCCTTCTGGCAGCACCCGCGCATCTGGCTGACACCCCACGTGGGCGCCATGACGGTGCCGGAAACGGCCTTCACGGTCTTGCTGGAGAACATCCGCCGCCACCAGCGCGGCGAGCCGATGCGTGGGCTGGTCGATCGGCAGCGGGGGTATTAGCCGAGGCTCGGGGTGGCCTTAACCCAAGGCCACTCGCAACCGTCCGAGCAGGGCATCGCAGGCTTCCAGCTGGCTGATCTCGACGTATTCATCGGGCTTGTGCGCCTGTTCGATGCTGCCAGGCCCGCAGACCACCACCGGGGTATCCAGACGATTGGCGAAGAGGCCGCCCTCGGTGCCGAAGGCCACCTTGAGCTGCGCCGTCCCCGGCTCGACCAGGGTCTGCAGGAAGCGCACGGCCTCGACGCTGGGATGGGTATCCAGTCCGGGATAGGCGTTGACCGTCTCGATCTCGATGGCGGCCTTTGGCGACAGCTGCCGCGCCTGGGCGACCAGGGCGTCCGCCGTGTCCTGCAGCGTGGCCACCAGGCTCGCGGGATCGTCCACCGGCAGGTGGCGGATCTCGAAATCCAGGGTGCAGAGATTGGGCACGATGTTCAGCGCCTTACCGCCGTCGATCCGGCCGACATGCAAGGTGGTGTAGGGAATGTCGTAGGCCGCGTCACGGGCGCCCTCTTCCGCCAGGCGCCGCTGGCTGGTGCGCAGGGCCGTGACCAGATCGCTGGCCAGGTGGATGGCGTTGACGTGCTGCGGGGCTCGCGAAGAGTGCCCTTCCTGGCCATGGCAGTGAGCCCGCAGCGCCGCCTTGCCCTTGTGGCCAAGGGCGACCTGCAATTGGGTGGGTTCGCCGACGATGCAGAGGAAAGGCCGCACGGGTGCCAGTTCCAGCACCTCCAGCAGTCGCCGTACGCCGACGCAGCCGATCTCCTCGTCGTGGGAGAGCGCCAACTGCAGGGGTCGTTTCAGCGGTTCACCACGAGCGGCATCCAGCAGGGCGACCACCGCGCAGGCGACGAAACCCTTCATGTCGCAGGCGCCGCGCCCGTAGATCCGACCGTCTTGCAGGGTGCCGGCGAAGGGTGGCAGGGTCCAGGCCTGGCCTTCCACCGGCACCACATCGGTATGCCCGGACAACAGCACCCCGGGTATGTCGGCAGGCCCCACGCTGGCGTAGAGATTGGCCTTGCGGCCGCTCTCGTCCAGCACCAGCCGGCAGGCGATATCGGCCGCTTCCAGCAGCCCCTGCACATGCCTGATCAGCGCCAGGTTGGAGTCGGCGGAAACGGTGGGGAAGCCGATCAGGGTGCGCAGCAGATCCTGGCTGTTCATCCGGCAAGGCTCTCCTGGCGCGGTTGCGCGAAACGGGCCACATCGAAGGCCGCCAGGGGGGTGTCGGTACGGCCGGTGGCGATCAGCTCGGCCATGGTGTCCCCTACCCCCGGGCCGAGCTGGAAGCCGGCGCCACAGAAGCCGAAGGCGTAGTAGAGGCCCTCGACCTGGCTGCTGGGGCCCATGATCGGCAGGTCGTCAGCGATGTAGCCCTCGACCCCGCTCCAGGTACGGATCACGTTGACCCGCCCCAGGGCCGGCGCCAGGCGGCGCAGCTGAGTGAGCTGATTGAGCAGGCCGTGGGGTTCGGCGCGGGCCAGACGGGTGTCCAGATCCGGCCGGGTGCGGAAGCAGCCGCCGAAGATCACGTTGCCCCGCGGGATCTGGCGGAAGTAGATGGTCTCGCTCACCAGCGGCGAAGACACGCCCACCGCCTCCCTGAAGACATAGGGCAAGGGCTCGGTGACCCCCATTTGCGGGCCATGGGTCTCGATGGGCACCGGCTCGCCGAACTGGCTCGACAGCCGGCTGCCCCAGGCACCGGCGGTGATCAGCAGCCGTGGCGCCTGATAACGGCGGCCATCGGCGGCCTGCACCAGGAAGTCACCGTCCGGCTTGGTGACCTGGGTGATCTCGACCCCTTCCTGGAGATTGACGCCTTCGCGCACCGCAGCGCGAGCGAACGCCGGGGCGGCCAGGCGCGGATTGGCATGGCCATCGTGGGGCGCATAGGAACCTGCCACCACCTCGGGCCCCAGGTAAGGGAATTTATCGTGCAGCGCCGCGCCTTCGAGCACCTGAAGTTCCAGGGCGGCGGTCTCCGGCGCCTGTGCATACTCGTGCAGCATGGCGATGCGCGACGGATCGTAGACCACCCGCAGATGACCGCCTGGAATGAACTCCAGATCATCTCCGATAAGCTCCGGTAGCCGACCCCAGACCCCCCGCGAGCGCGTGGCGAGCGCTACCTGACTCAGGTAGCGCCCCTGACGGCGGACATTGCCGAAATTGGTGCCACTGGCGAAGCGCCCGACCTGATCACGCTCCAGCAGGAGCACCGACAAGCCCCGGCGACGTAGGAAAAAGGCGCTGGCGCTGCCCATGATGCCGGCGCCGACGATGATGACGTCGGCCTGGTTGGCGGCATTCTGGCTCATGATGAAACCTCCTCTTCGCTGGTAATGATCCCCAGCGGCAATGGCCGGACCGGCGCCTGGCCACGCAGGCGGCCGACGGTCTCGACCGGCACCCCGGATTCGGCGGCGATGATCTCCGCACCGGCCTGGGCGCAATAGCGACCCTGGCAGCGACCCATGCCGACGCGGCTGAAGGCCTTGGCGCGATTGGCCTCGCGAGCGCCCTTCTCACGAACCACGGCGCGCAACTCGCCGGCGGTGATGCCTTCGCAGCGGCAGACCACCGCCGTGTCCGGCAGGCTCGCCATCTGCCTGGCCGGCCAGGGAAAGGCTTCCGCGAGGCCCAGGCGAAAGCGCTCCTGCACCGCCAGGTCCTCGCGGCAGCGCTCGGCGAGCCCCGTGGGCAGCGTCAACTGGAGGTCCGCCAGCACCGCGCAGGCGGCCAGTCGGCCGGCCAGCTCGGCCCCGTCGGCGCCGCGCACCCGGGCGCCATCGCCCGCGGCATAGACGCCCGAAGTGGAGGTTCGCCCCTCCCCATCCAGTTGCAGCACCCATTGGCCAGTGGCCCGCTCGAACTCGAAGGCGCAGCGGGCCAGGTCGGCCAGCTGGGTTTCCGGACGCAGGTGGTAGCCCAGCCCCACGGCGTCGCCGGCCACCTCCTGACGCAGTCCGCGGGCATCGGCGAAGGCCACGCCACGCACGCCCTGCTCGGCATCGCCCAGGATCTCCAGCGGGGTGACGCCCAGGTGCAAGGGCACCCCGGCGCGCTTGAGCGAGGCCATGAGCTGCACGCCCTTCCAGGCCACACCCGGGCGGGCCAGCAGCTTGGGGGTGGCAAGGGCGCGCAGGCGCAGGGGCGCGGTATCGAGCACCGCCGCCACCGTGGCCCCGGCCTGCTGATACTGGCTGGCGACCAGATAGAGCAAGGGACCGCTACCCACGAAGATCACCCGCCGGCCGATGGACACCGCCTGGGCCTTGAGGGCGATCTGGGCGCCGCCCAGGGTATAGGTGCCGGCCAGGTTCCAGCCCGGTACCGGCAGCAGGCGGTCGCTCGCGCCGGTACAGAGCACCAGGGCGTCGAAGTCCAGGGTTCGCTGGCGATTGCCCTGCACCGTGTAGAGGGTGCGCTCGTGCAGATGCCAGGCCAGGGTGTCGGGGCGGTAATCGAGGCGTCCGCGCAGGCCGTCGAAGGTGCGGTGCAGGTCCTCGGCCTTGGCCGCCTCGCTGCCATAGAGGGTGGCATAGGCCCGCTGGAAGCCCTCGGGCTGGCGACGATAGATCTGACCGCCGTCGCGCCGATTCTCGTCGATCACCACCGGGGTGATACCGGCGGCCAGCAGGGTCTCGGCGCACCGCACACCGGCCGGACCGGCGCCGACGATGACCACCCGGGGAGTGCTCTTGCCCGGTTGGGCTAGGCCAGATTCCATATGGCCTCCGGTTGCGCGGTGAGGATCTGCAGTCCTTCGCGGACCTCGGTGCCGCAGGCACGCAGGCGCTCGCCCTCGGCGGTCCACACCCAGCAATCCTGACAGGCGCCCATCAGGCAGAAGCCGGCACGGCGCTCGTCACCGAATTCGGAACGCCGCAGCGCCGGGCCGTTGGCGAGCAAGGCGACCATCAGGGTATCGCCGGCCAGTGCCGTGACCGGCAGGCCATCGACGGTGAGACTGACCTGCGGCCGGCCGGTTTCGGCGAGTCGCTGGAAGCGGGAAGTCATGCGCGAACTCCTTGGGAATGCAGCACGGCGCCACCCTGCAGACGTTGCAGGGTCTCGCCATCATGGTGACAGAGGATGCGGTTGCCGCCGGCCAGCGTCTGGGGTCGTGGCGGCACCCGGTCGCAGCGCCCTTCCAGCCGTACCGGGCAACGCTGCAGGAAGCTGCAGAGGCGTCCGCTGGCCGGAGCCGACGAGGCCAGGGGCAGCAGCGTGCGGACCGGTTGTTCTTCCAGCCAGCCCTGGCGCAGCGCGGGCACCGAGGCAGTGAGCAATTCGGTGTAGGGGTGCAGCGGCGGGTGCTGCAGTGTGGCGGGGGTGCCGAGTTCCACGGGCTGCCCGGAATAGAGCACCAGCACCTCGTCGCAAAGGCTGCGCACCGTGGAGATGTCGTGGCTGATGAACAGATAGGCCAGCCCCAGTTCGCGGCGCAGTTCGGCGAGCAGGTCGAGAATGGCCGCGCCGACCACGGTATCCAGCGCCGAGGTCACCTCGTCACAGAGGATCAGCTCGGGTTCGGCGGCCAGGGCGCGTGCCAGGTTGACCCGCTGCTTCTGGCCGCCGGACAGCTCGCCCGGTCGCCGGCTGGCCAGACTGGCCGGCAGCTGCACCCGGTCGAGCAATTCGCGAACCTTGCGCTGACGGGTAGCCTTGTCGAAGGCGTGATAGGTCTCCAGTGGACGCGTGAGGATGCGCTCCACGCTATGGGCCGGATTGAGCGCCGTGTCGGCATTCTGGTAGACCAGCTGCACCCGGCGGAACTGCTCGCGGGTGCGTCCTTCCAGGCCCGGTGGCAGGAGTTCGCCACCTAGGCGCACGCTGCCCTGGGCCGGCGGCAGCAAGCCGGCGATGACCCGCGCCAGGGTCGACTTGCCGGAGCCGGATTCGCCGATGACCCCCAGCGCCTGGCCGGCGCCGATACGCAGATCGATACCCTCCAGCACCCGATAACGCGGCAGGTCGTCGGCGCCGATGGGGCCATAGCCGGCCACCAGGTCCTTGATCTCTAGCACCGGCGCCTGGCTGTCGATGGTCGGCAGGCCACGTTCCGCCAGGGGTTCCGGCTGGGCCGCGGCCAGCAGGCTGCGGGTATAGGGATGGCGGGCGCTGGCGAGCAGCCGCTCGGTGCGGCGATTCTCATAGACCTCGCCGCCGTTGAGCACCAGGATGCGGTCGGCCATCTGGGCCACCACGGCCAGGTCGTGGGAGACGTAGATGGCGGTCACGCCACGCTCGCGGACCACCTGCTTGAACACCCGCAGCACCTCGATCTGGGTGGTCACGTCCAGCGCCGTGGTGGGTTCGTCGAGGATCACCAGGGTCGGATCGGTGATCAGCGCCATGGCCGCCATCAGCCGCTGCAACTGACCGCCCGAGACCTGGTGCGGGTAGCGCTCGCCGATATGCTCCGGATCCGGCAGCGCCAGTTCCTTGAACAGTTGCAGGGCGCGCGCCTCGGCCTCCTGCCGGGTCAGCACGCCGTGAATCAAGGCGCTTTCGATGATCTGCGCCATCAGCCGTCGTGACGGATTGAAGGCCGCTGCCGCGCTCTGGGCGATATAGGCCACGGTGCGGCCACGCAGGTGGCGCAGGCCGCCGGCGTCCAGCTCCAGCACCTGGGTGTCGCCCACCCGGATCGAGCCGCCGGCCAACCGGCATCCCGCCCGGGCATAGCCGAGCATCGAGAGGGCAATGGTGGTCTTGCCCGACCCGGATTCGCCGATCAGCGCCAGCACCTCGCCCTTGGCCAGGCTGAAGCCGACGTCCTTGACGATGGGGGTTTCGCTGCCGTCCTCGTTCTCCGCGACCACGCGCAGGTCCTTGACCTCTACCAGGAGCACCATCTCAGCGCCCTCCCCGACGTCGGGCGCCGAACCGGTCGATGAGCAGGTTGACGCCCACGGTCAGGGTGCCGATGGCCAGCGCCGGCATCAGCACCGCTGGGGCGCCGTCGGCCAGGCCACCGATGTTTTCCCGCACCAGGGAGCCCAGGTCGGCATTGGGCGGTTGCACGCCGAGGCCGAGAAAGCTCATGCCGCTGAGCAGCAGCACGATGTAGACGAATCTCAGGCCCAGGTCAGTGAGCAGCGGCAGGCGCATGTTGGGCAGGAGCTCCATCAGGGCAATGTACAGCCGGCCCTCGCCGCGGGTGCGGGCGACCTGGACATACTCCATCTCGGTCAGATTCATCGCCAGACTGCGCGAGATGCGATAGCAGCCCGGTGCGTAGCCCACTACCGCCATGACGATCAGTAGCGGCACCGACGAGCCGAAGGCCGACACCATGACCAGCGCCAGCATCTTGCTCGGCAGCGAGATCAGCGCATCGACCAGCCGCGACAGCGGCTCATCCACCCAGCGCCCGGACAACGCCGCCAGGAGGCCGAGCCCGGTCCCCAGCACGCAGGCCAGCATCGCCGCCGCCAGCGCCAGGCCCACGGTAAAGCGGGCACCATCGAGGATGCGGCTGAGCACGTCGCGGCCCAGGTAATCGGTGCCCAGGGGATGGGCGGCGCTGTAGCTCGCGAGTATCGCGCTGTCACCCAGGGCGCCCGGGTCATAGGGCGCCAGCCAGACGCCGAAGGCCGCGATGAACAGCCAGAAGACCACCAGGATGCCACCGAGGAGTCCGGTCAGGGACCAGCGCGCGCGGCGACGGGTGCGGGGCGGCGACAGCTGGGTGTCGAGCGTCTTGCCATCCACCGGCACGATGGACGCGCCTCGTACGGAAGTCACGGGTCGGGTCATAGCGTTCTCAGCCTCGGGTTGGACAGGATGGCGCAGAGATCCGCCAGGGTCATGAGGACCAGGTAGGCGCAGCAGAACAGCATGGCGCAGGCCTGGATCAGGGGCAGGTCGCGACTGGCGACGCCGTCCACCATCAATTGGGCGATCCCTGGATAGTTGAAGATGGTCTCGACGATCACTACCCCGCCCATGAGGTAGGAGAGACTCAGGGCCACGGCGTTGGCGATGGGTCCCACGGCATTGGGCAAGGCATGGCGCAACACGGCGCGCACCGGGCCGACACCCTTGAGCCTGGCCATTTCCACATAGGGACTCTGCAGCTGCTCCACCAGGGCCGCCCGGGTCATGCGCGCCATCTGCGCCACGATCACGCAGCACAGGGTGCCCACCGGCAACGCGTAGGCGCGCAGGAAGTCCAGGGGGCCGTCGATGTCGTGGGCGAAGGTCAGCGCCGAAGTCCATTGCAGATGGACGGCAAACACCAGTACCGCCAGGGTCGCCACGAGAAATTCCGGCACGGCGACGATGCCCAGGGTGAAGACGTTGAGCGCGCGGTCCAACCGGCCTCCGGCGTTCATGGCCGAGACGATGCCCAGCCCGAGCGCCAGGGGCACCGACACCAGGGCCGTCACGCCGGCCAGCATCAGCGAACCGCCGAGCCGGTCGCCGATCATGGTGGTGATGGGCATTTGGCTGGCCAGGGACTGGCCCAGATCACCGTGCGCCAGACCGCCGAGCCAATGGAAGTAGCGCAGCAGCGCTGGCTGGTCGAGGCCCATCTGGGCGCGCAGCGCCGCCACCTGCTCGGGCAGCGCGAACTGGCCCAAAGCCTGCTGCGCGGCGTCGCCCGGCAACAGCGCCGAGACGAAGAACACCAGCAGCGAGACGATGAGCAGGGTCAGCAACCCGCCCCCGACCCGCCGGGTGATGAGGGAAAACACGGAAAGGTCCAAAGCCACCTCCTGCTTGAGCGTGGAGCGGCGAGCGCGGTCACGGCGGACCGCACGCGCCGTCAGGCACCGGGCGTCAGGCCTCCAGCCAGACGTGTTCGGCGAACATGTAGCCCATGAAGCCGCCGATGGGGATGATTCCGTAACCGCCGAGCTTGGGCGAATGGGCATCGATGGAACTGGTGAAGATGGGCAGGCCGATGCCGCAGTGCTGGTGGATCAACAGCTGCATGTCAGCGTACATCTGCTTGCGCTTGGCCAAGTCGGTTTCGCCGCGGGAGGCCACCAGCAACTGGTCGAACTGCTCGTTTTTCCAGCCCGACTCGTTGAAGGGTGCATCGGACTTGAAGAATTGCGACAGCAGGATGTTGGCGGTAGGCCGGGCGTTGATGTTGCCGAAACCCAGGGGGTCCTTCATCCAGTGGCTGTTCCAGTAGCCATCGGCGCTGACCCGGTTGACCATCAGGTTGAGCCCCGCCTGACGCGCCGACTGCTGCAGCACCAGGGCCATCTCGTTGGCGTTGTCGGCGGCGGTGGAGGTCACCAGCGGCAGCTTCGCCCCGGCGATGCCGGCCTTCTGGAAGAGGAACTTGGCCTTGTCCGGATCGTAGGGCCGCTGCGGCAGGTCCGCGGCATGATAGGGAGTGCCGGGCATGATCGGCTGGTCGTTGCCGATGGTGCCGTAGCCCAGGAACACCGACTTGAGGATCTGCTCGCGGTCGAACAGCAGCTTCATGCCCTCCACCACGTTGGGATCGTCGAAGGGCCGGTTGGGAATGCGCATGATCAGGTCGGTATAGCTGCCGGAGGTGTTGGCCACCACCTTGAGCTTGCCGCTCTGCTTGAGACGTTCGGCGGAGCGCGGATCCACCGAGACGGTGAGCTGGACGTCACCGGCCAGCAGCGCATTGACCCGCGAGGGTTCGTCGCCGATGCCGATCAGCTCGATCTCGTCCAGATAGGGCTTGCCGGAATTCCAGTAGTTTTCGTTGCGCACGCCCACGGTGCGCACGCCCGGCTTGAACTCCTTGACCTTGAAGGGTCCGGTGCCGTTGGCGGTGGAGAAGTCCTTGGTGCCATCGGCGATGATCAGGAAGGGCGAGATCGCCAGCACCGCCGGCAGCTCGGAGTTCGGCGACACCAGGCGGATCCGTACTTCATCGGGCGCGACCGCGGTGATCTCGGCGAATTGATCGGCCAGGGCCTTGACCTTGGAGCCTACCGCCGGATCCTTGTGGCGCAGCAGCGAGTAGACGACATCGGCGCTGTCGAAGGTCTTGCCGTTGTGGAATTGCACGCCCTGGCGCAGCTTGACCGTCCAGGTCAGGGCGTCCGCGCTTTCCAGGCTGGTGGCCAGGGCCATCTGGGGCTCGAGATGGCTGTCGAACACCGTGAGACCGTTATAGAAGAAATACTGGCGGGTGTAGTCACCGGAAAAGGCGCCACGGGCCGGATCGAGGGTATCGGCGGTGGACGAACCCGCCGCCGCGGCGCGTACCCGACCGCCCCGGCGCGGGGTGCCACTGACCGCGTCCTCGGCCGCGAACACCTGGCCATCGCGGCCGATCAGACTGCCCACGCCACTCGCCAGCAGTCCGGCGGCGCCCAGCAGGCGGAGCGCATCGCGCCGCGAGACACCCCTATGCAGGGCCTCGAAGGCACGCACGCTTTCAGCAGCACCTATCAGGGGACTTCCAGTCTTTTTCTCGGTCATGTCGGCTCGCTCGTTGGGGGCTCTGTCACCAGGGCCGCGTGCCCCTCCCCGGGCGCGCGGCGCTGTCCTCGTGGCCGCCGTGTCGCACGGCCTGGTTCATTACAGCACCGGCCCCTCGTCGAATACCGTCGAATTGGGTGGGCGACGAGACAGAAAAGACCGTTTTGGCCAAGCCGCTCAGCATTGTTTGCGGTGTGCGTCGCCACAGCGCAGCGGGGCCGCCCATGCCCGGGTTTGGCGCGCCGCCAGGACGTCTGGCTGGCCAGCGGGGTGCCGTTTCCGACCAGGCACAGGGCGCGTCCCTCTGCGAACGGCCGGCTCTCGCGGCAGTTTCCACGCCGCGCGCCAGCCAGACACAGAAGAAAATGCCAGGGTGCCCGTTGACCTGCAGAAACGACAAAACCGCCCGCCCGGACACTGCGATTGGCAGGGTCCGGGCGGGCGGTTCGTTGCTCAGGATCTAGGTTCTGTACGAAAAGTCGACGAGCGAAGGTCAGGCGAGGCGAAAAAGGCTGAGGAAGCGGAGTTTACGAGCGGTAAATGAGCATTCCGAAGCCTTTTTCAACGAAGCATCACCGAGCGCAGGCACTTTTCGTACAGAACCTAGTGCAGGCGATCTTGGACCCGGTAGTACAACCCCACCAGGGGCAGGAACCAGGGCTTGCCGAAGTGGCCAGGAATGGCCGGCCAGTCCAGCACCCGCCAGGGGTTGGCCTGGCTGCGGCCTTCCAGCACCTCGGCCATCACCCGGCCCATGTGTACCGCCATCTGCACGCCGTGACCGCTATAGCCCATGGCATAGAACAGGCCGTCCTGCTCGCCGGCACGCGGCAGGCGGTCGGCGGTCATGTCCACCAGCCCGCCCCAGCAATAGTCGATGGGCGCCTGGGCCAGGCTGGGAAACAGCTGCCCCAGGGCAGCGCGCAGCACGGCGCCACTCTTGGCGTCCTGGCGTGGATCGGACAGCGCGAAGCGCGCCCTTCCCCCAAAGATGAGACGGTGATCCGGGGTGGTACGAAAGTAGTTGCCGATGATGCGGCTGGTCACATAGGTCCGACGATTGGGCAAGAGCTCGTCCAGCTGCGCCCTGGGCAGCGGCGCGGTGGCGATGATGAAGCTGCCCACCGAGGCGATGCGTCGGCGAAACCACTGGAAGGGACCAACCCGCGCATTGCCGGTGGCCACCAGTACCTGACGGGCGCGCAGCTCGCCCTTGGCGCTGAACACGCGAAAGCTGCCATCGGGCAGCCGCTGCAGATCACTGACTGCCGCGCCTTCGTACACCTGGGCGCCACGCCGGACCGCCGCCTCCGCCAGCCCCACGCCGAAGCGCCCCATATGCATCTGGGCGCCGTTACGCTGCAGGAGTCCCCCGTGGAAGCCGTCGGAGGCCACCTCGACGCGCACCTGGGCGGCGCTGAGCAGCTCCACGTCCGGGTCCACCTCCTGGCGGATCAGCTCGCAGGTACGCGCCAGATTGTCATAGTGCTGCGGCTTGGCCGCCAACTTGAGCTTGCCGGCTTTGTGGAAATCGCAGCCGATACCCTCCTCGGCGATCACCGCCTCCACGCTGGCCACCGCATCGGCATAAGCCTGGTAGAAGGCCCGCGCGCGCTCTGCACCCAGGCTGGCATGCAGGGCCGCGTAATCCTGGGCGACACCGGTGTTGCAGTGTCCCCCGTTGCGCCCGGAGGCTTCGCCGATCACCCGTCCGGCCTCCAGCACGGCCACGCTGGCACCGCGCCGGCGCAGGGCCACCGCGGCCGAGAGCCCGGTGAAGCCGCCGCCGATGACGACGACATCCACCTCGCCCGCCACCGGCCCCGGGGTGGCCCCGGTAAAGCCCGGCGCGGTCGCGAGCCAGTAGGAATCGGACGATGCAGGGCCAAGACTCATGGGCAGGCGCTCCGGCGGCTCAAGGTATTATTCGAGACCGACCACGGCGGCCAGGCCGCCGATGTCCTTGATCTCGGTGTTGCTGTAGAACGGCGTGCTCGGCTCGTGACCGCGATTCACGAACACCTTGTTCTTGATGTTCATGTAGTCGGCCGGGATGAGGTCGTAACGGAAGCTCGACGACACGTGCAGCACGTCTTCCGGACCACAACCAAGGGTGTCGAGCATGTATTCGAAGGCCTGCAGGCGCGGCTTGTAGGCCTGGCCCTGCTCGGCGGTGAAGACCCGGTGGAAGGGTACGCCCAGCTTGTCGACGTTGGACATGATCTGCTCGTCGGCGGCGTTGGAATAGATCACCAGCGGGATCTTGTCGGCGATCTTGGCCAGGCCCGCGGTCACGTCCGGATGCGGACCCCAGCTCGGCACCGCCTCGTAGTAGGCATTGGCCTCGGCATCGGTGAAGGAGATGCCCCAGCGCTTGCAGGTACGCTCGACCGCTGTGTACAGCACCTCCGAATAGGGCTTCCAAGCGCCAAGCACCTCGTCGAAGCGATAGCCGTTGAAGTCCTTGCAGAACCTATCCATCGCCTCGGCCGGGATGCGGTCGGCGAACATCTCGCGGGCCATGTCGGACATGCGGAAACGGGTCAGGGTGCCGTAGCAGTCGAAGGTGATGTACTTGGGCCGAAAGGCGGTCATGGCAAGGGTCCTTTGACGGGAATGGTAGGTGAAGGCCGGAACGCCGGTGGCGCCCCTGGCAAGCATTACAGCATTGGCGGGCCTGACAGTTGTCCGCTTTCAGACGCCGCGAGAGATAGAAAAAACCGTTTTACCGGTAGGGCCCAGCATTGTTTGCGGTGTGCTCAGGAATGCTCCAGATCGATCAGCACACTCTTGCTGCGCAGCGTGGCCTCATAGGCGGCGCGGCCCAGGTCCTTGCCGATGCCAGAGCGCTTGTAGCCGCCGGTGGGGATGATCCAGTCGTGGCTACGGCCATAGCGATTGACCCAGACGGTACCGGCTTCCAGCGCCCGGGTCAGGCGCAGCGCCCGGCCGAGGTCGGCGGTGTGCACGCCGGCCGCCAGGCCGTAGGTAGGGTGGTCGGCCAGCGCCAGGGCCTCGGCTTCATCGTCGAACACCTGCACGGTCAGCACCGGGCCAAAGATCTCTTCGCGCACGGCGGGATTGTCCGCGCCAACCGCGGTGATCAGCGTCGGCTGATAGTAGGCGCCGCCTAGTCCCTCCTCCAGCGCGCCACCGACCAGGATCTCCGCGCCGGCCGCCTGGCTGCGGGTGACGATGTCCTGGATACGTTGGCCCTGGCGCTGGGAAATGATCGGGGACAGCGTCGCTTCTGCCGACCAGGTCGGCCCCGGACGCAAGTCGGCGAAGGCCGCGCGGATCCCTTCCAGCATCGGCTCCAGGGCGGCGCGCTGCACCAGCAGGCGCGAACCCGAGACGCAGACCTGGCCGGCGTTGCCAGTGATGGCGGCCGCCACGCTGCGGGCGGTCCGCGCCAGATCCGGCGCATCGGCGAACACCAGCTGCGGACTCTTGCCGCCCAGCTCCAGGGTCACCGGCTTGGGGCCGCTCTCGGCGCAGGCGGTCATGATGGCCGTGCCGGTACCGGTGGAGCCGGTAAAGGTGACCTTGCCGATGCGCGGATGCCGGCACAGGGCATCGCCGGTCACCCGGCCATCACCCTGGACCACGCTGAGAATGCCAGCGGGCAGCCCGGCCAGGGTGGCCAGTTCGGCCAGGCGCAGGATCGAGAATGGCGTCAGCTCCGACGGCTTGATCACCACCGCATTGCCGGCCGCGAGCGCCGGCGCGATCTTCCAGCCGGCCATGCTCAGGGGGAAATTCCAGGGCGCGATGGCGCCCACCACGCCATAGGGCTCGGTGATCTGCAGGCCCAGGTGGCTGGTGGCGGTGGCCGCCACCTCGCCACCGTGCTTGTCGGCGAATTCGGCAAAGAAGCGGATGCCCTCGGCGACATAGGGAATGTCCCAGGCCAGCACCTCGCGCAGCGGACGGGTCGAACCCACCGCCTCCAGCGGGCCGAGGATTTCACCATCGGCTTCGACCAGATCGGCCCAGCGGCGCATCACC
Source organism: Pseudomonas sp. Marseille-Q7302 (assembly GCF_965111925.1). Taxonomy (NCBI): domain Bacteria; kingdom Pseudomonadati; phylum Pseudomonadota; class Gammaproteobacteria; order Pseudomonadales; family Pseudomonadaceae; genus Pseudomonas; species Pseudomonas sp. Marseille-Q7302. The sequence continues at coordinate 2,386,641 of NZ_CBCOPK010000001.1, read as the reverse complement.
CGCGCCCGCTCCCGCGGCGGTCGGCTGGCCCAGTCGCTGGCCTTCCAGGCGCGCCAGGCGCCCTCCACCACCTCATCCACCAGGTCTACCGAGGCGCACGGCAAACCACTCTGGAACTGGCCGTCCGAGGGGCGGAAGACCTCCAGTTCGGCGGTGGCATCGCGGCTGCGGCCGCCGATGAAATGGGCACAACGAACCGCAACTTCTCTGGGGTCGAACGAGGCCATGGCGCGCTCCGCTAGGGCTGTGGGCTTGGCCCCATGCTAGGCCGGCGGGCCGCCATCTTTTGCCGAACTGGCCCGGACCTTCGGTGCCTCACGCCGCTGCGTCCTGCTACCGGCAACCGAATCTGCCGTCGGGCCTTGCTAGGCTGACGTCTGCATCAGCCAGACCCGAACCGGAGCCCCGCCGTGTCCCACGCCACCCTGAGACCTCTGCGCGAAACTGACCTCGCTACCGCCTACCGCCTGTCCCAGGCGCTGCACTGGCCCCATCGGCTGGAAGACTGGCAATGCCTGTTCCATACCGGAGAAGGCCTGACGCTGGAGGACGACCAGGGGGTGTTCGGTACCGGCTTCTGCGTCCCCCAGGGCGATTACGCCACCATCGGCCTGGTGATCGTCGCCGACAGCCACCAGGGCCAGGGTCACGGTCGCCGCCTCATGGACGGTCTTATCGGACTGGCCGGCACCCGCACACCACTGCTGGTCGCTACCCTGCGCGGTGCCCCGCTCTACCGCAGCCAGGGCTTCGTCTCCTACGAGCGCATCTATCAGCACCAGGTCGCCACGTTGCCGGCCATGGACGAACAGCAACACCCGCTGGAAAGCCAGGTTCTGGAGTTGACCCTGGCCGCTGTCCCCCAGCTTCAGCTTCTCGCCCAGGCTGCTACCGGCCTGGACCGCACCACCCTATTACAGGAGCTGCTGCCGCAGGCCGAGCGCATCGTCGGTCTGGAGCGTGACGGCCAGCTGCGCGGCTTCGCCTTGTTGCGCCCTTACGGTCGCGGTCTGTCGGTCGGCCCGGTGATCGCCGAATCCGGCGACCAGGCCAGGGCGCTGATCCTTGCCCTGCTCCGTCACGCCGAAGGGCGTTATGTACGCTTTGATGTGACGGCTCGTAGCGGCCTCAATCCCTGGCTCAGCGAGCTGGGCATCCCCCAGGTCGACGAGGTCGAGCAGATGGCCAAGGGCGAGGCACCGGTGTCCCGCGACGGGGTGGATCAGTTCGCGCTACTGACCCAGGCGTTGGGCTGAGGGGCAACCTACCTGGCAGCGCGGCTCAGACCTTGCCGGGTCAGCTGCCCGGTCCATTCAACTCGACACCTAGCGCCACTCGCACCCCGCCACGCGATTACAGCTGGTGCGGGCGCGGTCCCCCTGTGAGGTGGAAAAGCGGCTGATGACGTTCCAGCCCAGCTGGCGGGTGCGACCCAGCCAGAGGTTGCCGTCGCTGGTCAGGCCGCTGAAGAACTGCAGCCGTCCGAGGCGGGTACTGGTCTGGGACCAGGACAGACCCGAGACCGGATCATAGCCGCGCATCAGGGTGTCATTGCCCTGCACCGCCACGCTGTACCAGCCCCCCTGCCCGTCCTGGCAGCGCAGCACGAAGGCGCTACGCACGCAGGTATTGGCGGGCTTGAGGCTGGGAATCACCGCCAGGGCGGAATGCAGCGGCAGCACCAGCGCCAAAGACAGCAGGCCGGCACGCAGGATCGCAGTCGGGGTCATCACGGCAATCGATCGAGAACGGGACGCCCAGCATGAGGTAAATCCGGCCGCCCTGCCAGCCATCATGAAGGGCTCTGACCTCAGCTTCTGGCGGTCCGCCAGAGGCGGCCGATGTCGCGGGCGGTACGCTCCAGCAGTACCTCGGCCTGGGCCAGCGCCTCGTCAAGGCTGAGCGGCCCGGAAACCAGGCTGAAGGCCGCTGTCAGGCCCTGCTCATAGAGGGCGTCGTAGCCCTCGCCCAGGGAGCCAGCCACAGCCACCACGGGCACGCCCTGGCGCTGCGCCAGGCGCAGCACGCCGGCGGGCGTCTTGCCCCTCAGGGTCTGGCCGTCGAGCCGCCCTTCCCCGGTCAACGCCAGATCAGCGCCCGTCAGCGCTTCCTTCAGCCCCACCAGGTCCGCCACCACCTCGATACCGGGGCGGAAGGTCGCCCCGAGAAAGGCCAGGGCGGCAAAGCCCACACCGCCGGCGGCGCCGGCACCAGGCCGCTCGCGGACATCGCGGCCCAGCGTGGCGGCGGTGATCGTGGCGAAATGCGCCAGCGCGCCATCGAGTTCCTGTACCTGTTCGGGCGAAGCACCCTTTTGCGGCCCGAAGACATGGCTGGCACCCTGGGGGCCGCAGAGCGGATTGTCGACATCGGCGGCGATGACCACCGCTACCTCGGCCAGACGCGGGTGCAGGTCCGCCAGGTCGATGCTCGCCAGGTTGGCCAGGGCCGCACCACCGGGTGCCAGCGCTTGCCCTTGGGCATCCAGCAGCCGCGCGCCCAGGGCCTGCAGCAGCCCCGCGCCACCGTCGTTGGTGGCGCTGCCGCCGATGGCCAGAACCAGACGCTCGGCCCCGGCATCCAGTGCCGCCCGCAAGAGCTCACCCGTCCCTCGGGAGGTCGCCACCCGGACATCGCGACGCGCCTTCGGTACCAGCTCCAAGCCACTGGCGCTGGCCATCTCGACGAAGGCGGTGCGCTGCTCGGCCAGCCAGCCCCAGCGGGCGGTTACCGCTTCGCCCAGGGGGCCGGTCACCTGCGCCTCGCGCACCTCGCCGTCAGTAGCCGCGAGGACCGCGTCCAGGGTGCCCTCACCGCCATCGCCCAGCGGGCACTCGATCAGCTCCGCCTCCGGCAGGGCCTGGCGCAGACCTCGGGCCAGGGCGCGGGCGACGCCGGCGGCCGACAAACTTTCCTTGAAGGAATCAGGGGCGATGACGATCTTCATGAGCGATTCTCCGTTGTTGTGCGCCGAGTGTTTCCCGGATCAGGCGGCACTACAACGGGACGAATGCCCAGCGAAGATGGATCACGACTAGGCGTCTGCCCAGTGATGATCCATTAGCAGCAACGCGCAGTACAGTTCGGCGGCGTCGGCGAAGCGACGTGGATCCCGACCCGTCAGCGCCTGGATACGATCGAGTCGATGACGCAGGCCGTTGCGGTGCAGCCCCAGCGCCTCGGCGCAGGCCTGGGGGCTGGCATCCTGGGCGAACCAGCTGTGCAACGTCGCCAGCAGCTGACCCTCTCGATCAGCCTGGCGAAGCCGCAGTAGCGGTTCCAGCAGCCAGGCGCCGTCCGTGCGGGAGACCTGCCCCTGCAACCAGGTCGGCAAGGCCAGGTCATCCAGGCGCACCTGAAGGCGTTGCGGTCGCAGTCGCCTTGCCACCGCCAGCAGATCCAACGCGCGCAGGGTTGTCTCGGCCAGCCCTGTCCAAGGCCGTATCTGGGGAATCCAGGCGCTGCGTGCGAGTGCCCAGCCTTGGGCCGGCAATTCCTCCAGGAGCGCCTCCGGGGCCTCCGCCCCTGGGCGATACCAGAGCCACTGACCGTCCTCACGCGGCAGGCACCAGCTGTCGGGCACTCGCCGCTGTGCCCAGTCGCCAAAGTCTGGCGCCGGCGCGGCGAACGCCAGCAGCAGAACGTCCCGCGGCAGGTCCGGTTTCAGGCCGAGCAGAGTGGCATGGCGACCCAGCTCGACTGTCGCACCCGGTGCCAGCAGCTGACGCAGCAGGGGCGTTGTCATGAAGGGTGTACTGGGCAGCTGCCCGGTTGCCTGTTCGATGAGCATTTCGGCCGTCAGGCGCAAGAGTTCGGCCGGCAGGCGCAGCTGCTCGGCGTCCTCGCCTGTCACCCCGAGCACCCCGACCAGCTCGCCCTGGCGATACAACGGCAGGTTGATCCCGGCCTGGGCGCCGGGCAGCCGGGCAGCGGCAGCCCGATCCAGGGCCACCGCGCGCCCCTCGGCGATCACCTGACGCGCCCCGGCATGACGAGTGAACAACCGTGCGGGATCACCCGAGCCGATGATCAGCCCGGACGCATCCATGACATTGACGTTGCCCGGCAGGATGCGCATGGCGCGCTCGACGATTTCCTGCGCCAGGGTCTGGCTCAGTTCCATGGCCACCTCTAGAGTTGAAGAGCGCCTGCACGGCGCGCCGTCACCTTAGAGGCCTCCCCACCGCTGGGCAAGCCGACGGGGAGCCAGGCGCTACTCCGCGGTGCTCAGCACCCCACGACGCACCTGGTCGCGCTCGATGGATTCGAACAGCGCCTTGAAGTTGCCCTCGCCGAAACCGGTGTCGCCCTTGCGCTGGATGAACTCGAAGAACACCGGCCCCAGCACGGTCTGGGAAAAGATCTGCAGCAACAGCCGGCGCTCGCCATCTTCGGCGCTGCCATCGAGCAGGATGCCACGAGACTTCAGCTCCTCCACCGGCTCGCCATGATTCGGCAGGCGGCCTTCGAGCATCTCGTAATAGGTCTCCGGTGGCGCCGTCATGAAGCGAGTGCCGCAGGCCCTGAGGCGATCCCAGGTGGCGATCAGGTCGTCGGTGAGGAAGGCCACATGCTGGATGCCCTCACCGTTGAACTGCATGAGGAATTCCTCGATCTGTCCGGCGCCGCGCGAGGATTCCTCGTTGAGCGGAATGCGCACCAGGCCATCCGGCGCGGTCATGGCCTTGGAGGTGAGGCCGGTGTATTCGCCCTTGATGTCGAAATAGCGCAGCTCGCGGAAGTTGAACAGCCGCTCGTAGAAGTCCGCCCAGTAGGCCATGCGTCCGCGATAGACGTTGTGGGTCAGGTGGTCGATGACCTTGAGACCGGCGCCCACCGGCTTGCGCTCGACCCCGTCCAGAAAGACGAAGTCGATGTCGTAGATGGAGCTGCCCTCCTCGAAGCGGTCGATGAGGTACAGCGGCGCGCCGCCGATGCCCTTGATCGCCGGCAGGCGCAATTCCATGGGGCCGGTAGGCATGTCCACCGCCTGGGCGCCGAGTTCGAGGGCCTTGGCGTAGGCGTGGTGGGAATCGCGGCAACGAAAGGCCATGCCGCAAACGGATGGGCCGTGCTCCGAGGCGAAATAGGCTGCATGGCCGGTCTTCTCGCGGTTGACGACGGCATTGATGTCGCCCTGACGGAACAGCAGCACGTCCTTGGACCTGTGGTTGGCGACGTGACTGAAGCCGAGGCTTTCCAGCACCGGCTCGATGACATTCGGGGTGGGCGAGGCGAATTCGATGAACTCGAAACCCATGAGGCCCATGGGGTTTTCAAACAGATCGGCCATGATTGGCTCCTTGACTGGCGACGGGACGGACGATGCCGGCAACGCGGTCTAGCACCAGGTCAAGGGCGGCGCGCAGGAGAGGCCCCGCACGCTGCGGGCGAGGAAGTCACCAAGGAGGAGCTGGCAACCGAGGAATTTCACGAGGCCACCCGCTCCGGGCTATCCGGTTGCATCGCGGGGTGGGCCTGTTGAAAGGCGGGATCGGCTGCGGCTAAGGCCTCCACGCGCAGCAGGCGCGGGTAGACCGACAGGTCCACCTGGAAGCGCCGCGCGGCATAGAGCTGAGGCAGCAGGTAGACGTCGGCCAGCCCCCGTGCGCCGAAACAGAACCCGGTATCGCCGACCTGCGCCTCCACCGCGGCCAGCCCCTCGCCTATCCAGTGGGCAATCCAGTCGAGAATCGCCGGCTCATCCAGGCCCAGGCCGCGCAGGCGATTGAGCACCGAGACGTTATGCAGTGGGTGGATATCGCAACTGATCAGGGCCGCGATACCACGATGGCGGGCGCGCAGCAGTGGATCCGTCGGCAGCAGCGGCACCGCCGGATAGCGTTCTTCCAGGTATTCGATGATGGCGGGTGACTGGTTCAGGACTTCGCCGCCGTCGAGGCGCAGGCTGGGCAGCCGCCCTTGGGGGTTGAGCGCGCGGTAGGCGGGCTGGCGCTGCTTGTCGCTCAGCAAATTGACCGGCACGGCGCGATGGTCGAGCCCCTTCAGGGCCAACGCGAGGCGGACCCGGTAGGACGAGCTCGAGCGGTAATAGGTGTAGAGGTCCATCAGGGCTGCCCCGCGATCGCCTTACCGTTTCTTGTTTTTGCGTAATTCAATTACGTTAAGTGGAATCTGCTCCTGACGCGTGTGACTTGTCAAGGCTGGTCGCTACTCCAGCGGCCAGCTCTCGATCACCTCGATGAAGCGCGTCAACCAGGCATTGGCCTGACTGCCATCAAGGACCCGGTGGTCGATCGTCAGGGATACATAGGCCTTGAGCCGCGCCTGGAAGGTGTCGATACCCTCGATCTCTCGTACCACCACGCGCTTTTCCAGGGCGCCCACGCCCAGAATGGCGGACTGCGGCTGGTTGATGATGATGGGCGTGGCCAGCAGCGAACCGGAGACGCCATGATTGGACAGGGTGAAGGTGCCGCCGCGGACCTCTTCCGGCCGGAGAAAGCCGCCGCGTGCGGCATTGGTCAGCTCCTGCAGGCGGGTGGCGACGCCCAGCAGCGACAACGCCTGCGCCTGGTGGATGACCGGCACGATGAGTCCCTGCTCGCCCAGGGCGGTGCCTATGCCCAGGTTCACATCGGCGAACACTTCCAGGTAGTCGTCATGCCAGCGGCTGTTCACCTCCGGCACCCGGCGCATGGCCGCCACGGCGGCCAGGACCAGGTAGGCCGTGTGGGTCAGCCGCACGCCCTGTTCCGCGAACCGCGGCTTGTGACGGCGCCGGTGCGCTTCGACGGCGGTAAAGTCGGCTTCGAAGACGGTCGTCACATGGGGCGCGACCGTCACCGACTGTTGCAGACGCAGGGCGATGGTCCGGCGCAGGGTGCTGTGCGGGACCTGGGCGGCCACGCGGGGACCCGCAGACGGCGCCGGCCGTTCCGGTGCTGCTTCCTCGGTGACTGCTGGCACCGACTGTTTTCCTGCCGGCTGCGTGCGCTCGGCAATGACCTTGAGCACGTCCTCGCGGGTCAGGCGGCCGTCGCGCCCGGTGCCCTGCTCCGCCAGCGCCTCCGGGTCCAGGTCGTGCTCCGCCAGCAGGCGGCGCACCACCGGCGACAAGCGCAACGCGGGATCGAAACGGACCTGCTCGCTCTCTGACGATGGCGGGGCTTCCGCATTTGGCGCCGGCTGGGGTTCGAGCGACTGCCCTGCACCCGCGCCGATACGGCCGAGCACGGTCCCCGGTTCGACGTCGCCGCCCGCCACCTCAAGTATCTCCAGGATACCGGCCGCCGGTGCGGCGACCTCCACCACCACCTTGTCGGTCTCCAGCTCGACCACGGGCTCGTCCTTGGCGACTGGCTCGCCGCTCTCCTTCAACCAGCGGCGGACCTCGGCCCTGGTGCCATCGCGCTCCAGCGGCGCGCGGATCTCCACCGTTGGCGGGTTCTGCACGGTCAGATCGTTCATGTCAGAACCCCACCAGTTCGTCGATCTTGGCCTGGATCCGCGCTACCGAAGGCAAGACGAATTCCATCAGCGTCGGATGATGCGGACTGGGGATGTCGGGCATGGTCAGCCGGGCCACGGGGGCGTCCAGTTGCAGAAAGGCCTGCTCGGCGACCACGGCGGCAATTTCAGCGCCGAAGCCCGCCGTGCCCAGGTCCTCATGGACGATCAGGCACCTATGGGTGCGGTTGACCGAGGCCAGTACCGCCTCGCAGTCCCAGGGCATTAGGGTGCGCAGGTCGATGACCTCTACCGAGCGACCCTCGGCGGCGGCCTCGCAGCGCTCGACCATGGCTCCCCAGGTCACCAGCGTCAGGGCGTCGCCGGCTACCACCGTGCGCGCCTTGCCGAAGGGCAGCACGAAGTCGTCACCGGGATAGGGCCGCCGCGCCGAAGCGGCGTCGAGCATGGCGCGGTGCTCGAAGAAGATCACCGGGTCATTGCCCCTCAGGGCCGTACGCAGCAGGCCGACGGCATCCTCGGCATTGGACGGCACGGCCACCCGCCAACCGGGCGAGTGCACGAATTGGACCTCGTTGGTTTGGCTGTGCCAGGGATCGCCGCACTTGAAGAAGCCGCCGGGAATGCGGACCACCATGGGCGCGGCGAAGCGGTTGTGGGTACGCCAGCGCATGGTGCCGCAGTCGTTGATCTGCTCCATCGCCGGGTCGGCATACTTGCGGAACTGGATCTCCGGCACCGGCATCAGCCCCGCCAGGGCCATGCCCACCGCCCGGCCGATGATGCCCTCCTCCGACAGGCTGGTGTCGAAGACGCGCTCGGCGCCGTACTTCTCCTGCAGCCCCAGGGTCACCGCATGAACGCCGCCCTTGGGCCCGACATCCTCTCCGAACAGCGCGACTCGTTCGTTCACCGCCAATTCGTGATCAAGAGTGCGGCGGATGGCGGCGACCATGTTCAGGCGCTGGCCTGCGGGGCTGGGTGTTTCGCTGACCGGTGGCGGCACATAGCCTTCGGGATGCTGTCCACCCCGGAGCTGCGGTTCACCCTCGAAGAACACGTGGCGGGTCACCTGCTGCGGATCGCTGACCGGTCTGGCTTCGGCCGCTTCCCGTGCCGCCTCGACGGCTTCGTGGGCGGAACGCTCCAGCGCCTCCCAGGCGTGCGCCGACAGGCTCGCCGGCATCAGGAAATCGCGCAGGCGCGGCAAGGGATCGCGCGACCATTCGCGCTTCACCGTCGCCGCGCTCTTGTAGGCCTGGGTGTCCTGGAAGCTATGCCCCTGCAGGCGAGGCACCTTGAGCCGCAGCAGGCAGGGACCCTGGCGGTCGCGCACGTGGGCGATGGCCTGCTGGATCAAGGCCGCGCTCTGCTGGGGGTCGCAACCGTCGCCAGACAGCACATGCAGACCCTGGAAGCTGGCGAGGTTCCGGGCGATATCCGCGCCCGGGGTCTGGAAGGTCGAGGGGACGGAGATGCCGAAGCCATTGTCCTCGATATAGAACAGCATGGGCAGCTTCTGGGTGGTGGCGATGGTCAGGGCAGACCAGAAGCCGTTGGTGGCGACCGAGCCATCGCCGCCCATCACCACGCTGATGGAGCGGGCAAAGCTCGCGTCGCCCATCACCCGGGCGCGGTACTCGACGGCCTGGGCCCAGCCGGCGGTGGGCGTGTACTGGGCGCCGACGCCACCGCACATGGGCAGCGCCGTGGCACCCCCCACATTGGGATGGTTGAACACCACACCGATGTCGCGACCGTCGGAATAGCCCCCGGCGCGGGCCATGGACGACCCCAGGGCGTCGGCCAGGTCCACCCCGAGCGCCAGCAGCATCGGCCGCGAGCGGTAGTAGCCGCAGGCCGCGTCGTGCACATCGGTCAGGGACAGGCCCAAAAGGATCTGCGCCAGATCATGGCCGCGCGCGGAAAACTGGTAGAGCACCTTGCGCTCGGGCACCAGCCTCGTTTCCTCCAGTTCGTCGAGGGCGCGCGAGACCAGCATCAGGTAGGCCACCCGCTGCCAGTCATAGGCGGCGTGAGGAACAGGCGCTGCCGGCACAGGCGCGGCCTGGCGAGGCTTCTTCTGAATCACCGTCATCTTGTTCTTGTCCTGTGGTGAGTGCGGTGCCGGCGGCAGGCGCGCCGAATCCCTAGGACAGGATGGTAAGAGCCGGGGCGGAGAAAGTGCTTTTCCGTTTTCTCGGAAAACGCATAATCGGAGCAAGAGCAGGTACGGAAAACAACAAATGAAAAATGAATCTACTCGCGACAGCTATTCGCTGAAAATTCTCGCCGCCTTGCAGCAGGACGGTCGCCTCTCGGTCCAGGACCTGTCCCAGCGCATCGGCCTGTCCACCACGCCCACCTGGAAACGGCTCAAGGCCCTGGAAAAGGACGGCGTCATCCAGGGCTATACCACGGTGGTCGACCGCACCCGTGTCGGGCTGGCCACCTGTGTGCTGGCCGAGGTGAACCTGTCACGCCACGTGGAAAACGTGGTGGAGGAATTCGAGCGCGCGGTGCAGGACTGCCCCGCCATCATCGAATGCTTCAGCACCACTGGCCAGGCCGACTACCTGCTCAAGGTGGTCACCGCCGACATCGCCAGCTACGACGCCTTTCTGCACAGCGTCATCTTCAAGTTGCCGGGGGTGAGCGAGATCCGTTCCGCCGTGGTGTTGCGCGAGATCAAACGTCCCTCACCCCTGCCCCTCGATCAGCTGGGCTGACGCCTAGTCCGCCGCCTGCACCCGGCCGCGGCACTCGCCGAAGCCGATCGCAGGCAGGCCGGGCTTGCGGCAGCGTGCCCGGAGAATGACCTCGTCGCCGTCCTCCAGAAAGGTGCGGGTTTCACCGCTGGGCAGCTGCAGGGGCTGTTTGCCGCCCTGGGTGACTTCCAGCAGGCTGCCGCAGCTGCCCGCGTCCGGACCAGACAGCGTGCCGGAGCCGAAGAAGTCGCCCGGATTCAGGGTGCAACCATTGACCGTGTGATGGGCCACCATCTGCGCCACGGTCCAGTACATGTTCAGGGTGTTGCTCAGGGCGATACGCTGGGCGGGCAGCCCCTGCTGCGCCATGAGCGGTGTGTGCAGCAGCACCTCCAACTCGATATCCAGGGCGCCCCCGGCCTGATCGTCCTCGTCGAACAGATAGGGCAAGGGCTGCGGATCACCGGCCGGTCGCGCCGGTTGCGCGGTGCGATAAGGCGCCAGGGCTTCCGCGGTCACCACCCAGGGTGACAGGGTGCTGGCGAAGCTCTTCGACAGGAAGGGACCCAGAGGTTGATATTCCCAGGCCTGGATATCCCGCGCCGACCAGTCGTTGAGCAGACAGAAACCGGCGATATGCTCCGCCGCATCGGCGATGGCGATGGGCTCACCCTGGGCGTTGCCCGGCCCGATCCAGATGCCCAGTTCCAGCTCGTAGTCCAGCCGGCGACAGGGTCCGAAGACGGGCGCCTCCTGTCCGGGCGGCAGCGTCTGGCCCCTGGGGCGCTTGAAAGCTTCGCCGGAGACGCCCAGCGTCGAGGCGCGCCCGTGGTAGGCGATGGGCACGTGCTTGTAGTTGGGCAACAGTGGATTGTCGGGGCGGAATAGCCGTCCGATCTGGGTGGCATGATGGATGCCGACATAGAAATCGGTGTAGTCGCCCACGCGCGCCGGCAGGTGCATCCGGCAGGCACTCTGGGGGTGCAGCAAGTGCTCACCCAGTTCCAGGAGCTGGTCACGTTGCGGATGATCGGCCCGCAGCAGCGCCTGCACCGCTTGGCGCAGGGCGATCCGTGTCGCCTTGCCTGCGGCGAAGAAGGCATTCAGCGTCTCCTCGCCGGCCAGTTCCGCGGCCCGCTGCGCCTCGCCCTGGAACAGCCCGGCTTCGAGAGCGAAGCGCAGATCGAGGATGAAATCACCCACGGCCATCCCGCCACGCGGCGTCTCCTGGCCGCGACTGAACACGCCCAGGGGCAGGTTGTGCAGGGAAAAATCGGCATGGCCATTGGCCGAGTCGACCCAGCTAAGTCCGTCGGCGGTCATGGTTGCGGTACTCCGGAAGGTGCCACGAAGGACTTGGCCAGATCGGCCCAGCAGGCGTCATAGTCAGGCTGCAGCTGCGGCGAGGCGAGCGCGTGACGGGTTGGCCGCAGGACGCGACCGGTTTCGAACATGAAGGCCATGGTGTTCTCGATCTTGTGCGGACGCAGCTCCGCGGCGATCGCGTTCTGCGTCGAGAGATGATCTGGGCCATGGGCGCTCATGCAGCCATGCAGGGACGCCCCGCCCGGCGCGAAGCCATCGGCCTTGGCGTCGTAGGCGCCCTGGATCAGGCCCATGAATTCGTTCATCAGGTTGCGATGGAACCAGGGTGGGCGAAAGGTGTGCTCGGCCACCATCCAGCGTGGCGGAAAGATCACGAAGTCGATGTTGGCCATGCCTTCGCTGGTGCCCGGAGCGGTCAGCACCGTGAAGATCGAAGGGTCCGGGTGATCGAAGCTGACCGTGCCCAGGGTATTGAAGTGGCGCAGATCGTAGCGGTAGGGCACGTTGTTGCCGTGCCAGGCGACCACGTCCAGGGGCGAGTGGTCCAGCTGGGTTTCCCAGAGCTCGCCGAGAAACTTCTGTACCAGGCGCGTCGGCACGTCCCGATCTTCGAAACGTGCCACGGGTGCCTGGAAATCCCGCGGATTGGCCAGGCCGTTGCTGCCGATGGGCCCCAGCTCGGGCAGCCGCAGGCAGCGCCCGTGGTTCTCGCAGACATAACCGCGGACCGGTCCGCCCTCGGGGATCTCCACGCGGAATTTCATCCCGCGCGGAATCACCGCGATCTGCAGCGGCTCGATGCGCAACAGACCAAGCTCGGTGACCAGATCGAGTCGGCCCGATTCCGGCACGATCAGCAATTCACCATCGGCGTCGTAGAACACCCGCGTCATGGAGGTGTTGGCGGCATAGCGATAGATGCTCGCGCCTTCGGCCTGATCCCCCGCGGCGGTCGCCACGAGCCGTTCCAGGCCGTCCAGGAAATCGGTAGGGGCTGTCGGTAACGGCAAGGGATTCCAGCGCAGCCGATTCGGCGTGGCCTCGCCCGGTTCATCTCCGGTCAGCTGCCTCGTCGAACGCAGGAAGCGGCCGTGGGCCGCCGAGGGCCTTAGCCGATACAGCCAGGAGCGGCGCGCCTCGGCACGCGGCACGGTGAAGGCGGTACCGGACAGCTGCTCGGCATAGAGGCCGAAAGGGGCCAGCTGTGGTGAGTTTTGCCCGATCGGCAGCGCGCCGGGCAAGGCTTCCGAGCTCAGGTGGTTGCCGAAGCCCGACTGGTAGGTCGCTGACCTGTCTTCTTCTTGTTGTACGTTCAACCGGATCACCTATTTGCGTAACAGGTTTACGCAAAAAGTAAATTGAACCCAGGAGAGCGTCAAGCTATAACGCTGCCTTTACCCAGTCGGTCGAGCAGATGACGAATACCTCCGAAGAAGCCCCGCCACGGCGGCAAAAGGTCCAGGCCGCGGAAGTCGGTACCGACATCCTCAAGGCGCTCGCCGAGTTGGCGCCCTCCACCTCGCTGTCACGCCTGGCCAGTCACCTGGACATGCCGGCGAGCAAGGTCCACCGCTATCTGCAGGCGCTGATCGCCAGTGGCTTCGCCGAGCAGGATCCGCGAACCAACCACTACGGCCTCGGCCAGGCCGCGCTGTTCGTCGGCCTCGCGGCATTGGGCCGCCTGGACGTGGTGAAACTGGCCGCGCCTGTGCTGGCGGCGTTGCGCGACGAGGTCGGCGAGACCTGCTTCCTGGCGGTCTGGGGCAACAAGGGGCCGACCGTGGTTCTGGTCGAGCAGGCCGTCCGCGCCGTTACCCTGGTGACCCAGGTCGGCTCGGTGCTGCCCTTGCTCGGCTCCTCCACGGGCCTGGTGTTCAACGCCTTCCTGCCAGATGCCGAGACCGCCGCGCTGCGGGAAGAAGAACTTCGGCAGCCGCAGGCCCCTTCGCCTGCCAGCCTGGACGACAGCACTCGCCGACTGCGCGAAACCCGCCTTCAGCCCGTGCATGGCCTGCTGATGGCCGGTGTCAACGCGCTCTCCGCACCGCTGCTGGGCGTCGGCGGTCGCCTCGCGGGAGTATTGACGGTGGTAGGTGCGGCCCCTGGTTTCACCGCGGACACCGAAGGTGAGGCCGCGTCCCGCCTCGAGGCCGCTGCCCAGACCATCAGCGCCCGCCTGGGCGGCTAGGCCGGCCTGCGCGGTGAGCAGAGGGCTCGGCAAGCTCCATTGAGTCCTTTCTCTACTCCATTCGGCTAAAGGATTACTCAGGCTGGCCGTTTGCCATTAAGCTTATTATTTAGCGCGTTTATCATTGGCGCACTGCTTTCTGGTGACCCTTCATGAGTGCTCTTTCCCATCGCGATCGCAACCAGGCCCTGGAGCATTCGCTCGAACGTTTCTGGGACGTGGCCAAGCCCGTGGTCCAGGCGGCCATGTGCATCCACGTCGCCCTGCTGGTGGTTTTCGTCCTGCTCGATCAGGCCCTGATGGCCTGGGCCAACGTGGGCAGCGTGGCGGCCTACGTGGGTTGCCTGGCGGCCCTGCGTCAGCGTCGCTATCGCGTCGCCAGCCTGACGATGAGCTGTGAGATAGTCGCCCACGCCTGGATCGCCACCTGGCAGCTGGGCTGGGACAGCAACTTCCATTACTACGTCCTGTGTATCCTGCCAATCGTCATCTACAACTACCGCACCGCGCCCATACGCCACCTGCTGCTGGTGATCGGCATCCTGGTGACCCTGGCGGGTGGCTACCTGCTGCATCCCGCCACCAGCCTGGCGCCCCTGGCGATCAAGCTGTTCGGCACGGTCAACATCATTTGCGCCCTGGTCCTGCTGCTCTATGGCACCGGCGCCTCTTTCCATCACAGCACCAAGATGCAGCTGGATCTCCTGCATTCCGCCAGCCACGACAGCCTCACCAACCTGTACAACCGTCGGCGCATTCTCGACCAGGCGGAGCAGCAGGCCGGCGTGAACGGCAGCCTCATCCTGTTCGATGTGGATCACTTCAAGCACATCAACGACCGCTTCGGCCACGACTGCGGCGATCTGGTGCTGCAGCGGATCGCCGATGTCATCCGCTGCGAGGTCCGGCATACGGATCTGGCTGCGCGCTGGGGTGGTGAGGAATTCCTGGTGCTGCTACCCCAGGCCCGGACCGAAGTGGCCTGGAGCGTAGCGGAACGGATTCGCCAGCGGCTAGGCGAGGTCACCCAGTCCCTTGAACGCGGTCCCACGCGGGTCACGGCGACGCTGGCGGTCTGCGAGATCCGTGACTGCGAAGCCTTCGCCAGCGCCCTGGAGCGCGCCGATCAAGCGCTCTATCGCGGCAAGCAGGAAGGCCGCGACCGGGTGATGCTGGCGGCCTGAAGCAACGCCGCTCGCGCCCTAGACCTCGAAACGCTGCAGGGCGCCGTGCAGATCGGCGGCCAGGCTCGACAGCTGCTGGCTGCTGGCACTGGTCTGCTGGGCACCGGCGGAGGTCTGGGTCGCCGCATCCCGGATCAGCGTCAGATTACGGTCGACCGCCGCGGTGGTGGCGGTCTGCTCTTCGGTGGCGGCCGCGATGGCGTCGTTGCGCTGACCGATCGCGGTGATCGCCTGGGTGATGCCCTCCAGCACCTGCCAGGTCGCCTCTGCCTGCTCGCGGGTATGGCTGGCCTGGATGCGACTCTGATCGAGCGCGATCACGGTCTTTTCGCTCACCTGCTGCACGCCGTCGATCAGGCCTTCGATTTCCCGGGTGGACTCGCCGGTACGCCGCGCCAGGCCGCGCACCTCGTCGGCCACCACGGCGAAGCCGCGCCCGGCATCACCCGCACGGGCGGCTTCGATGGCGGCGTTGAGCGCCAGCAGATTGGTCTGCTCGGCGACGTTGCGGATCACATCGAGCATCTTGCTGATGCCCTTGGATTGCTCGGCCAGGTGATCGGCCTGGGCGGCGGCTTCATCCACATTGCCCACCAACTGGGTAATGGCCACCAGGGTCTGCTGGACCTGCGCCTGGCCTTGCTGGGCCTGCTCGACGCAGAGCCGTGATTCGGCAGAGGTGGACGTCGCGTGCTCGCACACGGCCTGAACCGCCTGGTTCAGTTGGGTGACCGCATTGGCCGCATCCTGGATGTCGGCGGTCTGCTGTTCCAGGCTGCGGTAGCTTTCGTCCATTACCGCACTCATCTGCGTCGACGCCGACGCCAGCTGCTCGGAGGCATTGCCGGTGTGTGCCAGCACCTCGCGCAGATTGCCCTGCATGCGCTCCAGCGTCAGCAGCAGCTGGGCCGCCTCGTCACGGCCCTTGGCCTGGATGGTCTGGCGCAGGTCACCCGCGGCAATGCCGCTGGAGATCTCCAGCGCCTGGCGCAGTGGTTGCACCACGCTACGGGTCAGGCGCCAGGCCAGCAGCAGCAATAGCACGATGGCGCCACCGATCACCGACCAGACGATGGCGCGGGCCTGGATGAACTGGACGTTGGCCACCTCCCTGGCTTGGGCGGCGCCCTGCTTGTTCAGTTCGCGCAGGAGCTGTACCTGCATGTCCATCAGATCGCCCTTGAGGCCCACCACGGTATCCAGCTGCATCCTCGCGGCCGGGATCTTCTGTTGCTCGATCAGCTGTACTTCCTCGCGCAGACCGTCCACGAATGGCAGATAGGCCTCGTGCAGCGCCTTGATCGAATCGCCCTCGGTGGCATCGGTGATCACCGGCTCATAGTCGCGAAACAGCTGATTGGTCTCGTTGACCAGCTGCTCCAGGGTGATCCTGCTCATGGCCACGGCGCCCGGATCCTCGGCGTTGAGCAGGACCACCGAGGCCTGATTGCGCAGCTTGCCAAGATTGATCGCCAGGGAATCGGCGATGGCGATGCTCGGCAACCAGTCCTGCTCCATGCTCAGGGCCTGACGGCGCAACTGCTGCATCTCCCACAGGGAAAAGCTGCCGAGCCCGGCGAGCAGTACGGCCGCGAAGGTAAAGGAGCACAGCATTCGCGGGCCGGTCTTGAGGGCTCTCAGCCAGGAACGGCGGGACGGACGACGAAAGCGTGCGAGGAAACGAACCATGGAGGCGCCACTGCAGAAAGACGGTCGAGCGGAGCAGCCTAGGCAAGCGAGATGTCGGATTGATTACAAACTGCCGTCCCGAATAAAGATCTGACGATTGCAGCCCTTGGCTACTGGGGCTAAGGTCCGCAACCTCAACTCGCTTCCCCTATCGCCGCACCCATGTCTCTTGCGCCACCCAAGGCTTCGACCTTCCAGATCCTGCTGCTCGGCATCGGCCAGATTCTGGTCTGGGGCGGCTCCTTCTTCATTCTCGCGGTACTCGCCGATCCGGTGGTGCAGGAAACCGGCTGGTCTCGCCAGTGGGTCTATGGCGGCCTCTCCCTTGGCGTGCTGGTCTCGGGGCTGCTGGCACCGGCCTGTGGGCGGCTGATCGCTCGCCAGGGCGGGCGCACGCTGCTGTCGCTGAGCGGCCTGGGCGTGGCGGCTGGTTTGATCCTGATGGCCAGTGCTCAGCATCTGCCGCTGTTCCTGCTGGCCTGGGTGGTGATGGGCATCGGCATGGCCGCCGGTCTGTACGATGCGCTGTTCGCAACCCTAGGGACCTGTTATGGCGCCCAGGCACGCTCGGCGATCAGCGGCATCACCCTGGTATCCGGCTTCTGCACCGCCATCACCTGGCCCGTCGCGGCGCTGTTGGTCACCCACCTTGGCTGGCGCGGCGCCTGCCTGGCCTATGCCGCGGTCCTGCTGCTGACCATCTGGCCGCTCTACCGTCGCGCCTTGCCCGCGCCGGTAGCCAGGGGATCGGTCGCACGTTCGACCCAGACGGTAGCGCCATCCACCCCAGTGAACCAGGCGCTGTACACGGTGCTCACGGCGTTGTTCACCCTGGGTGCGGTGCTGATGACGGCGATCTCCATCCAATTGATCACCCTGCTGCAAGGCATTGGCTACAGCCTGGCAAGCGCGGTAGCCCTGAGTGCCTGCCTGGGCCCAAGCCAGGTGGCTTCGCGGATCATCGACCTGCTGAACCGCAACGGACATCCCCTATGGACGGCCCTGGCCTCGGTGGTCTGTACGGCGGCCGGACTGCTGCTGGTAACCCTGGGGCCGGGGGTCGTCTGGGTCACGGTGACGGGGCTGGTGATCTTTGGCGCAGGCAATGGCCTCAGGGCCATCATTCGCGGCGCCCTGCCCTTGGTGCTCTGGAGTCCAGCGGACTACGCCACCGTCCTGGGGCGGATGGCTCGCCCAGCGCTACTCGGCCAGGCGGCTACCCCCCTGCTGTGTGGCTACCTGTTGGAACACCACGGCCCTCGGGCCGTGCTGGGGCTGCTCTGCCTGCTGGCGCTGATCAACGTGGCGCTGGTCGCCTGGCTGTTCAGGAGGCTCTTCGGCAACCGCGAGCGTCCACGCTAAGGCGACCCTAGTCGCAGGCGAGTTCCAGGGGCACCAGGCGCAAACGGATACCGGTACGGCGCAAAGTCAGAATATCCCCCTCGCGCTGGCCGACTTCGTCGCCCAGGGTACTGCGCAGGGTTTGATCCGACAGGCACGCGTAGGTCCGTGGATCCTCGCCATGGCAGCTCTCGGCGATATGCAGCTCGCCGCGCAGCAACTTGCCCGCTGTACGCCCGCTGGTGAGATCCACGAGCAGATAATCTTGGTCGGGCTGATAGGTGAAGGTCATACAAACTCCCGGCGGCTGTAGCCATGGGAACCGCTCACCCGCCGATGGTTCAGGCGCTCGACGTGCCTTCTTCGTCCAGGCGATTGCGCAGCATGACCAGGGTTTCCCGCAGATCATCCAGGCCGGCATCACCCAGGGCGCAGACTTCCCGGACCTGGCTGTTGACGCCGCTGGCCTGCTCCCGCAGGGCGCGTCCGGCAGGCGTGAGCTCGATCGACAGGTTGCGCTCGTCTTCCGCGCTGCGGCGCCGCGTGACCAGTCCGGCCGCTTCGAGGCGCTTGACCACCGGGGTCAAGGCACCCGAATCCTGACGCAAGCGATTGGACAATTCCTTGAGCGTGAGGCCGTCGTGCTCCCAGAGTACCAGCATGATCAGGTACTGCGGAAAGGTCAGCCCCATGCTCTCGAGCAGAGGCTTGTAGAGCTGCGTCATCGCGAGCGAAGCCGAATAAAGGGAAAAGCACAGTTGTTGGTCGAGAAGCAGTGGATCTTTGGCTGTCATGGGATTTGCCATTACAAAAAGCGTGAAAAGAATGGACAGTGCCAACGACCCAAACCAGGGTGAAGACCGTGGTTACTAGGCGTCAGCTACCAGAAACATTCGGTAACTGGCACTGGATTCCGATAGCACAGGATGCCACAGTGAGCGGCTGGACATAAATAATAAGGGTAATACCTGCATGGCCGTTTCCTCTGCCGCGCCAGCGTCGCCTGGCGAAACCCCGACCGCCGCCGTGGCCGGCGCCTCGCCCCTGGTGGCCGGTATTCTTGCCTCCTGTGCCCTTGCCCACCTCATCAACGACCTGATCCAGTCTGTCCTGCCGTCCATCTACCCGATGCTCAAAGACAGCTATGGTCTGACTTTTACCCAGATCGGCCTCATCACCCTGGCCTTTCAGATCACCGCGTCCCTGCTGCAGCCCTGGATCGGTTTCCATACCGATCGCCATCCCAAACCCTATCTGCTTCCCGCCGGCATGGTCTGCACCCTGATCGGCGTGCTGCTGCTCGCTTTCGTCGGCAGTTTTCCGGCCATCCTGGCCGCCTCGGCCCTGATCGGAGTCGGCTCGTCCACCTTCCATCCCGAGACATCGCGGGTGGCACGCCTCGCCTCGGGAGGCCGCTTCGGCCTCGCGCAATCCACCTTCCAGGTGGGTGGCAATGCCGGCACGGCCATCGGACCGCTGCTGGCGGCGGCCATCGTCATTCCCTACGGCCAGACCCATGTCGCCTGGTTCGCGGTCTTCGCCCTGTTCGCCATCGGCGTGCAATACGGGCTGTCACGCTGGTACCGCAACCACCTGCGCAGCGCCAAGGGACGCAAGGCGGCTCCCGTGAGCCATGGTCTGTCGCGCCGGCGCGTGACCTTCGCATTGATCATTCTGGCGCTGCTGGTGTTCTCCAAGTACATCTACATGGCCAGCATCACCAGCTACTTCACCTTCTACCTGATCGAGCGCTTCGGCTTGTCGGTGGCCAGCTCCCAGCTGCACCTCTTCCTGTTTCTCGGCGCGGTCGCGGCGGGCACCTTTTTCGGCGGCCCCATTGGTGATCGTATCGGCCGCAAGGCGGTCATCTGGTTCTCGATTCTGGGGGCTGCGCCCTTCACCCTCGCCCTACCCTACGTCGACCTGTTCTGGACCAGCGTGCTCAGCGTCATCATCGGCTTCATCCTGGCCTCGGCGTTTTCGGCCATTGTGGTCTACGCCCAGGAACTGGTGCCAGGCAACGTGGGCATGATCGCCGGGATCTTCTTTGGTCTGATGTTCGGCTTCAGTGCCATCGCCGCGGCGGGCCTGGGCAATCTGGCAGACCATCGCGGCATCGAGTACGTGTATCAGCTGTGCTCCTACATGCCGCTGCTGGGCGTGCTCACCATCCTGTTGCCCTCCACTCGCCGCAAGGCTAGCTGACGACGGCGCCACGGGAGGCTCAAGCTCCCGTGGCTAACCGCTTCGGCACCCGCTACGCTGGCCGCCCCTGAGCCGTCCGCCGAGTCGCGATGAAGAGCCCGCTGCACTACCTGGTCCGCTACCCCTCCGCCAACCTGCTGTTCATCCAGTTGCTCGGTCTGCTCCTGTATCCCTTCGTGGAACAGGAAGAGCACGGGCGCGCCATCATCGGTGCCTTCGGCATCATCGTCCTGGCCACGGCGCTGCGCATGGTGCGCCGCAGCCCGACCATCCAGTGGCTGGGCTTTATCCTCGCCGGCTGCATCCTGGTGCTCACGGTACTGGTGGAATGGCATGGCGATCGGCACCTGGTTGTGTCCTTGGCCATTCTCGACGCGATCTTCTATTTCTATGCCGCCGGCAGTCTCATCGCCTACATGATGGAAGACCAGCGCGCGACCACCGATGAACTCTTCGCGGTAGGCGCGACCTTCACGCTGCTGGCCTGGGCCTTCGCTCACGCCTACTCGGCCTGCCAGATCCTCCAGCCGAACAGCTTCACCGCCGCCAACGACCCCATGGCCGCACGGACTTGGACGGAGCTGCTCTACGTCAGCTTCGCCATCCTTTCAGGCGTCGGCCTGAGCGATATCTATCCGGTCAAGCCGATGGCGCGCTCGCTGGTCATGCTGGGCCAGTTCTCCGGCGTCATGTACATCGCGCTGGTGGTCACCCGCCTGGTGACCCTCACCGTACGCAGCCGCTAGCCGAATCGCGCCAGGGAGAAGCTGCCGAGATCGATGTCGCTGCGCCCGGTGGTCACCCGCTGGGCGAGCGCCTCGCCCAGCGCTGCCGAGTGCTTGAAGCCATGTCCCGAACAGGCGCTGACCACGGTCACGCCGGGCAGCCTCGGATGTTCGTCGATGATGAAGCCGAAATCCGGGGTGACGGTGTAGGCACAGACGGCACTGCGCACTGCCCGCGCAGAGAGACCGCCAATCCACCTTCCCACTTGATCACTGAACAGCTGGCTTGATTCATCAGGATGAGGAAATCTATCAATCCTTATAGGGGTGGTATTGTCTTGATATTGTTCCGTGGCGACCTTGATGGCGTTTTCACCCGGCAAGGGTGGGAAGCCATAGAAGAGATCGCTGTCGCCGCTGCCGTGGGCCAGGACGAAGCTGGGTGAATCAGGCGGAAACAGCGTGGGATTGTCGACTTCGAACCAGTGCAGGGTCTGACGGCAGACGCGCAGCAGCCGGTCGAAAGGCGCACCCAGCAGCTCGGAGCTCCACATGCCAGCGGCGACGATGACCCGCTTGGCTCGCCAGCTGCCCTGCGCCGAATGCAGCCGCACGCCCTCCTCGTCTTGCTCAAGACCCTCGATGACGGTATCGATATGAATCTGCGCACCCCGCTCCCGAGCCGCGTTTAGCTGCGCCTGGATGCAGGCTTCCGGGTAGAGGTAGCCACCACCCGGTTCGAAGTAGCCCAGGGCGTCGTCCGCGACGCGAAATTGGGGAAAGCGCTGGCGGATGGTGGCGCCATCCCACTCTTGGTGCTGGATGCCGTATTGGCGAGCCAGCTCTAGGGTGGTCCGAGTGAAGTCCGGGCGGCCGTGGTGGGAGGTGGCCGTGGTCGTGGCCGTCATGATCAAGACGCCGCACTGCTCGAAGAGATTGACGCCCCGCTCCGCTTCCAGCTCGCGCCAGAGCTGGTGCGAACGGATCGCGAGCGGGACATAAGCCGCTCCCTCGCCCACCGCCTGGCGGGTGATCCGGGTCACCCCATGGCTTGAGCCCAGGTCGTGGGGCGGTGAATAGCGATCAATACCTGCGACCCTCACCCCACGCTTGGCCAACTGATAGAGCGTGGCCGCGCCCATGGCGCCTAGCCCGACAACAACGACGTCATAAGTCGTGATGGTCATTTCATCCCCTGCCTTTTCTGCTCAAGGATCGAACGCTATCAAGACGGGGCGCCCAGGGCCAAGGCCGCAATCCGAGGCAGGATCCTGATCGTCTTGATAAACCGCCATTGCAGGGAGATGGTTAATTGAAATCTACTAATATTAGGGGTGGTATTAAACGAGATCGACCTTGAGGGAGTAGGTACCGAAACGGCTAGGCCAGTGAATGTGCCCAGGACGCCGCCATCATCAGCAAAGCAAGGAGTCCGGTGAATGATCACCGGATTCCTTCACACCGCCACCCTCCTCTACCTCAGGTCATGCCCAACCAATTAGGCAAGGCGAGGGACACATAGGGCACGTAGGTCACCAGGATCAGGAAGGCCAGCATCACCAGCAGCCAGGGGGAAACGGCCTTGATGGTGGTGGTCAGCGGCATGCCGGTCACCGCTGAGGTAACGAACAGGTTGAGTCCTGTCGGCGGTGTGATCAGGCCGATCTCCATGTTGACCACCATGATGATCCCCAGGTGGATCGGATCGATACCTAGCTGTACCGCGATCGGGAACAGGATGGGTGCCAGGATGAGGATGATCGCCGATGGCTCCATGAAGGTACCGGCGATCAACAGCACGATATTCACCACGATCAGGAATTCCACCGGCGAGAAGCCCTGGTCCACCACCCAGCGGGTGATCGACTGGGGAATCTGCTCGGTGGTCAGGACATGGGCGAACAGCATGGCGTTGGCGATGATGAACATCAGCACCACGGTCAGCTTGCCCGCATCGATCAGCACCCGATGGCATTGCCAGAGCTTCATGTCCTTGTGCACGAAGACGGCGATGATGGCCGCATAGATCGCAGATACCGCCGCCGCCTCCGTGGGCGTGAACATGCCCGAGTAGATGCCGCCGAGGATGATCACGATCAGCATCAGACCCCAGATGGCACGCCGGCCGGTGCGCAGCACCTCCTGGAAGGACGCTCGCGGCAGCGCCGGAATGTTCTTGATGCGGGCGATGACGTAGATGGTCACCATCAGCACCAGCCCCAGCAGCAATCCCGGCACCACACCCGCCATGAACAGCTTGCCCACCGAGGATTCCGTCGCCGTCGCATAGACCACCATGACGATGGAGGGCGGAATGAGAATTCCCAGGGTGCCGGCATTGCAGACGATGCCGGCGGCGAACTCGCGCTTGTAGCCCGAACGAACCATGCCAGCGATGACGATGGAACCTACGGCGGCGACGGTCGCCGGCGAAGAGCCACAGAGGGCGGCAAACAGCATGCACGCCAGGATCGCGGCGATGGCCAGGCCGCCCCTGATGTGGCCGACGCAGGCGTTGGCGAACTCGATCAGCCGATGGGCCACCCCGCCGGTGGTCATGAAGGCGCCGGCCAGGAGAAAGAACGGAATGGCCATCAGGGTGTAGTGCTCGCTGGTCTCGAACAGCTTGATGGCCAGCGAGCGCACCGAGTCGTTGCTGAACAGCAGGATGGTGAGGGCACCGGAAAGGCCCAGTGAAATGGCCACCGGAATGCCGATGAACATGAGGACGAACAGCGCGAGGAACAGGAAGGTGATGGTCATGGCTGGCGCTCCGTGCCGTGCTGCCCGTCGACGAGCTTGAGGGCGTCCTCGGCTTCACTGTGTCCACCGAAGCCGGTCTGCTCGTTGCGCAGGATGCGCAGGAACACTTCGAGGAAGCGGATCAGCATGAGCGCGAAGCCGATCGGTACGATCATCACGATGTGCCACTGGCGCAGGCCGAAACGATCGAGGTCCTCGGCGCCGATGTTGGCGGTCATCAGGGCGGACACCCATTGCTGACTGGAGTAGGTCATCAGCCCGCAATAGAAGATACAGATGCCGACCGCCACCAAGGCAACCGCCTTGCGCAGGCCGGGAGGAAAGGTCTTGACCAGCAGATCGACCCCCAGGTGGGCGCCGATGCGCACGCCCCAGGCCAGGCCGATAAAGATCAGCCAGCCGAACACGGCCTTGGTCAGGGCGATGCTCCAGGTCATTTCCTGGGAGATGAAGAGGATGCCGTCGCCCAGGGCGAACAAGGGCCTTTCCAGGAAGGCGATGCGATCGGCGAGATAATAGAAAACGGCGTAAACGTTGTTGACCACCACGTAGACGAAGGTGATCAGGGTCATGACCGCCAGCAGGAAGGCGACGAGCGCCTCCTCTAGCCGGCCCCAAAGACGTGTCACGGCGGACATACGAACCTCCGACAACCACTGACAGGGGACGAAAGGAAGAAGCGCTCGCGAGTCTTCAGCTGGCTTTGTTGGAGTTGACCGCCGCCTCGATCACCTCGCTGCCGATCTCACCTTCGAACTTCTTCCAGACCGGCTGCATGGCCTTGCGCCAATCCTCGCGTTGCGCGGGGGTCAGCTCGATGATCTCGCTGGTGCCGGCCTTGGCGATGGCGCTGCGGGCTTCGTCGTTGAGCGCCTGGGCTTGGCGGTTCACCTCGACAGTGACCTCGCCCATCACCTTGTTCAGCTCGGTGCGCACGTCCTCGGGCAAGCCCTGCCAGAACTTGGTATTGGTGATGACCATGTAGTCGATCAGGCCGTGGTTGGACTCGGTGAAATAGGGCTGAACCTCATGGACCTTCTGGCTGTAGTAGTTGGACCAGGTGTTCTCGGTGCCATTGACGACCCCGGTCTGCAGGCCTTGGTACACCTCGGCGAAACTCATCTTGCGGGGCGCGGCGCGCAAGGCCTTGAATTGCTCGTCGAGGACGGCGGACGCCTGCACGCGGAATTTCAAGCCGCGGGCATCCTTAGGCTCACGCAGTGGCTTGTTGGCCGAGAGCACCTTGAGGCCGTTGTGCCAGTAGGCCAGACCGGTGATGCCCTTGCCTTCCATGCTGGTCAGCAGCGCCTTGCCCTGGGGGCCGGCCTGGAAGCGGTCGACCGCAGCCATGTCATCGAACAGGAACGGCAGATCGAAAACCTGCACCGCCTTGGCGTAATGCTCGAACTTGGCCAGCGAGGGCGCCAGCATCTGGACATCGCCAAGCAGCAGGGCCTCCATCTCCTTGCCGTCGCCGAACAGCGAAGAGTTGGGATAGACCTCCACCTTCACCCGGCCAGGCAGGCGTTCTTCCGCCAGCTTCTTGAACAGCACTGCGCCCTGCCCCTTGGGCGTGTGTTCGGCGACGACGTGGGCGAATTTGATGGTGATGGGGGCTTCATCCGCGGCGTGCAGCGAACCGGCGAACGAAAACACGGCGGCACAGAACAGCGTCTTGAAGGGAAACGTGGGCATGGCGACACCTCATCTTGTTTTTGTAATCAGGTCGGGGTTATTTAACGCGCCCCCTTACCAGGGGGGAATTCATCATTGCCCAACAGGGCCTTCAGCTCTGCCTAACACTGGACAGTGTTCGTCCCAGGCGCCTTAGCAGCCGCTGTGCACGCCCTATGACCGGCGCATCGACCATTTTTCCATCGACGACGAAGACCCCCAGGTCCCCCTGACTCGCGGCGATCACCCGCTGTGCCCAGTCGATTTCCGTCTGCGTCGGGGTCAAGGTGTCGTGCACCACGGCGACTTGGCGGGGATGAATGCACAGCAGGCCACCGAAGCCCTGGTCGCGGGCACTGCGGGTGGCAGTTGCCAGACCAGGCAAGTCGTCGATGGCCGGAAAGACGCTGTCCAGCGGCGCAGGCAGCCCGGCCAGTCGCCCTTCCAGCAGGAGCCGGAAGCGTGCCTGATCCAGCAGCCGTTCCGCTGCCGCCGTACCACTTTCAAGGCCGAGATCGAGGCCGAGGTCCAGACCGCCGAGTACCAGGCGCTCCACCCCGTCAGCCTTGGCAATCTCCTTGAGGCGATCCAGGCCACAGGCGCTCTCGATGATCGGCCAGACGGGCTTGGCCGTCATGGCCAAGACGTGGTCGATCTGAGCGGCGCTTTCCGCCTTTGGCAGCACCACCCCGCGCACCTGCTCCAGCCGTTGGCACAGCGCCAGGTCCGCGCCGTGCGCCGGGTGAGCGGCGGAATTGATGCGCACCCAGACCCTGAGCTCAGGCGCTGCGAGCAGTGCCTGTTCGAGGTCAGCACGTGCCGCCGTCTTGGCGGCTTCGGCAACCGCATCTTCCAGGTCCACGATCACCGCATCGGCGCCACTGGCCAGGGCCTTGGCGATTCGCTCCGGGCGGGTCGCTGGTACGAACAGGGCGGAGCGAGGGTCGTCAGGCCTGAGGTCGACAGCCTCGGTCATAGCACACCCCGCTGGCGCAGCGCGTCCAGCGCGGCCGCATCATACCCAAGCTCCTGCAGCACCGCCTCGGTGTGCTCGCCCAGGCCAGGAACCGGGTCCATGCGGGGGGCGAAGGCGCTGTTGCTGGCTGGCGGCAACAAGGCCGGCAAGAGACCGGCCGGGCTGCCGACCTCACGCCAGCGATCGCGGTCACGCAACTGGGGATGCGCCCAGACCGCCGCCATGTCATTCACCTGGGCATTGGCGATCTGCGCGCGCTCCAAACGGGCAATGACCTCCTCGGTCTTGAGCTGCGCGAAAGCCTCGATGATCAGATCACGCAGGACGCCCCGATTCGCCGAGCGCTTGAAGTTGGCGGAAAACCGCGGATCCGCGGCCATTTCCGGCTGCAATAGCACCTGCTCGCAAAACAGCTGCCACTCCCGCTCGTTCTGCAGGCCCAGCATCACCGTGCCGCCATCGCCGGCCGGAAAGGGGCCGTAGGGGTAGATGGTCGAGTGAGCGGCACCGGCGCGTGCAGGTGCGGGCATACCCGCGTACGCGTAGTACAGCGGATAGCCCATCCACTCCACGAGACTCTCCAGCATGCTGACCTCGACGCGGCTGCCCCCCCCGGTCCGCTCCCGCAGCAGCAGGGCAGAGAGGATGCCGCTGTAGGCATACATCCCGGCCGCGATGTCGGCGATCGAGCAGCCAGCCTTGGCCAACTGGTCATCCTCAGGGCCACCCGTCACCGAGAGAAAGCCCGCCTCGCTCTGAATGAGCAGGTCATAGGCTTTCTTGCGTTCGTAGCTGCCCCCGGCGCCATAGCCGGACACGTCACAGACGATCAGCCGGGGGAAGCGCTGGTGCAGCGCCTCGAAGCCCAGCCCCAGCCGACTCGCCGCGCCCGGCGCCAGGTTCTGCAACAGGACATCGGCCTTGGCAAGCAGCTTGTCCAGCACGGCCAGGGCATCGTCCTGCTTGAGATCCAGGGCCACGCTCTCCTTGGAGCGGTTGGTCCAGACGAAGTGGGAGGCGAGACCCGCGACGCGCTCGTCATAACCGCGGGCGAAGTCGCCGCTGCCTGGCCGCTCGATCTTGATGACCCGGGCGCCCAGGTCAGCCAGTTGCCGGGAGCAGAACGGCGCGGCGATCGCATGTTCGAGACTCACGACCGTGATGCCATCCAGGGGACGAGGTTTTTCGACAGCCATCTTGGAGTACTCCAGATCAGGTGAAGCAGTAGAGGTCCGCACACTCGTGCAGCCGCCAGGCCTGAGCGATCAGCGCATCGGCCTCGGCAGGTGGGCGTTTGCCGGCGAAGGCGACCAGGCGGCGAAACTTGTCTTCCAGTTCGGTTCTGTCGAGGGTATTGCCGGGATCCCCCTTGGGTTCGTCGATCCGTCCCTGCAGGACGACGCCCTGGCGAGTGGTCACCTCCACCCGTCCCAGCCAGCGCTGGGGATAGGCCGCATCTACCTCGGGGTCCAGCCGCATGCCCACTCGCGCGCGGAAGGCCGTGACCGCGGGATCGCTCAGGGCCGAATGCGCGAACTCGCCCAGTTGCGCCTTGCCGTGCACAGCGATCAGGCCCAGCACCGTGCCCATGGAAAACTTGGCCTGGTGCACGGTACGAGGCACCTCGACCCGCCCCAGCACGTCCAGGGCGCCCTGATGGACCTGCGCCGTCACCTGGGCGATGTCCTCGGGCGCCAGTCGCTCGCGCTGCATCAGGTCCAGCAGGGCATCGGCCGCGGGATGGGTATGGCGACAGGACGCATGAAACTTGAAGGAGGTTTCCAACAAGGCCCAGCGGTGCCCTAGACCATCGCTCAGACGGCGGGCATCGGCATCGCTGGAAAAACCGGCGGCCATACCCTGCTCACCTTCCAGGATGTTGCGCGCACCGGTCAGCCCCTGGGCCGTGAGATAGGCCGCCAGCAGTCCATCCGCTGCCGCCTTGGCAGTGTGCAGCTGCTTGGAATCGGCGGCGTCGCGCAGGAACTCCCAGAGACCCGCAGCCTGGGTACCGGCGTTGCCGAGCACCTGGATGAATTGCTCCCGGTTGAAGCCGAGCAGCTTGCCGACCGCCACGGCCGCGGCCAGGGTGCCGACCGTGGCCGTGGTGTGGAAGATCCGGTAGTGGGAGCGCCCGAGGAATTCACCGATGCGAATGCCCGCCTCGTAGCCGGCTACTGCGGCAATGATCAGCTCCTGTCCGCTTTTTCCCAGATCCTGGGCCGCGGCCAGGGCGGCGGAAAAGACCACCGTGGCGGGGTGCAGCACCGAACTATTATGCAGGTCGTCCTGCTCCACCAGGTGGGAGGCTGCGCCATTGACCAGCGCCGCAAAGTAGGCCGAGGTGCCGTAGGGTGCGACGAGCACCCGGGCACGCCCGTCGGTGGGTCCCATGGTTTGCGCATAGGCATGAAACAGTGGAATGGGATGGCTGCCGTCGCTGGCCAGGGCGGAGCCCAACCAATCGAGAAACAGCTCTTCGGTCCGGGCCACGACGTCGTCCGGCAGATCCGCGTAGGCCAGCTCGCCGAGAAAGGCTGCCAGGCGTTCGGTATAGGTCATGCAGGTCACCCTAGAACGAGCGCGGCAGTTCGAGCAGGTGCTCGGCCACGTAGGAAAGAATGAGGTTGGTGGAGATGGGCGCGACCTGGTACAGGCGTGTCTCGCGGAATTTGCGCTCGACGTCGTACTCGGTGGCGAAGCCGAAGCCGCCGTGGGTCTGCAGGCAGGCATTGGCTGCCTCCCAGCTGGCCTTGGCCGCCAGGTACTTGGCCATGTTCGCCGCCGCACCTGCGTTTTCGCCACGGTCGTACAGATCGCAGGCGTGCCAGCGCATCAGGTCGGCGGCCTCGATCTCGATATGGGCCTCGGCGATGGGAAACTGCACGCCCTGGTTCTGCCCAATGGGCCGGCCGAACACCACGCGGTCGCGGGCATAGTGACTGGCCTTCTCGACGAACCAGCGACCATCGCCAATGCACTCCGCGGCAATCAGGGTGCGCTCGGCATTGAGGCCATCGAGGATGTAGCGAAACCCCTTGCCCTCTTCCCCGATCAGGTTGCTGGCAGGGATTTCCAGTTCATCGAAGAACAGCTCGTTGGTCTCGTGGTTGACCATGTTGGGGATGGGCCGAACCGTGAGCCCCTTGCCGATGGCCTCGCGCAGGTCCACCAGGAAGATCGACATGCCCTCGGACTTGCGCTGCACGGCTTCCAACGGTGTGGTCCGCGCCAACAGGATCATCAGATCGGAATGCTGCACCCGGGAGATCCATACCTTCTGCCCATTGATCACATAGCGATCGCCCTTGCGCACCGCGGTGGTCTTGATCTTGGTGGTGTCGGTGCCGGTAGTGGGTTCGGTCACGCCCATGGACTGCAGGCGCAATTCGCCGCTGGCCAGGCGAGGCAAATAGGTGCTCTTCTGCTCCTCGCTGCCGTTCCGCAGCAGGGTGAACATGTTGTACATCTGCCCATGGATGGTGCCGGAATTGCCGCCGCAGCGATTGACCTCCTCCAGGATGATGGAGGCTTCAGCCAGGCCCAGACCCGAGCCGCCATAGGCTTCCGGAATCATCGCGGATAGCCAGCCCGCCTCGGTCATCGCCTGGACGAAGTCCTGGGGAAACCCCTTCTGCTCGTCGAGGCGGCGCCAGTATTCGGCAGGAAAACCGGTACACAGGCCGCGTACTCCGTCGCGAATGGCGGCGAATTCCTCTTGTCGTTCGTCCAGCATGGGGCTCTCCTCTCTTGTTGTATGGGCGCCGCTGTCATTCGAAACGCAGTTGGGCGACCTGGGCCACACCGTCGGCATTGCCAGCCCACAGCTCGGCCTGGCCGGGTGCGACGACCTGACCACTCAGGGTGAAGGGGGTGGGCGCGATCAGCGGACGTAGGCCGCGATAGCTGAATTGGCGTAGCCGGGCAGCGGGATGGGCACGCTGAAAGCTGCGCAGCAGCAGGGTCGCGATGAGCGGGCCATGGACGACCAGACCGGCGTAGCCCTCCTGCTGCGTCGCGTAGGGCCAGTCGTAGTGGATGCGATGGCCGTTGAAGGTCACCGCGGAATAGCGAAACAGCAGGGTGGGTTCCGGTACCACCTCTTCCGCCCAACTGCCGAGGGCGATGGCTTGGCCGCTTCCGGCCTTGGACGCACCAGGCTCGCGATAGACCAGATCCTGCTCTTCGCGCAGCACCAGCTCGTCCTGCTGGAAATAGCGATGCTCCACGGTCACGAACAGCAAGCTACCGCTACGGCCGGCCTTTTCCTCGACCCGCAGCAGGGTCGAGACGCAGCGGGCCTCTTCGTCGACGCGCAGCTCGCCAAGAAACTCCAGGCGTCCGCCTGCCCACATGCGATTGCGCCCCTCTGCCGAGGGCAGGAAGGTGCCCCGCGAGGCGTGACCGTCTGGCCCGAGCTGGGCGCCTGCCACAGGATTGTCGAAGAAAGCCCAGTGCCAGAGCGGCGGCAGCGCCTCGCCAGCTGCCAAGGGCAGCTCGTCAAGGGTATGGGCGATGCGGGCGATCTGGCGTTGCCCCAAGAAATCCCGGGTTTCGAGCGTTCTCCCTACCCAGGCTGCAGCCGACGTTTTGTTCATGCTTGACTCCCCTCGATGGGCTCACGACCAGCTTGCGGGGAGTTGTTTCGTTCTGTGAATTTACATTTGTGTAAGCCGGCATTCGGCTAGGCTGAACGCCCGAAAGGCGCACGGAGCACAAGAGCATGCATTTTGACCTGCCTGACCTGCGGCTTTTCATCCATATCGCCGAGTCGCCCAGCCTGACCCAGGGCGCACGCCGCGCAGCGCTCTCGCCAGCGGCCGCCAGCGCCCGGGTGAAGGCCCTCGAAAGCCAGTTCGGTATCCGTCTGCTATACCGGGACAGCCGCGGCGTAGAGCTCACGCCCGCGGGCCAGCGCCTGCTGCAGCATGCCCGCCTGGTGATGCGCCAGGTCGACTTTCTCAAGAGCGAATTCACCGAATACGGCAGCGATGCCACCGGCCATATCCGGATCTTCGCCAACACCACGGCGGTCACCGAATTCCTGCCAGGCCTGCTGGCCGGCTATCTCGCTGATCGCCCAGGCGTGACGGTGGACCTTCAGGAGCGCCTTAATCGCGACATCGTCAGGGGCGTCATTGATGGCGCAGCCGATCTGGGTATCACCGCCGGCCTGATCGAGGCCAACAACCTGCAGATCCTGCCCTACAGCATGGACCGGCTGGTGCTGGTGGTACCGATTGACCATCCCTTGGCGAACCAGCATCAGGTCACGCTGCGTGAGACCTTGGCCTACCAGCACATCTGCCTGCGCGAGGGCACCAGCCTGCTGAATTTTCTCCAGGATCAGGTGGAGCGACTGGGCGCCACCCTGAACATGCGTATCCAGCTCTCCAGTTTCGAGGCCGTGTGCCGCATGGTGGAAGCCAAGGTTGGCATCGGCATCCTGCCGGAATCCGCTGCCCAGCATCACGGCCAAAGCATGCAGATCCGGACGATAAGACTCGAAGAAACCTGGGCCCTGCGCGAGCGCAATATCCTGGTCAGGGACCTGGAGGCGCTGCCGGAAAGCGTCCGCGCCCTGGTCAGGCTGCTGCAGGGTTCGGCCAATGGCGGAAGGATTCAAAGACGTGCCTAGCGCTATGACACGGTAGCGTCCCCCCTCTCCGCCGCCAAAGGCGCTCCCTGGCCATCAGCATCGGGCGGCTTTTCATTCGGGCCCTCTGATCCGTCTGGTAACGGCGGTAGCTCCATTACGTTCAACCTAGCCGCTCCGGCCATGACCGCCCACCTCTCCTGCCTGATCGCTATGGCAGAGGAGTAAGACAGGTTTAATCAATTCTCATGGGGTGGTATTATCAAGATCCAGGCTGATATGAGTAGCCTGGATCCATAGGCCATGTATCCAAGGCTGCGCAGTGGGATGCAGCGGCCCATCGACGGCACGCCAGGCAAAACGTCGCCCTAGTTCGCGATAACCCGAGAACACGAAATCACCGCTGCGCATCCTGTAGGCCGTGCGTCTGGCGCGGTAGACCCGCGGGATGAGATACCAGGGCAAGCCGGGCAGATCGTGGTGAACCAGATGCAGGGTGTTGTTGAGAAACAGCCACCGCAGCGCCCCGCCGCTCTCGTTGAGCACACAGCGCTGGGCAGGATCCTGTGCCGGCCGATGTTCGTAGAAGGACCTGATCAGCGCCACGGCCAGGCCGGGCCAGGCGATACCCAGGGCATAGACCGCCGCGGGCATTCCGGACAATTCTTGAACCGCCACCAGCAGGCCAGCGCCTAGCGCCAGGTGGACCAGCCAGACGCGCAGCACGCCAGGCTCGCCGCGTCGCCAGCGGCGGACTTCATGATCGAGCATGCCGTGCAGCGCCAGCGCCGGACCTACCAGGATACGTCTGATCAGCGTCTTGTCCAGCCAGAGCAGCGCGCGTCCGGCCTGCCCTCTCCGCTCCCAGAGCTCCGCATCGACATAGCGGCTCTCGGGATCGAGTTGTGGATCAGTGAGCGTCTCGCGGTGGTGGTGAGCCAAATGACTGTCGCGATAGAGCGGAAAGGGAAACCAGAGCCCGAGGGGCGGATAGGCAAGCATGGCGTTCGCACCCGGCCAGCGCGTGGGATGGCCATGGATCAGCTCGTGCTGCAGGGACTGATGGAGTACGACGACCAGTATCAGCGGCGGCAGCGTCCAATAGCCAAGCGACTGCCAGCCACAGAGGAGCGTCAGCCAGCTGCCGTAGACGCCGAAGACCAGCGCCCAGGTAGGCCACTCACTGTGGGCGGCAAAGGTACGCGAGAGCATTTTGACCAGGCGGCGATGCCGCGCATCCAGATAGACAGTCACCGCCAGATCCCAACCAGGACAATCGAGCGACAACACTAGGTACGGTCGAGAACGACGCCAAATAATATTTAGGTATTACCTCATGAAAAGATCAGCGCTGGCTGACGACCGATAGGCTTCGCACTGTTGCCCATTGGACAGTAATAGATGAAACAGCTTTTCTCTTTGTTTTTAAAGTAATAAATGACTATAAAAATCAGACATTTATTAAAATTAAAAATATTTCGCCGATTTTACCGCTGTTGCGCAATGGACAGCGATATTGATATTCGAAGCCGGTGCATATGCTTAGCAGTTTTGAGCATTGGTCGATCGCCAGGTTGTATTTCTAGACTTTGGCAACCTCCCTAGTGGTCATGAACTCACCATGCTCTTTTTTACTCGCTCTCCTTATACAGACAATGTCACCCAAACGCCCATCGCGAACCATGCCACTGAATGGGAAGAATCCGGGCATCCCTGGGCCGATTTGGTAATAGGCCAACGGCCCCAGGCCGGACTCGCAGAGGCGAACCAAGGCCTCACCAGTTGCCGCCCGGCTTTATCTCGGGAGTCGTCCATGGCGCTGCTCGGGGCGCCAGGCCAACGCTTTGTCGCGGCTGCCCTCCTGATCGGCCGTACCGACATGGCGCACACGGCGATGGCCCGTATTGGCATCACCCAGCTTGCGACCTCGCTGACAGGATCTGAAGGAGCCCCGTTCGCATGAGTACCCTTTGCGCAGGCTGGGGCGCAGGCCCTTCCGATCGATACGCCGAACTCTCGGCGCAGTTTCAGCCGCTGTTCCGGCGCATCCGCGAGGGGGCCATCTCGCGTGAAGTACAACGGCGTCTACCCGTAGAGGAGCTTGGCTGGCTGAAGGCGGCGGGGTTCACCGCCTTGCGTCTGCCGATCGAATACGGCGGGGCAGGTATCACCCTGCCGGAGCTCTTTGCCCTGCTCATCGAACTGGGTGAGGCGGACTCCAACCTGGTCCAGGCCCTGCGCGGGCATATGGGCTTTGTCGAAGGGCTGCTGAACAGTGAGGACGAGGCGCGGCGCAGGCGCTGGTTCGCCCGTATCTCCGCCGGCGAGACCCTGGGCCCGGCTTCAAGCGAAGTGGGTGACGCCCGGCGTGCCGAGTTCAGTACCTGCCTCTGCCGGGACGGAGATTCTTTGCTGCTTTCCGGCACCAAGTTCTACACCACCGGCTCGCTCTATGCCGATTGGATCGACGTGGGCGCCACCGACGACGCGGGCAACAGGGTAACGGCCACCCTTCGCCGCGACGCCCCCGGCGTGGAGGTAGTGGATGACTGGAACGGCTTCGGCCAGACCCTCACCGCCAGTGGTACAGCGACCTTTACCAGTGTTCGGGTCGCGCCCGAGGACGTAGTGCCGGTGGGCGAGCGGTTCCGTTATTCGCCCGGGTTCTTTCAGGTGTTTCACCTCGCCAATCTGGCCGGCCTGGGACGCGCCATGAGCGGCGAGGTCGCCGCAGCAGTGGCCGCCCGCACCCGTACCTTCACCATCGGCAATGCCGACCGGGTCAGCCAAGATCCGCAAGTGCTGGCCGTGGTGGGTCAGGTGCGCAGCGCCGCCTACTGCGCCGGGGTGATCACCCTAAAGAATGCCGAGGCGCTGCAAAGGGCCTATGACCTCAGGCACGCAAACGATCCCGCCGCTGAGGATCGCGCGGTGGACTTGGCCGAACTGGAGGTCTGCCAGTCGCTGAATGTGGTTACGGACCTCATCCTCGACGCCTCCGGCCGCCTGTTCGACGCCCTGGGCGCATCGGCGACGCTGAAGCCCCAGGGGCTGGATCGCTTCTGGCGCAATGCTCGCACTCTCGCCTCCCACAATCCGCGCATCTACAAGGACCGGATCGTCGGTGACTTCGCGGTCAATGGCACTGCCCCGCCACCCCAATGGAAGATCGGTGTTGCCTGAGCATGCACGGCAGTCGAAAACGGCGAAGCGAGCCGCCCCGCACCGCTGTTCGCCACCTTCGGTGATGCGCTAAGCTTGCCGGCTTCCCTCTTGGAGCGCCGTCATGGAAAGGTCTCGCCGTAATCGTCAGGTCATGTGGAAGGCGATCAAGGATCCGCGCTTCATCCCCGTCGCGGTCGCGGCGGTGTGCATCGTGCTGTTTTTCGTACTGGGCCTGATCGACGTCCTGGGCGACTGATCCATCCGTACTCAAAGGCCGACAGGCCCCTGAGCACGGTCAGCCTGGTGCTCTCTGCGCAGGCCGCTTCGCGCGGCCAGCCTTCCAGCGAGAGGACTGCCCTCAGCCCTTGCGCTGATTGAGAAAGCGGAAGCAGCCGGCCAGCAGGTCGTCGAAGCGCCAGGGCTTGGGCAGGTAGTAGATGTCCGGTGCGCGCTCGGGTTGCAGCTCTTCGAAGTATCCGGAAGAGACGATAATGGGCAGGCCCGGCAGTTGTTGCTTGACGCGACGAGCCAACTCCAGGCCGTCGATGGCGCCCGGCATGCGGACATCGGTGATCAGCAGGTCCGGCGTGGGTTGCGCGCTGGACAGGTGTTCCCAGGCCAGGTCCGCAGTACCGAAGGTCCGTACCTCAAAGCCTTCCCCTTCGAGCACTTCTTCCATCAGCCCGAGCAACATGTTCTCGTCTTCGACGACCACTACCACTGGTTTCATAAATCCGTCTCGATCTCCGCAGGTCCGCCATCTGACTGGACGTGTCTCGTTGGGGCGCGAATTCTACTCCTATCCTGCGTCCGCTGCGCAGTCTCCTCTCAGCTTAGACCGGAGGTGCGACATCCTGCCTCACTGCTCGACAGAAAAAGGCAGAAGGGATCCGCACACGGCCAGACACCATAGGGGTGGTATTAACTCCTGAAGGGGTTTCGGCGGGTGATCAGGGAACCGCGGGTGGCCGCTCCAGTCGGAATCCAGGTATCTCGAAGGGCTTCCCGCGATTCAGGCGCGTCAGCTCTCAGGATCATGGGAAGCCGTCTGCCATAGGAGAAAGCGCATGACGGCCATCGACTGGACGGGTTGGCTCACCGCCCCCTGGATCACCACCCTGATCGCGGCGGCGGTCGCCCTGCTGATCAGCACCATTGCCCTGATCCTGGCCTTCGCCGCCATCCGCCGCCTGGCCAACCCTTTCCTGCTCGCTCGCAACCTGGTCAAGTACGCGGAGAAACCCGCACGCCTCGCCGTGCCGCTGGTCGTGCTCCAGGGTGTCTGGAACTCAGCACCCGATGCCCTGCCGCTGTTGCGTGCGGTACAGCATGTGACCGGGCTATTGAGCATCGCCGCCTTCACCTGGCTGGGCCTGCGCATGGTCAAGGCGGTGGGCGCCACCATCGCCCTGCGCAATCCGGTGGATGTGGTCGACAATCTGCGCGCCCGTCGGATCCAGACACAAAGCCGGGTACTGGTGCGCAGCCTCAGCTTCGTCGTGCTGCTGATCGGTATCGCCCTGATGCTGATGACCTTTCCGGCCGTCCGGCAGGTGGGTGCCAGCCTGCTGGCCTCGGCTGGCGTCGCCGGCCTGGTGGCCGGTATCGCGGCGCGCCCCGTGCTGGGCAACCTCATCGCTGGCTTGCAGATTGCCGTGACCCAGCCGATCCGGCTGGACGACGTGGTCATCGTCGAGGGCGAATGGGGCCGGGTGGAAGAGATCACCGGTACCTACGTGGTGGTACGCATCTGGGATGATCGCCGGCTGGTAGTGCCACTCCAGTACTTCATCGAGACACCCTTCCAGAACTGGACTCGCTCCTCCTCCAGCCTGATCGGCTCGGTATTCATCTGGGTGGATTATTCATTGCCGCTGGCGCCGATCCGCACCGAATTGGAACGCGCCTGTGCCGAAGTGCCCCATTTATGGGATGGCCGCGTCTGCGTGCTGCAGGTCACTGATGCCTCGAGCGAATCCATGCAGGTTCGAGTGCTGGTGAGCTCTGGCGACTCCTCGAAGAACTGGGACCTGCGCTGTTTCGTGCGCGAGCGGCTGATCACCTATGTCAACCGCGAATTCCCCCTCTGTCTGCCCAAGCTGCGAACCGAGCTGGGCCGTCGCGATCATCTTCCTTCATTACATTCCGACGAAAGGCATGAACCTGCGGTGCGACAGCCAGAAGTCTGACTTGGTAGTCATCTACGGCGATCTGGTGCGCAAAAAACGCTTCACTTGCCATTTATTCCTTAGCGCACCAGAGATGATCGTCAGCTTTGGGCACGCATCTGGCAATACGAAGGATAACCGCAACATTCACGCGGGAAACTTGTGACGTTGTCCATGAGTCAGTGCGAGAGCAATCTGGAAATCCGCGAAGCAGTTCTCGCCCAATTCCAGACATCTCAGAAGAGATGACCGGCAAAAAGGCTGTAGCAGCTCGGCTGTAGGCGTTTTTGAACCAGGAGCATCGAGCTTCAGGAAGAAGCAATCAGGTAAACCTCAGTCTCGAACTTGCTGCATTGGGAGCGCACCATGGCAAATGCCGTCGTGGGGAAATTTGGGGCTCTGGAGCCCGTAGAAACTGCCACTCGCACCACCAGATCCAGCTCTCCTCACAAGCGTATTGAAGAGCCTCAGCTGACGCTGAGCTCCGTTGTTGAAAGCCGCAAGCGTATTCTTTTCGTTACCCCGGAGATTTCCGACTTCGTCAAGGCCGGCGGCCTGGGCGAGGTATCCGGCGCCCTGCCCCGCGCCCTCGCCGCCTCCCATGACGTTCGGGTACTGATCCCTGGTTATCGTCAGGTGATGGCCGCGATCAAGGACCGGGTGCAGATGGTCGGCCGCATCGCCGCCCGTGCTGCCATGCCGGCCTGCGACATCGGTCGCGTCAATCTGGACGACGGGCTGGTCGTCTATGTATTGATCTGCCCTGAGCTCTACGAGCGCTCGGGCAATCCCTATGGCGACCTGAACGGCGCCGACTGGGCTGACAACCATATCCGTTTCGGTCGTCTTGCCAGCGCCGCTGCCGATTTCGCCCTGGGCGACGCCTCCATTCGCTGGGTGCCGGATCTGCTGCACCTCAACGACTGGCAGACGGGCCTTGCCGCCGGCTACCTGCGTTGGAAGGGTGCCACTACCCCCTGCCTGACCACCATCCACAACCTGGCGTATCAGGGCCTGTTCCCGGCCTCGGTCATGGCCGACCTGGATATTCCCGCCCACGCCTTCCAGATGGAAGGTCTGGAATTCTGGGGCAAGGTGTCCTTCCTCAAGGCCGGCCTGGTCTACGCCGACCACATCACCACCGTCAGCCATACCTATGCCCAGGAAATCACCACCCCGGAATTCGGCTGCGGGCTTGAAGGCCTGCTGCAGGTCAAGGCTCGTCAGGGCAAGCTGACCGGTCTGCTCAATGGCATCGACGATGGCTGGAGCGCCTGCAGCGATCCGCACCTGTGCCAGCAGTTCCACGAATCCGACTGGGACGGCAAGGCGGTCAACGCTGCCCGCATCCGCGAGGAATTCGACCTCGAGCCGTCCAATGGCCCGTTGTTCGCCGTGGTCTCGCGTCTGGTCCAGCAGAAAGGCATCGATCTGACCATCCAGGCGGCCGATCACATCGTCGCCCGCGGCGGCCAGTTGATGATCATCGGTTGCGGTGAGCCGCACATCGAGCGGCAGGTGCGTGCTCTTGCTCTGCGCTATCCGGGTCGTGTCAGCGCCCACATCGGCTTTTGCGAGACGGAAGCCCGACGCATGTATGCAGGCAGCGATTTCCTGCTGATGCCTTCGCGCTTCGAGCCCTGCGGCCTGAGCCAGATGTATGCCCAGCGCTTCGCCTCGCTGCCAATCGCTACCCGTACCGGCGGCCTGGCTGACAGCATCGAAGACGGC
The DNA here is from genome assembly GCF_965111925.1 of Pseudomonas sp. Marseille-Q7302. Classification (NCBI taxonomy): domain Bacteria; kingdom Pseudomonadati; phylum Pseudomonadota; class Gammaproteobacteria; order Pseudomonadales; family Pseudomonadaceae; genus Pseudomonas; species Pseudomonas sp. Marseille-Q7302. The sequence continues at coordinate 2,347,771 of NZ_CBCOPK010000001.1, read as the reverse complement.
ACTACCGGCTTCCTGTTCGCCCCGCTGTCGCTGGAAAACTACATCGGTGCGATCGATCGCGCCCTGGGCGTTTTCGAACGCCAGGGCCTGCTGCTGGCCATGCGTCACAGGGCCATGCAAGGGCCGTTCTTCTGGTCCGAATGCGCCAAACCCTATGCCTCGCTGTACCTCGATTTGCTCCAGGCCACCGCTCACCAGGAGCGTCACGTCGGCGTCTGATGTCCGACGTGGCTACCAAGCGCTTTTCCCTGGCCAAAAGGCCGACGAAAAGCGCTCACCCCGCCCAACTTTGAGCAACTCTCACCGGTCATAACAGCAACTGCGGCCAATTGGGCCGCAGTGCCTTTTTTGCCGTCCGGTTTCGGGAGTTCTCCATCCATGACTGATATTTCGCGCGACGCAGCCGCGGTAACCGGGGGCTACGCCTGGCAAACCCGCGCCGGTGCCACCCTGGTGAGCAAGGACCGTACGCTGTTTCACTTCTGGGCGCCCAGCGCCGACGCCGTGTCGGTGGTGCTGGAAGGCGGCATGACCATCCCCATGGAAGCCGAGCAAGACGGCTGGTTCGCAGTGGAGGCGCAGTGCGGTGCCGGCACCCGCTATCGCTATCAGATCGAAGATCTGTTGGTCCCGGACCCCGCTTCCCGCGCCCAGGCCGGCGATGTGCACGAGCCGAGCATCGTCATCGACCCCACCACCTACCACTGGCAGTCCGTCGAGTGGCAGGGTCGTCCCTGGCACGAAAGCGTCATCTACGAATTGCATGTCGGCACCCTGGGCGGGTTCTCGGGCGTGGAGAAATTGGTACCTCGCCTGGCCGCGCTGGGCGTCACCGCCATCGAACTGATGCCACTGTCGGAGTTCCCGGGCAGTCGCAACTGGGGCTATGACGGCGTCCTGCCCTATGCCGTGGAAGCTTCCTACGGCACCCCCGACGATCTCAAGTCGCTGATCGATACCGCCCACACCCATGGCGTCATGGTCTATCTGGACGTGGTCTACAACCACTTCGGCCCCGACGGCAACTACCTGCACGCCTACGCCGAGCGCTTCTTCCGCGAAGACATCCATACCCCCTGGGGCGCCGCCATCGACTTCCGCCAGGACGCCGTGCGCCGCTACTTCATCGACAACGCCCTGATGTGGCTGATGGAGTACCGCAGCGACGGCCTGCGCTTCGATGCCGTCCACGCCATTGGCGACAAGGGCTTCCTCGAGGAAATGGCCGAGGAGATCCGCAGTACCGTCGAGCCGGGTCGCCATGTCCACCTCATGCTGGAAAACGAAGACAACACCGCCACACTGTTGGGCGGACGGCATTACGACGCCCAGTGGGCGGACGACTGGCACAACGTCATGCACCCGTTGCTGACCGGTGAGAACGAAGGGTACTACCAAGACTTCACCGAGGATGCGACCGCCAAGCTGGTGCGCTGCCTGGGCGAAGGCTTCATCTATCAAGGCGAGCCGACCCGTCATGGCAAGGCCCGGGGTGAACCGAGCAAGAACCTGCCCGCCTCGGCCTTCGTCATCTTCCTGCAGAACCACGACCAGGTGGGTAACCGCGCCTTCGGTGAACGCCTGACCCGACTGGCGCCGGAACCCGCACTGAAGGCCGCTACCGCCCTGCTGCTGCTCAGCCCGATGATTCCCTTGCTGTTCATCGGTGAGGAATGGGGCAGCCGCCAACCCTTCCTGTTCTTCACCAGCCACAACGACGAGCTGGCCGAACTGGTACGGGATGGCCGCCGCAACGAGTTCAAGGACTTCGACTTCTTCACCAGTGAAGAACATCGCCAGCAGATCCCCGATCCGAATGCGCCCAAGACCTTCGAAAATTCCAAACCCAACTTCGGCGAGGCCGATCAGCCTGACCATGCCGCCTGGCTTGGCCTGTATCGCGAGCTGCTGGAGATCCGTCGCCGGGAACTCTTCCCGCGCCTGGAAGGCGCTCGTGCCGAAGGCGCCGAAGCCCTGGCTGACCGCGCCGTGCGGGCACGCTGGAGCCTGGCCGATGGCAGCCGACTGACCATCGAACTCAACCTGAGCGAGAACGCCGTGCAGGTGGACGAGGCGCCCCAGGGTGAATTGCTGCACAGCAGCGACGCTGCAGCAACGCCAGCACGTCAGGAAGGTCAGCTGGCTGCCCACTGCGCACTGGTCTGGCTGGAGAAACAGGCATGAGTGGAGATCGTCTGGAACAATTAGCCAAGACCGCCGGTATCGCCATCGAATGGACCGCCTACGATGGCAAGCGCCAACGGGTGAGCCCCGAGGCGCTACGCAATCTGCTCAAGGCCATCGAGCTACCCGCGGACAGTGACGCGGACATTGATGCCAGCCTGCGCAAGCTGGCCGAGGTCGGTGACAAGGATCACCTGCCACCCCTCCTCACGGCCGTGGTCGGTAAACCCGTCGGGACACCCGACCAGTTCAAGCGTGGCGTCCGCTATGAGGTGCAGTTGGAAGACGGCGAGCGCCTGGAAGGTCAGGTAGATGACCAGGGCCAGCTCGCGCCCATCAGTGCCGTCGGTTATCACCAGGCAGAAATCGGTGGTGAAGCCCTGACCCTGGCCGTTGCGCCGGAGCGCTGCTTCACCATCGCCGACGCTACAGGCGACGAGCAGGCCCGGCTCTGGGGCCTGGCTGTGCAGCTCTATAGCCTCAGACGCGACGGTGGCAGCGGTGCGGGCGATTTGCAGGGTCTGGTGCAGCTCGCCAAGGCAGCTGCCGGCAAGGGCGCCGATGCCCTGGCCATCAGCCCGCTGCACGCCATGTTCAGCGCCGATGGCAGTCGCTACAGCCCCTATTCGCCGTCGAGTCGGGTGTTCTTCAATGTGCTCTATGCCGCGCCAGAGCTGGTGCTGGGCGCCGAGCCCGTGCGTCAGGCCATGCAGCGTGCCGGCCTGCAGGCGGAAGCCGAGCGCCTCGAACAGCTTGAGCTGATCGACTGGCCGGCCCTGGCCAAGCTGCGGCTGCGCCTGCTGCGCACCCTGCATCTGGAGTTTCGCACCGCCGCCGGCACACTGCGCGAGCGCTTCGAGGCCTTCCGCCGCGACGGTGGCGAAGCCCTGGAGAATCACTGCCGCTTCGAAGCCCTGCATGCCTCCTTCACCCAGGGTAATGCCTCGCCGAGCTGGCAGCATTGGCCGCAGCAGTATCGCGACCCCAAGAATCCTGCCGTGGCTGAGTTCGCCGAACGCCACGCCCAGGACGTGGAGTTCTATGCCTTCACCCAGTGGCTGGCCAGCGAAGGGCTGTCCGCCGCCCAGAAGCAGTGCCGAGAATCGGGTATGAAGATCGGTCTGATCGCCGACATCGCCGTGGGCGCGGATGGGGGTGGCAGCCAGGCCTGGAGTCGTCAGGAAGAACTGCTGGCTTCGGTCACCGTGGGTTGTCCGCCGGACCTGCTCAACCAGAAGGGCCAGGGCTGGGGCATTTCCGCCTTCTCGCCCACCGGGATGGTCAAGCACGGCTTCCGCGCCTTCATCGAGATGCTCAGGGCCAACTTCGCTCACGCCGGCGGTGTGCGCATCGATCACGTAATGGGCCTGCAGCGCCTCTGGCTGGTACCCGAGGGCGCTTCCCCGGCCGACGGTGCCTATCTCTCCTACCCCATCGACGACCTGCTGCGGCTGGTCGCCCTGGAGTCCTGGCGCCATCGCTGCGTGGTCATGGGCGAGGACCTGGGCACGGTGCCCGAGGGGTTCCGCGAACGCCTGGCCGAGCGCGCCGTCATGGGTATGCAGATACTGCTGTTCGAACGCGACGACAAGGCCTTCAAGCCCGCCGCGGCCTGGTCGGACACCGCCATGGGGATGCCCACCACCCACGATCTGCCAACCCTCACCGGCTGGTGGCAGGGCCGTGATGCCGACTGGCAGGAAAAGCTCGGCCTGCTGCCCGACGGCACCACGCGCCAGGACCGGCTCGACGAGCGCGCCGAGGATCGTCAATACCTGGCCAAGGTGCTGAAGCTGGACGACACCCGCGAAAGCAATGTCGAACAGGCCGTCGACGCCGCCATCGAGTTCATCGGCCGCACCCCTGCGCCACTGATCATCCTGCCGGTTGAAGACGCCCTGGGTCAGCTGGAACAGGCCAACCTGCCTGGCACCACCAACGAACATCCCAACTGGCTGCGCCGCTGGGACGCTCCTGCGGAGCGCCTGCTGGACGCAACCACCCCTGAACGACGCCTAAGCGTGCTGAGCACTGCCCGTAACAATCCGGAGAACACTCGATGAGTCGCTTGCGCGCTACCGTACGCCTGCAGTTCCACAAGGATTTCACCTTCGACGATGCCCTGCCCCTGGTCGATTATTACGCCAAGCTGGGCATCAGCCATGTCTATGCATCCCCCATCACCACGGCCCGCGCCGGGTCCGTGCACGGCTACGACGTGGTCGACCCGACCCGGGTCAACCCTGAGCTGGGCGGCGAAGAGGCGTTGCGTCGCCTGGTGGCCCGCCTGCGCGAGCACGGCATGGGCCTGATCGCCGACTTCGTGCCCAACCACACCAATGTGGGTGGCTCGGAAAACGCCTGGTGGCTGGACATCCTCGAATGGGGACGCCAGAGCCGCTATGCCAGCTTCTATGACATCAATTGGTACGGACCGGACCCGGATCTGCAAGGCCAGGTCTTGCTGCCCTTCCTGGGAGATGCCTATGGCAACGTGCTGCAGGCCGGTGACCTCAAGCTGGTGTTCGACGCCGAGCAAGGCGCCTTCCGCGTGGAGTACTACGCCCACCACTTCCCCATCAACCCAGGCACCTATGGCCAGATCCTGCGCGAGAGCGACCTGCCTCAACTGAGCCTCTTCGCTGATGCCTTCTCGGCGCGTGCCAAGGACCTGGAAGAAGCCCACGGCGCCCAGCGCCAGCTGGCGGACGCCGCCAAGGACCCGGCCGTGGCAGCCGCCATCGAGAAAGCGGTCGCCGCCTTCGACGGTAGCCAGCCCGCCAACCAGGAACGCCTGCACGCCTTGCTGGAAAGCCAGCACTACCGCCTGGCCAGCTGGCGTACCGCCTCGGACGACATCAACTGGCGACGCTTCTTCGACATCACCGAACTGGGCGGCCTGCGCATGGAACGCCACGAGGTGTTCGAGGAAACCCATTCGCTGATCTTCCGCCTCATCAGCGAAGGCCTGCTCGACGGCCTGCGCCTGGATCACATCGACGGCCTGGCCAATCCCCGTGCCTATTGCCGCAAGCTGCGTCGCCGCGTGGACGACCTCTGCGCCAGCCGCACCGATGGTGCGCCGGAAGATGGCTTCCCCATCTATATCGAGAAGATCCTGGCCGACGGCGAGCAGCTGCGCGAAGGCTGGGGCATCGATGGCACCACCGGCTACGAGTTCATGAACGAGGTCTCGGCGGTGCAGCATGCCGCCAGCGGCGAAGCGCCCCTGCGTCAGTTCTGGGCCGAGCAGACCGGTCGTACCGAGGACTTCCTCGAAGAGGTACGGGAAGCACGGCGCCTGGTGCTCACCGGCGCGCTGTCCAGCGAATTCGAATCGGCCGTGCATACCCTGCACCTCTTGGCCCAACAGGACTGGCGTACCCGTGACACCAGCCAGGGCGCCATCCGCCGGGTGCTGCTGGAGCTGATCGTGCAGTTCAAGGTCTATCGCACCTATGCCGGCGCAGCTGGTTTCGTCGGTGCCGATGCCCAGTGGTTCGATACCGCGCTGGAAGCGGCCCGCCCCCACGTCAGCGAAGCGGAACAGCCGCTGCTGGAGCAATTGCGCGCCTGGCTGGGTGGCGATGCACCGCGGCACAAGCCGGTGGGCAGCGTGGCCCGTCGCGAACAGCGTCGCGCCATCACCAAGTTCCAGCAACTCACCTCGCCCATCGCCGCCAAGGCTGTGGAAGACACCGCCTGCTATCGTTCAGCCCCTCTGCTCTCGCGCAACGATGTGGGTTTCGATCCCCAGCATTTCGCCCAACCCGTGAGTGCCTTCCACAAGGCCAGCGGTTGGCGCGCCGAGCACTTCCCGCGCAACATGCTGACCACTGCGACCCACGACCACAAGCGCGGCGAAGACACCCGTGCGCGTCTGGCGGTGGTCTCCGAACGACCGGATGCCTATATCGCCCAGGTCAGTGGCTGGATGGATCAGGCGGCTCCCCTGCGTGGCCAGTGGAACGATGCTCCCGCGCCGACCCCGGGCGATGAGCTGATGCTCTACCAGACCCTGCTCGCCAGCTGGCCGCTGCACCTGGAAGCCGACGATCAGGCCGGCCTGCAGGCCTATCTGGAACGCCTGCTGCAGTGGCAGGAAAAGGCCCTGCGTGAAGAGAAGCTGGAGTCCGACTGGTGGGCGCCGAACGGCGACTACGAGGCAGCCTGCAAAGCCTTCCTGGAAGGCCTGCTGACCAACGACGACTACCGCGCCCTGCGCGGCGAGATCGTGACCGCCGTACGCGAACTGGCTCCCGCTGGCGCTCTGAACGGCCTGGTGCAGATGCTGCTGCGCAACACCGCGCCCGGCGTTCCCGACCTCTATCAGGGCGGTGAATTCTGGGACTTCAGTCTGGTGGAACCCGACAACCGCCGCGCCGTGGACTATGCGCCGCGCCAGCAGGCCCTGGCGCAACACGCCTCTGCCAGTGCGGCACTGGACGCCTGGCAGGACGGCGCGGTCAAGCAACAGGTGCTGGCCACCGTGCTGCAACTGCGCAAGCAGCAACCGCAGCTGTTCACCGAAGGTACCTACCTGCCGCTGACCGTCGCGGGAGCCCATGCCGATCAGGTGCTGGCCTTCGCCCGTACCTTTCAGCAGCACGCGGTGATCGTCATTGTGCCGGTACATGCCTCCGACCTGCTGGAAACCGGTGGGAAGCTCACCTTTTCTGCAGAGGCGTGGCAGGACACCCGGATAAAACTCCCGGAAACCTTGTCCATGTACCGTTTTGGGGAAACTTTTGCCCCTTCGTCTGTCCATGACCAGAAGAAAGAGCTTTCTGTCGGCGAGGTTCTGGCACGTTTTCCGCTTGGATTGCTCAGCACACAAGACATCACTCAAGGAGCCGCACCGCAATGACCCAAAAAGACGAACGCATCCAGCAGCTCGCCTATCAGATCTGGGAGTCCGAAGGACGGCCGGCCCATGAACATGATCGCCACTGGGAGATGGCGACCCGCTTGTACGAAGCCGAACAGGAAGGCGTCGCCAAGAAGACCGCTGCCAAGAAACCGCGCGCTGCCACGGCTGCAGCGAGCGCGGAAAAGCCCGTTGCAGGCAAGGCGCGCACCACTGGCAAGACCAAGAGTGGCAGCGAGAAGGCTGCCACCGAGGCCGCAGCCGCTGGTGAGTCGGTGACCGAGAAGGTCGAGTCGGCCGCCAAGAAGGTCGCCTCCAAGGTGAAGCAGGCGGTCAAGCCCAGTGCAAGCAAGACCACCGCTAGCAAGGCTAAAGCCGATGCCAATGTCGAGGCGACTGGCGTAGGTGTGGCACCTGCCACGCCGAAGAAGCCTCGTGCTTCCCGCGCCAAGTCGGCGACGGCCAAGCCCGCCGCCAGCGAGTGATGTGATGTTCGGCCTGGCCAATCGGCCAGGCCTTCCCCCTGCCGCCTCGCTGCGGCCTCCGTGCAACTGCCTTTTTCCTCATTTTTTCTTGAAAAAACAACGCTTTGTCGGTTAGCCATCAGGGCTTGGAACTGCGCTGCGTCGGGCCTTTCATATACAGGTAGCCGGATCTGTATCGATTCAGCCACCGGCAGGTATTGAGAGCCGAGTCAGAGCTACTTCCTTCCTAGCTATCCCGAGAGCGTCGAAATGACTTCAACTGATTCCAACAAGCCCTTAACCGAAGCGACCACTTTCATCAGTAAGTCCAAGTCTCGTGTTCGTGAAGGCCTGCCCTACCCCCTGGGCGCTACCTGGGACGGCTCCGGCGTGAACTTCGCCATCTTTTCCGCCAACGCCACCAAGGTCGAACTTTGCCTCTTCGACGATGAAGGCAAGGAAGAAATCGAGCGCATCGAACTGCCGGAATTCACCAACGAGATCTGGCACGGCTACCTGCCCGATGCCCGTCCTGGCACTCTCTACGGTTACCGTGTACACGGCCCCTACGAGCCGCAGAATGGCCATCGCTTCAACCACAACAAGCTGCTGATCGATCCCTACGCCAAGCAGATCGTCGGTGAGCTGGAGTGGAACGATGCCCTGTTCGGCTACACCATCGGCCATGACGATGGCGATCTGTCCTTCGACGAGCGTGACAGCGCCCCTTTCATGCCGCGCTGCCGGGTGATCGACCCTGCCTTCACCTGGGGTAACACCACCCATCCGCGTGTCCCGCGTGATCGCACCGTGTTCTATGAGACCCACGTCCGCGGCTACACCATGCTTCACCCGGCAGTGCCCGAGAATGCCCGAGGCACCTTCTCCGGTCTGCAGGAAAGCGAGGTGATCGACTACATCAAGTCCCTCGGCGTGACCTCCGTCGAGCTGATGCCGATCCACTACTTCCTTGATGACAACCACCTGCTGGAAAAGGGCCTGAGAAACTTCTGGGGCTACAACACCCTGGCGTTCTTCGCCCCGCATTCGCGCTACATGGCCAGTCAGTCCATCGGCGAATTCAAGGTGATGGTCGCGCGCATGCACAATGCCGGCCTCGAAGTCATTCTCGACGTGGTCTACAACCACACCGCCGAAGGCAACGAGATGGGTCCGACCCTCTCGCTCAAGGGCATCGACAACGCCAACTACTACCGCCTGATGCCCGATGATGCGCGCTACTACATCAACGACACCGGCACCGGTAATACCCTGAACATGAGCCACCCCTGCGTCCTGCAGATGGTGACCGACTCGCTGCGCTACTGGGCGACCGAAATGGGTGTGGACGGCTTCCGCTTCGACCTGGCGACCATCCTGGGCCGTGAGCCGGATGGCTTCGACGAAGGCGGCGGTTTCCTGCATGCCTGTCGTCAGGATCCGATCCTGGCCGAGACCAAGCTCATCGCCGAGCCCTGGGACTGTGGCCCCGGTGGCTACCAGGTCGGCAACTTCCCGCCCGGCTGGATGGAGTGGAACGATACCTTCCGCGACACCGCGCGTGCCTTCTGGAAGGGTGACGAAGACAAGATCGGCGATTTCGCGAAGATCCTCCTGGGCTCCGGCGACAAGTTCAACCGCCGTGGTCGCAAGCCTTATTCTTCCGTGAACTTCGTGACCGCCCACGATGGCTTCACCCTGGCCGACACCGTGTCGTACAACGACAAGCACAACGAGGCCAATGGCGAAGGCAACAACGACGGTCACTCCCACAACCTGTCGTGGAACTGCGGCGTCGAAGGCGAGACCGACGATCCGGAAATCATCGAGCTGCGCTATCGGCAGATGCGCAATCTGCTGGCTACGCTGTTCCTCTCCCAGGGCACGCCCATGCTGCTGGCGGGTGACGAATTCGCCCGTACCCAGGGCGGTAACAACAACGGTTACTGCCAGGACAGCGAAATCGGCTGGGTGAACTGGGAGATCAGCGACAAGAGTGCCGAGCTCCAAGAGTACGTGCGCAATCTGATCGACTTGCGTCGTCGTTATCCCCTGCTGCGTCGTAGCCGCTTCTTCACCGGTGCCTACAACGAGGAACTGGGCGTCAAGGACGTCACCTGGCTGCAGCCCGGTGGTACCGAGATGGGCGACGAGCAGTGGCAGGACGGCAGCAACAAGTGCATGGGCATCCTGCTCGATGGCCGGGCCCAGCCGACCGGTATTCGCCGCAAGGGCGCGGATACCTCGCTGCTGATTCTGGTCAATGCTCACTATGACGTGGTGGATTTCACCCTGCCGGAAGTCCCCATGGGCGAGCATTGGTCCCTGCAGCTGGATACCAATCAGCCTGACCTGGATACCGGCGACGTCTTCAAATTCGGAGAAACCTATCAGGTCACCGGACGTTCGGTATTGCTGTTCGAGCTGACCCAGACCAAGCGGAGGAAGCGCCAGGCATGACGAATGCGCAACAGGGTTTTTCGTTCAAGGTCCTGACCATCAACACGCACAAGGGCTTCACGTCCTTCAACCGCAAGTTCATCTTGCCGGAGTTGCGCGAAGCGGTGCGGACGGTGTCAGCGGACATTGTCTTCTTGCAGGAGGTGTTGGGCACCCACGAGAAACACCCGTTGCGCTTCGAGAACTGGCCGGCTGCGCCGCAGTACGAGTTCCTGGCCGATTCGATGTGGACCGATTTCGCCTACGGGCGAAATGCGGTCTACCCGGACGGCCATCACGGTAATGCGGTGCTGTCGAAGTTTCCCATCGTCAGTTACGACAACTTCGACATTTCCATCGCCGGTCCGGAAAAGCGCGGAATGCTTCACTGCGTTCTGCGCATTCCGGATCAGGCCCTGGATCTGCATGTCATCTGCGTCCATCTGGGTCTGCGCGAAAAGCATCGCCAGATGCAGATGAAGCTGATCTGCGAACACATCAATTCCCTGCCCAGTGACGCGCCTGTCGTGGTGGCCGGGGATTTCAACGACTGGCGGCAGAAGGCCAATGACATCCTTGGCCAGGGCGCAGGCCTCGAAGAAGTGTTCATGAAAACCGCGGGACGGCTACCCAAGACCTTCCCGGCAAAGCGCCCGCTGCTCTGCCTGGATCGCATCTATACCCGCAACGTCAGTGTCGGTCGCCCACAGGTGCTGGGCAATCAGCCATGGTCGCACCTGTCCGACCATGCCCCCTTGGCTGCGGACTTCCATCTATGAATTTCGAATGGCGGGACGGAAACCGCATCGCCCTGCTGGAAAACGGCGAAGACTTCTTTCCACGGGTCTTCGAAGCGATCCGCGAGGCCGAGCGTGAAGTCATCATCGAGACCTTCATTCTCTTCTATGACAAGGTCGGCAAAGCCCTGCAGCAGGAGCTGGTAACCGCCGCCAAGCGCGGCGTCCAGGTGGATATCACCGTGGACGCCTATGGCTCGCCCGATCTGCCGCGGGAGTTTCTCGACGAGATGGTCCATGCCGGTGTCCGCTTCCGCTACTACGACCCGCGCCCGCTGGTGATGGGAATGAGGACCAACCTCTTCCGCCGCCTGCATCGCAAGATCGTGGTCGTGGATGCCCGGTTGGGTTTCATCGGTGGCATCAATTACTCCGCCGAGCACCTGGGCGACTTCGGACCGGAAGCCAAGCAGGATTATGCCGTCGAGGTGGAAGGTCCCATCGTCGACGACATCCACCGTTTCGCTCGTGACGCCATCAACTCTCCCGAGGAAACCCACCGCTGGTGGGGAAAGCGCTCGCAGAAGCCGGCCAACAACCGCAATCCGGGCAATGCCCAGGCGTTGCTGGTATTCCGTGACAATGACGAGCACCGTGCCGACATCGAGACGCACTACCTGGAGATGCTGCGCAACGCCAAGCGCGAGGTGGTGATCGCCAACGCCTATTTCTTCCCGGGCTATCGCCTGCTGCGAGAGATGCGCAACGCGGCGCAACGTGGCGTTCGGGTCGTCCTCATCGTCCAGGGCGAGCCGGACATGGCCATCGTCAAGGTGGGCGCCCAGATGCTCTACAACTACCTGGTCAAGGCCGGGGTGGAGATCTATGAGTATTGCCTCAGACCCCTGCATGGCAAGGTGGCGACCATGGACGAGCATTGGTCCACGGTAGGATCGAGCAATCTCGATCCCCTGAGCCTGTCGCTCAACCTGGAATGCAATCTGATCTTTCACGACCACGCCTTCAACCGTGAATTGCGCGGTCGCCTGGAATCCCTGATCCAGAATCACTGCGAGCACGTCGACAGCAACAAGGTGCCCAAGCGCACCTACTGGCACCTGGCGAAGACGATGCTGGTCTTTCACTTCCTGCGCCATTTCCCTGCCTGGGTCGGCTGGCTGCCCGGTCACACGCCCAAGATCGAATTGGTGAGCCCACCGGTTCAGCCCGAGCTCGAAACCCAGGACCGCGTGGACCCCACGATTTCAAGGTATCCCCAACGATGAGCAGCCGCAGCGACACCCTCGAACATACAGAGGGCGACGAAGACCATCAGCAGACCGCGGACAAGCCGCAGAACGGCCGCTGGGCCCTGGCCAAACGCATCCTGGCCTGGGTCTTCCTGATCGCGGTCATCGTCCTGCTGGTGATCTACGCCCGCAAGGTCGACTGGGGCGAAGTCTGGAAAGTATTCACCGGCTACAAGATCACCACCCTCGCCATGGTCGGGGGCCTGGTGGTGCTGTCGTACGTCATGTACGGCTGCTACGACCTCATCGGCCGTGCCTACTGTGGCCACAAGCTGGTCAAGCGCCAGGTGTTCCTGGTGTCCTTCATCTGCTACGCCTTCACCCTCACCCTAAGTACCTGGGTGGGTGGCATTGGCATGAGGTATCGCCTCTACTCACGATTAGGACTTTCCAGCGGCACCATCACCCGGATCTTTTCGCTGAGCATCGCTACCAACTGGCTGGGCTACGTCCTGTTGGCCGGCGGTATCTTCGTCAGCGGTGTGGTGGACATGCCGCCCAACTGGTTCGTCGGCGATACCACCTTGCGCCTGATCGGCTTCGGCCTGCTCGCCTTCATCGTCTTCTACCTGGGGGTGTGTACCTTCGCCAAGCAACGGGAGTGGACGATCCGCAAGCAGCGTCTCGCCCTGCCCTCGCTGCGCATGGCCTGCCTGCAGCTGCTGGTGTCGTCGGTCAACTGGATGGCCATGGCGGCGATCGTCTATCTCTTCCTCGGCCGCCAGGTGGACTATCTGCATGTGCTCGGGGTGCTGTTGCTCTCCAGCATCGCCATGGTCATCGTCCACATCCCGGCCGGTGTAGGGGTGCTGGAGACGGTATTCATCGCCCTGCTGGCCAATGACGGCCTCTCCCAGGGCAAGATCATCGCCGCCCTGCTTGGCTATCGGACGCTGTATTTCATCGTCCCCCTGCTTATCGCTGCCGTGCTGTACTTCGCCCTGGAAAGCCGCGCCAAGAAGCTCAAGCGCAGCAACGACCGCCGGGAAGAACGCAAGCAGCATGAACAGGGTGCACGCTGAAGCAGCCTCAACGGTTGTTGGGCTGGTGCATGGAAATCAGGCGGTAGAACAGCACCCGCCCGCCTTCGTTGGTGGGCCCCTCCCCATCGCGCAAGCGGGCGCCTGCCTTGAAATACAGGTGATGGTCGCTCCAGGCGCCATCCAGTTGCAGACCCAGGTCTCCCGTGCGAGAACCCGCGCCGTGGGCGCGCACGGTGAGTACACCGGTGCGCGCCAGCTTGATGTCGTAGCTGAAACGACTGTTAAGTGGCAGGCGTTCCAGCAGAATGACCTCCTTGGGACTGTCGCTGGGGCTCTCCCTTAGCCGGGCAATCAGCTGGCCTTGCGTCGTCTGACCCCGATCCTCTTCGGTCGAGCGCTCCACCCGGTAGACCAGTTGCAACAGCGGTTCGGGTGCGGCGGGCACCCGGGCCTGGTCCTCGATCTCGCTGATGACGACCTCTGGACGCGACGGCACCTGCTGTACGGCGACTTCCGCCTGCAACAGCGCATCGGCATCGCGGTACTTCCACGCATAGGTGCTGCCATCCGGTCGCGTCTCGCGCAATTCGGTGGCGGGATAGTCATCGAAGGGTTGCGGGGTGCCCGTCACCGGCACCCAGAACAGCAAGGTGCCGCCCTGGCCCCGCATGAGATAGGGACTGCGAAAACCGCTGCTGTTGAGTTCGGCGGTCTGTACCTGAGCCACAGGCATGGGTACCGGTACCGTCAGATTCCATTCGGCGAGATCGATCATGGGCTTCTCGGTTGCCAGATGCCTGACAAGCATCACCCAGACAGGTGATGCTTGTCAGCCAGAGCGCCCGTGGAAGGCGCTCCGGATCAGCCTTGCGGCTTGAACACCAGCAGGCCGAGGGGCGGCAGGTTCAGGTTGAGGGACGCCGGTTGGCCGTGGGCCGCGACCTCCTCCGCCGTCACGCCGCCACCATTGCCCAGGTTGGAGCCGCCATAGCGCTCGGCATCGCTGTTGAAGATCTCCTGCCAGTGACCCAGCGCAGGCACGCCCACTCGATAGTCGTTACGCGGTACCGGGGTGAAATTGGCGATCACCAGCAGGGGCCGCTGCTGGGCATCTCGACGCAGCCAGGCGAAGACGCTGTTGCCGTTATCATCGTCCACCACCCAGTCGAAGCCCTCGGGCAGGTGGTCGCGCTCGTGCAACGCCGGCTCGTGACGATAGAGATGGTTGAGATCGGCGAGCAACTGCTGCACACCGCGATGGGTGCCATGCTCCAGCAGGAACCAGTCCAGCTCGCGGTCGTGGCTCCATTCGCGCCACTGGCCGAACTCACAGCCCATGAACAGCAGCTTCTTGCCCGGGTGGGTCCACATGAAGCTCAGGTAATTGCGCAGATTGGCGAATTTCTGCCAGACGTCACCCGGCATCTTCTCGATCATCGAGCCCTTGCCGTGTACCACCTCGTCATGGGAGATGGGCAGCACGAAACGCTCCGACCAGGCGTACACCAGGCCAAAGGTCATCTGGTGATGGTGGTACTGGCGATAGACCGGGTCCTCTTCCACATAGTGGAGGGTGTCGTTCATCCAGCCCATGTTCCACTTGAAGTCGAACCCCAGGCCACCTTCGCTCACCGGCGCGCTGACGCCCGGCCAGGAGGTGGATTCCTCGGCGATCACCAGGGCACCCGGTGCTTCTTCATGGACCACCTCGTTGAGATGACGCAGGAAGGCGATGGTCTCCAGGTTCTCGCGGCCACCATGGATGTTGGGGATCCACTCACCCTGCTTGCGCGAGTAGTCGCGGTAGAGCATGGAGGCCACGGCGTCGACCCGCAGGCCGTCGATGTGGAAATGCTTCAGCCAGTGCATGGCCGAGGCCAGCATGAAGCCATGCACCTCATGGCGCCCCAGGTTGTAGATGTAGGTGTTCCAATCCTGGTGGAAGCCCTCGTAGGGGTGTTCGTACTCGTACAACGCGGTGCCGTCGAAGCGGGCCAGGCCGTGTTCGTCGGTGGGGAAATGCGCCGGTACCCAGTCGAGGATGACGCCGATGTCCGCCTGGTGGCAGGCATCGACGAAGGCGGCAAAATCAGCCGGCGAGCCGAAACGCGAGGTGGGCGCGAACTGACCCAGTGGCTGGTAACCCCAGGAGCCGCTAAAGGGGTGCTCCATGATCGGCAACAGCTCGATATGGGTGAAACCCATCTCGCGAACGTAGGGAATCAGGCGCTCGGCCAGCTCGCGCCAGTTGTACAGGCGACCTTCGTCACCGCCCTCCCGGCGCCAGGACCCAGCGTGCAATTCGTACACCGATATCGGCGCCTCCAGGCCCTGGAGTTCACGGCGCCGAGCCATCCAGTCCTGGTCGTGCCAGGTGAAGGGCTTGTTGTCGGCGACCACCGAAGCGGTACGCGGGGGCAATTCCGCCGCCAAGGCGATGGGGTCGGCCTTGAGCGGCAGCACACCGTGCTGGCCGAGGATCTCGTATTTGTAGGCCGTTCCCACCGGCAGGCGCGGCACGAACAGTTCCCAGACGCCGCTGTTGGCGCGTAGGCGCATGGGCAACCGGCGCCCGTCCCAGCTGTTGAAGTCCCCGACGACCGAGACCCGACGGGCATTGGGTGCCCAAACCGCGAAGCGTACGCCCTCCACGCCGTCGACCTGGCAGCGCTGGGCGCCGAAGGTCTCGCCAAGGTTGCGGTGACGCCCCTCGTTGAACAGATAGAGGTCGGTTTCTCCCAACAGCATCCCGAAGGAATAGGGATCCTCGGTTTCCTGCACACCGCTGGGCCAGCGGATCATCATCTTGTAGGGCGCGGCATATTCCAGCCGCGCGACGAACAAGCCGGGTACCCGTCCCGGTTGCATCTGGGCCAGTGGCCGACCGCTCACGCGATCGACCAGCTCAGCACCCAGGGCGTTGGGCAGGAAGGCGCGGACGATCACGCCCTCGCCATCGGGATGGGGACCAAGCACGGCGAAGGGATTGCCGTGCTCGCCGCGGGCCAGCGACTCGGCTTCGGCAGCCGAGAGCCGAGCGTCGTCCAGGGGAGCGACGGAGGCGGTGGTGTGATCGGTCATGCGCGGGCTCCAGACAAGAGGGTCTCGACAATGGCGACGACGCCACGTAGCGGGATGTTGATCCAGGTGGGTCGGTTGGCAGCCTCGTAGCCTATCTCGTAGACAGCCTTCTCCAGGCTGTAGAGATCCAGCGCCGCCTGTTCTCCCCGCTCGCTCCACTGGTGGCCGATGTCGGCCGCTGCGGTGCGATAGGCTTCCAGGAAGGCTGCATAGGACGAATTCCGGTAGGTTTCCGCAGCCTTGGCACGCAGACGCAGATTCTCGTCCGAGGTATCGGCACCGGCATTGCTGGACTGGGTAACCATGGCTGCGGCGTAGTCGAACGAACGCAGGACCCCGGCGACATCCTTGTGCGGACCGTACTTGCCACGCCGCTCTTCCAGCGAACGCGCCGGTTCACCTTCGAAGTCGATGAGGATGGCATCGTCCTGCGCCACCAGTACCTGACCGAGGTGCAGGTCGCCATGGACGCGGATGCGCAGGCCCCCTTCCACATCGGCCGCCAGCGCCTCGATGCGCTTGGCCAGCGCCTCGCGCTTGCCGACCAGCCCTTGCAGCAATTGCTTGCCGGTGGCATCGAGCTGATCGCCCATGCCTTGCAGGGTATCCAGCGCGCCGTCCACCTGAACGCGGACGCGATGCGCCAGCTCCTTGGCCGCCTGGGCGTCCACGGTTTCCGGGGCGAAGGCCGCATCGTCAGTGGGCTGAGCGAGCACCAGGTGCATTTCACCCAGGCGCTTGCCGAGCACGCCGGCAAAGGCGGCCAGGTCGCCCATGGCGGTGAACTCGTTCTCCACGTCGGAGATGCCGCCGCTGAGCAGATCACGCGTGACCCGATCCAGCCCGTCGAGGCTCCAGGTCCAAGCATCACCTTGGTTGTGGATGTGTTGCTGCACGAGCATCAGCACATGCGGCGTGCCATCGGCCGCGATGCGTTGGGCCACGGCGTGGGTGGCGGCGATATTGGCGAACCCAGCCTGGGCCAGATAGCGCCCCATTTCCACTTCCGGATGGATACCCGGCGCCACCTTGCGGATCAGCTTGAGCATCAGGTGGTCGCCGACGATCAGCGAGCTATTGGACTGTTCGACACCCAGGTGCTTGATCTCGATGTCCGGATCCAGCGCGAAGTCCTCGGACTGATCATAGACCTCGAAGCTCAGTTCACCCGCGGGCAAGGCGAGCTTGGCCCCCTTGTGGAAGGCGTCGAACACGCCATGCACGAAGCTAGTCAAGGCGAAGGCATCGGTCACCAGGCCAACGCGGCGCACGTGCCGGATGCGGGAGATGGCCAGCTGGGTCGCCAGCGGGCTGCAGTGCTGGTCCTCTTCGGCGAGGAAGCCCAGTGGCAGCGCATAACGCTCCTCGCCCTTGGCGTTGGTCACCACTACTTCGCTGAACATCACCGGCAGCTTGGGGGTATTGATCTGGGCGGCGTAGTCCAGACGCACGCCAGTGATGGCCTCGTCCTTGGAACCGAACCAGCGGCGCTTGGGCAGATAGACCGGCAGCACCTCTTCGAAGATGCGGCGCGGCTCGCCGTCGAGCAGCTCCTGCAGATTGCGCTTGATCACTACCGTCTGGTAGTCGGGCATCGGCGCTGGTGGCTCGGTGTGCCAGGAGGGCATTTGTTCGTTGCCGGCCAGGTAGAACCAGTAGAAGCCATAGGGCGGCAGGGTCAGCATGTAGGGCAGCTGGCCGATGGGCGGGAAGGCGCTGCCGCCGATCATTTCGACCGGCACCTGACCGGCGAAGTTGGACAGGTCCAGCTCCACCGCCTGGGCAGCGCGGGAGACGTTGGCCACGCAGAGGATGGTCTCGTGCTCACCTTGGGCGTTGGTGAAATCCCGCAGGTAGGCCAGGATCCGTCTGTTGGTGGGCGACAGCATCTTCAGGGTGCCGCGGCCGAACGCCTTCTGCTGCTTGCGCACGGCCAGCATGCGACGCGTCCAGTTGAGCAGCGAATGGGGATCGCGGGACTGGGCCTCGACGTTGATCGCCTGGTAGCCGTAGAGCGGGTCCATGATCGACGGCAGCACCAGGCTGGCTGGGTCGGCGCGGGAGAAGCCGCCGTTGCGGTCGACCGACCACTGCATCGGGGTCCGTACGCCATCGCGATCGCCCAGGTGGATGTTGTCACCCATGCCGATTTCGTCGCCGTAGTACATCGTCGGGGTACCGGGCATGGACAACAGCAGGCTGTTGAGCAGCTCGATACGCCGACGATCGCGCTCCAGCAGGGGCGCGAGGCGACGGCGGATACCCAGATTGATACGCGCCCGGCGATCCGAAGCGTAGTAGTTCCAGAGATAGTCCCGCTCGCGGTCGGTCACCATCTCCAGGGTCAGTTCATCGTGGTTGCGCAGGAAGATCGACCACTGGCAATTGGCCGGGATCTCCGGGGTCTGGCGCAGAATGTCGGTGATGGGGAAGCGGTCTTCCTGGGCGATGGCCATGTACATACGTGGCATCAGCGGGAAGTGGAAGGCCATGTGGCATTCGTCGCCATCACCGAAGTACAGCTGGGTGTCCTCCGGCCACTGGTTGGCTTCGGCCAGCAGCATGCGGTCCGGATAGTTGGCGTCGATCTCGGCGCGAATCTCCTTGAGCACCACATGGGTCTCGGGGAGGTTCTCGTTGTTGGTACCGTCGCGCTCCACCAGATAGGGAATCGCGTCCAGGCGCAGACCGTCGACGCCCAGGTCCAGCCAGTACCTCATGATCGAGATGACCGCCTTCATGACCTGGGGATTATCGAAGTTCAGGTCCGGCTGGTGGGAATAGAAGCGGTGCCAGAAGTACTGGCCAGCGACCGGGTCCCAGGTCCAGTTGGACTTCTCGGTGTCGAGGAAGATGATGCGGGTGCCGTCGTACTTCTGGTCGTCATCGGACCAGACGTAGAAGTTGCGCGCCGCCGAACCCTTCTTGGCACGCCGTGCCCGCTGGAACCAGGGGTGCTGGTCGGAGGTGTGGTTGATGACTAGCTCGGTGATCACCCGCAGGCCACGGGCATGGGCCTCGGCGATGAACCGCTTGGCATCGGCCATGGTGCCGTAGTCAGGATGAATACCGCGGTATTCGGCGATGTCGTAGCCATCGTCACGACGTGGCGACGGATAGAACGGCAACAGCCAGATGGTGTTGACGCCCAGGCTGGCAATGTAATCGAGCTTGTCGATCAGGCCTGGGAAGTCACCGATGCCATCGTTGTTGGAGTCGAAGAACGACTTCACATGCACCTGGTAGATGATCGCGTCCTTGTACCACAGCGGATCATCGATGAAGGCGGCAGGTTTGCGGGAACGAGCTTTATTAGGTTTTGCCATGTCGTCAGGTCCTTAACAGGGCGTCTGAATCAGATGCGTGCACCGGTCGTCCATGCCGCCCGGCGATGGGGACGGGCCGGTCCAGGCAAGCCGGGATACTCCCTTGGCTGCCTGGCCGACCCGCCTGAGAGGTCGCTAGTGGCCCGCCTGGATACGCCAGATGCCGAAGGGCATCGACGGCTCCAGTCGGGTCCATTGGGTCTTGCCGTGCCAGGCCCAGCGATGCCCGGTCATCAGGTCCTCGCCGTAGGTGGTGGCGTTATCGTCCAGGCCGAGTTCCCACAACGGCAATTCGAAGTGACCTTCCTGCACGTTGAAAGGATCCAAGTTGATGGCCACCAGGATGAAGTTGCCCAGGTCATCGGTACGCTTGCCGAAGTAGAGGATCTGGTCGTTCCAGCAGGTGTAGACCTTCAGCCCCAAATGGGTTTGCAATGCGGGATTCTGCCGGCGGATCCGGTTGAGCTGGGCGATCTCGCCCATGATGTTGCCAGGCGCATAGAAGTCGCGCGGGCGCAGCTCGTATTTCTCCGAGTCCAGGTATTCCTCCTTGCCCGGGGTGAGGGGCGCGCCCTCGCAGAGTTCGAAGCCGGCATACATCCCCCACAGACCGGAACCCATGGTGGCCAGAGCCGCGCGGATCAGGAAGCCGGGACGGCCGCTGTTCTGCAGGAAGACCGGATTGATGTCCGGCGTGTTGACGAAGAAATTCGGCCGATAGCAGTCACGCAGCGGTGCTTCATTGAGTTCGGTGAGGTACTCGGTCAGCTCGGCCTTGGTGTTGCGCCAGGTGAAGTAGGTATAGCTCTGGCTGTACCCGACCTTGCCCAGGCGCGCCATCATGGCCGGCTTGGTGAAGGCCTCGGCGAGGAACATCACATCGGCGTCGCGACCGCGGATATCGGCGATCAGCCATTCCCAGAACGGCAGCGGCTTGGTATGGGGGTTGTCGACGCGGAAGATCTTCACACCCTGCTCCACCCAGTGCCAGACCACGTCACGCAGCGCCAGCCACAGATCCGGCACGGCATCCTTGGCATAGAAGTCGACGTTGACGATGTCCTGGTACTTCTTCGGTGGGTTTTCCGCATAGCGCATGGACCCGTCGGGACGCCAGGAGAACCAGCCCGGATGCTCCTGCAGCCAGGGGTGATCAGGCGAACACTGGATGGCGAAGTCTAGTGCGATCTCCAGGCCATGGTCGGCCGCCGCGGCCACCAGGGCACGGAAGTCGTCCAGGTTACCCAACTCCGGATGCACGGCATCGTGACCGCCATCCGGGCTGCCGATGGCATAGGGACTGCCCGGCTGATCGGCACCGGCGCCCAGGGTGTTGTTCTTACCCTTGCGGTGCGCCAGGCCGATCGGGTGGATCGGTGGGAAATACAGCACATCGAAACCCATGTCGCGCACGCGCGGCAATTCGCCGATCACGTTGCGGAAGGTGCCGTGACGCTGGGGATCGTCGGTGATGGAACGCGGAAAGAGTTCGTACCAGCTGGCGAACTCGGCACGAACCCGCTCGATGTCCAGCGGATATTCAATGCTGTGGGTCAGATGGACATAGGCATCCACCGGCGTCATCGCCTGGCTCGCCTCGCCCGCCAGCAGCACGGCGACCTTGTCACCTTCGCTACCGGCCTGATCCAGCCGCTGCAGCAGGGCCTCCAGGGGACCACGCTGCTCGCCTTCGGCGCGGGACAGCGCCTGCTCCACATGGATACGGCCCTCCTGCAACTCCAGGTTCAGCCCGACGCCCGCGGCGTACTTCTTTTCGATCTCGTAGCGATAGGTACCCCAGACGTCCCACCAGGCCTGGACAACGAATTCATAGCGACCCACCGCTGGCGGCGTGAAGCGGCCCCGCCACAGGTCGTTGGTTTCCAGGGTCAACGGAGCCTGCTGCCAGTTCTCCTCACCCTCCTGCCGCCAGAGCACAGTGGCGGCCAGCTTGTCGTGGCCGTCGGCGAAGATCTTGGCGGTCACCTCAATGACCCGGCCGGCGATACCCTTGGCGGGAAACTGGCCATTGTCGACGGTCGGCGTTACCGACTCGATGGCAATGCGTGGGGTCTGGGCAGCCGTGGCGGGATCGAGGGAAAGCGTGGAAAAAGAACCGGGGAGATCGGTGTTCGACATCGAGCCTGACTCCATCTAGAGACGCGTGAAAGGCCGCAACGCCCAAGCGATGCGACCTAGGTCATGAACCCGCTACTGCTTGGCTTACCGCCAAAGAGACCCGGCTGGCCGCCCCCCTGGGACAGGGGGGCGATAGTCCACAGTAATGCCTTGAAAGGCACAACTCCTGACAGCCGCGGCCCTACTGCTACCGGAATCGCTCACGCGGGTATGTCTGAAAGAGTCTGAGCGCCGGCGACGCGCAAAAGTTCAGCCGAACAGCGATGACTGAGACTTTCGAAAAATACTAATAAAACCTTATTATTCAACAGCTTGAACAAGAAATCTAAAGTCTTTTATAGCCTGTAGAGCGAACGCTTCGGTATCGACCGCACCGCACCGAAGCGTCGCGCCTGAACACCCGAGCAATGGCCCTACAGATGAGTATCCACCTAAACTAAGTAGCCTAAGCCATTGAAATCAATGAAAAGGCGTATAGGGCAAATCGCGCTTGTGTGCGCTACGGCGGTAGGTGTTGAGGATGATCTCCAGGGTCGCCGGACTCACTGCCTTGCCTTCAAGGAAATCGTCGATTTCCGCATAGGTGATGCCAAAGGCATCTTCGTCGGCCTTGCCTGGCGACAGGGATTCCAGATCAGCGGTGGGCACCTTGTGCACCAGATCGTCAGGCGCGCCCAGCCACTCGGCCACGGCCCGTACCCGCCGCTTGTTGAGGCCGTGCAAGGGGGTGAGGTCACAGGCGCCATCACCGAACTTGGTATAGAAACCCATCAGGGCCTCTGCCGCATGGTCGGTCCCTATCACCAGGCCCCGGCGCGCCCCGGCGACGGCGTACTGGGCGATCATGCGCTGACGCGCCTTGATGTTTCCCAAGGTGAAGTCTTCATGGAGCTCGTCATTGAAGGCCACCTTGGCTTCTCGGACCGAGGCAAGCATGGCGTCGCTGGCGGGCTTTATGTTGACGGTATGGGTCTCATCGGGCTGGATGAATGCAAGCGCGCGCTGGGCATCTTCCTCATCGCGCTGGACCCCATAGGGCAGGCGCATGGCGATGAATCTCAGGCGAGCGTTGCCGCTCTCTTCTCGCGCCCGCGCCACGGCCAATTGGGCCAGACGGCCAGCGGTGGAGGAATCCACGCCGCCGCTGATGCCCAGTACATAGCTTTCCTGTTGGCTGTTCAGCAGATAATCCTTGAGAAACTGGATGCGACGCTCCGCTTCCTCGGCCGGATCGAAATGCTCTGGGACCTGCAAGGCTTGGATGATGTCGCGCTGAAGGGCTTCGGTCATCGGGCGTTCTCCTTGGATTCGCGTTCAAGACGTTGATGATAGGGCACCACGGCATCAAGACTATGACGGGCGGCGGCCAGCTGTACCGCCTCCCGATCGCCTGGGAAAAGCCGCGTTTCGGAATAGAGCACGATGTCTTCGTTCACCCGGTAGCCCCAGGCGAAACAGACGGTTCCCTGGGCGATGCCGTCGGCACCCCCTGGGCCGGCCAGACCGGTATTAGCGATGGCTATCTGGGCTGGGCTGTCGCGCAGCGCGCCCTCGGCCATCTCCCGCGCGACCTCTTCACTGGTGAGGTTGTAGCGTTCGATGGTCTCGGGCTTGACACCCAACAGCCGCTGTTTGGCTTCGGGCGAGTAGACGACGTAGCCGGACTCGATGCAGCTCCCGCTGCCAGGGATTTCCGACAATAGTCCGACCACCTTGCCGGCGGTGCAGGATTCCGCCGTGGTGAGCTGCAGCTCGTGATCCTTGAGATAGTCCAGCATGGACTCGATGGTGTTCATGATCGTCTTGCTCCAAATAGCGTTCTCCTGCGTTGGAAGAACAGCGATTCGGGGAAGTTCGGGGCTGACCGGGGCCAGTTTTTCCAGATCGGCAGGGGTGTCGATGTCGCAGTGGATGCCGGGATCCATGACCTCCCGCTCTAGCACCTGGCCTTGGCGCAGGAGCCGTTTCGCTCCTTCGTCACCCTGGAGCTCGCTCAGCCCAGCGGCAAAATTCCGACCAAAGAGCACCGGATGACCGCGCCGCCCCTGATTCCGGGGCACGACGATACGCCCGGGCTCGTGCAGTTCCAGCAGCTGGCGAGCCGTCGATGGCTGGACGAAGGGCATATCACCGAGTGCGACCAACCAGCCTGTTGCCGTTGGGGTCGCCTGTACTGCGGCGGCCAGGCTGTCGCCCATGCCGGTGGTGGGCAGGCTCAAGACCTGCAGCCCTTCCTGGAGCGCCAGCTCCGCGCGCCAGGGGACGCTATCCGAGACCACGGCCAGGCACGGCAGACCCAGGCCCCTCCAGAGGCGAAAGGTCGTTTGCAATACGCTCAGTTGAGACGCGCCAGGCAGCATCGCCTGCAACTTGTCGCCGCCGCCTGCCGCGCGAAAACGACTGCCGACACCAGCCGCCAGGATCAGCACCTGTACCGATGCCATCCCTAGGCGACCTGCTCCACCGCCACCAGGGCGCGCTTTTTCTGGGTCAGGGCGATGCCATTCTTGACCGCCACGATCTCCGCCAGCAGCGACAGGGCGATTTCGGGCGGTGTATGGCTGCCGATGTGCAGGCCGATGGGGCCATGCAGCCGATTGATGGCGGCCACCGGTACGTCCAGTTGCAGCAGACGATCGCGGCGTTTGTCGTTGTTGCGCAGCGAGCCCAGTGCCCCCACGTAGAAGGCATCGGATTGCAGCGCGGTCAGCAGTGCCAGGTCATCCAGCCGAGGGTCATGGGTCAGGGCCACTATCGCGGTGCGCTCGTCTGGCCGGATCGACAGCACGGCGTCGTCTGGCATGCCGGAGATGAAGCGCGCCTGGCGCGTCTCCCACCCCTGGCGGAACTCCTCGCGGGGATCGCAAACCAGCACCTCGAAATCGAGCATGGCGGCCATGTCGGCGACATAGAGCGACAGCTGACCGGCACCGATGAGCAACAGCCGCCAGCGCGGTCCGTGCACCAGTCGCAGCAGCTGCTCGTCCAGGGAAACCGGCTCATCGCACTCGGCGCTGGAAATACGCACTTCGCCAGTCGCCAGGTCCAGTTCGCGCAACGCCAGTTGGTGATGCTCGCACCGCTCCAGCAGCTGCGCCACCCAGTCGGCATCCGCGACTCGCTCCTGCACCAGGCGCAGGGTGCCGCCACAGGGCAATCCAAAACGCGCGGCTTCGTCGCCCGAAACACCATAGGTGATCACTTCGGGACGGTCGCCAGCGAACTGGCCCGCGTGGAGCCGGGCGATGAGATCGTCTTCGATGCAACCGCCGGAGACCGAGCCGCAGACCTGACCATCGTCACGCAGCGCCAGCATGGCGCCCGGCGGGCGTGGCGAGCTGCCCCAAGTCTGGACCACGGTGAACAGGCTCACGCCATGACCCTCCCGTCGCCAGGCCAGGGTCTTGCGCAAAACCTCTTGATCGACACTGTCCACGCCCTGCTCCTCTCTATCCTGCGCCTGTGACGGCGAAATCGTCGTTCCGGGGGTAGAACCCAACGACGGAGCGGGGTTCCCCAGCGGCGGAACCCCCGGGAGCGCCGGCCTATCCATAAGGGATACCCCCTTATGGAGAATGCTCATGCCCCGCTCGATCTGGAAAGGCGCCGTCAGCTTCGGCCTGGTGCACATCCCCGTATCGGTCGTTTCGGCGACCCGGCAGTCGGGCATCGATTTCGATTGGCTGGACGAGCGCAGTCTCGACCCGGTGGGCTACAAGCGCATCAACAAGACCACCGGCAAGGAGGTGCCCAGCGAGCACATCGTTAAGGGGGTCGAACATGGCAAGGGCAAGTACGTGGTGCTCAGTGAGGACGAAATCCACAATGCCCTCCCCGAGGCCACGCGCACCATCGACATCCTCACCTTCGTCGAAGCCCGGGAGATCTCCATCCTGCACTTCGAGAAGCCCTACTACCTGGCGCCGGACAAGAATGGCGAGAAGGTCTATGCCTTGCTCAGGGATACCCTGAGCGCCGCTGGCAAGGTCGGGGTGGCCAACCTGGTGATGCACTCCAAGCAGCACCTGGCGGTGATCATGCCCCTGGGCAACGCCCTGGTGCTCAACACCCTGCGCTGGGCCGACGAGGTTCGATCCGTCGAAGACGTGGGGCTCGAAGGCCTGGACGCCAAGGTCACCAAGAAGGAGGTGGACATGGCCCAGCGCCTGGTGGCCGACATGACCGAGCAATGGGACCCGGACCAGTACCATGACACCTTCAAGGACAACGTCATGGCCCTGGTCGAGCGCAAGCTCAAGGACGGCAAGCTCGAAGCCGTCGCCGCGGAACCCGAGGCCGATGACAGCGGTGCCGATGTCATCGATCTGACCGAACTGCTGCGCCGCAGCCTGGGTGGCAAGAAGGACAAGACCAAGGATGCGCCCAAGCCCAAGAGCGCGAGCCGCTCGACTAGCCGGCGCAGCCCGGCTGCCAGCCGTACGCGCAAGGCCAAGTGAGGAGCGCCGCCATGGCCAGTTCGTCCAGCGAATACAACCGCAAGCGCAACTTCGATATCACCGCCGAGCCGCGTGACGAGGACAGCCCGCGTCGGCGCAAGGCCAAGGGTGCCCTGAGCTTCGTCATCCAGAAGCACGATGCGCGCCGCTTGCACTATGACTTCCGCCTGGAACTGGACGGTACGCTCAAGAGCTGGGCGGTGCCCAAGGGCCCCAGCCTGGACCCCGGTGAAAAGCGCTTGGCGGTCCAGGTGGAGGACCATCCGATCGCCTACGGTGGCTTCGAGGGCAGCATTCCCGAAGGCCAGTATGGCGCAGGCGATGTCATCGTCTGGGATCGCGGCGAATGGCAGGCCGACGGCGATCCTGCGCAAGCCTATGCCGCTGGCAAGCTCAAGTTCGAGCTCAGGGGCGAAAAGCTCCGTGGCCACTGGACCCTGGTACGCACCCGCTTGCGGGGCCATAGCGACAAGCCCCAGTGGCTGCTGATCAAGGAGCGCGACGATCAGGCACGGGAAACCGCCGAGTACGACATCACGGTGGAGGCGCCTGACAGCGTACTGAGCGACAAGACCCTGCCGCGCCTGGCCAAGGGTACCAAGGCCAAGGAAGCCAAGGCTTCCACCCAAGCGGCCAGCCCCAAGGCGCCAGCGCGCAAGACCACCGCCAAGGCTCGAAAGGCCGACCTGCCGGCGACCCTGGAGGCCCAGCTGGCGACCCTGGTCGACAGCCCACCGGCGGGAGACTGGCTGTACGAGGTGAAATACGACGGCTATCGTCTGCTCGCCCATATCGAGGGCAGCGCGGTCAGTCTGTTCACCCGCAGCGGTAACGACTGGACCGAGCGCCTGCCGGACCAGGCCAAGGCCCTCGCCGCCCTTGGCCTCGACAATGCCTGGCTGGACGGCGAGATCGTGGTCAATGACGCCCATGGGGTCTCCAGCTTCCAGGCGCTGCAGAATGCCTTCGAGACCGGCAAGGACAGCCGTATCGCCTATTACCTCTTCGACCTGCCCTATCTCAACGGCGCGGATTTGCGCGAGGTCCCGGTCGAGCAACGCCGTGAGCTGCTGGGCAAACTGCTGGAGAACAGCAACGAGAGCGACCTGCTGCGCTTTTCCGCCGCCTTCGAGGTACCGGCCGATCGCATCCTGGCCAGCGCCTGCGAACTTGGTCTGGAAGGCGTGATCGGCAAGCGCCTCGGCAGCCCCTATCGCTCCCGCCGCAACAAGGACTGGATCAAGCTCAAGTGTGCCCATCGCCAGGAATTCATCATCGTCGGCTATACCCCACCCAAAGGGGGTCGCCAGCACCTGGGCGCCCTCCTGGTAGCGCTGCATGATGAGCAGGGAGCGCTGCACTATGCCGGCAAGGTCGGCACCGGCTTCACCGCGGCGATGCTCAAGCAGTTGCACGCCAGATTCCAGCCGCTGATCGTAGAACGGCCACCGGTGGTGGATCCGCCCAAGGGCGCCGCCTATCGCGAGGTGACCTGGCTGAAGCCGGAACAGCTGTGCGAGATCGCCTATGCCGAGATGACCCAGGATCGCATCGTCCGTCAGGGCGTCTTCCACGGTTTGCGCGAGGACAAGCCAGCCCAGGAGATTGGACTGGAAGAAGCGGCACCAGCGCGCGAAGCTGAACGATCCGGCCCTTCATCCTCCTCTAGCCGAAAATCCTCGCGCACGTCCAAGGATGCCACCGTAGCTGGCGTGCGTATCAGCCATCCGGGGCGAGTGATCGACGAGGCCAGCGGCGCGACGAAGCTAGACGTCGCCCGGTATTACGAAGCCGTGGCGGACTGGATGCTGCCCCATCTGGCCGACCGCCCCGTAGCGCTGGTGCGTACCCCCGAAGGCATCGCCGGCGAGCAGATCTTCCAGAAGCACAAGCAGACCCTGGCCATTCCCCACATCCGCGAACTGGATACGGAGCTCGATCCCGGTCATGCGCCGTTGATGGTCATCGACAGCCGCGATGCCCTCATCGGTGCCGCCCAGATGGGTACCGTGGAATTCCACACCTGGAACGCCACCGCCGACCGCATCGACCGACCCGACCGCTTCATCCTCGATCTCGACCCTGATCCCGCCCTGCCTTGGTCACGCATGGTGGAGGCGACGGAGTTGGTGCTCACTCTCCTCGACGAGCTGGGGCTGCAGGCCTTCGTCAAGACCAGCGGCGGTCGCGGCCTGCACCTGGTGGTCCCCCTGGATCGCCGGCAGGACTGGGAAACGGTCAAGGGCTTCGCCCAGGCCGCGGCGCAGCACCTGGCCACTACCCTGCCCAAGCTCTTTGCCGCCAAGATGGGCGCGCAGAATCGGCAGGGCCGGATCTTCGTCGACTACCTGCGCAACCGCCATGGCGCCACCACGGTCAGCGCCTTTTCCCTGCGCGCCCGGCCGCACCTCGGCGTTTCGGTACCCATTGCCCGCGACGAGCTGTCGACCCTCCAGGCCAGCGACCAATGGCGCCTCGATACCCTGCTGCAGCGCATCGAAGGGCTCAAGGACGACCCTTGGGCGGGATATGCGAAGGTGCGCCAGGGGCTTACCCGGGCGCGGCGCGAACGTTTGGGCGCGGATTAGCGACGCGCCTATCGTCGGCCAACGTACCGCCTAAGCGAAACCCCTTATCGCTACCCGTGGTCTGCACTAACGAGCGTTGTCGTGGACAGCGCCGTCGCCAGCCACGGGATGGAGCCGATGTCGATCGATCTGGATAGCCTTCAGGACACCCTGGACGAGTGGGCCTATGAAGAGGTCACTCCTGTACTGCTGCAACACCGCCTCCAGATTCTCAATCAGCGTGGTCTCGACCGCCTGCCGCTGCCAGGCCAGGGTAAGACCCTGGATCGCTGGCGCGCCCTGGCCAAGGTGGCCAATCACGACCTAGGTCTGGTCAAGCTGTACGAAGGCCACACCGATGCCCTCGCCATCCTGAGCGAACTGGATGGTTTCGTGCCATTGCCCG
This sequence comes from Pseudomonas sp. Marseille-Q7302, assembly GCF_965111925.1. NCBI lineage: Bacteria > Pseudomonadati > Pseudomonadota > Gammaproteobacteria > Pseudomonadales > Pseudomonadaceae > Pseudomonas > Pseudomonas sp. Marseille-Q7302. The sequence goes on along the minus strand of NZ_CBCOPK010000001.1, from coordinate 2,318,811 downwards.
ACAGCCTCTGGGGTGTCTGGGCGGCCGAACCGCCGGATGCACGCCTGCTGGTCCGCTATGGCGCCGACAGCATGGTCACCCTGCATGGCCGCAAGTCCTGGTGCTCGGGCGCTTCACTGGTCAGCCACGCGCTGGTGACCGCCTGGATGGACGATCATCCGATGCTGGTCGCCGTGGAAATGAATCAACCCGGCGTCGAGGTGACCCAGGACGGCTGGCGCGCCGTCGGCATGCAGGCCACCGGTAGCGTCGACGTCCTGTTCGACGGCGCCGCGGGCGTTCTCGTTGGTGCGCCGGGTCGCTATCTGCATCGTCCCGGCTTCTGGCATGGCGGTGGCGGCATCGCGGCCTGCTGGTATGGCTCGGCTACCGCCTTGGCCGATACCTTGCGGGCCCATTGCAAGCGCCATCGCGAACCTCACGCCCTGGCCCACCTGGGGCATGTGGACGCCGCCCTGCTTGGCGCGGCGACCGCGCTTCGCCAGGCGGCCGCCTGGATAGATCGCGAACCCACCGCAGATGCCCGCTATCCCATCTGCCAGTTACGTGCCGTGGTGGAACAGTGCTCGGAGATCGTTATTCGCCATGCCGGTCGCGCCTTTGGCGCCGCCCCGCTGTGTCGTGACGCCTATTGCGCGCGCCATATGGCGGATCTGCCCGTCTATCTACGCCAGAGCCACGCCGAACGCGACCTGGCCGTGCTGGGTGATCTCAATCTGCTGGAGGGTGCTCCTTGGCAACTGTAGGTGATCGTCAGATTCAAGGAACAGGCACCACAGCCGAAGCCTGGCTGCAGTGGAGCGGCTTTGCCGACATGCCGGCCGTGGAAGCTTCCCAGCTGGTACCACCGGGGCACCGGGCGGTGGTCGTCGCCCCTCACCCGGATGATGAAATTCTCGGTTGCGGCGGGCTGCTCTGCCTGCTGGGCGAATTGGGTCGGCGCCTGGCGCTGGTAGCGGTCACCGACGGCGATGGTAGCCATCCGCAATCGACGCTGTGGCCAGCCAGCCGACTACGCAACACTCGACCACTGGAAACCCGCGAAGCCCTGCGCCGTCTGCAGCTGGAGCGTACCACCGTGACCCGGCTGGCGATCCCCGATGGCCAGGTGAGCGAGCAGGAAGACCTCCTGTGCCAACGCCTGCTTGATTTCTTCACGCCCGAGGACGTGGTCTTCGCCACCTGGCGCCTGGATGGTCACCCCGATCACGAGGCCACCGGCCGCGCCGCGGTGGAAGCCTGCCGGGTACGGGGAGCCCGCTGCATCGAGGTGCCGATCTGGACCTGGCACTGGGCGGCGCCCGGCGATGCCCGGGTACCCTGGGCCCGCGCCCAGCGCCTCGATCTGCAAGACGACGTCGTGGCGCTCAAGAAGCAGGCGGTGAATGCCTTCGGCAGTCAGTTGACCGAGGACAGCAGCACGGGCCAGGGGCCGATTCTGCCGGACACCGTCGTCACCCGCCTGACGCGTGCCTGGGAGGTCTACCTCACATGACCGTCTCCATGAGCTATTTCGACTCGCTCTACGCCGACAGTGAAGACCCCTGGGACTATCGCCACCGCTGGTACGAAGCGCGCAAGCGCGACCTGACCCTGGCCATGCTGCCTCATCAACGCTACGCCCAGGGCTATGAACCCGGTTGCTCTACCGGCGAATTGTCACGCCGCCTGGCCGAGCGCTGCGACCGGCTGCTGGTGAGCGACGGCAACGCCTCGGCGGTGGCCACCGCCAGCGAACGCCTGGCCGACCAGAGCCATGTCGAGGTGCGTCATCTGCTGCTGCCCGGCGCATGGCCGCAAGGCAGCTTCGATCTCATCGTCATCAGCGAGATCGGCTATTACCTCGGCGCTGACGGTCTCGACACCCTGCTGGCGCAGGCGCAACGTGCCCTGCTCCCTGGCGGCGTACTGCTCGGCTGCCACTGGCGCCATCCCATCGAGGGGTGCGCCCTGACCGGCGACCAGGTCCACGCGCGAATAGCCGCCCTGCCCGGCCTGCACCGCCTGAGCCAGCTCGAAGAAGCCGATTTCGTTCTTACCCTCTGGTCCTCCGACCCCACCTCCGTCGCCCGCCGGGAGCAGCTTCTATGATAGGTGCCGTGATACCTGCCCATAACGAAGAGCAACACGTCGAACGCTGTCTGCAATCCGTTCTACGCGCCGCACGGCATCCGGCCCTGCTGGGTGAAGAGGTCCAGATCGTCATCGTCCTGGACAGCTGCACCGATGGCACCGCCGACATCGTCCGGCGTCTGCCGGTGACCGCCCTGGAGGTCTGGGCGTGCAACGTGGGCCTGACCCGGGCGACGGGCGCGGCCCATCTGATCCAACGCGGCGCCCGCTGGCTGGCCTGCACCGATGCGGACTCCGAGGTGGCGCCGGACTGGTTCGCCGCCCAGCTCGCCTATGGTGCCGACGCGGTCTGTGGCGTAGTCGAGGTGGACGACTGGGCTCCCCATTCGCCCAGCCTGAGAGCCCGCTACGAGGCGGCCTATCATGACCGTGAAGGCCATCAGCACATCCATGGTGCCAACTTCGGCATCTCGGCGACGGCCTATCTGCAGGCTGGGGGCTTCCCGTCCATGACCGTGGACGAGGACGTCACCCTGGTCACGGCGCTCAAGACCCAGGGCGCGCGGATCGCCTGGAGCAACAGCGTACGCGTCCGTACCAGCTCGCGGCTGGATTGCCGCGCCCGGGGTGGCTTTGGTGATTACCTGAGCCTGCTCGGCGCCACCGCCTGATCCCTAGACGCCCAAGGCGAAAGCCCCGGGTGTCGCGCCGAACTGCCGGCGAAAGGCGGCGATAAAGGCCGACGGTGAGTTGTAGCCGCAGTCCAGGGCGACTTCCGTGACCGCAACGCCCTGCTCCAGGCGCTCCAGCGCACTGATCAGCCGCAACCGCTGCCGCCAGGTTCGGAAGGTCAACTCGGTATCACGCAGGAAGGCCCGACTCAGGGTCTTTTCCGAAGCTCCCAGCACCCCTGACCACTGCGCCAGGGTGCGTTCGTCCGACGGATTGGCCGCCAGCGCCTCGCACAGCAGACGCAACCGACCGTCCTGCGGCGCTGGCAGGGACAGCCCCACTTCCGGCGCCGCCTGCAACTGGTCCAGCATCACCGACACCAGCCTACCCTCGGGCCCTGCCTCGTCATACTCCCGGGCGAAGCCACTGAAGGTCTTGATCAGCTCGCGAATCAACGGACTCACCGCCACCACCCGACAGCGCTCGCCTACGTAGGGCGCTGCCTCGGCGCCCACATAGAGACTGCGCATCTCGGCCTTGGGCGAAGAGCGCACCTGGTGCTCGACATCGGCGGCGATCCACACCGCCCGCTGTGGCGGTGCCACGTAGCTGCCTTCGGCCGTGGTCACCGTCAGCACACCCCTGATGGCATAGGACAGCTGCCCCCAGGGGTGCCGGTGCCAGGGCGTCCAGGCGGGTTGCGCCAGGGATTCGACCCGGGCATAGAGGCGCCGTGGCAGGTTGGTGAGTTCGGGAACGGGACGTTCGACCGCAGACTGTCCGTTTGACGACATCATTGGGGCTTTTCGCGTTAGTCGGCTCGATCAGGAGACGATAGCCTTGAGGCTATTCGCAGACAACCCGAGAGAGACCATGGCTCGTCCCCGCCTGATGCCCGATAACTTTACCCTGCTGTTGGTCGCCACGGTGATCCTCGCCAGCGTGCTGCCCTGCCGCGGCCTCGCGGCCCAGATCGCCAACGTGGTGACCAACATCGCCATCGGCCTGCTGTTCTTCCTGCACGGCGCCAAGCTGTCCCGCCAGGCACTGGTGGCGGGCATCACCCACTGGCGGCTGCACCTGCTGGTGTTTGCCTTCACCTTCGTCACCTTTCCACTGCTCGGGTGGGCGTTGCAGCCGCTGCTGGCGCCCCTGGTGACGCCGGAGCTCTACCTTGGTGTGCTGTTCATGTGCGCCCTGCCGGCCACGGTGCAGTCTTCCATTGCCTTCGTTTCCATGGCCCGCGGCAATGTGTCGGCGGCGGTCTGCAGTGCCTCCCTGTCCAGCCTGCTAGGTATCTTCCTCACGCCGCTGCTGGTACGGCTGCTGCTCGACGCCCATGGCGGCTCTGACGGCCAGAGCACCCTGGACGCCATCGTCAAGATCTGCGTCCAGTTACTGCTGCCCTTCGTCGCCGGCCAGCTGCTGCGCCCGGTCATCGGCCACTGGGTGGACCGCCACAAGGGCAAGCTCAAGTTCGTCGACCAGGGTTCCATCCTGCTGGTGGTCTATACCGCCTTCAGTGCCGCGGTGATCGAAGGCCTGTGGCGAGAAACGCCGATGCTGTCGCTGGTGGGCCTGGTGTTCATCTGCGCGACCCTGCTGACCCTGGTGCTGCTCGCCACCTGTTACAGCGCACGGCTGCTGGGCATGAGCAAGGAAGACGAGATCACCGTGGTCTTCTGCGGCTCCAAGAAGAGCCTGGCCACGGGCGTACCCATGGCCAAGGTGCTGTTCGCCGGCAGCACCATGGGTCCGGTGCTGCTGCCGATCATGCTGTTCCACCAGATCCAGCTGATGGTCTGCGCGGTGCTGGCGCAGCGCTATGCCCGGCGTGAGGCGGTGGAAGCCGCGCCCGTCGCGGCGCCGCTTTCCAAGTGATCTACTGAAGGTGAGGCGCCTGCCTAGCGCGCCTCGTCCTCGCGGACCGGCTTGCGCATCGTCACCCACTCCTCCGCTGCCGTGGGATGGATGCCCAGGGTATCGTCGAAGCAGGCCTTGGTCGCCCCGGCCTTGAGGGCGATGGCCAGGCACTGGATCTGCTCGCCGGCATCCGGTCCGACCATGTGGCAGCCCAGTACCTGATCGCTGTCGGCATCCACCACCAGCTTCATCAGGGTGCGCTCCTGCACCTCGGTCAGGCTGAGCTTGGTCGGCCGGAAGCTGCTCTGGAAGATCTTCAGGCGATGGCCCCGTTCGCGGGCCTCCTCCTCGCTCAGGCCGATGCTGGCCAGGTTGGGCAGGCTGAAGACGGCGCTGGCGATCAGGTCGTAGTTCAGTGGACGATAGCTGTCCGGACTGAACAGGTGGCGCGCCAGGGTCATGCCTTCGGCCAGGGCAACGGGAGTCAGCTGCACCCGGCCAATGACGTCGCCGATGGCATAGATCGAGGGCTCGGAGGTCTGGAAGGTCTCGCCCACCTCGATGAAGCCGCGCTCGTCTAGGGCGACGCCCGTGTTTTCCAGGCCCAGGTCATCCAGCATCGGCCGGCGGCCGGTGGCGTAGAAGACGCAATCGGCTTCCAGGACGCGACCGTCCTTGAGCGTCACCTGCAGGCTGCCATCGGCGGCCTTGTCGATCCGCGCCACGTCGGCGTTGAATTGCAGGTCGTGGCCACGCTTGAGCATCTCGTCGCGCAGATGTTCGCGCACCCCGCGGTCGAAGCCACGCAGGAACAGCTCCCGGCGATACAACAGGGTGGTCTTGGCGCCGAGGCCCTGGAAGATCGATGCGAATTCCACGGCGATGTAGCCACCGCCCACCACCACGACCCGCTTGGGCAGCTCAGGCAGATAGAACGCCTCGTTCGAGGTGATGGCGTGCTCGCGCCCCGGGAAGTCGGGTACGTCCGGCCAGCCACCGGTGGCGATGAGGATGCGCTCGCACCGGTAGCGCTGGCCTTCCACCTCGACGGTATGGGGGTCGAGGATGCGCGCGTGGGCTTCCAGCAGGGTCACCCCACTGTTGACCAGCAGCGCCCGGTAGATGCCATTCAGCCGGCGGATCTCGTGGTCCTTGCTGGCGACCAGGGTATTCCAATCGAAGGCCGGCACCTCGGCATCCCAGCCATAGCCACGCGCCTGGCGAAATTCATCGCGAAAGGAGGCGCCGTAGATGAAGTATTTCTTGGGCATGCAGCCCACGTTGACGCAGGTGCCACCCAGGTAGCGGCTTTCCGCTACCGCCACCCGGGCACCGAGGTCGGCGGCGAAGCGTGCGGCACGCACCCCGCCCGAACCGGCGCCTATCACGAAGAGGTCGAAATCATAGGTCGTCATGAAGCTTTCTCTCTGCTGCTGCTGGCGTCAGCATAACGCAAGCCACCCCTGGCGCGGTGCCAGTGGCCAGCCGCCAGAAACGACAAGGCCACCCGCAGGTGGCCTTCTCGACTGCACGCAGCGGCTTACAGCGCCTTGTATAGATTCTCGAAGCAGAAGTTGGTGGCTTCGACGAAGCCTTCCGCGCTACCGCAATCGAATCGCTGACCCTTGAATTTGTAGGCCAGCACGCAACCGTCCTGGGCCTGCTTCATCAGGGCGTCGGTGATCTGGATCTCGCCACCCTTGCCCGGCTCGGTCTGTTCGATCAGGTCGAAGATGTCCGGCGTCAGGATGTAGCGACCGATGATCGCCAGGTTGGAAGGGGCATCTTCCGGCTTGGGCTTCTCGACCATGTTGTTCACGCGGTAGATGTCGTCACGGATCATCTCGCCGGCGATCACACCGTACTTGTTGGTCTCGTTGGCCGGGACTTCCTGGATGGCCACGATGGAGCAACGGAACTGGTTGTAGAGCTTGACCATCTGCTTGAGGACGCTGTCGCCATCGAGGTTCAGGCAAAGGTCGTCCGCCAGCACCACGGCGAAGGGCTCGTCACCGATCAGCGGACGGCCGGTCAGGATGGCGTGGCCCAGGCCCTTCATCTCCACCTGACGGGTGTAGGAGAAGGTGCAGTTGTCGATCAGTTTACGAATGCCGACCAGGTACTTTTCCTTGTCGGTGTTCTTGATCTGGCTTTCCAGCTCGTAGCTGATGTCGAAATGGTCTTCCAGCGAACGCTTGCCACGGCCGGTGACGATTCCGATTTGATGCAGGCCCGCCTCCAGAGCTTCCTCCACGGCGTACTGCACCAGAGGCTTGTTCACGATGGGCAGCATTTCCTTGGGCATGGCCTTGGTCGCGGGGAGAAAACGAGTGCCATAGCCGGCTGCCGGAAACAGACATTTGGTGATCATGGGAGTCCTTTGATCTGTACGTGAAGGCGAAACGAACGGCGGTCTATCCAGCCGCTTGTCGCATACAATGCCCGAAGCGCGCGACGCTGGAAATAGCCAGGCATGGGCGCTCAGTGGACGTGCGGATACGACTCCAGGATTGGCTTCCGGTTCTGCGCAAAGCGCCAAAGAACTGCTATCGTCCAAAGTTTGGAACCAGCGTCACGACTCCGCGGATAGATCTCGATATGAAGAAATGGATGCTCCCGTTGCTGTGTGTTTCCCTCGCCGGCTGCTCCCTGGGCGGTCACCACGAGGCCGAGGAGACGCGCCCGCTGACCGCGGAACAGACCGCCCTGCTGCGCCAGAACGACCTCTTGCAGGCCAAGCTGCTGGTGCTGGGCGGCAGTGAAGAACAGCTCAAGCTCGCGGATGCCCTCCTGTTGCGCAACGGTGGCAGCAGTGCCGATGGGGAGGTGGAATTCTACCGGGCGGTGGTGGCCATCAAGCAGGGGCCGCAGACCGACGATGTGCTGGAACTGCTGAACACGTCGGCCAGCCACCACTATCCCCTGGCGTACGCCCTGCTCTATCGCATGTACACCGATCCCTTCCTGGTGCCCGAGGCGGATCCCATCCAGGCGCAGACCTACAAGAGCGCCTATGCGGAGCTCGCCGTGGCCAAGAGCGGCTATCCGTCCTTCGACAAGGCCGTGGAAGTCACTCGCCAACTGGCCCCTTGAGGCGACCTCTCTAGCCGGCTGCTTTGCGGCCGGTCACACTCTGGCACTGGCGAATGAGTAGCCGTTGACCTTTCGTTCATTCGAATGATGTCAATTGGCCGCCTGACGGTAGCATTCAAGCTCCACCGTCCTGCCGCCCAGAGCCTTTTCCATGTCCTCGCTTGGAAAGCTGTCACCCGATATCGCCGCCGCCCGCACGGTGACGCATCGCCTCGTCCTGTTGTTGCTGGGGTTCTTCGCGCTGGCCATCGTGCTGACGCGCCTGCCCACCTTCATCAACGCCTCCAGCGGCGAGACCTGGCAGATTCGCGGCGGGCAGATTCCGTTGATGCAGTATCCCTCCATGCCCGAACGTAGCGTGGTCGCCAACCGCCAGCTGATCACCCTGCTCAACCCCGGTGATCGCATCCTGGTCCTGGACAGCGCGCCCTTCCGCCCCTGGAAGAAGGTCATGCTGATCGGTGAAGACAGCCGCGTCGGCTGGATTCGCGTCACGCCGGCCCTGGGGGCGGTTCGGGTGGAGTGACGGCGGCCCCGGACCGCGACGACAGCAGCCGCATGACCCGGGTGTCATGCCAGCGATACCAGCGTTCATGGCCCAGCCGTTGCGCCTCACGATGCTCCGGATGGGCTCCCCAGGCCGCTGCGGAGGCCTGGTCGACCCAGTAGGACAGCGTGATGCCCAGGCCATCGGCGCCACGCACCGACTCCACCCCCAGAAAGCCCGGCTGCTCCTGCGCCAGCTCCAGCATGCGCCTGGCCATCCGCTCATAGCCGGGATCCTCGTCCGCGCGCTGTGAGACGAAGGCGACGACCACACAGTCCTCAGGCACGGCCACCCGGCTCATGGCTGCCCTGCCCGGGCGGCGATAACCGCCTTCAGCCAGGACCGCACCGCCACGGGCACCTTCCCGGCCAGCGCTTCGCGTTCCGGCTGGTAGAGGGTGCCGAAATGACAGGGATGGGTCTGGAGTTCGAAGGCGACCGGCAGCTCTTCGTCATCCCAGGCCAGCACGCGCCAGCCCGCGGCGAGCAGCGCCGGCAGGTAGTCGGCATTCACGCCGAAGCGACAATGATAGGCAGCCCCGGCCCGCTCGCTTCCGTCCAGCCCTATCAGCCGCGAATCCGCTAGCAGACGGAGTTCATTGTGAAATTCAACGCGGGCACAGCTCAGCGGCGCCAGCAATGCCCGTGTCGTCAGTGGATTTTCCTCGGCGTGGGCGGCATCGGCCCAGCCCAGCACCGAGTGGGCGTATTCCAGCAAGGCATACTGCAGACCGCCGCAGGTACCGAGAAACGGAATCCGCTGCTCCCGGACCATGCGGATCGTCGCCAGGACACCTGCACGCGTGAGGAAAGGTCCGACCGACTCTAGGGCGTCAAGGCCAAGGTTTTAATAGGCGTCAGGGTCAGCAGGCCTTGCGCCGCTGCCCTGTCGAGCGCAGCCGTACCGGCTGCTCCTGTTGGGCACTGGATCTCCCCAAAAAACACGCCCGGTACAGTGCTGTACCCGGGCGTTGGGATGCCGCGTGGATCAAGGCGCCGGATTGGGCTGGGCGACGTGGATGGCTTCGATGGCGGCCAGCGTTTCGCTGTCCAGTACCAGTTCGCTGCTCGCCAGATTGCTTTCCAGCTGGGCGAGCGAGGTGGCACCGATGATGTTGCTGGTCACGAAGGGGCGGCTGGTAACGAAAGCCAGGGCCATCTGCGCCGGATCCAGACCACGGTCCCGCGCCAACTCGACATAGGCCTGGGCGGCACGCTGCGCCTGGGGATTGCTGTAGCGCTGGAAGCGCTCGAACAGGGTCAGCCGCGCACCGTCCGGACGGGCGCCCTGCAGGTACTTGCCGGCCAGCACGCCAAAGGCGAGCGGCGAATAGGCCAGCAAGCCCACCTGCTCACGGATGGCCTGCTCGGCCAGACCGACTTCGAAGCTGCGATTGAGCAGGTTGTAGGGATTCTGGATGGAGACCACCCGTGGCCAGCCCCGAGTCTCGCTCAGGTGCAGAAACTGCTGTACGCCCCAGGGCGTCTCGTTGGACAGGCCCACATGGCGGACCTTGCCCGCGCGCACCAGGCCGTCGAGGGCTTCGAGAGTCTCTTCCAGGGGCGTGAAGGCCGCCCCGCTGTGCTCATAACCCAGCTGACCGAAGTAGTTCGTCCGGCGATCCGGCCAGTGCAGCTGGTAGAGATCCAGGTAGTCGGTGTTGAGGCGCTTGAGACTGGCATCCAGCGCCGCGGTGAGATTGGCCTTGGTGAACGCCAGCCCGCCCTCGCGGATATAGTCCATGTCGCGCCCGGGACCGGCCGCCTTGCTGGCCAGTATCCAGTCGGCGCGGTCACCCTGCTGGCGGAAATAGTTGCCGATGATGGTTTCGGTACGGGTATAGGTTTCGGCGCGCGGCGGTACCGGATACATCTCCGCCGTGTCGATGAAGTTGACCCCGGCAGCCTTGGCAGCGCGCAGCTGCTCGAAGGCCTCGGCTTCGGTGTTCTGCTCACCCCAGGTCATGGTGCCCAGCGCGATGGCGCTAACCTTGAGATCGGTACGACCCAGCGATCGAAAGTGCATCTGGAAGCTCTCTGTTCGTGCGGAAGTCGTACAAGTTATCAGGAGCCCGAGGGGTCTGCCCATCGCTCAACGGGGTCTTTTGGTCATCCCCCGCCGGGCCGCACTCGCCAGGGGCATTGTGAATCCGTAGAATGCCGCCCCGCCTCAGCGCCCTGGGTTCCCTCACCCCAGGTAATCAAAAAAGGACTGCCCATGTCTGCCTTGCCTGCTACCCCGCGGCGTGCCCTGGTGGCCGCCCTCGTCGGTTTCCACATCCTCATCATCATCGCCAGCAATTACCTGGTGCAGCTCCCGCTGCAGCTCTTCGGCTGGCATACCACCTGGGGCGCCTTCAGCTTCCCCTTCATCTTCCTGGCCACCGACCTTACCGTCCGGGTAATGGGCAAGGCTCCTGCGCGCCAGGTCATCGCGCGGGTAATGGTCCCGGCGCTGGTGGTCTCCTACCTGGTTTCCGTGCTGTTCCAGGACGGCGGCTTCCAGGGCTGGACGGCGCTGGCCGTGGTCAACGTCTTTGTCCTGCGCATTTCGCTGGCCAGCTTTTGCGCCTACGTGCTCGGCCAACTGCTCGACATTCAGGTGTTCGACCGGCTGCGGCGCTCACCCCACTGGTGGCTGGCGCCAACCGCCTCGACCCTGTTCGGCAATGGGCTCGATACCCTCGCCTTCTTCTTCGTGGCCTTCTGGCGCAGCGACAACCCCTTCATGGCCAGTCACTGGCCGGAGATCGCCCTGGTCGACTATGGCGTCAAGCTGACGGTCAGCCTGCTGCTCTTCGTGCCGCTCTACGGGGTGCTGTTGCGCTCCCTGGTGCCCCAGGCCCTGGCGCGCCGCCCTGATCTGGCCTGAGGCCAGGATTGCTGGCGAGCGCGGCTTCGGCCTAGAGTGACGACCCGCTCCCCGCATCAGGCCTCGCCATGCTCGCCACCGCCCTCGCCCGCTTCCCGCGCCTGACGCTACAACCCTCGGCAACCCCGCTGGATGTCCTGCCACGGCTGTCGGCGGAACTTGGCCGACCGATCTATTGCAAGCGCGACGACACCACCAGCCTGGCCCTGGGCGGCAACAAGGTGCGCAAGCTGGAGTACCTCGTCGCCGAGGCCCTGGCTGCAGGTGCCGACACCCTGGTGACCGCGGGCGCCATCCAGTCCAACCACGTTCGCCAGACCGCGGCCGTCGCGGCCCAGCAGGGGCTGGAGTGCGTGGCCCTGCTGGAAAATCCCCTCGGCACAACAGATCCCGGTTATCTGCACGGCGGCAATCGCCTTCTACTGGAGCTGTTTGGCGCCCAGATCCGTTCGGTCGCGGCCCTCGATGATCCGCTCAATCAGCTGGAAGCCGAGGCCGAGCGTCTGCGCCAGCAGGGGCGCACGCCACGTGTGATCCCCATCGGCGGTTCAAGCGCCCTGGGTGCTCTCGGCTATGTCCGCGCCGGCCTGGAGCTGGCCGGGCAACTGGATGCCCTGAACCTGCAACCGGCCGCCGTCATTCTCGCCTCCGGCAGCGCCGGCACCCAGGCCGGGCTGGACCTCGCCTTCCATCATCTGCGACCGGGCATGCCGGTGATCGGCATCACCGTCTCACGCACTCAGGCCGAGCAGTTGCCCAAGGTGACCCTGTTGCGCCAACAACTCGCCGAGCTGCTGGAAGTCACCGCGCCTGAGGATCCCCCGGTGTTGCGCGACGGCTACTTTGGCCCACGCTATGGCGAACCCAATCCCGGCACCCTGGCCGCCATCCGCTGCCTGGGCCGCCTGGAAGGCCTGGTGCTGGATCCGGTCTATACCGGCAAGGCCATGGCCGGCCTGCTGGACCTGGTGACTACCGATGCCTTGCCACCCGGGCCAGTGGTGTTCCTGCACACCGGCGGGGCGCCGGGCACCTTTGCCTACGGCGATTGGTTGGCTTGATCGGCTAGCCAACTGACTGGGCGATGGCATAACGTCAGCAGTTTTCGGACTTGGGATGTCAGATCAGACACCCTCATAGTGGCGCACCCTCATACACTCAAGGATCACCTCATGCGCAAACCTCTCTCCCAGCGTCTGTTCCGTAGTGCTGCCCTGTTGCTGGCCCTGGGCCTGGCGCACCAGGCCACCGCTCAGGCCGAAGACCTGCTGCAGACCGTCAAGCAGCGCGGCCAGCTCGTCGTCGGGCTGGAGGGTACCTACCCGCCCTTCAGCTTCCAGGACGAGCAGGGCCAGCTGACCGGTTTCGAAGTGGACTTCGCCAAGGCCCTGGCCAAGGAACTGGGCGTCGATGCCAAGATCCAGCCCGGCAAGTGGGACGGCCTGTTGGCCGCCCTTGAGTCACGTCGCCTGGATGTGGTGATCAATCAGGTGACCATCAGCGAGGAGCGCAAGAAGAAATACGACTTCTCCACCCCCTACACCGTCTCCGGCATCCAGGCCCTGGTACGCAAGGACGACGTCGACAGCATCAAGACCGCCGCCGATCTCGCCGGCAAGAAGGTCGGCGTCGGTCTGGGCACCAACTATGAGCAGTGGCTGCGCCAGAACGTACCCAAGGCGGATGTCCGCACCTACGAAGACGACCCGACCAAATACCAGGACCTGCGCGTAGGCCGCATCGACGCCATCCTCGTCGACCGCCTGGCCGCCCTGGAGCTGCTGTCCAAGACCAAGGACCGCCTGGCACTGGCCGGCGAACCCTTCAGCCGTCAGGAATCGGGCGTCGCCGAGCGCAAGGGCGATCCGGAATTCCACGCCGCGGTCGACCAGGCCATCGCCAAGCTGCGCGCTGACGGCACCCTGGCGAAGATCTCCGAGAAGTGGTTCAAGGCCGACGTCACCCAATGAGTGGCACCCTTCAGCTCCTGCTCGATTCGCTGCCCTTCCTGCTGAAGGGCGCGATCTGGACCGTGGTCCTGAGCCTTGGCGGCATGTTCTTCGGACTGCTGCTGGGCTTCGGCCTGGCCCTGTTGCGGCGTTCATCCAATCTGCTGCTACGTAGCCTCGCGCGGCTGTACATCTCGTTTTTCCGGGGTACGCCGCTGCTGGTGCAGTTGTTCGTCATCTACTACGGCCTGCCCGAGCTGGGCCTGCAACTCGATCCGCTCCCGGCGGCACTGATCGGCTTCTCGCTGAACATGGCGGCCTATACGGCGGAGATCATTCGCTCGGCCATCGGTGCCATCGACCGCGGCCAATGGGAAGCCGCCGCCAGCATCGGCATGACGCCTCTGCAGACCCTGAGACGCGCCATCCTGCCCCAGGCCCTGCGCATCGCCCTGCCACCGCTGGGCAACAGCTTCATTTCACTGGTGAAGGACACCTCGCTGGCCGCCACCATCCAGGTGCCCGAACTCTTCCGCCAGGCCCAGCTGATCACCGCCCGCACCTTCGAGATCTTCAGTCTCTATCTGGCGGCAGCCCTGCTCTACTGGATCCTCGCCAGCCTGCTGTCCACCTTGCAGAACCGGCTGGAACGGCACTACGGGCGCCACATCAACGAACGAGGCCAGTCATGATCCAGGTGAAGGGGCTGTCCAAGTCCTTCCGGCAGCAGACCGTGCTCCAGGCCATCGATCTGGAGGTAGCCCAGGGCGAGGTGGTGGCCATCATCGGCCCCAGCGGTTCGGGCAAGACCACCCTGTTGCGCTGCCTGAACCTGCTGGAAACGCCGGATGCCGGCAGCATCCGCTTGGGCGAGTTGACCATCGACGTGAGCCGGCCGCTGAAATCCCAGCAGGCGACCATCCGCCAGGTGCGCCAGCGCATGGGTTTCGTTTTCCAGAACTTCAATCTGTTTCCCCATCGCACCGCGCTGGAGAACGTAATCGAAGGCCCGCTCATCGTCCAGGGCGAGGACCGTGCCAGCGCCCTCGCCCACGGCCGCGAACTCTTGTCCAAGGTCGGCCTGGCCGACAAGGCCGACAGCTATCCAGGGCAGTTGTCCGGTGGGCAGCAGCAACGGGTCGCCATCGCTCGCGCGCTGGCCATGCGGCCTCAGGCCATTCTTTTCGACGAACCGACTTCGGCGCTCGATCCCGAGCGGGTCGGCGAGGTGCTGGAGACGATTCGTGGGCTGGCCCAGGAAGGCCGTACCCTGCTCATCGTGACCCATGAGATGGCGTTCGCCCGCGACGTCGCCCACCGCGTGCTGTTCATGGACGGTGGCCACATCGTCGAACAGGGCCCGGCGGCCGAGCTGTTCAATCGACCGCGGGAGGAACGAACCCGGCGTTTTCTTGCCAAGTTCGTTCGTGATAGCGCTGCCGACTACTCCTGAGCCAGACCGGCACACCCCTGCAGGCTGGCCTGACTGACGTTGCTGTTGGCTGGCACGCCATGGGTCAGCCAGACGTTGCCGCCAATGGTCGAGCCCTGGCCGATGGTGATGCGCCCGAGGATGGTGGCCCCGGCATAGATCACCACGTCGTCCTCGACGATGGGGTGGCGCGGATGCCCCTTCTTGAGGTTGCCCTCGGCATCGGCCGGGAAGCGCTTGGCGCCCAGGGTCACCGCCTGATAGATGCGTACCCGGTCACCGATGATGCAGGTCTCGCCAATCACCACGCCGGTACCATGGTCGATGAAGAAGCCTTCGCCGATCTGGGCGCCCGGGTGGATGTCGATGCCAGTGGCCGAATGTGCCCGCTCGCTCACCATGCGCGCCAGCAGCGGCAGCCCGCTGCGATAGAAATGATGGGCGATGCGGTGGTGGATCATGGCGTGGATGCCCGGATAGCAGAGCAGCACCTCGTCCACGCTGCGCGCGGCCGGGTCGCCCTGGTAGGCGGCGATGACGTCGGTGTCCAGCAGACGGCGCAGATCTGGCAGGGCCAGGGCGAAGGCCTGTACCAGCCGCCGGGCCTCGTCGGCGCGATCGACACCGTTCTCACCACGCTGTTTGCCGAAATAGTCGAGCTCCAGCTTCGCCTGGATCATCAGGGCATTGAGCGCGCGTTCCAGTTCGAAGCCGACATAGAAGTCCTCGCTTTCCTGGCGCAGCTGATCCGGTCCGAGCCGCAGCGGAAAGAGCGCGCCGCTCAGGGATTCGATCACGCTGGCCATGACACTGCGTGATGGCAGTTCGCGGCCGCTGAATTCACGGAAGCGCCCGTGCGTTTCGCGCCATTGGCTGCGTGCGGCATGCAGTTCGCCAACGATGCGACTCAGCTGCCAGTCGTTGCCACCCGTGGGTTGCCCATTAAATTCGCTCATAAGTCATCTACCCAGTTGCCAGGCTGACGAGGATAAAGTATCCGATCATCCCTGACAGCCTGCGTCGCACCAGGCGCGGTAAGCTGTCGCCCTTCGCCCATCAAGGAGTGCTCCATGATCGCCTCCCCGCTGGTCACCGCCGCCTGGCTGCAAGATCAACTCGGCCGCACGGATCTCATGATCCTCGATGCCAGTCTCTATCTACCGAACGAGCCTCAGGTCGCCGACGAAACCTATCGGCAGCAGCACATTCCCGGTGCCCTGCGTTTCGACATCGAACACTTTTCCGATCCGGATACGCCGCTGCCGCACATGGTACCCAGCGCCGGGCGCTTCGCCAGACTCACTGGCGAGCTAGGTGTCACACCCACGACATCCCTGGTGATCTACGACCAGAAGGGCCTCTTTTCCGCCGCTCGCGCCTGGTGGCTATTCCGCCTGTTCGGTCACGATCAGGTCGCGGTCCTGGATGGCGGCCTGCCGCTCTGGCGTGACCAGGGGCTGCCACTGGAAGCTGGCGTGAACCAGCCCGTGCCCCAGCCGCCCTATCCCACCATCCTCAACAATCGCCTGCTCTGCGGCCTGGGCGACGTCCAGACCGCACTTAGCGTAGGCCAGACCCAGGTGCTGGATGCGCGTGGCGCCAAGCGCTTCACTGGCGAGATCCCCGAGCCACGCCCGGGCGTGGCATCCGGCCATATGCCTGGTAGCCAAAGCCTCCCCTATGACAGCCTGCTCGCCGAAGACGGCACCCTGTTGCCACCCCAGGAATTGCGCCAGCGCTTCCAGGCACTGGGCGTCGATGGCCTGCATCCGGTGATCACCAGTTGCGGCAGCGGCGTTACCGCGGCGGTCCTGCTGCTCGCGCTCAATGTCGCAGGGCTGCCGGATGGGCGACTCTACGACGGCTCCTGGAGCGAATGGGGGCAGCACCCGGCCACCATCAAGGTCCTAGGCTCCGCCTAGCGCCGGGCTTGCCAGCGCTAAGACTCTGATTTCACACAAAACCTGTAGTATTCGATAGAGACGCCCAATCGCCGACATCGCCTTTAACAATGAGGTGAATCGTCAAAATGCGATTAGTATGCGTCCTATCGATTTCAACCCTGACTTAAACCCATCAAGGAGTCATCAATGTCCCTGATCAACACCGAAGTGAAGCCTTTCACCGCGACCGCCTACCACAACGGCAAATTCGTCCAGGTGACTGAGGCCGATCTGAAGGGCAAGTGGTCCGCCATCGTCTTCTACCCGGCTGACTTCACCTTCGTGTGCCCCACCGAACTGGAAGACCTTGCTGACCTGTACCCCGAGTTCCAGAAGCTGGGCGTCGAGATCTACGGCGTGTCCTGCGACACCCATTTCGCCCACAAGGCCTGGCACGACACCTCGGACGCCATCAAGAAGGTCAACTACCCGCTGGTTGGCGACCCCACCGCGCGCCTGGCACGCAACTTCGAAGTCCTGATCGAAGAAGAAGGTCTGGCCCTGCGTGGCACCTTCCTGATCAACCCGGAAGGCCAGATCAAGCTGTGCGAAATCCACGACAACGGCATCGGCCGTGACGCCAGCGAGCTGCTGCGCAAGGTCCGCGCTGCCCAGTACGTCGCCAACCACCCGGGCGAAGTCTGCCCCGCCAAATGGAAAGAAGGCGAAGCGACCCTGACCCCCTCGCTGGACCTGGTCGGCAAGATCTAACGCCCGCCTGATCTAGCCCGAGCGCCCGGGCGCCTTGCCCGCGCGCTCTTTTTTTGCCCATTTTTTACGGAAGCCACGTCGCCATGTTGGACGCAAATCTGAAAGCCCAGCTCAAGACCTACCTCGAACGCGTCACGCGCCCCATCGAGATCGTCGCGTCCCTCGACGATGGCGCGAAGTCCCGTGAAATGCACAGCTTGCTGCAGGACATCGCCAGCCTGTCCGATCAGGTGAGCCTCAGCACCGACGGCAGCGATGAGCGTCGTCCCTCCTTCGCCCTGCTGACCCCCGGCCAGAACATCAACCTGCGCTTCGCCGGCCTGCCCATGGGCCATGAATTCACGTCCCTGGTACTGGCACTGCTGCAGGTCGGCGGCCATCCATCCAAGGCCAGCCAGGATGTCATTGAGCAGGTCAAGGCCCTCGACGGCGACTACCAGTTCGAAACCTATTTCTCCCTGTCCTGCCAGAACTGCCCGGACGTGGTCCAGGCGCTGAACCTGATGGCCGTGCTCAATCCCCGGGTCAAGCACGTCGCCGTGGACGGCGCCCTGTTCCAGGAAGAAGTCGAGCGCCGCCAGATCATGGCCGTGCCTAGCGTCTACCTCAACGGCGAACCCTTCGGCCAAGGCCGCATGGGCCTGGAAGAAATCGTCGCCAAGCTCGACACCGGCGCCGCTGCCCGCTCCGCCGACAAGCTCAACGCCAAGGACGCCTTCGACGTCCTGGTCATCGGCGGTGGCCCTGCCGGTGCCGCGGCAGCCGTCTACGCCGCACGCAAGGGCATCCGTACCGGCGTCGCCGCCGAGCGCTTCGGCGGTCAGGTGCTGGATACCCTGGCCATTGAGAACTTCATCTCCATCAAGGAGACCGAAGGTCCCAAGCTCGCCATGGCGCTGGAAGAACACGTCAAGCAGTATGAAGTCGACATCATGAATCTGCAGCGCGCCGAGCAGCTGATTCCGGCTCATGAAGCCGGCGGCCTGCACGAAGTCCGCTTCGCCGATGGCGGCTCGCTCAAGGCCAAGACGCTGATCCTCGCCACCGGTGCCCGCTGGCGTGAAATGAACGTTCCAGGCGAACGGGAATACCGCAACCGCGGCGTGGCCTACTGCCCCCACTGCGATGGCCCCCTGTTCAAGGGCAAGCGCGTTGCCGTGATCGGCGGTGGTAACTCGGGTGTCGAGGCCGCCATCGACCTCGCCGGCATCGTCGCCCAGGTGACCCTGATCGAATACGACGGTCAGCTGCGTGCCGACGCCGTGCTGCAGCGCAAGCTGTTCAGCCTGCCCAACGTGACCGTCATCACCAGCGCCCTCACTAGCGAAGTGAAAGGTGATGGTCAAAAAGTCGACGGTTTGGTCTACAAGGATCGCAATTCCAGCGAGTTCCATCACATCGAGCTCGAAGGCGTCTTTGTGCAGATCGGTCTGGTCCCCAATACCGATTGGCTCAAGGGCACCGTAGAGTTGTCGCCGCGTGGCGAGATCGAAGTGGACGCCCGCTGCCAGACCTCCCTACCTGGCGTCTTCGCCGCAGGCGACGTCACCACCGTGCCTTACAAGCAGATCGTCATCGCCCTGGGCGAAGGTGCCAAGGCGTCCCTGGCTGCCTTCGATCACATGATTCGCACCAGCGCCTAATCGATCCGCTCTCCTTTTCCCGCCCGGCATCTGCCGGGCTTTTTTTGCCTGTGCGTTTCCCGAGCGCCTTGGCATGTTTCTCGCTGCAACCTAACCAAGCGTCATAAAGATGGGCACGAACGGTCTAGGAGTTCTCCTCGGACTTTCGTTAGGATCTTATGGCCGGGTCCTGCAGACCTGGCAGCTCCAGCGGTTGAGGAACAGGCCATTCATGCACAGACAGATTTCTTCCAGCATCCACGACTCCTATCCACCCAAACTCGCGCCTGCCACGCCGCTCACCCATCCGCAGCTCGTCGCCTCTCTGGAAGCCACCCTGGCTCAACGCCAGCCTGGCCCCGTCTGGCTGTTCGCCTACGGCTCGCTGATCTGGCGCCCCGAGTGCCCGGCCGTCGCCGTACGCCGCGCGCGGGTGCATGGCTATCACCGCGGCCTCTATCTCTGGTCGCAGCTGCATCGCGGTACACCGGAGCAGCCTGGCCTGGTACTGGGCCTGGATCGTGGCGGTTCCTGCTCGGGCTTCGCCTACCAATTGCCCGATGAGCAGCTGGATGACCATCTGCTGGCCCTGTGGAAGCGCGAGATGCCGGATGGCTCCTACCGTCCCCGCTGGCTGCAATGCCACCTGGAAGATGGCAGCAAGGTGCAGGCGCTCGGTTTCGTGTTGAAACGCAACCTCCCCTGCTACGCGGGCAATCTGCCGGACGACATCCTCAATCGGGTGCTGACCGAAGCCTCCGGCCATTTCGGCACCACCCTGGAGTACGTCGAACGCACCATTTCAGCGCTCAGGGCCCATGCCATGCCCGATCGTAACCTGGAAGCTCTGCTGCAGCGTTATCGCGGCGCACCGCTGCTGGAGGCGATGCAGGGATGAAATCGCGACAGATCAACCCCAAGAAACTGTTGCTGAGCAAATGGACAGCTGTCCAGCCACGCGAACGGCAAAAGCACTTTATCGTCACCCACGTCCACACCCCTGAAGTCGAGACCGACCCCATCTCGCAAATAGATCTACAAGCCGTTCTCACTCGTCGCACTTGGACGCTGGACTGGCACGAGTTGCAGGATGCAGAATGCTGGCTGCAAGGCTGGCAATGAAACTCCGAACGCAGGGCCGGGATTTTGCGACTAGCATCGCGATATGACGGCACTGTTCTGCAAAGGTGAAACCCTGTAGCAGTCGATGCTGTCACAGTGCCACCTTTGAACAGGAAGCTCTTCCGGATGACCCTTTATGTCGAACTCGCCAGCGCCTTCAACACCCTGAAAGGCGGCTTCGAGCCGTTGCGCTGTGTGATTTCAACAAGAGATCAGCGAGCTTACGATGTCGAGGTCTTTTCCCGCAGCGGCCAGTCGGTACTCAAACGCCCCATAGCCCGTACCGAGCTGCTCGATGCCGCCATGCTCGAAGCCTTCATCTTCGACAGCCGTTCGCGCATCGAACGCGATGCGGACGAAACGCCCTACTGGACGATTCCCTCCTAAACGAAAAAGGCCACTCATACAGGAGTGGCCTTTTTCAATTGGATGGTGCCCGAGGCCGGAATCGAACCGGCACGACCGTGAAGTCGAGGGATTTTAAGTCCCTTGTGTCTACCAGTTTCACCACTCGGGCAAAACCAAACCTACGTAAAGCAGGCTTGTAAAACGTGACCCAGTATTTATACATCCCTGGATGATGAAAAGCCCCGTAGACCTAAATCTACGGGGCTTTCAATAGTGGAGGCCGAGGTCGGAATCGAACCGGCGTACACGGATTTGCAATCCGCTGCATGACCACTCTGCCACCCGGCCTCAAACCTGAATGTCTTGCGACACTCATGTAAAACATGGAGCGGGAAACGAGACTCGAACTCGCGACCCCGACCTTGGCAAGGTCGTGCTCTACCAACTGAGCTATTCCCGCTTGGTGACGGGCGCCATTTTATATGAGCCACCCACCATGTCAAGCCATTGATTCAAAAAACTTATTTCTTTTTCTCAGCGCTCATCAGATGGGGCCAGGCCGCCATCAGATAGGTGTACATGGACCACAGCGTCAGCGCCGCGGCGACGATGAGCAAGGTGTAACCACTGATCACCCAGAAGGTCAGTTGCGGCGGGTTGGCCAACAGGATGACCAGCGCGAGCATTTGCGCCGCCGTCTTCCACTTACCCAGATTCGATACCGCGACCTGTGCCCGTGCACCCAGCTCAGCCATCCATTCGCGCAACGCCGAGACCACGATCTCCCGTCCGACGATGATAACGGCAGGCAGCGTCAGCCATGCATTGGCATGCTCTTGGACGAGCAACACCAAGGCCACGGCCACGATGAGCTTGTCCGCTACCGGGTCCAGAAAGGCACCAAAGGGCGTGCTCTGCCCCAGGCGACGAGCCAGGTACCCATCCAGCCAGTCGGTCGCA
Organism: Pseudomonas sp. Marseille-Q7302; assembly: GCF_965111925.1. Lineage (NCBI taxonomy): Bacteria > Pseudomonadati > Pseudomonadota > Gammaproteobacteria > Pseudomonadales > Pseudomonadaceae > Pseudomonas > Pseudomonas sp. Marseille-Q7302. The sequence continues at coordinate 2,297,605 of NZ_CBCOPK010000001.1, read as the reverse complement.
CAGGCGACCGCAAAGACGGTGCTGGCCGTCCAGTAGCTCCAGTGGACCGGCAGATAGAACAGGATGACGAAGAGCGGAATGAGCAAGACGCGCAGTACGGTAAGCAGATTTGGAATATTCATTGGCGCGGCTATTGATGAACGTGAGGCGATTCTACTCGCTGTGCAAGGCCGCATAAATCTGCTCGGCCAGCTTTTTGCTAATGCTTGGCGCTTTGGCGATTTCCTCGATACTGGCACGCTGCAACTCGCGTAGGCCGCCAAAGTGCTTCAGGAGCTCCTGCCTGCGCTTCGGACCTATACCCGCGACCTCTTCCAGCGACGACGTCCGCCGCGCCTTGCCACGACGTGCGCGGTGCCCGGTGATGGCGAAGCGGTGCGCCTCATCACGAATCTGCTGGATGAGATGCAGTGCCGGCGAATGAGCTGGCAGGGTAAATTCGTTCGAAGGATCGTCCAGATAAAGCACCTCAAGGCCTGGCTTGCGGGTGACACCCTTGGCGACGCCAAGCAGGACCAGGTCCGGTACCGCCAGCTCTCTGAGCACCTCCCGTGCCATGGCCAACTGGCCCTTGCCGCCGTCCACCAACAAAATATCCGGCAGCTTGCCCTCTCCCGCTTTCAGCCTACTGAAGCGTCGGGTGAGCGCCTGATGCATGGCGGCATAGTCATCACCTGCGGTGACGCCTTCGATGTTGTAGCGGCGATAGTCCGACTTCAGCGGCCCCTCTGGCCCAAATACCACGCAAGACGCCACCGTCGCTTCGCCACTGGAATGACTGATATCGAAGCATTCCAGCCGCTGCGGCGGCTCGGGTAGATCCAGCGCTTGCACCAGGGCATCGAAGCGAACCCCCATGTGCTGGCGGTTGGCCAAGCGCGTGTTCAGCGCCTGCTCCGCATTGGTCACCGCCAACTGCTGCCAGCGCGCCCGGGTACCACGCACTCGATGGGTAATGACCAATTGGCGCTTATGTACCTCGGCGAAGGCGTCGATCAGCGTAGCGAAATCCTCATGTACGGAATTCACGATGATCTCTTCAGGCAGATCACGCTCCAGGTAGGCGAGGTAATACTGTTCCAGGAAGGCAGCCAGGACTTCGCTGGAGTCTTCCTCGATACCCACCTCAGGAAAGAAGTTCTTGCTGCCAAGTACGCGCCCACCTCGGACGGTGACCAGATGCACACAGGCTCCGCCAGGATTGACCAGGGCGGCTATGACATCGACATCGCCAGTACCGCCCTCGATGCTCTGTTGGTCCTGCACACGACGGACCAGCGCTACCTGGTCACGCAGCTCCGCCGCTCGCTCAAACTGCAGGTTGACCGAGGCGCTTTCCATCTTGACTTGCAGTTCTTCCGCCAGAGCGTTACTACGCCCTTCGAGAAACATTGCCGAGTGACGCACATCCTCGGCGTACTCCTGCTCGCTTACCAAGGCGACACAGGGGCCCTTGCACCTCTTGATCTGGTACTGCAGGCACGGCCGCGTGCGATTACGGAAATAGTTGTCATCGCACTGCCGTACTTGAAAGGCTTTCTGCAGCAGATTGAGACTTTCGCGAATAGCTCCAGCACTGGGATAGGGTCCAAAGTAGCGTCCCTTCCCCCTCTTCTCTCCACGATGAATGGTCAGCCGAGGATATTGATTCTCGGTGGAGAGATAAACGTAGGGGTAGGACTTATCATCCCTTAGCAGAATGTTGTACGGCGGACGCCATTGCTTGATGAGGTTTTGTTCCAGCAAGAGCGCTTCGGTCTCGTTGCCAGTGATGGTGGTTTCGACCTGGGCGATCTTGGACACCATGGACGCCGTTTTCGGCGCCAGACCGGTCTTTCTGAAATAGCTCGAAAGGCGGTTTTTGAGATTCTTGGCCTTGCCTACATATAAGAGCTTACCGCTCTCATCGAACATCCGATAAACGCCCGGACGCCCACTGCAGCCGGATAAAAAAGCTGCAGCATCGAAAGATTGGCTCATATCAACTCGTTGCATCTACCATGCCGTGGCGAACGGCCAACATGGCCAATTCGACATCGCTGGTAATCGATAATTTCTCGAAGATTCGATAGCGATAGGTGTTCACGGTCTTGGGCGACAGACAAAGCTTGTCGGATATCACCTGGACTTTCTGACAGCCAGCGATCATCAGCGCAATCTGGATCTCACGTTCGGACAGTTGATCGAAAGGAGAGGCTTCGGCCTTCGACTGGAAGGGCTTCAAAGCCAGCTGTTGAGCAATCTGCGCACTGATGTAACGGCGACCTGCGAAGGCCTGCTTGATGGCAGTGATCATCTCTTCGATGTCGGCCCCTTTGGTCAGATACCCAGCCGCTCCTGCCTGCAGGAGGCGGGTCGGAAAGGGATCTTCCTCACAAGCGGTCACGACAACCACCTTCAGATCGGATCGAGTGCGCAAGAGCTTACGCGTGGCTTCAAGTCCGCCGATGCCAGGCATTCGGACATCCATCAGGACGACGTCCGGCTCAAGTTCTCGAGCAAGCTTCAGTGCATTTTCACCACTGTCTGCCTGGCCAACGACCTGGATTCCTGCTACATCCGCCAACATCCTCACGATGCCGGTCCGAACAAGATCATGATCGTCGACAACCAGCACCTTGATCAAAATCGACTCCCCTTCGCTTGCGCTTTCATCGCTTGCGTCACCTAGCAACTGCCCGCGGACCCTAACGTTCAAGGGATAAGATCCTAGGCTACACTATAAATTTGATTGGTCATGCAAAGAAAAAGGGGTACGACGCTGCGCACCCCTTGCCTACCGGCCTTAGGCCACTGGGCATTGTATACCGAAAAAGCCCCGTGAAATGAAGCGGATCTCGGTTCATTCCGGCCCGAATACCAATGCTCTTACCAACGGTACCCTAAGCCCCGCCGCACCACTTCAGGTCCATCTGGAAGACGTCGCAAGTTGGGCTGAGCACCGCGAAGAAAACATGGGATCCACGTCAGGAGACAGCAATGGCGAACTGGTCCTGGAAATTCTGGTCATCGAAGGCGAGGCCACTACCGTCCTGATGCCCGAGGACCGTTCCGCGCCGATGCGTAGCGCCTGGTTCCTGTCCTCCGTGGCTGCCCTACGGTTCACAGTTCCATGGCTATCCATCGCAATGATTGCCTAATCGCGGCCATGACGGTCCGCCGATGCGGCCGCTCCTACACTGAAGCTGGTGTAGGAGCGGCCCATGGCCGCGATAGTCCGGCGCAGCCGGGCTCTCTAGGGCTTTTGCACTCTGCGCTTCCAGCAGCATCCCTCTGGCAGGCCACACTCCCAGCCCGCCGCCACACACTCTAATCCCCTCTCCCCCGGGGAGAGGGGATTAGAGTGAGGGCGACCTCAGCCGCATCTAAGCCGCACGACTTCCAGGCTTCCGCTGACAGGCCTCTCCGCCCAAGTCCCTTGGCGTCTCGCCAAAACTTTTCCCGCCCCAAAGACAACACCCCCGCCAGAGTGAACTGAGCGGGGGTGCTGGGTGTTAGGCGCTTGACGATGACCTACTCTCACATGGGGAAACCCCACACTACCATCGGCGATGCATCGTTTCACTTCTGAGTTCGGGAAGGGATCAGGTGGTTCCAATGCTCTATGTTCGTCAAGCAATTCGGTTGGCTGACCAGGCGATGAGGCTGCCTGGCCTGCCCAATTGGGTCTGTGATCGAAGTAGACAATTCGTCTTGGGTCTTGCGAACCCACGCGCCCGTTTTCGGCGTCGTCTTCCTCACGCTCTGACCTGCGGTCAGATTGTTTGGGTGTTATATGGTCAAGCCTCACGGGCAATTAGTATCGGTTAGCTCAACGCCTCACAGCGCTTACACACCCGACCTATCAACGTCGTAGTCTTCGACGGCCCTTTAGGAAGCTCAAGGCTCCAGTGAGATCTCATCTTGAGGCAAGTTTCCCGCTTAGATGCTTTCAGCGGTTATCTCTTCCGAACATAGCTACCCGGCGATGCCACTGGCGTGACAACCGGAACACCAGAGGTTCGTCCACTCCGGTCCTCTCGTACTAGGAGCAGCCCCTCTCAAATCTCAAACGTCCACGGCAGATAGGGACCGAACTGTCTCACGACGTTCTAAACCCAGCTCGCGTACCACTTTAAATGGCGAACAGCCATACCCTTGGGACCGGCTTCAGCCCCAGGATGTGATGAGCCGACATCGAGGTGCCAAACACCGCCGTCGATATGAACTCTTGGGCGGTATCAGCCTGTTATCCCCGGAGTACCTTTTATCCGTTGAGCGATGGCCCTTCCATACAGAACCACCGGATCACTAAGACCTACTTTCGTACCTGCTCGACGTGTCTGTCTCGCAGTCAAGCGCGCTTTTGCCTTTATACTCTACGACCGATTTCCGACCGGTCTGAGCGCACCTTCGTACTCCTCCGTTACTCTTTAGGAGGAGACCGCCCCAGTCAAACTGCCCACCATACACTGTCCTCGATCCGGATAACGGACCAGAGTTAGAACCTCAAGATTGCCAGGGTGGTATTTCAAGGATGGCTCCACGCAAACTGGCGTCCACGCTTCAAAGCCTCCCACCTATCCTACACAAGCAAGCTCAAAGTCCAGTGCAAAGCTACAGTAAAGGTTCACGGGGTCTTTCCGTCTAGCCGCGGATACACTGCATCTTCACAGCGATTTCAATTTCACTGAGTCTCGGGTGGAGACAGCGCCGCCATCGTTACGCCATTCGTGCAGGTCGGAACTTACCCGACAAGGAATTTCGCTACCTTAGGACCGTTATAGTTACGGCCGCCGTTTACCGGGGCTTCGATCAAGAGCTTCGCTTGCGCTAACCCCATCAATTAACCTTCCGGCACCGGGCAGGCGTCACACCCTATACGTCCACTTTCGTGTTTGCAGAGTGCTGTGTTTTTAATAAACAGTCGCAGCGGCCTGGTATCTTCGACCGGCATGAGCTTACGGGGTAAACCCTTCACTCTCACCGGCGCACCTTCTCCCGAAGTTACGGTGCCATTTTGCCTAGTTCCTTCACCCGAGTTCTCTCAAGCGCCTTGGTATTCTCTACCCGACCACCTGTGTCGGTTTGGGGTACGGTTCCTAGTTACCTGAAGCTTAGAGGCTTTTCCTGGAAGCATGGCATCAACCACTTCTCCTTCTAAAAGAAGGATCGTCATCAGTTCTCGGCCTTAACTGTCCGGATTTACCTAAACAGTCAGCCTACCACCTTAAACTTGGACAACCATCGCCAAGCTGGCCTAGCCTTCTCCGTCCCCCCATCGCAGTAACTAGAAGTACGGGAATATTAACCCGTTTCCCATCGACTACGCCTTTCAGCCTCGCCTTAGGGACCGACTCACCCTGCGTCGATTAACGTTGCGCAGGAACCCTTGGTCTTTCGGCGTGCGAGTTTTTCACTCGCATTGTCGTTACTCATGTCAGCATTCGCACTTCTGATACCTCCAGCAAGCTTCTCAACTCACCTTCACAGGCTTACAGAACGCTCCTCTACCGCATCACCAAAGGTGATACCCGTAGCTTCGGTGCCTGGTTTGAGCCCCGTTACATCTTCCGCGCAGGCCGACTCGACTAGTGAGCTATTACGCTTTCTTTAAAGGGTGGCTGCTTCTAAGCCAACCTCCTAGCTGTCTAAGCCTTCCCACATCGTTTACCACTTAACCAGGACTTTGGGACCTTAGCTGACGGTCTGGGTTGTTTCCCTTTTCACGACGGACGTTAGCACCCGCCGTGTGTCTCCCATGCTCGGCACTTCTGGGTATTCGGAGTTTGCATCGGTTTGGTAAGTCGGGATGACCCCCTAGCCGAAACAGTGCTCTACCCCCCAGAGTGATACATGAGGCGCTACCTAAATAGCTTTCGAGGAGAACCAGCTATCTCCGAGCTTGATTAGCCTTTCACTCCGATCCACAAGTCATCCCCTGCCTTTTCAACGGAAGTGGGTTCGGTCCTCCAGTCAGTGTTACCTAACCTTCAACCTGCTCATGGATAGATCGCCCGGTTTCGGGTCTATTCCCAGCGACTAGACGCCCTATTAAGACTCGCTTTCGCTACGCCTCCCCTATTCGGTTAAGCTCGCCACTGAAAATAAGTCGCTGACCCATTATACAAAAGGTACGCAGTCACCCAACAAAGTGGGCTCCCACTGCTTGTACGCATACGGTTTCAGGTTCTATTTCACTCCCCTCTCCGGGGTTCTTTTCGCCTTTCCCTCACGGTACTGGTTCACTATCGGTCAGTCAGGAGTATTTAGCCTTGGAGGATGGTCCCCCCATATTCAGACAGGGTTTCTCGTGCCCCGTCCTACTCGATTTCATTGATAAGAGCGTTTCGCGTACAGGGCTATCACCCACTATGGCCGCACTTTCCAGAGCGTTCCGCTACTCTCAAATCAACTTAAGGGCTGGTCCCCGTTCGCTCGCCACTACTAAGGGAATCTCGGTTGATTTCTTTTCCTCAGGGTACTTAGATGTTTCAGTTCCCCTGGTTCGCCTCTTAACCCTATGGATTCAGGTTAAGATACCTAGCTTATGCTAGGTGGGTTTCCCCATTCAGAGATCTCCGGGTCACAGGTCATTTGCCACCTCACCGAAGCTTATCGCAGGCTATCACGTCTTTCATCGCCTCTGACTGCCAAGGCATCCACCGTATGCGCTTCTTCACTTGACCATATAACCCCAAGCAATCTCGCTGGCGTCCAAGGACGCTACCGATCTGCAAAGCGTTAGATGAGTGAAGACGACATTTCGCCGAAAACTTGCGCTTGAGTTCGCAAGATTTTACCTTGACGACACTAACTGCCAGTGAAAACAGTTAATGCAGTCTACTTCTATCACTTTCCCAATTTTTTAAAGAACAGTTCTGATCAAAGACCAGACATCAGAGTTTGGGCTACACCGGAGGGTGCATCAAACGCTCATGTCTGAGCTTTTCAAGCAATTGCGTTAGCGGTTAGGTGGAGATGGTGGAGCCAAGGAGGATCGAACTCCTGACCTCCTGCGTGCAAGGCAGGCGCTCTCCCAGCTGAGCTATGGCCCCATCGATTGGTGGGTCTGGGCAGATTCGAACTGCCGACCTCACCCTTATCAGGGGTGCGCTCTAACCAACTGAGCTACAGACCCAATCGTCTTACCTTGAGTCTAACTAACTCAATTGCTCTTCTATCAGTGAATCAAGCAATTCGTGTGGGTGCTTGCCAGCAAGCTGACATCTTTCGATTAAGGAGGTGATCCAGCCGCAGGTTCCCCTACGGCTACCTTGTTACGACTTCACCCCAGTCATGAATCACTCCGTGGTAACCGTCCTCCCGAAGGTTAGACTAGCTACTTCTGGAGCAACCCACTCCCATGGTGTGACGGGCGGTGTGTACAAGGCCCGGGAACGTATTCACCGTGACGTTCTGATTCACGATTACTAGCGATTCCGACTTCACGCAGTCGAGTTGCAGACTGCGATCCGGACTACGATCGGTTTTATGGGATTAGCTCCACCTCGCGGCTTGGCAACCCTTTGTACCGACCATTGTAGCACGTGTGTAGCCCTGGCCGTAAGGGCCATGATGACTTGACGTCATCCCCACCTTCCTCCGGTTTGTCACCGGCAGTCTCCTTAGAGTGCCCACCATAACGTGCTGGTAACTAAGGACAAGGGTTGCGCTCGTTACGGGACTTAACCCAACATCTCACGACACGAGCTGACGACAGCCATGCAGCACCTGTGTCTGAGCTCCCGAAGGCACCAATCCATCTCTGGAAAGTTCTCAGCATGTCAAGGCCAGGTAAGGTTCTTCGCGTTGCTTCGAATTAAACCACATGCTCCACCGCTTGTGCGGGCCCCCGTCAATTCATTTGAGTTTTAACCTTGCGGCCGTACTCCCCAGGCGGTCAACTTAATGCGTTAGCTGCGCCACTAAGATCTCAAGGATCCCAACGGCTAGTTGACATCGTTTACGGCGTGGACTACCAGGGTATCTAATCCTGTTTGCTCCCCACGCTTTCGCACCTCAGTGTCAGTGTTAGTCCAGGTAGTCGCCTTCGCCACTGGTGTTCCTTCCAATATCTACGCATTTCACCGCTACACTGGAAATTCCACTACCCTCTACCACACTCTAGCCAGACAGTTTTGGATGCAGTTCCCAGGTTGAGCCCGGGGATTTCACATCCAACTTATCAAGCCACCTACGCGCGCTTTACGCCCAGTAATTCCGATTAACGCTTGCACCCTTCGTATTACCGCGGCTGCTGGCACGAAGTTAGCCGGTGCTTATTCTGTTGGTAACGTCAAAACTCACAGGTATTCGCTATGAGCCCTTCCTCCCAACTTAAAGTGCTTTACGACCCGAGGGCCTTCTTCACACACGCGGCATGGCTGGATCAGGCTTTCGCCCATTGTCCAATATTCCCCACTGCTGCCTCCCGTAGGAGTCTGGACCGTGTCTCAGTTCCAGTGTGACTGATCATCCTCTCAGACCAGTTACGGATCGTCGCCTTGGTAGGCCGTTACCCTACCAACTAGCTAATCCGACCTAGGCTCATCTAATAGCGTGAGGTCCGAAGATCCCCCACTTTCTCCCGTAGGACGTATGCGGTATTAGCGTTCCTTTCGAAACGTTGTCCCCCACTACTAGGCAGATTCCTAGGCATTACTCACCCGTCCGCCGCTGAATCAGAGAGCAAGCTCTCTTCATCCGCTCGACTTGCATGTGTTAGGCCTGCCGCCAGCGTTCAATCTGAGCCATGATCAAACTCTTCAGTTAAGTAGACTGATCGGGTTTTGAGAAAACCCTAAACTTGGCTCAGCAATCGCAAAAAACTCATGAATTCACGAGTTACTTGTGTTGCTGATAATCTTGCGACATCAGACTTATCTCACAAGCACCCACACGAATTGCTTGATTCAACTTGTTAAAGAGCAGTGGTTGCGACCGTGTCGCTAACCGAGGCGCGCATTCTACGCTAGCCTCACACCCTGTCAAGCGTTGATTTGAACTTTTTCGTTTCAACTCAACCACTTGCGCTTGCCTGACCGGTTCAACCAATCTCGGCAGTGGGAGGCGAATCCTACAGCATCCTGAGACGCTGTCAACCCCTCCGCTTCACTCTGTTATCGCCCGGAGGCGTTAACCTAGCGGCGAGGACTCCGTAGACCCCTCGCCCGACTCAGACCTAAGTGCTTGATTTTCAAGCCGCTTCAGCATCTGCGCCGGAAGTGGGGCGCATTATAGGCGAGTTTCAGAGGGCGTCAACAGCTAATTTCAGAAAACATGCAATAGAGGCCAAGAAGGTGGCCTGAGGTCGAGCTGTCACCTGTGCAGGGTAAGATGACGGGAGACGATGTTTCGAGGACTGCATGACTTCCATCCTGGACCGCTACCGACAACAGCTAAGGAAAACCTTGGGTGACTGGTTTCCCCGCACGACCCTCTTTCTTAAAGGAGAGACGCCGCCAAGTGCTCGGAAAAATGCATCGCCGGTGAAAACCCGGAAGGTGCAAAGGGTGGCTAAGGAGCCGGCCGCGGCAACCCGTAGCGAGAAAGTTGTCACTTCACCTAGCCCACCCATCCCCTCCCCTGCCGCTATCTATGGCCCGGCGTTCTCGGTGAAGCGTTCGCATGAGCAGCGGATGAAGACCCGCGTTGAGCAGGCAGTGGCACAGGGCATCGTCCAGCCACCTTCGCCAGAGCAATGGCAGATGATCCTTGCTCGCGCTCCCGCGACGCGAATCTTTGCCGGAGCGGGCTCGGGCAAGACCACGACACTGGTCCTGCGGGTCGTGTTCATGCTTTGTCATCTGGACATCCCACGGGAGCAGCTGACCGTCATTTCCTTTACCAAGGCGTCTTGCGATGAATTGCGAGCGCAACTGAGGCGCGTCCTGGCCTTCTGGGACGTCCCACTGGATGACGACGCAGCACGCGAACTGGTGCGAACCTTTCACTCTGCCTTGGCGCAACTGGCTCGCGCCGAGCTCAGAGCGACGCAGTGGTTCGAGCAGCTATCGGCCAACTCGAAAGGTGACGAAGAACCGGATAACGGGTTGCTGGCAGGCGCAACCCTGAACGACAGTCAACGGCAACTGCTGCTGCAGGCCTACGAGACCTGTTATCGAGAAGACCCCGGATTTCGTCGCCGCATTCATCTATTGCTGGAATTGGCAGCACCCAATGAGGAAGCGCCTCCCAGCGCGGCGCCTTTGCAACCCTTCGTACTCAACGGTGAACGCCAACCACAACTGCTACCTGACCTCTTCTATGGACAAGCCTCGTTCGCCGAGACCCTGGGATTGCGTGTCGGCTCGATAAAGAGCAGCCAGCTTGAATGCTCGACGCGGGACCGGATCTTTCTGGAGGCCATGCAGCAATTCTGGCGACACTTTGGCAAGCTGCTGAAGGATCAGCGGCTGATGACCTTCAATACGGCCTTTGCCGTGCTGAAGGATCGCCTGCAAAAGAAGCCCAGCCGCGCGCTGATCGCACGCCTGAACCCCTTCACCCATCTGCTGATCGACGAATTCCAGGATATCTCGCCACAGATCGCCCTCTGGCTGCAGCAAGTGCAACACCGGCTTGCCGAGGAGAAAACCGCACCGTCGCTGATGGCCATTGGCGACGATTGGCAATCCATCTATGGCTGGCGCGGCAGCTCACCGGAGCTTTTCATCCATTTCGACCGCTGGTTCCCTGGCCAGACACCCAGTCAGACCTTGATGCTGGGGACCAACTACCGGTCCTCACCTGCCATCGTGGCGGACGGCGAGCGCATCCTGACACGGGTAAGGCACAAGCAACCCAAAAGCACCCAGGCTTTCCGTGCCGCGGATGATCAGGGCCATGGGGTGAAGGTCGTTGGGCAATTCGATATCGGTCGCCAATTGACCTCCCTGCTCGAGGAGATCAACGCGCAGCGGGGCTATGCAGCGGAACGTGAGCGGCCAGAGCGCTGTGCAGTCATGGTGATGAGCCGACTGAACGCACCCTTGAAAGCCATCAATGAGCAACTGGGTCGCCAGCCCGGCGTGCGGACTTGCACCATTCATAGGGCCAAGGGCTTGCAGGCTGAGGTGGCTATCGTCCTGGATGATGGCCAGCCCCAGCAGCCCCATCCGTTGCGCAACGCGCTCTACGCCGCCAGCGGGCATTTCCAGCAGAGCTATGACGAAGCCATGACCGATGAGGCGCTGCGCCTGAGCTATGTGGCGGTGACTCGCGGTGTCAGTCGCGTACTGTGGTACACCCGACAGCCACGGGGCGCAGCAGCCATCCTGGCAGGCTAAGCCAGATGTCGCGGCAGACACTTTTGTCTGCCGCCAAGATAGTACCCGTGATCTGAACGTGTTGATCGCTAGTGACCACAAGTCGACGAATCTCTATCTTTAGCCAAGCATGCTTGAGGCGATAGTGTCGCCCAAGACTTGCAGTCGTCGCGACCGGGGCGAATCGTCGTTTTCCTGCCGCGACTGCAGCATGAGGAACTGAGCGGTAGGCAGCTCAGGCATAACGCCCTTTTCCAGCAAATGCAGACCCTGCCCTACGACGGCTGACGTGTTCAGGCAAGCGATGCCAAGCCCTGCGTGTAGGGCGGCCTGCAGACCTGTAACCCCTGAAGCGATATGACTGACCGTATAGGGAATTCCTTCGGCCTCAAGGCGGCTACACGCCAATCGATGCAGGGAGCAACCTTCCGGCAATAGTGCCAGGGGTAGCGGCCGCCCTTTTTCTATCAGCTCCTTGCCCAAGGAAGTCACCCAAACCAGTGCTTCCTGATGCAAAAGACTGACCCTCACCCTGGCCGCAGCAGCCTTTTGCTTGGCCTTGAGGCTCATCACGATAGCCAGATCCAGCTCACCATCGCGGTGTGCAGCTTCAAGCTCGTCACTCCTGCCTATCCGCGTACGTAAGCGCAGGCGAGGCAGTTGCTGATGGAGGCGAGCCAGCAGGCGCGTGAGTTCGGCCGGACGGAAATAGTCCGTCACCCCCAGGCAAGCTTCGCCTTCAAGAGGAGTCTCGTGGAGATCGCGCCATGCCGCATCGGCTAGCGCTAATAGCGGCCTGGCATGAGCCAGCAGACGTTCGCCTGCGGCGGTAGGCCTTACTCCACTTTTGCTACGAATCAGCAAAGACTGACCAGCGCGCTCTTCCAGCTTGCGCAACTGCTCGCTCAGCGCCGACTGCGAGAGACAGCGCAAGGGTACGGCTGCGGAAAGGCTACCGGCATCAGCTGCCATGACCAGGGTACGAAGATGTTCTAGATCGAAACCCTGCATGGTTATTCATTCCTAAAGCCGATGGATAACACTTTACCTTCCCGCTTTTCCGCTGCAAGTATAATGTTCAGAGTAGAACCCTCAACTCGAGGAGATACTCAATGCCCCATATCACGCTTCATCTGTCTGGCGACCGTGACGAAGATGCCGCCCAACGTGCGGTGCTGCTTATAAATGGTCTTGTTGCGGACTACCTAGGCAAGCGCCCCGACGTCATGGCAACCACTGTTCATTACGTTCCAGATACGGATTGGTTTCTTGGCGGACAGTCGCTGGCAACGCTCGGCGGCAGTGCCTTCCATCTCGACATCAGCATCACCGACGAGACCAATACCAAAGGCGAAAAGGCGCGCTTCCTGCGCGAGGTACAGTCGGCCATGGCAAAGTTGAGGCCCGACTTGCATGACCTCTGCTATGTGCATCTAATCGACGCCCGAGCGACAGCTTATGGCTATGGTGGCCGGAGCCAGGAATGGCGGCACCAGCAGGCTGGGGTCTAGCCTGCCAGACGACAGCCGCCTTCCCCGAGGCGGCTGCGTGCCCAGACCTTATTCGATCACATCGAAGTCCTTGAAATGTTCCTCCGACAACTCGAGGCCCAAGCCGGGTTTGTCGTCGTCGAGCTGCAGGTAGCCACCGACCGGCTGGGGTTCGCCCTTGAACACGTAGTAGAAGAGCTCGTTGCCCACTTCCACGTCGAAGACCGGGAAGAATTCGGCCATGGGCGAGGCGGTACTGGCCATGGTCAGGTGGTAGTTGTGCATCTGGCCGGCGTGAGGAATGACCGGGACCGACCACGCCTCGGCCAGGGCGTTGATCTTGCGGGCGGCGGTAATGCCGCCAACGCGGTTGGTGTCGTACTGGATGACGTCCACGGCACGACGTTCGAGCAGGTCCTTGAAGCCGTAGGAGGTGAATTCGTGCTCGCCGCCAGAGATGGGCATGAGGCCCATCTTCTTGAGTTCGACATAGCCTTCGATGTCATCGGCGATGACCGGCTCTTCCAGCCAGCGCGGTTCGAATTCCACCAGCTTGGGCAGCATGCGGCGGGCGTATTCCAGCGTCCAGCCCATGTAGCACTCCAGCATGATGTCGACGTCGGGGCCGGCCAGTTCGCGCAGGGCACGCACCTGCTCGATGTTGCGCCGCATGCCGGCAGGGCCATCCTTGGGGCCGTAGCCGAATCTCATCTTGAGGGCGTCGAAGCCCTGACTAAGATAGCCCTGGGCTTCCTCTAGGAACAGATCCAGGTTGTCGTTGGCGTAGAGCTTGGAGGCGTAGCAGGGAATCTTCTCCTTGGTGCGGCCGCCCAGCAGCTTGAACACCGGCTTGTTGACGGCCTTGCCCATCAGGTCCCAGAGCGCCAGGTCGACGGCGGAAATGGCGGCCATGCCGATGCCCTTGCGGCCCCAGGCGTGGGTGCGACGGTACATTTTCTGCCAGAGGTATTCGTTGTCGAAGGGGTCCTGCCCCATCACGATGGGCGTCAGGTACAGGTCGATGATCTCCTTGGCCACTCGCGGCGCGAGGGCGCAGTTGCCCAGGCCGACCAGGCCGCTGTCGGTCTCTATTTCCACGACCAACCAGCCATGGAAGCGGAAAGAGCCCATGGCGTCGCCGCGCTCATAAAGGATGTCGGTGGCATTGGTGCAGAAGTGCGCCTGGGGCGGGACGACCTTGCCTTTCCATTCGAAGACGCGGGTGCGGACGCTGGTGATTTTCATGGTGCGGTTCCTTTTCAGGGGATGAGCGAGGCCTGCCGACGCTTCAAGCCGGCTTGGCGGATTTGGGAAGCGCCTTTGGGCGCCTCGGTATAACTCAGTAGCGGGAGCTACCCAGGCGGCAGGCGATCTCGAAGGCCTGGCGCGTGGCGCCGACGTTGGCGCGCCCCTGGCCGGCGATGTCGAAGGCCGTCCCGTGGGCGGGGGTCGCGATGGGAATGGGCAGGCCACCCTGCACCGTGACGCCACGCGAGAAGCCCATGAGCTTGATCGCGATCTGGCCCTGGTCGTGGTACATGGTCACCACGGCGTCGAAGGCGCGGGCATCGCCCTGGACCTTGAGAAAGATGGTGTCGGCTGGATAGGGACCATCGGCAGCGATGCCCAGCGCCTTGGCGCGTTCCACCGCCGGGCCGATCAGGTCCAGCTCTTCGCGACCAAAGCTGCCGTTGTCGCCATTGTGCGGATTGAGTCCGCAAACGCCGATGCGTGGCCGAGCCAGACCGCTGCGCTTGAGTTCGTTGTCGATCAGCTGGATGGCCTCGATCACTCTTTCCTGGCTGAGCAGGCCGGGAACCTCCTTGAGCGCGACATGGGAGGTCACGCGCGAGGTCCAGAGATCATCCAGCACATTGAATTCGCAGAACGGTCCCTGGTATCTCAGGTGCTCAGCGAACCAGTGCAGCTCATCGTTGTGGCCCATACCCGCCAGGTGCAGGGAGGTCTTGTTCAGCGGGCCGAAGAGAATGGCGTCGGTATGACCGGCCTGGGTCAGGTCGAGCGCGACAGCCAGGGTATCCAGGCTGTAGCGGCCACCGACGATGCTGGCGTCACTGCGCGCGAAGGCACCTTCGGCAGTGCCGCGATAGGGATACAGCAAGGGTATGTCGTCCTGAAAATTCAAGGCCTCGAGGCTGTCGATGCGCCGATAAGGAAATTCGCAGCCGGCGATGCGCATGCCCGTACGGGCCTCGTCCTCGTCGGCGATGAGCACCACGCGGGCGCGGCTGCGTACCTCGGGATCAGCTAGCAGCCGGGCGATCAATTCGGGGCCGATGCCGGCGGGATCGCCCAACACCATGGCCAGGCGAGGAAGGGTGGGATTGCTCATGCGGAGGTCCTCAGATAGGTGTCCAGGCGAATGACGTCGGCCACTGGGCGATACAGGCGCTGGGCGGTGTCGTGGAAGAGGTGGCGCTGGGCCGGTGCGGGAAGGTCCGCGACCAGACGCTTGAAGCCACCGATGATGGTGTCGTAGCTGCCGCACAGGCGGTCGACGGGAAAGTTGCTGGCGAACATGGCGCGCTCCGGGCCAAAGATGGCGATGGCCTCGCGGACGATCCAGGCATTGTCTTCGGCGCGCCAGGGCTGGCCTGCAAGGCCGAGCCCTGAGATCTTCAGCGCCACGTTGGACCACTCGGCCAGGCGTACCAGGGCCGCTCGCCAGGCGGCCAGGCCCTGAGGACTGCGATCGGACGGCAGCCCCGTATGGTTGAGGATCAACTGGATGGCCGGGAAATCCCGGGCCAAGCGTCCGGCCTCGTCGAGATTCCACCAGGGCGTCTGCAGATCGAAGTGCAGGCCGTGGCGCTGCAGTTCGGCATAGCCACGGCGCCAGCGGTCGTCGCTCATCAGGGTGCGCTGGCTACCCATCTCGGCCAGGCAAGTCGGACCGCCTGGCTTGTGTCTCACGCTGCGCACACGCTCGAAGGCAGCCTGGTCAGCCAGCAGGTCGGCAGCGTCTTCAGCATCCAGCCAGGCCTGGGCGACCACGGCATTGGGCACGCCATGGCGCTGCGCCAGCTCGTGGATGTAACGGGTTTCGCCCAGGGGATCGCGCGGATCCCATTCGGTCTCGACGTAGACGGTCTGGACCACATTGTGACCGGCGGCGTCGGCGAAATAGTGTTCCGGCAGGTAGTCGCCCTTGATGGCGCTGTAGTCGCCGTAACGAAAGGGAATGGTCTCGGCCCCGGACAGCCAGGGGTGGAAGTTGCGCTCGGGCTCCCAGAAATGATGGTGAGCGTCGATGATGGGACCACTGTAGAGCTCAGCCATGCTGCACCTCTCGCTCGTCCAGGGCGATCAGCAGGGTGCCGAGGATGAACAGGCCCGAGCAGAGGGCGAAGAAGCCCAGCACCGCCGGATAGCCGCCCAGATGTTGCAGCAAGAGGCCGACCAGAATGGGCACGGCGATACCGCCGAGACTGCCGGCCAGATTCATCACTCCGCCGATCAGACCCACTCGCGCTGGCGCCGCCAGTAACGCCGGGAAACTCCAGTAGAGGCTGCCCCACATGAGGAAGAAGGCAGTGAGCGACAGCAGCGCCACGGCAGCGTAGGGATCGGTCAACTGCGGCAGCAGCAGAAAAGCCAGCAGCGCTACCAGCCCGGAGCAGGACAGCAAACCCTTGGCCGCCAGCCCGCGACGTAGGCCCTTGCGCACCAGCAGGTCGCAGAGGAAGCCGCCCACCAGGGACCCAGCCGCGCCGCAGAGGAAGATGACGAAGGTGGCAGCGCCGATGCCCTTGATATCGAATCCCCGGGCCTGGGCGAGGTAGCTCGGTCCCCAGGTGAGCAGGCCGAAGAACACCATGGCCCAGCTGGCGCGACCGAGCAGGATGCCCGCCAGGGAGCGGCGGGCGATGCCCAGCCCTTGCGCACCAGCCTTGGCCGCCTGAGCCACGGAGGTGCTGCGGCCTTCGTTGATACGCGCGAGCTCGGCGGCATTCACCCCCGGGTGGATTGCCGGATCGTCCCTGAGATAGCGCCAGGCGAGCCAGGCCATGGCCAGGGTCGCGATACCGGCGATGAAGAAGGCGGTGCGCCAGGAGCCGAAGACGGCGATCAGGTAGGCGATGAGCAGACCACCCAGGGCCACGCCCAGGGGACCGCCGCAGTCCATCAATACCGCGCCACGCCCGCGCTCGCTGGACGCCAGCCACAGGGAATTGAGCTTGCCGCCAGCGGGAAACAGGGGAGCTTCGGCGGCGCCCAGGGCGACACGGGCGAAGATCAGCGACAGCCCGCCGGTGGCGAAGGCGGCTAGGGTCTGGAAGACGCCCCAGAGGCCAGTGGACCAGCCGATGACCCGGCGTGGGCCGTAGCGGTCGATCAGCCAGCCACCGGGAATCTGCAGGAGCGCATAGGCCCAGAAGAAACTGCTGAGGATCAGCCCCTGGATGGCGGGCGTCAGCTGGAACTCGCGGGCGATGGTAGGCATGGCGATGGACAGGGAAACACGGTCCACCAGATTGATGACGGTAAGGCCAAAGATGATGGCGAAGATGCGCCAGCGGACCCGGGAGGCCTGCAGGGCCGTGGGAAGGACAGCGGCGTCCTCATGGCGGCTGGTGCGAGATGTCGAGAGCATGGCGTGGACCCCTGGGATTCTTGTTATGGGTGTTCAGCTGCCGGCTGGCGAGATCGACTATCTGGCGAAGGCCGATAACCGTCTAATCAAATTTGTGCATAGGCGTATAGCCCCAGGATATAGGTCAGGGGACAGGACTCGGCCTAGGCGCTCTACCACGCACCAGCCAGCGCACCTGTCCATTTGGCATAACTCCAGGCTATCGGTGCATGCCTATTTTTGAGTGGTCGCGAACGCCTTGGGATGCGCACACTCGGCCACCGACAACAACGACAAGAAAGAGGTAGTCCCATGCGCAGCCCTTCCCTGCTCGCCACCCTTCCCCTGTATCTCGCCGCTACGGTAGCGCCCCTGGCCCACGCCGCCTGGCAGCCGGAAGGCAAGATCGAGATCGTCGTCGCGGGTGGTCCCGGTGGCGGCACCGACCAGCTCGGTCGGTTGATCCAGTCGATCATCACCCAGCACAAGCTGCTGGACGCCAGCACCGTGGTGTTCAACAAGGGCGGCGGCAATGGCGCTGAAGCCTTTCTGGAAATGAAGCTGGCCAAGGGCGAGGCGGACAAGCTGGTCATCGCCACCAACAATGTCTACTTGCTCCCCCTAACCGCCAAGCTGGGCTACCAGCTCGACGACCTCACACCGGTGGCGGCCATCGCCGAAGACGACTTCATCCTCTGGACCTACGCCGATGCGCCGTGGAAGGACGCCCGTGGCTATGTCGATGCCATCAAGCAGGACCCGGCCGGCAAGCGCATGGGCGGCAGCCAGTCCAAGGACGTGGATCAGACCCTGACCCTGCTGCTCAACCGCACCGAGGGCACCAAGCTCACCTACATTCCGTTCAAGAGCGGTAGCGAAGCCGCAACCCAGCTAGCCGGCAAGCACATCACCTCCAACGTCAACAATCCCAGCGAAAGCCTGAGCCAATGGCGTGGCGGTCAGGTGGTACCACTCTGCGTGTTCAGCCAGACGCGCATGGGCTACACCGCCAAGGTCACCGACACCCAGGCCTGGTCCGACGTGCCCACCTGCAAGGAGCAAGGCCTGGGCATCGACCAGTACCGTTTCCCGCGCACCGTGCTGCTGCCGGGCGGAGTCAGCGAGGAGCAACGCGCCTTCTATGTGGAGCTCCTGCGCAAGGTGAGCCAGACGCCGGAATTCAAGGCCTACATCGAGCGCAATGCCCTGGTGCCGACCTTCCTCGAAGGCCAGGCGCTGCAGGACTACATCGCCCAGGACACCGCTCGGGTCACCCCGGTATTCGAGGCAGCCGGCTGGCTCAAGCGCTGATCGGCGCAACGACACAGGAGAGACGGCCATGGCCGGAGATTCCCTGATCACCACCCGCTGGGTGGAACTGGGCCTGGCGGCCTTCACCGCCGGGCTCGGCGGTATCGTGATGTTCGGTAGCCTGGAACAGGGCATCGGCTGGGGCGATGCGGGCCCGGAACCGGGCTACTTCCCCTTCTACATCGGCCTGCTGCTGACCCTGGCCAGCCTGGCCACCGCGCTACAGGCGCTATGGCGTTGGCAGGCGCTGCGCACGGGCTTCGTCGAGCGCGCCGCCTTCGGCCAGGTGCTGCGGGTGTTCCTGCCGATGCTGGCCTTCGTCGTCGTCCTGCCCCTGCTGGGCCTCTATGTCACGGCCTTCCTGTTCATCGCCTGGTTCATGGCGCGGGATCGCCAGCGGCAACGGCGCTATGGCGTGCTGCAGATCCTGGCCACCGCTGGCGGGGTGAGCCTGGCCAGCTATCTGATCTTCGCCCTCTGGTTCAAGGTACCGCTGGACGCCGGTCCCCTGGCCGATCTGGCCCGCCTGCTGAGAACAATGTCATGAGCGAATTGGATTCCCTGATGCATGGGATGGGCATGATCCTGTCCTTCCAGCACATTGGCCTGATGGTGATCGGAGTACTGCTCGGCATCCTGGTGGGCGTGCTGCCCGGCCTGGGCGCGCCCAACGGCGTCGCCCTGCTGCTGCCGCTGACCTTCACCATGAGCCCCACCTCGGCCATCATCCTGCTCTCCTGCATGTACTGGGGCGCGCTGTTCGGTGGTTCCATCACCTCCATCCTGTTCAACATCCCCGGCGAACCCTCCTCGGTGGCCACTACCTTCGACGGCTACCCCCTGGCCCGCCAGGGGCGCGCCGGGGAGGCTCTCACGGCGGCCTTCACCTCGGCACTGCTGGGCGCCCTGGTCGGGGTGCTGCTGCTGACCTTTCTCTCCAGCCGTATCGCCGCCTTCGCCATGGAATTCAGTTCGCCGGAATTCTTCGCCGTCTACCTGCTGGCCTTCTGCACCTTCATCGGCATGAGCAAGAATCCGCCGCTGAAGACGGTGGCGGCCATGATGATCGGCTTCGCCATGGCCGCAGTGGGCATGGATACGGTGTCCGGCAATCTGCGCCTGACCTTCGACCAGCCGGCGCTGCTCTCGGGCATCAGCTTCGAGGTGGCGGTGATCGGGCTGTTCGGTATCGGCGAGATCCTCTGCACCGTGGAGGAAGGCCTGGTCTTTCGCGGCGAGCAGGCACGGATCACCCTGCGAACCGTGCTCGGCACCTGGAAGCAGCTGCCACGCTACTGGCTGACCTGGCTGCGCAGCGCCCTGGTCGGCTGCTGGATGGGGGTGACCCCGGGTGGCCCGACCGCCGCCTCTTTCATGAGCTACAGCCTGGCGCGGCGCTTCTCGAAAAATCCCGAAGGCTTCGGCAAGGGCGAACTGGAAGGGGTGATCGCTCCGGAGACCGCCGACCACAGCGCCGGCACCAGCGCCCTGCTGCCCATGCTGACCCTGGGCATTCCCGGTTCGGCCACCGCGGCGGTGATGCTGGGCGGCCTGATGATCTGGGGCCTGCACCCCGGGCCAACCCTGTTCGCCGAACAGCACGACTTCGTCTGGAGCCTGATCGCCAGCATGTACCTGGGCAACGTGGTCAGCCTGATCGTGGTGCTGGCGACGGTCCCGCTGTTCGCTGCCATCCTGCGCATTCCCTTCTGCATCATCGCGCCCATCATCTTCACCGTCTGCGTGATCGGCGCCTATTCGGTGCACAACAGCCTGTTCGACGTCTGGCTGATGCTCGGCTTCGGCATTCTTGGCTATGCCTTCAAGAAGCTCGGCTATCCCATCGCTCCGCTGGTACTGGCCGCGGTACTGGGCGACAAGGCCGAGGACGCCTTCCGTCAATCGATGCTGTTCTCCGACGGCCAGCTGGGCATCTTCTGGTCCAACCCGCTGGTGGGCAGCCTGACCACGGCTGCTCTGCTGATGCTCTGCTGGCCCCTGCTGGCGCGAGGACTCCAGGCACTGCGCCTGGGCCAGCCACGGGCCAAGGTGCGCCCCTCGTGAATGCGCCGGCCTGGCGTGGGCGAGTACCGCCCGCGCCAGGCACCGACTCATGCGCTACCCTAGCCGGCTCCCCCGCACCCCGGTTGGCCAGCATGACCCGCATTCCCGACGCTCACACCATCCATAGCCGTCTGCGCCTGCGCCAATTGCGGCTGGTGCTGGCGCTGGCCGAATTCGGTTCGCTGCGCCGCGCGGCCGACGACATCGGCATGACCCAGCCGGCCGCCACCAAGATGCTCCACGAGATCGAGAGCCTGCTGGGGGTGGGCCTGTTCGAGCGCCTGCCACGAGGCATGCGCGCCACCGCGTTCGGCGAGACGGTGATCTACTACGCGCGGATGGTCTTCGCCGAGCTGTCGGGCATGCGCGAAGAACTGGTCGCCCTGGAATCGGGCAATCTCGGCCGGGTCGCGGTAGGTGCCATCCCGGCGCTGGCCTCGGGGCTGCTGACCCGTACCATCGCCACGCTCAAGCAGAGTCATCCGCGGCTGTCCATGTCGATCCAGGTGGACACCAGCGATGTGCTGGTCCAGGCGCTGCTGCAGGATCAGCTGGACGTGGTGCTGGGTCGCATTCCCACCGGGGCCCGCGCCGAGGAGCTGCTGTTCGACAGCCTCGGCGAAGAGGTGCTCTGCGTGATCGCCGGGGCGCAG
This sequence comes from Pseudomonas sp. Marseille-Q7302, assembly GCF_965111925.1. NCBI lineage: Bacteria > Pseudomonadati > Pseudomonadota > Gammaproteobacteria > Pseudomonadales > Pseudomonadaceae > Pseudomonas > Pseudomonas sp. Marseille-Q7302. Next base: position 2,276,244 of record NZ_CBCOPK010000001.1, on the reverse strand, counting down.
AATCCCCTGGCCCAGGCCACGCACCTCACTTGGGGCGCGTTGCAGGAGCACACCTGGGTGCTGCAGCAGCATCCCAGCCCCATGAGGGCCATCATCAACCAGGCTTTCCACGATGCCCGGGTAGACATCCCCGGCAGCATCGTCGAGACCACGTCCATCATGACCCTGCTGGCCCTACTGCAGCAGACCGACATGCTGGGCGTCACACCGCTGTCGGTGGTCAACGACTACCCCGGTCGGCATCTCCTGGCCGTGCTGCCCATCGCCTTCGAACCCCGGCTGCCACCCTATGGGCTGATCCGGCGGCGCCATCGGGTGCAATCCTCGGCCATGCAGACCTTCATGGCGGCGGTGCGCAGCGAGCATGGACGCTTGCGCCAGGACGAAGGCTGAGCGAGTGGTGCGGGTCCATTGATTGCCCCACCCAGATACCTTGGGCATAGTGAACCGGCCTGCCAGACGCCGGAGCCAACCACCATGCTCGCCTTGTCGCTTCTCGCCCACCCTGCTCCCTGCCGGGGTCGCCCATGACCCAGCGCATCATGCTGCTCACCGGCGCCAGCCGCGGGATCGGCCACGCCACCGTCAAGCTGTTCCGCAACCTGGGCTGGCGCCTGCTCACCGTCTCGCGTCAACCGTTCTCCGAAGAATGCGCCTGGCCCGAGGCGCGCGAGGCCCATATCCAGGCCGATCTTGCCGACCTTTCCCAGATCGATCGCCTGGTCGCCATCGTTCGCGAGCGCCTGCCCAGCGGCAAGCTGCACGCCCTGGTCAACAATGCCGGTATCTCACCCAAGGGGCCCGATGGCAGCCGCCTCGGAGTATTGGCATCGGATGCCGACACCTGGACCCAGGTACTCAACGTCAACCTGGTCTCCACCGCTCTGCTGGCCCGCGCCCTGCTGCCAGAGCTGGAAGCGGCCCAGGGCAGCATCGTCAATGTCACCTCCATCGCCGGCTCACGGGTGCATCCCTTCGCCGGGGTAGCCTACGCCGCGTCCAAGGCGGGCCTCGCCGCCCTGACCCGCGAACTGGCCCATGAATTCGGCCCCCGGGGCGTCCGCGCCAACGCCATCGCCCCCGGCGAGATCGCGACCTCCATCCTTTCGCCCGGAACCGACGGCCTGGTAGAGGCCGAGGTCCCGCTCAAGCGCCTGGGCACCCCTGATGAAGTCGCCGAGACCATCTACTTCCTTTGCAGCGAACGTTCCTGCTACATCAACGGCGCCGAGATCCATATCAACGGCGGTCAGCACGTCTAGGCGGCGCCCCGTTCTGGAGACTGTCCGCGAAAACTCGTGACGGGCAGCCAATAAACCACTATCGACTCTTTGGCAAGCGGCTCGACGCCAGGCAGGAATACCTGCTTAACGCACTATAAATGTTATGTTATAACGTAAATTAAATCCCGAATTTGCTATCCCAGGGATGCAGCCGTCCTACAGCCTCTTCCATCCGTGATGACCATGACTATCCAAGCCAACCTCCCCAGCAAGAAGCTCCCTGTCACCGTGCTGTCCGGCTTTCTCGGCGCCGGCAAGACCACCTTGCTCAACCACATTCTCAACAACCGCGAGGGCCGTCGGGTGGCAGTCATCGTCAACGACATGTCCGAGGTCAACATCGACGCCGCCCTGGTCCGTGACGGCGGCGCCGAGCTGTCACGGACCGAGGAAAAGCTGGTCGAGATGAGCAACGGCTGCATCTGCTGCACACTGCGCGAAGACCTGCTGCTGGAAGTGGAGCGCCTCGCCCGGGATGGCCGCTTCGATCAGCTGGTCATCGAATCCACCGGCATTTCCGAACCCCTGCCGGTGGCCGAGACCTTCACCTTCGCCGGCGAAGACGGTCGCTGCCTGGGCGATGTCGCCCAGCTCGACACCCTGGTCACCGTGGTGGACGCCTTCAACTTCCTGCGCGACTACGCCTCCAGTGATTCCCTGGAGTCACGCGGCGAATCACTCGGCGAGGAAGACGAGCGCACCGTGGTCGACCTGCTGATCGAGCAGATCGAATTCTGCGACGTCCTGGTGGTGAACAAGCTGGATCTGGTCGAACCGGCGGAGCGCGACCGCCTGCTGGCCATCCTGCGCAGCCTCAATCCCCGCGCGCGCCTGGAACTGGCGAGCTTTGGCGCCGTGCCGCTGGAACGCGTACTGCAGACCGGCCTCTTCGACTTCGACGAAGCCGCCAAGGCACCGGGCTGGCTGCAGGAACTGCGTGGCGAACACACGCCCGAGACCGAGGAGTACGGCATCTCAAGCTTCGTCTACCAGGCCCGTCGCCCCTTCCACCCCGAGCGCTTCTTCACCCTGGTCGAGCAGGAATGGCCCGGCGTGGTGCGCTCCAAGGGCTACTTCTGGTTGGCCAGCCATCCCGCCCATGCCGGCACCTGGTCCCAGGCCGGCGCCGTCGCCCGCCATGGCGTGGCGGGGCGCTGGTGGGCCGCGATACCACCCGAGCAGTGGCCGGAGGATGAAGAGACCGTCGCCTTCATCAAGGAAAAATGGCACGAGGGCGTCGGCGATGCCCGCCAGGAACTGGTACTCATCGGTATGAACATGGACGAACCCTCCCTGCGCGCCCAGCTGGACGCCTGCCTGTTGACCAATATCGAGCTCGCCGCGGGCCCCCAAGCCTGGGTAAAGCTGCACAACCCCTTCAGCGACTGGCCCCAGGCCTCCGCCCTCCACTGATCCGAGTCCTGTCGATGAATGCCATCCTCCCCGACGTCTCCCTCAGCGAGACCGCTACCCTGCCCGCCGCGCTCGATTGGGTCGGCATGCAGCACATAGATCTCCCTCTTCGCCTCGGCGAAGGTGATCTCGGCGGTCTCCTGCCCGCCAGCGCCGATGTCCAGGTCGACCTGCCCGCGGCCACTGCCAAGGGCATCCATATGTCCCGGCTCTACCAGTTGCTGGATCGGCTGGGGACGGACGCGCCCTTGACACCCGGGCGGTTGCGCCTGCTGCTGATCGAAATGGTCAGCAGCCATCGCAGCTGTGATTCCCGTGCCGCCCGGTTGCGCCTGGATTTCGCCCTGCTGGTTCGTCGTCCCGCCCTGGTGACCGCGGAGCTCAGCGGCTGGAAACGCTACCCCGTGCGCCTGGACGCCAGCTGGGTAGCGGGCGTCTTTCAGCTCAATGCCCGGGTGGAAATCACCTACTCCTCCACCTGCCCCTGCTCGGCCTCACTGTCGCGCCAGCTGATCGAGCGGGCCTTTCTCGAAGAGCATGGGGCTGCTACCCAACTGGATCCCGCCACGGTCGCCGGCTGGCTGCGCCGCCATGCCTCCCTGGCCACACCCCACAGCCAGCGAAGCCTGGCACAGGTGCGCGTCGGGATACCGTTGGGTGCAGCCGATCTTGGTCTGCTGCCCCTGATCGAACGCTGTGAAAAGGCGCTGGGCACCCCGGTGCAAACCGCCGTCAAACGCGCCGACGAACAGGCCTTCGCTGCCCTCAACGGCAGTAACCTGATGTTCGTCGAAGACGCCGCGCGCCGACTACTCGTCGCCCTGCGCGACAGCTATCAGGACGTCAGCATCCACGTCCGCCACCTGGAAAGCCTGCATCCCCACGATGCCGCGGCCTGGGCCGGGACAACCAACTGATCCCTGTGCAAGACGCAAAGGCTCTACCTCCGGCGCCGCCACTCGTCGTTTGTCCGTCGATGCCGGTTATTTGCCGCTTTAATGAAAAACGAAGCGGCCACCAGAGGCGCCCCTCCTCTTTCGCCTTTCAAGAGAGTTTTCCGATGAGATCATTCGTTAAAGCGGCAGCCCTGTTGGCCCTACTTGGAGCCTTCGATACCAGCGTGGCACTGGCGGAAAGCCCGCTGGAAAAGAGCGTGCGTCAGGACGGGCGTGATACCCGTAAGGATGCCCACCACGACGCCAGGGAGGTCGACAAAGGTGCTGCCCATACCGCCGACGAAGCAGATCGGACCGATAACCACCTCGACAAGGAGCGGCATCGCGAGGACAAGAAGGCGGACAAGGAATACAAGAAAACCCTTTAGTCCGTATAGGTCAGGGCAAGGCCCGGGAGGTCTACCGTCCCCAAGCGCTACCCACCTACCTTGGCCGAATCCAGAGATCGATAAGCTGCCCTGGCTTCCACTACCGCAAAACGTAGCTTCGAGTCTTTTCCCGGCAGCCACCCAGGCTACGTCCCGGTCGCCGCCCGCGCCCTCGTCATCCCGCTGAAAGACGATGCCTTTCCTATGATGCTCGGTGATAAAGGCTGCGGTTGGTTACCAGGGATCAATGGCTATCTGCACTTCTGCCATATCTAATTGTCAGACCACTTCAATCGACGTCGACACCGTGCTAGGCAACCACCCATGAATGCGCCTGTGAAAGAACAGAAGGTGATCGACGCGATTGCCATAGGGACCTGCGTATCAGCAATTGTCTTGCTGTTGAGCTTTGCTGACGCCACAATCGCCGCTAATAGCTGGCTCCCACCGGCCAGCACCCAGACTGAAAAGGATATTTCAGTTGCGCTATCAGTTAACAAGGACAGTGACGCTCTTCGAGCCCAGGCCCCACTATCGGATAAGTAGCACCCCGCTGAGGTCCGCGGCTCTTCGCCGAGGACCGCTATCCAGCGATGAGGGCCTGCTGGCAGTCACTTTGAGCGCGATGTGCGTTGGCCTGGCTACCATCTTCGTGATAGCCATGGTCGCTTCGTGACAAGCGCTGAATGCTTCCACTCGCAGCGTCCGCTAGTGGCTGGTCAGTCGTCGACGCCTTGCAGTCAAGGCTTGTTGCCCTGATTGCTCATCCCAAGAGGCAGGCACCTTCGAGCCTTGGACAACCACGCCACTTGGCTCGCCTATCCAGCGCAGCGCCTGCGCTTCAGACTGACCACGGGACCCTGCGGGCCATGGCTGCCGGGATGATCGGAGTCAGGGGCTCGCCTCCATCCATGACAGGGCGTTTAAGCGGTTCCGCGATATTTTCGGAACACCTTCCTTTCTACCTGCCCGACGGCCTTTGAAATCCGACCCCTCAGACAGCAAAAAGCCCCGTAAGGACGGGGCTTCGAAGATGGCGGAAGCGCAGAGATTCGAACTCTGGGACCCTTGCGAGTCGGCGGTTTTCAAGACCGCTGCCTTAAACCACTCGGCCACACTTCCGTAAGAGGGGCGCATAGTACCTGATGGCAACACACTGTCAAACACTCGCAAGCGATCCTTAAGCAACATTTGCTATCTTCGGGGTCGTACGGTACATCACACCGTCTATTTAGCTTTGGAGTACACCATGAACGAGCGTCAATACGCCTACAACCCTGCCCTCGCGCAATCTCGGGACGTCAGCCGTGTATTGCGCAACACCTACGCCCTGCTGGCCATGACTCTGGCGTTCAGCGGCCTGGTCGCCTTCGTCTCGCAGCAGATGCGGTTGCCCTACCCCAACATCTTCGTGGTCCTGATCGGCTTCTACGGCCTGTTCTTCCTGACCATGAAGACGCGTGACAGCGGCTGGGGTCTGGTCAGCACCTTCGCCCTGACCGGCTTCATGGGCTACACCCTGGGCCCGATCCTGAACATGTACCTGGGCTTGCCCAACGGTGGCAGCGTGATCGCCTCCGCAGCGGGCATGACCGCCCTGGCCTTCTTTGGGCTGTCGGCCTACGCCCTGATCAGCCGCAAGGACATGAGCTTCCTGAGTGGCTTCCTGATGGCGGGCTTCTGGATCCTGCTGGGCGCCGTGGTGCTGTCCTTCTTCGTCCAGATCAGCGGCCTGCAACTGGCCATCAGCGCGGGCTTCGTGCTGTTCGCCGCCGCGGCCATCCTGTTCCAGACCAGTGCCATCGTGCACGGTGGTGAAGACAACTACATCATGGCTACCATCACCCTGTACGTCTCGATCTACAATATGTTCCTCAGCTTGCTGCAGATCTTCGGATTCGCCAGCAACAACGATTGATCATCAGCGGTAGCCCAAGAGGCCCGCTTCGGCGGGCCTTTTTACATCCATGAAATTTGCCATCGTTGTCCTTTCTCCCCCTCAGGCGCCCTCGGCGCGGCGGGCCCTGCGCTTCTGCGAAGCGCTGTTGGCCGGGGGCCACGAACTGTCGCGACTCTTCCTCTACCGCGACGGCGTCCATAACGCCTCACACGCCTCGGTCAGTGGGCAGGACGAGTTGGACCTGCCCGCGCGCTGGCGCGAGTTGATCGAACGCCACCAGATCGACGCCGTGGCCTGCATCGCCGCTGCCCTCAAGCGCGGGCTGCTGGACGAGAACGAAGCGCGGCGCTATGAACGGGGTGGCGCAGTGAACGTGCACGCGCCCTGGCAGTTGTCCGGCCTGGGGCAGTTGCATGAAGCGGTACAGGACGCCGATCGCCTGCTCTGCTTTGGAGGCGACTAGCATGGCCAAGAGTACCCTCGTCATCTCTCGTCAGCCGGCGCTGGGCGGTCCGGCTCCTCGCGAGGCACTGGATATCGTGCTGGCAGGTGGCGCCTTCGAGCTGCCCCTGGCGATGCTGTTCGCAGGCCCTGGGGTGACCCAATTGCTGGCAGCCGACAGCACTGCCCTCGAGCAGAAGGATCTGAGCGCCAATCTCTCCGCCCTGTCGCTGTTCGGCGTCGACGCTATCTATGCGGAAGCCTCGGCCCTGCAGCGTCTGGGCATCACGCCCGAGCAGTTGCCCGCCTGGGTGACCCCACTCGAACCCGAGGCGTTGGCCACGTTGATCCACGACCATGACCAGGTGATTTCCATTTGACGACTCTGCACCTGTTTTCCCGCTCGCCGCTGACGGAGTCCGATGCCCTGGACGGTTTGACCTGGGTCCGTGGCGGGGACGCCATCCTGCTCACCGGTGGCGCCGTGGAGGCACTGCGCCCGGGTAGCACCGCCAACCAAGCGTTGGCACGGCTGCCTGCGGAAGCAGGCCTCTACGCGCTCGCGGAAGACGTTCAGGCCCGCCGCCTGCATCCGGAGCATGGCGTGACCCTGATCGATTACCCCACCTTCGTCGACCTGAGCGTGAGCCACGCCAAGGTCATCAGCTGGACCTAGCATGCCCTCTCTCGACCTCGACCCCGAAGGCTATCTGCGCGATCTCTCCCAATGGAGTCCCGAAGTAGCCCGGCAACTCGCACTCAAGGAAGGCATCGAATTGACCGAGCGCCATTGGCAGGTGCTGCAGGCGCTCCGTGACTTTTATGCGCAATTCCAGCTATCACCAGCCAATCGGCCGCTGATCAAGTACATCGCCCAGACACTGGGCCCCGAACTGGGTACCAGCCTGCAGCTCAACCTGCTGTTCAAGGGAGCGCCGGCCAAGCTCGGCGCCAAGCTCGCCGGCCTGCCGAAACCGGACAATTGCCTATGACCTTCACCACGCCCGAAGAACATCCCTTCGCCGTCTACGTCCGCGCCCTGGGCAAGGGCAAGCGCGGTGCCCGCAGCCTGACCGAAGTCGAAGCCGAAATGGCCATGGGCCTGATCCTCGACGGCCAGGTGACCGATGCCCAGCTCGGCGCCTTCCTCATGCTGCTGCGCCACAAGGAAGAAAGCCCCGAAGAGCTGGCAGGCTTTACCCGCGCCGTTCGGGCGCGCCTGCAGTCTCCCGGCTTCCCCGTTGACCTCGACTGGCCGTCCTACGCCGGCAAGAAGCGGCACCTGCCCTGGTACCTGCTCGCGGTGAAGTGCCTGGCCGGCAGCGGCGTGCGGATCGTCATGCATGGCGGCGGCACCCACACGGGGGGCCGGCTCTACACTGAGCAATGCCTGGGAGACCTGGGTCTGCAGACGGCCAAGGATTGGCAGGACGTCGGCGCCCTGCTCGACCGCGGCCAGCCCGCCTTCCTGCCGCTGGCGGCCTGGATGCCAGCGCTGCAGCGGATGATCGACCTCAAGGCCGAACTTGGCTTGCGCTCTCCGATCCACTCCCTGGTACGGCTGCTCAATCCCAGTGGCGCGCGCTGCATCCTGCAGAGCATCTTCCATCCGGGGTACCAGGAGGTACATCGCGAGGCCAGTCGCCTGCTGCGTGACGACAGCATCGTCATCAAGGGCGAAGGGGGCGAGGTCGAGCGCAATCCCGATGTCATCGCTCATCTCTATGGCACCCGTGGCGGCGAAGTCTGGGACGAAAGCTGGCCGGCGCTTACCGAGCGCCGCCAGGTCAAACCGGAGCGCCTCGATCCGGCGCTGCTGGCCGCTACCTGGCACGGCGAGGCGGAAGACCCCTATGGCCGTCTGGCGGTCATCGCGACGCTAGCCGTGGCCCTGCGCGCCCTCGGCCACGACCAGGCGAGTGCCCAGAGCGAAGCCGAACGCCGCTGGGAGGCGCGTGATCGCACGCTCTGACGTCGCAGTCGGAACCCAGGGTGGTCACCTGGGTTCCTAACCGCAACGTAGCGGAGGATGACGATATGGGCTTGTTGGTCGATGGGCAGTGGCAGGACCGTTGGTACGACAACGGCAAGGACGGCCATTTCAAGCGGGAAAAGGCCCAGCGCCGTGACTGGATCGCCCGCCCGGAGCAGGCCATTCCGGAAGAAGCGTCGCGCCACGCGCCTGAGGCCGGCCGCTATCATCTCTATGTCTCCCTGGCCTGCCCCTGGGCCCATCGCACCCTGATCTATCGCAAGCTCAAGGGTCTCGAAGACCTGATCGGCGTTTCGGTGGTCAGCTGGCTGATGCGTGAGGAAGGCTGGACCTTCGATCCCGCGCACGGCTCCAGTGGCGACGATCTCTATCAGCTCGACCGCCTGTACCAGCTCTATCAGCGCGACCAGGCCGACTACACCGGTCGGGTCACGGTACCGGTGCTCTGGGATCGCCAACAGGAACGCATCGTCAGCAACGAATCCGCGGAGATCATCCGCATGTTCAATGGCGCTTTCGATGACCTGACGGGGAATCACCTGGACCTCTACCCGGAAGCCCTGCGCGGACAGATCGATACCCTCAACGAGCGCATCTATCCGACGGTCAACAATGGCGTCTATCGTGCCGGCTTCGCTACCACCCAGGAGGCTTACGAAGAAGCCTTCGACGAGGTCTTCGCCACCCTCGACGATCTCGAACGACTGTTGCAGCAGCAGCGCTATCTCACTGGGGAATGGCTGACCGAAGCCGACTGGCGCCTGTTCACCACCCTGATCCGCTTCGACGCCGTCTACCATGGCCACTTCAAATGCAACCTGCGACGAATCCGTGACTACCCGGCGCTACAGGGCTGGCTCAGGGAGCTCTACCAATGGTCAGGTATCGCCGAGACCGTGGACCTCCAGCACATCAAGCATCACTACTACGGCAGCCATGCCCAGATCAATCCGACCGGCATCGTGCCCAAGGGGCCGGCCCTGGAGCTGGACCTGCCCCATGGCCGAGAGGTCCTGACTGGGGCAGGCATCCAGGGATCGGTCTGAACCTCAAGCCGTGGCCTGGGCGCCTTCGAACCAGGCCAGCTTCTCCCGTAGCGCCACCACTTCACCGACGATCACCAGGGTCGGCGCATGAACCTCATGCTCGGCGACCAATTGCGGCAGGTCTTGCAAGGTGCCGGTAAACACGCGCTGATTGCTCGTGGTGCCCTGCTGGACCAAGGCCGCCGGCGTCGACGGGTTCTTGCCATGGGCGATGAGCTGCTGGCAGATGGTCGGCAGCCCGACCAGCCCCATGTAGAACACCAGGGTCTGCCCAGGAGCGACCAGGTCGGTCCAGGGCAGATCGGCCGAACCATCCTTGAGATGGCCAGTGACGAAACGCACCGATTGGGCATGGTCCCTGTGCGTCAGAGGAATGCCGGCATAGGCGGCGCAGCCGCTGGCAGCAGTGATACCCGGCACCACCTGGAAGGGAATGCCTTCCGCGGCCAGCTCCTCGATCTCCTCGCCACCCCGACCGAAGATGAAGGGATCCCCACCTTTTAGCCGCAAGACCCGCTTGCCCTCTTGGGCCAGCTTGACCAGCAGCCGGTTGAGATCATCCTGGGGTACTGCGTGCTCGGCGCGCCGCTTGCCGACATAGATGCGATCGGCGTCGCGACGGCACATGTCGAGGATGGTAGGCGCCACCAGGCGATCGTAGAGCACCACGTCGGCCTGCTGCATCAGCCGCAGCGCGCGGAAGGTCAGCAGGTCCGGATCGCCAGGACCGGCGCCGACCAGATAGACCTCACCCCGAAAGGTGGCCGTCTCGCTGGTGAGCTTGGCTTCCAGCAGTTGCTCGGCGGCCTGAGGCTGGCCGGAAAAGACTTTTTCCGCGACCTCGCCCTGGAATACCTCTTCCCAGAAGATCCGCCGCGCCTGCAGATCGGCGAAGCGCGTCTTGACCCGGGCACGGAAGCGCTGGGCCAGTTGCGCCAGTTGACCATAGGTGGCAGGAATCCAGCTCTCCAGCTTGGCCCGCACCAGGCGGGCCAGCACCGGGGCATCCCCACCACTGGAAATGGCGATCACCAGCGGCGAGCGATCGACGATGGCCGGGAAGATCACGGTGCACAGCCGCGGCGCATCCACCACGTTGACCGGCAGACCGAGGGCCTGGGCGTCATGGGATACCGCCTCGTTGACGCCGTCATCATCGGTGGCCGCGATCACCAGGCAGTGCCCGGCGAGCTGGTCCGCCGCATAGCGCTCGACCCGACAACTACCGCCCCGCGCCTCGACGAAGGCGCGTACCTCCGGCTCGATCTCCGGCGCCACCAGGGTGATGCGGGCACCGGCTTCGGCCAGCAGCACGCTCTTGCGCAGGGCGATATCGCCCCCGCCGACCACCAGCACCGGACGGCCATCGAGCTTGTGGAAGAGCGGCAGGTAATCCATCAGCCGATGACCTCGAGGCCGCCCATGTAGGGCTTGAGCACCTCGGGTACGCGGATGCTGCCATCGGCCTGCTGGTAGTTCTCCAGCACGGCGACCAGGGTGCGACCCACGGCCAGGCCGGAACCATTGAGGGTGTGCACCAGTTCGGGCTTGCCCTCGGCGTTGCGGTAGCGAGCCTGCATGCGGCGGGCCTGGAAGTCGCCGCAGTTGGAGCAGGACGAAATCTCACGGTACTTGCCCTGGCTCGGCACCCAGACTTCCAGGTCGTAGGTCTTGGTGGCGCCGAAGCCCATGTCGCCGGTGCACAGCGACAGTACACGGTAGGGCAGCTCCAGGCGCTGCAGCACGGTCTCGGCGTGGCCGGTCAGTTCTTCCAGGGCCTGGAAGGAGGTGCTCGGCTCAACGATGTGGACCATCTCCACCTTGTCGAACTGGTGCTGGCGGATCATGCCGCGGGTATCGCGACCCGAGGCACCGGCTTCGCTGCGGAAGCACGGCGTGTGGGCGGTGAATTTCAGTGGCAGACGCTTGGAATCGAGGATCTGGCCGGCGACCAGGTTGGTCAGGGTGACCTCGGCGGTAGGGATCAGGTAGAGGTCGCTCTCGCCTTCCCGGCCGATCTTGAACAGGTCTTCCTCGAACTTGGGAAGCTGACCGGTGCCCTGCAGCGTCTCGGCCTGCACCAAGTAAGGCGTGTAGGTCTCTTCGTAGCCATGCTCTCCGGTGTGCAGGTTCAGCATGAACTGCGCCAGGGCGCGGTGCAGACGCGCGATGGGACCGCGCATGACGGCGAAGCGGGCGCCGGAGAAGCGTGCAGCGGTCTCGAAATCCAGCCAGCCGTAGGTTTCACCTAGGGCGACGTGGTCCTTGATCTCGAAATCGAAATCGCGCGGCGTACCCCAACGGCGCACTTCGACGTTCTCGTCCTCGTCCTTGCCAACCGGCACCGAGGCGTCGGGCAGATTGGGCAGGCCCAGCAACAGGGCATCCAGTTCACCCTGGACACTGTCCAGCTCGCGCTTGGCCTCTTCCAGTTCGCTGCCCATGCGATCGACTTCGGCCAGCAACGGCGCGATGTCTTCACCGCGGGCCTTGGCCTGGCCGATCCCCTTGGAGCGGGCGTTACGCTCGGCCTGCAAGGTCTCGGTGCGGGTCTGCACGGCCTTGCGACGGGCTTCCAGCGACTCCACCAGGCTGACGTCCAGGACGTAGCCACGGGTCGCCAGACGTGCGGCTACCTCCTCGGTTTGGGTGCGAACCAGTTTCGAATCAAGCATGTCCGTGTCTCTTACTTAGGAATGGGGGCAGCAGTGTGGGCGAAGCGTCAGGAACGCCGCCGGCGCTGGCGCGGGCTGGACTGGTCGAGGTCCGCCAGGTGCTGCAGTTTATCGCGGATCTTCAGCTCCAGCCCACGGGGAACCGGCTCATAGTAGCGGCGCGGCTCCAGTTCCTCGGGAAAGTAGTCCTCCCCCGCGGCATAGGCTTCCGGCTCATCATGGGCGTAGCGGTATTCGTCGCCGTAGCCAAGGTTCTTCATCAGCTTGGTGGGCGCGTTGCGCAGGTGCAGCGGCACCTCGCGCGAGCCGTTCTGGCGAACATCGGCCAGGGCGGCCTTGTAGCCCAGGTAGACGGCATTGCTCTTGGGCGCGCAGGCCAGATAGACGATCGCCTGAGCGATGGCCAGTTCGCCTTCGGGACTGCCCAGGCGCTCCTGGACGTCCCAGGCATCCAGACACAGGCTCAGGGCGCGCGGATCGGCATTGCCGATGTCCTCGCTGGCCATGCGCACCACGCGCCGGGCGATGTACAGCGCATCGCAACCGCCGTCGATCATCCGGGCGAACCAGTAGAGGGCCCCATCGGGGTTGGACCCGCGCACCGACTTGTGCAGCGCGGAGATCTGGTCATAGAAGGCCTCACCGCTCTTGTCGAAGCGGCGACGCTGGTCACCCAGCAGGCTCTGGAACAGGTCGGCGTCCAGGACGCCGCCATCCTCGGCCAGGTCGGCAGCATTCTCCAACAGATTGAGCAGGCGCCGGCCATCGCCGTCGGCGGCGGCCAGCAGCAACGCCAGGGCATCGTCGGGCAGGCTCAGATGGCGCTCGCCCAGCCCCTTGGCACTGGTCAGGGCGCGATGGGCCAGACCACCGAGGGCCTCGTCATCCAGACTCTTGAGCACATAGACCCGGGCCCGCGACAGCAGCGCATTGTTCAGCTCGAAGGAGGGATTCTCGGTGGTCGCCCCGATAAAGATCAGGGTGCCGTCCTCGACATAGGGCAGGAAGGCATCCTGCTGCGACTTGTTGAACCGGTGTACCTCGTCGACGAAGAGGATGGTACGCCGGCGGTACTGTGCGGCCTGCTGCTTGGCCACTTCCACCGCATGGCGGATTTCCTTGACCCCGGAAAGCACCGCCGACAGCGTTTCGAAGTGGGCATCGGAGACCTGGGCCAATAACCGCGCCAGGGTGGTCTTGCCCACCCCGGGCGGCCCCCAGAAGATCATCGAATGCAGCGCGCCCTGCTCCAGCGCCTCGCGCAGGGGCTTGCCCCTGGCCAGGAGGTGTTGCTGACCCGCGTATTCATCGAGGGTCTCGGGACGCATGCGGGCAGCCAAGGGCTGCCCGACGGGTGCGGTGCTGAAGAGATCCATAGGGGTGCGATCACTCCTGGATGACGTCGGCTCCCTTGGGCACCTGGAAGGTGAACTGGGATGCGGCCACCGGCTCGTTGAGCTTGACGTTGAAGAAGAGGATGTTGGTTCTCTGACCAGCGCCGTCGATCAACTGCATGTCGTTGATCACCCCGTTGCGGAAGGACAACCGCAGGCTGTCGAACAGGGTGTCCTTGGTCTTGGGCTTGAGCACGAAGTCAACGACGTTGCCCGCGTCCTTGCTGGTGACGTCGAAGCTGCTTTCGATCTTGGAGATGTCACCCGACAGCAGCAGCGCCGGCGTCTGGGTCAGGCGCAGGTCCAGCTTGCGAATGGTGACCTGCTCCAGGTCCGGATCGTACAGCCAGACCTGCTTGCCATCGGAGACCAGCAACTGCTCCTGGGGCGCATCGGAATGCCAGCGGAACAGCCCCGGGCGCTTGAGGCTCATGTTGCCCGCAGTTTCCTGCAGCCGGGTCCCGGAGCCATCCAGGGTCAGCTGCGAGAAACGTGCGGTCAGGGTCTGGGCCTTGTCCAGCAGTTGCGACAGCCGACCCACCGACGCCTGGTCGGCATGGGCGGAAACGCTTACGGCAGCCAGAGCCGCCAGGGCAAAGCAACGCAGCTTGTGCATCGAAGTCCTCATGGATATCAGTCTCTCACCGGAGCAGGCGCTGTGACTTCGCGCGAGCCGTTGGTGTTCATGGGCGATACGACACCGGCCATTTCCATGGTTTCGATCATCCGTGCCGCCCGGTTGTAACCGATCTTGAGCTTACGCTGGACCGCGGAGATGGAGGCACGCCGGCTCTCGGTCACGAAGCGCACGGCCTCGTCATAGAGCGGATCATCCTCGTCGCTATCGCCGCCTTCGCCGCTACCGCCCTCGCCACCCGCACCAGCGCCCTCATCCGGGCCGCTGAGGATGTCCTCGATATAGTCGGGGGCCCCTCGCTGCTTCCAGGCCTCGACGACCCGATGGACCTCGTCGTCGGAGACGAAGGCGCCATGGACGCGGATCGGCAGACCGGTACCCGGCGGCAGATAGAGCATGTCCCCGTGACCAAGCAGCTGCTCGGCGCCGCCCTGGTCGAGAATGGTCCGGGAGTCGATCTTGCTCGATACCTGGAAGGCCATCCGGGTGGGAATGTTGGCCTTGATGAGACCGGTAATGACATCCACCGAGGGTCGCTGGGTGGCCAGGATCAGGTGGATACCGGCGGCGCGCGCCTTTTGCGCGATCCGCGCGATCAGCTCTTCGACCTTCTTGCCGACGATCATCATCATGTCGGCGAATTCGTCGACCACCACCACGATGGTCGGCAGCGTCTTCAGCAGCGGTGCCTCGTCGTCCATGCTCTCGCGACGATAGAGCGGATCGGTGAGCGGCGTGCCCGCTTCTTCGGCGTCCTTCACCTTGCGGTTGAAGCCGGCGAGGTTACGCACGCCCATGGCCGCCATCAGCTTGTAGCGGCGCTCCATCTCCGCCACGCTCCAGCGCAGGGCGTTGGCGGCCTCCTTCATGTCGGTGACCACCGGGCAGAGCAGGTGCGGAATGCCCTCGTAGATCGACAGTTCCAGCATCTTGGGGTCGATCATGATCAGCCGTGCGTCTTCCGGGCTCGACTTGAACAGGATTGACAGCAGCATGGCGTTCACGCCCACGGATTTACCGGAACCCGTGGTACCGGCCACCAACAGGTGCGGCATCTTGGCCAGGTCGGTAATGACGGGCTTGCCACCGATGTCGTGGCCCAGGGCAAGGGTAACGGGCGACTTGAACGCCGCGTACTCGGGCGATTCGAGCACCTCGGAGAAACGCACCATCTGGCGGTCTTCGTTGGGAATCTCGATACCCACGGTGGTCTTGCCAGGGATAACTTCCACCACTCGCACACTGAACACCGCGAGCGAGCGCGCCAGGTCCTTGGCCAGGTTGGAGATACGACTGACCTTGACGCCTGCGGCCGGCTGAATCTCGAAACGGGTGATCACCGGACCGGGATGCACGCTCTCCACAAGCACCTCGACGCCAAACTCCTTGAGCTTGACCTCCAGCAGGCGCGACATGTTCTCGAGGAACTCCGGCGAATAGCTCTGCTGTTTTTTCTCGGCACGATCCAGGATCGACAGCGGTGGCAGCGTGCCTTCCAGGCCCGCATCGACCCAGGTTGCGGCAGCCGGCGTCGAATGAGGGACCGGCGCCGCTGCGGGAGCGGCCTTGCGCGGCGGTGGCGTCGGCGTGGTGACGGTGGCAGCCGCAGCGACCGGGGCGGCGGCCTTGGGTGCAGGCTCAACCGGTTCGGCGACGACGCGACTGGACGCCGGCATCTCGATGCGCGGTGCAGCACGCTCCATCCGGGGCGGTGGTGCGATGTCGAGCAGATCGTCCAGGTCTTCGTCGGCGACCGGAATCGGCACCTCGCGGGCCTTGGCCTTGCGCGCGACCGGCGCTGATACCGGTTCGTCGAAGACGTCCAGCTCCGGCGCCTGGCGACGGCCACCCGCGAGACGACTGAAACCGCCCTGCACCAGATCCAGGAGATCAAGCACGACCTTGCCGGTGAAATCCATCACCTTGAACCAGGACAGGTCGGTGAACACCGTCAGTCCTAGCAGGAACAGCGCCAGAAACAGCAGCGTACTGCCCTGCACATTGAGCGCAGCGACCGACAGCTGCCCGAGGCTTTCCCCCAGGGCACCCCCTGCGGAAGCCGGCAGTGCCGATACCGCATGGAAATGGATGTAGGCCAGTACCGACCCCGAGATGATCAGCAGCACCAGGCCGGTCAGTCGCCAGGAGAACAGCCAGCCACTCCATTCCCAGGGCAGGTGCCGCTTGCGGAAGATCTGCCAGGTCTTGACCGCGAGCAACACGGGAAACACGAAGGCGAAATAGCCGAGCGCCATGAACAGGACATCTGCCAGCCAGGCACCAGCGCGGCCGGCGGCATTGTGGACCTGATCGATGCGACTGGTATGGGTCCAACCCGGATCAGAGGGGTCATAGCTCAGCAGAGCCATGAGCAGATACAGGCACAAGGCGGCCAGTGCGATGAGCACCACCTCCTTGAGACGATAATGCAGATGCTCACGCCATTGGTTGACGTGGCTGACAGAACTGGATTGCTTCAAGCGCGCTTTTCCCGCACACGGAACGTGTGACCGTGAATCAAAAACAGTGCGCCATTCTAGATCGCCCGGGCCCTGGTTCTACAGTCCCGAGGCGAAACATGGCACGATAGCGGACGGCAGTACCGGAACCGCCTTCAGGCGCAACATTGGAGCATTCTTTCGTTGTCCTGACAAAGAGTTATGACGATTTCTTGAGCTGGTTACGCACTAGGCTCCCACCTGCAGCTTCCTGCATCAGAAGGCGCCCTCCCCTACCATGGTAAAATGGCTGACTCGCGAAAGCCCTGACTTTCCGCCCCTGCAACAGGCATTACGCGAACCCAATGGCCTGCTGGCCATCGGCGGCGACCTGAGCGCAGCGCGCCTGGTCAGTGCCTACCGCCACGGCTGTTTCCCCTGGTACCAGAATGGCCAGCCCCTGCTCTGGTGGTCGCCCGATCCGCGCACGGTACTCTTTCCTCCCGATCTGCACGTCTCTCGCAGCCTGGCGAAGACCTTGCGCAAGACCCGGTTCAGCGTGACCTACGACAAGGCCTTCGCCCAGGTCATCCAGGCCTGTGCCGGACCACGGCGCGACGCCGACGGCACCTGGATCACCACCGAGATGCAGCAGGCCTATGGCGAGCTCCACGCCCAAGGCTGGGCCCACTCGGTAGAGGTCTGGGACGGCGACCAGCTGGTGGGCGGACTCTATGGCATCGCCATGGGCAAGCTGTTCTTTGGCGAATCCATGTTCAGCCACGCGGACAATGCCTCCAAGATCGGCTTCGTGACCCTGGTGCGCGACCTGGCAGCCTGGGGCTTCGTGATGATCGACTGCCAGATGCAGACGGCGCATCTGCAGAGCCTTGGCGCCAGCAGCCTTCCTCGGGAACGCTTTGCCGATTACCTGGCCAAATACCTGGATCAGGCCAGTATGGCCGCCTGGCCTACCTCATGCGGGTGACTTACACTCAGGCTAGGCTTATGTAGAGGTTCGACATGACCGAGCTGGCGAGACTCAAGTTCTACGCAACCCAGCCTCACGCTTGCAGTTACCTGCCCAACGAGCAGGCGACCACGTTGTTTCTCGACCCCTCGCAGCCCATGAACGGCCAGATCTACGCGGAACTGTCCGAACTGGGTTTTCGGCGCAGTGGCGATCACCTCTACCGCCCCCACTGCCAGCTGTGCAAAGCCTGCGTTCCCGCCCGCATTCCCGTGATCCGCTTCCGCCCCAGCCGCAAACAGAACCGCGTCCTCAAGCGTAACCTCGACATCAAGGTCACCCGCTGCGACCCGGGCTTCACCGAAGAACGCTATCAGCTGTACGCCCGCTACATCAGTGAGCGCCATGCCGATGGCGATATGTTCCCACCGAGCCGGGGCCAGTTCTCCACTTTCCTGGTCAGCCACCTGCCTTACGCCTTCTTCTACGAGATGCGCGTAGAGGATCGCCTGGTCGGTGTCGCCGTTACCGACGTGCTGCCCAATGGCATGTCGGCGGTCTATACCTTCTACGACCCCAACGAAGAGAAGCGCAGCCTGGGTGTCTTCGGTATCCTGTGGCAGATCGCCGAATCCCGCCGACTGGGCTTGGATGCGGTTTATCTCGGCTATTGGATCAAAGGGTGTCGCAAGATGTCCTATAAGACCGAGTATCGCCCCATAGAGCTCTTCGTCAATCAACGCTGGGTAGCCCTGGCCTGACGAAATAGCGCTTTTTCTGAATTTCTGTCAGAATATGGGCCTTTTTCGCCCGGACTGCTCTGGGCCTATTCTTGTCACCGAGGGCTTTTCTATATATGTCGAAAGAAGACAGCTTCGAAATGGAAGGTACTGTCGTCGACACCCTGCCCAACACCATGTTTCGCGTGGAGTTGGAAAATGGGCACGTCGTCACCGCGCACATCTCCGGAAAGATGCGTAAGAACTACATCCGCATCCTGACGGGCGACAAGGTTCGCGTGGAGCTGACGCCTTACGATCTGAGCAAGGGCCGGATCACCTACCGCGCGCGTTAAGCGGATCCTTTCATGAAAAAGCCCGGCAATGCCGGGCTTTTTCATGGACGCTAATAAAACCGCGACCTGCCCTCAGGCAGGTTCGGCCGTGGTTTCGAACTCGAACTCCAGTTCGTCGTTCACCGCATCGATGTGGACGATACCGCCATGGTCCGCCAGGTCCCCGAACAGGATCTGCTCGGCCAGCGGCCGCTTGATCTTGTCCTGGATGAGTCGCGCCATGGGACGAGCGCCCATCTGCACGTCATAGCCACGCTCCGCCAGCCAGCCACGGGCCGCATCGCTGACTTCCAGCTGGACACGCTTGTCTTCGAGTTGCGCCTGGAGTTCGGTGAGGAACTTGTCGACGATGCTCTTGATGACTTCGGTGCTCAGGCGACCGAACTGGATGATGGTGTCCAGGCGGTTGCGGAATTCCGGCGTGAAGCTCTTCTTGATGACTTCCATGGCATCGGACGTATGGTCCTGCAGCGTGAAGCCGATGGAAGCACGAGAGGCGGTTTCGGCGCCAGCGTTGGTAGTCAGGATCAGGATCACGTTGCGGAAGTCGGCTTTGCGGCCATTGTTATCCGTCAGGGTGCCATGGTCCATGACCTGCAACAGCAGGTTGAATACCTCGGGATGCGCCTTTTCGATTTCGTCGAGCAGCAGCACGCAGTGCGGGGTCTTGGTAATCGCCTCAGTCAGCAACCCACCCTGGTCGAAGCCGACGTAGCCGGGAGGCGCGCCGATCAGACGGGACACCGTGTGGCGCTCCATGTACTCGGACATGTCGAACCGCACCAGCTCCACACCCATGGCCTTGGCCAATTGCCGCGCCGCCTCGGTCTTGCCCACGCCGGTAGGACCGGCGAAGAGGAAGGAACCAACGGGCTTGTCCGGCGATTTCAGACCCGCACGGGAGAGTTTGATAGCCGTGGACAGGGATTCGATGGCCAGGTCCTGACCGAAGACGGTCAGCTTGAGGTCCCGCTCCAGGTTGCGCAGCAGTTCCTTGTCGGAGCTGTTGACGGTTTTGGGGGGAATCCGCGCGATCTTGGCGACGATGTCTTCAACCTGCTGAACATCGATGCGCGCGGCGCGACGCTCTTCGGGCTGCAGACGCTGGTAGGCACCCGCCTCGTCGATGACGTCGATGGCCTTGTCGGGCATGTGCCTGTCGTTAATGTAGCGGGCGGCGAGTTCCGCCGCGGCACGCAGCGCTTCATCGGTGTACTCGATGTGGTGGTGCTGCTCGAAGCGCCCTTTGAGGCCCCGCAGGATGCCATAGGTGTCATCCACCGAGGGCTCGACCACGTCGACCTTCTGGAAACGTCGGGCCAGCGCCCGATCCTTCTCGAAGATGCCGCGGAACTCCTGGAAGGTAGTCGAGCCTATGCAGCGGATCTCACCGGAGGACAGCAGCGGCTTGAGCAGGTTGGAAGCATCCATCACCCCGCCTGAAGCAGCGCCGGCACCGATGATGGTATGGATCTCATCGATAAAGAGCACGGCATGGGGCCGCTTCTTCAATTCGGCCAGCAGCGCCTTGAATCTCTTCTCGAAATCGCCGCGGTACTTGGTACCCGCCAGCAATGCCCCGAGATCCAGGGAATAGACCACGCTATCAGCCAGCAGATCAGGCACCTGACCATCGACGATGCGCTTGGCCAGGCCCTCGGCGATAGCCGTCTTGCCAACGCCTGCCTCCCCCACCAGCAGCGGGTTGTTCTTGCGGCGCCGGGCCAGGATCTGGGCGACGCGCTCTACTTCGTGCTCACGCCCGACCAGCGGATCGATGCGACCCTGACGGGCCTGCTCGTTGAGATTGCTGGCATAGGCTTCGAGCGGATTGTTGGAGGAACTGGGCTCGGCGCCCTCTTCCTCGGCGGCGTCTTGATCCTGCTCGGCTTCGGGCGCGGCCCCAGGCACCTTGGAGATGCCGTGGGCGATGAAATTGACGACATCGATCCGGGCCACACTCTGTTGCTTAAGCAGGAAGACCGCCTGGCTTTCCTGCTCGCTGAAGATGGCGACCAGCACATTGGCGCCGGTTACCTCACGCTTACCCGAACTCTGCACGTGGAAGACCGCGCGCTGCAGGACACGCTGGAAGCCCAGCGTCGGCTGCGTCTCGCGCTCATCATCCTGCTGAGGAATGAGTGGTGTGGTGGAATCTATGAATTCCAACAGATCGCGGCGCAGGCGATCGATGTTGGCGCCGCAGGCTCTCAACACGGTGGCGGCCGCTTCATTGTCCAGCAGCGCCAGCAGGAGGTGCTCAACGGTCATGAATTCATGACGCTTCGTCCTCGCCTCCTTGAAGGCGAGATTCAGGGTGACTTCGAGCTCACGATTCAACATAGCTTCACCTCATAGCCCAAGCAGCACAGTAGCCCAAGCAGCACAAATCTAACTTTCGATTTCGATTTCACACAATAGCGGGTGGTTGCACTCCCTCGCATATTGATTGACTTGCATGGCCTTGGTTTCAGCGACATCGCGAGTAAATGTTCCGCAGACTGCCTTTCCCTGGGTATGCACGGTAAGCATCACCTGGGTAGCGGCTTCGCGGTTCATGCTGAAATAGCTCTCCAGCACCTCTACGACGAACTCCATGGGGGTGTAGTCATCGTTATACATCAGAACACGATATCTGGCTGGCCGTTTTAGCGCAGGTTTTGCCTCCTGCACTGCCAGGCCACCGTTGTCGCCGTCCTGATGTTCGTTGTCGTCCGCCGCCAGTCGGATGGGGTCGATTGCACGCATTCTGATCGATTCCGAATTTCGGGATGAATAGCAGGAAAAAAGAGCTTGATCCACGTCTCAGCCACCCGTTGCCTTGCCTTGACTAAGGCTGAAAGGGTGTTACAAACATCCTGTACCCGACGAGGTACCAAGGGTTCCGTAGTAGTGGCGCCTGTGTGGATTCACTGGAACTGTAGTCGAATGATACTCCAGGCTTGGAGTCCTTTGCAGAGGGAGCCGGTATGCTCAGTGGCAAGGTCAAATGGTTCAATAACGCCAAAGGATATGGCTTCATCGTTGCAGAAAACAGTGATGAAGACCTATTCGCTCATTACTCGGCCATTCAGATGGACGGTTACCGCACACTCAAAGCGGGCCAGGCAGTCAACTTCAATATCGTTCAGGGCCCCAAGGGTCTGCATGCCGTGGAGATCCGTGCGGCTGAAGTGAGCGCGACCGCTGCCGCGCCTGCCACCAACACCCTCGATGTACGGGATACGGTCAGTACGGAAGCCTGATCTCACGCCCCTTCGGGGGCGCCATCTCCCGACCCGCTTCGCCTGCCTTCGCCATGCCCCAGATCGCGCTCCGGAAACAGCAGGTCCCTGACCCGGTTCTTCAGCGCCCTGGCATCGGGAAAACCGCCGTCCTTCTTTCGCTCCCAGAGCACCTCTCCGCCACAGGCGATCTCGAACACCCCACCGGTACCCGGTAGCAGCGTCACCCCACCCAGATCGGTCCCAAATGTACTGAGCAGCTCCTGGGCCAGCCAGCCCGAGCGCAGCAGCCATTGGCACTGGGTGCAGTAGTGGATGGTGATGAAAGGTTTGGCATCAGCCACGGTACACCTCGCAAGGCCTGGGCTCCTTATAATACGCAGCCCTCGATCCTGTCCGCCATGTGGTCCGACCTATGCGCCCGTTGCTGCTGGTAGCCTGTCTTCTCCTGTCCGCCCTGGCCTGGGGCGCGCCACCGCCTAACGTCGGCCTGGTGCTGTCCGGCGGCGCCGCGCGAGGACTTGCCCATATCGGCGTGCTGAAGGCACTGGAAGAGCAAGGTATCCAGGTCGACGCCATTGCCGGTACCAGCATGGGCGCGGTGATCGGCGGGCTCTATGCCGCCGGCTACAGCGCCGAGGAACTGGAGCGCATCGCCCTGGACATGGACTGGGGCCAGGTGCTGTCCGACCAGCCGCCACGCAAGGATGTCCCCTTTCGCCGCAAGCAGGATGACCGGGACTTCCTGGTCAAGCAGAAGCTCAGCTTTCGCGATGACGGCACCCTGGGCCTCCCCATCGGCGTGATCCAGGGCCAGAACCTGGGGATGATGCTGGAAAAGCTGTTCGTGCATACCAGCGATACCCGAGACTTCAACCAGCTGGCCATTCCCTTCCGGGCAGTGGCGACGGACATCACCACCGGCGAGAAGGTGGTCTTCGATCATGGCCATCTGCCCCGCGCCATTCGCGCCAGCATGTCGATTCCGGCGGTGTTCGCCCCCGTGGAAATCGACGGGCGACTGCTGGTGGATGGCGGCATGGTCGACAACATTCCCATCGACGTCGCCCGGAACATGGGGGCGCAACGCGTCATAGTGGTCGATATCGGCACCCCGCTGCTCAAGCGCAAGGACCTGACCACGGTGCTGGACGTGCTCAACCAGTCCACCACCCTGATGACCCGCAACAACTCCCAGGCGCAGCTGGCGACGCTGGGCAAGCAGGACCTGCTCATCCAGCCGCCGCTGGCCAGCTATACCAGCGCCGACTTCAGCGAGGTCAAGGCACTGATCGATGCGGGCTATCGGGCTACCATGGCCATGGCCAGCGAACTGGCGGTACTGCGCAGGAATGCGCCGAGCGAGCCGTCCTCGGCGGTGGCTGCCGCCCGGTCGCCCAGCAGCCGGACCCCGGTCATTGATGCCATCCGCATCGAGAACGACTCCAAGGTAGAGGACGAGGTCATCCGTCACTACATCCGTCAGCAGCTGGGAGAGCCGCTCAATGTCGAACGCCTCCAGGACGACATGAGCACGCTCTACGGCCTGGACTACTTCGACCAGGTGGAATACCGCATCCGTCGGGACGGGCCCGGTGACAATGTGCTGATGATCTATGCCCGCGGCAAGCGCAGCGGCACGGACTTCCTGCGGCTGGGCCTGAACCTGTCGGACGATCTGCGGGGCGACAGCGCCTTCAACTTCGGCGCCAGCTATCGCATCAACGGCCTCAATCGCCTGGGCGGCGAATGGCTGACGCGGGCCCAGATCGGCGATCACCAGGAGCTCTACAGCGAGTTCTACCAACCTCTGGATGTCGGTTCACGTTACTTCATCGCGCCCTACGTCGGTGGCGAGGCACGCAATATCGAACAGCTGGAGCGCAATCACCCCATCGCCGAGTACCGCCGTGAACGCTATGGCTTCGGCCTGAACCTGGGCCGGCAGATCGGCAACAAGGCCGAGGTGCGGCTGGGCATCGGCCACGACTGGGGTAGTACCAAGGTGCATGTCGGACCGCGTGACACCCCGGAGGAATCCTTCACCGAAAGCTTCTATGAGCTGCGCTATTCCCTGGACGATCTGGACGACGTGAACTTCCCACGTGAGGGCCAGGACTTGGCGTTGACACTCAAGCAATTCGATCCCAGTCTGGGCTCCGACTCCCGCTACCGGCAGCTGGACCTGCACCTGAACAAGGCGCTCAGCTATGGCTACAACACCTTCGTGATCGGGGGCGGCCTGGGCCGCACCCTGTCGACCGACAGCGATACCAATGTGGTGACCAGCAGTTTCCTGCTGGGCGGCGCCTGGCAGCTCTCGGGCTATCGCCAGGACGCCTTGTCTGGCCAGAACTACGGCCTGGCGCGGCTGATCTATTACCACCAGCTCACCCAGCGTTCACTATTCCCGCTGGACACCCCGGTCTACCTAGGCGGCAGCCTGGAACAGGGGCGCATCTGGAATCGAGACGACGACTATGACAGCGGCAACATCAGCGCCGCCAGCCTGTTCCTGGGCCTGGACACGCCACTGGGACCGCTCAAGTTCACCTATGGCCTGAGCGACCAGGGCGAGCATGCGTTCTACATCAACCTGGGCAACAGCTTCTGATCACGCGATACGGGAGAGCAGCATTTCCGCTCGCTCGCGCTGGCTGTCACTGCCCTCGCTGACGATCTCCTGCAGCAGCGAGGTGGCATGGTGAAGGTCGCCTTGGTCGAGACAGGCCTCGGCCTCGGCGAAGCGTCGGGCGATGTCGTCGGTCATGAAGTGCTCGTCGAGACTCATGTCCAGCTCCAAGACCGCCGGCAACTCGCCCAGCCCCTCAGGAAAGTCGTCTTCCAGGGTGATCTCCAGGGCATCGGCCTGCTTCCAGCCGGAATCGGCGTCCAGCTCTTCGGTCAGGGCGATGGCCTCATCGAGGCTCAGATCGGCGAGATCCAGATCGTAGTGTTCTTCGGTCACCGGCGCTGGCGCAGCCGGCTCGGCGAATTGCAGCTCCGCCGACCACTCGCTGGCCGGCGCATCGAACGCCGGCAGATCGAGATCCAGATTCTCTTCGGGTAGATCATCTGGCGCACTGGCCGAAATGCCCGGAAACTGTGCGTGCAAGACGACAAGACTGGCCGCCGCCCCGCCCAGGGCCAGAAAGCGCTGTTCGTGCTGGCTGAACGCCTGGGCCTCACCCAGGGTGGCCAGCACCCTGAGCAGCAGCAGACGTAGATCCTGGCGACGATCGTCTTCGGCGAGACCGCTCTCCAGCACCTCTCTCGCCTGACCATAGCGACCATAGGCGATGTAGATTTCCGCTCGACCGGCATGATCGTCGACCGGTGCCGGACTGGCCGCGGCAGGAGTCTTGGCGCGGACGGGCACCGGCTGGGTAGCCGCCAGCACCGGCTCGGGCAAGGGCTCGGCCGGCTCCACGTCCAGCTCCTCGTCTTCGCTGAAGACCGCTGCCTGCTCCGCCTGGCGACGACGCCACCAGAGCACACCAGCCAGGGCCAGGATGGCCGCAGCACCGGCCAGCAGGAGCGAACGCGGTGACAGCAGGCCTTCGTCGGCCTCGCCTGAGACAGGACTGCTGGCAACAGCAGCCGCTGGAGGAGGAGCCGTTTCCGTTACCGGGGTCGCCGACACCTGTGTCGGAGCAGGCGTTGGCGTGGCCAGGGCTACCGACCGCGCCTGATTCAGTTGCTGCTGCAAGCCATCCCGGTCTTGCTGAAGCTGGGTGATCTGGGCTTCCTTCTGCGCCAGCAGCGTATCGTAACGTTCCTGCAACTGGGTGAGCTGCCCCTCCAGATCGCCGACCTGCCGCCCGAGATCCTGGGTCACCAGCAAGGGCTTGGCGTCTTCCGGGATGCTTCCAGCTGGCTGAGACGGGGTCGCTGGCGGTGCTGCAGAATCGGCTGCGGGTGCTGCCGTGGAAACCGGCGCTGTGGCAGCCCCCGGCGCGGCTGGCGCAGGTGCGGGCGCAGGCGTAACGGGCGCGACAGGGACCGGGCTGGCTGCGGGCTGTGGTGCAGCCTTGGCCACCACCGGCTGCCGCGGCGCGGGCTCATTGACACCCGCCGGCAGACGCAGTCGCTGGCCGGCTTTCAGCCTTCCAGGATCGTTGTTGGCGAAGGACGCCGGATTGAGCGCGAACAGATCCGCCATCAGTTGCTCCGCCGACCGATTGGCCAACGGACCAAGACGCTTGGCGATGCTCCAGAGGGTGTCCTTGGGCCGCGTCTGGTAGATGCCGTCACCGGCGGCCAGGCCTGGCGAGGGTGCGAGCTCGGGCTGCCGAGGCGCGGACTCACGAGCCGCCGGGCTAGCGGTCGAAGTACCGGCGCGAGCAGGGGCAACCGGGGCGGGCATCGGGGCGGTACTGGCAACACTGGTAGGCGCACCACTGCTGCGAGGCGGATCCACCAGCAGGGTGAACTCACGCAGCTGCTTGCCGCCTGGTTGTTCCAGCTGGACGATGAAGCCGAGATAGGGCTCGACCAGGGAGCGGCGGGAGGTGACCTCGATGTAGCTGCCCGCGGCCGTGCGCAGGTGCGGGGTGAACACCAGATCGTTCAAGAACTGGGTACGGTCGACCCCCGCCTGGGCGAACGCTTCGTTCGTGGCCAGGTGGATGCGGAAGTCCCCGGCCTCGGCAGCACCGATGTTGACCAGCTCGATTCGCGCCCGCAGGGGCTCGTTGAGAGAAGACTGGAGCGTGATACCACCCAGGCCGAGGGCAAGCGCCGCTTGAGGAAGAGTGGTCAGCGTGGCGGCCGACAGAAGGAATAAGGCAAGGGGACGGCGTTTCGCGACCATGGATACCGCTGCGTCAGGTATTCGAAGAAACCGGTGTTTTAGCGTGGTGGCTCACAAAAATCGCCTCCGCTACGCTGGAACGTAGCATCGATACCGACAGACGGCAAACCGATGGTCGTCAGCGCAGAAAAGGCGACGGTGGGTGAGTTAGGCCGCCAGCTGCGGTGCCAGACGTCTCGGCCCGGACTTGCGCCGGCATCTGGCCCCGGCCTCGGGGCTGGTCAAGCCGCCAGACGGCATTCAACCGCGTTCGAGATTGGCAAGGACGCGCTGGTGCACCTGCTGACAGATGGCGATCTCCGCGTCATCCAAGCCGCTGAGCAGCTCCTTGCGCAGGGCCTCGGCGATGGTCTCGATCTTCTCGATCAGCGGACCGGCTTCCTGGGTCAGCATGATGCGCTTAGCGCGGCGATCTTCGGTGACTGCCAGACGCTTCACCAGCCCCTGCTTCTCCAGACCGTCCAACAGCCGGGCCAGGGTCGGCCCCTCGATACTGATGCTCTGCGCCAGCTCACGCTGGGTAGGCTGCACGCCCTTCATCCGGGCGAGGTTCAGCAACACCTGCCAACGGGCCTGGGAGAGCCCCAGATGACTCAGGCGACGGTCGAGCTCGGCGCGCCAGGCACGAGAGACATGAAAGATCTGGCGGCCGAACAGATGTGGATCGGTAGGGGTCATTCAGGCTAAACCTTGTACTTGGATTTTCTCATTATTCTGGTTGAAGGCACGGCGGGGCAACCGCCGTGCCTCGCTAGTCGGCCAATTCCGCCTGCAGGGCAGCCCGCACGCAGTACAGCGCACCGCTCGCCACCCGTCCCTCGAAACGCGCGGCGATCTGGGCTACTGGCGGCAATTCGCCCTCGTCTTCGAGGAAGGCGTCCTGAATCTCCGCCAAGAGGTCCTCGGGCAAGTCCAAGGCCTGTTCCAGCGCGATCTGCTGCTGGGCGATGGCTTCGGCCAACAGGGCATAGACATTCTTTTCCGAGCAACTCAGCTGCCGTGCGGCCTGCTCTGGCGTCATGCCGGCACGCACCAGGGTCAAGACCTCATGGCGCACGTCGGCGACCGGGGCCGGGGCGGCGCTGCCATCGGTCAAGGCATCGAGGAAGGCCTGACCATAGCGCTCCAGCTTGCGTGCGCCTACACCACTGACACGGCTCATCTCGTCCAGCGAACGCGGCTGGCTGCGCAACATCTCCAGCAGGGTGGCATCGGGGAAGATCACGTAGGGGGGCACCGAGTGCTCCTCGGCCAGCTTGCGCCTCAGGGTGCGCAGGACTTCCCACAGCTCGCGCTCATCGGCACGCACCAGCTGGCTGGCGGCACTGGCCGACCCGCTGCTACCCGTACCCCGCCCACGTTGAGGCTTGGGATCGCGGCGCAATTCGATGCGTACCTCGCCGCGCAGCAGGGGTCGGCAGCTTTCGGTCAGCCGCAGACCACCGTAGCCATCGACGTCAACCTCGGCCAGACCACGGGCGACCAGCTGGCGGAACAGGGTGCGCCATTCATCTTCGCCGCGGGCCTTGCCCAGGCCGAACACGGCCAGGCGCTGGTGACCAAGGCTGGTGATCTTTTCGGTCTCGCGACCGAGCAGGATGTCGACCAGGTGCCCTACCCCATAGCGCTGACCGCTACGGTAGATGGCCGACAGCGCCTGGCGCGCCGGTTCGGTGGCGTCCCAGGTCTCGACGGTGTCGATGCAGTTGTCGCAATGGCCGCAGGGCTGGGGCAGGTGCTCGTCGAAATAGGCCAGCAGTACCTGGCGGCGGCAGCGGGTTTCCTCGCACAGCGCCAGCATGGCTTCGAGCTTGTGCCGCTCGATGCGCTTGTGGCGTTCGTCGCCTTCGGAGCTCTGCATCATCTGCCGCAGCAGCAGCACGTCCTGCAGGCCGTAGGCCATCCAGGCATCGGCCGGCAGGCCATCACGACCGGCACGACCGGTTTCCTGGTAGTAGGCTTCGAGGCTCTTGGGCAGGTCGAGGTGGGCGACGAAGCGCACGTTGGGCTTGTCGATGCCCATGCCGAAAGCAATGGTGGCGACCATGATCAGCCCTTCCTCGTTGAGGAAACGCTTCTGGTTGGCGGCGCGGACGTCATTGGGCAGACCGGCGTGATAGGGCAAGGCCGGAAAGCCTTGTTTGCTGAGTTGCTCGGCCACCTCCTCCACCTTCTTGCGCGACATGCAGTAGACGATGCCGGCATCGCCACGGCGCTCGGTAAGAAAGGCCAGCAGCTGCTTGCGCGGCGCTTCCTTGGGCACGATGCGATAGAAGATGTTGGGACGATCGAAGCTGGAGAGAAAGCGTTCGGCCTCCTCAAGGTGCAGGCGGCTGGCCATCTCTTCGCGGGTGCGGGAATCCGCCGTCGCGGTGAGCGCCAGGCGCGGCACGCCAGGGAAGTGTTCGGCCAGCTGACCGAGCTGCATGTATTCCGGACGGAAGTCATGGCCCCATTGGGACACGCAGTGGGCTTCATCGATGGCGAACAGGGCGATCGGCAAGCGCTTGAGGAAATCCAGCATGCGCGGCTGAACCAGGCGCTCGGGCGCGAGGTAGAGCAGCTTGATCTCGCCGCGCTCCAGCCGCGCGGCGACGGAACGCTGCTGTTCGCCGGTCATGGTGGAGTTGAGGGCAGTGGCCGCCACGCCAAGCTCTTCGAGGGTGGCGACCTGGTCGTCCATCAGGGCTATCAGCGGCGAGACCACCACGGCCACGCCGGGGCGCATCAGGGCCGGCACCTGGTAGCACAGGGATTTACCGCCGCCCGTGGGCATCAGCACCAGCGCATCGCCACCGCTGGCCACGCGCTCGATGATCCGGGCCTGGTTGCCACGGAACGCGTCGTAGCCAAAGACGTCTTTAAGGATGCGCAGCGCGGGTTCTGACATGAAGCCTCCTCGAATGGAAAGGCCATTATACGGATGCCGAGGTCGGTGCGGCGGTGCTTTTCCGTCGGCCGGCCACTGGCCGCCAGGTTCGACGTGACTCGGGCGCTCGTCTACAATTCCGGCCGTTCTGCCCTTTCGATTCCTTTCCGAGGTAAGTAGCCGATGTCCTTCGCCGAACAATTGACCCGTCTGCGCGATTTTCTCGATGCAGACGATCTGCACGAAGAAGCGCTCGACTACGTAGCCGCCCACGGCTACCTGACCGCCCTGTCCATCTGCCCGGAAGAGGTTCCCGAACGCGAGTGGATCGACGCTCTCTTCGCCGAGCCACCGCAGTATCGCGATGCCACCCAGCAGGAAGAGATCGAGCGCGCCCTGGTGCAGCTCAAGGCGCATATCCTGCGCGTGCTGGGCAGTGACGAAGAGCTGGATCTGCCGTGCGACCTGGACCTCGGCCCCGAGCCGGACGAATCCGAGCTGCGCGGCTGGTGCATCGGCTTCATGGAAGGGGTGTTCCTGCGCGAAGCCGTATGGTTCGAAGATGCCGAAGACGAAGTCAGCGAGCTGCTGCTGCCGATCATGGTCGGCTCGGGTCTGTTCGACGAACAGCCCGAGTTCTCCGAGATCGCCCAGGATCGCCGCCTGGTCGCCGACATGATGGTGCAGATCCCGGAATTGCTGACCCAGCTGTTCCTGCTCTGCCACTCTCCCGAAGAAAAGCCGGCGCTGCTCAAGCCACGTCACTGAGCGATGGACGAAGCTCCCGCCAGACCCCGGCAAAAGAAGGGCTGGGTGCGCTACCTGCTGCTAGGGCTAGGCTGGCTCAGCGTAGCGCTGGGCGTTATCGGCGCGTTCTTGCCGCTGTTGCCCACCACGCCTTTCCTGCTCTTGGCGGCCGCCTGCTTCATGCGCAGCTCGGAGCGCTTCTATCTGTGGCTCGTGAACCACAAATGGTTGGGGCCCTGGATCAAGCCCTACCTGGAAGGCGAAGGGATCCCGCTCAAGGGCAAGGTCTACGCCATCGTCGCCATGTGGATCAGCGTGGGCTTTTCCTGCTGGCTGGTACCCTATGTGTGGGCACGGGTGGCGGCCTTTGCCAGTTGTGCGGCGGTAACGGTCTACCTGCTCCGGCAGAAGACCCGGCGTTAGCAGGCGATGGGCATAAAAAAGGGCGATCAGTGATGATCGCCCTTTTTTCATGGGTGACGCGGTGGCATCAGGCCGCTCTGGCCATGGGGGTCGGCGGTGCTTGGTCGGGGACGGTGGGCTCGCCCGGCTCGCTGGGCTGGATGGGGGCGGGATCGGGCTGATCGGGCTCGCCCCCCGCGCGGGGCATGGCATAGGCGGCAAGGGTGGCGAATTCGTCGTGCGAATGGATCGGGAAGCGGGACATGGCGTGACT
This sequence comes from Pseudomonas sp. Marseille-Q7302, assembly GCF_965111925.1. NCBI lineage: Bacteria > Pseudomonadati > Pseudomonadota > Gammaproteobacteria > Pseudomonadales > Pseudomonadaceae > Pseudomonas > Pseudomonas sp. Marseille-Q7302. Next base: position 2,245,326 of record NZ_CBCOPK010000001.1, on the reverse strand, counting down.
CCTCTGCTGACTCTCTAGGTAGAGTGGTCCTGCAGCATGGGAATTCCCTCAATCACCCCGCACCGGCCCGCCATGATTGCGTGCAAAGGTTTCTGCGCCCATGGCGGCGATCTGGCCATCGATGAGCGCTTCGAAAGGCGCCAGCAAGGCCTCGAAGCGGGCCGGTGCCTCCAGTGCATTCAGCGCTGCCACGACGGCCTCCACGGTGGATAACGCCTCGGCTGCAGGGGCCTTGCGTACGCGATAGCGCGACGGTGGGCCGGGTGGCAAGGAGACCCTCGGCAGCGCCGCCAGCGCCGGATTGGTGTGCAGCAGCAGGCGCGCCTTGCGCCAGGTGCCATCGGGAATCACCAGCAGCCGTTTCGCCGGGGTCGCGCTCGCGGGCGGCAGTCGGTCGATCGTGACCGCTTCGGGGCCCGGGAACAGCAGCCAGACTTCATGGCCGGCGAGCCAGCGTGGGAGGTCGGCAAAGGTCTCGCCGATCTCCAGTTGTGCATTGGCGAGCCCCAGGGCGGCCAGGCGCGCGGTATTGAGCGGATGACGTCGTTCGCTGGGATGCTGCAGCAGCAGTATCCGCGTATGGCTGGACAGCGAAGGGATCAGTGCGCACAGGCACAGCGACAGTGGGCGCTGGCAACGCGCGCAGGCGGGACGGGACATCGGGATTTCCGCAGCGGAGGACGGCGACGATCATACCGGATCGCCGCCGCTCCCCCGGCACCTCAGCGATTGAAGCGCGCGGTGAGGTCGTGCAGGTAGTCGGCCATGCCTTCCAGTTCGCGACTCAATTCTGAGCCACGGCGGGCCTGGGCCGAGCTGTTGTCGGAAAGATCGGCGATCCGGCTGATCTGCCGGTTGATGTCTTCGGAGACGTGGCTCTGCTCTTCCACGGCGGTGGCCATCTGCTGACTCATGGCGGTGATGAGGCTGACCGATTCGCTGATGCCTTCCAGGGACTCGCGCACCGCCGCCGAATGGCGTTCGCTCTGGCGCGAGGTCTCTTCACCGCGACTGGCGGTGGCCACGGCGCGCTCGGCATTGGCCTGCAGGTTGGCGATGATCTGGTGGATCTGCTCGGTGGACTCGCGGGTGCGGGAGGCCAGGGAGCGGACCTCGTCGGCCACCACGGCGAAGCCACGACCGGCTTCACCGGCACGGGCGGCTTCGATGGCGGCGTTCAGCGCCAGCAGGTTGGTCTGCTCGGCGATGGCGGTGATGACGTCGGCGACGCTGCCGATGCTCTGGGTCGAGCTGGCCAGCTCGCCCACCGCCTGGCCGATGTCGCTGACCGCCGTGCCGAGTTCGCGCATGGAAATCAGGCTTTCTTCAGCCTTGTCGCGTCCGGAATGCACCATGTTCTCCGCGTTGGCGGCGGCCTGGGCGGTCTCCTGGACGTTTTGCGAGACCTCGTGGATGGTAGAGGTCATCTGGGTAATGGCGGCGGCGGACTGGTCGGTCTCGTGGCGCTGCTGTTCCAGCAGCTCGGCCCCGGATTGGGACAGCTGGGAAGACTCGCGGGCCTTCTGGCGCACGCTGTCGCCAACGTCGGCCAGACGCGTCAAGGCGGTCTGCAGGCGCGCGGCTTCGCTGTGCAACGCGAGGTCCAGACGCGCCGGGGCGCCGATCTGGTCGCTGTAGGTCGGCGCGACCACATCGCTGGAGAACATCTTGGGATGGTCCGCGAGAATGCGCTCGATACTGGCGCGCTGGCGATACAGCTGGTGGGCACTGACACCCAGCAGGGCGGCGACGATAAGGGTTGCCTGAGCGGTGTCGTCCAAGAGGAAGTGACCGCCCAGGATGACACCAGCGGCCGCCACGGTCGACCAGCAGGCGGAGATGGCGCTGGTCAGGCGACGGATCCGGGGCACGGGAGCCTTGCCGGCATTGATCCGGGCATAGAGCTCGCCGGCGCGACGCACCTCGTTAGCACTGGGCAGGGAACGCACGGATTCGTAGCCGATCACCCGCCCCTGTTCCAGGATCGGGGTGACATAGGCACTGACCCAGTAGAAGTCACCGTTCTTGCAGCGATTCTTGACGATGCCCATCCACGGCTTGCCCTCCTTGAGAGTCGCCCACATGTGGCCAAAAACGGGGGGCGGCATGTCGGGATGACGCACCAGGTTGTGCGGACTGCCGATCAGCTCCTCCCGCGTATAGCCACTGATGGCGATGAACGCTTCGTTGCAGTAGGTGATGTTCCCCTGCAGGTCGGTGGTGGAGATGAGTCGTTCTTCTTCCTTGAAGGTACGGCCCTGTTGGGTGACCGGCAAATTCGTGCGCATGCGGGTGCCTTATCTAGCAGGTTATCTACTCCGTGGGACATCAACCATTTAAATGGTGGCTAATTGCCCGCACAGGTGAAAACGGTAACCCTTTGGTTATCGTCCTAGTCGCTATCGGCATGTTGCATCTGGGCTTTAAGGATGCGCTGAAAACTTTGGATAAGTGGCTCGCGCCCCCGCCCTCGGCGGGTGATGAGGGAGAACGGCGCCTGATAGCCGAAAGTTGCCGGTTGCAGCGCCTTGAGCCGGCCCTGGTCGACCCAGGCATGGACATAGTGCTCCGGCAGGTAGCCGATATAGGCGCCGGAGAGGATAAGGATCAGCTGGGCCTCCATGCTTTCCACGGTGGCGGCGCTTTCCTTGAAGCCATGGCGTGCCAACTCAGCCTGACTCCAGTAGCCGCGCCGCACCATGCGCTGGCGGGTGATCACCTCGGCGGGAATGCGCCGTTCCGGGAACAGCGGATGACGATCGCTGCAGTAGAGCCAGTGCTGCTCGCGATACAGCGGCTGGTAGACCACCCCGTTCATGCGCGCGGAAAAGGCGCCCACCGCCAGGTCCAGTCGTCCTTCGAGCACCCCCAGCTGCAACTCGTAGGGACTGGTCACCGCCAGATGCAGGTGGACGCCGGGATAGTCGTGGGTATAGCTGCCGATCACATCGGCCAGCGGCAGCGCCGGCTCGCTGGACAGTGAATCCAGTACGCCCAGGTTGAGGGTGCCGCTCAACTCGCCCTTGAGGGTCGTGGCATAGCGTTCGAAGCCTTCGATCTCGCCCAGGATGCGCAGCGTCTCCTGGTGGAAGAGTTCGCCCTTGCTGGTGAGGGCGAAGCCGCCACGGCCGCGATGACAGAGGGTGACTCCGAGCTGCCCTTCCAGCTGACTCATGTAGGTGCTGATGGCCGAGGTGGACAGGTTCAGTTCCTGCTGCGCCGCGGCGAAGCCCTGGTGGCGTACCACGCAGGCGAACAGCTTGAGCAGACGGATGTCGTGGAGAGCATTGGCCATGGCGGACTCCCGGTGGACGCGGCCCGGCAGTCTAGCCATTAGTTCAGAAATCTCTGAAGTGATTTTTTGCCCGCGCCGATTCTTCGCCTGTCAGCGACTTTGCACAATCGGGTCATCAGCACAACGAGGATGACCCGTGGAAAAGATCCTGCACCAGCCGCTGGGCGGCAACGAGATGCCCCGCTTCGGCGGCATCGCCAGCATGCTACGGCTGCCCCACCTCGCTTCCCCGGCCGGACTCGACGCCGCCTTCATCGGCATCCCCCTGGACATCGGCACCTCGTTGCGCTCCGGCACCCGCTTCGGGCCGCGGCAGCTGCGCAGCGAATCGGTGATGATCCGTCCCTACAACATGGCCACCGGCGCGGCGCCCTTCGACTCCCTGAGCGTCGCCGATCTGGGCGATGTCGCCATCAATACCTTCAACCTGCTGGACACGGTGCGGCTGATCGAGGAGCACTATGATCGGGTGCTGGAGCACGATGTCACCCCCCTCACCCTGGGCGGCGACCACACCCTGACGCTGCCCATCCTGCGGGCCATGAAGAAGAAATACGGCAAGATCGGCCTGGTGCACGTGGATGCCCATGCCGACGTCAACGAGCACATGTTCGGCGAGAAGATCGCCCATGGCACCACCTTCCGCCGCGCCGTGGAAGAAGGTCTGCTGGACTGCGACCGGGTGGTGCAGATCGGCCTGCGGGCCCAGGGCTATGCCGCCGACGACTTCGACTGGTGCCGCGAACAGGGCTTCCGGGTGGTGCAGGCCGAGGAGTGCTGGCATCAGTCCCTGACCCCGCTGATGGCCGAGGTGCGCGAGCGGGTGGGCGGCGGGCCGGTATACCTGTCCTACGACATCGACAGCATCGACCCGGCCTGGGCGCCAGGCACCGGTACCCCGGAGATCGGCGGGCTAACCACCATCCAGGCGCTAGAAATCATCCGCGGCTGTCGCGGCCTCGATCTGGTGGGCTGTGACCTGGTGGAGGTGTCGCCGCCCTACGACACCACCGGCAACACCGCCCTGCTCGGCGCCAACCTGCTCTACGAGATGCTCTGCGTGCTGCCGGGGGTGGCCTACCGCTAACCCCTTAGGTGCGGTGACCCGCCATGACGGTCGCCCACCCGCTGTCTTTCGCTGCCGAACACCGGCGGGCTCCTGGCCCGCCGACAACAAGAACGTGGGCCCTGCCCTGCGTATAACCGTGTCGAGGCGTCATCCATGGACCATCATGACGGCATCACCCGTATCGAAACCTTCGGGGTCGAGCAGATTCCCGACCACGAACGCCATGCCACCCCCTTCGATCTCTTCCGCCTGATCTTCGGCGGCGCCAACACCTTCGCCACCGCTGTCCTGGGTAGCTTTCCGATCCTGTTCGGCTTGTCGTTCCCGGCCGGCGTACTGGCCATCGTGACCGGGGTCCTGTGCGGCGCGCTGATCCTGGCGCCCATGGGCCTGTTCGGCGCGCTCAACGGCACCAATAACGCTGTCTCCTCCGGCGCTCACTTCGGCGTCCATGGCCGTATCGTCGGCTCCTTTCTCTCGCTGCTCACCGCCATCGCCTTCTTCTCGCTGTCGGTGTGGAGTTCCGGTGATGCGCTGATAGGCGGGGCGCAGCGCTTGGTCGGGCTGCCGGAGAACGCCCTGACCCTGGGCCTGGCCTACGGACTGTTCGCCGTGTTGGTGCTGACGGTCTGCCTCTATGGCTTTCGCTTCATGCTGTGGGTTAACAAGATCGCCGTGGTCAGTGCCAGCCTGCTGTTCCTGCTGGGCATCCCGGCCTTCGTCGGCAGCTTCGATGCCGGTTACGCCGGCACCCTGCGACTGGGCGAGCCCGACTTCTGGGCGGCCTTCGTCGGCGCAGCGCTGGTGGCCATGAGTAATCCGGTGTCCTTTGGCGCCTTTCTCGGCGACTGGTCGCGCTACATTCCCCGGCGGACGCCGCGCCTGCGCATCCTGCTGGCGGTGATCGCGGCCCAGGCCGCCACCCTGATTCCCTTTCTGTTCGGCCTGGTCACCGCCTCCCTGGTGGCGGTGCAGGCCCCGACCTACATCGCGCAGAACAACTATGTGGGTGGCCTGCTGGCCATCGCCCCTACCTGGTATTTCCTGCCGGTGTGCCTGCTAGCGGTGATCGGTGGCCTGTCCACCGGCACCACGGCGCTCTATGGCACCGGCCTGGATCTTTCCAGCGTGCTGCCGCGGTTGCTGACGCGGGTACGGGCAACCCTGCTCATCGGCCTGGCGGCCATCGCCTTCATCTTCATCGGGCGCTTCAGCTTCAATCTGGTGCAAAGCGTCTCCACCTTCGCCGTGCTGATCGTGACCTGCACCAGCCCCTGGATGGTGATCATGATCCTGGGCCTACTGGTCCGCCGGGGCTTCTATTGCCCGGACGACCTCCAGGTATTCACCCGCGGCGAGCGCGGGGGCCGCTACTGGTTCCACCATGGCTGGAACTGGCGCGGCATGGGCGCCTGGATTCCCAGCGCCCTGCTCGGGCTGGCTTTCGTCAACCTGCCCGGCCAGTTCGTGGGCCCCCTGGGCGATCTGGCCGGCGGCATCGACCTCAGCCTGCCCCTGGCCCTGGGCAGCGCCGCCCTACTCTATCTGCTGCTGCTTCTGCTGTTCCCGGAACCGGCTGCCGTCTATGGCCCGGTCGGCGCACGGCGCCCCAGACGCCGCCGTGACCGCACATCGCTTACAGGCATCCGCGCCGCCTGACCCCGAACCTGTCACGACGCCGGCACGCCCGGCCCTGTCTAGTCTTGCAAGAGATCCCGCCAATGATCCTGGATATTTCCGTCGTCCTGGCCTATGCCCTGGCCATGCTCCTGCTCGGCTGGTACGGCATGCGCCGCGCTCGCAATCAGGAAGAATTCCTCGTCGCCGGCCGCAACCTCGGCCCGGCCTTCTATCTGGGCACCATGGCCGCCACGGTACTAGGTGGCGCCGCCACCGTCGGCACGGTACGGCTGGGCTACGTCCATGGTCTTTCCGGCTTCTGGCTGTGCGCCATGCTCGGCGGCGGCATCCTGGTGCTCAACCTGTTTCTCGCCAAACCACTGCTCAAGTTGCGCATCTTCACCGTGACCCAGGTGCTGGAACGGCGTTACACGCCCCTGGCACGCCAGGCCAGTGCCGCCATCATGTTCGTCTATGCGCTGATGCTCAGCGTGGTCTCGGTGCTGGCCATGGGCACGGTGATCCAGGTGCTGTTCGAATTGCCCTTCTGGAGCGCCATCCTGCTCGGCGGCAGCGTGGTAGTGATCTATTCCAGCATTGGCGGCATGTGGTCGCTGACGCTGACCGACATCGTCCAGTTCATCATCAAGACGGCCGGCCTGATGTTCGTGCTGCTGCCCATCTGTCTCGCCCGAGTAGGCGGCTGGGACGCCCTGGTGGCCAAGCTGCCGGCCAGCGCCTTCGCCCTGACCACCATTGGCTATGACACCATCCTCACCTACTTCCTGATCTACTTCTTCGGCATCCTCATCGGCCAGGACATCTGGCAGCGCGTCTTCACCGCCCGCAGCGAAGGCGTGGCGCGGGTGGCAGGCAGCCTGGCCGGGGTCTACTGCGTGATCTATGGCCTGGTGGGCGCCTTGATCGGCATGTGCGCCCGGGTGCTGCTGCCGGACCTGGGCGATGCCAACAATGCCTTCGCCGCCATCGTCCGCAGCGCCCTGCCGGACGGCATTCGCGGCCTGGTGATCGCCGCCGCCCTGGCCGCCATGATGTCCACCGCCAGCGCCGGCCTGCTGGCCGCGTCCACCACCCTGACCGAAGACCTCCTGCCCCGGCTGCGCGGCGGCAAGGCCTCGACCCTGGGCATGGCCCGGCTGTTCACTCTGCTCACCGGCCTTGCCGTACTCGTCATCGCGCTGCTGGTGAACGACGTCATCGGCGCCCTGACGCTGGCCTACAACCTGCTGGTGGGCGGCATCCTGGTGCCGCTGCTCGGGGCCATTTTCTGGAAGCGCGCCACCACGCCCGGGGCCCTGGCGAGCATGCTGCTGGGATCCGGCGCGGCCATCGTCTTCATGCTCAAGGATGGCCTGGAAGCCAATACGCCGATTTACTTCAGCCTGGCACTGAGCCTGCTCAGCTTCGTGCTGGTAAGCCTGCTCACGCCACGCGCCGAGGTTGCCGGCCGTCCTGCCTGATCGACCCTGGAGGAGAATGCGCATGACCACCTGTGGCGAATTTCTGGTCCGCCAACTGGCCGCCTGGGGCGTGGACACCGTCTTCGGCATCCCTGGGGTCCATACCGTGGAGCTCTATCGCGGCCTCCCCGGCAGCGGTATTCGCCACATCACCCCACGCCATGAGCAGGGCGCGGGCTTCATGGCGGACGGCTATGCCCGGGCCAGCGGACGGCCCGGGGTATGCTTCGTCATCAGCGGACCCGGACTGACCAACTGCCTGACCGCCATGGCCCAGGCCTATGGTGATTCGGTCCCCCTGCTGGTGATTTCCAGCGTCAACGAACGCGCGCGGCTCGGCCATGGCGCCGGCTATCTGCATGAGCTTCCGAACCAGCGCAACCTGACGGCCGGGGTTACCGCCTTCAGCCATACCTTGCTGGAGGTCGACGGCCTGCCAGGCGTACTGGCGCGTGCCTTCGCCGTGTTCGACGGCGAGCGGCCAAGGCCGGTCCATCTGGAACTGCCGCTGGACATCATCACGGCACCGGCCGACCACCTGACACTGATGCCCAAGCCCAGGCTGGCCCGCCCGGAGCCGGCCGCGGCCCTGCTCGACCGCGCCGCGCTTCGCCTGCGCGAGGCCGAACGTCCGCTGCTGTTGATCGGTGGGGGCTGCCAGGACGCGGCTGCCGAGGTACGCGCCCTGGCCGCCGCGCTGGATGCGCCCACTGCCACCACCATCAATGCCAAGGGTCTGTTGCCGCCTGGCCATCCCCTGGCACTGGGCAGCAACCAGGCGCTACCACCGGTACGCGCCCTGGCGCGGGAGGCGGACGTCATCCTGGCGGTGGGTACCGAACTGGGCGAGACCGACTACGATGTGGTCTTCGACGGCGGTTTCCAGCTGACCGGCGACCTGATCCGCATCGACCTGGACCCCAGGATGCTGGTCACCGGCCACCCGCCCTGGCTAGGCCTGGTGGGCGACGCCCAGGCCGCGCTGCAGGGTCTACTGCAACGCCTGCCCGCCCGCGAACTCGACCCAGTTGGACCCGGCGCCCGGCGCACGGCCATTGCCCAGGCTGGCCTGGCGCGCGAACTGGCCGGCTGGGCGCACTTTCGCCAGCTGTTCGAGCGGCTGCAAAGAGCGCTGCCGGATGCGCGCTACGTGGGCGATTCCACCCAGACCGTCTACGCCGGCAATCACCTGGTGGAATTGGACGGACCACGGCGCTGGTTCAATGCTTCCACCGGTTACGGCACCCTGGGCTATGGCCTGCCCGCCGCCCTGGGCGCACGCCTGGCCGACCCCACGCGCCCGGTGATCTGCCTGGTCGGGGACGGCGGTCTGCTCTTTACCCTCGGCGAGCTGGCGAGCGCCGTGGAAGCGAGGATCGGCATCGTCATCCTGCTGTGGAACAATCACGGCTACGGCGAGATCCGCCGCTATATGGAACAGCGGGACATCACGCCCCTGGGCGTCGACCTGGTCACCCCGGATTTTCTCGCGCTGGCGCGGGCCTTTGGCTGCCTGGCCGAACGCGCGCGGGATCTGGATCATGTCCAGGACCTGCTCGCCACCGCGCCAACCGATCGACCACTGCTGATCGAGCTGCGCGAGGTAGCACCCTTCGTGTCGGCCTGACCAGTCAGGCAAGGGAACCATGGCGGCGCGCTGCACCGCCTGATCTCGCTAGGGATCAGACCGCAGACGGGGCGCATCGGCATCCGAACAAGATCGACGCCTAGATCCTGGGCCGGCACCTGAGATCCAGCGGCACCCGGGACCTACAGGGGTCCACGAAGGTTTCGCGTACCCGCGCCGCCTGGACGACGGGTACCCGGGCGTCAGGTGCCTACGTTGCGCCTAGGGTTTTCTCACCGAAGCCGCGCAGGTGCTGGAACGCTGGCAGGTGTCGATCTGTCCATGCAGCAGTGGTCGCCACCGCGACTCGCCTCCTTCCGTCCCCGCAAGGCCCCCAAGCATTTGAACGTTTCCCCGTGTTCCCGGCTACAACTGGTCCTGCTGCTGATACTGGTCACGCTTATCCTGGCACTCGGCTGGGCACCCGTGGACCGGCTGACCTGGGGAATCGAACAGCTGCTGGTGATCCTGGCAGTGGTAGCCATCGTGGTTATCCAGCGACGGTTTCCGCTCTCGGCCAGCGCCAGCCTGCAACTCTTCGCGTTTCTCGTACTGCACCAGATCGGCGCCCACTACACCTATTCCCAGGTTCCCTACGACGATACCTGGCAGGCGCTGACCGGTTTCCGCCTGGACGAGGCCCTGGGTCTGCAGCGCAACCATTACGACCGCCTGGTGCATTTCGCCTACGGGCTGCTGCTGGCCCGTCCCTTTCGTGAAGTGGTCCAGGGCCTGACCGGGCTACGCGGCTGGCAGAGTGCCTATGTCGCTCTCGAGTTCGTGCTCGCCTCCTCGGCGGGCTACGAGCTCATGGAATGGCTGGGCGCTGACCTGCTGGCGGGCGATGACGCGGAAGCCTTCGTCGGCGCCCAGGGCGATCCCTGGGACGCACAGAAAGACATGGTACTGGCCTTTCTCGGCGCCTTGCTCTCGCTGGTCTGCCGCCATGGCTGGCCCGGACGTCGCGGGACCGGCCATGGCGTTGGCTCCCGCTAGCGGGCGATCACGGGCTCCAACGCATCCAGCCAACAGACCACGGCCACGGCGCCGCCATCGGGAATGCCATGGGTACGTTCGCCGAGGTAACTGGCACGGCCCTGGCCCGGAACCATCTCGGCGGTAGCCTCGGCGCCCTTCCGAGCGGCAGCCACCGCTTCGGCGAAGGCCTGCGCCGGGCTGGAGCCAGCCTGGGCAGCTGCCAGCAAGGTATCCGCGGCAGGTCGAAGCGCATCGAGCATCGTGCGCTGGCCCGGCTGGGCGCCGCCCAGCTCCGCCAGCGCCTGGACACCCTGATCGAAGGCCTGGGCCCACTGGGACAGTGTCGGTCGCGCGACCCCATCCAATACCTGGGCCGCGCGGACCAGCGCGCAGGCATAGAAGGGTCCGGAACTGCCACCGATGGCACGCCGCAGGGCCTGTCCCATGGCTGCCAGGGCACTGGTCGGGGTGTACCAGGCGCTGGCCGGCAGGGCGCGCATCGCCTTGGCGCCACGGGCCAGGCTGGTACCCAGATCGCCATCACCGGCGCGGCTGTCCAGGTCGGTGAGACGGGTTTCGTTGGCCAGCAGGCTGGCGATCACGGCGTCCACTGCGGCATGCAGGCGCTCCGCCAGGGGACCGGGCGTGCACGTCGTCGCCTCGGCCGTCACCTCAGGCGCGGACAGCAGACGCGGCGCCGCTGGCACCCGACCGTCACCGGGCCAGGCCCGCGCCTGGGTTGGCGCATCCAGCAATGCCAGGCGCGCCTCGTCCACCGGCAGCAGCGACAGCGAACAGCCCGGCATGTCCAGGGCACTGAGGAAGGTACCGGTCCAGGCCCGCTCCACGCTCAGGCCGCGCCGACGCAACTCGATCAGCGCCGCCCGGGCCACCAGGGCGAGTTCCAGCGGTGGCGTGGCACCCAGGCCATTGACCAGCAAGGCGAGACGCGTCCCGCCAGAATAACCGCCATCCTCGACCAGGGTATCCAGCAGTCGCGCCACGGTGGCATCGGCGCCTAGCCAGGGCCCGCGCTCGACGCCCTGCTCGCCGTGGATGCCAAGGCCCCACTCCACCTCGTCGTCCGCCAGTTCGAAGCCTGGGTGCCCCACCGCCGGCACCGTGCAGGCGCCCAGGGCGACCCCCATGCTGCGCAGTTCGGCACTGGCCGCGCGCGCCAGGGTGGCCACCTCGGCGAGGGGTCGCCCAGCGGCGGCAGCGGCGCCGGCGAGCTTATGGATCAACACGGTGCCGGCGATGCCACGACGCTTCTCCGGCGCCACGGTATGGCGCAGGGCCGCGTCGTCCGCCACCAGTACCGTTTCGACGGGAATGCCCTCGCTGCGGGCCAGTTCCGCGGCGAGGCCGAAGTTGAGGCGGTCACCGGTGTAGTTCTTGACGACCAGCAGTGCGCCCGCCGGGCCGGCCGCCGCCCGGATGGCCGCCAGTACCGCATCCACGCTGGGCGAGGTGAAGACGTCGCCCGCCACCGCCGCCGTCAGCATCCCCTCGCCGACGTAGCCGGCATGGGCTGGTTCATGGCCGCTGCCGCCACCGGAGATAACCGCCACCGGGCGTTCGCGGACGTCAGCCAGGGGCTGGCGCAGTATCACCTGTTCGTCGGCCAGCAGGGCAAGACCGGGGTCCAGGCTCACGAGACCTTCGAGCAGCTCGCGAACCACGGTGACGGGGTTATTGATCAGCTTCTTCATCGGGCACTCCTGAGGGCGAGAGGTCGCCGCAGTATGGCATGCGACCAGTGGCACGAACGGCACGCCGCCAGGGGCAGTCTGCCGAATGGCCACCCACCGGAGCCTGCCCATGTCTTCTGCCCCTCACCGCCTCGAAAGCCTGGCCAAGGTCACGGGTGCCGCCCGCTACAGCGCCGATCTCACCCATAGCGACATCCCGGGCATGCCGCTGCATGCCGCCCTGGTGCAGAGCGATCACGCGCAAGGACAGGTGGCGCGGCTGGTGGTGGCGGCCGCCGAGCGGGCACCGGGTGTGCTGCTGGTCATGACGCACCTGAACGCCCCGCGGCTGCAGCCGATCAACACCCTGCCCGGCGGCGAGCTGGGCCGCTTCCTGCCCTTGCAGGACGACCGCCTCCAATACAGCGGCCAGCCCCTGGCGGTAGTGGTCGCCGAGCGGGCGGACCAGGCCGAATTCGCCGCACAGCTGATCGAAGTGGAGTACAGCGCAGAAGCACCGAAGCAATACTTCGACTTCACCCGGCTGCCGGCTGAATATCCGCAGGTGGTCGGCGCCGGCGAACCGGCGATCACCGAGCGCGGCCAGCCCGATGCGGCCTGGACGCAGGCGGAAGAGCGCCTGGAGTTGGAGTACACCACGGAGCCCCAGCATCACAATGCCCTGGAGCCCGGGGCGGCCCTCGCCGCCTGGGACAACCAGGGCCGACTGGTGGTGGACGCCGGCACCCAGTTCACCTATGGCGATGCCTATGCCCTGGCGCGGGCGTTCGACCTCGGCGTCAGCCCGGACTTCCCCGCCGTGATGCGCGCCGGTCGCGCCGAGGCGGACTTCTCCTCGCGCATCCGCTTTCGCTCGCCCCTGGTCGGCGGCGGCTTTGGTGGCAAGAAAGGCAATGCCCATCCCCTGCTCGCGGCCATGGCGGCGCGGCTCGCCGGCCGGCCCGTGAAGCTGGTGTTGACCCGGCGACAGACCTTCTCGCTGATGCCCTTTCGGGGCGCTACCCGCCAGCGATTGCGCCTGGGCGGCACTCGCGACGGCCGGCTGAGCGTGCTGCTGCAGGAGGCCCTGATCCAGAACGCCCACACCTCGAACTTCATAGAACCCATCGGCGAGATGACGCCCAAGCTCTATGCCTGCCCTCACCTACGTACCGGCCATGCCACGGCGCGGCTGCACCTCAATGCACCCAGCTGGCTGCGCGCCCCGGGCGTGGCGGTCAGCCAGTTCGCGGTCGAGAGCGCCCTGGATGAATGGGCCCATCACCTGCGCCTGGACCCGCTGGACGTACGGCTACGCAACCATGCCGACGTGGAACCCCAGAGCGGTAATCCCTGGTCGAGCAAGAGCCTGCGCCAGTGCTACGCGGCCGGTGCCGCCGCTATCGGTTGGGCGGACCGTGATCCCGGCATCGGCGCCATGCGCGATGGCGACCTGCTGATCGGCTACGGCATGGCCACCTCGGTCTACCATGTCGCCCAGATGGCCGCCTCGGCACGCATCCGGCTGAGCGCCAATGGCACGGCGGTGGTCGAGAGCGCCACCCACGAGCTGGGCCAGGGCAGCTGGACGGCGCTCACTCAGCTAGCCGCCGAGGCGCTGGGGCTACCGCTGGAACGTGTTCAGCTGCAAGGGGGCGACACCGACCTTCCCTACAGTTCCCTGACCGCCAGCTCCTCTACCACGCTCAGTCTCGGCGCGGCCATCCAGGCCGCTGCCGACCAGCTGCGCCGGCGCCTGGTAGCACTGACCGGGGCGGATGCGTCCGACGCCGGGGGTTGGCGCCTTGCGGACGGCGCTCTGGCCAGCGAGCGTGCCCCAGATCAACGTCATGAGCTGGGCCCGTTGCTGCAACGCCATGGCCTCGCCGAGGTGAACGCTGAAGCCAGCACCGCCGACCAGGTGGCCCAACGCCCGGCGCTCGGTCGTGCCGCCTTTGGCGCCCAGTTCGCCGAGGTGGCGGTGGATCCGCAGCTGGGAACGGTCCGGGTCCGCCGCCTGGTGGGCGCCTTCGCTGGTGGCCGTATCGTCAATCGCCGTCTGGCCCAGAATCAGTTGGAGGGCGGCATGATCTGGGGCCTCGGCCAGGCGCTGCTGGAACAGAGTCGACTGGACCTGGCGCAAGGGCGCTGGATGAACGCGGATTTGGCCGAAGCCCTGGTGGCCACCCAGGCCGACGTGCCCGTGCTCGAGGCCCTGCTGCTGGACGAAGACGACCGCCTGGGGCATCCGCTGGGTATCAAGGGGCTCGGCGAGATCGGCGTGGTCGGGGTTGCCCCGGCCATCGCCAATGCGGTCTTCCATGCCACCGGCATCCGGGTGCGGCAGCTGCCGATCACCCTGGACAAGTTGCTCGGCTGAGCGAAACGGCCTTCCGCCCGACCGTGGCGGCAGGCTATCGTCTGGCCTGGAAGCTTTTCACGACCGGGATGTCTCACGCTGATAGCCAGCCGCGCCTTACTGCGCGCATCCCGTCGAGGTTCGTCATGCCGATCAAGATCGTTCCGCGCTCTACCTGTCGTGGGTCGGAGATCACCCCCGAAGCCGTCTACTTGTCCCGGCGCCAGCTGCTCGGTGCCAGTGGCGCCCTGCTCGCTGGTGCCGCCCTGCCCGGCTGGGCAATGGCCGCCGCCTCTACCTATGGTGACGTCGACGCCGCCAAGGGCCCAGACTGGTTCGAGCGCAAGCTGCCGGAAACCCGTTGGCAGGCGGCTACGGTCAAGGGCGAAGACATCACCCCCTTCAAGGACGCCACCCACTACAACAACTTCTACGAATTCGGTCCGGACAAGAGCGATCCCGCGGCCCACGCGGGCCAGCTGCCGACCCAACCCTGGAGCGTGGTGGTCGATGGCGAGGTGGGCAAACCCGGCACCTATGGCCTGGAAGATCTGTTCGGGCCCGACACCCTGGAAGAGCGCATCTATCGCATGAGGTGCGTGGAGGCCTGGTCGATGGTCATTCCCTGGCTGGGCTTTCCGCTGGCCAGCCTGCTCAAGCGGGTCGAACCCACGGGCAAGGCCCGCTACGTCAGATTCGAGACGCTCAAGGACCCGAAGCACATGCCTGGCATGAACTCCAGCTTCGCCCTGCTGGACTGGCCCTATGTCGAAGGCCTGCGCCTGGACGAGGCCATGCATCCGCTGACCCTGATGACGGTAGGCATGTACGGCCGGGTGCTGCCCAACCAGAACGGCGCGCCGCTACGCCTGATTGTGCCCTGGAAGTACGGCTTCAAGGGCATCAAGTCCATCGTGCGGATCAGCCTGGTGGAAGAACAGCCGCGCACCACCTGGCAGGGCATGGCGCCCAACGAGTACGGCTTCTATGCCAACGTCAATCCGGAAGTGGATCACCCGCGCTGGAGCCAGGCCCGCGAACGTCGGCTGCCCAGCGGCCTCTTCAGCCCCAACGTCCGGCCGACCCTGATGTTCAATGGCTATGGCGAGGAAGTGGCCTCGCTCTATGCCGGCATGGATCTGCGGAGAAACTACTGATGGGATTGCTGCTTTGGCGGGTCGCGGTGTTCATCGCCGCACTCTGTCCGCCGCTGTGGTGGCTGTACCAGGCATGGATCTTTGCCCTCGGCCCGGACCCGGGCAAGGCGCTGGTGGACAAGCTGGGCACCGGTGCCCTGGTGCTGCTGTTGCTGACGCTGAGTCTGACCCCGCTGTCGCGGCTCACCCGCTGGAAACTCTGGCCGGTGATCCGCCGTCAGCTGGGGCTCTGGACCTTCACCTACGCCCTGTTGCACTTCCTGGGCTACCTGGCCTTCGTGCTGGGCTTCGACCTGTCGCAACTGGGCGTGGAGCTGCAGCGCCGCCCCTACATCATCGTGGGTGCCGCGGCCCTGCTGATCCTGCTGGTCCTGGCCGTCACCTCCAATCGCCCGGCCATGCGCCGGCTGGGCAAACGCTGGAAGGAGCTGCATCGGCTGGCCTACCTGGTGCTGGGCCTGGGGCTTTTGCACTATCTCTGGATCGTGCGCTCGGACCTGGAAGAATGGGCGATCTACGCCGCCATCGGCGCTGCATTGCTGGCCTTCCGCCTGGTGGATGGCTGGCGTCGTAGAAGACGCAGTCAGGCAGCCACCCTCCCTGCTCGTTGATTACAGCTCTCGAGGCAGGGAGGCAAATTCTCCACGCCTCAAAATCAAAGGGGTGGTATTAAAAGGCCGGCGCCAGTGGCGCTAGGCCTTAGGGTAGAGATGAGCGATCAGCGCTGCGCGGCCTGGCGCAAGCCTTTCAAGGTGTTGAGCGGTGCATCCACCACGAAGCTGTTGGCCAGCCAGGACGGCACGCTGCCACCCGGCTCGCTCTGGGCCTCGTAGGTCACTTCCGAGCCGCCATTCTTCGGCACCACCCGCCACTGGCCCTGGAAGCTCGCCACCCGTACATAGCCATCGGCCGCGGGACGGTAATCCGGCTGACCTTCGAGGGTACGGGTGAAACCGCCGTCGTGGGTCTTCTGCTCGGTGATGTGCAGCACCACGTCGCGCGCGGTCACCGGCCAGGGCATGTCGATGCGCATATAGGTCCAGGCCTGGTTGTCCTGACGCTTGAGCACCTGCAGCGACTGGCAGCGGAAGATCCACTTGCACGAGCCCACCGGATCATCCTGCAGGCGAGCGATGGTGGCCGGATCGGCCTTGATCTGGACCACGCCGCGGTAGGCCTTGTACTTGGAGCCAGCGACGGCACGGGTATAGACCTGGATACCGTCTTCCTGCTTGGCGAGCTGCCAGTCCTCAGCCTGGGCCAGGCCGGTGGCTGCGAGCAAGGTCAGGGCAAGGATGGAGCGAAGCGGCTTGTGCATGGGACGTCCCTTGTTGTTGTGGTTGTCGGAGAGCGTTGTGGAGAGATCGGATCAGGCGGCGGTCTCGCCTTCGAGCCGCAACAGGATGGCCATGGCTTCGGCACTGCTGGTGCCACAGAAGGCCGGCTCGGCCAGGAAGCCTCCGCACACGGCAGGACGCAGCGGCGAGCCGAACAGATCGCAGCGATTGGTGCTGTCCAGATGGGCGCAACGCACGCCGGATGGCTTGCCCTGGGGCATGCGTGGCAGCGGTGAGGAGATCGACGGCGCGATGCAACAGGCGCCACAACCCGGACGGCATTTCATGGTGAAACTCGCAGAGAAGAGGCTTGAAGCTTAAAACCAAGGCTGGGGCCTCACAAGCGAATCGTGACCAGATGTCGCTATACAGTCATGAATGTAACATCCATTCGCACGATGCTACGCAACCCAGAGATTTTTCGGCCGTCTTATCTGCGATGAGCGAGGCGGCTGGCCCGAGGGCGTGACAATGAAGCATTGGCTGGTGCTGGACCTGGAAGCGACCACCGACGAAGGTGGCTGGCCGCTGGAATTGATGGAGATCATCGAGATCGGCGCGGTGATGGTGGACGCCGAGGGCCAGGAGCTGGATCGCTACCAGAGCTTCGTCCAGCCTGAGCGCCTGCCGCTGCTGACACCCTTCTGCCGCGACCTCACCCATATCAGCCAGGCCGATGTCGATGGGGCCGAGCGGCTGGCTGGCACCTGGCCGACCTTCGAGCGCTGGCTGGGCGCCTACGAAACCACCCTGGCCGGCTGGTGCAGCTGGGGCGACTTCGACCGCCGCCTGCTGGAACGCGCCTGGCGCGAGCACGACCTGCACACCCACCTGGCGCGGGTGCCGCATCGCAATCTCAAGCAGGCCTTCGCCAAGGCCCGCGGCCTGGCGCGCCCGCTGGGTCTCACCGCCGCGCTGGAGTCGGCCGGACTGGCCTTTACCGGGGTGCTCCATCGTGCCGAGACCGACGCGCGCAACACCGCCAAGCTGTTGCCCGCCAGTCTGCCGGCCTTCGCGCGCTGACCGACGCAGGAAGCGGTGACAGCCGGGGACGGCCTTGGGCATACTCGCGGACGGTTCTAACCGCTCTCGCACAAGGAAACCCGATGTTCAAGGTCAACGAATACTTCGACGGCACCGTCAAATCCATCGCCTTCAGCCTGAAGTCCAAGCCTGCCACCCTGGGCGTCATGGCCCCTGGCGAATACGAATTCGGCACCAGCCAGCTGGAGGTCATGCACGTGGTGGCCGGCGCCCTGACCGTGAAGCTGCCGGGCAGCGAGACCTGGGAAACCTTCGCCGCGGGCAGCCAGTTCACCGTACCGGCCAACGCCAAGTTCCAGCTCAAGGTCGCGGAAGACACCGCCTACCTCTGCGAATACCACTGAGTCCGTGCGTCCCGTCATTCGGCCATCCAGGCCGACTGGCGGGGGCCGCTACCCCGCCTGAACGCTTCCGCTTCGGCTCTGTCCTAAGCGACACCGCCGCTTTCGGAGTCGTCGCCATGTCGCCAGCTGCAGCCCAGGGCACTCGCCAGCCGAGTCATGCCCGCCCCTTCGAGCACCAGCCCCGGAATCTCCCGACGCATGGGGTAGCCCTTGCGCAGGGCGTCGAACGCCTGGGCACGCGCCAGGGCCGGCAGGCAGAGGGTCGCGCGTAGCGCCGCATCGTCATCACGCGGATCGTAGACCGCACGACAGACGCGCTTGAAGGCCGTCGCCTGCGGCGTGTCCCCGCTGAACACCAGGCGTTCCAGCTGCTGCGGCGGCAACAGGTCGCTCAGACCCAAGCGTGGCGTTTCTCCCGCCCAGGCGCAAAACGCCTCATAGACCTGCGCCGTGCCGCGCCACTTGCCTTCCAGGCTGTGCCCGGCGATATGGGGCGTCACCAGGTGGCAGAGACGGGCCAATTCAGGGTCGATACCTGGCTCGCCTTCCCAGACATCCAGTGCCACCGCCAGCTCGGCGCCACCGGCCAGATGGGTACGCAGCGCGGCGTTGTCGATCACCTCGCCGCGGCAGGCATTGAGTAGCCAGCTTCCTGGGCGCAGGCTGGTCAGGCGGTCGGCATCGAACAGATGCAGGGTGCGCTGCGCACCCTCGCGGATCAGTGGCGTATGCAGGCAGAGCACGTCGCACCGCGCGATCAGCTCATCCAGGCTGTGGAAGTCGCCCTGCTCCGTCGCCTGACGCGGCGGATCGCAGACCAGTACCTTCCAGCCCAGTCCGCGCAGCACCTTGGCGAGGCGGCCGCCGACCTGACCGGCGCCGACGATGCCATAGGTCCGCTGCGCCAGCTCCGCGCCGGCGCCATCGGCCAGCGCCAGCAGCGCGCCAAGCACCCAGTCCACCACCCCACGGGCATTGCAGCCGGGGGCGTTGCTCCAGCGGATGCCCGCCTGCTGCAGATAGCCGAGATCGAGATGGTCGGTGCCTATGGTGCAGGTACCAACGAAGCCGACCTTCGAACCTGCCAGCAGCGTCTCGTCGATGCAGGTGATGGAGCGCACCAGCAGCGCATCGGCGCGGCCCACGGCTTCGCGATCGAAGGCGCGGCCAGGAAGGCGTTCGAGGGTCGCATGGGGTCCGAAAAAGGCGTCCAGCAGCGGTATGTTTTCGTCGGCAAGGATGTGCATGCCTGGGCACTCGTAAGGGCGGGGATCGGCACTTTACCAGGCCATTCGCACCAGGCAACGGTCGCCGCGAGGCTTGCCACGCCGGCCATGAGGTCTAGACTATTGGCCCCGAAGCTGACCGACCGCTCAAGTGACCTCCTCTCTACCTCGTATCAGACGCGAATTCGGCGCCCTGCTCTCCCTGGCCGCGCCCATCGTCATCGCCCAGCTCTCGCATTCGGCCATGGGCTTCGTCGACGCCGTGATGGCCGGCCGTGTCGGCCCGCTGGATCTGGCTGCCGTCGCCCTGGGCAACTCCGTGTGGATTCCGGTGTTCCTGCTGATGACCGGCATCCTGCTGGCGACCACGCCCAAGGTAGCCGAGCGCCACGGCGGCGGGCGCAGCGGTGAGATCGGCTCGCTGGTGCGCCAGGCGCTGTGGCTGGCCCTTGGCTGCGGCCTCATCGCCAGCCTGCTGCTGCTCAATGCCCGACCGCTGCTGGTGGCCATGCACGTCGACCCGCAACTGATCGGCCCGACCCTGCTCTATCTCAAGGGCATCGCCATGGGTTTGCCAGCCACCGCCTTCTACTATGTGCTGCGCTGCTTCAGCGACGGCCTCGGGCGCACCCGGCCGGCGATGCTGGTCGGCCTCGCGGGGTTGGCGCTGAACGTGCCGCTGAACTGGATCTTCATCCAGGGCCACCTGGGCCTGCCGGCCCTGGGCGGCGCCGGCTGCGGCTTCGCCTCGGGCACGGTGATGTGGGCGATGCTGCTGGCCATGCTGGCGATCATCCGTACCGAACGCTATCGCTCCTGCGCCATCTTCGCCCGCTTCGAGCGGCCGCACGGACCCACGCTGCGCGCCCTGCTGGCCATCGGCGTACCCATCGGCATCGCCGTGTTCGCCGAGTCCAGCATCTTCTCCGTGGTGGCGTTGCTGATCGGTGAACTGGGCCCGACCGTGGTGGCCGGTCACCAGGTGGCGCTCAACTTCTCCGGTCTGGTGTTCATGGTGCCCCTGGCGCTGGGGATGGCGGTAACCGTCCGCGTCGGTCAGGCATTGGGCCGCGGCGAGCCGCGCGAGGCCCGTTTCGCCGCGGGCGTCGGCATGGCCGCCGGGCTGCTCTGCGCCTGCGTTTCCTGCACCCTGATGCTGACCGCGCGTACCTTCATCGCCGGGCTCTACTCCCAGGACCTGGCGGTGATCCAGCTGGCGGCCTCGCTGCTGGTATTCGCCGGCATCTTCCAGTTCTCTGACGCCATCCAGGTTACCGCCGCGGGCGCCCTGCGCGGCTATCAGGATACTCGCGCGACCATGGTCATCACCCTGCTGGCCTACTGGGGCGTGGGACTGCCGGTCGGCTGGGCGCTGGGACTGAGCGACTGGTTCGGTGCGCCACGCGGACCGGCCGGCCTCTGGCAGGGCCTGGTACTGGGTCTGACCTGCGCGGCCATCCTGCTTTCGGTGCGCCTGGCGCGCAGTGCCCGTCGACGCATCCACGGCGCCAAGCCCTTGCTACACTGACCCCCTCGTCGGACGGCCCTGGGCCGTTCAGGACGGGCGTTTTCACCTTTCGCGAGCGTGCGGCTTCGATGATCTTTCGCCTGCTACAGCTGTTTTGCCTCTGCTTCCTGCTCATCGGTCCGGTCCAGGCAGCCCTGCCCGGGCTGCCAGGTACAGAGAAGGATCAGGTCGACCCCCAGTTCGGCCAGTCCCTGGACCAGGTCATCAAGACCCTGGAAAGCGATCAGCAGCGCAATCGCCTGCTGGCGGATCTCAAGAAGCTGCAGGCCGCCCAGACCAAGGCTGAACCCAGCGCCTCCCAGGGAGTGATCGGCCTGATCACCGACACCATGACGGTGGTCGAGCAGCAATTGCAGCGCGACAACCTGCGCGAGCGCTGGCAATTCCAGCTGGATCAGGCTGGCGCGGAGCTGGCCATGTTGGCACCCGCGCCCGAACAGCGGCTCAATCTGCTCTCGGGTTTCGTCATCACCCTGGCCTTCTGGGCCGGTTGTGCCCTGGGCCTGAAGAGCATCAGCCATCGGCTGCGCATCAGGTTCGGGCTGGCCGAGGAGCTGCCGCTCAGACCGCGGACCCTGGACCTGGTGCGTTTCGCCCTGCGCAAACTGGCACCCTGGCTGCTGGCGTTCGTCATCACCCTGCTGGTATCCCTGTGGATGCCGGATTCCCTGGGCAAGACCGTCGCCGTGACCCTGGCCTATGCCGCCGTCATCGGCCCGCTGTTCGCGGCAACGGTGGTGGTGATCTGCTCCCTGCCCAGCGGCGCGCACCGCAGCCGGGCGTTGCTGATCCTGCGCCGGCGCGCCTTTCGCCCGCTGTGGATCATCGGCAGCCTGGCGGCCCTGGGCGGCGTGGCCAGCGATCCGCACCTGGCCGAGACCCTGGGGCCGCACCTGGCCGCGGTCATCGCCATTGGCGCCAATATCTGCGCCGCCCTGCTCACGGCGCAATTCGCCCTGAGATTCCGCCGCCCCATCGCCCACCTGATCCGCAACCAGCCCCTGGCCAAGCGTCAGGCGCTGCGCGGCCTGCAGGGCGTGCGCCACCTGATCGCCCGGCTCTGGCACCTGCCGCTGTTGATCCTGGTGGCCGTCTCGGTGGTGGCCACCTTCGTTTCCGCCGGGGACACCAGCGACGCCCTGCGCCGGGCACTGCTGTTCGCCGTGACCATGGGTGCCGCCATGGGGCTCAATGCCCTGGTCAGGGCGCGCCTGCTGCACCGGCGCCATCACGGCCGAATCCAGGAAGCCTATGCCGAACGGCTGCGGGCGTTCTTCGTGCTGGTACTGGGGATCGTCATCTGGCTGGTGGGGATCGAACTGGCCCTACGGGCCTGGAATCTCTCCCTGCTGGGGTTCAGCCAGGGTGACGGCCATGCGGTCGCCAGCAAGTTCTTTGGCCTGGGCGGCACCCTGTTGCTGGCCTGGCTGGTATGGATCCTGGCCGACACCGCCATCCATCGCAGCCTCAATCTGCACCGCGTGAGCCCCAACAACGCTCGCGCCCAGACCATGTTGCCGCTGATCCGCAACGTGCTGTTCCTGACCATCTTCGTCATCGCCCTGATCGTCGCCCTGGCCAACATGGGCGTGAACGTCACCCCGCTGCTGGCGGGTGCCGGCGTCATCGGCCTGGCGGTGGGCTTTGGTGCCCAGAGCCTGGTAGCCGACCTCATCACCGGGCTATTCATCATCATCGAGGATTCCCTGGCCATCGGCGACTATGTCGACGTGGGCAACCACCTGGGTACCGTCGAGGGCCTGACCATCCGTACCGTGCGGCTGCGGGACATCGACGGCATCGTCCACACCATTCCCTTCAGCGAGATCAAGAGCATCCAGAACTACTCGCGGCAGTTCGGCTACGCCATCTTCCGCCTGCCGATCCCGCAGGCATTGTCCGTGGACAAGGCCATCGAGATGGTCCAGGAAGTCGGCCGCTCACTGCGCCAGGATCCGCTGATGGGCCGGGACATCTGGTCGCCGCTGGAGCTGCAGGGGGTAGAGAGCTTCGATTCGGGCATGGCCATCCTGAGATTTCGCTTCAAGACCGCGCCAATCAAGCAGTGGGAGGTCTCGCGGGCCTTCAACCTCAAGCTCAAGCGCTACCTGGACGACGCCGGCATCGAACTGGCCTCGCCGCGCATGAACGTGCGCTACGAGGTAGGCGGCTCGCCGCTGGATCAGGCGGCGCGGGGCAGCGAAGCGCCAGGCGAAGGCTGAGGCCGCTGGCACGACCGTCGGTCCTCGCGGCACTGCGGAAAAGCCTCTAGGGTGAACGTCACTCTATCCTGGCGAGGTCCTGACATGCCCCTGCGTACCCTGCTCTGTTATGGCGACTCCAACACCCACGGCACCCGTCCCCTGACCCAGCCCGGCGTGCTCGAACGCTTCGGCTGGGACGAACGCTGGACCGGCGTCCTGGCCCGCGGCCTGGGCAGCGACTGGCAGGTGATCGAAGAAGGCCTGCCGGCGCGGACCACGGTGCACGACGACCCCATCGACGGCCAGCACAAGAACGGCCTCACTTATCTCCGACCCTGCCTGGAAAGCCAGCTGCCCGTGGACGCCCTGCTGCTGATGCTCGGCACCAACGATCTCAAGGCACGGCTGTCAGTAACGCCCGCCGACATCGCCAGTGCGTTGCAGGTGCTGCTGGAAGAGATCAAGCGTTGCAATGCCGGCCCGAACGGCGGCACGCCCAGGCTGATTGTCATGGCACCGGCCCCCATCGAGGAAGTGGGCTTTCTTGGCGAGATCTTCGCCGGCGGCGCGGCCAAGTCCCGCCAATTGGCCGAGCGCTATCGACAGGTAGCCGAGGCCCAGGGCGCGACCTTCGTCGATGCCGGGGAGCTCATCCAGGTAAGCCCAGTGGACGGCGTGCATTTCGAAGCGGACCAGCATCGGCGGCTGGGGGAGCATCTGGTGGGGGTGGTCAGAGCGGCCGCTAGCGCCGGAGCGTAGCGTGGACAACGGCGGAGCCTTGTCCGCGGACTTGAGGCCATACAGTGGAAAACGCTGCGCGGTTTTCCACTCTACGGGGTAACAGACATCGTCCTCTTGGGCTTCGATGATGGAGCCGTCTCAGCCCAACCTACGCATGACTCTCCTATGTAGGAGCGGCCCATGGCCGCGATGAGGCTTGAGCCTGAACTTGAATTGCCGGAAGTAAGCGGGTTTTATCGCGGCCATGGGCCGCTCCTACAGGGGCTGCAGGGCTGAACGTAGCCTGGACAACGGCGCAGCTTTGTCCACGGACTTAATGCCACATAGTGGAAAACGCTGCGCGGTTTTCCACTGTACGGGGTAACGGACATCGTCCTGTTGGGCTTCGACGATGGAGCCGTCTCAGCCCAACCTACAGAACCGCATCAACGTAGGTTGGGTTGAGCGCAGCGAAGCCCAACATCCTCGGCTCAGCGCCGCTTTCAGCGATCCAGGCCGTAACGTTGACGAAGGGCGTGGTATTGCTCGCTGTAAGCCTGATAACCCAGGTTTCTGGCCTGAAGTGCAGCCAGCTCGTCTTCAAAGGTCAGCGCAGCAGGCGTGGCGGTCGAGGCAACAGGTGCTGTGGACCGGACGACGGGCGCGGGACGCATCTGACCCAGGAGTTCGTCTATCACCGGATT
Source organism: Pseudomonas sp. Marseille-Q7302 (assembly GCF_965111925.1). Lineage (NCBI taxonomy): Bacteria > Pseudomonadati > Pseudomonadota > Gammaproteobacteria > Pseudomonadales > Pseudomonadaceae > Pseudomonas > Pseudomonas sp. Marseille-Q7302. Next base: position 2,220,942 of record NZ_CBCOPK010000001.1, on the reverse strand, counting down.
GAGCTTCGCTGCGGTTCCCTGCCACTTCATCAGGGAGAGACCACCCTTGCCACGCAGATGGTAATCGGCCTGGCCCACCCGGCGGCCACTGGCATCGCGAATCGTCAACTCGGCCACGGATAGATAGGGGGCCATATCCCACGTCTGCCGGGCGGTGTACTCGAGAACATAAGGGCACTGACGCGGCACCTGCGCATAGGTCTCGGTAGGGACGCCATGGCGGGCGAAGCCAGCGCGGACCACGGGCAGGAAATCCTTCACCCAGACGGCAGGATTTTCCTGGATACACACCAGCTCCGGACGTACCGCGACAGGGTCGACCTGTACCGAGGTGCAACCCGCAAGAACCAACGAAACAACACACAGCGTCCTGGCTTTCATCAAAGGCATCCCTGCTTGCTAGACCGACGATTGTGAGCCAAGTCACAGTAGCAAAGCGAGCCCTGCGCTGAAGGTCATTCCACCTTCTTGCGAATCCAGTACAGGTAGCGCCCTTCCCCTTCGCTCTTCTCCACCAGCTCATGGCCGAGGAAAACGCAGAACTTGGGGATGTCACGCTGGGTGGAGGGATCGGTGGCGATGACCTTGAGCAGGGCGCCGGGGGCGATGTCGCGCACCTTGTTGTGCAGCATCATCACCGGCTCCGGGCAGTTGAGCCCGCTGGCGTCGAGGGTGGCATCGGCTTCGAGGGTCATCGGCACTCCAGAAAACGCTAAAAATAGATATCGAGTAGGCGCGAGAACCTGTGCAAAGTTTCGCGAGCTAGAGACAGGCAAGGCGCAACGACCAGCGAGAGTAACAGCCAACGGCTGGCCCGAAGGGTGAGCGCCAGCGAATAAAGCCGTCGAGGAAGCGCAGTTTACGAGTGTAAATGAGCATTTCGACAGGGCTGGCGATCCAGGCGGTTTTCAACGCAGCCTGGCCGACGCGCAGCAAACTTTGGATAGGTTCTCAGGGTTTACGATCCAGCCGGCGCAGATGACAGGTCACCTCCTCGCGGTCGTGGTAAAGCTGCTTGCAGCCGATGACCACGCGCTGGCCACGATCCTTGAAGTGATCGCGCAGGCGTTCGAGGATGCCGGCCAATTCGCGATAGCGCTGCTTCATCGGCAGCTTGAGATTGACCACCGCCTCGCGGCAGTGGCCCTCGCCGATCCAGCGCTCGATCAGCGCCGCGGTGCGCGCGGGCTTCTCGACGATGTCGCAGACCATCCAGTCCACCGGACGCTTGGGGACGTAGGCATAGCCGTCGACCTGCAGGTGCTCCACCAGGCCGCTGTCCATCAGCGCCTCGTTCATCGGGCCATTGTCCACCGCTGTCACCAGCATCTCGCGGGCCACTAGTTGCCAGGTCCAGCCACCAGGCGCCGCGCCCAGATCCACGGCACGCATCTCCGGCGCCAGGCGAGTCTCCCATTCGGCGCGGGGAATGAACTGGTGCCAGGCTTCTTCCAGTTTGAGCGTCGAGCGACTGGGGGCCTCGCGAGGAAACTTCAGCCGTGGGATGCCCATGGGCCAGAGCGCGGCGTTGTCCGGCTCGACCAGGCCGACGAAGACTTCGCGGCCGCTGAGGAAGGTCAGCTGCAGACGCGGCGCCCGGGCATCGTCCACCAGGCGGCCGGCCTTGCGCAGGGCAAGGGTCAAGGGGCGTTCGAACTTCTTGCAAAAGGTCGACAGGGCCTTGCCGTCGTTGGTGTCAGGCATTTCCAGCGCCAGGCTGCCGCAGACGGGATAGCCCGCCAGCAGCTCCAGCAACGGACCGATGCGATCCTGCTCGGGCAGGCTCAGAAAGGCGCCGCGCGACCATTGGCGGGGAAAGACCAGCTCGGCGAACCTCAGGTGCTGCATCAGGCGCGCGGCGTCGGTCGCATCGCCGCAGACGAATTCGGCATAGGCCGCGCCCGGCTTGCCTTTGGCGTAGCCCGCCACGCCGAGCAGCGCCGCCCGCTCACCGAGCTCGGCGCAGACCTCGCCTTCGAATCCGGTACGGCACAGCAGCAACAAGGTATTCACGACAGGGCTTCCTCAAGGGGTCACGCAGGGCGCGCACTATACCCCAGCGCGCCGTCTGGGGAACGCCAGCGGCGGCTGTCGGTCCAGTACTACACCTAGAAAAATCAGTCCGCCCAGCGCTGGTACGGGTCTCCTTCACCTTTCGAGGCTCGTACGGCCAGCGGGCAACCGTCGAAGCGTCGATAAGGAGACCCCTGATGCCAGCCCTGGACAGCCTCAAAAGCCTCAAGACCCTGCAGGTCGGTGAGCGCACCTACCACTATTACAGCCTGCCCGACGCGGCCAAGACCTTGGGCAGTCTCGACAAGCTGCCCAAATCGCTCAAGGTGCTGCTGGAGAACCTGCTGCGTTGGGAAGACAACCAGACCGTTACCGGCGAGGACCTCCAGGCCCTGGCCGACTGGACCAAGACCCGTTCCGCCAATCGCGAGATCCAGTACCGGCCGGCGCGGGTGCTGATGCAGGACTTCACCGGCGTACCGGCAGTGGTCGACCTGGCCGCCATGCGCGAAGCCGTGGCCAAGGCCGGTGGCGATCCGCAGCGGATCAATCCGCTTTCCCCCGTCGACCTGGTGATCGACCATTCCGTGATGGTGGACCGCTACGCCAGCGAAAACGCCTACCACGAGAACGTCGAGATCGAGATGGAGCGTAATGGCGAGCGCTACGCCTTCCTGCGCTGGGGCCAGAACGCCTTCGACAACTTCCGCGTGGTCCCGCCGGGCACCGGTATCTGCCACCAGGTCAACCTGGAGTACCTGGGCCGCACCGTCTGGACCAAGGAAGAGGACGGCCGCACCTATGCCTTCCCCGACACCCTGGTCGGCACCGACTCCCACACCACCATGATCAATGGCCTGGGCGTGCTGGGCTGGGGCGTGGGCGGTATCGAGGCCGAGGCGGCCATGCTCGGCCAGCCGGTGTCCATGCTGATCCCCGAGGTGGTGGGCTTCAAGCTCACCGGCAAGCTGCGCGAGGGCATCACCGCCACCGACCTGGTGCTGACCGTGACCCAGATGCTGCGCAAGAAGGGCGTGGTGGGCAAGTTCGTCGAATTCTTTGGTGATGGCCTGGCCACCCTGCCCCTCGCCGACCGTGCCACCATCGGCAACATGGCCCCGGAATACGGCGCCACCTGTGGCTTCTTCCCGGTTGACCAGATCACCCTGGATTACCTGCGCCTGTCCGGTCGCCCCGAGGAAACCGTGCAGTTGGTGGAGGCCTACACCCAGGCCCAAGGCCTCTGGCGTAATCCCGGCGACGAGCCGGCATTCACCGACGTGCTGGAACTGGACATGGGCGAAGTCCAGTCCAGCCTGGCCGGTCCCAAGCGACCCCAGGATCGCGTACTGCTTGGCGAAGTCGCCAAGACCTTTGGCGACTTCGCTGCCCTGGCACCGAAAAAAGCCGAGGCACCCAAGGCTGGCAGTGGCGTCGAAGTGCAGCTCGACGGCCAGACCTTCCAGCTGGAGGACGGCGCCGTGGTGATCGCTGCCATCACCTCCTGCACCAACACCTCCAACCCCAGCGTCATGATGGCAGCCGGTCTGCTGGCCAAGAAGGCGGCCGAGAAGGGCCTGATGCGCAAGCCCTGGGTGAAGTCTTCTCTCGCCCCCGGCTCCAAGGTGGTGACCGACTACTACAATGCCGCCGGTCTCACGCCCTATCTCAACGACCTTGGCTTCGACCTGGTCGGCTATGGCTGCACCACCTGCATCGGCAACTCCGGCCCGCTGCTCGACCCCATCGAGAAGGCGATCCAGGACGCCGACCTCACCGTGGCTTCGGTGCTCTCCGGCAACCGCAACTTCGAAGGCCGTGTGCATCCGCTGGTCAAGACCAACTGGCTGGCCTCGCCGCCGCTGGTGGTGGCCTATGCGCTCGCCGGCAGCGTCAAGGTCGATCTGACCCAGGAGCCGTTGGGCACCGGCAACGACGGTCAGCCGGTCTATCTGAAAGACGTCTGGCCCACCCAGCAGGAAGTGGCCGACGCCGTGCAAAAGCTCGACACCGCCATGTTCCACAAGCAATACGGCGCCGTGTTCGACGGTGACGAGAAGTGGCAGGCGATCCAGGTGCCGGACGCCGAGACCTATGTCTGGGATGCCGACTCCACCTACATCCAGAATCCGCCCTTCTTCGAGACCATCGCCGGCGATCCGCCGCGCATCGCCGACGTCCACGATGCCCGCATCCTGGCGCTGCTGGGCGACTCGGTCACCACCGACCACATCTCCCCGGCCGGCAACATCAAGAAGGACAGCCCCGCTGGCCGTTATCTGGCCGAGCATGGCGTGGCCTATGCCGACTTCAACTCCTACGGCTCGCGCCGGGGCAACCACGAAGTCATGATGAGAGGCACCTTCGCCAACATCCGCATCAAGAACGAGATGTTGGGCGGTGAAGAAGGCGGCAACACCTACCACGTCCCCACTGGCGAAAAGCTGTCGATCTACGACGCGGCCATGAAGTACGAGTTGGAGAACACCCCGCTGGTGATCATCGCCGGTAAGGAATACGGCACCGGTTCGTCCCGTGACTGGGCCGCCAAGGGTACCAACCTGCTGGGCGTCAAAGCCGTGGTCGCCGAAAGCTTCGAGCGCATCCACCGTTCCAACCTGGTGGGCATGGGCGTGTTGCCGCTGCAGTTCAAGGACGGCGTCGACCGCAAGTCCCTGGGGCTGACCGGCAAGGAGAAGATCGCCGTGCTGGGCATCGACGGCGTCGAGTTGCGTCCGCGCATGCCGCTGACCCTGGAAGTCACCCGCGAGGATGGCAGCCTGGAAAGCGTCGAGGTGCTCTGCCGTATCGATACGCTCAATGAAGTGAGCTACTTCAAGGCCGGCGGCATCCTGCACTACGTGCTACGGGAGTTCCTGGCGAAGCCTGCGGCCTAACCTGGCGCCAACGGACGCCCGACAGCCTGGCTGCCGGGCGTTCTGCTGTCAGGGGGTTGCCAACAGCTGACTCGCCTCTTGCCCGAACCCCTCGACCACCTCCTGCAGCGGTCCGAGAAAGCGCGGATGGATCAGCCACAGCTGGATTTCCGGCTTGAAGTCCTTCAACGGGATCACCGCCAGGCGTTCGCGGTGGACACTCAAGGCCAGCAGCGGTGCCGGGACCAGGCCCTGGCCGTCCGCCACCAGGCCGAGCTGGAGTTCGGCACCATAGGTTTCCAAGTTGATGCGCAGCGCCTGGCCCTGCTCGGCCAGGGTCCGTTGCAGGCTGGCGCGAAAGCCACAGCCGTCGGGGTTGAGTACCCAGCCCTGGCCCTGGATATCGGCCGGCCGCTGTGCCTTGGCCGGCGCCTGGTCGCGGGCACAGACCACCTACAGCGGCATGGCGCCCAGAGCCTGGGTCTCGACGTTGTCGGGAAACACCTTGTTGGCCGGAAACAGCACCAGGGCGCCCTCCAGCTCGCCATGCTCGATACGGCTGACCAGCGCGCTGCCCCAACCGGTCGCCACCTGGGTACGCAGTTCCGGGTAGCGGGTACGGATGACCTTCACGGCCTCCAGCAATAGCGCATCGCCCAGGGTCTGGGGCACGCCCAGGCGCAGCAGCCCGGACGGCGGGGCATCGTCCGCCACCCGCTCGCGCAGGGCGTCCATCTCGCGCAGGATGGCGCGGCAGTGGCCGTAGACCTCCTGACCCAGGCGGGTCGGCTTGAGTGTCTTGGTGTGACGGTCGAGCAACTGGAAGAGTTCGCTGTCAAGGGCGCCCTCACCACAGCCCTCTTTCATGGCGAGAGGGGGCAGTCCGCGCGAAGGTCTAGATCCGCTGTAACCCAGCTAACGCCCCGGCTATGTTGGGCTTCGACGATAAAGCCGTCTCAGCCCAACAGGCCGGGGAAGACCCTACCGCTGCATGCCCCACTTCTTCACCGTCAGCCGCTCCAGGGTGGCGAACACCAGGCCTTCCACCAGCAGGCCGATAATGATCACCGCGGCAAGGCCGGCGAAGACGCGGTCGGTGTAGAGCTCGTTGCGATTCTGGAAGATGTACCAGCCCAGGCCGCCCTTGCCGCTGGAGGCACCGAACACCAGCTCGGCGGCGATCAGGGTGCGCCAGGCGAAGGCCCAGCCGATCTTCAGGCCCGAGACGATGGCCGGCAGCGCCGCCGGGATGAGGATCAGCCCGACGTACCTTAGCCCCTTGAGACCGTAGTTGCGCCCCGCCATGCGCAAGGTGTCGGAAACGCCGAGAAACCCCGAGTAGGTGTTGAGCGCCATGGGCCAGAGCACCGAATGCACCAGCACGAACACCAGGCTGTTCTCGCCCAGGCCGAACCAGAGCAGCGCCAGGGGCAGCAGGGCGATGGCCGGCAGCGGATTGAACATGGAGGTCAGGGTGCCGAGCAGGTCGCGACCGAACTGGGTGGAGACGGCCAGGGCGCTCAACGCCAGGGCCAAAACCACGCCCAGCAGATAGCCCTTGAGCAGGGTGCCGAGGGAAATGGCAACCTTGGCCGGCAACTCGCCGGTCACCAGGCCATCCCAGAAGGCCGCGGCGGTCTGCAGGAAGCTGGGCAGCAGCAGGTCGTTGCCCTGCCAGCGGGCGGCCACTTCCCAGGCCAGCATCAGGATCGCCAGGATCACCAGCTTGCGCAGCCAGGCCTGGCTCCACAGGCGCGTGGCCAGGGGTAGTTCGACCGCCAGCGCCAAGTCGTCGAGGGGCGCGAGGTCCCGTTGGTATTCGGCCCGCACCGGGGACTGTCGAGTCATGGTCCACCTCGAAACTAGTAGGAAATTCGGCCCTGGACGATGGCCTGCTGCAGGCGCAGGCGCTCGTCGGCGACCTCCGGTGGCAGGGTCTGAACGTCGTCGGGGAACAGCAGGTTGTGGATGCGCAGCGCGGTACTCTGGAATTCGGCGCCGCCGAAGTCCTCGAGGCCGAACTGGTGGCAGTTGAGTTCCGCGCGGACCCGGCCCGGATGGGGCGACAGGAGCAGGATGCGATTGCCCACCACCAGCGCCTCTTCGATGGAGTGGGTGACGAACAGCAGGGTGAAGCGCACCTCATCCCAGAGCGTCAGGAGTTCTTCCTGCATCTTGCGCCGGGTCAGGGCATCCAGCGCAGCGAAGGGTTCGTCCATCAGCAGGATCTTGGGCTGCATGGCCAGGGCGCGAGCGATGGCCACCCGCTGCTTCATGCCACCGGAGAGATGATGCGGATAGGCATCGACGAAGCGCGTCAGGCCGACCTTGTCGAGGTAATGCAGCGCCCGCTCACGCGCCTCGCCACGACTGGCCTGGCGACTGGCGAGCAGCGGGAACATGGTGTTTTCCAGCACCGTCTTCCACGGCGGCAACTGGTCGAATTCCTGGAACACCACGATGCGATCCGGTCCCGGGTCCTTGATCGGCTGGCCCTCCAAGCGAATCTCGCCGTGCAGCGGCGGCAGGAAGCCCGCCACCGACTTGAGCAAGCTGGACTTGCCGCAGCCGGACGGGCCGAGCAGCACGAAACGGTCGGCGCCATGCACCTCGAAGGACACCTGGTGCGTGGCCCGCACCCGCCGCTCGCGGGTGCGGTATTCGAGGTCGAGATCCTGCACCTGCAGCAGCGGCTGGGTCTGCGCCAGGGTCAGGTGCGGACGGGAAGCGAGAGGAGCGTTCATGGTCGTCTCCGGTATTTAAAGGTTGCTCAAAGTTTTGCGAGCTAGAACCAAACGAGGCGAAAAGGCCGGAGGAAGCGGAATTTACGTGTGGTAAATGAGTATTCCGACGGGCTTTTCAACGCGGTTTGGCCGACGCGCAGCAGACTTTGAGCAAGCTTTCAAAAAGGTGCATCGCCCTGGATGGTGGTGCGGTACAGCTTGCGCCGCAGATGATTGGGGCAGCCGGCCGCCAGGTGCAGCAGCGAGCGGTTGTCCCAGAACACCAGGTCGTGGGGCTGCCACTGGTGGCGATAGAGGTGCTCGGGCTTGACGCTGTGGGCATGCAGCTCGGCCAGCAGCTCGCGACTCTCGTCTTCCGGCAGGCCGACGATGTGGGTGGTGAAGCCCTCGCTGACGAACAGCGCCTCGCGGCCGTTTTCCGGATGGGTGCGCACCACCGGATGCACCACCGCCTTGACCTCGGCCAGTTGCGCGGCGGTCAGGGTCGGCCGCCAGTTGCCCTCGAACTTGGGTTTGGCGTAGGTGGCGGTATAGGAATGCTCGGCCTGCAGACCCTCGACCTGACGCTTGAGGGCCGCCGGCAGGGTGTCGTAGGCCAGGTGCATGTTGGCGAAGACGGTATCGCCGCCCTCCTCCGGCAACTCCTGGGCGTGCAGCATGGAGCCCAGGCTCGGCAGCTCCTTGTAGGAGAGATCCGAGTGCCAGAACTTGCCGGCATCGCCGAGACCGATGGGCTGGCCGTCTTCGATGATGTTGGAGACGGTGAGGATTTCCGGATGGCCGGCCAGGTGGAATTGCTTGAGCACATGGATCTGCAATTCACCAAAGCGGCGGCTGAAGGCGATCTGCTCCTCGGGGGTGATGCGCTGGTCGCGGAACACCACCACGTGATGATCCAGGTGGGCGCGATGGACGCGGGCGAAGTCTTCGGCATTGAGCGGCCGGGCCAGCTCGATGCCGAGGATCTCGGCACCCAGGTTACCGAAGGGACGGATCTCGAAGGCTTGGTCGGCGGCCGGACGGGGGGAGGCGAGGGTCATTGGAGTGTTCTCCTTGGTGGTCCAGCTCAGCTGCCGGGACGCTCGTGGGCTTCGGGGAAGAAATAGTCCTGCCAGGCGGCAGCCTGGTGTTTCAGCACGCCCAGCTCGTGCAGCTTCCGGGCGTAGACGAAGGTCCGCTGGGGCTCGACCGTGAAGTCGATCTCCGGGTCTTCGACGATGCGCTGCACCAGGGCCAGCGGCAGCTTGGAATGCTCGACGCGGATATAGGCTTCCGCGGCCGCGGCCTTGTTGGCGCGGATGAAGGCGGCGGCTTCTACCAGGGCGTCATAGAAGGCGCGGTAGGTCTGGGGATTCCCGTCGTGGAATTTCTCGGTGGTGTAGAGCACGTTGAAGGTGCCCGGACCGCCGAGGACGTCGTAGCTGCTGAGGATGCGATGGACCCGGGGATTCTCCAGCGCCTGGTACTGGAACGGCGGACTGGAGAAATGGGTGGTGATCTCCGAGCCGCCCGCCAGCAGGGCGGCGCTGGCATCGGGATGCGGCAGACTCACGCTGATGGCATCGAATTTCTTGAACTGGGCGTCGCCAAAAAGCTTGGCGGTCTCGATCTGCAGGGTGCGCGACTGGAAGCCTACACCCGCCGCCGGGACGGCGATGCGGTCCTGGTCGGTCAGGTCTCTGATCGACATGACCTCGGCGCGATTGCTCAACAGGTAGTTGGGCATGGCGCCCAGGGCGGCGATGGCCTTGACGTTCTGCCGGCCGCGGGTGCGATCCCAGACCGTCAGCATCGGCGGTACGCCGGCGGAGACCACGTCCAGCGAGCCGGCCAGCAGCGCCTCGTTCATGGCGGTGGCGCCGGAGATGCTGTTCCAATCCACCTGGATGTCCAGCCCGGCAGCCTTGCCGTGCTTCTCGATCAGCTGCTGATCGCGCACCACGTCGAGGATCAGATAGCCGATGCCGAATTGCTGGGCAATGCTGATCCTGCCCTCGGCCACGACTTGGCCGGCAAAACCCAGGGCGCCAACCACTGCGAGGATCGCTGTGAATCCCTTGTATATCCTGCTCATCCACCACGCTCCGTGCCGATTGGCTACCCGAAAGCGTTATAGGCTAATGAGCTGTTATAACTTTTGGTAAAGACGGAATTTGTCTAACCATATGCGCGGCGGCACATGAGCAAAGATCCAGGTCGACCGCCGCGACGGCACTACCCTTCCAGCAGCTGCCGCAGGCGCCGTACGGCGCTGGCCGGGGTGGTGAGCACCGGCCCTGCCCAAGCGATCTCACTGGCCGCCTGCGCGGCGGTCATGGAGAACTGAGCGAAGCAGAGCACATCATAGTCGCCACGGAGGCGGCCCGCAGCCGTGGCGATGAGGGCGTCGTGGCGGGCCTGGTCACCCCCATGCAGCGCCTCGAGCGCGCCTTCGCAGAGGATCGGCGTGATGTTCACGGCCTGGCCGAGCCGCTGTGCCTCGACCTCGAAGTCGCTGACGATGGCCGCGCCCGCCGGGGCGAAGGTGGTCAGGGCGGCAATGCGCCCGCCTTGGGCAAGGGCCTCCTGCACCATGGCCTCGTTGGGCTTGAGGACCGGTCGTCGATAGCGGCGCTGGCACGCTTCGATGGCGCTGGAGAAGGCCGAGCAGGTAAAGAGCACGGCGTCGGCCTCGCCGCGAAAGGCATGGTCGGCGAGGTCCTGGATGCGCTGGTCAAGCACCGGCGTGCTACCCCCGGCGGTGCTGGCGTCCTTCGACAGCGAGTCGTCCCAGAGATCGAAGCGCTGCGCCTCGGGCCAGCCCTGGGCGAAGGCGGTGTTGATGGGTTCGATGGCGATGCGGGTGGCGTGAATCAGAAAGATGCGTTTGGCAGTGGTCATGGCGATAGCGCTCCTGGAAGGGCCGCCCGAAAGGCGGCTGGTAGCCCGCAGAGGCGCCTAGCGGACGTCGAGGACGATCACGCCGTCGGCATCGGCGTAGAGCTGATCGCCGCTACGGATCGTCTGCCCGGCGAAGGTCACCGCCTCGCCGATCTGGCCTTCGTCGCGTTTGACCGACTTTCGTGGCGAGACGCCCAAAGCCTTGACCGCCAGGGGCAGCCCGGCGAGCACCGCCTTGTCACGGACGTGGCCGTAGATGAGGGCGCCGGCCCAGCCGTTCTTAACCAGGTCCTCGGCGATGATGTCGCCTAGCAGCGCACAGCGGTCGCTACCACCGCCATCCACCACCAGCACACGGCCCTCGCCCGCTTGCTGACTCAGTTCCTTGATCCGCGAGTTGTCCTCGAAGCACCTGACCGTCAGCGCCGGCCCGGCGAAGTCCTGGCGGCCGCCCAGGTCCTGGAAGATCGGCTGCAGGACGCGCGCGCGGTCGCCATGGTCGTCACAGAGGTCGGTGGTCTTGAAGGTCATGGTGGTGCTCCTTGGTGGTCGAAAGATCGATCAGGCCGGTACTGTTCGCCGTGCCAGCAGCTGACCAGTCACGAGCACGATGAAGACGCCGAGAACGCCGGCCGCATAGGGAACCCAGTGCATGTCGGCGGTACCGAGCCAACCCTGCAGGAGTTCGTCACTGGCGATCAGCTTGCCGGCGATCCAGCCAAGCAGGGCTGCCCCGGCCATGACCAACCAGCGGAAGCGCTCCATCAGGCGCAGGATGATCTGGCTACCGAAGATGATGATGGGGATGCTGATGAGCACGCCGGTGACGGCCAGGCCCAGATGGCCCTGGGCAGCGCCGGCCACGGCGATGACGTTGTCCAGACTCATCACCACATCGGCCACCATGATGATCCAGATGGCCTGGCCCAGGCTGGTACCGGCCTTGACGTCGGCCTCGTCGTCCTCGGGCACTAGCAGCTTGATGCCGATCCACAGCAGCAGCACGCCGCCCACCACCTTGAGCAGCGGCCAGCCCAGCACGTAGCTGGCGACGAACAGCAGCAGGATACGTAGCACCACGGCGCCAGCGACCCCGCCGAGGATGGCCTTGCGTCGTTGCGCCTCGGGCAGGCGGCGACAGGCCAGGGCGATCACTACGGCATTGTCGCCGCCGAGCAGGATATCGATGATGACGATCTGGAGCAGGCTGGTCAGAAAGATCGGATCGGACAGGGTGGTAAGCAAGGTGGACCTCGTCTATTTAGGGGCTGACGTCCCTTGGGCAGCAGAGGGCCGCAATGATTTCAGGTCGCTAATATTGTCTTTTATATCAACACAGCACAATATTTGCCAAGCCCTGAGACCTTGCGTTCGTGTACGGAGAACGCTGCCTTGGCCAGATACCAATTTCGGTGGCTGACGAGCCCTCCTAGGATGCCCCTGTCCCTTCCTTCCCCAATCAGACCGGATAGCCCATGAAGTTTGCCCTGGATTCCGCCCACGCCGGCCAGCTCACCCTCGGCGACCGGCATTACGCCTATGTCGACCTCAAGCGTCTGTTCGACGCCAACACCCTGGCGCGCATGCCGTACTCCTTGCGCCTACTGGTGGAAAACGTCGCCCGCTGCTTTCCCGAGGCGCTACCGCCAGTGCTGGCGCGCGCCCGTGGTGAAGGCCCGCCGTGTGAAGCGCCCTTCCTACCCAACCGCCTGATGTTCCACGACACCACCTGCCTGCCCGCCCTGGCCGACTTCGCCGGCATGCGCGACATGGTGGCCGAACTGGGCGGTGATCCGAGTCGGATGAATCCACGCATCCCGGCGGTGCTCACCATCGACCACTCGGTGATCGTCGAACGCTTCGCCGAGCCGGACGCGGTGGAAGCCAATCTGGACATCGACTATCGCCGCAACACCGAGCGTTACCAGTTCATCAAATGGGCGCAGAAGAGTTTGGACAACTTCAAGGTGGTCCCACCGGGCACCGGCATCATCCACCAGGTCAACATGGAGTCACTCGGCACCGTGGTCTGGGAAAGCGAGACCAGCGACGGCCAGCCACTGCTGCACCCGGACGATATGGTCGCTACCGACAGCCATACGCCGATGATCAACGCCATCGGCATCCTCGGTTGGGGCGTGGGCGGTCTGGAAGGCCAGGCGGCCATGCTGGGCGAACCGGTACCGATTAGCTTTCCCGAGGTCATCGGTATCCGCGTGACCAACGCGCTGCGTCCGGGGGTGACCGCCACTGACCTTTCCTTGAAAGTCACCCAGTTGCTGCGTCAGCGCGGCGTGGTAGGCAAGTTCGTCGAGTTCTGCGGACCGGGCCTGTCGGGCCTGAGTTGGGCCGTACGCGGCACCCTGTCCAACATGGCACCGGAATACGGGGCGACCGTGGTGTTCTTCCCCTTCGATACGGTGACCATGGAGTACCTCGAGCTCACCGGCCGCACGCCGGAGCTGCGTGAGCGAGTCGCCGCTTATCTGGAGGCCCAGACCCTCTGGCGTCACGACGACGACCCTGAACCCCAGTTCACAGAGGTCATCCACCTGGACCTCGCGAGTATCGAGCCCAGCGTGGCCGGTCCGCACCAGCCGCACCAGTGGCAGCCCCTGGCCAGAGCCGCAGACTCCTTTCGGGCTGAGGTGCCAGTCGATGCGGACGTCGGTCTGATCGCGCGTTCCACCCCGGCGGCGGACTACTTCGAGCCGAGCTTCGGCCAGCCGCTGACCCATGGCGCCATTTCCATCGCCGCCATCACCAGCTGCACCAACACTGCCAACCCGAGCCAGATGATCCAGGCAGGTCTCCTGGCGCGAAGGGCGCGCGAACGTGGCCTCACCCGCAAGCCCTGGGTGAAGACCTCGCTCTCCCCTGGCTCCCGGGTGGTAGCGGACTACCTGCGCGATGCCGATCTGCTGAGCGACTTCGCGGCCCTCGGTTTCGACCTGGCCGGCTTCGGCTGCATGACTTGCATCGGCAACTCGGGCAAGTTCGAATCCCACATGGAGGCCTTCGCCGACCAGGGCTTGAAGACAGTGGTGGTGCTGTCCGGTAACCGCAACTTCGAGGGGCGGGTCAATCCCAAGGCGCAGTTCGGTTACCTCGCCTCACCGGCCCTGGTGGTCGCCTACGCCCTGGCGGGCAGTATCGACGTCGATCTCGAACAGGCCGTGCTGGGGCTGGATCAGGCCGGTCAGCCGGTCCACCTGCGCGACTTGATGCCGGACGACGACGAGGTCCAGGCGCTGGTCCGCGAGACAGTGCGCCCGGAGCTGTTCCGCCAGCGCAACGCCACCCTCTGGGATGGGACCCATCACTGGCAGGCGCTGTCGGCCGAGGGTAGCGTGCGCTTTCCCTGGTCGCCCAGCTCGACCTACCTGCGGCGTCCGGTCTATCTGGAAGGTATCGCGCCGGAGCCGCCAACATCGCTGGCCGTGCGCGGTGCCCGGGCCCTGATGGTGCTGGGCGACAACATCACCACCGACCATATCTCGCCCGCCAGCGCTATTCCCCTGGACAGCCCCGCCGGCCAGTGGCTGGTGGCCCACGGCGAGTTGCCGGAAGACCTCAACCAGTACTCCACCCGGCGCAGCAATCACGAGGTGATGATGCGCGGTGCCTTCGTCAACCGCGCGGTGAAGAATCGCCTGCTGCCGGCGCATCCGGGCCAGGGCGGCTGGGCGGGGGCAGCCGACGGCGAGATATTGCCGGTGTACGACGCCGCCCTCAGCTGGGTCCGCCAAGGCACGCCGCTGGTGGTGTTCGCCGGCATCAACTATGGCGCCGGCTCCAGTCGCGACTGGGCGGCCAAGGCCCAGGCCACCCTGGGGGTTCGGCTGGTGGTGGCGCAGAGCTTCGAGCGCATCCACCGCAGCAACCTGATCGGAATGGGCATCTTCCCGGTCCGTTTCCCGGCCGGCCTGACCGTCGAAGCGCTAGCCCTGAGCGGCGAAGAACGCCTTGATTTCGTCGGCCTCGACGAACTGCAGGTGGGTATCAATCCCATCACCCTGAGCATCACCCGCCCGGATGGCCGGCAGGACAGCATCGTTCTGGAACTGCCATTGGATTCCAGCCAGGAGATTCTCTACCTGCGCCAGGGCGGAATCCTGCCCTACGTCATCCGCAAGGCACTGAGCGAGGCGCGGGCCGACGACTAGCTGACCCACCGGATCCATGCTGCTTCCACGCCACAGGAGCAGCATCCTAGCCACAATATTGTATCTTGTATGTTTACAGGACAATAACGTTCAACGTACCTTGCTTCCAACACGGCTCACGCCCGACAAGAACGACAACAGGAGAGCAACACATGAGCGAGCGCATCGCCTTCGTCACCGCCGGAATGGGCGGTCTGGGTACCGCCGTCTGTCAACGCCTGGCCCGGGACGGCTTCACCGTCATCGCCGGCTGCGGCCCGGACTCATCGCTCAAGACCGACTGGCTCGCACAGCAACGCAAGCTGGGCTTCGATTTCATCGCGGCCGAAGGGAACGTTGCTGACTGGGAATCCACCCGCGCCGCCTTCGCCAAGATTCGCGACGAGGTCGGTCCGGTCGATGTGCTGGTCAACAACGCCGGTACCGCCTGCAACGTGGTGTTCCGCGACATGCAGCCGGGCGACTGGCAGACCGTCATCGATACCAATCTCAATTCGCTGTTCAACGTCACCCGCCAGGTGATCGACGGCATGACGTCCCGCGGCTGGGGCCGGATCATCAACATTTCCTCGGTCAACGCCCAGCTCGGTCAGGTCGGCCAGGTCAACTACTCCACCGCCAAGTCGGCGATCCGTGGCTTCACCCGGGCGCTGGCCAGGGAACTGGCAGCGCGCGGGGTGACCGTCAACACCGTCTCGCCCGGCTACATCGCCACGCCACGACTCAAGGCCCTGACCCGTACCGAACTCATGGATCGCATCGTTCACGAGATTCCCATGCGCCGCCTGGGTACCCCGGAAGAGATCGCCTCGATCTGTTCCTGGCTGGCCTCGGACGAATCGGCCTTCGCCACTGGCGCGGACTTCTCCCTCAACGGCGGGCTGCACATGAGCTGATCGCTGCTCCGTCACCAGACCACAACAACAACCACAACAAAAGTTGTATTTTGGAATCAGGAGATACAGATGCTCTCTTTACTTGGCTTTGGAATGATCGTGACCTTCATGGCGCTGATCATGACCAAGCGTCTGCCACCGCTGGTGGCCCTGACCATCATCCCCATCGTCTTCGCCATCATCGGCGGCTTCGCTCCCGAAATGGGCCCGATGATGATCGATGGTCTGCGCAAGGTCGCGCCCACTGCCATCATGGTGATGTTTGCCATCCTCTACTTCGGCCTGATGTTCGACACCGGGCTGTTCGATCCCATCATCCGCACCTTCATCAAGCTGATCAAAGGCGATCCCGCGAAGGCCGTGCTCTTCGCCACGCTGCTGGCCGGCATGGTGTCGCTGGACGGTGACGGTTCCACCACCTACATGATCACCCTGACCGCCATGCTGCCGCTGTTCCGCCGACTGCGGCTGAATCCACTGATCCTGCCCTGCGTGGTCATCCTCGCTGCCAGCGTTACCAACCTGCTGCCCTGGAGCGGTCCCATGGCGCGGGTCGCCGCGGCGCTGCAGGTGGAAACCAGTCAGCTGTTCATTCCGCTGATCCCGCCGATGATCGTCAGCTTCATCGGGGTATTGGCGCTGGCCTTCTGGCTGGGGCTGCAGGAGCGGCGCCGCCTGGGCCTGCTGGTGGCGCCAGGCAGCAACCCGTTACGCGCGACGGGCATGGACGAAGACATGGGTGATCTGCTGACCTTGAGCGATGAGAACGCCGAGCTGCGCCGGCCCAAGCTGTTCTGGTTCAATGCCCTGCTCACCTTGGCACTGATGACCTGCCTCGTGATCGAACTGCTGCCGCTGCCGATCCTGTTCATGGTCGCCTTCTGCATCGCGCTGACCATCAACTACCGGCAGATGGACGAACAGCGCCGCCGCATCTCGGCCCATGCGCCCGCAGCCCTGACGCAGATCTCGATCTTCATCGCCGCCGGTATCTTCGCCGGCATCCTGTCCGGGACCGGCATGGTCAAGGCGATGTCCGGTTCGCTGCTCTGGGCCTTGCCGGAGAGCTGGGGCAACTACCTGGCGCCCATCACCGCGCTGCTGAGCATCCCCGGCACCTTCTTCATGTCCAACGACGCCTTCTACTACGGCGTGCTGCCAGTGCTGGCCCATGCCGCCGAGGCCTACGGCATAGGCGCGGCGGAGATCGGCCGGGCCTCGCTCATCGGGCAGCCGGTGCACCTGCTCAGTCCGCTGGTAGCGTCCACCTACCTGCTGGTGGGCCTGGCCGGGGTAGAGTTCAGCGATCACCAGCGCTACACCATGAAATGGGCGTTCGCCCTGAGCTTCCTGCTCATGGCCGTCTCCATCGTACTGGGCCTGTTCCCACTGTACTCGGCGACCTGATGGCCTCGGCGACGGCGCCTTCCGCGCCGTCGTCCGCTCCGGGTAGCCGCGGTTATGGTAACGTCGGGCTATCCGCCAGACCCGGCCAGCCGTCCTGCCCGGCACGCACCACCCGGTATCCGTTGTCCAGAAGAATCCCGATGAAAAAAGACCTCGCCGAACAACTCGCCCCGCGCATCATCGATCTTGCCCGTGCCCGCTCGATGAAAGCCGGTGATCCGTTGCGTGAAGAGGCCTTCGCCAAGGAACTGGGCGTTTCCCGCTCACCGGTGCGCCGCGGTTTTGCCCTTCTCGAAGAACTGGGCCTGGCGCGCAAGGAGCCCAATCGCGGCTTCTTCCTGACCCGTAATGCCAGCACCATCGAGCAGGCGGCCCTGCCCAGCGAGGACGATCCCTACGAGGAGCTCTATCTGCGGGTGGTGGACGACATGCTGCGCGGGGACATCCGCAACAGCTTCTTCGAGGCCGAGTTGCTGCGTCGCTACCAGATTCCCCGCGGCCAGTTGCTCAAGGTGCTCAACCGCCTGGCCAGCGAGGCCATGATCGAACGCCGCCCTGGCCAGGGGTGGGAGATCAATACCTTCCTGCATGACAGCGAAGCCCATATCCAAAGCTATCGCTTCCGCATGGCCATCGAGCCCTTCGCCCTGCGCGAACCGGGCTATCGCATCGACAAGCGGGCCTTCGCCCAGGCCCGCCAGTGGCAGCAGCGGCTGCTGGACGGTGAGCTGTTCACCCTGTCTCGCGCGCAGTTGTTCGAGATCGGCTCCAGCTTCCACGAATTGCTCGTGCGCTGCTCGGGCAACGTCTTCCTGCTCGAAGCCATCCGCCGACAGAATCAGTTGCGCCGCTTCATGGCCTACAGATCGAACGTCGAGCGCTCGCGGCAGATCGGCCAGAGCCAGGAGCACCTGCACATTCTCGACCTGCTCGAAGGCGGCAGCCGCGAAGAGGCAGCAGTCTTCCTGCACCAGCACCTGGACGTGGTCAGCCGCCTCAAGGCCGCCCAGGACCGCCAGCTGGAAGCCGCCGAAGAAGACGCGGAAAAGCAGCCGGCCTGATCCGCGCTCCCGCGCTACTCCCCTTTCATCCTTCGCTTGCCCGGGCCCGCCTCGGGTACCGAACCGCACGGTCGCGACGAGCGACAAGGCGCGCTTTTTTGTCCGCTGCCCGTTGCACGAATTGTTTTTAGATGACATAAAGTACAAAGCGTTCTGGCGATGCCGTGACTCCTTCCTGCTCACCCGCCAGGCCGACTTCACTGCAGAATCTACAAGGAGAAAACAATGCGTATTCTGGTCCTGCCCTGCGACGGTATCGGTCCCGAAATCATCCAGGCGTCGATGTCCGTGCTGGACGTCGCCAACGAGAAGTTCGGCCTGGGATTGACCTTCGATTACGATGACGTCGGCTTCACCAGTCTGGAGAAGCACGGCATCACCCTGCGCGACGAGACTCTGGAAAAGGCCAAGACCTACGATGGCGTGATCCTCGGCACCCAGTCCCACGCCGACTACCCGGCACCGGAGAAAGGCGGTCGCAACGTCTCCGCCGGCTTTCGCATCGGCCTCGATCTCTATGCCAACGTGCGCCCGGCACGCACCCGCCCGTTCCTCGCCTCCAACATGAAGGAAGGCAAGAGCATGGACCTGGTGATCATGCGCGAGGCCACCGAAGGCTTCTATCCGGATCGCAACATGAGCCGCGGTTGGGGCGAGGTGATGCCCTCCCCGGACATGGCGCTGTCGACCCGCAAGATCACCCGCCACTGCAGCGAGCGCATCGCCCGCCAGGCCTTCGAGCTGGCCATGAAACGGCGCCGCAAGGTCACTGCCATCCACAAGGCCAACAGCTTCCACATGACCGATGGCCTGTTCCTGGAATGCGTGCGCAACGTGGCCAAGGAATTCCCCGAGGTGCAGCTGGACGACCTGCTGGTGGACGCCTCCACCGCGCACCTGGTGCGCAACCCCGAGCGCTTCGACGTGCTGGTAGCCACCAATTTCTATGGCGACATCATCAGCGACCTGGCCAGCGAACTCTCCGGCAGCCTGGGCCTGGCCGGCTCGATCATGGCCAGCAACATCCACTGCTGCGCCCAGGCCCAGCACGGCTCGGCACCGGACATCGCCGGCCAGGACAAGGCCAATCCGGTGTCGATGATCCTGTCCATCGGCATGATGCTGCACTGGATGGGCGAGCACCGCGGCAACGCCAAGCTGCAGGAAGCGGCCGCGGCGATCGACCAGGCGGTGGACAAGGTGCTGGAAGATCCGGCCAAGCGGACGGCCGACCTGGGCGGCAGCCTGGGCTGCGCCGCCTTCGGCCAGGCGGTGGCCCAAGTCCTGCGCGGCTAAGACCATACCCGCGTCTCCCGGGGCGTGCGCGCCCCGGTCATCCCGGATAACAACAAGGAGAACCACCATGGCCACGCCGCTCCTGGGCTGCATCGCCGACGACTTCACCGGCGGTACCGACCTCGCCAGTACCCTGGTGGCCCAGGGCATGCGCACCGTTCAGGTACTGGGCGTGCCGGACCGTCCGCTGCCCAGCGACGCCGATGCCGTGGTGGTCGCCCTCAAGACCCGTACCCTGCCCGCTGCCGAAGCGGTCGCCCAGTCCCTGGCGGCCCTGGCCTATCTGCGCGAGCTGGGATGTCGGCAATTCTTCTTCAAGTATTGTTCCACCTTCGATTCCACCGCGGCCGGCAACATCGGACCGGTCGCCGATGCCCTGGCCGAGGCCCTCGGTGCTCACCTGAGCATCGCCTGCCCCGCCTTCCCCGAAAACGGTCGGACCCTCTACCTCGGCCAGCTGTTCGTCGGCGACCAGCCCCTGGCCGAGTCGGGCATGCGCCACCATCCGCTGACACCCATGACCGACAGCAACCTGGTGCGGGTGCTGCAGGCGCAGACGTCCCATTCCGTGGGCCTGGTGCGCCTGCCCCAGGTGCGCCAGGGCAGCGCAGCCATTGCCACGGCTCTGGCCGACCTCCAGGCGCAGGGCGTCCGCCATGCCATCGTCGACGCCATCGACAACGCTGACCTGCATGCCATAGGCGCAGCCGTGGCGGATCATCCTCTCGTCACCGGCGGTTCCGGCGTGGCTCTGGGGCTGCCGGCCAACTTCCGTCGCCGGGGTCTGCTGGCCGCCCATGCCGAAGCGTCAGCCCTGCCGGCTGCGCCTGGTCTGGCTGCCGTGCTGTCGGGCAGCTGTTCCACCGCGACCCGTGGCCAGGTGGCCCTCTGGCTAGAGCACCGGCCTGGCTTCCGCCTCGATCCGCTGGCCCTGGCCGCAGGCGAGGATCAGGTCAGCGCTGCCCTGGAGTGGGCCGCAGCGCGGCTGCCTTCCGAGCCAGTACTCATCTATGGCAGCGCCGATCCCGCGGAGGTGCGCAGGGCCCAGGCACAGCTGGGCGTGGAGCGCGCCGGCCAGTTGGTGGAAGACGCCCTGGCCCGCATCGCCCAGGGCCTGCACGAATGCGGTGTGACCCGGCTGGTAGTGGCCGGCGGTGAGACCTCGGGCGCAGTGGTCAAGGCGCTTGCCATTGACAGTCTGCGTATCGGTGCGCCCATCGCCCCGGGCGTACCCTGGACGCTGGGCAGCGGCGCCCGGGGGGACATCGCCCTGGCGCTCAAATCCGGCAATTTCGGCACGCCGGACTTCTTCGAACGGGCCCTGGCCGTCGCCCCCTGACCCTTGCAAGGATCGCTCATGAGCGGCTCTGCGCCACGCTACGACCTGGTCAGCCTGAACGTCTTCCGGGCGGTGGCACAGGAGCGCAACGTCACTCGCGCCGCGCGGCTCTGCCATCTGGCCGTCTCCGCCGTGAGCAAAAGAATCAGCGAACTGGAAGACCAGGTCGGGGTGCCACTGTTCATTCGGCACGCCCGTGGTATGGGACTCACCCCGGCCGGCGAGACCATGCTGCATTATGTGGAGCGGGTGCATGGCGATCTGCGACTCATGCAGTTGGAGCTCAACGAGCACGGCAGCGGCGCCACCGGCCATATCCGCCTGCAAGCCATCACCTCGGCGCTGACCAACCACCTGACCCCCGATCTCGCCAGCTTCATGGGCCTCTATCCGCGGGTTGATTTCGACATCGAGGAGCGGGTGGGCGGCAGCATCGTCCAGGCGGTGGCGGAAGGCCGTGCGGACGTGGGCATCGTCGCGGCCGATACCGCCGCCCTGGACCTGGAGACCTTCGCCTATCGCCGCGAGCGACTGGTGGTGATCGCCGCTGCGGATCACCCCCTGGCCGGGCGTGACCGGGTAAGCTTCGCCGAGACCCTGGACCACGAATTCATCGGCCCCCATGTGGAAAGCTCGATGAACGCTCTGCTCTCGCGCCAGGCAGCGCTGCTCCAGCGCGGCATCCGTCAACGCGTGCGCATCAGCAGCTTCGAGGCCATGTGCCGGCTGGCGGCGATTCGCCTGGGCCTGTGCGTACTTCCCGAGTCCATCGTGCGGCCCTATCTCAAGCCGATGAAACTGGTGGCCCTGGAACTGGACGAAGCCTGGGCCAGCCGCGCCATCGTCGTAGTGGTGCGGCGCTATAGCGCGCTGTCACCGGTAGCCAAGGCCTTTGTCGGTCATCTGCGCTCCTGAACCCTGCAACCGGATCCCTGTACAACGCCATGTCGACTTCCCGCTTCGCCCCTCG
This sequence comes from Pseudomonas sp. Marseille-Q7302, assembly GCF_965111925.1. Lineage (NCBI taxonomy): Bacteria > Pseudomonadati > Pseudomonadota > Gammaproteobacteria > Pseudomonadales > Pseudomonadaceae > Pseudomonas > Pseudomonas sp. Marseille-Q7302. The sequence continues at coordinate 2,199,294 of NZ_CBCOPK010000001.1, read as the reverse complement.
CCCCTGGTGGCCCACCCCCTTCGTCGGCCTGCTCGGCGGCTGGCTCGCCAGCCTGGTGCACTGGCCGTTGCCCTGGATCACCGGCGCCCTGATCGCCGTGACCCTCTGCCGCTGCCTGGGCTGGCGCATCACCGCCATTCCCCACGGCCGCCCCGCGGGCCAATGGCTGATCGCCACGGCCATTGGCCTGCACTTCACCCCGGCGGTACTGACCGAGGTCGTCAGGCACCTGCCGCTGATGGCCTTGGCAGCGGTTGCCACGCTACTGCTGGCGCTGGTGGGTATCACCGTCGTGCAGCGCCTGGGCACGGAACGCAAGACCGCTTTCTTCGCCTTCATGCCAGCCAACTTCGCCGAGATGATCAATCTGGCCGAACGCCATGGCGCCGATGCCCCCAAGGTCGCCGCCGCCCATACCCTACGGCTGGTGATCATCGTGCTGGTGGTGCCGCCCGCCATGCTCTGGGGCGTACCGGGTATCGCCCAGGCCGCCCATGTCCCACCGCCGCCGGACTGGCGCTGGCTGGCACCGCTACTGGCGGCGGGCCTGGTGGCGGCCCTGGCCTGGAAGCGCCGCGGCTGGCCCAATCCCTGGATGTTCGGCCCCCTGGCCCTGTGCTGCCTAGTCACCGCCTCCAGCGGCCTGGTCACCAGCCTGCCGCCGACGCTGAGCCACCTGGCCCAGATGCTCATCGGCGTCACCCTGGGGTGCCACTTCGACCGCGCCTTCTTTCGCCGCTCGCCGCGCTTTCTGCTGCTGGCAACCCTCTACACCCTGCTCTGCCTGGCCGCCACCTTCCTGATCGCCCGGCTGCTGGCCCAGGTATTCGCCCTGCCCTTCACCACCCTGGGCCTGGGCATGACACCGGGCAGCACCACCGAGATGTACCTGACGGCGGAGGCCCTGGGGCTGGGTGTGGGCACCGTTACCGCCATGCAGATTCTGCGCCTGGTGGTGGTGATGGCAGTGGCCGAGCCGCTGTATCGGCGCTGGTGCGCACGCTCGGCTGAGCCGGTGACCAGGGAATCGCCATAGCGCCGGCTGCGACGGCGTAGCGCTGCCGGACGGGTGGCGAGCGCCAAGGAGAGGGGCTGCGGCCTTGCCCGCAGCCCGGTCCGGATGCTGTCAGCTGCCCAGTGCCGGTCCCACTCGTGCCTCGGACTGACCGCTGGCGGCCAGCTCGCGGGCGACGAAGCCGTTGCGGATCTGCTCGTCGAGAAAATCTCGGACGAAGGCCGCGCCGGCGCTGCGCCCCTTTGGCACGGCCATGGCCTGACGGATTTCGGTGAAGCTGTCGGCCAGCACCCGGTAGCCGGCGTGAGCCCGCGCATAGGCCTCCAGCGGTTGGCGCACGCCGGCGGCGGCGTCCAGGCCTTGGTCGACGAACCAGTCCACGGCGGCCGCCGAGGTCGGCGCCCGCACCAGCTCGGCCTGGGTCAGGGTACGGCTCAGATAGAGGTCGTAAGCGGCCCCCTGCCCTACGGCGATACGGCGGCCGGCCCGGTCCAGCTCGGCGACGCCCTGGGCGGGATCGGCGTCCCGCAGCAGATAGGTGCCCTCGATGATGACGTAGGGATGGCTGAAGTCGATCTGCGCCGCCCGTACCGGTTCGATGGCCAGGAAGGCCAGGTCCCAGGCGTCTTCTTCGAGGGCGGCGAAGACCTTGCCGGCGGCGTCGTAGGTGCTGAACTGTACGGGCATGCCCAGGCGCTCGGCCAGGGCGCGGGCCAGAGCCGCAGAGACGCCGGCCGGCTGGCCATCGGCGCCGCGCTGCGCCAGCACCGGATTGCCGTAGTTGATCGCCGTGCGTAGCGCGCCCTGGGGGGCGAGGTCCGCGAGTACCGCTGAGCTGGGGGTCATGGGAGAACTCCTTGGAGGTCAGGTGGTGGCGGCAGCGGCACGGGTATCGTCGTCGCCACGGTCGAGACGGATCAGCAGGGTCATGATGAAGGCGATCGCCAGCAGCGCACTGAGAAACAGCAGGCCCGCCGAGGCGCTCTGGGTATTGCCCTTCACCATACCGATCATGAAGGGTCCGACAAAGCCGCCCAGGTTGCCAATGGAATTGATCACGGCGATGGATACCGCGGCCGTGGAGCGGCTGAGAAACAGCGTCGGCAATGCCCAGAACGGCGACTTGAAGCTGTACAGACCGGCCAGCGCCAGGCTGATCAGGCCGATCGCCAGGTAGGGATCGCGCACCAGTCCGGCCCCCACCAGCGCCACCGCCGCGACCGCCAGCGGTAAGGCCGAGTGCAGACGCCGTTCGCCGTGGCGATCCGAACGTCGCGACCAGGCGATCATCACCAGGGTGGCGACGATATAGGGAATGGTGGCGATCAGACCGATCTGGGTATGGCTCAGCGCGGATGAGAAGCCCTTTATGATCTGCGGCATCCAGTAACCCACACCTAGGCTGCCGCACTGGTAGACGAAGTAGATGAAGGCCAGGTAGAGCACCTTGGGATTGCTCATGGCCTTGAGTGCGCCGAAATGCCTGACGTCCTTGCGCGCCTGGCGATCACGCTCCAGCTCGGCGAGCAGCCAGACCTTTTCTTCATCTGCCAGCCAGCGTGCCTGTTCGGGCCGATCGGTGAGGTAGAGATAGCACAGCACTCCGAGGAACACCGCCGGGATGCCTTCGAGAAACAGCATCCAGCGCCAACCGCTCCAGCCCAGCCAGTGCACGTTGTCCATGATCCAGGTCGAGAGCGGCGCACCGATGATGTAGGACACCGGGATCGCCGCGGTGAAGAGCGCCACCGTGGTGGCCAGCTCGCGGGAGCGAAACCAGTAGGTCAGGTAGACGATGATGCCGGGGAAGAAACCCGCCTCCGCGACACCTAGCAGGAAGCGCAGGACATAAAGGTGCATGGCGGTCTGGGCGAAGGCCGTGGCCGCGGCGATCACGCCCCAGGTGACCAGGATGCGCGCGATCCATACCCGCGCGCCAAAGCGTTCGAGCAAGAGGTTGCTCGGCACCTCGAACAGGAAGTAGCCGATGAAGAAGATACCCGAGACGAAGCCGAAGACTTCGCTGGACAGCGCCAGCTCGGCGTTCATCTGCAACGCCGCGTAGCCGATGTTGGCCCGATCCAGGTAGGAGACGATGTAGAGCAGGAAGACGAAGGGGATGATGCGCCAGGTCACCTTGCGGATGATGGCCTGCTCCCGGCTCACGGGGGTGGTGTTCATGATGGCCTCACAGGGCCGCGACGAGGCGGCCGATCTTGTTGTTGTAGGATGCGGCGGCGATCTTCAGCGGCTGAAGACCAGGCACACCGGGCTGCCGCAGCGCACCGCCGTGCCGGTGGGTTCGAGGATTCCCCGGGTCTCGTCGACCAGGAAGGTGACGATGCTGTCGCTGTCTTCGTTGAGGGCGAACAACTGGCGGCCATCCGGCGCCAGGGCGAAGGCGCGGGGCGTGCGGCCCCCGCTCGCCAGGCTGCCGAGCGGCGTTGGCAACCCGCTCTGGGGATCCAGCGTGAAGACCATCAGGCTGTCGTGACCACGGTTGGAGGTGTATAGCAGCCGCCCCGCGCGATCAACCGCAATGGCCGCCGCCCGGCTATTGCCGGTGAAGCTGGCCGGCAGCGTAGCGTGGATGGTAAGGGGATCAAGGGCACCGGAGCTGGCGTCGTAGTCGTAGGTGGTGAGGGTCGAGTCCAGCTCGTTGACCACATAGGCCCGCGGCAGGTGCGGATGGCAGATCAGATGCCGCGGCCCCGCGCCCTCGCGGGTCGCCACCTCGGCCACCGGCACCAGGCGTCCGTCGTGAAAGGCGAAGCTGAAGATCCGGTCCAGTCCCTTGTCCGGCACCAGTACGAAGCGGCCACTGGGATCGAAAGGATTGCAGTGCGGCTTGGCATGGGGCTGTTCCTGGCGGTGCGACCCGGGTTCGCCCTGCAACTCCAGCAGCTGGACCAGAGGTTCCAGGCGGCCATCCGCCGATACCGGCAGAACGGCGAGACTGCGGCCAAGGTGATTGCTCACCACCAGATGGCGATCATCCGGGGCCAGTGCCAGGTGGACCGGATTGCGGCCGCCGGTGTCCTGCCGATTGAGGAAGGCCAGATGCCCGGTCTGGCGGTCGACGGCGAAGGCGCTGACCGCCTGCTCGTCGCCATGCACCGTATAGAGACGGTCACCCGCCCGATTGAGGGTCAGGTAGGACGGATTGATCAGGTCACCGACCACCTGGACGAGTTCCAGCGCGCCTGCGGGCGTGACCCGGTAAACGCTGATGCCCTCCCCGCGGGCCTGGCGGGCACGGGTGGTTCGGCTGCCGACATAGGCGTACATAGGGGCTCTCCTGGCACCGACTGGAAGGGTCCGACGTCCGCGCCAAGGCGACCGTCCGACCCGCTTGCGCCACCTTAGGCAACCTGCTGCCCAGCGAAAATTGACCTTTGGCCAACGAGGCGTTCGCGCCTGGCGAACGCTCGCCAGCGCCCGTCTCAGCGCTCGCTGTAGGGCACGCCGCCGCGGGCCTTGTCTTCCGGCTCGGCCTCGACGATCTGTACCACTACCCGGTCAGCGGGTACGCCGAAGCTATCCACCACCGCCTCGGTGATGCGTTTCATCAGCAGTTTCTTCTGTTCGGCACTGCGGCCCTTGACCGCATGAACGACGACTTCCGGCATGAGTAGCTCCTGGAACTAGGTACGGTGTTCGGCGGCGATCGGGCGCGTTTCGCCCGTTTCCACCAGGGTGCGTGTGGCCTCAGCAGAGCCATAGATCCAGAGGATCTTCATGGGCTCGGTGGCCGAGGCATTGCGAAAGCGATGAGGCACGCCAGCCGGGATGTAGGTCACGTCCTGAGGCGCGACGGTGAACTCCTGGCCGTCGATATCGAAGATCGCCCGGCCCTCCACCAGCATCACGCTCTCTTCGCAATTGTGGTAATGGAAGGGAATCTGCGCTCCACCCTGGAATTCGGTGTAGCCGTTGATGAAATTGCGCGCCCCCAGGCCCGCGGTCACCAGCGGCATGGTGGCGGCGCCACCGCCGCGGTCGTGCTTGGCGATGGTCTCGGGCTTGAGCAGCCAGGCGGCGGAATCGGTCTTGATCATGAAAGTCTCCTTGGGTCAGGACTGGGCGCCCTGCCAGACGGTCTTGACGTTGGTGAATTCGCGGATGCCCCATTCGCCCAGCTCTCGGCCATAGCCGGACTGCTTGATGCCACCGAAGGGCACCCGTGGATCGGAAGCCACCAGCGCATTGATGAACACCGCGCCCGCCTCGATACGCCGGGCGAGGCGCTGGGCCCGCGCCAGATCGCGGGTCCAGAGGGCCGCACCCAGACCGAACTCGCTGGCATTGGCGACGCGGATCGCCTCGTCTTCGTCCGCTACCCGGATGATCGCGGCCACCGGCCCGAAGGTCTCTTCGCGGGCCACGGTCATCTCCGGGGTCACCCGGTCGAGCACGGTGGGCGGATAGAAGAAACCCGGCCCGGGGAGCGGCGTGCCGCCCAGCACCAGCCGCGCCCCCTCGACGAGGCTGAGCGTCACCTGGCGCTGCAGGTCCTCGCGCAGACTGGCGCGGGCCAGCGGACCGATCTGGGTGGCACGATCCAGCGGATCGCCCAGCCGCAGGGCCGCGGCCGCTGTCGCGAAGGCCTCGGTGAAGGCGTCAGCCACCGCGTCGACGACGATGAAACGCTTGGCGGAAATGCAGCTCTGACCGGCGTTGCCAAAGCGCGCCTTGACCGCGGTCTGTGCGGCCAGGGCCACGTCGGCATCGGCCAGCACGATGAAGGGGTCCGAGCCGCCCAGTTCCAGCACCTGCTTTTTCATCAGGGAGCCGGCCTGGCTGGCCACCTGCTGGCCGACCGCGGTGGAACCGGTCAGGGTAACGGCGGCGATGCGCGGATCCGCCAGCACTCCTGCCACCTCCCTCGCCTCGATCAGCAGCGTGGCCACCAGGCCCAAGGGCAGGTCGGCCTTGGCGAACGCCTGCTCCAACGCCAGCGCGCAGCCCGGGACATTGCTGGCGTGCTTGAGGATGGCACCATTGCCGGCCGCCAGAGCTGGCGCGGCGAAGCGGATGAACTGCCAGAAGGGGTAATTCCAGGGCATCACTGCGAGCACTACGCCGAGCGGATCGTAGACCACCCGGCTATCAGCTGCGGCGCTCGCCACGGGGGTATCGCCGAGAAAGCACGGTGCCTGCTCAGCGTAGAACTCGCAGGTGAGCGCGGACTTCTCGATTTCCGCCTCGGCTTCCACCAGCGGCTTGCCCATCTCGCCGACGATGAGCCGGGCATAGGTGTCGCGACCGGCCCGCAAGACGGCTGCCAGGCGGACGAGGGCCGCACAGCGCTCGGTCAGCGGACACTCCGCCCACTGCCGCTGCGCCACATCGGCCTGGACCAGGCGCTCTTCGACCTGTGCCCGGGTATGGGTGTAGTAGGTCGCGATGGCGGTCCCGGTAGCGGGGTTGACGACTTCAATCATGAGCGACTCCATTTGTTTTTTATTTTAACAAAAGACAATGATAGGTGCGACTTCTGAACAGCGCAGTCACTGTACTGTCTGGCGCACGCCAAAAACCGCGTCACCCCCATCACTCATTGGTACTTTGTTATTACGTTATACCAATGTGATTAACCGAGCAAGCGGCAGCAAACCTTGGTGGAAGAGGTACCGGGTTTCTACGGGACGGCGAATGAATCGGAACAGCAATTCGACTCATGGCCCAGCTCCTCCAGGCGCGAGCCCAGCGCCGTCAGTCGTCGCAGCTCCGCGCAGGCCGTGGCGGAATGGGGTAAGGCGACGGTGAAGCCTCGCCGGACGCGCAAGCGCTCACCACCCGGCGCCAGGCGGGCGGGCGCACCTGGGCGTGGTTCGGGTGAAGTTCCTTGGATGGAGCGCCTGGCTTAGCAGGGCAAGTCACACGGCGTGGCGTAGCGTGGCCTCGTACCGCATGACAACCTAATCAGCTAGCCTTCGGTCGGGGCACGGTAGGGCACCACAGGTCCACTGCGCCGGCGTCCACGGGGGCAGGCAGCAGCGTGGCGGCATGGAAGGCGTCGGCGATGCGCTGCTGCTCGTCCAGGGCCGCGCGGCTGACCGGCTGGACAGCGGCACGACCGTCCGCCGGGGTGAGATAGGCCGGCTGGATGTCGGAGAAGCCCAGGCCGGCCTTCTGCAGGGCGGCGATCAGCAGGTAGTGACTACCAGCGGCCTTGGTCACGGCGATGCGCTTACTCTTGAGATCGGCGAGGCTCTGCAGCGGCGAGCCCTCCGGTACCAGGATGGCCTGGGCATGGGGCGATGGCGTTTCCCGGGCGAAATAGGTGAGTTTGGCACCCGCCGCCTGGGCGAACACCGGCACGGTGTCGGCGACGTCGGCTGAGAGATCCACGTTGCCGACATTGAGCGCTTCCAGCAGCGGCAGGCCGCTGGAGAATTCGTGCCAGCTGAGGGTGATGCCCTGGGCCGCCAGGTCGCGTTGCAGGGTGCCCTGCTCCTTGAGCAGCACCAGCAGGGTGGAGGATTTCTGGTAGCCGATGCGCAGGCTGGTCTCGGCCTGGGCGGCGCAGGCGAGTCCCAGCAGACCCAGGGCGAGCAGTCCCCGGCGGAGACCTGCGCTGAACGGAAAGCGGATAGCGGCCATGAATTCCTCAGCGGGCGGCGAATAGATGGCCGCCACGATAAGCAATAAGCAAAGGTCAGCTTAATACCGATTTGGAATTTGGTTAGAGGAGCGCGCTACGCTTGCGAAGGCCTTAACGTTATTCCGAAAGGCTATTTAAAGCCCTGTATATCTTGAAGCTAACGTATAACCACCGGACCACCGGATCTCTCCTTTCGCCTTGAACCCGAGGATCCCATGGCTGAGCTCCGGACTCTTTTCCCCGCAGGGGCGCCCGCCCCATGACCGCCCCTGCCAAGCAGATACTGCTCAACGCCTTCAACATGAACACCGTGGGCCACATCAATCATGGCTTGTGGACCCATCCGCGCGACACCTCCAGCGCCTACCACACGCTGGGCTACTGGACCGAGCTGGCCCAATTGCTGGAACGCGGGCTGTTCGATGGCCTGTTCATCGCCGACATCCTGGGCGTCTACGACGTCTACGGCGGCAATGTCGACCTGACCCTGCGCGAATCCATCCAGTTGCCGGTCAACGATCCCTTCCTGCTGGTCTCGGCCATGGCCGCCAGCACCCGGCACCTGGGGTTCGGTCTGACCGCCAATCTCACCTATGAGCCGCCCTACCCCTTCGCCCGCCGCCTTTCGACCCTGGATCACCTGAGCGAAGGCCGCGTCGGCTGGAACATCGTCACCGGCTACCTGGACAGCGCCGCCCGGGCCATGGGCCTGGCGCGCCAGATCGCCCACGACCGCCGCTACGACCAGGCGGACGAATACCTGGAAGTGCTCTACAAGCTGCTCGAAGGCAGCTGGGCCGACGATGCCGTGGTCCGTGACCGCGTCCAGCGGATCTATGCCCGTCCCGAGCGGGTGCGCAAGGTCGTGCACCACGGCGAATTCTTCGACGTCGAGGGCTACCACCTCTGCGAGCCTTCGCGACAGCGCACCCCGGTGCTGTTCCAGGCCGGCTCCTCGGATCGCGGTCTGGCCTTTGCCGGACGCCATGCCGAGTGCGTCTTCATTTCAGGGCAGGACCAGGCCGCCACCCGCGCCCAGGTCGAGCGAGTGCGCGGCGCGGCAGTCGCGGCGGGCCGCGATGCCGCGGACGTCAAACTGTTCATGGGCCTCACGGTGATCGTCGCCCCTACCGCCGCCGAGGCACGGGACAAGCACGCCGAGTACCTGAACCATGCCAGCGCCGAGGCCGGGGTCGCCCACCATGCGGCCTCGGTGGGCATCGACTTGGCCGCCTATGGCCTCGACGAACCCATCCGCCCGCAAAGGACCGAGGCCATCGAATCGGCGCTCAAGCGCCTGGTGGCCAAGGACGCCGGCTGGACCCGTCGCAAGCTGCTGGAGCAGCACGCCCTGGGCGGACGCTACACCACCCTGGTCGGTGATCCTCGGCAGGTAGCGGATGCCCTGCTCGGGTGGATCGACGAGACCGGGCTGGACGGCTTCAACCTCGCCCGCACCGTTACTCCCGAGTGCTACAGCGACTTCATCGACCTGGTGATCCCGGAGCTGCAGAGCCGGGGTCGCTACAAGACCGCCTACGCCGAGGGCAGCTTCAGACACAAGCTGTTCGGGCGCGGTGATCGCCTCGATGCCCGGCACTTCGGCACCCGCTTCCGTCAGGACTGAACGCTCAAGGACACCCCATGCCCCGCCTGAAACCCCTGCTTTTCGCCCTCGGCCTCGTCAGCGGTACGGCCTTTGCCGCCCCGCTCAAGATTGGCACCACCGCCGCCTTCGCCTCGCCCCTGGAAGTGGCGGCGCAGGAAGCCAAGGCCGCCGGCGTGGACGTCGAGCTCGTCGAATTCAGCGACTGGATCGCCCCCAACACCAGCCTCGCCAACCATGACATCGACGCCAACTACTACCAGCACATCCCCTTCCTGGAGAACGCCAAGCGCAGTGCCGGCTATGACCTGGTGGCGGTGGCGCCGGGGATCATCAACAACGTCGGGCTCTATTCGAAGAAGTACCGCACCCTGGCGGAAGTCCCCAAGGGCGCGCGGGTGGCCATCGCCAACGATGCCATCAATGGCGGCCGTGGCCTTTTGCTGCTGGAGAAGGCTGGCTTCATCACCTTGAAGCCTGGCGTCGGCTACCACGCGACGCTTGCCGACATCACCGGCAATCCGCGCGACATCCAGATCATCGAACTCGAAGCCGTGCAGTTGGCCCGCTCGCTGGACGATGTCGACCTGGCCCAGGGCTATCCGCATTACCTGCGCCTGGCCAAGACCCTCGATCCCAACCAGGCGCTGTTGTTCGACGGCCTCGACCATCCCGAGTACGTCATCCAGTTCGTCGCCCGTCCGGACAACAAGGACGACCCGCGCCTGGCCAAGCTGATCGATCTCTACCAGCACTCGCCTAAGGTACGCGCCGCGCTGGACCAGGCCTACGGCACCCTGTACCAGCCAGGCTGGAAGGAGTAGCGCTCGCGGGCCCGATCAAGGTTTTTCGACGACGAAGGCGCAGCGTCCGCGGTTCCTGCCGCCATCGGGCAGGTCCATGAATTCGTCGACGAGGATGCGCACGCCCTGCTCCAGCAGGAGGCCCCGCAGCACCTCCGGCGGATGGGAATCGTAGAAGAACGGCTGTTCGAACATGGTATCGACGAAGGCTTCACTCCCCGAACCGCCCGCCGTCAGCATCAGTCGCCCGCCCGCTGGCAGCCCGGCGATCACTCGCGCCAGGACGGGCCCGTGCCAGCGGCGCTCCAGGTGGAACAGCGAATCCCAGAGCAGCGCGCCCTGGTAGGGTTCGGCGCAGGCGTAGTTTTCCAGGCGCGCCTCGATCCAGCGCTGCTTGGGGAATTCCCGTCGCGCATGAGCCAGCATGGCGGCGGCCTGATCGACACCGAGCACGCGATGTCCCTCGGCCAGGATGGCAGCGGCGACCGGCGTGCCTGTGCCGCAGCCCAGATCAAGCACGGTGGCACCGGGTGCCAGATTCTCCAGCAGCAACGCGAGATAGCGCCGCTCGTCGTCTCTAAGGCTGATCCTGGCCTGGCGGAAGGTGTCGGCAATGGCGTTGTAGGAGGTCTTGTTCAAGGTCGGGCTCCCTGGCTATCCCAGGAGCTTAGCCCAGCCTGCTCCCGGCGAAAGGGCCCTGCTTCTCGCATCGGCCCTTTCACCTGGCAATTTTTCCGGCCGCGCTTTGGCGTTCTCCGGCTAGCTGCCTGGGTCACGGGCCTGCCAGTGCCTCCCGCGCGACCCAGGCGAGCCCTCTGGCCTAGGCCGCGGCCTGGGAGGCGGCCCGAGCCTCCAGCTCACGCACGAGCGGCAGCACCCGCTGGCCGAAATACTCCACCTCCTCCTGGAAGTGCAGGAAGCCCGCCAGCACCAAGTCCACGCCCTCCGCCTTGAGCGCCACGATGCGCTCGGCAATCTGCTCGGGGGTGCCGATCAGGTTGGGTTTGAAGCCATCGTTGTACTGCACCAGGTCCTCGAAGCTAGAGTTGGCCCAGTTGCCCTGGCCTTCCGGGCTAGCGGCGCCGGCCTGGCGCGCCGCATCGCCGAACGCCTTGACCGCTTCGGGATTGGCCTTGGCGACGATCTCGCGCAGGACCTCGCGCGCCTCGGCCTCGGTGTCCCGGGCGATGATGAAGGCGTTTACTCCCACCTTGACCTCGCGCCCCTCCGCCGCGGCCTTGGCGCGCAGATCCTGCACCTGGGCACGAATCTCCTCGCGGGTACCGCCGTTGGTGAAGTACCAGTCCGAGACCCGCGCCGCCATGTCCCGTGCCGCCCGGGAACTACCGCCCTGGAAGATTTCCGGATGCGGCTGCTGCAGCGGCTTGGGTTTCAGGGTGTAGTCGCGGAACCGATAGAAGTCGCCGGCGAAGCTGAAGTTGTCCTGAGTCCAGATGCCCTTGAGGGCGCGGAGGAATTCCTCGGAACGCCGATAGCGCTCGTCGTGCTCCAGCCAGGGTTCACCGATGCCATGGAATTCGCCCTTGAACCAGCCAGATACCAGGTTGATGGCGATGCGTCCGTTGGTGAGCTGGTCGATGGTCGCCAGCTGCTTGGCCGCCAGCGCCGGATTCCAGGGGCCGGGCAGGATGGCGGCGATCACCTTGAGACGCTCGGTGGCGGCCAGCAGCGCATGGCTGAAGGCCACCGACTCGTGCTGGTATTCGGCGCCGTAGCCGGCGGTGAAACGAATCTGCGTCAGGGCATAGTCGAAACCGGCCTGCTCGGCGAGCCGGGCCAGGGTGCGGTTGTAGTCGATGCCCCAGTGGGTGCGTTGCTCGATGGTGCTGACGACCAGGCCACCACTGACATTGGGGACCCAATAGGCGAATTTGACGGGGTTCTGCGACATACTAGGCTCTCCAGGTAGGACTCGCCATACAAGGCGAGCGAAACGTTGGCCCTGAGCCTCCAATCAAGAACCGAACCAAGTCTGAATGTCCCTTTGATTCAATGACTTGGCGGATAAAACACAACGATTTCCCGTGTTTCCGAACGGACAGCTGTCCGGTCGCTGTTGCCTGGGCAACAGTGTAGAAAGGCGTCTGGCACGCCGGTTTCACACGGATGCCGCCTCAGGTGGCGGTGGTCCGCAGGAATTCGCTCCAGCGCCGCACCAGGTAGTTGTGCTCGTCCATCACCGAATTCCACACGCCGATATGGCTCATGCGCTCGGCGTAGGAACCGCCCTCGCGACGCTGACCCACCTCGATCAACGGCAGGCCGTCGCTACCGTACAGCTCCTCCCGCGCTGGCAGACCGCCGTACCAGAAATCCCACTCCGCTGCGCTCAGGTGATCCCTAGCCCTTACCGGATTGGCGATGTAGAAGCCCTGGCGGGCCATGACCGCACCAGGCCAGCCGGCCAGCCACCAGTTGAGGTAGGCATAGGCGGCATCACGCACCCGTCCCTCGGCGCAACGCGACAGCGACAGGCCGCCGAACCAGGCCCGATAGCCTTCTCGTGGTACCGCCACCCGGTAGTCGACCCCGGCCCGGTGCAGGGCCATGAGCATCGGCGACCAGAGACTCTGGATGTCCACCCCGGCGGCCAGGGTCAGCTCGCCGGCGCTGCGGTCGTCGGACCAGAAGGCGGCGAAATGCCGATGCCGCTGGCGCTCCACCAGCAGCTCGGCCAGGCGGTCGATCTCCTCCAGGCGCAGGTTGCCGATGTCGTCGAAGCGCGCGAGACCTGCTGCCTGGATCGCCAGGGCAGCGTCCAGGGCACCGATGGCAGCGTCGCTCTGCAGGGCGCTGTGGCCGCACCAGCCCTCGTCGATCAGCCAGGCCCAGCTCTCCTCCTGACCGACCAGGGCGGCGGGCAGGCTTTCGGGTCGGTAGGCGAAGCTGTCGGCGTTGTGGGTCAACGGCAGCATGCTGATGCGTTCGCTGGGCTGACCGCCCAGGCTGCCGTCGTGCTGCACATAGAGGCGGTCGCACGGCCGGCAGCCCGGCGCCAGGCGATCCGTGGCGTGCAGCCGCCCGCGCTTGGGCAGGTCGTTGATCTCCTCCCAGAGCGCGATGCGGCGGATGTCGATGGGCTGGATGGCCCGTGCCGGCCAGACGAAGTCGACGTTGTGGAACCACTGGTCGTAGAGGTCGTAGCTATCAGGCTCCAGCACGGCGATGCGCTGGGCGGTCTGGACATCGTGGATCTGGTAGACCAGGCGGATGCCCAGCTCTGCTTCCGCCCGCTGGCGGATGGGTTCAAGCAGGGTCACCGAGGTCCCCAGCACCCTCAGGGTCAGCGGCGTGCTCATGCAGCCCGACCCAGACCGCCCATGAAGGCGGCGAAGGAGCGTCTGAGCAGCGCGGTGTCCAGGTCGCGAACGATGAATACCAGGCGCGAGCGACGTTCGCCCGCCGGCCAGGCCGGCAGATGCACCGGTGTATGCAGACTGTGCTGCACGCCGTGGATGACGATGGGTTGGCTGGCGTCGATCACGTCGAGGATGCCCTTGACTCGCAGGATGCGTTGCCCGTGGCATCTTAGCAGCATCGACAGCCATACCCCGAAGGCCATCCAGTCCAGCGGCCGGTCGAACTCCAGGCAGCAGACCTCGGCGCTGCCGTGGCGGCCTTCGGCGATCGCGGCGAACAGGCGCCAGCGACCGACCTCGGCGGCCGGGTCGGCGGCCCGCAGGCCTTCGCCCAGCAGCAGGTCATCGCCACTAACCACGGAAGCCGCCAGGGCCCGAGTGGCGGTGGGATTGAGCTGGGCCAACTGCCGGTCCAGCCGCTCCAGCACGGCAGGCGCGACCCGGTCGGCCTTGCTCAGCAGCAGCCGGTCGGCCGCGGTGACCTGGTTGAGCCACTCCGGGTGCAGCCCTTCCTGCAGCGCGGCATGCTCGGCGTCCACCACCGTCACCAGGAGCCCCAGGTGGAAGCGACCGCGCAGCTGGGGATCGAGGTTGAGCGTGGCCAGGATGGGGCCGGGATCGGCCAGGCCGGTGGTCTCCAGCAGGACCCGGCGAAAGGCCGGGATCTCGCCGCGACTACGGCGCCCGTGCAACGTCAGCAATGCTTCCTTGAGGTCACCGCGCACTGAGCAGCAGACGCAGCCGCTGGGCAGCAGCACGGTATCGGGCGCCACCTCTTCCACCAGCAGGTGGTCGATGCCGACTTCGCCGAATTCGTTGATCAGCAGCGCCGTCTCGCCCAGGGCTTCCTGGGCCAGCAGGCGCCGCAGCAGCGTGGTCTTGCCGCTGCCGAGAAAGCCGGTGATGACATTGACCGCCAGGCTCATGGCGCCCCCTCCAGCGGTGCCAGGACGCGCGGATCCAAGGGATCGAGCGGTCGCCCCAGCACCCCCTCGGCTTGGCGCCAGAGATCGTCCAACCCCTCGGCCAGCGCCTGGCGTCCGGTCGGCCCTTGGACCAGGTAGGAGGCGCCCTGGACGTCGCTCACCGTGAGCCGGAACGGCGCCACCACCCGGTTGATGGCCGCGACCCGACGCAGGCGCTCGCGCCGTCGCGGCAGGTCGTCGCCCAGGGGATCGCTCCAATGGAGATCTGGCCCGAGCAGGCCGCAGAGTCCGCACATGGGTACCTCCTAGGGCATGACATCGCCGGAATTAGGGCCCAGGGTCTGGCCGACGAAGAGATTGCCACCCGGATCGCTGGCCAGCAGCAGCGCGACCGGCGCCACCTCCTCCGCGCGCCCGAAGCGCCCTAGCGGCAGCTCGCGGGCCTTGGCTGCCTTCCAGTCGGCGCTGATGCCGTCCACCAGGGGCGTCTCGATGGGCCCGGGGGCGATGGCGTTGACCAGCACGTTGTCGCGGCCCACCTCCAGCGCCAGGGACTTGGTGAAGCCGATCACCCCGGCCTTGGCCGCCGCATAGTGGCAGAGCTCGGCGCCACCCTTGATGCCGAGCTGGGAAGCGACATTGATGATGCGTCCCCAGCGCTGCGCCTGCATGTGCGGCAGGGCGCGCTGGCTGGCGAGAAAGACGCTGGTGAGGTCGACGCGCAGCATGTCGTTCCACTGCTCCAGGGTCAGGTCGGCACAGGGTGCCTGGGTCAGCATCCCGGCATTGTTGACCAGGATGTCGATGCCGCCGTAAGCCGCCACGCAGGCGTCCACTCCGGCTCTGGCCCCATCCGGCTGGCCAACGTCGGCCACGGTCTCCGTCACCGACGCGCCCAGGGCACGGCATTCCTCGGCCACCCGCGCCAGGCGCTCGGCGTCGCGGTCGGCCAGTACCAGGTGCGCGCCGGCAGCGGCATAGGCTCGCGCGATGGCGGCGCCGATCCCGCTGGCGGCGCCGGTCACCAGGGCGCGACGGTCTGTCAGCTCGAACATGCTCTTCTCCTCAATCGGGCCAGCGCACGGTGAGACCGCCGTCGACGATCAGACTCTGGCCGGTGATGTAGCTGGCTTCGGTACTGGTCAGGAAACGCACCAGCGCCGCCACCTCCTCGGGCTTGCCGACGCGGCCCAGGGGAATGCTGCGGGCGGCCTTGGCCAGGCCCTCCGGACCCAGGGAGTTCTTGGCGTCCAGCGACTGGGGCGTCTCGATCAGACCGGGAATCACCGCGTTGCAGCGAATGCCGCGCGGCGCCAGTTCGACCGCCAGCGAGCGACAGAGGCCCGGTACCCCGGCCTTGGCGGCGGCATAGTGGGCATGGTCCTGCCAGCCATAGACACCGCCGGCGATGGAGGAGATGGCCACCAGGGCGCCGCCCTCCCCCAGGTGCCGCGCCGCGGCCCGGAAGGTTCGCATCACCCCGGTAAGGTCGACGTCGAGCATCTCGTGCCAACGCGCGTCGCTCATCTCCAGCAGCGGCGCGGCGCGCAGCAGACCGGCGTTGGCCACGGCATAGTCGAGGCGTCCGAAGTGCGCCTGGGCGGCATCGGCCAGGGCATCCACCGAGGCGCTGTCGCTGACGTCCAGCGGTTCGAGCAGACACTCGCCACCCGCGGCGGCCACCAGCCGCCGGGTGTCTTCGGGGTCATGGGGATCGCCGGGGTAGTAGCCACCGACCACCCGCACGCCATGGCGGGCATAGGTGACGGCCAGGGCCTGGCCGATGCCGCTGGCGGCGCCGGTGATCAGGGCAACGGGTGAAATGTGAGCGTTCATCGAGGCTCCTGTCATTTGAGGCTGGTGGGTTCGACGTGGCGCGCGGCCCACATCACCAGGCCAGAGAGAAAGCACGGCAGGGCGCCGAACCAGAGCGCAGCGCTGTGCCACTGGCCACCGTTGCCGAGCACGCTGGTGATGCCGAGGCCGGCGAGGATGGCGCCGATCGGTCCCATGGCGTGGACGATGGCGCCACCCGTGGCACGGATGCTGGTGGGAAAGCTTTCGCCCATGAAGAACAACATGGCCGAATAGGGCCCGGTGAGAAAGAACAGCCCCAGGCTGTAGAGCGCCACCACCGGCACCAACTGGCTCGGCGCCTGCAACATGGCGAAGAAGGCCACACCGCCGCACGTCCAGCCCAGGGCCACGGTGTTGCGCCGGCCGATACGATCGCCCAGCCAGCCATGGAACAGGTAGCCGATGAAGCCGACGGCGTTGGACAGCACCAGGATCCACAGCGAGTTCTCGAAACTGAGCTTGTGCACGCTGACGATCACCGACGTCCCCAGCACACTGAACACCTGGATTGCCGACCAGTTGAGCAGGATGGCCAGGCTCAAGACCAGGGTCGGGCGCAGGGCCTGGCCCTTGAAGGCCATGGCCACGCCGGCCTTGGCGTGCTCTTCGTAGTCCACGCCGTATTCATGGGCCAGGCTGCGGGCGTCCTGCTCCTGGCCTTCGCGACGCAGACGCTGGATGCGGGCGTGCACCTGGAATTGCGGAGACTCCTTGAGCTTGCGCGCCAGCACGGCGATGACGAAGGCCGGCACGGCGGCGAACACGAAGCAGCCCTGCCAGCCAATGTGGGGCAGCAGCAAGGCGGTGAGCCCGGCGGCGATCAGGGCGCCGATCGGCCAGCCGCTCTGCACCAGGCTGTAGATGAAGCCCCGGCGCCGGATCAGCCGCGGATCGTCGGAGGCGGCATAGACCTCGGTCAGGTAGGTGGCGTTGACCCCCTCCTCCGCGTAGCCCAGGCCAGCGACCGAGCGAACCAGCACCAGTGGCACCTTGCCCATGCCGGCACAGAGCGCGGTCAACGCCGAGCACAGGGCGGTGCCGCCGATGGTGACGATGATGCCGCCGCGGCGACCGATCCGGTCCACCAGCGGGCCGATGGCGAAGGCGATGATGGCCCCACCCAGCGCCACCCAGGTGGCGAGTTCGGCCTGCTCAGCCTCGCTCCAGTTGAAGTGCCCACCCATCACCGGCAGCAGGGTGCCGAACAGGATGAAATCGTACACGGCGAACACCCAGGCGAAGAAGGCGATCCAGGTGGCATAGCGGACATCACCGGAAGACAGTTGCTGCGGTTTCCAGGCAGCGGTGGTTTCCGTATGGAGCGGGCTGGCGGCAGGGAGGGTCATGGTCCTGTACCTGTGGGCTGGGCGCTTAGCGCTGGCGCGGCTGGCGCCGCAGGAAGTCGTCGGCGATCTCGTCCATGGTGGCGAAATGCACTCCGGCGTGACCCTGGATGTGCTCGATCAGGCGTTCGAGCATCAGCAGCACCTGCGGCCGCCCCGAGACATCGGGGTGGATGGTGATGGGGAAGACGGCATAGTCCATCTCGCGATAGACCCAGTCGAACTGGTCGCGCCACATCTCTTCCAGATGGCGCGGATTGACGAAGCCGTGGCTGTTGGGTGCCTTCTTGATGAACATCATCGGCGGCAGGTCGTCGAGGTACCAGTTGGCCGGAATCTCCACCAGGTCGGTTTCCTGGCCGCGCACCAGGGGCTTCATCCAGCTCTCGGGCTGCTGGCTGTAGTCGATCTTGGTCCAGCTGTCGCCCACCCGCACGTAATAGGGACTGAAGTCGTTGTGCATCAGGCTGTGGTCGTACTTGATGCCTTTTTTCAGCAGCAGCTCGTTGGTGACCCGGCTGAATTCCCACCAGGGCGCCACGTAGCCGGTGGGCCGCTTGCCGGCCAGGGTGGTGATCAGCTCGATGGACCGGTCCAACACCGCCTCCTCCTGCTCGGGGGTCATGGCGATGGGATTCTCGTGGCTGTAGCCGTGGATGCCGATCTCGTGACCTGCCGCGGCCACCGCCTGCATCTGTTCGGGAAAGGTTTCCACCGAATGCCCCGGAATGAACCAGGTGGTCTTGAGGCCGTAGCGCTCGAACAGCTTGAGCAGCCGCGGCGCCCCCACCTCGCCGGCGAACAACCCGCGGGAGATGTCATCGGGCGAATCCTCGCCGCCGTAGGAGCCGAGCCAGCCTGCCACCGCGTCGACGTCGACGCCGATGGAAACGAAGATTTCTTTGGCCATCGTTGCAACCTCCAGTACCCGGACAGACACAGGTCGATGGCGGAGCCGGGCCCCCGCCACCGCCGCTTGAAATCAGACGCGGAGCTGAGCTTCCAGGGCCGTGGCGGCATCGAGCAGGCGCTCGTCCGCCGCCGCCGGGGCCACCAGCAGCAGGCCGGTGGGCAGGCCCTGGGCATCGCGGCCGTTCGGTAGCGATACGCCAGGCGCACCGAGCAGGCTCCCGGCCATGGTCAGGCGCAGCAGCTCCAGATTGGTGGCGGCGAACAGATCAGCGTCGGCTTCCAGAGGGGCCAGCAGCGGCGCCACACGGCTCACTGTCGGCACCAGCAGCAGGGCCTCGGCGAATTCGGCGGCAAAGCGCGCCCGCAGCTGATCGCGGCGTTCATGCAGAACGGCCAAATGGTCGGCCGGCAACGCCCGCGCACGCTCCAGGCGCTGCCGTACCCGCGGATCCAGGCGCGCGGCGTCGGGACCGTCGAGCACGGCGCGGTGCAGCGCGAAGGCCTCCACCGCACCTGGCCAGCCTTCCTCTGCGAGAAACTCCAGGGCCTCGGCAAAGACCGTGCGGGCGCGGCGCTCCACACTCACCCCGGCACGCGCCAGCCGCTCGGCGGCGGCCAGCAGATTGGCTCGCACCGCCGGCTCTATCCGGGCATCGTCCAGCACGCTCACATCCAGCACCACCCGCAAATCCGTTGCCGCCGGCAGCGGTCGAGCAACGCCGCCCACCAGCAGGCGATCCAGGCACTGCACGTCACGCAGGCTGCGCGCCAGCGGACCCGGTGCGTCATAGGAGGCGGCCAACGGAAAGATGCCAGTCGCCGGATAGCGACCCAGGCTGGGACGATAGCCCACCAGGCCATTGAGGGCGGCCGGCAGGCGTACCGACCCGGCAGTGTCGGTGCCGAGGGCCAGGGGTACGATCCCCGCGGCGACGGCCACCGCCGAACCGGAAGAGGAGCCTCCCGGGATACGCACCTCGCCGCTCGCCCACGGGTTGGCGGGCGTACCGAAATGGGGATTCAAGCCGATGCCGGAATAGGCGAACTCGCTGAGATTGACCTTGCCCAGGCTGACCAGCCCAGCCTGGCTCAGGCGCTGGACCATGAAGGCATCGATCGTGGCAGGCGACGCTGCGCGGCGAAGTTCGGCACCACAGGTGGTGATCTCTCCCTGCAGATCGAAGAGGTCCTTCCAGGCCAGGGGTACGCCATCCAACGGCGAACGCGGCTGTCCAGCGCGCCAGCGCTCCCTGGAAGCCAGGGCTTCGGCGCGACCGCGTGCCACCGTCAGGGTGATGAAGACGGAGGAGGAAGACTGGGCGCATCCCAGGGCCGCTTCGAATACCGCGACCGGATCGAGGGTCCCGGCAGCATAGGCTTCACCGAGGCCGACCGCATCCATTGCCAGGGCTTGAGCGGATTCCATCATCACTCCTTAAACGTACATTTTATAATTTGGTACGTTTAATAGAGCAGGCTTTGTGCCAGCTTTAGCAATAGAACGCAGCCCGCTCGCAAACAGGGGCAATAGAGGCCATCTGAACCTGCCCAAACCCCAAGCCATTAAAATGTACTTAAATTAAATAGATCCATTTTTGTGCAGAACCGTAACGCCTGCCCCGTTACCGTGCGTGTACCTGAACCCACCGGTAACGCGCGAAAGGCCGTGGGCCTGTGCCACAATTCTCATCTCGTTTCCGGAAGGTCCCCGATGTCGGCAGCAGTCCCCGCCCCCCTCGATGACAGTCGTACCGCCGCGCGCTACGCGATGATCCGCAGTGCACTGCGCGAAGCCATCCTGGCCGGCCGTGCGGCGCCGGGGCTGGTGCTGGTCGAGGCGCCGCTGGCGCAGCTGTTCGGTACCAGCCGGGTACCGGTGCGCCAGGCGCTAACGCTGCTGCAGGAGGAAGGCCTGATTCGCCGCTTCGAGGGGCGCGGCTACCTGATCGATCCGGTCGGTACCGCGGGCCAGCCGCAGCGTCAGCCGCTGACGCGGCAGTTGCTCGGCCTGGACAGCAGCGACGAATTGATCGATACGCGCTCCCTGGGCGAGCGGGTCGGCGACGAAATCGCCGCCTGCGTCAGCCACGCCATGCTCTTCGGCCATTTCCGGCTGGACGAGCAGCCGGCTGCCGACCACCTGGGCGTCAGTCGCGCCGTGGTCCGCGAAGCCCTGATGCGCCTGCGCGATCGCGGCCTGGTGGAAAAGGAGCCCTATGGCCAGTGGCTGGCCGGCCCCCTCACCGCCCAGGCCATCCGCGACGACTACGAGATCCGCGCGCTTCTGGAACCCGAGGCGCTGTTGCAGACCGCGCCGGGGCTGGCGCGCAGCGAACTGCTGGATATGCTCGAACGGCTCGAGCAACTGGCCGACCAGCCCGCCCCCACTTCCTGGGCGGCGGTGGAGCGCATCGAGGCGGATCTGCATGGGCGCTGCCTGGCCGGTCTGCGCAATCGCAAGCTGGCCCAACTCATCGCTCACAGCCAGAGTCCGCTGAATGTGTCACGCATCTTCCACCAGTCGCTCGGCACCCCGCTGGACGAGGCGGTGCTGGTGGAGCATCGCCTGGTGCTGGAATCCCTGCTGGTGGGCAGTCCCGATGCGGCGGCCAGCCAGTTGCGCAACCACCTCCTGCGCGGCCGCGACCGCACCCTGCAGCGGCTCAAGGTACTGTCGGTGCTGCCCGACCCAGAACTGCCGTCCTATCTGGAGCGCCTCAGCTAACGCGCCCGCAGGTGCCGCACGTAGCGGTCGCCGATGAACTGGATACCGCACACCAGCACCACCAGGATGGCGATCACCACGGCCATCACCTGGGTGTCGTAGCGCTGGTAGCCGTAGCGGATGGCCAGGTCGCCCAACCCGCCCGCGCCGATGGCGCCGGCCATGGCCGAGGCGCCGATCATGGCTACCAGGGTCACGGTGAAGCCACCGATGATGCCGGGCAGCGCCTCGGGCAACAGCACGTTGAAGACGATGTGGCGCCGCTCGCAGCCCAGCGCCTGGGCCGCCTCGATCACCCCACCGCCGACTTCGCGCAGGCTTACCTCGGCGATACGGGCGAAGAACGGCGTGGCGCTGAGGGTGATCGGCACCACCGCCGCCCAGACACCAATGGTGGTACCGGTGATCAGCCGCGTCAGCGGGATCAGGGCCACCAGCAGGATGATGAAGGGTGTGGCACGAAAGGCGTTGACCACCGTGCCCAGCATCCGGTTGAGGGTGGGCGCGGCGAAGATGGCGCCGCGCCCGGTGGTGACCAGCACCACCGCCAGGGCGATGCCGGCGAACCAGACAATGGCCGCGGACACGCTGACCATGGTCAGGGTATCGAGGAAGGCCTTCCACAGCGCCTTGAGCATGAACTCAGACATAGCCCAGTACCTTCGCGCGGGCGAACAGCCCAGGTTGCCCAAGAAAGGCGGCCAAACGCCGCTCGTGCGCTGTCGTGGCTACCAGCAAGCGGCCCAGGGCTCGCCCCTGGATGCGATCGATACCGCCATGCAGCAATTCCAGCGGCGCGCCAAGCGCCTGGCCCAGCGCCTGGAAATCGGGCTCCTCACCCTGGCCGTCGTAGCTCAATTCGAGCACTGTCCGCGCACCAGGTTGGCGGCTGGCACTCAGCCGATTGGCGAGATCCGCTGGCAACTGTGCGGAGAGCGGCGCCAGCAGTGCACGGGTGGCCTCCGCCTGAGGCGCGCCAAAGAGTTGCCACACCGGTCCCTGCTCGACGATGCGGCCGTGCTCCAGTACCACCACCCGGTCGCAGATCTGGCGGATCACCGCCATCTCGTGGGTGATGAGCACGATGGTCAGGCCCAGGCGCCGATTGATGTCCTGCAGCAATGCCAGGATCGACTGGGTGGTCTCCGGGTCCAGCGCCGAGGTAGCCTCGTCGCAGAGCAGCAGCTCGGGCTTGAGCATCAGGGCACGGGCGATGCCCACCCGCTGCTTCTGGCCGCCGGACAGACGGGATGGATAGACCTGCTCCTTGCCTTGCAGGCCCACCAGTTCCAGCAATTCCCGGGCCCGGGCCTCGATCTCGTCGCGGCGAAAGCCAGCGGCCTTGAGCGGCAGCGCCAGGTTCTCCAGCACCGTCTGCGAGGCCAGCAGATTGAAGTGCTGGAAGATCATGCCGATGCTTCGCCGCAGCGCCACCAGCCGGTCGCCCTTCAGGGCGCCTATGTCGACGCCGTCGACCAGCACCTGGCCGGCGCTGACATCCTCCAAACGGTTGAGGGTGCGGATCAGGCTGGACTTACCCGCGCCGCTGCGGCCGATGATGCCGAAGATCTCGCCACGGGCGATGGACAGATCGATGTCCGCCAGGGCCGTGACGGGCACCGCGCCGCCGGTGTAGACCTTCTGCACCCCGGTCAGACGCAGATGCTCCTGTGCGGCCAGGCGCTCGGGTTCGGCAAGAATCTGCGGTGCTGGAGAGTGACGCAGTGCACTGGTCATCGCGAGGCCTCCTGCCGGTTCAGCCAGGCCAGGCTGTAGAGCTGCGGATTGCCATAGGCCTTGGCGATGGCCTCGCGCACCCGCGGATCGTTCTGGAACACCTGGATGAAGGTGCGGATCGCCGGGTCGGCGGCCCTGTCCGGCCTGGTCACGAACCTCAGGGCGTAGCGGTGACCGCTGGCTTCGTCGTCACTGAACAGCAGGGCACTGTTGGGATCCGTGGTGCCCGCGGCGAGGATATGCGAGGGATAGCTCTGCGCCAGGGTCACATCGTCCAGCACCCGCGCCAGTTGCGGCCCGGGCAACTCGATGAATTTGAGGTGCCGGGGATTGGCGACGATGTCCTGCAGGCTCGCCTTGGGCCCGGCATCTGGCCCAAGCTGGATCAGGCCAGCGCGGGCATAGAGGTGCAGCCCGCGCCCCTGGTTGACCGGGTCGTCGGCCACCGCCACGGTGGCGCCGTCCGGCACCTCGGCAAAGCTTTTCACGCGCTTGGAATAGAGGCCGACCTTGTTTTCCACGCCATAGGCGATGGGCACCAGGCCATAGCCGTTCTGGGCGTTGGCGTTGTCCAGGAACGGCTGGTGTTGGAAGTAATTGACGTCGATGTCGCCGTGAGCGAGCGCCAGATTCGGCGTGTTCCAGTCACTGAAGGCGACGATCTCCACCTCCACGCCCTTTTCCCGCACCACCTCGGCGGCGCGCTCCAGGGCAGCGTTCTGCGGACTGTCGTTGATGCCGAGACGAATCTTCTGCAGCTCGGCGGCCTGGACGGACAGCACCAGGGTCGTGCTCGCCAGGAGCAGCCCGAGGCGCTGAAAAATCGAAGGAATAGCCATGGGAGACCTCGAGATGTCGAGGGCTCGTCCGGTGGTCCGGTGGAACCCGTAGGGAAAGGATCAATCGCCCTGTTGATCGGGCGTGTTGGCATAGAAGGCGGTGGCCTTGTGCTCGACGATCAGCGTGCCGACCTCCACCCGCGTCGCGCAAAGCGCCTTACATGACAGGGTGGGAATTGCTCGGGGGCCGACGCCAAGATCGACGCACAGCGCCGCTGCTGCGCCTCGCTGCGGACCAACGCAGGCTGCCTGACGGTGACGTGGAAAGCCTGGAACGAGCGAGTAATGGATGGGCGAAGAGACATGATGCAAGGCTCAACCATGAGGTTGGCTTATAGCCTACCTAGGCGATTAGCCACTTTTGAAATAAGAATGGGGCATATGCATAGGTCGAGGCATCCGCAGGATGCCCCGACTGCGCCGACAAGCGCTGCAACGCTGGCAGCGCGTCCCTGATCTATTGGGGCGTCGTCTGCATAGCCGCAGCGCGCACGAAGCCCGCCACCCGCGCCGCCGTGTCCACCAGCACCTGGGCCTGATTCAGGCCACTGCGCTTGAGTGGCTTGAGATCATGGTCCGCGGTGGCGATCCACTGCACCTCGATGCTTGGCGCCAGGGCATAGTCCGCCACTTCCTCCCGCGACCCCAGGGCATCCCGCTCGCCCTGGACGATCAGTGTCGGCGTGGCCAGGGTCGCCAGGTGCTCGGTGCGCAACCGGTCGGGCTTGCCCGCCGGGTGGAAGGGATAGCCCAGGCAGATGAGGCCCGCCGCGCCCAGCTCGTCGGCCAGCAGACTGGCCATCCGCCCGCCCATGGACTTGCCCGCCAGCCATAGTGGACCGCTTTCTGCCATGCGCCAGGTGGCGACCATCTCCCGCCAGTGCTCCAGCAGGACCGGCGCCGGATTGGGTGGGCGCCGCCTGCCCTCGGCGCGCGCCCGCGCCATGTAGGGAAAGTCGAATCTCAGGGTGCGGATCTCGCGCCGGGCCAGCTTCTCGGCCAGCTGTTGCAGGAAGGGGCTGTCCATCCCCGCCCCTGCCCCATGGGCCAGCAACAGGGTCGCCAAGGGACTGCCGGCGGGGCGGCATTCGCGAAAACCTCCGAGGTACAACTCGTCTGCCATGGGCTACTCCTCGTCAAACGCCAGAGCTTAACCCGGCCTTTATTGATCTGGATCAATAAAGCCAGGAGCCTGCCCCTCACACTGGGCGCCTCGAAACCATTGGAGCCCGGCATGACAGCCGCCCTCGTCTGGGACGCCGACCTCATCGCCCGCTACGATCGCGCCGGCCCCCGCTACACCTCCTACCCCACCGCCGTGCAATTCCACGACGGCATCGGCCCCTTCGACCTGCTCGGCGCCCTGCGCCTGAGCCGCCAGGCCGGACGCCCCCTGTCGCTCTACCTGCACGTGCCCTTCTGCGCCAACATCTGCTACTACTGCGCCTGCAACAAGGTCATCACCAAGGACCGCAGCCGCAGCGCCGCCTACCTGGAGGCCCTGCGCCAGGAGATGATTCTCACCAGTCGGCACCTGGACGGTGGGCAGCGGGTGGAACAGCTGCACCTTGGCGGCGGCACCCCGACCTTTCTCAATCCCATGCAGCTGCGCGAGCTGATGGCTGACCTGCGCCGCCACTTCACCCTGGCCGACGACGACCGCGGCGACTACTCCATCGAGATCGACCCGCGCGAAGCCGACTGGAGCACCATGGGCCTGCTCCGCGAGCTGGGCTTCAACCGCGTCAGCTTTGGCGTCCAGGACCTGGACCTGCAGGTGCAGCTGGCGGTCAATCGCCTGCAGCCCTTCGACGACACCCGCACCCTGGTGGAGGCCGCTCGCGCCCTCGACTACCGCTCCATCAACCTGGACCTCATCTACGGCCTGCCGCGGCAAACCCCGGCCAGCTTCGCCCACACCGTGGAGCGGGTGCTGGAGCTGCAACCGCATCGCCTGTCGGTGTTCAACTACGCCCACCTGCCACAGCGCTTTCCGCCGCAGCGACGCATCGAAGTCAGCGAGCTGCCGGACCCCGCGGCCAAGCTGGAGATGCTGCAGCGCACGGTGGAACAGCTGCTGGCCGCCGGCTATCGCTACATCGGCATGGACCACTTCGCCCTGCCCGACGATGACCTGGCCATCGCCCAGGAAGACGGCACCCTGCAGCGCAATTTCCAGGGTTACACCACCCACGGTCACTGCGACCTGCTGGGCCTGGGCGTCTCCGCCATCAGCCAGATCGGCGATGTCCTCTGCCAGAATACGCCCGACCTCGCCCGCTACCAGGAACGCCTGGGCCAGGGCGACCTGGCGGTGGCCCGCGGCGTGCGACGGTCGCGGGATGACCGCATTCGCGGCGCGGTGATCGGCCAGCTGATCTGCCACTTCCAGCTGGATTTCGCCGCCATCGAACGCAGTTGCGAACTGGATTTTCGCCAGTACTTCGCGGACGCCTGGCCGCAGCTACTGGCCATGGCCGCCGACGGCCTGATCCGCCTCGACGAGCGCGGCCTCCAGGTGTTGCCCCCTGGCCGCCTGCTGATACGCGCCCTGTGCATGCTGTTCGACCGCTACCTGTCGGGCCACGACAACCAGCGCTTTTCCCGGGTGATATGACCCATGCCTGCCATGACTGCTAAAGTTAGACTTTTGGAACCAGACGAGAAGCGATCCTCCGCCATGACCGAGCCCCTCAAGCTGCGCACCGCCCAGGCCCATTGCAAGGATTGCAGCCTCGCCTCGCTGTGCCTGCCGCTCTCGCTCGACCTGAAGGACCTCGACGCCCTCGACCAGATCGTCAAGCGCGGCCGGCCGCTGGCCAAGGGCGACCACCTGTTCCGCCAGGGCGATACCTTCGGCTCGGTCTATGCGGTGCGCTCCGGCGCCCTGCGCACCAGCAGCCTGAGCGATGCCGGGGAGGAGCAGATCACCGGCTTCCACCTGCCCAGCGAACTGGTCGGGCTATCGGGCATGGACACCGAGCGCTATCCGGTCTCGGCCCGGGCGCTGGAGACCACGACCGTCTGCGAGATCCCCTTCGAGCGCCTGGACGAGCTCTCCGAGCAGCTGCCGCAACTGCGCCGGCAATTGCTGCGGGTGATGAGCCGGGAGATCCGCGACGATCAGCAGATGATGGTGCTCCTGTCCAAGAAGAGCGCCGACGAGCGCATCGCCACCTTCCTGGTCAATCTCTCGGCGCGCTTCCATGCCCGTGGCTTTTCCGCCCAGCAATTCCGCCTGAGCATGTCGCGCAACGAGATCGGCAACTTTCTCGGCCTGGCGGTGGAGACCGTATCGCGGGTCTTCACCCGCTTCCAGCAGAGCGGCGTGCTGGCGGCCGAAGGCAAGGAGGTACGCATCCTCGACTCCGCCCGCCTCTGCGCACTCGCGGGCGGCCAGCTGGAAGGCTGACGACTTGCGCCTGCCGCTCAGCCAGCGGTAGGCGCTCTCCCCCTCTAGAAGCTGTAGCTGACCGTCGCGGTCACGTTGCGCTCTTCTCCGAAGTAGCAGAAGTCCAGGCTGTAGCAGGACGCCACATAGTCCTTGCCCATCAGGTTGTTGGCATTGACCCGCGCCGTGAGCCCTGGCATCCCCAGCCGGGTGAAGTCATAGGCGAGCATGGCATCCACCAGGGTATAGGCCGGTACCTTGCGGGTGTTGGCCTTGTCCGCCCAGCTGGTGCCCACATAGCGCGCCCCGGCGCCGACGCTGAACCCCGCCAGCGGTCCGATCAGCTCGTACTCACCCCACAGCGACGCCTGGTGGCGTGGCGCCTGGTTCGGGGTGTTGCCCTGGTTGCCATCCAGCGCCTGGGTGTACTCAATGTCGGTGAAGGTGTAGCTGCCCAGCAGCTTGAGGCGCTCGGCCAGCTGCAGATGGCCTTCCAGCTCCAGGCCACGGGAACGGATCTCGCCGACCGAGGAATAGAAGTCTTCCTGCGGCAGCTTGGTCGCCACGTTTTCCTGGGTGATATGGAACAGCGAGGCGGTGTAGAAGCCGGTGCTGCCCGGCGGCTGGTACTTCAGGCCCAGCTCCCACTGCTTGCCCTCGGTGGGCTCCAGGGGATTGCCCGCCGCGTCGTTGTAGGCATTGGGATTGAAGGACGTGGAATAGCTCAGGTAGGGCGCCAGCCCGTTGTCGAACAGATAGAGTGCCCCGGCCCGCCCGCTGGCCTGGCCGCGGCGGGCGCTGCTGCGCGTACCCGCCAGACGATCCTCGATGCCGATCTCCACCCAGTCCTGGCGTAGACCCAGGGAAAAGCGCCAGCGATCCAGCTCGATGAGATCCTGCAGGTAGACGCCGGTCTGCGCCAGCTCGCGGCGGTATTCGGTGCCGGGTGAGATGGTCACCTGACCGCCGTAGCTGGGCTCGAAGGCGTCCAGCGGATCCGCCGTGCCACTGGGCCAATCCACATGGGTCCAGCGACGCTGGTAGTCCAGCCCGGCGAGCAGGGTGTGCCGGCTGCCGGCCCAGTCGAAGTCCGCCTGGACCAGATTGTCCAGGGTATAGGCATGCAGGTTCTCGCGGCCGCCGGAGTAGTAGCGATTGAGCAGGTTGCTGTCGCCAACATAGCCGTAGCCATAGACCTGCTCCAGCTCAACCCGCGACTTGGCATAGCGGAAGTTCTGCCGCGCACTCCAGACGTCATTGAACCTGTGCTCGAATTGATAGCCGACCATCTGCTGGGTGCGCTCGAACTTGTCGTGGTCCGGCTCGCCGTCGAAGAAATGGTTGCTGATGTAGCGACCGTTGCGCCGATAGAGACTGCCCTCGGCCGGTACCCCGCTGTGGTAGCCCCCGTCCGGGTCCTTTTGCAGATAGGCCTGCAGGGTCAGGGTGGTGTCGTCGCTCAGGTCGATGGCTAGGCTGGGCGCCAGGGCATAGCGCTCTTCTTCCACGTGGTTGAACTGGGTATCGCTGTGCTGGGCGAGGCCCACCAGGCGATAGGCGATACGCCCCTCCTCGTCCAGCGGCCCGCCGAAATCGAAGCCGGCGCCGCGCTGGCCGAGATTGCCCAGCATGGCCTGGACTTGGTGATAGGGCTGGTACAGCGGCTTCTTGCTGGTGAGCGCCACCAGCCCGCCTGGCAGGCTACGGCCATAGAGCACCGAGGCCGGCCCCTTCACCACGTCGATGCGTTCGAGAAAATAGGGATCGACCTGCAGCGAGCTGAAGGTGCCGCTGTCGCCCATGGTCTTGAGGCCGTCGAGAAAGACATTGTCGACGCTGTTGTCGGCGAAGCCGCGCATCACCACATAGTCATAGCGATTGGACGCGCCGATCTGGCCGGTGAAGATGCCCGGGGTGTACCTCATGGCCTGCTGCACGGTCTTGGCGCCCTGCTCATCGATCTGCTCGCGGGTCACCACCGAGACCGACTGGGAGGTTTCCAGCAGCCCCTTGCTGGTCTTGGTGGCCACGTTGCTATGGGTCGCCAGGTAGCCATCGGTCTCGCCCAGGGCATTGCCCAGGGCGAAGCCGGTCACCGTGGTGTCGCTCAGGGAAGTCACGCCGGTCGCGGCCACCGACTCCAGGCGATAGCTGCCATCGGCCTGGCGCACCGCCTGCAGGCCGCTGCCCTGGAGGATCTGCTGGAAGCCCTCGCCTGGTGTGTAGCGACCCTGCAGCCCCGGACTACGCCGCCCCTCAAGACCTTGGGCTGGTGCCGAGAGCAGTACGCCACTCTGGGCGGCGAAGGTGCTGACCACGGTGGCCAGGCTGCCTGCCTCGATACGGTACTCCTGAGCTGGGGGTGCGGCCTGGGCCAGGCCCAACGGCGCGACCAGACCGGTAATCCCCAGCGGTACGGCCAGCGCCAGGACACGTGCCGCACGACGCAGAGGGTGAAGGGTAAAGCAGGGTGGGCAATGCATGGAGGCCTCGAATAACAGATCGTTTCCCCTAAGCCCCACGAGCGCGCAAAAGGGGAACCACCCGCCGCATTTTTTTTAGGCGGGCACGAGCTGCACCCACCAGGGCAGGCGCCGCTCCACCCGCACCGGGAGGCTATCGGCCAGGGCTGCCAGGGCGCGATCGGTGTCGCCCAGTGGATAGCTGCCTACCACGCGCAGTCCGGCGACCGTGGCGGTGCAGGTCAGCAGCCCCGGGCGATAACGCCCGAGTTCCTCTACCAAGGCCTGCAAAGACCAGTCGTCCACCACCAGCCGCCCCTGGCGCCAGAGCTGACGACCCGGATCGACGTGACCCAGCGGCCGCACCCCGTTCACGATCATCAGGGCGCGAGCCCCTTCAGCCAGGACCTGAGGGGGTGCCTGTAGTGGCAACAGCTGGAGGATGCCGCTATAGGCTGCGACCTCCAGCCCGTCCTCGCGCGCTCGGACCGCGCAACAGCCCGGGCCAAAACGCACCTGACCGACCGCCGTATCCAATTGCAGGAGCGCCGCCCCGCGCCGACTTTCCAACAGCACCTCGCCGCGCAATAGCCTCCAGCGGTTTGAAGTCTCCCGCGCCAGCTGGCTGTCGGTGTTGAGCCAGCCCCGCACCCCAGTGGCGAGGTCGAAGGCACGGATCTCACCGACTGCCGTGCTCAGATCGGCACCCTGCCCTAGCCGCCAGTCGTCCGGGCGATTCCAGCCCAGTGCCAGGCCACCCAGGGCCAGGCCCAACACCTTGAGCGCACGGCGCCGCCCCAGCGTCTCGCGCCGCGCCAGTGCCAGGCGTCCTGAAACCGGCAAACCCGCGAAGCGGGCGCTGATTTCCTCCACCCGTGCCCAAGCGACGGCGTGGCGAGTGTCCGCCTGGAGCCAACACTCCCAGGCGCGCTCGGTGGCGGGATCCACCTCGTCGGCAGCCAGCTCGGCAAACCAGAGCGCCGCCTCTTCCAGCGGTTCACCGCGGCCAGGGTTCAGGGCACTCAAGAGACCAGTTCCAGGCAGTGGAGCATGGCCTGCGCCATGTACTTCTTGACCATCCGCTCCGACACGCCCAGACGCTGGGCGATGACGGCATAGGTTAGGCCTTCGAGCTGCGCCAGCAGAAAGGCCTGGCGCACGCGACTGGGCAGGCGATCGAGTAGCGCATCGAGCTCGGTGAGGGTTTCCAGGATCAGCGCCTGGGCTTCCGGCGAAGGCTGTACCTCCTCGGGTCGCGTGGCCAGGGCCTCCAGATAGGCGCGCTCCAGCGCCTGGCGGCGCCAATGATTGGCCAGCAATCCCTGGGCAACGGTAGCCAGAAAGGCGCGTGGTTCACGCAGGCGTTCCAGCTCGGTTTCTCGCGCCAGCAGCCGGACGAAGGTGTCCTGGGCCAGGTCGGCCGCCTGCCCCAGGCAACCCAGCCGCCGCTGCAGGCGCTCGCGCAGCCAGCCGTGGTGGTCCAGGTAGAGGGTCCGGATTTGTCCGTGCCGGTCGGACTCGAGCGTCTGCATCACCATCCTCGGAAGCAGCTGACTTCCGATAATGATAATGCTTCTCGATCACAAGATACAGAGCTGTCATCCTTTCAGGGTGACGGGATAGTACGGCGCTAGAGCGAGATCGGCTTGCGCCCAGCGAAGGCGTGGGTCAGGGTTCCGCCGTCGACCAGATCCAGCTCGCCGCCCAGGGGCACGCCATGGGCGATCCGGGAGATGGTCAGGCCCTTGGGCGCCAGCAGCTGGGCGATGTAGTAGGCAGTCGCCTCGCCTTCCACCGTGGGGTTGGTGGCGATGATCATTTCCTGGAAGCCGCCCTCGCTGACGCGCCGTTCGAGTTCGGGCACGCCGATAGCGTCCGGACCCAGACCGTCGATGGGCGACAGGTGCCCCTTGAGCACGAAGTAGCGCCCGCGATAGCCGGTCTGCTCCACGGCGAAGACGTCCATGGGGCCCTCGACCACGCACAGCAGGCTGTCGTCACGCCGGGTATCGCTGCAAAAGCCGCAGATCTCGCTTTCGCTCAGGGTACGGCACTGGCGGCAGTAGCCTACCCCTTCCATGGCCGCGCTGAGGGCACTGGCCAGGCGCAGGCCGCCCTGGCGTTCGCGTTCGAGCAGTTGCAGGGCCATGCGCTGGGCAGACTTCTGGCCAACACCGGGCAGGACCCGGAGCGCATCGATCAATTGGCGGATCAGGGGACTGAAGCTCATGGACTACCGTATTGGAAGGCGGGAGAAACGGGTGTCCAGCGGACACCCGGAGCTGGAACGTCTTAGAAAGGCATCTTGAAGCCGGGCGGCAGCTGCATCCCGGAGGTCATGCCGGACATCTTGTCCTGGCTGTTCTGCTCGATCTTGCGCACCGCGTCATTCACCGCGGCGGCGATCAGGTCTTCGAGGATTTCCTTGTCTTCCTGCATCAGGCTGTCGTCCAGGCTGACGCGCTTGACGTCGTGCCGGCCGGTCATGACGACGCTGACCAGCCCGGCGCCGGATTGACCGGTCACTTCGGCGTTCGCCAGCTCTTCCTGCATCTTCTGCATCTTTTCCTGCATCTGCTGGGCCTGCTTCATCAGGCCGGCCATGCCACCTTTCATCATGTCTGCTACCTCGAACTATGAATGGAAAACCGGTCAGGCTTGGGTGTCGACCGGCTCGATGGTACCCGCGCGCACCGTGGCGGCGAACTGTTGCATCATCTGGCGGATGAGCGGGTCATCCTGGATTGACTGCTCCGCCAGCCGCTGCCGCTCCGCCCGGCGCCTGGCGGCGGCCTGGGCGGGCGTCTCCTGCTCGGGGGTCTGGATGGTGACCTCGAGCGTGATTGTACGTCCCTGCTGCTGGTTCAGCGCATCGTTGAGCCGGCGCTGCTGGTTGGCGTTGAACAGGGCGCTCTGCGCCGGATCCAGGTGCAGATGCCAGCGATCGTCGTCCACTGCCACCAGGGTGCAGTTGGCCGCGATGCTGGCGGTCAGACCGCCCAGCTTGAGATCGGGGAACAGCGCCTGCCAATCGGCCGCGAGGCCCGTGGCCGGCTGCACCGCAGGCGCTGGAGCCGCGGCTACCTCGTCGACCGCCGGTTCGCCAAGGCTGTCGAGATAGTCGTCCAGCCCTACTTCGTAGTAATCCTCGGCTGGCGGCGGCTCTTCGTCACCGTCCAGATCGTCACCGGAGGTGTCCGCCGGCAACTCGGCGATCACCGTCGCCGCAGGGGTCGTCTCGACCCGGGGCGTGGCGGGTGCGCTGGGCGTCGCCTGGGGCGCTGGCGTAACGGGCCGCGCCACCGGAGCCGGCGCCTTTGCCGCCTCGACTACTGGTTGCGCAGGTTCCTCCCAGGGAAGATCGACCGGCGACTCTTTAGGGGTGGTATTACCCGAAGATGGCGATGCCTGTTTCAGCGCGGGTGCCGTTTGAGGCGAGGCTGCAGGCGCTGCCGGCGTCGGGACCGCTGCGGCCACCGGACGGGGATTGGAGTCAGCCGTGGCCGGGCTGGCTCCCGTCGTCTTTAAGGCCGGTCGCTCGGGGATGGCCGCACCCGCCGGCCGGAAGGCCAGCATGCGCAGCAGGACCATCTCGAAGCCGTGCCGCGGGTCCGGCGCCAGCGGCAGATCGCGCCGGCCAACCAGACCCAACTGGTAATAATATTGGACGTCTTCCGCCGGCAGCGTCTGCGCCAGGGTCAACACCCGCTCGCGATCGCCCTGGCCATTGTCCACCGCATCGGGCAACACCTGGGCGATGGCCACGCGGTGCAGCACATTGAGCAGCTCGGCCAGAACACCGCCCCAGTCGGGACCCTGCTCGGCCAGATGGCGGACTGCGTCCAGCACGGCGCGCCCATCCCCTTCCAGCAGGGCCTGGAGCACGTCGTAGACCTGGCCATGGTCGAGGGTGCCGAGCATGGCGCGCACGTCGGCAGCCAATACCTTGCCCTCGCCAAAGGCGATCGCCTGGTCGGTCAGGCTCATGGCATCGCGCATGGAGCCATCGGCCGCGCGCCCCAGCAGCCAGAGGGCGTCGTCCTCGAAGGGAATGCTTTCCGCGGCAAGTACGTGCTGAAGATGGGCAACGACCCGCTCCGGCGGCATGTTCTTCAGCGAGAACTGCAGGCAGCGCGAGAGGATGGTGACCGGCAGCTTTTGCGGATCGGTAGTAGCGAGCAGGAACTTGACGTGGGGCGGCGGCTCTTCCAGCGTCTTGAGCAGAGCATTGAAGCTATGGGTGGAGAGCATGTGCACCTCGTCGATGAGGTACACCTTGTAGCGACCACGGGACGGCGCGTACTGCACGTTCTCCAGCAGCTCGCGGGTGTCTTCCACCTTGGTACGGCTGGCGGCATCCACCTCGATCAGATCGACGAAACGGCCTTCGTCGATCTCGCGGCATACCGAGCAGCTACCACAGGGCGTCGAGCTGATCCCGGTCTCGCAATTCAGGCACTTGGCCAGGATCCGCGCGATGGTGGTCTTGCCCACCCCGCGGGTTCCGGTGAAGAGATAGGCGTGGTGCAGCCGCTCGTTATCCAGCGCGTTGATCAGCGCCTTGAGCACATGGGTCTGGCCGACCATTTCGCGGAACGACCGCGGGCGCCATTTGCGCGCAAGAACCTGGTAACTCATCGAGACCTGATCAGGAGAAGACGTGGGGGGAGCACATGCTAACGAAGAGGGGCCACGAATGCATCCCGTGGCGTGGCACCAAGGCGATGCCACGAGGACTTCGGCTACCTCGTTAGATGGAGGTACCCAGGCGGATTTTCAAGCGATCAGGAGGAGAAATGGCGCCGGAAAGATCGTCTCAGGCACGCAGGCAGCGCTCTTCGCCGTCTGCGAGGACCACACTGGAGACATAGGCCGCGAGCGCATCCAGCTGGCCACGTAGCCGGGTAACGGTAGCGTTCAGCTTGAAGGGGTTGTTCGCCTCCTCATTGGTCAGGTTGATCCTGATCAGCAGGAGCGGCTCTTGAGGATGAAAGATCTGCGCCACCAGGGTAGCGGGAGAATCGCGCCGGCAATCGACACGATAGGGTTGCAAGCCATAGCTAAGGGCGCGTCCTGCGCTTTCGAGTCCGTTCTTCACGAGGGATCCTTGGACATTCGTCCAGTATTGATATTCATCGCTCATGATGGCACGGAGCCATGATCCAAAACAGTGCATTTCGTCACTTAAACCCTGTGAAGGGGTTAGCGCATTGAAAAGGATCGAAACAGGAGAGGAGTAGCGCGGAGGGAAAAGCAGAAGGAAAAAACGAGGGGCAGAAATGGAGGTGGCCCCGCCAGCCACACCCCGGCACACGACATCACCGCTGCGGCTGCTCCCTTCCGGGCCTGACCGGGTTCACGGTTGATCGTTGCGGGGGGACCGACAGAGCCACCATAACGCCTCACCCTGAGGTGAGGTGCGTCATTCTACGCGGTTGGGGCGAAGTTGCAAGTCTTACAAGGACTTAGCTGCAAGGTAACACGGGAGATCGAAGGCTCGAGGCCGTCTACCCGCCCTGCCCCGCAGCGACGCTACCGCCCGTGGGCGGCGAGGATCTGCAGGAAAGCCGCCTCATCCAATACCTTCACCCCGAGCTCCGTGGCCTTGGTCAATTTGGAGCCCGCCCCCGGGCCGGCGACCACCACGGCGGTCTTGGCCGACACCGAACCCGAGACCTTGGCCCCCAGGGCTTCCAGGCGCTCCTTGGCTTCATCGCGACTCATGGCCTCCAGTGTCCCGGTGAGCACCCAGGTCTGACCGGCGAAGGGCAATCCCTGCACAACCTGGCGCGTGCTCTCCCAATGCATGCCGAAGGCCTTGAGCTGTGCCTCGATGGCCAGTGCCTTGGCCACCTTGTCCGCCTCGGCGAAGTATTCGCGCAGTCCCTGCTTGGCCCGCTCGTTGAGTCCCGCGAGCGTCTTGAAGGTCAGCCAGTCCTGGGAGCCCTCGATCAGCGTGGCCAGGCTGGGAAAGGCCGTGGCGAGGGTTTTGGCGCCGGTCTTGCCCAGATAGGGAATATGCAATTGGTCGAGGAAATCGGCGAAGCTGGCATAGCCGGAGAACTCGGCGTGGACCTCAGCCTCGTCGGCCAGCTCGATACCATTGGCCAGCAGCGCTTCCAGGACGTCACGGTTGTGCGTGGACTGGAAGAAGTTGTGGATCTCGAAGGCCACTTCAGGCCCGATATCGGGCAGATAGATCAGCACCTCGGGCAGCGCCTCGCGAATGCGCTGCAGACTGCCCAGAGCGCGCGCCAGGCGTTTGGCCGTCTCCTCACCCACCTCGGGAATCCCCAGGGCGAAGATGAAGCGGGCCAGCGCCGGTTTGCGACTGGCTTCGATGGCGGCCAGCAGGTTGCGACTGGAAAGCTCGGCGAAGCCTTCGAGCTCGACGACCTGCTCGTAGGTCAGGGTGTACAGGTCGGCCGGCGACTTCACCAGCTCCCGGTCTACCAGTTGCTCGACGATGCGATCGCCCAGGCCGTCGATGTCCATGGCCCGTCGCGAGGCGAAATGAATGATCGCCTGCTTGA
Organism: Pseudomonas sp. Marseille-Q7302; assembly: GCF_965111925.1. NCBI lineage: Bacteria > Pseudomonadati > Pseudomonadota > Gammaproteobacteria > Pseudomonadales > Pseudomonadaceae > Pseudomonas > Pseudomonas sp. Marseille-Q7302. Next base: position 2,163,158 of record NZ_CBCOPK010000001.1, on the reverse strand, counting down.
GCTGGGCCTGGCAGGCCAGGCGCCCCACGCAGCGATAGACCGCGCCCTCGCTCACCGACTCCTTGCCCTTGCCGCGCTTGATCAGCTGGGTGCGCTCCACCGCAGAACCGCATACCGGGCAATGGGTGGGGATCTCCACCGGCCGGGCATCCGCTGGCCGCCGCTCCGGTACCACCTGCATGATCTGCGGGATGACGTCCCCGGCGCGGCGCACGATCACGCTATCGCCGATCATCACCCCGAGGCGGGCGATCTCATCCATGTTGTGCAGGGTGGCGTTGGTCACGGTGACGCCCGCCACCTGTACCGGCTTGAGACGGGCGACCGGGGTGATGGCCCCGGTGCGCCCCACCTGGAATTCGACATTGAGCAGCTCGGTCAGCTCTTCGCGAGCGGGAAACTTGTGCGCGAGCGCCCAGCGCGGCTCGCGCGCGCGAAAACCCAACTCACCCTGCCAGTCGAGACGGTTGACCTTGTAGACCACACCGTCGATCTCATAGGCCAGGGCATCCCGCCGCTGGCCGATATCCTGATAGTAGGCGCGGCAACCTTCCGCGCCCTGCACCTTGCGCAGCTCCCGACTGATGGGAATACCCCATTCCCGGAGCCGCTGCAGGATGTCGTACTGGGTTTCCGGCAGCGCACCGCCCTCGACGCGACCAAAGCCATAGGCGCAGAACTCCAACGGACGTTGGGCGGTGATGCGCGAATCCAGCTGGCGCAGACTACCGGCCGCGGCGTTACGCGGATTGGCGAAGGTCTTGCCGCCGCTCTCCATGGCCCGGGCATTGAGTGCCTCGAAGCCAGTGCGGGACATGAATACTTCGCCGCGCACCTCCAGCACCGCCGGCCAGCCTTCGCCCTGCAAGCGCAGCGGAATATTGCGGATGGTGCGGACATTGGCGGTGATGTCTTCGCCGGTGGTGCCATCGCCACGGGTAGCGCCCCGGGTCAGTACGCCCTTTTCGTACAGCAGGCTGACGGCCAGGCCGTCGAGCTTGGGTTCACAGGTATATTCCACCCCAGAATCCGGTCCGGCGAAGTCGGTCTCGCCGAATTCCTCGCGCAGGCGCTTGCCGACGCTGCGGTCGAAGTCCTGCAGATTCTCGTCGGCGAAGGCATTGCCCAGGCTGAGCATGGGCACCTCGTGACGGATGGTGCCGAAGGCCGCCAGCGCCGAACCGCTGACCCTCTGGGTGGGCGAGTCGGGCGTCACCAGTTCGGGATGCTCGGCCTCCAGGGCCTTGAGCTCGCCGAACAGCCGGTCGTACTCGGCATCGGGCACGCTCGGCTCGTCCAGCACGTAATACCGGTAGTTGTGGGCGTCGATCTCGCTGCGCAGGGCGGCGATCCGGGTGACGGCATCTTGGGCGTCGGTCATGGCGGTCTCTCACTGTCGCCACCCAGGGGTGGCCCTGGCGCCACCAGCGGCGCCGCTACAAAGATTACAAACAAAAAGAGCAGCCGAGGCTGCTCTTGGTTCGCTCCGGCGCGATCAACGCTTGAGCATCAGGCTCTTGCGTTCGAAGTCGACGATGCGCTGACGATAGTGCTCGATGGTCTGAGCGGTCATGACGCTGCGCTGCTCGTCCTTCAACTCGCCATTGAGTTCCGACGAGAGCTTGCGCGCCGCAGCGACCATCAGGTCGAAGGCCTGCTTGGGATGGCGAGGACCGGGCAGGCCCAGGAAGAAGCTCACCGCGGGGGTGTGGAAGTCGTCGATGGCGTCCAGGTCGAAGGTACCTGGACGTACGGCATTGGCCATGGAGAACAGCACCTCGCCATTGCCGGACATGCTCTCGTGACGATGGAAGATGTCCATGTCACCGAATCTCAATCCGCTTTCGAGGATGTTCTGCAGCAGGGCCGGACCGGAGAAGCCCTTCTCGTCCCGGGAAATGACGTTGATCACCAGCACCTCGTCCACCGGTGCCATGGCGGCCTGGTTGCTGCCGCTGCTGACGGGCTCGCTGACCGGCTCGCGCTCGGGCGCCTTGGTGCTCAGCGGTCTTTCCTTGCGCGGCTTGTCCCGACCGCGGGTCACCACTTCATCGGAATCGGCCGCTAGGCCCGCGAGGCTTTCATCGCTGGCGGACAGGTCGAAGTTGTCGGCACTGGGTTCTTCACGACGCTCTTCGCGACGCTTGCGCTGGGTGGAGCGTGGCGGCGTCGGCTCGCCCGGGTCGTCCAACGACGGCTCCTTGGGCTCTACCACCCGCGTCGGACCAACGATTTCCGGATCCTCGTCCTCGTTTTCCGGATGATTGCTCAGCGACTGGTCAAGCTTGAACTTGAGCTTGCCCTTGCCGCTCATGCGACGCCAACCATCGAACAGAATACCGGCGATGACGATGACGCCGATGATGATCAGCCACTCGCGCAGACCCATATCCATGAAAAAGACATACCCCTGTAAAATAATGGACCGACATCCGTCGGGAAACTTTGGAAAGTCGACGCCTGCGAGGCCTTTCCAAAACGTCCGAAACCTACGCCAAGTCAGTGTTCTTCTTAGCTTTTTCTACTTACCGCTACCGCGGCCATAAGCTAGCACGACTACTGACAACTTTACACCGCCATGCCGCGAGGCTGTGGGTCACTAGGCATCGACCATGGCCACCGCCTCTTCCACGTCCACCGCCACCAGCCGTGAACAGCCCGGCTCGTGCATGGTAACGCCCAATAGCTGATCGGCCATTTCCATGGCGATCTTGTTGTGCGTGATGTAAATGAACTGCACCTTCTCCGACATGCTCTTGACCAAGCGGGCATAACGACCGACGTTGGCGTCATCCAGAGGGGCATCCACTTCATCGAGCATGCAGAACGGCGCCGGATTCAGCTGAAAGATGGCAAAGACCAGGGCCAGAGCCGTCAGCGCCTTCTCGCCACCCGACAACAAATGGATGGTGCTGTTCTTCTTGCCCGGCGGACGCGCCATGATCGCAACCCCGGTATCGAGTAAATCTTCCCCGGTAAGTTCCAGGTAGGCACTGCCGCCACCGAAAACTTTTGGGAACAATGCCTGCAGGCCGTGATTGATCTGGTCGAAGGTATCCTTGAAGCGATTTCGAGTTTCCCGATCGATCTTGCGGATGACACTTTCCAGGGTCTCCAACGCTTCCACCAGGTCGGCGTTCTGGGCGTCCAGATAGGTCTTGCGCTCGGCCTGCTGCTGATATTCGTCGATGGCCGCCAGGTTGATCGGTCCAAGCCGGGCGATCCGCGCCGCGACGGCTTCCAGGTGCTCCTCCCAGGCTGCCTCGCTGGCCTCCTCCGGCAGATTCGCGATCACCGTCGGCAGGTCATAGCCATCGGCTGCCAACTGCTCGGCGAAGCCGCTGCGGCGGGTCGCCAATCCCTGCCACTCCAGGCGGTGCTGCTCCAACTGGCCGCGCAGCAGCGTGGCCTGTTGCTCCGCCTGCAGACGCCGCCGCTCGAAATCGCGCAGTTCCCGATCGGCATCTTCCAGCGCCAGCCGCGCGGTACGCATCTCATCGTCCACCTGAAGGCGTCGTTCGAGCAGCTCTTCCAGGCGCAGGCGTAACTCGTCGAGGGGCTCACCGCCCTCCTCCAAATTCAGACTGAGCTGCTCGCAGCGCTCACCGAGCCGTGCGGTCTGCAGCTCCAGACGCTCCAGCGCCTGAAGCGTGGACTGACGCTGCGCCCTCAGGGTAGTCAGGCGCACCGTGAGTTGATGCAGTTGCTCCTGGGCCTGCCGCTGTCGCTGCCGCGCCGACTCCACCGCCTGCCGGTGGCGGTCGCGCTGCTCCTGGAGCTGGGCCCGCTGTTCGGTATCCACGGCCATGGCATCGAGAGCGTCCTGCAGGCGCAGCCGGCACTCACCCAATTCTTCCTGCTCACGCGCCAGTTGCTGCTCGACATCGTTGAGATCGGCTTCCAGCTGCCGTCGACGAATGCTCAGCTGCTCAGCGCGTGCCTGCTGGGCAGACAGCTGGGCGCGAGACTCGGCCAGACGCTGCTGCTCCTGCTGCTGGCGCCGTCGCGCATCTTCGCGCTCGCCCTCCAGCCGCTGCTGGGCCGCGCGACGATCCTCCAGGCGCTCCTCCTGCAGCACGAGCGCTTCGCTGAGCTCCAGGCGACGGGCCTGCAGTTCTTCCAGTTCACGACCGCGCGCCAGCACACTGCCCTCGGCGGCCTGGGCACGCCGCACGCGCAGGAAGTGCCGGGAGATCCAATAGCCTTCCGGGGTGATCAGGCTCTGCCCCGGCGCGAGAGCAGCCCGCCGCGCCAGGGCCTCGTCGTAGCCGCTCGCAACCAGCACCTGCCCCAGCCAGGGCGACAGGTCGCGCGGCGCCTGCACTTTTTCCAGCAGACTGCCCAGCGCGGCGGGCACCGGACCGGGCGATGCCAGGCTCAGGGAGCCGCTGGCGAAGGTGTCGACCCGTAGCGGCGTGAGGTCATCCAGGCAGACCGCCTGCAGATCGCTGCCCAGCACGGTTTCCACTGCCAGCTCCCAACCGGGAGTGACCTGCACGTCGTCCGCCAGCTGCGGCGCCTGGGTGAGACCCTCGGCCTCGAGCCACTGGGCAGCACCGGTATCGGGCGCCAGGGCGGCCTGCTGCAGAGCCTCCAGCGAGGCGATACGGCCTTCGAGCCGCTGCAATTCGCCCTGGCGCTGACTCTGTTCGCCCGCCAGCACCAGCAATTCATCTCGCAGCTGTTGCAGGCCATCGGCGACCTGCAACTCCTGTTCAGCCAGGCCCTCCAACAGCAATTCGTCTTCGGCGATCTGCTCTTCCAGCATGACCAGGCGCTCGGATGGGCCGTCCTCACCCAGCAGGGTGCGCTCGTCGCGTAGCCGGCGCTGCCGGTCCATGCCGCGCTCCAGACCCTGCTCCAGCGAGCGGATGCGCGCCTGCTGCACGTCCGCCTCCCGTTGCGGCTCGACACTCGCCGCACTGAGGGCCTCCCAGCGCTGCTGCCAGTCCGCCAGGGCCAGCTCCGCCTCTTCCAGCGCGGCGCTGCCCTCCTCGCCCAACTCACGTGCCGCCTCTTCCTCGGGCTCGAGCATCGCCAGCTCTTCTTCGAAGGTGGCGAGCAGCACCCGGTCGTGCTCGAGGTGGGATTCGGCTTCGCTACGGGCTTGCTCGGCTTCGCGCAGGTCGTCCTGCAGCTGGCGCTGGCGCTGCTGACCGTGCTGGATGGTCTGCTCCAGGCGGGCGATGTCGCCACCCAGGGAGTAGAAGCGGCCCTGCACCAGGTTGAAGGCCTCGCTCAGCTCATGATGGCCATCGCGCAGCCGTTCGATGCCAGCGTCTGCCTGGCGTTGCTCGGCGATCAGGGCTTCGAGGGCGGTTTCCTGGTCGCGGATCACCTTTTCGCGCTGCTCGACGCAGTTATCCAGCTCGCGCCAGCGCACCGCCTGCAACTGCGCCTTGAGCTGCCGCTCTTCCTGCTTGAAGGCCTGGAAGCGCTCGGCCGACTGCGCCTGGCGATGCAGCCGCTCCAGCTGACGCTCCAGCTCTTCGCGCAGGTCGGTCAGGCGGGCGAGATTCTCCTGGGTGCGACGGATGCGATTCTCGGTCTCGCGACGCCGCTCCTTGTACTTGGAGATACCCGCCGCCTCTTCGATGTAGTGCCGCAGATCCTCCGGACGCGCCTCGATCAGCTTGGAGATCATCCCCTGCTCGATGATCGAATAGCTGCGCGGCCCCAGGCCGGTACCGAGAAAGATGTCGGTGATATCGCGGCGGCGGCACTTGGTGCCGTTGAGGAAATAGGTGTTCTGGCCTTCGCGGGTCACCCGGCGGCGAATGGAGATCTCCGCATAGCTGGCGTACTCGCCCACCAGGGTATGGTCGGAATTGTCGAAGATCAGCTCGATGGAAGCCTGGGATACGGGTTTGCGGCTGTTGGAACCGTTGAAAATGACGTCCGTCATCGACTCGCCGCGCAGGTTCTTGGCCGAGCTCTCGCCCATCACCCAGCGCACGGCGTCGATGATGTTCGACTTGCCGCAACCGTTGGGGCCGACCACCGCTGCCATGTTGCTCGGGAAATTCACCGTCGTCGGATCGACGAAGGATTTGAATCCCGCCAGCTTGATCGACCTCAACCGCATATCAGGAGCCCTTGTTCACCGCGCCGTGCCCAACCGCAGGCGAAAGGGCGAAAGTCTACCACCGGCGGCCCTGCCTGCCGTCGCCGCATTAGCTTATTTCCAGCCGTTCTGCCTGCCGCCGGGGTGACAGGCTATAGTCCTGCATCCCTATCCGCAGGACGCCCCCATGAAGACCCTTCGCTTGACCCTGCTCGCGGCTTTGGCTGCCAGCACCCAGGCCCTCGCCGCCCCACCGCTGCTCAACGTCTCCTATGACGTGATGCGGGACTTCTACAAGGATTACAACCCGGCCTTCCAGGCGCATTGGAAAGCCGAGCACGGCGACACTCCGGTGATCCAGATGTCCCACGGCGGCTCCAGCAAGCAGGCTCGCGCGGTCATCGATGGCTTGCAGGCCGACGTCATCACCATGAACCAGGCCACCGACATCCAGGCGCTGGCCGACCGCGGCCTGGTGCCCAAGGACTGGGAAACCCGCCTACCCGATCGCAGCGCGCCCTTCACCTCGGCCACGGTACTCATCGTGCGCCAGGGCAACCCCAAGGGTATCCACGACTGGTCCGACCTGCTCAAGGACGGCGTTGAAGTGATCGTGCCCAATCCCAAGACCTCCGGAAACGGTCGCTACACCTACCTTTCCGCCTGGACCTACGCCTTGCGCCAGCCGGGCGGGGATGAGCAGAAGGCCCGCGCCTTTGTCGCCGACCTGTTCAAGCATGTGCCCATCCTGGATACCGGCGGCCGCGCCGCTACCACCACCTTCATGAAGAATCAGCAGGGCGATGTCCTGGTGACCTTCGAGAACGAAGCCGAGATGATCGCCCGGGAATTCGGTCGTGGCGGCTTCGAAGTGGTCTACCCGAGCATCTCGGTGCAGGCCGAGCCACCGGTGAGCGTGGTCGACAGCGTCGTCGACAAGAAAGGTACCCGCGCCGAGGCCGAGGATTACCTCAAATATCTCTGGTCCGACGAAGGCCAGAAGATCGCCGCGCAAAACTTCCTGCGCCCTCGCAATACCCAGATCCTGGCGCAGTACGCCGACCGCTTTCCCACGCTCGAGCTGGTGGATGCGCAAAAGGAATTCGGCCCCTGGAGCGGCATCCAGAAGACCCACTTCGCCGATGGCGGTGTTTTCGACCAGATCTATACGCCCCAGTAAGCCTGCCTCGCCCGGCCCAGTGCCGGGCGCCTGGAGCAGCCAAAAAACGCACAAACAAAAACACCGCCCGGAGGCGGTGTTCTTGTTTATTTGGAGCGGGAAACGAGACTCGAACTCGCGACCCCGACCTTGGCAAGGTCGTGCTCTACCAACTGAGCTATTCCCGCAATGTGGCGTCCCCTAGGGGACTCGAACCCCTGTTACCGCCGTGAAAGGGCGGTGTCCTAGGCCACTAGACGAAGGGGACGAAACCTCTTTCCGCAAGGTCTTTCACCTCGCATCCAACAGTAACGAAACGGCTGGATTATGTTTGGAGCGGGAAACGAGACTCGAACTCGCGACCCCGACCTTGGCAAGGTCGTGCTCTACCAACTGAGCTATTCCCGCAATATGGCGTCCCCTAGGGGACTCGAACCCCTGTTACCGCCGTGAAAGGGCGGTGTCCTAGGCCACTAGACGAAGGGGACGAAACCTCTTTCCGCAAGGCCTTTCACCTTGCATCCGCCTGCCCATGGGCAACCGGATTGTATTTGGAGCGGGAAACGAGACTCGAACTCGCGACCCCGACCTTGGCAAGGTCGTGCTCTACCAACTGAGCTATTCCCGCAATTTTGGCGTCCCCTAGGGGACTCGAACCCCTGTTACCGCCGTGAAAGGGCGGTGTCCTAGGCCACTAGACGAAGGGGACCAGGTAGAATCCCTGAGGACTCTGGCCTACCACTCGGCTGACGCTTGCCGCCGTTGGGAGTGCGCGCATTCTAGGGAGCCTTACCCTGGGCGTCAATAGCTGATTAAATACTTTTCAAATCAACGACTTCGCTCGTACGACAAACGGCGGGCAAGCACCATGGAGAAGGTCATGTCCTCAACGATGATTGCAGCGGTAGTGGGACTTGGCATCCTTCTGGTGATCATGATCGCCTTCGTCAACCAGAAGCTCGAAGCGGGACGGCTGGAAAAGCAGCGGCTGGTCGCCGATCTCACCGACCGGATCAAGCGTTGCGCCCAGTTGTCCGGCAGCCTGCCGGGCCAGCTGATGACACCGGCGCTCAAGCAGCTGTTTCATCGCATCGAACTGGGATTGATCGCCCGCCTCGCCGCCTTGCAGACTCCTTCCGCCAGCCTGACCGCGCGCAAGACCGAACTGGAAGAAGCCCTGGCCAAGGGCGATGACATCAAACTCACCAATGCCGCCCGGCCGGTGCATACCGAGGCTCGGGTCAAGGAAGTCCGCGGCTATATGGAGATGCTGCATGCACTCGTCGCCCACGCCAACCAGATCGGCATTCTCGATGGCCAGGAAGCGCACCGCTGGGTAGGCGAGATGCGCTATCTGCTCACCGTGACCTATGTGGAGTTCTTCCGCTATCAGGCCGAACAGCAGATCAAGACCGACCACTACATCCAGGCACGCCAATCGTACGAACGGGCGATCATGCAGATTCGCAAGCAGCAGCAACCCGAGCGCTACACCGAGTTGCTGGCCCATCTGGAAGAACAGATCGCTCAGGTGAAACGTCAGCAGAGCGAACTGGCCGAGCAGGCCAGCAGCAGCGCCAACGAGCTGTCGGACAGCGTGGATACCCTCAAGGACGACAGCTGGCGCAAGAAGAACGACTACGAGTGAGGGCTTCCCTGTCCTCCCCTGGGATCAGCAGTCGGTGGCAGCCATGAAGGCCGCCACCAGGCTTTCGATGCCCGCTTGATCCGCCGCACTGAAGCGTCCTGGATTCGGGCTGTCGAGATCTAGCACGCCGATCAGGCGACCTTCCTGGATCAACGGAACCACCAGTTCGCTACGCGAAGCAGCGTCACAGGCGATATGCCCGGGAAAGGCATGGACGTCCTCGACGCGCTGGGTACGGCGCTCCCGGGCGGCCGCGCCGCATACACCCTTGCTGAAGGGAATGCGCATGCAGGCCACCTTGCCCTGGAAGGGTCCGAGCAGCAGCTGGTCCTGACCCTCGACGAAATAGAAGCCGGCCCAATTCAGGTCCGGCACTTCCTGGTAGATGAAGGCCGACAGCTGGGCGGCATTGGCCACCAGATTGCGCTCACCGGCCAGCAGGGCCTCGACCTGGGCCGCCAACATGGCGTAGCCCTCTAGTCCTGCACCTACGCCCGTCAGTTCTACGGTCATGCTTTCTCCAATAGCTTGAGCCCGACCCATTGCCGGGCGAATTGATAGGCACAGCGGCCATTGCGGTTGCCGCGGCCGGAGGCCCAGCGGATGGCCTCGCGATCGGCGTCTTCCGACCACTCCAGCTCCACCCCGGACTTGCCGGCCAGGGTCGTGCACCAGTGGCGAACGACGGCGAGATAGTGATCCTGGGTAAAGGGATAGAAGGACAGCCACAGACCGAAACGGTCCGACAGCGCGATCTTGTCCTCGGCCGCCTCGCTCGGGTGCAGTTCGCCATCGACGTGCTCCCAGTTGGCGTTGTCGCTCTGCCGCTCGGCCACCAGGTGACGACGATTGGAGGTGGCATAGAGCAGGACGTTGTCCGGCGCCTGCTCCAGCGAGCCATCGAGCACGCTCTTGAGCACTCGATAATCGTCACTGCCGGCGTCGAAGGACAGGTCGTCGCAGAACACCACGAAGCGCTGCGTTTGCCCGGCGAGCTGCTCTACCGCACGCGGCAGATCGGCGAGATCATCGCGTTCGATTTCGATCAGGCGCAGGCCCTGCCCCGCGTATTCCGCCAGCAGGGCACGGATCAGCGACGACTTGCCGGTACCGCGAGCCCCCCACAGCAGGGTGTGGTTGGCCGGCAGTCCGGCGACGAATTGGCGGGTATTGCGAGCGAGCTGGTCGCGTTGCCGATCGATACCCAGCAGATCGGCCAGCCGCAACTCCAGGTTGACCTCGAGCGGCTGCAGGTAGCCGCCATGGCCTTCACGGCGCCAGCGTGCGGCATAGCAGTGCTGCCAATCCAGAGATTCGCGGCGATGGGGCAGCAGGGGCTCCAGGCGCTCGAGCACCTGGCGGGCCTGGAGCAGAAAGTCTTCTAGGGAGGCACTCACAGGAAACATCCTTGACGACGAAAAAGGGAAGCGGACAAGGCGCCCTCCTTGGAGGGCGCTTTAATCGTATTACTTTTCAATCCAGTTGAAAGCCCTTGTCGAGATCCGGAACTAACGCGCCAGGGCCCGGCGGATGTGCTTGTCCAACTGGGAAGGCCGAGTGATGGGGGCAAAGCGCTGCACCCGCTCTCGCTCCGGAGTGATCAGGAACTTGGTGAAGTTCCAGCGGATAGCTGTTCCGAGCAACCCTGGCGCCGCGCGCTTTAAGGCGTTGAACAAGGAGTGGGCCGCTTCGCCATTGACGTCGAGCTTGGCCATGACCGGAAAGCTGACCCCGAAGCGGGTCACGCAGAAATTCTGAATCTCGGCGTTGCTTCCCGGCTCCTGGCCGCCGAATTGATTGCAGGGAAAGACGATCACGCGCAAGCCGTCGGCCAGATAGCGCTGCTGCAATTCCTCGAGCCCGGCGTACTGGCGGGTGAAACCGCAGCGACTGGCGGTATTGACCACCAGATAGGCTCGGGCCGTCCAGTCCGCCAGGCACGCCTGCTGGCCGTCCGCCGTCTGGAAGGGTAACTGCAAAATCTCTGAGATCACGCGGTTTCTCTGGGCTGGAGATCAAGGGCGACGGAATTGATGCAGTAGCGCAGGCCGGTCGGCGGAGGGCCGTCGGGAAAGACGTGCCCCAGATGGGCGTCGCAGCGGGCGCAGAGTACCTCGACCCGGTGCATGCCATGGCTGAAGTCTTCTTTTTCGCGCACGGCCTCGGCGTCGATGGGCGCGTAGTAACTCGGCCAGCCGCAACCGGAATCGAACTTGGTGCTGGAGTCGAACAACGCGAGCTCACAGCAGGCGCAGCGATAGACGCCAGGCGTCTTGGTGTTGCAGTAGGCACCGGTATAGGGCGCCTCGGTAGCCGCCAGGCGGCACACGCGAAACTGATCGTCGGTCAGACGCTCGCGCCAATCTTCTGGGCTACGCTGTACTTTTTCCATGGTGACCTCTCTGGATGCCGGCGCATCTTTTGTAACAGGCGATGCAGCCGTATGATTCCCGCTCAGTCTGGCATCCACCCCCGGATGCTGCCAAGCGCCGGTCGGCGTCCGCCTTCACCGAGTCTTTCTCGCCCTTTTCCAGGATTCATTTCCCCATGCAGGTCTCCAAGTCGAACAAGCTCGCCAATGTCTGCTACGACATCCGCGGTCCGGTCCTCAAGCATGCCAAGCGCCTCGAAGAGGAAGGCCACCGCATCCTGAAGCTCAACATCGGCAACCCGGCGCCCTTCGGCTTCGAGGCGCCGGAGGAAATCCTGCAGGACGTCATCCGCAACCTGCCGACCGCCCAGGGCTATAGCGACTCCAAGGGGCTGTTCAGCGCACGCAAGGCGGTCATGCAGTATTGCCAGCAGAAGCGCATCGAAGGTGTCGGCATCGAAGACATCTACCTGGGCAATGGCGTCTCCGAACTGATCGTCATGGCCATGCAGGCGCTGCTCAACAACAACGACGAGGTGCTGATCCCGGCGCCGGACTACCCGCTGTGGACCGCCGCGGTCAGTCTCGCGGGCGGCAAGCCGGTGCACTACCTGTGCGACGAACAGGCTGGCTGGTTCCCGGACCTGGCCGACATGGAAGCCAAGATCACCAGCAACACCAAGGCGCTGGTGCTGATCAACCCCAATAACCCCACCGGCGCGGTCTATTCCAAGGAAGTACTGGAAGGCATCGTCGAGCTGGCCCGGCGGCACAACCTGGTGCTGTTCTCCGACGAGATCTACGACAAGATCCTCTACGACGAAGCCCAGCACATCTCCACCGCCTCCCTGGCGCCGGACGTCCTGTGCCTGACCTTCAACGGCCTGTCCAAGTCCTATCGCGTGGCTGGCTTCCGCTCGGGCTGGCTAATCGTCTCGGGCCCCAAGCACCGCGCCCACAGCTATATCGAGGGCCTCGACATCCTCGCCAACATGCGCCTGTGCGCCAACGTCCCGGCCCAGCACGCCATCCAGACGGCGCTGGGTGGCTACCAGAGCATCAACGACCTGGTCCTGCCGGCCGGTCGCCTGCTGGAGCAGCGCAACCGCACCTGGGAATTGCTCAACGCCATCCCCGGCGTCAGCTGCGTCAAGCCGATGGGCGCGCTCTATGCCTTCCCGCGGATCGACCCCAAGGTCTGCCCCATCCACAATGACGAGAAGTTCGTCCTGGACCTGCTGCTGTCGGAGAAGCTGCTGGTGGTGCAGGGCACCGCCTTCAACTGGCCCTGGCCCGACCACTTCCGCGTCGTCACCCTGCCCCGCGTCGACGATCTGGAGCAGGCCATCGGCCGCATCGGCAACTTCCTGGGTGGCTATTCCCAGTAGAGCAAAGCATTTCCGCGTCTTTCACCGGTTGCCGCCCCTGAAGGCGTCAGCCGGCACAGGCGCTCGCCCCTCGCCCGCCTGGCCAACGGACGACACAGTTTGCAATAGTGGAAACGTTGAATGGATCGGGGCCGAACCTTATATAGCCGGCAGATAAACCTGTGAGGAGCTGTACCCCACCATGATGCGCATTCTGTTGTTTCTGGCTACCAACCTGGCGGTGCTGATCGTTGCCAGCATCACCTTGAAGGTGCTTGGCGTGGATCGCTACACCGGTCAGAACCATGGCAGTCTGCTGGTGTTCTGTGCCGTATTCGGTTTCGCCGGCTCGCTGGTCTCGCTGTTCATCTCCAAGTGGATGGCGAAGATGAGCACCCGTACCGAGGTCATCAGCCAGCCGCGTACCCGTCATGAGCAGTGGCTGCTGCAGACGGTGGAAGAGCTGGCTCGCGAGGCCGGCATCAAGACCCCCGAGGTCGGCATCTTCCCGGCCTACGAGGCCAACGCCTTTGCCACCGGCTGGAACCGCAACGACGCCCTGGTCGCGGTCAGCCAGGGACTGCTGGAGCGCTTCTCGCCTGACGAGGTGCGTGCGGTGCTGGCCCACGAGATCGGCCACGTCGCCAATGGCGACATGGTGACCCTGGCCTTGATCCAGGGCGTGGTGAACACCTTCGTGATGTTCTTCGCGCGGATCTTCGGCAACTTCGTCGACAAGGCCATCTTCAAGAACGAAGAAGGTCATGGGATCGCCTACTTCGTGACCACCATCGTCGCCGAGCTGGTACTGGGCATCCTGGCCAGCATCATCGTCATGTGGTTCTCGCGCAAACGCGAATTCCGCGCCGACGAAGCCGGTGCGCGCCTGGCCGGTCCCAACGCCATGATCGGCGCCTTGCAGCGCCTGCGTGCCGAGCAGGGTATCCCGGTGCAGATGCCCGACACCCTGAACGCCTTCGGCATCAATGGCTCGCTGAAGAACGGCCTGGCCGGTCTGCTGATGAGCCACCCGCCACTGGAAGACCGCATCGAAGCCCTGCGCCGCTACGGTCAGCGCTAAGCGCGAGCGATGAAAAAACCCGGCTTCGGCCGGGTTTTTTCATGGGCGGGTCAAGGACCGGATGGCATCCCCCAGCCCCTCGCCGGTCAGGGGAAACATGCGCTGGGCCATGAGGTCGCGGAGCAGCTGGATCGAGGTGCTGCTGACCCAGCCATCCTGCGGATAGGGATTGAGCCAGACCGCCCGGGGGAAATGCTGGCAGAGCCGCTGGATCCAGAGCGCGCCAGGTTCTTCGTTCCAATGCTCGACGCTGCCGCCGGGATGGGTGATCTCATAGGGCCCCATGCTGGCGTCGCCTACGATCACCAGGCGATAGTCCGCTCCGTAGCGGCGTAGCAACTCGGCGGTCGCCAGACCTTCCTCGTGTCGACGGGCGTTATCGCGCCAGACCCGCTCGTAGACGCAATTGTGGAAGTAGTAGTACTCCAGGTGGCGAAACTCGAGGCGACAGGCGCTGAACAGCTCGGTGCACAGGCGTACGTGCAGATCCATGGAACCCCCGACATCGAGCAACAGGAGCACCTTGGTGGCATTGTGTCGCTCAGGACGATAACGCACGTCCAGCAACCCACCCTCCCGGGCCGTCGCGGCCACGGTGCCCTCCAGGTCGAATTCCGCCGCCGCGCCCTGGCGAGCGAAGCGACGCAACCGGCGCAGCGCCAGTTGCAGGTTGCGTCTGTCCAGGGGCGCGCGGTCGTCCAGATTGCGGTAGTCCCGCTGCTCCCAGACCTTGGCCGCCCGCCCCTGACGAGTACCGGCCTCACCAACGCGTACGCCAAAGGGATTGTAGCCACCGCTGCCGAAGGGACTGGTACCGCCCGTGCCTATCCACTTGTTGCCACCGGCATGGCGCTCACGCTGTTCGGCGAGCCGCTGCCGCAGGGTATCGAGCAATTCGTCGAGGCCACCCAGGGCCTGAAGTCGCTGGCGATCCTCGTCGGAAAGCAATCGCTGCAGTTCCAACCGCAACCAGTCCGCGGGAATCGCCTGCGTCTCCGACAGACGCTCCGACCTGGCCATCTCACCGGCATAGACCTGGTCGAAACGGTCGAAGAAGCGCTCGTCCTTGACCAGCACCGCCCGCGCCAGCAGATAGAAGGCCTCGGGATCGGCGACGGCGAGACCGGCGTCCAGTGCGGCATGCAGATCCAGCAATTCGCCCAGGGACACTGGAATGCCAGCGGCCCTCAGGCGCGTGAAGAAGTCGAGGAACATGCCGGCTCTCAGCTCCGCCGACGACGCATGAACGCCTGGCGCTCGAGCAGCTGCAGGTCTTGCTCGTTCTTCAGCAGGGCGCCCGCCAGGGGTGGCAGGCCGCCCTCCGCATGCAACCCCTGTTGCGCCTGCTCGTCACCCAGCAACAGCGCCAGCCAGTCCACCAACTCCGAGGTGGACGGCTTCTTCTTCAGGCCCGGCACGTTGCGCAGATCATAGAAGAGATCCAGGGCTTCCTTGACCAGCCGCCCCTGGAGGTCGGGGTAGTGGACCTGGACGATGCGCTCAAGGGTGTCGCGCTCCGGAAAACGAATGAAATGAAAGAAGCACCTGCGCAGGAAGGCGTCCGGCAGCTCCTTCTCATTGTTGGAGGTGATGATGATGACCGGCCTCCGCTCGGCGCGAATGGTCTCCCCCGTCTCGTAGACATGGAACTCCATGCGGTCGAGTTCCAGCAGCAGGTCGTTGGGAAACTCGATGTCGGCCTTGTCGATCTCGTCGATCAGCAACACCACCGGTTCCTCAGCGGTGAAGGCATCCCACAGCTTGCCGGGCTTGATGTAGTTCGCGACCTCCTGCACCCGGGGATCGCCCAGCTGGGAATCGCGCAGGCGACTCACGGCGTCGTATTCGTAGAGCCCTTGCTGCGCCTTGGTGGTGGACTTGACGTGCCAGGTGATAAGACGTGCGCCCTGGCTCTGGGCAACCTGCTCGGCCAGCAGGGTCTTGCCGGTGCCGGGCTCACCCTTCACCAGGAGTGGACGTCCCAGTTGAATGGCGGCATTGACCGCCAGACTGAGCTCGGCCGTGGCCACATAACGCTCGGTACCCTGAAAGGCCATCATCGATCCTCTAGCAGCTGTTTCGCCTGACGATAGCACGCCGTGCCTGGGCTGGACGCCATCGGACGCAAGGCCTAGGCTGCGAGTTTTCCGCGCCGTACAGGATCCGCCATGAGCCGCATCTTCGCTGACAATGCCCAGTCCATCGGTAATACGCCGCTGGTCTACATCAATCGCCTCGGCCCCAAGGGCGTCACCCTGCTCGCCAAGATCGAGGGACGCAACCCGGGCTATTCGGTCAAATGCCGCATCGGTGCCAACCTGATCTGGGACGCCGAAGCCAAGGGCCTGCTCAAGCCCGGCATGAGCCTGGTGGAGCCGACCTCGGGTAATACCGGTATCGGCCTGGCCTATGTCGCCGCCGCCCGTGGCTATCGCCTGGTGCTGACCATGCCCGCCTCCATGAGTCTGGAGCGACGCAAGGTCCTGAAGGCACTGGGTGCGGAGCTGGTCCTGACCGAACCGGCCAAGGGCATGAAGGGCGCCATCGACAAGGCACGGGAGATCGCCGAAAGCGAGCCCGATCGCTACTTCATGCCGCAGCAGTTCGATAATCCGGCCAATCCGGCCATCCATGAAAAGACCACCGGCCCGGAAATCTGGAACGATACCGATGGTGCCATCGACGTACTGGTAGCCGGCGTCGGTACCGGTGGTACCCTGACCGGCATCTCGCGCTTCATCAAGAACACCAAGGGCAAGCCGATCCTCTCGGTCGCCGTGGAGCCGGAAACCTCGCCGGTCATCAGCCAGACCCTTGCCGGTGCGGAAGTGAAACCCAGCCCGCACAAGATCCAGGGCATCGGGGCCGGCTTCGTACCCGGCAATTTGGACCTCGCCATGGTCGATCGCGTCGAGCAGGTAAGCGATGAGCAAGCCAAGTTGATGGCCCAGCGCCTGATGCGCGAGGAAGGCATCCTCTGCGGCATCTCCTGCGGTGCCGCCATGGCTGCGGCGGTCCGTATGGCCGAGACGCCGGAGATGCAGGGCAAGACCATCGTGGTCATCCTGCCGGATTCCGGCGAGCGCTATCTGTCGACCATGCTCTTCGACGACCTGTTCGACGAGCAGGAACTCGTCCAGTAGAACGCCGGCAACGAGCCCCCTCCTCCCTTCCCGGCCTCTGGCCTGGCAGGCCGCACGGCATCCGGCGCTCTGGATGCCCCTCAAGAAAAAGCCCGGTTTCCCGGGCTTTTTTCGTATCAGAGATGCTTGATCTCGGCCTTGGCATCCAGGGCCCGGCGATAGGCCGCGAAGTCGACCTGTCCGGCTCGCGAGGCCAGGTAGCGACGATAGAGCGCCTTGTCCTCGGCACTCAGGGCTTCCTTGGGTACCCCGACGCCCTGCAGGCGCAGCAGCACGAAGTCGCCGTTTCGCAGGCTGATACCGGCATAGGACGGCTTGTCGGCTTCCGGCTGGGCCATGCGGAACACCGCTTGCAGTACCTGGGGATCGACGCCCTCCTGATTGCGGGTAGCCGCTTCGACGGTGCGCCAGTCGCCTGCCGGCGCCTTACCGCCGTCACGCAGGGCCTTGAGCTGCTCTTCGCCAGTCTGCTTGGCGACGGCCGTGGCCTTTTCCTGGCTCAAGCGGGTCACGATCTCTTTCTTGACCGCGTCCAGGGGCTGCAGCTGCGGCGTGCGGTGCTCCTTGTCGCGAATGACCACCAGGGTATCCGGATCGAGCTGCAAGGCGGCGCTGTTGGCGCCGTTGCGCAACACGTCCTCGCTGAAAGCCGCCTCGATCACCTGACGATTGGCAATGAGACCCTCACCACCCTCACGACCGAAGGGAGCACTGGTCTTGACCTGAAGGCCTTGCTCCTGGGCCGGCTGGCTCAGGTCGGAGGCCTCATAGGCAGAGCTTTCCAGCTTACGACCTGCTTCCACGAACAGCCGATCAGCGTCTTCCGCCTTCAGTTGCTGCTCCAGGCGTGGCCGAACGCTGGCCAGGGTGGGCACATCCGGCGCCTGGACCCCTTGCAGCTTGATCAGATGCCAGCCGAAGCTGGTGCGCACCGGCGCGGATACCTGATGCGGCGCGAGGGCATACAGCGCCTCTTCGAAGGCCGGGTCGTAGACACCGCGACCGGCAAAGCCCAGGTCACCGCCATTGGCTGCCGAGCCCGGATCCTGGGAGAACTCCTTGGCGAGCTTGGCGAAGTCCTCACCCTTGCTCAGGCGCTCCTGGATTTGCTTGATCTTGGCCTTGGCCTGCTCGTCATTCTGCTTGTCGTTGACCTCGATGAGGATATGAGCAGCGTCACGCTGCTCCGACAGATTGGCGATTTCGGACTTGTAGGCCGCCTGCAGGCGGCTTTCGTCCACCTTGGCCTTGGCCAGGAAGGCGTCCTTCTTCAGCTCCACGTACTCGATGATCACCTGCTCGGGCGTCATGAAGTCATTCTTATGGCTGTCGTAGTACGCCTGAATCTCCTCCTGCGTCGGCACGATACCGCTGGTGGAAGCCTTGACGGTACGCATGGCGAAGTCACGGGTCTGGCGCTCGAGGGCCGCGAAGGTCTCGATATCGGCATCGGTAACGAAATTACTGCCGACGATGCCGGCGCGCAGCTGACCGATCAGCATCTCGTCACGCAGCAGATCCCGGAATTGCAGGCGGTTGTAGTTCATCTGGCGAACGGCCTGATCGAAGCGCTGGGGATCGAAACGCCCTTCGGTCTGGAATTCGGGGGTGTTGAGGATCAGCTGATCCAGCGCCTGTTCGGAGAAAGCGAAGCGATCGGCCTTGGCGCTCTGCAGCAGCAATTGCTTGTCGATCAGCGCCTTTAGGGCGGACTCACGCAGCAGGCGGTCATCCAGGGTGGACGGATCGAACCCCTGCCCCAGTTGCTGTTGCAGCTGGCGACGCTGCATTTCCACGGCCTGGGCCAGCTCCGTCTGCTTGATCTCGTCGCCGTTGACCAGGGCAACGGCGCCCTGGTGACCCGTCGCACGAATGATCGCTTCGAAGCCGGTCAATGCCATTAGCAGGATGATGAATCCGATGATGACTTTGGCAATCCATCCCTGCGAACGGTCCCTGATGTTTTGTAGCATGTTCCCCCCACGAGCTGTGGCCAGACCGGCCATGGCGAAATCGTCGAATAGCAAATAGCGAAAAGGCGCATCTCGAGATGCGCCTTTTCGTCGATCAAGGACCTTGCATCCAGCAGGACGGCGGAACACCAGCAACCTCGTCTGGCGGCCCGCCCATCAAGCCCAGGTACGCCGTCAGTGGGTACTGACGCGCTCCTTGCCTTCCTGATCCCGCTTCTCGTCCTTGCTGACGAGCTCCGGACCATCGTCCGGAAGCGGCTCCGGCGTGTATTGCAGCGCAACCTCCAAGACCTCGTCAATCCATTTGACCGGCTTGATCTGCAAGTCAGCCTTGATGTTGTCCGGAATGTCCCGCAGATCCCGGACGTTTTCTTCCGGAATGATCACGGTACGGATGCCGCCACGATGGGCCGCGAGCAACTTTTCCTTGAGCCCACCGATGGCCAGTACCTGACCGCGCAAGGTGATCTCGCCGGTCATGGCCACGTCGGCACGCACCGGAATGCGGGTGGCGGCCGAGACCAGCGCCGTGCACATCCCGATACCGGCACTCGGACCGTCCTTCGGCGTGGCGCCTTCGGGAACGTGGATATGGATGTCGTGCTTCTCGTGGAAGTCCTTGGGAATGCCCAGGCTGCGACCACGACTGCGCACCACGGTCAGGGCCGCGGTAATGGACTCGGCCATGACATCACCCAGGGAGCCGGTCTTGATCATCTGGCCCTTGCCGGGGACGACAGCGGACTCGATGGTCAGGAGTTCACCACCCACCTGGGTCCAGGCCAGGCCGGTCACCTGGCCGATCTGATCCTGTTGCTCGGCCAGGCCATAGCGGAACTTGCGCACGCCCAGCCAGTGCTCCAGGGTATCCACGGTGACGCTGGCAGTACGCTCCTTGCTCAGGGCATGCTGCTTGACCACCTTGCGACAGACCTTGGCTACCTGGCGCTCCAGACTCCGCACGCCCGCTTCACGGGTGTAGTAGCGAATGATGTCACGTAGGGCGTCTTCGTCGAAGGCCACTTCGTCCTTCTTCAGGCCATTGGCCTTGACCTGCTTGGGAATCAGGTAGCGAGTGGCGATGTTGACCTTTTCCGCCTCGGTGTAACCGGGCAGGCGAATGACTTCCATACGGTCCAGCAGTGGCGCCGGAATGTTCATGGAGTTGGCGGTGCAGACGAACATCACGTCGGAGAGGTCGTAGTCGACTTCGAGGTAATGGTCGTTGAAGGTGTGGTTCTGCTCCGGATCCAGGACCTCGAGCAGCGCGGAGGCGGGATCGCCACGCATGTCGTTGCCCATCTTGTCGATTTCGTCGAGCAGGAACAGCGGATTGCGCACGCCGACCTTGGTCATCTTCTGAATGAGACGACCCGGCATGGAGCCAATGTAGGTACGACGGTGACCACGGATTTCGGCTTCGTCACGCACGCCACCCAAGGCCATGCGCACGAACTTGCGGCCGGTGGAGCGGGCGATGGATTCGGCCAGGGAGGTCTTGCCCACACCGGGTGGACCGACCAGGCACAGCACCGGGCCCCGCACCTTCTTCACGCGCTTCTGCACGGCGAGGTATTCCAGGATGCGCTCTTTCACTTCCTCGAGGCCATAGTGGTCCTTGTCCAGGACCTCTTCGGCACGGCCCAGGTCCAGACGGACCTTG
This sequence comes from Pseudomonas sp. Marseille-Q7302, assembly GCF_965111925.1. NCBI lineage: Bacteria > Pseudomonadati > Pseudomonadota > Gammaproteobacteria > Pseudomonadales > Pseudomonadaceae > Pseudomonas > Pseudomonas sp. Marseille-Q7302. Next base: position 2,142,689 of record NZ_CBCOPK010000001.1, on the reverse strand, counting down.
CTCTCGGCCTGCCACGGCACGTTCACCAGCCAGTCGATGTAGGAACGCACCACGGTGGCCTCGGCCGACATGGGCGACATCTGCTTGAGCTTGTTCAGCTCGGCAGTGGCCTTGGCCAGGGCATCCTTGGGCAGACCCGCGGCGTCGATGCGGCGCTTGAGATCCTCGACCTCGTTGTGGCCTTCGTCGATGTCACCCAGTTCTTTCTGGATGGCCTTCATCTGCTCGTTGAGGTAGTACTCGCGCTGACTACGCTCCATCTGCTTCTTGACGCGACCACGGATGCGCTTTTCCACCTGCAAGAGGTCGATTTCCGCATCCAGCAGGGCCAGCACGTGCTCGACGCGCGCGCCGAGCTCGGTGATCTCGAGGATTTCCTGCTTCTGCTCGATCTTCAGCGCCATGTGGGCAGCCATGGTGTCGACCAGGCGGCTGGGATCTTCGATGCTATTGAGCGAAGACAGGACCTCAGCCGGTACCTTCTTGCCGAGCTGAACATATTGCTCGAACTGGCTCATCAGGCTGCGCGAGAAGACCTCGGACTCGCGGTCCGGGGCTTCGCTGTCGTCGATCAGGGTCACCAGGGCACGGGCATAGGCCTGGTTCTCGACGAAGGACTCGATGCGGCCGCGCTGCTCGCCTTCGACCAGGACCTTGACGGTACCGTCAGGAAGCTTGAGCAGCTGGAGAACGGTCGCGACTGTACCCATGTGATACATGTCATCCGCGGCGGGATCGTCATCGCCGGGATTCTTCTGTGCGACCAGCAGGATCTGCTTGTCGCCAGCCATGGCGGCCTCGAGGGCCTCGACGGACTTTTCCCTTCCGACGAACAATGGGATGACCATGTGGGGATAGACCACTACGTCTCGTAGGGGCAGCAGGGGAAGTTCTATCGTCGTAGTCATGGGGTACGGGTCTCGGCAAATAATCGGCCGCAGATGCGGTTAAGGCCTCGGTTTTCCCTAACATGAGGTTGGCCGCCGCAAAATACAACCGTCGCTGAAATGAAAAAGGGGCCGAAGCCCCTTTTGTCACGCGTCTGGCGCCGCCTTGGCGGGCTCGGTGTTCTCATAGATGAGCAGCGGCTGGGAACTCCCGTCGATGACGCTCTCGTCGATGACCACCTTGCTGACTTCCTTCTGTGAAGGAATCTCGTACATGGTCTCGAGCAGGATGCCTTCGAGGATGGACCTCAGGCCGCGGGCACCGGTCTTGCGTTCCAGTGCCTTGCGAGCGACCGCCTTCAGTGCATCGGGGCGGAACTCCAGGTCGACGTCTTCCATTTCAAACAGCTTGGCGTACTGCTTGGTCAGGGCGTTCTTCGGCTCGGTCAGGATCTGCATGAGCGCTGGCTCATCCAGTTCGTCCAGGGTCGCGATGACCGGCAGACGACCGACGAACTCGGGAATCAGGCCGAACTTGACCAGATCCTCGGGCTCGGCATCACGCAGGGATTCGCCGATCTTCTTGCCCAGTTCCTGACTGCGGACCTCGGCGTTGAAGCCGATACCGCCGCCCTTGGTGGAACGGTTCTGAATGACCTTTTCCAAGCCAGCGAAGGCACCGCCGCAGATGAACAGGATATTGCGCGTATCCACCTGCAGGAATTCCTGCTGGGGATGCTTGCGGCCACCCTGGGGCGGAACCGACGCCACGGTACCCTCGATCAGCTTCAGCAGCGCCTGCTGCACACCCTCGCCCGAGACATCACGGGTGATGGAGGGGTTGTCGGACTTACGCGAGATCTTGTCGATCTCGTCGATGTAGACGATGCCCATCTGGGCCTTTTCCACATCGTAGTCGCACTTCTGCAGCAGCTTCTGGATGATGTTCTCGACGTCTTCACCCACGTAACCGGCTTCGGTCAGAGTGGTGGCATCGGCGATGGTGAAAGGTACGTTGAGCAGGCGCGCCAGCGTTTCCGCCAACAACGTCTTGCCCGAGCCAGTCGGGCCGATGAGCAGAATATTGCTCTTGCCCAGCTCGACGTCGTCTTTCTTCTCGCGCTGATTCAGACGCTTGTAGTGGTTGTAGACGGCAACGGCGAGGACCCGCTTGGCACGCTGCTGACCAATGACATACTGGTCGAGGATGGCGCTGATTTCCTTCGGCGCTGGCAGCTTGTGCGCATTGCTTTCGGCCTGCGCTTCCTGGACTTCCTCGCGGATGATGTCATTGCACAGGTCGACGCATTCGTCGCAGATGAAGACGGAGGGTCCAGCGATCAATTTACGTACTTCGTGCTGACTCTTGCCGCAGAAGGAGCAGTAAAGCAGCTTGCCGTTATCGTCGCTATTGCGCGTATCTGTCATTCGATCGATCCAATGGAATGTGCTTACATCAACAAGATGGAGCCTATTGCACGGTTTTTCAAGCCTACCCGCCCAAACGACCGGCGTCTGGGCAGGTGGTCGAGGCGGGGTCAGGCGGGGATGTTGCGCTTCTCGAGGACCTTGTCGATCAGACCGTAGGCAACGGCTTCGGGGCCACTCATGAAGTTGTCACGGTCGGTATCGCGGGCGATCACGTCCATGGGCTGACCGGTGTGATGCGCCAGCACCTTGTTCAGACGCTCACGGATGGTCAAAATTTCACGGGCGTGAATCTCGATGTCCGACGCCTGACCCTGGAAGCCGCCCAGGGGCTGGTGAATCATCATCCGCGAGTGCGGCAGGCAGAAGCGCTTCTCGGCGGCGCCGCCTGCCAGCAGCAGGGCACCCATGCTGCAGGCCTGGCCGATGCAGATGGTGGAGACGTCGGGCTTGATGAACTGCATGGTGTCGTAGATCGACATGCCTGCGGTCACCGAGCCACCCGGGCTGTTGATATAGAGGTGGATGTCCTTGTCAGGATTCTCCGCTTCCAGGAACAGCAGCTGGGCGACGACCAGGTTGGCCATGTAGTCCTCGACCTGGCCGACCAGGAAGATGACCCGCTCCTTGAGCAGCCGGGAGTAGATGTCATAGGCGCGCTCGCCACGGGCGGATTGCTCCACCACCATGGGTACCAGACCGCCAGCGGCTTGAATATCGGGCATGGATTGCATGTATGAGTTGCGGGACATGTCCTGCACTAGCTCCCTATCTGGATAACCTGTCAAAAACACATAAGCCAGCACGAGGCTGGCTTAGGTGAACTAGCAACTGGAGGCAGATCAGGCTGCTTGCGGAGCCTCGGTCGGTTTGACCGCGTCCTCGTAGGAGACCTGCTTGTCGGTGACTTTTGCCTGCTTGAGGACAGTATCCACGACTTGTTCTTCCAGTACAACCGAACGCACTTCGTTCAGCTGCTGCTCGTTCTGGTAGTACCACTTCACTACCTGCTCGGGCTCCTGGTAGGCAGCGGCCATCTCCTCGATCAGCTCGCGAACGCGGGCGTCATCGGGCTTGAGTTCGAACTGCTTGACCATCTCGGCGATGATCAGGCCCAGCAGCACGCGGCGCTTGGCCTGCTCGCTGAAGAGTTCGGCCGGCAGCTGGTCGGGCTGGATGTTGCCGCCGAATTGCTGGACGGCCTGCACGCGCAGACGATCCACTTCGTTGCTGATCAGGGCAGCCGGTACGTCGATCTGGTTGGCGGCCAGCAGACCGTCCATGACCTGGTTCTTGACCTTGGTCTTCAGGGCCTGGCGCAGTTCGCGCTCCATGTTCTTGCGCACTTCGGCGCGGAACCCTTCGACGGTGGTCTCTTCCACGCCGAACTGCTTGAAGAAGGCTTCGTTCAGCTCGGGCAGCTCGGGAGCGGCCACTTCCTTGACGGTGACCTTGAACTGGGCAGCTTTGCCGGCCAGGTCCAGGTTCTGGTAGTCCTCGGGGAAGGTCAGGTCGAGCACGCGCTCCTCACCAGCCTTGGCGCCGACCAGACCGTCTTCGAAACCGGGGATCATGCGGCCGGAGCCCAGGACCAGCTTGGTGCCCTCGGCGGAACCACCGGAGAAGGCTTCGCCATCCTGGGTGCCGACGAAGTCGATGGTGACCTGGTCGTCGGTAGCGGCAGCGCGGTCGACGACTTCATAACGGGTGCCCTGCTTGCGCAGCACGTCGAGCATCTTGTCGATGTCGGCGTCTTCGACGCTGGAGTCCTGGCGCTCGATCTCGATGCCGTCCAGACCCTTGACTTCGAATTCGGGGAAGACTTCGAAGGTCGCGACGTATTCCAGATCCTTGCCCTTTTCGAACACCTTGGGTTCGACGGCGGGTGCGCCGGCCGGATTGAGCTTTTGCTCGACGACGGCTTCGTAGAAGGTTTCCTGAATGAGATCACCCAAGGCTTCCTGACGCGCCGAGGCTTCGTAGCGCTGACGGATGACGCTCATGGGTACCTTGCCCGGGCGGAAACCGGGAACCTTGGCGCGTCGGGCAGTCTGCTGCAGACGCTTGTTCACTTCGGTTTCAATACGCTCGGCCGGCACGCCAATGGTCATGCGACGCTCGAGAGCAGAGGTGTTTTCAACGGAAACTTGCATGGATATTCCTCGTGGCACAAGAACAGGCCGGCTTTCCGACCCCCCAGAATCAAGGGCGACCATTCTAGAGACAGTCTCAAGCGAAGTCACCTGGCTTGATCCAGCGGTACGTAAGGCAGTCCACGATCCGGCGACGCCTTACCTGACCAAAGGCAACATTTTGTAGCCCGCCATTAGTTGTACGACATCGTATGTAGTGCTAAACCCTGAAAGGGCAAGCTAACGATAAGGCCTCCCGAGGCCTCATCCAGAACAACAACAATCGTTAGGAGAGTTGCCCCATGGAGCGATCCGGTTCCGTCGATAAATCCGTACCCGTTGCCCAGGAACACAGCTCCGGCCTGCGCCGGATGGCGAAACTGCTCGGCCCCGGCATCATCGCCGTATTGTCCTGGCTGGGCGCTGGCGACCTCATCACCTCCTCGGTGGCGGGGGCGAACTACGGCTACGCCATGATGTGGGTGCTGGCGGTTTCCCTGCTGCTGCGCTTTCTCATCGTCAACATCATCGCGCGCTTCCAGCTGTGCAATAACAAGGGCATGTCGATCCTCGAAGGCTATGCCCAGCTGCACCCGGTGTTCGCCTGGTTCATGCTCGGGTACGCGCTCGTCATGGGGCACCTGACCAACGCCTACATGCTCAAGGGCGCTGGCGAGGCCCTGGCTACCCTCCTCCATGTCGACTATCCGCTGCTCTGCTCGGTGGCGGTGGTGATCGCGGTCTGGCTGCTGGTGGGGCGCAACTTCTATGCCCTGATCGAAGGCGTGATGAAGGTGCTGCTGGCGGTCATGACCCTGGCCTTCATCACCCTGGCGGTGATGTCGGGCCCGGACCTGGGCGGCATCCTGCGCGGCACCATCGGCTTCAGCATTCCACCGGACGAAGGCGTGCATGGGGCTCTGCTGGTGGCCGTGTCGGTCATTGGCGCCGTGGCCGGCTCCATCGCCAACTTCGTGCATCCCTATGTAATGAAGGAAAAGGGCTGGACCGGCCCGGAGCACAAGCGCATCCAGCGCAACGACCTGCTGTTCGCCGTGGTGGTTGGCATCATCATCAACCTGGCCATCTGGGTTGTTGGCGTGGAAATCCTCAGACCCAACGGCCTGCAGGTGAACACCCTGAATGACCTGGGCTCGGCGCTGGAACTGTTCTTCGGCTCGGGCGGCTGGTTGATTTTCTTCACCGGCGTCTTCGCCACCCTGTTCGCCAGCGTGGTGGGCAAGACCACCGCCTTCCCCATGCTGATAACCGACGCCCTGCAACACATCCGTCCGGAGCGCCGCGAGCGCTATGGCAAGACCTTCCACAAGGACCCGCTGCACAAGTGGTTCATGCTCTTCATTCTGGTGACGCCGCTGGTGTGGTCGCTGCCAGGCATGCCCGACTTCGTGACCCTGACCATCGGCGTGAATGCCCTGAACATCGTCGGCCTGCCGGTGATCTCCCTGGGCCTGTTGATCATGTCCAACCAGAAGTCGCTGCTGGGCGATAAATACCGCAACAACTGGTTCGAGAACCTCGCCTTGGGCTTCGCCACCCTGCTGGCGATCTGGGTCGCGATCCAGCTTGGCATCCAGCTGCTGGGCTGAGGCCAATCGATCAGAGGGGCGGGTTCGCCGCCCCTTCTTTTTCAAGGAGACTAGAGATGGCTGAACAGAAAGATCGCCCCGTGCTGCTGCAGGTGGGCCCGTTGCTGCCTGCGCTACAAGACGCCCTGGCTGAACGCCACGAGATACTGCGCCTCTGGGAGGCACCGGATCAGGCCAAGTTGCTAAGCGAGCGGGGCCAGGAGGTTGGCGCCCTGGTGACTTCCGGCGTACACGGTGCGACCCGCGAGTTGATGAGCGCCCTTCCCGGCCTGAAAGCCGTGTTCAGCTTCGGGGTGGGTTATGACAGCATCGACATCGCCGCCGCCCGAGACCTGGGCGTGGTGGTGAGCAACACCCCGGGCGTGCTGGACGATTGCGTAGCCGATACCGCCTTCGCCCTGCTGATCGACGTCGCCCGTGGCATCAGCGCCGCGGATCGTTTCGTGCGCCGAGGCGACTGGCGCTCGGGCAAGTTTCCGCTGACCTCGCGCCTGGCCGGCAAGACCTGTGGCATCGTCGGCCTGGGCAACATCGGCAAGAGCATCGCCCGCCGGGTGCAAGCCTTCGGTATGGACGTGGCCTATCACGGCCGTCATCAACAGACAGATGTGCCCTACCAGTATCATGCCAGTCTCGAAGAACTGGCGAAGGCCGCGGACTTCCTGGTGCTGTCGCTGCCTGGCGGCCCTGCCACCGATGGATTGATCGACGCCGGCATTCTTGCGGCCCTGGGTCCGCGTGGCTATCTGATCAATATCGCCCGGGGCAGTGTGGTCGATGAGCAGGCCCTGGTGGAGGCGTTGCAGTCGGGAGCCCTGGGCGGCGCCGGGCTGGACGTCTTTGCCGACGAGCCCCAAGTCCCCGAGGCCTTGCTGACGCTGGATAACGTGGTACTTACCCCGCACCTAGGCAGTGGCACCCGGGAGACACGCCAGGCCATGGCCGATCTGGTGCTGGCCAATGTGGAGGGCTATTTCACTGACGGGACCCTGGTCACTCCCGTCTGAAAAGCGGCGGCCCGAGCGGCCGCCCTCTCCTACTCGATGGCGGGCAGGGTCTTGCTGCGGATCCGGCGTGCCAGGGAATCGTAGATCTCGCGGCAGCCTTCGTCCCAGAATCGATCGGGATCGTCCTGCGGTTCGAGGGCAACGGAGAATTCCCCATCACGCTCCTTCAACACGAAATGCTCGTTGGTATAGAAGAAGGACAGGCCGATGGCGAAAGTCTGCGGCGTACCGGCCAGGTCATCGACGATCACCGTGAGGTCGTAGCGGGCATAGACCTCCATCTCGCGGACGATGTTGCCATCGACGCGTTTTTCCAGGCCCAGCCCGGCGTCCACCTGATCCGCGGAGTTCAGCCCCAGATAGCGGGTGAAGCAATCCGGCAACTCATGCAGGCGCCGCTCCAGTTCCTGCCAATAGGCTTCCTCACGCTCGGCCGCCTTGCTCAGCGCCTGACTCAATGCCTGATATCGTTCCATTGCCGTTCCCATCTGTTGACTGGAGGCCGTCGACGGACGACCCACAGCTCTGAGACCCCAGTCCCGGTCAGGGGTGCCCAGCCGGTCGGTGACGGACTTCAAGTCTCTGGCCAACCCAGGCGAGGGCTGCGGGTCTCGCCCAGCAGGAAGTCGCGATTGGCATCGGTACAGGCGCGCAAATAGTCGGTGACCAGGGTGATGCGACGCAGGCGGCGTAAATCTTCGCGGTAGTAGAGCCAGAATTGCCGGGTGATCTGGATCTGCTCCGGCAACAGCGCCACCAGTCGCGCATCGGGCTCGGCGACAAAGCAGGGCAGGATCGCCAGGGCGTGGCCGCATAGGGCGGCCTGGTACTGGGCGATCACGCTGGTGCTGCGCAGGCTGCTGCTGGCCTCCGGCAGGATGCGTTCCAGGTAGAGCAGCTCGGGGCTGAAGGCGAGATCGTCGACATAGGTAATGAACCTGTGCCGCCGCAGGTCCGCGAGCTGTGTAATGGGCGGGTGCCTGGCCAGGTAGTCGGCGGTGGCATACAGCCGCAGGCGGTAGTCGCACAGCTTGCGGCAGACATAGGGCCCGCGCTCGGGGCGCTCCAGGGTGATGGCGATGTCGGCCTCGCGACGCGAGAGGTTGACGAAGTGCGGAACCGGGAGCACCTCCAGGGTGATGCCGGGATAGCGATCCTGGAAAAAGCTCAGCTGGGGTGCGACGAAGTAGCTGCCGAAGCCCTCGGTCGCGCCGATGCGCACCTGGCCGGAAGGTGCCAGACGCGTATCCGATATCTGCTCGCAGGCGGTCTGCAGGGTGCTTTCCAGGGTTTCGGCGTGCACCAGCAGGCGCTGGCCTTCCATGGTGAGGCTGAAGCCGGTACTGCGCGATTTCTCGAACAGCAGGGCACCGAGCGCCTTTTCCAGGGCCGAGATACGCCGCGAGACGGTGGTGTAGTCGACCCCCAACCGCCGCGCCGCGGCGCTGGCCTTCTGGGTGCGGGCGACTTCAAGGAAGAATCTGAGATCGTCCCAGTCGAGACGCGCTGCCGGGTTATTGGATTTTTGCATGTCGGTCGGGCGTTTTTGTCGGAAGCCAAGAGACTTTTGCCGGAACTATACTGCTTACCAGGGCGCGTCACGAGTGGTGACGGCGCGACCCGCTGCTAGCCAACAACAATAAAGAGCAGGCATCCATGACCCACGATCACGCCCTGTCCGGGGGCCACGCCGGACTTCGCCACCCTCCCTTGGTCATCGATATCGCGAGGTATCCGTCATGACGACCGGAGATGCCTTTCGTGAGGCCCGCGACTTTCTGCTGCGCCATCGCACCGACTATGCCACTGCCGTCCGGGACTTCCAGTGGCCGCAGCTGGAGCATTTCAACTGGGCGCTGGACCATTTCGATCGCCTGGCCGAAGAGCATTCCGGTCCGGCACTGTGGCGACTCGATGCCGAGGGCCGTGAAGAACGCTACAGCTTCGCCGAGCTGGCCCAGGCCTCGAATCGCACTGCCAACTTCCTGCGCAGCCAGGGCGTTCGTCGTGGCGAACGCATCCTGGTGATGCTGGGCAACGAGGTGGCGCTGTGGGAAACCCTGCTGGGCGCCTTCAAACTGGGGGCAGTGGTGGTACCCGCCACCACCCTGCTCAGTGATGCCGATCTGCAGGATCGGGTCGCGCGGGGGCGCATCGCCCACCTGGTGGTGGGCAGTGCTCATACGGCGCGTTGCGCCAGTCTGGACCCCGGCCTTACCCGCATCTGCGTCGGGACGCCCGTGGCCGGCTGGCAACCCTATGCACCGGCCGCCTGTGCCAGCGACTTCCTGCCGGATGGGCCGACCCGGGCCGAGGATCCGCTGCTGCTCTATTTCACCTCGGGAACCACCTCGCGCCCCAAGCTGGTCCTGCACAGCCATAGCAGCTATCCGGTGGGGCATCTGTCCACTCTCTACTGGATCGGCCTGCAACCGGGCGATGTGCACCTCAACATCTCTTCCCCCGGCTGGGCCAAACATGCCTGGAGCTGCGTCTTCGCGCCCTGGAACGCCGGTGCCTGCGTGTTCATCCATGATGTGCCGCGGTTCAAGCCCCAGGCGCTGCTGGAGGTGCTGGCGCGCTACCCAGTCACCAGCCTCTGCGCGCCGCCGACCGTGTGGCGCATGCTGATCCAGGAGGATCTCACCGCCTATCGCGATCGCCTCAACCTGCGCGAACTCGTTGGCGCCGGCGAGCCGCTCAATCCGGAGATCATCGACAGCCTGCAGGATGCCTGGGGCCTGACCCTGAGAGATGGCTTCGGCCAGTCGGAAACCACGGCGCTGGTCGGCAACACCCCGGGCCAACCGCTCAAGCCCGGTTCCATGGGGCGTCCGCTGCCCGGGTGCCACGTCGAGTTGCTGGATGCCGACGGCCAACCAGGCGATGACGGCGAGGTGGCCCTGTCGCTCCAGCCACGGCCAGCCGGTTTGATGCTGGGCTATGAGGACAGCCCGGAGAAAACCGCCGAGGTGATGCGCGACGGCCACTACCGTACCGGTGATACCGCGGTACGTGATGTCGATGGCTACATCACCTTTGTCGGGCGCGCCGATGACGTCTTCAAGTCGGCGGACTACCGCATCAGCCCCTTCGAACTGGAAAGCGCCCTGATCGAGCACCCTGCGGTGATGGAGGTGGCCGTGGTGCCCAGCCCGGACCCCTTGCGTCTCAATGTGCCCAAGGCCTTCGTCATCCTCGCCGCCGGCCAGCAGCCCTCGGCCGCCCTTGCGCGGGAATTGCTCGGCTTTGCTCGCGACTGCCTGTCGCCCTACAAGCGGGTGCGCCGCCTCCAATTCGTCAGCGAACTGCCCAAGACGCTGTCCGGCAAGATCCGCCGCATCGAGCTGCGCCTGGGCGAGGCACAGCGCCGCGCGGCTGGCGCAGCCGAGCTCCACGACTATGCCGAAGAAGACTTCGCCAACCACCCTGCCCCGGCCTCCGTTGCCACCGCCCAGGAATCCCTGTCATGACCCAGACCGCCATCCAAGACGTGCCGCTGTTGATCGACGGCCAATTCGTCACCTCCACCAGCCGCGAAGGCCGCGAGGTGATCAATCCGGCGACGCAGGAGGTGCTGGCGCGGGTGCCCTTCGCCACCGCCGAGGAAGTGCAACGCGCCGTGGCCAGTGCCAAGGCGTCCTTCGCCACCTGGCGCAAGACGCCCATCGGCGCGCGAGCACGCATCTTCCTGCGCTACCAGCAGCTGATCCGTGAGCACATGAGCGAACTGGCCGCCCTGCTCACCGCCGAGCAGGGCAAGACCCTGGCCGACGCCGAGGGCGACGTCTTTCGCGGCCTTGAGGTGGTGGAGCACGCGGCCGCCATCGGCAACCTGCAACTGGGCGAATTGGCCAATAACGTCGCCAGCGGGGTGGATACCTATACGCTGCTGCAACCCCTGGGCGTCTGCGCCGGCATCACCCCCTTCAACTTCCCGGCGATGATTCCGCTGTGGATGTTCCCCATGGCCATCGCCTGCGGCAACACCTTCGTCCTCAAGCCCTCGGAGCAGGATCCGCTGGTGACCATGCGCCTGGCCGAGCTGGCGCTGGAAGCCGGGGTGCCGCCCGGGGTGCTCAACGTGGTCCATGGCGGACCGGCGGTGGTGGATGCCCTCTGCGATCATCCGGACATCAAGGCGCTGTCCTTCGTCGGTTCGACCCGCGTCGGCACCCATGTCTATCGCCGCGCCAGCGAGGCTGGCAAGCGCGTGCAATGCATGATGGGCGCCAAGAACCATGCGGTGGTGATGCCCGACGCGCCCCGCGAACAGACCCTGGCCAACCTGGTGGGCGCCGCCTTCGGTGCGGCCGGTCAGCGTTGCATGGCGGTTTCCGTGGTGGTGCTGGTGGGCGAAGCCAACAGCTGGGTGCCGGATCTGGTGGCCAAGGCGCGCAGCCTCAAGGTGGGTGCGGGTCACGAGAATGGCACCGACGTCGGCCCACTGATCTCCTGCCAGGCATTGGACCGGGTCAGCGGCCTGATCGAGCGTGGCGTGAGCGAGGGCGCGACCCTGGAGCTGGATGGCCGCAACATCCAGGTGGACCGTTACGAAAAGGGCAACTTCGTCGGTCCAACCCTGTTCTCCGGGGTGACCACGGAGATGACCCTGTATCGCGAAGAGCTGTTCGGCCCGGTGCTCTGCGTGATGCACGCCGCCACCCTCGACGAAGCCATCGCCCTGATCAACGCCAATCCCAACGGCAACGGCGTCGCCCTCTTCACCCGCTCCGGCGCCGCGGCCCGTCGCTTCCAGGAAGACATCGATGTCGGCCAGGTCGGCATCAACGTGCCCATCCCGGTGCCGGTGCCACTGTTTTCCTTCAGCGGTTCGCGCGCCTCCAAGCTCGGCGACCTCGGTCCCTATGGCAAGCAGGCGGTGCTTTTCTATACCCAGACCAAGACCATCACCACACGCTGGCCCGACGAGCAGGATGTCGGCAGCGCCGGTGTCGTCAACACCACCATCACCCTCAAGTAGCGGGAGACGCCAGCATGCATCTGGGATTTCTGGGACTGGGCAACATGGGCGCGCCCATGGCCCGCAACCTGCTCAAGGCCGGCCATCAGCTGACCGTCTATGACCTCTCCGCCGCGGCGCTCGAAGCGTTGCGGAACGAGGGTGCCGAAATCGCTGCCTCTCCTGTCGCCGTGGCGCAGAGCGGCGCCGAGGTGATCATCACCATGCTGCCTGCCGCGGCCCACGTGAAAACGGTCTATCTCGGCGAGGAGGGCCTGCTCGCCCACGCGACACCGGGTACCCTGCTGATCGATTCCTCCACCATCGATCCGCTCAGCGCCCGGGCGGTGGCCACGGCCGCTGCCGAACGCGGGCTGGAGCTGCTGGACGCCCCGGTCTCCGGGGGTACCGGCGGTGCCGCGGCGGGCACCCTGACCTTCATGGTCGGGGGCAGCGAGGCCGGCTTCCAGCGCGCCCAGCCGCTGCTGGCCGCCATGGGCCGCAACCTGGTGCACTGCGGCGCCTCCGGCAACGGCCAGGTAGCCAAGGTGGCCAACAACCTGCTGCTCGGCATCTCCATGATCGGCGCGGCCGAGGCCATGGCCCTGGGCACGCGCCTGGGCATGGACGCCAAGACCCTGGCCGGGGTGATCAATACCAGTAGTGGCCGCTGCTGGAGCTCGGAGGTGAACAATCCCTATCCGGACGTTCTGCCCCAGGCGCCGGCCTCGCGCGGCTACCAGGGTGGCTTCGCCGCCGACCTGATGCTCAAGGATTTGGGCCTGGCCACCGAGGCCGCCCGCGCCGTGCGCCAGCCGGTGATCCTCGGCGCGGTGGCTCAGCAGCTCTATCAACGGTTCAGCCGCGCCGGTGGCGGCGGCCTGGATTTCTCGGCCATCATCCAGGACTACCTGGACGAGGACGGTGCATGAGCGACGCCAAGGTACTGTTGGAAAGACGCGGCGGGGTCGGCTACCTGACCCTCGATCGCCCGGCCGGGCTCAATGCCCTGGACCTGGAGATGGTGCGCAGCCTGCACGGCGCGCTGCGCGACTGGGAAGGTGACCCCGGGGTGCGGGTCGTGGTGCTGCGTGGCAACGGGCCCAAGGCCTTCTGCGCCGGCGGCGATGTCCGCGCGCTGTACGACAGCTACCAGCGTGGCGACGACCTGCACCAGATTTTCTTCACCGAGGAATACGCCCTAGACCTGGCCTTGCACCGCTATCCCAAGCCGGTGCTGGCACTGGCCAATGGCCTGGTGCTGGGCGGCGGCATGGGCCTGGTGCAGGCCGCCCGACTACGCATCGTCAGCGAACGTACGCGGATGGCCATGCCGGAGACCGCCATCGGCTATTTTCCCGATGTCGGCGCCAGCCACTTCCTGCCACGCCTGCCGGATCACCTCGGCCTCTACCTGGGCCTGACCGGCGAGCAGATCGGCCCGGCCGATGCCCTGGCCGCGGGGCTCGCCGATGTCTTCGTTCCGGAAGCCAGTAACGAGGCCCTGGCACAGCGCCTGGAAGAGGCCACGGCCCAAGGACCGATAGACCTTGCCGCCCTGCTCCAGGAATTCGCCGGGGCGCCGGCCGAAACCGCCCGCCTGACCGACCTGCGTCCGGCCATCGCCGAGCACTTCGCCGCGGCGACCGTCGAGGAGCTGCGCGGCAGCCTGCAGGCGGAAAGCCGTCCCGCGTATCGCGACTGGGCGCAGGAAACCCTCGCCACCCTGGATAGGCGCTCGCCGCTGGCGGTCGCCACGGCCCTGGAGTTGCTGCGCCAGGGCAGCGGGCTGTCGCTGGAGCAATGCTTCGCCCTGGAGCTGCACCTGGATCGCCGCTGGTTCGAAAAGGGCGAGATCGTCGAAGGGGTGCGCGCCATGCTGGTAGACAAGGACCGCACGCCCCACTGGAATCCGGCCCGCTGGCAGGATCTGGATCCGCGTCGCGTCGCGGCCTTTTTCACCGATTTCCGCCATTCCTGAGGAAGGCCTCCATGCACGATATCGAACTCACCGAAGAACAACGCATGATCCGCGACATGGCGCGCGACTTCGCCCGCCGTGAGGTGGCGCCCCATGCCCGCGCCTGGGAAAAGGCCGAGTGGATCGACGACACCGTGGTCGCCCAGCTGGGCGAGCTCGGCCTACTGGGCATGGTGGTGCCGGAGCAATGGGGTGGCACCTACATGGACTATGTCGCCTATGCCCTGGCCGTCGAGGAGATTTCCGCTGGCGATGGCAGCCTCGGCGCCCTGATGAGCATCCACAGCTCGGTGGGCTGCGGTCCCCTGCTGCGCTACGGCAACGCCGAACAGCAGGATCGCTGGCTGCCCGACCTGGCCGCCGGCAAGGTCATCGGCTGCTTTTGCCTGACCGAACCCCAGGCCGGCTCCGAGGCCCACAACTTGCGTACCCGGGCCGTGCTGGAGGGCGACACCTGGGTGCTGAACGGCAGCAAGCAGTTCGTCAGCAACGGGCGCCGCGCGGGCCTGGCCATCGTCTTCGCGGTGACCGACCCGGACTTGGGCAAGAAGGGCCTGTCGGCCTTCCTGGTGCCTACCGACACCCCCGGCTTTCGTGTCGAGCGCACCGAGCACAAGATGGGCCTGCGCGCCTCCGACACCTGCGCCGTCACCCTGGACAACTGCCGTATTCCGGCGGCCAACCTGCTGGGCGAGCGCGGCAAGGGCCTGGCCATCGCCCTCTCCAACCTGGAAGGCGGACGCATCGGCATCGCCGCCCAGGCCCTGGGGATCGCCCGCGCCGCCTTCGAGGCGGCCCTGGGCTATGCCCGCGAGCGCATCCAGTTCGACAAGGCCATCATCCAGCACCAGAGCATCGCCAACATGCTGGCCGACATGCACACCCGGCTCAACGCCGCGCGCCTGCTGATCCTGCATGCCGCGCGCCTGCGCACGGCCGGTGAGCCCTGCCTCAGCGAAGCCTCCCAGGCCAAGCTGTTCGCCACCGAGACGGGCGAATGGGTGTGCTCCAAGGCCATCCAGATCCATGGCGGCTATGGCTACCTGGAGGACTATCCGGTGGAGCAGTACTACCGCGATATCCGCATCACCCAGATCTACGAAGGCTCCAGTGAAATCCAGCGCTTGCTGATCACCCGGGAACTCGATCGCTACGAAATGTGAGGGCGTCCGGGATGACGGCCGTGACCTGCCCAGCAAAAGCCGAAGATGACACCCAAGCGTCATCAGCAGGCGCTGGGCGGGTGCTACGCTCCGGACTGGGATCGTGTCTGGTCCCGTCTCCCCAAGGAATACCGCTATGGCCTCCCTGCTCGCCTGCATCGATGGTTCTCCCCACGCCGAAAGCGTCTGCGACCACACCGCCTGGTTGTCGCGACGGCTGGATGCACCCGTCACTCTGCTCCATGTGCAGGAATCCGCTAATAGTGGCAAGAAGGTCGCCAACGGTACGCCGGTCTATCTCGACGATGACGCTGGTGCCGGGATGGCCAAGGCACTGCTGCTCAATGCCCGCCAGCGGCTGTTGCAGCAGGGCCTGACCTCGGCGCCGCAGATCCTCCGTCGCCCGGAGGGGTTGGTCGATACCCTCAAGACCCTGGAAGCCGACACCCGGCTGCTGGTGATCGGCAAGCGCGGCGAACGCTCCGGGGACAGTGGTATCGGCGGCCAGCTGGAAGCGGTGGTGCGCGCCGTGCATCGGCCGATCCTGGTGTGCTCGGGCCCCTTCAAGCCGCCGCGCCAGTTCACCATCGCCTACGACGGCCGCGAAGCGACCCACCAGGGCATCCTGGCCCTGGCACGCAGTCCGTTGCTGACCGGCATGAGTGGCACCCTGCTGCGGGTCGGCGAAGACGACCCGATCCTGCGCAAGCGCCTGGAAGACCTGGCGCTGCTGCTGCGCAGCGCCGGTTGCCGAGTGGATACCACGGTTGCCCATGGCGACGTGGAACGCATCGTCCCTCGCCATCTCGACGAACGCCGGGCAGACCTGCTCATCATGGGCGCCTTCAGCCATTCCTCGGTATGGCGCTTCCTGCGTGGCAGTCGCACCACCCAGCTGCTGCACAAGACCGAAGTGCCGATGTTGCTGCTGCGCTAGATCACGTCCGTCCCCGCCAGGCGCGCTTCGTCGGCGCGGCGCGGCCAGGGCTCAAGCCGACCCGCACGTCGGCCGAAGCAAGGGACATAGAGCCCTGCCCTCCGTCGGGCTCCCCGGCGCGTCGGTAGGCCCCATGAGCACCCATGTCATCCATTTCACCGGTCCCATCAATTCCGGCAGCTGCGGCCAGCTGATCGCCCAGTGTTCGCAGGCGGTGCAACAGGACGCCTCGCGCATCCTGCTCAAGATCGCCACCATGGGCGGCGACTGCAGCTATGGCTTCACGATGTACAACTTCCTGTTGTCCCTGCCGGTGCCAGTCCATACCCACAACCTGGGTACCGTCGAATCCATGGGCAACATCCTCTTTCTGGCCGGCGAGCACCGCACCGCCAGTCGTCACAGCAAGTTTCTCTACCATTCCTTCTATTGGAACCTGAACAACTCGGTGGACCATGCGCGCATGGCCGAATACGCCATGTGCCTGGACTACGACCTGGACCTCTATGCCCGTATCGTCGCCGAGCGCACCGCCGGTGCGGCGGAGGCCCTCGACATCCACAGCTGCCTGAAGGCCAATGCCCGGTTGCTAAGCCCGGAAGCAGCCCTGACCACGGGGGTGATCCATGCCGTGGATGAATGCCGGGTGCAGCCGGAAGAGGTCACCACCTTCATCCATCTCTGAGCAGGCAATAAAAAAACCCGGTGGCCAACGGCCACCGGGTTTTTTTATTGCCCGATCCTGGAAGTCAGCGGCTGAAGGACACCAGGGTATTGGGGTAGCCGACGCTGGCATCCAAGCGGCTGGCATCAAGGAAGATGCCCAGATTCTTCGCCCCATCCTGCACATAGCTGATCTTGACGATCTGGCCGTTGGCGAGCCGCACCGAGCCACCCAGCTTGAAAGCCGAGCGATTGGCCGCGGTAGCCGGGATCGAGATGGCGGCGGCACGGCGATAGACGCCCCGGTTCCAGTCGGTGTTGGTGAAGTCGTTGATGGCACTGCTGACGCTGGCGGCGCTGGTCACTCCGGTGGGCGACACGCTCACCGTCTTGGGATAGCCCACGACGTTGCCGTTGAAGGGCGCGCCCTCGGTGAAGACACCCAGGCTGTTACCGGCTTGGACCGAGGAGATCCGGCGCACCTGGCCGTCCGCGGTGGTGAGGTAGGCACCGGCCTTGAAGGCCGCGCGGTTGACCGAGGTACCGGGTACCGAGATAGCGGCCTTTTTGAGGAACACCCCCTTGTGCCAGTCCGGGTTGGTGAAGTCGTTGACCACCGAGGTGACGGTGCCCGCGGTCGCCCCGGTGCTCGGCGGAATCTGGACGCCGGCGTTGCTGCCTGCATTGCCTGCGTTGCCCGCGTTGTTGCTACTACCCGCGTTACCGACGGCGCCGGCATTGCCGCCCGTGGAGCCGCTGTTGCCGGGAGCGGTGCCCCCGGTCGCGGGGCCGGTGCTGCCACCGGCAATCGGACCGATGGCGGTGCAGCTGCTGTCGTCCAGGTACTTGCGCAGGGTCGGCCACTGCGGGCGCTCCTGGCCGTTGATGGGCTCCACCGACATGAAGTAGCTGCCCCAGCCCGGGCCGGCGGCCCAGTAGGAGGCCGGAATGCAGTTCTGCTTGAGATAGGCCAGCATGTTGTCCATCAGCAGGTTCCAGCGCGGATTGTTGTCCGGGACACCGAACTCGCCGATATAGCCACGCTTGCCGTTCTTCTTCAGCCAGTCGACGAAGGGCTTCACACGGGTCACGCCATAGTTGGCATCCAGCTTGTTGACGTCGGTCTTGTCGTAGCTGCCGCCGGCGTTCTCGTCGAAGTAGGAGTGCGCCGAGAAGATGATGTTATTGGACGGGTCCTTCAATCCTAGCAGGGCATCGTTGAACTCGGCCCAGCGGGTCGCGCTCGACCAGCCGTTGCCCTCGACGATGATCGGACGAGTGCTGTCTACGGCACGGACACCATTGATGCCGTACTGGGCCGCGGTCGGCCAGTAGGCCATGGCATCGTGGGGCTCGTTCATGATGTCGTAGGCGTACAGCGCGGACTGACCGCTCCACTGCCGTGCGATGAGCGTCATGATCTCCTGATAGCGGGCATAGGGCACGCTACTGGTCCCTATTACCTGGCCGCGATAACGGGCGTAGTTGTGCAGGTCGAGGATGATCTTGATGCCGTGCTTCTGCGCATAGCCGAAGCTCTGGTTCACCAGGGCGACATAGGCGCTGTCCAGCGGTCCGCCCAGGCGCGGCTGCAGGCGCTCCCAGATGATGGGGAAACGGATCAACTTGACGCCCCGCGCGCTCCATTGCTGGAAGTAGGCCTCTACCGGGAAGATGTAGTTGGTGCCATTGATACCGGGCAGCACCTGGGGCGCAAAGCCCGCACCAGACAGATTCAGACCGACCAGGCTGACAGGCTCGGCCTGGGCTACGGCAGCGGACAGCGCGAGAATGGTAGCGGCCGCAACGAGCGGACGACGGAGGGCGGTAGCAAAGGAGCGGATAGGCGTCATGGGCGAGTACTGCTTTGGGAGGCGTGGCGTCGATATCCTTTGTGTACGAGCAAAGCCTGGTTTAGGTAGGGCCACTGGGACGTGACAAAAAAAGCGCTCTGCGTCCTGCAGTTGCCTTGTCCAATACAAGTCACATGCCACCCAGATGAAACCTTTCAGCCATCCGGCAGTCACGGCGGAAAGCAAGACCCTGAAAGCCTTGCGCTAGAGCCTTTGCGTCAAACGTAACCAAATATGCGCGACTCAGGGTCGCAGGAGCGGATAGCTGCGTTTGGCAGAAGAATTCGCACGCAGAGACAGAAAAATGACGCCAAAATCCTTAGCGAATGGCCAGGGAATTTTCCCAGGTCCTTGCCCTCCAAGGCTCAGCAATGTCTTGTATATAAGGTCCAGTCATGCGCGCAGAACAGCCGGGAACCCCTGTCTTCCAACCCACTCTTCTGGTGGTGGACGACGAGCCACTGGTAGCGGATTTCGTCCGCGAGATCCTCGAGCCCGAAGGCTTTAACGTCATCGCCGCTGACTCCGCCGACACCGCCCTGTCGCTGTTGGAGAAAGAAGACGCCACTATCGACATCTTATTGACGGACATCCGCATGCCCGGTTCGATGGATGGGGCGCAGCTGGCCAACCTAGTGTGCCAGCGGTGGCCAGACATGCCGATTATTGTCATGTCCGGCTACGAAACGCCGTCCACGGCCAGCATCAAGTGCAAGGTCCGCTTCCTGCCGAAACCCTGGTCGATCGGCCAACTGATCGATGCGGTAAACGGCGTGGCCTATTCGGTGACGCCCAGCGCCTGATGGTCGGGAACCTCGGCAGTGTGCGCGATGTCACATTGCCACCTCGGTATTCCGGACAATAACAATGCTCGCCCTTACCCAGCAGTTCGTTTCCCAGCTCCCCAACGTCTCCTGCCTGTTCGGCCCGCTCACGCCGGACGGTGGTTTGCCCGCGCAGCTCTGCAGTCCCTCCGGTCAACGTCGCGTGACGCTGATGTTGGATACCGCCCGCCTTCGGGATTCGAACTACTGTGCCGTTCAGGCGCAGCAGGTTCGTCGCTCGCTGGGTAGCTGAGCGCTACCAACCGCTCACAGGGGTGGCGCCGGTCTGAGCAGGACGGCCTTGAGCGAAAACGCCGAGGTCACGCTGGCGACCCCCGGGATGCAGGTCAGTACCTCCGCCAGGAAGCGCTGGTAGGCCGCCAGGTCCTGCACCACCACCCGCAGCACATAGTCCGCATCCCCGGTCATCTGGAAGCAGCTCATCACCTGGGGTGCCTTGACGATCTCCCCTTCGAAGGCGCGCAGGTAGTCGGTGGACTGCTTTTCCAACCGTACCGACACGAAGACGCTGACACTGCCGGCGAGCCGCGTTTCGTCGAGCTGGGCGTGATACCCCTGGATGTAGCGCTCCTCTTCCAGCCGCTTGACCCGCCGCAGGGTGGGGGTGAGCGACAAGCCGATCTTCTGCGCCAGATCTCGCCAGCTCAGACGGCCATCGGCGGACAGGGCATTGAGGATGCGCAGGTCGATACGGTCCAGACCAGCCATGGTGCAAAACCTCTACTGTTGTTCTTGTAGAGAGTTCAATAGCACCAAACGACCCTGCTGCACACCTCCAAATTGCGGCAAAACGGCTAGCAGAGCCGGCCTATACTCAGGTGACCAATAACAAGAATGCCGAGGCCTCCACCATGTGGCACCCTGCATCGCACCCGGACGGCCAACCCGTCCTGCGACCCGCCCGCACCCTTACCTACCTGAGGGGGCGGCCATGAGCGACTACCCACCCCTGCGCCTGCACGTTCCCGAGCCCAGCGGCCGACCGGGACGCCCTACCGACTTCAGCTATCTGCAGCTCTGCCCCGCCGGTCGCGCGGAAAAGCCGCCCATCGACGTGGCGCCGGTGGATACCCGCGAGCTGGCGACCCAACTGATCCGTATCCTTGATGAGGATGGCCGCGCCGTCGGGCCCTGGGCGACGGAAGAAACGCCCGAAGTGTTGCTGCAAGGCCTGCGCGCCATGCTCAAGACGCGGCTGTTCGATGCCCGGATGCTCAAGGCCCAGCGGCAGAAGAAGCTGTCCTTCTACATGCAGTGCCTGGGCGAGGAAGCCATCGCCGTCGGCCAGACCCTGGCGCTGCGCCCGGACGACATGCATTTTCCCACCTACCGCCAGCAGGGCATCCTCATCGCCCGCGAGGCACCGCTGGACGAGATGATCTGCCAGCTCTTGTCCAACGCTCGTGACCCCCTCAAGGGTCGCCAGCTGCCGGTCATGTACTCCTACCGCGACCTCGGTTTCTTCTCCATCTCCGGCAACCTGGGCACCCAGTACATCCAGGCGGTGGGCTGGGCCATGGCCTCGGCGATCAAGGGCGATACGCGCATCGCCGCCGGCTGGATCGGCGACGGCGCCACCGCCGAAGGAGACTTCCACGCCGCCCTCACCTTCGCCCATGTCTACCGGGCGCCGGTGATCCTCAACGTCGTCAACAACCAGTGGGCCATCTCCACCTTCCAGGCCATCGCTGGCGGCGAGGGCATCACCCTGGCCACCCGTGGCATCGGCTACGGCATCGCCGCGCTGCGAGTGGATGGCAACGACTTCCTCGCCGTGCTGGCCGCCTCGCGCTGGGCCGCCGAGCGCGCCCGGCGCAACCTGGGGCCGACCCTGATCGAATGGGTCACCTACCGCGCCGGTCCCCATTCCACCTCGGACGATCCCGCCAAGTACCGCCCTGCCGATGACTGGGCGCACTTCCCCCTGGGCGACCCCATCGACCGGCTCAAGGCGCACCTGATCGGCCGTGGCCTCTGGTCGGACGAGCAGCACCAGGCGCTGACCGCCGAGCTGGAAGCCGAGGTGGCAACCGCGCAGAAGGCCGCCGAGGCCCATGGCACCTTTGCCAGCGATCTCGCCCCCAGCGCCGCCGACATGTTCGAGGAGGTCTACCAGGACCTGCCGCCGCACCTGCGCCGCCAACGCCAACAGCTCGGGAAGTGACGCCATGACCGTACAACAGGAAACCGACCTGCCGACCCAGGCCGGCAGCCACAGCACCCTTACCATGATCCAGGCCATTCGCTCGGCGATGGACGTGATGCTCGAACGCGACGACAACGTGGTGGTGTTCGGCGAGGACGTCGGCTACTTCGGCGGCGTCTTTCGCTGCACCGAGGGCCTGCAGGCCAAGTACGGCGCCTCGCGGGTGTTCGATGCGCCCATCTCGGAGAACGGCATCGCCGGCGCCGCGGTGGGCATGGGCGCCTATGGCCTGCGGCCGGTGGCGGAAATCCAGTTCGCCGACTATGTCTATCCGGCCATCGACCAGATCGTCTCCGAGGCGGCGCGGCTGCGCTATCGCTCGGTGGGCCAGTTCACCTCACCGCTGGTATTTCGCATGCCCTGCGGCGGCGGCATCTATGGCGGCCAGACCCACAGCCAGAGCCCGGAGGCGATGTTCACCCAGGTCTGCGGCCTGCGCACCGTGATGCCGTCCAATCCCTATGATGCCAAGGGCCTATTGATCGCTTCCATCGAGAGCGACGACCCGGTGATCTTTCTCGAACCCAAGCGCCTCTACAACGGCCCCTTCGACGGCCATCACGACCGTCCGGTGACGCCCTGGTCGGGACACCCGGCCAGCGCCGTGCCGGATGGCTACTACCGGGTCGAGCTGGAACGGGCCGCCGTGGTGCGTCCCGGCAACCAGGTCACGGTGCTGACCTATGGCACCACCGTCTGGGTCGCCCTGGCGGCGGCCGCCGAGACCGGCATCGACGCCGAGGTGATCGACATCCGCAGTCTCTGGCCCCTGGACCTGCAGACCCTCACCGACTCGGTGAACAAGACCGGGCGTTGCGTGGTGGTGCATGAAGCCACCCGTACCTGCGGCTACGGCGCCGAGCTGGTCTCGCTGATGCAGGAGCACTGTTTCCATCGCCTGGAGGCGCCCATCGAGCGGGTCACTGGCTGGGACACCCCCTACCCACACGCCCAGGAATGGGACTACTTCCCGGGTCCGTCCCGGGTCGGCGCCGCGCTCAAGCGTGTGATGGAGGTCTGAGATGGGTACTCATGTCATCAAGATGCCGGACATCGGCGAAGGCATCGCCGAAGTGGAGCTGGTCAAGTGGTACGTGGCAGTGGGGGACGAGGTCAGCGAAGACCAGACCCTCGCCGATGTCATGACCGACAAGGCCATGGTGGAGATTCCTTCCCCGGTGGTTGGCCGGGTGCTGGCCCTGGGTGGCGAGCCTGGCCAGGTGCTGGCGGTGGGCGCCGAGCTGATCCGTCTGGAGGTGGCCGGTGACGGCAACCAGCGGGAGGCCACTCGCCCCGCTCCCGTGGCATCCACACCCGCGCCCAAGGTGGAAGCGCCCAGGCCCGCGCCGGAACCCGCTCCGCCGCGTCCGGCACTCGAGTCTCAGCGCGAGGACGATAGACCGGCTTCCCGCCCGGCACCGGGTAGTGCGCCGCTGGCGTCACCGGCAGTGCGCCAGCACGCCTGGGACCTGGGCATCGAGCTCCGCTTCGTCACCGGTACCGGCCAGGGCGGACGCATCCTGCACGGCGATCTGGAAGCCTATGTACAGCAACGCGACGCGGGTCTGCCGCCGGCCACGGGTGGCGGAGGTCTCGTCAGGCGCAGTGGCGAGGAGCGCATCCCGCTGATCGGCCTGAGACGCAAGATCGCCGAGAAGATGCAGGCCGCCAAGCGCCACATCCCCCATTTCACCTATGTGGAAGAGCTGGACGTCACCGAGCTGGAAGCCTTGCGTGCCACCCTCAATCAGCGCTGGCAGGGACGCCGCGCACACCTCACCTTGCTGCCCTTCCTGGCGCGGGCGCTGGTGGTGGCGGTGCGGGATTTCCCGCAGATGAATGCCCGCTTCGACGAAGAGACCAGCACCGTGACGCGTTATGGTGCGGTGCACCTGGGCATCGCCACCCAGGGCGAACAGGGCCTGGCGGTACCGGTGGTGCGCCATGCCGAGGCGCTGGATCTCTGGGGCTGTGCCCAGGAGGTGGCGCGCCTCGCTACCGCGGTGCGCAGCGGCAAGGCCGGGCGCGATGAGCTGGGTGGCTCCACCCTGACCATCAGCAGCCTCGGTCCGTTGGGGGGTATCGCCTCCACGCCCATCATCAACCATCCCGAGGTGGCCATCATCGGCGTGAACCGCATCGTCGAACGCCCGGCCTTCCGCAATGGCCTGGTGGTGCCACGCAAGCTGATGAATCTCTCCGCTTCCTTCGACCACCGGCTGATCGATGGCCAGGACGCCGCCAGTTTCATCCAGGCCGTGCGCCAGCTGCTCGAACAACCCGCCACCCTTTTCCTGGAGTAGCCATGGACACCCGACTCCTCATCATCGGCGGCGGCCCCGGCGGTTATGTCGCCGCCCTGCGCGCCACCCAACTGGGCATCGCCACCACCCTGGTGGAGGGCGCCGCCCTCGGCGGGACCTGCCTCAACGTCGGCTGCATCCCTTCCAAGGCCATGATCCACGTAGCCGAGGAATACCAGCGGGCCTGCGGGCGTGCGGAACAGGGCAGCCTGGGCATTCGCCACGGGCGTCCGGAACTGGACCTCGGCCAGGCCGTGGCCTGGAAGAATGGCATCGTCGACCGTCTCACCACCGGCGTCGCCGCCCTGCTCAAGAAGCAGGGGGTAACCGTCGTCGAAGGCTGGGCCGAGATTCTCGACGGCAAGACCGTCGAGGTGCAGCGGGCCGGTGGTGAGCGGCTGCGCATCCGCACCGAGCACCTGGTACTGGCCATGGGCTCCACCTCGGTGGAGCTGCCCAACCTGCCTTTTGGCGGCCCCGTGATCTCGGCGACCGAGGCGCTGTCGCCCACCGACATTCCCGAGCATCTGGTCGTGGTGGGCGCCGGCTACATCGGCCTGGAACTGGGCATCGCCTATCGCAAGCTGGGCGCTCAGGTCGCCGTGGTGGAAGCCCAGTCGCGACTGCTGCCCGGCTATGACGCCGAGCTGACGACGCCGCTGCGCCAGCGGCTGGAACGCCTGGGCATTGCACTGCACCTGAACTGCACCGTCGCTGGCCTGGCGGCCGATGGCGCTGGCCTGCGAATGACCATCAGCGACGGCCAGGAGCAGGTCCTGCCGGCGCAGCGCATCCTGGTGTCGGCCGGCCGCCGACCGCGCACCGAAGGCCTGGACCGCCTGCCGCTGGACTATGACGGCCGCTATATCCGCGTCGACGACGGCTGCCGCACCAGCATGACCGACGTCTGGGCCATTGGCGACCTGACCGGCGAGCCGCTGCTGGCGCATCGCGCCATGGCTCAGGGCGAAGTGGTGGCTGAGCTCATCGCCGGCAAGCGTCGGCGCTTCGCGCCGGTGGCCATTCCGGCGGTCTGCTACACCGATCCGGAGATCGTGGTGGTAGGCCTTACCCCCGAGCAGGCCAAGGCCCAGGGCCTGGAGACCAAGGTCGCCAGCTTCCCCTTCGCCGCCAATGGCCGTGCCCTGACACTGGAAGCTCCTGAGGGCTTCGTACGGGTAGTGGCCCGCGCGGACGACCACCGCATTCTCGGCTGGCAGGCCACCGGGCAGCAGGTCGCGGAACTGGCCACGGCCTTTTCCCACAGCCTGGAGATGGGCATGCAACTGGAAGACGTAGCCGCCACCCTGCACCCCCACCCCACCCTGGGCGAGGCCGTGCAGGAAGCGGCGCTGCGGGCCCTGGGCCGTGCGCTGCACCTGTGACCGGCCTGCCGCGCGACAGCCTGGCCCTGGGCATTCTCGACGAAGCCCTGGCCAGACTGTGCCGGCAAAGTGGCCAGCGGCCGGACGCGCTGCTCGCCGCCGAAGGCATCCCGTTGCCGGCGCTGCTCCTTGGCGGTGCCGGCGACCGCCTCTCGGCGCCGCTGTTCGGCCAGCTGTGGTATCGCCTGGCGCGGCGCTTCGATGACGAATTCTTCGCCCTGGGTCCGCGCCCGCTTCCGGCTGGCAGCTTTGCTTTTCTCTGCCAGAGCGCCCGTCTGCAGCCGACCTTGGGCGATGCCCTGCGGCACAGCGCCGACTTCCTGCGGCTGACCCTGAGCGTGGATCTGCGGCTGCAACGCGACGGTGAGCGGGCGACCTTGCGACTGGCATCCGGCAGTCTGCCGGGCAGCTTCGCAAGCTTCACCCTCTGGCTGATCCTGCATGGCCTGGCCTGCTGGCTGGTCGGCCGGCGCCTGCCGCTGGAGGAGATCCGTCTGACCGCTCAGGCGCCGGGTGCGGAACTGCTGGCCGACTACCAACAACGCTTCGGTCCAGGGCTCTGCTTTGGCAGTGACGACGACTGCCTGGTGCTGGACGCCGCGCTGCTGGCCCTGCCGATCCGGCGTACTGCCACGGACGCGCGGCGCTTCATTGCCGCCGCGCCGGGCAATCTGCTGGTGCACTATCGAGACGACGCCAGCCTGATCGCCCGCATCCGCGCCCTGCTGCGCAGTCGTGCGCCCGAGGACTGGCCGGATGCCGTCCGCCTGGCGGCAGACCTGGGCCTCTCGCCCGCCACCCTGAGACGTCAGCTGGCGGCTAGTGGCCAGTCCTACCAGCGCCTCAAGGACGAGCGCCGTTGCCGCCTGGCCTGCCGCCAGCTGGATCAGGGCGCCCTCCCCCTGGACGAACTGGCCCTGCGCCTGGGCTTCGCCGATCCTCGCTCCTTCCAGCGCGCCTTTCGCAGATGGACGGGGCTGAGCCCCCTGGGTTATCGCCAGCGCCCTACCCGCGCCAGTTAGCCCGCCGCCAGCTGAACCGCGATGGCAGCCGTATCTATCACCGAACGCACCTCGCGGATGCGGCCGTTCTCGAAGCGATAGAAGACGTGCTCGGCAAAGCGGACCCGGCGACCCTTCACCGCCAACCCGAACAATTCACCATGCGGCGTGCAGTCGAAGTCCAGCTGCGCCGCCAGCCAGGGCGGCTCGACCACCAGCAGCTGCGCGGCGAAGTGCAAGTCAGGAATGGCGGCATGATCGCCTTCGAGCATCGCCTGATAGCCTGCCAGCCCCAAGGGCCGACCATTGTGCTCGACGGCCTCGTCGACATGACGGCCAAGCTCCGCCCAGGCCTGGCGATTGAGGCAGTCGAGATAGGCCTGATAGCGCTCGCCTAACCTATCGGCTGACACGTCCTGATTCCTCCGTTATTGCCTAGCGATGCTCGAACTTCGCCGGACGCTTCTCGACGAAGGCTGCCATGCCTTCCTTCTGGTCGGCGCTGGCGAACAGCGAATGGAAGACCCGGCGCTCGAACCGGATGCCCTCGGCCAGGCTGGTTTCGAAGGCCCGATTGACGCTTTCCTTGAGCAGCAGGGTCGCTGGCAGGGAACGGCTGGCGATGCCCCGCGCGGCTTCCAGGGTGCGCTCCAGGAGCTGGTCGGCGGGAAACACCTGGGCGACCAGGCCGGCGCGCTCGGCCTCGGTAGCGTCCAGTTGTCGACCGGTCAGGCACAGCTCCATGGCCTTGGCCTTGCCCAGGGCACGGGTCAGACGCTGGGTGCCGCCGATGCCAGGGATGACGCCCAGGGTGATCTCCGGCAGGCCGAAGCGGGCGGTGTCGGCGGCATAGATGAAGTCGCACAGCAGCGCCAGTTCGCAGCCACCGCCCAGGGCGTAGCCGGCCACGGCGGCGATCAAGGGCTTGCGCCGCTCGGCGATGCGGTCGGCGATGCGAAAGTAGTCGTCCAGATAGATCTGCGGATAGCCCTGCCCGGCCATTTCCTTGATGTCCGCCCCGGCGGCGAAGGCCTTGGCCGAGCCGGTGAGCACCACGCACCCCACCTCGGGATCGGCGTCCAGGCGCGCCAGCATGGCGTCCAACTCAGTGAGTAGCTGGGCATTGAGGGCGTTGAGCGCCTTGGGTCTATTGAGGGTGATGAGGGCCACGCGGTCCTGGATGTCCAGCAACAGGGTCGATTCGGCAGAGGGTTCGCTCATGATCTTGTCCTTGTCTAGTCGTTGAGTTCCAGCGCCAGGGCGGTTGCCTCGCCGCCGCCAATGCAGATGGCGGCCACGCCCCGACGCAAGCCGCGGTGACGCAGCGCCTGGATCAGGGTCACCAGAATACGCGCGCCGGAGGCACCAATAGGATGGCCCAGGGCACAGGCACCACCGTGCACGTTCAGCCGCTCCGGGTCCAGCCCCAGGGCATCCTGGGCGGCCAACGCCACCACGGCGAAGGCTTCGTTGATCTCGAAGAGGTCGACATCGCCCAACTGCCAGTCGATACGCTCGAGCAGCGTGCGGATGGCGCCGATGGGGGCGGTGGGAAAGTCGGCCGGCGCCCCGGCATGGGCGGCGTGGCCACGGATGGTCGCCAGCGGCGCCAGACCTTCATGAGCGGCCGTGCTGGCGCGCATCAGCAGCAGCGCCGCCGCGCCATCGGAGATAGAGCTGGCATTGGCCGCGGTCACGGTGCCGCCTTCGCGGAAGGCCGGCTTGAGCGTGGGAATGCGTGCAGGATCGGCGCGGCGGGGTTGCTCGTCGGTGTCGAGGCGCAGGGTCTCCTTGCGCGTCACTACCTCCACCGGGACGATCTCGGAGGCAAAGGCGCCACTGGCCTGGGCCTGGCGTGCCCGTGCGAGAGACTGCTGAGCATAGGCATCCTGGCGTTCGCGGCCGATGCCCAGACGTGCGGCGCAATCCTCGGCGAAGGTCCCCATCAGGCGCCCGGGTTCATAGGCGTCTTCCAGGCCGTCGAGAAACATGCTGTCGATCAGGGCGCCATGGCCGAGACGATAACCACTGCGGGCCTTTTCCAGCAGATAAGGCGCACGGCTCATGCTTTCCATGCCACCTGCCACCACTACCTCGGCACTGCCGGCACGCAACAGGTCATGACCGAGGATGGTCGCCTGCATGCCCGAGCCGCACATCTTGTTCAGGGTGGTGCAGCGCGTCGTCTGGGCCAGGCCAGCGCCGAGGGCGGCCTGGCGCGCGGGGGCCTGGCCAAGGCCCGCGGGCAGGACGCAGCCCAGCAGCACTTCGTCGACTCGCTCGGGCGACCAGCCGGCCCGCTCCAGTACCGCGCGAACCACGGCACTACCCAGTTGCGGCGCCGAGAGCGCGGCCAGCTCGCCACCCAGGGCACCCATGGGCGTACGGGCAGCGGCGACGATGACAATGGGGTCGTTCATGACGATTCTCCTAGCGCGGGGCCATGCGCAGGGCGCCGTCGAGGCGGATCACCTCGCCGTTGAGCATGGGATTCTCGATGATGTGGCGGACCAGGGCGGCGAATTCCTCGCCCCGCCCGAGCCGCGGTGGAAAGGGCACGTTGGCGGCCAGGGCATCGCGGACCTCAGGGGTCATGCCGGCCATCATGGGCGTCTCGAACACCCCGGGCGCGATGGTCATGACCCGGATCCCCTGCCCGGCCAGTTCACGGGCGGCAGGCAGGGTGAGCGCGGCGACCCCACCCTTGGAGGCAGCATAGGCGGCCTGGCCGATCTGGCCATCGAAGGCGGCAATGGAGGCGGTATTGATGATCACGCCGCGCTCGCCGCCCTCGTCGGCCTCACCTTGGGCCATAGCGGCCGCGGCCAGGCGCAAGACATTGAAGCTGCCCACCAGATTGACGGTGACGATGCGGGCGAAGGCCGCCAGATCGTGCGGCCCATTGCGCCCGAGGATGCGGGCGCCACCGACGATACCGGCGCAGTTGATCGCGCCCTGCAGACTGCCCCAACGTTCCATAAGGCTGTCGATGGCGGCGCTCAGGGCTCCGGCATCGGTCACATCCACCGGCAGCGCCAGGGCCTGGTCGCCGAGGCGTTCGGCCTGGGCCTGCACGGCATCGGCCTGCAGATCCAACAGCGCCACCCGGGCGCCTGCCGCCACCAGCAGCCCGGCGGTGGCCGCGCCGAGGCCGGAGCCGGCGCCGGTTACCAGGAAGGTTCGATCATCGATGCGCATGAGGGCACTCCCAGGGGGTAATGCCCGCATCTTCGACCCTCCCCCGCAGCGGGACAAGGGCCGGATCGCTCAGCGCGCCTGAGCGATCCGGCCACCGGCTCACCAGGGCAAGGCCTGGCCCTGGTAGTCGAGAAAGGCGCTGCCGCTTTGGCCAACCCGGGCCTCGATCGTCGCGACCAGACCAGCCACACTATCGGCGACTTCGACCGGGGCGCTTGCCCCGCCCAGCTCGGTGCGGACCCAGCCCGGATGCAGCGCCAGCACCGCGAAGGCCGGTTGCCGCCCGGCCACCCAGCTCTGCAGCAGGCTGTTCAGCGCTGCCTTGCTGGCACCATAGAGTGGCATCTCGGCGGACCGCGCCAGGCTGACGCTGCCCATCTGCGAACTCAGACAGGCCATCACCCCCTCGGCGGCCATTCGCGGCGCCAGGGCATCCAGTAACCGCAGGGGTGCCACGGCATTGGTGAGGAACAGCTCGCCCAGCTCCGAGACCGTCGCCCACTGCCCGTCCTCTTCTGCCGGCCCCATGATGCCGGCGTTGACGATCAGCCGATCCAGCGAGCCAGGACGCAACTCTTCCAGCAGTCGTGTGCCGAGGTCGGGATCGCACAGATCGCCGGTCACCACCCGCAGCCGGCCCTTGGCAGTCGCCATCAGGGCATCCAACGCGGCGTTCGGCGCTCGCACCAGCGCCAACACCTGAGCACCCTGCGCCAGATAGCGCTCCACCAGCCCCAAACCTATGCCCCGCGAGGCACCGATCACCCAGACATTCATAGCCTTCTCCTCAGTCCGTCAACGTGATGCGCAAATGTCTTTTCTTGCCCAGACTTACCCGCCGCCCGGCGTCCGTCAGCGTTAGACGGATATCGGGATCCATCACCGTCTGCTCGTCCAGGCGCAGGCCACCGCCTTCCGCCAGGCGACGCACCGCACTGCGCGAAGGCTGCAGCCCGGCTGCCACCAACAACTCGACCAGGCTGACGCCCCCTTCCAGCTCTTTGCGAGTCAGGGCGATTTCCGGCAGCTGACCCGCGCCGTCTCGATCGGCGAATACCTCGGCGGCCGCCGCCTCGGCCTCGCGCTGTGCCCCCTCCCCATGGGCGAGCCGCGTCGCCTCGTTGGCCAGCACCGTCTTGGCCAGGTTGATTTCCGCGCCACCCAGGGCGCCCAGTCGGCGGACCTCGTCCAACGGCAATTCGGTGAACAGGGCCAGGAAACGTTCGACGTCCGCATCGTCGCAGTTGCGCCAGAACTGCCAGAAGTCGAAGGCCGACAGCCGCTCCTCGTTGAGCCAGACCGCGCCCTGAGCCGACTTGCCCATCTTGCGCCCATCACGGGTGGCCAGCAGCGGCATGGTCAGACCATAGAGCTGAGGGCCGCCCTGACGGCGCGACAGCTCCACGCCGTTGATGATGTTGGCCCACTGGTCCGCGCCGCCTAGTTGCAGGGTGCAGCCATAGCGCCGCGACAGCTCGACGAAGTCGTAGGCCTGCAGCAGGGTGTAGCCGAATTCCTCAAAGGACAGCGAGTGCTCGCGGTCGAGACGATTCTTGATGGCATCGAAGGTGAGCAGCCGGTTGAT
Organism: Pseudomonas sp. Marseille-Q7302; assembly: GCF_965111925.1. Lineage (NCBI taxonomy): Bacteria > Pseudomonadati > Pseudomonadota > Gammaproteobacteria > Pseudomonadales > Pseudomonadaceae > Pseudomonas > Pseudomonas sp. Marseille-Q7302. The sequence goes on along the minus strand of NZ_CBCOPK010000001.1, from coordinate 2,111,542 downwards.
GGAAAAATGCCGGCCCACGGCGCCGAGAAAATCCAGGTAGCCCAGGCCGTCGAGCCACTCGGCGTTGTCCACCACCTGGGCACGACCGTGGCCATCGCCCACTTCGAGATAGCGGTGAAAGGCCTTGGCGATGCCGGCCATGTTCAGGGCGACCTGGCCGTCGGTGAGTACCGGGCGACTGCTGTCGCGGAAACTGGGGTCGCCGATGCGGGTGGTGGCGCCACTGATCAGCAAGAGGATGGAATGGCCGGCACGCTGCAGCCAGCGCATCAGCATCAGGCCTTGCAGATGGCCGACGTGGAGGCTGTCGGCGGTGGCGTCGAAGCCGAGATAGCCGGTCACCGGCCCGGCAGCGAAGGCGCGCGCGAGGCCATCCCGGTCGGTGGTCTGGTGGACGAAACCGCGGGCTTCGAGGGTGGCGAGCAGGTCTTGCGTGGTGCTGTCCATGGGGTCTCCTGTGGCTGGACGGTGCCAGGGAGACCGGGAGAAGTTGCCTTGACCGAGCCGCCCTAGGCGGTTCGGTCATGCAGCGCAGTACCTACCACCCGATATTGGTCAGGTAGTAGTAATAAGCGCTGATAGGACAGAGGAAGGTTCGCATGGGGCGTCACGCTACCGGCTTGCTCAGCCGTTGGCAACTGCGAACCGCTCGCACTGCCGCTTCGACCAGATGTCGCAGCTCCCCTGGCAGGCGCTGAACGAACGGCGACAGTGGCGTTCCGACTCCTGTCCTTTGCCAGCAGTATCGAGACGCAGAGATGAACCTACCCGCTCCACCCCTAGCGATCCCCCGCGCCGACGTGGCGTTTCCAGGTGTACCTGGACAAGGAAAACCCCTTGCGTGAGAGGATCCCATTGATGAAAAGCATCACCCCGGCCAACCTGCTGCTGCTACTGCTCTGCCTTACCGTACTGGCCTACGCGACCGATCTGATCGGCTAGTCGTAGCCTGGAACAACCTCAACGACGTCTAGCTGATGGTTGCCCTCCGGCGTCTCTTGGCCTAGCGTTCAGGCCTTGTCCGTCAGAGAGTTACCACACCATGTCCAGTCACCCCTCCAGCGCCGTGGAAAGCCTTGAACTGCTGGCGTCGCTGGATTCCGTCGCGGCGCTCCTGCGCGTCGTGTGCGAGGTCAGCGGCCTCGGTGTCGCCACCATCGCGGAGGTCACCGACCAGCGCTGGATCGCCTGCGCCGTGGAGGATCGGATCGCCTACGGCCTGCAACCCGGCGCGGAGCTGGATCTCGAGTCCACCCTCTGCAATCACGTGCGCTCTTCCCACGACGCCGTGGTCATCAGCGACGTGGAACAGAACCCCACCTACTGCGACCATCCGGCGCCCAGCCTCTATGGCTGGAAGAGCTATCTGTCAGTGCCCGTATTCCGCCCCAATGGCACCTTCTTCGGCACCCTCTGCGCCTTCGATCCTCGACCCGCTCCGCGACTGGAACAGGGCTCGGTGATCACCACCCTGGAAGGGTTCGCCCGCTTGCTGGGCGAGCTGCTCGCACGCGAAGAGCAACGCCGTGACGAAATGCCCGGACCGCGCGGCGACAGCGATCTCCAAACGCTGCGCGAGCAGTTGCTGGTGCTTTTTGAACAGGACCTGCAGCGGCCGCTGCAGGCGCTGGCCACCCAGGATTCCCAGGCCCGCGACGGGCAAGCCGAGGCCGGCAGGCTGGCCGGGCGCTGTGGCGAGGCGGCCGACTTCGTACGGACGCGCCTGGGGCTGGGCCTGCCCTTGAAGCTGGCGCTGGAGGATGGCGTGAACGAACGTCTCGCCAGCTTGCTCGCGACACTACAGGCGCGTTTTCCTGATCGGCATTTCAACGGCGAGTTGCCCGTGCTGCCGGCTGCGCTCCGGCTTGATCTGCCGCGCCTCCTGCAGGCGGTGGGCGCCCTGCTCGAGCACGCCGCCGTCCAGAGCCCTGCGGGGGACACCCTCGTCCTGCGCGGTGCGCTCGAAGAGCGCAGCTACCAACTCGAGGTGAACAGCAGCGCCGCCACGGTGGACCCTGCTACCCTGGCCCAAGTGTTCCAGCCCGCGCTGACCCAGGCCGACGCGCAACGACCCCCCGGCCTGGCGCTGGGCCTCTATCTCGCCCAGGAGATCGCCCGCGGCCATGGCGGCAGTTTGATCGCCCGCCTGGAGAACGGTCGTCAGCGCTTCATCCTAACTCTACCCACTGCCCTGGATTGATGCCTTTGCCTTTGCCTTTGCCCACTCCCTTGCTGGTGATCCGTCACGGCGAAACCGACTGGAACGCCAGCGGCCGTCTGCAAGGACGCCAGGACATCCCGCTGAACGCTCGCGGTCGCGCCCAGGCACAGGCCGTCGGCCTAGCCCTGCGCGAACGCTACGACATAGGTCCCTTCGCCTGCCTGAGCAGCCCGCTGCAGCGCGCCAGCGAAACCCTCGAACTGATCCTCGCGCAACTGCCCGGTACCCCAAGGAGCCTGGGCCGGGACGCGCGCCTGGCGGAAAAGGCCTTTGGCGACTGGGAAGGCCTGGACATGCCCACCATCGCCCAGCGCTATCCCGAGCAGCATGCCAGCCGCGCTGCCGAGCCCTATACCTTTCGGGTACCAGGTGGCGAAAGCTATGCGGATGCGGCCGAGCGGGTTCGCCCGCTGCTGGAGGCGCTCGATGGCCCCACCCTGCTGGTGGCCCACGGCGCCCTGATCCGCAGCCTGCTGGTAGCGACCGGCCTGGCCAGCCCCGAGGTGGCCACCCGGATGGTCATCCACCAGGGCCGTTGGCTGGAGCTCACGGCCGAGGGCTATCGGTGGTACAGCGCCGCTGGCTGGGACGAGGAGCCTTAACTCAGCCGCCGGGCGAACTGGCTGACCGCGCCCACCACCTGGCGGGCGCCGTCCTGGATCTCGGTGATGCGCACCCCAGCGTTGCTGGCCAGGTGCAGGCCCTGCTCCGCCTGTTGCCGACTCGCAGCCATGTTGCTGACCGCGGTCTGCGCCAGTTGCTGATTCTGCTGCACCACCCCGACGATCTCTTCGGTGGCCTTGCTGGTGCGCCCGGCCAGTTGCCGGACCTCGTCCGCCACCACGGCGAAACCCCGGCCCTGTTCGCCTGCCCGGGCGGCTTCGATGGCGGCGTTGAGCGCCAGCAGATTGGTCTGCTCGGCGATACCGCTGATGGTCTTGACGATGGCGCTGATCACCAGCGACTGCTTACCGAGGTCTTCGATGCCGTTGGCAGCGACCTGAATCTCGTCGGCGATGCGGGTCATCACCGCCACCGTGTCCTGCACCACCGCCGCACCCTGACGGGCGCTTTCGTCGGTGGTCTGGGAGATGTCGAAGGCGACCCGCGCGGCTTCGGCCACCGCCAGCTCCTGCTCTACCTGTTCAGTGATGACGGTGGCGAACTTGATGACCTTGTACAGCTCGCCGCGGGTGTTGAGCACCGGGTTGTAGGAGGCTTCTAGCCAGACCGTGCGGCCATGGCTGTCGATGCGCTTGAAGCGACTGGCCACGTAGTCACCCCGGTTGAGCCGTTCCCAGAAGGCGCGATAGTCGGCCGATTCGGCCTCTTCGCGGCTGCAGAACATCCGATGGTGCTTGCCGACGATCTGCGCCAGCGAATAGCCCATGCCCTGCAGGAAGCGCTCGTTGGCGGTGAGCACCTCGCCGGAGAGATCGAATTCGATCACCGCGGTGGAGCGCAGCAGCGCATTGATGATGCCCGAGTGCTCGGTGGAGGTTTCCACCTGCTCGGTACGGTCATAGGCGTAGCAGCGGATCTGCTTGACCCGACCCTCGGTATCCCGCACCGGCGTCCAGATTGCGTAGAGCCAGGCAACGCCACCGGTGCCGCGCAGCAGCCGATAGATGCCACTGGCCTGGTGACCTTCACTGAAGCTGCGCTTCAGATCGCCGTAGCAGACCAGCTTCTTCACGTAGTCCGGAATGATCTCGTCCAGATTCCGCCCGGTCAGGCTGCCGGGAGCGTAGCCCAGGCAGAGCGCGAAGTTCTCGTTGAAATCCTCGATCCGCCCCTGGGCGTCCAGCAGCAGGCAAAGGGCATCGTTACAGAACGCCGCGCGTAACTGCCGATGATCGGCCAGTTCAGCTTCGAGTTCGGCAATGCGGCGTTTGAGTGCGGAGTTGAACATGGGATCACCCAGGAAAGTTGTGTCTTTCTCTGCTTCGACGCGCCGCGGGATTTCTTGACAACTCCCTGATGAACGCCTGCACCCGGCTCCGGCAGCGGCGGCGCGGTGGCGCGCCCCACCTGGCGACTTCCGGCAAACACCACTCGCTCTAGCCTGCCGGTACCGCTTCGATGAGGGACGCCTTCGGTGCCCGACAAAGCCACGGGTAATCCGTTACCCGACCGTTCGACGAAGCGACGAGCGGTATCGTCAAACTGTCGCAGCCATGCGCTCCGGAAGGGTCTGCCGGGGCTGACCTTCCAGACGTTTCACCAGCGCCCCGAGGTCGATCAGGGTCGCCTGGCGACTGTTGCCCGCGGATCCTACGCCCACCCAGCTCTGCGCCCGCTGCGCCGGTACTGCCCCGCCCTCCCCTGACCACTGCCAGCTGCGCGCCAGGGCATCGGCGCGCAACTCGGTAAAGGCCTCGATGGCCTCGACCCGCTGCACCACGAAACCCAGGCGCTGGCGTTGCCCTTCCACCACGATCACCTGATCGCCAGGACCGGACTCCACCGCCGTTGCACCGGCCAGGGTCCGCAGGCAGACCAGGGTGATCTGCTGGCCGCGGACCTCCATCAATCCCAGCAACCGCGGATCCCGCTGGCCGAGGCGCAAGTAGTGCGCCGGCAGCGGCAAGACCTCGGCCACCTGCTCCAGCGGGACGGCGAACAGCAATTCGGCGAGAAAGGTCAGGCACGACTGGCGGCGGACCTGACGCCGCTCTTCGCGCAGCAGGTCGCGATCGGTGCGATAGATCCGCGCGTAGGCCACCGCCGCCTCCTGGCACCCCAGGGCCAGGTGATCGATCACGATGGCCGCCTCGCCCTCCGCGGCGCTGAACACCCCGCGCAACAGTCCGGGCTGCTCCAGCCCGAAGCCAAGCAGCGGCGCGCACTGCGCCGGATTCCGCCGCCACATGCCGAGCAGCCGCTGGAAGCCGAAGGCCACCCGATACTGACCCTGATCGCCCGCCGCCAGCACCAGCAGCTGCTCATGGTGACCCTGGGCGGGCGTGGCCAGGCCCAGCAGCTCGGACAGCTCCAGCACCGGCAAGGCCTGGCCTCTCAGCTGCACCTGGTAGCGACAGCTGTCGCTGGCGAATTCGCTGGGCGTCAGCTGCGGTCGATCCACCAGCTCCTGCACCACCGCCGCATCCAGGCACAGGCACCGCCCATCGCACTCGAACAGCAGATAGAGCCGCTCCTCTTCCGTGCCAATGGCTGCCTGCCGCTGTAGCGCCGGCGGCCTGTCGGCGCTGACCTCGAAGCCCGGCAAGGCGGCCAGCGCCGGCAGATCCAGCAGATGCACCAGCCGGCCGGTCTCCGGCTGCAGATGCACCTGTCCCAGCAGGCGCCCGGGCGCCCCCTGCAATTGCACGATGGCGTCATCCGCCAGCTTGAGGATGTCCACCACCCCATCGATGGCCAGGCCGAAGCGCCCACCCCCATGACGGATCACGGCGATCCGGCGCTCGTGCTCGACCGCCGGCAACCCCAGCAGGCGATGACCGTCCACCAGCGGCAGCGGCTGGCCGCCCAGCTCGAAGAGGCCCAGCAACCAGGGCACCGGACTCGGATGAGGCGCCAGGCGCTCCGGCCAGGGCACCACGCGTTCCAGGGCCTGGGCGGACAGCGCGACTTCTAGTTCGCCGATCCGCACCACACCCTGGGTCACGGCCGTCCTCCCCCGACCATCGGCGGGAGGGTGGTGGCCGCGTCCAGTTCCTGGATCAGCTGATTGACCCGCGCCGCATCGTCGAGCTGGGCCGCGGTGGAGCCGTTGATGGCCTCGATGGACTGCTGGGTCTTGCCCACTCCTTCGGCGATCATGCCGAAGGCCTCTCCCACACTGCGGGAGATCTCACTGCCCTGGGCGATGCTCTTGACTGACTCCAGGATCAGCTTGTTGATCTCCTTGGTCGCCTGGGACGACTTCTCGGCAAGCTTGCGTACCTCGTCGGCCACCACCGAGAACCCTAGGCCATGCTCACCGGCACGAGCGGCCTCGATGGCGGCGTTGAAGGCCAGCATGTTGGTCTGGTTGGCGATGTCGCTGATGACCTGGACGATGTCCTGGATACCACCGGCGGTGGTGCCTATGGCAGCCATGGCATCCAGCGAGCGAGTCAGCGTCAGGGAGCCGCGCTCGGCTTCCTCCAGGGTGCGGCGCGCCATACGGTTGGCGTCATCGGTGGTCTCGGCGATCTGGTTGATGGAACGGGTCAGGGCGTGCAGCGAGAGATTCATCTGCTCGATCTTCTGCCGCACGTGCTGCTCCATCTCGACTTGGCGGGTGATGTCGGTGGCGAACTTCACCACCTTGTGCACCTGCCCTTCGGCGTCGAAGATCGGGTTGTAGGTCGCCTGGATCCAGATCCGCTGACCGAACTTGCTCAGCCGCATGAAGCGCCCGCCGAACACCTCGCCCTGAGCCAGTCGCGCCCAGAACTCACGGTACTCGCTGGAAGCGACATGCTCGGCTTCGCAGAAGAGCCGATGATGCTGGCCACGAATCTCTTCCAGGCGATAGCCGAGGGTAGCCAGGAAGTTGCGATTGGCATCGAGGATCTTGCCGGTCAGGTCGAACTCGATCACCGCCTGGCCGCGATCGATGGCGGCCACCTTGCCGGCATAGTCGCTGTTGCGAATCTGACTCTCGGTGATGTCCACGGCGAACTTCACCACCTTGCACGGCTTGCCGTCGGCGTCGAAGATCGGGTTGTAGGTGGCCTGGATCCAGATCTCCTCGCCACGACTGTTGCGCCGCTTGTACACCCCGGCATCGAACTCACCGCGCCCAAGCTTATCCCAGAACAACCGATACTCCGCCGAGCGGGCATAGTCGTCAGCGCAGAACAGGCGGTGATGCTTGCCCACTATCTCGTCGGCCTGGTAACCCAAGGCCAGCAGGAAGTTGCGGTTGGCGGTCAGCACCGTGCCGTCCAGCGAGAATTCGGCGATGGCCTGGGACCGGTCGATGGCCGCTACCTTGCCTTCGTAGTCGCTGTTGCGCAGCTGACTTTCGGTCACGTCACTGGCGAATTTGACGACCTTGTAGGGTTTGCCCTCGGCATCGAGGATGGGATTGTAGGTGGCCTGGATCCACACCTGACGCCCATCGCTGGCGCGGCGCTTGTACAAGCTGGCATCGAAGTCGCCGCGGCCGAGCTTTTCCCAGAACAACCGATACCCCGGCGAGCGCGCATCATCCGGTTCGCAGAAGATCCGGTGATGCTTGCCACGCACCTCTTCCAGGCGATAGCCGAGTGCGGCGAGGAAATTTTCGTTGGCGTCGAGGATGGTGCCGTGCAGATCGAACTCGATCACCGCCTGGGCCCGATCGATGGCGGCCATCTTGCCTTCGAATTCGGCGGCCTGGAGTTGCGCGTCGGTCACGTCGGTGGCGAACTTCACCACCTTGTAGGGTCGGCCGTCGCTGTCGAGGATGGGATTGTAGGAGGCCTGGATCCAGATCGGTCGGCCATCGCGGCGGATACGCTTGTAGACGCCGGTATCGAAGGTGCCCTGGCCCAGTCGATTCCACAGCAGGGCATATTCCGGCGAGCGAGCGTAGTCGGCCGGGCACATCAGACTGTGATGCCGCCCGCGCAGCTCATCCAGCGCGTAGCCGGTCATGTCGAGGAAGTTGTCGTTGGCCCAGAGCACGTTGCCCTGCAGATCGAATTCGATCACCGCCTGGGAGCGATGGATGGCTGCGATCTTGCCCTCGAACTCCACCGCCTGCAGCCGGGCTTCAGTGATATCGGTGGCGAACTTGATGATGCGCTGGGGTTTGCCCTCGGCATCCAGCAGCGGGTTATAGGTGGCGCGAATCCACACCAGGCTGCCGTCCTTGCGCTTGCGTCGATAGACGCCACTGCGGAACTCGCCACGACTCAGCGTCTCCCAGAACGCCTGGTAGTCCTCGCTCTGGGCCACTGCCGCCGGGCAGAACAGACGATGGTGGCGTCCGCTGATCTCATCCAGGCGATAACCAAAGGTCTCCAGGAAATTGCCGTTGGCATGCAGCACCGTCCCCTGCAGATCGAACTCGATCACCGCCAGGGAGCGATCCAGGGCCTGGCGCAGGGTGTGATAGGCGCTGGCGTCATCGACGGTGGCAGAGGCGGTGAAAGCGGAAGACATGGGGACAACTCCAGGAAGGGACTCGGCAATCAGGCTATCGGCAATTGCGATAACAATTTGAGTTCCGTCTATCCTAGAGAGGTTTTCGCTCGGCGGAGCGCCAGTAGTCGTCTGACGAATGACCCGTTTCGCTTGCAGCTGGTCTCACGCCACCAGCTTGGCGCCGATGAGCATCAGCATGATCGCGAGGCAGGGCCGCAGTACCTTGTCCGGCACCCGTCCAGAAAGATGACTGCCCATGAAGATGCCCGGTAGCGAACCCAGCAGCAGAAAGCCCAGCACGTGCCAGTCCAGATTGCCCAGGCCGGCATGACCGAGCCCCGCCACCAGGGTCAGGGGGACCGCATGGGCGATTTCGGTGCCGACCAGCCGCCGGGTCGCCATCAGCGGATAGAGCAGAAAGAGCGCGACCGTTCCCAGGGCCCCGGCACCGATGGAGGTCAGGGTCACCATGAAGCCCAGCACTGCGCCGGTCAGCACCGTCAGGGCAATGAGGCGACCGGCACTCAGGTGCAGTCTGTCGCCGGCATGGCGACTGGCGAAGGCAAAGATCTGCCGTTTGAACAGGATGGCCAGGGCCGTCAGCAGCAGCACGATGCCCAGCGCCTGCTTGATCAGCGCATTGGTGGCGTGCTGATCGCCCGGCAACAGCGCCAGGGCGAGTAGCGTCAGCAGCGCGGCCGGTACGCTGCCTGCGGCCAGCCAGCCGGTCACGGCCCAGTCGATGTTGCGATTGCGCTGATGGACGAAGACGCCACCGGCCTTGGTGATGGCGGCATAGAGCAGATCGGTACCCACCGCGGCGGCCGGGTTGATCCCGAACCAGAGCAGGATGGGTGTCATCAGGGAGCCGCCCCCTACCCCGGTCATGCCCACGATGAAGCCCACCACCAGCCCCGCGATCACGAAGCCTATTGCCCCTACTTCCATTACAGCCCCAATTGCCGTTGTCGGCTCATCTAGCGGCCGCACAGGATAACGACTCAGGTTATGCCGAGATATATTGAAAGAATCTTTGCTTATAACCCGTGGCGCTATGTCTGAGGGATCATCTTGGGCGATGCGCGTCCAGGTAGGCGGTGATCTCCGCATCGTCATAGCCCGCATGGCGAGCATGGGTCGCGACCGCGTCACGACAGGCAGGATCGCTGATGGTCGCCGGTATCGAGACGCCGCAGGGCGTCAACGAGGCTTGAGCGAGAAAGCTCTGCAGATCCTGCTTGTGCTCTTCGGCAACGGGATGGGTACCCGTGGTCGGTGCATGGGCTGCCACCGGCGGCGCCGTCGTCGCTACCACGGCCGGCTCGCTGCCAGTCGAATCGCTCTTGTGCGTGGTCGCCACGGCGGCCACTACCAGCAGACCGAAACCTGCCGTCAATACCAGCAGCTTGCGCGTCGAATTCCCGCTCATGATCCTTGCTTCCCTATAAAACTCTTACCGCTTCGGACATTGCCTTGTCTCAAAACGACGCAAGTCGAACTTTTAACCAATCGAGTCAGACAATATCTTTCCGACTTATGTTCAGTGGAAGCCGGCTCATGCCACACTCCGGGGCATCAGGAACCAGGAGCGGCTCATGCAGCAAAAGGATTTCATCGGCCCTCGATTACGCCAGCTCAGCGCGGACCTCTCGCTTGCCGATCAGTTGGCGGAAACCGCCCAGATCGACCTCAATGCCGATCTCAAGCGCCGGGTACGGGAAGACCTTGAACGCGCGCTACGTGAGGTCGGCCAGCTCAGCGAAGAACAGACGCTGTGGCTGAGTTGGGCCTCCAGCTGAGGTGCCCGGCCAGACGTCATCGCTGCGGCGTCGTCGCACTGTAACGGACGACTGATATCTAGGACGGGTATCTCTACCTGGAGCCTGGCATGAACTCGGACTACGAAATCAGTGACGACATCGCTCAGTGGGTCGGCAGCGTCTTGCTGACCCTGGTGCTGCTCAGTGGCGGCGCCATCGGCGGTACGCTCTTCCTGCTGAGCGAGACCCTTGCCTGACCGTCTGTCGCCTGGCGTCTTCAGCTACCAGGCACAGCGAGTCCGTCGTTGACCCGACGCTCGCCTGCCCGCACGCGCCCTGTCCGCCAGTGATCCGCCTGCAACTTGCATTGATTGCCCGGCGCGCTACTCTCGAAAGGTGGCAATAACTATTAGTGCACACAGCGAGAGGCCGGATCATGCGAACCCAACTGACCCGCTCGATCACCCTGTTCGACGACCCGCACCCGTACGCGGCCGTGAGGGACAGCTCACCAGCGCCCACAGGCGTACGCCTAGCCAGCGGCTTCCGCCAGAAATGGACCGGGGCCCTGCTGTTTGGCACCACCTTTGGCCTCGCCCTCTGCGCGCCTCTGCTCCGGCACTTCCACTAACCACCCAAGGCTGGAAACAGGGAAGCTGGCGGTTGCGCACCTCAAGGCACCGGTCGCCGCTCGAATTCCAGACACAAAAAAACCGGCACTGGGCCGGCTTTCTGCTTTGCATCTTGATTGGTGCGGACGGAGAGACTCGAACTCTCACACCTTGCGGCGCCAGAACCTAAATCTGGTGTGTCTACCAATTCCACCACGTCCGCGAGACGCTTGAAAGACGAACGCCAGACACGAGGTCTGGCGTTCGCTGAATATGGGGTGGACGATGGGAATCGAACCCACGACACCAGGAGCCACAATCCTGTGCTCTACCAACTGAGCTACGCCCACCATATCTTACATGCTTGCCGTCGCCGAACCGCCAATGGCGCGCCCGGCAGGACTCGAACCTGCGACCATCCGCTTAGAAGGCGGATGCTCTATCCAGCTGAGCTACGGGCGCCTGTTACGGCAGCTGCCCTAGCAGAGACTTCCTTGGTGAGAAGCCTCTTGCCTGGCCCTTGTCAGTGACTTGGGCTGTGCTCGGCAAGCGGGGCGAATGTTATAAAGCTCGCGGCAACCCGTCAACTAATTTTTTAAAAATTTTTAAGCAGAAAGAATGAGTTAGCCGTCACCCGAGGCTTCTCTGTTGCCAGTGGGCCCGTCCATGCGAAAATAGCCGACCCTTTTCCGTCACCACCAGAAACCGCCCATGACCGCCCAACTGATCGACGGCAAGTCCATTGCCGCCCGCCTGCGCCAGGATATTGCCCAGCGAGTCTCTCAACGTCGTAGCGCCGGACTGCGCGCCCCTGGCCTCGCCGTCATCCTGGTCGGCGACGATCCCGCCTCGCGCGTCTATGTGGCGCACAAACGCAAGGATTGCGAAGAGGTAGGCTTCGACTCCTATGCCCATGACCTGCCCGCCAGCACCAGCCAGGCGGAGCTGGAAGCCCTGATCGACCGTCTCAATGACGACACCAGCGTCGATGGCATCCTCCTGCAGCTGCCCCTCCCCGCCCACCTGGATGCCACCACGCTGCTCGAACGCATCCGCACCGACAAGGACGTGGACGGCTTCCACCCCTATAACCTGGGCCGTCTGGCGCAGCGCAACCCCCAGCTGCGACCCTGCACGCCCAAGGGCATCATGACCCTGCTGCACAGCACCGGTGTCGACCTCTATGGTCTGGATGCGGTGGTGGTCGGCGCTTCCAACATAGTTGGTCGCCCCATGGCGCTGGAATTGCTGCTGGCCGGCTGCACCGCCACGGTCACCCACAGATTCACCCGCTCCCTCGAACATCATGTCAGCCAGGCCGACCTGGTAGTGGTGGCCGTGGGCAAGCCGGGGTTGGTCAAGGGCGAATGGATCAAGCCCGGTGCCATCGTCATCGACGTCGGCATCAATCGCCAGGCCGACGGCCGTCTGGTTGGCGACGTGGAGTACGAAAGCGCGCGCGAACGTGCCAGCTGGATCACCCCGGTACCGGGCGGAGTCGGCCCCATGACGCGGGCTTGCCTGCTGGAAAACACGCTGTACGCTGCCGAACAGCTGCACAGCTAAAAAAACGGGCCCCGTGGGGCCCGTTCTTCATTCGGCTACGTCTCAGGGCAGCCAGGACTTCACGCGATCCGGGTGCTTGGCCAGCCAGGCCTTGGCGGCCTCTTCCGGCTTCTGGCCTTCTTCGACCGCCAGCATCACCTCGTTCACCTCACCCGGCTGCCAGGCGAACTTCTTCAGGAAGTCCCAGACCGGCTTGGCCTTGGCTTCCAGCGCGGGGTTGGCCACGGTATCGACATGCTCGGAGCCGCCGAATACGCCCTTGGGATCTTCCAGGAACTTGAGTTTCCACTTGGCGAACATCCAGTGCGGCACCCAACCGGTCACCACGACGGCCTTCTGGTCCTTCTCGGCGCGGGTCAGCTCGGCGATCATGCCGCTGCCCGAACTGGCCACGAGCTTGTAATCCAGGCCGTAGTCCTTGATCGCCTGATCGGCCTTGATCATGACCCCGGCACCGGCGTCGATACCGATGATACGGCCGCCGAAGTCGGCTTTCTGCGCCTGCAGATCGGCGATGCTGTTGGCCTTGACGTATTCCGGCACGATCAAACCGATCTTGGCGTCGGGGGTGTTGACGTTCAGGTCGACCACCTGGTCTTTCATCTTCTCGTAGTAGGCGCCGTGGGTGACCGGCAACCAGGCGGAGAGCATGGCGTCGAGTTTGCCGCGAGCGACGCCCTGCCACATGATGCCGGCAGCAACCGGCATGAGCTTGACTTCATAGCCCAGATTCTGGCGGATCACTTCAGCTGCGGTGTGGGTGGTTGCCACGCTGTCGGCCCAGCCATCGACATAGCCGATGGTGATTTCGGGCTTGGCCGCCTGGGCCAGGCCCATGGCGGTGGTGAGCGCAACACCGAGTCCTATTCCCAACAGTTTCTTCACCATGCTCATGCAGCAGTCCTCTCGCTATGGAATTCGGGCGGTTGCCCCATACCCATCATTCGGGCAATGCAAGATGGCCACTACCGCCTGGACGACCTACATAGACCGGTTAGCGACAAGAGCCGCACTTTTCACGACATCGGTTGTCGCTTGACGCGGACCATGGACCGCTCTGTAATCAACGCCTCGCAGAAACCTTCCCCTGTCGATGCAACCTATCGACGGGCCGTTGTCTTACCTACGCTCTCAGCCCTCTGAAAGGACTCTGTCCATGCGTTTTACGTTGCGCGTCGCCGCCCTGCTGGGCGCGCTGTTTTCCAGTCTCTGCGGTACCGCGCAGGCGGCAGCCGAAGTGGATGCCGCCACCTATGGCTATCCCCTGGTCAATCCTTTCGAGGCCACCATCGTCACCACGCCGGAAAAATTCCGGCCGGAGCTGCCGCCCGAAAGCACCATCGACCAGGACGACTACAGCATCAACCTGCGTCCGGAACGGGAATATCAGCTGCCCGGCAACTTCTGGCCGGTCAAGAAATTCCACTACCGCCTCGCTCGCCAGGACCATCCGGCGCCGCTGATTTTCCTCATCGCCGGCACTGGCGCCAACTATTCCTCCAGCACCCAGGAATACCTAAAGCGGCTCTATTACGCCGCCGGCTACCACGTGGTGCAGCTGTCCTCCCCCACCAGCTGGGACTTCATGGTATCGGTCTCGCGGACCGCTACCCCGGGCTACACCCCGCATGACGCCGAGGATCTCTATCGCGCCATGCAGGCGGTACGTGCCCAGCATCCAAAGCTGCCGGTCACCGATTACTACCTGACCGGCTACAGCCTGGGTGGCCTGGATGCGGCCTTCGTCTCCTACCTCGACGAGAGCCAGCGCAGCTTCAATTTCAAGAAGGTGCTGATGGTGAATCCGCCGGTCAATCTGCTGACCTCGGTGCGCAACCTCGATCGCCTGGTACAGACCGAAGTGAAGGGCGTGACCAACAACCGCACCTTCTACGAACTCATCCTGGCGAAGCTGACCCGCTACTTCCAGGAAAAGGGTTATGTCGACTTTAATGACGCCGTGGTGCGCGACTTCCAGCGTTCGCCAGAGCGCCTGAGCAACGAAGAACTGGCCATGCTGATCGGCTCGTCCTTCCGCTTCTCGGCAGCAGACATCGCCTTCACTTCCGACCTGATCAATCGTCGCGGTCTGATCACCCCGCCGACCTACCCCATCACCGAAGGCACCAGCCTGACGCGCTTCTTCGCCCGCTCGCTGCAGTGCGATTTCGACTGCTACATGACCGAGCAGGTGATGCCGTTCTGGCAGAAGAACTTCAAGGGGCAGAACCTTGACGATCTGGCGCGCAAATCCAGTCTGACGGCCCTTGAGGACTACTTGAAGAGCAGCCCCAAGATCGGCGTCATGCATAATGCCGACGACATCATTCTCGGCCCGGGCGACCTCGGTTTCCTGCGCAAGACCTTTGGCGATCGCTTGACCGTCTACCCCCATGGCGGCCATTGCGGCAATCTCAACTACCGCGTCAATGCGAACGCCATGCTGGAGTTCTTCGCCCGTGGTTAAGTCCCTGCTCGCTCTTCTTCTGCTGGCCAGTGCCTCGGTCTTCGCTGCCGAATCGAGCCCGTTGCCCTCCTCCTCACTGACCATCGGCTCGGACACCATGCCGGCCGCACCGGTCGGGGCCGACGGTTTCAGCAATCCACTCTCGACGCTCAAGTACAACTCGGGACTGGACCAACGCGAATTCGAACGAGCTTCCCTGGTCGCCCTGGACGTCTACGATCCGCTCGAATCCTGGAACCGTCACGTCTACCACTTCAACTACCGACTGGATGAGTGGGTACTGCTGCCGGTGGTCAATGGCTACCGCTGGATCACGCCGCGCTTCGTCCGCTCCGGCGTGAGCAACTTCTTCAGCAACCTGGGTGACGTCAACAACCTGCTCAACAGCGTCCTGCAGTTCAAGGGCCGTCGTGCCCTGGACACCACCGGCCGGCTGTTGCTCAACACCACCATCGGGGTGTTCGGCCTCTGGGATCCGGCCACCAAGGTGGGCCTCATCAAGCAACCGGAAGACTTTGGCCAGACCCTGGGCTTCTACGGAGTCGGCAATGGTCCCTACCTGATGCTGCCGATCCTCGGTCCGTCCAACCTGCGCGATACCGGCGGGCTGGCGGTGGATTTCGCCGCGGAGAGTCAGGTGAACTTCCTCAACGTCAACGACGAGAGCAGTCGCCATCCGGAGATCATGGTGTTGCGTGGTATCAACCTGAGATACGTCACCGACATGAGATACGGCCAGCTGAATTCGCCGTTCGAGTACGAGAAGATCCGCTACTTCTACACCAAGGCGCGTGAGCTGCAGATCGCCGAGTAAGCGTCAGCCCCCGGCGAGAAAGCTCTGGAGTTCCGGTAAGCGGGCTTGGGCATCGGCCCGGCCCAGCGCCATGAGCTCCTGGCAGTAGGCCGACTCGAACAGCAGATAACTCAGCAAGGCGCTGCCCGAAGGCCGGTTCACGCCGACGCCCCGCAGCAACTGCCGCAATGCTGGCGGCAGGCGTTTGCGGTGGTGGGTGGCGATGTCGGCGAGCGGCTGGCTTGGCGAGATCACCAGCATTTCCACCGGGCGGCAGAAGCGCCCGGTGACCGGATCACCGGCCGGCAAGGCGCTGCTGAGCAGATTGAGTCGCCGCAGGGTTTCGGTATCGCTATCGAGGGCATCGACGAAGGTACTGTTGAGCAGATGCCCACCGATCTGCGCCACCGAGGGCGGCCGCCCCTGCAGACCTAGCTCGTTACCACCCGGGGCACCGAGCCCTATCACCAGGATTCGATCCGCCCCCAGATGCAGCGCCGGACTGATGGGTGCTGTCTGCCTGACCGAACCGTCCCCGAGATATTCGCGACCCACCTTGACCGGCGGAAAGAACAACGGAATGGCCGTACTGGCCAGCAGGTGATCGACCGCCAGCCGCGCCGGTACCCCGACCCGGCGATGGCGGAACCAGGGATCGAGCGTGCCATGGCCCTGGTAGAAGGTCATGGCCTGACCCGAGGCATAGCCAAAGGCGGTGACCGCCACCGCCCGCAAGGCGCGCTGGCGCAGGGCGGCGGTGATGCCGGAGAAATCCAGTTCGCGGCTGAGCAGCGCCCGTAGAGGCGCGTTGTCGAGCAAGGCCAGTGGTTCTTGCCGCCAGGCGCCGAACACCGTCTGCAGGCCGAAACGCGCGGCCTGGCGTGTCGCTCCACCCCAGTCGCTGCGATAGATCATCCCGGTTTCCAGCCCTGACCACACCGCTGCCAGGCGTGCTACCGCGCGACCGAAATCCAAAGCGCCGCAGGCCAGTACCGCCGCATTGAGGGCACCAGCCGAGGTACCGACGAGGATGGGAAAGGGATTGTTCGCCGGGGCGCTCAGGGTGTCTGCCACCACCTGCAGCACACCGACCTGGTAAGCCGCGCGGGCACCGCCGCCGGCCAGGATCAGCCCGGTACGCTGCTCGGCGGCGCCACTCATCTAGCGCTTCTTCTTGGGATACAGCTTGGGCTCGCCGGGCGGGCGGGTCTTGAAGCGCCGATGGGCCCAGAGGTATTGCTCCGGCAGCTGGCTGACGCACCGCTCGACCCACCGATTGATGCGCAGGCAATCGGCTTCCTCGTTCTCGCCAGGAAAGTCGGCCAGGGGCGGATGGACGACCAGCCGGTAGCCCGAGCCATCCGCCAGGCGCTCCTGGGTGAAGGGCAGCACCCGCGCCCGTCCTAGCCGCGCGAACTTGGTGGTGGCCGTGACGGTGGCCGCAGGAATGCCGAACAGGGGCACGAACAGGCTCTGCTTCGCGCCATAGTCCTGGTCGGGCGCATACCAGATCGCCCGCCCGGCCCGCAGGACCTTGAGCATGGCACGGACGTCTTCACGCTCGATGGCAGTGGCATCCAGGTTGTGGCGCTCGCGACCGCGGCGCTGGATGAAGTCGAACACCGGATTCTTGTGCTGGCGGTACATGCCGTCGATGGTATGCCGCTGCCCGAGGAGCGCCGCGCCGATCTCCAGGGTGGTGAAATGCAGTGCCATGAGGATGACGCCCTGCCCGTCGCGCTGGGCAGCCTGCAGATGCTCGATGCCCTCGATATGGGCCAGCCGGGCCAGGCGCTGACGCGGCCACCACCAGCTCATGGCCATTTCCAGCAGGGCCATGGCACTGCTGGCGAAGTTACGGCGTAGCAGCCGATCGCGTGCCCGCTCGTCGAGCTGGGGAAAACAGAGCTCCAGGTTTCGACGGGCAATGGCCCGCCGCTGACCGGCAACGTGATAGAAGATCCAGCCAAGCCCTTGGGCGAGGCGCAGCAGCGCGGCATAGGGCAATTGGACCAGCAGCCAGAGCAGGCCAAGCCCCAGCCAGAGCGGCCAATACCGTGGATTGAGAAAGGCGAGGCGGAAAGACGGCCGCTCCATCGGAACTCCTGCATGAAAAAGTCGCGCCATTCTACAGGCCTCGCGCAGATTTCCCGTAGCCTTCACAGTCACGGCCCCCGTCGCCCGACGAGGGTTGCGACACGCAGGGCATCCCGCTATAAGTCCCGCCATCCAAGCACAAGTATCCACTATGACCGCAGCCGATCCTTCCGAAAGCGACTCCGTCTTCCAGCTCAAGGGCAACATGCTCGCCGTGACCGTGCTGGAGCTTCTCCGCAACGACCTGGGGCGCCTGGACCGGCAACTGGCCCAGAAAGTCGCTCAGGCACCCAATTTCTTCCAGGAAACACCGCTGGTGCTCGGCCTGGACAAGCTCGCCGACGATGCCGGTCCGCTCGACCTGGGCGCCCTCCTCGACCTCTGCCGCCGCCATGGCCTGCGCACCCTGGCCCTGCGTGCCAGCCGCAGCGGGGACCTGGCCGCCGCCAACGACTACGACCTGCCGATCCTGCCGCCCAGCTCCGGCGGTCGTGAGCGCCAGGTCGATCCGCGTGACCGCGAGCCGGTCAAGCCAGCCGAACCTGTCGTACCGCCCGCCCCGGCGATCAATCCGACCAAGATCATCACCGCGCCGGTGCGCGGCGGGGTGCAGCTCTATGCCCCGGCCGGCGATCTGGTGGTGCTGGCGCCGGTCAGCCCCGGCGCGGAATTGCTCGCCGACGGCAACATCCACGTCTACGGCCCCATGCGTGGCCGTGCCCTGGCTGGCGTCAAAGGTGATACAAAAGCGCGGATTTTCTGCCAGCAGCTGACCGCGGAACTGCTGTCCATCGCCGGCCAGTACAAGGTCGCCGAAGACCTGCGACGCCATCCGCAATGGGGCAATCCGGTACAGGTCGCTTTGGTGGGAGATGTGTTGAACATCACCCGCCTTTAACGGATAATTTCGCGAATTTTTCGCAATTGGCGCCTAAACCGCCAAGGGCAATACGAAGCGCGACACTGCCTGCAATCTCGTCACCGAGGGCACCGAGTCGCTTCAGTTATTACTTTCGATCAAGGTGAATCAGTTTGGCCAAAGTACTCGTAGTCACCTCCGGCAAGGGCGGCGTCGGCAAGACCACCAGCAGCGCTGCCATCGGTACCGGTCTCGCTCTGCGCGGCCACAAGACCGTCATCGTCGACTTCGACGTTGGCCTGCGTAACCTCGACCTGATCATGGGTTGCGAGCGCCGTGTGGTGTATGACTTCGTCAACGTGATCAACAACGAAGCCACCCTGAGCCAGGCCCTGATCAAGGACAAGCGTCTCGAAAACCTGTTCGTGCTGGCTGCCAGCCAGACCCGCGACAAGGACGCCCTGACCCAGGACGGCGTCGAGCGCGTGATCAACGAACTCAAGCAGACCTTCGACTTCATCGTCTGCGACTCCCCCGCCGGGATCGAGAAGGGTGCCCACCTGGCGATGTACTTCGCCGACGAGGCCATCGTGGTCACCAACCCCGAGGTCTCCTCGGTGCGTGACTCCGACCGCATGCTCGGCCTGCTGGCCAGCAAATCGCGCCGCGCCGAAAAGGGCGAGGAAGCCATCAAGGAGCACCTGCTGCTGACCCGCTACAACCCCGAGCGCGTCACCAAGGGCGAGATGCTTGGCGTCGAGGACGTGGAAGAGATCCTGTCCATTCGCCTGCTCGGCGTGATCCCCGAATCCCAGGCGGTGCTCAAGGCCTCGAACCAGGGCATTCCGGTGATTCTCGACGAACAGAGCGACGCCGGTCAGGCTTACAGTGATACCGTGGAGCGACTGCTCGGCAAGGAAGTGGCCTATCGCTTCCTCGACGTGAAGAAGAAAGGCTTCCTGCAACGTCTGTTCGGGGGTG
Source organism: Pseudomonas sp. Marseille-Q7302 (assembly GCF_965111925.1). Taxonomy (NCBI): domain Bacteria; kingdom Pseudomonadati; phylum Pseudomonadota; class Gammaproteobacteria; order Pseudomonadales; family Pseudomonadaceae; genus Pseudomonas; species Pseudomonas sp. Marseille-Q7302. The sequence continues at coordinate 2,092,106 of NZ_CBCOPK010000001.1, read as the reverse complement.
GTGCCGAATGAACATCTTCGACTTCTTTCGCGACCGGAAGAAGCAGAACAGCGCTTCGATAGCCAAGGAACGGCTACAGATCATCGTGGCCCACGAGCGTGGTCGCCACGAGCAGCCGGACTATCTGCCGCAGTTGCAGAAGGACCTGCTGGAAGTGATCCGCAAGTACGTGCCGATCGAGCAGGACCAGATCCAGGTAGAGCTGGAAAACCAGGGCAGCTGCTCCATCCTCGAACTCAACATCACCCTGCCCGATCGCTAACGCGAACCAGGCAGGACAGCGGCGGCCCCAGGGCCGCCGCTGGCGTTTAAGCCATGTCGAATTCCCGGCACCTGCCAAGCGGACGCCAGGATTCGAAGCCAGGCCTCTAGGAATTCCATGCCTCTCTCCAACATCCGCATCATTCACCAGGACGACGCCCTGCTGGTGGTCGACAAGCCCACCCTGCTGCTGTCGGTCCCTGGTCGCGCCGAAGACAACCGCGACTGCCTGGTGACCCGCCTGCAGGAAAACGGCTATCCCGAGGCACGCATCGTCCACCGCCTGGACTGGGAAACCTCCGGTGTCATCGTGCTGGCGCGGGATGCCGACAGCCATCGCGAACTGTCGCGGCAGTTCCATGATCGCGAGACGGAAAAAGCCTACACCGCCCTCTGCTGGGGCGAGCCGGACGCCAACAGCGGTCGCATCGAATTACCGCTGCGCTACGACCCGCCGACCAAGCCGCGCCACGTGGTGGATCATGAACTGGGACGTCACGCCCTGACCTTCTGGCAGGTGCTGGAGCGCCACGGTCATTACAGCCGGGTGGAGCTCACCCCTATCACTGGGCGGTCGCATCAGCTGCGGGTCCATATGCTGAGCATCGGGCACCCACTGCTGGGTGATCAGCTCTATGCCCAGGGCGATGCCCTTTCCGCCCAACCGCGCCTTTGCCTGCACGCCAGCCTGCTGGCACTGACCCACCCCGTCTCGGGCGAGCGCATGAGCTTCACCAGTCCCGCCCCCTTCTGACACCCGCTGTCACTGGCATACTGGGCGCTCACCTGAGGAGCGCCCCATGTCCCCCTGGACGTCCTATTACACTGCCACCGCCAACGGCGGTCCGCGCGAGACCCTGTTGCAGGCGCTGGCCAGCTGGACCGCCCCACCCGGGATCGCACTGGACCTGGGCTGCGGCACCGGCCGCGATACCCTCGTCCTGCTGGAACGGGGCTGACAGGTGCACGCCGTGGATGCCGAGGCCGAAGCCCTGGACGTGCTGCGGCAGCGAATATCGGGTGCGTGGCAGGTACGTCTGGAAACCCAGTAGGCGCGACTCGAGACCGTCGAGCTCCCACGCAGCGACCTCATCAACGCCAGCTTCGCCCTGCCCTTTTGCGAACCGGAGCGCTTCCCCGACCTCTGGGCGCGGATCAGCGCCGCGGTGCGCCCGGGCGGTCTCTTCTACGGTCAACTGTTCGGTGAACGGGACAGCTGGGCCAGCAAGGGCGTGACGGTCGTAAAGGCCGCCGAACTGCAGCAGCTGCTGCACGGCTGGGAGGTCCTCCTGCAGCTTGAAGAGGAAGAGGACGGCCACACCCCAATCGGGCGGCCCAAGCACTGGCACATTCACCATCTGGTCCTGCGGCGACGCTGAGCGACCTGCTCTCGGCGCCTGGGCGCTGCGCTCGACTCCCCCGGGTCCAGAACCTAGACTGGACGCCTCGTCGTCCGGAGTCGTCCATGCGTACCGATCAGATCCAAGGCCTCATCGATTTCCTCGCCAGCTCTCCTACCCCCTTCCATGCCACCGCCAGCCTCGCCAGCCGCCTCGAAGCGGCCGGCTATAAGCGCCTGGACGAGCGCGAAAGCTGGTCCGTGCAACCGGGTGGACGCTACTACGTCACCCGCAACGACTCCTCCCTGATCGCCGTGCGCCTGGGCAGCCAGCCGCTGGAGCGCGGTCTGCGCCTGGTCGGCGCCCATACCGACAGCCCCTGCCTCAAGGTCAAGCCGCAGCCGGAGTTGCAGCGGCAGGGCTTCTGGCAACTGGGGGTCGAGGTCTATGGCGGCATGCTCATGGCGCCCTGGTTCGACCGCGACCTGTCGCTGGCCGGACGGGTGACCTTCCGCACCGGGGGCCGGGTCCGGAGTCGACTGGTCGATTTCCGCAAGCCGCTGGCGATCATTCCCAACCTGGCCATCCACCTCAACCGCGAGGCCAACCAGGGCTGGGCCATCAACGCCCAGAACGAACTGCCGCCGATCCTGGCGCAGGTCCCTGCCGGCGAACGCCGTGACTTCCGCGCCCTGCTGGCCGCTCGCTTGAAGCAGGAGCACGGCATCGACGATGCCGAGGTGCTGGATTTCGAGCTGAGCTTCTATGACGTTCAACCTGCCGCCCTCATCGGCCTGGACGACGACTTCATCGCGGCAGCCCGCCTGGACAACCTGCTGTCCTGCCATGCCGGCCTCGAGGCCCTGCTGGCGAGCGAAGGTGACGAGAACGCCGTGCTGGTCTGCACCGATCACGAGGAAGTGGGCTCCACCTCCTGCTGCGGCGCCGACGGTCCCTTCCTGGAGCAGGTCCTGCAGCGCCTGCTGCCCGCCGGGGACGCCTTCACGCGCACCCTGCAGCGCTCCCTGCTGATCTCGGCCGACAATGCCCATGGCGTACACCCCAACTATGCCGACAAGCACGATGGCAACCACGGCCCGCGACTGAACGCCGGCCCGGTGATCAAGGTAAATGCCAACCAGCGCTACGCCACCAGCAGCGAAACCGCCGCCTTCTTCCGCGACCTCTGCCAGCGCGAAGAGGTACCGGTGCAGAGCTTCGTGGTGCGCAGCGACATGGGTTGCGGCTCCACCATCGGCCCCATCACCGCCGGCCAGCTGGGGGTGCGCACCGTGGACATCGGCCTGCCCACCTTCGCCATGCACTCCATCCGTGAACTCGCCGGCAGCCGCGACCTGGGTTACCTGATCAAGGTGCTGACGGCCTTTTACGCCAGCTCCGAGTTGCCGCTCTGAGTCAAGGCTAGTCTGGCACCTCGACCCTGACCTGGATGGCGTCGTGACGCCAGAATTCCAGGTCGCAGTCGATCAGCCTTCCCTGCTGGTCATGGTTGATGCGGGTGATGTGCAGTGCCGGACTGCCTTGGGCCACCCGCAGGGCCTGGGCGGCCTCCGGCAGCAGCGCCGTGGGCAGGATCTCGAAACGCACCTCGCCGTAGCGGATGTCATAGCGATCGCGGTACAGCTCGGTGAGGGAGCGCTGCAGATCGTGCTCCAGCAAGCCCGGGAAATAGGCGGCATTGAGGTAGTGCTCGACATAGAGCACCAGCCGGCCATCGATGCGCCTTACCCGCCGGATCTGATAGACGCTGGACAGCGCCGGCAACTCCAGCAGGCGACAGACATCCGCGGACGCCAGCAGCTGTCGCGCCGCCAATACCTCGGTAGCCGGTCGGCGACCCTGGGCTTCGACCATGGCGTGAAAATGGGTGCGCGCCAGGGGGTTATAGGCCAGGCGCGGCGGCGCGACGAACCAGCCACGGCGCTCCTCGCGGTAGATCAGGCCCAGGGCTTCCAGCTGTAGCAAAGCCTCGCGCAGGGTGATGCGGGTGGTGGCGAAGAGTTCGCTCAGCTGGCGCTCGGACGGCAACCGCTCCATGGCCGGCAGCAAGCCATGGGCGATCTGCTCCTGCAGCGCCCGGCGGATGGCGCCCGCACCGGGCGCGCTTTTTTGGACTAGACCAGTTTCGGATTGGTGCACCCGCAGCGCCTCGACTAGGGTTTTCCAGGAGACTAAGACGGCCAGATGACCGCTTGGTGACGACTGCAGCCCCGTGCCAGCGCCGGAACAAGGCGTATTGCCATCAAATCGTCATACCGGGGTCCTAGATTGGCCTGTGTCTTGCTGACCTAGACCAAGCCCTAACACCTGGAGCGCCCGTATGACCCGTCTGCTTGCTTCCTTGTTGGCCACAGCCGTTGCGGTACAGGCCGGTACCGCCTTCGCCGATACCGCCGATCTCAAAACCCTCGAAGCCGCTGCCCGCAAGGAAGGCGAGGTGAACAGCGTCGGCATGCCCGATACCTGGGCGAACTGGAAAGGGACCTGGCAGGATCTTGCGCAGAAGTACGGGCTCAAGCATCAGGACACCGACATGAGCTCCGCCCAGGAAATCGCCAAGTTCGCCGCCGAAGGCGAGAACGCCTCCGCCGACATCGGTGACGTTGGTGCTTCCTTCGGCCCCATCGCCGTGCAGAAGGGCGTTACCCAGCCCTACAAGCCGAGCACCTGGGACCAGGTGCCGAGCTGGGCCAAGGACAGCGACGGGCACTGGGCGCTGGCCTACACCGGCACCATCGCCTTCATCGTCAACAAGCAGACCGTCAAGGACGTGCCCCACTCCTGGGCCGACCTGCTCAAGGGCAACTACAAGGTCACCATCGGTGACGTAAGTGCCGCCTCCCAGGCGGTGAGCGGCGTGCTGGCCGCGGCCTACGCCAACGGTGGCGACGAGAAGAACATCAAGCCGGCGCTGGATTTCTTCGCCAAGCTGGCCAAGCAGGGCCGCCTGTCCTTCACCAACCCGGTGGTGGCCAACATCGAGAAGGGCGAGGTAGAGGTGGGCGTGGTCTGGGACTTCAATGCCCTGAACTACCGGGACCAGATCGACCGCTCGCGCTTCGAGGTGCTGATCCCTTCCGACGGCTCGGTGACCTCCGGCTACACCACCATCATCAACAAGTACGCCACGCACCCCAATGCCGCCAAGCTGGCCCGTGAGTACATCTTCTCCGACGCGGGCCAGATCAACCTGGCCGAGGGCTATGCCCGACCGATCCGCGCCGAGCACCTGACCCTGCCGGCGGACGTCCAGGCCAAGCTGCTGCCCCAGGCGCAATACGCCAAGGCGCGCCCCATCACCGACGCCAAGGCCTGGGAAGAGACTTCCAAGCGCCTGCCAAGGCTCTGGCAGGAACACGTCCTGATCAACATGCAGCAGTGACGTCATGAAGGTCATCCTGGTCGTGCTGGACGGACTCGCCCTGAGGGTCGCCGAACACGGACTCGGCTTCCTTCAGGCGCTGTGCCTGGCCGGCCGGGGTCGCCTCTACCGCCTGGAGTGCGAGTTGCCTTCGCTTTCCCGGCCGCTCTACGAATGCCTGCTCACCGGGGTGCCACCGGTGAGCAGCGGCATCGTCCACAACGGGGTCAGTCGGCTCTCGACAGAGACCAGCCTGTTCCATCTGGCGCAGGCTGCCGGTCTCACCACCGCGGCGGCGGCTTACCACTGGGTCAGCGAACTCTACAATCGCAGCCCCTTTGAGCCGGGCCGGGACAGGCACGTCAGCGACAGCAGCCTGCCGATCCAGTACGGCCACTTTTACTACGCCGACCACTACCCGGATTCCCACCTGTTCGACGACGCCGAGCACCTGCGCCTCGCCCATGCCCCGGACATTCTGCTGGTGCATCCGATGAACATCGACGACGCGGGCCACAAGCACGGTCTCTCCAGCCCCGAATACCGCAATGCCGCGCGCCGCGCCGATGGCCTGTTGTCCCACTATCTGCCGGCCTGGCTCGATGCCGGCTACCAGGTGCTGGTGACTGCCGATCACGGCATGAACGATGACCGTAGCCATGGCGGGACGCTACCGGAAGAACGCGAGGTTCCGCTGTTCGTGTTCGGCGAAGGTTTCTCCCTGGGCGAGGCCACGCCGCGGCAGGTGGAGATCTGCGGAACGGTGTGCAGCTCGCTGGGCCTTGCTCACGACAAGCCATTGTGCCGGGAGCTGCTGGCATGAAGCGGCCCTGGCTCGCCCTGCTGTTGATCCTGCCGTTCCTGCTGGTGTTCGGCGCCTTCCAACTGGCGCCCCTGGCCTGGATTGCCTTCAACAGCTTCAACTCCAGCGAAAGCGGCTGGGGCCTGGGCAACTACGGCGAGATTCTCAGCTCGCCCTTCTACCTGCAGGCCATCCGCTTCTCCCTGGAAATCTCGCTCTGGTCCAGCGTCTGCGGCCTGCTCATCGCGCTGCTCGGCGCCTATTCGCTGACCCGGGTGGACTCGCGACTGCGTGGCTTCGTGGTGGCCTTCACCAACATGACCAGCAACTTCGCCGGGGTACCGCTGGCCTTCGCCTTCATCATCCTGCTGGGCATCAACGGCTGCCTGACCCTTGCGCTCAAACAGCTCGGGCTGATCGAGAGCTTCAACCTCTACACCAAGGGCGGCCTCATCCTCATCTACACCTACTTCCAGATTCCCCTGGGCGTGCTGCTGCTGTTCCCGGCCTTCGAGGCCCTGAAGCAGGACTGGCGCGATGCCGCGGCGTTACTCGGTGCCGGCACCTGGCAATACTGGCGGCACATCGGCCTGCCGGTGCTCAGTCCGGCGCTAGTGGGCACCTTCATCATCCTGCTGGCCAACGCCCTGGGCGCCTACGCCACCGTCTACGCCCTCACCGTCGGCAACTTCAACGTGGTGCCGGTGCGCATCGCGGCGCTGGTCTCCGGCGATATCTATCTGGAACCCAACCTGGCTGCAGCGCTGGCCATGCTGCTCGTGGCCTTCATGACCCTGATCACCCTCGTCCACCAGTGGCTACTGCGGCGGAGTCGTCATGTCCAAAGCTGAGCGCCTCTATCATCGCCTGGTGGTCTGGCTGCTGTTCCTAATCCTGTTCGCGCCCCTGGCCGCGACGCTGGTCTACTCGCTCGCCACCCAGTGGTCGGCGACCCTGCTGCCGGCCGGCTTCACGTTCAAGTGGTACCTGCAGCTGTGGAGCGATCCGCGCTTTCTCGCCGCCTTCGGCCGTTCCCTGGCGATCTGCTTTGGCGCCCTGGCGCTGTCCTGCGTGCTGATCCTGCCCGCCATGTTCGCCATCGCCTACCACTTCCCGCGGCTGGATGCGCTGATGAACGTGCTGATCCTGCTGCCCTTCGCGGTACCTCCGGTGGTCTCGGCGGTGGGGCTGCTGCAACTCTATGCCGGGGGCCCACTGCCGCTGACCGGCACGCCCTGGATTCTGGTGTTCTGCTATTTCACCATCGCCCTGCCCTTCATGTACCGGGCCATCAGCAACAACCTCCAGGCGCTCAACCTGCGTGACCTGATGGACGCCTCCCACCTGCTTGGCGCCAGTTCCTGGCGCGCGGCCCTGCTGGTGGTACTGCCCAATCTGCGTACCGGGCTGATGGTGGCGCTGTTCCTGTCGTTCTCCTTTCTCATCGGCGAATTCGTCTTCGCCAACCTGCTGGTGGGGACGCGCTACGAGACGTTGCAGATCTACCTCTACAACCTGCGCAACGGCAGCGGCCACCTCACCAGCGCCCTGGTCATCTCCTACTTCTTCGCGGTGCTACTGATGACCTGGATCGCCAATCGCCTGAATCGGGAGCGGACATGAGCTATCTCGCGGTCAAGGGACTGCACAAGCGCTACGGCGCCAACACCCTGTTCACCGACATCGAGTTCCACGCCGAACAGGGCGAACTCGTCACCCTCCTCGGCCCCTCCGGCTGCGGCAAGTCCACCCTGCTGCGCTGCCTGGCCGGCCTCACCGAGGTCGACCGCGGTGCCATCGTGCTGGCCGGCCAGCACATCACCAGGCTGCCACCGCAGCGTCGCGGCATCGCCATGGTGTTCCAGAGCTACGCCCTGTTCCCCAACATGACCGTGGAGCAGAACGTCGCCTTCGGCCTGCGCATGCAACGGCTGGCGCGCGACGAAGTCCACGAGCGGGTCCTGGAGGCGCTGACGCTGGTGGAACTGGAAGGCTTCGCTGCACGTTATCCGCACCAGCTTTCCGGTGGGCAATGCCAACGGGTGGCCCTGGCACGCTCGCTGATCGTGCGACCGCGCCTGCTGCTCCTGGACGAACCGCTCTCGGCGCTGGATGCGCGCATCCGCCGCCACCTGCGCGAGCAGATCCGCGCCATCCAGCAGGAGCTGGGGCTGACCACGGTGTTCGTTACGCATGACCAGGAAGAGGCCCTCACTCTGTCCGATCGCATCGTGCTGATGCGCGAGGGGCGCATCGTCCAGAGCGGCGATGCCGAGACGCTCTACACCGCGCCGGTGGATGCCTTCGCCGCCGGCTTCATCGGCAACTACAACCTGCTCAGTGCCGATCAGGCCAGCCGGCTGTTCGGTCAGACTTTCCAGGGACAGGTCGCCATTCGTCCCGAGGCCATTCGCCTGGGCATCCCCGGTGGCTTTGCCGGACGTATCGTCGGCCACAGCTTGCTGGGCAACGTGATCCGCTACCGGGTCGCCACCGAAGCCTGCGAACTCAATGTCGATGTGCTCAACCACGGTCCGACGGCCTTGCAGCCGAACGGCACAGCCGTCACCCTGACCGTCGAATCCGACAGCCTGAGAGAAGTGGCATGACCCTGGCGATTTTCGATCTCGACGAAACCCTTATCGATGGTGACTGCTCGAGCCTCTGGAGCCAGCAGATGGGCGTGCTCGGTTGGGTCGACCGCGAGTCCTTCGTACGACGCGACACCGAGCTGATGACCGCCTACGCCCAAGGCGAACTGGCCATGGAGGACTACATGGCCTTCCACCTCGAACCCCTGGTAGGCCGTACGCCCGAGGAAGTGGATTTCGAGGTCGGGCCCTGGGTCGAGGACGTCATCGAACCCCTGATCTTCAGCGATGCCATGAAGTGCATCGCCGCGCACCGCGCTGCCGGCGACCGGGTGATGATCGTCTCGGCTTCCGGGGTGCATCTGGTGGAGCCCATCGCCGAGCGGCTGGGGGTGGAAGAGGTACTGGCCATCGACTTGCAGGTCAGCCATGGCGTCTACAGTGGCCAGGTGGAAGGCGTCATGACCTACCGTGAAGGCAAGCTGACCCGCCTGCTGGAAGCCCTGGACGGTGACCGCAGTCTGCTGACCAATGCCAGCTTCTATTCCGATTCGCGCAACGACCTGCCGTTGCTCGAAGCGGTTGGCAAACCGCATGTGGTGAATCCGGATCCGGTGTTGCGCGAAAGAGCCGAACAGGCCGGTTGGCCGATCCTTAGCTGGCGGTAGATCTAACGGGTAGATACCGTCTTCCACCTCAGTGTGCAATTGCCAATGCAGGATCGAAAGGCTTGCCCGATTTGAGCACGCCATAGGCGATGCTCAGCAGCTTGCGCATGGCGGCGCAGACGGTTTGTTTCCCTTTTTTGCCCTTGGCTTTCAGGCGCTCGGCTTGCGCCTTGATCGCGGGGTTATGGGTCAACGCCACGACGGCAGGCAGGTACAGCGCGGTGCGCAAGCGGGCTGATCCCGTACGCGAGATACAGGTACGGCCACGATAGGTGCCAGACTCCTGCAAGCGTGGATCCAGACCCGCAAAGGCAGTGACGGCGCGGGCATGAGTGAAGCGACCGATATCGCCCAGCTCAGCTAGGATCAGGGCTGCGGTCTTGTCGGCGATGCCGTCTATGCTCACCAGCAGATCACGTTTGCCGCGCAGGTCCGGATCATCGTCGATGTGCCGTTTGATCTGCTCTAGCGTCCAGGCAATCTGTTCATCGAGCCGCTGCAGGACTGCTCGGATCGAGTCCTGGACGTTTTCCGGGCTGACCTCGAGTCGGTTGAGCTCCATCTGCCGCAGCGATCGAAGATCTTCCAAGCGTCGGGTCAGCGCGCGGAGTTGGCGCAAGGGCAGAGGCTCAGGTTGCCAGGCCCGTAGTCGATCCAGATGCAGCTGGCCATAGGTGGCAATCAGCTTGGCATCGAGCTTGTCTGTCTTGCTGCGCTGCAGCTGACTTTGTGCATAGCGGGCAACCTGCGCAGGGTTGAGTATGGCGATCCGATAGCCCAAGGCATGAAAGTGCTCGGCAAGGGCTTCGTGGTAGATGCCGGTCGCCTCCATCACGATCCAGGCGTCCGGTTCGGCATGCCGCTGCAGCCAGTCGGCAAAGACCGCGAAGCCTGCCTTGTCGTTAGCCAGTTTGCCCTTGGTTCGATACTTGCCGTTGGGTTGCAGCATCGCCAGATCAAAGGTGCGCTTGGCGATATCGATGCCCACTACCACTGCCATGAGATCTCCTCCACGAAGGTGTCTTGATGATCACGTCATCCTGTCCAACCTTGCGTAATACGAGCTCTTGTGGCTCCAGATACCGTTCGGACTTAATGGATGAGTGTGGAGGAGGCAGCCCAATCTACGTTGCAAGCTCAAAGGCTTAAGGGTGGATACGGCTTGCCATCCTCCCCCGATGATCAGTCGGGGACTATGACCTCGCAAAGGGCCGTAGTCGAGATACAAGGGTGGATAACGGCGCAGCCTTATCCACGAATCCGGCATGCCGAAGACATAGTGGAAAGCGCCGCGCGATTTGCCAGGCTATGGCCTATCGCGGCCATGGATCCCTCCTAAGGGAGACGAGACTTCCTTAGAAGCAGCAGGCCGCCATGGCCGCGATCACCCTAGGTGGGCATCACTCCAACCCTTCGTCCAGCACCAGCACCACCTTGCCGTTCACCTCGTTGCTTTCCAGGGCGGCAAAGGCGGCTTCGGCGTTCTGGGCGGTGAAGCGACGTTCCAGGTTGACGTTCAACTTGCCTTCGGCGAACAACGGCCAGACCTTGGCTTCCAGCGATCTCATGGTCTTGGCCTTGAATTCGACCGATCGGTTGCGCAGAGTCGAGCCGATGATGCGGATGCGCTTGCCGAGCACCTTGCCCAGATCCATTTCGGCCTGGCGACCGCCCATGAGGCCGATCAGCACCCAGCGCCCATCCTGGCCCAGCAGATCCAGGTTGAGCGATGCATAGTTGGCCCCGACCGGATCGAGGATGACGTGGAAGGGCGCGAAATCACGCAGCCCCTCCAGATCGGTCTTGCGCAGCACCCCGCCCTCGGCGCCAAGACGCTCGCAATGGGCCAGACGATCCTGCGAGCCGACACTGACCCAGCAGGGATTGCCGAAGGCCTTGCACAGCTGGATGGCGGCCGAACCAACGCCGCTGGCGCCGGCGTGCAGCAGCACCTTCTCGCCCGGCTGCAGCGCGGCCAGATCGAACAGATTGCTCCAGGCGGTCGCCCAGACTTCGGGCAGTGCCGCCGCCCCGATCAAGGACAGACCTTCCGGTACGGACGCCGCCTGGCGACCGTCAACCACTACTTCGCTGGCCATGCCGCCCCCGGCGAGGAGCGCGCAAACGCGGTCACCGACCTGCCAGCGCGAATCCGCGGTCGTCTCGCTGACCACCCCGGCGCATTCGAGACCCAGGGTGGCCGGCGCACCGGGCGGCGGCGGATAGTTACCGGCCAGCTGCAACAGGTCGGCGCGGTTGAGACCTGCGGCCGCGACCTTGATGCGAATTTCCCCAGGCGCCAGAGCGCGAGCGCTCAGTGACTGCCATTCCAGTTGCCCTTCGATACCTTGCAATGCGTTCACGGTGCCTCCATAGTGGCTCAGGCTTTGACGAAAAGCGCCTGCATCGACGGGTTCTGCGTGAGTCGAGCGGACCGGAAGATGCGGGGCTGTCACAGCCATCCCTTCCTATCGCCTCTATCTCTCGCGCTGACCGCCGCCAGACGACTTTCGTCAGTGCCTGTCATATGTCCCCTGGCCGCGGAACCGCCCGGGCCGGGTGGGGCCTATAGCCTATTCCTTTCCGTGCATTAGTCGAATACACATGAAGCAGCTCTTGTCCCGTACCGCCCTCGTTGTCCTGCTTGGCGTCAGCGCAACGCCCCTCTTCGCCAAGCCCAACGCGCCGGTTGGCGCCGAGAAGCTGCAACCTGACCGTGATCAGGTGATCGCCAGTCTCAACATCGTCGAACTGCTCAAGCGTCATCATTACAGCAAGCCACCGCTCAACGATGCTCAGTCGATCAAGATCTACGACAGCTATCTGAAGATGCTTGATCCCGGCCGACTGTATTTCAATGCGGCCGACATTCGCGAATTCGATGCGGCGCGCACGCGCTTCGATGATTACCTCAAGCAGGGCAATCTCGAACCGGGCTTCGCCATCTACCGTCGTTATGCCCAACGCATGACCGAGCGGCTGAACTATGGTCTGGGTCTGCTCAACGCCGGCATCGGCAAGCTCGACTTCACCGCCGACGAGTCCTTCGACACCAATCGCGAAAAGGCTGCCTGGCCGGCGGATACCGCCGCGCTGGACGATCTCTGGCATCGCAAGCTCAAGGACGAAGTCCTGCGCCTGCGTCTGTCCGGCAAGACCGATCAGCAGATCCAGCAGCAGCTGACCAAGAGGTACAAGAATCAGCTGGCGCGCCTCAACCAAACCCGTAGCGAAGACGTCTTCCAGACCTACATCAACGCCTTCGCTGAGTCCTATGATCCGCATACCCAGTACCTCTCGCCGGAAAGCGCGGAAAACTTCGACATCAACATGAGTCTGTCGCTGGAAGGCATCGGTGCGGTGCTGCAAAACGACAACGACTACGTGCAGATCCTGCGTCTGGTGCCGGCGGGCCCGGCGGACAAGTCCAAGCAGATCGCTCCGGCGGACAAGATCGTCGGCGTCGCCCAGGGAGATGGTGAAATGGTCGACGTGGTCGGCTGGCGCCTGGACGAAGTGGTCAAGCTGATCCGCGGGCCCAAGGGCTCCAAGGTGCGGCTGGAGATCATCCCGGCGAGCAACGCGCCGAACGACCAGAAGACCAAGGTGGTCGCCATTACCCGCGAAGCGGTCAAGCTCGAAGAGCAGGCCGCCCAGAAGCACGTCATCGACGTCCCCCACGAGGGCAAGCACTACAAGCTCGGCGTGATCGACGTGCCCGCCTTCTACCTGGACTTCAAGGCCTATCGCGCTGGCGACCCGAACTACAAGAGCACCACGCGTGACGTGAAGAAGCTCATCGGCGAACTGCAGAAGGAAAAGGTCGACGGCATCGTCCTGGACCTGCGCAACAACGGCGGTGGCTCCCTGCAGGAAGCTACCGAGCTGACCGGCCTGTTCATCGACCAGGGCCCCACCGTGCTGGTACGCAATGGCGACGGCAAGGTCGAGGTGCTGGCCGATGACGAAGGTGGCGCCTTCTACAAGGGCCCGCTGACCGTGCTGGTCAATCGCCTGTCCGCTTCGGCCTCGGAGATCTTCGCCGGCGCCATGCAGGACTATCACCGCGCCCTGATCGTCGGCGGCCAGACCTTTGGCAAGGGCACCGTGCAGACCATCCAGCCGCTCAACCACGGTGAGCTGAAACTGACCATTGCCAAGTTCTATCGCGTTTCCGGCCAGAGCACCCAGCACCAGGGCGTCCTGCCGGACATCGACTACCCGGCAGTGGTGGACACCAAGCAGATCGGCGAGAGCGCCCTGCCTGATTCGATGCCCTGGGACACCATCGCCCCAGCGGTAACCGGCCTGAGCAACCCCTTCGCCAACTACCTGCCGGACCTGGTCAAGCGCCATGACGTGCGGATACAGAAGGATCCGGATTTCATCTTCGCCCGGGAACGGCTCAAGCTGGCCCAGGAGCTGGCGGCCGACACCACCGTCAGCCTCAACGAGCAGAAGCGTCGCGCCGAACAGACCGCGCTGGATAATCGCCAACTGGCCATGGAGAACGAGCGACGCAAGGGCAAGGGTGAAGCCCCGCTCAAGGAGCTGAAGAAGATCGACGAAGACAATCCGGCGATCGATGACGACAAGACCAAGCCCCAGGATGACGCCTACCTGATGGAATCCGGTCACGTGCTGCTGGACTATCTGGACCTGAGCAAGACGCCGCCCAAGCGCTGACATCAAAGCGTCATATCTCTGTCGTGAAATGCCCGGGGGTCGCCAAGTGCGACCCCCGGGCATTTTCGTTTTCGGGTTCTTGCAGGCTTACCATGACGCTTAACGACCAGGCTGGAGTGTTGGATCGCATTCTCGCCAACCGCGAGTTGCATTCGCTCTTTCAACCCATAGTGTCCTTGAGCGAACGACGCATCCTGGGCTATGAAGCCCTCATCCGGGGGGCTTCCAATACGCCCCTGCACTCACCCCTGCCGCTCTATGCCACCGCCCGCCAGGCCGGTCGGCTCTCCGAGCTGGAAATCGCCGCGCGTCACCAGTCCTGCCAGAGCTTTCGCGAACTGGCGCTGGACGGTCTGCTGTTTCTCAATGTCTGCCCGGAAACCCTGCTGGAGCCGGCGCACCAGTCCGGCCAGACCCTCAAGCTGCTGCAGCGCCTCGGACTCTCCCCCGCCCAGGTGGTGATCGAACTGACCGAACAGGCGCCCATCGACGACTTCGCGCTGCTGGCCACCGCCCTGCACCACTACCGCGCCATGGGCTTTTCCATTGCCCTCGACGACCTGGGTGCCGGCTACTCCAGCCTCAGGCGGTGGTCGGAATTGCGTCCGGACTTCGTCAAGATCGATCGGCACTTCATCGAGTCCATCCATCGCGACAAGGTGAAACGCGAGTTCGTCGGCTCCATCCTGAAGATGGCCGAGGTCTCCCGGGCCAAGGTGATCGCCGAAGGCATCGAAACCCACGAAGAGCTGTCCACCCTGGCGAACATGGGCGTCGATCTGGTGCAGGGCTACCTGCTGGGTCGCCCAACCGCGACGCCACCCCGTGAAATTCAGACCCTGTTACCGGTCATGATCACCCGCAGCCCGGACCTCGCCGAGGAATCGACCACTGTGGCCAGCCTCAGGGTGGAACAGGTCGCCGTGGGTGAAGACATGCTGATCCCCGACGTGCTGGAGCGCTTTCGCCTGCAACCCAGCCTCAATACCCTGGCGGTGGTGGATAGCGATGACCGCCCGGTGGGCATCGTTCATCACCACGAACTGAGCTCGGCGCTGCTCAAACCCTTCGCCCATGAGGTGTTCGCCCGCAAACCCATCGCCCGGCTGATGAGCCAGGACTTCCTCGCCAGCGAGAGCACCCAGTCGCTGCAACAGGTCAGCCGCCTGCTCACCACCCGCGCCCGCCAGCGGATCGAAGAAGACTTCATCATCACCGAGGGTGGTCGCTATGTCGGCGTCGGCCGGGTGATGGATGTCTTGCGCCTGATCACCGAGCAGCGTATCCAGCAGGCCAAACACGCCAACCCCTTGACCCAGCTGCCGGGCAACGTGCCCATCCAGCAATGCCTAACCCGCCTGCTGGATCAGCAGCGTGAAGCCGTCGTGTGCTACGTCGACATCGACGGCTTCAAGCCCTTCAACGACCTCTATGGCTATGCCAAGGGTGACGAGGTGCTGCTATGCCTGGCGCAGACCCTTTCCGAGCGCCTGGACCCACAGCAGGATTTCGTCGGCCATATCGGCGGCGACGACTTCCTGGTGGTGTTGGGCTCGACGGACTGGCGGCAGCGGCTCAATGGCCTGATGGCAGCCTTCCAGGAACGCTGCCGCCACTTCTATCGCAGCGAACACCTGGAGGCCGGCTGCTTCCTGGCGTACGACCGGGACGGTCGCCGGCGGGAGTATCCGCTGCTGTCGTTATCGCTTGGCGTGGTAGAGCTGGACAAGGACGCCGGCAAGCGGGTGGACGCCAGCGGGCTGGCGGGTCTGGCCTCGGAAGCCAAGCGCAATGCCAAACTGGTTCCCGGCTACAGCCTGCACCTGATGCGCGCCTGATGCCTATTCCTGGCGATGATCGGGATAGTGGTGTTCGAACACCCGGGTTACTTCCGCCGCGTGCCAGCTGACCGCATCGCTCACCGGTGGCGAGCCTTCCAGGGCGCCTAGTCGCATTGCACAGTCGAAGAAGCCTTCACGAGGGATGCGGGTGCCGCTCTGGCTCACCACCAGGGCACTGCGCAAGGGACGCCCCTCGCGACGGTCCAGGGCGGCCAGGTACTCCAGGGCGGTCGTAAGGGTCACCATCGCCGGCTGGGGTAGGCCCAGCCGCTCGATCACCGAGCGATAGGTCAGCAGGCTACGGCTACGCCTGGCGCTTTCCAGTTCGTCCAACAAGGCCAACCAATGCTGGCGGCTGATACGTACGCTCAAGAGTCCCTAGTCCCGCAGTTGATCGAGAGCGACACCTGCCGCCGGTCGCTCATGCTTGTCAGGCAACGCCGCCAGGGCAGCCTGCTGGCTCGCGGTACGGTTGGCGCGCCAGGCACGAAAGCCGTCCAGCTCATCACTGCAGGCCTTGCCGATCCAGGCGAGGACGGCGAGGTCGTCGAGCAGCCCGAACATGGGCACCCAGTCGGGAATCAGGTCGATGGGCAACAGGAAGTAGACCAGACCGCCAGCGACGGTCAGCAGCGTCTTGCGACTGACCCCGCGATACTGACCACGCCACCAGGCCAGCAGCAGCTGATGGAACAGGCTCAGGGTATCGCGTGCCTCGCCCAGCTTGAGGCCACGCTTGCTGGTCTTGCGTGCGACCCCCAGCAACAGGGCCGGCAGTCGGCCACGGACCAGCAGCCGTTGGGCGATACCAAGATAGCGATCAAAATTCTTCGGCGGCTTCATGGACACCTCTGGCAGGAGACAACGTTGGGCAGGGGCCTGTTTGGCACAGGGCTTCGCACCTCAACTTTGATCGCGCCGCCGCTTCAGGGTTTCCCGGCGCCCAATGTAAAACGCCCTGCAAGCAGGGCGTTTGGCGGAGCGGCAGCAGCTTACTTCTTGGCCGGAGCCTTTTCGGCAGCAGCCGGAGCATCGGCAGCCGGAGCGGCCGGAGCGTCTTCGGCGTCCGCGGCGGCGGCGTCCTTGATGCCCAGCAGTTCCAGGTCGAATACCAGCACGGAGTTGGCCGGAATCGCCGGGCTCGGGCTCTGGGCGCCGTAGGCCAGCTCGGAGGGGATGTACAGCTTGATCTTCTCACCGACATGCATCAGTTGCAGCGCCTCCACCCAGCCCGGGATCACGCCGTTGACCGGCAGGTCGATCGGGGTGCCACGCTTGATGGAGCTGTCGAACACGGTGCCGTCGACCAGCTTGCCCTCGTAGTGCACGGTGACCACGTCGGTGGGCTTGGGTTGCGGACCATCGCCCTTCTTGACCACTTCGTACTGCAGGCCGGAGGCGGTGGTGACCACGCCAGGCTTCTTGCCGTTTTCTTCGAGGAATTTCTTACCGGCCTTGGCGTTGTCCTCGCTGACCTTGGTCATCTTCTCTTCGGCACGCTTCTGCAGGGCGGCGAAGGCCTCGGTGAGCTGCTGATCGGTCAGCTTCTGATCCTTCTTGCCTACCGCGTCTTCGATACCCAGGGCGACGGCCTTGGGATCCAGGTCATCGATACCTTCCTGAGCCAGGCTCTTGCCCATGTTCAGGCCGATGCCGTAGGACGCCTTCTGGGCCGGGCTTTCCAGCTCGACCTTGGGCTTGGAGTCGCAGCCGCTCAGAACCAGACCCACCAGGGCCACTGCTGCTGCCAACCGATACTGTTTCATGTTGATTCCTTATCCGTGCGCATCGTGCGCGTTTCAAAAACCTGATCGAGCTTACAAGGAGACCTGCTCGCTTGCCATCGCCAGGCCTCTAAATGGCTGCAAAGGATAAGATTTCAAGCTTAGGTCTGCCTGAACATCGCGTGAACAAGCGGCAGGCAGCCCCTGCGACGTCTTGTCCAAGGCGCCCGAGCAGTGGCGACCGGCGCGAGTCCAGGCGTTAAACTAGGGCCTTCTTCCGTGCCTGCCAGAGACCTCCATGTTCGAGCCCAACGATCTGAACCGTCCGCCCCTCGACCTCGCTCGCGAATCGCGCAAGGCGGCGGGCTACGGCCTGCTGTACTCGGTGCTGCTGGCGATCGGTATCCTGCTCTATCACCACTGGGTACCCGGCGCCTTCCCGGGCAGCCTGCTGGAGATGTCCATGGCCCTGCCCATCATTCTGTTCGCCGGTAGCGCCGTGTACTACCTCACCATGGTGCGCAAGTGCGAGCGCCTGCAACGCGAGGAAGACGAAAAAGCCGGCAAGGTCAAAACCAAACGTCACTAGCCACGCTGAACGTCGCCGCCCACGTCCGGTCGATTGCAGACCACGACCGGCGCTGGAGGCGCGATGCTGACCATCACCGATCTGCACAAGAGTTATCCAACCCCCCAGGGCCCATTGCCGGTGCTACGTGGCGTGGATCTCAGCCTGGCCCGGGGTGCCAGCCTGGCGCTGATGGGCGAATCCGGCAGTGGCAAGAGCACCCTGCTGCACCTGGTCGCCGGCCTGGACCGTTCTGACCGCGGTCGTATCGAGGCTAATGGCCAGGTGCTTTCCAGCCTCAACGAAAGAGCCCTGGCCGCCTGGCGCCGCGAGGGCATCGGCCTGATCTTCCAACAATTCAACCTCATCGCCAGCCTGACGGTGGCCGATAACCTCGCCTTCCAGGCAAGGCTGGCCGGTCGCCATGATGCCCATTGGCAGGCGGAGCTGGCCGAGCGCCTGGGTCTGGCCGACCTGCTGGATCGCTACCCCGAGCAACTGTCCGGTGGACAGCAGCAACGCGTGGCGCTGGGCCGCGCCCTGGCATCGCGCCCGCCGCTGCTGCTGGCCGATGAACCCACCGGCAACCTGGACGAGGCGAGCGGCGACCAGGCCCTGGCGCTGATGCTGGAGCTGGTGGGCGAAACAGGCAGCAGCCTGCTGATGGTCACCCACAGCGCGCGCATCGCCGGTCATCTCGATCGCACCCTGCACCTGGAACGGGGTCGCCTCGGCGGCGTCACCGTGCCCCCAGCATGAGGCTGCTCTATTGGAGTCTGCGCAGCCTGGTCAGCCACTGGCGGCGGCATCCCCTGCAGCTCGTCGGACTGCTTGCAGGACTCTGGCTTGCGACCACCCTATTGATCGGGGTGCTGGCACTCAACGCCCAGGCCCGGCAGAGCTATGCCCAGGCCAGCGCTCTGTTCGGCGCCGACCAGTCCAGCCTGGAGACCCGCGACGGCAAGCGCTTTCCCCAATCGCTGTTCGTCGAACTACGTCGCCAGGGCTGGCCGGTATCTCCCGTGTTGCAGGGTCGTCTGGCGCTGGCCGGACACGAACGCCCGGTACCGCTGCTGGGCATAGAACCTGTCACCCTGCCCAGCGACCAGGGCGTCGCAGCCAGCGCCCCGCCCGAGGCGCTCTTCGACTTTCTCAGTCCGGCGGGTGTCACCTGGGTCGCACCGGAAACCTTGCGTGAATGGCACCTCCAGGCCAACGAGGTATTGCACCGGGCGGACGGCCTGGCCCTGCCGCCCCTGCAGTCCCGCCCCGGGCTGGCGCCTGGCACCCTGGTAGTGGACATCGGTCAGGCCCAGCGCCTGCTGGAGGCTCCCGAGCAGCTATCCCGGCTGATCCTGCCAAAGGCCTTCCAACGCGACCTGCCCAGGCTCGACGGCGAGCCACTGCAGCGGGTGGAAAACGACCAGGGCGCCGAACTGGATCGGTTGACCAACAGCTTCCACCTCAACCTGCTGGCGCTTGGCCTGCTGGCCTTTGCCGTAGGTTTGTTCATCGTCCACGCGGCGACTGGCCTGGCTCTGGAACAACGGCGCTCGCTGCTGCGCACGCTGCGGGCCTGCGGGCTGTCGGCCTCGACCCTGGTCCTGGCACTGGCCTTGGAACTTGCGCTCATCGCCCTAGTGGCGGGCGCCCTGGGCGTGGCCAGTGGCTACGCCCTGGCCGCGCTGCTGCTGCCTGACGTAGCGGCCAGCCTGCGCGGGCTCTATGGCGCCGAAGTCGCCGGCACCCTGACCCTGAGCCCGGCCTGGTGGCTGGCGGGCCTCGGCCTCAGCCTGGGCGGTGCCCTGCTGGCGGGCGCCGATGGTCTCTGGCGTGCGGCACGCCTGCCCTTGCTAGCTCTCGCCCAGGGCGAAGCCTGGCGCGCGGCCCACGGCCGCTGGCTCCGACGCCAGGCCCTAGGCGCTGTGCTGGTAGGGCTGGTGGCGCTGGGTCTTCTGCTGGGAGGCAACAGCCTGGCCAGTGGCCTCGCCTTGCTCGGCTGCCTGCTGCTGGCGGCTGCCCTGGCGTTGCCACCCCTGCTAAGCGCCTTGCTGGACCTGTCGCTCAAACGGGCCCGTCGACCACTGGCACGCTGGTTCCTGGCCGATGCCCGGCAACAGCTACCGGGGCTGTCCCAGGCCTTGATGGCGCTGCTCCTGGCCCTGGCGGCAAACGTCGGCGCCGGCAGCATGACCGAGGGCTTTCGTCGCACCTTCGACGGCTGGCTCGATCAGCGCCTGGCCGCCGAACTCTATCTGCGCCCAGCGGACGCCAAGGAGGCAACCGTCCTGCTCGACTGGCTGCCCCGCCAGCCCAGCGTGCGCGCCGTGCTGCCGGTGTACGAGCTGGAGACCAGACTGCAGGGCCTGCCGACTACCCTAAGCGGTGTAGTGGACGCTGACGTCTATCGCGAGCACTGGCCACTGCTCGATGCCGGTGGCGGCGCCTGGACGCCCTTCTTCGCGGGCGAGGGGGTGATGCTCAGCGAACAACTGGCCCGGCACCTTCAGCTAGCCAAGGGACAGCCTGTCGAACTGCTGGGCAGCCAGGGACGCTGGTCCGCCCCCGTACTCGCCACCTACGCCGACTACGGCAATCCCCGCGGACATCTGCTGCTGTCCCAGGCGCGTCTGCGGGCGCTATGGCCAGACGCCGCCCTGGTTCGCATCGTCATTCGCATGGCACCCGACCAGGTGGAGGCCTTGCGAGCAGGTCTGCAACAGCGCTTCGGCCTGGACGCCAGTCGCTCTATCGACCAGGGCCAGCTGCGCCGTTATGCTGATCAGGTCTTCGAACGCACCTTCAGCGCCACCGCCGCGCTCAATGCCCTGACCCTGGCAGTGGCCGGTCTGGCCCTGTTCATCGCCCTGCTCGGCCAGGCGCAAAGGCGCCTCGGCCAACTCGCGCCGCTCTGGGCGCTGGGCATCCAGCGTCCGCGGCTGATTTTGCTCAGTCTGGGGCAATTGCTGGGCCTTGCGCTGCTTACCCTGGCCCTCGCCATCCCCCTGGGCATCCTGCTCGCCTGGTGCCTGGTCGCCGTGGTGAACGTCCAGGCCTTTGGCTGGCGCCTGCCGCTGCAGGTCTTTCCCGGGCAGCTGCTGGCGCTGTCCGCGATCGCCCTGGTAGCCACGCTACTGGCCGCTGCCTGGCCACTGTTGCGCCTGCAGCGCAGTCAACCCCTGGATCTGCTGCGAGAACTCGGTAATGAACGCTAGGATCCTGCTGGTCGCGCTCCTGCTGCTCACCGGCTGCGATGACAAGCAGGCCACCAACGGCTTCGCCGGCCTTGGTCAGGGCAGCGGAAACTTCGCAGCCGTGGTGCCCGGCAAGGTCTTCAGCTTTCCGGCCGATCATGGTGCTCATCCGGATTTCCGCATCGAATGGTGGTACGTCACGGCCAACCTCAGCGATGCCGAAGGACGTCATTATGGCGCCCAGTGGACGCTGTTTCGCAGCGCCCTGAGGCCCGGTGCCAGTCAGCCCGGCTGGTACAACGGCAACCTCTGGCTGGGCCACGCCGGTCTCACCACCGAGACGCGGCAGTTCTCCGTCCAGACCCAGGGGCGTGGTGGCATAGGCCAGGCCGGTGTCACCGCCGCGCCCTTCTCTGCCTGGATCGATAACTGGAGTCTGACAGGGGACCTGGCCGGACAGGCGCGGGTCCAGGCCCAAGGTCCGGGCTTTGCCTACCGACTAGATCTCGCGGCGACCGGCCCGCTGGTGCTCCAGGGCGAAGGCGGCGTAAGTCGCAAATCCGCCAGCGGCCAGGCGTCCTACTATTACAGCCAGCCCTTCTTCCAGGCACAGGGCGAACTGGAGATTGAGGGGCGACGCATACCGGTCAAGGGCCAGGCCTGGCTCGATCGCGAGTGGAGCAGCCAGCACCTGGCCGCGGACCAGCTCGGCTGGGACTGGTTTTCCCTGCACCTGGACGACGGTCGCCAGCTGATGCTCTATCGCCTGCGCCAGGCTGATGGCCAGCATTACCTGTTCGGCAACCTGATCGCCGCCAACGGCCACAACCAGCCCCTGCAGCCAGGCGACATCCGCCTCACACCCCAGGCTACCCACTCGGTTGCCGGACGCGAGGTCCCGGTACGCTGGTCCATCGTCCTTCCCGGGCAGAACATCGACCTGCGCATCGTTGCCGTCAATCCCGACGCCTGGATGGCCCTGGGCACGCCCTACTGGGAAGGCCCGGTGAGCGTGGAGGGCAGTGCCAAGGGGATGGGCTATCTGGAGATGACGGGCTACTAGTGCAGCACATTCGCAAGGAACTGCTGGGTACGCGGCTCTTGCGGCGCGCCAAATAGCTGCGCCGGTGCGCCGCTCTCCAGGATGCGGCCACCGTCAAAAAACAACACGCGGTCCGCTACCTCGCGGGCAAAGCCCATCTCGTGGGTTACCACGACCATGGTCATGCCCTCACGCGCCAGATCTTTCATGATCGCCAGTACCTCGTTGACCGTTTCCGGATCAAGCGCCGAGGTCGGCTCGTCGAACAGCAGGAGTTGCGGCTGCAGGGCTAATGCTCGAACGATAGCCACCCGCTGCTGCTGGCCACCTGAGAGCTCGGCCGGATAGGCATCAGCCTTGTGCGCTAGCCCTACTCTCTCCAGTAATGCTCGGGCCTGACGATTGGCTTCGGCAGCGCTCAGCCGCCCCAACTTGACCGGCGCCAAGGTCAGGTTGCGTAGCACCGAGAGATGCGGGAACAAGGTGTAGTCCTGGAACACCATCCCTACTTTCTGTCGCAACGTTGCCAAGGCACGGCGGTCGCCGGCATGAACCGGTACACCGTCAAGCTCCACGGTACCGGCTGATGGCTGTTCCAAGCTGTTGAGACAGCGGATGAATGTCGACTTTCCAGAGCCGCTCGGACCTATCACCACAACCACCTCACCCGCATCAACATCGAGGTCCACCCCGCGGACGATCGGCTGTGCGCCGAAGCTCTTGCTCAAGCCACGTACCCTCAGCAGCGTCCTCACTGGGTCAGCGCCCGCAGACTGGCATTGAGGCGCGTCTGGCTCTGCGCCTGGCGTGCGCGGCGATTCTGCTGACGTTCCTGTTCCAGGGTCAGACGCGCCCTAGCGGCTACCAAAGTGCGCGCCAGCGCCGGTGCGCCCGGGCCTCCAGGGGATTGGCGCGAGGCGACGTTGGCAGTGGGATCCAGACTCTCGCCGACTCGGGTGGCATCCAGTCCCAACGAACGTCCGATTACCGCCTGGGCGGCCTGGTCGAGCATGTCACTGTCGATGGCGTGAGCTGGTAGCCCCGCATCCAGCGCCTGACGTACCACGGCCCCTACGACATGGTGTGCTTCGCGGAACGAAAGCCCTCCTTCACGTACGATGAGGTCGGCCAACCCCGTGGCAGTGGAGAAGTCTAAGGCACTGCGCTCCAAACCACGCACCCCATCGGGTTGTGCGGTACGCAACACCAAATCCAGGAGCCGCAGACAGCGGAGGGTTTCTTCCGCCGCCTCCCAGAAGCCACGGGTGCCTTCGCGATTAGCGTCGCCGCTGTGGCTAAAGTGCGTGCCCTTGACCGTCATGGTGGCGGCCATCAGCAGTCCGGCAATGTGCCCGCTGCGGCCCTTGAGGTATTCCAGCACTACCGGATTCTTCTTCTGCGGCATGATGCTGGAGGTACCGGCGACGCTGTCGGGAAATTCGATCAGGCCGAATTCATGAGTAGTCCAGACAAAGTAGTCCTGAGCTATTCGACTCCAGAACACCGCCAATAGGCTTAGATGCGATAGTCCTTCGAGGATGAAGTCGCGCGAGGCAACGGCGTCTAGGGCATTGTCCAGGTAGCCATCGAAGCCCAGCAGCTCAGCCGTACGCGCTCGGTCGATAGCGAAAGGGGTGCCGGCAAAGGCAGCCGCACCCAGAGGACTCTGATTCATGCTGTCGAGGGTTGCGGCCAGGCGCAGGCTGTCCCGCTCCAGCGCCTGTGCCACACCGGCCAGATAGAAGCCATAGGTGATCGGCTGCGCCGGCTGCAGGTGGGTATGCCCCGGCATCACCGTATTGGCATAGCGCTCGGCTCTCTGGAGGGCGGTCGTCCGGACCTCTTGCAACGTTTCCAATACCTCGGCGAGCACATCCCGAGCCCGCAATCGGTCAAGCGTGGCAAGGATGTCGTTACGGCTGCGGCCGATGTGCAGGCGACCACCGATGTCCGCCCCAAGGCGCTCGATCAGCGCGGCCTCGTAATTGAAGTAGGCATCCTCGCGCAATGGATCTAGGTGCACCGCCGCAGGACCTGCGGTCTCCAGCTCCAGAATGCCGCGGGCCAAGGCCGCAGCCTGGGCGCGGTCAATCAGCCCTTGCTCGGCTAGCATCACCACATGGGCCTTGTTGACGTCGCCTAGGTAGGGAAAGCCCTCGGCGAAGCCGGCCAGGCGCGGGGCATAGATGAATTCGCAGACCTCGGGCGCAGTGGCCTCCCGGAGACGACGACTAACCTTGGATTCTTGCATGGGATGCCTCTCTAGGACGGGTTACGGATCAGCGGACGACCCAGACGGCGCTCAAGGTAGCGACTGAGCCAGCTGAGCAATGAGCAGATGATGAAATAGACGAGCAGCACCGTGCCGTAGACGGTGAAGGCAGGACTGGCGCCCGTCATCATGGTGGTACGCTCGATCAGGGTCTGACCGGTCTTCAGGAACTCGCCGACTCCGACCAGTGCTCCGAGGGAGGTAGCCTGGACCAGTAGGGTGAGCAGCCCGGTATAGGCCGGCAAAATGGCCTTGAGAGATTGCGGACCTATGATGTGCAAGTAGATGCGCCAACGTGGCAAACCTAGCGCCCAGGCACTCTTCCATTGATGCCGAGGCACTGCCTCCAAACCACCACGAACGATCTCGATGCCATTGGCACTGCCCCAGAGGGTCAGGCCGGTGGTCACCGCGGCGAAGGGCGACAGGTCCAGTCCGAGCAGCGGCGCGCCGAAGAAGATAAAAAAGACGTTGACGATTAGCGGGATCGAGCGAAACAGCTCCACATAACCGTGGATCAGCCAGCCCAACCAGCGCTGCGGGAGCGTGGCCAGTACACCAAACACAACCGAGACCAAGGTGGTGAAGAGCAAAACGACCAGCGCCAGCTGCAGAGTCATCAGCAGCCCCTTGACCACGAAATTCCAGTTTTCCAAAAAGAAACTCATGGGCACCTCACTGCCGGAATGGCCGTTGCAAATGAGCGGATAACCGCTGCGTGGCTAGCGCCAGCACTGCCACCAGGCACAGGTAGAGCACACAGATCGCGCTGAACATCTCCAGCGCGCGGAAATCCGTGGCGATGCGATCCACCGCAACAAAGGTCAACTCGGCCAACCCGATGGCCTGCAGATAGGAGGAGTTCTTCAATAGTGAGATGGCCGTATTGAGCACCGCTGGCAACGCGGTGCGCACGGCGATGGGCAGGGCGATCAGACAGAAATACTGCCAGGGCTTGAGATTGAGGGCCAGACTCGCCTCACGCATTCCCCGCTCCACAGTGGCCAGGCCGCCACGCAAGTTCTCGACCTGATAGGCACCGGCCCAAAGCGACAGACAGAGCACCCCGGACCAGAACAGCGATAGGCCCAGGCCTACCGCGGGTAGTCCGTAGAAGATGAAGAACAGCTGCACCAGGATCGGCGTATTGCGAATTAATTCGACATAGAGGGCGGCCAACTGCGCCATGAGCGGAACCCGAAACAACCTCACTGCGCCGCCCACGACACCTATTGCCAACGACAGCACGATGGCTAGCAGGGAGACCTTCAACGTCACCACTAGGCCGTCGAGAAGCGCTGGCCACTGGGCCACCAGGTAATCCAGGTCGAAGTCCATCACCGTACTCCTAGTGGCTTTCTTCGGGACGCGGCTCTTCAAATACACTCAGGTAGTAGCTGCGAATATTCTCCGGGACCAGCCGCTCCACCCACGGCCGGAACAGGTGTTCGTCGTGCATCCGCGTCACTGCCGCGCTGAGGTAGTCACGCCACTGCGTCTCGTTCTTGCGCACGCCAATGGCGGCATCGGATATCTGGAAGGGCTCACCCACCAAACGGACGCTGTCGTCATGGGCGGTCACCACCACCAGGGTCGCAGCATCATGGGTGTAGGCGTCGGCCCGGCCCTGGCGAAAGGTCTGCAGCGCATCAGCGGCGCTGTTCATGCGCAGCGTCTTTACCTCCGGCTCATGGTCTTCGAACCACTTGGCCTGCACCGAGCCCTTGAGGGTGGCAAGGGTCTTGCCCCGTAGCGCGGCAATGGTGTCGATACCGCTGTCCTTGCGCACCAACACATCGCTTGCACCCCAGCGGTAGGGGATGGTGAAGTCAATGACCCGCTGCCGCTCCGGGGTTACCCCGAGGGTGGCGATAAGCATGTCTACCTTGCGCCCGAGCAACTGGGGCACCCGGTTTTCGGCGGTGACACAGGTGAAGCTCACCTTGTCCCGCGAACCCAGCGCCCACTCGGCGATCTGCCGGGACATCTCTACTTCTACGCCGGCGAAATCACCGTTGCTGTCCTGGTAGCCATAGGGTGGCTGATCGCAACGTACCCCGGCGCGCAACATGCCGGCTTCGGTGACGCTGGGTGGTACGGGAGGCAGAGGTGCGGCCTGGACGAAACCAATAAGGCCGAGCGCCAGGATGGCCCCGGAAAACGCGCGATACGACATGTTGCCTCCTAGAAGAACAGTGACTACCACCGGCAGCAGCCGGAAGCAGAACTTTGAGGGCAGATCGGAAGATGCAGCAGGCGGTCGTTTATGGCTGGCGTTCGTCGCGCCTTGGCTCTCTTGTAAGACTTATGGCGTCATGCTGGCAAATGCCAATACGCTAGGCAGGCATACGGATCTGATATGGGGTTAGCGGATGAACATGAAACAGGTGGAAGCCTTTCGCGCGACGATGCTGTCTGGCTCCATGACCGCGGCCGCCGAGGCCCTGCATACCTCGCAGCCAAATATCAGCCGGTTGGTCGCTCAACTGGAACGCAGCTGCAATTTCCGGCTTTTTGAGCGTATTGCCGGACGCCTGCTGCCTACCGAAGAAGGTACGGCTCTATTCCGCGACGTGGAACGCGCCTTCGTTGGGTTGGATAGCTTGCAGGCTTCGGCACGTGCCATCGCCCACGGAGGCACCGGACGCCTGCGCATCGCCGCGGTGCCCTCTCTGTCACTCACCCTGCTGCCGCGGGTTGTGCAGCGGTTTCGTGATCGGTATCCGCAGGTCGCCATCACTATCCACACGAGTGACTCTCCCACGGTCGCGCACTGGGCAGCCTCTCAATTCTGCGACCTGGGGTTGGCGTCCTATGTAGGAGACCAGTTGCCAGGGGTAACGGCGGAAGTGCTCAGCGACGTGCCTGGCGTCTGCGTGTTCCCAGGCGGCCACCGCCTAGGTCAGCTGGAGCACGTAACGCCGGCGGATTTAGCTGACGAGGAATTCATCTCGCTGGTATCAGGTGATAGCACCCGTACCCGTATTGATCGTCACTTCCAGGAACCGGCCGAACGGCGTCGACTAAGCCTTGAGACGCCCTATGCGGCAACCATTTGTGCGATGGTCGGTCTTGGACTGGGCGTCAGCATCGTTAGTCCGCTAGTTGCACAGGATTATCTCCACGCCGGCTTGGAATGGCGCCCCTTCCAGCCGGCGATTCGCTTCACCAGCTACCTGCTGCTGGCCGACCACCGACCAGCCGGCACCCTGACCCTGGCCTTCGCCGCGGAAATGCGTGCCACTCTCCATGAGGCCGTACGTCATTGGCAATGACCGGAACTCCCGCCCCCGCTCCCGCCTCGAATCCCTATCTTCCCTGCCGTTGCGCGGGGCTTGTTAGCGTGATAACCGAGGTGTCTCGATGAATGTCAAAGAGCTGAATCAGCAGATCAAGGCCGGTGCGGTCAAGGAAGTCA
Source organism: Pseudomonas sp. Marseille-Q7302 (assembly GCF_965111925.1). Lineage (NCBI taxonomy): Bacteria > Pseudomonadati > Pseudomonadota > Gammaproteobacteria > Pseudomonadales > Pseudomonadaceae > Pseudomonas > Pseudomonas sp. Marseille-Q7302. The sequence continues at coordinate 2,064,317 of NZ_CBCOPK010000001.1, read as the reverse complement.
ATCTGGTGTCCATGGAGGGTGGCTCCTACGTCATCCACGCGCTGGTGGAAGGTACCTCGATGCCTGTGGCGGATGACAAGGGTGCCACCCTGCACGTGGCCTCGGTGGAAGAAGCCCGCCGTATTCTCGATGACGTCAAAGACGTGCGGCTGTTCATCGCCCAGCCAGCGGTCTACGAAGAGATGGTCGGCCAGGACGTCACCCAGACGGACTCCCGTGAGGAAATTCCGCTGCGCTCGAAAGTGGAAAATCGCTGAGACGCCAGACACCTCCGTCGCCGGCGTCCGACGGCGACGTCCCTCCTCCATGACCTGAACGCCTCCTGCCGACATCGCCTTTAGGCAATCTGCTGCCACAACGTGCTCGTCCGAAGCGGATTGTTATATTATAACAATTCCATGCTCGCCGGAGGATTACCCTGTGTCCGTAGCCATTTCCCCTGCCCGCTCCAACGAGGAGATCGCCAGCCTCGCCGGGGCCAAGGCGGCCCTGCACACCTGGGCCGCAACCGTCGCCACCCGTGATGTGGAAGCCATTCTTGCCCTCTATGCGCCGGACGCCATCCTGGTCCCCACGCTATCCAACGAGGTGCGGGACTGCGAGGACAGCCGGCGGGAGTACTTCCGCAACTTCCTCGCCAACGAAGGACTGGTCTGCGACGTGCAGATCTTCAAGAAAAGGGTCAGCAGCAAGCTCAGCACCGTGGTCGTCGGCGGTCTCTACGTCTTTCACTACCGTGAAGGCGAGCAGGTGATCAGCGTGCCCGCGCGCTTCCTTTTCACCTTCGAGCAGATCGATGGCCGCTGGCTGATCACCGGCCATCACTCCTCCCGGGAGGCCTGACCTAGAGCGGTTGCATTTTGTAAAACTGCAACCCTTGCCGAACGTACCCGAGTTCGAAATCCTGTCTGGGTGACCCGGGCCCCTCTGACGGCGTGTGCCGCCATGTCGAGTCATAGTCTTGAAACTTGACTAAGGAGGGGCTCATGAACGCCCTGCATGAATTTTTCTTCGCCGACTTCCTCGGCACCGCCACCTGGATGTGGCTCACCTTCTTCGCCGTAGTCATCGCCCTTCTGGCCTTCGACCTGGGTGTCCTCCACAAGGAGAACAAGCCCATCGAGGTCAAGGAGAGCCTGCTGCTGTCCGCCGGCTACATAACCGCAGGCCTGCTGTTCGCCCTCTTCGTCTGGCAGCTCAAGGGCGCCGATGCCAGCCTCGACTACGTCACCGGTTTCCTGATCGAGAAGTCGCTGTCCATGGACAACGTCTTCCTGATGGCAGTGATCTTCGGCTTCTTCGCCATCCCGCGTAAGTACCAGCACCGGGTGTTGTTCTGGGGCATCCTCGGGGTGATCGTACTGCGCGCCATCATGATCGGCCTGGGCGCCGCCCTGCTCCACCAGTTCGACTGGATCCTCTCTGTCTTCGGCGCCTTCCTGGTGATCACCGGGGTCAAGATGCTGTTCGCCAAGGTGGACGAAGAACCCAAGCTCGACGACAACGTCTTCATCAAATTCCTGCGCAAGAAGCTGCGGGTGACCGATGAGCTGCACGGCGAGCACTTCTTCGTGCGCCAGCCCGACGCCAGCGGCAAGACGGTGCTCTGGGTAACGCCGATGTTCCTCGCGCTGATCGTGATCGAATGCGCCGACCTGGTGTTCGCGGTGGACAGTGTGCCGGCGATCTTCGCCATCACCCAGGATCCCTTCATCGTCTACACCTCCAACGTCTTCGCCATCCTCGGCCTGCGCGCCCTGTACTTCGCCCTGGCGGCGATGATCCACCGCTTCGCCTACCTGAAGTACGCCCTGGCGCTGGTGCTGGTGTTCATCGGCTGCAAGATCTTCCTGGTGGGCATCATCGGCAAGATCCCGCCGGCGATCTCCCTGAGCGTGACCCTGGGCCTGCTGGCTGGTGGCGTACTCGTCTCGCTGTACAAGACGCGCGGCGAGGCGAAGCCTGCGTCGACCGGTCACGAAACCCGTGACTCCTTGAACAAGCCTTCGTGAACGGGAGACGACCATGAGCCTCAAAGCCACGCTCGGCCTCGCCGGCATTCTCCTGCTGCTGGGCCTCGGCGGCTGTGACAGCGCCGAGAAGGCGGCGGACAGCTTCGCCACCAAGGTGGAAGAAGCCGCTCGTGAACAGGTGCGGGAAACCCTGGGCGGGACCCTCGACGAGCTCGACAAGAAGGTCGACGAGGCCCAGAACCAGGGTCGCGCCTGGCTGGATCAGCACCGGCCCAAGCAGGAAAAGGAAGAGGCAACCCCGCCCCGGGCTACCCGATCGGTGGAGGGCGTCGAAGCCTGAGTCCTTGGTCGCAGAGGTGCGTAGGTTGGGTTGAAACGGCTCCATCGTCGAAGCCCAACAGTCCTAGAATCAAGCCAAGCCTGTTGGGCTTCGCTGTGCTCAACCCAACCTACGGTGACTCATCCGGCGGCGATGCTCGTAGGTTGGGCTGAGACGGCTCCATCGTCGAAGCCCCACAAGACCCGCACCGAAGCTAGGCCCTGTTGGGCTTCGCTAACGCTCAGCCCAACCTTGTATCTCTCCTGGGTAATGGGATTAGCTACCTCATTACCCGGAGCCGGTTAAGCACCTGCCCAACCTGAGCACTCGATGCTGTTTCGTAGAGCGTGCCTGCCGGCTCCCTTTCTCCACATCCTGAATGGTATCCAAGCCCCTCCTCGGGAGTGAGGCTGTATGCACAAGGCAAGGAACGAGAAATGGCGATCATCGGTATCGACATCAGCAAGCAGAAATTCGACTGTCTGTGGCTGCGTGACGTCTGCAGCCTGAAAGTGAAAACCAAGGTCTTCGCCAATCGGTCCACAGGATTCGCCGAACTGATCGACTGGTGTTGCGCCCAGACGGGGGAGACACCGGAGCAGTTGCAGGTCTTTCTCGAGGCCACTGGGGTCTATCACGAGCCGTTAGCGCTCTATCTCCACGATCGTGGCGTCCAGGTTTTCGTCCTCAATCCTGCGCGGGTACGCGAATATGCCCGTAGCCTGGGCGTACAAGGCAAGACCGACAAGCAGGACAGCCTGATCCTGGCGCGCTATGGCGCTACCCAGCCCGTGCGCCCTTGGACGCCAGAGCGCCGCGAAGTCCGCGAACTCAAGGCGTTGATCGCTCGCCATGAAGCGCTGCAAGAGGATCTGCAGCGTGAACTTAACCGTCGCGAAAAGGCCGCGGTCAGTGGCAGCCTGAGCGTCCTGGCGTCCATCGACAACCTGGTAAAGGCCCTGCAACAGGAGGCGGCGCGGGTTCGTCAGGACATCGACGACCACATTGATCGGCATGATGATCTCAAGCGTGATCGGGCGTTGCTGCAGAGCATTGGCGGGATCGGCGAGGTGCTGTCGCGCCATCTGTTGGCTCTGCTGCACAGTCGCGACTTCAGCAGCGCACGACAATGCACCGCCTTCGTAGGCCTAGTGCCCCGTCCCTGGCAATCCGGTAAGGCGGTGCAGGGGCGCGCGGTGCTGAGCAAGGCCGGCTCGCCCCGTATCAGGGCCAAACTGTACATGGGAGCCATCGTTGCCAAAGGCTCCAACCCTGATGTGAAGGCCCTGTACGACCGTCTGTTGGCCCGCGGTAAACCGCGGATGAGTGCCCTGGGCGCGGCCATGCGTAAACTGCTGCAGATCGCCTATGGCGTGCTCAAGACACAACAACCTTATCAGCCACGACAGGCCCTTTAGCGGACCTGTTGTGATTGGTAGGAGAGATGGTATCTACGGTCCTTTGGCGGCGATGCTCGTAGGTTGGGCTGAGATGGCTCCATCGTCGAAGCCCAACAGGACCCGCACCGAAGCTAGGCCCTGTTGGGCTTCGCTAACGCTCAACCCAACCTACGGCAGTCCTTGGGAGCAGCCTGACGCTCAGTACACCGCCACGATCTCCTGCCGGTGCACCTTTCCTTCCACCGTCACCGCCACCTCATCCCCCTCCTCGCGACCCAGCAGCGCCTGCCCCAGGGGCGCGCGCGGCGAGATCACCAGCACGTCCTGGCCATCGAGCCTGACCTTGAGCCCTGCCGCGTCCGGGCCGAGGAACAGCCAGCGGCTGGACGTTGCGGTGGCCAACTCGACCAGGGCGCCGACCCGGATGCCATCGCTCATGGGTACAGGCGTCAGCGTCCGGTAGGCGGCCAGGGCCAGCTCGATCTCGTGCAGACGCCGGCGCTGGCCGTCGGCCAGATAGGCCGCTTCCAGGCCGCGGGTGTCGTACTTGTTCTCGGCCTTGCTTTCGCTATGGGTGGCCGCTTCGTGGCTGGCTGTCAGCTGCTGGCTGATGACATCACGGTCGCCTTCCAGGGCCTGAAGAATGAGGGGAAGCAGTCGCGCTTTGTCCATGAACCGGTCGCCGGGGCAAAGGGTGCGAGCCTAAGGCCAAAACCCGCCCGCTGCCAGTCCTCGGAGAACGTCCGTCCGGCCGTTAGAACCCGTACGCGGGCCACCGGTCAGTACAAGGCAGAATGTAACAGGGCATAACAGATGCACACTCGTACCGGACTTACCTTGCTGGCTCGCGGCGGCTACGCCGCTCGTGGCCTCGTCTATCTCATCATCGGCGTGCTCGCCCTGCTGGCGGCGCGCGGTTCCGGCCAGCCGGCGGACAGCCATGACAGCCTGGAAGCCCTGCTCGCCCAGCCCTTCGGCCATTTCCTGGTCGGGCTGGTGGTGGTCGGCCTGGTCGCCTTTGCGGCCTGGCGCATCCTCCAGGCACTGCGCGACGTCGATGGCCATGGCAACAAGCCCAAGGGCCTGGTGATTCGCGCCGGCCTGCTGGTAGGCGGTATCACCTATGGTGCCCTCGCCTTCTTCGCCCTGGGCCTGCTGATCAGCGGTCTGCGCCAGGGTGGCGGCTCGGGTGGCGACGCCAATGACTTTCTACAGATGCTGCTCAGCTGGCCCTATTCCAACCTGCTGGTGTACGTCGCTGCGCTGATTCCCCTGGGTGTAGGGGTCGCGCACTTCGTGAAGGGCTGGAAGGCCAGCTTCGAGCGCTACCTTGAGGCCAGTCCCGAACAACTGCGGCTGATCCGCCCTATCGGTCGCTTCGGCCTGATCGCCCGCGGGGTGGCCTTCGTCGAGATCGCGGTCCTGCTGGTGGTCAGCGGTTCGCGCTACCAGGCGCTGCACCCGCCAGGCATGAAGGATGCGCTGAACGGTCTGCAGAACCTGCCCTTCGGTGCGCTGATCCTGTTGGTGGTCGGCCTCGGCCTGATCGCCTTCGCCCTCTACAGCTTTGCCGAAGCCTGGTGGCGGCGTATCGAGATGGATCTGCCGGATGTGGGCGGTTCGCTACGCCAGGTATTGCCGCGCTAGCTCAGGCCCCTAGCAGGGCCAGCCGCTCGCGCATGGCGCGCCAGTGGCTGCCCTCCCAGAACAGCTTGTCGCACGCTGGACAGTGGAGAAAGGCCTGGTGACGGGCGCGAACCCGTATAGGGATGCGCTCGCTGACTTGCTCGAGAGCGACAGGCTGCAACTCCGCATTGCAGGTCAGGCAACGGGTAAAGGGCGCGGCCCAGTGGCGCAAGGCCAGTCGCTCGAACAGCTCACTCAGTTGGGCTTCAGGCCGCAGTGCATGGATATAGCAGCCCTGCACCACTTGGCGCCGCTTGAGCAACTCGCGATCCCGGGTGAGCAGAAAACGTGCCTCACGGTTGGCCAACTCGGCCAGCGCCGGGTCGGCGTAGGCATTGTCGTATAGGGTATCGAAACCGGCCATGCGCAGCCGCCGCGCCAGGGCACCCAGGTGGGCGTCAGCGACAAAGCGCGGAGGCGCCGTCGGTAGATCGCCAGGCAGCTTTTCATCCCTCGCGATCGCCATGGCGGGATGGACGGCCACCTGATCGCCCTCCCGCAGACGCTGTGTCAGGGTGGCGGCCTGGCCATTGATCAGCAACAGCCCTACTTCGGTATGGGGTATGCCGAGCGCTTCGATCTGATGTTTGGCGCTCGCCACCGAGGCGCACTCGACCCAAACCGCCCGACCACGATGGGCCGGGGCCAGGAAGCGTTCGAGGGCGCCATGAAAGCGAAAACAGGCCTGGGTCATGGCCTCGACTATGCCAGCCCCAGGCCCTTCCACACGTCCCTTCCGATGGATGACCCGCTAGGCTTCTACCTGGCTCCACTGCTTGTTCAGGCGCTTGTCCGACACCGGCATCCGGGTACCCAGCTGCTGGGCCCAGAGGGATACGCGATACTCCTCCAGCATCCAGCGGTAGAGCTCCAAATTGGCATCACGCTTGCCCTCCTGGCCATGCTTGGCAGCGCGGGCGCGGTACTGCTCCCAGAGTCCGGCCAGCTCGCCGCTCCAGACGCGATCGCGCTGTACCTGGCCGCCGAGCTTGTCGAAGCGCTGCTCGATGGCCTTGAGGTAGCGCGGGTATTCCTTGAGCCATTCCAGTGGCGTGTCCCGGACGAAGCCGGGATAGACCAGGCTGGCCAATTGCGCCTTGATGTCGTTCAGGGCCACCGCCTGGGCCAGGTCGATGCGCCCTTTGAATTTCTTCTGCAGGCCATGCCAGAGCTTGAGGATCTCCAGGGTCAGGCGCGCGATGCGTTCGGCCTGTTCGGTCAAGCCCGCCTTGCGTCTCTCGGCAAGGGAGGCCAGCCCGGCACCATCCCGTGGCAGCTGGGCCTCGTCGGCGAGGATAGCGGCATCCAGGCTGGCCAGCAGGATGTCTTCCACCAGGGCTTCCGGACGCCCCAGTTCACGATGCAGCAGGCCCAGCTCGGTGAGGCCGGGCAACTTGCCGCGCAGGAACTTGGCCTGCTCGGTCAGTTGCTGCAGCAGCAGTCGCTGCAGCGCCCGCCGGTGCTGGTAGCTGGCCTCGGCCTGGGTGGCAAAGCGGCCTTCGCGTACGGTGCCCTGCTCGTCCACCAGTGCCGGATAGACCGTCATCGACAGCCCTGCCACCTGCTGCTGGGTCTTGGCCGCCACCTCGGCGAAGGCCTTGGCCTCCACCGGGCGCTGCTCCTGACGCTTCTGTGTCGGTAACGCCAGTGCCGCCTGGCTTTCCTGGGCGAAGCGCGCCGTCACCTCGGCCAGATCGCGACCTTCGCCCAGGGGCTTGCCCTGGGCATCGACGACTTCGAGATTCATGCGCAGATGAGGGTCCAGGCCGGCTTCGGCTTCCGGCCAGGCTTCGTCGGGAATGCGCGCGCCGGTCATGCGCTGCAGCTCACGCCCCAGGGCTTCGTGGAGCGACCCCTCACCGAAGGGGATCTTGTCCAGGGCGGCGCGGACGAAGTCCGGCACCGGCACGAAGTTCTTGCGCAGAGCCTTGGGCAGGTTGCGCACCAGCGCCACGCAGCGGTCGTACAGCAGGCCGGGCACCAGCCAGTCGAGGCGCTGGGGCGGCAGCTGCGGCAGCAGCGGCGCGGGCACCCGCAGGGTGACGCCGTCGCGGGGATGGGTCGGATCGAATTCGTAGGACAGCGGCAGGATCAGTTCGCCCAGGCGCAGGGTATCCGGGTACTGGGCCGCGGTAACCTCACTGGCTTCGCGGGCAAGGACGTCCTCTTCGCGCATCAGCAGCAGGTCGGGCTGCTTGGCGCTCTCGCGGCGGTACCAGCTGTCGAAGGTGGCGGTCTGGTAGACGTCCGCCGGCAACCGCGCGGCATAGTAGTCGAACAGCGTCTCCTCGTCGGCGAGAATGTCGCGGCGCCGTGCCTTGGCTTCCAGGTCGTCCAGCCGCTCCAGCAGTGCCCGGTTGGCGGCCAGGCACTTGGCGCGGCTATTGATCTCGCCACGCACCAGGCCCTCACGGATGAACAGCTCGCGGGCAGCAGGCGGATCGATGGGGCCGAAGTGCACCGGACGGCGACCCACCACGATCAGGCCATAGAGGGTAACCTGCTCAAAGGCCACTACCTGACCGCGCTTCTTCTCCCAATGGGGTTCCAGGTGGGTCTTCTTGACCAGATGGCCGGCCACCGGCTCGATCCAGTCCGGTTCGATCTTGGCCACCATGCGGGCGAACAGCTTGGTGGTTTCCACCAGTTCGGCGGCCATGATCCAGGTGGGCTTCTTGCGACCGATGACGCTGCTGGGGTGGATCCAGAAGCGCCGCTGCCGGGCACCTAGGTAGTCACCGTCCTCGCTCTTCTGGCCGATCTGGCTGAGCAGACCGGCCAGAATGGCCTTGTGCAACGCCGCATAACCACGGGCGCGCACCGCTGCCTCGCTGGCCTCGGCCTGTTGCTGGGCCTTGGCGTTGACGCGCTTGTCGGTGGTGAGCACCGGCTTGTCGACGGTCTCCGCGGACGCCGACGATGGATTCTCCGTCTTGCGCGCCTTGAGTCCCAGCTCGCGGCACAGCAGAGTCAGCTGGCGATGGGCATCACGCCATTCGCGCAGCCGCAGGTAGTTGAGGAAGTGCTTGCGGCACCAGCTGCGCAGGGCATTGGAACCCAGCGCCTGGCGCTGCTCTTCGAACCCGTGCCAGAGATTAACCAGGGCGGCGAAGTCCGAATCCGGGTCCTTCCATTGAGCGTGGGCCTGATCGGCCTGGGTCTGGCGATCCGCCGGACGCTCGCGCGGGTCCTGCACCGACAGGGCGCTGGTAACGATCAGCACCTCGGCGAGACTACCCTGCTCCGTCGCCTCCAGCAGCATGCGGCCCAGACGTGGATCGACGGGCAGGCGCGCCAGTTGCCGACCCAGGGGCAGCAGTCGACCCTCCGCATCCACTGCCGAGAGCTCCTGCAACAGGGTGAAGCCGTCCTTGATCGCCTTGCCATCCGGCGGCTCGATGAAGGGAAAGTCCTCGATGCGACCCAGACGCAGGTGCAGCATCTGCAGGATCACCGCTGCCAGGTTGGTGCGCAGGATCTCCGGATCGGTAAAGGTCGGGCGACCGAGGAAGTCCTCCTCGCTGTAGAGGCGAATGCAGATGCCGGGCTCGACCCGGCCGCAGCGGCCCTTGCGCTGGTTGGCGCTGGCCTGGGAGATGGCTTCGATCGGCAGCCGCTGGACCTTGGCGCGGTAGCTGTAGCGGCTGATACGCGCCGTGCCGCTGTCGATCACGTAGCGGATGCCCGGCACGGTCAGCGAGGTCTCGGCGACGTTAGTGGCCAACACGATCTTGCGCCCGGGGCGCGGCTGAAAGATCTTCTGCTGTTCGGCCGGGGTCAGGCGCGCATAGAGCGGCAAGACCTCGGTGAATCGAAGCTGAGCCTTGCGCAGGACCTCCGCGCAATCACGGATCTCCCGTTCACCCGGCAGGAACACCAGAACATCGCCCGGGCGCTGGCCGACGCTGTGCTCGTGGGCTTCGATCTCGTCCAGTGCCTGAAGGATGCCCTGATCCACCGAGAGATCGTCCACCAGCCGCTCGCCGTCTTCGTCCACCTCGGCGCTGAGGGGGCGGTACCAGGTATCCACCGGATAGGTACGTCCGGACACCTCGACGATGGGCGCGCCGTCAAAATGCTGGGAGAAGCGCTCCAGGTCGATGGTGGCCGAGGTGATGATCAGCTTGAGATCGGGCCGGCGCGGCAGCAGGGTCTTGAGAAACCCCAGCAGGAAATCGATGTTGAGACTGCGCTCGTGGGCCTCGTCGACGATGATCGTGTCGTAACGTTCGAGAAAGCGGTCGTGCTGGGTCTCGGCCAGCAGGATACCGTCGGTCATCAGCTTGATCAGGCTGGCATCGGTGCTCTGGTCCTCGAAGCGCACCTGATAGCCCACCAGTTCGCCCAGGGGTGAGCCAATTTCCTCGGCCACCCGGGCGGCCACGCTGCGCGCCGCCAGCCGGCGGGGCTGGGTGTGGCCGATCAGGCCGCGCACGCCCCTGCCCAGCTCCAGACAGATCTTCGGCAGCTGGGTGGTCTTGCCCGAGCCGGTCTCACCGGCGATCACCACCACCTGATGGCCTTCGATGGCGCGCTTGATCTCCTCGCGCTTGGCGGCGATGGGCAAGGCGTCGTCGTAGCGGATACTCGGCACGCTGGCACGCCGTGCCTCGACCTTGGCGCAGGAGGCCTGGAAACGCTCCAGCCACTGGGCCTCGCGGGTCGGATCGGGCTGTTTCTGCAGGGTCTGGAGCTGGCGCCTCAGGCGATGGCGATCGGCGTTGAAGGCCTGATCCAGATTGGCGGCAAGACGGGCAACGGAGGGGGTATCGGTCATGAAACTCTTTCGACGGCGGTCGCTTGGACCGTTAAGTGTAAAAGAGTTGGGGGGTAAGGCGGGGCTTTACAAGAACGGCGGGCGGAAAACAGCGGGGCTGCACGCCCTTGCGCGACGTCTGGTCGCGCAAGGGCAGTACCGGATCAGCGCTTGGCCTGGACGCTGGCCATGTTCAGCTTGGCCGGCGGGGTACGCAGGGCCATGTCGAGGGACTGCAGGGCCTTCCAGGCGTCCTGCTGCAGATCCGCCGGATCGGCGTGATCGAACTTGATCTTCTCCCCCGCAGCCGGCAGCGGCGGACGGGTGCCATAGATCAGCGCATAGAACACCGAGGCGGTCAGGTAGGTACCCGTGAAGGACGGATGGCTGCCATCGGGCAGGAACAGCCCGGGTTGCGGCTGATCGGCCAATGCCTTCTGCCAGGCCTGGCCCACGGGTGCCAGCAGCGCGCCGGTCTCCTTGGCCAGGGGGGTGTAGACGCTGTCCAGCTGGGCCTGCATGGTCGAATTGTTCTGCCGCGCCCAGGTCAGGTAGAGGATCGGCTGGGCGCCGTCCTTGCGCGCCAGGTCGGCGATCAGGCGCACGTACTGACGGGTGAGGTCGGGATTCTTCACCGGCATCATGCTGTGGTCCTGGATCACCACGTAATCGTAGTTGGCCTTGGCCAGCTCGTCCTGCACGTCGTGGCGCTTCCAGTGTTGTTCGAGGCTCGCACCACTGAAGGTCACATGCTTGACGTCCAAGGGGCGCGACTGACCGGCCTCGACGGACATTTGACGGACCATCGCCGGCAGATCGTTGACGAAGGTGTAGCTATTGCCCACGAACAGGACGCGGATGGGCTCGCCGGCCTGAGCCTGGCCCAGCACGGTCGAGCCCAGCAGCAGAAGGCCCAGCAAGGCCTGGCGTACGCGAATTCGCATGGTGTGTCCCCGAGGAGAGAGGTCTGAGGTGATGGCGGCAAAATGCCGCCTGCGGTTTATACCCGAACCTCTTGCGAAAACCATGCTTGACGAGGTGCCGCGCCGCTACCAGTCGACGAGAGGTAGCGGCTTGGGGGCATACTGAACCGCTGTTACGTCTTCTTGAGTTCGGCGTCACGCAGTTCGCGGCGCAGGATCTTGCCGACGTTGGTGGTCGGCAGACTGTCGCGGAATTCCACCAGCTTGGGTCGCTTGTAGCCGGTGAGATGATCGTGCATGTGCCTGAGCACCTGCTCGGTGGTCAGGGAGGCACCCGGTCTGGGCACCACGAACACCTTGATCTTCTCTCCCGCTACCTCGTCGGGAATGCCGATGGCCGCGCACTGCAGCACACCAGGCAGCTGGGAAAGAACCTCTTCCAGCTCGTTCGGATAGACGTTGAAACCAGAGACCAGAATCATGTCCTTCTTGCGATCGACGATGCGCAGATAGCCATCCGGCTCGATCACGGCGATGTCGCCGGTGCGCAGCCAACCCTCGGCGTCGAGCACCTCGGCGGTGGCCTCGGGCCGCAGCCAGTAGCCCTTCATCACCTGGGGACCCTTGACGCACAGTTCGCCGGGGGTGTCGAAACCCTGGGCCACGCCATCGGCATCCACCACCTTGCAGTCGGTACCCGGCACCGGCATGCCGATGGTACCCAGCCGACGACGCTCCAGCGGATTGAAGCTCACCACCGGACTGGTTTCGGTCATGCCGTAGCCTTCGCAGATGCCGCAGCCGGTGACCTCTTCCCAGCGCAGGGCCACGGATTGCTGCAGCGCCATGCCACCGGAAAAGGTCACCTTAAGCTGGGAGAAATCCAGCTGGCGGAAATCCTCGCTGTTGCACAGGGCGGCGAACAGGGTGTTGAGGCCGACGAAGCCGTTGAAGCGCCACTGCTTGAGTTCCTTGACCAGCGCCGGCAAATCGCGCGGATTGGTGATCAGGACGTTATGGTTGCCCTGGATCAGCATGGCCATGCAGTGAATGGTGAAGGCATAGATGTGGTAGAGCGGCAGCGGCGCGATCATGACCTGAGCACCGCCGCCCAGGTACTTGGTCATCAGCACCTGGCACTGCAGCATGTTGGCCACCAGGTTGCGATGGGTCAGCATGGCGCCCTTGGCGATGCCGGTGGTGCCGCCGGTGTACTGCAGCACGGCGACGTCTTCCGCCGCCGGGTCGGCGTCGACGAAATCGACGTGCTCGCCCTTGGTCATGGCATCGACGAAGCGGATGGAATGAGGAATGCGGTAGGCCGGCACCATCTTCTTGACGTGGCGCACCACGGCATTGACCAGCAGTCGCTTGAAGGTCGGCAGCAGGTCGCCGACCTCAGTGACAATGACGTGGCGGATGTCGGTCTGCGGCAGCACCTGTTCGGCCAGGTGCGCCATGTTGGCCAGGCAGACCAGCGCCCGGGCGCCGGAATCCTTGAACTGATGCTGCATCTCGCGGGCGGTGTAGAGCGGGTTGGTATTGACCACCACCAGGCCGGCGCGCATGGCGCCAAAGACCACCACCGGATACTGCAGCACATTGGGCATCTGTACCGCGATGCGATCGCCCGGTTGCAGATCGGTGTGCTTCTGCAGGTAGGCAGCGAACTGACCGGACAGCTCATAGAGTTCACGGTAGCTCAGCGTCCGCCCCAGGTTGCTGAACACCGGGCGTTCGGCATAGGTCTGACAGGCCTCGCGAAACACCGCCAGGACGTTGCGATAACGGTCCAGGTCTATGTCTGTCTGGATGCCCTCAGGATACTTGTCACTCCAGAAATTCGGCATCATGCAGCCCGCTCCTGCTCTTGGTTATTGTCATGGGAGAGTGCCGTGATCAGCAGTGAACCGGCCCTGCGAGCCTAGCAGCTTTGCCCTAGCCGCAACAGCATCAATATCCGCCCTTTACGTCACTTAATGACCATATGGTCATTATCAGTCACGCTTCATGGCAGCTTTTCTGGGCGCCGATTCGCCTCGGGCCCTGGGCCTGGGTAGAATGCCCGGCTTCGCGGCGTCCGCCGCCCTCTCACAGCTGCCGGAGCGCGTCATGAGTCTGACTGAAAACATCCCTTATGAGGCCCTCGAAATCGGCCAGAAGGCTACCGTGACCCGCACCATCGAGCAGCGCGATGTGCTGCTGTTCGCTGCCCTTTCCGGCGACTGCAATCCGCTGCACCTGGATGCCGATTTCGCGGCCAAGACGCTGTTTCGCGAACCCATCGCCCACGGCATGCTCAGCGGCGCCCTGATCAGCGCGGCGGTGGCCTGCAACCTGCCAGGCCCGGGCACCCTCTATGTCGACCAGACCATGACCTTCGAGAAGCCGGTCAAGCTGGGCGATACCCTGACGGTGGAGATCGAGGTGCTGGAGAAGCTGCCGAAATTTCGCGTGAACCTGGCCACCCGTGTCTTCAATCAGCACGGTGAAAAGGTCGTCGATGGCGTTGCCAAGGTGGTCGCTCCGCGCAAGCCGGTGCAGGTACAGCAGGTGGAACTGCCTCCCGTCACCGTCGGCTGACGGCCCCTTCCCGCCTCAGCTCAGATCGGCGAGGCCGCGCTGCAACGGGGCCTGCAGACTGAAATCGCTGAAGGCTACCTCCATGCCGCCCCGTTCCGGGGTGCCGCACACCGGGCCGACGCGGTATTCCGCTGCCACCGGCAAGCTGGCCAGCCGCAGCAGCGGCCAGCGCTGACCATCGAGGGAGGCCTGCACGCGCAGCGTGCCCTGGGTCAGGGTCACTCTCAGCCAGAGTTCTTCGTGATCACCGAGCGGCGCGCCCAAGGCCAGGTCGGAGCGGCCCTGGGTCAGTACGCTGAGCAGTTGCGGGGTGTCGTCGAAATAGCCGATGCCGGCGCGCAGCCAGTGGTGCTCATCGATTCGCACCATGATGCCGGCATGATCGCCCTGATTCTTGCAGCGCGCCGCTACCCGCAGTTGGGCAGTGAAGCCACTGTGGACCCGGGCGCCGAAGAAGTGGCCGCTGTCACGCTCGCCGCCGTCATGGGTCAGGCGCCAGAAGTCACTGTGGCGGTCGGTGATGACCCTCAGCCGAGCGGGCTCGGCCAGCCAGGTTTCGGGTTCGTTGATCCAGTGGCAGATGTCGAACATGGGGCTCTCCTCGCGTGCTGGCGCTTGGAGTCCGGACTGCCCCGCAAGTTCGTCTAGACCCCGCCTTTGAGGATGGCGGCGGCGATCTGGTTGAGACCGATTTCCTGCTCCACGGCGCCCAGCTTCATGGCTTCCTTGGGCATGCCGTAGACCACGCAGCTGTCCTCGTCCTGGCCGAGGGTGCGGCCACCGGCCTCGCGCAATTCCTTGAGGCCGCGCGCGCCGTCGTCGCCCATGCCGGTCATGATGATGCCCAGGGCGTTGCTGCCGGCGGCCCGGGCCACCGAGCGAAACAGCACGTCCACCGAAGGCCGGTGGCGACTGACCGGCGGCCCGTCGATGACGTCCACCTGGTACTGCGCGCCACTGCGCTTGAGCAGCATGTGCCGCCCACCCGGCGCGATGAGCACCCGGCCGGGCAGGACCCGGTCGCCGTGCCGGGCTTCGCGCACCTCCAGTTCGCAGAGGCGATCCAGCCGCTCGGCGAAGGCTGCGGTGAAACGCTCCGGCATGTGCTGCACCACCACGATGCCCGGGCAGACCCGCGGCAGCGTCGTCAGTACCGCTTCCAGCGCCTGGGTGCCGCCGGTGGAGGTACCCAGGGCGACGATGCGCTCGGTGGTACGGGCCATGGCCGGACTGCCGCCCGCCGGCAGGATGGCGTCGGCACTGAGCTTGGGCGTCGGTGTAACGGGCACGCCGCGCGGCACCAGACGTTTGAGATTGGCCCGGGCCGCGGCCTTCACCGCACTGGTGAGGTCGTCCGAAGCATCCTTGAGGAATTGCTTGAGATTGGCCTGGGGCTTGGTGACGATGCTGACTGCCCCGGCGGCCATGGCCTGCAGGGTGGTAGCTGCGCCCTTTTCGGTCAGGGTCGAGCAGATCACCACCGGGGTCGGCCGCTCGGCCATGATCTTCTTGAGAAAGGTGATGCCGTCCATGCGCGGCATCTCTACGTCCAGCACGATGACGTCGGGCCACTGCTTGCGCATCTTGTCCTGGGCGAACACCGGGTCGGCGGCGACGCCCATGACCTCGATGGCCGGATCCTCCGCGAGACTCTGGGCGAGCACCTGCCGAACTACGGCCGAGTCGTCGACGATGAGGACCTTGATCTTGTTCATGGCGTAAATCTCGTAAGCGGCGGAACGTAGGTTAGCTCCACCTGTTGCATGAGCACCCGGCCGTCGACGAGGTCCAGGGACAGTTTGCGATGGCCGGCGCCGCGCACGTGAGTCCGCACCGTGCGCACGCCCGCCTCGGCGAGCTGCGCCAGCGCGGCATCGACATTGATGTCGCCGATGTTGCGGACCCTTCCGCGCAGGATCTGGGGAAACATGTTGCCACCGCCGTAGAGGTGCACCTGATAGCCGGGCAGATCGCCACCGTGGCGCGCGACCGCATCCAACATCAACTGCAGGGATTCGTCCACATAGTGGCCATCGATGGCGGTGGCGGCGCCCTGGGTCGGACGCTGGCGCTTGGGCAGCAGCGCATGGGTCATACCGCCGAGGCGGCGCTGTGGATGCCAGAACACGAAAGCCACGCAGGAACCGAGGATGGTCCGGACGCGGAGTTCTCCCCGGCCGAAATACCAGTCACCAGGGCGCAGGAAGACTTCCGGCACGGCAGCCATGATCAGAGCGGACGTTGATAGATGGAAGGACTGACCATTTTCAGGGCGTCGGTCACGCCGTTGAGACTCTCGGAATGGCTGACGAAGAAGTAGCCTCCGGGTCGCAGATGGCGAATCAGGCGCGCCACCACCTGGCGCTTGGTGGGCACGTCGAAATAGATCATCACGTTGCGCAGGAAGATGATGTCGAAGGTCCCCATATCTGGCAGCGCGTTGTTGAGGTTGATCTGCCGGAAGGAGACTCGTGCGGTCAGCCGGGGATCCACCAGAAAGGTGCCCTCGTTTTCGCCCACCCCCTTGAAGCAATAGCGCCGCAGTAGCGCAGGCGGGATGTCCTCGGCCTCCGCCAGGGGATACTGAGCGCTGCGCGCCTTGGCCAGTACCCGGGTGCTGAGGTCTGAGGCAACGATCTCCCAGGGTCGTTCGCCCAGGCCCTCGGCAAGGGTCATGGCCAGGGTATAGGGCTCCTCACCCGAGGAGCAGGCACCACTCCACAGGCGCAGCGACTGGCGCCGCTCCCAGTTCGGCAGTACCTGCTCGCGGAGAAAGTCGAAGTGCTTGGGTTCCCGAAAGAAGTAGGTCTCGTTGGTGGTCAGCAGATCGACCGCTATCTGACACTCCGTCTGATCACGCTGGATGAGCTGGAAGTAGGCGTCGTAGCTGGGCGTGCCACGCTGGCGCACACGCTTGGCGAGGCGGCCGCTCACCAGCGGGCGCTTGGCATCGGACATGCTGATGCCGGCGACCCGGAAGATGAAGCTGCGAAACTGCCGAAACTCGCTGTCGGTCAGCGCGGGAAGCTCCATGCACTCGTCCTCAGGCAGCCGTCATGGCAGCGAGCTGAGCGAGATCGTCTTCGCCCAGCACCCGATCCATGTCGAGCAGGATGACGAAACCTGCACCCTGCTTGGCCATGCCGAGGATGAAATCGGTACGGATCGAGGCACCGAAGCGCGGCGCCGCCTCGATGGCGTCGGCGGCGATCTCCAGCACTTCGCAGACCGCATCCACCACGATGCCGAAGACCTGGGGGCCGCCGTCGACCTGGATCTCCAACACCACGATGCAGCTGCGGCGGGAGGTTTCGCTCACCTGGTTGCGAAAGCGCACGCCAAGGTCCATCACCGGCACGGCCGCGCCACGCAGGTTGATGACGCCGCGGATGGCGGGCGGCAGCATGGGCACCGTGGTGACGGCACCGTACTCGATGATCTCCCGCACGCAGGCGGTGTTCACGCCGTAGAGATCACCGGCGAGCTGAAAGGTCAGAAACTGGCGGGATAGCATCAGGCTTGTTCCTCGAAACGGGCGAAACCGGCCGGCACGCTGCCACGCGGCGCGCGCCGGGAAGGCTCGATCAGCGCGGTGGTGCGCTCGACCAAGCTCGATCCCGAACGATTGCTGCTGGGACGGGCGATCTGCTGCATGATCGGCGAACCGCTCAGGGTGAAAAATTCCATCAGTTGCTGAAGCTGCTCGGCCTGGCCGCTCATCTCTTCCGCCGTGGCGGCCAGCTCTTCGGACGCCGAGGCGTTCTGCTGGGTGATCTGGCTCAGCTGCAGCATGGCGCCATTGATCTGCTCGACACCGGCACTCTGCTCTTCCGAGGCAGCGGTGATCTCTTGCACCAGGTCGGAGGTCTTGTTGATGGACGGCACCATCTCGCCCAGCAGCGACCCGGCGCGCTCGGCCAGGGCCACGCTGCTCTTGGCCACGGTGCCGATTTCCTGGGCTGCGACCTGGCTACGTTCGGCCAGCTTGCGCACCTCGGCAGCCACCACGGCGAAGCCCTTGCCGTGTTCACCGGCGCGAGCGGCTTCGATGGCGGCGTTGAGCGCCAGCAGGTTGGTCTGGTAGGCGATGTCGTCGACGATGCCGATCTTGTCGGCGATGGTCTTCATGGCCACCAACGTCTCGCGTACGGCCTGACCACCCTCGTCCGCCTCCCGCGCGGCCTTGCCGGCCATGCCGTCGGTGATCTTGGCGTTCTCGGTGTTCTGGGCAATGGAGGCCGACATCTCTTCGATGCTGGCGCTGGTTTCCTCGACAGAAGCCGCCTGCTCGGTGCTGGCCTGGCTCATGCTCTGGGCGGTGGCCGAGACCTCTTCGGAGGCACTGGCCAGGCCATCGGCCGAACTGCGCACATCGCTGATGATCTGCGCCAGGGTGGTGGTCATGGCCCGTACGGAAGCCAGCATGCTGGTGGTGTCGCCCTCGCGGGTCGCCACCTCGACACTCAGGTCGCCCCGGGCGACGCGCTGCACCACCTCGGCGGCATAGGCCGGCTCGCCGCCCAGCTGACGGATCAGGCTGCGGGTGATCAGGTAGCCGAGCAGGATAGAGACCAGCACCGCGAAGGCCCCGATCCCCAGCATCAGATTGCGGGCATCCACATAGGCGGCAGTGGCCGCTTCGCCGGCTTCATGCATGCGCTGGGCCTGCAGATCATTGAGCGCGCCCAGGGCCGCGACCAGCTCGTTGTTGTTGGGGGCAAAAACGTTCAGCAGGTAGTCCCGGGCCTGACCGCGGTCACCGTCCAAAAGACGAAAGAACTCGCCGTACTTTTCCTGCAGCCGTTGACGCGCATCCGCGGCGGCGGCCAGCTTTTGCTTGCCGTCATCACTGGTGATCTTCTTTTTCAGGTCAGCGAGGATCTCGCTGTTTTCCGCGCGGACCTTGGCGATGTCTTCCTTGGTCTTGGCCACAGCCGCTTCGTCAGTCAGCAGCAGCAGGTTGCGCAGCAGGCGACCACTGTCCAAGGTGTTGCGCACCAGGGTGTTGGCCTGGACCGTCATGGGGAAACGGAACTGCGACATGTTGTCGGCCGAGTCCTTCATCGTTCCCATGTTCAGCAGGGCGACTCCCATGACCAAAAGCAGCATCAGGATGGCGGCCCCGAAACCGATCGCCAGCTTGGTCGAGACGCGAAGTTTGTTCAGCATGGTGAAAGCGCCTCCGGCGCCTGTTACGACTGTATCGATAAGAAGGCGCCGGCCGGTAGGCCAGCGCTCATTGCCACCACGTCGGGGGACTATCTGGTGGCCTGGGCGAGACTCGCCAGTTCATGCACGTCGAGGACCTGAGCCACATCGAGCAGGGTCAGGAAGCCTTCCTCGGCCTTGACCATGCCGGAAATGAAATGCGCTGGCAGACGACTGCCAAACGACGGCGCGGGCCGGATATCGGCAGGTTCGATCTCCAAAACCTCACTGACCGCATCCACCACGACGCCCAGCACATGAGTGTCCTCGTCAGCGATAACTTCGAGGATGACAATGCAGGTGCGGGGTCCGACACGGGTTGGCGAGCCACCGAAGCGCGCCTCCAGATCAACGACGGGCACCACGGCGCCACGCAAGTTGATGACGCCACGGATGCACGCCGGCATCAGAGGCACCTGAGTCAGCTGGCCGAATTCGATGATCTCGCGCACGGCGAGGGTATCCACCGCGTAGGTTTCGCTACCGACCATGAAAGTCAGGTGCTGATGGCCCAGAGAATCCTGGACGATGTCAGGAAGCGTCAGGGTGTTCATGGGCTTTTACTCCGAGAAACGGATATAACCATCAGGCAGGCCGCTTGCAGTCTGCTGAGATCTACGGGCAGAGGCCGGAGCGTCTGCTCGTTTGACCGGGCGTACCTGCTCGATGGCGCGCTCGAGGTCTTGAACTGCACGGCCTTCGCCGGTGTTGAAGAAGCCCATGAGCTGTTGCAACTGCTCCGCTTGACCGCTCATTTCTTCAGCGGTCGCGGCCAGCTCTTCCGAGGCCGAGGCGTTCTGTTGGGTAATCTGGCTGAGTTGCAGCATGGCGCTATTGATCTGAGTGACTCCACTACTCTGTTCTTCGGACGCCGCAGCGATTTCCTGTACCAGATCGGAGGTCTTGCTGATGGACGGTACCATTTCGTCGAGCAGTGACCCGGCGCGCTCCGCCAGGGCCACGCTGCTTTTGGCTACGGTGCCGATTTCCTGGGCCGCGACCTGGCTGCGTTCGGCCAGCTTGCGTACCTCGGCGGCCACCACGGCGAAGCCCTTGCCGTGTTCACCGGCGCGGGCAGCCTCGATGGCGGCGTTGAGCGCCAGCAGGTTGGTCTGGTAGGCGATGTCGTCGACGATGCCGATCTTCTCGGCGATGGTCTTCATGGCGATCAGGGTCTCGCCCACCGCGTCACCGCCTTCGCTCGCCTCACGCGCAGCCTTGCCGGCCATGCCGTCGGTGACCTTGGCGTTCTCGGTGTTCTGGGCGATGGAGGCCGACATCTGCTCGACGCTGGCACTGGTTTCCTCCACCGAGGCGGCCTGTTCGGTACTGGCCTGACTCATGCTCTGGGCGGTGGCGGAAATCTCTTCCGAGGCACTGGCCAGGGCATCGGCTGACAGACGCACGTCGCCAATGATCTGGTTCAGCTTGCCGACGGTGCCGTTGATCGACTCCTTGAGCTCCAGCAGCTGGCCCTGGTAATCACCGCGTACGGTGCGGCTCAGGTCACCCTGGGCCAGCCCGGCCATCACGCCCATGGCTTCGTTGACCGGGGCGACGATGGCATCCAGGGTGCCGTTGATGCCAGCGACGATGCGGCGGAAATCGCCCTGGTGGGCACTGGCGTCGGCGCGGGTGTCTAGGCGCCCGGCCATGGCGGCCTGGCTCAGCTGGTTGGCGTCCTCGACCAGGCGCTGGATGTTGCTGCGCACCTGTTCGAGGTTGTCGTTGATCACCGCCTTCTGGCCGGGGAAGCGCTCCAGTGCCACCGACAAATCGCCTTCGCCAAAGCTCTTGACGCAAGCCATGGCCTTGGCGGAATCGCTCAGATGGCCAGCGACCATGCCATTGACGCCTTCGGCCATGCTGCGATAGGCACCTTGGAATTGCTCTGCCGGGATGCGCACCGCGGTTTCACCGCGGTCATGGGCCGAGGACATGCTGCTCATTTCCGTGATCAGGCCACGCAGGGTGGTGACCATGTTCTGCATGGCCGCCATCAGGCTGGTCTTGTCCTCGGCGCGCAGCTTGATGTCGTCAGGCAAATCACCGGCGGCCACGCGGCCGGCCAGGGTGGCGACCGCGGCGGGCTCACCGCCCAGCTGACGCAACAGGTTGCGGGTGATGAAGAAGCCCAGCAGGGCGACGGCAAGCAGCGTGGCCAGGGCGATGGATAGCGCCAGCCAGGTTGCCTCGACCTTGGTCTTCTGAGCGACCTGCACGCCCTGCTGCGCCAGGGTCTGGTTGTAGGTGACGTGCTCGTCGAGGGCCTTGTTGATGGCGGCCAGCACCTCGGTGCGGCTGCGCATCAGGGTCTGGGCATCCTCGTTACGATTCTGCCGCGACAGGGCGATGACCTGGTCGCCCAGGCTGAACAGGGCAGTGAAGGCGGCCCGGTCGGCCGCCAACAGAGCGCGATCGCGCTCGTCCGAGACCAGCGCCTGGTACTTGTCGAGGTTCTGGCCGATGCGCTCCTTGGCCACGGCCAGGTCCTGCTCCACGGTGGTCATGGCTTCGCTGCTGGTCGACAGCACGTGACGATAGATGCCCACCACGTAGTCGGAGCGGCTGTCGTTGACCTCACCGAGGGCCTTCAGACTGGGCACGGTGTTGTCGTTGCCATAGTTGGCCGCCTGGAACACCTTGTCGATTTCGTATTGCCCGGTGCCGGCCAGCACCATGATGCCCAATAGCGCGGACAGCACCAGCAGCAGCATTTTCTTGATGACAGTCATGTCGATGGTCTCAAAAAGGCCACCTAAAAGGTGGCATTGACTAAGGGATCAGGCTTCGAAAGGAACGTAGCCTTCGGGCGCGGGGCCCGAGGTACCTGTGCGTACCACCTTGCCCGGCGCTCGCGTCACCTTGAGCCGCGAAGCCTCCAGTGCCCGATCCAGGTCCTGCACCACCCGGCCTTCACCGGTATTGAAGAACCCCATCAGCCGTTGCAGCTGCTCGGCCTGACCGCTCATCTCTTCGGCGGTGCCTGCCAGCTCTTCGGACGCCGAAGCGTTCTGCTGAGTGATCTGACTCAGTTGCAGCATGGCGCCGTTGATCTGGCTCACCCCACTGCTCTGCTCTTCGCTGGCCGCGGCGATTTCCTGCACCAGATCGGAGGTCTTGCTGATGGACGGCACCATCTGGTCCAGCAGGGTGCCGGCACGCTCGGCCAGGGCCACGCTGCTCTTGGCCACGGTGCCGATTTCCTGGGCCGCGACCTGGCTGCGCTCGGCCAGCTTGCGTACCTCGGCAGCGACCACCGCAAAGCCCTTGCCGTGTTCACCGGCGCGGGCAGCCTCGATGGCGGCGTTGAGCGCCAGCAGGTTGGTCTGGTAGGCGATGTCGTCGACGATGCCGATCTTCTCGGCGATGGTCTTCATGGCCACCAGGGTCTCACCGACGGCCTGACCGCCCTCATCGGCTTCTCGGGCCGCCTTGCCGGCCATGCCATCGGTGACCTTGGCGTTCTCGGTGTTCTGGGCGATGGAGGCCGACATCTGCTCGACGCTGGCACTGGTCTCCTCCACCGAGGCGGCCTGCTCGGTACTAGCCTGACTCATGCTCTGGGCGGTAGCTGATATCTCTTCCGAGGCGCTGGCCAGGGAGTCAGCCGACAGACGCACATCGCCGATGATCTGGTTCAGCTTGCCAACGGTGCCGTTGATCGACTCCTTGAGCTCCAGCAACTGGCCCTGGTAATTACCGCGCACGGTGCGGCTCAGGTCGCCCTGGGCCAGACCTGCCATCACGCCCATGGCTTCGTTGACCGGGGCGACGATGGCGTCCAGGGTGCCGTTAATGCCGGCGACGATGCGGCGGAAATCACCCTGGTGGGCGTTGGCATCGGCGCGCGTATCCAGGCGACCCGCCATGGCGGCCTGGCTCAACTGGTTGGCGTCCTCGACCAGGCGCTGGATGTTGCTGCGCACCTGTTCGAGGTTGTCGTTGATCACCGCCTTCTTGCCAGGGAAGCGCTCCAGCGTCGCTGCCAGATCGCCCTCGCCAAAGCTCTTGACGCAGGCCATGGCCTTGGCGGAATCGTTCAGATGTCCAGCGACCATGGCGTTGACGCCTTCGGCCATGCTGCGGAAGGTGCCCTGGAAGCGCTCCACCGGAATGCGCGCATCGGTTTCGCCGCGATCATGAGCCTGGGAGAGCTGCACCATCTCCGCTACCAGCAACTGGATGTTGTCGCGCACCTGCTCGAGGTTGTCGTTGATCACCGCCTTCTTGCCAGGGAAGCGTTCCAGCGTTGCCGCCAGATCGCCTTCGCCAAAGCTCTTGACGCAGGCCATGGCCTTGGCGGAATCACTCAGATGGCCGGCGACCATGGCGTTGACGCCTTCGGCGACATTGCGGAAGGTGCCCTGAAAGCGCTCCAGGGGGATACGGGCTTCGGTCTCGCCGCGATCGTGCTCGCTGGCCATGGTGGTCATCTCCTGCACCAGACCGCGCAGGGTCACCACCATGCGCTGCATGGCAGCCATCAGGCTGGAGTCGTCGCCTGCGCGCAGGCGCAGATCATCGGGCAGATCGCCCGCGGCGGTCCGGTTGGCGACCTTGGCCACCTCGGCCGGCTCGCCACCCAGCTGACGCAGCAGGTTGCGGGTGATGAAGAAGCCCAGCAGGCCAACGGCCAGCAAGGTCACCAGGGCGATGCCGATGGAGAGGACGGTGGCCTGACTCATGGTATGGCCGGCGACCAGTGCCTGCTCACTGCCTAGTTTCTGGTTGTAGCCGCGGTGCGCATCCAGGGTATCGCCGACATGGTCAATGACCTTGCGCCGCTCGGCGAGGATGCGCTTGACGTCCTCGTCCTGGCTGGCTCGAGACAGCGGCAGCACGGTGGCCACCAGATCGTTCAATTGCCCGATGGCCTGCCGATCGTCCTGCAGCATCTGCCGATCGGTATCGTCGGAGATCAGCGGCTCATAGTCCTTGAGCGCCTTCTCGGTCAGCTGTTGCGCTTCGGTCAATTCCTTCTCGGCCTCGCGCGTCGCCGCGTCACCATCGGCTGCCAGATGACGGTAGATGCCGGTGATGACGTCGGCGGAATGGGCGTCGATGGCATCGATGCCCAGGATCGAGGGCACGGTGTTGTCGTTGCCGTAGTTGGCGCGTTCGTACACCTGGCTCAGTTGCTGGTACGCGATACCGGCCAGGAGAATGATCCCCAGCAGCGCGGAAAGGACCAGCAGGGACATGCGTTTGGTAACGGTCATGAAGTCGAACTCTCTAGTCGATCAGGCCAGGACGGGCGGAGGGATGGAGACGGAGGCGGCGGACGCCTCGCCGATCAGGCCAGGTACGTTGAGGATCAGCGCCACCTCGCCGGTACCCAGGATGGTGAAGCCGCCCAGACTGCGGTTGTGGCCGAACAGCGGACCCAGGGGCTTGATCACGGTCTGGAACTCGCCCATCAGCTGGTCGACCACCAGACCGGCGCGCTGGCCGGCATAGCGCACCACCACCACGTTCTGCCGCCGCGGCGGCGCTTCCTCGATGGCGAACAGCTGGCGCAGCCGCAGCACCGGCAGGACCTCGCCGCGCAGGTCGAGATAGTCGTTGCCGCTGGCCTGGACGCTGCCCGCCTCGGTCAACTCGATGCACTCCTCCACCGCTTCCAGGGGCACCACGTAGGTGGCCTTGCCGACACCGATGAGGAAGCCATCGATGATCGCCAGGGTCAGCGGCAGGCGGATGGTCACGGTAGTACCGCGGCCCTCCTCGCTGGTGAGGTCGACGCTGCCGCGCAGGGCGGTGATGTTCTTTTTCACCACGTCCATGCCAACGCCGCGACCGGACAGGTTGCTGATCTGCTCGGCGGTGGAGAAACCCGGCTCGAAGATCAGGTTGAAGACGTCCTTGTCGGCCAGCACCTGGCCTTCGGCGATCAGGCCGCGCTCGGTGGCCTTGCGCAGGATGCGCTCGCGCGACAGACCGCCACCGTCGTCGGTGACTTCGATGACGATGCTGCTCGACTCGTGATAGGCGTTCAGGCCCACGGTACCCTGGGCCGGCTTGCCGCGCGCCAGGCGCAGCTCGGCGGATTCGATGCCATGGTCCATGGCGTTGCGGATCAGGTGGGTCAGCGGATCGCCGATCTTTTCCACCACGGTCTTGTCCAGCTCGGTCTCACCACCACTGATCTTCAGGGCGATGTCCTTGCCGATTTCCTTGGAAACGTCACGCACCACGCGCTGGAAGCGGTTGAAGGTGGTGCCGATCTGCACCATGCGCAGCGTCAGGGCGGTGTCGCGCACCTCTTCCACCAGGCGCGACAGCACCCCGGTGGATTCCACCAGCGCGGCCAGACCGCTCTGCTGGGCGATGAGCTGGGTACCGGCGCCGGCGATGATGAGCTCGCCGATCAGATCGATCAGCTGGTCGAGCTTGGTGGCGTCGATGCGGATCAGCTGGCCTTCGCCGGCCGGCGCCCGCTGCTCCTTGATCTTGCGCTGCTTGTTCAGCGCGGCATCCACCACGGGCGGATTGACCAGTTGGGCTTCCACCAGGGCTTCGCCGATGGGCTGACGCGGCGTCGCCGGATCCGCCTGACGGCGGAGGACCTCATCAAGCTCGGTGGCGGTCAGAGTGCCGCAGCGCACCAGGATCTCACCCAGGCGCAGATCTTCCTCGGCCAGGTCCTCGATCAGCTGGCAATAGTCGCTGCTGCGGCTATGGGGCGGCAGGATGCGGATCTGGCTGTCTTCGCGAACGAACTCGAAGGCCGCCTCGATGGTTTCCTTGTCGGCCTCGCTGTCGAAGGCGACTTCGAAGCCCAGGTAGCAGGTCTCCGGATCCATCTCGGCCGCCGGCGGAATGGCATCGGTCAGGGTCACGATGTTGACGATACGGCCGAAGCTGTTGAGGTAACGCACGAAGGCCAGCGGATCCATGCCGTTGCGCAGCATGTCCGGGCCGAAACGCAGCGACAGGTGCCAGTGGCCGGCGGCCACGCCGTCCACCGGCGCCGTCAGGGTCCGAGGAGCGGCGGTGGGCTGGGTCACCTTGGCGCTCGGCTGCAGGTAGTGCTCCAGGCGTTGCACCAGCGCCGCGCCCGCGGCCTGGAAATCCGCCTCGGGTTCGCTGCCGGAAGATACCCGGGCGATCAGGCCGTTGAGGTGGTCGCAGACCTCCAGAAACAATGCCGACAGGGTTTCGTCGAAAGCCAGCTCGTTACTGCGAATGCGGTCGAGCACGCTTTCCGCGACATGGGTGAAGGCGACCACATGGTCCAGGCCGAACAGCCCCGCCGAACCCTTGATGGTGTGGGCGGCGCGAAAGATGGCGTTGATCAGCTCGACGTCGTCCGGCGCCTGCTCGATCTGCAGCAGCGCGGCTTCCATCTGCTGCAGCAACTCCTCGCTCTCGGCGATGAAAGTCTTGAGGATCTCGTCCAGATTCATGCGGCTACTCCTTCGGCAGCAGCCGTGAAGAAGTCGGTGAGGCCAGCCAGCTCCAGCAACTCGGTGACGGCCGGGCTGGGATCGACCAGTTCGAGGCTACCGCCCAGGCGCTGGGCCTCCCGGTGGGCCAGCAGCAGCAGTTGCAGACCGGCCGAATCGAATTCGTCGACCTCGGCCAGCTCCAGCGCCACGGTGACCCCGGCAGTCAGGGGCTCCATCAGCAGCGGCTTGCTGTCCGCCGCG
This sequence comes from Pseudomonas sp. Marseille-Q7302, assembly GCF_965111925.1. Taxonomy (NCBI): domain Bacteria; kingdom Pseudomonadati; phylum Pseudomonadota; class Gammaproteobacteria; order Pseudomonadales; family Pseudomonadaceae; genus Pseudomonas; species Pseudomonas sp. Marseille-Q7302. The sequence continues at coordinate 2,037,817 of NZ_CBCOPK010000001.1, read as the reverse complement.
GTATAGATGGTCAGCGGCCCGACAAGGGGCAACCGGGTACGCACGACATCGCTCATGGGGCAGCCTCCGGGGCTATCAGGGCATGATCAGCTTGGAAACCGCCGCCAACATCTGCGCCGGCTGGAATGGCTTGACCATCCAGGCCTTGGCACCGGCGGCCTGGCCAGCGGCCTTCTTGGCAGCGTCGGATTCGGTGGTGAGCATGATCACCGGGGTGAACTTGTAGGCCGGCAACTTCTTGGCCGCGGTGACGAAGGTGATGCCGTCCATGTTGGGCATGTTCACGTCGCTGATGATCAGATGTACCTTGCGGCCATCCAGCTTGGTCAGGGCGTCCCGGCCATCACAGCCTTCGATGACGTCGTAGCCCGCGCTTTTCAGCGTCATGGACACCACCTGGCGAATGGAGATGGAGTCATCGACGATCAGAATGGTCTTGTTGCTCATTGCAGCTTCCTTAGAAGAACGTGATATCGGATTCGGCGGCGGCGGCCGGTCGCTTGCCTTGGTGCACGGCGACCTGCTCGGCCATGGTGTAGGTACGGGCCAGCTCGGCGAGCCAGCCTTGGGTATCGAGGCGCGGCAGCGGCTGACCACTGGCAGCCAGGGCGCGGCGCTCGATGACCAGGCGCTCGAGGCGAGCCTGGTCATCACGGATATGGCCGAGCATCTGGCTGACGCGATCCTGGAACTGCAGGGCGACCAGCACTTCGGCGATGGCCCCGCCAACGGCGGTGGCGTTCTCGGCCAGGGTGTCGCTGCGCTCGACCACGTCGCGGGTAGTGCCACCAAAGGCGCCGATGACCTGCTCGATGGTTTCACCGGACTGGTTCAGGGTGCCGGTGTCGCGCTCGGCGTGGAGTTGCGACAGTTCCAGGGTACGGGCGATGGCGCCGTTCACCGTTTCCACGGTTTCGCCGATCTTCTGCCCGGTATCGCCGGACAGGGTGGAAAGCTTGCGGACTTCGTCGGCGACCACCGCGAAGCCGCGCCCGGCTTCACCGGCACGCGCGGCCTCGATGGCGGCATTGAGCGCCAGCAGGTTGGTCTGGCGCGCCACATCGCCGACGTCCTTGGCCATGCTCTTGAGTTGCTCGGTGAGCCCGGCGAGGCCATTGACCTCGGTCAGCAGCGCGCCCTTGCTCGACAGCGCCTCGCGCAGCGACTGCAGGATGCCATCCAGCTGGTTCTGGCTGCTGGCCATCAGGTTAACCAGGCGATCACCGCTGCCCTGGTCATTGCCCGCCACGCTGTGGATACGGTCGGCCAGCTCGGCGAAGCGGCTGGTCAGGCTGACGATTTCCTGCTCGGTATGGGCACGTGCCGCTTCGATCTGTTCGGACCAGACCGGCAGCACCGCCACGCACAGGGCTTCGAGCGCTTCGTCACGCCCGCCAGACAAGGGTTGGCTGAAGGCCTGGCTCTTCGCGTGGGCATCCTGCCGCGCCTGGGCGCGACGCAGCTGCCAGAAGCCCAGCCCTACCGCCAGGCCTGTCTGGGCAGCGCCTAGCGCCAGAGTGGTCGATGTCACGCCACCTGCGAACAGAATCGCGGCAGTACCGCAGGCGCCGAGCAATGCAGGCGTGAAGGTAAGGTCGGCGAGCGAGGGCGAGGAAGGGACTTGATCCACAGGAAGATACCGGTCTAGACGCCAGCGAAGGCGGGAAGGTGTGACCGGGTTATCAGCTCTGGAACGCTAAACTTTAGCCACGGACGGATAACTTATCGTAATAGCATAGTGCCACTACACGTTTTTCCGCCAGCTCTTTTCAGAGTTCATCGCGCCGTTTGGCCCGTGCTAGACGGCCTGCCATGGCGCCAGCCTCCTCCAAAACCTCGCGCACATAGTCCAGGTGACGACTTGCCGCCTCGCGGGCGCGTTCGGCTTCTCCGGCGACGATTGCCTGGTAGAGCACTCGGTGCTGTTCCAACAGGCGATCGCGGGTTTCGCCGCGTTGGGCGTGCATGCCGCCGATGTTGGTCACCATGTGATGGCGCAGCAATTCGAACAGGCTGCGGATGCTGTGCAGGTAGACGGCGTTATGACTCGCCTCGGCGATGGCTAGGTGAAAGGCCGCATCCGCCTCGCCTTCTTCCTCCCGCGTGAGCGTCTCGCGCCGCCCGTAGCAATCCTCCAATCGCTCCCAGGCCAGTTTCAGTCGTGCCAGGTCAGGCTCGGTGGCCCGTTGCGCCGCATAGTAGGCGCAGGCGCTTTCCAGGGTATGACGAAACTCCAGCAGATCCCGCCGGGTTTCCTCGCGGCTTTCCAGCAGCGGCAGCAGCGGATCGGTGAAGGCGCTGTTTAGTGCCTCGGTGACAAAGGTGCCGCCGCCCTGGCGGCTGAGCAGCAGACCTCGCGCCACCAGCTTCTGGATGGCCTCCCGCAGCGACGGACGTGATACCCCGAAGCGCTCGGCCAGGACGCGTTCGGCGGGCAGCCGCTCACCCGGGCGCAGCGAGCCCTCGGCGATCAGCGCCTCCAGATGCTTGACGATGTCGTCGGACAGACGACGTTGCTTGACCGGTTCGAAACCCATGAAAACCCTCGAAACCCGGCAGGCGGCAAGGCCTTGGCCGGGTAGAAAACGACTGGACGACTAAAGTCGCACTCCTGGCGATTTGACAGCAGCAAAGACCCCGCTTAACGTGCGTGAAGTCGCTCTTGTAAATTGGTCTTACCAATTTTTGCCACAGGCCGCGATGCTGTGCAACCCCGTCCTGCCGCTTCCGTACAAAAACAATCAAGGAGCACCCGATGGAAACCTGGCAACAAATCTATCTTCCCTTGGGCAGCCTGGGCCTTTCGGCCTTTGTCGCCGCCCTACCGATCCTGTTCTTCTTCATCGCCCTCGCCGGCCTCAGGCTCAAGGGGCACGTAGCGGGCGCCATCACCCTGGCGATCGCCCTGCTCATTGCCCTGTTCGTCTATCGCATGCCGGTGGACAAGGCGTTGGCCTCGGCCGGCTACGGCTTTCTGTACGGCCTCTGGCCCATCGCCTGGATCATCGTGACGGCGGTGTTTCTCTACAAGTTGACGGTCAAATGCGGCCAGTTCGACATCATCCGCAGCTCGGTCCTGTCCATCACCGACGACCAGCGCCTGCAGGTGCTGCTGATCGGCTTCTGCTTCGGCGCCTTCCTCGAAGGGGCCGCCGGCTTTGGCGCACCCGTGGCCATTACCGCCGCGCTGCTGGTGGGCCTGGGCCACAACCCGCTGAAAGCGGCCGGTCTCTGCCTGATCGCCAACACCGCACCGGTGGCCTTCGGCGCCCTGGGCATCCCGACCATCGTCGCCGGCCAGGTCACAGGCATCGACGCCTTCAAGATCGGCGCCATGACCGGTCGCCAGCTGCCGCTGCTGTCGCTGCTGGTACCGCTGTGGCTGATGTTCATGATGGACGGCATGCGCGGCCTGCGGGAAACCTGGAAGCCGGCCCTGATCTGCGGTGGCACCTTCGCCGTGTTCCAGTACCTGACCTCCAATTTCATCGGTCCGGAGCTGCCCGACATCACCTCGTCCCTGGCCGCCATGATCGCCCTCACCGCCTACCTCAAGCTGCGCCAGCCGCAGCACGCCACCGCCGGTGCCACGGCCGTGACGGGCAGCGGCGGTGCGGCCATGCTGGGGGGCGGTGGTGCCGGCTTCGGCCAGGGCGGTCGCCTGCCGCCGGAGCATTCCCTGGGTACCGTGATCAAGGCCTGGTCGCCGTTCCTGATCCTCACGGTGGTCGTCACCATCTGGACCACCAAGGCCTTCAAGGCGCTGTTCGCCAGTGGCGGTGCGCTCTATGCGCTGGTGATCAGCGTGCCGGTGCCCTACCTGGACAAGCTGGTGCTCAAGGCCGCCCCCATCGTGGCGACCCCGACCCCCATGCCGGCGGTCTACAAGCTCGACCTGCTGTCTGCGTCGGGCACGGCCATCCTGATCTCGGCACTGATCTCCATGGCCATCTTCCGCATCAAGCCGTCGACCGCCGTGGGGGTGTTCAAGGAGACCCTGGTGGAACTGCGCAAGCCGATCCTGTCGATCGGACTGGTGCTGGCCTTCGCCTTCGTCGTCAACTACTCGGGCATGTCCACCACCCTGGCCCTGCTCTTGGCGGGTACCGGTGCACTGTTCCCCTTCTTTTCGCCGCTGCTGGGCTGGCTGGGGGTGTTCCTCACCGGTTCGGATACCTCGTCCAACGCACTGTTCGGCTCGCTGCAGGCCACCACCGCGCACCAGATCGGGGTCTCGGACACCCTGCTGGTCGCTGCCAACAGCTCCGGCGGCGTGACCGGCAAGATGATCTCGCCGCAATCCATCGCCGTGGCCTGCGCCGCCACCGGCATGGTGGGCAAGGAGTCCGACCTGTTCCGCTTCACCGTGCGTCACAGCATTGGCTTCGCCGTGCTGGTCGGGCTGATCACCCTGGCGCAGGCCTATGTGTTCACCGGCATGCTGGTGCACTGATCGTGCGTTTCCCGGCGGCGGCTCAGTTCGCCGCCGGTCTTCTCCCAACCGGGCCAACCCGGAGTACGCCTGATGAACGAGCTCTTCCACAACGCCGCCCCCAACGCCACCCGCACCGCGCCGCCGCTGGCGCCCCCGCGGACCTATCCGCGCGACAAGCCAAGCCAGGTCTATCTGTTCGGCACCTGCGTGGTAGATCTCTTCTATCCTGAAGCCGGCATGGACAGCATCCGCCTGCTGGAGCGCGAGGGCATCCGCGTCAATTTCCCCCAGGCGCAAAGCTGCTGCGGCCAGCCGGCCTACACCTCGGGCTACACCGAGGAAGCGCGTGCCGTGGCCCGTGCCCAGCTGGCGCTGTTCGCCGAACCCTGGCCCGTGGTGGTGCCCTCCGGCTCCTGCGCCGGCATGCTGCGCCATCACTATGCCGAGCTGTTCGCCGACGATCCCGAGACCTTGCGCCAGGTACAGGATCTGGCCGAGCGCACCTATGAACTGGCGGAATTCCTGCTCAACGTCTGCCAGGTCGACTACCAGGATCGCGGCGCCCCGACGAAGGTCGCCCTGCACACCTCCTGTAGCGCCCGCCGCGAGATGCAGACCCACCTGCACGGCCGCGCCCTGCTCGGCCAACTACAGGCCGTCGAGCGCGTCGACCATGACCATGAAAGCGAATGCTGCGGCTTTGGCGGCACCTTCTCGGTACGCATGCCGGACATCTCCGGTGCCATGGTGGCGGACAAGACCCGCGCCCTGCAGGACAGCGGCGCGGCCCAGGTACTCACCGCCGATTGCGGTTGCCTTATGAACATCAACGGCGCCCTGGAAAAACAGCGCGCCGCCCTGCGCGGCGAACACCTGGCGAGCTTTCTCTGGCGCCGCATCGGAGGTGAAGCATGAACGAGATGCTCAAGATTCCCCTGACCGACGTCAGTGAGGCGCCACCCTTCAAGACTCGCGCGCGCCAGGCGCTGGGCGACGACCAGTTGAGGCGCAACTTCCGCACCGCCATGGATTCGCTGATGACCAAGCGCCTGGCCAGCATGAGCGATGCCGACGAGCGTGAGCGATTGCGCGAACTGGGCAACCGCATCCGCGCCCGGGCGCTGTCCAAGCTGCCCGACCTGCTGGAGCGGCTGGAAGCCAACCTCAGGCGCAATGGCGTCCAGGTGCACTGGGCCGAGACCACCGCCGAGGCCAACGACATCGTCCAGCAGATCGCCGAGCGCCATGAGGCGCGGCTGCTGATCAAGGGCAAGTCCATGGTCAGCGAGGAGATGGACATGAACCACGTCCTCGGCGCCCAAGGCATCGATTGCCTGGAGTCGGACATGGGCGAGTACATCATCCAGCTCGCCGGGGAGAAGCCTTCGCACATCATCATGCCGGCCATCCACCTCAATCGGCAGCAGGTGGGCACCCTCTTTCACGAACACCTGGCCGAGCCCTACACCACCGACGTCGACGAACTGATCCAGACCGGCCGACGCGTGCTGCGGCAGAAATTCTTCGAGGCCGACATCGGCATCTCCGGCGTCAACTTCGCCGTGGCCGAGACCGGCACCCTGCTGCTGGTGGAAAACGAAGGCAACGGACGGATGTCGACCACGGTGCCGCCGGTGCACATCGCCGTGACCGGCATCGAGAAGGTGGTAGAGAATCTGCGCGACGTGGTGCCCTTGCTGTCGCTGCTGACCCGCTCGGCGCTGGGCCAGCCCATCACCACCTACGTCAACATGATCTCCGGACCGCGCAAGGCCGAGGAACTGGATGGGCCGCGCGAGGTGCACCTGGTGCTGCTCGACAACGGCCGCAGCCAGGCCTTCGCCGACAGCGAACTGCGCCAGACCCTCAACTGCATCCGCTGCGGCGCCTGCATGAACCACTGCCCGGTCTATACCCGCATCGGTGGCCACGCCTATGGTGAGGTCTATCCGGGCCCCATCGGCGCCATCATCACCCCGCACCTGGTGGGCCTGGAGCAGGCGCCCGATCATCCCAGCGCCTCGTCCCTGTGCGGTGCCTGTGGCGAGGTCTGTCCGGTGAAGATCCCGATTCCGGCGATCTTGCGGCGACTGCGGGAAGAGAACGTCAAGGCGCCCGAAGCAGAACCGCATCTCCTACGCGGCCAGGGCAGCAAGTTTTCCGCCCGCGAGCGGTGGACCTGGCATGCCTGGCAGAACCTCTTTACCTCGCCGCTGCTCTATCGCGGCTTCAGCTATCTGGCCACCCGTTTCGGCCGCTTCACCCCAGGCCAACTCGGGCCCTGGACGGAGCACCACAGCGCGCCCAAGCCGGCGACCCGTTCGCTCCACGAACTGGCCCGCGAACACCTGGAGAAACGCCCATGAGCGCCCGCGACAACATCCTCGCCAAATTGCGCGGCAGCCTCCAGGGCACGCAGCCGCTGGCCGACAACTTCGACGAAGCCCTGGTCACCGAGCCCTGGCGCTATCCGCCTGAGGAACGCATCGCCCGCCTGCGCACCCTGATGGAGACGGTGCACACCGAAACCCACCTGACCACCACGGCGGACTGGCCAGCGCTGGTCGAACGCGCCCTCGCCGAGCGTGGGCTGGAGCAGTTGCTGATCGCTCCCGACACGCCCCACGGCGCCCGCTTGGCCGAGCGCTGGCAGGCGGAGGGGCAGCCCCGCTGGAAGGCCTATGACCGGCCGGTGGAGGAATGGAAGGCCGAACTGTTCAACGACACCCCGGCCAGCCTTACCGGTACCCTCGGCGCCCTGGCCTCCACCGGCAGCCTGGTGCTCTGGCCGGATCGCCAGGAGCCACGCCTGATGAGCCTGGTCCCACCGCTGCACATCGCCCTGCTCAGGGCCAGCACGGTGGTCGACAACTTCTACGAGCTGCAGCAACAGCACCACTGGCAGGACGGCATGCCGACCAACGCCCTGCTGATCTCAGGCCCATCCAAGACCGCCGACATCGAGCAGGTGCTGGCCTATGGCGCCCATGGACCCAAGGACTTGGTGGTGCTGATCATCGAGGACGAGTGAGGCGTCCGACCGGGGTGACGCCCTCACCCCAGCCCTCTCCCCCAGGGAGAGGGGGTGCCTTCGTGAGTCGGGATAGCCTGGCATCTCCCGCGCCAGGGCATACGTAGGGTGGACAACGGCGCAGCCTTGTCCACGAATGAGCAGCTCATCCGAGCACAGCGAAGCCCAACACTCCCTGCCTCAATCCACCTGCCCGATCCGCTGCGGGTCCGGCCAGAAAAGCGCCGCCTGACCCAACCGTATACCTTCGGCATCGACCAGGTTCCACACCACGCCGGCATGGATCTGGAAGGCCTCCCCCGCCTTGTCTACCCGCCAGCCTTCGTAGCCGCTGGCATAACCCTGGCGTCCCACCGCCTCCATCAGTCGCTGACGCTCGTCCCTATCCTTGGGCGAGGCGCTGAAGCGCGAGGGCATGCCGATGAATTCGTCGCGAGGATAGCCAAAGCAGCGCAGGGCCTGTTGGTTGACGTAACAGAACAACGGATCGCTTTCGCTGCCGTGGGCCAGCAGGGCATAGGGAGCTCGCTCATGCCGCCAGGCGAAAACGTCAGCCTCGGGCAGCCCGGCGGGACGGGGGAGTGGCTGGCCGAGCCAGTGGCGGTAGGAGGCTTCCAGTAACGGAAGCAGGCTGAGATCGGTAGCTGACAAACCGGTAGCTCCTCAGGAATGGAAGCCCCATTCAAGAGCAAGCCGGCGGGCTTGGGAAGCCCAGGGCCACCGTGGCAGGACGCCACGGCAGCTCGCAGGCGCGGTTTACTTCACCGCGGAGAGGTCGATGCGCACCACGCTCTCCGGCGCGGTGTTCATGTATTCCTTGTCGAAGGGCGTCTTCACCGTCGCATACAGGGTCTGGCCGTCCGGGCTCACCAGCAGGCTGTTGGGATTGGGCTTGAGGTCGTAGGCCTTCTTCTCGGCGTAGGTAGTGGCGTCCAGGATCAGCAGCCGACCGGTCTCGCGCTGGGTGATGTACAGCTCGTTACGGGTGGTATTGAGCTTGATCGCCAGGGCGTCGCCCACGGGCAGGCGCTTGATCACCTTGCCGGTGCGGATGTCGAAGACCAGTACGGTCTTGGCTTCGGAGTTGTCGGTGACGAACAGCTGGTGGTTCGCCCGGTCCTCGGCCAGGTTCAGCAGCAGGTACTTGCCACCGTCGCCCGGGGTCCAGCGGTGCTCGATCTTGCGGGTGCGCGGATTGATCACCAGTACTTCACCGCTGCCGTTGGCGGCGTAGAGGCGCCCGGTGTCTTCGGAGTACAGCAGGCCGGTCACCCACTTGCCGGCGTTGGGAATGCGCGCCTTGAGGGTCAGGGTCTTGGCGTCCACCACCCAGATCACACCCGGATCACCGACGCCACCGACATACAGCATGCCGTCATGCAGGATGACCTGGCGCGGATTGACCGGATGGCCATCGCGGCCCATCTCGTTGAACTTCAGCCGCTTTTCCACCTTGCCGGTGCGCAAATCGATGCGACTGAGGCCGCCGTCCAGGGAGTTGGTGACGAACAGCGTCTCGCCACTGGCATCGGTGGTCAGGGCGAAGTTCTTCAAATCGGTGTGGATCTGGCCGGTGACGGCCAAGGTGGTCGGATCGAGCTGATAGATCACCCCGCCGGTGACGCCCTTGGTCAGTTGGGCGGTCGCGGCATAGACCGACTGCTTGGCCGGGCTGTAGGCCAGCTCATAGACGCCATAACCGAGCTCGATGCGCTTGAGTTCGGCAGGCGCCTGGGGCGCGGCCGGTTGCGCGGCGACGGGAGCCGGCGCGGGTGGCGGTGGCGTCGGTGCCTCCTGGCGGTTGGAGCAGGCAGCCACTGCCAGGGACAGTAGCGCCATGGCGCCCAGCGTCGAAACCTTGTTGAAAGACACCGCCATTTGCTTCTCCTAGGAACGAAATGCGAAGGATCGGGCTGATCCTGAAATGATAAACGTTCGCACTATGCCCAAGGAGAACAGGTCAGACAAGACCGAAACGTATCCACCTCTAACCTAGGAGTGACCAGCGCACACTCTCGTACTGCTCTGCTCCAGGGCTTTCAGCCGCCCCTGACGATCCAGGCGAAAGCGAGAGAAATCCTCGGCGAGGTGCAAGTCACCGCCATAATGCGCGGCAGCCTCCCGGCGCAGCTCCTCGATTGAGGGCGAACGTCCCGAATCGGCCTGATAGCGCGGACTGAAATGGGTAAGCAGCAACGCCGGCAACCCCTGCGCCTCGGCGAACCGGGCGATTCCGGCAGCACTGCTGTGACCCCAGCTCTGGCCGGTCTTGTCGATCTGCGCCTGGGCGTAAGTGGCTTCATGGACCAGCACCTGAGCGCCTTGGCAGGCCTCCGTCAGCAAGGCGGGATCGTCGTTGTCCCCCGCCACCACCAATCGTCGTTCCCCATGGGCTGCCTGCAGGTAGTCGGCGCTGCGCAGCAGTCGCCCCTCGTGCAGCACGTCCTCTCCCGCATGTAGCCGCCCCCACAGCGGACCGCGCGGCACCTGGGCGGCCGCCAGAGCCGCCGGATCGAGTCGCTGCGGCCGACGGGCCTCGCAGAAGCGAAAGGCGTGACTGGGCACGCGGTGGGAGAGCGCGACGGCGTCGATATCCCAGGCACCCAGGGAGACGCCGGCAAAGCCTTCCAGCGCATGGAGCTGCAACTCGAAAGGCAGGTGCAGGGCGGTCAGCGCCTGGGTGGCAGCGAGCCAGTCATGGACCGCCTGGGGTGCGATCAGCACCAGTGGCTGACTGCGTCCGGTCATGGCGGCGCTGGCCAGGAGTCCCGGCAGGCCATAGCAGTGGTCGCCGTGGACATGGGTGATGCAGATGGCACGCAGATCCGCGGCCGACAGCGGGGTGCGCAGGAGCTGATGCTGGGTGGCCTCGCCGCAGTCGACGAGGAACCAGCCCTTGCCCTGGTCCTCGATCAGGGCAAGGGCCGAGACATTGCGCCGACGCGTAGGCACCCCGGCCGAGGTACCGAGAAAGAGAAGATCCATGGAGGCTCCGCGCAAAAGGCCAGTCTAGCGCGCCGGACGCCACTGTCGCCTGGCCAACAGCGATCGGTCAGCGCTGCTGGGACCAGGTCAGCTGACAAGGCGCGAGCCCCTCTGAAATGGGCTTTTGCACGCTGGCAAAGGTCTTGCAAAGGCCCTGGCGTCGACTCCCACTCGCCGAGGACCATCATGAATCTGCCCGCTCGCCACCTGCCGTCGCCCCACGCCGAGGCTCCGGACTACGAACAACTGGCGGCCCGCTTCCGCCCCCTCTTCGCCCGTATCGCCGAAGGCGCCCTGAAGCGAGAGCGCACTCGCACCCTGCCCTATGCGCCTATCGCCTGGCTCAAGGAGGCCGGCTTCGGCGCAGTGCGGGTGCCGCGGGAATTCGGTGGCGGCGGCGCCAGCCTGCCGCAGCTGGTGCGCCTGCTGATCGAGCTGGCGGCCGCCGACAGCAATCTGCCCCAGGCCCTGCGTGGCCACTTCGCCTTTGTCGAGGATCGCCTCAACGCCCATGCCAGCGCCTCCCAGCAGGTCTGGTTCGAGCGTTTCGTCGCCGGAGATCTGGTGGGCAATGCCTGGACCGAGATCGGCACGGTCAAGCTCGGCGAGGTCATCACCCGGGTCAGCCAGAGAGACGGTGAATGGCGCCTCAACGGCACCAAGTACTACAGCACCGGCAGCCTGTTCGCCGACTGGATCGACGTCTATGCCCAACGCGACGACACCGGTGGCGACGTCATAGCCGCCATCCGCACCGACCAGCCGGGCGTGCGCCAGTCCGACGACTGGGACGGCTTTGGCCAGCGCACTACCGCCAGTGGCACCTCGGTGTTCGAAGAGGTACTGGTGGAGCCGGGCAACCTCATCGATTTCAACACCCGCTTCACCTACCAGACCGCTTTCTACCAGCTGGTGCTGCTCGCCGTGATCACCGGCAGCGGGCAGGCCGCCGTGCGCGACTTTGCCCAGGAGGTCAAGGCACGTACCCGGGTCTACAGCCACGGCAACGCCAGCGCGGCGAGCGCCGACCCCCAGGTGCAGCAGGTGGTGGGCAAGGCCTCGGCCTTCGTCTACGCGGCTGAAGCCGCGACCCTGCAGGCGGCCGCCGCGGCCCAGGCGGCCTTCGCAGCGCGCTACGCCGAGGATGCCGCCGCGGAACATGAGGCCAATGTGGCGGCGGAGCTGGCGTCCGCCCAGGCGCAGTCCGCGGTGGCCGACCTGGTGCTGCGCGCTACCAGCGATCTGTTCAATGCCCTGGGTGCCTCGGCCACCAGCACCACCAAGGGGCTCGATCGCCACTGGCGCAATGCCCGCACGGCTGCCTCCCACAATCCGCTGATCTACAAGGAACGCATCGTCGGCGCCTGGGAGATCGAGGGTCACGAACCGCCCTTCGTCTGGCAGATCGGCGGCGGCAGCAAGCAAGTCTGACGCAAGATGCAAAACGGCAACCCTGGGGTTGCCGTTTCTTCATGAGGCGCGCGAGGGATCAGGTCGACAGCTGCCGGGCGAAGCGCCCCACGGCTCCGACCACGCGCTGGGCGCCGTCCTGGATCTCCACGATCACCTGCCCGGCCTGCCCGGCCAGCTCCAGCCCCTGCTCGGCCTGACGTCGCCCGTTTTCGATCACCGTCACCGCCTGGCTCGCCAGCTGCTGATTCTGCTGCACCACGCCGACGATTTCCTCGGTCGCCTTGCTGGTCCGCGAGGCCAATTGCCTGACCTCGTCGGCCACCACGGCAAAACCGCGCCCCTGCTCGCCCGCCCGTGCGGCCTCGATGGCGGCATTGAGCGCCAGCAGGTTGGTCTGCTCGGCGATGCCGCTGATGGTCTTGATGATGGTGCCGATCACCTGGGACTGATTGTCCAAGGCCTCGATACCCGTGACCGCCTCCTGCATCTGGCTGGCCAGGGCGCGCATCACGTCAACCGTCTGCTGCGCCACCACCGCGCCCTTGCGGGCGGTGTCGTCGGTATGCTGGGAGGTTTCGAAGGCTACGCTGGCCGCCTCGGACACCGCCTGCTCCTGATGGACCTGGTCGGTGATGACGGTGGCGAACTTGACCACCTTGTACAGCCGGTCATGGGCATCGATCACCGGGTTGTAGGAGGCCTCCAGCCAGACATCGCGACCCTGGGCATCCAGTCGCTTGAAGCGATCGACGATGAATTCGCCACGCCGCAGGCGCGCCCAGAATTGCTGGTACGCCTCGGAACTGGCTTCGGCCGGTTCGCAGAACAGGCGGTGATGCTTGCCCTTGATCTGCGCGAGGGAATAGCCCGTGGCCTGCAGGAAACGGTCGTTGGCATCAAGCACCTCGCCGTCGAGGTTGAACTCGATGACCGCCGTGGAACGGCGCAGGGCCTTGAGCAGGCTCTCATGCTCGCGGGAGGTCTCGATGGTGCGCGTCAGGTTATTGCAGAACAGCCGAAAACGCGTGACCTGACCCTGGCTGTCATGGAAGGGATGCAGGATGCCGCGCAGCCAGGCTTCACGTCCGTCGCCGCGCAGCAGGTGCAGGGCGCCGCTGTAGGGCTCACCGCGACTCAGGCACTGCTGCAGCCGACGGCTGTACTCCTGGTTTTTGACGTGCGCCGGGATGAGATCCACCAGGGAACGTCCCAGGAGCTCCGCCGCACGCAGGTCCATTTCCTTTTCGAAGTTGGCGTTCACGGAGGTGATGCAACCCCTGCCGTCCAGCTCCAGGCCTATCATCTCCACATCGAGTTCGGCCTTGAGCCGCTTGAAGGAATCCACCTGCTCGCGGAGACGCTGCAGTTCTTGTTTTAGTCCTTTGTTGAACATGACACGCCCCACCCGGGAGATTGAGTTAGCGCTATATCGACAGGTACTGGCCAGGTCTTGAGTCCGATAACCGCGCTTGAAACCGGGCGGTCAAAATGGAAGATGGATGGGACCAGACCATTACCTAATAACAAAAAAATATTTCAGATCAGGGCTATCCCGGCTTTACGTTCTAACTCGTGCCGACCATCTCTATGCCCGGGCCCACCATGTCCTACTCGCTGCTAGAACCCCTTAACCCATTGTTGACCGACTTCGCCGCCACGGCGGCGGAGCGTGATCGTCAGGGCGGAACCCCCAAGGCCGAGCGGGACGCCCTGCGTCGCAGCGGCCTGCTCGCCTTGAGCATTCCAACGGACCTCGATGGCCTGGGCGCCTCCTGGGACGAGACGCTGGAAGCGGTACGCCGGCTCGCCCGGGTCGACAGCTCCCTGGCCCATGTCTTTGGCTTCCATCATCTGCTGCTGGCCACCGCCCAGCTGTTCGGCCAGCCTGAGCAGTGGCGGCCCTGGCTGGAGCGCACCGCGCGCGACGCCCTGTTCTGGGGTAACGCCCTCAATCCGCTGGATCGCCGCACCCTGGCCCGCCGGAGCGGCGACGCCTGGCAGGTGGATGGCCAGAAGAGCTTTTGCAGCGGCGCCCTGGACTCCGATCTGCTGCTGTTGTCGGCGTTGGAAAACGATGACTGCGGCCGTCTGCTGATCGCCGTGGTGCCCAGCGGACGCGCTGGTATCCAGCTGTTCGACGATTGGGACAACAACGGTCAGCGGCAGACCGACAGCGGCAGCGCGCGCTTCGACGGCGTTCGCGTCGAACAACAGGAATGGCTGCTCGACCCCGGCCCCCTGAGCACCCCCTTCGCCTGCCTGCGCCCGCTGCTGGCCCAGCTGATCTTCGCCAACATCTTTCTCGGCCTGGCCGAAGGCGCCTTCAACGAGGCGCGCCGCTACACCACCACCCAGGCGCGTCCCTGGTTCAAGTCCCCGGCTGCCAGTGCCAGCGAAGACCCCTACATCCTGCGCCACTACGGAGAGTTCTGGGTCGCCCTGGAAAGCAGCCGCCTGCTGGTGGAGCGAGCCAATGGCGCCTTCGCTCAGGCCTGGCACCAGGGGACGGCCCTCACCGCAGAGGCTAGAGGTGAACTGGCCATCGCCATCGCCACGGCCAAGGTGGCGGCCAGTCGCCACGGCCTCGATCTCGCCAGCCGGCTGTTCGAGGTCGGCGGCGCCCGGGCCACCGCGGGCGCCCTGCGGCTGGACCGTTACTGGCGCAACCTGCGCACCCAGACCCTGCACGATCCGGTCGATTACAAACTTCACGAACTGGGCGACTGGGCCCTCAACGATGCCTTGCCCAGCCCCAGCTTCTATTCCTGAGGAGCCCGCGATGACGCTGCTGACCCTGACGCGCACGCCTGAGGTCCCCCGCTACCGGGCGACGGCCCAGGTCTTCGCCGATCCCCGTTCTCGAGAGTTGCTCGCCCACCTGGAAAAGATCGCCCCCAGCGACGCCAGCGTGCTGGTGATCGGCGAGACCGGCACCGGCAAGGAGCTGATCGCGCGCCATATCCATGCCCTCAGCCATCGCCATGCCGGCCCCTTCGTCGCAGTGAACTGCGGCGCCTTCGCCGAAAGCCTGGTCGAGGCGGAACTGTTCGGCCATGAAAAGGGCGCCTTCACCGGCGCTCTGACCGCACGCGCCGGCTGGTTCGAGGAGGCCAACGGTGGCACCCTGTTTCTCGACGAGATCGGCGATCTGCCCCTGTCGGTACAGGTCAAGCTGCTCCGGGTCCTGCAGGAGCGCGAGGTGGTCCGCCTGGGCTCCCGCCGCAGCGTCGCCCTGGACGTGCGCATCATCGCCGCGACCAACGTCCCGCTGGAGCGGGCAGTGACTGAAGGGGCCTTTCGTGAAGACCTCTGGTATCGCCTCAATGTGGTCAGCCTGCCGTTGCTGCCCCTACGCCAGCGGCAGGGCGATATCCTGCCGCTGGCCCGGCATTTCCTGCACGCCTACGCCCAGGCCTCGGTTTCCCTCACGCCCGCGGCGGAGCGACGCCTGCTGGAGCACCCCTGGCCCGGCAACATCCGCGAGCTGGAAAATACCCTGCAGCATGCGCTGCTGCTCAAGCCGCAAGGCCTGATCGATGCCGCGGACCTGGTCTTCGTCCAGCGTCCCAGCCTCGCTATGCCGGCGTCCCGGCCACGCGAGCCGGCGCCGGTCGATACCCTGCTGACCGAGGCCTTCGCCCAGCTCTTCGAGGAACAGCCGGAAGCCTTGCACGAGCGCGTCGAAGACGCCCTAGTGCGGGCCGCTTATCGCTTCTGCCATCGCAACCAGGTGCATACCGCGCGCTTGCTGGGCTTGAGTCGCAACGTCACCCGCGCCCATCTGATCCGCATCGGCGAGCTAGTGGTCAATCACCGGCGGCCGGCAGCGTCTCGTCCGGAACGGGAGGTCCGCTTCTCCATCTGAGCGGCAGCCGGCCGGTGCGGGGTACCCGGTCGGCGAGGGGCCCTTTACACTGACCTTTTGCTCCTGCGAGGCCCCCATGACCGCCCGTACCCTGCTCCACCGCCATCCCGCCCGGCGCGATGACATCGGCGAGCTCCAGACCCGCAGGCCGTTACCAGGCCCCGGACTGGCCCACCTGGACCCCTTCCTCTTCCTCAACCACCACGGCCCCCAGGTCTATCCGCCGCACAACGCCGGCCTGCCCTTCGGTCCCCACCCCCATCGCGGGTTCGAGACGGTGACCTTCATCCTCGCCGGCGCCCTCGCCCACCGCGACAGCGGCGGCCATGAGAGTGTCATCGAGGCCGGAGGCATCCAGTGGATGACCGCAGGCAGCGGCCTGGTCCATGCGGAGCTGTCACCCGCCGCCTTCAAGCGTGACGGCGGCGACCTGGAGATCCTGCAACTGTGGGTCAACCTCCCCGCCCGCCTGAAGTTCACGCCGCCCGCCTACCACGGCATCTCCGCCGCGGACATGCCGCTGATCGAAGCCGATGAGGGTCGGGTGCGCATCCAGCTGGCGTCCGGCAGCCACCAGGATGTTCAAGGCGCGGTACCGACCCTGACGTCCATCACCCTGATGACGGTCGAGATCGCACCTGGCGGCCAGGTATCCCTGCCCGCCCCCGCGGGCGCGACGGTGTTCTGCTATGGCGTTCGTGGCACCCTGCAGATCGCCGGACGCGATGAAGCGCCCTGGCACCTGTTCGAATTCGCCGACGACGGCGACCATATCGACATCGCCAGCCGCGAAGGCGCCGTCCTGCTCTATGGCCATGCCGCCCCCTTCGCCGAACCCATCGTCGCCCATGGGCCCTTCGTCATGAACACCGCCGATGAGATCCGCCAGGCGATCCGCGACTACCAGGCAGGGCTGTTCGGCGATGTGCCGGACTAAGGCGGGTCGCCCAACCTGAGCAACAGGCTAGACTGCGCCTTTTCAGCAGGAGCGCGACGATGAGCGACGAGGTACGAATCGAGGACCTGGTGGTGGGCGACGGCAAGGCCGTGGTCAAGGGTGCCCTGATCACCACCCATTACGAGGGCTGGTTGGACGATGGCACCCTGTTCGATTCGTCCCGCGCCAAGGGTCGGCCCTTCCCGTGCGTCATCGGCACGGGGCGCGTGATCAAGGGCTGGGACGTGGGGCTGATGGGCATGCGGGTGGGGGGCAAGCGGCGCCTGGAAGTGCCCGCGGCCCTCGCCTATGGCGAACGCCAGGTTGGCGCGCTGATCAAGCCCCACGCCAACCTGAGGTTCGAAATCGAATTACTGGAAGTCCTGACGCGGGACGAGTGAGGACTGGCCGACCGGTAGCGCCTTCAGTTTGGCGCCTTGGTGTTATTACGCACCAGTTCGAGTTGGGCTTCGAGCACACTCAGGCGCGCGAATTTGTGGGTGTAGATGACGAATTGCTCCTGGAAGCTCTGCCGGCTTCGTGCGAGGTCCTGTCGATGGCTGCGGATCTGCTCTTCGAGATTCTGCAACCGCTCCTGGGTAGTTTGAGTCATGGCACCTACTCCTTGTGCTTGTGGTGTCGATTTCGACTCTACCCGCGCCGCGACAAGTCGAGCTAGAGCCGTTCGTCGTCCCCCCAAGCACTGTTCCAGAGCCATTTTACCGCGCACGGGAACGCTTCCAGCGCGCGGAACCCTTGTCTTTTCGCCTATCGGTCAGCCAAGAAAAAAGCGATGAACCCCAGAGGATTTCATCGCCTTCGCGCTGAGCGAAATCCGCCTCAGCGGGGCCCTACCGCCGTACAGCTGTTGCTGGCGTCGACGTACTTCTTCAGCGTCGGCCACTGCGGTCGCTCCACCCCGTTCACCGGCTCGACCGCCAGTGCGGACGTGCCCCAGCCCGGTCCGGCGGCCCAGTAGGTCAGCGGCATGCAGTTCTGCTGCAGGTAGGCGAGCAGGTTGTCGGTCGCCGTCAACCAGCGGCTGTCGCCGGAAGGGACGCCAAATTCGGCGATCATGCCCCGCTTGCCGTTGCGCTTGAGCCATTCGACGAAGGGTTTGACGCGATTGACCCCTACCTGCGGATCGAAGCCGTTCATGTTCTGCGCCGCATAGCTACCGCTGCCGTCCTGGTCCAGGTAGACGTTGGCCGCATAGATCAGGTTGTTCGCCGGATCCTTGAGACCCAGCAAGGCGTTGCTGACCGCCGGCCAGTTGGCCGCGCTGCCCCAGGCATTGCCCTGCACGATCACCGGATGGGTACGGTCCATGGTACGCACACCGTCGATACCGGATTGCGCGGTGACCGGCCAGCTGCTGTCGGCGCCGTTGGGCTTGCCCATGATGTCGTAGCCATAGAGCGCCGCATGGTTGCCCCACTGGTAGGCCAGCCGGTACATCAGATCCCAGTAGTTGAAGTTGGTAACGCTGCCGGTGCCGATCAGGGTGCCCTTGTAGCGCCCCCCGTTATCCAGCGCCAGGATCACCTTCATGTTGTATTTCTTGGCCAGCTCCAGCACCTGGGTGACCTGCTGGGTGTAAGCCCCTTCCAGACTGCCGAAGAAGCGCGTCTGCAACCGCTCCCAGATCACCGGGAAGCGAATCAGCCGCACGCCCTTGGCGCTCCACTGCTGGAAATGCGCCTCGCCCGGCATGATGTAGCTGACGTTGAGCACCCCCGGCAGCGTCTGGGGCGCGAAGGCGGCGCCGGAGAAATTCAGCCCGACCAGATTGAGCTTGGCGGTATTCAATGCCGTGCCAGCCGACGCCACGGGCGTCGACGAGGCCCCCGTCGGCGCCGGGGTGGAACCGGTCGCCCCGGTGCTGCCGGTTCCGGTCACGGGCTTGGTCTCGACCGTCGGCACCGTCACGACCGACGCCGCATTGCCTGAGCTGCTGCCCGCGCTGGAGGTGCCCGTGCTGCCAGTCGAGCCCGTGGTGGTGCCCGGTACCGTGGCCGGCGTGCCGGAGGTGGTGGTCCCGGTGCGCAGCGTCTTGGGATAGCCATAGGCGTTGCCATCGAGCTGCGGGCTCTCGATGAAGACGCTCATGTTGCTGCCGACGACCTGGGCATAGGTCACCTTGTAGCTCTTGCCATCGGCCGGCGTTATCTGGGCGCCTACCTTGAAGGCCCCCACGTTCGCGGCCGACGCGGGAATGGAAAAACCCGCCGACTTGCGATACACGCCATGCAGCCAATCTTCGTTGGTGAAGTCGTTGATCGAGGTGGTGACCTCAGTAGTGGTCGAGCCACCGGTATTGCCGGTACTACCATTGCCTGCGGAAGTGCCCGGCCCCGTAGTCCCGCCATTGGTGGAGCCGGTAGGAGCGCCACCGCTGCCACCGCTGCCACCGCTGCCACCGCTCGAGCTACCCGTGGTGCCTGAGCCGCTCGCCGGCGTACTGCCTGCGCCGCTGGCGATGGGGCCGATGGCGGAGCAGCTACTGTCATCGAGGTATTTGCGCAGGGTCGGCCACTGCGGCCGGTCGGCGCCATTGATCGGCTCCACCGACAGGAAGTAGTTGCCCCAACCCGGGCCGGCCGCCCAGTAGGTCGAAGGAATGCAGTTCTGCTTGAGATAGGCCAGCATCCGGTCCATCAGCGGCAGCCAGCGCGGATCGTTATCCGGCACGCCGAACTCCCCGATCATGCCCTTCTTTTTGTTCTTCTTGAGCCACTCGACGAAGGGCCGCACGCGCTCCACGCCGTAGTCCTGGCTCAACTTGCCGACATCGATTCCGGTGTAGTTGCCGCCGGCGCTTTCGTCGAAATAGGAATGTGCCTGGAAGATCAGGTTGTCGGACGGATCCTTGAGCGCCAGCAGGGAGTCGTTCCACAGCGGCCAGCGGGTCGCCTCCGACCAGCCGTTGCCCTCGATCATGATGGGTTTGGTCTTGTCGACCGCGCGCACGCCGTTGATACCGTATTGGGCAGCGATCGGCCACTGGGCCATGGAGTCGTGCGGCTCGTTCATGATGTCGTAGGCATAGAGCGCAGGCTGACTGCTCCAGCGCTGGGCGATACGGGTCATGATCTCCTGGTAGCGGTCATAGGGCACTGCCGTGCTGCCGATCACCGAGCCGCGATAGAAGGTGTAGTTGTGCAGATCGAGGATGATCCGCATGCCGTACTTCTGCGCATTGGCAAAGGTCTGGTCCACCAGCGCGGCATAGGTCGGATCCAGCGGACCGCCCAGCACCGGCTGCAGTCGCTCCCAGATGATCGGGAAACGAATCAGTTTGATCCCCTTGGCGCTCCACTGCTTGAAGTAGGCCTCCACGGGAAAGATGTAGTTCGTACCGTTCACACCCGGCAGCACCTGACCGGCGAAACCGGCACCGGATAGATTCAGACCGACCAGGCTGACCTGCTCGGCCTTGGCACCGGTAGCCAGGGCAAGCGCAGCGACGAAAGGCAGCACCTTGGCGGTCCTGCGGGAAAACTTCAGGAAGGATGGATTCATCATCACCAACTGCTAAATCGACGGGTGAACGCGCTCCCTGAACACGGGCCGATATGAAGTGAGAGAAGAGTCGTGCGGATGGGGTTTCCGCACGACATTGCCTCCAGGCAGCTAGCTCTATACAAGCAGCATGCCAACTCCATTACCCTGCAACTATGGCCATTACTTAGCCATCATATAGATATAATTTAGGTAACTGATTTTTATAGATTTTTCTAATTAACTGATCATTTTTCCGGAGAACTTCGCCGGTCAGAATTCGTTCACTGACTACAAATCAGCTACGCGATGTCAAATTTCTCTTCATAGCAATCGAGCAATGGCCAAAAAGTTCCCGAAGGTGCCAAAAAAAGTAAGTCACAAAATAATGCGAACTTAATCACAAAGAGGCGCAAGAGGAACTGCCGACACCAGGCCTTGGTCATGGCTATAACCTTTCAAGGAACGTCCCATGACCGCCCTCACCCTCGCGACCTACAACGTCAATGGCATTCGGGCCCGGCTTCCCATTCTGTTGCAGTGGCTGGAGCGGGAGCAGCCGGACATCGTCTGCCTGCAGGAGCTGAAGGCGAAAGCCGTAGACTTCCCCGAGGCTGAGCTGGAGGGCGCCGGCTACGGCGCCCTCTGGGATGGGCAGCCCTCCTGGAATGGCGTGGCCATCCTGGCGCGTGACGATCAGCCCCTGGAGATTCGGCGGGGCCTGCCCGGGATGGAGGACGATTCCCAACGTCGTTACCTGGAAGCGGCGGTAAAAGGCGTAATCGTCGCCAGCCTCTATCTGCCCAACGGTAATCCCTGGCCCGGCCCCAAGTTCGATTACAAGCTGGCCTGGTTCGACCGCTTCATTGATCATGCCCAGGGCCTGATCGAAAGCGGGCATCCGGTGGTGTTGGCGGGTGACTACAATGTGGTTCCGACCGATCGGGACATTTACGATCCCAAGTCCTGGCGCAAGGACGCCCTGTTGCAACCCGAAAGCCGTGCCTGCTTCGAGCGTCTGCTCGCCCAGGGCTGGCTGGACGCGCTACGCGCCTGCCACCCCGATGAAGCCATCTACACCTACTGGGACTATTTCCGCCAACGCTGGCAACGCAATGCCGGCCTGCGCATCGACCACCTGCTGCTGAGCCCCGGGCTGCGTTCTGAACTTCAGGAAGCGGGCGTCCACCGCTGGGTGCGCGATCTGGAAAAGACCAGTGACCACGCCCCGACCTGGATTCGCTTCAAGGGGTCTGCCTGAGGACACTCAGGCATCGCGCAACAGGTCGTTGGCATTGAGTAGCCCGTAAAGGATTTCAGGGTGCTGCGCCAGGCCCCGACGGATGGCCGCGGGTATCGACTGGTGGAGTTTGCGACACAGCCCCGGTCGTGGCTGCAGCTCGATCAGCATGCCTCTGGCACTGCGCACCTCTCCCGATCCCGGCCGGATCTCCAGGCGGATGCCCAACTGCTCCTGCAAGCGCTGCTGCAAACGCTGCAACTCGGACACGCTGGCGATATTCTCCAGGCGGCCCAGCAGCCGCTGCTCTTCCTGGCGATTGAGCAGCAGGGCCCGAGCGTCACCTTGAGGATCAGCCAGCACGGCTTCGCGATCACAGGTACAGACACCAGGCGGACAAGGCGCACGCAGGGAAGGCATCGATCGGCAGTTCCTCTTCTTCAAGGGCGGTAGAACCAGTCCCGCCGGCCTACCCTAGCGATGTCGGCATCGGACGTGCAACTCGTGACACCCCGATATACCGCGCCGCTGTCCAGGTACCCCGCCTATCGGCTTACCTGACATCGACTTGGAAACTCTAATTCCTGAACATCAAAAGGCTGCCCTGGCCTTTTCGCTAGATAACCAAAAAACCTAAGCGAATAGCTAAAACGTATTTTTAGCTATAAATCTCAGTCGATAGCATAGCGATTTGATTGCTTACCGATGTCGCCATGCCTATTGCCTCACCCGAACTCCTGATCGTCCCAACCGATCAGCACAGCGCGCTCACCATCCGCGCCAAGGCCCTGGCCTTCGCCGATCCGCGCTCCCGGCAACTGCTCGAACGGCTGGACCAACTCGCCCCTTTGCCAGAGCCCGTGGTGTTGTCCGGCGAATGGGGCACCGGTCGTGAGTTACTGGCGCGCCGCCTGCACGAACGCAGTGGGCGAACCGGCCTCTTCAGCAGCCTGAATTGCGCCGCGCTCAGCAGGCGCCATGGCGCTGCCGAATTGTTCGGCTATGTCCCCCGGGCCTATGCCGGTACCTCCGGCAGCCGCGTGGGCTGGTTCGGCACAGCAAACGACGGCA
This sequence comes from Pseudomonas sp. Marseille-Q7302, assembly GCF_965111925.1. NCBI lineage: Bacteria > Pseudomonadati > Pseudomonadota > Gammaproteobacteria > Pseudomonadales > Pseudomonadaceae > Pseudomonas > Pseudomonas sp. Marseille-Q7302. The sequence goes on along the minus strand of NZ_CBCOPK010000001.1, from coordinate 2,015,339 downwards.
GTCTTTATCTCGATGAAATTGCCGATCTGCCAGCTGAGTTGCAGGAGGCGCTGGTCGAGGTTCTGCAGGAAGGCAGCATCCTGCGCGTGGGCAGCACTCAACGGACTCCGATAGCGGTGCGCCTGATCGCCGGCTCCAGCGTGGAGCTGGCCGAGGCGGTCGTGGCGGGCCACTTCAATCCGCACCTCTGGCAGCTGCTCGCACCCGGCCTGGTTCCGGTGCCCGCCCTGCGGGAGCGGCCGGCGGATCTGCTACCCCTCGCTCGGCATTTTCTGAAGCAGCATGCCGAGCGCCTGGGTCGCGAACCCCCGGTGCTGACAGCCCAGGACGAAGCGGCGCTGCTGGCCTACGCCTGGCCGGGAAACATCCGCGAACTTGAACAGGTTCTCCATACCGCCCTGCTGACCGCCTCGACGTCGGGTCTCCAGCTTGGCAAGCTGCTGCCATCGTCCCTGGGTTCGCACTGAACTCCGCCGACAGACGGCAGTCCTAGCCGCGTACTTCCTCATCGAGTCTTACCATGACCGCTACGTCCCTTCAGTCGATGCCCACTCCGCCATAGCCAGCGGCCGCCATCTTTCCCCGGAAAGATGACCGGAAAACCAGATTTGTCGCCAAAGGCGGCAGGTTTCGTTTCGTGCGGGAAAAGCCTGAGGCTTTTCAGGAATCGATCTATAGGACGTATGCCTTCAGCCGAAGGCATCCAGGCATGGTTTCATGAATATTGTAATCACTGGCCGTTCCGGCCAAGTTTCGCGCGCCCTCCAGCGTGAGTTCGGTAGCACCCATCAGTTGACCGTCCTGGGCCAAGCGGATCTGGACCTCGCTCAGACCGCCACGCTACGTAAAGCCTTCGACGGCTTGGCACCCGACCTCATCCTCAATGCCGCGGCCTACACCGCCGTGGATCAAGCCGAAGAGGAAGCCGAGCGCGCCGAGGCGATCAATGTGAGAGCCCCGCAGATTCTGGCGGAACTGGCGAAGGACAGAGGCATCCCCTTTGTTCACTACTCGTCCGACTATGTCTTCGACGGTACGCGTCGGCGTCCCTATACGGAAGATTGCGCCCCTGCCCCCCTGAGCGTTTATGGGCGCTCCAAGCTGGCGGGCGAGCAGGCTGTGCTGGCGGCGGGTGGTCGTGCCCTGGTCCTGCGCACCTCCTGGGTCTATTCCCATGATGGTCAGTGCTTTTTCAACACCATGCGCCGCCTGCTGGCGGAGCGGGATGAGCTGCATGTGGTGGAGGACCAACAGGGTGCCCCGACCTGGGCGCCAACGATAGCCACAGCCACGCGCCAGCTGGTCGAGCGGCTGCTCGAACGAGGCGATGTGGGCGGCCTCTATCACCTTACCAATGCAGGGCAAACCTCCTGGTACGGTTTTGCCGCGGCCATCGCCGAGCGCTTGGAGCAGCGTGGCGAATTGCGTGCCCGCCTCTATCCCACTACCACCGAGCACTACCCTACCCCGGCAACCCGCCCGCTCTATTCGCGGCTGGACTGCAGCAAGGTCGCGGCGGTATTGCCCACTGCCCTGCCGGATTGGCAGGCGGACTTTGATCGCTGCTGGAGCCTGTTCGAGCGCGACGAAGCCACGCGCTGAGCCGGCCAGGATCCCGGCGGACGACTACCGCCGGGCGGCACTCGCCGCACACCACGACGCCCACGCCTCGTCGTGCGTACTGGTGACTACCCTTTCGAACGCGTCGCTCGCTAGGGAGATGGCCCCCATACCGTCCACGCTGACCACCCAGGGCTCCACGAGTACCCTTCATCCGCCCGACAAAGATTTCGCTGATCGCGCTATCGATTCGATCCAGACTCTTCATCATCTGCCGATAAGGTTCTTGGCAATACTCTCCAACAAGAACGCTTGCCGGAGTACTCCATGTCGGACGAATACGAAAATCCCTTCTGCCACCCGCAACAAGGGCAACGCCCCGAACTCAACGAAATGGCTGTAGCCGTCGCGGCCACCATTGTCATCTGGGCACTGGCGACGCTGGTGGTGGTGATCGCCGGCTACCACGGCAGCCGCCCGACCAATGCCGTCAACCTGGCAACGGTACTAGCAGGAATAGCGGGCTTTATCGGGAGAAGGTGGCAGCTAGAACGTCGCTACCGGGCTGCGAGTCGCCGCAGACTGCGATACTAGAGGCTGACAAGCTGCCTACTCGCTATCACCCGGTGGGGAACTGGCAATCATCGGCTCACTGAAATCATGGCAGGGATGCTCATGTCTTATCTGGTACTGACCCGGCGCACCGCCAAAATCATCAATCTATCCCTTAGACCGGGAGCGGATGAAGAAGAGGTGCTGGACCAGCTGTTCAATGGCCGCATCAACATCAGCGTTCTCAAGTTGCAGGGCAGTCGCGTCCAGCTAGGCATTCAGGCTCCAGCAGATATCAGCATCATGCGACAGGAGCTGCTGCCCCTCTGACCCTTTCTACGTTCCGCACTACAACGATCAGGGCCTCTTGCGATTGCGGGCATACTCGAAGCGCCCTTCCAATCCGCGCCATTCCACGCCTTGCCAAAGCTCGGGAGCGAGCGTCCCTTCCGCCTGCAGATCCGCCCGGTAGTGGGCGAAGAAGGGCTGGCCGTTGCGCAGCACTATGACATTGTGGCGCTCTTCGATCTGGGCGATGAGATCCAGCACCGCCTCGGTTGATCGACCACCGCTCAGGCAGTAGCAACTGCCGTATTGGTGCAGCATGCTTTCGAAGCGGTAGCGATACAGGGTGCAGCGATCCGTCTCAAGATGAACGCTCTGCCCCTTGGCATCCTGCAAGGCATGATGGACGCAGTGGTCGCAATCTTCGAACTCCTGACGCGACTCCACCCACTCACCCAGAAATTGCTTCTTCCATCGCCACACCAGCAGCCCACGATCTTCAGGCCGTGAATACACGCTGACCTTGTAGAACATCGCTCGACTCCTCTTTTATTTTTATACGCCGAAGCCATCTTCAAAGGCCTGCAGCTTGCCGCTCGGCCCTTGGGATCGCACGCTCTGTGGCGTACGTTTTCAGCATCGCCCCATTTGCCCAGAGCGTCCAGCCATTCCCGGGCTTTCCAGGCTACCGCTCGACGGCGTGCGGCGATGATGAACACCAAGGTTAAGGGATCTAACAGCGCTCAGATGACAGCGGCTTCGTCCAAATCCTATATAAGAAAAACGCCTGCGAATCGCCGGATTATTAGCGGTCCAGCCAAGCAAACCCTGGTTTTAGAGCCGAGTACAGGCTGCGTACAGGTTCTTGCACCGCCTATCCGCCCAGATAGCAAAGCCCGCGCAACCGCCTTGCCAGCCATCTAGTATGCAAACAACTTCGCTATTCACCGGTAGCTGAAAATGCAGCGGTGACAAGCAGGTGGCCACGGTCCATTCAAGTCCCGAACCACTGCGTCCAGGCCAGATCAGCTGCGGATAGAAATTGGCATGTCCGCTACTCGATAGCGCTCGATGCAAGGCTACTCGCTAAACCCCTTAGTCATTCAAGGACTTTTTTATGCCTGGCCTGGATAGCGACTTTAGAGAGGCGCTCCGTTACGCCATCAGAAACTGTCCCGCTCGCACGGCCGGGCAACTGGCAGCCATCGACCTTGCGGGAAAGGCAATTTCTAAAGGGCCTTCAACACTCACCGCTCTCGAGCTCAAAACCCTGAACCTGGAACTGGGCTTCTGGCTGACCCATTACCAGCGGCTGCAGGAGTTTTCCAGCCAGCGCCTGCCCCATGCAGACGCCGAGGAAGCGCCTACGGCCCCAGACGTCGAATCGAGCAGAAGCAAGGCAGGTTAGAAGGCGTAGGCAATAAAAACCCCGAGGTGCCTCGCACACTCGGGGTTTTGGTATTTGGCGGACTGTAAACCGAAGGCCAACCTCGGCATGGTACGCGATGCCAGTTTTCCACCATGCAAGGACGCATGAGATGCCCTACCGCAGTCCCGACCTAGAAACGATGGATCAGAAGTCACTGCCTGAGTTGGAGCGGGAGATCGAGCGACGCCGACGCCATGTCGAGTCAAGCCGTCACTGGCTGAAGCACCAACTCAATCGGCTTGCCCAGCAAATCAAGGACGTTGAAACCTTGGAAATTCTGCTTGAGCGGAAGCGAACGACTCTTCATTGAGTCAAGGGACCATCCGCTTCGTTTGACTGATCAGCGCTTACCGAAGGCTTTCTTCCGGTAGGTGTCGGTGATCCCGGTCATGCTACTGGAAATAGATAGCTTTTCTGCATCTGCCTGAAAGGTAAGCACTGCATCGTCAGAGCTGTTCCTCCAACGTCCCCACGCTGACCGGTCAGGAAAATACGCCTGCCAAACGACCCGGTTACCTTCGACCTTACAGCGGTAGCGGAACTTGTCGCCGTCATGCCGTGTGTAGCCAACCTCAGGCATGTCACCCGACTTGAGTGTCTTGATGATCTTTAGTTCTCTGCCCATCTCGATCGCAATCGCACCCGTGGAGATGTCAGCTGTTGAGAAGCCGCTGCTCTCCGCTCGTACGTACGTGAAAGGAAGCCACCAGAGCAGCCACTACTCTTGTCGTTCTTAACATCGCCGCTTTCCAGTAAGGGCCACCAGAAGGAGGTGGTGTGGCATCCCGCTTTTCCGTATCTAGTCACCACCAAGCAGCGACAGATGGCCTACCTATGCCCGACCTTGGCGACATCAAGCCTCAACCGGCAAACCATGGGGTAGGTACAACCCAGAAAGCAAAAACCCCTAAACCATGGGTTTAGGGGTTCTCTATAGATGGCGGAGAGATAGGGATTCTCTCATTTCGCCTCTGAAACCCTGTAAGCACTGGTATTGCTGGCTTTCAGAGCCAATAGTGGTCACAATCAGTGGACACATTGGGTGGTCATCAGGGGTAGATGGTATGTCAACGCACTTAGTTAGGAAGGCTAACGAATCTACGTGGTACGTCAGGCTCAACGTGCCCGCTGATGTCCGTGCTGCGTTCGGTGGCCGAACCAAGCTCATCCAGACCTTGAGGACAGCAGACAGGGCTGTAGCTCTGGAGCGTCGGCTACCAGTCTTGGCCCGCTGGAAGGCTGAGATCAGACTCGCCAGGGAAGGTAGTAGTGCTGCGAAAGTAGGTTGGCAATCAACGGTTGCTGCAGATGCTCGGGCCCATCGGGAACATGTAGATGCTGCTTTGGTAAAGGCTATGCGGAATCCCGTCAGGGAATCGACGATGACGGTAGCTGAGCTGGAGTCTGAGAAAGCTACCCTCCTGGCTGAGCTGGAAGCTCTGGGCATGACTGCCACGGTCAAGCACCTTCGGGAAAGCTTCGACTACATTCCAACGTCCCATGCCGATGCTGTGATGGTAGCCGATGACATCACTCAGCGATTCGCCGTTGAGAGTGCTCAGAAGCAATACCATCTGACAGCCTCAGAGACGCAGGAGGCAACCAATCTACGTCTCGATCCGAGCAGCTACAAACCAGTAAGTCCACTCACACCAAAGCGCCTGGAAGCTTTCAAAGCCTTCCGTGAGGCAGCTGGATTACCTGCCAAGACAATCGATGGTCAGCAATCCAAGCTTCGGAAGCTCTCGGCTTACCTCCAAACAGAGGGGGCTGCGTTGACACATGAGGTTGTCGGAGCGTGGTTAAAGAGCCTGGGCCTCAGCAGCAAAACTCAAATTCAATACCTGCTTGCGGGGTCCACGTTCTGGAAGTGGGCTATGAAGAATGACGCGCTGTGGCAGAAAGACTACGCAGGGGTAGCCAATCCATTCGTCGACCATGAGATGCCTGTTCTAAGAGGAAAGGCGAAGGTTGAATCCAAGAGACTGCCCTTCTCCACGGAAGATGTGGAACGTGTGTATGCTCAGGCTCGCTCCGAGGGTTTGGATGTGTTGGCCGACTTGATTCAGATTGCTGCAAGAACAGCTCTTCGAATTGAAGAGGCGTGCCAACTACGCAATGAGAGTGTGATCACTGTTGAGGGTATTCTCTGTCTCGACATTGCAGACAGTAAGACAGCAGCTGGCATTCGACAAGTGCCAATCCACCCTAATCTACTACCTGTGATAGAACGTCTCTCACAAGAGACCACAGACGGCTACTTGATAGTTTCCAGCGGGGGTAACAAATACGGGATACGCAGTGACAGCTTGTCGAAGGCATTCGGCAGATTGAAAACTGGTATGGGGTTCTCTGGTAGACATGTATTCCATTCGTTGAGAATGTCGGCCATCACTCGGATGCTTCGTGCTGACGTAGCGGGACCAACAGTCGCTGACATCGCCGGTCACGAAACAGGGCTCGTCACATTCGACGTATACCACGGAGGTGCCAGCCCACAGCAGAAAATGCAAGCAATCCAGAGTCTCGCATACAACTTCGTCTAGAAGCTCCTACAAGGGCTTCGCAGGGGCTTAAAAGTGTCAACCTATACCTACCTACCACCAGTACACTTTCGCACCCCTGGAAGCCGCATTATACGCGGCTTTCAAACTCGGAATAGCGCAAATCCGAGACCATCTCTGACATCCCACGCCCCCGATCACACCATGTGAATAAAACAAATTAATAGATGGAAAAATAGTTACCATTTGACGCATGCATCTATTGACAAAATGGCAAACATCATGTAGAATTAGCTTTGTGAGTTGAGAAAGGTTTGTTGCCATTCCTGACCCTCACGAGGACACAGACGATGCCATTCCTTCATTGGGCTGTGTCAGTCAACACGCTACCTCCTTAGTTGTGTTGGCCCTATTCGAATTCAGCGGTCTTCCATGTCCCGCTGCATCTGGTTTGAGCCGCCAGGGTCTGATTAGTGGATTCTTCAGACTAAAGTGCTCCCTATTTCCGCAGACGCCATCTGCACCGACACAGGCAAAGTCGTTAAAGAGCCTCACACCTCGCAACGAGGTTGTGACAGTTCCAAAGTAAACTCCAACTTTGATCTGCCTCCCCCATTCTTGAACAGCGGATTGATCCCCGGTGTTCGGATGCGATGTCTCTTTCCTCAAAAAGACAGTAGATAACCTCATCCTCGGATGGGGTTTTTCTATGCCTTGAGGTTGTAAATTCGTTCACCTTGAACGGATAAGACATCGTGCTTTACCCAATAAATCATTTGAGGAAAAGACGATGCAACAAACACAACACTATTACCACACGGTATTCACGCTTGTACCTGAAGATCAGTTCTTCATGCTAGGTGGCGGGATCATCAGCCCGAAGAAACTCTCTCCTGATGAGGCTATGAGGCTGAACATCAAAGCCGATGGCTTGATGATTCGAGTTATAGAAGTCACTGAGCAAGAGTTCAACAAGATCGAGCGTCTAGCCGATGCAGGCTTGGTGCTAGTGCCCTACGGCGCTATCAGAAATGTCTACGTTGAACCAAAGATCATCGCTGAGGAAGACCTGCAATGGTAACTGCATTCTGCATTTTCTATGCAATCGGCATGTTGAAGGAATTGAAATGCTTTTAGTAGCCAAAGCAGACAACAGAGATCGCAAAGACGCTGAATACGAGCAACAGCAGCGTCAGTATCGCAAACAGACAAAGCAATTCAGACAACAGCGAAGAGACAGAGAATGGAAACGAAGCGACTAACGTACGTTGCTATTATTTACAGCTTAGACATCTACGACACAGATGCTGACGAACATTTCGAATCTCGATTGGTAATCCACTGTCAGCCCTCTGAGGACATCCAAAAAGACCGACTTAGGCTTCGAAGATGTCTTGAGACGGCTAATGAAGAAGCCAAAGAGCTTGCCAACATGGTAATCATCGAAGTCAGTAGAGAATTCTACGAAGCTTATCAACGTATCCGAAACACTATGAGCACAGACGCCCACATTACTCCAGACCACGTAAGAATGATGGTCGCGATGTACAAAAAACAAATTTTCGCATAAGGAAAAAGATCATGACTACCCAAAACCGCACAACCTACTACCCACAAGATCGCGTCGAGCAAGTCAGCGAACAAGGCCATGTCATCAGTTCACAGACGGTGACACGCCCTGAAAGAGAAGTCCCTCCCTATGTACGGCCAGAGAAGGTAAGCCCGCTCAAGGGTAGCCACATCTTTGATGAAGCTGTGCTACAGGCTCGTATCGACATGGCACGTGCTCAAGCACGTATGAGCCATCTCAGTCGCGAACCTCTGAACGTCCACATTGGCGACCTGTTTGAGCCAGCTCTGAAAGCGAAGCTTGACGAGGGGTACACAATCAACTTCGCCTTCCCTATTCGCCATCGTGACGGTGTCCAGGCAAGCAGTCATTGCACGCTCAACGTTCCAGAAGCTCGTTTGAACGAGCTGGCTGACGCTGCCGAGGCTGAAGCCCGCGAACAATACGCAGCAGACGTTGCAGCCGCTCAAGCTACCTTTATGGAAAGCGAGCTGGCCCGTCGAGTGGCTGAGCACCAAGAGGCTGTCCGCCGTGAGCGTGAACAAGCTGAAGCTGAGCTTGCTGATGTATTGCTGCGAGAGATTGCCGCTGAACTGGAAGCTGCTAACACACAGCCCGCTCCAACTACAGTCGCCAAGAAAACCACTACCAAATCCAAGACTGTTTGAGGAGAAAGACAAATGCACAACCAAGAAGCCTACATCGCTAAAGCCCAATCCATGATCTATGAAGGTGACATCAAACTCAGCGCTCAAGACCTACTATGGATCAGTGGAGCCCTTCGTGAAGATCGTCGCTCACGGCCTGAGATGTTCGATTACTACAGCGAAGTACTCCTTAAGATTCGTGCCATGAATGCTGAAATAGAGGAAGAGCTATGGAGCTGGCAAGTCAAGCAAGAGTTGGCAGAACAGAAAAGGGAGCTTGAAGAAAAGCTCCGTCAAACATCTTTAGAAATAGCTGAACTACGGTTTCAAGCCGCACAGAAGCGTCTGGCTGAAGCACTGAAGCAACAACTGAAGAAAGCACTGGAGCAACAACTGTGACTACCATTACAGCAGACGGCCTGACAACTGTAGTTCTCAAGCTAACAGACATTGAGCTGCGTGCCCTGCAAGATTCTATCGGATTTGGTGTGCAATACAGCCCCGGCATTGCCGGGGAGCTGGAAACCTTCATTCAGCTTGAGGCAAAGATCATCGATGCAATCGACTTCCCAGAAAAAGGAGAAGCGGCATGAGTATTCCACGTGAGAAAGACATGACAATCCATCTGATCCGCCTGAAATACGACGCTGAGTATGCCGGCCTACAGGCAGACCTAGACCAAGCTCAGAAAGTATTGGATCGTCGAGTAGCTGAGAAAGCCAAAGACACAGATGTACAAAAGGCCCTTTATCACAGCACAGAGCCTGGCGACATCACAGGAGCCGATCCCGAGATTTTGCAGGCTCTAGCGTCCACACTCGCTTCCATGGACCTAGTTAAGAATGGGGATCGAGTGCGGTACTTCCTACAGGCAATGCAGGATCAACTCTAATGGCCCTATCACCAGCAACAAGGGCGGAGAGTGTCAAATGAATTTCGCACAACAACAAGTGGTAGTCGTATGCCGTACACAGGATGACTTCCTCTCGGCAATTGAGACATGCAATGCGATGGGCTGGGGATGGGCTAATGGCTCCCCCGCTCGTTACTTCGCACCAATCACCAACAGTCGCCCTTACAGTCTGGTGATAGACAAGTTGATTGTCAGCTATGTCCTCTATGACGACGTACAAGGATTGATTGAAAAAGGCTACGTTTCTACAACAGCCGAAAATTTCCGCCAGTTTAGCAACGAGCTTGTAGCCCAAGGGTACAGAGCCCCTGAGCCTCAAACAGCATGGCACGCCTTCGATGTGCGAAGGGACAGAGATAACATTTATGACGATTGATGCCCTGGGATACCACACAGAATACTCAGATGTTTTGTACGCCATCCGTGACTTCCAATTCGATTGGCTCCCCAACCTTCCAGCCCAGCTAAAAAGTCGGACCGTCGCCCTCCTGAAGAAACATCCATTCCGCTCTGAAGTGTCCAAGACCATCGTCTTCCTTTCGAAAGCTCTAGAGAACAGTTCGGGACAAGACGCTTTCTACATCTGCCGGGACAACCCTGACATCTTGATTGAGAACGTCCTGTTCGCAGCTGACAGACGCCGCTCCACTTCCTTCAATGTTCTCAAGCGTGATGGCGTTGCAGTGGTAGCCATCGCACACGGGGCTATCCCTGACGATGTAACCACCTGCCCTCGCCTACCACATACGTTCCTAACGGAAGCTGTGGAGAACAGCGGTCTCACCATCCTGAGCAAACACACAAACACTCGTGAGGCTTTCGAAGCCTTGATCGATCTATTCACAGAGGAAGCACAATGACATTTGCTGACAAGCTACGCGACCTTCTCAAACAGCCACAAGGCGAAAAGAAGGTTGAAGAGTACATTCGTGAAGTATTGGCTGATCCCAATACACGCCACGAAGTTGCAGAGATTACCAACCTACAAACTTCGAACGAAGTTCCTAAGACGCTCTGATTGGGCGTCTCCCCTTTTCCCTACGGAGACCCCGATAGCATGAAAGCCGTACAGATTCGAAACTACAACGGTAAGATCATCCCGTTTGATTCGTATGACCCTCAAATTCTACAACGCCTTGAGCAAATCATCACAGCTGAAGGCGTCGGTTATGGATTCATCATCCAGCCAAACACAGATGCCGATGTTACACAGCTGCTTCGCAATTTCGAACGTAACGACTGCCCTGTTCATGCACTACGAATCTCCGTTGTAGCCGGGACAGTATTCATCATCACTATACCTGAGAGTCATCGGCGTCATCTTAGCTATCGACTACATGAAGTTATCGATTCCGAGATGATCACGGAATTCACTGATCTTGATTACATGTTCAAGATTGCTGCACCACTCACAGCAACGCGTCGTCTTGACAAGGGACGCCGTCCCAAGAGTCGGCTACTTCTGTCGGCAACGAAATGACACATACAGGAATTGACAGATAATGGCCGATAAACAAGTAGCCAATTTGATTGGTGGCGTAGAGTTTCGGGTAAACACCACTCCGCTAGAACAACTATTCGCACATCTCAAGAAGACAGAACTGAAGCTTCGCCAATTCGGCAGACTCGCTGAGAAGCCGATCAAGATTGCTATCCAGCTGGACACCAAAGCGCTCGATAAGCAGATGCGGGACCTTGAGGCCAAGATTCGTAAGTCGATTGGTATCACAGCCCCAGGGGCTCCAGCTCCACAGAACACCAAGACCCTTGATCGCGTTGTAGCCCAACAGCTACGTCTGGAGAAGCTGACGCAGCAGGCACGCCGTAGCACGTTCCAAGCTGAGCTGGCCCAGAGCAAGCTGAGCTTCGCAAACCAACGGGAAGATGTAGCCCTTAGCACGGCCAAGACACGCCAGCTACAGCAACAGGCTGTCCTACAGGCCAAGCTAGCCCTAGCCAGTCGCCAGGAGATCAACACACAGGCAGCGTCTGCCAAGTATCAAGCACAGCTGACAGCAGCCAAGACCATACAGGCACGCCTGGAGCAAATGCTTGTAGCAGCCCAACAGAAGGCCGCTCAAGCCGCCGCCAAGACATACCAACAACAGACCCTCCTCCAACGTGCTCAGCTGGCCCTGGACTCACAGAAACAGGCAGAGCGCCGCCGTGAGGTGAACCACGCCAACAAGATGCAGGATCGCCGTGAGCGGGCTGCCCGTGCTGAGTCTGGACAGGAACGCCAGCGGGAACGCTTCCGCTTCGCCCAAGAGCGTCATACGGTTTGGCAGGCTAAACAAGCAGAGCTTGCAGCTCGCAAGGCTGAAGGTGGTAACGGTGGATTCTCCATGCTCGGGGCCTTGGGTCGCTCAGGGTTGCCTATGGCTGGATTGGCTGCTGGTGGTTTGGTGGCTGGTATCCAACAGTTACTGTCCATGGCAGGCCAACGGATCGAGCAACGCCAACAAGGTGCTGACGATGCCCAGCAGTTCAAGAACGTGCTTGCTGCTGCTGCCAGCCAAGACCAAGGCAAAGAGGGGTACATCCAACAACGCTTTGTGGATTTCAGCCAGAAGTACGGCACTGAGATCAGCCTAGACACCGCCAAGGACTATCGTAACGGCCTCCTGAAGCAACGCGGCCAGGGTCGCAGCCTTGAGCAAGCGATGCAGCTGTACGAAACACAGGCGGCGGCTTTCCGTGGTGCCGGTATGACTCAGGACGAATCACGCCGCGCCAACCTCCAGCTCACTCAGGTGAGAACCAAGGGTTACGCCGACCGGGAAGACCTGAACACCTTCTCCGAAGCCGCGCCGATCCTTCGTGGATACATCGAGCGAGCTTGGGCAGAACGTAACAAGTTCACTGGTGATCCTGCAAAGCGGCAAGCTGCTGTCATCGATAGCACGACGAAAGGCAACCTGAAAGCTGCCGACTTCAACCGGGCTCTAGAGCTGTACTTCGCTGAAAACCAAAAGGTCATCGAGACACAAGCGAAGTCCATCCAGGCGAACGCTCAGCGTCTTCAGAATGATCAGTTCCTGCAAGCTGCGAGCATCAACGACAACGAGAAGCTTGTTCAGTCGGTCAACTCGAACATCGAAGCCCACCGCAACCTCACAGCAGCGATGGAGCCTCTGCGTACTCGGGTGATGGAGTTTGATACGGCCCTGACATCGGTAGCAGCCACCATGACTCAGCGTATCGCTGATGCCCTGGACCCCAAGAAATCTACCCCTGAGGGCATGGCAAATGCTCCTGATGCTGGTCTTGGTGGAAATGGTGGGATTGATCCTGCCGCATTCAACAAGCCAAAGGAAACAGGGGAAGTAGCGGTAGACCCCGTTGATCGATTCTGGCAACGCCTGTTCGGGATCGTGCCTCAGTCTGTGAAAGATCAACAGCTGGGCAAGAGTCCGATTGATCAGAACGCCTTGAGCTATCTGGCACCTACGAACTCTGGTGATTACAAGTTTGGCTTTGATCCGAAGAAGCTAAAGACGATGGTTGAGGGTATGAACGGGGCCAGCACCACAGCTGAGAAACAGCTCCAGAACATCACCAGCAGCACAAACAACACTGTCACTGTAGCAGGAAGCACATTCAACCTCGCCTTCCCTAATGTCGAGACATTTGACAAAAGTGTAGTTGAGCAAACTGTTCGGGACATCGGCGAAGCCCAGCGTAGACAGTATGAGGCAGACATTCTAGCTCGACTGACGACCGATAAAACTCCTCGCTAATCATCTGGCATAAATTGCCACCTTGTGGGGTTGTATAGCCTCCACTCTCATCACCTCACATAGACGCTCCTAGGGGCCTTACAGGCAATGTTTCGGCATAAGCCTACGGTCTGTCTCGCCCTTATTTAAGCCAAGATAAGGAACAACCATGCTTGCCATCATGAGCAAAAATAACGATCTGATCTGGATGGACGCAGTCCTTCAGTTTGATCAGCAATACCAATCAACAGTGACATCTCACGCTGTAGAAACTGGCGTGAACATCAGTGACCACGTTATTGAGACAAACGATAAATTCCGTGTACGCGGAGTTGTCACCAATGCTGACTTCAACCTTGATAGACCAAAAGTGCGGTTTGGCAGCCTATCAGATGAAGAGCTAGACGAAGAGATTCGCTACAAGGCCTTCTCCAACTTCAATCCAGTGTACGACAGCCCAACTATCACGATGGGGCCTCCTGCCCTAGCTGGTCTATTGCCAGCGAGCATCACTCAGTTCCTAGGCAGCAACACACCGACTGTAACTCTCACTCCGCGAGAGATGATCTTCCCTGCCACACAAGTGGCTACCACCCTGAAGACGATGCACAAGAGTCGTGACCTTGTGAAGATCATTGAGTATCGCCCAGACAATAGCTATGTAGTTCATGAGAACCTCATCATGACATCGCTCAGTGACAACATCGATCCAGATAGCGGAGACGCTATGTATCCTGACATGACATTCGAGCGTGTTCGGTATGCGGACGTTTCAACTACCAAGATTCCTCAAGAGCTGATGAAGAACAAGGTAGCGAAGAAGAAAGCTAAAGGGAAAGTGAGCACCAAGGATAGTGCGAAGACAGACGGCTTCATCACTGCCCAGCAACAAGAGAACGAGACACTAACTGCTAAAGAGAAAGCCCAGAGCGATGCTGAGGCAGCAGTGAAAAGAGGATCAGCACAGAAATGAGCATTATCACCCAACAGATTCCACTGGACACAGTGGCCCACTATGAACAATTGGTTGCGCTGGAAGGTAGCTTGTTCACGCTGACATTCACGTTCAGCGATCACTACGGCTCCTGGCACATGGACATTAAGACCTCAACAGGCGTGAAGGTTGTGGATGGTGTGCGGCTGGTGCCGATGTACCCAATGATCCTAGATTACGCCTTGGGCCATCTTGGTTTGTCTGGTGCGTTCTACCTGATGCCTATCACATCCGTCGATCTTCAAAGACTACCTGACACCACCACGAAGGTTGATCAGCTCGCCACCTACTACACGCTCCAATACATGTATGACGATGGAGCACCCACCTGATGGCTCAACTGAAGAATCGTGAATACCGGCTAATCGTTGGAGATGTAACCACAGGCCAGGGCTTCGAAGTGACAGACCTCAACATGTCCTTCGATGTCAGCCGGACAGCTGACAACCGCCGTGGCGGTAATAGTGCCACCATCGAGATTTACAACCTCACGGAAGAGAAGCGCCGTCGCCTTGATCAGAACTTCCTTGCCTGCAAGCTTGAAGTTGGCTACCACGACACCGGGCTAAAGCTGCTGGTAGAGGGCGACATCACCGAGAGCGGCACACGTCGCCAGGGGCCAGACCTCGTCACTCAGCTGGTGCTGGGAGAAGGCTACGTCGCCTTGAACCACACTCGCATCAAGGCAACCACAGTTGGTCCAGGCCGCACAGTGGCTCAAGCGTTTGATGAAATCCTCAAGCAGATTCCAGGGATCGCCAAGGGGCCTTACGTTGGGACCGCCCTCAACAGCGTCCTGATTCGTGGATACACGCTCAAACCGGGGCCTGTACGGGATCAGCTGAACGCCTTGGCCCAGAGCTACGGTCTTGAGTACACCATTGCCAACAACGTCATCACCTTCACCGACCGGGGTAGAGCTACCAACGCTCAGGCTGAAGCTCTGGTGTTGAGCCCTGCTACCGGGTTGGTATCAACGCCATACCGCGTAGCTGCTGACAGTGGCAAAACCACCAAGGACAGTGCCCGCCAGTTCGGAATCATGGTTCGCATCCTGTGCGATGCCTCGGTGTACCCCGGTCAGCTCGTGAAGCTTGAATCGGAGATGTATGACGGCTGGTATCGGGTGCAAGAGGCCCGCTACTTCGGTGAGACGGATGGCAACAGCTGGTATGCCGACCTACTGCTACGTGATCCGCTGGCCGTCGATAACGTTCGTGCCACTAACAAGAAATCAGGGAACTAGGGCTAGAGCCCTCTTCCCCAAACATAAGGAATGGACCACAGATGGCCCTGATACAGAAGTTGGGCCAGTGGCTCAGCAACACCCTAGTTCCCCTCATCGCAGTCATTGCCCTCCTCGTCAGCCTCTGGACGTGCTTCAACGCATCCTCAGGATTCGACCAGATTGACCACAAGATTGATGGCATACACAGCGAACTCCAATCACTCCGCGATAGCCCATCCAGCAGCCTAGGCAACCTCTCAACACGCCTTGTACGCCTGGAAGGTTCCATAGACATGCTTCTGTCCGAAAGCTACCAACGCACACAGTTTGATCGACAGATAACCATGCTCGAACAAACCATCAAAGACCGCCAACAAATCCAATTCAACAACATGCACGGAGGTGAATGACAATGTTGGACATCCTAAGAACTGCAAGCCAACAAGCTGTTGATGCATTCGCTTCCAATCTACACACCTCAACCGTTGGTGTAGTGGAGCGTGTTGACCTTGAACGAATGAGGGTGGATGTTCGCCCTGTCATCAACAGAGCCTATGAGGATGGTGAACACGAGGAACACGCTGTTCTCTTGGACGTACCATTGATGATGCCAGGGTGTCAGCAGGCTCTGATTAGCCTTCCTGTTGCAGCTGGTGACAGCGTCACTCTGATCTTCGCTCAATCAGACATCGATACATGGAGTATCAGTGATACATCCCAGCCTGTTCCAGCTGCTACGCTACGTCAATTTGATAGTCAAGATGCCATCGCTATTCCTGGCATCTACACAGCTCAACGGAGCCTGAACAGGTCCTCCATTCGTAAGTATCCCCACAATCCTAAAGACCTCGTTGTCAGCATGAACACTGGCACAGGCCAAGAGTGTGAGGTTCGCCTTACTCAAACTGGCGAGGTGTTCATTAACACTGGAGCGAGGGTGACAGTGAATGCTCAGGATGTCGCAGTGAATGCTCAGACAGTAAATGTCACAGCACCACAGACCAACATCACTGGGAATGTGGCCATTACAGGCAACGTGCAAATCAGTGGCATCATGACCCTTGCAGGTATCAACATGAACACCCACAAACACATTGGTGTTCAGCCTGGAAGCGGCACAACTGGAACCCCCGTATGAAGTTCACCGCCGACTATCGAGAACTTAAATCTTTGATCAAGCGTATGGAAGCGCTGGACGGTACAAGAGTGGAAGCGGGATTCTTCGCTGAGGATCGGTATGGAGCAGAGAACGATTTCCTACAGGTTGCTCAGGTGGCCTATTGGAATGACCGGGGAATCGGAGTACCCCGCCGTGAATTCATGGCCCCATCCTTCCTGAATGCGGAGAACTACAACTGGTACGCGAACTTCATCTCTCAAGCTGTGCAAGCTGCTATCCATGGCAAGCCTGTACAGCCCATCCTCAAGCGCCTAGGTGAAGAGATGAAGGGTGTGATTCAGGTGAACATTGAAGACTATCCAGGCAGCAACAGCAGAGCTTGGGTTGCCATCAAGGGCTTCGATGATCCGCTGCTCTATACAGGCAAGATGCTCAGCAGCGTGAAATACAAGATACGGAAATGACAAAGCCCCGCTTATGCGGGGCTTCTCTATGCCTGCAACATCTCCGATTTTCAATGTCTGTGTGAGTTAATCGTTATGTATTATAACAATAGGCTTTACAATGTAACATAGGCATTCCTCAGGATTGTTCGTGGGCATTCAACCCTGTGCCAGATGGTGAAGAAATGAAGCTGCTGACATGGCTGGAAGCCAGATGTAGCACGTCAGTGGCCCACTTATCCACAGGCTGGCCTGTGAGGGGGAATTCCTACCAGAAACACCGCTACCCCCGGAGAGAGCACTGTTCTACGCGATTCTGCTCGACTGACGCTATGCAGGTGGTGTTTTGTTAAGCTTGCTCACTCTGCGATCATTTTTTGCAAATGCAATCCAGATACACCAGCTCGAATGTATGTGAGCATGTGATTTCTGTTCTCAAATCGTCAGATGGCCCCTTGTAGCACGTCTGTAGCCTTCTCTGCTGTCGCAGAGGTTAGCTGTCCCTTCGACGCAAGGCGTCAGCAAGCTACCTAATACTGCTGAGCCGAATGAGTTGCCCTGATGCTGGAGATTGTCTGTAGAGGGGGATGTCTTGAACGTACTCAAGCGACCAACAACCAACGGGGTCGCTACACTTCAAGCTTCTCTCTGATGGGCCACCTGTGGTTGGTAGGCCCTTGGTCAGCTCACTGCTGATGATGTAGAGGCATTGCCTCTAGGGGGCACAGACGAGTCGTAGACGACTCAGATGTATAGATTTCTACCCCTCGCTTCGCTCGGGAACTTAAGCTCTAGGGTAACACACGCCTCGCTAATTGTCAAGGCAGTTGGCACGGTGCTTGCTTAAATCTACATACCCATTTGTTTCACAATCGTACAAATGAAGTGGCTCCCGATTTATCATTTAGTGGACGACCATCTAATTCATGATAAGATGCCCCTCAGAGGAACAAACGTCGCTCATCACAGGCAAGGGGACATCAATGCGAGTTGTAGCCTACTACCGGGTATCCACCGAAGCTCAAGGTAAGTCCGGCCTCGGCCTGGAGTCCCAGCAGGAGTACATTCGTATTGCGGCTGAACAGGCTAGCTGGGAAGTGATCGCCTCCTTTGAGGATCACCTCTCAGGCACGCTCCCGCCCATGGATCGTGAGGGCTTACGCAAGGCCCTGGAGCTATGCAAAACGGAGGGTGCCACCCTTGTAGTAGCCAAGCTGGATCGCCTGTCCAGGGACGTAGCTGACATCGCCCTGCTGATGAAGCTTGTAGACTTCAAAGTCGCCACCATGCCCTACGCTGACAAGTTTCAGCTCCACATCTATGCGGCCTTGGCTGAGCAGGAGCGAGACTTCATCTCCACCCGTACCAAGGTGTCTCTAGCAGCTCTCCAGAAGCGAGCTGACGAAGGGAATGCAGAGGCACAGGCCAAGGTAGCTCGCCGCAACAGCAAGCTGCTAGAAGGCCACAAGACAGGTGTTCCAGCCTCACTCAAGGTACGCCAAGAAAAAGCCAGCCAACATGCCAGCAAGGTTGAGGATGCCTTGTGGGCTTGCAAGGCGAAGGGGATCACCACACTACAAGCGATGGCTGATTGCCTGAATGCAAAAGGACACACCACCAGCCGTGGAGCATCGTTTACCCCTATGGCGGTGAGTCGTCTGCTGAAGAAATTGGACGTTGTACTATAAGGAGTTGTACAGATGTTTCTGGTGAAGATGATGGTGATGTCTTGCTCTCTGGGGATAGGAGACAACCGGTTGTACTGCATGCATAAGCAGGAGGACGGAGCAGTAGTGACGCAACGACAGATACCTTCAGCGATGGAAGCCTGCCTTCAGGCCCGCAAGAAGGTTGAGGAAGAGCACCTCAGTCACAACATCGAGAAGGATGATTGGCAATACTACGCCTACTGCACAGTAGAGCAGTTCAAAAGAGGATAAGAGAGCCGCCTACGGGCGGCTTTCCTTTTGCTCTCTCCATGTGGAACGTTGACGTTCAGCGTCTGTGTCATTCGAGAGAGGCGATGGAGATCCTAAAATTTCTAGACTTCAAGCTTGCCCTTGTTGGGGGTTGCTTGACACATCCGGTAGATGTCGGATTTGAAATTTAAGGCATCTACAAGGCGCTGTATGAGGCGCTTGCTAAGCACCCTGTACATAGGGGTTATTTTGAAATCATACAGCCTCAGAGAGCCCCATAGAGGCGCCTGCTTGATTGTCCCGGTAGAACGGAGATTTCAAAAAAGCTCCGCATCTGGTTAGGTCAGCTCACGCCTTGCTTGATACCTCTGGACAGGAGCGGGTCCTGAAATCATGCAGCGTCAGATACTTCCAGAATGCTACCTGCTTGGTGATGCAGGTTAACGGCTTGCTACGCAATGCAGACAGAGGGATCGCGGGAATCCTACAGTTGTCGGGTTCTAAAATCATACAGCGCTTAACACATCAGCTGTAACGCTTGCTTGGCAGCTGGAGTGACGAAGAGTTTTCCAGAAACCTACAGCTCAGGTTATTGCTGGAATACTGGCGCTAAGTGTTCTGGAGAATGCTACGTATTAAGTGTTACTGAAATAGCTCGGTGTTAAGAGGTCCTAGAATCACGCTTGCTAAGTTATTCGCCGAATGCCACGTGTTGAGTGGTCCAGGTGTGGCGGCTGTTTAATAGTGCGGGAAGAAATCCAAGGCATAAAAAAAACACACCCACATACCTTCAAAATAATGTTTCTTTTAAATTTCTAGCGTTTTCGCCCCACAATTCGCACGGGGTGTTTAATTGTTCAGATAGAAATCCAAATTGAGAAATTTGGGCGGGAATTATTCGTGTTTGGAAAAGGGGACCATTTCTGGCGGCGGGGCGGCTTGTTTTGAAGTTGGCCGACGTCCAGTTCATGTTCTTGTTTGTCAGTCATGAACATAAAGCGAGGCCATCCCTATCAACTGACGTCTCTGGAACTCTTTAGCCAATGAAATTATCAAAGCATCTGCTCTACTTGTCAGCATTTGAATAGTCGTGAACTCTTCTTTGTTGCCGAGCACATAGACGTTATTACAAGCTTCTGAGAATTGGATCAATACAAGAGTAAACTGAAAGCTCTGCTTATGAATTTCCTGATGGATTAAGTCGGCTTCTTCTGTGAGCTTGACGCCCCAGAAGCTCAATTCCCTTTTTCTCATTGCCATACGCTTAATGGCTGCCTCCATCGCACCTGAGGCTTGATTGAGAGCAATCACCAACGCCCCGCACTCCTTCGCGCTTGGTACAACTGTCCCTGGAGTCGCCATAACCCTCATCAACGGCGATAGGGATGCAATCATGGCCTCGTGCAGCTCAACCACTGCGTTGACGTATGCTTTCACTACTTCATAACCGTCATCTCTGATTTTTGACTTCTTCCACGTAAAGAATGCCGATACAGCGACGATCAGTGCGAAGAAGGTGAACATGGCCGTCATCACGTCTGCCCACCCCGAAGGAGCCGCCATTCCAGGCATGAACATAGCCGTAACGAACGCACCAGCAAATGCGGCAAGAATTGCAACAAGTCCAAATTTCCAGATACTGCTTGTCCACTTCAACATCTTCACAGTCTCACTTCTCAGCCTTCAGGCGATTGTAGTTCCTTCTCAGGTTTCTATCGATCAGCCTGATGATGATAGAGTGAGCATACTCAGGTGAGACATTCATACTGAAAGCTGAATAGCTGTAATTACAGTCTACACAGTACATCTCGACAGGGTTTCCCAAGCCGAATGTTCTCAATTCAAGAATACAGTCGCAAGATTTGCAGTAGGGAATGAGGTGTTCAATCTGCCCGTTACTATCATAGTCCCAGCGCCAAATAGCTCCTTCAAACTCGTCTTCACGGTAACTCAGCCATGCTGGCGGCTTCGGCGCTCTTCTCTTGATTATGAGGGAGCGAAGCAACCATACAGCGACTAAGACAAGCATGCTTACTGGCAGAATGACAAAGACCCTGCTCACCTGCACTGGAGCTGTAAACCACTCCCAGATCGCTTTTAGGTACTCCCATACAGGAGCGAACAAGACGAGCAGTGCTCCCCCTACTGCTGTGAGAATTACACCTACAAGATTGTCGGCGATCTTGCCCATCAGATACTTCAACGCTTTCATCAGCCACTTCCACACTACGGCCTGTCGATGGAGTGATGATAGGGGTAGTTGCGCGGCCGATCTATACAACAATGAGTAGGGTTTTTTATTGACAAAGAAAAAGCCCGCCGAAGCGGGCTTGGTTGACCATTTGGGAGCTAGAGCGCATCCCCTGCTCGCTCGAAGTCATCGACATGGCCCCTCCACTCTTCAGGAGATAGCAGGCCAAGGTCAAGCAGGCATCCCAGCGCCCCGATACCTGAATCCAGTGCGGATGACGCGGCATGATCCGTCTTGGCATCGATGATCCGTTGCCGTGCTGCCTGGATGATTTTCCCCACGGGTACTGTTCTCCGTGCTGGCCTAGAACTAACAAGCTTCATCTACTGGACTCCCTGTCACGCAAACATTGCGAAGCCGATGACGGCTGCTGTGATGGCCACAACCAGACTGGTAGTGATGGCCACGATTAACGCGATGTGCCCTGCCCCTAGCTCCCGGTCGTTGTGCCTGTTGCCCTGTCTCTCTTTGTCACGCATCTTGTCAAACTCCGTGTATGTCAAATTGTGGACGTAGCTATCCCGTTGAGCGTGAGCGACGGCTCAGGCCCTGATCCCTGTATGTCTACAGACCAATTGTCAAACTTTGTTTATGTCAAAATTCGAACAAAGCATTCCCTTGGGAATGCCGACCTCAGCCCTTGATCAGACCGAGGTTAACGAGCTGTCTTCGCACCTGTGTGGCGTGCCAGGAGTCCCCGCCTCTAGGCGTCTTGATCTTTCGATTCTGAAGCTCCAGGGCAATGCTTGATAGGTTTTGCCCCGGCTGGGCATACAGTTCTCGGAGCACGTTCTCCAGTCGCTTCGTTGCAACTTCCGCGTCTGCCTGATTCTTTGAATAGGCGTGATGTGCATTGAAGGTCTTCACCTTCTCAGCCAGCTTCCTGCTCTGTTCAGTGTGAAGTAGAACCCACGAACACGCCTGACGAAGCTCATCGCCTTCGAGCCCTGGAAGCGAAGCCACCTTGAGCGAATGAGGGTCAATCGACTTCCAGACATCACGGGTGACGTATTCGGCTGATGACACCCACACTTGCGTGACATCCTGCTTCTTTCGAAGCCTTCTCAACTCATCCAGGGACTCAACAGACGGCATCACAGGAGGCTTGTCCTCTGCCGCCTGCCGACACCATGCCTCTTGAGACAGAACAGGCACAGCCGTTCCTGGAAAGGTCAAGATGGCCCACTTTGCTCGCTGAATTGGATTATTCAACGTCAGCCTCGTTGAGCTTACGGGCTACAAACTGTCTGAAGCGGCGTGCGTGTCCGTCTTGGTACTCCCGCTCAGCAGCGTGGATAGCCTCGTCACGCTTGGCTATTGCTTCCCGCTCTTCGTCAGAGTCAGCGAACTCGCTCTCAACGTTGGTCAAGCCAAGAGCTTTGAGCAAGGCACCAGTATCAGAGGAGCTTGACGCGGTTGCAGTGGAAGGCTGGCGACCCTTTCGCCCTGCTCCCTTAGCAGCGTTGCCTTTCAGATTCAAAGCACGGCTTGCCAGACCATCGAAGTCACGGTCAATGCTAGCCAGCCAGTCTGTACGGGACTGGTGACCAGCAGGGAACAAACTCCTTACCGCTCTTTCCTTCAGGAAGCCGGCGAAGAAATTGTTACGGCTCGGCCTAGGGTGACCCGACTGCTCATACTCCTCAATGAGTTCTTTTACCTGTTCCTTCGAGTCTTCATAAGATTTTGCCATGGTGCAGCCTCCTTTCTGTGAATGTGTGATCACTCTAGAGAGCACCACGACCAATGTCAACGGCTGTTCGTGTCAATTTCTGTGTAGCAACGTTGTGAGCGGCTGGCTACCACGCAGGGCCTCCATCACATCCGCCATGTTCACCACCACACCATCCACCGAGATGCTGATGTCTTTCAGGGTGATCCGCTTCCTTGGAACAGTGACCTTCACTGTCGCTGGTGAGAAGTGGTTCTGGCTCCGCTTGATGACGCCGCCTTTGGGTACATTAGCTAGATACCAATCACGATAAGTAGAGAACACCCCCCACTCAGGGCAGATGGTGGCCCTAGCCGGCTCATGTGTGAAACACAGCTTTAGCATGTTGCCCCACGCTCGATAGATCGGGCATGTCTTCCCGTTGCTTGTTGTACCGCCTGGAACGTCCATAACACCCACACCGCACACCAACTTTTCATTCGTTTGTTCGTTCACTTCATTCTTCCTCAAATGTAGGCTGGCATTTGCCAGATTCCGGGGTTGGAACCCCTGTATTTATGCGGCTTGTAGAGGCTCAAAACTGACACCCTTAGGGGTAGTCAGGGTTGTCACTTTTCAACGTCTGTAAACCGCATTCTTTCGTTACCGTCTGTACCGCTGGAGGTAGGCTCGGGCTGCTGCATCACCCATCAGAAAGTGATCGGCCAAAGCGTCGACAGTGATCTGAGGATGCGAGGCGATGTATTCCCGTACAGCCTTCTCCCGATCCTCATACTTGGGCGTGGCTTCTGCTCGAAGCCGCTGTCGGATAGGCCGGGCATCTCCTGACTTACCGGCGACAAGGGCATCGAAGACGTTGGGGCTCAGCTTCATCAACTCGCCAATGTCGATGTCTGTGTTGTCCCCTGCCATCTCCTGAAGCCTTCGATACTTGGTAATAGCGGCGTCTGTGGCCTCAATGAATCGGTATTGATCGGTGTCTCTGGGGATTGTGGATGAGGCTACAATCCCTGTGATGAGATTGGATTGCCTGTGGATAACGATGTAGTTCACTTGGGGTCTCTCTTTAAGCATTGGGTAATCCTCCTATGGGGTTATCAGTAGTTTTTATCGAAGTCTTCGAAGAAGTCGTTGTAATCAATCTCTTCTTCGTCAACGTATTCCTCGTCATCATCCACAAGAGATGATCTACGAGTTGTTCGCTCGATCTCGGAATCCTCTGTGTCATCTTCAACAAGCTCTTCCAGAGTTCCTGAATTACGGGCAAGGGCCTTCTGTAATGCTCTACGCTCCTTAGGGCTCAACTCGTCTTCCATGGAATCCCAGAGATCGGCATACAGCCCCCAGAGCTGTGCTTCTCGCACCTCTTTGGGGAGTGGCTTGGGTTTTGGTCCAAACTTCTTACGCTGCTGCGGTGGAACTGCTAGAGCAACCTCAGGAACAGGAAGCTCAACAACATCGTCGTTAGCTGCCTTGGGAAGTTCGCTGAAGTCAGCCCATGAGATGGCGTATCTCAGAGGGTTGTAGTTTGGATTGAAGTGTTGGATTTTCTCAGCGGTGACTACCGGGGGAGAAATGACTTCACCCCTAGCCCTCCGCTCATTTTTTCTTCGTGCTGCTTTGCCCACAGTGCTCTCCTCTTAGAAAATGAAATCGTGGTTGGTGGCCTCGGCATCCGCAAGGTGACGATAGAAATCGTCCTCAGCCTCTTGCTCAACTGCTGCGATGTGCTTGGGTTTTGTGTTGACGTTCAAGCGAGCTTTACGCTCAGCCTGACGGCCTTTCAGTAGGTCGCGGATACCTTGCTGAACGGCAGCGTCTGGAATGAAGCGGTCATCTTGGTCAACGTGGTCAAAGTCAACCGCGTCATAGTTGATCATCGATTCATCATCTTCCAAATCATCCAGGGATGGCCCGAAGTCTTCGCCCTCCTCGTCTGCCACTACCTCAGCAATGTCTTCAACGTATTCAGCGTGCGTAATGGCGGGAAGTTCAGCCGGGGCAATGCCAGACAGCTCAGCGTCGATGTCTGCGAGATCGGCCAGGAGTGAGTCCAAAGGCGTCTCAATGATTTCTTCGAATGCGATAGGGGCGACGTTCTGCTGTAGGGCTTGAGCGGATGTGGCATTACGCTCAGCGAATGCTTCAACACTCTCAGGGCGGAAGCCTGGAACGGCCAGCCCAATCAGAGCTTGCTGGATGGCGTAGACGCTAACTTGTGGATACTCATCACGGTATTCAGCCACCAACAGCTCAACACGCTCATGAAGGTCCTGAGCAAGGGTCAGCATCAGCTGGTTGGAAGCAAGTGGTGTGCTACGGTCGATGAAGCCTTCGAAGAACAGAGCGTTCAAACCCTGACGATCAGCAGCAGTCTTCACAGAACGCTTGATCGATTTACGGGCCTCAGCATCGCAGTCAACAACGTAGCGGCCTACGTCTTCATCGCGAACAGTGCCGTACACAGACTTAATGGTGTCGTTGAACTCTGAGGTGTTGCAGCCTTCTGGGGAGGTGGCTTTCGCCAGAACCTGAGCTACTGCAATGTCACGCTGAGAGGTTGGTGCGGAAGCTGCCTTGACTGGGACAGTGTGGGACAGTGAAGCCTTGGTGTTGCGGTCTACCCAACTCTTAGACTTGCCAAGAAGGTCAGCAATTTTACGAACAGATAAGCCTTGATCACGAAGTTGTTGGGCTTGGGTTTGGATGTCGATAGCTTGCATTAGTAATTACCTCGAAAGAATGTGTCATGTGGTTTTCCTCCTCACGTTGACGTGCCTTGATTTTGGTTTGTGATTGAATCGTTGTGTGTAGTCTTACGCTGCTTGCCGTGCTCCCTCCTCAAGGAGCGCTGCTTGCTCTACAGTGTATTGCCGGAACAGTTCGAAGTTCTCAGCTGTTCTACTGATGTCTCCAAGATGATCTTTACCGAATTGGTAGAATCGCTGGCTACAAGCTCTGGTACAGAAGAAGCTATCTCTGCGTTGAGCTACGAAGCTGCTGAGACAGCCGGGACATTGACGACGAATAAGCATAGGAATTACCTCCATGGCTGGATTGATGATTGATAGTTTTGGGGATTTCTTCATGTTGTCTTCAACTAGGCGTTGAGACAAAAAAGAACCCTGTAGAGAACCCACAGGGCTTTTCGAGATGCAGACATTTTGGATGTCTTCAAGGGCAGAATAACACGGATCGCTTAGAAGTCAATACTTATTATGCTATTTTCATGCCAGTTTTCTTCATGTCCGACAAACGGTAATTTACTACCGCTCTAACATTCCTAGTGTCTCAGTGTTAGGTGGGACAGTGGGACAGTGGGACAGTGGGACAGTGGGACAGTGGGACAGTGGGACAGTGGGACAGTGGGACAGTGGGACAGTGGGACAGTGGGACAGTGGGACAGTCCCCTACTCTGCTGGGACACAACACCGGGACACTGTCATGCGGGACAGCTCTACACCGGGGGGTTTGTTGTCCCACTCGATCATCAGGGACAGTGGGACACTCACGTCCCCCTAAGTAATACAACTGTCCCAGCGGGACGGAGTATGCCCGGCTTGCCGGAGGCGAGAACTACCACAAACAGAAGAAGAGATTTTGATTGGCGACCCTTGGTGGTTCGCTTGTGGTATCAACACAAGATTGCTCAGATGTAAGAGTAATCAATTCCTCAGCGTCGCTGAGGTCTTAACATCTTTAGATTGTCATCACAAAGCGACCACCAAGTCGCCCATCAGAGATGGTCTCTTCGTTGGTAGTCAATTCCAATGCTGTCGCATTAGAAGGGAAAAGCATGATACACGACCCTGGGATTGTTGTCAAGTGCTGTATCTGTTTATTTAGTTGGTGGGTGAATCCGTTCCACTCCTAGTATTGCGACCGAAATGATTTGGGTCATGGCTTCCCCTACCGATACCGTAGCCCATGGACATCTGCCCCGGCCTGCTAAGGGCAATCCTCATGAACGGTAGTTATTGCGATACTACTGGAACCTTCCAATCACTGAAGGTCTGATACTGTATCGCCACCACCATGCAAGGAAGCATGTCATGCCCTTTCGCAATCCCGAGCTATTCACCCTGAATCAAATGCCATTGGCCGAGCTGGAACGCGAGCTTGATCGCCGTAAGCGCACCATGGAGTCAAACCGACGTTGGCTCAGAAAGCAGCTGGATCGCTTAGCTCGACAGCAAGACGATGTTGCAGCGCTGGAAGCTATGATTCAGCTTCGGAAGGGGACAGTTCACTGATCGTACGGAGGGATAGCCAGGAGCCGTGTTCCAACTCCTCACGCATTCGATAGATTGCAGCGTCCAAGAGAATGGGCGTGGTACTGGAAAGCGTAGAAGGCAAGATTGCCTCCGTTGCTGAGATGCCCGCCTTTCCTCAGTTCATGACCCGCGAAGGAGCCCGGCCCGACCCTTACTCGCGCTGACACCTCTGAACGGCCACTCCTCGTCCAGGCATCACTACTGCGGTGGCTCTTTAAGTGGTCACATCGAGTGGTCACATCGGAAAGCAAAAAGCCCCCTAAACCATTGATTTAGGGGGCTTTTCTATTAATGGCGGAGAGATAGGGATTTGAACCCTAGGAGCCATTGCTGACTCAACGGATTTCGAATCCGTCCCGTTCGACCACTCCGGCATCTCTCCAACGCGGCGCATGATACCAGCCATGCGGGCAAAAGCGAACAAGCAATTGCAAAAAAAGCTCTGGTATCAGCGGCTTGCGTTTAGAGCGGGACGCCCAGGCGCTGGGCGACTTCTTCGTAGGCCTCGATCACGCCGCCCAGACCCTGGCGGAAGCGGTCCTTGTCCATCTTCTTGCGGGTTTCCTTGTCCCACAGACGGCTGCCGTCCGGGCTGAATTCGTCGCCCAGCACGACCTTGCCGTGGAACAGGCCGAATTCGAGCTTGAAGTCCACCAGCAGCAGGCCGGCGTCATCGAACAGCTGCTTGAGGATGTCGTTGATGCGGAAGGTCAGCGCCTTCATCTCGGCCAACTGGTCGAGGGTCGCCCAACCGAATGCCTGGACGTGGCTTTCGTTGACCATCGGGTCATGCAGCGCATCGTTTTTCAGGAAGAGTTCGAAGGTCGGGGGAGTCAGCTCCAGGCCCTCTTCCACACCTAGGCGGCGGACCAGACTGCCAGCAGCGAAGTTACGGACCACGCATTCCACCGGAATCATCTCGAGCTTCTTGACCAGGCACTCGTTGTCGCCCAGCAGCTGTTCGAACTGGGTGGGAATACCGGCGGCTTCGAGCTTCTGCATCACGAAGGCATTGAACTTGTTGTTCACCATGCCCTTGCGCTCGAGTTGCTCGATACGCTCGCCATCGAAGGCAGAGGTGTCGTTGCGGAACAACAGGACCAGGCGATCGGGATCGTCGGTGGTGAATACCGACTTGGCCTTGCCACGGTAGAGTTCTGCGCGTTTTTCCATCTTGGACTCCGGTTCGAATGGCTTGCAGGCTGTGGACGAACGCAGGTGAGACGACCGGTTCGGGACGAGTACAGCCGGGAAGCGCAGTTTACATAGGATCGTGGGTATTTTGGCCGTGCGGCAGCGCCCGGCTGTTAAAGAAAGCTCGGCCAGCGCCCTAGGCGATGGCCTGCCATTCCAGCCCCTGCTGCTGATCGGCGATCTGCAGCCAGTCCGCATCGCAACCGAGCACATTGGTGAAGCAGGCGCGAGCGAGCCAGGGGTTGTTGTTCTTTTCGCTCAGATGGGCGAGTACCAGGTGCTGCAGGCCTGGGCAGGCCAGCTCCACCACCAGATCGGCCGACTGGCGGTTGTTGAGATGCCCGCGCACCCCGCCAACCCGCGCCTTGAGGTGATAGGGATAGGGCCCTGAGGCAAGCATATTGCTGTCATGGTTGGCCTCGATCACCAGGGCATCGAGGCCGCGGTAATGGGTCAGCACACCAGGCGTCGCCTCACCGAGATCAGTGAGCACGCCCAGGCGCTTGCGGCCATCGTCGAAGACGAATTGCGTCGGCTCCAGGGCATCGTGGGAGACCTGCACCACCGTCACCTCCAGTGCATCCAGCACCAGCCGCTCGCCATCCACCAGCAGCCCCTGGGCCGCCACCGGCTTGCGCAGGCCGCGCCCGGTACCGGCGCTGTAATAGACCGGCACCCCGTGCTTGCGCGCCAGGAGCTCGACGCCCTGCACGTGATCGGAGTGTTCGTGGGTGACCAAGACGGCGTCCAGCTGGGCAGGTACCACGCCCAGCCGGGCCAGGCGACGCTCGGCTTCCCGCAGGGAAAAGCCGCAGTCGATCAGGACATAGCTGTTATGGCTGTGCACCAGGGTCGAGTTGCCCCGACTGCCGCTGCCCAGGATTGCGAAGCGCATACTGCATGCTCGTCTGAAGCTTTTTCAGCACGCCTTCGGCAATGTCCTGGGGTGCTGCGGTGTTGATGGTCTTGTCCAGGGTAACCTGAACGGTGTTGCCCACCGAGGTGAGGCGCACCTGGAAGCGTCGTGCCCGAGCGTCTTCCTCTTCCTTGCTTTCGCCCTTGCCGAACAGGCGGCCAAAGAACCCTGGCTTGCGCTCTTCGGGTTTCTGCGCGCCTTCGGCGAGGTTCACGTAGTACACGCCCAGGCTGCGATCCATGTCGTCGACACGGATATCGGCGCCTTCGATGGCACGACCGATGCTGGACCAGGCGCGATTCAGATCGCTCTCCAGCACCAGCATGGGCACGCCACTGCCGTCGACCTCGTAGGTCACTCGCTCGGGAGTATCGTAGCTACCCGTCGCCAGCAGCGAGACCGAGCCACTGCCCTCCTCGCTGCGATCCAGGCCGGCCAGCACCTGGTTCAGCAGGGCGTCATCGAGCGCCGAGCTGTTCTGGCTGCTGGACCAGGACGGCTCGCTGGAGCTGCCCTGACTGCGGGTCTGGGTCTGCAGGAAGATTTCGCTGCTGCCGGACTGCACGCCTGGCTCGATGCGCAGGCGGGTACGCAGCTCGTTGCCCGGCTGCAGGCGGCCGTTGGTGCTCAGACTGCGGGCGAGGGGCGTCGACAGCTCGGTGGGCGACTGCCAGGCGGTGATGATCTCACCGGTCTGCGGACGCTCTTCGGCGATGCGGAAGCCGTTGTCGGTCAGGTACTGACGGGCCACTGGCCAGACGTTGGCCGGGACCTTCTGGGCAGCCAGCCAGCGGGCATTGCCGCTGCGCTGGACGCTGAACTGCTCATTGCCGCTGCCTTGAACGGCCAGTGCCTGGGGCCGAGGTACCTCGAAGCCATAGGAACGGTTCTGGGTATCGGCCACGTTGGCCGGGATCGGCAGCAGCGGGTCGAGCGGCTTGGCCTGGACATCGGTCGGCACCTGCATGGGGCCGGTCTCGCGGGACTCGAGGTAGTCATTGCCGCGATCACGGAAATAACCGTGCTCGCCCCACACCCAGCTGCAGCCACTGGCGGTGGCCACGGCCAGACCCAGCGTCGTCAAACCCAGAACACGTTTCATCGACTGCTTCCTAATCACGCCAGCACTCCCGCCTGACGCAGGGCCTGACGTACCACTTCGTGGCAGCGCGAGCTGAGCCAGGTCAGAGGCAGGCGGATACCGGCGTCGATCATGCCCATTTCGTGGAGGGCCCACTTCACCGGGATCGGATTCGATTCGATGAACAGATTCTTGTGCAGCGGCATGAGCTTTTCGTTCAGCGCGCGTGCGGTATCGGCGTCGCCGTTCATGGCGGCGGCGCAGAGCTCGCTCATCGCCTTGGGCGCGACGTTGGCCGTGACCGAGATGTTGCCCTTGCCGCCCAGCAGCATGAGTTCAGCCGCGGTAGCGTCATCGCCCGAGTAGACCAGGAAGTCCTTGCTGACGCGCGACAGGATGTCACGGGCCCGGGCCAGATCGCCGGTGGCTTCCTTGATGCCGATGATGTTCGGCACCTTGGCCAGCCGCTCGACGGTCTCGGCCAACATGTCGCAGGCGGTACGGCCCGGCACGTTGTAGAGAATCTGCGGGATGGCGACGGTTTCGGCGATCATGCGGAAGTGCTGATACAGCCCTTCCTGGGTCGGCTTGTTGTAATAGGGCACGACCAGCAGGCAGGCATCGGCACCCGCGTCCTTGGCGGCGCGGGTGAGGTCGATGGCCTCACGGGTGGAGTTGCCACCGGTGCCGGCGATGACCGGGATGCGGCCCTTGACCTGCTCGACCACATGACGGATCACGGCTACGTGCTCGTCGACGTCGACCGTGGCGGATTCACCCGAGGTGCCCACCGCGACGATGGCGTCGGTGCCTTCGGCGAGATGGAAGTCCACCAGCTTGGTCAGGTTGTCCCAGTCGATACGCCCCTGGGCGTCCATAGGGGTGACCAGCGCCACCATGCTCCCCGCAATCATGCAACCGCTCCTGCCGGAAAAAGAGAGCGGTAATGGTACTGACGCCTCTGCGCCAGCACAAGCAACGTGCCCCCAACGGGCATTCCCCCGGCGAGCGCTTTTCGCTACCCTTTCGCCTTTGCCAGGTTCTGCAGGAAAAGTTGGCGAGCGCAGGTCAGCCGAGACGGGAAAAGCTGAGGAAGTGAGCTTACGAGCGGTAGCTGAGCATTCCGACGCCTTTTTCCACGAAGCATCACCGAGCGTAGACGCTTTTCTTGCAAAACCCAGTCGTATCTCCCCTGCCAGGAACCCCAATGTCCGCTACCCCCCCGATTCGCGAACAATTTCTCGTCATCAGTGCGCTGGGCGCCAATCCCATGGAGCTGACCAACGTGCTCTACCGCAGCTGCATGGAAAACCGTTGCGCGGTGGTCAGCAGCCGCCTGAGCCGGCATGGGGAATACAGCGCGTTGATCCTGCAGGTCTCCGGCAACTGGGATGGTCTGGCGCGCCTCGAAGGCGGACTCGCCGGCCTCGGCAAGCGCCATGGCTTTACCGTGGGCGTCACCCGCAGCGCCGCGCTGGAGAATCGTCCGCAGGCCCTACCGTACGTCGTCTATGTCAGCGCCGCCTATCGCCCGGACATCCTCAACGAACTGTGCCAGTTCTTTGCCGACCACAAGATCGAAGTGGAAAATCTGGTCTGCGACTCCTACCTGGCGCCCCAGACCGGCGGCACCATGCTCAATGCCACCATCACCGTGACGCTGCCGGCCGGCACCCAGATCAGCTGGCTGCGTGACCAGTTCCTGGATTTCGCCGATGCCCTGAACCTCGACGCCCTGATCGAGCCCTGGCGGCCGCAGAGCAATTAAGTGGAGCAAGCAGAGGAGCTGTTCATGAGCGTGACACTTGACCAACCGCTTCCGGCGTTTCAGGCCCAGGCCACCAGCGGCCTCGAGGTCTCGCCCGAGAGCCTGCGCGGCCGCCAGGCGGTGCTGTACTTCTACCCCAAGGACAACACGCCCGGTTGCACCACGCAGGGCCAGGGCTTTCGCGACCTGCACGAGCAGTTCCTGGCGGCCAATACCCTGGTATTGGGCGTTTCCCGTGACAGCCTGCGCACCCACGAGAACTTCCGCGCCAAGCAGGGCTTTCCCTTCGAGCTGATCAGTGACAAGGACGAGACCCTCTGCCAGCTGTTCGACGTGATGCGGCAGAAAAAGCTCTATGGCAAGGACTACATCGGCGTGGATCGCAGTACCTTCCTCATCGACCGGGAAGGCGTCGTGCGGCAGGTCTGGCGCGGCGTCAAGGTCCCCGGCCACGTCGCCGAGGTGCTGGCCGCCGCGCAGGCGCTGAACGAGGCCTGATCAGGCCTTGCGCAGCCAGTAGCGGAAGGTCTCCCCCGCCACCTCTTCACCAACCAAGGCGTGGCCTGAGAGCTTGGCGAAGGTCCGGAAGTCGCGTTGCGAGCCGGCATCCGTCGCCACCACGGCGAGGACATCGCCGGAAGACAGCCGGTTGAGTTCCAGCTTGGCCTTGAGCAGCGGCATGGGGCAACTCAGGCCGCTGGCGTCGAGCTGGGCGGATACGGCGCCGGTATAGGGTTGGCTCAGATCGGCCATGAAATTCTCCGTTACGGGATACGACAGGGCCCGCGTTTGCTAGGCACCCAGACGGTGGGCCGCTAAAGTAGCCATTTTGCGGCCACGAGTCATGCCATGAAAGTCTTGCGCCCCGCCCTGCTGTCCCTGGCGCTGCTCTGCGCGCCTATCCTGGCGCAAGGTGCGAACGATCTGCCCTCGCTGGGCGATGCCAGCTCTTCGATCGTCTCGCCCGAGCAAGAGTTTCAGATGGGCCGCGCCTGGCTGAGCATGTTGCGTGGCCAGGTCCCCAGCCTCAACGACCCCCAGCTCAAGCAGTTCGTCGAGCGGTCGGTGTACCGCCTGGCGGAAACCAGCGATCTGCAGGATCACCGCCTGGCATTCATCCTGATCAAGGACCCGGAGATCAACGCCTTCGCCGCGCCCGGTGGGGTGATCGGGGTGAACGGTGGTCTCTTTCTCAAGGCCGAGAACGAGGCGGAATACGCGGCGGTCATGGCTCACGAACTGGGCCACCTGATCCAGCGCCATTTCGCCCGTGGGGTGGAGAATCAGCAACGCATGCAGCTGCCGCTGATGGCGGCGCTGCTGGCCGGCATCGTGGCGGCCGCGGCCGGCGGAGGTGACGCCGGCATCGCTGCCATCGCCTCGACCCAGGCGGCGGCGATCCAGAGCCAGCTGCGTTTTTCGCGCCTCAACGAGCAGGAGGCCGACCGCGTCGGCATCGTCAACCTGGAACGCGCCGGCTACGACCCGCGTGCCATGCCGGAGATGTTCGGCCGCCTCGCCCGCCAGTATCGCTACGATCGCACCCCGCCGGAATTCCTGCTGACCCACCCAGTCACCGAGAGCCGAATCGCCGATACCCAGGCGCGCGCCGAGCGTCTTCCCAAGGGTGGCGTCGAGGACAGCACTCACTTCCAGCTGATGAAGATCCGCGCCCAGATGTATTTCGAGGAAACCGCCGGCCTGCTGGTCAAGCGCTATCGGGCGCAGTTGCAGGAAGCACCGGACAACGATCCCGCGCGTTACGGGCTGGCCATGGGCCTGACGCGCCAGGGCCAGCTCAACGAGGCCCGCGATACCCTCGCGCCCTTGCTGCGCAAGGCACCGGACGATATCAGCTACAACCTTGCCCAGGCCGATCTGGACATCACCGCCAATCGCCTGCCTGATGCCCAGAAGCGCGTCCAGCGGTTGATGGAGCTCTATCCGGACGATCTGGCCGTGACCCTGGCGCAGGTAGACATGCTCACTCGCACCAAGCAGCCCAAGGCCGCCAGTCAGCTACTGGACAAGCTGCTCAAGCAGCGCCCGATCGACCCGGACCTGTGGAATCAGGCGGCCGATGTACGGGGCCAGGCCGGCGATCTGGTCGGGGTGCATCAGGCGCGGGCCGAATACTTCGCCCTGACCGGCGACTACAACCAGGCCATCCAGCAGCTGGGCTTCGCCAAACAACGCGCGGCCAGCAACTATCAACTGGCCGCGCGAATCGACGCCCGCCAGCAGGAGATGATCGCCCAGCGCAAGCTGAGCGAAGAGATCCTGCGCTAGGCGTTGCCCTTGACCCTTAGCTGCATGGCCTGGGTGAAGTCGAGCATCCGCTTGAGCGGCTTGACCGCCCTGGGGATGAGCGCCGGGTCAACCAGTACCTCGCCAGAGCCGTCGAGCAGGCAGTTGAGCGTGCGTTCCAGGGTGTTCATCGCCATCCAGGGGCAGTGGGCGCAACTGCGGCACGCCGCGCCGTTGCCGGCGGTGGGCGCCTCGATGAAGACCTTGTCCGGGCAGGCCTGCTGCATCTTGTAGAAGATGCCGCGGTCGGTAGCGACGATGAACTGGCGATTGGGCAGCGTCTGGGCGGCCTTGATCATCTGGCTGGTGGAGCCGACATGGTCGGCCAGCTCGATCACCGCCTCGGGCGACTCCGGATGCACCAGGATGGCTGCCTCCGGGTAGAGTCGCTTGAGGTCCTCCAGCTGGCTGGCCTTGAACTCCTCGTGAACGATGCAGGAGCCTTCCCAAAGCAGCATGTCCGCACCGGTCTCACGCTGGATATAGCGCCCCAGGTGCCTGTCCGGGGCCCAGAGGATGGTCTCGTCGTTGTCCATCAGGTGCTCGACGATGTCCAGCGCGCAGCCGGACGTCACTACCCAGTCCGCCCGTGCCTTCACGGCCGCGGAGGTATTGGCGTAGACCACCACGGTCCGCTCGGGATGCTGGTCGCAGAAAGCCGAAAACTCCTCCACCGGACAGCCCAGGTCCAGCGAGCAGGTGGCTTCCAGGGTCGGCATCAGCACCCGTTTTTCCGGGTTGAGGATCTTGGCCGTCTCGCCCATGAACTTCACGCCAGCCACCACCACGGTGGACGCCGGATGGCGATTGCCGAAGCGCGCCATTTCCAGGGAGTCGGCGACGCAGCCGCCGGTTTCCTCGGCCAGGGCCTGGATCAGCGGATCGGTGTAGTAATGGGCCAGGAGCACCGCGTTCTGCGCCTTGAGCTCGCGGGCAATGGCGGTCTTGTAGGCCGCGATCTCATCCGGCCCGAGCGCCTTGGGCTGCTTGGCGGCCAGATGGGCCTGGACCAGGAGACGTTCGGAAATCTGCGCCATGGCGGGTACCTGAAAACGGGGGTCGTCAAGGCCGCGCATCATAGCAGCATCCTCGCCGACTCCCTACGGTCGACCGCAGCGATCCTGCTCGATGAGTGGCCATCTGCCGCTAATGTCTGGCAACACTTGGCGTTCCACTTATCTTGCGGCCAAAGGTCCGAGACAGGAACGCCCGGCGAGCGTCTCGCCGGCTGCCTCTACTGGAGAATCCTCGTGCCGCCCCGCTCCGCCTCACGCGCCCGGACTTCCGATCACGATCTCACAGGCCTGCTCGACGAGCTGCGCCGACTGCATACCGCCCTGGAGCAAGCCGCCGCCGACCCGCGCCTGGACCGGCAGGCCCTCAATCCCGCCTATCGCGTCAGCGCCCGCAACCTGCTGGCCTACCTGGCGCTGCGCGACCAGGATCTGCATGCCTTGCAGCTGCGCCTCTCCGCCCTGGGGCTGTCTTCCCTCGGCCGCTCCGAAGCCGAGGTGCTTCCCGCCGTGGCGACCCTTGTCGGCATGGTGGAGCGATTGCTAGGGCAGGCTCCGTCGGCACCATCCGTGCCCCGGACGGAGCATCCCCTGGCTCGCCATGCCCGCACCCTGTTCGGCGCCGCGTCCCGCACGCGGGAGGTGCGCATCA
Organism: Pseudomonas sp. Marseille-Q7302; assembly: GCF_965111925.1. Taxonomy (NCBI): domain Bacteria; kingdom Pseudomonadati; phylum Pseudomonadota; class Gammaproteobacteria; order Pseudomonadales; family Pseudomonadaceae; genus Pseudomonas; species Pseudomonas sp. Marseille-Q7302. The sequence continues at coordinate 1,979,328 of NZ_CBCOPK010000001.1, read as the reverse complement.
TGGTCACCCTGCCCCGCGAGGCCGCAGACAACTATTCGCTGGTACGCGACCTGCTGGCCGCGGGCATGGATTGCGCGCGCGTCAATTGCGCCCACGACGAACCGGCCAGCTGGACACGAATGATCGAACACGTGCGCCGCGCCAGCACGGAAGTGGACCAGCCCTGCAAGGTATTCATGGACCTGCCGGGGCCCAAGCTGCGCACCGGCCCCATCGCTCCCGGCATGGCCGTGCAGAAGGTGAAACCCGAGCGCGACACCCAGGGCCGGGTCCGGCATCCGGCGCGCCTCTGGCTGACGAGCCGGCGCCACCCCCGCCCGGCGCCCTCCGCCGCCGCGGCCAGTATCCAGGTCGGCGAGCGCTGGTTGCGCGGACTGCAGGTCGGCGAGCGCATCCGCCTGCTGGATGCGCGCCAGGCACAGCGACGACTGGAGGTCGTCGAGGTGTCACCCAAGGGCTGCTGGGCGGAAGTGCACAAGACCTCCTATCTCGCTCCCGGCCTGCGCCTGACCGTCGAGCGTGGCGGTCGCAAGACGCACAGCCACATCGGTGATTTCGCACCGCAACCGGGCGTGCTGCGGCTGAAAGAGGACGATCTGTTGATCCTGACCGCCGACCAGACGCCAGGGCGCCCTGCCAGCCATGACAGCACGGGTCGCCTGCTGACACCGGCGACCCTGGGCTGCACCCTCCCGCAGGTGTTCGCCGACGTGCGCGGCGGTGAACCGGTCTGGTTCGACGACGGCAAAATCGGCGGCGTGATCGAGCGCGTCGACCTGGACACGCTGCAGGTCCGCATCACCCATGCGCCGGGTGGGGCCAAGCTCAAAGGCGACAAGGGCATCAACTTTCCCCAGAGCACCCTGCGGCTGTCAGCGCTGGGCGACCAGGACCTTGCCGCCCTGGCCTTTGCCGCCGAGCATGCCGACGGCATCGAGATGTCCTTCGTGAACAGCGCGGACGATGTCCGGGCGCTGCTCGCGGAACTGGAGCGGCTGCAGGCCGATCAGCTGGGCGTGGTGCTGAAGATCGAGACCCGTCGAGGCTTCGACAACCTCCCCGCGCTGTTGCTGGCAGGCATGCGTCGCGGCGGCTTCGGCGTCATGATCGCCCGGGGCGATCTGGCGGTGGAAGGTGGCTTCGAACGCCTGGCGGCGCTGCAGGAAGACATCCTCTGCCTCTGCGAGGCGGCCCATGTGCCGGTGATCTGGGCGACCCAGGTCCTGGAGAACCTGGCCAAGAAGGGCTCGCCCTCCCGTGCCGAGATCACCGATGCCGCCACCGGGGTCCGTGCCGAATGCGTGATGCTGAACAAGGGCCCGCACATCCTCAAGGCAGTGGCCACCCTGGATGAGCTGCTGGTGCGGATGCAGGGCTACAACAGCAAGAAACGCCAGATGCTGCGCAAGCTGGAACTGGCTTCACCCTGGGCGGACTGATCCACCCAGGGCGCGCTTCCCCTAGAGGACCTGCAGGCGACCCGCTTCCAGACGAACGCGGGCACCATAGGGCCAGGCCTGGTTTTCCGGGCCATGGCCGCTGGGCAGGCCGCGATAGAGGGCGATGCCACGCGGTGCCAGCCACTCGGCGAAAATCTCTTCCAGGGACTGCTCGACGTTGCGCTGCGGGCAGTCGGTGAAGGTGCCCAGGCAGACGGCGCCGATGCGATGTTCGGTCAGGTTGCCCAGCAGCTGGCAGAGGCTGCGCTCCAGCCGGTAGTAGGGCTCGCCGACGTCTTCCAGCATGAGGATGGCGCCATCATGGGGACGCAGCGCCGCCGCCGTGCCGACCACGCTGGCCAGGGTGGTGAGGTTACCGCCGATCAGCTCACCCGCAGGCACCTGGGCGGGACCGGCGAGACGCTCCAGCTGCCAGCCCGGACGGGCACCGGCGCACAGCTCCAGCACCGACTCCAGCGAGTGGGTACGGGCGGCCTGGGCTTCAGGATCCTCGTCACGACGGCCCCAGTCCAGCGCGCCCGGACCGTGGATGGCGGTGAGGCCACGGCGGTGAAAGGCTTCCAGCAGGACGGTCAGATCGGAGTAGCCGATCAGCGGCCGCCCCTTGCTGCTGGATAACCGCGACCAGTCCAGCCAGGGCAGCAGCTGGGCGGAGCCATAGCCGCCGCGCAGGCACCAGACTGCATCCACGTCCGCCTGGCTGAACGCCCAATGCAGATCCGCTGCCCGCTCCTCGGCGGTTCCGGCGAGATAGCGATGCCGCTTGAGCGCCTGCTCACCCAGCACCGCTTCGATACCGGCGGCCTGCAACTGCTCGACCGCTGCCGTGACCAGCTCTTCCTTGACCGCACCTGCCGGACTGACCAGCGCCACACGCCGCACAGGGCTCATTCCAGCACCTCCACCGGCATGCCGGCTTCGATGACGCCACGGCCCAGGGGGATGACGTTCATGCCGAACAACATGCGGTTGTCATTGAAGCGGTATTCGCGCAGCGCGGTCAGCGGTTGCCGATCCGGGTCCTTCTCGCCGGTAACTGGGTCTTGGGTGATGACGATGCAACGCGCGCAGGGACAGGCCACGGCGAAGTCCACCGCACCGATGCGCAGTCGCTTCCAGCCGTCCTCGGCATAGGCCGGCGTCCCTTCCACCACCAGATTCGGCCGGAAGCGCAGCATTTCCAGCGGTTTACCCACTCGCGCCACCAGGTCGGCCAGGGAGGCCTCGCTGGTCAGCAGCAAGGGAAAGCCGTCGGCGAAATGCACCTTCTGCCCGGGCTCGGCGAAATCGGTGTTGATCTGGCGAGCATGGCTCTCGGCGATGTGCACCAGGCGGCAAGGACGCCCAAGGAAATCGCTCAACCAGGCATCGGCCTCGGCGGCCACCGGCGCCTGCAGAGTGTCGCGCCAGATGGTGACACCCAGGCGTTCGCCCGTGGCCTCCGGGACGGTCACCTCGATCGGCTCCTGGCCCGGCGCGCTCAGGCGCAGGCAGTCAGCGGCCAGCCAGCGCGCCTCGATGTGATTCATCTTCGCCAGTTGGCGGAGGGTCAGGAAGCGGCCGGTGTCGGCATCCACCACCATCCAGCGGCGATCACCCACCAGGCCCAGGGCATCCACCTCGGCCTGCGCCAGGGATTCCACGGCCGTCGACTTGACGGGATAACGATAGAGGGCACTGAGGTGCGACATGGGCGCGGCTTCCTGGCGGCGGACAAAGGCCGCCAGTGTAAGGGAGGCGCCGGAGCGGCGAAACCGCGGGGATTACTCCTCGGCCAGCGCCAGGCGCCGGCGCACTTCCTCGACCAGTTGATCGGGCTGGAACTTGGAGAGGAAGGCGTTGCAGCCCACCTTCTTCACCATGGCTTCGTTGAAGCTGCCGGACAACGAGGTGTGCAACACCACATAGAGATCGGCGAGGCGCGGATCCTGGCGGATCTCGGTGGTCAGGCGGTAGCCGTCCATTTCCGGCATCTCGGCATCGGTGAGCACCATCAGCAGCTTCTCGGTCAGCACCACGCCCTCGTCGGCCCAGGCCTTGAGCTTGCGCAGGGCCTGCAGGCCATCGGTGGCCACGTGGAATTTCAGATCCAGCTGCACCAGGGTGTCGCGCAGCTGGCCGATGGCCGTGCTGGAGTCGTCCACCAGCAGCACCTCACGGCCGCGAGCCTTGGCCAGCAGCGGATCGGCGAGGCGTTCCTGGGAGACCTTGACGTTATAGGGGGCGATCTCCGCCAGCACCTTTTCCACGTCGATCACTTCCACCAGCCGGTCTTCGATGCGGGTGATGGCGGTCAGGTAGTGCTGGCGTCCGGCGCCGCCGGGCGGCGCCTGGATGCTGTCCCAGTTGAGGTTGATGATGCGATCGACGCTACCCACCAGGAAGGCCTGCACCGAGCGGTTGTACTCGGTGACGATGATGGTGCTGTTTTCGTCGGGCGTGATCGGTCGCATGCCGATGGCCGCGGCCAGATCGATCACGGGCAGGGTCTGACCCCGCAGGTGGACGACGCCGCAGATCATGGGGTGGCGCTTTGGCATCTGGGTCAGGCGCGGGAGCTTGAGCACCTCCTGCACCTTGAACACGTTGATGGCGAACATCTGCCGGCTGGACAGCTGGAACATGAGAATTTCCAGACGGTTCTCGCCAACCAGCTGAGTGCGTTGATCGACGGTGTCGAGAATGCCAGCCATGGAAAGTCCACTCCAAAGATAAGTCAGGTCACAGGCTATCGGCGGCTGACGCCAGTTCTTGAGTCCCGGAAACAGGAAAGCCGCCCAAGGGCGGCTTCCAGGACGGACGCGCGGATCAGGCGCGCGGCAGGGTCACGCCGCGCTGGCCCTGGTACTTGCCACCGCGATCCTTGTAGGAGACCTCGCAGGCCTCGTCGGATTGCAGGAACAGCATCTGGGCCACGCCCTCGTTGGCGTAGATCTTGGCCGGCAGCGTCGTGGTGTTGGAAAACTCCAGGGTGACGTGGCCTTCCCACTCAGGCTCCAGCGGGGTGACGTTGACGATGATGCCGCAGCGGGCATAGGTGCTCTTGCCCAGGCAGATGGTCAGGACGTCACGGGGGATACGGAAGTATTCCACGGTGCGCGCCAGGGCGAAGGAGTTCGGCGGGATGATGCAGACATCGCTGACCACGTCGACGAAGCTCTTGTCGTCGAAATTCTTCGGGTCCACCACCGCCGAATGGATGTTGGTGAAGACCTTGAATTCGTTGGCGCAGCGCACGTCGTAGCCGTAGCTGGACACCCCGTAGGAAATCACCCGGCTGTCGTCCGCGCCGCGCATCTGGCGCTCGACGAAGGGCTCGATCATGCCGTGCTCCTGGGCCATGCGGCGAATCCACTTGTCCGATTTGATGCTCATGGCAGGTCTTGCTCCGGGGGTGAAAAAATTGACCGCGCATTCTAGTGGATAGCCGCGCGGTCTCAAAGACGACCGGACGAAATCAGTCGTCGCTGACGGTGATGGTTGGCATGCCGCCTCCAGCCTGGTCGCCCAAGGCGATGCGGGCCCCGACCTTGCGTGCCAGTTCCTGGTAGATCAGCGCGATCTGGCTGTCGGGATCGGCGATGGCGGTGGGACGTCCGGCGTCGGCCTGCTCGCGGATGGCCATGGCCAGCGGCAGGGAAGCCAGGAGATCCACGCCGTACTGCTCGGCCAGCTTGCTGCCGCCGCCTTCGCCGAACAGGTGTTCGGCATGACCGCAGTTGGAGCAGATGTGCACGGCCATGTTCTCCACCACCCCGAGCACCGGGATGTTGACCTTCTGGAACATTTCTACGCCCTTCCTGGCATCCAGCAGGGCCAGATCCTGGGGCGTGGTGACGATCACCGCGCCGGCCACCGGCACCTTCTGCGCCAGGGTCAGCTGGATATCGCCAGTGCCGGGCGGCATGTCGATCACCAGGTAGTCGAGGTCGTTCCAGGCGGTCTGGGTGATCAGCTGGATCAGGGCGCCGGAGACCATCGGGCCACGCCAGGCCACCGGGGTCTTGTCATTGGTCAGGAAGGCCATGGACATGACCTCGACCCCATGCGCCTGCAGCGGGATGAACCACTTTTCATCGCGCACTTCGGGACGGGTACCCTCGGCGAAGCCGAACATGATCCCCTGGCTGGGGCCATAGATGTCGGCGTCCAGCACGCCGACCCGGGCGCCTTCGCGGGCCAAGGCCAGCGCCAGGTTGGCGGCGGTGGTGGACTTGCCCACGCCACCCTTGCCGGAAGCCACGGCGATGATGTTCTTGACGTTGCCCATGGCGTCCAGCTGCGGCTGGGCCGCGTGAGGGGCGATCTGGCAATCGATCTGGACCTCGGCGGTCTCGACCCCGGGCACGTTCTCCAGTGCGGTCTTGAGCACCTGGGCCAGGCCGCCCTTGAACAATCCGGCGGCATAGCCCAGCTCGAAGCGGGCCCGTACGCGGCCACCGTCCAGCGCGAGGTCGCGCAGGGCGCCGGCGCTGAGCAGGTCCTGTTCGAGATAGGGATCGTGATACTGGCGCAGCGCGGCCTCGATGGCCTCGCGAGTCGGAGCGGTCATGCAGACTCCCGGAAACGACGGATAGGAAAGAGAAGCTGCGGCCTATGCTACCCACTGTCCTTGGTAAAGCCTATCCGCACGGCGCTACACTTCCGGCTTGCCCCCAGCCCGTGGAGCCCTGCGTGAACCAGCCTTCCCTGCACATCAGTTCCACCTTCGACAGCGGTGCCGTCGAGGTGCTGTCCCTGGCCGACCCCGCCGACATCCGCCTGCGCATCCGTCCCGATACCGCCTCGCCTTTCACCCAGTGGTTCCACTTCCGCCTGGAGGGCGCCCGCGGCCTGCCCTGCCGGCTGAGCTTCGCCAATGCCGGCGAGTGCGCCTACCCCGAGGGCTGGCGCGACTATGGCGTGGCCGCGAGCTATTGTGGCCAGGAGTGGTTCCGCATTCCCACCCGCTACGACGGCAAGACCCTGAGCTGGGACGTCACCCCCGATCACGACAGTCTGTTCTTCGCCTACTTCGAGCCCTATCCGGAGAGCCGCCACCTGGCCTTCGTCGGTGAAACGCAACGCCATCCTGCCGTCCGTCTGGAAACCGTCGGTCGCTCGCTGTTGGGCCGGTCACTGGACCTGTTGCGCATCGGCACGCCGGGCGCCGGCAAGAAGAACATCTGGATCATCGCCCGCCAGCACCCCGGCGAGCCCATGGCCGAGTGGTTCGTCGAAGGCCTGCTGCGCCGCCTGCTGGGCCTGGGCGAACACCACCAGGGCGACCCGGTCGGCGCCAAGCTGCTGGAACACGCCGTGTTGCACGTGGTGCCCAACATGAATCCCGACGGTTCGGCCCTGGGCAATCTGCGCACCAACGCAGCCGGTGCCAACCTCAACCGCGAATGGCTGGAGCCGGACGAGGAGCGCAGCCCCGAGATCCTGGCGGTGCGCCGCGCCATCGCCGCGACCGGCTGCGACCTCTTCCTCGACATCCACGGCGACGAAGCGCTGCCCTATGTCTTCGTCGACGGCTGCAATGGCCTGCCCAACTTCAGTGAGCGCGAAGAGGCCGAGCAACAGGCCTTCCTGCAGCGCTTCCAGCGTGCCAGCCCGGACTTCCAGACCCGGTACGGCTATCCCCGTGGTCACTTCGGCAGCGAGACCCTCAAGCTCGCCACCAAGTATGTCGGCCATACCCATGGCTGCCTGGCCCTGACCCTGGAACTGCCCTTCAAGGACAACGCCAACGATCCCCGTCCGGATGTGGGCTGGAACGGTGCCCGCAGCGCCGCCCTGGGCGCGGCCATGGTCAATGCCCTGTACTGGCAGCTGGCCGATCTCTGAATGCTCGAAGTCTGCTGCGCGGCGGCCAGACCGGCGTTGGAAACTGCCTCAGAATGCTCATTTACCCGTTGTAAACTGTGCTTCTTTGGCAATTTCCGCCTTGCCTGGCGCTAGCGCGCAGGACTTCGCGCTTTTCAACGCCCATCCCTACGGATGAAACCGACCGGCCATTTCGCTATGATGGTCGGTCACCTTATCAGCGCCGCGATCCAGCCAAGACCATGACCGAGCCCCGCAAGATTCTCGTCACCAGCGCCCTGCCCTACGCCAACGGCTCCATCCACCTCGGCCACATGGTCGAGTACATCCAGACCGACATCTGGGCCCGCTTCCAGCGGCTGCGCGGCAATCAGTGCATCTATGTCTGCGCCGACGATGCCCACGGCTCGGCCATTATGCTGCGCGCCGAGCGCGAGGGCATCACGCCCGAGCAGCTGATCGACAACGTCAAGCGCGAGCACAGCGCCGACTTCGCCGATTTCGGCGTGGCCTTCGACAACTTCCACTCCACCCATGCGGAAGAGAATCGCGAGCTGTCGCGTGCCATCTACCTGAAGCTGCGCGAGAACGGCCACATCGCCACCCGTCCGGTCACCCAGTATTTCGACCCGGACAAGCAGATGTTCCTGGCCGACCGCTTCATCAAGGGCACCTGTCCCAAGTGTGGCAGCGCCGACCAGTACGGCGACAACTGCGAGAAGTGCGGCGCCACCTACGCGCCCACCGAACTGAAGGATCCCAAGTCGGCCATCTCCGGCGCGACCCCGGTGCTGCGCGAATCCGAGCACTTCTTCTTCAAGCTTCCCGACTTCGCCGAGATGCTCAAGGGCTGGACCCGCAGCGGTGCCCTGCAGGAATCGGTGGCCAACAAGATCGCCGAATGGCTGGACGCCGGGCTGCAGGAATGGGACATCTCCCGTGATGCGCCCTACTTCGGCTTCGAGATTCCCGATGCCCCGGGCAAGTACTTCTATGTCTGGCTGGACGCGCCCATCGGCTACATGGCCAGCTTCAAGAATCTCTGCGACCGTCGCGACGACCTGGACTTCGACGCCTACTGGGCCAAGGACAGCGCGGCCGAGCTGTACCACTTCATCGGCAAGGACATCGTCAACTTCCATGCGCTGTTCTGGCCGGCCATGCTCGAAGGCGCCGGCTACCGCAAGCCGACGGCGCTGAACGTCCACGGTTTCCTTACCGTCGACGGCCAGAAGATGTCCAAGTCCCGCGGCACCTTCATCAAGGCGCGCACCTACCTGGATCATCTGAATCCCGAATACCTGCGCTACTACTTCGCCGCCAAGCTCTCGCGCCACGTCGAGGACATTGACCTGAACCTCGAGGACTTCGTGCAGAAGGTCAATTCCGACCTGGTGGGCAAGGTGGTCAACATCGCCAGCCGCTGCGCCGGCTTCATCCACAAGGGTAACGCCGGCCTGCTGGTGGACGCCCAGGCCGCCCCCGAGCTGGAAGCCGCCTTCCGCGCCGCCACGCCCAGCATCGCCGAGGCCTACGAGACCCGTGACTTCGGCCGTGCCATGCGCGAGATCATGGCCCTGGCCGACCGAGCCAACGCCTGGATCGCCGACAAGGCGCCCTGGAGCCTGGCCAAGCAGGACGGCAAGGCCGACGAAGTCCAGGCCATCTGCGCCCAGGGCATCGAGCTGTTCCGCCAGCTGGCGATCCTGCTCAAGCCGGTACTGCCCAACCTGACCGCCGCCGCCGAGGCCTTCCTCAACGTCGCCCCCCTGACCTGGGCCGACCTCGACACCCGCCTGGCCAATCATCAGCTCAATGCCTTCCAGCCCCTGCTCACCCGCATCGAACCCGCCAAGGTGCAGACCATGATCGACGCTTCCAAGGAAGACCTGGCCGCCCAGGCCACTGCCCAGCCCGCCGGCAATGGCGAACTGACCAAGGCCCCGCTGGCCGAGACCATTGATTTCGACACCTTCTCCAAGGTCGACCTGCGCATCGCCCTGATCGAAAAGGCCGAATTCGTCGAAGGCGCCGACAAGCTCCTGCGCCTGACCCTGGACATCGGCGATGCCAAGCGCAACGTCTTCTCCGGCATCAAGAGCGCCTACCCGGAGCCGAGTCAGCTCGAAGGTCGCCTGACCCTGTACGTCGCCAACCTGGCGCCGCGCAAGATGAAGTTCGGCGTCTCCGAAGGCATGGTCCTGGCCGCCGGCCCTGGCGGCAGCGAGATCCATCTGCTCAGCCCTGACAGCGGCGCCAAGCCCGGCCAGCGGGTGATGTGACAGAGACGGCGCCCCAGGGCGCCGTTCTTCCCCCAGCCCGACCTCGATCATGAACGCCCACGCTACCCTCATCACCGCCATCGACGCCCTGCTGCCCCAGACCCAGTGCGGCAAGTGCGGCCATCCCGGCTGCCAGCCCTATGCCGCCGGCATCGCCGCGGGCGAGGCGCACAACAAGTGCCCGCCCGGGGGTGCAGCCACCATCGTCGAGCTTTCCACCCTGCTGCAGCGCCCGACCCTGCCACTGGACTCGCCCTATCCGGTCACGCCCAGCCAGCGCGCGGTGATTCGCGAAGCCGAGTGCATCGGCTGTACCAAGTGCATCCAGGTCTGCCCCACCGACGCCATCCTCGGCGCGGCCAAGCTGATGCACACGGTCATCCAAAGCGAATGCAGTGGTTGCGAGCTGTGCCTGGCGCCCTGTCCGGTGGACTGCATCGATCTGGTGGCGGTACCGGCACCGGTCGATCGCCAGGCTGAACGTCAGCGCGCGCAGTACTACCGCAGCCGCTTTGACGCCCGCCAGGCACGCCTGCAGCGGGACCGCGAACGGCTGGACGCCGAGCGCCAGCGCCGTCAGGTGCCACCTGCGACCGCCACGGTTGCAGAGCCCCCCGCCACGGCGGAATCCTCGCTCAAGCCGCTGAAGATCGCTGCCGCCATGGCGCGTGTCGCCCTGCAGAAGGCCGAACGGCAACTGGTCCAATACGGCACGCCCGCACTGGAAACCCAGGTACAGCAGTTGCGTGAAGCCGCCCAGCAGGCCCAGGCGGCCCTGGACAAGGCGCAGCAAGCGCCCGTCACTGCCAGCGCACCTGCCCTGGCGACGGCCGCTACCGATCCCGCCGCCCTCAAGCAGGCGCGGATCGCCGCTACCCTGGCGCGTGCCCAGCTGACCAGGGCCGAACGCGCCTTTGGGGCCACGCCCACCGCCGAACAGCGCGAGCAACTCGAAGCGCTGGGCAGCGCCGCGCAGCAGGCCGCCTCTCATCTCGCCGCCCTCGAAGAGCGAACCGCCCGATGAACGCCGCCAAACGCCTGGAAATCTTTCGTCGTCTGCACGAGGACAATCCCGACCCCAAGACGGAGTTGGCCTATGCCTCGCCCTTCGAGTTGCTGATCGCGGTGATCCTTTCCGCCCAGGCCACCGACGTCAGCGTCAACAAGGCCACCGCGCGCCTCTATCCGGTGGCCAACACGCCCCAGGCCATCCTTGACCTGGGCGTGGCAGGGCTGTCGGAGTACATCAAGACCATCGGCCTCTACAACGGCAAGGCCAAGAACGTCATCGAAACCTGCCGGCTGCTGCTGGAGCGCCATGGCGGCGAGGTACCCCAGACCCGCGAAGCCCTGGAAGCCCTGCCCGGGGTCGGTCGCAAGACCGCCAACGTGGTGCTCAACACGGCCTTCCGGCAGATCGCCATGGCGGTGGATACCCACATCTTCCGGGTCAGCAACAGGACCAACCTGGCCCCTGGCAAGAACGTGGTGGAGGTCGAGCTCAAGCTGCTCAAGGTGGTGCCCAAGGATTACCTGCTGGATGCCCACCACTGGCTCATCCTGCATGGCCGCTACGTCTGCCAGGCGCGTAAGCCTCGCTGTGGCAGTTGCCGCATCGAGGACCTCTGCGAATACAAGGCAAAAACCTCGGACGATTGAAAAAGGGCTCACCAAAGCCCTTCAGCGATTGAAAAAATCTTTTTTACCAGCCCCTGCTTTGTCGCTATAAGGTGCGCGAAAAGGTCCCGCAGCCCTGTCGATGACTGGCGTGTGACCCTGTCCAGCCTTGCAGGAGTTACCAATGGCCGAAGACAAAAGCGATATCGATGTAGACGACGATTTCGAGAGCGATGGCGAAGCGCCCGAAACGGTGGAACCCGTCGTCAGCAAGACCAACCTGACCAAGCGGCGCCTGATCGACGACATGCTCGAAGAACGCCGACTCAAGCGGCAGATCTCCGAGTACGACTTCGACCTGTAAGCCATAAAAAAACCCCAGCCTAGGCTGGGGTTTCGCATGGCGTCGCCACCCTTACAGCAGGGTGCGACCCTTGCCCGCGGCAATGCGCATGCGCAGGGCGTTGAGCTTGATGAAGCCCGCCGCGTCGGCCTGGTTGTAGGCGCCGCCGTCTTCTTCGAAGGTGGCGATGTTGGCGTCGAACAGCGACTCGTCGGATTTGCGACCGACGACGATGACGTTGCCCTTGTACAGCTTCAGGCGTACCACGCCGTTCACGCTGGCCTGGGAGGCGTCGATCATCTTCTGCAGCATCAGCCGCTCCGGACTCCACCAGTAGCCGGTGTAGATCAGGCTGGCGTACTTGGGCATCAGCTCGTCCTTGAGGTGGGCCACTTCGCGGTCGAGGGTGATGGACTCGATGGCGCGGTGCGCCTTGAGCATGATGGTGCCACCGGGGGTCTCGTAGCAGCCACGGGACTTCATGCCCACATAGCGGTTCTCGACGATGTCCAGGCGACCGATGCCGTTCTCGCCGCCGATGCGGTTCAGTTCGGCCAGTACGGTGGCCGGGCTCAGCTCCTGGCCGTCGATGGCGACGATGTCACCATTGCGGTAGGTCAGCTCGATGTAGGTCGGGGTGTCCGGCGCGGCTTCCGGGGACTTGGTCCAGCGCCACATGTCTTCTTCGTGCTCGGTCCAGGTGTCTTCCAGCACGCCACCCTCATAGGAGATGTGCAGCAGGTTGGCATCCATGGAGTACGGCGACTTCTTCTTGCCGTGACGCTCGATCGGGATCTGGTGCTTTTCGGCGTAGTCCATCAGCTTCTCGCGGGAGAGCAGGTCCCACTCGCGCCAGGGGGCGATCACCTTGACGCCCGGCTTGAGCGCATAGGCGCCCAGCTCGAAGCGCACCTGGTCGTTGCCCTTGCCGGTGGCGCCGTGGGAGATGGCATCGGCGCCGGTCTCGTTGGCGATCTCGATCAGGCGCTTGGCGATCAGCGGACGGGCGATGGACGTACCTAGCAGGTACTCGCCTTCGTAGACGGTATTGGCGCGGAACATCGGGTAGACGAAGTCGCGGACGAACTCTTCACGCAGGTCGTCGATGTAGATTTCCTTGACGCCCATGGCCTGGGCCTTGGCGCGTGCCGGTTCGACTTCCTCGCCCTGGCCGAGGTCAGCGGTGAAGGTCACCACTTCGCAGTTATAGGTATCCTGCAGCCACTTGAGGATCACCGAGGTGTCCAGGCCGCCGGAATACGCCAGGACTACCTTCTTCACATCCGCCATGCCGTTCGCTCCCGTGTGTTGCATTGAGTCGGAAAGCGGTAATTCTACTGGTGGTATCGCCGCTTTTACAGAGGCGCGACGCACTCTGATGTCTGGGCGACATGCGGTTGCAGCGGATCAGCCCTTGGGCTTGGCTGGCGGGGCGGGGGTCGGCGCCGGTGGCTCACTCGGATTGGCCGCGGTACTGGTGGTCGGCGCGGCCGCTGGCTCGCTGCTTGGCGGCACTCGCGAGAACACCAGGGTCACGCGCCGGTTGAGCGCCCGGTTGGTCTTGCTGTTGTTGGGTGCGAGTGGATACTGCTCGCCAAAGAAGCGCAACTCGATCTGCTCCGCGGGGAGGCCCTTGGTCTTCAGGTACTCCATCACGGCGATGGCACGCAGCCGGGATTCCTGGCGATTGTCCAGCCGGGTGCCCTGGTTGTCGCTGTAGCCCGAGACGATGACGTGGTTGACCGTTGGATCGGCCTTCAGGTACTCGTCGATGAGATCGAGCTTGGCCTTGGCGCTGTCGTCCAGGGTATCGCCACCGCCCGGGAAGCCGACCTGGGAATGGCGAATCTGCTCGAAGTTGACCGCCAGCAGCTTCTGGGTACAGGCCTGGAACTGCTGGTAGGCCGGCTCGAAGTGCACGGGCAGCAGCCGGACCACGACGCGGTCATCCAGGGCACCCGGCCGACTGACCTGCGGCATGCGCCCTTCCATCAATCCCGCCAGCAGGCGCTGAGCCTGCTGCGCGCTGGTCGTCAGGGCCTGCTCCCCCTCCACCACCTTGACCGAGCCGAGGCTGATGTCGCCAAGGCCCGGCTTCCAGGGCACCGCCGCGGCCTTGAGGCTGGCGCTGCCCACTGGCAACCACTGACCGTTGGGGCGCAGCTCGAATACCGTGGCCTCGCCGGCGCGGCGCAGGAAACCACCGCTGCCGAAGCGCGGGATGGGCTGCAGCAGCCGACAGGCGAAGATGTCGCCCTCCACCTTCCACTCCACGCTCTCGAGCCGACTCTGGAAGGTCATCCCCCAGGCCGGAACGGAGAGCAGCAGACAGGAAAGGAAGAGGTAACGCGAGCGCACGTCGAGCTCCGGAAAGAAAAAAGTACCTGGGCTTCATATCGGTCAAGGGCGCGGAAAACTTGAGCGCGATCCCGCTGCACGGGTGCCGGCTACCCCCTTTTCCGGTAGCATTTCCCCACTTTCCCGCAGCCTGGAATCCCGCATGACCGACCGGATCACCCTTGCCCGTCCCGATGACTGGCACATTCACCTGCGCGACGGCGCCGCCCTGCCGCAGACCGTCGCCGACGCCGCCCGCGAATTCGGTCGCGCCATCGTCATGCCCAACCTGGTACCACCGGTGCGCAATGCCGAGCAGGCCGCCGACTACCGCGAGCGCATCCTGGCCGCACGTCCGGCGGGCAGCCGCTTCGAGCCGCTGATGGTGCTCTACCTCACCGATCGCACCAGCCCGGAAGACGTGCGCAGCGCCAAGGCCAGCGGTTTCGTGCATGCCGCCAAGCTCTATCCGGCCGGAGCCACCACCAACTCCGATTCCGGGGTCACCTCCCTCGACAATCTCTTCCCGACCCTGGAAGCCATGGCTGAGATCGGCCTGCCGCTACTGGTGCATGGCGAGGTCACCCATGCCGAGGTGGACGTCTTCGACCGCGAGAAGAAATTCATCGACGAGCACCTGGTGCGTATCGTCCAGCGCTTCCCGACGCTGAAGGTGGTGTTCGAACATATCACCACGGGCGACGCCGCTGCCTTCGTGCGCGAGGCCCCGGCCAACGTGGGTGCCACCATCACCGTCCATCACCTGCTGTACAACCGCAACCACATGCTGGTGGGCGGCATCCGGCCGCATTTCTATTGCCTGCCGATCCTCAAGCGCAACACCCACCAGAGCGCCTTGCTGGACGCCGCCACCAGCGGCAACCCCAAGTTCTTCCTCGGCACCGACTCGGCGCCCCACGCCCGTCACGCCAAGGAAGCGGCCTGCGGTTGTGCCGGCTGCTATACCGCCTACGGTGCGCTCGAGCTCTATGCCGAAGCCTTCGAGAGCCGCGACGCCCTCGACCGCCTGGAAGGCTTCGCCAGCCACTTCGGCCCTGACTTCTATGGCCTGCCGCGCAACACCGAGACCGTGACCCTGGTGCGCGAGGACTGGCAGGCGCCGGCCTCCCTCCCCTTTGGCGATCACGAGGTGGTTCCCCTGCGCGCGGGCGAGACCTTGCGCTGGCGTCTGGAGGTGAGCGTATGAGCATGGATGAGACCTTCAGCGACGAACTGGATGCCAGCCAGCCCATGTCCGACTCGCGCATCCCCATGGCGCGCCGCTTCCGCGGCTATCTGCCGGTGGTGATCGACGTCGAGACCGGCGGCTTCAACGCCGCCACCGATGCCCTGCTGGAAATCGCCGCCACCACCGTGGCCATGGACGAGGAAGGAGTGCTCTATCCGGATCACACCTATTTCTTCCGCGTCGAGCCCTTCGCTGGCGCCAATATCGAAGCTGCGGCGCTGGAGTTCACCGGCATCAAGCTCGACCATCCGCTGCGCATGGCAGTGGGCGAAGAGCAGGCGCTGAGCGAGATCTTCAAGGGTGTACGCAAGTCGCTCAAGGCCAGCGGCTGCAAGAGAGCCATCCTGGTCGGCCATAACAGCAGCTTCGATCTGGGCTTTCTCAATGCCGCGGTGCTGCGCTGCGGCCTGAAGCGCAACCCCTTCCACCCGTTCTCCAGCTTCGATACCGCCACCCTGGCCGGTCTGGCCTATGGTCAGACGGTACTGGCCAAGGCCTGCCAGGCGGCCGGCATCGAGTTCGACAATCGTGAAGCCCACTCGGCCCGTTACGACACCGAGAAGACCGCCGAGCTGTTTTGCGGCATCGTCAATCGGTGGCGAGAAATGGGCGGCTGGGTCGACCTGGACTGATCTGACAACCGCCTGTCGCCCAGAAGGCCTTTGATGAGATTTTGCCGCCTACAACTTTGACAATCATTCTCATTGTCATTAGCTTTGGCGGCACCTCCACTCATACAGCAGGCGATCCATGTACGTGTGTCTTTGCCGTGGCGTGACCGACAAGCATATTCGCGAAGCCATCTATGAAGGCTGCTGCAGTTATCGGGAAGTCCGGGAAAGCACGGGTTGCGCCACCCAGTGCGGCAAGTGCGCCTGCCTCGCCAAGCAGGTCGTCAAGGAAACCCTCGGTGAGCTGCATGGTGCCCAGCAGCTCGCCTACGCCCTGGACGTCCCGCGCGCCTGAGCGACATCCCTGCAAAAAAAGCCGGACCTTGCGTCCGGCTTTTTTATTGTCTAATCAAACGCTTACGGAAAGGATGGAAAAGCTTTCGATTACCGTTCGATTTTCGTCGATTTTTCAACAACTTAAGCTTTTGACAAAGGGCCCTTCCACGCTCAGACTGCCGGCAATCCCACCCGATTTGCAGGTCCGGCCATGAAAGGCGATATCACCGTCATCCAGCATTTGAACAAGATCCTCGGCAACGAACTGGTGGCCATCAACCAGTATTTCCTGCACTCGCGGATGTACAACGACTGGGGTATCCGCAAGCTGGGTCATCACGAGTACAAGGAATCCATCGACGAGATGAAGCACGCCGATCGCCTGATCGAGCGCATCCTGTTCCTGGAAGGCCTGCCCAACCTGCAGGATCTGGGCAAGCTGATGATCGGCGAGAACACCCAGGAGATGATCCAGTGCGACCTGCGCCTGGAGATCAGCGCCGTGGCTGACCTGCGTGAAGCCATCACCTACTGTGAAAGCGTGCGGGACTACGTGAGCCGCGACATGCTCAAGAGCATCCTCGAATCCGAGGAAGAGCACATCGATTGGCTGGAAACCCAGCTGAGCCTCATCGCCAGCGTCGGGATCGAGAACTACATCCAGTCGCAGATGCACGACGACGATTGATCGAGCAGACGCCCATGAAAAAGCCCGCATGATGCGGGCTTTTTTTGTGGCGGAGGACTCAGGCGTCCTTCTGCTCCACGGCCTGCTTGATCAGGGTCTGCAGCTCACCCTTCTCGTACAGCTCGGCCAGGATATCACTGCCGCCGACCAGCTCGCCGCCAACCCACAGCTGGGGAAAGGTCGGCCAGTTGGCGTACTTGGGCAGATTGGCGCGGATTTCCGGATTCTGCAGGATATCGACATAGGCGAATTTTTCGCCACAGGCCATCAGTACCTGAGCGGCACGGGAAGAGAAGCCGCACTGAGGCGCGTTCGGCGAACCCTTCATGTAGAGCAGCACAGGATTGTTGGCAATCTGGTCTTTGATGGTATCGATGATTTCCACGATGCACCTCGCTAATACGGTGGGACGATTGTAACGGAAAGGCCGGTGGAACGCCGGGATTTCCGCGACGTCCAGCCCGAAACAGGCGCGGCTCGACCTGCCAATCGACCACGCCCATTCAAGGCCGTTCGCTCCGCCGGCGGTGATTCGGTAGGCCACTTGGCAAACTTTGGCGGCGAGGCTGTGGTCAGGTTAAGGGTAGGCGCCACGTGATGCGCCTGATCCAAGACCCCAGGAGAACTCCATGAGCCTGTTCAGCAAGATCCTCTCGAAGCTCGGCATCGGTGAAGCCCACGCGGATACCCCCGCCGCAGCCCCCACCGCTGGCGCGACCGATACCGCCGCACCCGCCGGCAACCCGGCTTCGACCGGCAGCGCCGCCCCCATGAGCCAGGTAGACGTCGCCGCCAAGCTCGACGGCCTGGCCGCCCAGAAAGGCGAACAGCTCAACTGGAAGACCTCCATCGTCGACCTGCTCAAGCTCCTCGACCTGGACAGCAGCCTGACCGCGCGCCAGGAACTGGCCAAGGAACTGAACTGCCCTGCCGACAAGATGAGCGACTCTGCCGAGATGAACATGTGGCTGCACAAGGCCGTCCTGCAGAAACTCGCCGACAATGGCGGCAACGTTCCCGCTGACCTGCTGTAAGCCCTGCCGGAGCACTTTGTCCGGAGTGCTCCCGACCTCTACCCCACCGCGCGTTGGCAGGCCTGAAAAGGTGCCAGCGTGCGATGGTGGTAAAATGCGACATGAACTTATACCATTTCGCCTTTGGTCTTTCCGCCGTGTAAAACGGCATGCTCTCAGGTTCGCCGCGCCCTTCACGGGTGGCCGTTACCGGGACGGGACGCTAGGGTAACGAAATGACGGTTCGCCACTTTCTCTCTTTCATGGATTGTTCCCCCGAGGAACTCCGGCAACTCATCGCACGCGGCATCGAACTCAAGGCGTTGCGCAACCAGGGCATGCTCCACGAGCCCCTGCGTAATCGCGTCCTGGGTATGATCTTCGAGAAGGCCTCGACTCGTACCCGCCTCTCTTTCGAGGCCGGCATGATCCAGCTCGGCGGCCAGGCGATCTTCCTGTCCTCCCGCGATACCCAACTCGGCCGCGGCGAGCCAGTCCCGGACAGTGCCCGGGTCATGTCCAGCATGCTCGATGGCGTGATGATCCGCACCTATGCCCACGAGATGCTGACCACCTTCGCGGCCAACTCCCAGGTACCGGTGATCAATGGCCTGTCGGACGACCTGCATCCCTGCCAGCTGCTGGCGGACATGCAGACCTTCTTCGAACACCGGGGCGACATCCGCGGCAAGACCGTGGCCTGGATCGGCGATGGTAACAACATGTGCAACAGCTACATCGAGGCGGCCGAGCAACTCGACTTCACCCTGCGCATCGCCTGCCCGGAGGGCTATGAGCCCAATCCGCGCTTTCTCGAACGCGCCGGTGATCGGGTTCAGCTGACCCGGGATCCGCGTGAGGCCGTGGCCCAGGCGCACCTCGTCAGTACCGACGTCTGGACCTCCATGGGGCAGGAAGAGGAAACCCGCCTGCGTCTGGCAGCCTTCAAGCCCTATCAGGTCAATGCCGAACTGCTCGACGGCGCCGCCGAGGACGTGCTGTTCATGCACTGCCTGCCGGCCCACCGTGGCGAGGAGATCAGCCATACCCTGCTGGACGATCCCCGAGCCGTGGTCTGGGACGAAGCCGAAAATCGCCTCCACGCCCAGAAGGCGCTGCTCGAATTCCTCATCGCACCGCCGCTGCACGCCTGAGGACGCTAGCCGCCTTGGATGCGCCAGGCATCCGAGGCGGCCGGTTCACAGCAGCAGCTGGCCCCTGAATACGGTGACCGCGCGTCCGGCAATACTCACCCGGTCTCCGTCGAGCCGACACCAGAGCTGACCTCCCCGCGCCGAGAGCTGTTGTGCGGTGAGCATGCGCTTGGCCAGCCGTCGCGACCAATAGGGGATCAGGCTGCAATGGGCCGAGCCGGTGACTGGATCTTCGTCCACACCAACTGCCGGCGCGAAGAAGCGCGAGACGAAGTCGACGTCCCGCCCCCGGGCAGTGACGATGACGCCCTGCCAGGGCAGCCTGGCGATGGCGGTCAGGTCCGGCTTGCACTCGCGCACGGCCTCCTCCGACTCCAGCAGCACCAGCAGCTTGTCAGCCGCCAGGGCATCCACGGGCGAGACTCGCAGGGCTCGCTCCAGCTCAGGGGTCACACCCAGCTCCGAGGGGACCAGTGCCGGAAAATCGAGCGCCAGCAGCCCCTCGGCCTCGCGAAACACCCGCAACACACCGGACTGACTGATGAACTCCAGCCGATCGCCTGCTTCCCCATAGCTTTCGAACAGCACATGGGCAGCGGCCAGGGTGGCATGGCCACACAGCGGCACCTCAACGCGCGGGGTGAACCAGCGGATCCGCCAGGTCTCGCCCTCACGCACCACGAAGGCGGTTTCCGATAGGTTGTGCTCGGTGGCGATCCGTTGCAGCAGATCGTCGGCAGGCCAGCTGTCCAGGCGGTACACGGCCGCAGGGTTGCCACGAAAGGGTTGATCGGTGAAGGCATCGACCTGGTGAAATTCTAGGGACATGCGCGCTACCTGGGCAGAAAGAAAGAACAGCAGGCGTGAGGTCGCGTAAGCACCTGGTCTCAGGCAGGCTCTGGCAGCGACATCATTACTTCAGACCTGATAACGGGCAGGTTGTCGCTCGGGCCTATATGACCAAAGTAGCAGGCGGCGTCGCATTGGCAATGAATTGTCGAACGTCGTCACTGTTTTTGCGCTCAGGAGCTTTGACAGTTTTCATATTTGAAATTAGATTTTCGGTTGCGAACAAATGGCTCTAGGGCCACCTATAAATACAACAACCATGAGGCTCCCCCATGAGTACTCTTCTCGCTCCAACTCTACGCGGTCAATGCATCGCCGAATTCCTCGGTACTGCCCTGCTCATCTTCTTCGGTACCGGTTGCGTGGCGGCGGCGAAAGTCGGCGGTGCCACCCTTGGGCTGTGGGAAATCAGTATCATCTGGGGCGTCGGCGTGAGCATGGCGGTCTATCTGTCCGCCGGTGTTTCCGGTGCGCACCTGAGCCCGGCGGTCACCATCGCCCTCTGGTTGTTCGGTGGCTTCGAAAGACGCAAGGTTCCGGCCTACATCCTGGCCCAGGTCGCCGGTGCCTTCTGCGGCGCGGCGCTGGTCTACGGCCTCTACAGCAGCCTGTTTTTCGATTATGAACAGGCGCACCACATGGTCCGCGGCAGCCAGGCAAGCCTGGAGCTGGCCGGTGTCTTCTCGACCTATCCCCATCCGTCCCTGTCGGTCGGTCAGGCCTTCCTGGTCGAGGCCGTCATCACCGCCATTCTGCTGGCCATGATCATGGCCCTCACCGACGACGGCAACGGCCTGCCCCGCGGTCCTCTTGCACCTCTGCTGATCGGTCTGCTGATCGCCGTCATCGGCGGCTCCATGGGCCCGCTGACCGGTTTCGCCATGAACCCGGCTCGGGATTTCGGACCCAAGCTGATGACCTTCTTCGCGGGTTGGGGTGAGATCGCCTTCACCGGCGGCCGCGACATCCCCTACTTCCTGGTACCCATCTTCGGCCCCATCGTCGGTGCCTGCCTGGGCGCCGCTGGTTACAAGGCGCTGATCTGCCGTCACCTGCCCGGCCTGGCCTCGGGTGCCTGCGATGTTCCAGCCAAGGCCGAGGCAAGCTCCCGTACCGAAGTGAACTCCGCTTCCAAAGCGTCCTGATCGCCGCGAATCACAATAAGGAACACGACCATGACCGACCAGAACAAGCAGTACATCGTCGCGCTCGACCAGGGCACTACCAGCTCCCGCGCCATCGTCCTGGACCGCAACGCCAACGTGGTGACCATCGCCCAGCGCGAATTCGCGCAGATCTATCCGCAGGCTGGCTGGGTAGAACATGATCCAATGGAAATCTGGGCAACCCAGAGCGCCGTCTTCGTCGAGGCCCTGGCCCAGGCCAGCATCAGCAACGAGCAGATCGCGGCCATCGGCATCACCAACCAGCGCGAAACCGCCATCGTCTGGGACAAGACCACCGGCCGTCCCATCTACAACGCCATCGTCTGGCAGAGCCGCCAGAGCACCGCGATCTGCGACCAGCTCAAGCGTGATGGCATGGAAGACCATATCCGCAAGACCACGGGCCTGGTGATCGACCCCTATTTCTCGGGCACCAAGATCAAGTGGATCCTCGATCACGTGGAAGGCAGCCGCGAGCGCGCCCGCCGTGGCGAGTTGCTGTTCGGCACCGTGGACACCTGGCTGATCTGGAAGATGACCCAGGGCAAGGCCCATGTGACCGACTACACCAACGCCTCGCGCACCCTGCTGTTCGATATCCACAAGCGTGAGTGGGATGCCACCATGCTCGAGGTGCTGGATATCCCGCGCGAGATGCTGCCGGAGGTGAAGTCGTCTTCCGAGGTCTATGGGCATGCGCACCTGGGCAGCACCCAGACCACCGGCATCCCGATCGCCGGTATCGCCGGTGACCAGCAGGCGGCGCTGTTCGGCCAGATGTGCGTGGAGCCAGGCCAGGCCAAGAACACCTATGGCACCGGCTGCTTCCTGCTGATGAACACCGGCGAGAAGGCCGTGCAGTCCCAGCACGGCCTGCTGACCACCATCGCCTGCGGTCCCCGCGGCGAGGTCAACTATGCCCTGGAAGGCGCCATCTTCAACGGCGGCTCCACCGTGCAATGGCTGCGCGACGAACTCAAGGTGATCAACGATTCCCTGGACTCCGAGTACTTCGCCACCAAGGTGACCGACAGCAACGGCGTCTACCTGGTCCCGGCCTTCACCGGTCTGGGCGCACCCTACTGGGACCCCTATGCCCGGGGCGCCCTGTTCGGCCTGACCCGTGGCGTCAAGGTGGATCACATCATCCGCGCCACCCTGGAATCCATCGCCTTCCAGACCCGCGACGTGCTGGACGCCATGCAGCAGGACGCCGGTGAAGCCCTGAAGTCGCTGCGCGTGGACGGTGGCGCTACCGCCAACAACTTCCTCATGCAATTCCAGGCGGACGTGCTCGGCACTCGCGTCGAGCGGCCGGAAATGAAGGAGACCACCGCCCTGGGCGCGGCCTATCTCGCCGGCCTCGCTACCGGCTTCTGGAGCAGCCTGGACGAGTTGCGCAGCAAGAGCACCATCGAGCGGGTCTTCGAACCGGCCTGTGACCCGAGCAAGAGAGACACCCTGTACAAGGGCTGGAAGAAAGCCGTCGAGCGGACCCGCGGTTGGGCACTCGACTGACAGCGAAACGACCGGCGTCTTCCGACGCCGGTGTTGCTTTGCGCGACAAGCGCTTTCCACTATGAACGACCTACGGCATCCTCTGTGAATTTACTCGATCACCTCAAGGAAGCCGTAATGAGCCTGGCGCCTCGCCAACAGCAGATTCTCGAACTGGTTCGTGAGCGTGGCTACGTCAGCATCGAAGAGCTGGCCCAGCATTTCTCCGTGACCCCCCAGACGATCCGTCGTGACATCAATCAGCTCGCCGAAGCCGGCCTGCTGCGACGCTACCATGGCGGCGCCGCCCATGATTCCAGCGTGGAAAATACCGAATACAGCATGAGGGCCGGTCAGATGCGCGAGGAAAAGCGCCTGATCGCCGAAGCCGTGGCCGCCGCCGTACCCGACCACGCCTCGCTCTTCATCAACATCGGTACCACCACCGAGGCCATCGCCCATGCCCTGCTCGGGCATCGCAGCCTCAAAATCATCACCAACAACCTCCATGTGGCCAACATCCTCAGCGCTAAGGACGATTTCGACGTCCTCATCGCCAGCGGCAAGGTACGCAGTGACGGTGGCGTGGTGGGTCAGGCTACCGCTGACTTCATCAAGCAGTTCAAGGTCGACTACGCCCTGGTTGGCATCAGCGGCATCGACGAGGACGGCACCCTGCTGGATTTCGACTATCAGGAAGTCTGCGTCTCCCAGGCCATCATCCATAACGCCCGCCAGGTGTTTCTCGCCGCCGACTCCAGCAAATTCGGCCGCAACGCCATGATTCGACTGGGCAGCCTCGAACAGATCGACCAGCTCTTCACCGAGCAGGAACCCTCGCCCGCCTTCGCTCGCTGCCTGCGCGAGTGGCAGGTCAAGGTGGAAGTGGCACGCTCGCACTAGTCCGAGGGGGCGACCATTCGTCGCCTCGCCCTCCTCAATATTCGTTTTTTTTCGTTTTGGCGGTCTGAAGACACAGGCTTGGCTAGAACCTGTGTTTTTGCTGGGCTATTATGTTCGAAACCGAATAATTATGTTCGTTTCACAGGAGGCATCATGGCCCAGGCATCCACTGCAACTCCCCGGACTTACGATCTCGCCGTCATCGGTGGTGGCATCAATGGCGTAGGCATTGCGGCCGATGCAGCGGGTCGTGGACTGTCGGTGTTTCTCTGTGAACGCGACGATCTGGCGAGTCACACCTCTTCCGCCAGCAGCAAGCTGATCCACGGTGGCCTCCGCTATCTGGAACACCACGAATTTCGCTTGGTGCGTGAAGCCCTGGCCGAGCGCGAGGTGTTGCTGGCCAAGGCGCCGCATATCGTCAAGCCCATGCGCTTCGTCCTGCCGCACCGCCCGCACCTGCGGCCGGCCTGGATGATCCGTGCTGGCCTCTTCCTTTATGACCACCTGGGCAAGCGGGAAAAGCTGCCGGGCTCCCGTGGCCTCAAGTTCGACGCGCAAGGACCGCTCAAGGCCGAGATCAAGCGCGGCTTCGAATATTCCGATTGCTGGGTGGACGATGCCCGCCTGGTAGTGCTCAACGCCATGCAGGCGCGCGACAAGGGGGCCGACATCGTGACCCGTACCCGTTGCGTCAGCGCCCGTCGGGTTGACGGTCATTGGGACGTCGAGATCGAGGGCCCTCAGGGCCGTCGGCAGATTCGTGCCAAGGCGCTGGTGAACGCGGCAGGCCCCTGGGTCGCCAGCTTCATTCGCCAGGACCTGCAGCAGAAGTCGCCCTATGGCATCCGCCTGATCCAGGGCAGCCATGTCATCGTGCCCAAGCTGTATGAAGGCGACCAGGCCTACATCATGCAGAACGAAGACCGCCGCATCGTCTTCGCCATCCCCTACCTGGGCCAGTACACCATGGTCGGCACCACGGATCGCGAATACCAGGGCGACCCGGCCAAGGTGACCATCACCGATCAGGAAATCGACTATGTGCTGGGCGTGGCCAATGCTCACTTCCGCAAGCAACTCAGCCGGGACGATGTCCTGCACACCTTCTCCGGTGTCCGTCCGCTGTGCGACGACGAGTCGGACAATCCTTCCGCCATCACCCGCGACTACACCCTGTCGCTGGCTGAAGAACAGGGCGCGCCACTACTGTCGGTATTCGGTGGCAAGCTGACCACCTACCGCAAGCTCGCCGAGTCGGCAATGGCGCAGCTGCAGCCCTTCTTCCCCAAGCTCGGCACCAGCTGGACAGCCTCCGCACCGCTGCCCGGTGGCGAAAACATGACCACGCCGCAGGCGCTGACTCGTGAATTGCTGGACAAGGTCAGTGGCCTGACGCCTGCCCTGGCGCAGCGCTGGGCGACCACCTATGGCAGTCGCGTCTGGACCCTGCTGGGTGATTCGCGCTCGATTGAGGACCTGGGTGCGGTGCTGGGCGCTGATCTCCATGTGCGCGAGGTGGAATATCTGCAACGCTACGAGTGGGTCACCAGTGCCGATGACGTGCTCTGGCGGCGGACCAAGCTGGGCCTGGTATTCACCGATGCCGAACGGGCTGCGCTGGAAGACTTCCTCGCGCATTCGGAACCGGCTCAGGCCGCCAAGGACAGCAACGCTGCCTGAAGAAAGCTTTTCCTGAGCGGGTTATCCGCTCAGGGATCGCCATGTTCTCCACAACGCCAGACACTGCAACAGCTTGCCAAGCGCGGTAGAACATAGGCAGCACCATGAAAAGTCTTCATGATGCGCCTTTATGTCCAGTGCCAGCGCCATGTTCGAACTTCGCCACCTGAAAACCCTGCATGCTCTCCGCGAATCCTCCAGCCTGGTGGAAGCAGCCGAGCGTCTGCACCTGACCCAATCCGCCCTCTCCCACCAGTTCAAGGAACTGGAAGAGCGCCTGGGCACCCCCCTGTTCATTCGCAAGACCAAGCCCATCCGCTTCACCAGTGCCGGCCTGCGGCTGCTGCAGACCGCCGATGCGGTACTGCCCCACTTGCGCAGTGCCGAGCGGGACCTGGCACGACTGGTGGGCGGAACGGCGGGACGGCTGCACATGGCCATCGAATGCCACAGCTGCTTCCAGTGGCTGATGCCCACCATCGATCAATTTCGTGATTCCTGGCCGGAAGTGGAGCTGGACCTGGCCTCCGGTTTCTCCTTCGCCCCCTTGCCCGCCCTGGCCCGAGGCGATCTGGATCTAGTGGTGACAGCCGATCCGGTGGATCTTTCGGGCGTCACCTACGTGCCGCTGTTCACCTACGAAGCCCTGCTGGCGGTGGCCAACCAACACCCACTGGCACAGCGTCCCTTCATCGTGCCCGGGGATCTCGCTCAGGAGACCCAGATCACCTATCCGGTGGAACGCGATCGCTTGGATATCTTCACCCGCTTTCTCGATCCGGCCGATGTCGAGCCGCTGTCGATTCGCACGGCGGAAATGACGGTGATGATGCTGCAACTGGTGGCGTCGGGTCGCGGGGTCTGCTGCTTGCCCAACTGGGCGATCCACGAATACAGCTCACGCGGCTATGTCACGGCGCGCCGACTGGGAGAGAAGGGACTCTATGCGACGCTCTATGCGGCGATCCGCGAAGACATGCTGGAGGCGCCCTTCATGCAGGATTTCCTGCTGACCGCCAAGGACACCTCCTTCGCCACCCTCGAAGGGGTCAGCAGCGCACGCTGAGTCGGCGCGCTGCTCGTGGGACGCTTACTTGCTGTTGCCACCCGGGAAGCCGGCGAACTTCTTGTTGAAGCTCGAGACGCGGCCTTCGACCTTCATCTGACGCTGCTCGCCGGTGTAGATCGGGTGGGAGGCGCTGGACACGTCGAGGCTGATGTAGGGATACGTCTGACCTTCGTATTCCTGGGTGCGGTCGCTCTCGGCGGTGGAGCGAATCAGGAAATAGGTGTCCGACGTGGTGTCATGGAACAGCACGGGACGGTAGTTGGGATGGATACCGGGTCTCATGAAGGCTCTCCTGATCTGGAGCACCGATGACAGGATGTCTTCGGCACATTAAAGATACATTATAACATATTGAAGCCGATCCGACAGCCCCACCTGTGACGGTGGCGGCAGCCACGGCCATTCGCATGGAACCATCCGCCGTGCCCGGGGCTCGTAACCTGAGGCCCTGACCGGCGGCACCCCACCCTCTCTGAGACCTGCTGTCGGTCGATGCGTGCGTTCAGACCTGGAGCGCCAGACAGACGACCTGTCCGCTCCACGCCTCCCACACGCACAGCGCCCTTGCATTGGCTTCTCAAGGATCGCGAGAAGTCCACACGCATTGGATGCGCACGCCGGGTTCGGGATTGAACTCACCGCGCCGCATCCCAAGGATTCAAGAGGCACAGAACCATGTGCGGCATCGCCGGAGAGCTTCGTTTCGATCAACAACCCGCAGCCATCAGCGTGGTGGAGCGCATTACCCACCGCCTCGAACAGCGCGGACCCGATGCCTGGGGCTTCCACAGCCAGGGACCGGTTGCCCTGGGCCATCGCCGGCTGAAGATCATGGATCTGGCGGAAGCTTCGGGCCAACCCATGATCGAGCCGGAACTGGGTCTGTCGATGGTGTTCAACGGCGCCATCTACAACTATCCGGAACTGCGTACCGAGCTGGAAGCCAAGGGTTATAGCTTTTATTCCGGTGGTGACACCGAAATCCTGCTCAAGGCTTATCACGCCTGGGGCAAGGATATGCTGCCCAAGCTCAACGGCATGTTCGCCTTCGCCATCTGGGAGCGAGACAGCGGTCGGCTATTCATCGCCCGGGATCGCCTGGGTATCAAGCCGCTGTATCTGTCGTTCACCGACAAGCGCCTGAGATTCGCCTCCAGCCTGCCTGCCCTGCTGGAAGCCGGCGACGTCGACACAAGCATCGATCCGGTCGCGCTCAACCACTACCTGAACTTCCATGCCGTGGTGCCAGCGCCGCGCACCATCCTGAAGGGCGTGCAGAAGCTGCCGCCAGCGACCTGGATGACCGTGGATGCCTCGGGCCAGCAGCATCAGGAGACCTGGTGGAACCTGGACTACGGCCCCCGTGAAGACGAGCGCCGCTACACTCTGGACGATTGGGCCGAACGGGTCCTGCATGGCCTCAAGGATGCCGTCGCGGTCCGCCAACGCGCCGCGCGCGAGGTGGGCGTGTTGCTGTCGGGGGGCGTGGATTCCAGCCTGCTGGTCGGCCTGCTGCACGACTCGGGCGTCAAGGACCTGCTGACTTTCTCCATCGGCTTCGAGGATGCCGGTGGCGAGCGCGGCGACGAATTCCAGTATTCGGATCTGATCGCCAACCACTATGGCACTCGCCACCACCAGTTGCGCATTGCCGAAGACGAGATCATCCAGCAGCTGCCGCGCGCCTTCTCGGCCATGAGCGAGCCCATGGTGAGCCACGATTGCATCGCTTTCTACCTGCTCTCCCGTGAGGTCTCCAAGCACTGCAAGGTGGTCCAGAGCGGTCAGGGCGCAGACGAACTCTTCGCCGGCTACCACTGGTATCCCCAGGTGCATGGCGCCGCCGATCCCTTCGCCGCCTACCGCGCCGCCTTCTTCGACCGCGACTACGCCCAGTACGCCGCCACCGTGCAGGCGGGTGTACGCCTGGAAGAAGACGCCGCCGAAGCCTTCGTCCGTCAGCACTTCGCCAAGCCGGGCGCCAGCGCCGGGGTCGACAAGGCCCTGCGCCTGGACAGCACCGTGATGCTGGTGGATGACCCGGTCAAGCGGGTCGACAACATGACCATGGCCTGGGGCCTGGAAGCCCGGGTGCCCTTCCTCGACTATCGCCTGGCCGAACTCTCGGCACGCATACCCGCCGAGTTCAAACTGGGCGACGGCGGCAAGCAGGTACTCAAGGCCGCTGCGCGCAAGGTCATTCCTCAGGAGGTGATCGACCGACCCAAGGGATATTTCCCGGTACCGGGCCTCAAGCACCTGGAAGGCAATACCCTGACCTGGGTACGCGAGCTGCTGCTGGACCCCAGCCAGGATCGCGGTCTGTTCGACACCGCCGAGATCGATCGACTGCTGACCAATCCGGCCGATCGCATCACGCCCCTGCGTGGTTCCAAGCTCTGGCAACTCGCCGCGCTCAACCTCTGGATGAGCGAACACGGACTGTGAGGGTGCACAAGACATGAAAGCGACCAGCTACAACCAGCGCCTCCAGCGTGCCCAGACGCCCTCCTACGAACGGCTGCAGGCACGCCTGGCGGAAGGCGACCATCCGACCTCCCAGCCGCTCTGCCTCCATTGCGGCTGGGGACGGCTGCTCGTCGGTCACACCTATCCCGATCCCGCCAGTCTGGCCAAGGAGCTGCTCACCGAAACGCCGGGCGAGCGCGACATCGCGCTCTACGTGGCCGCACCGCACCAGGTGCTGGCCCAGGCGCCACAGCAGCTGTTTCTCGATCCTAGCGATACCCTGCGGGTCTGGTTCAGCGACTATCGCCCGGCGCGCCGGATCTATCGCGGCTTTCGTATCCGCCGCGCCTGCTCCGCACAAGACTGGAGCGAGATCAACCGGCTCTATCAGCAGCGACACATGCTGCCCGTCGACACCGAGCGGCTGACGCCCCGGCACAAGGGCGGTCCGGTCTACTGGCTGGCGGAAGACGATGACAGCGGCGCCATCATCGGCTCGGTGATGGGCCTCAATCACGTCAAGGCCTTCCGGGATCCCGATGGCGGCTCCTCGCTGTGGTGCCTGGCGGTCTCGCCCGAGTGCAGCCGGCCCGGGGTCGGCGAGGCGCTGGTTCGCCACCTGATCGAACACTATGCCAGCCGCGGCCTGGCCTACCTGGACCTGTCGGTGCTGCATGACAACCTGCAAGCCAAGCGACTCTACGACAAGCTGGGTTTCCGTCAGCTGCAGACCTTCGCCATCAAGTGCAAGAACGGCATCAATCAGACGCTGTTCCTCGGCCCCGGCCCTGCCGCCGAGCTGAATCCCTATGCACGGATCATTGTCGACGAAGCCCTGCGGCGTGGCATCGAGGTGCAGGTGGACGATGCCGAAGGGGGTCTTTTCACCCTGATCCAGGGCAACCGCCGCATCCGTTGCCGCGAATCCCTCACCGATCTCACCTCCGCCGTGACCATGACCCTCTGCGCCGACAAGGTGCTGACCAGTCGCACCCTGGCCCGTGCCGGGCTGAAGGTACCGGAGCAGCAACTGGCTGGTAGCGAGGAAGACAACACTGCCTTTCTGGAAAAGCATGGCGCCCTGGTGGTCAAGCCGGTCAATGGCGAACAGGGCAAGGGCGTGGCCGTGGATATCCGCGACGCCGAGCACCTTGCCACCGCCATCCAGGCGGCGCAGCGCCATGACGATCGCGTGCTGTTGGAAAGCTTTCACCAGGGCCTCGATCTGCGCGTGGTGGTCATTGGCCACGAAGTGGTGGCTGCCGCCATCCGCCGCCCGGCGGAAATCGTCGGCGATGGCCAGCATAGCGTCAGGGACCTGATCGAAGCCCAGAGCCGCCGCCGCCAGGCAGCTACCGGCGGCGAGTCGCGCATCCCGATGGACGAGGAAACCGAGCGCGCCATCCGCGGCGCCGGTCACGACTGGGACAGCGTGCTGCCCGCCGGCACCCACCTGGCCGTGCGCAAGACGGCCAATCTGCACACTGGCGGCATCCTGGAGGACGTCACCGATAGCCTGCATCCGGTGCTCGCCGACGCGGCCATCCAGGCCGCGCGCGCATTGGACATCCCCGTCACCGGCATGGACCTGCTGGTCCCCGCCGCCGACTCACCCGACTACGTCATCATCGAAGCCAACGAACGTCCGGGCCTGGCCAATCACGAGCCACGCCCCACGGCCGAGCGCTTCATCGACCTGTTGTTCCCGCTATCCCGGGAGGTTCCGCTATGAATCGATTGCCTGAACCGGATCTGGATTACCTGCGCAAGGTCCTGCTGGACCTGCTGGCGATTCCCAGCCCCACCGGTTTCACCGACACCATCGTCATGTACGTCGCCGAACGGCTCAACGAACTCGACATCCCCTTCGAGCTCACACGGCGTGGCACAATCCGTGCCACCATCAAAGGCCATAAGGAGAGTCCGGACCGGGCGGTCTCCGCGCACCTGGACACCATCGGTGCCATCGTCCGCGAGATCAAGGACAACGGTCGCCTGGGCCTGGCGGCCGTGGGCCACTGGTCCAGCCGCTTCGCTGAAGGCAGTCGGGTCAGCCTGTTCACTGACGATGGCACCCTGAGAGGCAGCGTATTGCCGCTCCTGGCCTCCGGGCATGCCTTCAATACCGAGATCGACAAGATGCCGGTGACCTGGGATCACATCGAGCTACGCCTCGATGCCGTGACCAAGAGCCGCCACGAGACCGAGCAGCTGGGCGTGCAGGTTGGCGACTTCGTCGCCTTCGATCCGCTGCCGGAATTCACCGACAGCGGCTACATCAGCTCGCGCCATCTGGACGACAAGGCGGGCGTGGCTGCCCTGCTCACCGCCTTGAAGATGCTCAAGGAAACCGGCCAGACCCCACCCATCGACTGCCATCCGCTGTTCACCATCACCGAAGAAGTGGGCTCAGGGGCTGCCGGTGCCCTGCCCTGGGACGTCAGCGAATTCGTCGGTATCGACATCGCCCCGGTCGCGCCGGGTCAGAGGTCCGACGAGCATCGGGTCAGCGTCGCCATGCAGGACTCCGCGGGCCCCTACGACTATCACCTGTCGCGGCACCTGTTACGCCTGGCGCAACGCAATGACATCCCAGTCCGGCGCGACCTGTTCCGCTACTACTACAGCGACGCCCACTCGGCGATCAGCTCCGGCCAGGACGTACGGGTCGCCCTGCTCGCCTTTGGCTGCGATGCCACCCACGGCTACGAGCGCACCCATATCGTCAGCCTGGCGGCGCTCAGTCAGCTGCTGACCGGCTACATGCTTAGCCCACCGGTGTTCGACAGCGATGCCCAGCCCGCCGACAGCTCGTTGGACCGCTTTGGTCATCAGCTGCTGCCGGAGGACACCCAGATGGACAACCAGACGCATCTGCCGCCCCTGGAAGAGGTCGTCGGCGACAGCAGCAAATAGCGTTCGACTATCGCGCCTGGGGTATCCTGGGCGCCTTTTTCCAGGCACCTCTCCATGATCATCCCCCACGACCAGCTCGCTGCCGCCACCCTCGACAACCTGCTGGAAGACTTCGTTACCCGCGACGGCACCGACAACGGTGACGAAACGCCCTTGGCGACCCGCACCCAGCGCGCCCGACGCGCGCTGGAAACCGGCGAAGCCGTCATCCTGTTCGATCCGGACAGCGCCCTGTGCCAGCTGGTGCTAAAGCGCGATGTCCCACCGGAGTTGCTCGCCGACTAGGCGTCTACCGGTCTACTAGGCGCTGCCCCGCGGCGCCAGCAGGATCACCAGCGCCCCCGCTACGCAGAGCAAGCCACCCGCCAGGTCCGTCCAGGTCGGGCGAGTGCGCTCGACCAGCGCCAGCCAACCCAGCGAGGCCACTACATAGATGCCGCCATAGGCGGCATAGGCGCGACCGGCGTAGGCCGATTCGATACGGGTCAGCAGCAAGGCGAAGAGCACCAGGCTGGCGAGACCCGGGACTATCCACCAGGGACTGCGATCCAGACGCAGCCAGAGCCAGAAGGCGTAGCAGCCCGCGATCTCGAACAGCGCGGCCAGCAGGAACCACAGATAGTTCAGCATGAGGCCGCGCCATCCTCCTGGCGGTAGGGCAAGGCTTCGGCGGCTTGCCGGGCATAAGCCTGGACCCCTGCTCGCTCCTGATCGAGAAACTCGGCCACGGCCGCTCTGAGCCCCGGATGCACCAGGTAGTGCCAGGAACGGGTCAGCGTAGGTTCGAAGCCGCGAATCAGCTTGTGCTCACCCTGCGCGCCGGCATCGAAGCGCTGCAGTCCTTCGGCGATGGCGTACTCGATGCCCTGGTAGAAGCAGGTCTCGAAATGCAGCTGGTCGAACTCCTGCAAGCAGCCCCAGTAGCGACCATAGAGGGTGTCGCCGTCTCTCAGGTAGAAGGCCATGGCTACCGGCCGGCTGCCCTGGTGCACCAGCACCACACGAATGGCCTCGGGCAGCCGTTCCGCCAGCAGGCTGAAGAAGGCGCGCGTCAGATAGGGATCCTGGCCGCGCACCTCATAGGTGTTGGCATAGCAGGCATAGACGAAGTCCCAGTCCGCCTCGCTCAGCTCATCGCCCTTGCGCCACTCGAAACTCACCCCCAGGCCAGCAACCTGATCGCGCTCCTTGCGCAGCTGCTTGCGCTTGCGCGAGGTCAAGGCGGCGAGGAAATCGCCATAGTCGCGGTAGCCGCGGTTATGCCAGTGGAACTGGCAACCGAGGCGGGCCAGCCAGCCATCGCGATCCTGCAGCACGGCATCGGCCTTGGGGTCGGTGAAGTTGACGTGCAGGCTGGAGAGCTCCAGACCGGCCAGGCTGCCCGTGGTGGCGTCGAGCAGGGTCGCGCAGGCGGCTGACTCACCCAGCAGGCGTGCGCCTTGTACCGGCGAGAAGGGCACGGCGGCCAGCAGCTTGGGATAGTAGTCGATCCCGGCCCGGCGGCAGGCGTCGGCCCAGGCCCAGTCGAAGACGTATTCGCCATAGGAGTGCGCCTTGAGATAGGCCGGCATCGCGGCGAGCAGCTGTCCCTGGGCATCCTTGAGGATCTGGTGCGCCGGCTGCCAGCCGGTCCCCTGCCCCAGGCTGCCACTGTCTTCCAGGGTGGAGAGGAATTCATGCCGCAGAAAGGGCTGGTCGTCCACCAGCAAACCGTTCCACTGCTCGGCAGACACCTGGGCCAGGCTGTAGAGATACTCGACGATCATCCCACTCCCCTTGCTTGGACTCGGCGTACAGGTCTAACACAATTCAATGCCCTGACGGGCACCTGGGAAAGACCCTGGTGAATGGCTTTCGTGCGGACGAAAAAAAACCGCCGTGAGGCGGTTTCTTTCGAGTGTGGCGTCCCCTAGGGGACTCGAACCCCTGTTACCGCCGTGAAAGGGCGGTGTCCTAGGCCACTAGACGAAGGGGACGTTACCCTGGTGCGACCCTTGCGGATCACGAAATTGGTGGAGCTAGACGGGATCGAACCGTCGACCTCTTGCATGCCATGCAAGCGCTCTCCCAGCTGAGCTATAGCCCCAAGTACAGCATCTTGTCACGTCTGGGATACGTGACCGATATGGCGTCCCCTAGGGGACTCGAACCCCTGTTACCGCCGTGAAAGGGCGGTGTCCTAGGCCACTAGACGAAGGGGACGTTACCCTGGTGCGACCCTTGCGGATCACGAAATTGGTGGAGCTAGACGGGATCGAACCGTCGACCTCTTGCATGCCATGCAAGCGCTCTCCCAGCTGAGCTATAGCCCCAAGTACAGCATCTTGCCACGTCTGGGATACGTGACTGATATGGCGTCCCCTAGGGGACTCGAACCCCTGTTACCGCCGTGAAAGGGCGGTGTCCTAGGCCACTAGACGAAGGGGACGAAACCTTCTACCGATTTCCCCCCGCAGGCGAAATCGAAATTTGGTGGAGCTAGACGGGATCGAACCGTCGACCTCTTGCATGCCATGCAAGCGCTCTCCCAGCTGAGCTATAGCCCCGTCGGTCAGGACGGTGCGCATGTTAAGAGGCCCGGCCTCCCCTGTCAACACCAAAGAGAAAAAAAGCTGCTAGTAACAGACACTTATGCCCTGAATCGGTTAGATCGCCCGGGACAGGGCCGCACGCTGGGCGCGGGCGGCCAGCAGGTAGGTGAACTTGCCATCGCTGGCAGAAAGCTTGCGCAGTACCTTCTTGTCCACCGCTCGGTAGCCGCCCATCTCCAACGCGGTACGCCCCGAGCTGCCGATCAGCATGCCGGGGTTCGCCACCATCAACTTGGCCGCCTGCTCGACGAGCTTGGCGTAGCGCTTGCGATCGTCGAGATCGTAGCCCTGCAAGGGCAGCAGCATGCGCAGCCATTCGGCCCAGTAGAACTCCAGGAATTCCGACGGCAATACCCGACCGTCTGGAGTACGCGGCTTGTCGTAGCCGATCTGGCGCGTGAAATACACCAGGGCGCGATAGGGATCGTCCGCCATGGCGGTGAGCCCCAGGGATGCTGGGAGCTGTTCGGGCAGGATCGGCCGCCCCTGGGGATCCTTGAGCCAGGCCTTGCGTTCATCCAGCAGGCGAATCCAGAACTCCGCCATGGTCGCGGACGCACTGAAATCGTCGGTGACCCTGACCCATACCCAGGTCTCGGGGCCACCGCCGGGATGTTCCCAGAAGGCGGAAAAGGTGTGGTGGCCGTCGGTGAGATAGAGCTGTTGCTCCGGCCCTATGACGACGGTCTTCATTTCGTCCGGGTAGGTTCCGGGCGGCCTTGCGCCCAGGGTATCGCCTGCGGAACGCAGGCTGGTGCTGGGCTGGAATCCACCACTCAGGTGCTGGCCATTGGCTTCACAGTAGTCGTCGAACAGCTTGCGCCGGTCGCAGGCGTACTTGCCAAGTTTGTACAGCACCTGGTCATGACCGATCGCGGGCTGGGTGGGGCGCAGCTGTCGCAGCTGTACCCGGAGCAGGCTTCCTGGCTGCACGGGGTCTCCCTTACTCAAGATGTCTTCCCAGGTCCGACAACGGTCATCCCGTGAAGACTCCTGCCGTCGATCAGACCTTGCGCAGAATCACGCTGCCGATGGAGTAGCCCGCGCCGAAGGAGCTGAGCACGCCGAGGCTACCGCTGGCCAGATCCTCATGATGCAGATGCAGCGCGATGACCGAGCCTGCCGAGCTGGTGTTGCCGTAGGTATCCAGGATGACCGGCGCCTCGTTGGGCGCAGGCTCGCGCCCCAGCAGGCGTTTGACGATGAGGTGGTTCATCGCCAGGTTGGCCTGGTGCAACCAGAAACGCGACACCCGCTCGACCGGAATGTCCAGCTCGGCGAGGTGGTTGGCGATCAGTTCGGCTACGAGCGGACAGACCTCCTTGAACACCTTGCGCCCTTCCTGGACGAACAGCTTGTCCGGATTGGTCATGCCCTCTTCCGCCGCGCGGTTGAGGAAGCCGAAGTTGTTGCGGATGTTGTTGGAGAACTGGGTGAACAGCCGGGTGCCCAGGATCTCGAAACGATGCGCCGAGGTGGCCTGGTCGGCGCGTTCCACCACCAGGGCGGTGGCGGCATCGCCAAAGATGAAGTGGCTGTCGCGGTCACGGAAGTTGAGGTGGCCCGTGCAGATTTCCGGATCGATCACCAGTACCGCCCGGGCCTGGCCCAGTTGCACGGCGTTGGCGGCGGTCTGCAGGCCAAAGGTCGCCGATGAGCAGGCGACGTTCATGTCGAAGCCATAGCCCTGGATACCCAGGGCGGCCTGGACCTCGATGGCTACCGCCGGATAGGGGCGCTGCAGATTGGAGCAGGCGACGATGACACCGTCGATGTCGGCGGCGGTACGTCCCGCTCGTTCCAGGGCTTCGCGGGCCGCAGCGACGCCCATCTCGCAGAGGATCGAGGGTTCGTCATTGGTCCGTTCGGGGATGCGCGGCACCATGCGCGCCGGATCGAGAATGCCCGCCTTGTCGACCACATGGCGGCTGCGGATGCCGGAGGCCTTCTCGATGAAGGCGGCGCTGGATTCCGGCTGGGGCGCCAGGCTGCCCTGGGCGATGGCGTCGGCATGCTCGGCGTTCCACTGGCCGGCCCACTGGTTGAACGACGCGACCAGTTCGTCGTTGGAAATGCTTTCGGGCGGCGTATAGAGCCCACTACCGCTGATGACCGCGTGCTGCACGGCTATTCCTCTTGTTGTCGGGATGACGCCGTGCCAGTTTGCCGCAAATCCAGGGTGGACGCCCGTGCAATCTCAGCGCCGATTGGCCGCCTCGGCGGCCCGCAGGACGTCGCTGCCCACCTCGCTCTCGTATTTCTTGATCAGGGGCATTACGGCAGCGCGCCAGGCCTCGCGCTCGGCGGGCGTTGGCACCAGGATCTTGCTGGTGCCGGATGCCGCCACCCGCTCGCGAGCCTTGGCGTTGATGCCCTCCGCATCGCGGTTCACGGACTGGGTCACCTCGTCGAGGATCGCCTCCAGTTCGCTACGGATCTCGAAGGGCAGAGCGTTCCAGAAGCTGGTGTTGGTAATGAGCATATAGGTCAAGAAGCTGTGATTGTCCTCGACGATGTAGGGCTGCACGGTGTTGATCTTCTGGCCCAGCAGGTTCGACCAGGGATTTTCCGCGCCTTGCACCTTGCCGGTCCGCAAGGCGTCGTAGACCTGGGCGAACGGTAGCTTGACCGCCTGGGCGCCCAGCTGCTGGTAGTAGGCGGCGAGGACTTCGGAAGATTCGACGCGGAAGGTCAGGCCCTTGAGATCGGCAGGCGCGTGGATTTCCCGCGTGGCGGAAAGCTGACGGCCACCGTTGTTCCAATAGGCCAACCCGGTGATGCCGTGGGTGACCAGGCTGCCTAGCAGTTCACGGCTCTTGTCACGGCGCTGGAAGCGTTTGACCGCCTCCAGGTTGTCGAACAGATAGGGGAGATCGTAGACCCTGAGCGCCTTGGACAACGCATTCAGCTTGGAGACCGAAGGGGCCAGCATCTGCACCCGGTTGCTGCGCAAGGCCTCCAGTTCGTCGGCGTCGCCTACCAGGGTGGAGCTGGGATAGACCTCGACCTTGACCTTGCCGGCCAGACGCTCCTGCACCAGCTTCTGGAACTGCAACGCACCGCGCCCCTTGGGCGTGTCGTCCGTGACCACATGGGCGAACTTGATGACGATGGGGTCGGCGACGGCCAGCGGCACGGCTAGCGCGAGCAACAACCCGGCCAGGGTGGCGAAGAAGGTCTTGATCATGGGATTCCCTGCGATGAACGATCCATTGGGCCGCTTGCGTGCCCCGTCGCAGTGCGTACGCGACGCGATCACCTTAGCAGTCACAAGGCGAATGACTGGTCAGCGGAGGGAAGTGGCACGACGAATGTGCAAGAAAGCAGGATCAGGGGTAGGAACAGCGCCGTCGAAACGGCGCCAGGCATCCATCAGGGCGAAATAGGATCACTTGCGGGAAAGGTTTCCTCGACGGATTCGTCGAGCTGCTCTTCACTTACCTCGTCTTCATCGTCGGCGACGGGCGGATCGTTCGGCTGCTGCTGGGCATAGACGGCGTTCATGGCAAATCTCCAGACGCGGAAAGGGAAGGACTACAGAGCCGAAAGGACTCGGCCCTGTACGTTAGTCATGGCGATGCAGGCGGACGTTCAGCTCGTCGACGATCGGCGCCCAATCGGCATCTTCCATGATCTCGTCCTTCAGGAACGCCTTTTGCGACGGTGACCAGAAATCGGCTTCCGAGACCTTCACCTCGTCAGGCAGCGGTGAATGGCTGGCGATGAAAGCATCGATGGCAGCCGGATCGGAATCCAGGCCCAGTTGCTCGAAAAGGGTCGTCAGGTCGTGAACGGGAAGTTCCATAGGGGTCTCCAGACAGGTATCGGTCGGTAAAGGCAAGCATCTAGAAAGACGCCAGCCTTGAGGGGTTCCCCGGCCTTAATAAATCCTTCAGCGACGTACCTTAAGGTTAGGCCCACGTTCACCCTACCAGGGCCCTCCCCAATGTCGCTTCCCGTCTCCTCCATCCAGTTCACCGCCCCGCAGCGCCGTATCCTCGTCACCGGAGCCACCGGCTTTCTCGGCGGCGCCGTCACCCTGCGCCTGCTGGAGCTGGGACATATCGAAGGCCTGAGATTCCTCGTCCGCGCCGCTACCCAGGCGGAAGGCCTGGAGCGCCTGCTGCAGAACCTGCGCATGCACGACGTCGACGAACATCTGGCCGCCCGGCTGCAACCCGAGCAAATCCTCTGCGGCGATCTGCTCGATACCCAGTGGATCGAGGCCGCCAGGCCCCAGCTGCTGGCGCTGGACGAGGTCATCAACTGCGCGGCAGTGGCCTCCTTCTCGCGCAATCCCAAGATCTGGCCGGTCAATGTCGAAGGCACCTTCGCCCTGGCCGAGGCCTGCGCCCAGTCCCGTCGCTTGAAACGCTTCCTGCATGTCAGCACCGCCATGGCCTGCGGCCCCCAGCGCGAATCGCCGGTCGCCGAGACCTGGGACTTTCCCGAGCCGGAGCAGCAACTGGTGGACTACACCGCGTCCAAGGCGGCCATCGAACTGAAGTTGCGCAATGAGTTGCCGCTGCTGCCGCTGGTGGTGGCGCGCCCCTCCATCGTCGTGGGTCACCGCCGTTCGGGCTGCAAGGCCTCAGGAAGCATCTTCTGGGTATTCCGCATGGGCTTCGCCCTGGAGCGCTTCACCTGCGGCCTCGATGAACAGATCGATGTCATCCCGGTGGACTACTGCGCCGAAGCCCTGGTGGAACTGGCACTGAAGCCCAAGCTGAACTACAGCCTGTACCACATCTCCGCGGGTAATGCGGGCGCCTGCACCTTTGGCGAGATCGACGAAGCCTATGCCGGTGCCATGGGTGATGCCCCGGTGGGTGATCGTTATCGGCAGGTGGACAGTGCCGACCTCAAGGAACTGGCCGCGGACTTCAACGAACGCATCGGCCCGGCCAATCCGCGCCTGGTGCTGCGCGCGCTCAAGCTGTACGGCGGCTTCGCCGACCTGAACTACCTGTTCGACAATCAGCGCCTGCTCGACGAAGGCATCGCTGCCCCGCCGCGCTTCACCGACTACCTGGACGTCTGCGTGCACTCCTCGCGGGACATCAGCATCCCCGCGCAGATGCAGTGGGACTTCAAGTAGAGCGCCGGTTCGGGCACCCGGCCGTACTGGCCGCCGGGTGCCGCCCAGGCCGTCAGACGGAATCCCTCTCCGGCGAATTCAGCCGCGAATCCCGCACGATCTCGCTGACCGAGGCGTAACCGCCACGGGCATCGCGCAGCATGGTGCGCAGATTGCCTTCGATGGTGTTGCAGATGGTGCCCATGGTGATCTGGTGCCGACTGCGCTGGAAGGGGTTCTGCAGATCGGTGCCGACCTTTTCCATCGCCAGGAAGATGAAACCCACCACCGTGGAGGCCAGCGGCGTGTACCACTCCAGACTTTCCACCAGGCCGATGGGCATCAGCACGCAGAACAGAAAGATGAACAGCCGCGGGAAGTTCACATAGGGATAGGGCAAGGGCGTATTGGCGATCCGCTCCATGCCGCCCTGCCAGTTGGACATGTCGACGAAGGTGGCCTCGAGACGCTCCAGGCGAATGCTGTCCAGCCGACCGGCGCGGTACTCCAGGGCGATCAGGCTGGAGGAACCGCTGAGGATGGCGTTGGCGAAGTTGTTGGTCTCCTTGCGCATCGCCCACTCCTCCTTGCCCAGGTAGGTACGTACCTCCTTGGGCAGCGGATCCCCGCTGAGCTGGCAGGCCAGGCAGCGGACATAGGCGAGGTGGCGCTCGATGAGGACCGTCTTGATGGCGTTGAAGTGTTCGTCGCCGTCGTCGATGAGCGTCAGCGCCTGCCGGGTGAAGCTGCGCGAGCTGTTGACCATGCCACCCCAGAGGGTGCGCGCCTCCCACCAGCGCTGATAGGCACTGGTGTTGCGGAAGCTGGTCAGCACGATCAGCGCCGAGCCGATCAGGGTCAGCGGGATGTTGGGCAGTTGCGCCCGCTGGTCGACGAAGATCATGTAGTCGACGGTGATAGCGATGTCCCATAGCAGCAGCCAGAACACCGACCAGCCCACGTAGGAGAAGGTCTGCCGAAGGAATGTCAGTTTGCGGTCGAAAAAACCCAAGGTGATAGCCCTTAGCGCGTGAAAGAAGAGGTGCAGCGATACGAACCTGAGCGCCGAGACTGGTTCAAGGCAAGCCTCTGGATCGCGGAGCGCCACCCACTTCACGCAATTGAGCGGCGGGAATTCGGTTTCCAGATATGAAGAACAACCGACAGGACGGTGCTCGGCGCCTGCCTGTCTGGTTCGGAAAATCCATCATCGCCGAACATCCGCGCCTGCTCGCGGTCCGACGGACACCATGCCCTTCCGGAGCACTGCCATGACCGCCACCCCGAGCGTTCGTCTGGATGTCTGGAGCGACTACGTCTGCCCCTTCTGCTATCTGGAACTGCCCCAGCTGGCGCGCCTGCAGGAGGAATTCGGCGACAGCCTTGCCATCGAATGGCATGCCTTCGAACTACGCCCCGATCCCACCCCTACCCTCGACCCCACGGGCGACTACCTGCGCCGGACCTGGGATCGCGCGGTCTACCCCATGGCCGCCGAGTACGGCATGGTGCTGCGCCTGCCGCCGGTACAACCGCGCAGCCGCCTGGCCTTGGAAGCGGCGGAGTTCGCGCGCGACCACGACCGCTTTGACGCCTTCCACCTCGCGGTCTTCCAGGCCTTCTTCGAAGAGGGTCGCGATATCGGTGACCTGGAGGTCCTGCTCGATCTGGCACGCCGCAACGGGCTCGACAGCGAGGCACTCAAGGCCAGCCTCGCCCGTGGCGAGCATACCGATGTGGTGCTGCACGCCGAGGATCGCGCCGAAGCCCTGGGCATCACCGCCGTGCCGACCCTGCTGCTCAGATCCGCACGAGCCCCTATCGAAGAAGCCCAGGCGCTGGACGGGGCAGTGCCCTTCGCCCAGCTTGCGGCGGCCGTGCGGGCGCAGCTGGACGCCTGAGCGCCTAGCGCTGGGCAGCCGGCGTCAGCTCGGGAAAGAGCACCTCGGTGAAGCCGAAGCGGGCGAAATCCTGGATGCGCGAGGGGTAGAGGCGACCGATCAGATGGTCGTACTCATGCAGCACCACCCGCGCATGGAAGCCCTCCGCCTCCCGCTCCACCGGGCGGCCGTCACCGTCCACGCCGCGATAGCGAATTCGCCGCGGCCGCGGCACCTCGCCGCGCAGACCCGGAATCGACAGGCACCCCTCCCAGCCCAGCTCTTCGCTGGCATCGAGCACCTCGATATGCGGATTGATCAAGACCTGCAGCGGCACGGGCGGGGCATCGGGGTAGCGGGCGTTGCGTTCGAAGCCGAAGACCATGAGCTGCAGGTCCTCCCCGATCTGCGGCGCGGCCAGACCAACGCCCCCGGCGGCGGTCATGGTGTCGAACATGTCCTGGATCAGCCCGTGCAGCTCGGCCGAGCCGAGGCGCGCGGCAGCCACCGGCGGCGCCACCCGTAGCAGTCGGGGATCACCCATCTTCAAAATGTCGCGAATCATGCGAGGATTCCTTCTTTGGCCGGTCCAGCAGCCGGCATTCGTCAGGAGCTTAAACCAGATGTCTTCCCTACTGCTCGCCAGCGCCCTCGGTCTCGGCCTTAGCGTTCCCCTCGCCCAGGCCGAGGACGCCGCGCTCGCCGCCCGCCTGGATCCGATCCTGGAGCGCGCCATCGCCCAGCAACGCATCGTCGGCACCGTGGTCATGGTCGCTCGCCAGGGACAGGTGGTGTATCACCGCGCGGCCGGCTTCGCCGACCGTGAGGCCGGCCGCGCCATGCAGCAAGACCAGCTGTTCCGCTTCGCCTCCCTCACCAAGCCGGTGGTGGCCGTCACGGCACTCCGCCTGGCGGACCAGGGGCAGCTGGACCTGCAGGCTCCCGTCAGTCGCTACCTGCCCTACTTCACCACGCGCCTGGCCGACGGCACGCCGGCCGTGCCCACCCTGGCGCAGCTGCTCAGCCATACCTCCGGACTGCACTACGGCTTTGGCGAAGAGCGGGATGGTCCCTATCACCAGGCCGGAGTATCCGACGGCCTCGATGGCGCTACCCTGACCCTGGAAGAGAATCTAAGGCGCCTGGCGGGCGTGCCGCTGGACTTCGCCCCCGGCAGCCACTGGCGCTACTCCCTTGGCCTGGACGTGATGGGTGGTGTGATCGCCGCCGCGACAGGGCTGCCGCTGCCCGCCGTGGTCCAGCGCGAGGTATCGGCACCGCTCGCGCTGCAGGATCTGACCTTCCACGTCACCGACCCCGCGCGCCTGGCGACCGCCTATCGCGACGGCTATCCGCGCCCTGAACCCATGAGCGAGCCCTATCTGCTGCCCCTGCCCAAGGGCGGCATCCTCTATTCCCCCGCGCGAGCCCTTTCGGCGAACGCCTTCGCCTCGGGCGGTGGCGGCATGCAAGGAAGCGCAGGCGACTATCTGGCCTTCCTGGAGGCGCTCCGCCAGGGCAAGCTGCTGCAACCAGCCAGTCAACGGCTGTTCATGGAAGACCAGATCCCAGGGCTGCAACGCGAAGACGCCCCTGGCTGGGGGTTCAGCCTGGGCGCGGCAGTGCTGCGCGATGCCCGGCTGGCGAAGACGCCGCAGGCGCCTGGCACCCTGCAGTGGGGTGGCGTCTACGGCAACGCCTGGTTCATCGACCCGGCGCGCGAATTGAGCGTGGTGATCCTGACCAATACGGCGATCGCCGGCATGAGCGGGCCCTTCCCCGACGCCATCCGCGATGCCCTCTATCAGGACTGACTGACGGCTAGCCTGGCCTGTAACGCGCGTAACTGCTCCTGCAGTGCGGCATGCTCGCGTTGCAGGGCCTGGTAGTTGTCGGTGACCGCATCGGTGTCGATGAATACCTGCTCGATGAACTCCTTCTCCACCAAGGTCCGCGACAACTTCGCGCGTTCTTCTTCGAGGCTTTCACGCAGGGTTTCCAGCTCCTCCTGCAATCGTCCATCCCCCTCCGGCGCAGCGGCCGGGGCCAGCTGCTGCCGCTGGCGCAGCAGCTCTTCGCCGAGCCGCTGCACCTTCGTCTTGAGCTGATCGCGCTCGCGGCGCATTTCCAGCAGGGCTCCCTGGACCCGATCGTGGTCGAGACTCAGGCGCTGCAACTTCGCCTCCGCACCGCGCATTTCGCGATTCTGCACGTGCAGGTTGCTGATCAGCTTGTGTGCTCGATCCAGCTTGGACTTGAGATCGTCCAGCCTGAACTCCAGATTCTCGCGGTGGGACAGCAGGTCGTCGATATAGGGCTGGTTGGTCTTCTTCCAGTCCGGGTAGTCATCGCCCTCGACCCCGTCGAGGCGGCCCACCAGGTCCAGGCTGTCGCTCATGGCCTGGCCCAGGGGTTCGACATCCGCTTGCCGCGCATCGTCAATCAGGCTGGCCGCGGTCTCGGCCTGGCTACCGAGTGCCAGGGACTCGCCGGGCTCGGCGGCCTCATCGTCCTCGGCCACCGCTACGGGGGGTGGAAAGAGCCGTTGCCAGAGCAGCGTCATGACCAGGGCGATGAGCAATACGTTGGACAGGGTGACCAGCAGGAAACCCCATTCGACGAAGCGCGAGTCGTCCATTCCCTAGCTCAGCAGGAAGGCGATGAAACCGTCGCCGAGTTCGGGAAAGGACAGGCTGAAATCGGCTCGACCGTTGTTTTGGCGCCATAGGCTGTAGAGCTTCTCGAAAGGCTTCTGCACCAGGTGGCTGGTACTGAGCACCAGCGGTGCGCCACCCTTGCCGGCGGAGATCATGCCGTTGAGGTCCGCCAGAAAGGCGGTAGCGTTCTCGTAGATCTCCCGACTCAGGGTCCCGCTGGCGATGGCGGCATGGATGGCGGCGGGAGCAAGGCCCGCGAGGGACCCGCCGAGAATACAGGCCGCATTGAGATCCAGCAGACACACCGCTTCCAGCGCCTTGCTCTGCGGATGGCCATAGATGCCGATCACATAGGGCAAGGCCAGGCGGTCGACCGGAATCGGGGCCATGGGCTCGATCTGGCAAACGATGGACGACCGGCCGAGCAATTGGCGAATACTTTGTGGATCGGGCTTGAAGCGGGTCGGCATCGGCAGGCTCTCGCGACCGGAGGATCCGATAGCCTGTTCGGCACTGGCGCCATCCTGTAGCACCGTGAGCACCGCCTGCTGCAAGGTGTCCTGGGTAAAGGGCTTGGTGACGACGAAGGCCGCGCCATTGCGGTAGGCCTCCTGGATGTTGCGCGCCGAGGACTCGGTGGTGACAAAGCCCACATGGATATCGGCCCCCACCCGCTGGCGGATCGCCTGGAGCAATTCGAGGCCACTCATGCCGGGCATGTGCCAGTCGGTGAGCACCAGATTCGGCGTCCAGTTCTTCAGCAGGGTCAGGGCCTCACTACCGGTGGACGCGACCCGCAACTCGATATCCTTGTAGCCCGTACTGACCAGAATGCGCTTGATGATGGTCTGGACCGCTCGACTGTCGTCTACTACGAGGAACTTCATGCTTCATCCCTGAGTTGTGGGCACCCGGCTATCCCTTCTTGGACATACGCCTCGGCTGCAGACTTGAATCACGCGCCCGATGTCATTTGGCCAGTAACAGCCGAACGGCGGGATTCCTGCGATAGCTCGGCATCGGCGCAGGAAAGGCGATCCCCAATGACGGGAAATGGCAATTCCAACATCGCGCGATACAGCATTAGAATCTCTAGCTCGCGGGTTTCAACCTTATTATCCGCTTCGACCAGACAGAGCAACCCCTCCAGGACCAGGGTGCGTGCCGCTACGCTGAGCGGGCCTGCTGGCACACCAGCATCACCGCCTGCAACGTCTCGCGCTCATGACGTAGAGAGCCTTTACCGCCTCTACCAGATTGGGATCAGGTCGTGACGGCGCGTCAGCTGGACATCGATCTGGATAGAGGCGTTG
The DNA here is from genome assembly GCF_965111925.1 of Pseudomonas sp. Marseille-Q7302. NCBI lineage: Bacteria > Pseudomonadati > Pseudomonadota > Gammaproteobacteria > Pseudomonadales > Pseudomonadaceae > Pseudomonas > Pseudomonas sp. Marseille-Q7302. The sequence goes on along the minus strand of NZ_CBCOPK010000001.1, from coordinate 1,934,360 downwards.
CGGCAAGCGTTACGTACCGTGGATAGGGCGCTGTAGAGACAAGCCATGAGGACCGCCGCTCAGCGCGACGGATGCGCTGAGCGGCAAGATGGCTGGTGAAGCACCGCCCGGGAAATCACCGGTCAGGGTGCGGATGGCGCGCCCGCATCGGTCGGATTGCGTGGAGGCGCGTCCGCCTTGCGGCTGTGCTTTACCTCGGCCATCAGGGCATCCCGCTCCTGGCGAATCTGGGCGAGGGTGGTCTGGGTCCGGATCAGCTCCTCTTGCAGGCGCTGGGCCTGGGCCTCGGAGGCGCGCAGCTCGCGATTCTGCGCCCGCAGGCCGGTCACCACCTTGTGCGCGCGGGTGAGCCTCATGACCATGTTGTCCACCTTGAGCTCCAGGGCTTCGCGGTGCGACAGCAACTCCTCGACATAGGGGTCGTCGCTCTTCTTCCACTCGGGATAGTTGGCGTCGTAGACCTCTTCCGGACCTTCGTCGAAGAGGTCGACGTTACGGTTCGCAACCGGGGCGGTGCTGGTGGGCAGCTGTGGTGGCGGGGTGTCGGCAGGCAGGTTTTCTACCGCCACGGGAACAGGCGGCGGCTGTTCCTCGCTGGCGGCCTCACTCTTGGTCGCGGCGTCGCCAGCAAAGTAGCGCTGCCACAGGAGAAACACCACCAGGGCAATCAGCAGGATGTTGCACAGGGTTATGAGGACGAAGCCCCAATCCATCAGCTGTGCATGATTCATCTACCGCTTCCCTCTCTGACGGTGGGTGGGCCTGGTGGCCCATCGAGACCTATCGCCTGCCCTGTCGGCGGCTACACCTCGTCCTGCAGCTGATTTGAATACAGCCGTCAGCCGAAAACATCTCTATCAGCCAGGCGGCGCCTGCGCGGGGACGAGGTGCACACGACCGCTTGCCGGATCGGGTGACAGACGATCTCTGGACTCTAGCCGCAAGGAAGATGACGGGCAAAAAAAAGCCCAACGGCTGGGCGTCGGGCTTGGGGGCGACTGGCAAGGTTGGGCGTCGCGTCGCTCAGCCCACCCTATGGATTTCGCAGCCCGAGCGGGCGCGCTGCCGAACCGATCTACGCCAGGCTCTTGCTCACCACCTCATAGACATCGTTGGACAGCTCGCCGCTGGCCAGGATGCGCTCCAGTTCGGCGCGCATCAGGGCCTGACGCGCGGGACCGTACTTCTTCCAGCGGGTCAGGGGCGTGAGCAGGCGCGAGGCGATCTGCGGATTGAGCCGGTTGAGGGTGATGATCTGATCGGCCAGGAAGCGGTAGCCGCTGCCATCCTCGGCGTGGAAGTTGACCAGGTTGGCGTTGGCGAAGGCCCCGATCAGCGCCCGCACCTTGTTGGGGTTCTTCAGGGTGAAAACCGGGTTCTCCATTAGCGCCTGGACGCGGGCCAGGCCGCCCGGCAGCGGACTGGAAGCCTGGACGCTGAGCCAGGTGTCCATGACCAGCGGATCAGCCTTGAACTCCTCGTGGAAGCGCGCCAGCACCTCCGCCTTCTCCTGCTCGAAGCCGGAATTGACCAGGGCACTCAGCGCGGCCAGGCGCTCGGTCATGTTGTCGGCGTGCTCGAACTGCTCCAGGGCGGCATCGCGGGCTTCCGGCTCTTCCAGCAGCATCAGATAGCCCAGGGCGGCGTTCTGCAGGCTGCGACGCGCGATATGGTCGGCGCTGGCCTGGTAGGGCGTGGCACTCGATTCCTCACGAGCGCTGCGGTAGCGCTGCCAGAGCACGTCGCGCAGGGCCTCGGCGATGGCACGTCGGGCCTGGCGACGAGCGCCATGGATGGCCCCCGGATCGGCCTGTTCGGACAGCTCCACCAGGTAGGCCTCGGACGGCAGCGACAGCATCTCGGCGACCATGGCCGGATCGAGGGACTCGTCCGCCGCCACGGTGCGCAGGGCCTCCACCAGACGGGTGTCCAGCGGCTGGCCGGCGATCATCTCCTGCAGCACCTGCACCGCCAGTTGCTGACCAGCATCCCAGCGATTGAAGCCGTCGCTGTCATGCTGCATGAGGAAGGTCAGCTGCTCGCGGCTGTAGGGGAAGCTGAGCTTGACCGGCGCGGAGAAGCCACGCAACAGCGAAGGCAGCGGCTGCTCGGGCACGTCGACGAAGGTGAAGGTCTGCTCGGCCTGGGTGACCGACAACACCCGGTCGGTGCCCTGGGCAGCGGCTTCGCCTTCCAGGCGCAGGGGCAGCTCGCGGCCCTGGCCATCCAGCAGGCCCAGCTGGACCGGGATGACGAAGGGCTCCTTGGTCGGCTGGCCCGGGGTGGGCGGGCAGCTCTGGCGGAAGGTCAGGCGATAGGTCTTGGCCGCCGCATCGTACTGCTCGCTGACCGCCAGGCGCGGGGTACCGGACTGGCTGTACCAGCGCTTGAACTGGCTGAAGTCGGCGCCATTGGCGTCTTCCAGCGCCTTGACGAAATCATCGCAGGTCACCGCCTGGCCATCGTGACGCTCGAAGTAGAGATCGGTGCCCTTGCGGAAGCCCTCGGGGCCCAGCAGGGTGTGCAACATCCGCACCACCTCGGCGCCCTTCTCGTACACCGTCAGGGTGTAGAAGTTGGAGATCTCGATGAAGTGATCCGGACGCACCGGGTGGGCCATGGGACCGGCGTCCTCGGCGAACTGGTTGGTGCGCAGGAAGGCCACGTCCTCGATGCGCTTGACCGTCGGCGAATTCATGTCGGAGCTGAAGCCGGCATCACGGAACACGGTGAAGCCTTCCTTGAGCGACAGCTGGAACCAGTCGCGGCAGGTCACACGGTTGCCCGACCAGTTGTGGAAGTACTCGTGGGCGACGATGGCCTCGACGCGCTGGTGAGCGGCGTCGGTGGCGGTGCGCGGGCTGGCCAGCACGGCGCTGGAGTTGAAGATGTTGAGCCCCTTGTTTTCCATGGCGCCCATGTTGAAGTCGTTCACCGCCACGATCATGAAGATGTCCAGATCGTATTCGCGGCCATAGGCCTCTTCGTCCCAGCGCATGGATTTCTTCAGGCTGTCCATGGCGTGCTGCAGCTTGCCGATGTTTTCCGGCTCGACATAGATACGCAGGGCCACGTCGCGGCCGCTGCCGGTGCGGTAGCTGTCTTCCACGCACCAGAGGTCACCGGCCACGAGGGCGAACAGATAGGCCGGCTTGGGGAAGGGATCTTCCCAGGTGGCCCAGTGCCGACCACCCTCGGTGTCACCGCTGGCCACGGGGTTGCCGTTGGAGAGCAGGATCGGGTACTTGGCCTTGTCGGCCTCCACCGTGGTGGTGAAGACGCTCATCACGTCCGGACGATCCAGGTAGTAGGTGATCTTGCGGAAGCCCTCGGCCTCGCACTGGGTGCAGAACATCTTGCCGGAGACGTATAGCCCTTCCAGGGCGGTGTTGCTTTCCGGATGGATGCGCACCGAGGTCTTGAGCACGAAGGCCTCGCCCTGCGGCTGCAGGGTCAGGCTGCCCGCCTCGACCTGGTAATCACCTGCGGCCAGGGCCTGATCGTCCAGCGCGACCGCCAGCAATTCCAGCTCCTCGCCGTGCAGCACCAGCGGCGGCAAGCCGGCGCCACGCGCCGGATTACGCTGCAGGCGCAGCTCGGCGTGCACCAGGGTCTGGTCGTCGTGCAGCTCGAAGCGCAGGCGGGTTTCCTCGATGAGGTACTCGGGCGCCTGGTAGTCCTTGAGGTAGATGGTCTGGGGCTGGTCGGTGCGCATGGGGTTACATCCTTACTCGGAAACGGACACGGCCAGCTGATAGGCCGTGTACTTGCGAATGTTGATCACGCCGGTGTCGAACATCAGGTATTGACCCTTGATGCCCAGCAGCGTGCCTTCCACCACAGGCGTCTTTTCCAGATCATGACTGACCACCTTGGTGGGATAGACCGTGACCGGATAATGGATCTCGATGGGCGCCATGTCGACCACCGGCTGGATCGCCTGCAGGCCGAAACGGCCCTGAAGATCGTCCAGGCCCTGGGCGCAGGCATCGAAGATGCGCTCGCGTACCGCCACCAGGTCTTCCGGCGCGGCGACGCCCTTGAGCATGGCGCGCCAGTTGGTGCGGTCGCCCACCTGGCTACGCAACACGTCCTCCACCAGGCCGGATTGCTGGCGGGTGGCGACCCTCAGGATCGGCAGCGCCTGGTAGGCGCCCTGATCGATCCAGCGGGTGGGCAGCTGGGTGGCGCGGGTGATGCCCACCTTGAGGCCCGAGGAATTGGCCAGGTAGACCACGTGGGGCACCATGCAGTGGGCTTCGCCCCACTCCGGCTGGCGGCAGGTGCCGTGCTCGTAGTGGCACTTCTCCGGACTGACGATGCAGCTGTCGCACTGGGCCAGGGCAATGAAGCAGGGATAGCAATAGCCCTGGCTGAAGCTCTTGCGGGTCTTGCGACCGCAATGGGTGCAATGGATGGCGCCCAGGTATTCGAGGCGCACGCGGCGGCCGATCAGCGGGTTGACCGGCACCTCGCGCTCATCGAGGCGGAAGGCATAGTTGACGGGGTCGGCCAGGGTCACGGCCATCTTGCGCAGGGCGCCACGGCCCAGTTCGGTCATCACGGTGGTGCTTCTCGGTTTCTAAGAGCCCGCTCAACGTCTCGCGAGCTAGCGACAAACAAGGCGAAAAGGCCTGAGGAAGCGGAGTTTACGAATGGTAAATGAGCATTCCGAAGGCCTTTTCAACGCCGTTTGGCCGACGCGCAGCAGACGTTGGGCGGGCTCTGATAAAGACGCGAGGTGCCTCTTCTGGCGAAGGGCACCTCGTCGGGTAGGGCGTGGCCGATCAGTGAATGGCGTCGGACTTGAACAGGATGTTCTCGATGGGCACCGACTTGGAGGCACATTCCTGGGGGCCCATGTAACCGGTCCGCTGGTCTTCGGGCAGGTGCTTGGCCTCGTAGGCGATCACTGCCTGCAGACAGAGCTCGACCTGGTCACGACTGAGTTTGCGGCCGTCGGGCCACTTGCCGATCTCCACGGCCAGCTTCAGGCCGTCGTAGATATCGGGGGTGATGTTTTCCAGCATCTGGGCGAAGGATGTCGACATGGGTCGCTCCGGACTCTAGTGAACCGCCAGTTTACCGGGCTGCCCGCCGCGGTGCACCTGGCCTGGCTCAATGGCGGTCATAGGCCCTACCGTGCGAACGGATCGCGGCCATGGGCCGCTCCTACAACTAGCCTGAGTGGTAATGGCCGCGATGATCCCGAGCTCCCTCTTTACCTGCAGGCGTGGTCGCATCGGCGGATCGCCATCGCTACAGGCTGGCTGTGCTGCCCAGCATGCGACACGCTGAACCCTGGCACATGACCGCTATCAGAGCAGGGAGCTTTTCTGGAGACGTCATGCCTGCCTATCACCCCCTCATCCTCGCCGGAGTCGAACTCTGGCTGCTCGCGGAAAAGGCGATCTATTGGCCAGCGCGCCAGGCGCTGCTGGTAGCGGACATCCACTTCGGCAAGGCCGCCGCCTTTCGGGCGCTGGGTCAGCCTGTGCCCCATGGCACCACGGCGGGCAACATCGCCCGGCTGGATGCCCTGCTGGCCCGCTACGACTGTCGCGAGATCATCTTCCTGGGCGACTTCCTGCATGCTCCGGAATCCCGCGCGCCCCTGACCCTGGACACCCTGGCGCGCTGGCGCGAGCGCCAGGCCGAGCTGCGCCTGCTGCTGATCCGCGGCAACCATGACCGGCGCGCCGGGGATCCCCCGGCGAATCTGGGCATCGAGGTGGTGGGTGAGCCGTTGGAGCTGGAGGGTCTGTCGCTGCAGCACGAACCCGATCCCCATCCGCACCTGCCGGTGCTGGCCGGGCACATCCATCCGGCGTTTCGGCTGCACGGCCGAGGGCGACAGGCACTGCGTCTGCCCTGCTTCTGTCTGGAAAATGATGAGGTGCTGATCCTGCCGGCCTTTGGTGACTTCACCGGCGGGCACCTGCTGGCGCCCGACCCAGCTCGGCGGATCTTCGTGGTGGGGGATGGCGGTATCTGGCCCTTGCGCTAGAGCCAGATACCTTGAGAATCAGCCTTCTTCAGTGATCCCGGTGATGGTGATGCCATGGCGCTCCAGCAGGGCTACCGTGGGTTCATCGTAATCCCGCGGTACTTCACTGTCGTCGTACTCCTCCAGGGCATCGTCACGCACGATCTGGGCGACGCGTTCCATGTCCGGCTTCTGATCGGCTTCGGTGGAAACCACCGAGGTGTTGCCGTCACTGTTGCTGTAGGCAATCTTCCACTTCGACATCTTCACGCTCCTCTCACAGGAAAAAGGCTATCCAGGGTTTAGAGGGCCAGATCCGGGAGAATTCGCCCTAACGCGGACGAAAGACGATATCGAGTAGCCCGGCCAGGGCGCCGTCGGCGCAATCGGCCTGGGCGAGCGCTTCGCGTGCCTGCCTGAGATGGCTCTGCAGCTGGCGCTGGGCATGATCGCGACCCAGCAGGCTGACCAGGGTGGATTTGTCACCATCCTTGTCAGCGTCCTTACCCAGGCCCTTGCCATCATCGAGGTCGTCGAGCAACTGGAAGGCCAGACCCAGCTGGCAGGCGAAGACCTGAAACGCCTCGCGCTGCTGCGCGGACGTGACCAGGGTCGCGCTGGCCATGCCCATGGCGGCGGAAAACAGCGCGCCGGTCTTGAGCTGGTTGGTGAGGGCGATGGCATCAGCCGGGCGAGCCTGCCGTCCGCCATGCAGATCATGGTACTGGCCGCAGACCAGACCAGCCGTGCCAACAGCATCCGCCAACTGGCAGACCATCTGGGTGCGGGTCTCGGCCGGCACCGCGGCCAGCCCGGCGACCAGGCGCAGGGCGTGGCTGAGCAGGGCCACTGCCGCCAGCATGGCGACGTCTTCACCAAACTGTACATGCAGGGTCGGCCGGCCACGGCGTAGCCGGGCATCGTCCATGCAGGGCATGTCGTCGAGGAACAGCGAAGCCGCGTGGACCATCTCCACCGCACAGCCCAAGTCGAGCACGGCCTCGTCGGGCTGGCCCAGGTCGTCGGCCGCCAGCACCATCAGCAGCGGACGCAACCGCTTGCCGGGCGCCATGACGCCACTGCGGATGGCCTCGGCGACCGGATCGTCACCGGCCGGTAACAGTACTGCCAGACGCTCGTCGATACGGGTACGCTGCCCTTGGAGCGTAGCGGCAAAATTGTCTGTCGCGTTCGGCACTAATACGGTCGCCATGAGTCGAGATACTCCATATGTGGAACCGACGAACGGTCGCACCTCGGTGGATTCGGTCTTCGCAAAGCGAACCCGTCGTCCCCTACCAGACCACAACGACCGACGAAAGGTCATTCAGGGCGGACTCTAGAAGACATGGTGGATTGGGAACTGGCAAGCCGCAAGAACGATCATCTGGACATCGTGCTGGATCCCCACAAGGCCCGCAGCGCCGTCACCACGGGCTTGGAGGCCTTTCGCTTCACCCATGACGCCCTGCCCGAACTGAATCTCGACGACGTCGACCTGGGCACGCGCCTGTTCGACCGTCCGCTGGCAGCGCCCCTGCTCATCAGCTCCATGACCGGCGGTCCAGAGCGGGCGGCGCTGATCAACCGGCATCTGGCCGAAGCGGCCCAGGCCCTGGGTATCGCCCTGGCCGTCGGCTCCCAGCGCATCGCCCTGCAGCAGGGGGGCGATCAGGGTTTGACCGGTGAATTGCGCCGCCTGGCGCCGGACGTACCGCTGCTGGCCAATTTTGGCGCCGCGCAGCTGGTGGCCGGCTATGGCCTCACCGAGGCGCGGCGGGCGGTGGAGATGATCGAGGCAGACGCCTTGATCGTGCATCTCAATCCGCTGCAGGAAGCCGTACAGGCCGGTGGTGATCGCACTTGGCGGGGCATTCTGGCCGCGCTGGAAAACCTGGTTACACATCTGGCCGTACCGGTCGTCGTCAAGGAAGTGGGCGCCGGACTCTCCGGTCGCGTTGCTCGGCAGCTGATCGACGTGGGCGTAGCCGTGCTGGACGTAGCGGGCGCGGGCGGGACCAGCTGGGCTGTCGTGGAAGCCGAGCGTGCCCGTGACGCGCAGCAGCGTGCCATCGCCCGAGCCTTCGCCGACTGGGGCATCCCCACCGCCGAAAGCCTGCGTCAGGTACGCGCCGCCTGCCCGCAAGCAACGGTGATCGCCTCAGGCGGTATCCGCGACGGCATCGACGTGGCCAAGGCCATTCGCCTCGGCGCAGACCTCGCGGGTCAGGCGGCGGCCGCTCTCCCCGGTGCTACCGAGTCGACCGAGGCGGTGATCGCGCATTTCCAGGTGGTGATCGAGCAGCTGCGCATCGCCTGCTTCTGCACCGGTTCGGCCAATCTGGCGCAGTTGCGCCAGGCCGAGCTGCTGGACGCCACCTCGGCCCGGTGCCCATAGTGGCCGACACCCGACCGGACGCTGCCATGCATGTCGCCCTGATCTCGCCGCCGCTGCCGAGCCATCTGTCCACCCATCTGGTGCTGGGCGAGGCGCTGGTCGCGCTTGGCCATCGGGTCACCCTGTTGCACCAGGTGGAGGTCGGCGACCGGCCGCTTCCGGCCGGGATCGACTTCCAGGCCATAGGCGCGACCAGCCATCCGCGTGGCAGCCTGGGCCCCTTGCTCGCCCGTACCGCCAGCAGCAAGCCCTGGTCGGTGTTCGGAGTGATCGCCGACATGGCACGCAACACCGAACTGTTCTGCCGCGAAGGCCCGACCGCCCTGCGTGACCTGGGCGTCGATTGCCTGATCGCCGATCAGATGGAGCCGGCCGGCGGCCTACTCGGAGAGCATCTCGGCCTGCCCTATGCCTCCTTGGCGTGCGCCGTGCCGATGAATCGCGAACCCCACCTGCCGTTGCCCACCCTGCCCTTCGCCTATCCCGGCAGCGAGCGGGAGCGGCAGATCGTCCAGGGCGCCACCCAGGTGTTCGACCTGATCATGCGTGGCCAGGGCAAGGTGATCCAGCGCCAGGCCCAGGCTTTCGGTCTTGGCGAGCGGCGTACCCTGGATGACTGCTTCTCGCCCTATCTGCAGCTGAGCCAGTGTCTGCCGGGCTTCGACTTTCCCCGCCGTGCGCCGCCGCCCCACTTCCACGAGGTAGGCCCGCTGCGTCCGCCGGCGGCTCGCAAACAGCATCTGGCGCTGGAGATAGATCCGCGCCGACCCTTCGTCTTCGCCTCCTTCGGCACGCTGCAGGGCGGACGGCTACCGCTGTTCCGCCGCGTCGCCCAGGCCTGTCGCCAGTTGGACGTTCAGGTGCTGATCGCCCACTGCGGGCGGCTGGATGGCACCGCCGAGCGCCGCCTGCTCGACGATGGCGCCACCTGGGTCACCGACTTCGCGCCCCAGGAAGCCGCCATTGCCCGCGCCGATGCCGTCATTACCCATGGCGGTTTCAATACCGTGCTGGACGCCCTGGCGGCCGGCAAACCCATGCTGGCCCTGCCCATGGTCTTCGATCAGCCGGGCATCGCCCGGCGCCTGGAACGGGTCGGCGCCGGCCTTTGCCTGGCGCCGCGGCTGGCCAGCAAGGCGCGCCTCGCCCAGGCCCTTGGCGCGGTCCTGGCCGATCCCAGCTATCGCCGGGCGGCCGAACGTTTCGTGCCCATCGCGACGACAGCCGGGGGTGCCACCGCCGCCGCACGGTTGGTGGATGGCCTGGCCCGGGGAGGACTGCATCATGCGTCCTGACCTGCTGATCGTCGGGGGTGGCCTGGCCGGGGGACTGCTCGCCCTGCGCCTGGCCGAAACCCGCCCGGAGCTGGACTGGCGCCTGGTGGAGGCCGGCCCGCGACTGGGTGGCAATCACACCTGGTCCTTCCACGAGCCAGACCTCACCGCGCCCCAGCATGCCTGGATCGCGCCCCTGGTCGCCCACCGCTGGCCGGGCTACGAGGTGCGCTTCCCCGAGCGGCAGCGGCAGCTCGGTAGCGGCTACGCCAGCATCAGCGCCGATCGCTTCCATGAGGTGCTGAGCGCACGGCTGCCGGCCGAGCGCCTGTTGCTGGGCCGCGAGGTCTTGCGGCTGCAGGACGACGGCGTGGTCTTCGCCGATGGCTACACCCTGGCCGCCGGCGCAGTGATCGACGCCCGGGGGCCGCGACCCGATCCGGCGCTCTGGCTCGGCTATCAGAAATTTCTCGGCCAGGAGGTGCGTCTTACCCACCCCCATGGCCTCGCCGAACCCATCGTGATGGACGCCACCGTCGATCAGCTGGACGGCTATCGCTTCGTCTACAGTCTGCCGCTGGCCCCGGATCGCCTGCTGATCGAAGACACCTACTACGCCGACGGCGAAAGCCTCCCCGTCGAACGTCTACGCCAGCACCTGGCCGACTACGCCCGCCAGCAGGACTGGGAAATCGCCGAGGTGCTGCGCGAGGAACAGGGCGTGCTGCCCATCACCCTGGGCGGCGATCTCGACCGCTATTGGAACAACGTCACCGCCGGAGCGCCGATTGGCCTGGCTGCGGGGCTGTTCCATCCCACCACTGGCTATTCGCTGCCCGAAGCGGTGCGCCTGGCGGAGCACCTGGCGGCCCAGCCCTTCACCTCCAGTGCGACGCTGCGCGATATCCTGCGGGACTATGCCCGGGGCCGCTGGCAGGGCCAGGGCTTTTTCCGCCTGCTCAACCGCATGCTCTTTCTCGCTGGCCGCCCCGAACACCGGGTGCGTGTCATGCAAAGGTTCTACGGCCTCGGCGAACCGCTGATCCAACGGTTCTACGCCGGCCGCCTTACCGCCTTCGATCGCCTGCGCATCCTTTCCGGCAAACCGCCGGTACCGCTGAAACCGGCACTGGATGCTGCGCTGGCGCGTCCCCCTCAGTCCAAGGAAGCACCATGACCCAAGGTAACGTGCCCAAGCGGGCCATCGTCATCGGCGCCGGCTTTGGCGGTATCGCCCTGGCGATCCGCCTGCAGTCGGCCGGCATCGCCACCACCCTCATCGAAGGTCGCGACAAGCCTGGTGGCCGTGCCTACGTCTATGAGGACGCGGGCTTCACCTTCGATGCCGGCCCCACCGTCATCACCGATCCCTCAGCGCTCGAAGAGCTGTTCGCCCTCAGTGGTCGGCGGATGAGCGACTATGTGGAGCTCCTCCCGGTCAGCCCCTTCTACCAGCTATGCTGGGAAGACGGCACCCGTTTCGACTACGTCAACGACCAGGCCCGGCTGGACGAACAGATCCGTGCCCTGGAACCTGCCGACGTGGCCGGCTACCAGCGCTTTCTCGCCTATTCCCAGGCGGTATTCGAGGAAGGCTATATCCGCCTGGGCGCCAAGCCCTTCCTCAAGGTGAGTGACATGCTCGCCGCCGGACCCAAGCTGCTCCAGCTCAGTGCCTGGCGCAGCGTCTACGCCCAGGTGTCGCGTTTCGTGAAGAGCGAAAAACTGCGCCAGGCGCTGTCGTTCCATACCCTGCTGGTGGGCGGCAATCCCTTCGCCACCTCCTCGATCTATGCGCTGATCCACGCGCTGGAGCGCAAGTGGGGCGTCTGGTTCGCCAAGGGCGGTACCCATCAACTGGTTCTGGGTCTGCTGAAGCTCTTTACCGATCTCGGCGGCGAAGTACGGCTGAACGCACCGGTGGAACGCATCCTCACCGAAGGCAATCGCGCCACCGGCGTCTGCCTGGCCGATGGCAGCCAGATCGAGGCCGACCTGGTGGCCTCCAACGCCGACGTGGTGCATACCTATCGCAAGCTGCTCGGTCACCACACCCATGGCGTGGTCGAGAGCAACCGCCTCAAGCGCAAGAGACACAGCATGTCGCTGTTCGTCATCCACTTCGGCCTGAGCCGGCCGCCGGTGGGCCTCGAACACCACATGGTCTGCTTCGGCCAGCGCTATCGCGGCCTCATCGACGAGCTGTTCAAGGGCCCCGGCGTACCGGACGACTTCTCGCTCTATCTGCACTCGCCCTGCGTCACCGACCCCTCGCTGGCGCCACCCGGCCAGAGTGCCCACTACGTGCTGGCGCCGGTACCACACCTGGGCAATGCCGACGTCGACTGGAGCGTGGAAGGCCCGCGCCTGCGCGACAAGATCCTCGCCTACCTGGAAGAGCGCTACATGCCGGGGCTGCGTGAGCACCTGGTCACCTCGCGCATCTTCACCCCCGCCGATTTCCACCAGGAGCTGAACGCCTACCACGGCTCGGCCTTCTCCCTGGAGCCCATCCTCACCCAGAGCGCCTGGTTCCGGCCGCACAATCGCGATAGTGTCATTCCCAACCTCTATCTGGTCGGCGCGGGGACCCATCCCGGTGCCGGCGTTCCGGGCGTGGTGGGCTCAGCCAAGGCCACCGCCAGCGTCATCCTCGAGGAGCACGGTTAGCCATGACTGCCACCCATGACGTCGTCGATCACGCCGAACAGAGCATTGCCGTCGGCTCCAAGAGCTTTGCCGCCGCCGCCAAGCTGTTCGCGCCAGAGACCCGCGAGAGCGCGGTGCTGCTGTATGCCTGGTGCCGCCATTGCGACGATGTCATCGATGGGCAGGAGCTGGGCCATGGCCAGGTCGAGGGCGAGCGCCTGGGTGGCCGGGAGCGCCTGGCCGAGCTGGAACGCCTGACCCGCGCCGCCTACGGCGATGAGTCGCTGCAAGATCCGGCTTTCGCTGCCTTCCAACGGGTGGTCAAGCGCCACGGCATTCCCCTGGCGCTGCCGCTGGACCACCTGGCCGGCTTTCGCATGGATGTCGAGGAGCGCGTCTATGTGGAGCTGGAAGACACCCTGGAGTACTGCTACCACGTCGCTGGCGTGGTGGGCGTGATGATGGCGCGGATCATGGGCGCCGAAGACGAGGAGACTCTGGATCGCGCCTGCGACCTGGGCATGGCCTTCCAGCTCACCAACATCGCCCGCGACATCGTCGAGGATGCCCGTATCGGGCGCATCTACCTGCCGCGCCTATGGCTCGACGAGCTGGGCGTCCCCACCGCCGAACTGGCCGAACCCCGGCATCGCGATGCCGTGGCGCAACTGGCCGAGCGCCTGGTGCGCCTGGCCGAGCCCTACTACGACTCGGCGCGCCAGGGCATCGCCGCCCTGCCCCTGCGCTCGGCCTGGGCCATCGCCACCGCGCGGGGCGTCTATCGCGAGATCGGCGTGCAGGTGCTGCAACTGGGCGCTCACGCCTGGGATCAGCGCGTCAGCACCAGCACCGCCGACAAGCTGCGTCTGGTCTGCCGCGGTGCCGCCCGCGCCATGCTCTCGCGGCACCAGCGCAACGAGGCGCGCCCGGCCGCGCTCTGGACCCGCCCGCGCCGCTGACGCCCGCCATAGAGCGGCGGTCACATTTGCGTGCATCTCGGGGATGACCAACGGCAAACTTTTATGCGATAAACGGGTCGGATTAAAGCGACCCCTCGCGGGCCGCGGATGGATGGATGCCTGAGCCAGAGCGCTGCATCCGGTAGTCAGCCTACGAGTATGGGATTTGCACATGCACAAGACGGAAACGGCTGTTTCACACGATCGCTTCGCTGCCTCCTCGTCACTACTTGCCCTTGGCCTTTCCGCTAACGCGCAGTCCGGTTACAAGCCCGAATTCTTCACCGCCACCCAATGGCGCACCCTGGTCGCGCTCTGCGCGCATCTGCGGGCCGACAGCGAACAGGCCGATACCCGCCTGCCCGAATTCATCGACCGCCACATGCTCACGCCCTATGCCCATGGCGATAGACCCAACATCATCGATCCCTTCGACGATCAGGCACAGGTGCAACAGGGCGCCAATCTGCGCGACCTGCTGCGTGATGGCCTGACCGTGGTGGATGCCTACTGCACCGAGCGTCTCGGCGCGGGCTTCGCTGACCTGGCCGCGGGTGAACAGGCTCAGGTGGTCACCGCCGCCGAGGCTGGGACCCTGAATCCGCCCGCCAAGGAATTCATCGATCTGCTGCGCAACGAAAGCGAGCGCAGCCAGTATGCGCACTCGCTGTTCGCCGCCTACGACACCCCCGCCGTCGCCTGATACCCCACTGCGCCTCCCTCGGAGGCGCAGCCCTCTCCTACTCCACGCCCTCTTCAGCCTGATCCCGCGCCTTGCGTTCGCGCGAGGAATCCAGCGCGCCACCGTGTATCTCGCGCAGCTGCTGCTTGAGTTTTTGCGTGGTTGGCGCCAGCAGGAAGCCGAAGGAGACGCAGCCCTCTCGACCATCCACCGCATGGTGCATGCGATGCGCCTGATAGAGGCGCTTCAGGTAGCCATTGCGCGGAACGTAGCGGAATGGCCAGCGCTGATGCACCAGGCCATCGTGGGCAATGAAGTACAGCAGGCCGTAGAGCGTCATGCCCGCGCCTATCCACTGCAGGCGCCAGTAACCGGCATTGCCGAGGGCGATCAGCAGGATGGCGAGGCCGGCGAAGACGATGGCGTAGAGGTCGTTCTTCTCGAACCAACCCGTGCGTGGGCGATGGTGGGATTCATGCCAGCCCCACCCCCAGCCGTGCATGATGTACTTGTGCGACCACCAGGCGAAGGCTTCCATGCCCGCCACGGTCGCCAGCACGATTCCCGCATTGATCAGTAATTCCAACGTTACCTCCGCAGCCACCTGCTTGGAAGCTGCTCACAATCTGCTGGGCGTCGGCCAAACTGTGTTGAAAATGCCCTGGAGGGCCAGCCCCGTCGGAATGCTCATTTACTATTCGTAAACTCCGCTTCCTCAGGCATTTTCGCCTTGTTTGTCTCTAGCTCGCGAGCTCGTGAACACCTTCTTAGGACGTCGCTGCCGGTTCGGCTAGCGTGCCGGCAGTCTCGCCCAGCAGGGGCGAATCCACCGGTAGACAGACCTGCAGGATACCCGGACGCACCTCGAATCTCACCCGGTCGCGCTTAACCGGTTCGCCGTCGAGGTTCATGTCCAGGCCTTCGGCGGCCTCCAGCTCCACCCACGGCAAGCGCGCACGGACGAACATCTCCTCGGTGCTGAACCCCTTGCTGAGGAATTCGCCAAGGGTGCCGAGCACGTCCTGGGAGGCCGGCAGGATGCCGATATCGAGCAGGCCATCGTTGACCACGGCCGTGGGACAGAGCACATGACCACCGCCCGCCTGGCGGCCGTTGCCGATGCCAAGGGCGAGGAACTCGCCTTCCCACTCGAACCCTGGCCCACGGAAATGGCCGTGAGCCGAATGCACCTCGGCGAAGCGGGTCAGGCCGGTGAGCAGATAGGCCGCCCCGCCGAGCAGGCGCTTGAGTTCACCTGGGGTGTTGGCGGTGACCTGGGAGCCGAAGCCGCCGGTGGCCATGTTGAGGAACAGCTGACCATCGGCCGCCACCAGGTCGATGGCGCTGGTCGGGCCATCGAGCAGCGCCAGGGCCGCCGCGGGCTCTACCGGCACGCCGGCGGCGCGGGCGAAATCATTGGCGGTGCCCAGCGGCAGCAGACCGAGGCGCGCCTGGCTGTGGTTCTGGGCCATGGCTTCGGCCACCGCGCGCAGGGTGCCGTCACCGCCCGCCGCCACCAGGGTGCCGTAGCCCTCGCGGGTCGCCTGCTCGACGAAGCGCGCGGCGTCGTCTTCTTCCCAGGTCACTCGCACATCGATGCGATGGCCGGCGGCGCGCCGTTCGAGGATCGCCTCCCGGACCTCCTCGTTGCCGGTTTCCTTGCCATTGAGAATGACCAGGGCTGCGTCAGCCAGGGTGCCTGTCGTCGTCATGTCTGTCGTCCAAGGTTGGCTCTGCGCGGCGAGATGCCGCGTCAGGTGCCGGGCAGTGCCCGGCGAGCGAATCTGGAGACTAGGACTGTGCCCCAACGGCCACGTTCAGTCGCGACTTCCGGCTTGCTACGCCTTGAGCAATTCGGCCAGCGGGATGAAGCGCACCGGATCGCCCTCGGCGAAGGTACGGTCCTCGCGGAGCTCTACCAGGCCATGGGCCCAGGCCGCGGTTTGCAGCACGTTGGAGCCCTGGTTGCGGTGAGGTACCGCCCGGCCATTCTCCAGCCGCGCGCGTTGGTATTCGCGACGCGCACCCGCCCGTGGCCAGTCGAAACCAGCCGGCACCTCGACACTCAAGGGCGCCACGTCGATCTTGCCGGCCCGGCGCAGCAGATAGGGCCGCGCCAGCAGACCGAAGGTCACCAGCGTCGAGGCTGGATTGCCCGGCAGCCCGATCAGCGGGATACCCCGGAAGCGTCCGCAGGTCAGTGGCTTACCTGGTTTGAGCGCCAGCTTCCACAGGGTCAGTTCGCCCTCTTCGCGCAGGGCCTGGCCGAGATAATCGGCCTCGCCGACGGAGACGCCACCGGTGGAGAGGATCAGGTCGGCCTGCAGCGAGCCCAGGCGCTTGCGGGTCTCGGCGAAATCATCCGGCAGGATGCCCTGGTCCGACACCTCGCACCCCAGCCGGCGCAGCCAACTGATCAGCAGGGCGCGATTGCTGTTGTAGATCTGCCCCGGCCCGAGTGGCTGGCCAGGCGCGACCAGTTCGTCGCCGGTGGACAGCACCGCGACCTTGAGCCGTCGGTGGACTTCGAGCTGGGCACGCCCCAGCGAGGCGGCGACGCCCAGTTCCACCGGACCCAGGACGGTACCGGCCGACAACACCTCGTCACCCACCCGGACCTCGTTGCCGCGGCGGCGGATGTTGCGGCCCGGCCGCAGCATCTCCACGAAGCGCACCCGACCGTCGTCGAGTACCTCGGCGTTTTCCTGCATTTCCACGCAGTCGGCACCGGCGGGCACCGGCGCGCCGGTAAAGATCCGTGCGCAGGTTCCCGGCTCCAGGGGCGCGGGCGCCTGGCCGGCGAAGATGCGCTGGGAAACCCGTAGCGGCTCGCCCTGCCAGTCATCCAGCCGCAGGGCATAGCCGTCCATGGCGCTGTTGTCCCACGGCGGCAGATCCAGATCGGCGATCAGCGGGGCTGCCAGGATGCGGCTGTCAGCGTCTCCCAGGGCCACGCGCTCCTGGGGCAAGGGGCCGTCTTCGGCCGCCATGGCCAGCAGACGGGCCAGGGCTTCTTCCAGCGACAGCAGGCTCATCCGCGTGGCCCGCAGGGTTCGGCCTGCTTGAGGTGCGGCACGAAGTTGCAGGGGCGATGACGATTGTCCAGCTGCTCGGCGAGGATGCCGTCCCAGGCGGTGCGGCAGGCATTGGTCGAGCCTGGCAGGCAGCAGACCAGGGTGCCGTTGGCGAGACCCGCCAGGGCGCGGGATTGCACGGTGGAGGTGCCGATGTCGGCCACGGAGATCTGGCGGAACAGCTCGCCGAAGCCATCCACCTGCTTGTCCAGCAGGCAGGCCACGGCCTCCGGGGTGCTGTCGCGACCGGTGAAACCGGTGCCGCCCGTGATGAGCACCACCTGCACCTGGTCTTCGGCGATCCACTGGGCGACCTGGGCGCGGATCTTGTAGAGGTCATCCTTGAGCAGCACGCGGGCGGCGAGGAAATGGCCGGCGGACTCCAAGCGGTCGACGAACAGCTGACCAGAGGTGTCGTTGTCGAAGGTCCGGGTGTCACTGACCGTCAGCACGGCGATGTTCAGCGGTACGAAAACCGCCTCGGCTTTGTGGCTCATCTGCTTGGGTTTCCGAAGTATGCGAGGGAAGAAGGCGTGCAGCGAGAGACCGCTGGACGGGCAGCGGGTTTCCCGGGGGTCGTGAGCGGCGGGCTGGCAACCGCCAGAGGGCGACCGCGCCCACAGAAAGGGGCACTGTCGGCCACGGTCAACGGAAAGGTCCGGGAGGGCTGCATCACCACAGCCTAGAGGAAAAGCCGACGCCCCTTCAACCAGAAGGGAGCGTCTCTGGCCCTGGCCTAGCGCTTACGCTGCTCGCCTTCGGCGTGGGTGTCCCACTTGATGGGGCGCGGATCGGCGATGTCGTTGATGTCCTGGTTGAAGCGGCCGTATTGCGGCGCGATGTCCGGATCTTCCTCCCAGGTCGCCTGCTGCTTGAAGGTGCCGGCCTTGCGATCGAACTTGAGGAAGTGCCGGGCCGTCTTGCCGCCCCAGTCGGCGGACGGCAGCGAGATGAAATCCACCTGGTACTGGTCATCGGTCAGCTTGCCGTGCACCACGTAAACGCCGTAGTGCTCCTCGCCCGGGGAGATGATCTTGTAGACGCCGTTGTCGTAGTAATAGAGGGTGGCGTCGGGATAGGGCTTCTTCTCGTAGAGCTTTTCGTAGAACAGCTTTTGCCGGATGGTCGGCTGGCCAAAGGTGACCTTGACCGAGGGCGGTTCACCACCGCCGGCGCCAAAGGCGGGCAGCGCCGCCATAGCCAGGACGGATAACAGCATCGTCTTCATCGTTTCCAAACTCCTTTTGGGCGGGAACTCCCGCCCGCTGTGCGAATGGGATAAAAGGTGTCTAGCACGCCACTTTCCAGCGGGCGCGCCCGAGTCTAGCCCAGCGCCCGAACCAGGCCAACCCGCGTTCTTGACGGGGCCCCTGGCGAAACTCGGCTAGGATGGGCGCCCGATTTCCCTACCGGCCAGCGCGCCGCCCACCCGAGGTCCCCTGCATGTCACTCCTGCCCGCCTCCATCCTTATCCTCGCCGGCGGCCGTGGGCAGCGCATGGGAGGACGCGACAAGGGTCTGGTGGAGTGGCAGGGCCAGCCGCTGGTGGCCCATGTTCAGGCCGCGGTGCGCGCGCTCACCGACGATCTGGTGATCTCCTGCAATCGCAATGCAGCGCGCTATGCCCAGTGGGCGGACCAGGTGGTGGCCGATGAAGAGCCGGACTTTCCGGGCCCCCTGGCCGGCATCCTCGCCGGCCTCGCCGTGGCGCGCCATGACTGGGTGCTGCTGCTGCCCTGCGATGCGCCACGTCTCGATGCCCCCCTCGCCCACCAGCTGCTGACGGCGGCCCAGGCGACCCAGGGGCCGGTCATGGCGCGCCAGGACGGCTATTGGCAGCCCCTGTTCACCGCCCTCCCCCGACACCTGCTGCCCGCGCTGCGCCAGGCCTGGGTCCAGGGCGAACGCAGCCCGCGTGGGGCGCTGCTGCCCCTCGGCCTGACCGGCGTGGAGTTCGCCGAGGACGATGCCCGCCTCGCCAACTTCAACGATCCCACGGCGCTGCAAAAGCCACGGTGAACGCAGCGAACCGTGGCGCCAGCGCAGGTGACCAGACGGTTCTGGGACGAACTCGGCCCCAGACGCGCGGTCCTAAGCCCGCTTGGTTGCCAAGAAAGGAGACTGCCCCATGAACAAGCACCTGCTCCCCGCCGCCCTGCTGGTCGTTGCCAGCGCCCTGCTCGCCGGCTGCTCCACGCCCAGTGTCATCACCCTCAACGATGGCCGCGAGATCCAGGCCACCGACACGCCGAAGTATGACGACGACTCGGGCTTCTATACCTTCAAGCAGCTCGACGGCAAGCCGACCCGCATCAACAAGGACCAGGTTCGCACCATTAAAGAGCTCTGATTCCTGCCCGGCGCGATTTTTTTACCTAACCCCTTGTGCTTGCATGAGTTTTAGGTAGAATGCGCGCCATCCATTACGGAGCGTAGCGCAGCTTGGTAGCGCGTCTCGTTCGGGACGAGAAGGTCGCTGGTTCGAATCCAGTCGCTCCGACCAATTTGATCCGCAAGGATCACCCCAAGGCCCGCCTAGTGCGGGCTTTGTCGTTTCTGGCGTTTGGCTTTTCGCTTTGGTCACCCTGGCCCCTCCTGCAGCGAGGCCAGCAGCACGCCTATCTTTTCCTGGTCAGCGACAGACCGCGCAGAGCGGCCTTCCTGTGCCTTGCACTCCAGCTGTAGAGCAACGCCTGGCCGCTACACCGCGTGGAACCGCGCCAGCTTGACCGTCTCAGCGTCAAAGGCTGCTGGGTGGCGATTCACGATCCCCTCAAAATCACCTCGGGCCGTGCCAAACATCTGCCAGTCGCTACGCCCAGAAGCGTCGCCAGGATGGGAGACGCGGCGTTGCACCATCCCGACCAAGCCGCCGGCCCGTATGCCTTTGATGACATCGTGCGGCAGCTGCCCTGCGCGTCGGAGCGTGGCAACACCTGCGGCTAGGACATCCAGTATTTCCTCCTCGACGACAGAGAAAGGACCATTGCCGAGCCTGGCTTTCTTGATCAGGTAGCGTCGGGCAAGGGTAAAGCCGTGCCGATCCAACTCAGCCCGGACTTTCTCATTCATGAGGCCCTGGGCAGTGAGACTACTCTCAAGCGCAATGAGGTATTCCCAGTCGAGCACATGAGAAATCTGAGCAACGATACGATCCATGGCAGCAATCCCCTGCAAGCCGGTCCTTGGTGGCGATGTGATAGCAACCGAGCAGGATCGTTCCCAACCGACCGTCCCTAGCTGCTAGAGGCCTCCTTACCCCAGCGCGCGCCGCTATCCCCCCGCCACACCTGCGGGCTAAATGTGTCGCTTTTTCTGCGCCCCTGCAGTTACTGGAGACAACGCCTGTACTGGTCGGCGCGACGATATCCAAGATAAGAAAACCCTTCAAAACTCTGCGCCAAGGAAAAATCTTGGCTATACATTTCTGAGAGTTCTTGTAACTAGGCTAAATTTGCAAGCATTGATAGATGGAGCTCCTAGAATGGATGATGCTTTTGAGAACTGGCTTGAAGAGGCAATCTCGCGACACGAACGCCTTACTGAGATTGTCCCATCGCTAGCTCAAAGTCTTTTAAAGCAAGAAAAAATTGAATTTCTCACCGTAACTGGACGAACTAAAACAAAGCAAAGCGCGCTAGATAAGATTTAAAGAAAAGGATATAAGACCCCTAGAACGCAACTAACAGACCCATCTGGAATAAGAGTAATTCTTTATTTCGAATCGCAACTTTCTAGAGCATCAGAAATCATAAACGACGCATTCAATGTTGATACAAGCAAATCACTAAATCGCGAAACCATGTTATCTGTTGATCAAACCGGTTATCGCTCTTACCATTTTGTCTGCGACTTAGGGGAGACTCGCGCTACACTACCGGAGTTTCGAGATCTGGCTAACCTTAAATTTGAGTTTCAAATCAGAACCGTGCTACAGCATGCATGGGCAGAGTTAGCCCACGACAGGAACTACAAACTTTCCGCAAAGCTTCCTAGAGAACTCGAAAGAAGTCTCTATTTATACGCAGGGCTCCTAGAGCTAGCAGATAAAGGCTTCGACAGTCTCTCTCAGGAGATAGATAAATATATAACAGAAGTCAACCAAAAAACCAATATCGGCGACCTTGATGTCGAAATAAATTCATTCAGCCTCGACAGCTTTGTAAACCAGTGGGTAGATAAAAATGGTTTCACACTTGAGAAAATAAGCACTAATTACTTGGAAGATTTGGTAACTGAATTAGTCACGTATGGCATTCAGAACTTAAAAGACTTGGCCTCGATAATTCCAGAAGGCTACGCCGAAAAAGCTTTGGGAATAAACTACAGTACAACCATATACGGCCTAATAAGAGACTGGCTACTTATACATGACTGGCGCGGCTTCACTTCTAAGGTCCAAATAAATTGGGGACTTCCTACAGAGGACGGCGACACAGAAATGCTTGCTATTTATCTAGATCATAATGAACTATCAGAGCTAATTACCACAATAAATAACTCAGAATCCTAAATACAGCCAGACAACTTAAAGGAAAATTTAAGCGTGAACGCACATACCGCTTAAGAAAAATTGCTAGACCTTCAAAACCATAGAAAAGTGAATCACGAAGGGATTTGGCTCGAGCAGAACGCAAGATGTAAAGATGGTTGAAGTTATTATAACTGGAGCCTTGGAGTGGGACAGAAAACCTATAAAAACTAACTCAGCGACCTAGGCTAGACCGCTGAGTTATTCAGGATAAAAATTTTTTATTAAACCAAAAACCCGATTCCAAACTTATTTATAGTAAGCGCTCAAAGATTGCGCAAGGAACACTCTATAGCGCCCTAGTGTCTCGCGCCTATCCGCCGTAATTTAGGGCAGTAGTCTTCAATAATTCGGAGAACTCAAAAATGTCGTCTACTGAAGATATAGGATGACGAGTCCCCTTCTTATTATCATCAAAGGTCTCTAGGTACTTTTGAGAACGATTAAAGTGTAGGCGCGCCACAGGCTTACGGTTGTTATCATCCAACAATATACCGAAATAGCTCTGCGTATCTCTCGCAGTTATCCTTCGTACATCGACGACAGATCTTATAATAGCCTTTATGACATTAAATCCTTCGATCTCTTCCACAGTAGTGACAACAAGATCTTTTTCTACCACATCAACCTGGCTTTCCAAACCTGAAGGCGCGTTGGCATTCAAAACCTGGCTAACTATTACAGGCTGAGCATTACCGGTAATAGCTGACTTCAGACGATCATTCACCTGATCGCTTAGAAATTGGACAGTCGCCTTACGTGTCAGCTGAGCAAATTGCTCTCTTACCTTTTGTGTTATGGTACCTTCATACACGCGAGATGCGAAAAATCTTACAAAGTCTTCATCAGGCTGTTGGAACTGTGAATGAAGCTCGCGCTTGATTTGCCCTACATACTTCAGCTCGCCTGCAGCACTGATTATAGACTCCACATCGAAAGCGGATTTGGTAAGCTTTTGAAGCTCAGGAACAACATGATCGTCTATGTCCAACATATCGAACTCAAGGAACGGCTTCTCGTCCTTTTGTTCGAGGCTTCCAAGTCGGTAAAAAACCTATAAACTTGCCCGTTAGTTAGGATAGATATGCGTGCTGTCGTAACATGAAAATAGCGAAATAACTGACTGGCGTAATTTATATTAAGTGACTCACCAACCTTCTTACTTTCGATAAGAATCTGAACCTGGCCATCCTTAAATATGGCATAGTCGATCTTTTCACCCTTTTTCGTCCCAACGTCACAGACAAATTCCGGGACTACTTCTAACGGATCAAATACGTCATAACCGAGAACGTTTTGAATGAAGGGCATAACGAACGCTGTTTTCGTAGCTTCTTCCGTTTGAATTGCAGCTTTCTGTTGTCGAATTTTGGCAGCGAGGCTGGCTAGCTTCTCTTCAAATTCCATGAGTCCATCCTTTGAGTTACAGGTATAATCAGTATCGGCAGAGCTTTCGCTCCCTGCACTATATATTGATACCGGCCGACGCCTAAACTGAGCCTTTGGTCGGCTCTTCAATGAGCCTTCGCCTATAGAAGCAGAAAATCTTCTTCGACGCTCACCTATGCTACTTATGCAGAAATTAGCTTAGCCTCAATAGGCGGCTTTTAATCTCGCTCGCCCTTAACTAAAGCACATGGAGCGAGGTATGCCAGAGAATTGGAAAAAAGTGGGCTATGGATGCCTTATAGGCAACGAGGCTGAGCATGGGGGAAGCGACAGCAAGCACCTATTCAACCAGCTGCGCAGACACGGCGACTTTGACAGCACATTTCTATTTTCTCAGCGGAAACCCTCGCCTCCTCTACCTGCTGATCCAATGCCCCTTGTCACAAACAGTAGAGGGATCTTGCTTTTTATCCGACCCAGCCAGCGGATCAGCACGGCTAGCCCCAGCATCTCACTCAGGGTGTAGGTGGTACAGATCCGAGTTATGGACCAAAGCAGGCTCAGCACGACGTGGATGGGTAGCAAACCGAACGTCCAAGCGGTTGGGAATTGGCCCTGGGGAATAGCGTGGGACAAGAAAGGGGCAGGTAGGAGATGCCAACCTTGTGCCGCGCAAGCCTTATCGAGCCAGTTGACGCCTTGCCAATCTCGCCTGCCGTGGGACAAGGGCCGTGCGCAGGCGCGCAGTAGCAAATTGAGGGCTAGCCAAGGGCGATAGGCAGCGCCGCCATAACTAAGCAGCTTATAGGCAACTCGGGCGCCGCAAGCAACGTGGTCATGCCGGAATCCACGGCCACTCCCCAGAGCAGCCAACTTGCGTTTATCCCTGAGGCCAACACGCATTCTTAGGCGCGGTTGTTAACGACGGTGCGCAGGATCCAGCAGGATATCCAGATGCGGAGTGACGGTGAGCGGCGCGGAACGCAGGGTGAAGGCGAGCGTGCTGTTGGCGGGGAGCCTAACGACACTTATTACACCATTGGCACGAAGCGATAGCCCGGACCAGCGCTTGGCGATCAACCTTGCACACCAGGAGACGGCCGCCCGCAGGCGGCCTGAGGGGCTCAACCGGCGGCGCGGAAGGCGGGCTCGTTCTCGGCCATGTAACGGGCGGCGGCGCGGCGGGCTTCCAGTTCGAAGGCCTGGGGATAGCGGTCGACGATGCGCTCCAGGGTGCCGCGCGGAATGCCGTCGGCTTCGAAGTCGGTGCGGCACTGCAGGGCACCGGCGTGGCAGACGTTGCGTTCGACGGCCTCGATCAGACCGCCCGCGCGCAGGCTCTTGACGATGTTGTGGGGCATGCGACGGCTGCGGCGCAGGGCGGCGGTGGCGGTGGCCAGCACCTGAAGGATCTCGTCTTCGACCGGGGTGAAGGGACCGTTGCCGAGCTTGCCCTTCTGCAAGAGGTAGCGGCGCGACAACAGCTGACCCTGGCGTTCGAGGGCGTTGCTGGCGGTGAGATCCAGACGACCGCGACTTTCCAGGCTGCGCTCCAGCGCAATGAGAAATTCCCAATCGGAGATCTGAGAAATCTGGGTGATGACTGCGTCCATGAAGCGCTCCTTGCCAGTCGAAAATAGATGGCACATTGATAGCGTTCGGGGCATTTGGTTCCCAGGTGGGAACGCTAGCCGACGGATGTCATGTCATTTCGCCATGCCCGGTACTGGATGGCCGACGAGAGGTAGGCGAACCGGCTGCAGAACCAGGCGTCGAGCCCGGTCATGGATCTCGGGGCGGCCGAGAAAGAGTGCTTTCGCCTCTCAGGACTAGCGGCGCGGCAGCAGGTTCTCGACCAGTTGACAGAGATCGTCCACGCCCCAGGGTTTGGGCAGGAAGGCGGCGCGACGCGGCAGGATGGCGAGGTCCTGATCGATGTAGCCGGAGATAATGATGAAGGGCACCGTGGGCCAGCTGGCCGCGGCCAACTGCGCGAAGGCCAGGCCATCCAACATCCCCGGCACGTTCACGTCGGCGATGACCAGCTTGGTGTCGCTGCCGCGGGTATCCATGTGCGCCAGGGCGTCATCGCTGGAAGCCACAGCCACGACGTTCAGGCCTTGTTCGGTGAGGATTTCGGTCAGCAGCTCGCGCTGCCTCGGATCATCCTCCAGGACAAGAATTTGTCTTTGTATATCAAGGCTTCTTGGCTTCATGGCAGGTCAGACATCGTCCGGGTGAGAGGTTCTCCACAAACTTCCTTAACGGTCACCTGAAGCGGGTGAGCGGTACGCTGGCAAATGGCCGCCAAAGCCGCGCCCTGCCTGGGTTTCAGCCCGGCTGACGACCGCGCCAGACGGCCTCAAGCGCGACGCCGATGAAGTTTTTGCGCCGCTTGGCTGTCTGAGGGCTTGACGCCCCTTCTGCCTCTCCAAGGACCCCGCCCCCGTGAGCCAAATGCCCCCATCCCGCAAGGCGCGGGTCGACAACTCCGCGACGAGTGATGTTTCGCACGAGGGCAAGAACATCTTCTTCGCCGCGGTGGAAACCACGCGGATGCCGATGCTGATCACCGATCCCAACCAGCCGGACAATCCGATCATCTTCGCCAACAACGCCTTCACTGACATGACCGGCTACCTGGTGGAAGAACTGCTCGGGCGCAACTGCCGCTTCCTGCAGGGCCCGGAAACCGATCGTTCGGTGGTCAACTCCCTTCGCGAGGCGGTAGAACAGGAACGCGAGATCTCGGTGGAGATCATCAACTATCGCAAGGACGGCTCGACCTTCTGGAACGCGCTGTTCGTTTCGCCGGTGTACAACGACGCGGGCGAGCTGACCTATTTCTTCGCCTCCCAGCTGGATGTCAGTCGCCGCCGCGATGCCGAGGATGCCCTGCGCCAGGCGCAGAAGATGGAGGCGCTGGGCCAGCTCACCGGCGGCATCGCCCATGACTTCAACAATCTGCTGCAGGTGATGATGGGCTACATCGACATCATCCACCGCACCGCGGAGAAGCCCAGCTTCGATCAGGAACGCATCGTGCGCAGCGCGACCCACGCCAAGTCGGCGGCCGAACGCGCCAGTACCCTCACCCAGCAGCTGCTGGCCTTTTCGCGCAAGCAGAAGCTCGAAGGCCGGGTGCTCAACCTGAACAACCTGGTTCGTGGCGCCCATGAGCTGGCCGAGCGTACCCTGGGCGATGTGGAGATCCGCACTCAGTTGGATCCCGAGCTGTGGAATTGCCGGATCGACCCGACCCAGGCCGAGGTGGCGCTGCTCAACATCCTGATCAATGCCCGAGACGCCCTGCTGGATTGCCCGCAGCCGAGCGTGGGCATAGAGACGCGCAACATCGAGGTGCGCGAGCTGGCCAATATGTCGTACGACGGGCTCATGCCCGGCCGTTACGTCAGCCTGGCGATCACCGACAACGGTCATGGCATGCCGGCCAGCATTCGCGACCGGGTGATGGACCCCTTCTTCACCACCAAGGAAGAAGGCAAGGGCTCGGGCCTGGGGCTATCGATGGTCTATGGCTTCGCCAAGCAGTCCGGTGGCACGGTGCGCATCTATTCGGAAGAGGACGTCGGCACCACGCTGCGCCTCTACTTCCCGGTGGATGACAGCCATGTCACCCATCAGCAGACGGAGCAGCGCTCGGAGCGGCGCAGTGGCACGGAACGCATCCTGGTGGTGGAAGATCGCCCGGACGTCGCCGAGCTGGCCAAGCTGGTGCTGGAAGACTATGGCTACACGGCACAGATCGCCTTCAATGCCAGTGAAGCCCTGCGTGTGCTGCGCGAGAACGAGCAGCCTTTCGATCTGGTGTTCACCGACCTGATCATGCCCGGTGGCATGAACGGGGTCATGCTGGCGCGCGAGGTGAAGCGCCTGCAACCGCAGATGAAGGTGCTGCTCACCACCGGCTACGCCGAGAACTCCCTGGAGCGTACCGACATCGGCGGATCGGAGTTCGATGTCATCTCCAAGCCCTATATCCCCAATGATTTGGCGCGCAAGGTGCGCCGGGTGCTGGATGGGCCGAACGGCATCGCCTGATCGCCCCGAGGTGCCGTTAAGGCACCGGGAAGCACCGACGGCGCGTCGACGACCTCCGCCGGTGTGGCCTCTGGCAGGCGACGATATTAGACTGACGATTAATTCGGCGCGCATCGCGCCTTCGACCTCCAGCGCTGCCGCCTGCCGGCGTGGCTCCATCGGTTCCCCACGCCATCGCGCGCCCCCGAGTCTGCTCAGGAGCCGCCTGCGCGGCGGGGTTATCGCCCTCTTTCGTTCCCGTCGCCGCGAGGTCCGGTCATCCATGAGTTCCCCTAGCCCGTCAATTATCGCGACAGGCAATCCCGGCCTGGACAGGGTCTTGCGCGGCGGTTTGCCGAAAGATCGGCTCTACCTGCTCGAAGGCACCCCGGGGTCGGGCAAGACGACCCTGGGCTTGCAGTTTCTCTTCGAAGGTGTGCGCCGAGGCGAGTCGGTGCTGTACATCACGCTGTCGGAGACCGGTGAAGAACTGCAGAGCGTGGCCGAGTCCCATGGCTGGAGCCTGGACGGCGTGGATCTGTTCGAGCTGTCGGCCGCCGATGCGGTACTGGGCGGCGCGCAGGAGCAGACCATCCTGCATCCCTGGGAATCCGAGCTGGGTGACACCATCGGGCTGATCCAGGCTCGCGTGGACGAGCTCAAACCGAGCCGGCTGGTGTTCGACAGTCTCTCCGAGATGCGCTTGCTGGCGCAGGACCCGCTGCGTTATCGGCGCCAGGTGCTGGCGCTCAAGCAGTTCTTCGCCGGGCGTGGCCTCACCGTCCTGCTGGTGGACGATCTGACCACCAGCGGCGGCGCACGCGACAACCATCTGCACAGCCTCTGCCACGGGGTGTTGACCCTGGAGCGCCTGACCCTGGACTTCGGCGCCGCACGCCGACGCCTGCAGGTCCAGAAACTGCGCGGCGTGGACTTCATCGCCGGCTATCACGATTTCACCATCCGCCGCGGTGGCCTGGAGGTCTATCCGCGCATGATCGCGGCGGGACGCTACCAGGATTTCGCCGGCGAGCCGGTACCCAGCAATATCGACGACATGGACGCCCTGTTGCACGGCGGTCCCTTGCGCGGCACCAGCACCCTGATCACCGGCCCGGCCGGTACGGGCAAGACCACCCTCGCCCTGCAGTTCGTGATGGCGGCCTGCGCGCGGGGCGAGAGGTGCGCCGTCTATGAGTTCGACGAGCGCATCGGCACCCTGCTCAAGCGCGCGGACAGCATGGGCATGCCGCTGCTGCGCTATATCGAGGAGGGTCTGCTGGTGGTCCACCAGATCGATCCCGCCGAGCTGTCTCCGGGCGAGTTCGCCTGGCGCGTGCGGCGGGATGTCGAGGAAGACGACTGCCGGATGCTGGTGTTGGACAGCCTCAACGGCTACCTGGCGGCCATGCCGCAGGAACAGCAGCTGATCCTGCAGATGCACGAACTGCTCTCGTACCTGAGCCAATCCGGGGTGGTGACCTTTCTCATCAATCCCCAGCACGGGCTGGTCGGCTCGATGACGTCCAGTCTCGACATCTCCTATATCGCCGACACCGTGGTGCTGATCCGCTTCTTCGAAGCACAGGGGCGCCTGCGCAAGGCCATTTCCATCCTCAAGCACCGCGGTGGCGGTCATGAGGACGCGATTCGGGAATTGCGCATCGACACCAAGGGCATCCGGGTCGGCAAGCCCCTGGTGGACTTCCGTGGCGTGCTGACCGGTACGCCGGAGTATTTCGGTGCCAAACAGCCCCTGATGGAAGAGCGCGATTGACGAAGACAGCGGCGCCGTCCTGCGAACTCATCATCTGCGCGCCCTTGCGAGGTGACGCAGCCAGCCTGCAGCGGCTCTTCACCCAGGGCTATCACACCCGCTACCTGTCCACCCTGGACGAGGTGGCGGCAGCGCTCGGCGACGACATCGGGATCATCGTCTTCACCGAGGAGGCCCTGCGCCAGGACATGACCTCCCTGGCAGGGGCACTGGAGCGGCAGCCGACCTGGTCGGACATTCCGCTGGTGCTGCTGGCGTCGGACTCCAAGCGTTCGGGACGGGGCAATGATCTCCTGCGCCGTCAGCTGCCCGCGGCGGCGACCAATCTGGTGATCCTGGAGCGGCCCCTGAGCGGTGCTTCCCTGCTGAGCAGCGTCGCGGCCGCATGGCGCTCACGCCTGCGCCAGTTCGAGATGCGCGATCGCCTCACCGAACTCGCCCAGGAACGTGAGCGCATGCAGACGCTGCTGGAGAACCTGCCGGTCGGTGTGGCCTTCATGGACAGCGAAGGCCGCACCCTGGTCAGCAACCCCTTCTATGAGCAGCATGTATCCGGCCAGCAGATCCCGTCTCGGCAGCCTGAGGAGGCGCTGCGCTGGGCCGCCCTGGATACCGCCGGGCGGCTGCTGCAGCCCGATCAATTCCCCGGGGCGCGGGCCCTGCGGGGCGAGCGGGTGAAGGGGCAGGATTTCTATCACACCAACGATGCGGGCGAGGAATCCTGGCTGCGCGTCAGCGCGGTGCCCTTGCACGACGAGGCTCAGCGGATCATCGGCGCGACCACGGTGATCGCCGACATCAGCGAAGAAAAGCGCGCGGAACTGGCCTTGCGGCGCTTCAACGAAGAACTGGAATCCCAGGTGGCGGAACGAACCCGCACCCTCGCCCACACCCTGAGCGAGTTGCAACGGGAAACCACCGAGCGCAGCCGCGCCGAAGAGCAGCTGCGGCAGTCGTTGAAGATGGAAGCGGTCGGCCAGCTCACTGGCGGTATCGCCCATGACTTCAACAACATGCTGACCGGGGTACTGGGCGCCCTGGATCTGATGCGGATCAAGGGCAAGAACCAGCTGCAAGGCCTGGAGCGGTACATGGAGGCCGCGCAGCACTCGGCGCATCGGGCGGCGTCGCTCACCCAGCGGCTGCTGGCGTTCTCGCGCCGGCAATCGCTGGAGTCCCGGCCCATGTGCGCCAACGAACTGATCCTGGCGTTGCAGGAACTGCTGCAACGCACGGTGAGCGAGCAGATCTCGGTGACCCTCGCCCTTGCCGATGACCTGCCCTGGATCCTGGCCGACGCCAATCAGCTGGAGAACGCCCTGCTCAACCTGGTGATCAACGCCCGCGATGCCATGCCGGACGGCGGGGTCATCAACCTGGCGACCTCCCTGGTCACCGTTACCGCACAGGGGACCGAGGATGATGCCCTGGTGCCGGGAGACTATGTCCGCATCGAGGTCCTGGATACCGGGACCGGCATCCCGGAGCGGCTGCTGGGCAAGGTGCTCGAACCCTTCTTCACCACCAAGCCGCAGGGCCAGGGCACGGGGCTGGGCCTGTCGATGGTGTATGGCTTCGCCCGGCAGAGTAATGGCCGCCTGACCATCGCCAGCAACGAGCGCGGCACCCGGGTCTGCGTCTACCTGCCGACGGCGGAGCAGAACGCCGAGCCGAAGCGGTCAACGCCGGCGGAATTCGCCCAGGGCGCCGGCGAAACCATCCTGCTGGTGGAAGACGACGACGCCGTGCGCCTGGTCAACCAGGAGGCGCTGGAAGCTCTGGGCTATCGCGTCTGGAGCGCGGCCGAAGGCAAGACCGCGCTGCGCCTGCTGGAGCAGATCCCCGAATTGAACCTGCTGGTGACCGATGTCGGCCTGCCGGGCCTGAATGGGCGCCAGCTGGCGGAGGTGATCCAGCAGCTCAGACCACGGCTGCCGGTGCTGTTCCTGACGGGGTATGCCGAGGGCGCGCTCAGTAGGACGGCCTTTCTGGGTGGTAACATGGAACTCATGACCAAGCCCTTCACCCTGGACCAGCTGGCCGCGCAGGTCGCCGCCATGCTGTCCCGGGCAGCCCACCGGGCGACGGCTACCTCCTGAGGTCGTCGTCGCCCCGCGACCTAGCCAAGGACCCCCATGACGCTCCAGATCCGCCCCGCCCGCCGCGAAGACGCCGCCCGTATCCATGCCCTGATCGTCGAACTGGCCGACTACGAAAAGGCCGTCCACGAGGTGCTGGCCAGCCCGGCGCAGATCGAGGCCACCCTCTTCGCCCCCGACACCCCGACCCGCGCCCTGGTCGCCGAGCACGAGGGCGTGGTGGTGGGCTACGCGGTGTATTTCTACAGCTATTCCACCTGGCTGGGCCGCAACGGCATCTACCTGGAAGACCTCTATGTGAGCCCGATCGCCCGCGGCACCGGCCTGGGCAAGGGCCTGCTGCGCGAGCTGGCCCGCGAGGCCGTGGCCAATGATTGCGGCCGCCTGGAATGGAGCGTGCTGGACTGGAACACCCCGGCCATCGACTTCTACGAAAGCCTCGGCGCCAAGGCCCAGGGCGAGTGGGTGCGCTATCGCCTGGACGGCGCGGCGCTACGGGATTTCGCGGAAAGCGGGCGGTAGGTTTTCATAGGTTGGGTTGAGCGCCAGCGAAGCCCAACGGCGCCAAGGTTGGTCGAGGCCATGGCGATCCGCCGATTTGGGTAATGGTATTGGGTATCGCGGCCATGGGCCGCTCCTACAGGAGTCAGCACGTAGGAGCGGCCCATGGCCGCGATCAGCCGATCACTCATGGGGCTTCGTAGGTTGGATTGAGCGCTAGCGAAGCCCAACAGCGCCAATGTTGGGCGCGCCCATGGCGATCCACCGATTTGGGTGATGGTATTGGGTATCGCGGCCACGGGCCGCTCCTACAGGAGTCAGCACGTAGGAGCGGCCCATGGCCGCGATCAGCCGATCACTCATGGGTCTTCGTAGGTTGGGTTGAGCGCTAGCGAAGTCCAACAGCGCCAAGGTTGGGCTTCGACGATGGAGCCGTCTCAACCCAACCTACCGTGGTCGCAGCCGCGCCTACCTAGACCCAGTGCCGTAGCGTGGAAAACGGCGCAGCCTTTTCCACAGGGGACTTCGGTATGGGGCGCGCCCTCACCCCAGCCCTCTCCCAGAGGGAGAGGGGGTTGTCCGAGTGAGATTCAGATCTTCGCCAGTCCTGAAAAATCGCAAGCGACCGGCACAAGCCTGTCCGCATCGGCGGACCACCCGACCGCCCTGACCAACACCTACTACCGATCCGCCAGCTCCACCTGCGCCGGGCGGCGTTGCATCAGCACCTTGCCGTGGCGGATGGAGTACAACGGCAGGCCCTGGCTGCGGACCATCTCGTAGTCGCTATCGGCGGAGAGCACCAGCAGGTTGGCGGGCCGCCCCTCCTCCAGGCCATAACGGTCGCCCAGGCACAGCGCTTTGGCACTGTTCACCGTGACCAGATCCAGCGCCGACTGCAGGTTGCGATAGCCGAGCATATGGCAGATGTGCAGCCCCGCTTCGAGCACTCGCAGGATGTTGCCGTTGCCCAGCGGATACCAGGGATCGACGATGGAATCCTGGGCGAAGCAGACATTGAGGCCGGCCTCCAGCAACTCGTTGACCCGGGTCACGCCGCGGCGCTTGGGAAAGCTGTCGAAGCGGCCCTGCAGGTGGATGCTCTCGGTCGGGCAGGAGATGAAGTTGATGCCGGCGTGGGTCAGCAGGCGGAACAGCTTGGCGCAGTAGGCGTTGTCATAGGAGCCCATGGCGGTGGTGTGGCTGGCGGTGACCCGCGAACCCATGCCGCGGCTACGCGCCTCTTCGGCCAGCACCTCGAGAAAGCGGGAATGCGGATCGTCGGTCTCGTCGCAATGGACGTCCACTAGGCAGCCGGTGCGCTCGGCGAGGTCCATGAGGAATTTCACCGAGCTTACGCCCTGGTCGCGGGTGTATTCGAAATGCGGAATGCCACCGACCACATCGGCGCCCAGGCGGATGGACTCCTCCATCAGCTCGCGCCCATTCTTGAAGGACTCGATGCCCTCCTGGGGAAAGGCGACGATCTGCAGGTCGATCAGGTGCCCGGTTTCCTCGCGCACCTCCACCATGGCCTTGAGCGCCGCCAGGGACGGATCGGTGACATCCACATGGGTGCGCACGTGCTGGATGCCGTGGGCCGCCAGGGCGCGGATCGTACGCTTGGCGCGGGTCTTGGTGTCTTCCTGGGTGATGGTGGCCTTGCGCTCGCCCCAGCACTCGATGCCTTCGAACAGGGTGCCGCTCATGTTCCAGCGTGGCTCGCCGGCGGTCAGGGTGGCATCGAGGTGGATGTGCGGCTCGACGAAGGGCGGCACCACCAGGTTGCCACCGGCGTCGAGGTCGTCCGGCCCCACCGCGGGGGGCATCAGCTGCTCGGCGATGGCGGCGATGCGTCCGCCTTCGAGGCGGATGTCGTACAGGCCTTCGCGGTCACGCAGACGGGCGTTGAGGATGCGCATGGTGAATCTCCTAGAGCGAAGCAGGGGCGGCGGTACGACTCAGGCCATTGAACACGCCATAGCCCAGCGCCGCTACCCCGATGCCCATCAGGCGTACCCGGAGTGCGCAAGAGCCACGATGATAGAGGCGCGCCTCCAGCTTTGGCGCACGGGAGCGCCCCCGTGCCTTGGCCGGGAGCGGTCAAGTGTGAGACGGTTGCCGCGGCCGTCTTACAAGGAAAAGATCATGACCACGCCACGCCTCGCCGTCCTGGGTTCCGGTCTCATGGGCATCGGTATCGCCGTGCACCTCGCTCGCCACGGTCATGCCGTGCGCCTGCAGGACGTCGACCCCAGCCGACTCGCCGAGGTCGCGGCCACCGCGCGCACCCTGCTCGCCGAGCTGGAAGAAGCGGATATCGCGGTGGACACCGAGGCAGTCATAGGCCGCCTCACGACGACGACCGAGCTTGCCGATCTCGCCGACTGCGACCTGCTGTTCGAAGCCGTACCCGAGCGCCTGGAGCTCAAGCATCGTCTCTATGCTCAGCTCGAAGCCGTGCTGCGCCCCGACGCCCTGATCGCCAGCAACACCAGCGGCCTGCCACCGGACGAGCTGGCGGCGCACCTGCATTATCCCGAGCGTCTGCTGATCGCGCACTTCTGGAATCCGCCACACTTCATTCCCCTGGTGGAGCTGGTACCCGGCACAGCCACCCTGCCCGCGCACCTGGAGTCCGTTCGCCAGCTGCTGGAAGCCGCCGAATTGGAAGCCGTGGTGCTGCAGCGCGCCATTCCCGGCTTCGTCGGCAATCGCCTGCAATTCGCCCTGCTGCGCGAGGCCCTGCACATCGTGCAGAGCGGCGCGGCGGATGCCGAGACGGTGGACCGGGTAATGCGCGCCTCCCTGGGTCGGCGCTATGCCATGGTCGGCCCCCTGGAGGCGGCGGACATGGGCGGCCTGGACACCTTCCGCGACATCGCCAGCCACCTCTGGCCGACCCTGGCGCGAGACGAGGCGCCACTGCAGCTGCTGGAAGACCAGGTGGCCGCCGGCCGCACCGGGGTGCGCAGTGGCGCGGGCTTCTATGACTGGGACGCGGCGCGGCGCGAACGCATCGTCCAGCGGCGGCTGCACCAGCTGCGCCATGCGCTGAAGCCATGAGCCGTACCCCAGCCGGCCTGCCGGGGCTGGAGGACTACGCCGGCATCCGCCAGCGGGCGATCCGCTCGCTGTTCGAGATCATCGAGCAGACCAGCAATGGCACGGTGATCGTCGACCGCGAGGCGCGCATCGTCTGGATCAACCAGAGATACGCCCAGCACTTCGGCCTGCCGGATGCCGCCGCCGCCATCGGCCAGCCGGTGGAGCAGATCATTCCCCACAGCCTGCTGCGCGAGGTGGCGCGCAACGGTCAGCCGATCCTGCTGGACATGCTGGAGACCCGCAGCGGCCCCCTGGTGGTGATGCGGCTGCCGATCCATACCGATGACGGCGAACTGATCGGCGCCATCGGCTTCGCCCTGTTCGACCAGTTGCAGCAGCTGGCGCCCCTGGTGACCCGCTACCTGCGCATCCAGGAAGAGCTGGCTACCACCCGGCGTTCGCTGCAGCACGCGCGTACCGCCAAGTATGGCTTCGGCCATTTCGTTGGTAGCGGACCGGCCAGCCTGGAGGTCAAGCGTCGCGCCCGCCGCGCCGCGGCCAGCGAAGCAGCGGTGCTGTTGCTGGGCGAGACCGGCACCGGCAAGGAGCTGCTGGCCCACGCCATCCACGGCGCCTCGCCACGCGCGGGGCGACCCTTCGTCAGCATCAATGCCGCCGCCATTCCGGAAAGCCTGCTGGAAGCGGAATTTTTCGGCACCGCGCCAGGCGCCTTTACCGGCGCCGAGCGCCGGGCACGTCCAGGCAAATTGCAGATCGCCCAGGGCGGCACCCTCTTTCTCGACGAGATCGGCGACATGCCCCTGGCCTTGCAGGCCAAGTTGCTAAGGGTGCTGCAGGAAAAGGAGTACGAGCCGCTGGGCTCCAACGAGGTGCTGGCCTGTGACGTGCGGATGATCGCTGCTACCTCGCGTGACCTGGAGGCGGCCGTGGCTGAAGGACGTTTTCGCGCCGATCTCTATTACCGCCTCAACGTGCTGCCGATCCGCATCCCGCCGCTGCGTGAGCGACTGGACGACCTGGCGGTGCTGGCGGAGGCCATCCTCGACAGCCTGCCCCAGGTTGGCGGACAGTCAACGCCCGACCTCACCGCCGATGGCATGGCGCTGCTGCAGCGCCAACCCTGGCCCGGCAACGTGCGCGAGTTGCGCAATGTGCTGGAACGCGCGGTGCTGCTAGGCGACGACAGCCAGCTGGATGCGAGGGCCCTGGCCGCGGCGCTGGATGGGGCCCCCGCACCTGTCACAGCAGGTCGATCCATCCCTGGCCAGAGCGGCGAAACCTATGCCGAAGCCCGCCAGCGCTTCGATCGCGAGCTGTTGCAGGACACCCTTGCCGCCTGCGGCGGCAAGGTGGATGAAGCCGCCCGCCGCCTAGGATTGGGGCGGTCTACGCTGTACAAGAAACTGGTGGCACTGGGACTGACATCTCCCAATTGAGACACTTCTATAAAAAGAGACACCCTGTAGGAGCGGCCCATGGCCGCGATGGGCGGACTATCGCGGCCATGAGCCGCTCCTACAGGGTCCGGGCTGTAGCTTGGGTTGAGACGGCTCTATCGTCGAAGTACGACATTATTGGCCTCGGGCGGATGTTGGGCTTCGCTCCGCCCAACACAACCCAACCTACCAATCCAGCTTTTGAGAAAAAATTTTTCCGATTGTCTATCGCTGAAATAAAAGACTAGATAAAACAAAGACTTAATAACTTGGCACGGTTCTGGCTCCTGCGTTCAGGCGATCTCGGTATCGCCCTATAACAACAAGAATCGCTTCGCCTCAGGCGAAGCTCTAGGAGAAGCCATGAGTGTCCTGATCGCACTCGCCGCCCTGGCGCTGCTGATGTTCGCCGCCTACCGGGGTTTCAGTGTCATCCTCTTCGCCCCTCTCGCCGCCCTCGGCGCCGTGTTGCTCACCGATCCGTCCGCCGTGGCGCCCGCCTTCACCGGGGTGTTCATGGACAAGATGGTGGGCTTCCTCAAGCTCTACTTCCCGGTGTTCATGCTGGGCGCCCTGTTCGGCAAGCTCATCGAGCTGTCGGGTTTCTCCCGCGCCATCGTCGCCGCAGCCATTCGCCTGCTCGGTCGCGAACGGGCCATCCCGGTGATCGTCGCGGTCTGCGCCCTGCTGACCTATGGCGGTGTCTCGCTGTTCGTGGTGGTCTTCGCCGTCTATCCCTTCGCCGCCGAGATGTTTCGCCAGAGCGACATCCCCAAGCGGCTGATCCCGGCCACCATCGCCCTGGGCGCCTTTTCCTTCACCATGGATGCCCTGCCCGGCACGCCGCAGATCCAGAACATCATCCCCACCAGCTTCTTCCAGACCACTGCCTGGGCCGCGCCCTGGCTGGGCCTGGCCGGTTCGCTGTTCGTCATCGCCGTGGGCCTGACCTATCTTGGCAGCGCCCGGCGCAAGGCTCGCAACAGCGGCGAAGGCTATGCCAGCGTGCCGTTGCGCAACGAGCCGGAGACCTCCGCCGACCTGCCGCTGCCCAACCCCTGGCTGGCCCTGGCGCCGCTGGTGCTGGTGGGCGTGCTCAACCTCCTGCTGACCCGCTGGATTCCCGACTGGTACGGCGCCAACCACAACTTGGCGCTGCCGGGCATGGCCAAGCCGGTGACCCAGGAGGTAGCCAAGCTGACCGGCATCTGGGCGGTGGAAGGCGCGCTGCTGGCGGGCATCCTGCTGGTGCTGGCGACCGGCTTCGGCGCCATCCGCGGCCGGTTGGCCGAGGGCAGCAAGACCGCCGTCTCCGGCGCGCTGCTGGCCGGGATGAACACGGCGTCCGAATACGGCTTTGGCGCGGTGATCGCCGCCCTGCCCGGCTTCGTGCTCTTCGCCCAGGGTCTCAAGGCCATCCCCAATCCGTTGATCAACGAGGCGGTGAGCGTGACCCTGCTGGCCGGCATCACCGGTTCCGCCTCGGGCGGCATGAGCATCGCCCTGGCGGCCATGAGCGACACCTTCATCGCCGCCGCCAATGGCGCGGGCATCCCACTGGAAGTCCTACACCGGGTCGCGGCCATGGCCAGTGGCGGCATGGACACCCTGCCGCATAACGGCGCGGTCATCACCCTGCTGGCGGTCACCGGCCTTACCCACCGCGAAGCCTATGGCGGCGTGTTCAAGATCACTCTGATCAAGACCGTGGCGGTGTTCTTCGTCATCGCCCTCTACTACCTGACCGGCCTCGTCTAAGGAGACAGCTCATGGACCTTACCGGCAAGACCGCCCTGGTCACCGGCTCCACCAGCGGCATCGGCCTGGGCATCGCCCAGCGCCTGGCTGCCGCGGGCGCCACGCTCATTCTCAACGGCTTCGGCGACCCTGCGCCCGCGCAAGCCAGCATCGCCGGCCGTACTGGCTTCCACGCCGCCGACCTGTCCAAGCCGGACGAGATAGCAGACCTTTTCACCTACGCCAGCCGCGACTTCGGCGGCGTGGATATCCTGGTCAACAACGCCGGCATCCAACACGTGGCACCGGTGGAAGACTTTCCGGTGGAGCGCTGGGACGCGGTGATCGCCCTCAATCTCTCGGCGGTCTTCCACACCACCCGCCTGGCGCTGCCGAGCATGCGCGAGCGCGACTGGGGCCGCATCGTCAACATCTCCTCGGTGCACGGCCTGGTCGCCTCCACCGGCAAGGCCGCCTACGTCGCCGCCAAGCACGGGGTGGTGGGCCTGACCAAGGTCACCGCCCTGGAGACCGCCCGCACCGGTATCACCTGCAACGCGCTCTGTCCGGGTTTCGTGCTCACCCCGCTGATCCAGCAGCAGCTGGACAGCCGGGGCAGCGACCCGGACCAGGCCCGTCGCGACCTGCTCAGCGAGAAGCAGCCGTCGCAGGAATTCGTCACCACCGACCAGCTGGGCGAGCTGGCACTTTTCCTGTGCAGCGACACCGCCGCCCAGGTGCGCGGCGCCGCCTGGACCATGGACGGCGGCTGGACCGCTCAATAACGACAAGAGGATTTCTGCCATGAACAAGCTCTACCCCAACGCCGCGGCTGCCCTCGACGGGCTGGTCAGCGACGGCATTACCCTGGCCGTGGGCGGCTTCGGCCTCTGCGGTATCCCCGAGGCGCTGATCGCCGCCCTGCGCGATACCGGTGCCCGCGAGCTGACCGCCATCAGCAACAACGCCGGGGTGGACGGCTTCGGGCTCGGCCAACTGCTGGAGACCCGGCAGATCCGCAAGATGATTTCCTCCTACGTGGGCGAGAACAAGGAGTTCGAGCGCCAGTACCTGGCCGGTGAGCTGGAACTGGAATTCACGCCCCAGGGGACCCTGGCCGAGAAGCTGCGCGCCGGTGGCGCGGGCATTCCGGCGTTCTATACCCGTACCGGCTACGGCACCCTGGTGGCCGAGGGCAAGGAGGTGCGCGACTTCAATGGCCAGCCCCATGTCATGGAACTGGCGCTGACCGCCGACGTAGCCCTGGTCAAGGCGCTGCGCGCCGACAAGGCCGGCAACCTGGTGTTCAACAAGACCGCGCGCAACTTCAACCCGCTGTGCGCCATGGCCGGTCGCGTCTGCATCGCCGAGGTGGAAGAGCTGGTGGAAGTCGGCGAGCTGGATCCCGACCAGATCCACCTGCCCGGCATCTTCGTGCAGCGCCTGGTGGTCAACGCAAGCCCCGAGAAACGCATCGAGAAACGCACCCTGAGCGAGGAGAAGTAAGATGGCCTGGACCCGCGAACAGATGGCGCAACGCGCCGCCCGGGAGCTGCAGGACGGCTTCTACGTCAACCTCGGCATCGGCTTGCCGACCCTCGTCGCCAACTACATCCCTGCCGGCATGGACGTCTGGCTGCAGTCGGAAAACGGCCTGCTCGGCATCGGCCCCTTCCCCACCGCCGAGACGGTCGATCCGGACCTGATCAACGCCGGCAAGCAGACCGTCACCGCCCTGCCCGGCAGCAGCTATTTCGACAGCGCCACCAGCTTCGGCATGATCCGCGGCGGCCATGTGAACCTGGCCATCCTGGGCGCCATGCAGGTGTCGGAAAAAGGCGATCTGGCCAACTGGATGATCCCCGGCAAGATGGTCAAGGGCATGGGCGGCGCCATGGACCTGGTGGCCGGCGTGCAGCGCGTGGTGGTGCTGATGGAGCACACCGCCAAGGGCGCCCACAAGATCCTGCCCGCCTGCGACCTGCCGCTGACCGGGGTCGGCGTGGTCGACCTGATCATCACCGACCTGGCCGTACTGGAGGTGACCGAAGGCGGCCTCAGGCTGGTGGAACTAGCCGACGGCGTGAGCCTCGATGAACTGCGCGCCGCCACCGGCGCCCCCATCCAGGCTTGAGGAGACCCCCATCATGCAAGACGTCGTCATCGTCGCCGCTACCCGCACCGCGGTCGGCAGTTTTCAGGGCTCCCTGGCCAATGTGCCCGCGGTGGAACTGGGCGCCCAGGTGATCCGGGCTCTACTGGAGCAGACCGGCGTAGACCCGGCCCAGGTTGACGAGGTGATCCTTGGCCAGGTGCTCACCGCCGGTGCGGGCCAGAATCCGGCGCGCCAGGCGGCGGTTAAGGCCGGCCTGCCCCATGAGGTGCCGGCCCTGACCCTGAACAAGGTCTGCGGCTCCGGCCTAAAGGCGGTGCAACTGGCCGTCCAGGCGATCCGCTGCGGCGACGCCGAGATCGTTGTCGCCGGCGGCATGGAGAACATGAGCCTGGCGCCCTATGTGCTGCCCAAGGTGCGCACCGGCTTGCGGCTGGGCCATGCCGAGCTGGTCGACACCATGCTCAGCGATGGCCTGTGGGATGCCTTCAACGACTACCACATGGGCCAGACCGCCGAGAATCTGGTGCAGCAGTACCAGATCAGCCGCGAGGCCCAGGACGCCTTTGCCGCCCGCTCCCAGCAGCGCGCGGCGGCAGCGGTGGAATCCGGGCGTTTCCAGGAGGAGATCACGCCGATTTCCATTCCCCAGCGCAGGGGCGAGCCGCTGCTGTTCGCCACCGACGAGGGTATCCGCGCCGATACGACCGCCGAGGGGCTGGCGCGCCTCCGGCCGGCTTTCACCAAGGACGGCAGCGTCACTGCGGGCAACGCCTCCAGTCTCAACGACGGTGCCGCTGCGGTGCTGGTGATGAGCGCCGCCAAGGCCACTGCCCTGGGGCTCACGCCGCTCGCCCATATCGCCGCCTATGCCAGCGCCGGGGTAGACCCGGCGATCATGGGCATCGGCCCGGTGTCGGCGACCCGGAAGACGCTGGAAAAAGCCGGCTGGCAGCTGGCCGACGTCGATTTGATCGAAGCCAACGAAGCCTTCGCCGCCCAGGCCCTGGCCGTAGGTCAGGAGCTGGGCTGGGATGGCGAGAAGGTCAACGTCAACGGCGGCGCCATCGCCCTGGGCCACCCCATCGGCGCCTCCGGTTGCCGGGTGCTGGTAACCCTGCTCCACGAACTGCGTCGCCGTGAGGGGCGGAGGGGTCTGGCGACTCTATGCATCGGTGGTGGCCAGGGTGTGGCCCTGGCGGTGGAGCGGCGGTAGTGGGTTGATCGCGGCCATGGGCCGCTCCTACAGGTCGAAAGTTCCTGTAGGAGCGGCCCATGGCCGCGATATGACCTCAACGCGTGGAAAAGGCTGCGCCGTTTTCCACCCTACGCCTGATGTCCCTGTCCAAAACAACAACAAAAGGATCCACCATGAGCTCAACCCCTTCCCGCGACTCGCGCAGCGCGCGGTTCGCCCTGGCCTGTTCCAACTGGGCCGAACGCTGGTTTCCCGATTCCTGGGTGTTCGCCGTGCTCGCCGTGGCCGTGGTGGCCCTGGCCGCCCTTGGCATGGGGGCGCCGGCGGCCAAGACCGCCAAGGCCTTCGGCGACGGTTTCTGGAGCCTGATTCCCTTCACCATGCAGATGGCCTTCGTGGTCATCGGCGGCTATGTGGTCGCCAGCTCCGGGCCGGCGGCGCGGCTAATCGAGCGGCTGGCGCGGGTGCCCCGGACCGGGCGTGGTGCGGTGTGCTGGGTGGCCCTGGTCGCCATGCTCGCCTCCCTGCTCAACTGGGGCCTGAGCCTGGTGTTCGGCGGCCTGCTGGTGCGCGCCTTGGCGCGACGTGAAGAACTCAAGATGGACTATCGTGCCGCCGGTGCCGCCGCCTACCTCGGCCTGGGCGCGGTCTGGGCCCTGGGGCTGTCGTCTTCGGCGGCGCAGCTGCAGGCCAACCCGGCCAGTCTGCCCCCGTCGATCCTGGCCATTACCGGGGTGATCCCCTTCAGCCAGACGCTGTTCCTCTGGCAATCCGGGGCCCTGCTGCTGGTGCTGCTGGTGGTCTCGGCGGTGATCGCCTATGTCACCGCACCGGGTCCGGACAGCGCGCGCGATGCCCGCGCCTGTGGCGTCGATGTCACCCCGGCGCCCAAGGCCGCCGACAAGCCGACCCGTCCGGGCGAATGGCTCGAATACAGTCCGATCTTGATTGTGCTGCTGGTCTTGCTGGCCGCCGGCTGGCTGGTACAGGAATTCGCCAGCAAGCCGGCCATCGAAGCCATCTCCGGGCTGAACACCTACAACCTGCTGTTCATCAGCGTGGGGGCCCTACTGCACTGGCGGCCGCGGCATTTCCTCGACGCCGTGGCCCGGGCCGTGCCCGCCACCACCGGGGTGCTGATCCAGTTCCCGCTGTACGGGTCCATCGCCGCCATCCTGACCAAGGTCAACGGCACCGACGGCCAGACCCTGGCGCACCATATCGCCGCGTTCTTCACCCAGATCGCCACCCACGACACCTACGCCCTGTTGATGGGGGTCTATTCGGCGCTGCTGGGGTTCTTCATCCCCTCGGGCGGGGGCAAGTGGATCATCGAGGCGCCCTATGTGATGCAGGTAGCCAACGACCTGCAGTATCACCTGGGCTGGGCGGTACAGATCTACAACGCCGCCGAGGCACTGCCGAATCTGATCAATCCCTTCTACATGCTGCCGCTGCTGGGCGTGCTGGGGCTAAAGGCGCGCGACCTGGTCGGCTTTTCCTTCGTGCAGCTGCTGGTCCATGCACCCCTGGTGCTGGTGCTGCTGTGGCTGTTGGGGGGAACGCTGGCGTATCTGCCGCCGGTACACCCGTAGCCCGGGTGGGGCGCAGAAGATGAGGCGGGAAGGGTAAAGCGGAAGCCGGCTGAATCTCAGCCGGCGATGGCCAGACGGGTACTGTCGATGATGGCCTGCAGGCGGCTCGGGGTGCTGTATTCGTCGCGGTAGATCCGGCGGGTGTGCTTGGCCACGCCATGCTCGTTGACGACGATGAAGGAAAAACCACGCTTGCTGGGGGCGTCGATGACGCAGCTCATCGGCGCGAAGGCGGCGCTGAGGGCATGCATGGCGTTCTGGGCTTGGGCTTGTATGTTCATGACTTCAGTTGTAAACCTCACGTGTGACGCTGCTATGACAAGGGGCTAGAACGATAGTGCCTAGGTTCTCAAGTTATAGTTAGCAATAGACGTGCCGGAATGTAACAAAGCCTTCCGGCACGCCTTTTTCTCATTTGCCAGCTGGCTGCTGGCGACGCTTGGCCCGCCGCGACAGCATGTTCAGACCTTCGATCAGCGCCGAGAAGGCCATGGCTGCATAGATGTAGCCCTTGGGTACATGGGCGCCGAAGCCTTCGGCGATCAGGGTCATGCCGATCATGATCAGGAAACCCAGCGCCAGCATCACGACAGTGGGGTTCCTGTCGATGAACTTGGCCAGGGGGTCGGCCGCCAGCAACATGACGGTCACCGCCACCACCACCGCGATCACCATCACCGGCAGGTGCTCGGTCATGCCCACGGCGGTGATGATGCTGTCCACCGAGAACACCAGGTCCAGCAAGAGGATCTGCACGATGGCGGAGCCGAACGCCAGGGTCGCCGTCTCGCCGCCCTTGGTCAGGGCGCTGTCGGGCTCGGGGTCGACGTTGTGATGGATCTCCTTGGTCGCCTTCCACAACAGGAACAGGCCACCGGCGATGAGGATCAGGTCTTTCCAGGAAAAGCTCTTGCCGAAGACCTCGATGATCGGCTCGGTGAGCTGGACGATCCAGGCCACGGTACCGAGTAGACCCAGACGCAGGACCAGCGCCAGGCTGATGCCGATGCGACGGCCCTTCTGCTGTTGGTGGACAGGCAGCTTGTTGGTCAGGATGGAGATGAAGATCAGGTTGTCGATGCCGAGCACCACCTCCATCACGATCAGGGTGGCCAGCGCGGCCCAGACGGTAGGGTCAGCGGCGAGTTGTAGCAGATAGTCCATTGCGGCGCGGTTCCAGTGGGAAGAGAAAGGCCTGACAGGGTCAGGCCGCAGGTCTCACCATCAGAGCGTCACGCCTGTGAAATGCTCGTGAAGGCCTCTGCCACAATTGTTTCAAACTGTCGCAGCGGTACGCCGCTGGACGAAGCGGGCCACGTAGTCGTCGGCCGGCTGGCCGAGGATGTCCGCGGGAGTACCCACCTGCACCAGGCGACCGTCGCGCAGGATGGCGATGCGATTGCCCAGGCGCAGTGCCTCGTCCAGGT
This sequence comes from Pseudomonas sp. Marseille-Q7302, assembly GCF_965111925.1. NCBI lineage: Bacteria > Pseudomonadati > Pseudomonadota > Gammaproteobacteria > Pseudomonadales > Pseudomonadaceae > Pseudomonas > Pseudomonas sp. Marseille-Q7302. The sequence goes on along the minus strand of NZ_CBCOPK010000001.1, from coordinate 1,890,425 downwards.
CATGGGTGATGAAGACGATGGTCTTGTGCAGCCGCTGTTGCAATTCCAGCAGTTGTTCCTGCATCTCGGCACGGATCAGCGGATCGAGGGCGGAAAAGGCCTCGTCCATCAGGATGATCTCGGTATCCGTGGCCAGGGCGCGAGCCAGGCCGACCCGCTGGCGCATGCCACCGGAGAGCTGATGCGGCCACTTGCCTTCGTAGCCGGCCAGGCCGACTACCTCCAGCCAGTGCAGTGCCCGTTCCCGGCAGACCGCCTTGGGCTCGCCGCGGACCTTGAGGCCGTAGGCGACGTTGTCCAGCACCCGTCGGTGCGGCAAGAGGCCAAAGCTCTGGAACACCATGCTGATGCGCTGACGCCGCAACTCGCGCAGGGCCGGCAGCGGTAGCTGCAGGATGTCCTGACCATCGATGAGGATGCGCCCGCTGCTAGGGTCGATCAGCCGGTTGAAGTGACGCACCAGGGTCGACTTGCCGGACCCAGACAGTCCCATGATGACGAAGATCTCGCCCTCGGCGATCTCCAGGGACAGGTCGTCCACGCCCACCACGCAACCGGTGCGCGCGAGGATCTCGGCCTTGTCGTGCCCCTCGCGGAGCAGCGCCAGGGCCGCCTGTTCGCGCTTGCCGAAGATCTTGGAGACCCGTTCGACGACGATTTTCATCGCTCTACCTCGTGGCGCTGGCGACCGTAGGCCTGGGTGATGCGGTCGATCACCACGGCCAGGATGACGATGGCCAGGCCCGCCTGCAGGCCCTTGCCCACGTCCAACGTCTGGATGCCCACCAGCACCTCCTCACCGAGGCCGCGGGCGCCGATCATGGAGGCGATCACCACCATGGACAGCGCCATCATGGTGGTCTGGTTGATGCCGGCCATGATGCTCGGCAGCGCCAGCGGCAACTGGACGCCGAACAGCTGCTGCCAGCGACTGGCGCCAAAGGCGTTGACCGCTTCCATGACCTCGCGATCGACCTGGCGGATACCCAGGTCGGTGAGGCGGATCAAGGGTGGTGCGGCATAGATCACCGTGGCGAAGATCGCCGGCACCTTGCCCAGGCCGAACAGCATCAGCACCGGGATCAGGTACACGAAGCTGGGCATGGTCTGCATGATGTCCAGCAGCGGCATCAACACCAGGCGCAGGCGGGCGCTGCGGGCGCAGAGGATACCCAGGGGTATGCCGATGATCACCGCGATGGCGGTGGCCACCAGCACCAGGGCCAGGGTCTGCATCAGCTTGTCCCAGAGCCCCAGGGCGCCGACCAGGAACAGCAGACCGGTGATCAGCAGGGTCGGCAGTACCCGCCGGGTGGCATGGGCGGCCAGGGCCGCGACGATCAGCAACAGCGCCCACCAGGGGGTGCTGCGCAGCAGGCCTTCGAGCCAGACGATGGCCTGCAGCAGGGTGTCGGAGACGGTGCGGAAGACATCGCCGTAGCGGGTCACCAGCCAGTCGACGCCGCGATTGACGGCGTCGGCGAAGGAAAAGGTCAGGCCTTCGGGAAACATCCTAGAGCGCCGCCTGGATCTTGCTGCGCGCTGCCGCGTCGGTCACCCAGGCCTGCCAGAGTTCGGGATGGGCCTTGAGCAGCGCCTTGGCGGCGGCAGGCGCGTCCTGCTTGGCTTCGGCCTGTTCGGCCAGGGTGCGGTTGAGCAGGTCGATGGGCACATTGACGCGGCTCAGCACGGCGACCAGTTCAGGAGCGCCGTCGTGGAAGGGTTTGGAGAGTCCGGCCTGCACCTGGATGTGCTTCTCCTCGCCGTCGCGCGGCTTGAGCTGCACCATATCGACCCGGCCCAGCAGCGGCGTCGGCGACCAATAGTAGGTGAGGATAGGCTGCTTGCGGCGGGTGGCCGAGACGATGGCGGCGTCCAGCGCAGGTCCGGTACCGGGGCGGAAGTTGGTGTACTTGTCGCTCAGGCCGTAGCTCTGCAGCATCTGGGTGTTTTCCAGCTCGCAGGTCCAGCCGGCCGGGCAATTGTAGAAGCGCCCCTTGCCAGGCTCTTCCGGATCGCGGAACAGCTCGGCGTACTGACCCAGGTCGGCGATGCTCTTCAGGTTGGGCGCCTTGGCACCCTTGCCTTCCACCAGGTAGCGCGGTACGTACCAGCCCTCGGTGGCGCCTTCGATGGGGGCGCCTACGCCAACCACCTTGCCGGCTGCGGCGGCCTTGTTCCAGACCTCGCTGCGGCCGATCCACTCCTCGGCGAATACCTGAATGTCGTTGTTGCCCAGGGCCTGCTCCAGGGTGATGGAGTTGCCGGGGATGCTGTCCACCTTGCAGTCATAGCCGTGCTGCAGGACGAAGCCCATCAGTTCGGTGAGCAGCATGCCGCTTTCCCAGTTCACCCCGGCGAACTTCACCGGCTTGCTGGCGCACCAGCTGTCGGCCTGGGCAGTGCCGGCGGCCAGCAGGCCAAGGGAGAGGCCGGCGGCCAGGAGGGAACGGCGGGGAAAGGCTGTGGGCATGAGAGGCTCCGTCTGCACTGGGAGGGCCAGGACGGCAGAGCCGTTCCGCTGGCGATCCTACCTTGGTCAGCGCCGAAGGCTCAGGGTTCAGCCGAAGGCTCTGGCACTGCCTGCGTGGGGCTCACGGGCGCTGAACAGCGCCACCCGACCCACTTGGCGCAACTCGACCTGGCCGAAATGCCGACGCAACTCACGCTCGAGATCCGCCAGGGTATCGCCCGCGTTGCCGAAGATGCCCTTGCGGTTGTACAGGGTCATCAGCCGTTGGCCGAAGCCGTTGTGGCCCGCGGCGTCGCCCAGGATGGTGGCGCCGAATACCACGCCACCGGGTGCCAGTACTGGTGCGAGCTGGGCGAGCACCCGCCCCTTCTGCGCCAGGCTGCCCGGCAGGCAGTGCAGCAGATAGAACAGGGCGATGGAATCGAAGGGGCCAACCGCAGCGTCCAGCGGCTCCAGCACATCGTGGCGCAGGGTCCGGGCCGGCCGCCCTAGACGCGCGCGGGCGGCGGTGAGACTGGCGGGATTGAGATCCAGCAGGGTGACCTCGGTGTCGGCCGGCAGATCCGCCTTGGCCAGGTAGTAGCCGGTGCCCACGCCCACCTCAAGATGACGTCGACCGACGTGCTGGCGGAAGAACGGCAACAGGACCTCGCCGGTGGGACAGCCCCAGGCGTACCGATTGGAAATCCCCAGTACCCAGGCGTCGTAGAGGCGCAGGGTAAGAGGCGAATAGACGGCGGCGCCCGCCTGGCTGTCGCTACCCAAGAGTCGTACTCCGGTCGATTGATCGTCGCCACCCTAGGCCTGCCGGCCCTTGCTGGCAAGCATCAGCGCCAGCAGGGTCGCCTGAGCGGACGGCCGTTGCGCTCGAACTTTGTCCGCCCTCGCCTCTTCTACCGGAGAACATTCTCACGGAGCCCACCATGCGTATCCATCACCTCAACTGTGGCTGCATGTGCCCCTTGGGTGGGGCGCTGTACGACGGTTTCAGCCGTGGCCTCGCCGCGCACCTCGCCTGCCATTGCCTGCTGGTGGAGACGGACCACTCCGGTCTGGTGCTGGTGGATACCGGTTTCGGTGAAGCCGACCTCAAGGAGCGCGGTCGGCGGCTGAGTCCCTTCTTCCGGCTGATGAATCGCATCCAGTACGACCCCGAGCTCAGCGCCCTGGCGCAGATTCGCCGCCTGGGTTTTCGTCCGGGCGATGTTCGCCATATCGTGCTGACCCACCTGGATTTCGATCACGCCGGCGGCCTGGATGACTTTCCCCAGGCCCAGGTCCATGTGCTCCAGCGTGAGTGGGACGCCCAGCGCCAGCGCCACGGCTTCATCGGCCGCCGCCGCTACAGCCCGGCGCAGTGGGAAGGGATCCGTAACTGGAATTTCCATGAACCCCGGGGCGAGCAGTGGAACGGCTTCGCCAGCGTGCGTGACCTACCTGGGCTGCCACCGGAGATCCTGATGATCCCGCTGCCCGGCCATACCCCGGGCCATGCCGGCATCGCCATCCAGCATGAGGGCGGCTGGCTGCTGCACGCCGGTGACGCCTACTTCTACCGCGATGAGATGGGCCGCCCCGAGCGTCACTGCACGCCGGGTCTGAGGTTCTACCAGCGCCTGATGGAAGACGACCGCGCCAGCCGCCTGGACAACCAGGCCCGCCTGCGCGAACTCTCCCTGCGCCAGGATCTGGGGCTGACACTGTTCTGCAGCCATGACCTGATGGAGTTTCGGCGGCTGCAGGAGGGAGTGCCGGCGTAGGTTGGCTGAGGGCAGCGAAGCCCAAAGGGCGGAGTCCTCATGTTGGGCTTCGACGGTGGAGCTGCCTCAGCCCAACCTACGACGCTCATCGCGGCCATGGGCCGCTCCTACAAAGGCATGCTGTCCCGTAGGAGCGGCCCATGGCCGCGATGGGTCGGAACGCAGCAGCAACGGTGCCAGGCCTGGCACCTTCACGTTTGGGCTTCGACGATGGAGCCGTCTCAACCAACCTACGATGCTCATCGCGGCCATGGGCCGCTCCTACAAAGGCATGCTGTCCCGTAGGAGCGGCCCATGGCCGCGATGGGTCGGAACGTAGCGCCAACGGTGCCAGGCCTGGCCCCTTCATGTTTGGGCTTCGACGATGGAGCCGTCTCAACCCAACCTACGGCGTTCATCGCGGTCATGGGTCGCTCCTACAAAGGCATGCTGTCCTGTAGGAGCGGCCCATGGCCGCGATGGGTCGGAACGCGGCAGCAACGGTGCCAGGCCTGGATCCTTCATGTTTGGGCTTCGATGATGGCGCTGTCTCATCCCCACCTACGCAATCACCGGATAGCCCTGCTCCACCGCCTCGCGGCGCCAGTCCAGCAGGGGCAGATAGGTCGTCTCGTCTACTGCGGTGAAGCCCTCGATGGCGAGGCGTTCGGCCAGCTTGGGATCGGCGGCCAGGCTGTCGCTTAGTGCCTCACGCAAAGCCTGAACCTCTGCATCGGAACGACTGGCCGCGGTGATAAAGGGCAGCGCCGGACTCCGGCGGGTACGCTGCAGCGGGCGCAGACCGGCCACTCGCTCGGGTTCAGCGCGCTGCAGGTAGCCATAGGTCACGGCGTCCACCGCAGCCACGTCGGCGTGCCCCTGCTGCAACAGCGCCAGGCTGTTGGCATGGCTCTCGCTGACGATCACTTCGCCAAAAAAGCGCCCGCGCTCGGTCAGGGGGGCCACGGCCTGGCGCAGGAGATTCATGCCGGTGTTGGAATCCAGGCTGTTGAGCGCCACGCGCTTACCGCGCAGGTCCGCGAGGCTGCTCGCTTCGAGGGTTTCGGGTACCAGGATGAAGGCGCAATGCTCGGCACCTTCGCAGCCATCGAAGCGGTAACGCGGCGCAGCCACCAGGCGCACCTGGCCGCGCAGTCGGGTGGCCCAGGGATAGCCGCAGGTCTGGGCCAGCAGCAGCTCGGGATGGCTCCAGAGCGCAGGCAGCTCTTCGGGCGCAGGTTCGAGCGTCGTCCCCAGGCGTAGTGCCACAGCCTCGGCGAGCTGGCGATAGGCATCGCGCACCTCGGCGGGCTCGACGTACATGGTAAGGGCGGCAACGGTCATGGGCGGCTCCAGCACGGAAAACCGCCATTATCCTCTATCACTGCACTTAGAGCGCCGCCTTCACCCGCTCGGCGTTTTCCGCCGGCAGCCAGGATGTCCAGACCTCCGGATGCTCCTTGAGGAAACGCTTGGCCACCATCTGGGCGTCTTCACGCTTCTCCGCCATGCCCGCGAGGATGCCGTTGAACTGGTCGAGGGGGAATTCGACCTTTTCGAACAGCGCCACCAAAGCTGGCGCCTTGTCATGCAGGTCGCGGGAGACGCCGATGGTGATCTTGGCCGGCAGCGAGCGCGATGGCAGCGGATCGGGATTCTTGGGATCCGACAGCGTCGCCCAGGCTTTCTCGCTGAAGGGCGGTTCTTCCAGCTGAACCAGCTTGTAGCGGCCCATCAAGGGGGTCGGCGACCAATAGTAGAAGAGCACCGGCTCACCCCGGCGCATGGCGGTGGCGATGGCCGCATCCAGCGCAGGGCCGGTGCCGGTGCGGAAGTTGGTGTAGCTGTCGGTGAGCTTGTAGGCCTTGAGCTTCTGGCTGTTGACGATCTCGCAGGTCCAGCCGGTCGGGCAGTTGAGGAAGCGGCCCTTGCCCGGCTCTTCCGGATCGCGGAACAGCTCTTTATAGCGGGGCAGATCGGCCACGCTCTTCAGATCCGGCGCCTTGGCCTTGATACCGCGAGCGGGATCGCCCTTGACCAGGTATTCCGGCACCCACCAGCCTTCGGTGGCGCCCTTGACCGTCTCGCCCACGGCAAAGACCTTGCCGGCCTTTTCCGCCGCGCGCCAGGCCGGGCTGCGCCCGGCCCACTGCTCGCCGGTGACCTGGATGTCGTTTTGTGCCAGGGCGTTTTCCAGCGTCACGGTATTGCCCGGCACGCTGTCGGTCTGGCAACCGTAGCCCTTCTCCACCAGCAGGCGCAGGACCTCGGTGGTGAACATGCCGCTTTCCCAGTTGGGCCCGGCGAATTTCACCGTTTGCGGATAGGGGCAGCCGCCATCGGCGGCGAAGGCCAGCGGAGCGATGGCGAAGCTGGCGAGGGTCAGGGCGAGACGCAGACGCATGGGCTAACTCTCCGACGAGGACGTGGGCTTTTCGACCCCCGGCACTGCCAATCGTCACCGTGGGCCAGGGCTAATTCACAGCGGGCCGCCATCGGCGGTCTTGCGCAGGCCGGCGATCACCGTCTCCCCGGTTTCGCGGGCCAATTCAGCGTACCAGGCCTGGGTAGCCAAGGGCTCGTGGCCATGGGTGATCTCGCAGCGCTTGCGTGCTCGCTCGACGATCCCGGCGACCCGCTCCAGGCGCGCCTGCTCATAGGCCTGGAGTGCCACGCGCGGATCGGCGTCTGCCTCCAGGCACCGCGCCAGCACCCAGGCGTCTTCCATGGCCTGGCAACCGCCCTGCCCCAGATCCGGCGCCATGGCATGGGCGGAATCGCCCAGCAAGGCCACCCGCCCCCGTACCAGCGTCGGCAGCGGACGGGTATCGTAGATTTCCACACGAGCCACGCCCTGAGGATCCAGGCGCTCGATGAGGCGCTGCACCGGCGGTGCCCAGCCGGCGAAGTGCGCGGCCAGCTCCGCGTGGTACAGATCGCGCTCGTTGGGCGTGCCCTTGGGCAGGGGCACATCGAAGAAGAAATAGAATTCGCCGCCGCCCATGGGCATCAGCGAGACGCGCTGGTGATCCCCGACGAATTGCGCCCATTCGTGCTCGTCCGCCAGCTCCGGCGCGATGGCGACCCGGCCATTCCAATTCACGTAGCCACAGTATTCCCGGGTGATCGCCTGCCCCACCACCCGATCCCGCAAGCGCGAGTGGGTGCCATCGGCGGCGATCAGCAGATCGGCTCGCTCGCGACGACCGTCGCTGAGCCGCACGGTCACGCCGTCCGCGTCCTGTGCGAAATCCTCGCAAGCGACGCCCAGGGTCACCCGTTCGGCCCCCACGGCGTCCAGTAGCAGTCGCTGCAGGTGGGCGCGGGCGATGGGACGCGCCGGGCGGTCGACCGCCTTATAGAGAGGCAGCAGGCTGAAGCGGGTGAGCAACCGCCCCTCGCGATCGTGATAGCTCATGGTCTGCATATCGCCGCTCACCGCCGCGATAGCCGGTCCGAGGCCGAGGCGTTCGAGCACCTTGACGCCGTTTGGCCAGATGGAGAGAGCCGCGCCGATGGGGGCTAGGTCCTGCGCCCGCTCGAACAGGCGGACCCGATGCCCGGCCTGACCGAGCGCCAGGGCGGCAGTGAGGCCGCCCATGCCGGCACCGGCGATGATAATGTCGAGAGATGGCATGGCGGGCCTCGCATGGCGGTAACAGATGCCTTGAGCAAGCAATATCCTGTCCAGGTGGTCAGGTATTGAGCGTAGGGCACCAACGAGCGATACCGCATGAAAAAGTGCACCGGACTGGTGCCCCATGACCATTGGTCGCTTCGTTTCCAGGCAGACTGCCCTTCGTCGGCTCGCATGACGCATTGCAGAGCTCTTCTATACTCCAAAGGTAGTCGCCAGTTGCGTGAGACACAGCGTTCGCCATCCCATAGAGGCCCGCTTGCGGCGACCACAGCGGGTGAGGAGCAGAATCATGATCAATCATGTCTGGGGCCTGCTGGCCCATCCCGATCGCGAGTGGCAACAGATTCGTCGCGAAGGGGAAACGGTCGGGCACTTCTTTGCCCATCACGTCGCCTTCCTGGCCGCCATTCCCGTCGTCGCCTCGCTGGTGGGTACCACCACCTTCGGCTGGCGCTTCGGCGGCGGCGAGGCCCATGTACTGGATCTACCTACCGCCGTGGTGTTGGCGGTCATCAGCTATGCGCTGATCATGGCTGCGGTGGTGGCCATGGGGCACGTGATCCATTGGCTGGCGCGGCGCTATCCGGATCGGCCCAGTGCCAATCGCTGCATTCTCTTCGCCGGCTATGTAGCCACGCCCATGTTGCTGAGCGGGCTGGTGGGCTTCTATCCACTGGTGTGGTTGTGCGCAATCGCCGGGATCGTCGGCCTGGCCTATTCGGCCTACCTGCTCTACACCGGCATCCCCTCCTTCCTCAACATCGACCAGCGGGAAGGCTTCATCATGTCCGGCTCCACCCTGGCCATCGGGGTGCTGGTGCTGGAAGTGCTGATGGCTACCACGGTGCTGATGTGGGGCTACGGTCCGGAGCTGTTCGGCTGAGGAGCGATGCCTGCAGCGAACAGTTTCGTCCGAAAGACAAGGGCCCGGGTCAGCTATTGACCCGGGCCTTCTTTTTGATCGGCTAGTGGCGGGAAAAGCCGTAGAGATCCATGGCCAGGATGCGATGGGCGATGCCGTCGTGATGGACCTGGAAGCTGCCTTGCGGATCCGCTGCACCGAGGGCGACGAAGAGCGGCAACAGGTGCTCGTCGGTAGGATGCGCCTGGCGGGCACCCGGTGCCTGGCGCCGGTAATCGAGCAAGGCCTCCAGGTCCCGCTCGCGCAGACGGCCCTGGATCCACTGCTGGAAGTCCCGCACATAGCCAGGTGACTCGTCACCGCCACGGCGGAAATCACCCAGGTTGTGGGTCAGGCTGCCGGAGCCGATCAGCAGGGTATCGGCGGGTAGCACCCGGGTCAGCGCCTGACCCAAGGCGAAATGGTACTCCGGTCCGCGAGCGGCGCTCATCGACAGGGGTACCACGGGGATCCGAGCGTCGGGATAGAGATAGCGCAAAGGCACCCAGGCGCCATGGTCCAGTCCCTGCTCACCGGTTTCGGCCTCCCAGCCCTGGTCACGTAGCCCCTGAGCCAGCTGGTCGGCCAGTGCCGGAGCGCCAGGCGCAGGATAATCCAGCCGGTAGAGGGCCTCGGGAAAGCCATGGAAGTCATGGACGGTGGCCGGCCGCTTGGCGTTGCCGAATACCGGTATCCGGGTATCGAAGTGCGCCGACACCATGACGATGGCCGCCGGGGTCGGCAGGGCGTGCCCCAAGGCGCGCCAGGCCTCGCCCGCCGCGCCAGCATCGAGCGCCTCCATGGGCGAGCCGTGGGAAACGAACAAGGTGGGAAGCGACATGGTGGCGACCTCGTAGGGTGATCAGGCGTGCTTGCGGGCATCCCAGGAGAGCCGACCTGCGCCCAGCAGGGCCAGGGCAGCGGCGGTCACGGCAAGGAAGATCGGATATTCCCAGCCGCCGCTGGGATTGGAGAAGGACCAGCCGTTGCCGAAATGGACCGTCGCGGCAACGAACAGTTGGACGGCGGCCACTGCCGCGACCGGACGCACCCAGGCGCCCAAGATCAAGAGCACGCCCGCGCCCAGTTCGAAGAAGGTGACCGGATACGCCATCCAGCCAGGAAAACCCACCGAGGCGAAGAAGCCCGCCGTGCCCGGCAGGGTAAACACCAGCAACTTGGTCAGGCCATGGGCAAGGAACATGGCGCCCAGGGCGAGGCGCAGCAACAGGGCGGCATAGGACGAGGTGCGGTCGGTCATGATGATTCTCGGACAGGAAGATGAGCCTATTGTCCTGTTTCCAAGCAGCGAATAAAGGCGCACCCTGGGAATGAACTGTGCACGTATTGGAAACAATCTTTGGATACGTTGAGATCCCTGCAGGCCTTCATCAAGATCGTCGAACTGGGCAGCCTGACAGCCGCGGCCGAGCGTCTGGAGCTGTCTCGCTCGGCGCTCACCAAGCACCTGGCCGCCCTGGAACGGCACTACGGCACCCGCCTGTTGCAACGTACCACCCGTACCCTGAGCCTGACCGAGGCCGGTCGTACACTCTATGAAGGGCTCGTGCCGCTGCTGGGCGATCTGGACGTGCTGGAGCAGCGCCTGCAGGAGGGCCACGAGCGCCCTCGCGGACGGCTCAGGGTCAGTGCCCCCCTCACCTTCGGTGTGCGCCACCTAGCGCCCCTGGTGAGCAGCTTCCTGCATGAGTACCCGGACGTCTCCATCGACCTGGAGCTGAGTGATCGGCAGGTGCGCCTGGTCGAGGAAGGTTTCGATCTGGCCGTGCGCATCGGCGAGTTGAGTGACTCGAGCCTGGTGGCACAGCCGCTGGGGGCGGTGGAATTGTTCATCTGCGCCGCGCCCGCCTATCTGCAGCGCCATGGGCGTCCTGAGCATCCCGCCGAATTGCGCCAGCATCGCTGCCTGCTCTACAGCTACGCCAGCGATGGCGACGACTGGGAATTCCAGCGGGAGGGAGAGCGTCTGCAGGTCAAGGTCAGCGGGCATCTGCGCGCCAACAATGGCAGTGTCCTGCACCAGGCGGCGCTGGACGGCCACGGCATCATTCGCCAGCCGGATTTCCTGGTAAGTGCCGACTTGGCGACAGGTCGGCTGGAGCGCTTGTTCACCCCCTGGCATACCCAGGCCATCGCCATCCACGCCCTCTATCCTCATCGGCGACTGGTACCGGCCAAGGTACGGCTGTTCATCGCCTGGCTGCAGCGACATCTGGTCACACCCGGACACCTGAAAAGACTGCCGTAGGTCGCCGCCGAACGGTCGTTGCGGGGGGCTTCGCAGCTTGCTGGGGCTTGCCTAGAATCCGCGTCTGTCCCGCCGGCGCTGCCGGTTTCTGCGATGGCGTTCGTCCATGTCGACCGAGAATCCCTGCCTCAGCTGTGGCGCTTGCTGCGCCCATTTCCGCGTGTCTTTCTATTGGGGCGAATGCCAGTCGGCAGGCGGCCTGGTACCCGACTACCTGACCGTCGCGGTCAGCCCCCATCTGGCGGCCATGCAGGGCACCGAGCAGAAGCCGGTACGCTGCGTGGCGCTGCTGGGCGAGGTGGGCTGCGGTACCCGCTGTACCGTCTACGAGAACCGCTCTAGCACCTGCCGCGAGTTCACCGCCGCCTGGGAGAACGGCGAAGCCAATCCCCACTGCGATGCTGCCCGCGCCGCCTATGGTCTACCACCTCTTACGCCACCGCTGCAGCCCCAGCTTTCTCCTGACCGGGTAGCCTAGGCGCTGTACCAAAACCAGCAGCGCTGGGTGATGCTTCGCTGCAAAACCGCTGGGCGCCAGCGCGGTAAGGGTGGCCCCGTCGCCGTGCTCATTCACCATGCGTGAACCTCGCTTGCGCAGCGTTTTCGCCTCGCCTCACCCTCGCTCGCGACTTTTCGTTCAGCGCCTGGAGGAAACCAAACGGCCATCGGCGCTGCCCAAAAAGGCGACGGCTGGGCTGTGAAGCGTGGAAAATGCAGTGCGGATCAGGTTTTCACGCCCCTGCCAGATCGAATACCCTATCGTTCTTTCGCCCGCTATGCGTATCCTGTAGCGCCGAACAACAAGGCTGCTTCAACCGGCCACGTAGAGGCTCACAAAGGCTCTACGCAAGGCAAAGCTGCCGCTATACTGCCTGGCCAATACTCACACATGGAGTTTTTACATGAATAAAGCTGAGCTGATCGACGCCATTGCCGCGTCTGCCGACCTGCCCAAGGCCACCGCTGCCAAAGCCCTGGACGCCTTCACCACTGCGGTGACCGACGCCCTGAAGCAAGGCGACAGCGTCAGCCTGGTCGGTTTCGGAACTTTCGCAGTAAAAGAGCGCGCTGCTCGCGAAGGCCGCAACCCGCAGACCGGTGCCACCATCAAGATCGCCGCTGCCAAGCTGCCCGGCTTCAAGCCCGGCAAAGGCCTGAAAGACGCCGTCAGCTAAGACTGCGTTGGTCGATTCTTGTCTTCCGGGCGCTCAAGAGCGCTTCGGAAGACAGTCCTCCGCTTCACCCCTCCCGCTCTACCCTCTCCTCGCCCTAGTGAAAATCCCGACTCGACACCATGAGTTCGTCGAGCAGTGGACTCAGGTCGGTCAAGCGACCGGCGATCAGGTGCTGTACCCCCGCCTCGCGCTCCAGATGCCCCTCGACCTGTAGCAGCCGAGCCTGCAACAGCGGTCGTCGCTGCTGCTCGCCCACCGCGCGCCAGACCACCACATTGAGCATGCCGTGCTCGTCTTCCAGGGTCACGAAGATCACCCCGCTGGCGGTGCCAGGTCGCTGCCGTCCGCGCACCAGGCCTGCTACCCGCACCAGGGTGCCTGGCTCGATCTCGGCCAGTTGGCGAAAATCCCGGCAACGCCGCGCCTGGAGTTCGCCCCTGAGCAGGGACAGCGGATGCGGACCCAGGGTGGTACCCAGCATGCGATAGTCGGCGTGGACCTCTTCGGCGACACTGGGCGCGGGCAAGACCGGGCGCTCCTCGGCGGCGCTGCCGGCCGCCTCGAACAGCGGCAGCTGGCGCTCCACCCCGGCCATGGCCCAGCGCGCCTGATGGCGATCGCCGGCGAGCTCCGCCAGGGCGCCAGCCTCGGCCAGTTGCCCGCGCGCCCGGGCATCCAGCTCTGCCCGCCGGCAGAGATCCTCGACATCGCGGAAAGGCTGCGTGCCTCGTGCGGCCACCAGACGCCGGCCGACCGCTTCCGCCAGCCCCTGCACCAGTCGCAAGCCCAGGCGGATCGCCGGCTGATGGCCAGCGCCCGCCTCCAGCCGGCAGTCCCAGTCGCTGGCCTGCACGGTCACGGCGCGCACCTCGATACCATGGCGCCGGGCGTCCTGAAGGACCTGGTCGGGGCTGTAGAACCCCATGGGCCAGCTGTTGACCAGGGCACAGGCGAAGGCCGCCGGTTCATGGCACTTGAGCCAGGAGCTGGCATAGGTCAGCAGGGCGAAGCTGGCGGCATGGGATTCGGGAAAACCGTAGCTGCCAAAGCCCTTGATCTGTTCGAAGAGCCGCGCGGCGAATGCCGGGCTATAGCCGCGCTCGACCATGCGCCTGTGCAGCCGCTCACGGTGGGGTTCGAGGCCACCATGACGCTTCCAGGCCGCCATGGACCGCCGCAGCTGATCGGCCTCGCCTGGGGTGTATTCGGCGGCGACCATGGCGATCTGCATCACCTGCTCCTGGAACAGCGGCACCCCCAGGGTACGTTCCAGAGCCGGGCGTAGCTCGTCATGGGGATAGTCCGCCTCTTCCTCTCCATTCCGGCGGCGCAGGTAGGGATGCACCATGTCGCCCTGGATGGGGCCGGGCCGCACAATGGCCACCTCGATCACCAGGTCGTAGAGGGTCTGAGGCCTGAGGCGCGGCAGCATGGCCATCTGGGCGCGGGATTCGATCTGAAACACCCCCACCGTATCGGCACGGGAGATCATGGCGTAGGTAGGCCCATCCTCCTGGGGCAGGCTGGCCAGGGTCCAGCGCTGGTCGCGCCAGTCGGCGACCAGGTCAAAGCAGCGGCGCAGGGCGCTGAGCATGCCCAGGGCGAGGATGTCGACCTTGAGCAGGCCCACGGCATCGAGGTCGTCCTTGTCCCACTGGATCAGGGTGCGCTCGGGCATGACGGCATTCTCGACCGGCACCAGCGTCGCCAGGGGAGCCTGGGAGATGACGAAGCCGCCGGGGTGCTGGGAGAGATGCCGGGGAAACCCGATCAGCTGACCAGCGAGGATGAGCACCCGCTGCAGCAGCGGGCTGTCCGGGTCGAAACCCGCTTCGCGCAGGCGCTGCGGGCCCGGGATCTCGTCGGTCCAGCGCCCGGCGCAGCCGGACAGGGCATCGAGCTGGTCACCCGGCAGGCCCAGGGCCTTGCCGACATCGCGCAGGGCGCCGGCGGCGTGATAGGTACTGACCACCGCGGTAAGCGCGGCTCGCTCGCGACTATAGCGGCGAAAGACGTACTGGATGACCTCTTCGCGTCGCTCGTGCTCGAAGTCGACGTCGATGTCGGGCGGCTCGTCGCGCTCGCGGGAGATGAAGCGCTCGAACAGCAGATGGCCGGTGAGCGGATTCAGCTCGGTGATCCCCAGCACGTAGCAGACCACCGAGTTGGCCGCCGAACCACGGCCCTGGCAGAGGATGTGCTGGCGGCGGGCGTAGTCGACGATGTCGTGCACGGTAAGAAAGTAGTTCTCGTAGCCCTTCTCGGCGATCAGCGCCAGCTCCAGCGCTACCTGCTGGGTGACCCTGTCTGGCGGCCCTTCCGGCCAGCGCCAGGCCAGGCCGCGACGGGTCAGTTCGGCGAGCCAGGAATGGGCCGTTTCGCCAGCGGGTACCACCTCATGGGGGTAGTGGTAGCGCAACTCACCCAGGTCGAAGCGGCAGCGGGTGGCGATCTTCAGGGTTTCGCCGCGCAGGGCTTCAGGATAGAGGCCTTCCAACACCGCCAGCGGCCGCAGATGGCGCTCGCCATTGGGGTGCAACCGGTAACCGGCCTGGGCCACCGGCAGATGATGGCGGATGGCGGTGAGCACATCCTGCAGAGCGCGTCGCCCCCGGGTGTGCATGTGCACGTCACCGCAGGCCACCCCAGGCAGATCCAGCTGCGTACCCAGCGCCTGCAGCTGGGCGAGCCGGGCGGCATCGTCGGCCTGGCGCAGCAACTCGACGCCTATCCACAGCCGCTTGGCGAAGACCTGCTTGAGCCAGGCGCCCTCCTCGACCAGGGGCTCGCTGCCCGGCAACCAGATGGCCAGCAGGCCGGGCAAGGATTGCTGCAGATCCGCGCGACCTAGCTGGTAGCGCCCCTTGGGGGCACGGCGGCGCGCCCGGGTGATCAGGGCGCAGAGACTTGCATAGCCCTGGAGATCCTCCACCAGCAGCACCAGGCGCAGGCCGTCGTCCAGGGTCATCTCGCTGCCGACGACGAGGGGCAGCCCGACCTGGCGCGCCGCCTGCCAGGCCCGGACGATGCCGCTCAGGGTGCATTCGTCGGTAATGGCCAGCGCCCCGTAGCCCAGCGCCTTGGCCCGCTCGAACAATTCGAGGGCACTGGAGGCACCGCGCTGGAAACTGAAATTCGACAGGCAGTGCAACTCGGCATAGCCGCTCATGCGAACCAGCCCTGGATCCACCAGGGCGCCTCTTCGCCATAGCGTCGGAAGGCCCAGGCCTGGCGTCCGTCGGCCACCTCGATGCGGTAGTAGTCACGGCGCTGGTCGCCGCCGTCCCACCAGCCACTTTCGATGCGTTCAGGACCGGCCAGGACCCGTCTTGGCTGACCGTCGAGAGGGCGCGGTTCGTGCAGCAGCCAGCCCGGACGCAGGCCAGGCAAGGCGGTTTCCGGGCGCCGTTCGTGACGCCAGACCAGGGCCCGCTCGGGGCGGTGATCCGCCTGAATGCCAAGGCCGAGCACCGCCTCCTCGCCCAGCCGCGCGCGCAGGCGCTCGCGCAGTACCTCCCACCCCACGGCCTGATCCGGTCGCTCGTCGAACAGCCCGTGGCGCTCGGGTACGAAAAGCGGCAACTCCTCACTTTCCAGACGCAGCGCCAGGACCGGCGCCACCACCTGCAGTTGTTCGAGACGGCCACGGGCGAATTCGAACAGCAGGGCTGCATCCCGCTCGGGCGCCAGCAGGCCGATGGTGAGGGTGCTGGCCGGGCCCTGGCGATGCTCCAGCCACAGGAGGAAACGCTGCACGCCGCGGTCGCGACTGGCCAGCCAGGCGGCCAGGTCGGCGGTGAGGCGGCGCAGCGGGAACAGCAGCGCCTGGTGGGACTCCACCTCGAAGTTGAGTTCCACCCGCGCCACGAAGCGATCGGGCGGCCGATAGAACTCCAGCGCCAGGCTGCGACTGCCGCACAGCAGATCCAGCTGCTGCAGGAGCTCGGGCGCGAAACGCCGGGCCAGGGCAGCCCTGGGCAGGGCCTTGAGCTGCTCCAGGCGGCGGATGCCCATGCGTACCAGTGCCTGGGCCTGCTGGGGGGCGAAACCGGCCCGCTCCACGGGCAGGCGGTCGAGCAGGTGCGGCAGATCTTCGGGGGACGCGACCAGACCATCGGCGACATTGGTCAGCATCCGCGCCGCCACCGGGTTGGGCGCCAGGGCCAGTCGATGACGAAAGCCCAGGGCCTCGAGTTCCTGCCGTAGGCGCCGCTCAAGACGCGGCCAGGGTCCCAGCAGCGGCAGGCTGGACTGCACCTCCAGCAACAGCGCCCGGGGATAGTGGCGGCTGACCTGGGAGCTGAAGCCATAACCCCAGGCCGCCAGCAACGCTTCGGCCGTCTCGATGAGCGCCGGATCGTGCTCCTGCTGCTCGAAGTCGCGGGTCAGTGCCTGGGCAGCGGCCAGGGTCAGGCCGGGACGCAGCCCCAGGGCCCGCGCAGCCGGATTGACGGCTTGCAGCAGGCGTCGGTGTGGCGGTCCGGCCAGCAGCACCAGCGGCTGCTCCGGCTGCGGATGGCGGCGCAGCACGGCATCCAGTGCCAGCTGCGGAAAGAGGATGCAGGCCCAGCGCATGGCCTGCTCAAGCGCCGCCGGCCAGGCTGAGAGAACCGGGCTGACCACCCCGGCATTTGCGGATGTGGACCCGTTCGAGAGGCGCCTTGAGTTCCAGGCGCAAGGCCGCTGGCGAGGGATTGTCCAGGGCGGCGGCCGGGCGCAGGGCAAAGGCCAGGGTACGACCGCTCTCGGCGGCGACCTGCAACCGGCGCAACTGGCGATCATCGGCCCGCTCGGGCCAGCAGAGCACCGCGCCGAAGCATCCCGAACGCAGGCACTGTTCGGCGGCCCAGAGCACCTCGGCGCCCTGGGCGCGGATCACCACCAGGGATTCCAGCACCACGCCGGCCGCCTGCCAGGCCAAGGGATAGGGCAACAGCGGCGGGCCGATCAGGGCGATGCGTTCGGCGGCCTGGCTCAGACGGGCCAGGGTCGGCCAGAGCAGGCGCAACTCACCGTGGCCAGGCCCGGCGAGCAGCAATTCGGTAAGGGCCGCTTCGGGCCACCCTGCCCCGGGCAGATGGGCATCGAGGGCCGCGACGCCGGTGGGCTGCCGGCTACGCCGGGCCTCGGGACTGGTCTGCCCCTTCCAGAGCCGCCGCTCCTCGAACAGCCGGGCCAGGCTGGCGCCGCCGCTCATGCCGCCAGACCTGCAGGGGTGTTGTCCATGGCTATCGCCTCTATCTGTATATTTATACAGTATTAGAGGCGATTCGCGTCGGGGTCAAGTCGAACCGCTGTCTTGGCTGACGAAGGCGACCGTCAGATCCAGATGACCACGCCGATCAGCGCCGCCAACAGCAGCCACTGTTCGAGGTAGTAGCGGAAGCGGTTGCGCTTTTTCAGCGCCTTGCCGCGCTGGCGGATGCGATAGAGATGCCGGAAGGCGCGGTTGAGGCCGCCGGTTCTGTCGCTGGCGTCATTGGGCGAGGCCGCGGAGGCCAGCAGGGTGCCGCTGACCCAGCGGTTGAAGGCGCCGGCCCAGCGATAGCGCAGGGGCCGCTCGATGTCGCAGAACAGGATGATGCGATCCTGCTCGGTGGTGTTCTCGGCGTAGTGGATGAAGGTTTCGTCGAACACCACCGCCTGGCCATCGCGCCAGTGATAGCGCTGGCCGTCCACCTCGATGAAGCAGCGCGGATCGTTGGGCGTGTTCAAGCCCAGGTGATAGCGCAGGGAGCCACCGTAGGGATCCCGATGGCGCACCAGCCGCGAACCGGGCGGCAGCTCGGCGAACATGGCGGCCTTGACCGTGCCGATGCCCCGCAGCAGTTCGGTGGTCTGCGGGCACAGCTGCATGGCGGAAGGATGGCTGTCGCCGTACCACTTCAGATAGAAGCGCTTCCAGCCGCTCTTGAAGAAGGAGTTGAAGCCGGCATCGTTGTGCTCGGCGGCTTTCTTGATCTGGCCGGCGCGCAGCAGGTCCAGGGCCTCGTCGCGGATAAGCTGCCAGTTGTCCTGCAGCACCTGGAGTTCGGGAAAGCGCTCCACCGGGTGATAGGGCTGATTGGGTACCCGCGACGTCAGGAACATGAAGGTGTTCAGCGGTGCCAGCACCGTCGAATGATCACTGAGCTGACGCAGGAAGCGATGGCGCACCCGACCGCGGAAGTGCACATACAAAACGCAGAGAAAAAAACCGCCGATAACGAACCACTTCACGCGCCGCTGTCCTGGAAAGAATGTTTCAGGATGTTATACGCTCACAGCAGACCAGGCCTAGCCTTTAAGGTCTGACGATTAGCCGCAGGCTTATTCTCGATACTGGGAGCCGTCGCGGTCATCTTGTATCCTGCAGGTGACACTTCGAGTGCCCGGAGGGCCTCATCATGCGTTCGCTGCTCTATGGCCTGCTGTTCGCCAGTGGCGTCGTGGCCGCTCAGGATGTCTACAAATGCGTGGATGCCCAGGGCCGGACGACCTATACCCAGGGCGCTTGCCCGACCAATAGTCAGATCACCACCATTCCGCTGCAGAGTCTGCCCGACAGCAACGGCTTCACCCCTCCGCCCAAACCCGCCACGCCTCCGCCGGCCGCCGCGCCGCGCGAAGTCACCGTGGTACCGGCGCCGACCTCCACCCGCCAGCGCCCGGTCGATGACATCACCGTGGTTGGTGGCTCGTCCTCTTCCTCCAGCTTTCGGCAGGAAACCCAGGTACGCGGATCAGGCATCCTCTATCAGCCGGTACCGGTCTACATCGACCGCCGTCCGCGTGACGAGAGCTGGCATATGGTGCCCCACCCTCAGGCCCAGCAGCCCCAGCCGCCGGCGCCTACGCCGCCACCGAACCGGGGCATCCCGATCGATCGCTAGCGCTAGCGCTTGTGCAGGAAGTTGACGACGAACTTGCGCCCTTCGGTGCGGTTCTGGCCTGTTCGAATTGATTGTCGGCGACTACATTTTCCCCGGCGATGTACGCGAACTGCAGAACCCATGGAGCACGGGTGGGCGTTAGCGCCCCTAACGAATTTAACGACCTCCCCCTGCTTCACGGTGAGCCGCTACCGACCGATCTCGTGGAAGCGTTGGCAGAGCGTCACTTTGGCTGGAGCGCCTCGGCGTGGATGACGAACGCTCGTTGCATCTGGGTCAGCTCGAAGCCGAGCTGCTGGACGAAGCCCTGGTGCGCAGCCGCGGCAATGTGGCCGCCGCCGCGCGGCTGCTTGGCCTGAGCCGCGCCCAGTTCGCCTATCGCCATCGACGCGCGAGACGGGATCTGGACTAGAATGCCCCCTCGATACCCTCCTCTCGCCATCTCCGACGGAAGCCCCTCCCGCCGATGAGTTCCCTCGACGACACCACGCCCCTAGACCCTGCCACCACCCCCTGGCTGGACACCGCCGTAGGCTATGCCCTGCGCCGCGCCCAGATGAAGATGTTCCAGCACCTGGTGGACAGCCTGGCGAGCTACGACCTGCGCCCTGCCCAGTTCACCGCCCTGGTGATCCTCGAACAGGAGCCGGGCCTGATGCAGGCCGACCTGGCCCGGCGCCTGGCCATCGAGCCGCCGCAACTGGTCCTGCTGCTGAACAAGCTGGAACGCCAGGGCCTGGCCGCCCGGGTGCGCGATACTCAGGACCGCCGCGCCTACGCCCTGCACCTTACCGACCAGGGTCGCGCCCTGGTCGGTGAACTCAAGGACCGCGCCGCCGCCAGCGACCGCGCCGCCACCGCCCAGTTGGACGATACCGAACGGGCCGAGCTGTTGCGCCTGCTGCGCAAGCTCAATGGGGAGTTGGGCTGAAGGGCTGACGGTTGATAGCGGTGTTCCGTGCTGGGCTTCGCTGCGCTCAGCCGCAACCTACGAAAGCCAACCTACGCTCGAATACACCCTCTCCCTCAGGGAGAGAGCTGGGGTGAGGGCCAAGCAAACCCTAGGCGCTTCTGGCTCGCTCGCGGATAATGCGCTTCCCGCCCGCTCAGGAGACATCCAGGTTGAACACCCCTCGTCCACGCCCGGAGGTTGCCGGCGTCGCCTCCGCCGACCGCGTCCTGACCGTGCTCACCGCCTTTCGTATCGGCGATTCGGCCCTGAGCCTGGCCGAGCTCACCACCCGCACCGAGCTGATCAAGAGCACCATCATGCGCCTGCTGGTCTCGCTGGAGACCTTTGGCCTGGTCACGCGCCTCGCCGATGGCCGCTACATGCTGGCCAGCGAAGTGGTGAGGCTGAATGCCATCTACCAGGACGCCCACGACGTGGAGCGCCACATCATGCCGCGCCTGCACCAGCTGACCGAAGAGAGTGGCGAGACCGCTTCCTTCTATGTGCGCCACGGCGCCTATCGACTCTGCCAGTACCGGGTGAATTCGCCACATCGCCTGCGCCTGCACCTGCAGCCCGGCGACATGCGCCCCATGGACGAAGCGGCCAGCGCCCAGGCCCTGCAGACCTCCCATGAGGTCGCCAAGGCCGGTCTGACGCCCTACTACTCCTGTGGTGTCACCGATCCCCATGCCGCGTCCCTGGCGCTGCCGATCTATGGTGCCCAGGAAGAACTGCTCGGCGCCCTGGTCATCTCCGGCCCGGCCAATCGCCTCACCCAGGAACGCGCTCGCGCCTTGCATGGGGTACTGGGTGCCACCGCCGACGAACTGACCCGCAGCCTGGGCGGCAAGCCGCTGTACGGCTCAACGGTCAAAAGCCGTACAGACTGACCGGGTTGTCACGCAGGATGGCGGTACGCGTCTGGTCATCGGGGGCCCACTCGGCCAGCAGGTCGAAGATGTGTCCGTCGTCCGGTTTGTTGCTGGCCGGCATCGTGGGGTGCGGCCAGTCGCTGCCCCACAGCAGCCGTTCGGGATGGCGCCGCACCAGCTCCCGCGCCACGGCGCCGACGTCAGCATAGTCCGGCGGACCACTGCGCGATCTGATGTAGGGCCCCGACAGCTTCACCCAGGTACGGCCGCCGTCCAACAGCCGACCCAGCACGGCGAAGGCCGCCGAGTTCACCCCTTCCGGCTGGGGCACATGACCCAGGTGGTCGATCACCAGTCGCGCCGGCAGGCGTTGCAGGCGGCTTTCGAGTTCCACCAGCTGGTTGCCAGGAGCGACCACCTGGACGTTCCAGCCCCATTCGTTCACCCGTGCGGCCAGGTGCTCAAGATCCGCCAGATCGGCGCCGCCATAGCTGAGATTGAAGCGGATACCGCGCACCCCGGCCTGATGCAACTTCTGCAGTTCGGTATCCGTGATGGTCCGGTCGATGACCGCCACACCCCGGGCCTGCCCTCCGCAGCGCGCCAGGCCATCGAGCAGGCAACCATTGTTGGTGCCATAGGTGGACGGCGTGACGATCACCAGGCGTTGCAGCCCCAGCAGCGCCTGCAACTGGCGGTAGTCGTCCAGGGAGGCATTGGGCGGTAGCAACTTGGCGCCTGGCGCGGCCGGATAGCGGTCGTCGTAGAGGTGCATGTGGCAGTCGACACTGCCAGCCGGAGCCTTGAGCGTTGGTGCTGTCTGGATACCGGAAAAGGGCGTGGCGGCCTGGGCGCCGAGGGTATTGAACAGGCACAGGGCGGCACTTGCCTGGGCGCTCGCATGCAGGAAGCGCCGACGCGTGAAAGTCATGATGGAGTCCTCGTGAGGCTGCCGGCCCGAGCGGACCGGCAGCGGTCGCCACTAGCTGGCGTTAGCGGTTGCGGCCTGGGCTTCGGCCTTGGCGCGGGCGGCCTTACGCCCCATGACCAGCACCAGCAGGCCGCTGATGGCGCACAGGGTGGCCAGCGGCAGCACGGCCAGCGCATGGCTGTGGGTAGCGCCGTGGATGGCACCATAGACGTTGACCATCACGCCGCCGCCGATCAGGTTGGCCAGGGCGCCGATGGCGGCCAGACCCGCCGCGGCGGTGGAAGACGACAACCAGCCCGACGCGAGTGCCCAGAACGGCCCCTTCATCGAGTAGGCACCGATCAGCACTAGGCTCAACAGGATCACCGTGGCCGCCAGGGACGAGGTGAACATACCCAGCAGGAGGCCCACGGCGATCAGCAGCATGGTGAGCGAGGTGTGCCAGCGACGTTCGCCGGTCCGATCCGAGCTGCGGCCCCAGAGGACCATCGCCACGGAGGCCAGGCCATAGGGAATGGCATTGGTGAGGCCGACCTCCAGATTGGACAGGCCAAAGGACTTGAGCAATTGCGGCGCCCAGACGCTCATGGTGCTGCCGGCCGCCGAGGCGCCCGAGTAGATCAGCGCCATTACCCAGATGTCCTTGTGCTTGAGCAGCTGCCACAGGGATATATGACCGATGCTGGTCTTGCGCCCGCGCTCCTCGGCCAGCTTGAGCGTCAGCCAGTTGCGTTGCTCATCGCTCAGCCACCTGGCCTGCTCCGGGCGATCGGTCAGTACGAACAGGCAGGCGATACCCAGCAGCGCGGCGGGGATACCTTCGAGGATGAACAGCCAGTGCCAGCCGCGCATGCCCAGCCAGCCGTCCATGCTCAGCAGCAGTCCGGAAAGCGGTGAGCCGAGGAAGTTGGCGCCTGGTATCGCCACCATGAAGATAGCGACCATCCGCGCTCTATAGTTGGAGGGTAGCCAGTAGGTGAGGTACAGCAGCACCCCGGGAAAGAAGCCCGCTTCCGCGGCGCCGAGCAGGAAGCGCATCACGTACAGCGAGTTGGCCCCCTGCACGAAGGCGGTACCGGCCGAGATCAGACCCCAGGTGATCATGATCCGGGCGATCCAGATCCGCGCGCCGAAGCGTTGCAGGGCCAGGTTGCTCGGCACCTCCACCAGGAAATAGGAAAAGAAGAACAGGCTGCTGGCAAAGCCGAAGATCGCAGGGGTTAGGCCCAGGTCCTTGTTCATCTGCAGCGAGGCCATGCCGATGTTGCCGCGATCGATGATGGCGATCAGGTAACAGACGATCAGGAACGGCAGGATGCGCCAGGCGACGCGACGCATCGTCGTGCGTTCCAGCTCGCTGATCGGGGGCGTTGAGGTAGTCATGAGAGCTCTCCGTCTTATTGTTGTGGAGAAAGACGCGGCAGCCGGGCTGCAGGCTGCCGCGTCGCAGCCGGGTCTAGGCGGCCGTCAGGTGGCGGTTGACCACCGCGCGTGACTCCACCGTCTTGCCGTGCCAGCAATCGAGAATCTGCTGCACCGCCACCAGGCCGACGCGGTCGCGCGCCTCGGTGGTGTTGGCGCCGACGTGGGGCGTGGCCACCAGGTTGGCGAGTCCCCACAGGTCGCTGTCAGCCGGCGGCGGTTCGGGATGGAAGGTGTCCAGGCCGGCGCCACCGATCTGACCTTCGCGCAGCGCCGTCACCAGGGCCTGGGTATCGATCAGCTCGCCACGGGCGGTGTTGATCAGCAGGCTGCCCGGACGCATGCGGGCGAACTGAGCGGTGCTGAACAGGTGGCGGTTGGCTTCGGTCAGAGGGCAATGCAGGCTGATGACGTCGCACTCGGCCAACAGGTTGTCGAAGCTCTCTTCACGCTGCACATGATCGCGCGCGGGCAGGTTCTTGAGATAGGGATCATAAACGCGGACCTGCATCCGCAGCGGTGCCACCAGGTCCATCAGCACGCTGCCGATGGCACCCAGCCCCACCAGGCCCAGGGTCTTGCCGAAGAGTTCAGTGCCGTTGGCCTGGGCCTTGTCCCAGTGCCCGGCGCGCATCCGCGCATCCAGCCAGGCGGTCTGTCGCGCCACGCTGAACATCAGGGCGAAGGCGTGTTCGGCCACCGACTGGGCATTGGCGCCCAGGGCGATGGTGACCGGAATCCCCCGGTCGGCCGCGGCCTGCAGGTCGATGGTGTCGTAGCCCACGCCGTGCTTGGCGATGATCGCCAGCCTGGCCGACGCCTCGATCAGGGCGCGGGTCAGCTTGCCCTGGCGCACGATGATGGCGTCCGGCTGCTCCTGGCGGATCAGGGCGAGCAGGTCGTCATGGGGCATGTAGGGCTCGGTCGGGATGACCTGAACGTCGTGGGCGGCGGCCAGGGCCATGGCTTCGGGAGCCAATGCCGGACCGGTGAGCAGAATCTTGCGGGTCATCGAGGTACCCCTTGTTGTTATGGACGGGCACAGCGCCTAGGGCGAGCGATCTGATTCAGAACCTATCATAATGAAACGCCATTGCAAATTTTATTGAAGCGCTCGCTAAATCGGTCGACCAAGGGACTTGAATCCATTAAAACGAAATGCAATTCTGAATTTAGCCAGCTAACACGTGGCGGCATCCGACAATCCCTACAAGAGAAATGCCCATGACCATCGGCTTCAGAGTGCTCAATGCCCAACGCAAGGTCGCGGCCGACTGGGTCGCGCGTTACCGCGATATCCCGGTCGCCAACGTCAGCGACTCCATGCACCGCATGACCGCCGGCGGTTCGCGGCTGCGCCCCATGCACCGCCAGGGCGTGCTAGCCGGCCCGGCGCTGACCGTCAAGGCGCGCCCGGGCGACAACCTCATGCTGCATTACGCCCTGGACATCGCCGAACCGGGTGACGTCATCGTGGTGGATGCCGGCGGCGATCTGAGCAACGCTCTGATCGGCGAGATGATGGTGGCCTACGCGATCAAGCGCGGCGTGGCCGGCATCGTCATCAACGGCGCCATCCGCGATGCCGCCAACATCGGCGCCGGTGACTTCCCGCTGTTCGCCGCCGGCGTCTCCCACCGCGGTCCGTACAAGGACGGCCCCGGCGAGATCAACGTGCCCATCGCCATCGATGGCATGGTCATCGAGCCGGGTGACCTGGTGATCGGTGATGACGACGGTCTGCTCTGCGTGCCCTATGACCACGTCGCCGAGGTCTATGACCGCGCCGCCGCCAAGCACGCCGCCGAAGAAAAGCAGATGCAGCAGATCGCCGAAGGCAAGAACGACCGCAGCTGGGTACTGGCGGCGCTCAAGGAAAAGGGCTGTGCCCTACCCTAGCCCGCGCTCAGACATGAAAAAGGCAGCCAAGGGCTGCCTTTTTCATGTCTGCATCTTCCTCCAGGCTGTTCTATAACCGCACCTCGCCTGAAGGGTGCCTGGTGGTGCCACATCTCTCACAGCCATCAGGCCTTGGCCAAGAAAGGAAGGCGCCGCGTGGGCGCCTTCCCTGCCGCCCCCTTCAGGTCCGACCAGCGCCCTGCAATGCAGCCTCGCCCACTGGCCGTACCGGCGCCCGCCGACTCGGATCACCCAGCCAGAGCATCAGGGCGACGCCCAGCGCCAGCACCGAGGCCACCACATAGAAGGGCCCGGAGAAACTCTGGGTCGCATCCTTCACCAGGCCGATGGCGAAGGGCCCGACGAAGCCGCCCAGGTTGCCGATGGAGACGATCAGCGCCAGCCCGCCCGCCGCCGCCCTGCCGGTCAGGAAGGTGGAGGGAATGGCCCAGAAGGTCGCCTGGAAGGACAGGATGCTGGCTACCGTCACGCTGATACAGGTCATGCGCAGCAGCGGATCCGCCGAGAGTGCGGCGCCCACCAGGCCAAGGGCAGCCAGCGCCAGGGCGCCCGCCACATAGGGCAGACGCTGGGCACTCCGGTTGGCCTGGCGTGCCCAGAGCGTCATGGCGACGGCACCGAGCACATAGGGAATGGTGGCCACCAGCCCCACGGTGGTGTTTTGCATGCCCAGGCTCTTGATGATCTGCGGCATCCAGATGCCGATGCCAACGGAGCCCACGATGCCACAGAAGTTGATGGCGGCCAGCATGAATACCTTGGAATTGGTGAAGGCGTGGCGCAGCGTGGAGCCATGGGTCGAGCCGATCTCGCGCTGCTCGCGTGCCAGGCGCTCGGTCAGCCAGGTGCGCTCGCGGGTCGACAGCCAGCGCGCCTTGGCCGGCATATCCACCAGCACGAAGAGACAGAGGATGCCGAGCAGCACCGCCGGCAGGGCTTCCGCCACCAGCAGGAATTGCCAGTTCCTCAGCCCCATGAAGTCATGCACGTCCAGCAGCAGCCCCGACAGCGGCGAGCCGATGATGTTGGCGGTGGGAATGCCCAGCAGGAAGGCCGCAGTGGCCTTGGCGCGCCATTTACCCGGAAACCAGTAGGTGAAGTAAAGGTAGACCCCTGGGGTAAAGCCGGCCTCGGCTACCCCCAGCAGGAAGCGCAGGATGCTGAAGCTGACCGGGCCGGTGGCGAAGGCCGTGGCCATGGAGATCAGCCCCCAGCTGATCATGATCCGCGCGATCCACACCCGCGCGCCAAAGCGCTGCAACAGCAGATTGCTTGGTACCTCGAAGAGGAAATAGCCGAAGAAGAACAGACCCGCTGCCCAGCCGAACATCGTCGCCGTAAGCCCCAGGTCCTGGTTCATGCTCAGGGCGGCGAATCCCACGTTGGTGCGATCCAGGTAGCTGACCACATAGCAGGCAAAGATGAACGGCAGGATGCGCCACAGGGCGCGCCGCAGAAGCTGCTCGCCCTCGGCATCGGTCAGCGGCGCCTGGGCGCCAGTACTCGTCTGGTTCATGGATGACCTCTCTTGTAATTGTTGTCTGGGCAAGCGCGGCCGCGCCGGTCAGAGATGGGAATACAGGGGGAGTCCGCGCACCGGGGTCTCGACGCGCAGGATGCTGCCGGTCTCGGATTCGGTGATGAACAGGCTGCGACCCTCGGGACCGCCGAAG
The DNA here is from genome assembly GCF_965111925.1 of Pseudomonas sp. Marseille-Q7302. Classification (NCBI taxonomy): domain Bacteria; kingdom Pseudomonadati; phylum Pseudomonadota; class Gammaproteobacteria; order Pseudomonadales; family Pseudomonadaceae; genus Pseudomonas; species Pseudomonas sp. Marseille-Q7302. The sequence continues at coordinate 1,863,583 of NZ_CBCOPK010000001.1, read as the reverse complement.
GCCAGGTTGGTGTTGCTGATGCCGGCGCAGGAGCGCAGGCGCGCCAGGGGTTCGGCGACCGGGGAGAGTTGCCACACCGAGCCGAAGCCGGTGTGGGCGATATAGAGATTGCTCTCCTCGTCCAGCGCCAGACCGTCGGGGCCACCCAGGCCGCCATGCAGCTGAGCGAAGACACCGACCTTGCCGATCAGCGGACCGTTGCCCAGCGGAATGCGCCAGACCTGCTGGGCCCGGGTGACCGCTATCAGCAGATGGTTGAGGCGTGGATCGAAGACGATGCCGTTGGGACTGGGCACCGTCCCCAGCAGGCAACTGAGCTGGCCATCGGCGCCCAGGCGATAGACGCGCCCACTGGGATCCTGCAGACCGGTCTGTCCCTGGTCGGTGAAATAGAGATCACCGCTCGGCGAGAACACCAGGTCGTTGACGCCCTTGAAGCCTTCCGAGCCGGCGCTGCCCAGCACCGTCTCCACCTCGCCACGCCGTGGCTCGAGTTGCAGGATGCCGCGCTTGTAGTCGGCGATGAAGATTCGCCCGTCGCGGTGGATCTTCAGCCCATTGGGCCAGCCGTCGTATTCGCAGACCAGCTCCCACTCGCCCTTGGGGTCGATGCGAAAGATGCGCCCATAGGGGATGTCGGTCACATAGAGATTGCCCTGTCGATCGAAGGAGGGCCCTTCCAGAAAGGAATCGATGGCCCTGCCCTGGCGATTGGCATCGGCCCATGCCGTACGTCGTGGCTGACGATAGCGCTCGGGCAGGCGAGTGAAGACGGAGGTTTCCAGCGTCGGGGGCGCAGCGAAGAAGCTCATGCACAGAGACCTTTGGAAGGCGAATTACGCCGGCTAGCGGAGGGGTTTTACCCTTGTATTTATGAAACGCTATTTCAAAATAAAGGATGAATAGCCAAATGCAAGCAGTAAAAATCCAAAATCTCAGCCAAGAATGGATTAAGTAGTCTAAAAATCAGAATGAGAGACAGGAATCGCCGTATTGAACAACCACCCCCCAGATCCGATGCGCGGATGAGATGACGAAGCCCAGGTGAACGGCGGACCAGACGGAAGCGGCAGATACGGCGGGCCTCGCTGTTGGCGCCAGCCCAATTCGCAGAAGGTAGAAATGAAAACGCCTGACACCACTCAGGGTGTCAGGCGTTTCTCAAACAGGAACCGCATGGGTCGAGATATCCTTTCGGCCAAGACCGCGAGGACAGGAACAGCCGGCATTGCACCGTGTCGCCTGATCCTCTGGATTGCACCTCAGGCCCGGATCAACAGCGGCGCCGTTCCGCGATAGCAGGCCTCCAACCGTTCCGCGCGATGGGTCAGGACGCTGCGCTGGTTGAGCGAGCCCTTGTCGGTGATCTCGCCACGGTCGGCGGACGGCGGCTCCTCCTGCAGGGCGATCCATTCCAGGCGGCTGGCGTTGCCCGAGGCCTCGCGATTGAGGCGCTTGAGCCAGGCGGCGAACCAGTCCCGTACCGGCGCGCTGGCCAGCACCGTGGCGGCATCGGCGCTCTCGCCCAGCCTGGCCAGTTGCCGGCAGTCCGCCAGGCGTGGAAAGACCAGCAGTCCCAGACACTCGCGATCCGGCGCCGCCACCACCACGTCCTGCACCAGCGGCGTGCCCTCCAGCACCGCGCGGTTGCGCAAGGGACCGACGCTGACGAACACCCCGGACGACAGCTTGAAGTCCTCGGCGATGCGGCCATCGAACATCAGGCCCAGTTGCGGATTGGCAGGGTCGGCGAGCTTGAGGGCATCGCCCGAGCAGTAGAACCCCTCTTCGTCGAAGCAGGCGGCGGTCTGGCCGGCATCACGCCAGTAGCCGGGCATGATGTGCGGCCCGCGGAAGCGCCCTTCCAACTTGCCATCCACCGGCACCAGCTTGAGTTCGCACCCCGGCGCCGGCACCCCGACGTAGCCGGCCACCGACAGCGGGCCGGTGGTGAAGGTGCAGCTGGGCGAGGCCTCGGTCATGCCCAGGCCGGCCATCATGCGGATGCGCTCACCGCAGTGGGCCTCGGCGATGCGATCCAGGCGATCCCAGACACTTTGCGACAGCCCCGCCGCGGCAAAGAAGAACAGCCGCATGCGGGCAAAGAAGCGCTCGCGCAACTCGGCATCGCGCTCCAGGGCATTGGCCAGCTCTTCCCAGCCGCGCGGAACCGTGAGATAGGCGGTGGGTGATACCTCGCGCAGATTGCGCAGGGTTTCGCCGAAGCCCTGGGGCGTCGGCTTGCCTTCGTCGAGATAGAAGGTGCCGCCATTGTAGAGCACGATACCCAGGTTGTGACTGCCACCAAAGGTGTGGTTCCAGGGCAGCCAGTCCACCAGCACCGGCGGCTCCTCGCCAAACACCGGAAAGGTCTGCAACAGCATCTGCTGGTTGGCGCAGAGCATGCGCTGGGTGGTGGTCACCGCCTTGGGCAGCTTGGTGGAGCCGGAAGTGAAAAGGAACTTGGCGATGCTGTCCGGGCCGGTCGCAGCGAAGGCGCGTTCGGCCGCGGCCAGTTCACCGCGAGCGAGCAGCGCCGCGAAGGCCAGGGTGATACGGCCCTGTACCTGACCGCGAGCCGCGATCACCGGTACGTCGGCCGGCAGCACGGCTTCCAGCGCCTTCTGGAAGGCCGGGCCATCGCTGACGAACACCAGTCCCGGCTGCAGCAGGCCGCAGACATGGCGCAGCTTGGCGTGATCCTGGGACAGTAGTGCATAGCCGGGCGACACCGGGCAGAAGGGAATGCCGGCGTAGAGTGCCGCCATGGCCAATTGCAGGTGTTCGGGATCGTTGCCGGAGAGGATCGCCAGCGGGCGCTCGGCGGAGAGGCCGAACTCCAACAGCGCGGCGGCCAGCTGGCGCACCCGTTGCAGCATCTCGGCATAGGAGAATTCGCGCCAGGCACCGCCCGTGTCCCGGGCAGCGAAGAAGGTGCGGTTCGGTGCCACCTCGGCCCAGTGCAGCAGCCGGTCCAACAGTCGCGGCGGCGGTGGCGTCAGGGCTTCCTGGGAGGCCATGTAGAGCAGTCCACCCCGCTCTTCCACGGTGACGCCGGGTTGTCCCAGGGTCACCGGGCGATAGCGCAGCGGCTGATCGGCGGGCGCGCGGGTGTGCGTGACGTGACTCACCTTGAATTCTCCTCTGGGCTGGCGCCCGAAGGCGCCTCTTATTGTTGTCGCGACAGGAGCGAGGGACGGCGGACGCTGATCAGATCGGGTAGTGGCGCGGCCCCGTCTGCAGCGTCACCCAGCGCAACTGGGTGAAGTGCTCGATGGAAGCACGCGAGCCGAAGCTGCCGTAGCCGCTCGACTTGACGCCGCCAAAGGGCATCTGCGCCTCGTCGTGCACAGTGGGGCCGTTGATGTGGCAGATGCCGCTCTCCACCCGCTGCGCCAGCGCCAGGGCACGGGCGGTGTCGCGGCTGAAGATGGCCGACGAGAGGCCGAACTCGGAATCGTTGGCCAGGCGCAGCAGAGCCTCGTCGCCCTCGGCTCGGATCACCACCGCCACCGGGCCGAAGGACTCCTCGGCATAGAGCTGCATCTCGGCGGTGACGCCATCCAGCAGCGTCGGCTGCAGGATGCTGCCCTCCAGCTCGCCACCGCAGACCAGGCGCGCGCCCTTGCCCACGGCGTCGTCGATCATGGCCTTGATGCGGGTGCCGGCGCTGGCGTCGATCAGGGAGCCCAGGACGGAGTCGGGTGCACTCGGATCACCGGCCTTGAGGGTGCACACCTTGGCCGCCAGGCGCTCGACGAAGGCGTCGGCGATGCGGCTGTCCACCAGCAGGCGCTCGGTGGACATGCAGATCTGCCCCTGGTTGAAGTAGGCACCGAAGGCCGCCGCAGCGACCGCGGCATCCAGATCGGCGTCCTCCAGCACCAGCAGCGGTGCCTTGCCGCCCAGCTCCAGCACGGCCGGCTTGAGGTGGCGCGCCGACAGCTCACCGACGATACGACCGACCCGGGTGGAACCGGTGAAGTTGACGCGCCGCACCGCCGGGTTGGCGATCAGCCGCTCGACGATGGCCGGGGCATCTTCCGGAGCATTGGTGACGACGTTGACCACGCCGTCGCCCAGGCCGGCATCCTGCAGCACCTGGCCGATCAACCGGTGCACGCCCGGGCTCTGCTCCGAGGCCTTGAGCACCACGGTGTTGCCGCAGGCCAGCGGCATGGCCAGGGCGCGGGTGCCCAGGATCACCGGGGCGTTCCAGGGGGCGATGCCCAGCACCACGCCGCAGGGCTGGCGCAGCGCCATGGCGAAGCTGCCAGGCACATCGGAAGGAATGACCTCGCCCTGGATCTGGGTGGTCATGGCCGCCGCCTCGCGCAGCATGTTGGCCGCCAAATGGACATTGAAGCCGTACCAGTTGGCCATGGCGCCGGTCTCCCCGGCCAGGGCGACGAATTCGTCACTGCGTGCGGCCAACCCGTCGGCCGCGGCCAGCAGCCGGCGGCGCCGCTCGCCCGGCGGTAGCGCGGCCCAGGCGGGAAAGGCGGCCTGGGCCGCGGCGACGGCGGCGTCGGCATCCTCCGGGGTGGCGGCGGCCACCGTGGAGACCACCGCGCCGGTCACCGGATGGCAACGCTGATAGCTGCGACCGTTGCCGGCCGGGCGGCTGGCGCCGCCGATAAGCAGGGATACCTCGACCATGACGCTACCTCTTGTTGTTGTACGGGTGGGCGGTGGCGATCTAGCGTTTGTAGGTCTGCAGACCGGGCTTGATGCTCTTGTCGTCGAGGAACTGCTTCATGCCCTGCTCGCGACCGCCTTCCGGATCTTGCAGACGCGACTGGTCGAGCTTGGCATAGAGGTAGTCCTCGTTCTGCTCCCAGGTCAGTTCGCGGCAGCGCTTGAAGCCGACCTTGGCGGCCCGCAGTACCACCGGATTCTTGTCCAGCAGCTCACGTGCCAGGGCGGTGGTCACCTCACGCAACTGTTCACGTGGCACGCTCTGGTTGACCAGCCCCATGGCGGCGGCCTCGGGACCGCTGAAGGTCTTGCCGGTCATCACATAGTAGAGCGCGGTGCGGTGGCCCACGGTGTCGGCCAGGGCCTTGCTCACCAGGTTGCCCGGAGGAATGCCCCAGTTGATCTCGGACAGGCCGAAGGTGGCCTCGTCGGCGGTGATGGCCAGGTCGCAGGCCACCAGCGGGCTGAAGCCGCCGCCAAAGCACCAGCCGTTGACCATGGCGATGGTCGGCTTGGCGTACATGCGCAAAAGCTTCCACTGCCACTGGGAGGCCTCGCGACGAATCTTTTCCTGCAGGATTTCGGGGCCGGCATCGGTCTCGCGGAAGTATTCCTTGAGATCCATGCCCGCGGTCCAGGCATCGCCGGCACCGGTCAGCACCAGCACGCCGGCGCTGGCGTCCTGCTCCAGGGTCTCCAGCACCTCGACCATCTCGCGGTTGAGGGTGGGACTCATGGCGTTGCGTTTCTCGGGACGATTGAGCGTCACCCAGGCGATACCGTCCTCGATGTCCACTTTGACTGTCTGCCAGCGTCCGTCGTAACTGCCCATGGCGTGTGCCTCTTGTTGTTGGGTGGGTATGGAGCCGAAGCTACGCCAGGGAATTAGTTAAGTCAATTAACTATTTTAGGCAAAAGGATGACCTTGCCAAAAGCGGCTAGCCCAGCGCCTCGCCCTGCCGCCGACTCACCTCCGTGGCCGTAGGTCGCTGCTCGGGACGAGTCAGCAGGAGCAGCAGACCTGCCGCCACGAACACCCCGGCAAAGACCAGATACAGGCGCAGCGGGGGCCACCCGTTGTCGAGCAGCAGCCCGGCCACCACCGGTGAGAGGATGGCGCCAAGACGGCCGATGCCGATGCCCCAGCCCACCCCGGTGGCCCTGACTTCGGCGGCATAGGCCAGCGCTGGCAGCGCATAGAGTCCGGCGACGCAACCATTGGCGAACAGTCCGATCAGCAGGCCCATGGCCAGGGCACCCAGGTAGGAACTACCCATCTGGGCGAAGGCCACCAGCAGCAGCGCGGTGGTCAGCATGAAGCCGCCCAGCGCGCGTGACAGGGGCAAGCGGGCGAACAGCAGGCCGACCAGGGCGGCGCCAAAGATGCCGCCTACGCTAAGCAGCACGCCACCAGCCACCCCCTGCTGCTCGGACAGCCCCAGGGTGGTCAGCAGCTTGGGCGTCCAGCTCATGATGAAGTAGAAGCCGAACATGGCCAGGAAGAACAGCGTCCACACCAGCAGCGTGGTCCGCCGTAGCGCGGGCGCCAGCAGCCGGCCGACGGTACCGCCCGCCGCTCGGGCCTCGGTCCGGGGTGGCAGCGCTGCCAGTGGCGGCTGACCCAGGCGTCGGGCCAACCGGTTGATCCGTACCAGGGCCCCGGCCGGGCGTCGCGTGAGGAGGAAATCCAGCGACTCGGGCAGACCGATGAGCACCAGGGGAATGGCTCCCAGGGTGATGAGGCCGCCGGCGCAGAAGACCGCGCGCCAGCCCCAGTGCGACAGCAGCCAGACCGCCAGTAGTCCTCCCAGGGTAGCGCCCAGGGCATAGCCCATGCCCTGCAGGCTGACCGCCAGGCCGCGCCAGCGGCGCGCCGAATACTCGCTGGCGATCACGTTGCTGCTGGCTAGCACCCCGCCTACGCCCAGTCCGGTCAGACCCCGCAGCAACGCCAGTTGCAGAGGTGAGCCAGCCAGCGCCGACAGCAGCATGCCGGCGCCCGAGAGCAGCAGGCAGAACAGGATCAGGCGCCGGCGCCCCCAGTGATCGGCCAACGGCGCCAGCAACAGCGAACCGGCGGCCATCCCCACCAGACCGGCGCTGAGCAACATCCCCATCTGGGATCCGGAGAGGCCCCATTCGCGAGATACCGAGGCCGCGGTAAAGGCCATCACCAGCACGTCGAAGCCATCGATCATGTTGAGCAGGATGCAGACCAGCACCGCCAGGTACTGGAAACCGCGCATGGGGCCCTGGTCGACGATCTCGCGCAGATCGCTCATCGCCCACCTCCGGTGCAGGAAGGAGAACGGAAACGGAGCACGGTGCTCCTGGCCCCAGACGAAAAGACAGCGAAGCGCTCTGACATGGCAAGCATCCTTGAATTCTTGTTGTTGGAATCACAGCTCGAAAAGGCTGGCAAAAATGGATCCAATTCACAAGATGGTGTCTGCCTCAGACTGAACTCACGCCTGACCTTCACCCAGGTACCAACCAGAGGAAATACCAGGACAATCAAGGCTATTCGGGCTTCACTACACCGAATACAGCCGCAATTTACCGGGCGATTATCGACCAGCAACCGCTACCCTACCGGGCCTAACCGCATTGACACCCTTGGGTACCCCAATCAATTATTGGATCCAATAGACAACAACAAGAGGTTCCAATCATGTACCCGAAGAACGCCTGGTACGTCGCCTGCACCCCCGATGAAGTCCAAGACAAGCCCCTCGGCCGGCAGATCTGCGGCGAGCCCTTGGTCTTCTATCGCGACGCCAATGGCCAGGTGGTGGCGCTGGAAGACTTCTGCCCGCACCGTGGTGCGCCGCTGTCGCTGGGCTTCGTCCGCGACGGCACCCTGGTCTGTGGCTATCACGGCCTGGAAATGGGCTGCGGCGGCAAGACCCTGGGCATGCCAGGCCAGAGGGTCGGCGTCTTTCCCGCGGTACGCCCCTATGCCGCCGTGGAGCGGCACGGCTTCATCTGGGTCTGGCCAGGTGATCAGGCCAAGGCCGATCCGGCCCTGATTCCCTATCTGGAATGGGCCGAAAGCCCCGACTGGGCCTATGGCGGCGGCCTGTATCACATCCAGTGCGACTACCGACTGATGATCGATAACCTCATGGACCTCACCCACGAGACCTACGTCCACGCCTCCAGCATTGGCCAGAAGGAGATCGACGAGGCGCCGCCAGCCACCCGCGTCGAGGGGGACGAGGTCATCACCAGCCGACACATGGAAAACATTTCCGCCCCGCCCTTCTGGCGCATGGCCCTGCGCGGCAATGGCCTGGCCGACGACGTCCCGGTGGATCGCTGGCAGATCTGCCGCTTCACTCCGCCCAGCCACGTGATGATCGAGGTGGGCGTGGCCCATGCCGGCCATGGCGGCTACGACGCGCCGGCTGCGGTCAAGGCCGCCAGCGTGGTGGTGGACTTCATCACCCCCGAGACCGAGACCTCCATCTGGTACTTCTGGGGGATGGCACGCAACTTCAAGGCGGAGGACGCCGAACTCACCGCCAGCATCCGCGAAGGCCAGGGCAAGATTTTCGGCGAAGACCTGGAGATGCTCGAACGCCAGCAGCAGAACCTCTTGCGCTATCCCGAACGCGGGCTGCTCAAGCTCAATATCGATGCCGGCGGCGTGCAGTCGCGGCAGATCATCGACCGCCTGCTGGCCGCCGAACAGGCCGCCACCGGCATCCCGGTCCGGCAGATCGCCTAGGAGACAGTCATGCTCGATCTGATCGTCACCGCCGTGCAACGTGAAGCCCCCACCATCCTGGCCTTCGACCTGGCCCGCGCCGACGGCGGCCCGCTGCCCGGCTTCAGCGCCGGCGCTCACCTGGAGATCACTCTGGGCGACGGCCTGGTCCGCCACTATTCGCTCTGCACCGCACCCGAGCCCGCCCCGACTCGCTATCGCATCGCGGTGCTCCTCGTCGCCGACTCCCGCGGCGGCTCCCAGGCCATGCATGAACTGGAGGTAGGTGATCGCCTGCAGGTGAGCGAGCCGCGCAACCTCTTCGCGCTGGTCCCCACTGCGCGCCGCACCCAGCTGCTGGCCGGTGGTATCGGCATCACCCCGATCCTGGCCATGGCCGAGCAGCTCCATCAGCAGGGCGCGCGCTTCAACCTGCGCTACCTGGTGCGGGATCGCGAGCACGCCGCCTTCATCCCCTGGCTCAAGGCGCGGCCCTATGCCGACCAGGTCAGGGTCCACTTCGACCAGCACGACCCGGCGCTGCGACCCAACTTCCAGCACCTGCTCGGCCCGGCGGCGCCGGACGACCACCTCTATGTCTGCGGACCGGCGGGCTTCATGGCCGCCGTGGTGGACGCCGCCCAGGCCCAGGGCTGGCAACCCGGGCAGATCCACCGCGAATACTTCGCCGCCGACCCCGCCGCCCAGGGCGAGCAACGGCCCTTCGAGGTGGAGCTGGCGCGCAGCGGACGCCGCGTGGAGGTACCGGCCGAGCGCAGCGTGGTCGAGGTACTGGCCGACCTCGGAATCGTCCTGCCGGTCTCCTGTGGCCAGGGCCTCTGCGGCACCTGCCTGACCCCAGTGCTGGCCGGTGAACCCGAGCACCGCGATCTCTTTCTTTCCGAAGCCGAGCACGCCGCCAACGATCGCTTCACCCCCTGCTGCTCGCGCGCCAAGGGCGAGCGGTTGGTGCTGGATCTCTGACAAACCGAGCCCGCCCTCACCCCGGCCCTCTCCCCTTGGGAGAGGGCCGGGGTGAGGGTCCGCTCTACACCAGCACCTTCATCGCCCCCGCCTCGCCCTCTTCCCCACCAAACCACCGCGCATACCCCAGGGTCGCCTGGGCATGCTCGCGCATGATGCCCTCGGCGCGGGCGCCCTGGCCGCGCACCAGGGCGTCGAACACCGCGTGGTGCTGCAGGTGGGCGAAATTGAAGCGACGGTACTCGCGGTCGAGATCCTCGGCATCCACCGCCAGGGCGCTCACCGAGGCAAAGGGCAGGTGCTCGTGACGCCCCAGGGCCACGGCGATGGCCGGATTGCCACTGGCCGCGACGATGGCCTGGTGGAACGCCCGATTGAGATCGTGATAGTCCTCCAGGTCCTCCAACCGCACATGCCCTTTGGCGAACAGCCGATCGCCACGGCGCAGGCAGTCTTCCAGCGTGGCGCGCGTGGCCGCATCCAGGCCGCGCTCGGCCGCCTGGCGCGCGGCCAGGCCTTCCAGCACGCCGCGCACCTCCACCGCGCCTTCCAGATCGGCGCCCGTCAGCGCGCGCACCTGATAGCCCCGGGCGCCGCTGCGCTCCAGCAAGCCCTCCTGGGCCAGGGTGCGCAGGGCCAGGCGCACCGGCATGCGTGACACGGCGAAGCGCTCGGCGGTGGGAATCTCCGCCAGCCGCTCGCCCGCCGTGAGTTCGCCGGACAGAATCATCTGCCGCAGCGCGGCCAGTACCCGCTGTCCCGGCTTGCTCATGACAGTCCCTCTCCTTCGTTGATCTCGGCCAGCAGCCACTGGCGAAAGGCCTGCAGCGACGGCAGCCCTTCGTTGCGTGGTGGATAGACCAGGTAATAGCTGCGCCGACTGACCAGCGCCGGACCGCAGGCCAGCAGCTCGCCCTGGGCCAGTTCGTCCTCCACCAGTACCCGCGGCACCAACCCGATGCCGATGCCGGCGCGCACCGCCTGGATCAGGTGCGAGGTCAGCTCGAAACTCGGCCCCGGGCGCATGGCCCGATGGGGCAGCTCATGGTGGCGGAACCATTCACCCCAGGCCTGGGGATTGTTGGCCACGCCCAGGAGCAGCTGGCCAGCCAGGGTCGCCGGCGTCGCATCCGGCAACTCGGCCAGCGTCGTCGGGCTGGCAATCACCACAAGCTGCTCGGCCTGCAGCGGATGAGCACAAAGCCCTGGCCAGTTACCGCTGCCGACGCTGATAGCCGCATCGATCTCGCTGGCGGCGAAGTCCACCGCCTGGATCCGCGAATGCAAGTGCACCAGCATGCCGGGATGGGCAGCGTAGAAGTCGCCCAGGCGTGGCAACAGCCACTTGGAACCAAAGGTCGGCAGCACCGCCAGGCGCAGCGTGCCCTGCCCGGAGGCGAAGGCCATGGCCTGCAGGGTGGCGCTGCGGATCTGCCCCAGGGCCAGGCCCAGCTCACGGCTATAGGCGCGGCCCACGTCGGTAAGCACGATCTGCCGGCCCTCGCGGCGAAACAGCGTCAGACCCAGCAACTGTTCCAGCGCCTGCACCTGGCGCCCTACGGCACTCTGAGTCAAGGACAGCTCTTCGGCCGCCCGGGTATAGCTCTCGTGGCGCGCCGCCGCCTCGAAGGCCAGCAGCAGCGACATGGAGGGCGTCAGGCGACGGTGATTCATTCAGGATCTTCCGGCATAGGCGGCGGAATCTTCGGTTGTGGCCCCGGCGCGCTGTGGTGAGAATGCCTACTATAGCCAGAAAAGGTCGATGCCATTCCTTCGTTCGCTGAAGGAGACGGCCATCCGCCGCCAGAGAGCCCGCCTGATGAACATGATCGCCCGCCTGCCGGCCCCGGCACCCCTCGCCGCCGCCTACACCGACTTCCTCAGCGCCCTCGCCGCCAGCGGTTTCCAGGGTGAGATCGCACCGGACCATGCCAGCCGTACGGTCATGGCCACCGACAACTCCATCTACCAGCGCCTGCCCCAGGCGGCGGTGTTTCCCAAGGACAGCGCCGACGTCCAGCGCCTGGCCCAACTGATGGGCGAGTCGCGCTTCCAGGGCGTGGTCCTCACCCCGCGCGGCGGCGGCACCGGCACCAATGGCCAGTCGCTCACCGACGGCATCGTGGTCGACCTCTCCCGCCACCTGAACCGGATCCTGGAAATCAATGCCGCAGAGGGCTGGGTTCGGGTCCAGGCTGGAGTGGTCAAGGACCAGCTCAATGCCGCGCTCAGGCTCCACGGGCTGTTCTTCGCCCCGGAGTTGTCCACCTCCAACCGCGCCACCCTCGGCGGCATGATCAACACCGATGCCAGCGGCCAGGGCAGCGTGACCTACGGCAAGACCCGTAACCACGTACTGGAACTGGACGCCTACCTGATCGGTGGGGAACGCCTGCAGAGTCGCCCGGTGGACAGCGCCGAGCTGGACGCCCTTTGCGCCCGCCAGGACCGCACCGGCGCGGTTTACCGCTGCGCCCGGGACATCGCCGAGAATCAGGCCGAACTGATCGAGGCGCGCTTTCCCAAGCTCAACCGCTGCCTGACCGGCTATGACCTGGCGCACCTGGTCGAGCCGGATGGCCGGTTCAACCTCAACAGCGTGCTCTGCGGCGCCGAAGGCTCCCTGGCCTTCATCGCCGAAGCCAAGCTCAATGTCCTGCCGATTCCCAAGTACTCGGTGCTGGTCAACGTCCGCTATGGCAGCTTCATGGACGCCCTGCGCGACGCCCGCGCCCTGATCGAATTGAAACCGCTGTCCATCGAGACGGTGGATTCCAAAGTACTGCTGCTGGCCATGCAGGACATCGTCTGGCACAGCGTGGCGGAATACTTTCCCGAGGACGTGGAGCGTCCCACCCTGGGCATCAACCTGGTGGAATTCAGCGGCGACGATCCCGAGGCAGTGGACGCCCGCGTCCAGGGCTTCCTGGAGCACCTGCGCCAGGACCCCACCGTCGAGCGCCTGGGCCACACCCTGGCCATCGGGCGCAATGCCGTGACCCGCGTCTACACCATGCGCAAGCGCGCCGTGGGCCTCCTGGGCAATGTCCAGGGCGAGATCCGCCCGCAGCCCTTCGTCGAGGACACCGCGGTGCCGCCGGAGCGCCTGGCCGACTTCATCGCCGAATTCCGCGCCCTGCTCGACGGCCACAACCTGCAATACGGCATGTTCGGCCATGTCGACGCCGGGGTGCTGCACGTGCGTCCGGCGCTGGACCTCAAGGACCCGCGCCAGACGGCGCTGGTGCGGCCGATCTCCGACCAGGTGGCCGCCTTGACGCAGAAATACGGCGGCCTGCTCTGGGGTGAACACGGCAAGGGCGTGCGCTCGGAATATGCGCCGGCCTTCTTTGGCGATCTCTATCCCGCCCTGCAGGCGCTCAAGGGCGCCTTCGACCCGCACAACCAGCTCAATCCCGGCAAGATCGCCACCCCGCTCGCCAGCGGCGCCGAACTGCTCAAGGTCGATGGCGTGACCCTGAGAGGCGAACTGGACCGCACCCTCGACGAGCGCGTCTGGCAGAGCTACGGCACTGCCATGCACTGCAACGGTAACGGCGCCTGCTACAACTATGATCCCGACGACGCCATGTGCCCGTCCTGGAAGGCCACCCGCCAGCGCATCCACTCCCCCAAGGGCCGTGCCTCGCTGATCCGCGAATGGCTGCGCCTGCAGGGCCAGGCCGGCATCGACGTCCTGGCTCCGGCCCCGCGTGGCGTCCTGAACTGGCTCAAGGCCCTGCCGCAGCGCTGGCGCAATGGCCGTCAGGCCGAGGCGGACTTCTCCCATGAGGTCTATGACGCCATGGCTGGCTGTTTGGCCTGCAAGTCCTGCGCGGGCCTGTGCCCGATCAAGGTCAATGTGCCGGAATTCCGCTCGCGCTTTCTCGAGCTCTATCACCGTCGCTACCTGCGCCCGCTGCGCGACTACCTGATCGGTTCGCTGGAATTCAGCCTGCCGGCGTTCGCCCGTGCACCCGGCCTCTACAACGCCGCCATGGGCGCCACGCCCATTCAGCGGCTATTCGCCGAGCGCATCGGCATGGTCGACAGCCCCCTGCTCAGCCGTTTCGACCTGGTGCCGGTCATGCATCAATGGCAGGTACAGATTGCCACCCCCGAGCGGCTGCTGGCCCTGAGCGAGGAAGAGCGCGCCAAGACCATCGTGGTGGTGCAGGACGCCTTCACCCGCTATTTCGAGACCCCGCTCACCGCCGCTTTCCTCGAACTAGCCGCGCGGCTCGGCCAACGCGTCTTTCTCGCGCCCTATCGCGCCAACGGCAAGCCGTTGCAGGTGCAGGGCTTCCTCGGCGCCTTCGAACGCACGGCGCGGCGCAACGCGGCGGGGCTCGCCAGCCTGGCCGGCTTCGGCGTCAAGCTGGTGGGCCTGGATCCGGCCATGACCCTGGTCTATCGCCAGGAATACCCCAAGGTCCCCGGCATCGCCCGGATGCCCGAGGTGCTCCTGCCCCAGGAGTGGCTGCTGCAGGTGTTGCCGAAAGAGAAGCAGGTGGTCGGTGACAAGGTCTATCGCCTGCTCGGCCATTGCACCGAAAAGACCAACGCCCCGGCCAGCGTCAGCCAATGGCAGCAGGTGTTCGAGCGCCTGGGCCTGGGCCTCAAGCCGGAAAGCACCGGATGCTGCGGCATGTCCGGCACCTACGGCCACGAGGCGCGCAATCTGGCGACCTCCAAGGTGATCTACGACCAGTCCTGGGCCCGCGCCCTGGCGGTACCGGCCGAACAGGGCGAAGCCCTGGCCACCGGCTACTCCTGCCGCAGCCAGGTCAAGCGCATCGACGACCGCCGCCTGCGCCACCCGTTGGAAGCGGTACTTGATGCAATAAGGGGCTGAGTTCGCACCTTGCCCCACCTATCGCGGCCATGGGCCGTTCCTACAAGCGCGTGACACCCTGTAGGAGCGGCCCATGGCCGCGATTAACGCGCAGCGTTTTCCACGCGCGGGTGATCAGGCCAAGGTGCAAACCCATCGACCCAAGCAATTCATATAAGGAAGGGAAAACGCGAGAAAGCACGATAGGAAAATCGCGCCCAAACGAAAAAGCGGCCACTAGGGCCGCTTTTCGATGGTTGCTGGCGTTCAGGACCAGACAACCCTTAAATGGCGCAGCGGACGGGACTCGAACCCGCGACCCCCGGCGTGACAGGCCGGTATTCTAACCGACTGAACTACCGCTGCGCATTACCTCGAGTGGTGGGTGATGACGGGATCGAACCGCCGACCCTCTGCTTGTAAGGCAGATGCTCTCCCAGCTGAGCTAATCACCCGTTTGCTCTCGAAGTGGGGCGCATTCTACGGAGGGGTTTCCCACCTGGCAACCCCTTTTTGAAAAAAATTTTCCCAGCACTTCCAAAGGCTTAGCGTTGCGCTCCGGAGCTGTCAGAGAATGCCGGCATTCCCGACGACCACCGCGATCCGGGGTTGGCCTCCAGGGCGGGCGACGCGGATAATGCGCGCTTCGTTTTTGGGAGTGACACCATGTGGTTCCGTAATCTGCTCGTCTACCGTCTCACCCAGGAAGTCGCCTTCGAGACCGAAGCCCTCGACGCCGCCCTCGCCGCCAAACCGGCGCGCCCCTGTGCCAGCCAGGAGTTGTCCACCTATGGCTTCGTCGCCCCCTTCGGCAAGGGCCCGGACCTGCCGCTGGTACACGAAAGCCAGGGCTTCTTCCTGATCGCCGCGCGCAAGGAAGAACGCATCCTGCCCAGCAGCGTCGTCAAGGAAGCCGTGCAGGAAAAGGTCGACGAGATCGAAAACCAGCAGATGCGCAAGGTCTACAAGAAGGAGAAGGAGCAGATCAAGGACGAGATCGTCCAGGCCTTCCTGCCGCGCGCCTTCATTCGTCGCCAGACCACCTATGCCGCCATCGACCCCAAGCAGGGCTGGATCCTGGTGGACGCCTCCAGCGCCAAGCGCGCCGAGGACCTGCTCTCCACCCTGCGCGATGCCCTGGGCTCGCTGCCGGTACGGCCGCTGGGCGTCAAGCAGGCGCCGATGGCCACCTTCACCGACTGGGTCAAGGCCGGTGACGCCACCCACGGCCTCTATATCCTCGACGAGTGCGAACTGCGCGACGCCGGCGAAGATGGCGGCGTGGTGCGCTGCAAGGGCCAGGACCTCACCAGCGAAGAGATCCAGAACCACCTGGGCGCTGGCAAGCTGGTCACCAAGCTGGCCCTGGCCTGGCAGGACAAGCTCGCCCTGCTGCTGGACGACAAGGTCACCATCAAGCGCCTGAAGTTCGAGGACCTGCTGCAGGACCAGGCCGAACAGGACGGTGGCGAAGACGCCCTCGGCCAGCAGGACGCCAGCTTCGTGCTGATGATGATGACCCTGGCGGAATTCCTGCCACAGCTGATCGAAGCCCTGGGTGGCGAAGAGCTGCCTCAGGGACTGTAAGCTTCAATCAAGGCCGGCGCAGACCGGCCTTTTTTCTGCCCTTACAAAAAGGAGTTTGCCATGCGCGCCCTGGCCGCCCTCAGCCGCTTCGTCGGCAATACCTTCGCCTTCTGGGTGCTGCTCGCAGCCCTGCTGGCGTTTTTCGCTCCCGCCGTGTTCAAGCCACTGAGCGTGGCCATCGTGCCGCTGCTGGGGGTGATCATGTTCGGCATGGGCCTGACCCTCAAGGTCGAGGACTTCGCTGCCGTCGGTCGCCATCCCTGGCGAGTGCTGCTGGGCGTGGTGGCGCACTTCGTCATCATGCCGGGCGTGGCCTGGGCGCTGTGCCAGCTGTTCCACCTGCCACCGGAGATCGCCGTGGGCGTCATCCTGGTCGGCTGCTGCCCCAGCGGGACGGCGTCCAACGTCATGACCTGGCTGGCCAAGGGCGACCTGGCGCTGTCGGTAGCCATCGCTGCCGTGACCACCCTGCTGGCTCCCCTGCTGACCCCGGCGCTGATCTGGCTGCTGGCCTCCACCTGGCTGCCGATCTCCTTTGGCGGCCTGTTCTGGTCGATCCTGCAAGTGGTGCTGCTGCCCATCGCCCTGGGCCTCGTCGCCCAGCGCCTGCTCGGCCGACGGGTCGGCGCGCTGGTCGAGGTGCTGCCGCTGGCGTCAGTGGTCAGCATCGTGGTGATCGTCGCCGCGGTGGTGGCCGCCAGCCAGGCGCGCATCGCCGAGTCCGGCCTGCTGATCATGGCGGTGGTGATCCTGCACAACGGCTTCGGCTTCCTGCTCGGCTATCTCACCGGCAAGTTCTGCAAGCTGCCATTGGCCCAGCGCAAGTCCCTGGCGCTGGAAGTCGGCATGCAGAATTCCGGTCTTGGCGCCGCCCTGGCCACCGCGCATTTCTCGCCACTGGCAGCGGTGCCCAGCGCCCTGTTCAGCGTCTGGCACAACATCTCAGGCGCGCTACTGGCCACCCTCTTCCGCCGCTTCAAGGACGACGACGGCCGCGCCTGAGGGCTCGCACCACACCTGCCGAAGCAGCGCCTGACAGGTGTCTTCGGTAAAGGGCTGCGGCCGGGCGATGCCGTAGCCCTGGGCATAGTCGACGCCCAGGGTGCCTAGCGCCGCGATCACCGCGTCGTTCTCGGCGAATTCGGCGATGGTCTTCTTGCCGGTGAGATGCCCCAGCTGGTTGATCGCCTCGACCATGGCGCTGTCCACTGCATCCTCCAGCAGATGGCGGACAAAGCTGCCATCGATCTTCAGGTAGTCCACTGGCAGGTGCTTGAGATAGGTGAAGGACGACATTCCGGCGCCGAAGTCGTCCAGGGAAAATCTCACCCCCAGCCCACGCAATTCGTCCATGAACTGCCGTGCCGCATCCAGATTGGCCACGGCGCTGGTTTCGGTGATCTCGAAGCAGATCCGTGCCGGGGCGATCTGCCAGCGCTGGAGCTGCTGCTTGACGAACGAGGCCAGGCCCGCTTCGCCCAGGGAATGACCCGACAGGTTGATGGCCAGGGTATCGAGCAGCCCGTTGGGCAATTCGGCGAAGCGCGCCAGCGCCGCGGCGATCACCCAGCGATCCAGGTCCGGCATCAGCCCATAGCGTTCCGCCGCCGGGATGAAGACGCCTGGCGCGATCAGTCGATCGCCCTCCTCCAGCCGCATCAGCACCTCCACATGGCGATCCGCTACGGTCTCGCTGCGCAAACCCAGGATCGGCTGGACGAACAAGCGGAATCTGTCCTCGGCCAGCGCCCGGTGCAGGCGCTGCACCCAGGCCATTTCGCCATGACGCTGGTCCAGCTCCACATCACCTGGCGCAAAGACCTGGATGCGATTGCGGCCCTTGTCCTTCGCGGCGTAGCAGGCCAGATCGGCGAGCCGCAGGGCCTCCTCCGGCGCCAGGGCATGACCACCCAGGTGCACCACGCCAATGCTCAAGCCGACGCGAAAGCCCTGCCCGGCAGCCTCGAACTGGAGAGCACCGACGCAGCAACGCAGCCGTTCGGCCACGGCCTCGGCTTCAGCCGGCGTACGGTTTTCCAGCAGAACGCCGAATTCATCGCCGCCCAGGCGCGCCAGGCAGTCGTCTTCACCCAGCTGGCCACCCAGCAGCTCGCAGAGCTGGCGCAGCAGCCGATCGCCGTGGAAGTGCCCGGAGGTGTCGTTGACGATCTTGAACTGATCGAGATCGATGAACAGCAGCGACGCGCAGACCAGCTCTGGATTGGCCAGCAGGCGCTCCAGCCGGGTCTCGAACTCGCGCCTATTGAGCAGCCCGGTCAGGGCATCGTGACTCGCCTGCCAGGCCAGATCGTGCAGGAAGGCCCGCTCCCGGGTCTGGTCGTGCATCACCAGCACCACCCCGGTGCCGGCCTCGCCACGCGGCAGCGCGCTCACCGTCAGCGCCACCGGGATACGGGTCCCTTCGGTGAGTACCAGTTGATGGGCCAGGGGTTCGTTGCCAGCCCGCCAATCCTGGCTCAGCAGCCGCTCGGCCAGCGGGCGCGTCGACCCCGGCTGGTCCTCGATCTGGATATCGAACAGGTGATTGACCGGTGTGCCGGCGGCCAGTTCGGGCTTGGCGAGCAGACGCGCCGCCGCCGGATTGTGATAGAGCAGCCGCCCCTGGGCATTGAGCGCCAGCACCGCATCGCCGATGGAAGCCAGGATGACCTGCATGTGCTCCTTCTCGGCCTGCAGCGCCTGCTCGGAACGCCAGCGCTGCTGCACCAGGCTGTGCATGCGCCAGATGGCCAGCAGGACCAGCAGTGCACCCACCAGCACGTTGGCGATGAACAGCCCGCGCACCATCTGCCGTGACGCCAGGCCGAGGCGCTCCGAGAAGGCTACGGTCTCCGGCATCATGCGGTCGTGCAAATCCAGCAGGTGGCGCTTCAACGGGATCAGCGCCGGCCCCGGCCCCTGTAGCCTGATCAATTCGAAGCTGGTCCGCGCCAGGGCCTGGAACTCGTCCATGTAGGGATCGGTGGCCTGCCAGCGGGCGATCACTCCCTCGAACGGCTCGACGTGCCGGGCCAGGCGAAAAAGGGTGATGAGCCCATCGATGTCATCCGGGCTGTTGCCGGCCAGGCGCAGCAGGCGCGCGGCTTCGGCAGGACTTCCGCCGTTATCCAGTTCCGTGCGCGCCGCACGATCCAGGTCATTGACGCTGATGGAGGCCAGATAGTCCTGATAGGCCTCGAGGCGTCCTTCATCCAGGTAGGCACCCAGCGACAGCATGGCGTTGCCCAGGCTCTTGCTCCACAGGCTTTCCGCGGACACATAGGCGCGCACCGTCGACAGCAGTTGCAGGCTGAAGATGGCTACCAGCGCCTGGCAGGACAGGATGATCACGAAGGGCCAGACGACCCTGAGCGTGCGCAGCGCAGAGGAAGGTGACAATGAAGACATACAGCGATCCGCGAAAGGAGACAGGCGAACTCGTACCATTGAGCAGGCATGTCGGCCGTATTGCGGAAAACTGTTGGACAAGAAAGGACGGCCGCCGGAATAGCGGCGCCAAACAAGCGGCGCAGACCCGTTGCGCAGCGGTGGTCAGCGACGAACGGTCGGCCAGGCGTTGCCGCTAGTTGAAGGACGCCTCCAGTCGCGCCTTCACCTCGGGCCACTCGCGGTCGGTGATGCTGTAGATGATGGTGTCGTCCAGCCGACCGTCCGCCAAGCGCCGATGATTGCGCAAGAGCCCCTCGCGCACCGCACCCAGCTTTTCGATGGCCGCCTGGGACCGGAGATTGGTCGCTGCCGTCTTGAGCTGTACCCGTACCAACTGCCAGTGCTCGAAGGCATGGCGCAGCATCAGGTACTTGATGTTGCCATTCAGGCCGCTGCCGTGTTGCTCGGCATCGAGCCAGGTCCAGCCGATCTCGGCGGCGGGCAAGGCGGGCAGGAAATCGGCGAAGCGGGTCGTACCCACCAGCCGGTCGGCGATCCGTACGGCAAAGGGCAAGGCTCGCCCCTCGCGCTGCTCGGCCAGTGCCAGACGGTACCAGTCTGGCCGCAGCGGTCCGCTCAGATAATGCAGCGCCTCGCGATTGCGCTCGGCCAGGCCGACCAGTTCGAGCACGTCGCCTTCCGCCAGCGGATCCAGGCGCAGCGCACCACGTTGCAGGGAAATGGGCTGCGCTTGGAACATGACACTCTCTCTCGCTTGAATCAGCCCGCCAACCTAACAGGGCAAACCGTCTGGCTCAACCCAATGTCGCCAGACCTGACGTCTGGCACCCCAAGGTGCGACACTTTGTCCGGGCGCGATGGGCGCCTGGATTGCCTGGAGTCGCCATGTCCCTGCCCAGCGGGCTGATCATCACCGTAACCCTCGGCTACCTCGCCATGCTGTTCGCCATCGCCTTCTATGGCGATCGCCGCCCACCGCTCAAGCCACGCCTGCGGGCCTGGGTCTACAGCCTGTCGCTGGCCGTCTATTGCACCAGCTGGACCTTTTTCGGCGCGGTCGGTCAGGCTGCCGACCAGCTCTGGTCGTTCCTGCCCATCTACCTGGGCCCCATCCTCTTCCTGCTGCTGGCCCCGCAACTGGTCAAGAAGATGGTGCTGATCAGCAAGAAGGAAAACATCACCTCCATCGCCGACTTCATCGCCTCCCGCTATGGCAAGTCCCAGACCCTGGCCATCGTCGTCGCACTCATCTGCCTGGTCGGCGTCCTCCCCTACCTGGCGCTGCAGCTCAAGGGCATCGTCATCGGCGTCAATCTGCTGACCGGTATCAATGCCGAATCCCTGAACACCCGAGCCCAGGACACCGCGCTGTTCGTTTCCCTGGTCCTGGCGGTGTTTGCCATTCTCTTCGGCACCCGCAACCTGGATGTCACCGAGCACCATCGCGGCATGATGCTGGCGATCGCCTTCGAATCCCTGGTCAAGCTCGCCGCTTTTATCGCCGTGGGCCTCTGGGTCACCTACGACCTGCACGACGGCTTCGCCGACCTGCTCGCCCGCTCCCAGCAGGCGCCGCAGCTGCAGGAATACTGGCGGGAGACGCTGGATTGGCCGGGCCTGCTGATCCAGACCGGCGTGGCCTTCATCGCCGTGATGTGCCTGCCGCGCCAGTTCCATGTGACGGTGGTGGAAAACATCGATACCCGGGACGTCAACCTGGCACGCTGGGTGTTTCCGCTCTACCTGGCGCTGGCCGCCCTGTTCGTCATTCCCATCGCCCTGGCCGGCCAGCTGCGCCTGCCCGGTGGCGTGCTGCCCGACTCCTTCGTCATCAGCCTGCCGCTGGCCCAGGAGCGTCCCTGGCTGGCCTTGCTGGCCTTCCTGGGCGGGGCCTCGGCGGCCACCGGCATGGTGATCGTCGCCTGCGTCGCCCTCTCCACCATGATCTCCAACGACATCGTCCTGCCCTGGCTGCTCAAGCGCCGTGGGCAGGTCGAGAGTCCGCACGCGGTGTTCAGCCACTGGATGCTCACGGTGCGCCGCGCCAGCATCGTGGTCATCCTGGTGCTGGCCTATTGCAGCTATCGCCTGCTGGGCTCTAATGCCAGTCTCGCCACCATCGGCCAGATCGCCTTTGCCGCCATTGCCCAGCTCGGGCCGGCCATGGTCGGGGCGCTGTTCTGGAAGGCCGCCAATCGCCGGGGCGTCTTTGCCGGGCTCACCGCCGGCGCGCTGCTCTGGGGCTATCTGATGGTGCTGCCGGTAGTAGCCACCAGCCTGCAATGGCCGCTGGAGGCCTTTCCTGGTCTGGCCTGGTTCGAGCAGCCCGCGGGGGAGCGGACGCTGCAACCGACCACGGTCGGCGCCCTGGTCTCCCTGGCCGGCAACTTCCTGCTGTTCGCCTTGGTGTCGCTGCTCTCGCGCACCCGGGTCTCGGAATACTGGCAGGCCGGGCGCTTCATCGCCCAGTACGCCCTGCCCCGGCCGCGCAATCGCGCCCTGCTGGCGGTGAAGCTGGAGGACCTGCGGCTGCTCGCCGCCCGCTTCGTGGGTGATGAGCGCGCCCGCCTGAGTTTCAGCCGCTTCGCCGAGCAGAGCGGCCTCACCTACCACCCTGGCATGAACGCCAACAGTGAATGGATCGCCCAGACCGAGCGGCTGCTGGCCGGGGTGATCGGTGCCTCCTCCGCGCGCGCGGTGGTCAAGGCGGCCATCGAAGGCCGCGACATGCAGGTCGACGACGTGGTGCGCATCGCCGACGAAGCCTCGGAGGTGCTCGAATTCAACCGGGCGCTGCTGCAGGGCGCCATCGAGAACATCTCCCAGGGCATCAGCGTGGTCGACCAGTCGCTGCGCCTGGTCGCCTGGAACCAGCGTTACCTGGAGCTGTTCGACTATCCGGACGGCATGATCCAGGTCGGCCGCCCCATCGCCGAGATCATCCGCTACAACGCCCTGCGTGGCCTCTGCGGACCGGGCGATGCCGATGAGCACGTGGCGCGCCGGGTGGAACGGATGCGCCAGGGCATTCCCCACACCTCGGAGCGCACCTTTCCCAACGGCCGGGTGATCGAGCTGATCGGTAGCCCCATGCCCGGCCGTGGCTTCGTGATGAGCTTCACCGACATCACCGCCTTCCGCGAGGCCGAGCGCGCCCTGCGCGAAGCCAACGAAGGCCTGGAACAGCGGGTGGAAGAACGCACCCGCGAACTCTCCCAGCTCAACCAGGCACTGGAGGAAGCCAGGGCCCACGCGGAGGCGGCCAACCAGTCCAAGAGCCGTTTCCTCACCGCGGTCAGCCATGACCTCATGCAGCCGCTGAGCGCTGCCCGACTGTTCACCGCTGCCCTCGCCCACCAGGACGGCCTCGCCCAGGAGGCCCAGGAACTGGTGCGCAACATGGACAGCGCGCTGAGATCCAGCGAAGACCTCATCGCCGACCTGCTGGACATCTCGCGTCTGGAGAACGGGCGCATCCTGGCCGCGCCGGCGCCCTTCCCCCTGGCCACCCTGTTCGAGGCCCTGGGTGTCGAATTCAAGGCCCTGGCCCAGGACCAGGGCACCAGTCTGCGCATCCGCACCAGCCAGCTGGTGGTCAACAGCGACAGCAAGCTGCTGCGTCGGGTATTGCAGAATTTCCTCACCAACGCCCTGAGATACGCCCATGGCCGCGTGCTGCTGGGAGTACGCCGCCAGGGGCAGAACGTGAGCCTGGAGGTCTGGGACAGCGGCCCCGGCATCCCGCCGGACAAGCTCGAACTGATCTTCGAGGAGTTCAAGCGTCTGGACAGCCACCAGACCCGCGCCGAGAAAGGCCTGGGCCTGGGTCTGGCGATCGCCGATCGGCTCTGCCGGGTGCTCGGCCACGAACTCTCGGTGCGCTCCTGGCCGGGCCATGGCAGTGTCTTCAGCGTCAAGGTGCCCCTGGCGCCCGCCCTCGCCATCCAGGCGGCGACCGCCAGCGAAACCGCCCAGCCCTTGGCCGGTGATCCGGTGCTGTGCATCGACAACGAAGACAGCATCCTGCTGGGTCTGCGCAGCCTGCTGGGCCGCTGGGGATGCCAGGTCTGGACCGCGCGCAGCCGTGAAGAATGTGCCGCCCTGCTGGATCAGGGGGTGGTGCCACGCCTGCTGATCGTCGACTACCACCTCAGTGATGCCGACACGGGTCCGGACGTCGCAGAATGGATTCGCCAGGTGCTGCGCCAGGACATTCCCGGCATCGTCATCAGTGCCGATGGCCGTCCGGAATGCCTGGCCAAGGTGCGCGAAGCGCGCCTGGATTTCTTGCCCAAACCGGTGAAGCCGGCCTCACTGCGCGCCCTGCTGAGTCGTCAGTTGGCCCTGTCCGGCTAAGCCGGACGACAGAACGGCAGACACCTGTCCAATCAGCCTGTCGTTCAGCACCGATTAAGGTTTTCAGTTCGGCTCTTCTCGGAACAATCCACAGGTTCTGTTGATAACTTTGTTGAAAACATGGTGGAAAAGAACCCTGAGCCTTGCTCTGCGGGCCCCGCAAACAACTTGCTCATTTTTTAACCAGTTTGATAAGTTCAACGTAATCAACAACTTAATTCAAAAGGGCGATTCTAGACAGGGATCTGTGGGGGCCAGAGAGGACTTGACAGGCGCTAGCACAAGTTGTGCACAACTCCCCTGGAAAAAGACCAACGGATACCTTTCCCCCGTCGCACAATTGTCAAGTGTTCGTGAAACAAATTTTTTCATCCTTTCGCCTGGGCTGGTTTCCGGCCAGGCAGGCCTGGCAGAGCCAATGCCAAAGGCCCTGCGAAGGCGAAAGGCTAGCCTTGTCCTACGCCGGTCATCGGGTAGACTGCGCCTTTTGCTCAGGGCTGTCGTGGCGACGCCCACCCTGTCAAACAGGCACGGACGCGCCAGCCCTTCTGGAATAGCTCAGTCACATGAACGTCTTCATCGCGGGTCAACACGGACAACTTTCTCAGGCACTGCAAACCCTGTTGGCACCCAAGGCCCAGGTGACCGTCGTCGGCCGGGCCCAGGTGGATTTCACCCAGCTGGATGCCCTCTACCAACGCGTTCTCGCTGCCCGTCCCGACGTCATCATCAATGCTGCAGCCTATACCGCCGTGGATGCCGCCGAGAGCGATGCCCAGACCGCCACCCTGATCAACGAACGGGTTCCCCAGGTCTTTGCCCGCGCCGCCCAGCAACTAGGCGTGCCCATGGTCCACTACTCCACCGATTACGTTTTCGATGGCAGCAAGCAGGACCGGTATCGCGAGGAGGATCCCACCTGCCCGCTCAACGTCTATGGGCGCACCAAGCTGGCCGGTGAAAACGCCGTACGTGAACAGGCCGAACGTCATCTGATCCTGCGTACCAGCTGGATCTATTCCTGGCAGGGCAACAACTTCCTGCGCACCATGGTGCGCCTGCTCAGCGAACGCGACGAACTGAATATCGTCGCCGATCAGATCGGCGCCCCCACCTGGACGCGCACCATCGCCGACGCTACCGAGCGCCTGCTGGCGTGCAGTGACCAGCAGGACCTCTGGGGCACCTATCACCTGACCGCGACCGGTACCACGTCCTGGTACGGTTTCGCCGAACAGATCGCGCAGCGGCTGCGCGAGACCGGCGAACTGAAGGCGCGCCTCAACCCCATCCCCAGCAGCTCCTACCCCACCCCGGCGCATCGACCCGCCAATTCCTGCCTGTCCACCGACAAGCTGGCGGCGGTGCTGGGGCAGACGCTGCCCGACTGGCAGCGGGCTTTCGCCCAGTGCTGGAGCGAACGCGACACTCAGGTGAGCAGCTGAAACGGGCCGTCGGTCATACTTTTGAGGTTTCCCGCAGAACTAGCCCAGCCCGCTGAAGTCAATGGCACTGACCCCGCTCACGCCAGTCAGGTACGTCATGGACAACCCCTTCCAGCTCATCGCCGCGGCTTTCGAGCACGACTTTCGGGTCAACTTTCGCATCGAACGCCTCGACGGCAGCGTCAGCCTGACGCTGTCCGACGACAATGGCGTCAAGGTAAAGCGGTTGATCAGCAAGCAGCAGCTGCACGATCAGACCCGACTCGCGCGCCTGATCGATAGCATTCGTCTGGGTATTGCCATTGATGAGGGCCATGGCGTCAGCGCTCTGCTGGCGGGCGGCAGCGGCACGGTAAACCACCTCAGCGTGGCGAATTAAGGCAGGAACAGGACCATGCAAACCACGGAAGGCATGACCAGCAGTCTCGTGCAGACCTCAGGCCCTGCGACGCTCCTCGATAACGTGGGCGCGGTTACGCCGCTCCCGTCAGCCGGCGTCTCGCTGTATCAGCTGACCTGCACACGACTCGACGAGCAATTGGCCCCGCTCAAGGTATGGCCGACGCTGCCGGATCGCACCGGGCGCTTTTCCTTCACGCTATTGGATAGGTGTGGGCGCATCCTCTATCGCTCGCCGGCCTTGCGCCAGGCGTTGTATCGGGAAGAGGAACTGCTCAATGGTGTGATCGCCAGTGCTCGGCTGGCTGCCGTACAAGCCGGACAGGGCTTCCCGTCCTGGGGCGTGATGGACGTTGCGTGCCCCATGTACGCGCTGCCCGCGATGCAACTTCCCTGCGGAGATTGTCGTCTGTTGAAGTGCAAGAGCTAGACAATCGACCTTGGACATACCGCTAAAGGCGGCCAAGTACTTGTTTGCCATCTGTAATCTTCAGTATTCGAGACCAACGAATGCAGGGCATCCGTACTGCAAGTCTCGAGCTGAAGTCTTCTGCTGCCTATCCCTTATTCGGAATATCTCAGCATATTGGCTCCGGTGGCGCGTAGCACGGCCATGGATTGCGGTGCCAAGGCTCCGGCCCGCAACGACACGTCCTTGCGGACTTCGTCGATCACCGTTTTCAGCAGCTGGCTCTCACCGAGCTGCCGGGCGCTGACCACCCGGTTCACCCGTGCGTCATCACACTGCTGGTCCTGCACCGTCAGCACGATACTGCCGTCAGGGCGAGGCGCCGTGACCGAGCATTTATAAGTACTGAAAGCGGCAGTCAGTCTATCAATGGCGTTTTCCATTCTTCCCCCTCTTATTTGTCTATAAGTGCATGGACGATCAAATACGACGCAACTGACAGTGATAGAAACAGCAAAGTTCTAGCCTAATACTTGAATAAGACGCCCAATGGCGCTAGCACGCCGTTTTGTGAGCCAGCTCTTCTAATCGATTAATAGTGCGGAACTTTTGGAGACCCGAAATCGGTATGGTATGACCATTCGTCCGCTTTGGACCCTCCTATATGCTCTGACCCTCCTATATAGAGAAAGCACTGGAAGGGCATGCGGCCCCGCCCGTGGAACCTTTGGTCGGAGCCCTCACTCGAAAGGCCTGAAACGGATACCCATTGCCTATTCAGGAGCGCCCCATGAACGACAAAATCTCCCCCGTGCTCAAAGACGAGCTTGCCGCTGATATCGATGAGCAGGCACACCAGCAGAACACTGACCGGGTCCGTCGTCATCTGGGCGAGGCCGAGCAGGCGCTGACCGACGAATTCCACACCCTGCTGGCCGACGCCGAGCAGCTGCTCAAGCACACTGCAAGCATGGCTGGCGAGCAGGCAGATGAACTGCGCGCCAAGTTGAGTTCCAGCCTGGAGCGTTCCCGCGACGTGCTCAAGACCAAGCAGGACGACCTCTACCGCCAGGGGGTCGTCGCCAAGGAGACCACCGAGGAATACGTGGTCGACAATCCCTTCAAGGCCCTGGGCATTGCCGCCGGTGTCGGTTTCCTGATCGGCCTGCTGGCATCGCGCCGCTAAGCCTGGGAGATTGCCATGGACACCTCCTCTCCTCCACGGGAGCTGCCTGACGAGGCGCCCAAGCCTTCGGTCAAGCGCCTCGCCGGCGCGGTAGTAGGACTGCTGCAGAGCCACCTGGAATTGCTGGGTATCGAGGTACAGGAAGAGAAGGTTCGTACCTTCCAGCTGTTCCTCTTCACCGGCCTGAGCCTGATCTTTGGCCTGCTGGTGCTGGTAGGCATCTCGGCGGCGGTCATCATCGCCTTCTGGGATACCTATCGCATGACCGCGACCCTGGCGCTGTGCGGCTTCTATGCCGTGGCGCTGGCGATCTGCATCCTGCGAGCCCTCCGCCTGGTCAAGGGTGCCGCGCCTTTCCATGCCACCCTGGAAGAACTGAACCGCAACCGGGAGCGCCTACTGCCATGAACCAGCCGCTTTCCGCTGCCACCAGCCAGGCCAAGCGCAAGGAACTGGTCCGGCTGCGCATGGAGATGTATCGCCAGCAGCTCATCTACAACGCCCAACCCTTGCACAACCCCATCAGCCTTATCGGTGATCTGGTACGACCCAATCGCGACAAGGTCGCCAGCTCGGCGAAGAAGCCGCTGATGCTGGGCGCGACGGTGTTCCTGTCGTTGTTCGGCAAGCGCCTTGGCGCCGTGGGCCGCCTGGCCCGTATCGGTCTGGCGCTGTATCCCATCGTCAATCGATTGCAGAACCGGCATCGCGAACAGGCGGATCATCCGCTACCGCCACCCCGCTGATCATGAACGGCTCCCCAGGGAGCCGTTTTTTCATCTGGCACCCTTATCGCATGGCATCGGGTCAGGTCGACAACCACCTGCCTCCCTGACGACAAGGAACCGCTCGTGCCCAGTGCTCAACCCTCTGCCTTCTTCCAACCCTTCATCGACACCGCTACCGGACGTATCGCCGGGGTTGAGGCGCTTGGCCGACTGCGCCAGGCCGACGGCAGTCACACCTCCGTCGGGCCCCTGTTTGCCGACCCGCATACTCCGACTGCAAACTTGCTGCACCTTGATCGCACGCTTCGGGAAGATGCCCTGCAGCGCTTCGCCAGCGCACCGGAAGACTGGTTTCTCAGCCTCAACCTGTCACCACGCTGGATCAGCCAGCTGGAGAGCGGAGCCGACCTGCCCAGCCTGGTGCAGCTGGAACGCTCTGGGGTAGCGCCCAGCCGGGTCGTCTACGAGATCACCGAGGCTGCCGGCGATCTGCCGCGCCTGACCGAGGCCGTGGCCCGCTATCGGGAACGCGGCATCCGCATCGCCATCGATGATTTCGGTTCCGGCTATTCGCAACTGGATCGGGTGCTGGACCTGCAACCCGACATTCTCAAGCTGGATATGCGGCTGTTCCAGGCCGCCGCGCGAGGTGGCCCCCGGGGCGACGCGGTCAAGGCGCTGGCACAGATGGCCGAAAAGACCGGGTGTTGGCTGATCGCCGAGGGTGTCGAAACCGAAACCGAACTGGATTTCGCCTTGGAGTGCGGTTCACGTTATGTCCAGGGTTTCCTGTTCGCCCAGGCCACCCATGAGCTGAGCACCAGTGACCGCTACCAGGAGCGCTTCGCCGCCCTGCGCAGTCGCTTCGTCGATGGCAAGCTGGCTCAGCAGACCCAGCTGCTCGCCTTGCGCCAGCGGCTCGCCGACTTCGTCACCCGGCTGAAACCCTGGGCAGAACACGGCGGCCCCTTGAGCGCCCTGCCCGATCCCCACGTCTTTCCCGGCCTGCTGCGCATCTACCAATGCGACCGCGCCGGCACCCAGATTACCCCCAACCTGGAATGGAACGGCATGTTCTGGCGCGAGAACCGCCGTTACCTCAACCACAACTGGTCCTGGCGTCCCTACTTCTATGCACTGCTGGCCGAGGGCTGGAACGAGCGCCGGTTGGCGCTCTCGACGGTGTATCGCGATGCCACGACCAACCAGTACTGCCTGACCGCCAGCCAGTTCCTGGAAAGCGGTCAGCGCCTGCTGCTGATCGACCTGGACGCCAGCCAACTGCCGGGTTTTGCCAACTGAGGGGTGATGATCGTATGTTGCCGAGGTCAGAACGCAGAAGCGCCGAACGGTAACCGCCGGCGTCCCCTAAACGGTGATAGCTCGAGGATGGCCTTGGACTGGCAGACACTTCTTATCCGCGAACGGCTGGGCAAACCCCTGCACAGCCCGGATGAACTGGGGCGCAGCCCCTTTCACAAGGACCACGATCGCATCATCTTTTCCGGCGCCTTCCGCCGGCTGGGCCGCAAGACCCAGGTCCACCCCGTGACCAGCAACGATCATATCCATACGCGCCTGACGCATAGCCTGGAGGTCAGCTGCGTCGGCCGTTCCCTGGGCATGCGCGTGGGCGAGAGCCTCAGAGGCGACCTGCCCGAGTGGTGTGACCCGAGCGATCTCGGCATGGTGGTGCAATCCGCCTGCCTGGCCCATGACATCGGCAACCCGCCATTCGGCCATTCCGGCGAAGACGCCATTCGCTACTGGTTCACCCAGGCGGCCGGACGCGGCTGGCTGGATGACATGAGCGAAGCGGAGCGCCAGGATTTTCTGCACTTCGAAGGCAATGCCCAGGGCTTCCGGGTGCTGACCCAGCTCGAATACCACCAGTTCGACGGCGGCACCCGCCTGACCTACGCGACCCTCGGTACCTATCTCAAGTACCCCTGGACGTCACGCTATGCCGCGGCGCCTGGCTACAAGAAGCACAAGTTCGGCTGCTACCAGAGCGAATTGCCGTTGCTGGAACAGATCGCCGAAAAACTCGAACTGCCCCTGCTGGGTCCCGAGCGTTGGGCACGGCATCCCCTGGTCTACCTCATGGAGGCCGCCGACGACATCTGCTACGGCCTGATCGACCTGGAAGACGGCCTGGAGATGGAGCTGCTGGACTATGCCGAGGTCGAGGCGCTGCTGCTGGGCCTGGTCGGCGATGATCTGCCCGAGACCTATCGCCAGCTGGGTCCGCGCGACTCCCGCCGGCGCAAGCTGGCGATCCTGCGCGGCAAGGCCATCGAACACCTGACCAACGCCACCGCTCGCGCCTTCGTCGAACAGCAGGACGCCCTGCTCGCCGGCACCCTGGGTGATGACCTGGTCGAGCACATGGCCGGTCCGGCCAAGCTTTGCGTGCAGCGCGCCAAGGCGCTGGCCCGGGAAAAGATCTTTCACGACAAGCGCAAGACCCTCCATGAGATCGGTGCCTACACCACCCTGGAGATCCTGCTCAACGCCTTCTGCGGCGCTGCCCTGGAACAGCATCGGGGCCGCGAGCCGTCCTTCAAGAGTCGGCGCATCCTCGACCTGCTGGGCAACAGCGCCCCGGATCCCTCCTGGACCCTGCACCAGGCCTTCATGCGGGTGATCGACTTCATCGCCGGCATGACCGACAGCTACGCCACCGCCATGGCGGCCGAGATGACCGGGCGTTCGAACCCGGTCTAAAGGAGTGCCGAGATGGCCACCGCTACCCGATCGCGCAAGGGCCCCGGCAGTCGCTGGCTGGCAGTCCAGGGCTGGAAGGCCTTTCCCTTCCAGCGCGAGGTGGCCAAGGCCATCGCCGCCGGAGAATCCGGCCTGCTGCATGCCACTACCGGTTCCGGCAAGACCTACGCGGTCTGGCTGGCGGCCCTGGATGCCTTCGTGGCGCCCAAGCCGATCACCGCCAAGGGGCTGCCCAGCAAGCGCAAGCAGGCGCCACCGCCGCTCACGGTGCTCTGGCTGACGCCCATGCGCGCGCTGGCGGCGGACACCCTGCGCGCCCTGGAGCGTCCGGTACTCGAGGAAGAGCTGGAGTGGACCCTGGGCCTGCGCACCGGTGATACCGGTAGCAGCGAGCGTGCGCGACAGAATCGCCGCCTGCCGACGGCCCTGGTAACCACTCCCGAAAGTCTGTCGCTGCTGCTGTCGCGGGAGGACGCCCAGGAAGCCCTGGGTCATGTCCGCCTGGTAGTCATTGATGAATGGCACGAACTGCTTGGCAACAAGCGCGGTACCCAGACCCAACTCGCCCTGGCCCGCCTGCGCCGCTGGAACCCCGGCCTGCAGACCTGGGGCCTGTCGGCGACCCTGGGCAACCAGGCTCACGCGCTGGATGTCCTGCTGGCCGGAGAACCGGGACACCTGGTGCAGGGCCGCCAGGACAAGCGCCTGCAGGTAGATACCCTGCTGCCCCAGGGCGGAGTCGAGCGCTTCGCCTGGGCCGGGCACCTGGGCATGCGCCTGCTGCTGCAGGTGATCCGCGAACTTGAAGACAGTCCCACCACCCTGGTCTTCACCAATACCCGGGCCCAGACCGAGCTCTGGTACCAGGCCCTGCTGCAGGCACGCCCGGACTGGGCCGGCCTGATCGCCCTGCACCACGGCTCCATCGAGAAGCAGGCCCGAGAATGGGTGGAGAGCGGCCTCAAGAATGGCCAGCTCAAGGCGGTGATCTGTACCTCTAGCCTCGACCTCGGCGTGGACTTCCTGCCCGTGGAGCGGGTACTGCAGATCGGCTCGCCCAAGACCATCGCTCGCCTGCTGCAACGCGCCGGCCGTAGTGGTCACGCCCCGGGGCGCGCCTCCCGTGCGACCCTGGTGCCTACCTACAGCCTCGACCTGCTGGATGCGGCCGCCACCCGCCGCGCCATCACGGCCGGGGAGATCGAGGCCCGCGCGGCCCCGGTCAAGCCCCTCGATGTCCTGGTGCAGCACCTGGTGACCGTGGCCCTGGGGGGTGGCTTCGAACCGGACGACCTGCTGCCGGAAATCCGCAGTGCCTGGGCCTATCGCGGCCTCAGTGACGGCGAATGGGCCTGGGCCCTCGCCTTCGTCCGCACTGGCGGCGCCTCCCTGTCGGCCTATCCGGACTATCGCCGCGCCGAGCCGGATGCCGAGGGCATCTGGCGCGTCCCCGACAAGCAACTGGCCAAGCGGCATCGCCTGGGCATAGGCACCATCGTCAGCGAGACCAGCCTCAACGTGCAATTCTGGTCCAAGGGCGGCGGCGGCAATCGCCTGGGGAACATCGAGGAAGGCTTTATCGCCCGCCTGCGCCCTGGTGATCACTTTCTCTTCGCTGGCCGTACCCTGGAACTGGTGCGGGTGGAGAACATGACGGTATACGTGCGCCGCGCCAGCGGTCGCAAGGCCGCCATCCCACGCTGGAGCGGCAGCCGCATGCCGCTCTCGGACACCCTGGCCAAGCATGTTCTGGCCCTGCTCGAAGATGCCGAGGCCCAACGTTACGAGAGTCCGGAAATGCGGTTGCTGCAGCCGCTGCTGGATGTCCAGCGGCAATGGTCGGCGCTGCCCAGCGCCCACTACCTGCTCGCCGAGACCCTGGAATCCCGCGAGGGCTCGCACCTCTTTCTCTATCCCTTCGCTGGCCGCCACGCCCATCTCGGACTGGCCAGCCTGCTCGCCTGGCGCCTGGCGCAGCGCCGCCCCTGCACCTTTTCCATCGCCGTCAACGACTATGGCCTGGAGCTGGTCTCACCCGTCAGCCTGGACTGGGAAGGGCTGCTCGATGCCAGCCTCTTCACCACCGACAACCTGATCAGTGACACCCTGGAAAGCCTCAACGCCGCCGAACTCGCCCAGCGGCGCTTTCGCGAGATCGCCCGCATCTCCGGGCTGATCTTTTCCGGCTATCCGGGCGCGCACAAGAGCAACCGCCAGCTACAGGCCAGCAGCAGCCTCTTCTATCAGGTCTTTCGTCAGTACGATCCGGATAACCTGCTGCTCGGCCAGGCTCAGACCGAGGTGCTGCGCCAGGAGCTCGACGCCGATCGGCTGCAGCAGACACTGACCCGTACCGGCGCGCTGCCCCTGCGCCTAGTGACCCTCGATCACCCCTCGCCGTTCGCCTTGCCGCTCATGGTGGAGCGCCTGCGCGAGAGCCTGAGTTCGGAAAAGCTGGCCGATCGCATCACCCGCCTGGTCGGCGACCTGGAACGCGAAGCCGGGCCGGACGAGCGAGCCCGCGCCTTCGACCCCGAATCCCTGGTGCAGCCCAGCCATGACAGCGATCTGACACCCCGTCGCGGCGCTAGTCCGCGGCGTCCTCGCGTACAGAAATCCGGTCGTCCTCGATAACGATCCGTCCCTGGCGATAGAGATGGCCGATGGCTTTCTTGAAGTTGCCCTTGCTGACGCCAAACAGCTGATGGATCAGCGCGGGCGGACTGCTGTCGCTGAGCTCCAGCACTCCACCGCGGGCTCTCGCCAGGCCAAGGATCTGCTCGGCAAGGTCGTTACCGGCGGCCGCGCCCTGGGGCTGCAGGGTCAGGCTGATCTTGCCATCCGCCCGTACCTCACGAATGAAGCCTCGCTCGCGCTGCCCCAGCCGCAGGGGCTTGAAGGCCTCGTTGCGATGCACCAGACCCCAGTGCTTGTTGTCGACGATCACCTTGTAGCCCAGGTCGGTCTGCTCGACGACCAGCAAGGGCACCGGCTGGCCGGCCTTGTAGCGTGGCGGCTCGCGATCCAGGTAGCGATCCAGCCGCGCGGTGGCGACGATCCGCCGGGTACGGGCATCCAGATGCACGTGCACCACGCAATGATCACCCACCTGCAGGGGACGCTTCTCCTCGGAATGCGGCAGCAACAGATCCTTGGGTAGCCCCCAGTCAAGGAAGATCCCGACCCGACCGACTTCCACCACGCGCAGGCTGGCGAAGCTGCCAACCTGCACTTTCGGCTTCTCTGTGGTGGCGATCAGCCGGTCCTCGCTGTCCAGGTAGAGGAACACATTGAGCCAATCACCTTCGGCACAGGGTTCGTCACGCGGGGCATAGCGACGCGGCAGCAGAACCTCGCCGTCGTTGCCCGCGTCAAGGAACAGACCGATGGGTGTATTGCGCAAAATCTGCAAGCTGTTGAAACGACCCAGCAAGGCCATGAACGGAGACTCCTGTAGAAAGCGGCCCATTTTACCGCGATCATCAGAGCCGGCGCTTGATAGCTATGCCTCACCCTTGAAACAGGTGCGCAGGATCATGAAAGGCATCGCTGCCGGCACCGCGTTGCTCGTGTACCAGACACTGACCTGATTCCCTTCATGCCTCTCCACTGCTCGGCGCCATGCCTTGCCGTGGAAACACCCGCACGGCAACTGGCTCAAGCCTCGGCGCGAACGGTGTACCTGGCAGCTAGAGGAGGTTGAGGTCTTACAGGCGCGCCTGGACTCAGGCCGTGAGGCAGTCCTGGGCGATTGGAATCTCGATGAAGAGACCCACAGCATCAGCTTCGACACGCATGGCCGCCACTACCGTATTCAGCAGGAACGGATTGCTGGCCTGCTCGTTGGTCAGTATTCGCTGAGTCAGCTTAATCGACTGGTGGGCATGATAGACCGCTACCAATATTTCATTGAGGTTCAGGCGGCGCAGCTCGACACGGTAGCCAGCGAGCCCTTGGCTCAATGCGCGTCCTGCGCTTTCGAGTCCGTTTTTCACAGTAGTTCCTTGGACCGTTGCGGTCCGGGGGTAATGATTCGGACAAGATAATATCACCTAGCCACTACCAAAATTGAGCAGCTCATCACCCTTCCGACACCACTGGCCCAAGACCGCCCGCGCCACCGCTGAGCTTCTGTCCTCAAACGCCGAGCGGCTGCTTCGGCTTGCTGAAAAACCTATGCTCGTAGTGAAGCCGGCTCCTTGATCGGCGACCTTTTTCCAGGTACAGGATGGGGGGCACCCAGCGCCTTCATGGCATTTGAAGCGAGCGGTCGTCTCGCTCAGCCAGAGGTGCGCGCTACACCCGGACGCCGTTGTCAGCTGTTTGAGGCTCCGCGATCAGCAGCCAGGGGTACCGACCGCTAAGCTGCGCACTGTTCCGCAGATGCCCCTCGGCGAGTACCTAGATGTTCATAGGGCCCTGAAAAACCTGACAAACCTTTGGACAGGCCTCATCGATAGGCGGAGGTGAGGCCCTGCGCAGTGACTAGATCGCAACACGTTGTGCATAGAAAACGATTCAGCACGGATCGCTTCGCATAGTCTTCCCGCTCCATGACCAGGGCCGCATCCTGCCGCCCTTTTCCACCATCAGTTCGCCCGCGCCAGATGCCGCTTCGACCATGGTCGGTAAAGTCAACATCGAGCAGCTCAAAGGTCTTGTTTTGCGCAAGCCAGTCTGAGACCATCCATCGCTGTCAGGTGAGGCTGTCTCTACAAAGCGGCTCACCTGTCGAGAACCTGGAGTACATCAGGGCCAGCTTTCGCGGCATGGGTTTCTCCTCGTTTCAAAACTGTCGTCCTCGTGGACAACAACGTCATCTTATTCAAGGAGAAATCCATGTCTACTCGCCAAACTGGCACCGTCAAGTGGTTCAACGACGAGAAAGGCTTCGGCTTCATCACCCCCCAGAGCGGCCCGGACGTGTTCGTTCACTACCGCTCCATCCAGGGTAACGGCTTCAAGAGCCTGCAAGAAGGCCAGGCTGTTTCCTTCCTGGTCGTGCAAGGCCAGAAAGGCCTGCAGGCTGATGAGGTGCAGGTGATCTAATCACCCGCCTTCTCGAAAAAGCCCAACCCCCGGTTGGGCTTTTTTTTGCGCGGACGTTGGCCCCTGCCAGCTTTCGCTATCGCCACTTAGGGATGAGGTGCGTTTCATGAAGACTCTCGCTGCCCTGCTCTGCCTGCTTCTGCTCGCTGGTTGCGCCGCTTTTCCCGGTGACGAACTCTCTTCCCAGGCATTCCGCGCGCCCCTGAGCGCCCCACCACAGCGCGCCAATGTGCTGGTGGAATTCAATTTCTATCGTGGCACTGTCGAGGACGCCAAGGACGCGACGTCGATCGCCATCGCCCGCGAAGGCCTGAAGCCCCGGCTGCGCGAGATCCTGGCAGGCTCCAGGCTGTTCGACCGCATCACCCTGGTGCCGGAACCCGGCAGACCCGATGACGCCTTGCTGCGCCTCAAGCTGTACAACAGCACCTCCTACGCCGCCGCCATCGCCAGCGGGCTGATCACCGGTGCTACCTTCTTTCTCGTCCCGGGTACCGCCAAGGACGACTATGTGCTGACCGCCGAATGGATTGCGCCCGACGGCAGCTCACCCACGCGAGTGCGAAATGCCAGTTCGGTACGTACCTGGATGGGAGTCTGGTTCCTGCCGCTGGCCGCCAGCCACCAGGCCGGGACCGCCATCGAAGAAACCTTCGCTCGCCAGGTCAGCGATGCGCTGCGCCAGCTGCAGGCCGCCGGCGTGTTCGCCGACCGCTCCTCGCCCTAGGGGAACGGCGAAACGCCTGCGCCGGTCACACCTTGACAGGTAATCACGTAGACGAGGATCCCATGGCCGAAGAAAAGCGCAAAGCCGACGAACGCGAACTGCCCAAGGACGAAAAGCCCCTGCGCACCGAGCACGCCAAGACCGACGACGGGCGCGATCCGCCTTCGCCAAACAGTCCGGACCGTACCAAGGACGCCACCGGCTACAACTGATCCCGTCCTTTCCAGAAACGACCGCTTCGGCGGTCGTTTCTTTATCCGCGCCCTGCCCCTTGGGGTTGGCTCGCCCCTCCCTCCTTACTGCATAATGCCCACACTCCGACGTCTATCGGCCCCTTTTCTCTTCAACTAGGCCGGTACCCTGCCAAGGTGTGTGTCCCGATGCGAAAGACCTTCCGATCTCTGGGCCTGCTGCTGAGCTGCTGCGCCCTGGGCTTTTCCCTGCCCGTCAGTGCCGATACCTCCTTTCTGCCGCCGCGAATCGAAAAGGCGATGCAGACCAACAAGATTCCCGGCAGCGACCTGTCGCTGGTCATGCTGCCGCTGGATGGCCCCGGCGAGAACGACTACTACAACGCCGACGTTTCGGTGAATCCGGCTTCGACCATGAAGCTGATCACCACCTACGCGGCTCTGGAACTGCTGGGTCCCACCTATCAATGGAAGACCGAGTTCTATACCGACGGCACCCTCAAGGACGGCATCCTCAACGGCAACCTCTACCTCAAGGGTGGCGGCGATCCCAAGCTGAACATGGAGCGGCTCTGGCTGCTCATGCGCGACCTGCGGGCCAATGGCGTGCTGGAAGTCACTGGTGACCTGGTGCTGGATCGAAGTCGCTTCGTGAAGCCCAACCTGCCCGCCTTCAACGACGATGGCGACGACGAGAACAAGACCTTCCTGGTCGGGCCGGACTCGCTGCTGGTCAATCTCAAGTCGGTTCGCATGGTGGTCCGCTCGGCCGATGGCCGGGTCAGCGTATCCATGGATCCGCCGCTGACCAACGTCAACATCGACAATCAGATGCGTGCCACCGGCAAGAGCGGTTGCCCGGCCTGGCCCGAAGTGCGCTTCAATCCGGTGCCTCAGGCCGATGGCAGTACCAGTCTGGTAGTCAGCGGCCAGTTGCCGGACGGCTGCAACGCCCAGAGCTATCTGTCGCTGCTCGACCACCCGGCCTATACCGCCGGCGCGGTCCGGGCCATCTGGCAGGAACTGGGTGGCAGCATCAAGGGCCGTACCCGTGAAGGCAGCGTGCCGCGCAATGCCGAGGTGCTGGCACGGGCCTTTTCACCGGATGTGGTCGAGATCATTCGCGACATCAACAAGTACAGCAACAACACCATGGCCCAGCAGCTGTTCCTATCCATAGGTGCACAATTCCGCACCTCGGCGGATGCCGACGATGGCAAGGCAGCGCTGCGGGTCATCCGCTCGTGGCTAGCGCGTAAGGGCATCAATGCCAGTCACCTGATCATGGAGAACGGCTCCGGTCTGTCACGGACCGAGCGGGTCAGTGCCCGGGAGATGGCCGAAATTCTGCGCGCGGCCTGGCAGAGCCCCTATGGGCCGGAATTCATCGCCTCCCTGCCCCTGGCCGGCATGGACGGCACCCTGCGCAAGCGCATGAAGAATTCGCCGCTGACCGGCCAGGCGCACATGAAGACCGGCACCCTGAACAACGTGCGCGCCCTGGCGGGCTTCGTTCGGGATGCCAACGCCCGCAGCTGGGTAGTGGTCGCCATCCTAAACAGCAGCCGTCCCTGGGGGGCCTCGTCCATCCTGGATGAGGTCGTGCTGGATCTCTATCAGCGCAGTCGCCAGGACGGCGCGGCCAACTAGCGCCCAAAACAAAACCGGAGTCCGCTCTCGCGGACTCCGGTTTTGTTTACAGCACTCGGCAAGGCAGGCCGGAAAACCGACGTTACCGCGCTGCACCGACTTGGGCAAGGACTTTGTCCGATGCACCTTTGCAGGGCATTTTCAGCACGACAGCCCTTGCTAGATCATGCCCAGTAGCAGCAATACCAGCAGCACGACCAGGATGGCACCCACGATGCCGGACGGGCCGTAACCCCAGCTGCGCGAATGCGGAAACACTGGAAGTCCGCCAATGAGCAGGACCAGCAGCACTAGAACCAGGATGGTCGAGAGAGTCATCTGCCATTCTCCATGAAGGCCAAGGGTCGACCGTCGCCGTAATCGGATGATACGAAGCAACGGGCCTATTCCATGGACCTGCGCCGGTGGCGGAAAATCCCAAGGTTGTCAGGCGACCTGCAGCAACCCCTGCCAGATCTGATTTGTCGCACGAAAAAAAGCCCGGATCGTTGCCAATCCGGGCTTCGTTCTAGCGCCATGGGTGGTTAGTGGGAGACCGCACCACTGGAACCCAGACCCGTCTGGGATCTGACGAACTGCGGATAGAAGCGAGCCCGCTCCTCTTCACCAGCCGCCGACTTGTCGGTGATGGAAAAGAACCAGATACCGATGAAGGCCACGGCGATGGAGAACAGTGCCGGGTATTCATAGGGGTAGATGGGCTTGGCATGACCGAGGATGGTCACCCAGATGGTCGGGCCGAGCACCATCAGCGTCACCGCCGTGATCAGGCCGAGCCAGCCACCGATCATGGCGCCACGGGTGGTCAGGCGCTTCCAGTACATCGAGAGCAGCAGGACCGGGAAGTTGCAGCTGGCAGCGATGGAGAACGCCAGGCCCACCATGAAGGCGATGTTCTGCTTCTCGAAGAGAATCCCCAGGGCGATGGCGACGACGCCCAGGGCCACGGTGGTGATCTTGGAGACGCGGATTTCGTCCTTCTCGTTAGCCTGGCCCTTCTTGATCACGCTGGCGTAGAGATCGTGGGACACCGCCGAGGCGCCGGCCAGGGTCAGACCGGCGACCACCGCCAGGATGGTGGCGAAGGCTACCGCCGAAATGAAGCCCAGGAAGATGCTGCCACCCACGGCGTTGGCCAGGTGCACGGCCGCCATGTTGTTACCGCCCAGCAGGGCACCTGCGGCATCCTTGAAGGCCGGGTTGGTGCTGACCAGCAGGATGGCGCCAAAGCCGATGATGAAGGTCAGGATGTAGAAGTAGCCGATGAAGCCGGTAGCGTAGAACACGCTCTTGCGGGCTTCCTTGGCGTCGCTCACGGTGAAGAAGCGCATCAGGATGTGCGGCAGGCCGGCAGTACCGAACATCAGCGCCAGGCCAAGGGAGAAGGCCGAGATCGGATCCTTCACCAGACCGCCGGGGCTCATGATGGCCTCGCCTTTCGGGTGTACCGCGATGGCTTCGGCGAATAGCCGATTGAAGTCGAAGCCCACGTGCTTCATCACCATGAAGGCCATGAAGCTGGCACCGGACAGCAGCAGCACCGCCTTGATGATCTGCACCCAGGTGGTGGCCAGCATGCCGCCGAAGAGCACATAGAGCACCATCAGAATGCCCACCAGCACCACGGCGATGCTGTAGTCCAGGCCGAACAGCAGCTGGATCAGCTTGCCGGCGCCGACCATCTGGGCGATCAGGTAGAGCGCGACCACCACCAGCGAACCGCAGGCGGACAGGGTGCGAATGTCCTTTTGCTTGAGGCGATAGGACGCCACATCGGCGAAGGTGTACTTGCCCAGGTTGCGCAGGCGCTCGGCGATCAGGAACAGGATGATCGGCCAGCCCACCAGGAAGCCGATGGAGTAGATCAGGCCGTCGTAGCCCGAGGTGAACACCAGCGCGGAAATACCGAGGAAGGAGGCGGCCGACATGTAGTCACCGGCAATGGCCAGGCCATTCTGGAAACCGGTGATGCGGCCACCCGCGGCGTAGTAGTCCGCAGCCGAACGGTTGCGTTTGGACGCCCAGTAGGTAATGCCCAGGGTGGCCCCGACAAAGACCACGAACATCAGGATGGCGGAGATGTTCAGCGGCTGGCGCTGGACGGCGCCCGTGAGGGCATCGGCTGCCCAGAGCGAAGGCGACAGGGCGAGCAGCCCGCTGGCCAGGAGTAGACGTCTCATGGCTGCACCTCCCGAAGGATTTCCGCGTTGAGCCGATCGAATTCGCCATTGGCCCGGCGCACGTAGATACCCGTCAGCACGAAGGCCGAGAGAATCAGACCGACGCCCAGGGGAATGCCCCAGGTCATGGCGGTCTCCGCATGGATACGGGTACCGAGGACCGTGGGCGCGAAGGCGATCAAAAGGATGAAGGCTGCATAGAGTCCGAGCATGATGGCGGAAAGCGTCCAGGCAAAACGCCCGCGCTTGCGCACCAGTTCTTGGAAACGCGGACTGGCTTCAATCCGCCGGTAGGTGCTGTCATTCATTATTGTTGTTCCTTACAGCATGACGGGAGCGTCGAGCTCTACTCTAGGCGCGCCCGGTAAGGCTTCCAGACGACTTTAGTCGTACTGAAAAGGGCCTGCGCTCGGCCAGGCTGCGTTGGAAATTCGCCCGGAATGCTCATTTACCACTCGTAAACTCGAGCGCGAGCCCGGTCCGCTTCCTCGCGAATCCTCGTCTTGCCTGGCCTTCGTTCGGCGACTCTTCCTCCCCATTCAAGGCTTTTAGTAATCCCAGAGTCGACGCCAGCCCTGCAGCGGATGGTGGCCTTCCCCGTCAAGCACCGAGACACTCGCTGTCATGCCGGCGCTGAGGTGCATATCCGCCGGCACGTCCAGCAGCTCGATGCGCACCGGAATGCGTTGCGCCAGGCGTACCCAGTTGAACGTCGGCTCGACGTTGGCCAGCAACTGGGCATCGTTGGCCGCATTGCGATCGGTGATGCCGCTGCTGATGCTTGCCACCTTGCCCTGCAAGGGCGCGGCCTGGTTCATCAGCCTTACCCGCACCCCGTCACCGGGATGGATATGCGGGATCTTGGTTTCCTCGAAATAGGCCATCACATAGAAGGAGCGGGTATCCACCAGCGCCATCACCGCCTGGCCGGTCTGCACATAGTTGCCCTCGGCGAACCTGAGGTTGGTGATGCGTCCTTCCCGCGGCGCCAGGACGCGACTGCGATCCAGGTTGATCTGCGCAAGGTTCACGTCACTCAGGGCTTCCTGGTACTGGCTGCGGGCGACGGCCACATTGACCTGGGCGGTCTCGCGGTCTTCGGCACTGATGGCGCTGGTACCCAACCGCTGCCGGCGGGCGGCCTCGCTTTCACGCAAGCGCAGCTGTTGCTGGCGCGTATCTGCCACCGCCTTGGCGTGGTCGAGATTGGCCTGGTAGCGCTGCTGGTCGATCTGCATGAGCAGGTCCCCTCGCTTGACCAGCTGGTTGTCGACCACTGCCAGGCGGGTTACCCAGCCGGATACGTCGGGTGCCACCACCACTACGTCGGCACGCACCCGTGCATCACGAGTCCAGGGCGTATAGAGATAGAAGTGCCAGAGCCAGGTACCAGCCAGTATCGCCAGCAGCACCACGATCAGGGTGATCGCCACACGCAGGGTCTTGTGCATCAAGGGTCGATCCTCTTGTTGTTAGGCTCAGGTGGCCAGGACAGCGACGATGCCGGCCAGCCAGAGCACGAACAGCGCGCAGCCGAACAGGGCGCTGTGCCACAGCTGGCGCCCGAGCCGGCTGCGCTGCAGCAGCCACATCGACAGGGCCGTCAGCAGCAGCGCCAGGACGCCATAGACGAACAGTGGGCCCAGGTAGACCCCGCCAATGGCCCATTCATGCAGATTCATCCGTGCCCTCCTCCGCTATCGCCTTCAGACAACAGCTGCGCCAGGTCTGCTGAAGCTGCCCGATGGCGCCGCGCGCCAGTCGATGCGGCTCGTCGTCAGCGGCCTGCTCCAGCGCCTGGCGCAGGCGATCCGCCGCTGTATCCAGGGCACCGGACTGCAGATTGCCGAAGCCTACGGCCAACTGCTCGGTAAAGCGCGCCAGAAAGACGTCCCGCGCCTGAGCGACGTTGCCCTGCGCACCTGCCAGACAGGCCCGCAGATGCAGCAATTCGTTGCCCAGGTCCAGTGCCAGCAAGCCCTGCTCCCAGCGCCCGCGCTCGCTCGCCGACAACTGCTCGATATGTCGCGCCAGGAGTAGCAGGCGATCCGCCATGCGCCCCCCGAACCAGGTCTCGGCATTGGCCAGGGGCACCGAGGCCAGTCGCTGCAGATCGTAGGTGGTGGCTTCGAGGATGCGGCGGCTGGTCCGTCGCGGCGTACGCAGGCTGATCAGGCGGAACACCAGCACGGCGAAACCCACGCCGATCAAGAGGCTCTGCAGCTGGTTGAGCAAGACGCCCATCTCCACGTGGCCCTGGTTGCTCGGCGACACCAGCACCAGCAGGTGAATGGCGAAGGCCGTTGCCGTCCCCACCACGCTGGGCGGACCGGCCATGCCCAGGGCGGCGAAGAACAGGGGCACGCCCAATACCAAACACAACAGCGGATAGCCGGTGATCTGTGGCAGCAACACCTGGCTGATGAGGATGGCGACCGGCGCCGCATAGAGAATGCCGCGCAGGAAACCGAGCCCTATGGTGGCGGCATTGTCGCGGTTGGCGAACAGGCTGCAGATGACACCGGCCATGAGCATGGCACCGGGTGCCGACGGCCAGGCACTGGCCAGCCAGAACACCCCGACGCCCAGCAGCGCACAGGCACTGCGCAGGCCATAGAGCAGCGCCGTCTGCAGGTCGCGATGGCGGGCCAGGGCCGAGGGTGCCACGGCACTGAGCTGCGCGGTATGGACGCTGTCCAGGGCGCGACCGGCCTGCTGGATCTTGTCCAGCAGGATGGCGAAACGGGCGAGCAGGTAGCGCTGGTCGTTGTCCAGCGATGTGGTGGTACCGGCTGCCGCCCTCAGACGCTGCAGGAGGGTCTCCAGCACCTCAGCCTGGGGGTCGGCCAGGGCCACGAGCATTTCGTCGCGCCAGGGCTGCAGGACGGCGCGCTGGGCCTCCCCCAGGCCGCGCCACTGGCGCATGGCACCGCGGGCCGTACGCAACAGGCTGAGCAGATCCCGTGAAAGCAGTCGTAGCGCCCTGGCGCGCTGCCGACCACGCTGCCCTTCGAACCACGCATGGTCACGCTGGGCATCCACCGCTACCACCTGGCCGAGCATGGCCAGCAGGCCCTGGGTGGCATCCTGGGCCTCGGCCAGCTCCGCCCGCGCGGCGGCCACGCCCTGCTCCCAGGTACGCCGCGCCTGGGCGGCCAGATTCTGCTCCACTCGCTGTGGCCAGATCAGGGCGCTCACCGCCGAGGCCACCACGATACCCAGGCAGATCTCGGTACAGCGGGCTACCGCCTGATCGAACACCGTCAGCGGATGGGCGATGGCGGGCAGACCGATGATGGCGACCGTATAGCCGGCCAGCACGAAGCCATAGGAGAAGTGGTTGCGCAACAGGGTCGAGGCCGCCGTGCACAGCGCCATCCAGCCCGCCAGGGCCAGCAGGAACAGCCAGGGCGTCTGGGCGAAGAAGGCCATGAGCACCACCGCCATGCAGGTACCCGCCATGGTACCCAGCAGGCGGAACAGTCCCTTGGCCAACACCATACCCGACAGCGGCTGGGAGACGATCATCACCGTCATGCAGGCCCAGACCGGTTGTTCGAGGCTGAAGCGAAAGGCCAGCCAGAGCGCCAGGGCGGCGGCGAACAGGGTCTTGCCGGCGAAGACCAGCGCCGCGGGCGAAGGTGCGAGAAAGACCGTCCAGGGTAGGCGCACGGCGACTCTTGGATTGCAGGGGATCCAGCATAGGCCGCACGGCCCAGGCGAAGTTCCGGTCAGTGCCCAGACGAAAAAAAGGCGACCCTAGGTCGCCTGAAGTGCCTTGCGTGCTCGAGTGACGACGCTCCGTCGTCACCACCCATTGCAGCCTATACAGGTTGCAGCAGGCGTTCTTGATCGAGATCAAGACTGGCCGGGTTTTGCCCAGCCATGCCCAGCAAGCCGTCGATCAGCGCGCAATCGGATTCGCGGCGCACCTGGGCGAACAGCGCTGCGGCCTCGGGGTAGCTGCGCGTCAGCATGCCCAGCCACTGCTTGAGTCGTCCGGGCGCATAGCGTGGCGCCAGCTTGCGTTGCGCCATCAACCAGAAGCGCTGCACCAGGGGCAGGATCTCTGCCCAACTCTGGGGGGTGGCCTCTTCACCGCGCACGGACGCGGCGATCTGCAGCGCCAGATCGGGCCGGGAGACCAGGCCTCGGCCCAGCATCACCGACGCCTGCCCGCTGACGCTGCGGCAGCGCCAGTAATCGTCCAGGGTCCAGATCTCGCCATTGGCCAGTACCGGCACGGCGACTCGATCGGCCACCCGTGCCACCCATTCCCAATGTGCGGGCGGGCGATAGCCTTCCACCTTGGTCCGCGCATGGACCACCAGTTGCGACGCGCCACCGGCTGCCAGGGCCTCGGCACAGGCCAGGGCACTGTTCGGGCTGTCGTAGCCCAGACGCATCTTGGCGGTGACCGGAATGGCCGCCGGAACGGCCTGGCGGACGCTCTCGACGATCCGGTTGAGCAGCTCTGGC
The DNA here is from genome assembly GCF_965111925.1 of Pseudomonas sp. Marseille-Q7302. Lineage (NCBI taxonomy): Bacteria > Pseudomonadati > Pseudomonadota > Gammaproteobacteria > Pseudomonadales > Pseudomonadaceae > Pseudomonas > Pseudomonas sp. Marseille-Q7302. The sequence continues at coordinate 1,818,834 of NZ_CBCOPK010000001.1, read as the reverse complement.
TCCTTGAGCAGCACCGCGCCGCCACGGGACTTGTTCACGGTCTTGGCCGGGCAGCCGAAGTTGAGGTCGATCACCGGTGCGCCCAGGGTGCAGGCGAAGGCTGCGTTGTCGGCCAGGCAGGCTGGATCCGAGCCCAGCAGTTGCACCCGCATGGGGGTACCCGAAGGTGTCCGCGCGCCCTGCCCCAGCTCCGGAGCCAGCTTGGCGAAGGCCGCTGCCGGCAGCAGGCGATCACAGACGCGAATGAATTCGCTCACGCACCAGTCGAGCCCGCCGACCTCGGTCAGCAATTCGCGCAGGATGTCGTCGACGAGGCCTTCCATGGGCGCCAGGGCGATCTCCATGCTCAGACGTCCTCGCTGGGCAGCGCCTGGCCATAACCGGCCAGGAACTCGGGCGGCATGCGCTTGGGCTTGCCGGAGGATAGCTCGATGCAGACGAAGGTCGTCCGGGCGCGCAACAGGGTCACGCCGTCCGCCGGACGCTGCAGCTGAAACTGGCGGGTCATACGCAGGCGGCGATCCCAGTCCACCAGCCAGGTGCCCAGCATCAGCTCGTCGTCCTGGTAACCACTGCTGAGGTAGTCGATCTCGTGGCGCACCACGGCCATGGCACGGTCCAGGCGCTGGAAGGTGGCGAGATCCAGGCCCAGTGCAGCCGAGTGCTGCCAGGCACACTGTTCGAGCCAGCTCACGTAGACGGCATTGTTGGCATGGCCCAGGCCATCGATGTGCTCGGCACCGATGCGCAGCGGCAGGAGATGGGGAGTCGGTCGGTCCCACTGCATGATGCGACCCTCTCGCGGGCGATATCCGAAAAAACACTGACCGGGCCGGTGGCGGCCGCGGCGCGATGGATGGCCGCGGATATTCGCATGAATCCGCAGGCAATAAAAAAGGGCCTGCATCGCTGCAGGCCCTTCTTCATGTTTGGCGCACTCGGGAGGATTCGAACCTCCGACCGCTCGGTTCGTAGCCGAGTACTCTATCCAGCTGAGCTACGAGTGCGTTTCGGTGAGTTTAGCCAGAACACCGCTGGTACTGCTGAAGCCAGAGGCTTCGTCGATTTGGCGCACTCGGGAGGATTCGAACCTCCGACCGCTCGGTTCGTAGCCGAGTACTCTATCCAGCTGAGCTACGAGTGCGTTGAAGCTGCGTATTCTAGCTTCCGTTTCTGACGTGTCAAGCAAATTTGCTTGTTTATCAGGTACTTACCATTTGGTCAGTACAGCGGAGCCAGTTTGAAGCAAATGGCGGTGAGGGAGGGATTCGAACCCTCGACACCCTTTTGAGGTGTACTCCCTTAGCAGGGGAGCGCCTTCGGCCACTCGGCCACCTCACCGCAACGGGGCGAAACTATATCGAAGGTTTGCCCGTTTGCAAAGAGAAAAATTCAAAAAAAATCAGTGGTTTGGTTCTTGGTCCTTTTCCTTCTGGATGCGCTGGTAGATTTCCTCGCGATGAACCGCGACTTCCTTGGGTGCATTGACGCCGATACGGACCTGGTTGCCCTTGACTCCCAGCACCGTCACAGTGACTTCGTCACCAACCATCAGGGTCTCACCAACCCGACGAGTCAAAATAAGCATTCCATTCTCCTTGAGCGTTTAACCCAGTCTGCACGTAAAAGCCGAAACGATCCCTGAATGGACCTTCTAGTCGCTATTGACCTCTGTCCATGCAAGTAAAGTTCCGCAGACCGGGGCGATAGATGAGGCCCCTGTGGCAGGGACCTCGCTTGCAGGGTCACTCCACGCCGCGTGCGGGGGCGTCGAGTTCGAAAGCGGTGTGCAGCGCGCGGACGGCCAGCTCCAGGTATTTCTCCTCGATGACCACCGAGACCTTGATCTCGGAGGTGGAGATCATCTGGATGTTGATGCTCTCCTTGGCCAGGGCTTCGAACATCTGGCTGGCTACCCCGGCATGGGATCTCATGCCGACGCCGACGATGGAGACCTTGGCGATCTTGATGTCGCCCACGGACTCACGGGCACCGATCTCGACACCGGTGCGCTTGAGGATCTCCAGGGCCGCCTGGTAGTCGTTGCGGTGCACGGTGAAGGTGAAGTCGGTGGTGTTATCGTGCGCGACGTTCTGCACGATCATGTCGACTTCGATGTTGGCCGCGCTGATCGGGCCGAGGATCTTGAAGGCCACGCCGGGGGTATCCGGCACACCGCGAATGGTCAGCTTGGCTTCGTCACGGTTGAAGGCGATGCCGGAGATGATCGGCTGTTCCATGGATTCCTCTTCATCAAGGGTAATGAGGGTGCCCGGACCCTCCTGAAAGCTGTGCAGCACGCGCAGCGGCACGTTGTATTTGCCGGCGAATTCCACCGAGCGGATCTGCAGCACCTTGGAGCCGAGGCTGGCCATTTCCAGCATTTCCTCGAAGGTGATCTTGTCCAGCCGCTGGGCCTGGGGCACCACGCGCGGATCGGTGGTGTAGACGCCGTCGACGTCGGTGTAGATCTGGCATTCGTCGGCCTTCAGCGCGGCCGCCAGGGCCACGCCCGTGGTGTCGGAGCCACCACGGCCCAGGGTGGTGATGTTGCCCTGCTCGTCGACGCCCTGGAAGCCGGCTACGACCACGACCTTGCGTGCCTTGAGGTCGGCGCGGATGCGGGCATCGTCGATCTGCTGGATACGTGCCTTGGTGTGCGCGCTGTCGGTAAGGATGCGCACCTGGCTGCCCGTGTAGGAGACCGCCTGGACGCCGCGCTTGAGCAGCGCCATGGTCAGCAGACCGATGGTGACCTGCTCACCCGTGGAAACCATGACATCCAGCTCGCGCGGATCGGGTTGCTCCATGATCTGCTTGGCGAGGCCGATCAAACGGTTGGTCTCGCCGCTCATGGCCGACACCACCACGACGATCTGGTCACCTGCTTCGTGGAAGCGTTTCACCTTGTCGGCGACCTGCTCGATACGCTCCACCGTACCCACCGAGGTACCGCCGAATTTCTGTACGATCAATGCCATTGCTTGCTGCCCGTCCGCAGAAAAATCTGATTCAAGTTGTTGAGGGAGGAAGCGGGCCGCCCTCCCCGGCGACCCGTAGCGCTCTTAGAGACTTTCCTCGGCGTACTGACCGGCACAGGCCAGGGCCGCATCCAGCTGGCTGGCATCGGTGCCGCCGCCCTGGGCCATGTCCGGACGACCACCACCCTTGCCCCCGACCACGGCCGCGGCGCGCTTCATCAGCTCGCCGGCCTTGAGCTTGGCGGTCAGGTCAGCGGTGACGCCGGCGACCAGCACCACCTTGCCGTCGGCTTCGCCGCCCAGCAGGATCATGCCGCTGCCCAGCTTGTTCTTCAGCTGATCGACCAGCGCCAGCAGCGCCTTGCCGTCGAGGCCATCCAGGCGTGCGGTCAGGACCTTGGCGCCCTTGACCGCCACCGCCTGGTCTACCAGGTCGCCGGCCGAAGCACTGGCGGCCTTGGCCTTGAGCTGCTCGATTTCCTTCTCCAGCTGGCGATTGCGCTCGACCAGCGCGGCCAGCTTGTCCAGCACGTTGTCGCGGCTGCCCTTGAGCAGGCTGGCGGCTTCGCGCAGCTGTTCCTCGGCGCCGTTGAGATAGGCCAGGGCCGCGGTGCCGGTGATGGCTTCCACGCGGCGCACGCCGGAGGCCACGCCGCCTTCGCTGACCAGCTTGAGCAGGCCGATGTCGCCGGTCTGGGCGACGTGGGTACCACCGCACAGCTCGACGGAGAATTCACCGCCCATACCGACCACGCGCACCACATCGCCATATTTTTCGCCGAACAGCGCCATGGCGCCGCGGGCCTTGGCCTCGTCGATGGCCATGACCTCGGTGGTCACGGCGCTGTTCTTGCGGATCTCTTCGTTGACGATGGTCTCGATGCGCTTGAGCTCCTCGGGCTTGATGGCCTCGAAGTGGCTGAAGTCGAATCTCAGGCGCTGGTCGTTGACCAGGGAGCCCTTCTGGTGGACGTGATCGCCCAGCACCTGGCGCAGCGCGGCGTGCAGCAGGTGGGTACCGGAGTGGTTCAGGGCGATGCCCTGGCGGCGGCTGGCGTCGACCTGGGCCATGAGCGCGGTGCCGACGTTGAGGCTGCCCTTGGTCACCACGCCATGGTGGAGGAAGGCACCCTGGGTCTTGGTGGTGTCACGCACGGCAAAGCCGACGCCGGCGCTTTCCAGGGTCCCGGTATCACCAACCTGGCCACCGGATTCACCGTAGAACGGCGTCTGGTCGAGGATGACCACGCCCTCCTCGCCTTCGGCCAGGCTATCGACCGGCTGACCGGCACGGTAGAGGGCGACGATGGTGCCCGAGGCGCTGGTGGTGTCGTAGCCCAGGAAGCGGGTTTCGCCCTCGACCTTGACCAGGCTGTTGTAGTCCACGCCAAAGGCGCTGGCGGAACGAGCCCGCTCGCGCTGGGCCTCCATCTCGCGTTCGAAGCCGGCCTCGTCGAGGTTCAGGTTGCGCTCGCGGGCGATGTCGTTGGTCAGGTCCACAGGGAAGCCGTAGGTGTCATAGAGCTTGAACACCACGTCACCGGGGATGGTGTCGCCCTGAAGCTGCGCCAGATCCTGTTCGAGGATCTTCAGGCCTTGCTCCAGGGTCTTGGCGAACTGTTCTTCCTCGGTGCGCAGCACGCGCTCGATGTGCGCCTGCTGCTGGACCAGCTCGGGATAGGCCTGACCCATCTCGGCCACCAGGGCGGCGACGATCTTGTGGAAGAAGGTGCCCTTGGCGCCCAGCTTGTTGCCGTGGCGGCAGGCGCGGCGAATGATGCGACGCAGCACGTAGCCGCGGCCTTCATTGGACGGCAGCACGCCGTCGGCGATGAGGAAGCTGCAGGAACGGATGTGGTCGGCCACCACCTTGAGCGACGGGGCCTCGTCGTTGGCGCAGCCGATGGCCTCGGCCGAAGCCGCCAGCAGATTCTGGAACAGGTCGATCTCGTAGTTCGAATGCACGTGCTGCAGCACAGCGCTTACTCGCTCCAGGCCCATGCCGGTGTCGACGCTGGGCGCCGGCAGCGGATGCAGGACGCCGTCGGCGGTGCGATTGAACTGCATGAAGACGTTGTTCCAGATCTCGATGTAGCGATCACCGTCTTCTTCCGGCGAACCGGGCGGGCCGCCCCAGATCTCGGGGCCATGGTCGAAGAAGATCTCGGTGCAGGGGCCACAGGGACCGGTGTCGCCCATGGTCCAGAAGTTGTCCGACGCATAGGGCGCGCCCTTGTTGTCGCCGATGCGCACCATCTGCGCCGCGGGCACCCCGACTTCCTTGGTCCAGATGTCGTAGGCCTCGTCATCAGTGGCGTAGACGGTGACCCAGAGCTTTTCCCGGGGCAGACCCAGCCACTGCGGCGAGGTGAGGAATTCCCAGGCGAAGGTGATGGCGTCGCGCTTGAAGTAGTCGCCGAAGCTGAAGTTGCCCAGCATCTCGAAGAAGGTGTGGTGACGCGCCGTGTAGCCGACGTTCTCCAGGTCGTTGTGCTTGCCGCCCGCGCGCACGCACTTCTGGCTGGTGGCGGCGCGGGTGTAGCTGCGCTTTTCCATGCCGAGGAAGCAGTCCTTGAACTGGTTCATACCGGCGTTGGTGAACAGCAGGGTCGGATCGTTCGCGGGGATCAGCGAACTGGAGGCGACCCGGGTGTGCCCCTTCTCTTCGAAGAAGCGGAGGAAGGCTTCACGGATTTCGGCGCTTTTCATATTCATTCCAGACAATGGGCTTTTCGACGCGCGTGACGGGCATCCGACTGGATCGCAGACGAGACGAACGGAGCGGGCGCCGCAGACGCGGCACGTGCGGAAAACGGACACGCATGCCTGGGAGTATATCGACGCCTGCGCCCCGGTGTCGCCCCGGTTGCGCAGGAAAAACGTCGTCGGAAGACTTAGCGGCGGCGGTAGGCGGCGAAAGCGGCGACGGCCGCCTCGATATCGGCGGCGCTGACGTCCAGATGGGTGACCAGCCGCAGGCGTGGAGCCGGACTGATACGAATGCCGCGCTCGGCGAGGAAGGCCTGCAGGGCGGGCGCCTCGTTACCCATGGCGAGGTAGACCATATTGGTCTGCACCGGCTCCACCTGGTAGCCGAGTTCGGCCAGGGCGGTGCCGAGCTGAGCGGCATGGGCGTGGTCTTCGGCCAGGCGCTCGACCTGGTGATCGAGGGCATGCAGCCCCGCCGCAGCCAGCAGGCCGGCCTGGCGCATACCGCCGCCGACCACCTTGCGCCAGCGACGCGCCTTGATGATCAGGGCGGCATCGCCGCAGAGCACCGAACCCACCGGTGCACCGAGGCCCTTGGACAGACATATCGACACCGAATCGAAATGCTGGCTGATCTCGCGCACCGGTACGCCTAGCTTGACCGCAGCGTTGTACAGCCGCGCGCCGTCCAGATGCAGGGCCAAGCCGTGTTCCCGGGTGAAGGCCCTTGCCGCTGCCAGATAGGCCAGCGGCAGGACCTTGCCGTGCATGGTGTTTTCCAGCGCCAGCAATCGCGTGCGGGCGAAGTGGAAGTCATCGGCCTTGATGTAGCTGCGCACGAGATCGAGGTCCAGGCTGCCGTCGGCGGCCATCTCGATGGGCTGTGGCTGGATGGAGCCGAGCACCGCGGCGCCCCCGCCTTCGTACTTGTAGGTGTGGGCCTGCTGGCCGACGAGGTATTCGTCGCCCCGCTCGCAGTGCGCCAGCAGGCCGAGCAGATTGCTCATGGTGCCGCTGGGCACGAAGAGTCCGGCCTCCAGGCCGAGATCGCCCGCCAGACGCTGCTCCAGCCGGGTGACAGTCGGGTCTTCGCCATAGACGTCATCGCCGAGTTCGGCGTCCAGCATCGCCTGGCGCATGGCCGGCGTGGGCTGGGTGACGGTATCGCTGCGCAGATCGATCATGCAGGCCGCTCCTTATGCCGGGACCACGATGAGCCCGGCCCGCAGGCCGACGGCGACCTTGGGGTTGGGGAAGATGATGCGCGCCTCGGCCTCGTCGACGATCCAGCGCTCGCTGCCATCCTCGGCCAGCAGCGAACCCTGGCGCAGCGGCGAGAAGTTGGCCACGTCGTCGGCCAGGTGCAGCTGGAAGCGCGGACTGGACTTGTACACCTGGCGCGCGACCCGGAATCTCAGCAGCGAGGAATCCGGCGGCGGCAGTTCGGCTTCACGGCCTTCGATCAGGGCTTCGAGCAGCAGCCGCAGGCGGCTCAGGTCGAGTTCGCTGTTCTCGCCGAAGGGACGGGCCTGGCCCAGCTCCAGGGTCAGGGCTTCGGCCTGGCATTCGGCGTAGGTGTAGGCGCTGAAGGTGATACCGGGTTTGTCATAGAGCAGCACGGCTTCGATGCCGGCGGCTTCCAGGCGCTGCAACTCGGCTTCCGAATGCTCGCGCCCGGCACTCCAGGGATAGAGGGCGAAGCGCGGCAGCGCCGAGGCGCGCAGCGCGGTGTGCAGGTCGTAGTGCAGTCGGGCGCGATCAGGCTTGCTGAAGAACTGCGCGGACAGGCGCTCGAGATCGTTGGCACGTTGGGCCTCGGAGCCTTCGGCCTGGGCATGGCGACCATTGAACAGGCGATTCAGATCCTGCTCGACATAGCGGGTGCCGCGGCGCATGGCATCGGGATTGCCGAACATGAACAGCATTCGGCAGGCGGGACGCAGGGCTCCGCTGGCGATGCCGCCGAGCAACTCGTCGAGCAGTTCCATGGGCGCCGTCTCGTTGCCATGGATACCCGCCGAGAGCAGCAGGTCCAGGTGGTTGTCGCGCGCCACCGGCGGAGTGACTTCCAGCACGCCTTCGGTCAGCCAGTGGAGACGGGTGCCGTCGGCAGTCAGTTGAATCTTCTCGGTCGGCTCGCGGCCGGCCAGGGTCAGGTCCAGCAGGCGGCCAAGCGCCAACCGATAACGTTCAGATGCAGCCATGCTCTACTCCGCTGAGCGACGTGTCGGAGCTAGATACTCAATGATCGTGGCCGCAACCGCAATCGGCGTCATGCACATGATTCTCATCGCCTTCGTCGGCGAAGGTTTCCAGGGCGATGGACAGGCCCAGGGCATTGAGGGCCTGGGGCCGCAGCACCAGGACCGGGGTCTGCTCTTCGTCGTCCTGGGAGTCGGCGAAGATGTTGAGACCGCCGCTGCCGTCGGCTTCCAGCCAGAGGTCGCGGCCGGCCAGGCGGATGGCCAGGCGCTGGACTTGCAGCGTCTGCTGCTCGTCGGCGGTAGGTTCGAGGATCAGGTCGAGACGGTCGCTCATGGAAACTCCGGGCATCAGGGCAATTGAAAGGGATAGACCGAGCCGAGGCCCAGCAACTGGGTCAGCTCGTCGAGGGCAGTGCGGACCTCGTCCAGCAGTTGAGGATCGGCGAGATCCGCAGGCGCCAGGCGGTCGCGGTAGTGGCGATCCACCCAGTCGAGCAGTTGGGTGTGCAGCGTCGGCGTGAAGCGCACCCCTGGATTCACCGCCTCCAGTTCGTCGGGCTTGAGGGCCACCCGCAACCGCAGGCAGGCGGGTCCGCCGCCGTTCTGCATGCTTTGCTTGAGGTCGAACACCTTGACCTCGCCCAGGGGCCCCGCGCTATTGACCTGGGCCTGCAGGTAGTCCCACACCGCCGGATTCTGCCGGCACTCGTCGGGTACCACCAGCAGCGCGCCCTGCCCCGGCCGATCCAGCAACTGGCTGTTGAACAGGTAGGAACGCACGGCGTCGCCGACGCTGATCTCACTGCGGCGCACGCAGAGACGCTGCAGCTGGCCGCCGCGCCGGGCGAGCTTGCCTTGCAGTTCATCCAGCACGCGGTCGCTGTCGAGAAAGGCGTCTTCGTGGTGGAACAGCACCTGGGCGTTGCCCACCGAGATGACGTCGTTGTGGAAGACGCCCTGGTCCACCACCGCCGGATTCTGCTGGGCGAACACCACGCCCTCCTCGCTCAGCCCGTGCAGCCGGGCGATGGCCTGGGAGGCTTCCAGGGTCTGGCGCGCCGGATAGCGATGGGGCTCGGGATAGCGCGGATCGAAGGCGCTACGGCCAAAGACGAAGAACTCCACGCCCGGGGCGCCGTGGTCGTGGCTGAAGCGGGTGTGGTTGGCCGCGCCCTCGTCGCCGAACTGGGCCACCGAGGGCAGCGGCGCATGGTGCTGGAAATGCGCGGGATCGCGAAACATCGCCTGGAGGATGCGCGCCGTGGTGGTCGGTTCGAGGCTGCGGTGAAATTTGCAGGCCAGGTTGGCCGGGGTGAAATGCACCCGGCCATCATGGGTGTCGGCGCTGGGGCTGACGGTGGCGGCGTTGGCGGTCCACATGGCCGAGGCGGAGCTGGCGGACAGCAGCAGCGGCAAGGCTTCGCGCGCGGCGCTTTCCAGCACCTGGGCATCGCTGCCGGCGAAGCCCAGGCGGCGCAGCGAGGCGATGTCGGGCCGCTCGTGGGGCGCGAGGACCCCCTGCTCGAAGCCCAGCTCCATCAGCGCCTGCATCTTGGCCAGGCCCTGACGTGCCGCCTCGCGCGGATTCGAACACTGCTGCTTGCTGGCCTGGGAGGCCACGTTGCCATAGGACAGGCCCGCATAGTTGTGGGTCGGACCGACCAGGCCGTCGAAGTTGACCTCCCGAGCAGCGAGAGCGAGGTGACTCATAGGTGTAATCCTGGGGGCAATTGGGCAGGCAGGCTCAGGGCGTCGCTCTCCAGCGAGGCGACCGGGAAGGCGCAGTAGTCCGCGGCGTAGTAGGCGCTGGGACGATGATTGCCAGAGGCGCCGACGCCGCCGAAGGGCGCCGCGCTGGCCGCACCGGTAAGCGGACGATTCCAGTTAACGATGCCGGCGCGCACGCCCTGCCAGAACCGTTCGTAGGTGGCCGGATCGTCGGCCAGCAACCCGGCCGCGAGGCCGAAGCGGGTGGCGTTGGCCAGCGCCAGGGCATGGTCAAAGTCCGTATAGCGCTGGACCTGCAGCAGCGGCCCGAAGACTTCCTCGTCGGGCAATTCAGGGATCCCCGAGACATCGAGGATGCCCGGGGTAAGCAGCGCGCGCGTCGCATCCGGCTGACGCATCTCCAGCAGCGCGCGGCCACCCTGCGCCAGGCGCTGGGCCTGAGTCCGCAGCAGGGTCTGGGCAGCGGCGAGGGAGATGACGGTGCCCATGAAAGGCACCGGATCGGCGTCGAAGCGGCCGGTACTGAGACCCGCGCTGACGCTTGCCAGACGCGCCAGCAGCGCATCGCCCCAGTCACCCTGGGGCACGAGCAGGCGACGGGCACAGGTGCAGCGCTGCCCGGCGGAAAGGAAGGCCGACTGAACGATGGTCACCACGGCGGCGTCCAGATCGGCCACCGGCGCCACCACCAGCGGATTGTTGCCGCCCATCTCCAGGGCCAGCAGCCGCTGCGGACGGTCCGCATTGAGGCGGTGCAGGGCCGCGCCCGTGGCGCTGGAACCGGTGAAGAGGATACCGTCCAGACCGGGATGCGCGGCCAGGGCCTCACCCGTGGCACGCCCCCCTTGAATCAGGTTGAGCACGCCCGCTGGCAGCCCGGCGGCGATCCAGCAATCCAGGGTCAGGGCAGCGAAGCGCGGCGTCAGCTCGCTAGGCTTGAACACCAGCGTATTGCCGGCCAGCAGCGCCGGCACGATATGCCCATTGGGCAGATGGCCGGGAAAGTTGTAGGGGCCGAAGACCCCCAGGACGCCATGGGGACGATGGCGCGTCACGCTGCGTGCATCGGCTACCGTCGCCGCACGTTCGCCGCTGCGCGCGGCTTCCGCCTGGGCGGAGATGGCCACCTTGGCGATCATGCTGCCGATCTCGGTATCGGCTTCCCACAGGGGTTTGCCGGTCTCCTCGGCCAGGGCGCGCCCCAGGGTTGCACGGCGAGCCTGCAGCACCTGGGCAAAGGCCTGCAGGATGGCCAGACGAGCGGCCGGCCCGCGGCTTTCCCAGGTCGGAAAGGCCTCGCGCGCGGCGGCAATGGCCTGATCGACGTCGTCCGCGTCCGCCGCCGCGCCCTGCCAGAGCGGGATGCCGTCATAGGGATCGACGGAGCTGAATACCTCGCCCCGCCCGGGGCGCCACTGACCAGCGATATAGAGGCTATCCATGACGTCTCCTCAAGGCATCAGGCGCACGGCGCGCACCTGGGCGCCGGCCATCAGCCGCAGCTCGCGGGCGGTGGCCAGGTCGACCACCAGGGTGCCGGCCGCCAGGCGAGCACGGGCGCTGGTGATGCGGCAGTCCTGACATTTGCGGTTGTGGATCAGATAGACCTCAGCGTCATCGCCAGGCGTACCCACCGCCAGCACCAGGCGCTGGCTGTCACGGATCGCCCGCACCTTGGCGGTTTCCGCCTCCAGGGTCGGGCCAGCGTCGAAGATGTCGACGTAGCCCTGGTAGTTGAAGCCCTCGGCCTCCAGCAGCCGACGAGCCGCCTCGGTGTCCGGGTGCACCCGCCCGATCACCTGACGCGCCTCTTGCGACAGGAAGCAGGTGTACAGCGGAAAGCGCGGCATGAGTTCGGCGATGAAGCCGCGGTTGCCGATGCCGGTGAGATAGTCCGCCTGGGAGAATTCCATCTTGAAGAAATGCCGGCCCAGGCCCTCCCAGAACGGCGACTGGCCGTTACCGTCGGACATGCCGCGCAATTCGGCGATGATGCGCTCGGCGAACAGCTCGCGGAATTCGGCGATGAACAGGAAGCGCGACTTGGACAGCAGCCGCCCGGCGGCCCCACCACGGCGATCGGCGCGCAGGAACAGCGAGCAGAGCTCGGAGCTGCCGGTCATGTCGTTGGCCAGGAACAGCGTGGGAATCTGCCGGTGGATGTCCAGTTCACGCGAGGCGCTCACCGTCAGGCCGACCCGGTAGTTGTACCAGGGTTCGCGCAGCCCCAGGGCGGCGGCGATCCCGGCGATGCCGATGACCTCACCCTCGTCTTCCAAGGCGAAGAGATAGTCGGCATCGGCAGGCTGCGCCTGCTGCAGGAAACTGCGTTCGGCGTTTTCCACCCGCTGCGCCAGGCGTTCTTCGCTGGCGGGCAGCGTGGTGAGACCGGCACCGGCCGCTTGCGCCAGTTGCAGCAGCGCGGGCACATCGGCACGGGTAACGGGACGGACGATCATCGGACCTCCAAAGACGCTAGGGTCGGCTACAGCGCTACCAGACGAACCCGGTCGCCTTCGGCGATCTCCAGGGTGGCGATCTGCTCGGGGGAAAGGACGACGGACTCACCGGGAGCCCAGCGCAGTGGCGTGGCCAGCGCCCGGAAATTCTCCAGGCCATCGTTGGCGATCAGGAACCAGGGCGCGTCCTCGGGCGCCACTGCGCCCTCGCTCACCGGTGCGAGACGGCTCTCGGCGATGGACCGGATGGCCGTGGTGCGGGCGTGCAAGGTCGGGCCGCCATCGAAAATGTCGATGTAGTTGTCGGTCTCGAAGCCTTCGCGACTGAGGATGTCGAAGGTAATCTGCGCGCGCGGGTGCACCTGGCCCATGGCTTCCTGAGCACTGTCGGGCAGCAGGGGCACATAGAGCGGATAGGTCGGCATCAACTCGGCGAGAAAGGTGCGGCTCCTCTGCCCGGACAGCCGCTCGGCGGTGGTGTAGTCCAGGTCGAAGAAGTTGCGCCCTACCCCGTTCCAGAACGGCGATTCGCCGTCATCGTCCGCCAGGCCGACGATCTCCACCACCACCGTCTCGGCGAAACGCGCCGGGTGGGCGGCCATGAACAGCAGCCGGGCACGGGAGTTGAGTTCGGCGTGGGGGGTGTCGAGCAGCGGGCGCTGGACGTAGAAGCTGCTCAGCACGCTGTTGCCGGTCAGGTCGTGACAGAGCGACAGCACATGCACCTTGTTGTGGATCTTCAGCTCGCGCGAGGCATGGATGAAGGTCTCGTTGCGAAAGCTGTAGAAGGGTTCGGAGAAGCCCGCCGAGGCGACGATGGCCGAACAGCCCAGCAGCTCGCCGCTGGTGGTGTCTTCGAGCACGAAGAAATAGCTCTCCTCGCCATGAAAGCCCACCTCGGCCGCCAGCGACGACTCCGAGGTGCGGATCTTGTCGCGCAACCGTTCGGGGTTGTCGGGCAGCGAGGTGACGCCAACCGGGCTATCCGCGGCGAGCCGCTGGACCAGGGGCAGATCCGCCGCGCGCGCAGGGCGCATTACCAGCATGAGAACTCCTTGTGTACGGATCCATCCCTGGATGCCAGCGGTACGCGTCCCGCGTCCGGAGATTAGCCTTGGGTGAGGCGCGCCAGGGCGCAATCCAGGCGGGCCAGGCCTTCGTCGATGTCCGCCTCGGGGATGATCAGGCTTGGCGCCATGCGCAGCACGTCCGGGCCGGCCTGGAGGATCATCAGGCCTTCCTCGTTGGCGGCGGTGACGATGTCCTTGGCACGCCCCTTCCAGCTGTCGTTGAGCACCGCGCCGATCAGCAGACCCAGGCCGCGAACCTGCTCGAACAGGCTATAGCGGGCGTTGAGCTGCTCCAGGCCGGCGACAAAGCGCTGATGGCGAGCGGCTACGCCAGCCAGGGTTTCCGGCGTGGCGACGATGTCCAGCAGCGCGGCGCCGACGGCGCAGCCCAGCGGATTGCCGCCGTAGGTGCTGCCATGCACGCCCGCGCTGAAATGCTGGGCGACCTTGTCAGTGGTCAGCATGGCCGCCAGCGGGAAGCCACCGCCGATGCTCTTGGCGGTGGTGAGGATGTCCGGCACCACGCCGTAGTGCTGGTAGGCGTAGAGATGACCGCTACGACCAACGCCGCTCTGCACCTCGTCGAAGATCAACAGCGCGCCCTGGGCGTCGCACAGGCGGCGGGCGCCTTCGAGGTAGGCCTGGGCGGCCGGCAGCACGCCGCCCTCGCCCTGGATGGGTTCGAGGATGACGGCGCAGGTCTTGTCCGACACCACGGCTTCGAGGGCGGCCAGGTCGTTGAAGGGCACATGGCGGATGCCTTCGATCTTGGGACCGAAACCATCGGAATACTTGGGCTGGCCACCGACGCTTACGGTGAACAGGGTACGGCCGTGGAAGCTATTGGTGGCGGCGACGATCTCGTAGCGGCTGCCGCCGCTGACGTCATGGCCATAGCGACGGGCCAGCTTGCAGGCCGCCTCGTTGGCTTCCGCGCCGGAGTTGGCGAAGAACACCCGGTCGGCGAAGGTGTGATCCACCAGCTTGCGCGCCAGACGCAGGGCGGGCTCGTTGGTGTAGATGTTGGAGACGTGCCAGAGCTTGCCGGCCTGCTCGGTCAGGGCGTCGATCAGCGCCGGATGGCCGTGGCCCAAGGCGCTGACGGCGATGCCGCCGGCGAAATCCACGTACTCGCGATCGGCCTGGTCCCAGACGCGGGAGCCCTCTCCTCGCACCGGAATGAACGCGGCAGGGGCGTAGGTCGGGACCATCACCTCATCGAAGGCGGCGCGTTGCACGTTGGGTTGAGAAGCGGACATCGGGGTTTCTCCTGCCGATCACGGCGGTGACTGAGGGGGATTGTAGGACGACCTCCGGGCGCGGCATTGCGCCCAGGCGACAACTATTTACGGGCGAAAACGCAAACGGGTGTCCGATTCGCAGTCTAGCGATTCGGACACCCGCTCTGGAAGGGCATGGACGTACCCGAAGGTACGTCAGGCCGATCAGTTGGGCGCGACGCGGCTGGTGCCGTTCACGGTCAGGATGCGAACCCGCTCGCCGACGCGGAAGATCTCGCCCTTGTTGACCGCCTGCACATAGGCACGCGAGCCGCCGTCGTCTTCCTTCACGGTGATCTCGACGCCATTGGCCTTGGTGAAGCCCTCTTCGGTGGCCGAGCCCAGCAGGCCGCCGGCGACCGCACCGATGATGGCGGTCACGAAACTGCCACGACCGCCGCCGATGGCACTGCCGCCAATGCCGCCTACCACGGCGCCAGCACCGGCACCAATGGGCGACTTGGTGCCTTCGATGGTGACCGGGCGCAGCGCGGTGATGGTACCGGTGCGGACGGTCTGTACCTGCCTGGCCTCATCGCGCGAATAGACGTCGCCGGACTGATCGGATGCGCAGCCTGCCAGCAGGGCGACGGCGGTCAGGGAAGCGGCGAGTTGTAGGACTCTGTTCATGAGGCAACTCCAAAGGCAGATGAAAGACAAGGGGCCGCGTGGGCGGACCTCAGGATACGGATCTCTATTATCCTTGACCCAGGGCATCCGGGGAGGTTTCCGGCGACTGTAACGACGGTACCTTGCGAACGCCTTAAGAATGACCAGCAAAACTGCTGCGCGTCCATCCCGGCAGGCCTGGGCAATGCCCGGAATCCCTGAGTACCGCTGGTACCGCGGCGGCGGCGCGCAGCGCGTATCCGCTTGCTGCCCGTTCGCGAGGCTACCGTCCTACGGTGCCAGTCGCTGGCGCTGCCACCCGTCTTCGGTGCGCTGGTAGTCCAGGCGATCGTGCAGGCGACTGGAGCGCCCCTGCCAGAATTCGATGCGCTGCGGCTTGAGGCGATAGCCACCCCAGAACGGCGGGCGACTGGGTTCACCGTCGACGAACCGCTGCTGCACCTCGGTCAAGCGCTGCTCCAGCTCATAGCGATTGGCGATGACCTGGCTCTGCGGCGAGGCCCAGGCGCCCAGGCGACTGCCCAGCGGGCGGACCCGGTAGTAGGCATCGGACTCCTCGGCGGAGACCTGCTCCACCAGCCCCTCGATCCGCACCTGACGCTCCAGCGCCGGCCAGAAGAAGGTCATGGCCGCCCGCGGCTGAGCCGCCAGTTGCTGGCCCTTGGCGCTGTCGTAGTTGGTATAGAAGACGAAGCCCTGGGCATCGACGCCCTTGAGCAGCAACACGCGGCAATGGGGTTGCCCTTCGCCATCGACGGTGGCGAGCCAGCAGGCATTGGCTTCGACGGGCGGCTGCTCGGTGCGCACCGCCTCTTCGAACCACTGCCCGAAGAGGGCATAGGGATTAGCGGGTGCCTGGGCTTCGGTCAGGCCGTCGCGGGTGTAGTCGCGACGCATATCGGCGAGGGACGGTGACATGGAGGTCTCCTGCTAGGTCGGTATCGACCTAGCTTAACCAAGTCCCGCCCCGCTCGCCTGCTTCAGGACAAGCTTTGCCGACCTAGCGGGTAGCCAGGGACTGCAGGCTGGCCAGCACGGTCGCGCGCGGCTGGATGAGCACCTCGACCCGGCGATTGACGGCGCGGCCGGCGGCGGTGGTGTTGTCGGCACGCGGGTGGGCCGCAGCCAGGCCACGCACGATGAGGCGATTGCCGGTGTAGCCGCTGAGACGGAAGATCGCCGCCACGGCCTGGGCCCGCTGCAGGCTGATCTTGTCGTTGAGCGCGGCAGTGCCAGTGCTGTCGCTGAAGCCGAGTACGATGACGGCGCTATCTTGGTCAACGCTCACCGACTTGGCCGAGCGGGACAGCGGGCCGAGCATCACCGGCAGCAGCATCTCCGCGCGATCCGGGTTGAAGGAGCTGTCGACCGGTGCCACCAGCACCAGGGCATCGTCACGACGTTCGATCTTGACGTTGCTGCCGGCCACGGCGACGCGCAGCTTCTGCTCGTGATCGTCCAGCCAGGCCTTGCTGACCTTGACGGGTACTGGCTTGAGGGTCTCGGCCTTGGCCATCGGCTTGGCGTCTTCGCTACCGAAGGGCCACCACCAGTGACCACCCTTCTCTCCCGCAGCGGCCTGCTCCGGCTTGGCCGCCGGCGCCTTGGCCGCAACCTTGACCTCGGCCTTGGGCTCGGCGGCCTTGGCGACCGGCTTCACCGGCTCGGCGGGCTTTTCGCTGCCGCCGAAGGGCCACCACCAGTGCGCGCCACTGGCGGCAGTACTGGCCTGGGCATTGCCCGGCTTGGCAGGCGCGGCGGCCTGGTCGCCCTGGCCCTGGAAGGAACTGCAGGCGGACACGCCCATGCAGAGAATGAGGGTGGTGGATTTGATCAGCTTCATGCAAAGTTTCCCATCGGCAAGCCGGAGGACAGAGTGAATCCAACGCCCCGGCCAGAGCCGGCGGCGCGAGTGAACTTAAAGTAGTTTCGAGATTGTGGCCGCAAACCTACGCGGGGCAAAGCGGTGGAGTCACGAAATTTACCTGTATGCCGACCAATGGCAGGATTGCCGGGCCTCCATCGGCTACCGGCGCCTTGCCGTCGGCCGGCCATCCCACGCACGTCACGACCGCCGACTGCCAGGCGCAGGTCGTCCACAGTCGCTCACGGCTGAGCTGATTTCTGCACGAGATCAGGAATTCGACGGCAGGTGCGAAGGGCTAGCGCACGATCCCTGGCGGCAGCCGCTGCCTGGTTACAGAGGTGGGGAAACCGGTGCCACAGGCACCGGTCTTGCGAGAGGCAATGCCTGGGGCGCCGTCACTGCGCCTTCGACAGTTCCACCAGCATCCGCGTGAGCAGATAGATGCGCGGCGTGACGCTGTCCAGTTCGACATACTCCTCGGGGGTATGCAGCTTGCCACCGACGATGCCGAAACCGTCCAGGGTGGGCACCCCGGCACCCGCCGCGATGCTGGCATCCGCCGCGCCGCCGCTGCCTTCGACGGTCAGGGTACGACCCAGCTCGCCGTAGATGCCCTGGGCCATGGCCAGGAGCTTGTCGCTCGCCGGAGTCTGAGGCATCGGCGGCAGGCCGCGCTCCAGGCGGGTGGTCACTTCAGTGTCGGCGACCTGCTTGGTGGCGGCGATCCGTGCCAGGTCCCGCTCGACCCGGTCGAATTCCTCCGGCAAGGCAGCGCGCACGTCAGCCTTGGCGATGGCGTGCTCAGGAATCACGTTGATGCGCTCACCGGCATTGATCACGGTGAAGTTGACGGAGGTCTTCTTCTCCGCGTCGCCCAGGTTGCCCAGCTGCAATACCTGGTGCGCCACCTCGGTGGCGGCGTTGCGTCCCAATTCCGGGGCGACCCCCGCGTGGGACGACCTGCCCTTGACCTCCACCACGGCGGTGGCGCTGCCCTTGCGCCATATCACCAGGCCGTCGCCCGGACGCCCCGGCTCCAGGTTCAGCGTCACGTTATGCTGCTTGGCGGTCTTGGCAATTAGGTCGGTGGCGGCCTGAGAGCCGGTTTCCTCGCTGGCATCCAGCAGCAGGGTGATCTGCCCATAGTCCTTGAAGTCGAGGCTCTTGAGGATGTCCAGGGCCGCCAGGGCGACCACGATGCCGCCCTTGTCATCGGACACACCCGGGCCATAGGCACGCTTTTCGTCGGTACGGTATGGCCGGGCCTTGGCCGTGCCTTCCTTGAATACGGTATCCATATGCGCCAGCAAGAGGATCTTGGCCTTGCCGGTACCCTTAAAGGTCGCCACCAGATGCTGGCTCTTGTCCGGCGCGGTGTTGGGCACCTGTTGCACGGCGGCGCCGAGCTTTTTCAGTTCGGTGGTCAAGAGGGTGCCGACTTCGGTCAGCCCGGGCTCATACCCGGAGCCCGAATCGATGTTTACCAGTCGCTCCAGCAAGGTGAGGGTCGGTGCCTTGGCCTGCTCTGCCGCGGACTGGATGCGTTCGTCGAGGGCGGCGCTGGCAGGCAAGGCGATACAGCAGGTAAGAACGGCGGCGAGGGTGGTGCGGAAGAACGGAGCGGACATCGGGCATTCCTTGTTGGTATTGTTGGATTAGTCAGACAACTGTAGTCGGGACCGCGACCCAGGGGAAATCCGCGTGGAGCTTCGTCTCGTCAGCACGTACAAAGAGAGCCAGCGCCCCCTTGTCGATAGCGCTGATTGAGTTCCCTGAACGCCAGGGTGATGATGGCGGGATCAATCGTCGGCGAAGGTCCGCTTCGCGGCAGTGCTGCCAGGCCAGCAGGAGGCTTGCTCATGGACGGATTCATAGATGTCGCGACGCTCAAGGATCTGGCCGTAAGGGCCGCAGCCATCACGCAGGACTGCCGCTGCCTGCAGCGGGATCTGGCGGGGTGGACTGCCTGGCCGGTGGGCTACCGGGAAACGGACTTCGCGCAGATCGGCACCCTGGCGCGTCATGCGCCCGAGGAGTCGATCATCGAGGAATATCACCCAGGCGCCACCCACTACTGGTCGAATGACGCGCCCATCGCTCCCCGGTTCTATCCCTACAACCAGAGCACGGTATGGCGGTGTCTTGGCTGCCAACGCCTCTACCTGCGCCATAACGATGACGGCGCCTACCATGTGGCACCGCGAATCCGTCTGTTGCAGAACGCCTTGATCGTCGATGCCGCGCACGCCAACGACGGTCGTGAAGCCAGGGCGACATAAATCCGCTCTCCCCCAGCGTCCAGGGCCGCTTTCCTGCCCGAGCGATCGCTCTAGATCACGGCGTTTGGATTCTCTTGTCGTTACCTGAGGCGCAAACAGGGAATTAAGCCCACAATAGGCGCCGCGCATCCCGCGTGCGGGTGTGCGCCCATCAACGGTAACAGGCCTGGTCCCAGCAATACGATGCCAACTACAACTCGAACGGGCGTGGCGTGGTTCGTCGACGGCGCCTATGCACTGAGCGCCTGGAACGGCTCTGTATCCGGCGCCAAATTCGACTATCTAAAACTGCGTCTTTTCATCGAGCAGGATGCGGGCGAACCCATAGGTGACGCCTACTACTTCAACTGCGATAGCGACCCACCCACCATCGCCCAGACCGGCTTCAACAAGTTCCTGAGCTCGGCCCCGCCCAAGGGCGCCGGCCTGAGGGTCAAGCTCTACTGGCTGCAAACCAAGGCTCACGAATGGCCTGCGTCCGTGGGTGGCGGGCCGATCCTGCATCCGGTAACGGGCGAGCAGTACACGACCAAGAGCCAGAAGGGGGTCGATGTCGGCCTTGCGTTCAACCTGATGCGCTCCCATGCGAAACGCGGCTGGAAAAAGCTCTACCTGGTGGCCGGCGATGGCGACTTCCATGAGGTCGTCCAGTACCTGGTGGAAAACGAAGGCGTCGAGGTCACGGTGATCGGCGCGCACTTTTCCATCAGTGGCGAAATCGCACCCTACGTCCGGGTGGTTGAATTCCGCGATATCGAGGCGGCCATCGCCCGCTAGCCGACTGCCCTAGAGGCACTCCCCCACCGCGCGCGCCAGGGCCTGGGCGCGCGGGTCCATCAACACATAGGGCCCCAGGGTGTTGGTGACGAAGCCGAAGGCCACCTCGCGCTCCGGGTCGGCGAAGCCGGTCGAACCGCCCGCCCCCGGATGGCCGAAGGCCTGAGGCCCGAGGCCATAGGTGGCGTTGGCCTGGTCCGGTTGATCGAGCATGAAGCCCAGGCCGAAGCGGGTCGGCGTCAAGAGCGTACGGTCTTCGCCCTGACTGTGCTCGCGCAGGGCCTCGCTCAGGGTTTCCCACTCCAGCAGATCGCCGGCCAGCAGACCGGCATAGAAGCCCGCCAGGCTGCGTGCATGGCCATGGCCGTTGGCGGCCGGCTGCTCGAAGCGGCGCCACTCGGCCTTGTTGGTGCTGGTGAGCACGCCGGATGGATTGCCGAAGGCCAGGGTCGGCAAGGCGCCCGGATCGCTCATGGTGGTCTTGAGCAGGCGCTGCGCGGCGGCATCACCCAGCACCCCCTTGCCGCGTACGATATGGGCGACGCGCTCGTCTTCGCTCGCCGGCAGACCGATGTGGAAATCCAGACCCAGACGCTCGGCGGTCCGGGCCACGATGGCCTCGCCCGGGCCACGGCCGTCGGCGCGACGGATCAGTTCACCCAGCAGCCAGCCAAAGGTGATGGGGGCATAGCCATGGGCGGTGCCGGGCGTCCACCAGGGTGCCTCGGCGGCGACCGCGGCGGTCATGGTGTCCCAGTCGTACAGGGCGTCACCCGCCAGGCGTTCGCGCAAGGCGGAGACGCCGGAGCGGTGGCTGAGCAATTGCCGCAGGGTGATGTCGGCCTTGCCGGCCGCAGCGAATGCCGGCCAGCGTTCGGCGACCGGGGCATCGAGGGCCAGCTTGCCCTCCTCGACCAACTGCAACGCCGCCACCGTGGTGAAGGCCTTGGTGCAGGAGAACAGATTGAGCAGGGTGTCGGTGTGCCACGGCGTCTGGCCGTCCTTGTCCGCCATCCCGCCCCAGAGATCCAGCACCGTTTCACCGCCGACCTGGACGCACAGCGCCGCGCCGCGGGTCTGGCCGGCGGCCAGCAACTCGGCGAAGGCCTCGCGGACGGATTCGAATCTCAGGTCGTGATAGCCGTGGACGGTCATGGGTCTTCCTTACTGGTGATGCTCTGGCGCCGTAGTCAGACGGTCCGTTGATACGGCCACTGCCAAAGGTCGCGGTAGGTCGGGTTGAGCGCGGCGAAGCCCAATAGCTGTTGCCTCGGCGCCGGATCTGTTGGGCTTCGACGATGGAACCGTCTTAGCCCAACCTACGAATTGGCGTAACCAAGGCCGCCAATTACTGAATCTCCCGCCGAAACGGCGGTAGCGCATTGAGGATGGCCTTGCCGTAGCGCTGGGTCACCAGGCGGCGATCCAGCAGCGAGATGGTGCCACTGTCCTGCTCGGTACGCAGCAACCGGCCGCAGGCCTGGATCAGGCGCAGGGAGGCGTCGGGCACGGCGATCTCCATGAACGGATTGCCACCGCGCGCCTCGATCCACTCGGCCAGGGCGGCTTCCACCGGATCGTCCGGCACGGCGAACGGAATCTTGGCGATGACCACGTGCTCGCAGTAGGCACCGGGCAGGTCGACCCCTTCCGCAAAGCTGGCCAGACCGAACAGCACGCTGGCCTCGCCGTCATCGACGCGCTTCTTGTGCTTGTTGAGGGTCTCCTGCTTGGACAGGTTGCCCTGGATCAGCACCCGCTTGCGCCAGTCCCGCTCCAGGCCGTCGAAGACGTCCTGCATCTGCCGCCGCGAGGAAAACAGCACCAGGGCGCCACGGGCACCTTCGAGCATGGCTGGCAATTCGCGGACGATGGCCGCGGTGTGCTCGGCGGCATTGCGCGGATCAGCCTTCAGATCCGGCACCCGCAGCACCCCGGCTTCGGCGTGGCGGAACGGGCTGGGGACCACGGCGGTGGCCGCCGAGCGCGGCAGGCCGGATCTCATGCGGAAGCGGTCGAAGGTGCCGAGCGCGGTCAGGGTCGCGGAGGTCACCAGGGCACCGAAGGCCACGTTCCATAGATGGCGACGCAGCATCTCGGCAGCCAGGATGGGGCTGGCGTTGACCTCGATGTCGTAGAGCGATCCCGTTTCGGCCAGGGTCATCCAGCGCGCCATGGGCGGGCTGTCTTCCGGGTCTTCGCAGGTGAAGGCCGTCCACAGCTCCCAGTTGCCCTGGGCGCGGGCCAGCAGACTGCCAAACAGCGGATACCACTCCTCGGCCTGGTAGCTGGCGAGGCCAATGCTGGATTCGCCATCCATGGCCTGCTTGAGCATCTCGGTCAGGCGGGTGAACAGATCGGTGAGCTTGGCGAAGCCTTTCTTGAGCTCGATGCCCATTTCCCGCAGGTCTTCGGGAATGACCCCGCCGACGAAGCGGTGGCGCGGCCGTTCCCGGCCTTCCATGTCCTCGCCGGCGCGGAAATCGGCCAGGGCCTCGCAGGCGGTGAACATGAACTGCTGCTGGGTCTTGATCTCCCGCGCCAGCTCCGGCACCTGCTCGACCAGGCGACCGAGATCGCCCGGCAACGGGTGTTGGGCGAGGAGCTTGGTGAGATTCTTGGCGATCTGCTCCAGCCACTCGGCGGTGGATCTCAGCCGGGTGAAATGGGCGAAGTGACCGATGGCCTTGTCCGGCAGGTGGTGGCCTTCGTCGAACACATAGAGGGTGTCGCGCGGATCGGGCAGGATGGCGCCGCCACCCAGGGCCAGGTCGGCCAGCACCAGGTCATGGTTGGTGACGATGACATCGACCTTGGTCATGCCCTCACGCGCCCGGTAGAAGGCGCACTGCTGGAAATTCGGGCAGTGGCGATTGGTGCACTGGCTGTGGTCGGTAGTGATGCGCGACCACTGCACGTCTTCGATGGCTTCCGGCCAACTGTCGCGGTCACCGTCCCAGCGATTGCCGGCCAGGCGCTCGATCATCTTGCCGAACAGTTCGTTGGACGACTCGTCCACATCGATCTTGAAGCCGTCCTCGGCGAACAGCTGGGCGGTGGCGTTCTGGGCCTGGCCTTCCTGCAGCAGCATGTCCAGCTTGGACAGGCAGAGATAGCGCCCGCGCCCCTTGGCCAAGGCGAAGCTGAAGGACAGCCCGCTGTTGCGCAGGATGTCCGGCAGGTCCTTGTGCACGATCTGCTCCTGCAACGCCACCGTCGCCGTGGCGATCACCAGACGCTTGCCGGCAGCCTTGGCCGCGGGGATGGCGGCCAGGGCATAGGCCACGGTCTTGCCGGTACCCGTGCCCGCCTCCACCGCCACCACGGCCGGCTCACCTTCGCGGTGGCCCTCCCCGTCCTGGGTGATGGCGCCCAGGCCCTTGGCGGTTTCCGCGATCATCAGGCGCTGGCCATAGCGTGGCTTGAGCGACTTGGCTTCGAGGAAACGCGTGTAGGCGCCCTGGATCTGGGTCTTGAGTTCGGTGCTGAGCATGCCTGGTTCCGGGCGATGGCAAAGCAGCGCCACGTCCGGCGGACGAGCGCTGTATGCATCTACAGTAATGGATCTTGGGCGCTATGATAACGCGCCTGTCGTCAGGATGCGCCCAACGTTGTGGTCGCAGGCCGATCAGGCGCTCGGCAGCTGTGGGGGCAGGCGATGAAAGGCGCCAAAGATCAACAGGCTCACGCGGTCGAGCCAGGGGTGGCGACGCAGACGCAAGGCACGACGGCTGGCGAAGACTTCACCCAGGTGCAGCAGCAGCAGGGCCAGGGCGACCAGCGCGAGCAATTCGGGGAAGGGACGAGCGAGAGGCAGAGCGAGGGCGGCGGCTGCGGCAAGCCAGAACAGCAGAAGAAGAACTTTGCCGGTAAGGGACAGGGTTTTCATGGATTCCAGCAGGAGGACGAGATGGATCGGACCATAACGCCTATCGCCGGAAAAAGTAAAGGCGGCGGACCTCGGTCCGCCGCCCCTGCATCACTCGCGGTCGATCTGGATTTCGACGCGACGGTTGGTGGCACGGCCTTCAGCGGTCTCGTTGGTCGCGATCGGCTGACGCTCGCCCATGCCCTTCACGGACACGACGCTGGCCGCCGGCACACCGGCCTGGATCAGGTAGTTGCTGACCGACTTGGCACGACGCTCGGACAGACGCTGGTTGTAGGCATCGGTACCCTTGCTGTCGGTGTGACCGGTGATCGACAGACGGGTGCTGGCGGCTTCGCCACGCAGACGGCCGGCGATACCATCGAGCTGGGCACGGTCCTGCGGACTGACTTCAGCGGAGTCGAAGGCGAAGTGCAGGTCACGCGCGGTGATCACTTCCTGCTTGGGCAGCGGTGCCGGCGCGGGGGCCGGTGCGGGCGCCGGAGCCGGAGCGGGCTCCATGCGAGCGACCTGCTCGTTACCCTTGCCATGCACCCAGCAATAGGCGCCTGCGGTGGTACCGATACCCAGGGCCGCCATGCCGGCGACGTTACCGCTCTGAGTAGCACCTGCCGCGCCGCCGACCAGCGCGCCTACCGCAGCGCACACCGGCCAATCGGATTTCTGTACGCCGCCCGCGCAACCGGCCAGCACGGTGCTTGCCAGGATGAGGGGTAAAGCTGTCCTTGCGATGCTCTTGCTCATGAAGGGTCTCCTATAGACCTAGTGCCGCGAGTTAGGCTCGTCTTTCGTTGTATTGCGCTGTCAGACTAATGGTGGCGTACACATCTTGACAACGCTGGTTGCTTAGTCAATCGCGATTTGATTAGGGTTCCCTTAATGGCAAAGATATTCTCGTCCCGTACCCCGCAAGAGGCTCTGGCAAGCTTGCTCGAGCACCATAGACCCACGCGCCTGCTGTGCGTGGCACGCGAACCCTTGCCGGCGCTGCAAGCCTATGTGGACGCTCACCCCCAATGCCAGCTGCTGCACGCCTCGGCACCGCACGAGGACCCTACGCTGCTGGCCGAACGCTACGATCTGGTGATCGTCGCCGACTGCCTCGAACACCTGCCATTGCGCCAGGGCCGCGAATTGCTCGGCGGTCTGCGCAACTTCAACACCTCGCGGCTGGCCGTGCTGGTGGACCTGGCCGCCAGCGACTGGCAGGCGACGGATTTCTACGCCCTCGCCCTGCAGGCCAGCGAACGCTTCGCCCGCGAAGGCCAGGTGGTCACCCTGTTCAGCTATGATCTGCACGACTACAAGCAGGTCCCGGACTGGCTCAATGCCCGGTTCTGGGCCAATCCGCAGAATTTCGGCAAGTACTGGTGGTGAGATGCAATCCATGGCCCCCTGCCCCTGTGGCTCGGACCGCCCGCTCGGCGACTGTTGCGGTCCGTTCCATGAAGGCCTTCCGGCGCCCGATGCCGAACGGCTGATGCGCTCGCGCTACAGCGCCTACGTGCTGGGGCTGATCGACTACCTGGTAGCCACCACGGCGCCCGCGCAGCAGCAACAGCTGGACCGGGAGGCCCTGGCGGCCTGGAGCCTGGGCAGTCGCTGGCAGGGTTTGCAGGTGCTGGAGCATCGCCCCGAGCCAGGCGATGCGCAGCATGCCCGGGTCAGCTTCGTCGCACGCTGGGAGGATGGGCGCGGGGCCCATCGTCATGAAGAGCGCTCGGGCTTCGTCCAGCGCGAGGGCCGCTGGTACTTTCTCGACCCGACCGTGCGTCCCCTGCCGGGTCGCAATGATGCCTGCCTGTGCGGCAGTGGTGCCAAGTTCAAGAAGTGCTGTGCCGGTTTCCTGTAGACCGACTAGGGCTCTTCCCGGGCAAGCGTGAGGTGATCCGTGTCCGGAACCGCCACAGGCAGCGCCGCGGATGCTGGAGCCAGATCGCTACCCACCGGGGCCAGACTCAGGTGCGAGAGGTCAACCTGCGGGGGTGCCACCGGCGCGTTGTGATCATGGAGATCGGCGCCCACCGGCGCCAGTCCGAAATCCGGCGCCTGGACATCGACGAAGGCGGCCATCACCGCATCCCGGGGCGCGACTGACAGTGACCCGCGTTCAGCGGAGGATGGCGAGGACAGGGGTACAGGTGCCGGTGCTGGCTCTGCCCGGGTCTCGGTTGGCGCCGCCGCCGGCTCGACCGTCTCGGCCATGGGCGCGACCTCGACCAGCGCCCCGGCCTGGGCCAGGGTGGCGCGATAGCGCTCGGCCGTCGCCGCATCCAGGCGATTCTTGATGATCATGCGGCGACCGGAGAAAAGCACGGCGATGCGCTGTTCATCCGCCTGAAACAGTCGCATCAGATTCTGCCGGGCCTGCTGCGCATCGGCGCCGGCGATCAGCTCGCCTTGGAAGGCGATTTCATAGAGAACGGCGGACATGACGACCTCCTCGGTCACGGCAAGGGATGCAGGATGCAACGTCACGTCGGGCCGGTCCAGTCTGCGTGGTCGACTGGCCCCGCCGTTTTTTTGTTAGCCTGTGCCAAGCGGCCCCGACTTGTGCAGCAATCGGTGCTTGTTAAACTGCGCAGAAAACGGGAGTGCCGCATGCTTCGCCAGGCCTTGTTCATCACCCTGCTCGGCGTCTTGCTGAGCAGCCTTGGCGGTTGTACCTACATCGGGCACAACTACGAAGAACCCCAGGTCGAGCTGACCGGTGTCGAGCTGATCCGCGCCCGGCTCTGGAGCCAGGACTTCGTGCTGCACTTCCGCGTCCAGAACCCCAACGACAGCACCCTGCCCGTACGCAGCCTGGCCTATACGGTCTACCTGAACGACCTGCTGCTGTCCCAGGGCGTCACCAACCTGCACTCGTCGGTGCCGGCCAATGGTCGGCGCAGCTTCTCCGTACCGGTACAGACCAACCTGTGGCGCTACGTGAAGGACGTCGGCCGCATGCTGGAGAACCCCAACGAGCCGATCAACTACCGCCTGCGTGGCCGGGTGAAGACCGGCTGGCTGTTCGGCCGCAGTGTCCATTTTTCTCGCCAGGGGCAGTTCGTGCCTGGCGCCTACATCCCGGAGTTATGAGATGAACCAGCACGTCCACGGTCCCGATTGCAATCACGACCATGACCACGATCACGGCCATGCCCACCATGTGCACGGCCCGCACTGCAACCATGGCCATGCCCAGGAGCCGGTGCGCAATCCGCTGAAGGAAGTGGGTCGCAACGATCCCTGCCCCTGCGGCAGCGAGAAGAAATTCAAGAAGTGCCACGGCGCCTGAGTCCGTTTCTGTAGGTTGGGCTGAGGCGGCTCTACCGTCTGAGCCCAACCTAGCGGAGTCAGTCTGGACTGTTGGGCTTCGCTACGCTTCAGCCCAACCTACGGCCCCGCGACCCTGGCGCGTTACCAGGGTTGTCCACCGCGTTGCGACTCCAGCCGCCGGATGAATTCCTCCAGGACCAGGGCGTAGAGATCATCCTTGAGCACCAGGTCCTCCACCCCGCAATCGATGTTGGGGTTGTCGTTCACCTCGATCACCGCCAGCTTGTCGCCTGCCTGTTTCAGGTCCACGCCATAGAGACCGTCGCCAATCAGGTTGGCAGTGCGTACTGCCAGTTCGACCACGGCGTGGGGCGCGTCCTGCACCGCCAGGGTACGGAAATCGCCGCTGACCTCGGTGGCGCAGGCGCTGTGGTCGTAGATCTGCCAGTGGCCCTTGGACATGAAGTACTGGCAGGCAAAGATCGGCTCCTGGTTGAGCACGCCGATGCGCCAGTCGTATTCGGTATAGAAGAATTCCTGTGCCAGCAATAGCACCGAACGCTCGAACAATTCGGCACTGGCCTTGCGCAGCTGCGCCGGGTCCTCGACCTTGATGACACCCCGGGAAAAGGAGCCATCAGGAATCTTCAGCACCAGCGGAAAGCCCAGGCGCTCGCCGAGCCCTTCGAGCTGGCCGGGATTGTCCTTGTAGAGGATCTCGGTGGCGGGCATGTCCAGCTTGTGAGCGCGCAGGAGATCGGCCAGATAGACCTTGTTGGTGCATCTGAGGATCGAGCGCGGATCGTCCATCACGACCAGGCCCTCGCTTTCGGCTTTCTTGGCGAAGCGATAGGTATGGTGATCGATGGCGGTGGTCTCGCGAATGAACAGGGCGTCGAATTCACCCAGTCGCGCATAGTCCTTCTTTTCGATCAGCTCCACGTCCATGCCCAGGTGCTTGCCGACGCGCACGAAGTTCTTCAGCGCCTTGGCATCGGAGGGTGGAAAGGCTTCCTTGGGGTCATGCAGGATGGCGAGGTCGAATCGGTACTTCTCGCGGCGGCCGGGCTTTAGCCAGACGCGGCGACTGAAGCCGTCGAGGGCGTTGGCGAAGTGATCTTCCTGCTGTTCGTGCAGCTTGTGGATGCTGCCCAGCTTGAGTCCGCCGATGTGCCAACCGGCACGGTCGCGGCGAAATTCCACGAGCAGCAGCGGACAGGGAAAGGCCTCGAAGACCTGGCGCGCCAAATCCTGCAAGGGGGCGATGTCGGTATTGCCAAAATAGAGCGTGAGGGTGAAGCCATCGGCGCTGCCATAGGGATGGCCGGCCAGCGCCTTGGTTAGCAGCTTGTCCAGGTCCTCCAGGGCCAGGCCATAGAGCGACTTGCGCGCCAACTCGCTGATGGTGCGCACGGAGGGGATGACCTTGTGCCCCCGGGCTTCGGCGAGGAGCGAGCAGTAGTAGCCGTGGCCGAGGTACTTCTGGCTGCGGCAGAGGTTGATGACCTGGACCCGCTTGCCATTGTCCTGTTCGTTGGACTGCTCCAGGTATTCCTGGGCGGTGATGACGTCTTCGCTGGGATAGTAGGACGACCAGTCTTCCTTGCGTTCCACGACGATATACAGCTTGCTCACTGGACCTCCTCGATGCGGGGCGTGGTGGCGGCGGAAACCCGGATGCCGCCTGACCACTCCAACTGTTGTAACGCGGGTGCTATTAACCGTTGCTTAACCATGCCAGGCTGCCCGCTCTGCTCCAGGAGAATCCTTCGCGATGAGTTTCATGCTCAGGCCCGCCGGGCTGGACGATCTGGCGGCACTGGTCGATCTGGAAGCCCGCTGCTTCAGCTATGACCGCCTTTCCCGGCGCAATTTCCACTGGATGCTCACCCGGGCGAACGCC
This sequence comes from Pseudomonas sp. Marseille-Q7302, assembly GCF_965111925.1. Taxonomy (NCBI): domain Bacteria; kingdom Pseudomonadati; phylum Pseudomonadota; class Gammaproteobacteria; order Pseudomonadales; family Pseudomonadaceae; genus Pseudomonas; species Pseudomonas sp. Marseille-Q7302. The sequence goes on along the minus strand of NZ_CBCOPK010000001.1, from coordinate 1,789,794 downwards.
GTGCTCATCCTGGCGGAAAGCGACCGCCAGGTGGCCGGCTACGCCCTGGTGCTGTTTCACCAGAACACCTCGATGGCGCGTCTCTACTCCATCGCCGTCGATCCGGCGGCCCGTGGCCATCGTCTGGGTCAACGCCTGCTCGACGCCGCCGAAGCCGAGGCGCTGGAGCGCGACTGCGCCTATCTGCGCCTGGAAGTACGACCGGACAACGCCGCCGCCATCGGCCTCTATGAGCGCAACGGCTATTTGCCCTTCGCTACGGTAGAGGACTACTACGAAGACCACAGCCAGGCGCTGCGCTTCGAAAAGCGTATCCGCCAACCGCGAGAAGGTCAGGCGCGCCCCGTGCCCTTCTATCGCCAGACCACCGACTTCACCTGTGGCCCGTCCTGCCTGCTGATGGCCATGGGCGCGCTGCAGCCGGGCCGGCCATTGGAGCGGCGTGAGGAACTGCGGCTATGGCGTGAAGCCACGACCATCTACATGACCGCGGGCCATGGTGGTTGCGGCCCCCATGGCCTGGCCCTGGCCGCCCAGCGACGCGGCTTCCGCGTGACCTTGCAGGTCAACACCCGGGGCCCGCTGTTTCTCGATGGGGTCCGCAGCGAAGAGAAGAAGGAAGTCATGCGCCTGGTACATGAAGACTTCAGCGCCGAGGTCAAGCAGTCGCCCATCGAGCGTCTCTACCGTACCCGCCTGGACGTGGCTGGCTGGGTCGCCGAAGGCGCCTTTCCCCTGGTGCTGATCAGCTCCTTCCGGCTGACCAAGGCCAAGGGGCCACACTGGGTGCTGGTCACCGACTGCGACGAGGACTTCGTCTACCTGCATGATCCCGATGTCGACCACAGCCAGCACCGGCGGGAGCTGGACTGTCAGCACATTCCCGTCTCCCACGCCGAGTTCGACAAGATGAGTCGCTTCGGCCGCGGCAAGCTGCGCGCCGCAGTGGTGCTGCGGCCCGCCTGAGACGGGGTTGCACCACGCGGCGAACAGGGCCAGGATCAGGACCAACGTGAGCGATGGGTCGCCCCATGAGTCAGTCCCTGCGCAAGAGCAATCCCTCCTACGAGTTGATGGAGGACCTGAGCGGTCACTCGGTGATCTACCGGGAGCATGGTTTTCCCTGTCCGCTGGTGCGCTGGCATTTCCACAAGGAATACGAGCTGCACCTGATCGTGGCCAGTTCAGGCACGGCCTTCATCGGCGACTACATCGGCAACTTCTATCCAGGCAGCCTGTTTCTGACCGGCCCCCACCTGCCACACAACTGGATCAGCCGAATCGCCGAGGGCGAGGTGGTGGCCAAGCGCGACATGCTGGTCAACTTCACCAATGAGACGGTGGACAACGCCACGGCGGTGTTTCCCGAGTTGAGCGGTCTGGCCCCCTTGCTGGAGCGGGCGCGCTACGGCATCGAATTCCACGATTCGCAGTTGATCGCCCGTGCCGAGGTGTTGCTACAGCAGATCGCCGACAGTGGCGGCGCGACCCGCCTCGGTCATTTCCTGGTGCTGATGGAGGCGCTGGCCACCTCGGAGCGCTATCAGCTGCTCTCCGGCAGCGTCGAGCCGGCCACTGCCAGCGAACAGGCGGTGGATCGCACCAACCGTGCCCTGAACTTCATCTTCGATCACTACCAGCGCGACTTCACCCAGGAGGAAGTGGCCGAGCACCTGGGCATGACGCCGACCTATTTTTCGCGCTTCTTCCGCCAGGCCACCGGTCGTACCTTCGTCGAATTCGTCAACAGCCTGCGCATCAGCAAGGCCTGCGAGATGCTCTCCCACAGTCGCATGCCGGTCACCGACATCTGCTTCGAGGCGGGCTTCAACAACATCTCCAACTTCAACCGCCGCTTCCACCAGCTCAAGGGCATGACCCCGCGCCAGTACCGTAGCCTTACCGTGCAGCGACTGACCGAACAGAACGCCTGATCGGCTGCCGTGCGCTGGCAGGCGGCGTCTGCATGGATCACTGATCTACCGTGTCTGCCTGCGCTGCTGGACCTGGTCTGTTACGCGCTTGAGACCATTGACAGACCAAGCGCAAAGTTCGGTTATGATCGAACTACCAATCCGTGCCGACAGAGGACAGTGCCACCATGACCGATTCCTACACTCCCCCACGCGTCTGGACTCCCACCACCTCCGGCGGCAACTTCGCCAGCATCAACCGCCCCATTGCCGGCCCGACCCACGACCAGGAACTGCCGGTCGGCGAGCACCCCTTCCAGCTGTATTCCCTGGGCACGCCCAATGGGATGAAGGTGACGATCCTGCTGGAAGAGCTGCTGGCGCTCGGACATACCGACGCCGAGTACGACGCCTGGCTGATCCGTATCAACGAGGGCGATCAGTTTTCCAGCGGCTTCGTGGAGATCAATCCCAACTCCAAGATCCCGGCCCTGGTGGATCGTCGGGGCGCCGAGCCGCTGCGCGTCTTCGAATCCGGTGCCATCCTGCTCTATCTCGCCGACAGCTTTGGCGCCTTCATCCCGAAGGATCACGCCGGTCGCACCGAGACGCTGAACTGGCTGTTCTGGCAGATGGGCTCCGCGCCCTTCCTAGGCGGTGGCTTCGGGCATTTCTATGCCTATGCGCCGGAAAAGCTCGAATACCCCATCAACCGCTACGCCATGGAAGCCAAGCGCCAACTCGATGTGCTCGACCGTCTGCTGGCCGAGCGCAGCTATGTGGCTGGCGAGGAATACGGCATCGCCGACATCGCCATCTGGAGCTGGTACGGCAACCTGGTGCTGGGCCAGTTGTACAACGCCGCGGAATTCCTTGCCGTACAGGACTACACCCACGTCCAGCGCTGGGCGCAGGCCATCGCCGCCCGGCCGGCGGTGCAGCGTGGTCGCCGGGTCAATCGCACCTGGGGTGAGGCCGGCGAGCAAGTGGCCGAGCGGCATTCGGCCAGCGACCTGGACTGATCCCACCGGAGGGTGCAGCAGGTGTCTGCTGCACCCTAGCGGCTCCAGTCCGCCGTGGCGGATCCGAGTCGCGTCGCGGGGCGCCGCCACTGCAGCTCGACCCCGCCAATCCGGAGCGGCGCTCGCAAGCGCAACGCCGATCCCCAGGCGGTTAGTTCCTGTTCCTTGCGGTAATCCCCTTCCTCCGGCCCGTGGTAAGCGGGACCGCCGCACGCGCCCGGTCGCTCGGTCAGCAGCCAGGCGGTACGCGCCAGTGACAGGCGCGCCGTCAACGCTCGCCCCTCCCGCTGACGCCGCGCCAGTCCCCGAATGGCCGCGGCGGCCATCAGATAGCCAGTGGCATGGTCGAGCGCCTGGACCGGCAGGGGCACCGGCTGCTCCGCCTGCCGCCACTCACTGCCGGCCGCCGCGATGCCACAAGACATCTGCACCAGGCTGTCGTAGCCCCGCCGTAGCGCCCAGGGACCGCTCCAGCCATAGGCGCAGAGGGACACATCGATCAGGCCGGGATTGAGCGCGCGTCGCTGCGCCCCTCCGTAACCCAGCCGTTCCAGCGCATCGGCGCGATAGCCGTGAACCAGGATGTCCGCCTCGACCAGCAGCGCCGCGAAGCGCTGGCGATCGGCAGGTCGCCTGAGATCGAGCCGTGCGCAGCGCTTGCCGAGGGTGACTTCGGGCGCCTGGGCCGGCTCGTCCCAGCCGGGCGGATCGATCCGTAGCACCTCGGCGCCCAGTCCAGCCAGCAATCGCGTGGCGATGGGCCCGGCGAGGATCCGGGTCAGGTCGAGGACCCGAATGCCCTGCAAGGGACGCCATGGATCCGGCTGCCAATCCAGCGCTGTATCGGCAGCCGTCCATTCCTGAGCGATCAGGGGTTCGGCGCGGACGGCTTGCCCCTGCGGATGCGCCTGCCAATCGGCCTGGGTGCGGAGCTTGGCCGCGCAGCCACCCGCCGCGACGATGGCCGTTTCCAGGGCTTCGCCAGGCCAATCGGCCATGGCCCGCGCGACGGCGTCATGGCTGTTGGTGCAACCCAGCACGGCCAGGGCGCGCTCTCGGTGATGCGGCGCGTTGGCGTGCAACCGCAACCAGCCGTCACGGGTGCGGTAATCACCGGTGACCGGGTCCCAGACGCCCGGCAATTCCCAGCCCAGGGGGCGCAAGGTTGTCTTGAACCAGGCCGCGGCGAGATGACGATCCACCTCTACCGGGACCGCGGCTCCTCTCTCGGCCAGCAGGTCGGCGATGGCCAATCCGGCGACACCGATCGCCGCCGTGGCCAGGTCGCTGACCGGAAAGCAGGAGGCGAGACTGCCGCTACCCTGAACCTGCAGGGCCGACGCCAGGGAGGCAGGCAGTTCGAGGGCGGCGACGAGTTCGCCGAGCAGGGAGTCGAGAATGGCAGCTGTGCCGGATGGGTTGATCAAGGGAGGTTCTCCAAAGCCGCAGGCGTTATTGCCACAGTAGCCGTGCCTGCGCGAGCAGGACATTGGTTTTCGCCCGCCTACCGTCCGGCCCGCCACGGGGACAAAGCATCAGGCACCAGGGTCTTTTCTTCATCTTTCACCAGACCTTATCGGGAGACCCCATGACCGGAAGACAGCTGCTCATCGCCGGCGCCAGCGGCATCATCGGCCAGGCCGTGCTGGAGGCCTTCGCCAAGACCGGCTGGTCCATCATCACCGTTGGCCGCTCGAAACAGGGCCCAAGCCGCTTTCCCCATCTGACCGCCGACCTGCTGGACCGGAATAGCCTGGCAGCGGCCAAGGCCGACCTGGCCGGCGTGACCCATCTCTTCTACAGCGCCCTCAAGCCGAACCCCGATCCAGGCGTGGAGGCGGACGAAAACGCCGCCATGCTGGAGAACCTGGTGGGCGCGGTGCGTAGCGCCGGAGCGCCCCTGGACCGCATCACCTTCGTCCAGGGCGGCAAGATCTACGGCGCTCACCTAGGGGTCTACAAGACGCCGGCCCGCGAGGACGACAGTCGTCACTTCCCGCCCAACCTCTACTTCCGCCATGAAGACTTCGTCCGCAGTCTCGAAGCTGATGGCATTCGCTGGACGGCGTTGAGGCCCGACATCGTCATCGGCCATTCGCTGGGATCGGCCATGAATCTGGGCAACCTCATCGGCCTCTATGGCGCGCTCTGTCGCGAGACCGGCACGGCCATGCAGTTTCCCGGAACGGAGCAGGCCTACCGCGGCGCCCTGGTCAACGTCACCGCTGCGCCGCTATTGGGCGACGCCGCGGTCTGGGCAGCGGAAGAAGAACGCGACGGTGCCTACAACCTCACCAATGGCGACGTCTTCCGCTGGAGTCACGTCTGGCCGCAGCTGGCCGACTGGTTCGGTCTGGACGTGGGCGAGCCGCAACCTATCTCCCTGGCCCAGCGCCTGACCGCGCTGAACCCGGTCTGGCAGGCGCTGGCAGAGCGCGAAGGACTGGCCGAGGCCGATCCCGAACGAATCGCACCCGGCGCCTTTGGCGATTTCATCTTCCATGTCGAGAAGGACGCCATCTTCGACGTGACCAAGGCGCGGCAAGCGGGTTTTGGGCAGATGATCCTGAGGTCCGACGAGGTCTTGCTCGCGCATCTGGAGGACATGCGCAGGCGACGGCTGATTCCCTGAGGCGTCCCGCGCCGTCCTGAATCCTGGAAAACGCCCGGGACAGCGCGCGGTCACAACCTGATCGCTTCGCTCAATTCGGTTGGAGTTTCATGATGTACGCAGACACGCTCACCTGGGGTCATGGCCCCCGCACCTTCGAAGTCTTTCTCGAGCCTACCTGTCCCTTCTCGGTCAAGGCCTTCAACAAGCTCGACGACCTGCTGGCCCAGGCCGGCCCTGAGCGGATCACCCTGAAGATCCGCCTGCAATCCCAGCCCTGGCACCTGTTCTCCGGGGTGGTGGTGCGCTGCGTCCTGGCCGCCGCCACCCTGGAAGGGGGGCAAGGAGAGTGCAAAGGCGGTCTTGGCGGCAGTGGCCGCCCACCGCGAGGAGTTCGAGTTCAAGGATCACGCCACCGGGCCTAACCGTGAGGCCACACCCAACGACATCATCGCGCGCCTGGAGCGTTACAGCGGCCTGGCCCTGGCCGACGCCTTCGCCAAGCCGGACCTGCAGCACGCCATCAAGTGGCACTGCAAGTACGCCCGGCAGAACGGCATCCATGTCTCGCCGGCCTTCATGATCGATGGCCTGGTGCAGCCGGACATGAGCAGCGGCGATTCGGTCGCGGACTGGATCGCCAGGCTGGGTTGAGCATTAGGGCTCAGGGTCGAGAGGCGGCGTAGCGCGGCTAATGGCGCTATGCTCGGCGGCTTCGTCCCGACCCGAGACAGACCCTTAATGGCTTTCCTTGCGGGAGCTTCATTCTGGAAGCCCTGAGCGTCTACCTAGGCCTGGCCACCCTCGCCTTTGGCGCGGCCACCCTGCTGCCCCTGCAGTCGGAAGCGGCCCTGGCCGGGCTGCTGCTCACCGAGCGCTATGCCACGGCGCTCCTGCTGCTGGCCGCGACGCTGGGCAATGTCGCGGGTTCGACGCTGAACTGGTGGCTGGGCACCCACCTCGAACGCTTTCGCCAGCGCCGCTGGTTTCCGGTGTCGCCGCAACGCCTTGCCCGCATCCAGGCGGCCTATCAGCGCTGGGGCTGGTGGTCGCTGCTGCTCAGCTGGACGCCCGTGATCGGCGATCCCCTCACCCTGGTGGCCGGGGTGATGCGCGAACCGCTGTGGCGCTTTCTGCTGGTGGTGACCCTGGCCAAGGCCACGCGCTATGTGGTGGTCTGGGGTCTTACCCTCGGTTGGCGTTGACTGCGGACTGGCCGCTCTGAAATTTCGACAGAATGTCGTGGCGCCTGAGGGCCTGCCGTAGACCTGCGTAAGCGAAGCCCAGTGGAGAACAGCCGCATCAGCCCATGCACCTTAAGTAAGGTATGAAGTCTGATGACTTTCAACAGCCTTCAGGAGCAGCTTTCCATGAGCGACAACATCCGAGACAAGGTCGTCGTCATTACGGGGGCCAGCAGCGGCCTGGGTGAGGCCACCGCGCGCATGCTGGCCCAACACGGCGCGCACCTGGTGCTGGGCGCGCGCCGACTTGAACGTCTGGAAGCTCTGGCAACCGATCTGCGGTCCTTGGGCGCCCAGGTCGAGGTCAAGGCCACCGACGTGACCCGGGCCGAGCAGGTCCAGGCCCTGGTCGATCTGGCGTTGGAGCACCATGGTCGTGTCGACGTCATGCTCAACAACGCCGGGCTGATGCCGCATTCGCCACTGGACCGGCGGCGTCTGGAAGACTGGGACCAGATGATCGACGTCAACATCAAGGGCGTGCTCTATGGCATCGCCGCGGTACTGCCGGCCATGCAAACGCAGAAGAGCGGCCACATCATCAACGTCGCCTCGGTCGCCGGCCATAAGGTCCGCGCCGGCAGCACCGTCTATTCGGCCACCAAGCATGCCGTACGGATCATCTCCGAAGGCTTGCGCCAGGAGGTCAAGCCCTATGGCCTGCGCACCACCATCCTTTCCCCCGGCGCGGTTGCCACGGAGTTACCCGACTCCATCACCGAAGCAGACGTCGCTGAAAACGTTCGCAAGCTCTATGAGCTCGCCATTCCCGCCGATGCCTTTGCCCGGGCAGTCATCTACGCCTTGAGCCAACCGGACGACGTGGATATCAACGAAATCCTCTTCCGCCCGACGCGGCAGGAATACTGAAGCTTCGTCGTCAACCGGCTTGACGGGTCCGCTGCCCCAGCCAGGCCGCCTCCACGTAGGCCAGATCGGCGCGCGGGATGAGTTGCGCAGGAATACGGCTGCAGCGAGACAGGTTGAGGACCTGCCGACCGTCGGCGGTCATGACGTCCTGCATGACCTTGAGGCCGGGCAAGATACGGTTGTGCAGATGTTCGTCCAGACCGCAGGGCGATCTCGGGTCCGTACTGCCTTCGTAGAAGCGTGGGGCCTGGGCATTGAGATCGACACCGGCCAGATAAATCTCGCTGAAACCCAGGTGATAGGCTAATTGAAGGGCGATAAAGGCGACGGTCCGTACATCGAAGATGCCGTAGTCCATGTCCCGACTGAAACCGATGTCGCGTGCCCGGCGACTGAGCAGCGTATGGACACGTTGCGCCTGGGCACGCTCAGCGCCGAGGTAGTGCTCCAGTCGGGTACTGGGCGCCCGCTTGAGCCCATGCGCCTTGCCATGCAACCCGGCTGACAACTCATCGATGGCCTCCGGCCACAATGCCAGGTGCTGGGCGCGTTCGAGGCCCTGCGCATAGAGTTCGGGCTGCTGGGCGGCAAAACTCAGATCACTACAGACATAGAACAACGGCTCGATGGCGCTCTTCGTCAATTTGGCAATGGCGCCGTTCATGGTAATGACTGGCACATCACGCCAGGCTTCCAGGCGGAGTTCCCCCGCCGACGGCCCCGACGCCAGCAAGAGCACCGGACCCTGCTGGCTGCCTCGCAGCGAAGCGAAGTCCTGGCTCATCGCCATGATCCGTTTACGGCCAGGCACATGACTAGCCAGGGTAATAGAGGAAGATCTTGATCTAGCGGCATAGGCACCGGCTCCTGGTCAAAAACACGGCGAACGCCATCAGTCAGACAGTATCAACGACATCGACTGGAGAAATAACGGGAGGCAAAAACGATTAACGCGATGACGATGGGCTTCTTCTCCTGCCAGGCGCTGTTTCACTGCTCCCGCTTCACGCGAATCTTGGCCAGCAGGAAAGAGCCTATGACTACGTCAGCGCTATTACAGGCTAGACAGATACATCCCCGTAATGCGCCGCATAGAGGTCGTTGACCGCGTGAACGCGTATTGCCGAAAAGAACGCCCAAACCTGCAAACAGCTGGATCGCAGGTGGATTACCTCCTTGGCATCATCTCGTTTGATGGCGGCGTTTTAAACGACGAGAGGTGTGGCCGGAAAAGCCATCACCTTTCGTTCAAGACACCACGAAGGGATCGACCAGCAGGAGTCGTCCCCCCGGCCAGCCGAGAGGTTGTGCCCATCTAAGCGGAGCTCGGCAAGATGACCAGGGGGATGCCCTTCCATCATCACTGGCTAGGCCTCACCTATCCCAGCGGTAGCTCCGGCAAGGCACCTCACCCCTCAACTGATCTAGGAACCTCGATAGGTACTGAAGCCGTAGGGACTCAGCAGCAGCGGGATATGGTAGTGCTGCTCCGGTTGGGTGACGTCGAATACCACAGGGATTTCCGGGAAGAAGGCACTACGGCCCTGCTGGCGATAGTAGTCCCCGGTCTTGAAGACCACGCGGTATTCACCCTTCTCGAAGGTCCGCTCCTTGGGGAACAGCGCCGGCACCCGACCCTGGTCGTTGGTGACCTCTTCCGCCAGCGGCTGCCAGCCCTGCCCTACCTGGCGTTCCAGGGTCACGTGCACCCCGGCCGACGGCTTGCCGTCCTCCAGGTTGAGCACATGGACGCTCAGGGGATTGGGCGCGGCGACGGCAAGGCCGGACAGGGCCAGGCCAGACAACAGAACGAACGTCTTCATGAAGATCTCCTTCAAGGATGGGAGGTGAGATTGAGGTGTTCAGCAGCCGTCAGCGCACAACGCTCGTCCGCCCCGCCACCGCCGGCACCGGCGATGCCCAGGGCGCCGACCAACTGGTCGCCTTCATAGAGGGGGATGCCGCCGCCCAACAGCAGCAACTCGGGCAAGGTGACGAGATTGGCAGCGTCCGGGTTCTGCCGAGCGCGCTCGGCCAGCGCCTGGGACGGGGTGCGCGTGGACAGGGCGGTGAAGGCCTTGCGGCGAGCCGCCTCGGCGTTATGCGGCCCGACGCGGGTATCGCGCTGCAAAAGGATCATTTGACCGCTGCGGTCGAGCACCGCGAGCGCAGCGCTGCAGGGTGCGGCTTGCGCCAGTCGATGTGCGGCATCCAAGTCGAGATCGGGGTGCTGCGGCAGGGCTGCCTGCGCCTGACCGAGCAAGGTAGCGCCCAGCAGCGCGACGGTTAGGCAAGAAAGAAAGCGCGACATGATTCGAGGTCCAGGAGATGACCCCGCCAAATTATCCTGATCGCTCGGTCAGGAAGGGGTACTGGACCGTGACAATTTTGTCAGGGTGATCAATCAGATGGCCGCCCACTCCGGCTGCCACCAAGCGTCTTTGTTCCTCGTTTTCCAGGCATTGCAGATGACCGCAACGCCATCGCAGGACCGCTCATGCTCGGCTCGTAGCTATCAGGCTCGCACGCAGACAAACCGCTGGCAGGTCCTGGAATCCCTTCCTCATCACTCTCGGCAAGGGATTCATCAACCCACAAATCAACCAGACCACTATTGATCGATTAGATCAAAACATGCTTTATTGTGATCAGAACAATCACAAGGTAGGCATGACCATGAAATTCCGCGGCATCGTTCCCGCCCTCGTCACCCCCTTCGACGCCCAGCAGCGCGTCGACGAAAACGCTTTGCGCGTTCTGATCGAAAACCTGATCGGCGCAGGTGTCCATGGCCTGTTCGTACTGGGCACCAATGGCGAATTCTTTGCCCTCTCCGAAGCCGAGAAGCTGCGCATCGCCGAGCTCACCGTGGATGCCGCCGGCGGCCGGGTACCGGTCATAGCGGGCACCGGCGCCTTCGCCACTCACGAAGTGATCGAACTGAACAAAAAAATGGCCGATCGCGGCGTCGATGCCCTGTCGGTCATCACCCCCTACTTCAATGCCGTCAGCCAGAAAGAGCTGATCACGCATTACGAAGCCATCGGTGACGCCTCTGCCCTGCCCCTGATGCTCTACAACATTCCGGCCAAGACCGGCATGTCCATCGGCATCGGCGCCGTCGCGGCCCTGAGCCAGCACCCGCAGATCAAGGGCATCAAGGACAGCGCCGGCAATTTCGATGCGCTGGTACAGATGATGAAGTACCGCAGTGACGACTTCGCGGTCTTCGCCGGTACCGACTCCCTGATCTACTGGAACCTGCTGGCCGGCGGTGATGGCGCCGTGGCGGCCACCGCCAATGCCGTGCCCCAGGTGGTCATGACCATCTGGAACGCCTTCCAGGCCGGCGATCATGCCATAGCGCGCGCGGCCCAGGAAAAGCTGCGACCCCTACGCGACGCCTTCGCGCTGGGCACCATGCCGTCGGTGCTGAAGAAGGCCGCCGACCTGCTCAACGTCCCGGTCGGTCCCTGCCGTGCGCCGGTCGCACCGCTCGATGACGCCACGGTGCACAAGCTCGAAGGCCTGCTGGCCGTCTACCGCGACTGATCCGGAGCCTCCATGTCCCTCTATCATTTCCAGACCGTCAAACATCTGGTCCATGGCGCAGGCGCCCTGGATCAACTCGGCGACAAGCTCGCCCTCCTCGACGTCCCGCTGCGCCGTGTGGTGCTGGTGACCCAGAACGCCATGCATGGCCTGGGGGTGACCGATCGCGTCAAGGCGCAACTGGCCGCCCGTGACATCGAAGTGGCCGTGATCGACAACGTCGAGATCGAGCCGACCCTGGAGAACATCGAACAGGTCTTTCGCGAGCAGGTCTCGCCTCGCCAGCCCGATGCCCTGCTCGCCATCGGCGGTGGCTCGGTGCTGGATGCCGCCAAGCTGTTCGCGGTCATGCTCACCAACGAGCAGTCGCTCAAGTCCATGCTCGGGATCGACCAGGTCGCCCGCGCCGGGCTGCCCACCGTGCTGGTCCCAACCACCGCCGGCACCGGCTCGGAAGTCACGCCCAATGCCATCGTCACGCTGCCCGACGAGGAGCTCAAGGTGGGTGTCGTAAGCCGCCACCTGCTGCCTGCGCTGGTGCTGCTCGATCCGCTGCTGACCCTGAGCCTGCCCAAGGCCATCACCGCCGCCACCGGCATGGATGCCTTCACCCATTCGCTGGAATCCTTCATCTCCAACAAGGCCAACCCGGTCAGCGATACCTTCGCCCTGGAGTCCATGCGCCTGATCGCCGGCAGCATCGTCGAGGCCTATCAGCAGCCGGAGTCGGTACGCGCTCGTAGCGACATGCTGCTCGGTTCCACCTATGGCGGCGTGGCCCTGACCGCAGCCGGCACCGCTGCCGTGCATGCCCTTGCCTATCCCCTGGGGGGCAAGTTCCACGTCACCCACGGGGTGGCCAACGCCATGCTGCTACCCCACGTCATGGCCTTCAACCTGGACAGCTGCGCGCCACGCTTGAAACGAGCCGCCGTGGTCTGCGGCCTGGCCCGTGAGGAAGACAGTGACGAGGCTGCCGCGCACACGCTCATCGAACAGATCGCCGCCTGGACCGCCGCCCTGGAGATCCCCCAGGACTTGGCTGTCTTCGGCATCCGTGAGGAGCACCTGCCGGACATGGCGGTGGCGGCGTCCAAGGTGACCCGGCTAATGGTCAACAATCCCAAGCCGCTGAGTCTGGACGACATCCAGGCGCTGTACCGGCGCCTGCTGCCATGACCCGTCTGCTGATCCTGGCCGACGACCTCAGCGGCGCCGCCGACTGCGCCCTGGGTTTCGCCAAGACGCAGGCGACCCGGGTGCTACTCGACGTCGAGGCCCTGGATGCACAGGCACCGGTGACGGCCTTGGACCTGGACAGCCGTCGCCTGGACGCAAGTGCTGCCGCTGCGCGCCACGCCGCGCTGCTCGGCCATCCGGCGGTGATCGGCGCCGCACTCTACAAGAAGATCGACTCCACCCTGAGAGGCAATGTCGCCGCCGAGGTGGCCGCCCTTGCGCCCCGCGGTCTCGCTTTGGTGGCACCTGCCTACCCGGCGCAGGGACGCACTACCCGGGGTGGCATTCAGTACCTGGACGGCGTACCGGTCGATCAGACCGATGTCTGGCATAACGAGGCCCTGACCGGCAGCGCCGACTTGGTCGCGCAACTCACCGATCAGGGTGTCAGCTGTGCCTGCCTGGACCTCGCTACCCTGCGGCAGCCGGTGGCCCTGGCCACCGCCCTGCGCCGCGCCCTCGACGGTGGGCTGCGAGCGCTGGTCTGCGATGCGCAGCACCAATCGGACCTGGACGCACTGGCGTGGGCCTCCGCGCCCTTCTCGCGGCAACTGTTCTGGGTCGGCTCAGCTGGCCTGGCCGAGGCCCTGCCCAACGCCTTGGGCCTGACCGGTAGCCCCATCCCAGGTCCTCGGAGCGATGGCCCGGTCCTCACGGTGGTCGGCAGCATGTCGCGCCACTCGCAGGCGCAGGCCGAACGGCTGGCTGCCGGCAGCCACCAACACTGGAACACGCTGGCCCCCGCGTGGCTGCTGGACCCGCAACGCGCCGCCGAACGTCAGGCCTTGGGCGCGGCCCTGGCCCAGCGCCTGGCAGGTGGCGAAGACGTCCTGGTCAGCCTCGACCAGCAAGCCCGGCATCCCCACCAGGCCGCGGCCCTGAGCCAGGCCCTGGCCGAACTGCTGCAGCCGGCCCTGCATGAGGCCGCCGCGCTCATGGCCACCGGCGGCGAAACCGCCCGCGCCCTGCTCGCCCAGGCAGGCATCGCCGCCCTGGACCTGCACGGCGCCCTCGCACCGGGGGTGGCCCTGGCCAGCGCCCACTGGCATGGCCGCCTCTTGCCAGTGGTCACCAAGGCCGGCGGCTTCGGCCAATCCGACACCCTCTTCGACGCCTGGCGCCACCTGCGCGCCCACCTACCCGCACAGGCCGCCACGGCCTCCCTGCAGAAGGAAGCCCACCATGTCTGAACGTCCCGTCATCGGCATCACCATGGGTGACGCCACCGGCGTCGGTCCCGAGATCATCATGAAGTCCCTGGCCCATGGCACGGTGTACGACAGCTGCCGGCCATTGGTCATCGGCGACGCCGGTCGCCTGGAAGACGCCAATCGCATCGTCGGCGGTCGTCTGCAGGTCAACGCCATCGAGCGGCCTGATCAGGCCCGCTTCCAGCCCGGGGTGGTGGACTGCATCGACCTGGGCCTGATCCCCGCCGACCTGCCCTACGGCAAACTGTCCGCCCTGGCCGGCGACGCCGCCTATCGCTACATCGAGCACACCGTGCAGCTCACCTCGGCCGGTGAACTCGACGCCATCTGCACCGCGCCGCTGAACAAGGAAGCCCTGCACGCCGGCGGTCATATCTTTCCGGGCCACACCGAGCTGCTGGCGCACCTAACCGGCACCGAGGAGGTGTCGATGATGCTGATGACGCCAATCCTCAAGGTCATCCACGTCACCACACACATCGGCATCATCGATGCCATCGCGCGCATCGAGCCGGGCCTGGTCAAGCGCACCATCGAGCGTGCCCATGCCACCCTGCTGCGCGCCGGCATCCAGGATCCCCTGATCGCCGTCTGCGGCATCAATCCCCACGCCGGCGAGAACGGCCTATTCGGCTACGGCGAGGAAGAGACCAAGATCCAGCCGGCCATCGACGAGCTGCGTGCGCGCGGCTGGCGCGTGGAAGGCCCGCTGCCCGCCGACACCCTGTTCTTCCGCGCCGGTCGCGGCGATTTCGACTGCGTGGTGGCCATGTATCACGACCAGGGCCACGGCCCGGTCAAGGTCATGGGGCTGGAGGCGGGAGTCAACGTCACTGTCGGCCTGCCGGTGATCCGCACCTCGGTGGACCATGGCACCGCCTTCGACATAGCCGGCAAGGGCATCGCCGACGAGCGCAGCCTCATCGAAGCGTTGCGCCAGGCCACCGAACTGGCCAGCCGCCACCGCGCCAGCCAGGCCGCCTGAGGAGCATGACCATGAAAGTCGTCTGTACCTCGCCGTCCTTCGCCAAGTATTCCCGCGAACCGCTGGAGCTGCTGGCCCGCCACGGCATCGACGTGGTGACCTTGCCCGCCGACATCGATGCCGAGGGTTTCATCGCCGCGGCCGCCGAGTGCCAGGCGGCCATCACCGCCTTCAATGTCTTCGACGCCGCCACCTTCGCGGCCCTGCCGCAGCTGCGCCTGGTGTGCAAGCACGGCGTCGGGGTCGACAACATCGACCTGGACGCGGCCCGCGCCGGCGGCGTGACCGTGTGCAACGTGCCCAACTCCAACCGCCACGCGGTGGCCGACTACACCTTCGCCCTGCTGCTGGCCTCGGCCCGCCAGGTCGCCCGCGCCGACCGCGAGACCCGCGCCGGCGAGTGGCCGCGGCTGTTTGGCGCGGATGTCCACGGAAAGACCCTGGGCATCGTCGGCCTGGGCAGCATCGGCAAGGAGGTCGCACGTCGCGCCAGTGGCTTCGCCATGCGCGTCATCGCCCATGACCCCTACCCCGACCAGGCCTTCGCCGACCGCGAGCGCATCGAATTCCGCGCCCTGGACGAGCTGCTCGCCGAGGCCGATTTCGTCACCCTGCACATCGGCCTGTCCGACGCCACTCGCCATCTGATGGATGCGCGGCGCCTGGGCCTGATGAAGCCGGGTGCCCACCTGATCAACGCCGCGCGCGGCGGCATCGTCGACGAAGAGGCGCTCTACCAGGCGCTGCACAGCGGCCATCTGGGCGGCGCGGCCCTGGACGTGTTCGAGGACGAGCCGGCCAACCAGCACCCGCTATACGGGCTGCCCGCCGTGGTGGTGTCGCCGCACATCGCCGGCTACACCCCGGGCGCCCTGGACATCCTCAGCCTCACCTGCGCCCGCAACGTGGTGGCCGCCCTCACGGGCACAGCCCCCCTGGAGTCGGTCGTCGTCACTCCCTGACCCTTCATCCCTTTTCGGAACCTGATCATGGATAACAACAACAAGGCCACCAGGATTCGCTGGATCATCGCTGGACTGATGTGGACGGCGATCGCCATCAACTACATCGACCGGGTGGTGCTCTCCGCCGCCGCACCCTTCATCAGCAAGGAATTCGCCCTCAACGCGACCGAGATGGGGCTGATCATGTCGGCCTTCTTCTGGTCGTACGCCCTGCTGCAATTGCCCGCGGGCTGGCTGGCCGACCGCTTCGGTCAGAAGGCCACCCTGGGCGGCGCGGTGCTCTGGTGGTCGCTGGCGACTGCCCTGACCGGTCTCGCCACGGGTTTCAAGTCGCTGTTCGCCTTGCGCATCGGCCTGGGCATCGGCGAGGCGGCGGCCTACCCGAGCAACGCCGGCATCACCTCGCGCTGGTTTCCCGACAAGGAGCGCGCCACCGTGTCGGGCATCTTCGATAGCGGTTCCAAGTTCGGCGGCGCGGTGGCCATGCCGCTGATCGTCGGCCTGATCGCACTGTTCGGCTGGAAGCTGACCTTCGTCATCAGCGGCGCCCTCGGCATCCTCTGGGCCCTGGCCTGGTTCGCCTTCTACCGCAATGATCCGGAAGACCATCCACGCATCAACGAGGCCGAGCTGCGCTACATCCGCGAAGGGCAGCGCCGTCGCGAGGGCAATGGCGAGAAGCCGGCGATGCGCTGGTACGAGCTGCTGCGCTACCGCAACGTCTGGGCCATGTGCCTGGGCTTCTTCTTCATCAACTACAACTCCTACTTCTTCATCACCTGGCTGCCCACCTACCTGGTCAAGGAAAAGGGCATGGACCTCATCTCCATGGGCTTCATGGCCGCCTTGCCGCTGCTCATCGCCATGGTGGTAGAAATCTTCGCCGGCTGGCTGTCGGATCGCATCTACCGCAGCGGTCGCTATTCGCTGACGGCCATCCGCAAGACCTTCCTGGTGGTGGGCCTGCTGATGGCCTCCTGCATTGGTCTGGCCGCCTTCGCCGAATCCGCCTGGATCGCGATCATCCTGCTGTGCATCGCCAAGTCAGGCACCACCGTGGCCGCCACCCAGGTCTGGGCCATGCCCGGGGATATCGCCCCGCGCGGCATGACGTCCATGCTGGCCGGTCTGCAGAACTCGGTCTCCAACATGGGCGGTGTGGTCGGCCCCATCGTCACCGGCTTCATCGTCGCCACCACCGGCTCCTTCAACATCGCCCTGCTGTTTTCGGCGGCGCTGATCGTGGCGGCCATCCTCAACTACCTGTTCCTGCTCGGCCGGGTGGAACCCATCGTCACCGATGACGACCCGGAAGCGGACCTGCTGCGCGCGGGCCAGCCCAGCCACTGACGTTTCTCGTTCAGGGCGCCGGCGTTCTGCCAGCGCCCTGTGAAAAAGCTCGTACAACAACAACACGGAGCGATTTCCATGCAGACGTTCGACGTGCAAAGCACTGCCATCATTATCGGGATGGTGGTGGTCTACATTCTCTTCACCACCTGGCTCAGCATCCGCCTGCGCAGCCGTACCAGTGGCGAATTCATGGTGGCTGCGCGCAGCATGCCGGCCTTCGTGGTGGGCATCCTGATGATGTCGGAATTCATCGGCGCCAAGTCCACCGTTGGCACTGCCCAGGCAGCCTTCGAAAGCGGTTTCGCCGCCTCCTGGTCGGTGATCGCCGCCGCCATCGGCTTTCCACTGTTCGGCCTGCTGATGGCGCGCAAGCTCTACGCCTCCGGTGAATTCACCATCTCGGGCTTCATCGCCCAGAAGTACGGCCTGTCCACCAAGCTGATGGTGTCGATCATCATGATCTACGCCCTCTTGCTGGTGAACGTCGGCAACTACGTCAGCGGCGCCGCGGCGATCGCCACGGTACTCAAGATCAACCTGCCCACCGCCGCCTTCATCACCGCCATCGTCAGTACCCTGTACTACGCGTTCGGCGGGCTGAAGAGCGTGGCCTACGTCAGCATCCTGCACACCGGGGTCAAGTACGTGGGCGTGCTCATCGTCCTGGGCGTGGCCCTGCACATGACCGGCGGCTTCACTCCGGTCATGCAGAACATGCCGGAGCACTACTTCACCTGGGACGGCGCCATTGGCGGCAGCAAGATCTTCGCCTGGATCATCGGTACGGTCGGCGCGATCTTTTCCACCCAGTTCATCATCCAGGCGATCTCCTCGACCAAGGATGCCCGCGCCGCACAGCGCTCCACCTTCCACGCCTCGCTGCTGTGCATTCCCATCTCCCTGGCATTGGGCTTCATCGGGGTAGCGGCCAAGTACCTGCATCCGGAAATGAGCAGCCTCTACGCCCTGCCCGTCTTCCTGCAGTCGATGCATCCCGTGCTGGCCGGCGTGGTGACCATCTCCCTGGTCGCCTCCATCTTCGTCAGCGTCAGCACCGTGGCCCTGGCCATCGCTTCCCTGGTCGTGCGGGACTTCTATGTGCCGCTGCGCAAGCCGACCCCCGAGCGTGAATTCAAGGCCACCCGGGTGATCTCCCTGATCATTGGCTTCGTGCCGCTGTTCTTCGTGTTCTTCGTGCCCGAGATCCTGAACCTGTCGTTCTTCACCCGGGCGCTGCGCCTGTCCATCGCGGTGATCGCCATGATCGCCATCTACCTGCCGCTGTTCGCCACCAACCGGGGCGCGACCCTGGGCCTGCTGGCCTCGACCATCACCACCAGCGTCTGGTATCTGCTGGGCAACCCCTATGGCATCGACAACATGTACGTTGCCCTGGCGACGCCCGCCATCGTCGTGGTCATCGAACGGCTCTTCCCCCAGTCCGCCGCCAAAGCCGCCCCTGCCGAGGTCCGCCATGCCAACCACTGAAATCGCCATCGCCGGTCGCCAGGACAGCTTCCTGCCGACGCCCTATCCGCAGAACCACGCCGCCAACCTGCTGGCTCAGCCTGACGGCACCCTGCTGTGCACCTGGTTCGCCGGCACCCAGGAAGGCAAGGCCGACATCTCGGTGCTGCTGAGCCGCCGCGATCCCGTCAGCGGGATCTGGAGCGATCCGGTGCAGCTATCGGACGACCCGACTCGCTCCGAGCAGAACCCCATCCTGTTCCAGGCACCCGGCGGCCCGCTGTGGCTGCTGTGGACCGCCCAGGTCGCTGGCAACCAGGACACCGCCATCGTGCGCCGCCGCTTGTCCACCGACGGCGGCCACAGCTGGAGCGCCATCGAGACCCTGATCGACACGCCCGGCACCTTCGTCCGCCAGCCGCCGGTGGTGCTCTCAAACGGCGACTGGTTGCTGCCGATCTTTCACTGCATCGCTCGCCCCGGCGAGAAATGGGTAGGCAGCCATGACACCAGCGCCGTGCTGATTTCAGGCGATCAGGGCCGCAGCTGGACCGAGCATGCCGTGCCCGAGAGCACCGGCTGCGTGCACATGAATATCCAGCTGCTGGGTGACGGCAGCCTGCTGGCGCTGTTCCGCAGTCGCTGGGCCGACTTTATCCACGCCAGCCGCTCTCAGGACGGCGGTCGCAGCTGGAGCGTCCCCACCCCGACGGCCCTACCCAACAACAACTCCTCCATCCAGTTCGTTCGCCTCACCAGCGGCGAACTGGTCGTGGCCTACAATCCCACCAGCGCCGCCGACTACAGCGAACGCCGCGCCTCGCTCTATGACGAGATCGACGACGGCGACAGCCGCGTCGATCCGGTGGCAAAGGACGGTGAACGCAGCGCCGTCTGGGGCGTGCCGCGTGGCCCCATGAGTCTGGCCGTGTCCACGGATGAGGGCCACACCTGGCGACGCCTGGATGTCGAGGCCGGCGATGGCTACTGCCTGACCAACAACTCCACCGAAAAGCTCAATCGCGAGTACTCCTATCCGAGCCTCGTGCAGGCGGCCAACGGGGATGTGCACCTGGCCTTCACCTACTTCCGCCAACGCATCAAGCACGTCCGGCTGCCGCTGGCCGCGCTGCGTTGAAGGAGACGGCGATGACGACTCAGCCTCACGCCCTGGTCACCGGCGTCAGTTCCGGCATCGGCGCGGCCATCGCCCAGCGCCTGCTCGCCGAAGGCTGGCGGGTGACCGGCCTTAGCCGCCGCCCGCCCGAGCAGACGCATCCGGCGCTGACCTGGATCGGCGTCGACCTGGCCGATGAACAGGCGCTGGATGCGGTGCTGGCCGACATCGAACCGCTGGACGCCATCGCCCATGCGGCCGGCTTCATGCGCACCGCGCCACTGGGCGCCCTGGATCCGGCCGACGGCGCAGCCATGTGGCACCTGCACGTCGCCGTGGCCAGCCGGCTGGTGGACCGCCTGATCGAGCGCCTCGCCACAGGCGGGCGCATCGTACTGATCGGCAGCCGCACCATGCAGGGCGCCGCTGGACGCAGCCAGTACGCCGCCACCAAGGCGGCCCTGGTGGGTCTGGTGCGCTCCTGGGCGCTGGAGCTGGCCTCGCGCGGCATCACCGTGAACCTGGTGGCGCCCGGGGCGACCGAGACACCCATGTTGCGCGATCCGGGTCGCGCCGGCACGCCGCCGCGGCTGCCTCCGCTGGGCCGCTACGTACAACCTGAGGAAGTCGCCGGCCTGACCGCCTTCCTGCTCGGCCCGGATGCCGGCGCCCTCACCGGCCAGACGCTGACGGTCTGCGGCGGCGCGTCGCTGTGATGTGGGGGACGCGCGACTGCGCTAGAGTAGCGCCGTCTCTCCCGATGGAATCCCCATGAAGGTCGCCAAACGTCGCCAGGCCATCCTCGAACTGGTTCTGGCCGGTCACACCAACGTCGAAACCCTCTGCCGGCATCTGGAGGTGTCGGAAGCCACGGTGCGCCGTGACCTCACCGCCCTCGCGGAAGAAGGCCAGATCCTGCGGACCTACGGCGGCGCGACCCACATCGGTACCCGTGAGCCGGAGCCGTCCCTGGAGCAACGCAGCAACCAGTCCGCTCCGGAAAAGGCCCTGCTCGCCCGCGCCGCCCTCGCCCATATCAACGACCACGACACCCTGGTGCTGGACGGCGGCACCACGACCGCCGCCCTGGCCAAGCTGCTCAGCGAGCGGCGCGGCCTGCACGTCATCACCAACAACCTGCTGGCGGTGCCGCTGCTGCGCGATCTGCCGGAAGGCCACGTCACCCTGCTCGGCGGCGACCTGCGGCCCGGCAGCATGTCCACCTTCGGCCCGGCGGCCTTCACCATGCTGGAGCGGCTGTCGGCCGACAAAGTCTTTCTCAGCGCCGATGGCGTCGTCGCCGGGCGTGGCCTGTGCGAGGCCAGCCCCGAGCAGGCGTACCTCAAGGAGCTGATGATCCAGCAGGCCGCCGAGGTGTTCGTACTCGCCGACTCGACCAAGCTGGGCCGCGATCGCCAGCAGCACTGGACGCCGCTCAAGACGGACTGGACGCTGATTACCGATGCCACGGCGAGCGAGTCTCTCGCGCCCTTCCGGCAGCAGGCGCTGGTTCGCGTGGAGGTCGTGTCCTGAGAATCAACACGCTGATCTACGCAGGGCCTTGGCGTAAGGGTCAGTCGTTGAACGCGGTAGGCGGCTGCGATTCACACGCCAGCTTCATTCCAGGCGTGCTCTAAGTGCCACCCCTAAACCGCGTCGCCGGCGCCTGACGCCGAACGCCAAATGTTGGCCAGCGCTTGGGCTAAGTGCATAGGGGCCACCTGCAGCCGATACGGCATTGGTTCGGTATGTGGCCACCCGGCGAATCAGACGTACTCACACGCCTTCGCCGGCTTGGTCGGGTACCTGCCCCGCGCGGCGAAAAGCGCGGTACTTACCCTTGCTCAGCGTCGAAGCTAAGTGCGGGCGGGCGGCTACGAAAACCTCCCGTCAGCCAAGCCAGATAGAGTCCACCGAGCATCAGCCAGCTGCAGCCAAGCATGATCGCCAAGCGGTCGAGGCTGATCATCAGCCAGAGCGTCGCCAACAGACCAATAAGCGGACACAGCAGATAGAGCACCAGTTGTAGGGGGCCACGCTTTTGGGGCTGACGCGCGAAGTGAACGATCACCGAGAGGTTCACCAGGCTGAACGCTAGAAAGGCGCCGAAGTTGATGAATGAGGTCGAGGTAGTGACATCGAGCCTCAGGGCCAGCAGCGCCACTACCGCGCAGACCAGGATAGCGCCTACCGGCGTACCGAAGCGCGGGCTCAGGGTGCCCAGTAGCGCACGCGGCAGCACGCCGTCGCGGCCCATGGCGAACATCAGGCGCGAGGCGCTGGCCTGCGCCGATAAGCCAGAGGTGAACTGGCCCACGATCAACCCGATCAGGAAGACCGACACAAACAGATCACCGCCGATATTGCGGGCGATCTCGTAAGCGGCCGCATCGCTGCTTTCAAATTGGGTGGACGGATGGGCCAGCTGAACGAAATAGGCCGTGACCACGAAGATCAGTCCACCGATTAGGGTGATCAGCAGGATCGCCCGAGGAATGGTGCGCTGAGGGTCGCGGGTTTCCTCAGTCAGGGTGCTGACCGCATCAAAGCCCAGGAAGGAGTAGCACGCTACCGCCGCGCCCGCCATCACCAGAGACAGGTTCACGCCCTCGTCCAAGAACGGTTGCAGCGACAACAGTGGCTTGCTGGCGTCGCCCAGCACGTAATGCACGCACAGCGCCACGAAGGCCAGCAGCACTAGAAACTGCACCAGCATCAGTACGCTGTTGATGCCCTTGGCCAGGTGCAGGCCCACGATGTTGATCACGCTGGTGACCAGGATGAACGTCAGCACCCAAAGCGCCTGGGGTAGCTGCGGGAACGCCGAATGGAGGTAGGCCGCGCCAATCAGCCAGATCGCCATCGGGAGGAAGAGGTAGTCGAGCAACACCGCCCAGCCGGCAATGAATCCGAGGTGATCGCTGATGCTGTGGCGCACATAGCTATAAGCCGATCCGGCTACCGGAAACAGCTTGGCCATGCGCGCGTAACTCAGCGCGGTGAAGCACATCGCCACCGCAGCGGCTAGGTAGGCCGCCGATACGGCGCCGTGGGTGATCTCGGCAAGGATACCGAACGTGCCGAGCACGATAATCGGCGTCATGTAGGCGATGCCGAACAGCACCACCGCTCCCAAAGACAGGGATCGTTGCAGACGAGCCATTACTTGTTACTCCCATTTTATACGTTGTTATGGCAGGACCGAAGTCGGCAAAAGCGCGCGGCAAGGCCGCAACGGGCGCGTCTGTGGCGCCCCTCAGAAGGGAAATGTCAGGGGATCAGTAGCTCACGCACGCCATTGGCATGGTCGATACGCGTACCTGGCAGCGTCATGCGGCGCTCTTCCAGATAGCGGTAGTCACGGCGGGCTTCAGCTAGGCGATGAAAGTCCAAGGTAATGGACTGCGCGCAGGGCTCTCGACCGGCTTCCAGCAACAGGCTGCCGTTGGGGTCGACCACTGCACTGCCGCCCGCGAATACCAGGCCGTCGTCGCCTGCGCCGACCCGGTTGCTCATCACCGCGTAGGCCTGGTTTTCCATCGCCCGCGCTGTGATCGCGGTTCGGTGCGTCGGCCCGTACGGGTCCATGTTGCCGTTAGTGACGATCAGCAGCTCTGCGCCAAGCTCGCCCAGGGCACGTGCGCTCTCCGGAAACTCGATGTCGAAGCACACCAGCAAGCCGACCCGTACGCCGTCCAGCAGCGCGGTGGCGTAGCGATCGCCCGGCGCGAACACGCCGCGATCCGACGCCCACAGGTGCGTCTTGCGATAGATCAGCACAATGTCCTGCCCGTCCATCAACACAGTAGTGTTATAGAACGTGCCGCCGTCGTCTTCGGCAAAACCGATGGCAACAGCCAGCCCACGCGCAGCCGCTGCCTTGCCGATAGCCGTCAGGCTTGGGCCATTCAAAGGCTCAGCCAGGGCCGCAACGTTTTCTGGCGTCGGAAAGCCCGTCAGGTAGGTTTCCGGGAACACCAGCAGGCGTGTACCCGCCCTGCACGACGCGATAGCCTGCAGGGCCTGGGCGAGATTATGGGCCGTATCACCATCACGACCGGTGAGCTGAGCGAGTTCAACTTGCATGACGGGGCTCCGTTCTTGGTGTTGCATCAGGTGGGGGGCAAACACAGAATGCGGACACCCCTCCGGCCGGAGTCGAGTATGGAGGCGGAGCCACACAGGCGGAATTACGCACGCGGGGTAACCCCATAGGGGTAGACAGATGACCATGACCTTGCACGACATCGCCTTCCATCAGACCGTGGCCGAACTCATCGAAGCGCTCGAACGCCCGCACTTTTGGCGTGCCATGACTCGCGCGCTGGCGCAGTACGTACATCACGACAGTTGGGTGGCCCTGGTCTTTAGCGAGGGACGCCCGCAGGTGTTGGCTGAAAGTCCCGGCGACGACGGTGCACCGGACCGGCTCTTTCAGGACTATCTGCACGGCCTGTACCTGCTCGACCCCTTCTACATCGCCAGTCGCGAGAGCCAGCGGGAAGGTCTCGTACGCTTGAGCGAAATCGCGCCTGACTGTTTCGAGCAAACGGACTACTACCAGCGCTACTTCAGCCTCAACGTGGTCGCTGACGAGGTGCAGTTCAATGTCGCCCTCCCCGGTGCTAGAACGCTGTGTCTGTCACTAGGTTCACGGCAACGCTTCCAACCTGACCAGATAGCCCTGTTCTCCCTGGTAGCGCCCTGGGTTACCGCGTTGGTCCGTCAGCGCCTGAACCACGAGCCGGAGCCCAGTGAGCCGACGGCCGCCCCGCCTTGGCAGGAGCGCCTTGAGCGGATGGCACGCCAAGTGGAAACGGCGCTGACCGGTCGCGAGCTGGAAGTGGCGCGTCTGGTCCTCAGCGGGTACTCCAGCAAAGAGGTGGCGCGCAAGTTAGCCATTTCGGCTGAGACCGTGAAGGTGCACCGCAAGCACGTCTACAGCAAGCTGGGCATCAAGTCGCAGTCGGAGCTGTTCGCGGTGTTCCTGCAGGCTCAGCGCGGATGACGCCACAGATTTGCATCGCGCAGTGCAATGAAGAAGGCAACCTGGGTCAGTATGCTCATGAGGGATCCCCTGTATGCGTGATGGGTTGATCAACTGGCGGTGACAGTCATGCTGCCATCGGCCATGACCATCGAGCCGACTAGATAGCTTGCGCGGTCCGAGGTGAGCATGGCGACAATCTCGGCAATTTCCTCCGACTGCCCAGCACGGCCAATGGGCGCGGTTTCGCCGTGCCGGGCAAGAAAACCCGGGCCGTCGCCGACCACGCCATTAAGGATGTTGGTGACGACGTCGTCGACTCCGACCGCGTTGACGCGGATGCCGTGCTCGATGGCTTCGAGCGCGAGCGTGCCGGTCAGTTGGGCTAGTGCAACCCTTAGGCGCCGAGGGTGGGAAACGCACAGCCGGACGCGTATGAGGCCATGGTGACGATAGCTCCGGATTCGTTGGGCATCATTGTCTTGACGGCCTCGCGGCACCAGCATCGGTTGAGAGTGGTCGTAGCGAGAAGCGCTGGGAAGACGATTATGTTTGCGCAGGTTGACACTGACCCGTAGTCGTTCGGTCGGGACCTAAATCAGCCACAGCCGCCAGGACCTACGTTCTTTGACCGACGACCGTGTCTGAGGGCCGGCGGATGTGGAAACGCGGCACGAGTAGTTAGCGCGCCGCGCATGCTCACCGTGGGCCGAGCGCAGCCGCCCATCGTAAGAGGTGGCATAGCCCGCGCGTATTTTTTCCACCAATTAAAGATGGGTACTGCATGTCCAATAGACAGGAGCCGCCATTAGGGCTATCTGCGGGCGATTTCGATGAAGACCCTAGAGATCCGCGGCTCGAGCTGTCGCCTGCTGATATCGCGGTCGAAGCGGAGCAAATCGCTCGGTACCAGGCTGAGCTGACGCTGGAAAAGACTCTGCTGGAGATCGACAAGCTCAACATCGAACTCACAGAGCTGCGCGTCGACTCATTTCGAAAATGGGCCACGCTTGCAGCAGTGATCACCGGTATTATGATCACGCTTATATCGGCCTTGAATAAGGCCCCGGAGGCGCCGCCCTCCAAAGGAGTAGCGCATGAACGCACAAGCCATAAATGAGTCGAGACGCCGTAGGGTCGAAGCCACACGCGCTGAGGTTGACGCGGTCCTTGAGAAGTCTGCCAGGTACCGTAAGCGTCAGGCCAATCCTCTGTGGATCGCGGTGCCCGTACTCACCGGCGCGGCCTTTACTGCTGGCGTAGCCTATCTCGCCCACCTGCTCGTGTAACTCTATCGCCGGTGAAGGAGCCCTCTCGCGAGGGCTTTTTTGTGCCCGCTATTCCTTCAAGCGCACAGACGCCAGGTTCCGTGGAGCAGCCGGCACTGCTCCTTCCCAGGCATCTGCCTGAGAACCTAAAGGTGCGGGAATCAAGCACCCTAGTCGCTCGCTCAACCGCGTCCCAGTCGCTGAATCAGACTTTCAAGCAACTCAATGACCAGTTGGCGATCCTCGGCGCTGAGGGTAGCCAGGCGCGTTTCGAGATGTCGGGCCTGATCCTGAGGCCGGGCACTTGCCTCGGTCAGCAAGTCCGCTGCTTCACAGCCGAATACCTCCGCCAGAGACAATAAGCGCTCAATGTTAGGCATGACCAAACCGCGCTCAATGCGCGATACCGCCTCGTTGCCTATCCCCAATCGTTCGGCGATCTGCTCTTGGGTGAACCCGCAGCGAATGCGCTGCCGAGCAATGGCTCGCCCCACCAGACCTGCCAATGCCGCCGTATCGTACTCAGCCATGACGCCCTCCCTTCAACCTCAATGGTCGAGCGACACCCTGTTGACATGAAGGGCATTACAGGTTGAATATCAACCCTATAGGTTGTCTTGCTAAAGCTCGCCTATCTGCTCATGGGCAGCTAGTGAGAGGGCCGGAATCCTCTTGGTCACCAGAGACATGGCTGGCTCGGCACCTTGGGCAATAGCACTTGTAAGGCTGCTGCTAACGCTGAGATACCTCCAAGCCAGCGAGTGCAAGCTGAAGTGCTGAGCGACCTGCCCGGACAGGATCGATTAATCGACCCCCAGACGGACGTTAGGAAAATCGAGGTATACGCATCATGACGCACACCAAGAACACGCGGATTTATCCGCTCCCGCAGAAAGGTATCGACGCCAGCTACTTCGCAAGCGACTTGTCGGACCTTTCAGATGACATCGAGCTGCGCTTTTCCATACTGAAGGACCTACTCGATCAGCTTGACGCGTGCACCCTGGAAACAGATTCGCTTCGCGCCACGATTATCAAGATGACCGCGCAAGATCTGTTGGATGAGATAGTCATCATCCATCGCCGCAGCAAAAGCATTACGAACGCCTCCGCACTGGGCCTATGAGCAGTCCAAGCCCGCAGAGTGGCTCGATAAATCTTGATTAACCGCCACTGGCTTCTTCGCCGCGCTGCTCGGACCGAGCTTTGATGTCGTCGAGCACACGCGACACCCTGACAGGCATGTTGAGCATCTTGCGAAGCGTCGCAATGTGGTTTTCAGCGACTTCGGGCGTTGAGCGCTTTGCGGGGGCTACTCGATGTGCCGGGCGTGGACGATGGCCCATGCCGAGGTCTCTGTTCGCCACGGCCTGCACTGCCGGCCTGTCCCGCAATGCATAAGGCCGGAAACCTCCCGACTGCGCTCGTCTGATCAAGCCAAAAGCATAGGCCACCACGTTGCGTACCCCGCCGTTACGGTGTCTGGCGTCGAGCTCTGCCAACACCTGCTGACGCTGCTCTAGGGACAATTCATCAAGTGCCGTCAGCAGCTCCTGCAACTGCTCCTCATCAATTCCCGCGAGACAGGATGGAAGCGGAGCATTGCCCTTCGTGTTTTCCAGCTTTGAAGGATACGTACGTACTTTATACGTCTTACTACTGTACGTACTGTATTGGCCAATTGGTTCGTCGTGGACTTTGTTGGTCTGTGGCAGACCGGTTTGGCCTAAGCCGGACTCCACAGGTACCGCCCCGGAGATAGAGCTCCCAAACTCGCTTGGGATAGAAGCTCCATTAGGCACTACATCTTTACTGCGCTCACCCTGCGTGAACGCCTGACTTAGATGCTGCGCGATCCGCTGGATCGGATGCCCAGTCTCGTGCAGGCACGCTTGTAATAGACAGGCAAGCGTCTGGTCGGCAGTGCATGCCTGATCAAACGCTAAGGCGCGCTCATGCACCCTGTAGCGCTCGCTCATCACCTTGCCCGTCATGGGGTCACGCTGCACACCGATCAGCGTGATCCATCCCGTCAGGCGCAGCACTTTCAGAACACGTCGCGCCGTCTCATAGCCCGCCCGCTGCCCTAACGGCGTGGTGGTGAGATAGCGTCGTAGCTGGCTCAGGCTCGTAAGCGAACTGACACCATCCGGGCCGCTCAGCACGCGCAAGACCTGCCAGCCGTTGCGCTCCAAGGGAGTCAGGCGCGGATCTACCAGCAGTGCGGTTGGCGTCGTGACCCAGTCAGTCGATGCGTAGCGCTCGTGTGCGGAATAGCTTGCCATTTCCTCTCCCCTACCAAGGCCTTTCGGCTGCCAGGCGAGTCTCTTTGGCACCAACTGGTCTGTCCCGGATAAATCCGATTTGGCCCGTCACCGTATTTCTGTTGCATACCAAATGGTCTGCTGTAGACCAACCTAGATGAGTCAGAGGTGGGTAGAGCCCCCTAGCTTAACGGCAGAGAAAGTCTAGGACTGTCTGGCAAGGCAGGGATGGGAACCGGTCTGGATGGCCTGACCACCAAACGGTCTTCACCCTGCCGCATTTCGCTCGTAATTAACGAGCCGCGATCATTGCTGGGTAGAGCCAGGGACGCTTGTGACTGGTTGCGGTCACGATTTGAGCGAGGTAGATTTGGCTGGTCATGGTCAATCCCATGACTAGGTGTAGCAACCTAAAGCGTTCGAGGCGCGGTAGCGCCATAGTCAGGGAGTCGTACGTGCGCGTATTGGCTTCATGATTCTATGGCGGGCCGTGTAGGGCAGGCTTTTGCCTGGCCGGTTCCCTCGGACGCCGGTTTGCTACCCCTGCACGGTCCGCCTCCCTTACCGTGTAGCAACGGCGGGTGGCGGCTCCTTAATCGTCTGAGGAGCAGTTAAAATGCCTGTATCTCCTTTTAAGCCCGAGCTCCGCCTCGGCGCTATCGGCTCGCCATATACCTCTACAACGGAGGTGTGTCATGGCTGAGAAGAAGCCCTCTGTGGTCCCCTTCCCCAGCAAGCCAATCGCGCTTAACCAAATGGATCTTTCCACTCGGTCTATCGAAGCCGATGCGGATCTTCGTGCCTCAATGCTAGGTGACCTGCTAGTTCAGCTGGCAGAGCGCGACTCTGGTCCTTCTGACGAGCTGCGGCTAAAGGTTGCCTGCAACATCGCTCAGGAATTGCTAGACGAGATGGTCACGCTCTATCGCAGGGCAATCTCTAGTTCCCGGTGCGCCAACGCTCAAGCGACTACCGTCGATTAGAAGCGGTGGCTGGGATGGTCTAGCAACCATCCCAGCCTTTTGAGGCTCCGCTTTTTTTGCTATAAACGCCTAACGTCGAGCACCTGTCTCAACAGTCTCCAGGGGTCTGTAGCCAAATCGGCTCTACCTCAAAGGCAGTGCTCTACCGGCGTTTCTTGATATAGGCGCAGTGTCTCAGCTATAGGGTGCTGACGCGGCCGCCTTCACTCCGCCGCGGCGACGATAGCGATCTCGACCAGCAATTCCGGTGCTGCCAGCTTGGACTCAACTGTAGCCCGCGCGGGTGCTTGCCCTTCTGGTGCCCAGGCGTCCCACACCTCGTTCATACCGGCGAAGTTGGCCTGGATGTCCGACAGCCACACCTGGGCGCTGAGAATGCGCGTCTTGTCCAGGCCGACCTTGGCCAGGTAGTCGTCGATCTTCTGCAGCACCTGCGCGGTCTGCCCCTTGATGTCCTGGGTGCGATCATTGGCCGTCTGGCCGCCGACGAAGGTGATGCCGCCCTTGTACTGGACGACCCGGCTCATACGCTGGTTGGTTTCGATACGGGTAATGGGTTGCATATAGGCTCCTTGAGTGGCCTGGGGGTTGAGGAATCTCTGTGGAAGCGATCGATGGCAAAAGCCGTAAGATCGATCGGCGACGACTCGCCGAGCACCAGTTGCGCAACGCGCTGGCCGGTGCCAAGGCTCATCTGGAAACCGCTGCCGCAGTAACCGAACGAGTAGGTCAGGCCACTGGCGCGACTGCTGCTTGAGATGACGGGCAGATCGTCTTCCGTGAAGGCTTCGATACCGGACCAGGCGCGGTTGATGCCCAGATGCCTGAGGTGCGGAAAGAGATCCGTCACGGTCTGGGCGCTGGTTACGAGACGAGCGATATCGACCTCGCCGTGGCGGGCATCGTAGTCCAGGGCACCGATCAACTTGCCGCCAATGACCACTGTGCCGTTGTCGAATTGCTTGAAGGATAGGGCGCGACCGGTGGCGCCGAGCACCTGCTTGCAGAAGGGCGCCACTCGATGGGTCACCATCAGCATCAGGCCTTGCGGATAGGTGGGTACCGGCTCGCCCACCTCGGCAGCCAGGCGCCCCGCCCAGGCACCTGCCGTCACGACCAGCTGGTCCGCCTCGAACCGCCCCTTGCGCGTCTCGACCTGCCAGCGCGTGCCTCGCTGGGTGATCGATATCGCAGGCGTCTGTTCATGCAGCACCACACCTAGGCGCTCCGCCGCGTGCCGAACTGCCGTCACTACCCGATAGGGCGTCGCGTAGCCATCGTCCGCCACCCAGATGCCACCCACCACATGGGGCGCCACCGTCGGCAGAAGTTCGAAGACCTCCTCCCGATCAATGAGCACTTCATGGGTGAAACCGTGCGCCTGGAGGTGAGCGACTCGGTCCCGACATTGCTGCAGCTCTTCGTCATTTTCGGCCAGTTTCAGCTGACCACTCGCGACGAAACTCGCGTCCGTCCCCAGCAGCTCTGGCAGGTTGTGCCAGAGTTCTCGGGACGCCAACGCCAGGGGAATTTCCGCGAGATGCCGGCCGAGCGTCCGCACCCCGCCGGCGTTCACCCCAGAGGCATGTCGCCCGGCATAGTCGGCTTCGAGCACGATTACCCGCACGCCGCGCTGCGCGAGATGCCAGGCCGTGCTCAACCCATGCAGCCCGGCGCCAATGACGATCACGTCCGCCGTCAGGTCAGCCACTCGCCAGTTCTCCCAGGGTAATGGGCTTGATCGGTGGCCGAATACGGTAATAACCCACCTCGTCAGGCGTGAGCCCGCGGGACTTGGCGATGATCTCGGTGACGGTCAGTCCGCACATCCGTCCCTGGCAGGGACCCATGCCGCAGCGACCAAAGGATTTCGCCTGGTTCGGCCCGCTGCAGCCCAGCTCGACGAACCGCCGGACGTCGCCTGCCGTCACCTCTTCGCAGCGGCAGATAGTGACGTCGTCCCGGGCGGGAATGCGGTTCTCCTCGCGCGGGCGATAAAGGGCATCGAGGAAGGGGCGGATACGCAGGTTGCGCTCCAGCTCCGCACGCAAGGGCGCGGCCTGGGCATCGCGCTGGGCCGGGGTGATCTGGCCCAGATTACGCGCCAGCCCCAGCGCCGAGAGTTGCCCTTGCAGCGCGGCCGCCTGAGCCCCGCCGATACCCGCGCCGTCGCCCGCTACAGAGATGAAAGGTACGTCGAGCGCGCCCCACTGATCGGTTTCCGGCACGAAGCACAGCTGCGCATCATCCCAGCGATGCTGGGCCCGGAGCGCCTGGGTGAACTGGATATTCGGCACCACGCCCTGATGCAGCAGCACGGTGTTGGCCGACACCCGTTGTGCATTCCCGTCGACGACGAAGCTGAGCGCCTGCGCCTGCCCTTCCCCCTCGACCTGTAGTTGCTCGGCGCCGGTGTAGTGCGGGACCTCCCCTTTGCGCAGGGCGCGCAACAGCGAGACGCCCTTGCGCAGATAGGGCCAGGCCCTGAGCGCCGCCAGCAAATGGCCACGGGCGCGCCAGTAATCCTCACGGCGGCTGGTGTCCACCAGGGCCGCAATGGGTATGCCCGCCCGCAGGTATTGCCAGCCGAGCAGGTACAGCAGCGGTCCGCACCCGGCCAGCACCACCGGTCCCTGTGGACCGATACCGGCGGTCTTGAGCAGGATCTGCGCCGCCCCGGCCGTCATTACCCCGGGCAGGGTCCAACCCGGGATGGGAAAGGGCCGTTCCATGGCACCGGTCGCCAGGAGTACGGCCTTGGCGGCGAAGGAGCGCACCTTGCCGTCCTTGAGGTAATGCACTTGGCGCTCGCGGGTGATCTGCCAAACGGAAGCCCCCGTTTCGTGGCGCACGTTCGCACCCTTCATCGCGTCCGCCAGGCGGGCGCCCGCCGCATAATCCTCACCGAGCAGCTCGCGCCGCGCCAGCGTGGCGTTGCCGATGCCTCTATAGATCTGTCCGCCCACCGCGGCCTGTTCGTCCAGCAGCGCGACGGAGAGGCCAAGATCAGCCAGGGTCCGCGCACCGGCCATGCCAGCAGGGCCTGCCCCGATGACGACGACATCGATCGGCTCGAGATTCATGGCTGCACCTCCATCACCGCGGCATCGGCAGCGGTGAAGGGCAAGTCCCGAGCCCCTTGCTGCGAACGGATACGCATGCCGTCGGTTGCCTCGATCAGGCAACTCTGGCGACTCGGCACCCCATCGATCTCGACCAGGCATTCGAAGCACACACCCATCATGCAATAGGGCGCGCGTGCTTCGCCGCCCACGGGCGAGGTGCGGAACTGCCGTACGCCAGCCAGCAGCAAGGCGGCCGCGACCGTGAGACCACTGGGCACCTGGAAGGCCTGGTCGTCGAAGGTCAGGGTGATGAGACGGTTGCCCTCGGCATCGATACGGCGGAACAAGGAATCAGTGGGCATGGGAAAACACCTCCCCGGTGAGAAAACGTTCGCCGGCGAACACCGCCAGCTCTTCCGGCTGTTCACCGCCGCGGACCCAGGGCGCGATCCGTGTCGCGTGCGCCGCGGCCAGGGTCACGCCGCTGTGGCAGGTGACGACGAAGGCACCGGGATGCGAGACGGATTGTTGATAGATCGGATAGCCGTCCGGGCTCATGACGCGCAGGGCGCCCCAGGCGCGCACC
Organism: Pseudomonas sp. Marseille-Q7302; assembly: GCF_965111925.1. Taxonomy (NCBI): domain Bacteria; kingdom Pseudomonadati; phylum Pseudomonadota; class Gammaproteobacteria; order Pseudomonadales; family Pseudomonadaceae; genus Pseudomonas; species Pseudomonas sp. Marseille-Q7302. Next base: position 1,757,092 of record NZ_CBCOPK010000001.1, on the reverse strand, counting down.
AGGCGCACGTCAGCCAGCATCGGGAAGGTGTTGACGCCGCGCTGGGCGATCTTGGCGAGTACGTCGGTGGTGGTGAGGTCATTGAAACCAACCTCCTCCATCGAGTCGCCGAGCTGCACGCTGCCTTCATCGGTCTGGCGCACATTGATGGTCGGGTAATTCAGGAAGGGACGAACCCGCTCACTGACCAGTACCTGCCCACGATTCGGCGCGACCGGGGCATGCAGCCCGACCTGTTCCCCCAGTGGTCGATTGCCCAGCCCTGCGGCGAGTACCAGCCGCGGCGCGGTGAAGCGCTGACCAGGAGTAACCACGGTGAATTCGCCAGGCGCGGAATCGATCCGCTCGACCGGCATCCGCCCCAGTACCGTCGCCCCGTGGTGCTGCGCTCCCGCATGCAAGGCCCGCAGGAGCTTGAGCGGATTCACGTGGCCATCCATGGGTGTGTAGCTCGCCCCGACGACCTTGGGACCGATACCGGGCAAGCGTGCCCGCAGATCCGCCTGATCCAGCATTTCGAAGGGATAGTCACCTAGACCGGCTTGCATACCTGACAGCCGCACCTGGCGCTCCGCCAGCTCCTGATCGGAAAAGCACATGTGAAAGCCGCCGGGCTGCTTCAGGCGGACATCGACGTCCGTCTCCTTCAGCAGGTCCTCGGCCAGCCCGGCCCAGGCCAGCGCCGAGGAACGCGTCCAGCGGGAATATTCGAGGCGATCGAAGCCCTTGCCCTGCACCCAGACCAGACCGAAGTTGCCCCGGGAGGCGCGGAAGGCGTCATCGCCCTGGTCGAGCACCAGCGTCCTGGTACCGGCCTTCGCCAGGCCATAGGCGACCGCCATGCCGACCAGCCCACCGCCAACCACGATGACCTCTGCCGAGGGGGATACGCTGCTGTCGTTCATTGCTTCTCTCCGATCAGCACCCGATCCAGGCCGACGAGCCGATCCAGCAGCAGCATCACCGCCAGGGTGCCCAGGATCAGCACCGTGGAGGCCGCCGTGATCAGGGGATCGATGGTCTGGGAGATCTGGTTGTACATGGCGACCGGCAAGGTCGTAGTTCCAGGTGTGGCGACGAAGACCGTCATGGTCAGTTCGTCGAAGCTCTGGATGAAGGCGAGCAGCCAGCCGCCGACCACGCCAGTGCGGATCCGCGGCAGGATCACCCGCCAGAAGGTCTGCAACCGACTGGCGCCCAGGGATAGCGCGGCATGTTCCGCATCGCGCTCCAGGCCGATGGTGGACGCCAGCGTCAGCCGCAAGGCATAGGGCAGCACGACGATGACGTGGGTGATGCTCAGCGCCCACAGCGAGCCGCCCACCTGGGCAAGGGAAAAGAAGCGCAGGAAGGCGATCCCCAGCACCACCGAGGGAATCATCAGCGGCGACATCAGGAAGCCCGTGATCGCCCCGCGTCCGGGAAAGTCGTAGCGACTGATCGCCAGCGCCGCGGGGACCGCGAGCAAGGTCGCGACCGTCGCCGACACCAGGCCCAACTTGAGCGACAGCCAGAAGGCATCGACCATTTCCTGGTTGGCCCACAGCGCCTCAAACCAGCGCAGCGACAGGCCACCGGAAGGCAATGAAATGAAGCCTTCGCCGGTAAAGGACACCGCCATCACCACCACCAGTGGCGCGACGATGAAGGCGATGAAAAGCGCATGAAAGGCAAGGGAGAAGAAACCGTTCCGGTACATGGCGATCACTCGAAGACGTGTTTGAAACGGCGCTCGGCCAACCGGCTGCAACCCACCACGATCACCAGGTTGGCGATCAGCAGCAGCACCGCGATGGCGGCGCCCAGCGGCCAGTTCAGCGAACCCAGGAATTCGTCGTAGGCCGCCGTCGCCACCACCTTGAGGCGACGTCCGCCGATGATCGCGGGGGTGGCGAAGGCCGAGGCCGCCAGGGCGAAGACGATGATCGAGCCCGAGAGGATTCCCGGCACGATCTGCGGCAGCACCACCCGCCTGAAGGTCGTCATCCGCGAAGCGCCCAGCGACAGGCCGGCCTGCTCCACCTGCAGATCGAGCTTTTGCAGGCTGGCCCAGACGGCGATCACCATGAAGGGCACCAGCACATGGGTCAGCGCCAGCACGACCCCGAACTGTGTGAACATCATGCGGATCGGAAAATCGATGACGCCCAGCGCCTGCAACGCCTGGTTGATCAGCCCGTTGTTGCCCAGCAGGATGGCCCACCCCAGGGTGCGCACCACGACCGAGATGAGCAGTGGTCCGAGCACCACCAGCAGGAACAGTGACCTCCAGGGTGCCCGCATGCGAGCGATGATGAGCGTCTCCGGTACGCCGATCAGGACCGAGCAGACGGTGACGGCGAGCGCCATCCCACCCGTACGCAAGAAGATCTCGTGGAAATAGTCGTCGCCGAACACCTCCAGGTAGTTGGCGAGCGAGTACACGGGAATCACCCCCTTGGTGTCGCTGAACAGGTTCAACGACAGCATGGCCGTGAGCACCAGCGGCGCCGCCAGCAGGGTCAGGAATACTAGAAGCGCAGGGCCGGTCAGCAGCCAGGGCGCGCTGCCGACCCGTTCGGCATCATAGGTGGCCATGGGACACCTCCCGGCCGAGCAGGCGCAGGTCATCATCCAGCCAGGTCAGGCCCACCTCCTCCCCTTCCAGCGGCGGCGGCGCGCCGAGGTTCGGCTGCGTCAGGTTGACCGGTCCCAGGGGGCTCTCGACACCGATCAGCCAGAGGTTGCCGAGGAACACCCGCATGCGCACCTTGCCGCACAAGCGCGCTTCGGCAGGATCGGTAAGGCGGATCTTTTCCGGACGCAGGTAGACGTTTACATCGCCGTCGAACTGATGCCCCTCATGAGGGACATGCAGCATCAGGCCGTCGACCTTGACCTCGTAGCAGCGTGGCTTACGAGTGTGGACGGCACCGGGGAAGGCGTTGGTCTTGCCCAGGAAGCTCGAGGCGAAAGGCGACTGGGGCCGCTCGTAGGTCTCGAAGGGCGAACCGATCTGCACGATGCGCCCGCCGTGCATCACCGCGATGCGATCGCTCATGGTCATCGCTTCAACCTGGTCGTGGGTGACCAGGATGGTGGTGATACCCAGGTCGCGCTGGATGGCACGCAATTCGATGTGCATGTCCTCGCGCAACTTGGCGTCGAGGTTCGACATCGGCTCGTCCAGCAACAACAGGTCCGGGCGGATCGCCAGGGCACGCGCGATGGCCACCCGCTGACGCTGCCCGCCGGACAGGGCCTTGGGATAGCGTTCGCCCAGGCCCTGCAGCCGAACCATATCGAGCGCTGACTTTACCCGCTCCGCCCTGTCGCTACGCGCCACGCCGCGCATCTCCAGACCGAAGCTGACGTTTTCGGCCACGGTCATGTGGGGGAACAGGGCATAGCTCTGGAACACCATCCCCAACCCGCGCTTTTCCGGCCGGACATGGGTGATGTCTCGCCCGTCCAGCACGATGCGTCCGGCCGTAGGCTGCACGAAACCCGCAACGCTTTGCAGCGTCGTGGTCTTGCCGCACCCCGAAGGGCCGAGCAGGGAAAGAAATTCGCCTTTCTCCACTGCCAAGTCGAGTCCAGCGATAGCGGTGAAATCACCATAGGTTTTGACGAGGCCGTCGAGGATCAGGAAAGCCATGGGCATGCCTCCGGCGATCACGAAGGCGTGATCGCTGTTCGTCCAAGGGAGGTGGGAGCAACCGATTCCTAGGGAAAACCAGCCACTCGATCAGTGAGCAGGGTCGAGCCGGACGATGACGTGAGGACTTGGCGCTGCAGCGAGCGGAGGGGTAGCCCGAGGGGCCAGTCCTCTCCATCCGCAATCCCGATGTCATGTCATCGCCACCTGGTCGACACGCTCCTCTATCGCTCGATGGTCCTGTTCCAGCGCGTCGTCCACTCGGAACGCTTCTGGTTGATGGTGTCCCAATCGACCTTGAGCAGGCTGTCGACCTTTTCCTGTCCGTAAGGCATACGGGAAGCCAATTCTGGCGGCAGCTTCACGGTGCGATTGACCGGCGCGAAGCCGTTACTTTCGGACTGGATCTTCTGGATTTCCGGCGACAGCACGTACTGAATGAATTGCTGGGAGAGTTCGGACTGCGCATTGGGCGTGACGGAGCAGGCGGCGACCTGAAGCGCTACGGCGCCCTCCTTCGGATAGATGAACTTGAGCGGAAAGCCGGTGTTCTGCAGTGCCACTGCACGGCCACTGCCGTACACCGCCATGAGCACATCACCGTTCTGCATCATCCCGTCCATCTCGCCCGGGGCACTGACCCAGGCCAGTACGTTAGGCGCGATCTTTTTCTCGAACACCGCGAAACCCGGATCGATGTCTTTCTCGCCGCCGCCATTCAGCCGCGCCATTTCGATCAACGAATGCAGGCCGTAGGTATTGGTGATTGGCGGCATGCCCAGCAGCTGCCGATACTTGGGATCTTCCAGATCGGTCCAGGACGTCGGGGCTGCCCATCCGCGCTTCTTGAAGGCCTCTTCGTTGTAGCCGATCCCGGTGGCGACCATACCTACTGCCGTAGCCTCAGGGCTCAGCCGCGCCAAGGGATACAGGTCCTGGTAGACAGGCGCATCCGTGAGCTTTTCGCAAAACCCCAGCTGCAGCGCCTGGTACATGGGGCCATCGTCCATCATGGCGACGTTGATCTGCTGCCGCCCCTTCTGGGCCTGCAACTTGGCCAGCGTTTCAGTCGAGTTGCCCGACACATACACGACCTTGACCCCATGCGCCTTTTCGAAGGCGGGAATGACGCGGGTCTTGTACATCTGCTCGGTGGAGCCGCCGACCCCCGCGACATACAGCGTCGTTTCGGCGTGTGCAGGCAGCGCCATGCCAGCGGTCGCTGCGGCCAACAGCAGCGCGGACAGACCCTGACGCAAGGAGATGGATGAGGTACGGACGAGATACGAACTGGTCACGGGCAATGCTCCCTTTTTTGCGTTGCGGCAGATCGAGAACGTCGTGAGGACACGACCGGAAGATCTAGGCATCCGCCTCCGAGGACATCGCGGTAACCGCCATTCGGAAACGCTTTCTTTTTATGGGGCCATTTGGCTTGTGACCGAGTATTGTCAGCCTGAACCCATAGGGTCAAATACGAAGGTACAGGTTAAGTATTCATATTTGATATGGAGAACCCTATTGAATCTCAGACAGATCGAGGCCTTCCGCAGCGTGATGCGTCTAGGCTCCATGACCGCGGCCGCCGAAGCCCTGCACACTTCGCAGCCAAACGTCAGCCGACTGATCGCACAGCTGGAATTGAGCACCGGACTCAAACTGTTCGAGCGCGCGGGTGTACGGCTGATACCCACGAAGGAAGGCAGTGCTTTCTTTCAAGAAGTGGAGCGGGCCTACGTGGGATTGGACAGCCTGCGCCAATCGGCCAAGAACATCCGCAACCTGGGAACCGGCCGCCTGCGTATCGCGGCAGTACCCTCGACCGGCCTCACACTCATCCCCCACGTCATCAAGGACTTCGTCGCGACCCGGCCTGAGCTGACCGTCTCCCTACACATGAACGCCTCCCCCACCGTGGTGCAGTGGGTGCAATCCCAGTTCTGCGACCTAGGGGTAGTAGTCCAGCCCAGCGACGCCGGCCCCCTGGAAACGCTGCTGATCACCCGGCTCCGCGCCGTCTGCGTCTTGCCGCCAGGCCATCGACTGTCGTCGCAGGAAGTCATCAGGGCACAGGATCTTCACGGCGAGAACTTCGTCTCTCTCTGCCATGGCGATGGCACCCGCGAGCAGATGGACAGGGTCTTCGAGCAGGCCGGCGTCGAACGCAAGCTCGCCGTGGAAGGCCAGTACAGCTCGATCACCTGCGAGATGGTCGCCGCCGGCATGGGCGCAGCCCTCATGAGCCCGAACGTTGCCCAGGATTTCCTGCACAAGGGCATCACCATCCACCGCTTCGAGCCTGAGCTGTTGTTTCCCGTGTACGTCGTCGCGCCTGCGGGATCGGGCCAGACGCCGCTAGCGACGGACTTCATTCAGGCGCTGAAGAAGCATTATGCAACTCACTTCCCACACTAAGAGTTCATTTCCACGCCCTTCTTCCCGCCCGAGGAAAGCTTCTCCAGCTAGCTTTTGTTGCAAGCAGGATCATCACCGAGAGCAATAGGGTTGTTTTAACGAAACTCGTCTCGATTCTTCAAGAATGGTCAGCAGGCGATGGGCTATTCATTCGGTTAACCCAATGCGAAAGACCTGCCGCATGCTTGAGTGCGACGTGCAGACTGAGGGATGAAAGCTTCCACTGCCTTCCCGCTCAGCCCAGATAGCTGAGCCCTCAACGGCTAAACGCTTAGGCTGTACAGCAGCACGCTCTTATGGGGCAGAGCTCGACTACAAGGGCACAAAAATTTACGCATCAAAATCTAGTTGGTTTCGAGCGTCTGGATTTTTAGTCGAGGCGAAGAGGGATGACACTCCTGTTTCGAACATCGAAGCACTGCAACGACCTAAGCTGCGTAGCATAGATGCTCCAGAAGATGTCCGGCCTCTCCTTCGCAGGCACTGGTCAGCTCAACGATTGTCATAACCTGTGCACACATACGAGGAGACCACATGGCTATCAATGCAGAACTCAAAGCTGAAATCTTGCGCCGCCTGTATCACTCGCATCCAGCAGGCCTGGGTAGTGAAATTCTCGATAACCATCACGGTGAAGATGCCGTTATGGACGTTCTTCAGGACCTGCAAGAGCATGGGCTGATTCATAAGGGCAACGTCCACGTCGACGCTCAAGGCGATCGCTCTTTGGTGCTACCGATAAAGCTCACCTCTGCTGGAGCAGATGCCGCTAAGGACGCTGAATGACATTAGGAGGCCCAGTATTAACGCTGGGCCTTCCTATTTCTATTAGCTAGTCCAAAGCAGCGGCTGGCCCGGAAGCAGGTTGGATTACGCTTTAGGCAGTGATCGAAGGAGCGCATCTCGAACAGGGCGCTCAAGATCGAATAAGCCGCCACAGGCGATAACGAGAACAGCTGCGCAGGTAATGCCGAGCTCTACTGAGCTGGATGTCTCTATACGTCGTTACCAGTGAGCAGGCGGGGTGGAAGACTCAGTAAGGTAGGTATGCCTATAACCAGCAATACTCTTGCAGCAACCCGGTCGAAAGCTACCAGGAACCCTACCCCAGCGAATCGCCAGCTGATTTTGATTTAGCTCCAGAAACGAAAAAGGCCCAAGCCACTAAGTGCTTGAGCCTCATCGTTAATTTGGTCGGGACGGAGTGATTCGAACACTCGACCCCTTGCACCCCATGCAAGTGCGCTACCAGGCTGCGCTACGCCCCGACTGTATTCCCTAGGGAACGGCGTGCATCTTACTGCAACACTTTGATTAGTGGAAGCTTTTTTTCACTTTTTCAGTACGACGAGGACTTCTTCGAGTTCGCTGATCATCTGGCGGATGAGCTGATGGTACTGCGAACCCTCGTCGCGGGTCTCGTCGCCTTGGGTGAGGCGCTGGCGTGCCCCGCCGATGGTGAAGCCTTCGTTGTACAGCAGCGAGCGGATCTGGCGGATCATCAGCACGTCGTGGCGCTGGTAGTAGCGCCGGTTGCCGCGGCGCTTCACCGGGTTCAGCTGGGGGAATTCCTGCTCCCAGTAGCGCAGCACGTGCGGCTTGACCAGGCAGAGGTCGCTCACCTCACCGATGGTGAAGTAGCGCTTGCCCGGTATGACCGGCAGTTCGTCGTTATGACTTGGTTCCAGCATAGGCCTCGACCCTGGCTTTCAGTTTCTGCCCGGGGCGGAAGGTCACCACACGGCGTGCCGTGATGGGTATTTCCTCCCCTGTCTTGGGATTGCGTCCGGGGCGCTGGCGCTTGTCGCGCAGGTCGAAGTTGCCGAAACCGGACAACTTGACCTGCTCGTTGCTTTCGAGCGCATGACGAATTTCTTCGAAGAACAGTTCGACCAATTCCTTGGCTTCACGTTTGTTCAGACCGAGCTCTTCAAACAGACGTTCGGCCATCTCAGCTTTCGTCAGGGCCCCCATGCGCTATTTCCTTAAGGTGGCGTTGAACCTTCTTTCCAGAGAAACGAGGATTTTCTGCGTCGTTTCGTTGACTTCTTCATCGGTTAATGTGCGCGATGGATGTTGCAAGGTCAAGCCGATGGCGACGCTTTTTCTATGTGGATCAATGCCTTTGCCTTGGTAGACGTCGAACAGACGCAGCTCCTTGAGGCCTTCGCCGGCGTTTTCGCGGATGTCGGCCAGGAGGTCGCCTGCGGCGACGGCTTCGTCCACCACCAGCGCCAGGTCACGCCGCACTTCGGGGAAGCGCGACAGCTCGCCGAAGCGCGGCAGGGTACCGGTTGTCAGGGCGTCCAGGGCCAGCTCGAAGAGGAACACCGGACGTTCCACGTCCAGCTCGCGTGCCACTTCCGGATGGAGGGCGCCCAGGTAGCCGACCGGCTGCCCTGCCCTTTCGATCAGCGCGGTCTGCCCCGGGTGCAACGCCGGATGCTCGCCTGCGACGAAGCGGAAGTCAGTGCCTGCGCCAGACTGAGCCAGTAGCGCCTCGACATCGGCCTTGACGTCGAAGAAGTCCACCGCCTCACGCCCGGATGACCAGCTCTCCGGCAGACGCGAACCGCAGACCGCGCCAGCCAGGACGTTTTCCTGCACCAGCCCTTCCAATTGACCGACGAATCTTAGCCCCGACTCGAACAGCCGGACGCGGTCCTGCTGGCGGTTAAGGTTGTACTGCACGGCCTTGACCAGACCCGGCCACAGCGACGAGCGCATGGCGGCCATGTCGGTGGAGATGGGGTTGGCCAACATCACCGGCTGGGCCTCAGGGGCGAACAGACGGAAGGTTTTTTCGTCGATGAAGCTGTAGGTGATGGCTTCCTGGTAACCACGGGCCACCAGCAGGCGACGCAGTTGGCTCAGCTCGCCTTTGCTTTCAGGCAGGGGTTGCGGCGCCAGACGTGCCTGAGGGAAGCGGATCGGCAGCTGGTTGTAGCCATAGAGACGCGCCAGCTCTTCGATCAAGTCCACTTCGATACTGATGTCGAACCTGTGGCTGGGCACACCCACTTGCCAGCGACCGGCTTCCAGGCGCGCCACGGCGAGACCCAGGCCGCTGAGCAGACGCTCGACCTGGGCATCGTCCAGGGTCAGGCCCAGGACGCGCTCGATGCGCTCGGCGCGCAGCAGGATCGGCTCGACCTGCGGCAGATGCTCGGCACTCACTGACTCGATGACGGGCCCTGGTTCGCCGCCGACGATGTCCAGCAGCAGACGGGTCGCCCGCTCCATGGCCTTGCGCGCCAGCTCGAAGTCCACGCCCCGCTCGAAGCGGTGGGAGGAGTCCGTGTGCAGGCCATAGGAACGGGCCTTGCCGGCCACGGCGATAGTGTCGAAGAAGGCGCTTTCCAGGAACAGGTCACGGGTACCGGCCGCGACACCGCTGTGCTCGCCCCCCATGACGCCGGCGATAGCCAGGGCGCGTTCATGGTCAGCGATCACCAGGGTGTCGTTGCGCAGTTCGATGTCCTGGCCGTCCAGCAGCACCAGGCGCTCGCCGGCATCGGCCAGGCGCACGCGGATGCCGCCCTTGATCTGGTCCAGATCGAAGGCATGCATGGGCTGCCCCAATTCGAGCATCACGTAGTTGGTGACGTCGACGGCGGCGTCGATGCTGCGCACGCCACTGCGGCGCAGCCGCTCGACCATCCAGTCCGGGGTCGGACGGGACAGGTCGACGTTCTTGACCACGCGACCCAGGTAGCGCGGGCAGGCTTGAGGTGCCAGCACCTCGACCGGACGGGTCTCCTGGTGAGTAGCCGCTACGGCCTCGACCTGCAGCGGCTCGACTTGGGCGTTGTACAGGGCACCCACTTCCCGCGCCAGACCGGCGATGGACAGGCAGTCGCCGCGGTTCGGGGTCAGGTCGACGTCGATGATGGCGTCGTCTAGCTGCAGGTAGCTGCGGAGGCTCTCGCCCACCGGCGCAGCGGCCGGCAGCTCAAGCAGGCCGCTGTTGTCGTCGCTGATCTGCAGTTCGCTGGCCGAGCAGAGCATGCCGTGGGATTCCACGCCGCGCAGCTTGGCCTTCTTGATGGTGAAGTCACCCGGCAGCGTGGCGCCGACGGTGGCGAAAGGCACCTTCAGGCCCGCACGCACATTGGGCGCGCCGCAGACCACCTGGAAGGATTCCTGACCGTTGCTGACCTGGCAGACATTGAGCTTGTCGGCATCGGGATGACGCTCAACGGAGACGACCTCGCCGACGATGACGCCCTGGAAGCTCCCGGCCGCCGCTTCGACGCCGTCCACTTCCAGGCCGGCCATGGACAGCCGGGCAACCAGATCCTCATGCGTAGCCGCAGGGTTCACCCAGCTACGCAGCCATTGTTCACTGAATTTCATAGGACTCCCGTCTGGCAGCTAGCGGAATTGCGCCAGGAAGCGCAGATCGTTGTCGAAGAAGAGGCGCAGGTCGTTGACCCCGTAGCGCAGCATGGCCAGGCGCTCGGCGCCCATGCCAAAGGCGAAGCCCTGGTACTTCTCCGGATCGATGCCGGCCATGCGCAGGACATTGGGATGGACCATGCCGCAGCCCAGCACCTCGAGCCAGCGCGAAGCCGGTTCGCCGTCGCGGCTCGGGCGGCGGATATCCACCTCGGCAGACGGTTCGGTGAAGGGGAAGTAGGAGGGACGGAAGCGGACTTCCAGCTCTTCCTCGAAGAATTCGCGCAGGAAGGTCACCAGGGTGCTCTTGAGATCGGCGAAGCTGACTTCCTCGTCGATCACCAGACCCTCGACCTGATGGAACATCGGCGAGTGGGTCTGATCGCTATCGCAACGATAGACGCGACCCGGGCAGATGATGCGGATCGGCGGCTGCTGGCTCTCCATGGTGCGGATCTGCACCGGCGAGGTGTGGGTGCGCAGCAGCATGTTGGCGTTGAAGTAGAAGGTATCGTGCATCGCCCGCGCCGGGTGGTGGCCGGGGATGTTGAGCGCCTCGAAGTTATAGTAGTCGTCTTCGATCTCGGGACCGGTGGCGACGCCATAGCCGATGTTGGCGAACAGGCGCTCGATACGTTCCAGGGTACGGGTGACCGGATGCAGGCCGCCAGAGGCCTGACCACGACCGGGCAAGGTCACGTCGATACGTTCCGCAGCGAGGCGAGCGGCCAGGGCGGCCTGCTCCAGCGTCGCCTTGCGGCTGTTGATTGCGTCCTGGACACGTTCCTTGGCGGCGTTGATCAGGGCGCCAGCCTGGGGACGTTCCTCCGCCGTGAGGTGGCCCAGGGTCTTCATGATCTGGGTCAGTTCACCCTTCTTGCCCAGGTAGTTGACCCGGAGCTGTTCCAGGGCATTGGTGTCTTCGGTGAGCCGCACGGCCTCCAGGGCTTGGGAGACCAGCGCATCCAGGTTTTCCATCTAGGGACTCCAGATACAAAATAGGGGAAGAGCTATGAGGCTCTTCCCCTATTGATAACGTTGCTTCGCGCCAGAGGCGCGAGATTGCCGGGGGGCTTAAGCCAGCGAAGCTTTAGCTTTCTCGACAATCGCAGCAAACGCCGCTTTTTCGTTCACGGCCAGATCGGCCAGTACCTTACGGTCGATCTCGATGGCCGCTTTCTTCAGGCCGGCGATCAGACGGCTGTAGGACAGACCGTTGATACGAGCACCAGCGTTGATACGAGCGATCCACAGAGCGCGGAACTGACGCTTCTTCTGACGGCGGTCACGGTAGGCGTATTGGCCTGCCTTGATTACCGCTTGCTTAGCGACGCGGAAGACGCGCGAACGGGCACCGTAGTAGCCTTTTGCGAGCTTCAGGATTTTCTTGTGACGGCGACGAGCGATAACGCCACGCTTAACACGAGCCATGAGTAACTTCCTCTAAATTCTTGACCAGGATTAACGAAGGCGCAGCATGCGCTCGACCTTTTGGACGTCGGATGCATGCATCAGCGACGTACCGCGCAGCTGACGCTTACGCTTGGTGGTCATCTTGGTCAGGATGTGGCTCTTGAAGGCGTGCTTGTGCTTGATGCCGCCAGCAGTCTTCTTGAAGCGCTTCGCAGCGCCGCTTTTGGTTTTCATCTTTGGCATGTTCGGATACTCCGCATTGAGTGATTACGCATAACCGCAAGGCCTGCCAGTGCCCTGGTGGTTACTTTTTCTTCTTGGGGGCGATGACCATGATGAGTTGGCGTCCTTCCATCTTAGGATGCTGCTCAACGGTGCCGTGTTCGACGAGGTCAGCTTCGACCCGCTTCAACAGCTCCATGCCCAGCTCCTGGTGGGCCATCTCCCGGCCGCGAAATCTCAACGAGATCTTGGCCTTGTCCCCCTCGGTTAGGAAACGTACCAGGTTGCGTAGTTTTACCTGGTAATCCCCTTCTTCCGTCCCTGGACGAAACTTGATTTCTTTGACCTGAGCCTGCTTCTGGTTCTTCTTCGCCGCCGCGACTTGCTTCTTCTTCTCGAAGACGTGCTTGCCGTAGTCCATGATCCGGCAGACCGGAGGGAGGGCGTCGGCGGTGATTTCCACCAGATCCAGCTTGGCTTCTTCGGCAGCCTGCAGGGCCTCCTGAATGGAGACGATGCCTACTTGCTGTCCATCGGCGCCAATAAGGCGAACTTCCCGGGCGGTGATATTTTCGTTGATCGGTGCCCGGGGGGCTGCTCGCTTGTCTTGTCTCATGTCACGCTGCTTGATAGTGATTACTCCGAATCTTGCCGGCCACGCCGGGAAACCGCTTGCGTGAGCAGCTCGCGGAAACGCTCAACGGGCATGGAGCCCAGGTCGACGCCTTCGCGGGTACGCACGGCAACGGATCGTGTCTCAACCTCCCGGTCTCCAATGACGAGGAGATAGGGAACCTTGAGCAAAGTATGCTCGCGGATTTTAAAGCCGATCTTCTCGTTTCTCAAGTCGGCTTTGGCTCGGAAGCCCTCAGCGTTCAATTCGCCGACGACCTGCTGGGCAAAATCGGCCTGTTTGTCGGTGATATTGAGCACCACCGCCTGGGTCGGGGCGAGCCACGCCGGGAACAGACCGGCATAGTGCTCGATGAGCATGCCGATGAAACGCTCGAAGGAACCGAGGATGGCGCGGTGCAGCATCACTGGACGCTGACGGCTGTTGTCCTCGGAGATGTAGCTGGCATCGAGACGCTCCGGGAGGTTCGGATCGTATTGCAGGGTACCACACTGCCATTGACGACCCAGGCAGTCCTTGAGGGTGAATTCGATCTTCGGCCCGTAGAAGGCGCCCTCGCCGGGCTGGTATTCCCAGTCCAGACCCGAGGCATCCAGTGCATCGGCCAGGGCCTTCTCGGCGCGATCCCACAGCTCTTCGGAACCGACGCGCTTGGCCGGCCGGGTGGAGAGCTTCATGATCACGTCGGTGAAACCGAAGTCGGCATAGACCTGCAGGGTCAACTTGATGAAGTTGTCGGCTTCCTGCTTGACCTGCTCCTCGGTACAGAAGATGTGGGCGTCATCCTGGGTGAAGCCCCGCACGCGCATGATGCCGTGCAAGGCACCGGACGGCTCATTGCGGTGGCAGGCACCGAACTCGGCCAGGCGCAGCGGCAAGTCGCGGTAGGACTTCAGCCCTTGATTGAACACCTGCACGTGGCAGGGGCAATTCATCGGCTTGATCGCAAAGTCACGACTTTCCGAGGCCGTGGTGAACATGCCTTCGGCGTAGTTTGACCAGTGACCCGAGCGCTCCCACAGAACGCGATCAACCACCTGGGGCGTCTTGATCTCCTGATACCCGTGCTCGCGTTGAACCTTGCGCATGTACTGCTCGAGTACCTGGTAGACAGTCCAGCCATTGGCGTGCCAGAACACCATGCCGGGTGCTTCTTCCTGCAGGTGGAAGAGGTCGAGCTGCTTGCCGATGCGGCGATGGTCGCGCTTCTCGGCTTCCTCGATGCGCTGGATATAGGCCGCCAGCTGCTTCTTGTCCGCCCAGGCGGTGCCATAGATACGTTGCAGCTGCTCGTTCTTGGCGTCGCCACGCCAGTAGGCGCCGGACAGCTTGGTCAGCTTGAAGGCCTTGAGGAAGCGGGTGTTGGGCACGTGCGGGCCACGGCACATGTCGACGTATTCCTCGTGGTAGTACAGGCCCATGGCCTGCTCCTCGGGCATGTCGTCGATCAGGCGCAGCTTGTACTCCTCACCCCGGGCCTTGAACACCTCGATGACCTCGGCGCGCGGCGTCATCTTCTTGATGACGTCGTAGTCCTTGTCGATCAGCTCGCGCATCCGCGTCTCGATGGCCGACAGGTCGTCGAGGGTGAAGGGACGCTCGAAAGCGATGTCGTAGTAGAAGCCTTCGTCGATCACCGGGCCAATGACCATCCTGGCGGTCGGGAACAGCTGCTTGACCGCATGACCCACCAGGTGGGCGCAGGAATGGCGGATGATCTCCAGGCCGTCCTCGTCCTTGGCGGTGATGATCTGCAGGTTGGCATCCTGCTCGATGAGATCGCTGGCATCGCGCAGCTGACCGTCGACGCGACCGGCGATAGTGGCCTTGGCAAGACCGGCACCAATGGACTGGGCGACTTCGGCTACGGTGACGGGCTTGTCGAATGGACGTTGGCTACCGTCGGGGAGAGTAATGACAGGCATGGCGCCTCCTCAACTCAGTGGTGACCCATACCAAGGGCCACATGGTGGGATTGGCCAGTAAGCAGCCGCACCGCTGGAAATCCCGCCGCACAGTGGCAGGGCCGCAAGGCATTCCGGGCGACGCGAAAGGATCACTGGAAAGTTTGGGACGGAAATCCTTTCAGAAACCGAGACCTGGCGCAACCTCGCCAGGGACTGTCGTCTGCTTAACGGGCCGCGTCGGGGTACTTCTTGAGGAACTGCTTCTGCATTTCCTGGCAGTTTTCCATCAGCGCCTGGCGATCGGCCGGCGAGGTCTCCGGGGCATTGGCCCTCGCCAGGCACTGGTCGATGGCCTGCTGCTCGTTGGCGCGGCTGACCGGCGTTGCATTGTGGCGATAGACGTAGATGATGGAGCCGAAGACCACGACCGCGAACAGGATCGACAGCAAGATCAACCCGAGACAGCCACCCTTGCCGATCTGCCGCCCTTCACCACCTTGAGTCATCACCTGCTCCTCGCTGCACCGGCCCCCTTCTCGCCTCTGGCGAATCGTCTGGCGGCCCAAGAAAAATCGTCAGCCAGTCTACGTGAAAAGCCGGACCGCCACGACCGAGGCAAGAGGTCACAGCTTGACCAGGACACCACCCGGTCAGGCGCTCTATAAAAGAGCCACTTGGAGACCGAATTTCCTACGCTCCGAATGAAGGTCATTCTTCCATCAAACATGGCCTTGATTAAGCGCGCGCAAAAAGTACTCACGCCCGCTCAAATAGTTGAAAGCCCTGTAGTACGACGTCGTTCAGCCCTCATTCAAGAAGCACGCCGCCGCTATTAATCCAATGTTAAGCGATTCGGCGGAATATCGATTCCAGGCACTACAGAACTTGGTTCTGGTACCTGAGCGATAGCCTTACTTCAATTGCATATCCGCTGGAGGCAGCAAATGAACGTCAAGAATAAACTGGCAAAAAGCATGCTGGTCGTCGCCATCGTAGCCGCCTGCTCGTCTGCGGCCTTCGCCGCCACTCAAGCGCCCTCGCCGAGCGAACTGGGCGGCTTTCAGGCCCTGTCCACCCAGGGCCAAAGAGCCTTCACCGACATCTCCGCTGCGCGCGTGGAACTGTTCCAAGGTCACACCACGAAAGCCGTGGGCCATGTCAAGGATGCCCAGCAGGCACTCAAACTTGCGCAGTCGGATAATACTGCACTCAAAAGAGCCGCAAGTGACTTGAAGGTCAAGGACAATCAGGGCAAAGCCGATACCAGCACCACCGTAACGTCCTGGCTGCCGATATGGGGTGATACCGTGGTGCAAGACAGTTATATGGCCAACCCACAGAAAATGAAGGCAGTCGCCGACGCCAATAGCAAACTCAAACACGGGGACGCCAAGGGCGCTGCGGAAACCCTGCGACTGGCCGGCGTGGATATCGACACCACCATCGCCTTGGCACCACTCAAGCAAACCATCACCGACGTCGATCAGGCGGCCAAGCAGTTGGCCAGTGACAAGTTCTATGAAGCCAACCTGACGCTCAAGCAAGCTCAGGATGAGGTGCGCTACGCGTCGACGGCCATGGACTTCACGGCGAACAAGCACGGACTGCAACCGGCCGGCTCCTTTACCGAGACCGTCACCCCAAACAGCTGATGGCCCGGCCTGGGTAAACAGGGCGATCGCAAGGTCGCCTCGTTAAACGACCCGATGCCCAGCAAGTCCGCATCGATCACAGCGTGCAGCATGGGCAAACACAAAAAGGGCGACCTCTGGGATCGCCCTTTTCCATTACCCACCACCGATGCGGATTTTTTTGCCAGGCCTGACTGCACCCAACCATACCCCTTCTGCAAAAACCGCCTCAGAGAGCCCTGTCCTCAGCCGCCGACGCCCAAAACCTGACGGTGCCCAGACATAGGCCGTCGCTGCAGGAGAAGCCGTCGGTTTGCTACTGCACCTGAGCCTGTCGCCATACTGAAGCTCCGCTCCGCCCACAGATTCGCACAGGCCTTCACCTCCCCTCCCCCCCTAGGCAGAGCTACCAGGTCCTGCCTATGCCTCGACGCCAGCCCGCTCGAATCAGGCATGGCCGTCCAGCTCTGCGCATAAAGCCACAATATGCACGATTGTGCGCATTCTTGCTTAATGATGCATGATCAGCTAACACTGGTATGAAGTGTTATCACCTCTACTGCCACCTTTTTCCGGAGTCTCTCCAATGCAACACGTGCAACTCGCCGCCCAACAGCCTTCGGGAGCGATCGAACAATGGGCGACCCGAGCGGGCTTCCTCATTGCGGGCTCTGCCATGGCCGCGTGGGCACCCTTGGTGCCCGTTGCCAAGGCGAGGATCGGCGCCGATGACTCAACGCTTGGCCTTCTGCTGCTTTGCCTGGGCCTAGGCTCCATTGTCGCGATGCCTATCGTCGGCATCCTCGCCAGCCGCTTTGGGTGCCGCGCGGTGATCGCGACCAGCTCGGTGGCACTCGCCCTGGTGCTGCCTCTGCTTGCCCTCGCCAATTCGATTTTCGGCATGGCCATAGCCCTGGCCTTGTTCGGGGCAAGCGTTGGCGCTCTGGACGTCGCGATCAACATTCAGGCCGTGATGGTCGAAAAGGACAGCGGTCGCAACATGATGTCCGGCTTCCACGGCCTGTTCAGTGTCGGCGGGATTGTCGGCGCCGGCGGCATGAGCGTTCTGCTGGGGGCTGGAACACAACCGCTGGTTGCGACCCTGGTGTTCAGCGCGCTGCTGATCGTTCTACTCGCGGCTTCAATCAAGGGTCTGCTGCCCTACGGCAATCACGACGCCGGGCATACCCCGCTGTTTACGCTGCCGCGCGGGATCGTCGCCTTCATCGGCTTGCTCTGTTTTCTGATTTTTCTCGGCGAAGGCGCGATCCTGGACTGGAGCGCCCTGTTCCTGATCGATGCGCATGACGTCGACCCGGCACAGGCCGGCTTCGGTTACACGGTATTCGCGCTGGCGATGACCATTGGCCGCCTGACCGGCGACTGGATCGTGAAGACGCTGGGCGGCCTGAAAGTGGTCGTAGGCGGCGGTCTACTCGCCGCGGCAGGCTTCCTGATGGCGGTCCTGGCACCCACCCAGCCCTTTGCCTTCGCCGGCTTTCTACTGGTTGGCCTTGGGGCTTCCAACATCGTCCCCGTGCTTTTCAGTGCCGCCGGAAGGCAGACCCGGATGCCCGCAAGCCACGCCATTGCAGCGATCACCACCATCGGCTACGCCGGTATTCTCATCGGTCCGGCCACGATCGGCTTCGTCGCGCAGCACTGGAGCCTGAGTGCAGCGCTGCTGCTGGTGGGCGGCGGGATGGCGTTCGTTGCCCTCACGTGGCCAATGACCGCCCGGCAGCAAGACGCCTAGCGCTTCGCCTGCCTGGGGGGCAAAGACCCTGGCCCAGCAGCACGCCGCTGGAATGACTCAGGTCATGAAGAATCGCCAGCGGCTTGCCGCGAAGGCCTGGCGGCCACTCTCGGATAGCGGGCGACGGCGGAATGGCCGAGCCGCGCTATTGGCCTGGCGCCGGTCACTGCCCCACCGTCCCCGTGGCCCGGGCAACAGGCGCCTGGCTCATGACCCTTCTCCGGCGGAACACGCCGATCACTCAGGCGCCATGCCGATCCGGATGTGATTCGCCAGAATCAGGGCGGATACGGCGAACTGGTCATCGAGCCCCAGTCACCAGGACGGATCTGAAGCGCTGACCGCTGGCGCCTCCCCCAACCCATACCCAAACGAAAAAAGGCGACCCTTTCGGATCGCCTTTTTTCTTACCCGCCAGCAGTGCGGGCTTTGTTTGGTAGGCACGATTGGATTCGAACCAACGACCCCCACCATGTCAATTTCCAGAGAGATCAATAGGTTATGCGGCTTGCAGAGGCTCCCTTCACGACAGGAACCTCATCATGGCAACGCTCAGACAACTCCCCTCAGGTAGCTGGAACGCTCAGGTACGCATAAAAGGACAGGCTCCCCAATCCAAGACCTTCAAGACAGAACAGGAGGCGTCTCTCTGGGCTTCCTCTATAGAGGCAGAGTGTCGAAGCGTGAAGGTACATACGGTGGCTAGCATTGGAGCCCTGTACGTAGAGACCTTGCTTGCCAGGAAAGGCAGCTACCACCATGCCCTAGCTCGCCTCAAGCATCTGTCTAGCGTCTTCCCTATGCCCATGGACCAGATAACAAAGGTCATGGTGAACGAGTACAAGCACAAGCGGCTAGAGAAGGTGAAGCCTGCCACCTGTAGGACAGAGCTTGAGTTCCTGTCTCGCCTCTTCAAGTACGCCAGAAGGGAGCTACTACTAGAGATAGCCAACCCCCTTACTGACATAGCCCTTCCGAAGCCATCCAAGCCTAGCGACAAGGTGGTCAGCCAAGGGGAGCTGATGAAGCTCCTATCTGCCCTCTCTCCTACTACCAGACTCATCACAGAGCTGGCCTATGAAACCGCTATGCGTAGATCGGAGATAGTGACGCTCAGGCTTGAGCACCTACACTTAGAAGACAGGCTTGTAGACGTAGTGGATGGGAAGAATGGGACACGCTCAGTACCCCTCACTATGCGAGCTGTAGCTCTCTTCCATGACGCTATAGCGCTCAGTAAGAAGAAGCGTGTAGGTATGGGTAGGCTGTTCAAGATACAGGCTCATAGCGTCTCTCAGGCTGTCAGGAAGGCCAGGATCAAGTTAGGTATGGATGAGAGTGTACGCCTTCACCAGCTAAGGCATACACGCATTACCAACGTAGCGAAGAAGGGCTTTAACAACGCTCAGATAATGATTGTGTCAGGGCATAGAGACACAAGGTCTGTAGCTAGATATAGCCACCTGAACGCTAAGGATGTCCTACACCTAATTGATTAACGCCTACACAGCGACAAGCACAAGGGTTAGCTGTAGTGGCTAGCCCTTTTTGTTATGCAATGGAGAACCTAGCGGCATTCACGCTAGAAAATAATTTCTGCAAACGCGCTTAGGTATTTTTCAATGAGAGAGACAGGAAGCAATGCCCTACCCTCTCTTGCACCACCTGACCCATTCTAGGCGTAGTCAAGCAATGTGGTGGCTTACACACCAATGACACTACCTTCATAAGCTACGCTAGGTAGAGCCGTCTCTCCCAGTAATCTCGCGGCTTCCAGCCGCTTAGGGCTATATCACTTCTCTCACTAAAACCCTCAACCCTACCCGCTATAGCCTGCCAAGGCAGGCGAGTTATTCTAAGAGACTCTCGCTCTCTCTGAGGGCTATAGGTAAATACGCATAAAAAGATTAGAAAATCATAAAAAATAGTGAACTGAATTCACATTTTAATTGTCTTATACGCTATAAATCCTCTAAAGCTTTAGCAATAGAGGTCGATAACATAGTTAGATTAAGAATATACGGATAGACCGATCCTTCCTGACATGGCGTTAACCATGAGCATTGTTCAAATCCTTGAGGACTTTTGGTCAAAAAATCAGTCATAGTAAGTATCTAAGTAATTACTTACTTCTTCCATTACTCTCTACCACCTGCTCTGCCTAGCAATGCTAAGCATGGCGACACAGTCGCTACAGCTTAGACTGAATGATGCTTTCTTGCGTTCAGAAGATAATCTAGGCAGGTACTCGCGAACGCCACAGGCGTGAGCTTCTAGCTACGCTCATAGCGTCCCCATCACAGGCATGAGTGAAACCAAATTCAGCATGCAGACGCATGAGTTTCATTACGCTAACCATAGAATATTTCATGTTTGTTTCCTCTTAGTGAAGCAAAAAGCCTAGAATTTCAGTCATACACTATGTTAATAGTGAGGAACGCAGTGAGTGTTAACGAACGTAGAGACGAACATTAACCAATGCATAGAGCATTCCTAAGAGAATTCTCGCGGCCTTAGCCGCTATAGAGTTTTCCTAAGAATCCTTTAGGTACACCATAGCCTGAGATTCTTCCCAGCCTTAGCGTCTTGGATGGACGCTAACAAGCTGGGCATTCATTTACCCAAGTCTCATACCTGACACATGTAGGGTATCAACCTATAAGGGTAAGAGTAGTCCCACACAATAACCCTCCCCTTCAGGGAGGAACATTGGTGGGTGGTAAAAAGCAAAGCTAAAGCACCTTTCAAGTCAATTCTTTTACCCTTATATAATGCTAGCGAAATAAATGCCTATGAAAAATATAGAGACGCTCCGCCAGGAGCACTACGAAGTAGCAGCCTCAAAGATGTATCACATACGCTTCCACTCAAGCCATACCACAATAGAGAGGATTGAAGGCAATAGGCTATTGCTAGTTAACCATACTACCGGAGAGGTACAGGGAGAGCTTCACCTTAGCATCAAACCAAGGAAGGCAGGCTAATGGAATATTCCCCATCCAAAGACGGCTTTGAGCGATTCAGAAATAGCTTCTCAACAAAGGAGCTTGAGCAAGCACAAGCCGCAATAGCTGCTAGTCAAAAGATGCAACCCATCGCTAAGGAAGAGTTAAAGAAAGATCCAAGAGGCCGAAAGCCAAAGTCCTATCAAAACCCTTTATATAAGTTTGTACCCTACATGCTCAGAGAGGGAAATGGTATGGGCCATACCGTTGATAGGCAATGGTTTGAGGATCTTATATATGGCGCCTGCTATGTGGTAGGTAAGACTTCTGGTAGCGGCCAACTAAATGTCTCGCCGAGAAACGTCCGCTACGCTCTCCTTCTAGCGGAAGTAAGCACTGAAAGTTGCAAGTCAGAAGAGACTGCTGAGAGCACAGCAAGACTACTGGCTCAGGTCACACGATATACCATTGACGGAATGGCTCGCTATCTTCACAGCAATCCAAGAGTTTACTTTGATCTTGCAAAGCAAAAGATAGAAGCGGAGGCCATTGTTTGCTATGACCCTCCTAGCAAACCCTATGGGGATAGTCTTGATCTGTACAAGGCTGGTGACTATCTATCGTATGGCCTAGCACGCCAGCAAGAGACATTAGACAAGGCTCTCTCCCCGGCCTGATACACGTTACGCAATGCTGAACAACTCTGAATTTCTACTAGAAATATTCTGACGGACTCGGCTTGATCTAATTTAGGAAAACACAATGACAAACAAGGCAACTATCCCTACCGGCTACAGCACTGAGGAGCAAGCCCTAATCGAAAGGGTGTACTCCAAGATTAACTCAACCAACAAGAAAGCCTTCTTAGCAATCATCCGAGCTAACGAGCAAGAAAATGGCTGGGCAAGAGTGACTATCGAAGCTTTCTCTACAGCCACCTACGTGAGTCATGAGTCAATCATTCGAGCATTGGGGACAATGCAGAAACACGGCATCATCACCGTTAGGAAATATCGTCTCAAAGGTGCCAATGCCTTACGCAATGAGTACAGGATAAACACACCTGACGACATTATTTCACTCTATAAAAATCAATAAGGAACAGACCATGAGCAAGCAAATCACCACCACCGTACTCAAGCAAGTAGCTAGTGAAATGGGCATTAGCCCCATTGAGGCCTTTGAGCAACTTCAGGCTAAGGGTTATGAACTGGTGGACTATCAAGAACCCACTACCCCTAAGGGTACGCTCAATAGCACTGCTGGTCAGAAGAGCGCTTGGGAGGTGGCTAAGCAGGCTACCAATGAACGTCTAGCTAACGACCCCTGGCTTAAAGCTATGAGTCAAACCGCTGCTATGGAAGCTGACCGTAAAGCCAAGTGGAAGGAAATGAATTCCAGCAAGGCTGTAAAGGTTACTGAAGAAGGTTCCATCAACATCGATAACAAGAAAGGTTCTGTGCTTGGTAGCGCTAAGGATGAGATCGCCTTGATGGCTGCCATTCGAGCCAAGTACAACCAGCAGGGGGAGTAAGTCATGGCACTATTTGAAGATGAAAAACTAGAAGAGCAATACCGTAAGGCACGAGTGGCTAAGCGTCTTGAAGAGCAAGCATATGTCCTTAAGGCTAACGCTAGCTTGATGAGCGAAAGCTCCTACCGTGGCGTCAAGTATGGAACCACTCAGTATTCCACCATTGTGGTTTTAGGCCTTGAGTACACATCCAAAGCTGCTCCTGTGGAGCTTACTGGCAGTGTGTACACCAATAAGACAATCCTACACAAAGCCATTGACGACTTAATTAGCGCTAAGAAATTAACAGAGGTGGTTGATGGCTAGCCTTGCAGAGAAAGTGGAAGCCAGCCAATTAGCTTCTGAGCTATTCCTTTTAGCGGATAAGCATAAGAGCCATTCCTACTTACTAAACGAATTAGCGTTTCAAGTGGTAAGAGGAAAGGAGCTTAGCGAAGAAGACTTAATAGACCTCACCGAACAATACACATAAACACTTAAAGGGCTTGAGCATGAACCACGAACAGATAAACGAGCTTGTTGACCACTACCTCGCCTCTGGCGGCCTAGTAACCTCTTTCCCTTATGACACTACCAAAGAAACCAAGATGGTTAGCTTCCCCTTCTGCAAGGGCTATGTCTCCATTCTTTCACCTGTGAATGATGCCAAGAGGTATAAGGAGCTAGTGAAGGATCAAGAGATTCATAGGCTAACCATCTTAGCTCAAGCTCAGACAGGTTAGATATGGCAGCACCAATCATTTATAGAGATCAAGCATTAGGATTCAGATGCGGAGATGCCCCTAGAGAATACATTAGGGTTAACGATGCTCTATACACCGATGGTAACGATATGGTGGACGTTGATCCTACTAGCAACAATAAATCAGACCTCATCACCAGACGCTATCTAAGATACATAGTAGCCAATAACTCAAGCTATTACTCTTTGTACCACCTTAGCTGTACGCTAGGTTTAACCTTCCAGACAGTCACCTATCTCGCAAGAGAAATGACGCTAGACACGATAAATAAGCTACCTGCTGTATAAAGCGTCTGTAGCCCTAGGCTATGGAACGCCGTAATGAATATATCCCTTCTCGCTTACTACCTCATGCAAGCCATCCAGCTAAGTCAGATGATTGCAATGATGTACCTACATAAATATCAGGAATGCGTAGTGATAGCTAATGTCTTCACTTTTGGCGTTAGCCTCTACCTATTCCACACCAATTCAAAAAGGAAAGACCATGGACCAGACCACTAAACGGGGACGCCCCTCTAAGCTTCGTCTCTCTCAAGAACAAGAAGACAAATACATTACTACGCGGAGCCACTCTGGACTAGCTAAAGAGTTGGGCTGTAAGCTCAGCGAACTGAAAACATATGCTGAGGAAAACGGTCTGGATGAAGAAAGCCGTCTCTACTGGCTGGATGTAGCGGCAGAAAGATTGAAAGAGGCTGTAGAGAGCCCTGAGACCGACGAGGTTAGCGCCGCTCATATCAATGCACTAAAATCTCTTCTCTCGAATGCAGTCAAATACTCTCCTGGCAGACCATCAGCGCAGAAAGAGTTTGCCAAAGGAAAGCGAGAAGCTCAGCACGAGTATGAGCAGTGGGAAAAAGAAGTAGAACGCATGAAAGGAAAATAGCTGAGGTTATCGATTACTCTCTAACTATAACACCATTTTTGTTGATGATAGACTCACTATTGCCTTGCATGGCCAATGCCTTATCTATCTCGCTTAAATACTCTGGGTATCGGCCATTGTAATTATCGCGCTCATATTGAGCCTTCTTTAATGTAGACCTTACTAAAGAAAGTTTTTTCTCGCAATAATTGACCCTTTCATTCAGCCTTTCGTTTCGCCGTTGATGTTCAGCTAGCTGTTCAAGTAACTGTGCAACATGGGCCTTGTCGTCACCAATCTCTTTTAATGACTCCGTAGCTACAGAAAGCTGCTCTTTCTGACGCTCAATCTGCGATTTTTGTAGAGAAATTTCTTTTTCAAAATCCTCTACAATTTTCGAATTACTCCGTCTAAGCTCCCTAGCATCCTCCATATTCAGTGGGGTATCTTCGTCAATCTCATACTGTAGCTTTTTTAGCCTTAATTGCTGCTTACGACTATATGAGAATATCCACCTAGCCGGCCATGGATAAGCAAATATCAACACCAAACTTGTCACTAGAGGATAGGTAAAACCTTCTAGCACCTTATCCCATATGGACGGATATAGATTGGCATTGATATATGCAAGCTTCTTTTCAGCTTCCATTGAAGAGATAAGCACCAGAACAAACTTATAGTTCCAGCCGCACCAAGCTATTAGGAACGAACCCAAGAGAGGACTTGAGACACGCTCATATAACTGAGCCTTAACGGTTTTGGATAGCTCTTCTAACACAGCGTGCATCTTCCCTAAATAAGCTCACTTAGCCACAGCAATACAGGTATCTATTGCCACTGACAGCGAATAGCTACTAGCCAATGCGTTGTCTATGCAGTCGTTGTACTTCTTGTTGTACACCCTATCAGCACCGTATAGAGCAACGAGAAGAAGGGATAGATAAGCGAGGTATTTGACGATCCCGCTAGTACCGCTTTCAATATACTTCATAGCTGCGACATCCTTCCTAGACGTACATCCGCAAGCTACAGGCGTAACAGACCAGAGCGCTAGCCCTGTCCGATAGGCGCTTAGCCTATTGCCCTTAGCGGGTCCACTAGCCATTGCTGGCTAGGGCGTTCTTCACAGGGGCGAGCCGTCTGTGCCTGATAGGTCAGCTACCAGTAACCTGCCCTACTAACCAAGCCAGTAGGGTTATGCTGAGTAGTCTCCGCTCTACTCTAGCGGGCCTGTTTACAATCCACCGGCTCGGACTGCCTAACCTTCCCCTACTTACTACACCATCTAAGGTTCGCTCATAGCGTACTCATCTAGCAGGGCACTTCCAGCCTTGAGGCTGCGCACCTACGGTTCGCCGTCTCCAGCAGGCCCGTTTGCCGCGCCTCATTTCTACCACTTACAGATTGATACAGTCAATAATTTTTCTACGCAATTTAAGCTTTTAAAACCTTCAATCTCATGCTATCACCGGAATTCCAATAAAATCAGGTGAAGCTGTGATGAGCAAGAAAGATGATGGTAAAGGGCGCGTAGCCATAAGGCTGGAAAACGTAGGAAATTTTAGGGGCACCAAAAATACATTTATTGGCATTGATCAAATTCTACATGCCACCAATACCGACAATATCATTCTAGAAGACACATTGAGTCTATCCAACGAGGTTGCAATCCAATTTGCCAACTTACAAAACGCAGTAAAGGATGCAGCTATTAGCGCTAGCGATAAGGCCGAGATCCTAGATGCAATCAGCAAGATGAAATCACATGTCGGACAAAGCGAGCCGTTTAGATTTCATTACCAAAAATTTATTCAGTCCGCTGCAAACCACATGAGCGTCGTCAGCCCTTTTATACCGTTTCTAACGACCTTGTTATTGTGAAGGGGAAGCCTCATCAGAAACCCTTCTAATTATTATGAGAAATTTGCTTGCCACAATGCATAAGTATGTAAGACCCCCTAGCCCCCTGGGGTGGGGGTATGTAGGTAGGCGTAACTTTTCTAGCGGAAAGGACTATAAGCCCCTACAAGCGCGCATACGAAGCGATAGAGGGTTAGCCTAGGGGCTGGTATGGGGTAAGGGTAGATCGTTGCGTATAGAGCGTTATAGGAAGGCACGTAGCTCAGATGGGTTAGAGCCAACCTTGAGCGAAGCGAAGGGAGGGACGTTGCGAGGCTACGAGCAATGCCCTCCACCTTCACATGGTGGGGCAGATGCTAGGAGTGATGAGGGTTTGGCTAGGGTCGTTCACAGCTAGACCAGTGTGAATGCCCTTCTCTGGATGCCAGAAACAACAAACCCCGGATCATTCACAGATTGCTGTGTGAACGCCGGGGTTATATTGTGAACGATCTCTGTGAGCCAAAACCCTAGAGACCGCTCTGTAGCTGGTAGGCACGATTGGATTCGAACCAACGACCCCCACCATGTCAAGGTGGTGCTCTAACCAACTGAGCTACGTGCCTGCTGTGGGTGCGCATTCTACAGCGCGGGAGATGAGCGTCAAGCCCTTTTTTCCGCTAAACACCTGAAAACGTGAAATATTTTTTTAGGCCTAGGCAAGACGCCGCGCCGGACGCCGCGGATAGAGCAGGATCGAAAGCCAAAGCGCCAGGGTTTCCACCGTCACGGCAAGCGCCAGGCCCAGCCCTACCCCCCAACCGATGGCCTCAGGCGTGAGCACTACCTGATAACGGTACTGCCGCAGGGTTTCGTCACGCAGCTCCGGATTGGGTCGAACCAGGATATGCCAGGCTCGCTGATACCAGGGGCCTTGCAGCGCCTGCCATTCTTCGTTGAAGAGCGCATTGCGCCGCATCAGGACGGCGAGGCTGTCGGCATCGCTGCGAAAAACCGGATCCTCACTGGCCTGATAGTGGGCCAGCAGGCCGTCGAGACTGCCCTCGAAATATTGCTGCGCGGTCCGCCGGAAGCCGCCCAGGGCCTGATCGGACTCCAGGCGATGGGCGTCCACGCGCTGCTCGTAATCGAGCATGAAGCCGGGAATCTGCACCCCCACCAGCAAGGCCAGGGTGAACAACAGCAGACGAATATAACTACGCAGCATCGCGGGGAGGCTTCCTGTTCAAACGCGGCCTTGGGTGACGATCTCGCCATTCCACCAGAGATGCCATTCCCCTGGCTGGTGCAGGGTCCAGACCTCATCGCAGGTCAGGGGTTCGGTGGCCATGATGGTGACGACATCATCCGGCGTGGTTTCGGCCTTGAAGTCGATGTGGACTTCCGCATCACGCAACTGGGCCGGACCGAAGGGGGCGCGGCGGGTGATATGGGCCAGCTTGGTGGTGCAGAAGCTGAACAGCCAGTCGCCGTCGCTGAGCAGACAGTTGAAGACCCCCTTCTTGCGGAAGCCGTCGCAGGCATTCACCAGCTGCGGCAGCAGCATCTCGACCGGCACCGGTTCGGGAAAGCGCTCGCGGACCTGATCCAGCAGGCTGCAAAAGGCCGCTTCACTGTCGGTATCGCCCACCGGGCGATAGAAGCGCGGCTCGGGATGGAAATCCCGCAGCTGGCCATTGTGGGCGAAGCTCCAGTAGCGCCCGCCCAGCTCGCGCACGAAGGGGTGGGTATTGGCCAGATTGACCGCGCCCACGTTGGCGTGACGGATATGGCCGATCACCGTATGGCTCTTGATCGGATAGCCCTGGACCAGCTTGGCCACCTCGGAATCGGCGCCCGGCAGGGCATCCTTGAACAGGTGCAATCCCCTGCCCTCGTAGAAGGCTACGCCCCAGCCGTCCCGGTGCGGGCCGGTACGGCCGCCACGCTGCATCAGACCCTGGAGACTGAAGACCAGATCCGTGGGCACGTTGGCACTCATGCCCAGCAATTCGCACATGTCCGTCCCTCCGGGTGGCTGCCTGGTTCAACGGCGACTGCAGCCGCTGCCCTTCGCGGTCATGCTGCAGGGGTGACGCCGAGTGCGCAAGCCTGGATTACAGACGCGGTTCCACGCGCTCGCTGCGGCCTCGGGGTTCGCGGCGCTCAGCAGGCGCTGCCTGGTCGCGCAGGGCCGCCGGCGATTCGGGCTGAGGACCATCCGCCGGCGCTTCCGCAGCGACCGGGGCGGAGCGCGGATGCGAACGGCGGTAGAGCCAGCGGCACAGGACGAAGATCAGGTAGAGCACCACACCGATGGTGCCCGCGGCGGCCAGGTTGGCGACCGCCGACCAGGCGCTGTTGCCGACCTTGAACACCAGATCCAGCACCGTCACGGCGATCGCCGGCGCATAGAGGCCGTGCTCGGCATCCACCAGGGCTGGCGTCACCAGCAGCACGGCCACCACCAGCCGGATGGGTTCGCGCAGCCAGCGCCAGAGCCAGCCGGTGGCCTTGAAAGACACCACCAACAGCAGCAGCGCGGCGATGGCGTAGACGGCCCAGGCGATCAGGTACTCTTGCTCGGTCATTGCGATCCATGGCGATAGCGGAAAGGAGAAGCCTATGATAGCGGTTTTGCCCCGCCCGCGTGTCTTTGCGCGGCGCCCAAGGAGCTCGCATGACCCAAGCCCCCACCGCCCGCCGCGCCCCTGGCGACGACCCCTACGTCTGGCTGGAAAGCCGTGACGCCCCCGAGGTGCTGGCTCACCTGGAGGCCGAGAACGCCTACCTGGAAGCCCAGCTGGCACCGGAGGCCGCCCTGCGCGAGCAGCTGTTCGAGGAGATCCGCGCGCGCATTCGCGAGACGGATCTGTCCCTACCCGTCCCCCGCGGCGACTATTTCTACTATCAGCGTACCCAGGCCGGTGATGAATACGGCCGCAACTATCGCTGCCGCCGCCCGGCCGATGGCGACCTGACGCCTGATCCCGCGACCGAGGAATTGCTGTTCGACGGCAATGCCATCGCCGACGGCGGCTTTCTCTCCGTCGGCCGCTTCACCATCAGCCCGGACCAGACCCGACTCGCCTACAGTCTGGACCAGGTCGGCGATGAAACCTATCGGCTCTATGTGAAGGAGCTGGCCACCGGCGCGGTGACCGAACTGCCCTTCGAGGAATGCGATGGCAGCCTGACCTGGGCCAATGACAGCCGCACCCTGTTCTTTGGCGAGCGTGATGAATCCCATCGCCCCCACAAGCTCTATCGCTACCACCTGGGTGATGCCGAACCGCAACTGGTCTTCCACGAGACCGACGGACGCTTCTTCCTGGGCTGCTATCGCTCGAGTTCGGAACGCAAGCTGCTGTTGCTGTCCCACAGCAAGACCACCAGCGAGGCCTGGGTACTGGACGCGGATCGCCCGGATGAGGCCTTCGTCTGCCTGGCACCGCGTGAAGAAGGCCATGAGTATTTCCCCGATCATGGCGTCGACGGCTGGTATGTGCGCAGCAACCAGGACGGCATCAACTTCGCGCTCTATCAGGCCGCCGAAGAGAACCCGACGCGGTCGCACTGGCAACTGCTCGTGCCCCACGACCCCGAGGTGATGCTGGAGGATGCCAGCCTCGGCGCCCAGGCGCTGGTGCTGAGCCTGCGTACGGCAGGATTGCCGATTCTGGAAGTTCGTCCCTACGGCCAGGCGCCCTATCGGGTCGACCTGCCGGACGAGGTCTACAGCCTTGATGCCATGGACGTGCTGGAATTCAACAGCCCGGTCATGCGCCTGCGCTACGAAGCGCTCAATCGCCCGGCGGAAGTCCGCGAGCTGGATCTCGCCAGCGGCACCCAGCGGGTACTCAAGCAGGTCCCGGTGGAAGGCCCCTTCGACGCCGATGCCTATGAAAGCCGCCGCCTTTGGGCCACCGCCGCCGATGGCACGCGCATCCCCATCAGCCTGGTCGGTCGTCGCGATCTGCCACAGAGCGCTCCGTTGTACCTCTATGGCTATGGCGCCTATGGCCACAGCCTCGACCCCTGGTTCTCCCACGCGCGCCTGAGTCTGCTGGATCGCGGCGTGCGCTTCGCCATCGCCCATGTCCGCGGTGGTGGCGAGCTGGGCGAGGCCTGGTATCGCAGCGGCAAGCTGGAACACAAGCAGAATACCTTCGACGATTTCATCGCCTGCACCGAGCATCTGCTCCATCAGGGCCTGACGACGACGCAACAGGTGGTCATCAGCGGCGGCAGCGCGGGCGGCCTGCTGATCGGCGCGGTGCTCAACCAGCGTCCCGAGCTCTACGCTGGCGCCATCGTCGAGGTGCCCTTCGTCGATGTACTCAACACCATGCTCAAGCCGGATCTACCGCTGACCGTGACCGAATACGACGAATGGGGCGATCCGAACGAACCGGAGGTGCGCGACCGCATCGCCAGCTATGCCCCCTATGAAAACGTGAAGGCCCAGGCCTATCCAGCCATTCTGGCGGTGGCGGGTTATCACGACACCCGGGTGCAATATTGGGAAGCCGCCAAGTGGGTGGCGCGGCTGCGCGAACTGCGCACCGACCAGGCGCCGCTACTGCTGCTCAAGACCGAATTTGGCGCCGGCCACGGGGGCATGAGTGGCCGTTACCAGGCCTTGCGCGACGTGGCCCTGGAATACGCCTTCGTCTTCCGGGTACTGGGCCTGACCGGCTAGGGAACGGCGGGGGCTCTGGGCAGGTCTTTTCCACAGCTAAAGGAGAATCTGCCATGCACCTAGATGCCCCCACTCCCCCTCTCGCTCCTCCGCCTCGCGACGCCGCCGCCATAAAAGGCGTGGAACGCCTGGCCTCCGTGGCCGGCGGTGGCCTGCTGCTCAGCCGCGGCCTGGCGCGTGGCGGCCTGCTTGGCTTGCTCACGGGCGCCACCGGTGCCTGGCTGCTGAATCGTGGCCTGCGTGGCCATTGCTCGATTCGGCGCACCCTGACCAAGGTTCGTTTCGAACGTGACGTTCGTCGCTCGCTGGCATGGCGTTCGGCTGCCTCCCAGACTCGGCGGGTGGTGATCGCCCGGCCGCGCGATGAGCTCTATCAGTTCTGGCGCGACTTCTCCAACCTGCCGATTTTCATGCGTCATATCGAGCGCGTGGACGTGCTCAACGACCGTTATTCGCACTGGGTGGTCAAGGCACCCATGGGCCGCTTCGAGTGGGACGCCGAAGTCACCGACGACGTCCCGGGCCGGCTGATTGGCTGGCGCTCCTGCGGATATGCCGGCCTGAACAACCTGGGTTGGGTCAGCTTCGAAGATGTGCCCGGTGGCACCGAGGTGACGGCCGTCATGGCCTACGAACCGCCAGCCGGTCGCCTGGGCCACCTGTTCGCCCGCCTGCTACGCCGCGACCCAGGTACCCGCATCGCTCAGGATCTGGCGGAACTCAAGGTGCTACTGGAGCGGGCCCATGCGGTCGGCGATCGCTACGGGGCTATCGAGCGCACCTCGCACATGGAGTCGCCGCTGGGCTGACCTCCGGCTGTACCGCGGCGTCTCGTCCGGGACGCCGCTACCTTCCTTCAGGCCATTCAGCCCCGATTGGCTTATCTCGTAGCGACCCCTGAATCCGCTTTGCGACACCTCGGTGACAACCGGCGTGCGACCTCTTGCGACGCCTGGAAAAGCGATGTTAGCTTTCGAACAACGGAGCTTTTAATGACAGCTAGATAACATTGCGGATCCACACCTTGACCAAGCCGCTGTTCTTCCAGGCCCTCGAAGGCGCCTTCGCTGACCTTACGCCCACCGGCAAACGCGTCGCGGGCTACCTGTTGGCCAATCCGGAGAAACTCCCCTTCGAGACCGCCGACAGCATCGCCCAGCGCACCAACACCACCGGCATTTCCGTGGGCCGGCTGCTGCGCTCGTTGGGCTATCGCAACCTCGACGACGTCAAGCAGAGCCTGAGAGACGAAGGCCTGGAAGCCTGGCGCATCACCGATCGCTTCAGTGCCTTTCGCCAGCAGAGTGGGCGCAGCGACGCCCTGGACCGCTCCCTGGCCGCCGAGCTTGCCGCCATCGAAGACGTCTACCAGTTGGCCCGCGGACCGGTGTTCGAACAGGTGGTCCGGCAGCTGACCGGCGCGGACGCCGTGTTCATCGCCGGTATCCAGACCACCCGCGGGGTACTCGGCAGTTTTCACAGCCTGCTGGAATACATCCGGCCCAAGGCCTTCTATGTCGATGGCCTGTCGGGCACCTACGCCGACATCTTCAACAGCGGCTTCGCCCAGACCTACCTGGTGGTGGCCGACTTTCGCGCCTATTCCAGCGTGACCCGCAAGCTCTGCGAGAGCGCTCGCGATGCCAGGCTGCCCATGGCGCTGATCACCGACTACCACTGCCCCTGGGCGCGGGATTACCCCGCCGACCTGCTGCAACTGCGCCTGGAAGTCGACCAGTTCTGGGACTCCCTGGCGCCGCTGGCCTGCCTGCTGAACCTGCTGGTGTCGGCGGTGGCGGATCGCTCGGGCGATGCCTTGGAACAGCGTCTGGCCAGCAACCGCGCCCTGCAGCAGCGCTTCGGGCAATTCGAATGAGCCCTGGCCCTCTTCTTCACCCTAAGGAAGCATTCCGTACCGTGAACCATCCAGAACTCGTCGAGATCGACGCCGACCACTACGGCGTAGCCATCCATTTGGTCTATGCGACCGCCGACAACCTGGCCGGCAAGGTGCTCTACCAGGACGCCCACTGCCTGCTGCACCGGGATGCCGCCGGCCGCCTGCACCGCGCCAGCGCGCTGGCGCAACAGGCCGGTCTGCGTCTGCAGGTGCTGGATGCCTACCGCCCGCCCTATGCCCAGCAACTGCTGTGGCGGGTGCTGCCCGACGCCCAGTACGTGAGCGATCCGGCGCAGGGTTCCCACCACAGCCGCGGCGTGGCCGTGGACGTGACCCTGCTCGACGAGGCCGGTGAACCGCTGGACATGGGTACCGGCTTCGACGACATGCGCGAGCTGTCGCATCTGTTCAATCCGGCGCTGCCCGCCGCCGCCCAGCGCAACCGCCTGCTGCTGCTGGGCATCATGCAGAGCGCCGGCTTCACCTTCATCCCCAGCGAGTGGTGGCACTTCGAACTGCCCGACGCCCGTCGTTATGCGCTGATCGACTACCACCATCTCGGCCAGGAGGAGCTCGCCGCCCTGCTGAACTGATCCTGCCGGCGACCGGGTCATTCGAATCCGGCGCCGCGAGAGCCCTTCGCTCGACCGCCTTGCCCACTGCCGAAACACCCATAAACCCAAACAATCCGAGGTACCGGCATGTTCTCGTCTTCGCGCACCCACGTTTCATCGGCGTCCCGCGTGCTCGCCCTGGTTTCCCTGCTGGGCCTCGGCGCCTGGCAACCGGCCAGCGCCGCCACCGCGACCGACACCCTAGTCATCGGCAAGCCTGCGGATCTGCAGACCGTCGATCCGGGCGTGACTTTCGACAACAACGACTGGACCGTGACCTATCCGGCCTACCAGCGCCTGATGCGCTACAAGGTGGAAGACGGCAAGGGCAGCACCGATGTCGAGGGCGACCTGGCCAGCGGCTGGACCGTCTCCCCCGACAACCTGGTGTGGACCTTCACCCTGAAGCCCGGCAACAAGTTCGACGATGGCAGCGAGGTCACCGCCGAGGCGGTCAAGTTCTCCGTCGAGCGTCTGATGAAGCTCAAGCAGGGCCCGTCCAGCATCTTCCCGGCGGACATGACGGTGACCGTGGTGGATCCGCAGACGATCAGATTCACCCTGCAGAAGCCCTTCGCGCCCTTCCTCTTCGCCCTGGCCCACGATGGCGCCAGCGTGATCAACCCCAAGGTGGCCAGCACCCACGGCAAGGACGTGGACGCCTGGCTGGCCGGCCACACCGCCGGCTCCGGCGCCTATCGCCTGGCCGCCTGGCAGAAGGGCCAGTCGCTGACCCTGGAGCCCAACCCGCACTACGCCGGCCAGGCGCCCACGCTCAAGCAGGTGGTGATCCGCATCATCGCCGAGCCATCGGTACGGCGCCTGCAACTGGAACAGGGCGACCTGGACATCATCGAGGACCTGCCCGAAGACCAGGTCAAGGCCCTGGCGCAGAAGTCCGGCTTCGTCACCACCGCCTACCCCTCGCTGCGGGTGACCTACCTCTACCTCAACAACAGGCGCGCGCCCCTGAACGACGTCAACGCGCGCAAGGCGGTGGTCGACTCCCTCGACTACCAGGGCATCGTCGAAGGCATCGCCACGGGCAAGGCCAAGCTCATGAACGGCCCGATCCCGGACGGCATGTGGGGCCATGATCCAAGCCTGCCAATGCCCAGGCAGGACTTGGAAGCCGCCCAGGCCGCCCTGGGCAAGGCGCCCAAGGTCCGGGAGCTGCAATTTCTCTACTCGGACAAGGATCCGGCCTGGGAACCCATCGGCCTGACCCTGCAGGCGGGCCTGGGCACCCTGGGCGTCAACCTGAAGATGGAGAAGCTGGCCAACGCCACCTTCCGCGAACGCCTGGGCAAGGGCGACTTCGACGTCGCCATCGGCAACTGGAGTCCGGACTTCGCCGACCCCTACATGTTCATGAACTTCTGGTTCGACAGCACCAATGCGGGACTGGCGGGCAACCGTGCCTTCTACAGCAATCCCAAGGTGGACCAGTTGCTGCGCGACGCCGCCAGCGTCAGCGACGTGGCTCAGCGCAAGGCGCTGTACCAGGAAGCCCAGAAGATCGTGGTGGGCGACGCCGCCTACGCCTACCTCTACCAGAAGGCCTACACGGTGCCGATGCGCGCCGCGGTCAAGGGGTACGTGTTCAACCCCATGCTCGAACAGGTCTTCGATTTCGCTGCGATGTCCAAGTAAGGGCGACGGGTGCCGGCGCGCTCCGGCACCCGCCTCGCGAGGTATGCCATGGCCTTCTTCAATCTGCTGCGCAAGCAGCTGACCGATATCCTCATCGTGGTGATCGGGGTGTCCCTGATCACCTTCGTTATCTCCCACCTGATCCCCGGCGATCCGGCACGACTGATCGCCGGCGAGCGTGCCAGCGATGAAATTGTCGCCGGCATCCGTCAGCAGCTGGGCCTGGACCTGCCGCTCTACCAGCAATACTTCCGCTACATGGGGGACCTGCTGCAGGGCGACCTGGGCCAGTCGATCCGCACCCATCGCCCGGTGCTGGAAGACCTGCAGCTGTTCTTTCCCGCCACCCTGGAGCTGGCCCTGGCCGCGCTGTTGCTGTCGATCCTCATTGGCGTGCCCCTGGGCGTGCTCTCGGCGGTCTACAACAACCGCTGGATCGATCACATCAGCCGTACCCTGGCGGTGGCCGGCATCTCCACCCCGGCCTTCTGGCTGGGCCTGGGGCTGATCGTGCTGTTCTACGGGCACCTCGGCTGGCTGCCCGGCGGCGGGCGCCTGGACCAGGGGCTGACGCCACCGCCAGCGGTGACCGGCTTCTATCTGATCGATACCCTGCTGGCGGGCGATCTCACCGGCTTCGTCAGCGCGGCCAGGCACCTGTTACTGCCGGCGGTGACCCTGGCCTTCGTCAACCTGGGCGTCATCACCCGGCAGATCCGCGGCGCCATGCTCGAACAGCTGGGCGAGGACTATATCCGCACCGCCCGCGCCTATGGCCTGTCGCAGACCACCGTAGTGCTGCGCCATGCGCTGCCCAATGCGCTGATTCCCTCCATCACGGTGATCGGCCTGGCGCTGGGCGACCTGCTCTATGGCGCGGTGCTCACCGAGACCGTGTTCGCCTGGCCGGGCATGGGCGCCTATGTGGTCAAGTCGATCCAGGCGCTGGATTTCCCGGCGGTCATGGGCTTCGCCATCGTGGTGTCCTTCATCTACGTCCTGCTCAACCGCTTCATCGACCTGCTCTACCGGCTGGTCGATCCCCGCATCGGCAAGGTGAACTAGCATGACGACCCTGACCGCTGTGCGCCCCCGCTGGCGCGAGCAGACCGCCTGGCTGGCCTGGCGCATCCGCCGCAATCCGCTGATGCTCACGGGGCTGGTGATCACCCTGCTGGTGCTGCTGTGCATGGTCGCCGCGCCCTGGCTCGCGCCCTACCAGCCCAACGCGCTGAAACTCACCGCCCGCCTGCAGGCACCCAGCGCCCTGCACTGGTTCGGCACCGATGAGGTGGGTCGCGACCTGCTCAGCCGGGTGATCTACGGCAGCCGCCAGTCGGTGGGCGTCGGCCTGTTCGTGGCCTTTGCCGCCTGCGCCATCGGCGGCCTGCTCGGCTGCCTGTCGGGCATCGTCGGCGGCGCCTTCGATCGGCTGATGATGCGCCTGATGGACATCATCCTCTCGGTGCCTTCGCTGGTGCTGATCATGGCCCTGGCCGCCGCCCTCGGGCCGAGTCTGTTCAACGCCATGCTGGCCATCACCCTGGTGCGCATCCCCTTCTATGTGCGCCTGGCGCGCGGCCAGACCCTGAGCATCCGCCAGCTGGCCTATGTCCAGGCAGCACGCACCTTTGGCGCCGGCAAATGGCACCTGGTGCATTGGCACGTGGCCCGCAACGCCATGCCGCCGCTGCTGGTGCAATTCAGCCTGGACATCGGCAACGCCATCCTCATGGCCTCGGCGCTGGGCTTCATCGGTCTGGGCGCCCAGCCGCCCACCGCGGAATGGGGCGTGATGGTCGCCAGCGGCCGCAATTTCATCCTCGACCAGTGGTGGTACTCGACCTTCCCGGGTCTGGCGATCCTGGTCACCGCCATCGGTTTCAACCTGCTGGGCGATGGCATCCGCGATCTGCTCGATCCTCGCCAAAAGGGCAAATGACATGGGCCAGCCCGTTCTGCACATCGACCAGCTGAATCTGGAATTCCCCGGCTTTCGCAGCAGCGCCAAGGCGCTCAACGGCGTCAGCCTGAGTGTGGCCCCCGGCGAGATCGTCGGCGTGGTGGGCGAGTCCGGCTCGGGCAAGTCGGTCACCGCGATGCTCACCCTCGGCCTGTTGCCACCCGGCAGCTACCGGGTCACTGGCGGCAGCGTCAACCTGGTGGGCCACGACATGCTCGCCTTGAGCGAGCGCCAGCTGATGGAGGTCCGCGGCCGCGAGGCGGCGATGATCTTCCAGGAGCCGATGACCGCGCTCAATCCGACGCGGCGCATCGGTCGCCAGCTGCTGGACGTGATTCGCCGCCATACCGCGCTGGATGCCGCCCAGGCTCGCGCCAAGGCAATCGAGTTGCTCAAGGACATGCATATCGCCGATCCCGAGCAGATCCTCGAACGCTATCCCTTCGAGCTGTCCGGCGGCATGCGCCAGCGCATCATGATCGCCCTGGCTTTCTCCTGCGATCCGCAGCTGCTGATCGCCGATGAGCCGACCACCGCGCTGGACGTCACGGTACAGCGCCAGGTGCTGCTCCTGCTGCGCGAAAAGGCACGGGCCCGGGGCACCGCCATCCTGCTGATCACCCATGACATGGCGCTGGTCGCGCAATTCTGCGACCGTGTCTATGTGATGTACGCCGGCGGCATCGTCGAACAGGGGGCTACCGCGGCAGTCATGCAGGCACCCCGGCATCCCTATACCCAGGGCCTGATGGCCTGCCTGCCGGAAAAGGCGGTGCCGGGCAGCGACCTGGCCAGCATCCCCGGCCAGGTGCCCAACCTGGCCCAGCTGCCTGGCGGCTGCAGCTTCAAGGATCGTTGCAGCCGGCGCCATGAGCGCTGCGAGACGCGCCCCGCGCTGCTGCCGACGGACACCCCCGATCACCTGAGCGCCTGCTGGCTGCAGGCGGAGGACGCCCCGGCATGAACACCCTTTTTCCGCCCGCCGTACCGCTGCTGGAACTCAGCGGCGTCGAGGTGCGTTATCCGGTGGGCCGCGACTGGCTCGGCCGCACCAAGGGCCAGGCCCATGCCCTCAACGGCATCGACCTGCGACTCTTTTCCGGCGAGACCCTAGGCGTGCTAGGTGAATCCGGCTGCGGCAAGAGCACCCTGGCCCAGGTCCTGATGGGGCTGGTGGAGCCGGTGAGCGGCACCCTCACCGGCGCCGCCCGTGGCGAGCGCAATATCCAAATCGTCTTCCAGGACCCGCAGTCCTCGCTGGATCCGCGCCTGCCGGTGTGGAAGCTGATCACCGAGCCGCTGGTGGTACGGGGTCGCAGCTCCTCTGTCGAATTGCGTGCCCTCGCCGAGCGCCTGGCGGTGCAGGTCGGTATCCGTCCCGAATACCTGGATCGCTACCCGCACCAGTTCTCCGGAGGCCAGCGCCAGCGCATCGCCATCGCTCGGGCGCTGTCGTCGGACCCGGACGTCATCATTCTCGACGAACCCACCTCGGCCCTGGACATCTCGGTGCAGGCCCAGATCCTCAACCTGCTGGCCCAGCTGCAACGCGATCGCGGCCTGACCTTCGTGCTGATCTCCCACAACGTCTCGGTGGTGCGCCACCTGGCCGATCGCGTGGCGGTGATGTACCTGGGGCAGATCGTCGAGCTGGGTGCGGCGGCAGAGGTGCTGGAGCAGCCCAGCCACCCCTATACCCGGCTGTTGCTGGAGGCGGTGCCGCGGCTGGACCAGCCGCTCACGGGCAATGCCGCGGCGCAGCGCACCGAGTTGCCGGGCAACCGCGTGCTGCCGACGGGCTGTTTCTTTCGGGATCGCTGTCCGCAGGCGGGCGCCGGGTGCGAGCGACCTCAAGCACTGCTGCCAGGCACGTTGGCGGAGGTACGCTGCCATCGAGCGGCGGACCTGGCCGTACCGCTGCGGGCCAGCCCTGCGGTGGTCTGAAGCCGTTATCAGCCCGCGCGGAAGATCAGATAGTCTTCCCAGTCGTCTTCGGCGACCTGGGTCTCGCTGAGCATGCGGCCGGACTGGGAGATGCCGGCCTTGTGCACCGCCTCGCGGTCGTCGCAGATCAGCGGGTGCCACTCCGGCAGATCCTTGCCTTCGGCCACCAGGCGATAGCCACAGGTGGGCGGCAGCCAGGCGAACTGGTCGGCTTGGGCCGGCGTGAGCTGGATGCAGTCGGGCACGAAGCGGGTACGCTCGGCATAGCGACTGCACTGGCAGGTCTTGAGATCCAGCAGCTTGCAGGCGATGCGCGTGTAATAGACGGCGCCGTCGTCTTCATCTTCCAGTTTCTGCAGACAGCACAGGCCACAGCCGTCGCACAGCGATTCCCATTCCTGGGCATCGAGCTGATCGAGGGTCTTGCGCTTCCAGAACGGCTGGGTGATGGCGGCCATGGCGGATTGTCGGGCAAAGGAAAGGCCGCGCAGTCTAGTGCCGCACGCCCCAGGCGCCAAGCACCGTTCGCGCCCTTGTCGGCTCCGGCGGGTCGGATTACCGTGCCGGATCTTCTTTCCTGCGTGTGATGAGCCCATGACCAACAGCAGCCGTACTCCACAGTACCCCGTCGACCCGCAGTTCGTGCAGCGCTGGTCGCCCCGCGCCTTCGAACCCACAGCCATCGAGGAAGAGACCCTGCTCGGCTTCATCGAAGCCGCGCGCTGGGCACCTTCGGCCTTCAATGCCCAGCCCTGGCGCTTCCTTTATGCGCGGCGCGACGACGCCCACTGGGGGCTGTTCCTGTCGCTGATCAGCGAGTTCAACCGCTCCTGGGCGCAGCATGCCTCGGCCCTGGTGATCATCCTGTCGAAGACTACCCTGCTGCGCGCCAGCAGTGGCGAGGAAGTGCCCTTCCCCAGCCACAGCTTCGACGCCGGCGCCGCCTGGGCCTACCTGGCGCTGCAGGCGACCAATGCCGGCTGGCACGTGCACGGCATGGCAGGCATCGATCGCGTGGGGATTCAGCGTGAGTTGCGGGTGCCGGCGCCGTTCAAGGTCGAGCTGGCGGTGGCCATCGGCAAGCTGGGCGACAAGGCCAGCCTGTCGGAACAACTGCAGGCCCGTGAGCTACCCAGCCCGCGGCTGAAGGTCGAGGAGCTGGCAGTGGCCGGCCCCTATACCTTCGGTTGAAGGGCAAGATCGACTGCGCCGCGCAGGGGCTGCCCCTGTTGCAGGCGCTGGAGATTGTCCAGCAATAGCCGGATGGCCGCTGCCGGCGGCGTGGGCCCGGCGACATGCGCGGTGAGTTGCAGGTTCGGTGCCTGCCAGAAGGGATGGTCCTGCGGCAGCGGCTCCTGGCGGAACACGTCCAGCACCGCCCCGGCCAGGTGACCACTGTGCAGCGCGGTGATCAGAGCGGCATCCACCACGCTGGTGCCGCGTCCGGCATTGATGAACAGGGCGCCTGCGGGCAAGGCGGCGAAGAAGGCCGTATCGTAGATGTCGCGAGTGCTGGTGCTGTCCGGCAGCAGGTTGACGACGAAGTCTGCCTCCCTCGCCGCCTGGCGCAGCTCCGCCAGCGTCACGACCTGGGCAAAGCCGGGCACGGCGCGGGGGCTGCGTGCCACGCCGGTAATCGTCATGCCGAAGGGGGCGAACAACCGCGCCATGTCCTGCCCGATGTCACCGGCTCCTACCAGCAGCAAACGCCGCCCGGCCAAGGTGCCCGGCGTGCGGGTATCCCACCGTTGCTCACGCTGGCTGAGCTGGCGTGCAATGACCTGACGCTCATGCTGCAGCAGATAGGTCAGGACGTATTCGCCAATGCTCTGGCCGAACAACCCCACGGCGCGACTGAAGCGATAGTCGCAAGGCAGATCCGCTGCAAGCAGCGGCGCATAGCCGGCCCAGGTGGATTGCAGCCAGGTCGGTTTGGCGCCCTCGCGCAGCAGCGCTGCTGCGCGATCCGGCTGGCCGAACCAGTAGCCCCCTGCTGCCGCCAGACGAAGAGCCTCGGCCGGGTTCGCCGGCACCCGTAGTTCCAGGTCCGGCGCCAATTGGCGCCAGGCCTGTACATAGGCTGAAGGCTCGTCTTCCAGCAGCAGGACGGCGGTCATAGCGGATCGTTGAGACGTAGCAGTTCTTCGGGCAGGTGCTCGATGTAGTCGTCGCGCTCCAGCTCCGGCGGTGGCATCTGCAGGTGATAGCCCTGTTTGTCGATGTTCTCGAGAACCTTGGCGACGTCTTCCCGCGCCAGCGTGCGCTCCGGGGTCAGCACGAACTCGAAGGCCAGCGCTGGGGAGCCGAAGGCGGTGAGCAGGCCCTCGGGGACGCGGGTCAGACCCTTGAGCTTGTCGACATAGAGGTACATTTCCGGCTTGCGCGGGCTTCGGTAGATAGAGCACAACAGCTTCATGGGGTGTCTTCCAGGGGCGCGGTGCGCTGCGCCTGCAGGTGATCGAGAAGGGCCTGGCCAAAGCGCTCGCGACGCCAGCCGCGGAGATTCTCCGGGAGTTGGTAGTCGCCATCGGGCCAGCCGGTGCGCAGCAGGGCTTCGAGCACCTTCTTGCGCAGCATGAGTTCCGGTGCCATGCCCAGGGCCTCGGCATCGCGTTCACCGATGGCGCGCAGGGCCTTGAGCAGCGGCGATGCCTCGTGGGGCAAGGGCTCGGACTGCAGCGCCGGCCATTGGTCGGCCGGGGTAGCCACGCCTTCGTCGATCAGCGCCAGCAAGGTATCGCCATCCTGGCGCACGGTGCGCGGGTGCATGTCGTCGATGCGCGCCAGCGCCTGCTTGTCGTCGGGCTGGAAACGCGCCAGCGGCCAGAGCGAGCGTTCACGCAGGACATGGTTGCGCGGCTGGTCGCGCTCTCGGGCGGTAACCTCGCGCCAGTGGCAGAGCACCCGAAGCACCGCCAGTTGCTGGCGCGACAGGCGCCAGGCCAGCTTGACGTCGCGGTAGGCTTCCCAGGGATCGCTGATACGCCGCAGATTGGCCACCAGTTCAGCGCCATCTTCCAGTAGCCAGGTGCGCCGCTGGTCATCCAGACGTGCGTTCAGGTAGTGGTAGACGTCGACCAGATAGGTCACGTCGGCTGCCGCGTAGC
Organism: Pseudomonas sp. Marseille-Q7302; assembly: GCF_965111925.1. Classification (NCBI taxonomy): domain Bacteria; kingdom Pseudomonadati; phylum Pseudomonadota; class Gammaproteobacteria; order Pseudomonadales; family Pseudomonadaceae; genus Pseudomonas; species Pseudomonas sp. Marseille-Q7302. The sequence goes on along the minus strand of NZ_CBCOPK010000001.1, from coordinate 1,715,268 downwards.
GCTCCTGCAGCGGGGTCAGGGGACGTTGCAGCCAGTCCGAGCGCGTCTCGTCCTTGGGTATGTCGATCTTGAGCACTTCGGCGACCAGCCGCGAATAACCCATGGAATGGGCCAGACCCAGATAGGCAGCCGCCAGTTGGGTGTCGTACAGCGGCTGCGGCAGGCTGCCGGTCAAACGCAGCAACACTTCCAGGTCTTCGCTGCAAGCGTGCAGCACCTTCACGACGGAAGCGTCTGCCAGCAAGGCTGAGAAAGGGGTCCAGTCGCCAATGCACAGCGGATCAACCAGGTAGGCCTGTTCGCCGTCGCCGATCTGAATCAGGCCGGCCTTGGGATAGAAGGTGTCGACCCGCATGAATTCGGTATCGAGGGCGATGAAGGGCAACGTCTGGCACCGCTGACAGAGGGTGGCCAGCGCCGCATCGTCGCGGATCCAGTGAGGGGCAGAAGTCAAGGGCGCACTCCGAACAGATGAGCCGACAGTATAAGCCACCCGAGCGTGTTCTTCGGTGCCCGTCGGCGGTATGTCGATCGCTGGGGAACAGGGCATTCAGCGGCTTTCCAGGCGAGTTCGTCGGATGAACGCCTGATGACCACCCCGAACCAAACGTGACCGAATAGTTTTTTTTGTATTCACGGGCGAGGCCTGCTAAAAGCAGAGTGTGCGCAGGTACTCACTCGGACTTGGGAATCCGCGGGGGTAGCGCTTCTCGCCTTTCAATGGAGCTGCAAGAGCATGAAAACAATAAAACTGACCCTGCTTGCATTGGCCGTTTCGAGCGCTTCCGGCTATGCCCTGGCGAACGGTCTGGCTATCAACGAACAAAGTGTCAGCGGTATGGGTACCTCCTTCGCCGGACGCTCTTCCTCCGCGCAGGACGCCTCCACCATCTATGGCAACCCGGCCGGCATGTCACGCCTGGGCCGCGAGGTGTCCCTGGGTGGCGCCTACATTCACGCCAAGGTCGACATCAGTGATGTCAACGCCCGTTATGCCAACGGCCAGCAGGTGCCTGGCAGCAACGACGGCGACATGGTGCCCAATTCGGTGGTGCCCTTCGGCTACTTCGTGACCCCCGTAGACGATCGCCTGCATTTCGGCCTGGGCATGTACGTGCCCTATGCGCTGATCAGCAACTATGAGCACGCCTTCCAGGGCCGCTACCAGGGCCAGGCGAGCAAGGTGGAAGTCATCACCATCCAGCCGACCATCAGCTACAAGATCACCGACAAGGTCTCCATCGGCTTCGGTCCGACCATTAACCGTCTTGAAGGCAAGCTCAACAGCAACCTGAACGCTGGTGCGTTTGGCGGCGGCGATGCCCAGGTCAAGATCAAGGGTGACGATACCGCCTACGGCTTCAACGTCGGCGTGCTGGCCGACCTCACCGATGACCTGACGTTCGGTCTGGCCTACCACTCCAAGGTCAGCTACAAGCTCAAGGGCCACACCGAGGTCACCGACGCCGCCAGTGCGAATCCTACCTTTAACGCCATCTTGGGACGGCTCAACGGCAAGTACGACGCCAACCTCAACATCACCCTCCCGGAAAGCAGCGACGCCTCCTTCACCTATCGTCTGAACAACGACTGGACTCTGTACGCTGGGGCGACCTGGACCCGCTGGAGCCGGCTGGACGCCATTACCGTCGAGAACGAGGGCACTCCCACCCTGCCAGTACTAGGCAATCGCCTCGGCGAGATTACCGAAGAGTTCAACTGGAAAGACACCTGGTCCTACGCTTTAGGTGCCTCCTATCAATTGAATCCCCAGTGGGTACTGCGCGCTGGTATGGCTATCGACCCCTCGCCGGTGGACAACGCCGATCGCAACGTGCGTGTCCCGGTTGGTGATCGCAAGACCTTCTCCCTGGGCGCGGGCTGGTCCCCGACCAAGGAAATGACCATCGATGTGGCCTACGCCTACCTGTGGGAAGACAACGTCAAGGTCAACCGCGCGCCTGATGCCCTGCGCGGTGGCTACAATGCCAAGTACGACAACAGCGCCCACGGCCTGGGCGCCCAGCTGACCTACCGTTTCTAAGCGTCAGGGTTCGCTACCGAAGCCGCCGCAAGGCGGCTTCGTGCTTTCTAGGGTATTGACGACCATCTCTGGGACGGGGGAGATCCTTCGCCTAGGCCCTGAGCTCCCAGTATCCCTGCTCCTGCTCGGCGTACCAGTGCTGGAAGTCCTCTAGTGACAGAGCCCCAGCTACCAACTGGCCCTGGATCTGGTCGCAGCCCAGCTCGGTGAGCACCTGCAGCGCCTGGTGGGTTTCCACCCCTTCCGCCACCACGCGCAGGCCGCGTAGCTGTCCAAGCTGGACCAGCAGGCGAATCACCTCCTGATCACCCGGCAACTGGCAGTGCTCGATGAACTGCCGGTCGATCTTCAGCTCGTCGATGGGAAAGCTGCTCAGGCAGGCCAGCGAGGAATGACCGGCACCGAAATCGTCCAGCGACAGTTCGAAGCCCATCGCCTTGAGCTGGCGCAGGCAGTCGAGCACCTGTACCGGATTGCTCATGGCCCGGGACTCGGTGATCTCCAGGCAGAAGCCGGCAGCTACGGCACCCGTCTCGTCCAGCAGCCGGCCGATGCGGGCGATGAAGGCCGGGTGCTCGAGGTCCAGCAGCGACAGATTGACGTTGAGTTTGAGGGCACCCAGCTGCCGCTCGCGCTGCAGACGCATGCAACGTTCCAGCACCCAGAGCGTGATGTCGCAGATCTTGCGGCTCTGTTCGGCGATGCCGACGAAGGCGTCCGGCTTGAGCAGGCCCAACTCCGGATGTTGCCAGCGGATCAGGACTTCGGCGCCCTCGACCCGGCCATCCGGCAGCGCGATCTTGGGTTGCAGATAGAGCCGCAACTGATCGTGATCCACGGCGAGGTCCAGGGCATCGAGCATGGCAATGCCGAGCTGACGCTGGCGCTCCTGGTCCGGATCATGGAAGGCGAAGGGCAGCTGCCGCCGGCGCGCATCCTGCAGGGCGGTCTCGGCGTTGGCCAGCAAGGCTTCGGCGCTGGTGCCGTGCTCGGGGTAGCAGGCGATGCCGAAGGTGATGCGCAGGGATATTCGCTGATTGCCACTGACGAAGGGTTTCTCCACCAGGTTGCGCAGCGACAGCAGCGCCGCCTCCGCCGAAGCGCCATCGAACCAGGGCAGCAGCAACACGAAGGTGTCGGCACCGATCCGCGCTACGCCGTTTTCTTCCGGCGCCGCGACCCTTAGCCGGCGCGCCAGATGACGCAGGATCTTGTCGCCGCCCTCCTGGCCGAGCAGTTCGTTGATGTTGCGGAAGTTCGCCACGTCCAGCAGCAAGACGGCGAAACGCCCGGCCGCGGCGCGTTCGATACGCTGGCGAATTTCCAGGACCAGCCGCACCTGGTTGGGCAGGCGGGTGAGCATGTCTCGAAAGGCCAGCTGGCTGATGCGTCGCTCGCGCGCGGCCAGGGCAGCGCCCATCTGGTTCATGGCGCGGCCCAGCCGGCCGACCGGATCGCGTCCTTCCTTGAGGCCCAGTTGATAGTCGCCGTCGGCGATGCGCTCGGTGGCCTGCCCGAGGCGGGCAAGATAGCGATTGAGCGCACCGGCCAGTATCCGACTGACCAGAGCCCCCAGGGCAAAGATGATTGCGCCTATCAGCAGCGAATCCAGTAGAGCCGACTGCTCTGCTGCTGCTATTCCTTCCATGAACATGTCCGCCCCTATGACGACTGCTTGCCCGTCCTGCCCGGGAATGGCCAGGAACAGAGAACGGAAACTGCCAAAATTATCCTGGTATTCCGCGAAACGAGGTTGATGATCGGCAAACACGGCTCCGAGTTCCGGCGGTGCCTGATCGTAGAGCTGGCGATAGTCGCCAAAGTAGCCAACGCGGATTTCCTCCTCGTTGGCCGAATCCATGATGAAGCGAAAATTCGAACCTTCCTCGACGAAGGCATAGAGCGACGCCAGCCCGGCCTTGCGGGCATAGCGATCCAGGTTGATCAAGGTGCGTCGGTAGCGTGCGGAATCCGCCTTGGCCGGGTCCTGCAGCTGTGCGAGATAGTCTTCGCCCAGGATTTCAGGCAGTGCCAGGGCGGCGCTCATCAGCCGATAATCGATGCTCTGGCTGCTGGCATCCCGAGCCTGACGATAGCTGTGCAGGGTGAACAGCAGAGTGCCGACGGCATCGACCAGGATGAACGCTAGAAAGAAGGTGGCGAACAGGCTGCGCGGTTTGAGACGGAGCCGTGATGCCGGAGCGATCTCCTGGGGCGAGGCGGTGCGTTGAGGCGCATCAGGCATGGGAGCTCCTTGTCCAGCTGACGACGACTCCCCCTTGGATCCGCACGTGCCGAGGTGGCTTCGCTGGGCGAGATACCACGGCACTTCATAATGGTTTAACCCGGGCCGTTCAAGGACGGAGGTCGCAAAACCCAGGCTGTCTCACGCTTGGGCACATTTTTCAGCGCAACGTTAGCGCCAGTGCCACCAGCACCCCGGTTTCAGTGATTTCGAGAAGCGCGCCTGCCGTGTCGCCGGTAGTACCGCCCAGGCGCTGACGCAGTGCCCGGCGCGCCAGCAAGGCGATGCCAGCGGTCACCAGCAGCGCCATGAAGCCCTGGGGCAGCAAGGCCAGACCCGCAGCGCCAAGCAGCAGCACCCTGTTGAGCAGCTTCCGTGGCAGATGGCGACTGAGCATGTCGCCCAGCCCGCCCGGACGCACATAAGCCGTGGTCAGCAGCAGCCAAGGCAGCACCAGGCGGCCGGCCAGAGGCGCCAGCCACAGGCATGCCAGCGAGTCCGGCAAGAGCACGACCAGGGCGCTCCATTTGAGCAGTAGGGTCAGCAGCAGCGCCAGCACGCCCATGGGGCCGCAAGCCGGGTCCTTCATGATGGCCAGCGTCCGCTCGCGGTCGCCATAGCCACCGACCCAAGCATCGAGGGTGTCTGCCAGGCCATCCAGATGCAGCCCGCCCGTCACCATCACCCAGGCGGCCAGCACCAGCGCCGCCTGGAGGAATACGCCGCCCCCGGCGCCCAGCCAGGCGATCAGACTCAGCACAGCGCCGATTAGCAAGCCGACTGCCGGATACCAGAGCACCGAACGGCCGATGGCCTCGGGTGCGGGCATGCCCGGTAGCCGGACCGGTAGGCGGGTGAGGAACTGCACGGCGATCAACCAGGACAGCGGCATCAGTCTTGCTCCAGTGCCAGCGACTGCAGGGTCGCGTAGGGTGCCTCGACCTGCAGTAGATCCTTGGGCGGGAAACCGCGCTGGCGCGCCAACAGCAGGCGGATGACGCCGCCGTGGGTGACGATCAGGCTGCGTTGCGCCTGCAGTCGCGGACGCCAGCGCGCCACCGCCCCCAGCACCCGCTCGGCGAAGGCGGCCACGGGCTCGCCCTCGGGCGGGGTATAGGCATAGGGATCGGCCCAGAACAGCCCCAGGGCCTCGGCCTGGTCCCGCATCAGCTCGGCCGCACTGCGGCCTTCCCAGGCGCCGAAATCCAGTTCGCGCAGATCGGGCTCCAGCAGCAGCTCGGCACCCTGCTCCGCTGCCAGCCATTCGGCGAAGCGTGCGCAGCGCTGCTGCGGCGAACTCAGGATCAGGGCGAAAGGCGGCTGCGCGGCGACGGCGGCGCGCAGTTGCGTCCAACCCTGTTCCGACAGCGGCGGATCGAGGCGGCCGCGAAAGCCTTCGGGACCCTCGGTGGCGCCATGGCGCAGCAGCCAGCAATCAGTCATGGGCGCGACTGGAAACGCTGGCTTCGGCGAAGGTGGCCATCTCGCTGTGCAGGCGACAGGACAGCTGCAGCAGCGGGACCGCCAGGGCCGCGCCGCTGCCCTCGCCCAGGCGCAGACCCAGGTCCAGCAGCGGCTCGCCACCCAGGGCCAGCAGTACGGCGGCATGACCGGGCTCGGCGCCGCAATGGGCGAACAGCAGCCAGTCGCGGGTATCGGGCTGCAGGTGCTGGGCACAGAGCGCAGCGACCGAGCAGATGAAGCCATCCACCAGGGTCGGCAGGCCCTGCTGGGCGCAGGCCAGATAGGCGCCGGTCAAGGCGGCTAACTCGAAACCGCCCAGCCGGCGCAGCAGTTCGTAGGGATCCTGCAAGGCATCGCCATGACGCAACAACGCACGCTGGATGACTGCCACCTTGCGCGCCACGCCATCGGCGTCCAGCCCGGTACCGGGCCCGGCGAGGGCCAGCGGCGAGGTGTCCAGGAGCACGCTGGCCAGGGCGCTGGCGGCGGTGGTGTTGCCGATGCCCATCTCGCCGCCAATGAAAAGGTCGGCGCCGCCGGCACAGGCCCGCAACACGGCGTCGCGTCCGGCCTGCAGCGCCGCCTGGCACTGGTCATGGGTCATGGCTGGCGTCAGGGTGAAATTGGCGGTGCCGCGTCCCAGGGGTAGATCGATCACCCCGGGCAGCGGCTCCAGGGGGGTGACGGTGCCCAGGTTGATGACTTCCAGGGCGGCGTCGAGTTGCCGGGCGAGCACGCTGATGGCGGCGCCCCCGCGCACGAAGTTGCGCACCATCTCGGCGGTCACGGACTGCGGATAGACCGAGACGCCCTCCTCCACGACCCCGTGGTCACCGGCGAAGACGGCGATGGCGGTGCGCTGCAGCAGAGGGCGCGGCGTGCCCTGCAGGGCCGCCAGCTGGATGGCCAGCATTTCCAGATCGCCAAGCGAGCCGCTCGGCTTGGTCAAGACCATCTGCCGCTGGCGCGCGGCTTCGGCGGCAGCGGTATCGGGTTGGCGGCAGGGTCCTTGCCACCAGGGCATGCTCATAACGGGGTTCCTTTGAGGATCAGAGGGAGACCGGCCACGCTCAGCACCACGCGATCGCAGCGGGTGGCCAGGGCCTGGTGCAGTTCGCCAGCGGCATCGACATAACGCCGTGTCAGCTCGCCCAGGGGGACGATACCCAGACCGGTCTCGTTACTGACGAAGATAAGCCGGCCTGGCAGCTGGGGGATGACGTCGAGCAGTTGCACGCAGGCCTGCTCTAAGCGCTGCGGATCGTCGAGCAGCAGCAGGTTGGTCAGCCAGAGGGTCAGGCAGTCCACCAGCAGACACTGCTCTGGCGCGGCCAGCGCCTGCAGGCGTTCGCTCAGCGCCAGGGGCTCTTCCACCAGCGCCCAGTGCGCGGGCCGACGCGCCGCGTGGCGTTCGATGCGGCGCGCCAGTTCGGCATCGCTGCCCCCGGCGGTAGCGATATAGGTGACCGCCAGTCCGCAGTCGGCAGCCAGGCGCTCGGCCAGGGCGCTCTTGCCGGAGCGAGCGCCGCCAAGAATGAGTTCGCGCATCTAGAGCTCGCAGAGGGCGCGCAGGCGCCCAGTGTCCAAATGGTGTTCGACGAGGTCGGCCAGGCGCTCCAGATCGCGTTCGCGCAAGGCGTGGTAGTCCAGCTGCTGCGGCTCGGCCAGACCCGCCCAGCGCAACAGCGCGACACTGGCAGCGGGCGACTCGAACAGGCCGTGCAGGTAGGTACCCAGCACCTGGCCGTCTGCGCTGAGGCTGCCATCGACGCGACCATCGTCGAAGCGCAGCACCGGATGCTCCAGCGCCGCTCCCTGGCTGACGCCGGCATGAATCTCGTAGCCGGCGACCTCGGCGTCGCCGTCGCACAGCCAGCCGCGCACGTTGCGCAGCTGCTTTTCCGCCGCCAGTTCGGTGGTCATAGCCAGGTGACCCAGACCGGCGCTGTCACCGGGGGCACCTTCCAGGCCGAGGGGATCGGCGACGCGCTCGCCCAGCATCTGGAAGCCGCCGCAGATACCCAGTACTCGGCCGCCGTATCTCAGATGGCGGGCGATGGCCGTGTCCCAGCCCTGGGCGCGCAGGAAGGCCAGGTCGCTGCGCACGCTCTTGGAGCCGCCCAGGATGATCAGATCCGCCGCGGGCAGGGCCTCGCCCTGCCGAACGAAGAGCAATTCCACCTGGGGGTGCAGACGCAGGGGATCGAAATCGGTGTGATTGCTCAGCCGTGGCATCACCGGCACCGCCACCCGCAAGCGGGGTCCCTGCTTGGCGACCTGGCCTGTGGCCAGGCGATCTTCGGCCTCCAGGTGCAGGTCATGCAGATAGGGCAGCACGCCAAGCACCGGTTTGCCGGTGCGGGCTTCGAGCCAGTCCAGCCCGGGTTGCAGCAGGGCCAGGTCGCCGCGGAAACGGTTGATGATGAAGCCGGCGACACGCGCCTGCTCGCTCGGTTCGAGCAGGTCCAGAGTGCCGACCAGATGGGCGAAGACACCGCCACGATCGATGTCCGCCACCAGCAGCACCGGGCAGTCCACCGCCTCGGCGAAGCCCATGTTGGCGATGTCGCCCTGGCGCAGGTTGATCTCGGCCGGCGAGCCGGCGCCTTCCACCAGCACCACCTCGAAGCGCTCGGCCAGCCGGGCATGGGAGGCCAGTACCGCTTCGCGGGCCACGGGCTTGTAGGCGTGATAGGCCTTGGCGTCCATGCTGGTGACGGCGCGGCCATGGATGATCACCTGGGCGCCGACGTCGGTATTGGGCTTGAGCAGCACGGGATTCATGTCGGTATGGGGCGCCAGACCACAGGCCTGGGCTTGGACCGCCTGGGCCCGGCCAATCTCGCCACCGTCGGCGGTCACCGCGCTGTTGAGCGCCATGTTCTGCGGTTTGAAGGGTACTACCCCTACACCCTGGCGATAGAGCCAGCGGCACAGGGCGGCCACCAGGGTGCTCTTGCCGGCGTCGGACGTGGTGCCCTGCACCATCAGCGTACTCATAGGGGACTCCGGTAGCTGGCCAACCCCTGGTCCAGGCGCTGCCAGCCGGATTCGTCGCCCGGCAGGCCGAATCTCAGGGCGCCAAGGTCGGGGAACAAGCGGGTAAGGATGGCCTGGCGCGCCAGGTGCTCGTGCAGGGCCGTGGCATCCGGGCGCTGCAGCAGCTGAAACAGGGCGCAGCCACCGCTAGGGTCGAGGGCGTGCCCGGCGAGCACCGCCGCCAGGCGCTCGCCGGCTTGCCGAAGCGCCTCACGCTGGCGCTCATGAGCCGTCTGGTCGACCAGCAGCTGCCGCGCAAGATGACGACTGGGCCCGTTGACCGTCCAGGGACCGAGATGCTCATCGAGCGGCGAAAGCAAGTCCGGCGCGGCAAGCACGAAGCCCAGGCGCATGCCGGCCAGCCCGAAGAACTTGCCAAAGGAGCGCAGCACGATCAGCCCGGGCAGATCGCTGAAGGGCGCGAGACTTGCACCTGGCGTAGGGTCCATGAAGGCCTCGTCCACCACCAGCCAACCGCCCCGCCTTTCGAGGCGGGCATGCCAGTCCAGCAGCCGCGCAGGTGAGAGGCGCTGCCCAGTAGGGTTGTTGGGGTTGACCACCACCAGTACGTCCAGCTGGTTGAGCCCGGTCGCGATCTGCTCCTCGCTCCACGCCAGCACCTCGTGGCCGGCGCGACGCCAGGCCAGGGCGTGCTCGGCATAACAGGGCGCCAGCACCCCGACTCGCGAAGGCGCGCGCAAGACAGGCAGCGCCTGGATGGCAGCCTGGGAACCAGCCACTGGCAACAGCGCGGACGCACGATAGTAGCTGCAGGCGGCGTCCACCAGGCCGTCATCGGGCTCGGGCAGGCGCGCCCAGGCACTGGCGGGAATCTCGGGCAATGGCCAGGGCCAGGGGGCCAGTCCGGTAGACAGGTCCAGCCAGTCGGCTAGGGGGATATCGTAGGTGCGCGCCGCGCGCCGTAGTCGACCGCCGTGCTCAAGCAAGCAGCAGTCCTCCCAGGGCGATCAGCAAGGTCCACACCCAGGCGCCGCGTCGTACCAGCTGGAGGGCACGGGTGATGGCCAGGAAGGTAGGGGCCGGACCGCGACCCAACAACGGACGCTCGTGCCATTCGCCGTGGTAGCGAGCAGCGCCGCCCAGGCTCACCCCCAGGGCCCCGGCGCCGGCGGCCATCACCGGGCCAGCGTTGGGGCTGTCCCACAGCGGCGCCTGGGAGCGCCAGCTTTCGATGGCGCTCCAGAAGCGGCCAAGACCGGCATAGGTCAGGGCGACCAGACGCGCGGGAATATAGTTGAGCACATCGTCCAGGCGCGCCGCAGCCCAACCGAAACGCTCCAGGCGTGGGGTACGGTAGCCCCACATGGCGTCCAGGGTATTGGCCAGGCGATAGAGCACCACGCCCGGCGCGCCGAGCAGGGCGAACCAGAACAACGCGGCGAAGACGGCGTCGCTGCCATTCTCCAGTACGGATTCGGTGGCGGCGCGGGCCACAGCGGTTTCGTCCAGCTCGCCCGTCTCCCGACTGACGAGGTAGCCGACCCGGCGCCGCGCCTCGGGCAGGTTGTTGCGTTGCAGGGCACGTGCCACCGGCTCGGCGTGCTCGCCCAGGCTGCGCAGTCCCACCGCCAGATACAGTGCCAGAGGCTGGATGATCCAGGCCAGCCAGCCGATCTGGCAGAGCAAGGCGGTGAGCAGCACCCAGGGCAGCACGGCCAGGCTCCAGGCCATCACCCCATGACTGCGCCAGCCACGGCCACCGGGGTTGAAGCGCGCTTCGAGGCTGTCGGCGTAGCGGCCGAACAGCACCAGGGGATGGGCCCGCCGGGGTTCGCCGAGCAGCAGGTCGAGCAGCATGCCGCCGACGACCGCGAAGGCCAGCATCATGGCTTCTGGCCCCAACGATTCTCGAAGACCAGTTCTTCCAGCGGGCGGCCCTGACGCCAGCCCTCCTCCTCCAGCATGGGTCGCGGATAGAAGGCTTCCACCGGCCCCAGGCAGAGGATGGCCGCTGGCTGGGACCCCTCGGGCATCTCCAGCAGGGTGCGCACCGCTTCCGGGTCGAACAGCGAGACCCAACCCATGCCCAGGCCTTCGCAACGCGCGGCCAGCCAGAGATTCTGGATGGCGCAGGAGAGCGAGGCCAGGTCCATCTCCGGCAGGGTACGGCGGCCGAAGATATGGGCTTCGCGCCCGTCCATCAGGGCAGCGACCAGCACCTCGGCGCAGTCGAGAATGCCCTGCACCTTGAGCTTCATGAAGTCATCGCTGCGCTCGCCGAGGGCTTCGGCGGTGGCGCAGCGCTCTTCCTCCACCAGCTCGTGCAGGCGCTGGCGCAAGACCGGATCGCTGATGCGCAGAAAGCGCCAGGGCTGCATCAGCCCGACGCTGGGGGCCTGGTGGGCGGCACCCAGCAGGCGGGCCAGTTGTTCGGGAGGCACCTCGCCACCGCAGAAATGGCGCATGTCGCGGCGCTCGGCGATGGCTCGGTAGACGGCGGCTTGTTCGGCAGGGGTATAGGGTGTCGTGGTCACGGCTTGAACATCGCGGCGGCCGCGGCGGGTGCCGACGGCATGTAGAAGTGAATATAGCTGGCGGTGAGGCGACCGTCTCGATAGACCGCCTCGGCCACCGCCTTACCATTGGGGCACAGACCCCGCGCCCAGGGTGCCTCGGGCGACTCCAGCGCGGAATGATGGTAGGTGTGGCCGCGCAAGGTGCCCTGCGCGAACTCCACCGACTGCAGGGCCAGGGCGGTCAGCCGGGCCTGCATCCGTGCGCTGCCCGGCAAGAGACCGAGCATGGCGGCGGACTCACCGGCCTTGTCGGTCAGCTCCTGAAGCAGATAGAGCATGCCACCGCACTCGGCGAGGATCGGCTTGCCGGCGGCATGGTGAGCGCGAATGGCAGCGCGCATGCCAAGGTTATTGGACAGCGCCTGCAGGTGCAGCTCGGGATAGCCGCCCGGCAGATAGAGGCTGTCCGCTTCCGGCAGCGTCGAGTCGGCGAGCACGGAAAAGAATTGCAGCTCGGCGCCCAGGGCGCGCAGCAAGTCCAGGTTGGCCTGGTAGAGAAACGCCAGGGCCGCATCGCGGGCCACGCCAATGCGCACCCCGGCCAGCAGCGGTTCGACCGGCGTCGGCTCCGGCGCGGCGAAGGCCACTGGCGGCGGCAATTCGATGTCGGAGCTGGCGGCCAGGGCATCGGCCGCCATGTCCAGGCGGCGATCCAGGTCGGTGACCTCGTCGGCCTGGATCAGCCCCAGGTGGCGACTGGGCAGCTCGATGCCGGCATCTCTTGGCAGGCTGCCAAAGAAGGTCATGCCCTCCGGCAGGCTGCCGCGGATCAGCTGCGTCTGCCGCGGGCTGCCACTGCGATTGGCCAGCACACCGGCGAACGGCAGGCTCGGCCGATAGTGGGCCAGGCCATAGGCCAGGGCACCAAAGGTCTGCGCCAGGCCCGCGGCGTCGATCACCCCCAGCACCGGTACGCCGAAGCGCTCGGCCAGGTCCGCCGCCGACGGCTGCCCGTCGAACAGCCCCATGACGCCTTCGATGAGGATGAGGTCCGCCTCCGCCGCCGCTTCCCACAGCAGGCGCCGACTCTCGGCCTCGCCGATCATCCACAGATCGAGCTGGTAGACCGGGGCGCCACTGGCACGGGCGAGGATCATCGGATCGAGAAAATCCGGGCCGCACTTGAACACCCGCACCCGCCGACCCTGGCGTGCATGCAACCGGGCCAGGGCGGCGGTGACGCTGGTCTTGCCCTGACCGGAGGCCGGGGCGGCGATCAGCAGCGCCGGGCAGTGCCGCGGTTCGCCTACCATTCGATGCCCTGCTGGGCGCGGACGCCGGCCTGGAAGGCATGCTTGACCAGACTCATGTCGGTCACGGTGTCGGCGGCTTCGATCAGGGCCGGCGGCGCGCCGCGGCCAGTCACCACCACATGCTGGTGCGCCGGGCGCCCGGCGAGATCGGCCAGCACCTGGTCGACCTCCAGATAGCCATGCTTGAAGGCGATGTTGAGTTCGTCTAGCAGCACCAGGCCGATGGCCGGATCGCGCAAGAGCTCCACTGCCACCGCCCAGGCCGCGGCCGCCGACTGCAGGTCGCGGGCACGATCCTGGGTGTCCCAGGTGAAACCCTCGCCCATGACGTGGTAACGCACCTCGTCGGGGAAGCGCCTGAAGAAGAGTTGCTCGCCGGTGTCGCGGCGGCCCTTGATGAATTGCACCACGCCGACCTGCATGCCGTGGCCGAGGGCGCGTGCCGCCATGCCGAAGGCGGAGCTGCTCTTGCCCTTGCCGATGCCGGTGTGCACCAGCAGCAGGCCGCGTTCGTCCTGGGCATCGGCGATCCGGGCGTCGATCACCGCCTTCTTGCGCACCATGCGCGCGCGATGGCGCTCGTCACGCTCGGGGCTGTTCGAATCAGGGGTGTCGGTCATGGCGGTTCTCCGGGTGCGGGCGCGACGGAGAAACGGGCAGAGACGCCGCCCGCGCAAGGCAGGTGGCGACGCCGCACGACGCCCTCCGCATCGCCGAGATGAACGCAAGCGTGGCCGGTCTCCGGGCTGGTGAGTCGATACCCTCGGGCACCCGCTGCGCCCCTTCCCGGCCGGGGCCAGTGGGTCTCGCGCAGCTGCTACTCAACTACCGTTGCGGGGGCAGCGCCGGCTCGACCGGCTTCCCTGTTTCACCCCGGCTCAAACGGGGCACCACGTGCAAGGGCGCAGGGTACGGACTACCCGAGAGAGCGTCAATCGATCGCGCGGGCCGAACTCGGCGGCCGGCGGCCGGGTCCACCCTTAGCACCCCACTGCCAGGAGATACCCATGACCGAATCCTCCCTCGCTGCCTGCATCAAGGCCTGCCTCGACTGCGCGGCCGCGTGCGAAACCTGCGCCAGCGCCTGTCTGGGTGAAGCCAATCTGGACATGATGCGCGATTGCGTGCGCCTGGATCGTGACTGCGCCGACGCCTGCCGTCTGGCCGCCACTTTCATGCAGCGCGGCAGCGATCGCCTGGCCGAAGCCTGTGCCCTCTGCGTGGCGACCTGCCGCGCCTGCGCCGCCGAATGCGGCAAGCACAAGGCCGACCACTGCCAGGCTTGCGCCCAGGCCTGTGAAGCCTGCGCCGATGCCTGCGCAGCCATGGCCGCCTGAGCCCCTTACCGCGTTGATACCCGCCCGATCCGGTCCGGCCGCTGACGCAGCGCCGGATGCAGGGCGGTGCCCAGGCCCGGTGCGGTTGGCGGTAGCAGCCAGCCCTGCTCCAGTACCGGCAGCTCGGTGACCAGCTCACGATAGAAGCCCGCCAGATAGGCTCGCACCACTTCCTGAAAGATGGCATTGGCTGAGGCCAACCCCAGATGCAGCGAGGCCATCAGCACCACCGGTCCGGTGCAATCGTGCGGGGCGATGGGCTTCTGATAGGCCTCGGCCAAGGTGGCGATCTTGCGTGCCTCGCTCAACCCACCGCACCAGGACAGGTCCACCATCACATAGTCCAGCGCATCGGCCGCCAGCAGATCGCGGAAGGCACCGCGCATCGCCAGGGTCTCGCTGCCGCAGACCGGAATGCCCGCCAGCCGCCGGAAATCCGCCAACCCCTGAACGTGATCCATCTTGATCGGATCTTCCGCCCAGAAGATGTTGTAGTCCTTGAGTGCTCGGGCGATCTGCAGGGCGCAGGTCGGATTCCACAAGGAATGGAATTCGCACATCACCTCGATGCCATCGCCGACCGCCTCCCTGATGCGCGCAAAGGGCTCCAGACCCTGGCGCAAGTCGGTGCTGGATAGATACTGGCCGCCACTGGCCAGGGCGAAGGCATCGAAGGGCCAGATCTTCATGGCGGCAAACCCTTCGTCCATCAGGCTCTGGGCCAGTTCGCCCGGGTTTTCCACCGCCGCCACCTGATCATCGTAGCGACCGGCCACGCGGGCCTCGCCCTTGGCGATCAGCCGGCGCTGCTCACCACCGGTATTGAAGTTGGGACTGGCGCAGGTGTTGTAGGCGCGCATCCGCTCATGGACCTGGCCACCCAGCAGCTGATGGATCGGCACGCCCATAGCCTGGCCGAACAGGTCCCAGAGGGCGATATCCAGCGCCGAAGCCGCTCGGGTTTCCACGCCGCTGCCGTTGAAGCCCAGATAGCCACGCAGCAGCGCCCGGCTGTGGGCTTCGATCTGCAGGGGATCGCGACCCAATAGCAGTGGCGCGCAAAGCGAGTGTATCTGCGCCTCCACCGCTTCGGCGCCGCGAAAGGTCTCACCCAGACCGACCAGGCCACTGTCGGTGTGGATCTCCACCCAGAGCAGATTGGGCAGTTGCGTGAGCCTCATGGTTTCAATGCGAGTGATGCGCACGGCGCCTCCTCTAGCGAGGTCCGTGGACCTGATTGAGCAGCGTTTCGCCCCGACGCAGGCGTTCGATGTTGGCGGCGATGAAGGCATAGCGGCGCGCGAACAGCCCGTGGGTCCAACCCGAGACATGCGGCGTGCAGACGGCATTGGGCAGTTCTTCGAAGCGATGCCGTGCGGGTGCCACGAGATCGCCTTCGCCACTGGGGTAGCGGTACCAGACGTCCAGGTACGCCTTGGCGATGCGCCGGTCGGCGAGCGCCTGATAGAGGGCGGCTTCTTCCACCACCGCCGCCCGTGCCAGGTTCAGCAGCACGGCCTCCGGCCGCATGGCGGCGAACTGGGCAGCGCCGAAACAGCCCCGGGTGGTCTCGTCCAGCGGACAGGCCAGCACTACGTAATCGGCCAGGCCCAGAGCCTCGTTCAGCGCCTCGGGCGCAAGGGCAGCATCGGCCCCGGCGGGCACCCGGCCGTCGCGGGCACTACGGGTGATGGCCAGGATGCGCATGCCGAAGGCCCGCGCCCGCTGCGCCACCGCCTGGCCGATCCTGCCGAAACCCAGGATCGCCAGGGTCCTGCCCTGCAACTCACCACGCGGCTGGCGCCCCAGATAGGCATGGGTCCAACGCTCGCTGGCGAAGGCCGCCTGGGCCTCACCCAGGCGCACCTCATGATCCAGCAGGCAGGCCAGGGCGTATTCGGCCATGGGAATCTCGTGCTCGAAGACGTTGCAGACGCGACAGTCCGCTGCCAGCACTCCGAAATCGATGCCATCTAGACCAGCGCCAGGTACCTGCAGCAGCCGTACCCTGGGCGCCCGCGTTGAACGCTGCAGACGCATGGCGACCAGAACATCGGCGTCCTCGATTCGCTCGTCCCAGGTGGCTGACTTATGGGCTTCCCGCGGCAAGGTAATAAAGGTGGCCGGGCCGACCAGGTCCCTGGCAAGCGCCTCCTGGTGCGTGGCGGCTTCACCAATCATCACGATCTTCATCCGGCTCCTCCTCTGCTGAGCGAAAATGGTACCGCTACCATTTCAATCACCCTAGCGCCCAACAAGTCGTCTGACAACCGCCACCTGTCCTTAGGCGCTACCGCGCTCGATCCACTCGACACCCAGGTCGCGCTGCTGTGGCTCTCCATCACTACCCGCCAGACGGGCCAACAACAATTCCGCTGCCGTGTGCCCCAAGGCCGTGGCATCCACCCGTATCGTGGTCAAGGCAGGCAGGGTATGGGCCGCGAAGGCCATGTCGCCGAAACCGATCACCGCCACGTCGCCGGGCACCGCCAGCCCCTGCGCCAGGGCCTCGGTCAGCACGCCATGGGCCAGGGTGTCGGAGGTGCAGACCACGAGCAGCGGCCGCACCTTGGTTTGGGCGAGCAGCTGGCACAGGGCTTGGCGCCCCTGCTCCAGGCTGGGCAGGCCGGTGAATAGCGCCGGCGCCGTCTCGGCGATGCCGAGGGTGGCCAGGGCCCGACTCAGGCACAGACGTCGCCGGGTACCGCGGGGGTCGTCCACCGCCACCTGGGCGACCTGGGCATAACCACCAGCGTTAGCCCGCTCGGCCAGCAGCGCGCCCACTGCCTCATGGTCAAACCCCACCCCCTGATCGATGGGCTCCGCGCTGAGATCCCAGGTCTCCACCACCGGTACGCCCGCCGCCTGGAGCCGGGCACGGCTGGCCGGCGTGTGATCAACGCCGGTCAGGATCAGGCCATCCGGCCGCCGGCTGAGAATGGTCGCCAGCAGCGCCTCTTCATGCTCGGGATCGTGGCCAGTGACGCCCAGCAACACCTGATACCCGGCCTGAGCCAGTCGCTCGGCCACCGCCTGGTAGCTGTCGGCGAACAGCGGATTGGTCAGCATGGGCACCAGCACCGCCACCAATCGACTGCGATTGGAGGCCAAGGCCCCAGCCACCAGGTTGGGCATGTAGCCGCTTGCTGCTATGGCGGCCAGTACCCGCTCACGGGTGGCCGCCTTGACGCTTGCGGGCGCGTTCACCACCCGCGAGACGGTGATCGGTGCGACGCCGGCCAGGCTGGCCACGTCGCGGATGGTCACGCTACCGGAGCGGCTTCTCGTCTTGCCCGTCATCCTTCCACCCCTGCGCGCTCTGGTCGCAGCCAAAACCGTCATGCTAACCGCCCCTCCCGGCGGTCACCATTGGCATTACCGACCAACGCCAGGGATAATGCCTGCCCTTTCATCGATATCCAGGCCTTCGCCATGACCGATACCAACCAAGATCCCCGTTTGAGCCGCATGAAGCGTCGCCTGCGCAAGAAGCAGTACCTGGGCGAGTTCCAGGAGCTTGCCTTCGAAATCAAGGTGAGCTTCAAGAACGAACTCAGCGAAGACGATCTGGACACCTTCCTGGGTGACTTCATCGACTACGTCGAAGAGCGCAAGCTGGACTACATCGGCGGTTTCGACAACGCCTGGGTCGAAGGCACCATCATGGCCAACAAGCGCTACACCTCGCCCACCGAGGAAGACCGTACCGCCCTGCTGGACTGGCTCAAGGCCCGCGCCGAAGTCGGCGAAGCCAACGCCTCCGACCTGCATGACGCCTGGCACCACGACGGCGAAGTCTAAAAGAGGGTTCAAGGCTGCTGCGCGTGGCTGGCAGGCCTTGAACTAGCCTTTAGACAGTATTGCTGGATAGCTTGGCGCCCGTTGCGGTCGTAAAGGGGAATCCGTTGGAAACCAGGTCCTCATGACGACCCTTCTGCAAATCTCCGATACTCACTTCGGCACCGAGCAACCTGCCGTGGTCGCGGCCCTGGAAGCCCATGTCCGCGAACACGGCGCCGATGTCCTCATCCTCTCGGGGGACATCACCCAGCGCGCCCGGCGCGAGCAATTCGCCGCCGCCAAGGTGTTCGTCGAACGCCTGGAAAGCTACGGCATCCCACGCACCCTGGTGATCCCGGGCAACCACGACCTGCCGTTGTACAACGTCTTCGCCCGTTTCCTGACGCCCTATGGCAACTATCGCCGCCATTTCGGTGGGGATCTGGAGCCCAGTTTCGAGAACGACGAGCTGCTGCTGGTGGGCCTCAACACCACCGCTCCGCAGCGCCACAAGGACGGTGCGGTGAGCACCGCACAGATCGAGCGCGTGGCCGAGCGCCTGCGCCGCGCCGGGCCGGACAAGCTGCGCATCGTCATCGCCCATCAGCCCTTTGGCGCCCTCGAACTCAGCGACCTCAGCAACCTGCAGCATAACGCCGACCACGCCCTCGCCACCTGGGCCGATGCCGGTCTGGACCTGGTGATGGGTGGCCACATCCACCTGCCCTATGTGCTGCCGCTGAGCCGGCAATACCCCACCCTGCCCCGCGAGGTCTGGATCGTCCAGGCCGGCACCGCCCTCTCCTCTCGGGTGCGCGGTACCTCGCCCAATTCCTTCAATCGCCTGCTGGTCGGTGAAGGCGCCGAAAAAACCGCCGAGGTGGAGCGCTGGGATTTCCAGGGCGATCGCTTCGTCGTGGGTGAACGCCACGACCTGCGCTGGCAGGCCGCTCAGGACGCCCTGGCGGAGACCTGAGGCCGGCAGCAGGGGCGCCAATGCGCGCTCCTGCGCACTTCCGGCAACGGAAATTGATTCAAGCTGTTGAAGCGGCTGGCAGACTCAGGGCGCCGCGTAGTCTTAGGACTTTCCGGCAAGAGTGGCCCTCATGGAATCTCTCACGCAATCGCTGCTTGGCTTCATCGAAACCCATCAGGCCTGGGCGCCGCTGATCGTCGGCCTGCTCGCCTTTGGCGAATCCCTGGTGCTGCTGGGCGTCTTCATTCCGGCTACGGCGCTGATGCTGGTGGTCGGCGGCCTGGCTGGCTCAGGGGTCCTCTCGCCAGTGCCGCTGGTGCTGGCCGCCATCGTTGGCGCGATCCTTGGCGACATCTGCTCCTACATCATCGGCCGTTGGCTCGGGCCCAGCATCGTCCACCGGCCGCCCTTCCGCCGCTATCGCAAGCAGGTAGCCAAGACCCGGCTGTTCTTCCGCCGCTACGGCTTCTTCGCGGTGTTCGGCGGCCGCTTCCTGACCATGATCCGCAACACCGTGCCCCTGGTGGCCGGGATGATGGCCATGAACCAGCTGCGCTTTCAGTCGGCCAACGTGCTGTCCGCCATCGTCTGGGCGCCCTTGATGATGAGTCCGGGTTACCTGGCCGCCAAGGGCGCCCACCAATTCAGCTTCGCCGGCAACGAGCCCCTGTGGATCGGCGCCGCGGTGGTGGCCCTGCTGGGCGCCGGTGGCGTGCTGTTTTTCAAGCAGCGCCTGAAACGCGCCTAACCGCGAGCGGCCAGCGCGGCGTGCAGGCGCTCGCGGTTCAAGGGCACCTCGCGCAGGCGCAGACCGGTCGCCGCGGCGACGGCATTGGCGATGGCCGCGGGGATGGCGGCAGTGGTGGCCTCCCCGGCGCCCACCGCCGGCTCCTCTGGCCGATCGATCAGCTCCAGTTCCAGCTCGGGCAACTCATCGAAGGTCAGCGGCGGATAGGCGCCCCACTCCAGGCTCGTCACCCCCTGGTAATCAAAGCGCACCGCCTGCTTGAGGGTCCGGGCGATGCCTTGCACCACGCAGCCCTCCAGTTGATTGCGCAAGCCGTCCGGGTTGACGATCAGACCGCAATCATGGGCCACCACCACCCGAGTGATCCGGATACCCGTGGCCTCGCTCACTGTCACCTCGACCACCGCGGCCACATAGGCGTTCTCGTTTTCGTAGCGCAGGAAGGCCAGACCCTGACCTTTCGCGGGGGCACCGTCCCAGGCCTTTTCCTGCGGGGCCGGCGGTTGCCACCCGGCCTTGGCGCTAGCGGCTTGTAGCACCGCCCGCGCCCGCGGGTCCTGCAGATAGCGCAGGCGGAATTCCAGCGGATCGACCCCGGCCCCCAGGGCCAACTCATCCATGAAGGATTCATTGGCGAAGGTATTGCCGACCGCCCCGAGGGCACGCAAGGCCGACGGTCGCAGCGGCGAATCGCTGGCTTCCAGCCAGTGCGTGGATACCTGGACATTGATCACGTCGTAATCCAGCGGGGCGTTGCGATCGCCACCGCCCCGCCCGCCCTTGAGCGGCAGGTTGTAGGCCAGCTGTCCGGCGAGCAGCGCCGCCCTGCCAGTCTGGTCATTGGGCCGGGTCAGGTGGGTAGGCGTCCAGTTGGCGAAGCGCCAGGCGAGCAGGTCGCCCGCGGTGCTCAGACCCCCGGCCAGGCGCATCAACATGGCTGGCCCCTTGGGATTCCAGCCGTGCTCGTCAGCGCGACTCCATTGCACCCGCACCGGTCGGCCACTCAATTTGGACAGCAGCGCCGCATCGGCAGCCGCATCATCGGCGCCGTTGTGGCCATAGCAGCCGGAGGCCTGCTGATAGATGACATGGATGCTTTCCTCCGGCAGTCCTAGCAGATCCGCCAAGGCCGCCCGTAGCTGATAGACACCCTGGGTTCCACTCCAGACCGTGGCACCATCCGCGCGGACCTCGGCCACCGCGCAGGAGGGGCCGATGGAATCATGATTCTGATAGGGCCAGCGGTACTCGGCATCGAGCCGCTGCGCGGCATTCGCCAGCTCCTGCTCGACATCACCCGCCTCCTGCTGCACCTCGGGCGGGCCGGCCTTGGCTTCCAGGTGCGCATAGAGCTCGCCCGGCAGCGGCATGTCCGGCACCAGACTCCAGTCCACCCGCAATGCCGCAGCCCCCTGTCGCGCCAGCCATGGCTGCGCCGCCAAGACCGCGACGAAGGCGCCCTCGTACACCAGTTGAGCACCGGCAGGCAGCGCACTGGCATCAATGCCGCGAATGCTCACCCCCGCCAGCCGCGCCGAGCCGGTGCAGGGCGGTCGCACCACGCAACCGTGCAGCATGCCGGGCAGGCGCAAGTCATGGACGTAATCGAAGCTCCCGAACAGCTTGGCGGGAATGTCCTCGCGCGGCACCGAAGTACCGACCAGGCGGTAATCCTTGATGGCCCGGGTCCGTACGGCCTGGTTGACCAGCCGACCCAGAGGCCGCCCGCCGACCAGCTCGCCATAGCTGACATAGCGTCCAGTGGGATCACCGCGATACACCACACGGCCATCCACCGTATCCACCACCGCCAGATCCAGACCTAGCCGCCGCGATCCTTCGAGGAACAGGAATTGCCGCGCACTGGCAGCGGCCTTGCGCAACTGGGCACCACCTACCTGCAGGCTCTTGCTGCCCGCGGTGATGCCCTGATCCGGGGTCAGCCGGGTATCCCCCTGGATCAACCGGGTGGCGGTGAAGGCCACACAGAGCTCCTCGGCCACGATCTGGCGGAGCGCCGTACTGACCCCGGTCCCCAGCTCCACCTTGCCGCTGTAGACAGTGATCTGGCCCTGGGCATCCACCGCCAGCCAGGCATCCAATTGCCGCTGATCGAGGGTCTTGGCCAGGGCGGCACTATCGGCGGGTGCGGGCAGCACCTGGGCAGCGACCGGTCGCTGCAGGCTGAAGCCCAGCAGCAGCACGGCGCCGCCGCCGAGAAAGGCGCGTCGCGACAGCGTCATGCCGGGGCCTGCTTGTCACGCAAGAGCACCGCCGCCCGCTTGACCGCGCGCAGGATGCGGTAGTGGGTGCCGCAGCCACAGAGGTTGGCCGCCAGCGCCTGGCGGATCTGCGCATCGCTCGGATCGGGCACTCGTTCCAGCAGCGCCTGGGCGGTCATCACCATGCCCGGGATGCAATAGCCGCACTGGGCTGCCTGTTCTTCGATAAAGGCCCGCTGCAACGCATGGGGCGCCTCAGGGGTACCCAAGCCCTCCAGCGTCAGCAGCTCACGACCAACGAAGGACGTCGCGGGTAGCAGACAGGCGCGGACGGGCTTGCCATCCGCCAGCACGGTGCAGGCACCGCATTCACCCAGGCCACAGCCGAATTTGGGTCCCTTCAGACCCAGCTCGTCGCGCAGGGCGTCCAGCAGAGGCATGCGTGGATCGACGTCGAGTTGCCGGGTCTCGCCGTTGACCTTGAGTTCGATGGCCGCCACCGCTATTTCTCTCCTTCGCGCGCGGCCGCCACATCCGCGGGACGGATAGCGGCGGCATGGCCACCGAAACGGCGGCCGATGTAAGTAGCCAGGTCAGCGAGCTGCTGGTCGCTGAGCAGATCGCGATAGGCTGGCATGAAGGCATGCTCGGCGCGGCCCTGACGGTCGAGTCCGTCGAGCAGCACGCGTACGAGGTTGGTCCCGGCCGGATCGCGTACCGCCGAATAGTTGCTGAAGGAACGCGGATAAGGTCCAGCCGGACCGCGATCATCCGGCGCATGGCAACTGGCGCAGGCCGACTGCAACAGGGCCGCGCTTTCCGCCTCGCCCGCCGTGAGAGGTCCGCCTTCCCCGGGCGGCTGCACCTCTGCGCGCGCGGGGACCGCTCCTGGCTGGGCAGGCAAGGTCCGCAGATAGGCGATCAGGGCAGCGAGATCGGCGTCGTCCAGATGGCGGGTACCGCCGCTCACCACCTCGGCCATGGGCCCCGCCGCCACGGCCTCCCCACGCTGATGCCCTTCACGCAGATAACTGGCGAGCTTGGCATCGGTCCAGTCGCCGACACCGCGAGGGTCCGGGGTGAGATTCCAGCCCGTCCAGCCCTGCTGGGTCGCCCCGGCATAGGCCCGACCGCTATCGAGGCCCTGGCTCCAGGTTCGCGGGGTATGGCATTCCTGGCAGTGCCCCACGGCCTCGGCCAGGTAGGCGCCCCGCGCCAGCCGGGCATCGGCCATTGCGGGGAGCGGGCCTGGAGTGAAGTTCAGCCACTTCCAGCCACGGATCAGCGCACGCTGGTCATAGGGGAAGCGCAGGGAATTGGCTGGCGGCGCATAGGGCACCGGCCGCTGGATCCGCAGGAAGGCGAAGATAGCAGCGACGTCTTCGTCGCTCAGGCGAGTAAAGGCGGTATAGGGAAAGGCGGGATAGAGCTGCTCGCCTTCACGGCCGAGGCCGTCGTGCAGCGCGCGGCGGAACTGATCTGCCGTCCAGTCGCCCAGCCCCTGCTGGCGATCCGGGGTGATGTTGCTCGAATAGAGGCGGCCGAAGGGCGTATCGAAGGCGACACCGCCGGCGAAGGGTGCGCCATCCGGGCGGGTATGGCAGCCCTGGCAGTTACCCAGGCGAGTCAGATATTCGCCCCGCGTCAGGGTCGCCTCATCCGCCTGGGTCAAAGCAGCGGAAGACAAAAGCAGGATCCCCGCCAGGCTTGGCAGGGCGAAGGATCTCATCGACGCTCCTCGTGAGGTCGAACCGGACTGGCCGATTTCGCCGTGGCTTTTGCCTCATCCTAATCGCAGCGGCGCGCTACCGTGGCACGCGACCCCTGAGCTGAGAGACAGCCAACAGTTTTGACCAGGGCGCCCTCGGCGGCCTTTACATTTCCAGCGGTAGTCGTCCCTCCCTCAACAAACGGCGACCTGGCCTTTCACCCTCCCCTCGCCGTTGATCACTTGCGTTTTGCATCACTCAGGACAGCAAGGAGAACTCCCAAATGCCCCAATCCATAGGGGTGGTATTATCTAACGCTTGGGCACGAAGCCATCGGGCTTGGCCGCCAGCCAGTCGACGAATTGGCGAATGCGCGCATCGCTGAGGAGCAGCTCGCGACTGTTGTATTCCAGTGCCAAGGTCTTTTCGTCGAAGGTCTGGTGGATATGGTTGTGGCAGGGTCGGCAGACCCAGAGGGTGGCGGTGATCCGGCTGACGCGGTCGAATTTCTTGCGCACGTAGCCCTTGTCGTGCAGCGAACGGGGAATCAGATGGTGACGGGTGAGCGGTGCCGCCCGACCGCACAGCTCGCAGCGAGCCGGCTGGGGCGGCAGACGTATCGCCTGGGGCATGATGGGCTCCGCACGGGCTGGATGCCTATTCGAGCGGCCCAGGCGAAGCGGGGTTCAATAGCCGCCGGCGAGACTCGGCGTGAACAGGACCCGCTTGGCCTGCAGGTAGCTTTTCTGCCAATAGGGCTTGGCCAGACTGTCCAAGCGTACGGTACCGCCGGTACGCGGCGCATGGACGAAGCGCCCTTCCCCGACATAGATGCCGGCATGGCTCACCTGGCGACCGCCGGCGGTAGCAAAGAAGATCAAGTCGCCAGGCTGCAGGGCGTTGCGTGCCACATTGGGCGAACCCAGGCTGATCATTTCCCGGGTCGAGCGTGGCAGGGTGACGCCGGCCGCGTCGCGATAGACATAGCCAATCAGGCCACTGCAGTCGAAACCGCCAGCCGGTGTATTACCACCATAGCGATAAGGCGTGCCCACCAGCCCGATAGCGCGAAAGAGCACATCGTTGGCCGCCTGGGCCTGGCTTTCCAGCATGGGACGGGAGGCGATCGGGGCTACCGGTGCGGGTGCCTGGGGCGGTCTGCCGGCACAGGCGGCCAGCAGCACGAAGGCGCAATACAATCCGAGGCGAGCCGCATGCGGCATTGGGAACATCCTTAGTTATCCATTGATCGCCGCCGGCCTGCCACGCAGCACCCGCGGGTCCTCGAAGCGCACCGGCGACAATCGCAGCGATACGCTTCAGCGCAATACGCGCTTGCCTTCCAGGAAACTCACCTTCCAGTACTGGTCGTCCAGGCTGTCCACTCGCACCCCGCCGCTCCGGCGACTGGAGGAATGGATGAACTTGCCTTCGCCCATGTAGATACCGGTGTGACTGACCCGACCACGGCCGTTGCTATTGAACAGCAACAGATCGCCGGGTTCCAGATCGTTCTTGCTCACCACCGGCACTTCGAGATCTATGATCTCGCGGGTCGAGCGCGGCAGGTTCATGCCGGCCCGCTCGCGGAACACGTAATTGACGAAGCCGCTGCAATCGAAACCAGTCAAGCTGCTGCCGCCACGGCGATAGGGCGTCCCTACCAGCTGGGTCGCGCGGTCGAGGATCTGGTCTGCCAGATTGGGTAGCGCCTGACGCGGGCCCACTTCGTGATCCCAGTCGAGCTGCTGCGGTGAGCGGGTATGGGGGAAGACCGGACGCTGCGGACCTGCCTCGGTTTCCACGGCCGTCGAGCCGTTGGCAGCACTGCTCAGGCTATGCAGCGAGGCAATCTGGAAGGTATGGGAGGAGCTGGACTGATGCTGGGCGACCGCGGCGTCGGGGCTTTGCGGTGCACTTGCGCAGGCGGCGAGCAGACAGACAAAAGACAGAGGCACGAGGGGTGCGAGGCGGTTCCTTGGCATGGGCACGACCGTGACGTTTTTTCAAAGTTTCGCCACCTTGCCGACCTGGATCACAGATAGCAAGTTTTTTTAGCCGCTGATGTGACTCAAAAGCGGAGGAAGGACGTCTACGGCCCTTTTTTTGAGCTGAATGGTCGCCAGACCGCTCAACGACGAACGGTCCGGGTTGATCTCGATGAGATCGCCACCCTGCGCCAGGGTCTGGCCAATCGGCGCCTGGATATAACCAAAGGCAGCCGTGGTGCCGACGGCGATCACCAGATCGAAACCCTCCGCCACTGCAGCCTGCAGACGTTGCAGCTCGGTGACCGGCAGAGCCTCCTCGAACAGCACCACCGGTGGCCGCAGGATGCCACCGCAGCCAAGGCAACGCGGTGGCAACGGACCTGCGAGGCAGGCCTGGGCATCCGCCACCGCCTGCCCACAGCTCATGCAGGCCAGCGGCTCCAGCTGCCCATGGATCTCGATCAGCCGCGCCAGCGGAAACCCCGATTGCCGATGAAAGCCATCGATGTTCTGGGTCAGCACCCAGTTGCCGGGACAACGCCGACCGAAGCTGGCGATCGCCTGGTGCGCCGCATTGGGCACGGCCGCGGCGCAGGCTCGTCCGAGCTGGGCAAGATAGCGCCAGCAGACGTCGGGACGCTGCCGCAACATGCTGCCCGACAGCGCCGCCTCGATGGGGACGCCCTCATCGGTGAGGCCGTTGTACAGGCCACCCAGACCGCGATAGGTCGGCAGTCCGGAATCGGCGGACAGCCCTGCCCCGGTAATGAACAGCACCCGCTCGGCCCTTTCGAGCAGGCCTTGAGCGCGCGCCAGAGCATCACTCAATGATTCACCGTCAGAGCCAGCATCACCGACAGCTGGCAGAGCGGCAGTCCGCTCTGTTCCTGCCAGAGATTGAAGGCCTCTTGCATCTTCTGGCGGTCACGCTTGGCGGTGGGTGCCTTGTCGAGGATGTTCTGCGCCTTGAGCGCCGTCACCACGTCGTCGGTCGCCAGGAAGGTGTCCTTGCCGGCCATGCGCAGGAAACGCTGTGCCGACAGACCACCCAGCTGGTTGCCCCGCTTGGTCAGCAGCTCCCACAGACCGACGATGTCCTGGCCTGGCCACTCGGCCAGCAGTTGACCGAAGCTGCCGTGGCTACGCTGAAAATCGAGCACCATCTGGGCGTTGATCGGCACGCTGCGCAGCTTGCCCAGGTGGCGGATCAGCCGCGCATCCTGCATCAGCCGCTCCAGACGCTCACCGCCCATGAGCACCACCTTCTCCGGATCGAAGCCGAAGAACACCTCCTCGAAGGCGGGCCACTTGGCATCCACCAGGCTGTGCTTGAGCCCGGCGCGAAAGATGCGGCGGGTCAACAGCGACAGATAGCGGTCATCGCCCACGGACCTCAGGGTCGCGGCGTCCACCGGTTGCGGCAGCCGCGCCTCCAGGGCCGCGCGGGAACCGCAGCGGTTGAGCGCGTATTCGAGCAGCCAGGTGTAATCCCGCATCAGAGATTCATCACCTGGACGAAGCGCGGCGTCGCGCTGTCATCGATCTTGAGGCTGGCGAAATCGAACAACTCGCGATCGGCCAGTTGCGACGGCACGACGTTCTGCAGGGCGCGGAACATGATCTCGGTACGTCCCGGCGTCTTGCGCTCCCACTCCAGCAGCATCTCCTTGACCACCTTGCGCTGCAGGTTTTCCTGGGAGCCGCAGAGGTTGCAGGGAATGATGGGGAATTCGCGCAGGACGGCGTAGGCCTCGATGTCCTTCTCGTTGCAATAGGCCAGCGGGCGAATCACCACGTTGCGCCCGTCGTCGGCGCGCAGCTTGGGGGGCATGGCCTTGAGGGTGCCGCCATGGAACAAATTGAGAAAGAAGGTTTCTACCATGTCATCGCGATGATGGCCCAGCGCCATCTTAGTCGCGCCGATCTCATCGGCGAAGGTATAGAGAATGCCCCGCCGCAGGCGCGAGCACAGCGAGCAGGTGGTCTTGCCCTCGGGGATCTTTTCCTTCACCACGGAATAGGTATCACGTTCCAGAACGTGGTACTCGACCCCCAGCTCCGCCAGATACTGAGGTAAAACGTGTTCAGGAAAGCCCGGCTGTTTCTGGTCGAGGTTGACCGCCACGATCTCGAAACGAATCGGGGCGACCTTCTGTAGATAGAGCAGCATGTCGAGCAGGGTGTAGCTGTCCTTGCCGCCGGACAGGCAGACCATGACCTTGTCGCCGTCCTCGATCATGTTGTAGTCGGCGATGGCTTCGCCGGTAAGACGGCGCAGGCGTTTCTGCAGCTTGTTCTGGTTGACCGAAAGGGTGCCCATGGATGAATCCGCGAAAGGAAAAAACGAAAGGCCGGCATTTTACGCGCAAAGCGGCCGGCGCCCTACCCCGAACGTCAGTCCGGAGCGACCGGCAGCCATGAGCGATACCCAGGAGCTCATGAAGGCGCTGCACCAGGAATTGCTCAGGGCCCAGACCAGCCTGTCGGAGTACGAGTTGCTGCAGGCCCTGCGCCGGGCAGGCTCGCCGCTGATCCCACCCCGTCCGGTAACCGACAACTATCAACTCTTCCGCCTGCACTTTCGTGTCTTCAACGCCCTCTACCAGTTGCGCGACCAATTGCGTGCGGAGCAACGCGCCGAACTCATCATCAGCGCCCTGCGCATCGAGCTGCGCCCCTATCTGCGCGCCCGCGCCGGACTGGTCGTGGCCGACCCCTTGCGTGCCTATTACCTGGATCTCACCCAGCTGGAGACCACCACGCCCGAAGACGTGGCGAATCTGCTCAATCACTTCTGGGCGCTGGTCAACGGCGAATCGGAGCTGCTGGAAGCCCTGCGCCTGCTGGGCCTGGATCGCTCGGCCGACTATGGCCAGATCCGCCGCCGCTATCGCCAGCTCGCCAGCCGTCATCACCCCGATCACGGCGGCAGCACCGGCCGGCTGCAGGCCATCAATGCGGCCATGGATACGCTACGGCGGCACTACGGCCACCAGCCGACCGCGGACGCTAGGGCACAGGCACGAGCTTCGGCATAATTGTCCGGCGCTCCAGAGGTTGCCCATGTCTGAACAACTCAAAGACCGGGTCGAAGACTGCTATCGACAGGCCGAGGCCTTTTTCAAACGCCGATTTCCCCGCCCCGAGGTCAGCCTGGCCCTGCGTGGCCAGCGGGCCGGCGTCGCTCATCTCACCGAGAATCGGCTGAGATTCAACGGGCAGCTCTATCAGGAAAACCGCAGCCATTTTCTCGAACAGACTGTCGCCCATGAGGTGGCGCACTTGGTGGCGCATCAACTGTTTGGCGGTGGCATCAGGCCTCACGGCGAGGAGTGGCAGCTGATCATGCGCGGCGTCTATGGGCTGCCGCCGGATCGCTGCCATACCTATGAGCTGCCACAGCGAGCCCGGACGCTCTATCTGTATCGCTGCAGCTGCCCGGATGGTCGTTTCGAGTTCACTGCCCAGCGTCACGCGCTGGTGCGCAAGGGGCGACGCTATCTGTGCCGGCGCTGCCGGACACCGCTGGACTTCACCGACGAAGTCATCCGCGGCTGATCCTGCCGGGCCCGGTCAGGGCGCCGGCAGGTGTTGGCAAGCACTCAGCCCTGGGCGAAGACTTCCGCGAACAGGTTGTGCATTGCCAGGAAGGCACGCTTGGCGACCACCGGGTGGTACTGCTGCTTGCCCGGATTGTTGGCTTCGGGATCGGTGAAGGAATGCACCGCGCCGCCATAGCTCAGCAACTGCCAATCCACTTGGGCGGCATCCATTTCCTGGCGGAAACCGGTGAGCTGCTCGTCTGGCACCATCGGATCCGAGGCACCGTGCAACACCAGCACCGGACCGGTGATACGAGCCGCATCGGCCGGCGCAGGCGTATCGAGATTGGCGTGGAAGGTCACCACCGCGCTCAGCGGGGCGCCATCGCGCGCCAGCTCCAGAGCGGCGCAGCCGCCGAAGCAGAAGCCGATGGCCGCGATCTGATGGACGTCCACCGCCGCTGTCTCCGCCTGGGCAACCAGCGCCGCATAGGCCGCCTGCATGCGCTGGCGCAGCAGGGCGCGATCGCCACGGATCGGCGTCATGGCCGCCAGGGCCTCGTCGGCATTCTGCGGCCGGACGTTACGTCCATAGAAGTCCACCACCAGGTAGGCCAGACCGTCGACCTCGGCGAGTTCTTTGGCCTGTTCCACGGCACCGTGGGACACCCCCATCCAGTTCGGCGCGAACAGCACGCCTGGTCGAGTGGGATTACCACTGGTGGCGTAGACCAGCTGGCTCTCGAACGGCTGGCCATCGATTTCGTAGGCAACGGGTTTTACAGTGACATCGACCATGGGGTCCTCCAAAGGGTGGATAGAAAGAAGCCCGCCGAGGCGGGCTTCTCTATCTTTAAGCGGACAATTCCACCAGCAATTTGTTTAACCGGCGGACATAAGCGGCGGGATCCTTGAGGCTGTCGCCCGCGGCCAGCGCAGCCTGATCGAACAGGATGTGCGACAGGTCGGCGAAACGATCCTCGTCGGGCTCGCCATCGAGTTTCTCGATCAGCGGGTGCTGCGGATTGATCTCGAAGATCGGCTTGGAATCAGGCGCCTTCTGGCCGCTGGCTTCCAGAATCCGGCGCATCTGCAGACCCAGATCCTGCTCACCGATGGCGAGGATCGCCGGCGAGTCGGTCAGGCGATGGGAGACGCGGACTTCACTGACCTGAGCATCCAGGGCCTGCTTGAGGCGCTCCACCAGGCCTTCCTTGGTCTTGGCCACCTCTTCCTGGGCTTGCTTGTCTTCTTCGCTATCCAGCTTGCCGAGGTCCAGATCGCCACGGGCGACATCGACGAAGTGCTTGCCGTCGAATTCGGTGAGGTAGCTCATCAGCCACTCGTCGATACGATCGGTCAGCAGCAGCACCTCGACACCCTTCTTGCGGAAGACTTCCAGGTGCGGGCTGTTCTTGATCTGGGCATGGCTCTCGCCAGTCAGGTAGTAGATCTTGTCCTGACCTTCCTTCATGCGACCAATGTAGTCGGCCAGGGAAACGTTCTGAGCGTCGTCGCCATTGTGAGTCGAGGCGAAACGCAGCAGGCCGGCGATCTTCTCGCGGTTGGCGAAGTCTTCCGCCGGACCTTCCTTGAGCACCTGGCCGAAGTGGCCCCAGAACGACTGGTATTTTTCCGGCTCGCTCTTGGCCAGCTTCTCCAGCATGTCCAGCACCCGCTTGGTCAGGGCCGACTTCATGGAGTCGATCACCGGATCCTTCTGCAGGATCTCGCGGGAAACGTTCAGCGACAGGTCGTTGGAGTCCACCACACCCTTGATGAATCTCAGGTACAGCGGCAGGAACTGGTCGGCCTGATCCATGATGAAGACGCGCTGCACATAGAGCTTGAGGCCCTTGGGTGCTTCGCGCTGGTAGAGATCGAAGGGGGCACGGGCCGGCACATACAGCAGCGAGGTGTATTCGAGCTTGCCCTCGACCTTGTTGTGGCTCCAGGTCAGCGGGTTTTCGAAGTCATGGCCGACGTGCTTGTAAAACTCCTGGTAGTCCTCGTCCTTGAGTTCGGTACGCGGACGGGTCCAGAGCGCGCTGGCACGGTTGACGGTCTCCCACTCGGCTTCGGCCGACTGTTCTTCCTCGCTCTCCTGCTGTTCCCTGGGCAACTCGATGGGCAGACCGATGTGATCGGAGTACTTCTTGACCACGTTGCGCAGGCGCCAGCCATCGGCGAATTCCAGCTCCTCGGGCTTGAGGTGCAGCACGATACGAGTACCGCGCTCGGGCTTGTCGATGGTCGCGACCTCGAACTCCCCTTCCCCCTTGGACGACCAGTGCACGCCCTCCGCGGCGGGTTGGCCGGCACGACGGGTATAGACATCGACCTGGTCGGCGACGATGAAGGCCGAATAGAAGCCCACACCGAATTGACCGATGAGGTTGGAATCCTTCTTCTGGTCGCCGCTGAGATTCTTCAGGAAATCGGCGGTGCCGGACTTGGCGATGGTGCCAAGGTGGGCGATGACCTCTTCACGGCTCATGCCGATGCCATTGTCTTCGAGGGTGACCGTGCCGGCCTCCTTGTCGAAGCTCAGGCGAATCTTCAGCGTATCCCCGCCTTCGAGCAGATCGGGCTTGGACAAAGCCTCGAATCTGAGCTTGTCGGCCGCGTCGGAGGCGTTGGAAATCAATTCGCGCAGGAAGATTTCCTTGTTGGAATACAGCGAGTGAATCATCAGGTGAAGCAGCTGCTTCACTTCGGTCTGGAAGCCTAGGGTTTCCTTTTGAGTCTCCACACTCATGCTACGAACTCCGCTATCGATAGGTACGCGCCAGATGCCTGGCGATGTGGCGGAGATGGGGGCGACGCGCAACATTTCAACCTTTCCGGTTCCGGTTCGCGATACAGGTAGGAATTTGGGCGATGCCTGAGATAGACGCGGAACTTAACTTTTAACGGTGCGCTCGAACGGCTGTCGTGTAGTTCATAAGGAGAAAACACATGAAAAAGCCCTTTGCCATCGCCCTGCTCTTCACTGCCGCCTTCGGCCTCGCCGCCTGTGACAAGCCTTCCGAAAACAAGGCTCAGGATGCTGCCAAGACCGAACAGAAAGCTCAGGAAAACCTGAACAAAGCCGCCGAGCAGAGCAACAAGGCTGCCGAGCAGCGTAACGAAGCCGCCAACGAGGCTGCCAAAGAGCAAACCAACGGCGAAGCCACCTCGGTCAGCCCGGCCACTGGTACCGCCAACGGCAACGCGCCGGCTACCCAGCCCAAGCCGTAAGCTGATCGGTTATAAAAAAAGCCCGCTGATGCGGGCTTTTTTGTGGACGACTGATTCAGGAGCGCGAGGGATCTGGCTCGGCCTCATTCTCTGCCGCCCGGCCTCCGCGACGCAGGCTTTCCAGCGCCAGGGCAACGAGGCCCACCACCACGGCCGGCAACAGCCAACCCAGGCCCGAGTCGGCCAGTGGCAGCCACTGCACGGCATCCCCCAGATAGGGCACCGTCAGGTGGGCGGTCTGCAAGCCATCAAGAATGCCGAACGCCAGCGCCACCAGCAGCACCGGCCCGACGATGCGACCGGGCGCCGCCCAGCGAGCGGTGAAGAAGCTCAGCACCACCAGGGCGATACAGGGCGGATAGATGGCGGTGAGAATGGGCACCGAGATCTGGATCAGCTGGGTCAGGCCGAGGTTGGACACCAGCAGCGAGAAGGCTGCCAGCAGGACCACCAGGCTGCGATAGCTGAAGGGCAGGAACTCACTGAAGAACTCCGCGCAGGCGCAGGTCAGACCCACTGCCGTGACCAGGCAGGCCAAGGTAATGAGCACCGCGAGGAAGTCGCTGCCGACACTGCCGAAGGTGTGCTGCACATAGGCATGCAGCACCTCGGCGCCATTGCTGGCATGGGGTACCAGCGCCCCGCTGCCGGCCCCGAGCTGGAACAGGCTTAGATAGACCAGCACCAGGCCAACCCCTGCGATCAGGCCGGCGATGATGGTGTAGCGCGTCAGTAGCTCGGGGGCGGTCACGCCCCGGGCACGAATGGCGTTGACGATGACGATGCCGAACACCAGGGCGCCCAGGGTATCCATGGTCAGATAGCCGTTGACGAAGCCTTGGGACAGCGCCCGCGAGGCGTAGTCGGGCGCCGCCGTGGCAGGACCGCCCGCTGGCCAGAACAGCGCCGCGCCGCCCAGCACCGCCAGGGCGAGGATCTTCAGCGGACCGAGAAAGCGGCCGACGGTGTCGAGCAGCCGCCCCGGATAGAGGGAGACCAGCAGCACCACCAGGAAATAGGCCAGGCTGTAGAGGAACAGCGGGATCGGTCCGTTACCCAGCAGGGGCCCGACACCCACCTCGAAAGAGACCGTGGCAGTGCGCGGGGTGGCGAACAGCGGCCCCACCGAAAGGTAGCAGACGATGGCGAGCGCCCGGGCAGCCGTCTGGCCCAGCGGCCTGCTCAGGGCATCCATGCCGCCACCGACGCGCGCCAGGGCGATCAGGGTCAGCACCGGCAGCCCGACCGCGGTCAGCAGAAAGCCCAGGGCGGCGCTCCAGACGTGCTCGCCAGCCTGCAGGCCGACGATCGGGGGAAAGATGATGTTGCCCGCGCCGACGAACAGCGCGAACGTCATGAATCCGAGGGCCAGGACGTCCCGGCTTTGCAAAGCTTTCATGGAAGGCAGTACCAGCAATGAGGAAAACGAGGCAGCCCACCCTCTTGGGAGCAGGTCTTGGAGGGGCCACGAGGTGGCCGATGGAGCGGAAGGTTGCCATCCTAACGAATTACCGGCGAAAAGGCAGCCGGCAGGTGATGAGGCGTCATGAACGCGCCCATGAAAAAGGCCGCCCGAAGGCGGCCTTTTCTACAGTCAGTCAGGCTCAGGCCTTCTTGACTTCCCAACCGGTCAGCTCGGCCAGGGCCTTGCCGATGTCAGCCAGGGAACGCACGGTCTTCACACCAGCGTCCTGCAGGGCAGCGAACTTCTCGTCCGCAGTGCCCTTGCCGCCGGAGATGATGGCGCCAGCATGGCCCATGCGCTTGCCGGGCGGTGCAGTGACACCGGCGATGTAGGACACCACCGGCTTGGTCACGTTGGCCTTGATGTAGGCTGCGGCTTCTTCTTCAGCGCTGCCGCCGATCTCGCCGATCATGACGATGGCTTCGGTCTGCGGATCTTCCTGGAACAGCTTCAGGATATCGATGAAGTTCGAGCCCGGGATGGGGTCGCCGCCGATGCCCACGCAGGTGGACTGGCCGAAGCCGGCGTCGGTGGTCTGCTTCACGGCTTCATAGGTCAGGGTGCCGGAACGCGACACGATACCGACCTTGCCCGGCAGGTGAATGTGACCGGGCATGATGCCGATCTTGCACTCGCCGGGGGTGATGACGCCGGGGCAGTTCGGGCCGATCAGGCGTACGCCCAGTTCGTCGCACTTCACCTTGGCATCCAGCATGTCGAGGGTGGGGATACCCTCGGTGATGCAGACGATCAGCTTGATGCCGCCGAAGGCCGCTTCCAGGATGGAGTCCTTGCAGAAGGGAGCCGGAACGTAGATCACCGAGGCGTCAGCGCCGGTAGCTTCCACGGCTTCCTTGACGGTGTTGAACACCGGCAGGCCCAGGTGGGTGGAGCCGCCCTTGCCGGGAGTCACGCCGCCGACCATCTGGGTGCCGTAGGCGATGGCCTGTTCGGAGTGGAAGGTACCCTGGCTGCCGGTGAAGCCCTGGCAGATGACCTTGGTGTCTTTATTGATCAGGACGCTCATTACTTACCCTCCGCGGCCTTGACGACCTGCTGGGCAGCGTCGGTCAGGCTGGTTGCCGCGATGATGTTCAGGCCGCTTTCGGCCAGGACCTTGGCACCGAGTTCGGCGTTGTTGCCTTCGAGGCGAACCACGACCGGCACCTTCACACCGACTTCCTTCACGGCACCGATGATGCCTTCGGCGATCATGTCGCAGCGCACGATGCCGCCGAAGATGTTCACCAGAACGGCTTTCACGTTGCTGTCGGACAGGATGATCTTGAAGGCTTCGGTCACGCGCTCTTTGGTCGCGCCGCCGCCAACGTCCAGGAAGTTGGCCGGCTTGCCGCCGTGCAGGTTGACGATGTCCATGGTACCCATGGCCAGACCGGCACCGTTGACCATGCAGCCGATGCTGCCTTCCAGGGCTACATAGTTCAGTTCCCACTTCTGCGCATGGGCTTCACGGGCGTCGTCCTGCGACGGGTCGTGGAAGGCACGCAGCTTGGGCTGACGGTAGATGGCGTTGCTGTCGATGTTGATCTTGGCATCCAGGCAGTGCAGGTTGCCGTCCTTCTTGATCACCAGCGGGTTCACTTCCAGCAGGGCCAGGTCGTAGTCCTGGAACAGCTTGGCCAGACCGACGAAGATCTGGGTGAACTGCTTGATCTGGTCACCTTTCAGGCCCAGCTGGAAAGCCAGGTCGCGACCCTGGTAAGGCTGAGCGCCTACCAGCGGATCGATGGTGGCCTTGAGAATCTTCTCCGGAGTGTCGTGAGCGACCTTCTCGATGTCCACGCCACCTTCGGTGGACGCCATGAACACGATGCGGCGGCTGGAGCGATCGACGACGGCGCCCAGATAGAGCTCCTTGTCGATGTCGGTGCAGGATTCAACCAGGATCTTGCTGACCGGCTGACCGTTGGCGTCGGTCTGGTAGGTCACCAGACGTTGGCCCAGCCACTTGGCGGCGAATTCCTTGGCTTCTTCCTTGCTCTTGACCAGCTTCACACCGCCAGCCTTACCACGGCCACCGGCATGTACCTGGGCCTTGACGACCCACTCGTCGCCGCCGATACGGCCGCAAGCCTCGTAGGCCTCCTGGGGGGTGTCGACAGCGTAGCCTTTGGAAACGGGCAGGCCGTATTCAGCGAACAGCTGCTTACCCTGATACTCGTGGAGATTCATGCTTGTCTACCGTCTTCGTTGGGTATTGCGCATTCGACGCTGTGCGTTCTCCGAGCCGTCCTCTGGACGGTCGCGGGCACCGCGCCACCTGTGACCCCTGCCTCGCAAGGGTCCGAGGTGCCTTCCTGCGGTGGAGCCCGGAGGCTCCACGGCGGTCGGCGACCCCGTGGTTCCGTAAATCTCTTACCGCTTCTTGCGATTCACTGCGTGGATCGCATGACCATTCACCGCCAGGGCTGCTTCGTGCAGTGCCTCGGACAGCGTCGGGTGCGAGAACACCATCATGCCCAGGTCTTCGGCACTGGTGCCGAATTCCATGGCGATGGCGCCCTGCTGCACCAGTTCCGCCGCGCTCGGGCCGACCACATGGACGCCCAGGACGCGATCGGTCTTGGCATCGGCCACGACCTTGACGAAGCCGGCGGTGTCGTTGGCCGCCAGGGCACGACCGCTGACCGCGAAGGGGAAGGTACCGACGTTGACTTCGACGCCTTCGGCCTTCAGCGCCTGCTCGGTCTTGCCGACCCACGCGATTTCCGGGTGGGTGTAGATCACCGAGGGCACCAGGTCGTAGTTCATCTGAGCCTTGTGACCGGCGATACGCTCGGCGACCATCACGCCCTCTTCCGAGGCCTTGTGGGCCAGCATCAGACCGCGTACACAGTCACCGATGGCGAACACGCCCGGAACGCTGGTGGCGCAGTAGTCATCGACGTAGATGTAGCCACGCTCGTCGCTTTCCACGCCGCTGTCGGACGCCAGCAGGTCGGTGGTGACCGGACGACGGCCCACGGCAACGATGAGGCGATCGAAGGTGATCTGCTTCTCTTCACCGGCTTCGGTGTAGTTGACGGTGACTTCTTCGCCGTTGACCTGGGAGCCGGTCACACGAGCACCCATGCGGATGTTCAGACCCTGCTTGGAGAGGATCTTGTAGGCTTCCTTGGACACCTGCTCATCGGCGGCGACCAGGAACTTGTCCAGGGCTTCCAGCACGGTGACTTCGGCACCCAGGCGAGCCCAGACCGAACCCAGTTCCAGACCGATGACGCCGGCACCGATCACGCCCAGACGCTTGGGCACGCTCTGGAATTCCAGGGCGCCGGTGGAATCGACGATGACCTTCTGGTCCACCGGAGCCGGCGGGATGTCGATAGGACGCGAGCCGGACGCCAGGATGACGTTCTCGGCCTCGACCACCTGGACGTTGCCGTCCAGGCCAGTGACTTCGACCTTCTTGCCGGACAGCAGCTTGCCGTTGCCTTCCAGCAGAGTCACGCCGTTGGCCTTGAACAGGGTGGCCACGCCGCCGGTGAGGTTCTTCACGATCTGGTCCTTGCGGCCGATCATGGTGGGCACGTCGATGGTGACGTTGGGCGCATCGATCCCGTGGACCTTAAAGCCCTCGTGGGCCTCGTGGTACTTGTAGGAGCTGTCCAGCAGCGCCTTGGAAGGAATGCAACCCACGTTCAGGCAGGTACCGCCCAGGGCGACCTTGCCTTCCTTGCCCTTGTAGCGCTCGACACAGGCCGTCTTCAGACCGAGCTGCGCGGCACGGATGGCGGCCACGTAGCCACCAGGGCCGGCGCCGATCACCACTACGTCGAATTTGTCGCTCATACACTAATCCCCTTGGAGCAGCTTCAGGCAGGAAAACTTGAAGCGGTGCGTGGCCCCTGCCCCGCACCGCGAGAGCCGGATCAGATGTCCAGCAGCAGACGAGCCGGGTCTTCCAGCAGGTCCTTCATGGTGACCAGGAAGGTCACGGCTTCCTTGCCATCGATCAGGCGATGGTCGTAGGACAGCGCAAGATACATCATCGGCAGGATCACCACCTGGCCGTTCACCGCCATCGGGCGCTCCTGGATCTTGTGCATGCCCAGGATCGCGGTCTGCGGCGGGTTGACGATGGGAGTGGACAGCAGCGAACCGAAGACACCACCGTTGGAGATGGTGAAGGTGCCGCCCTGCATATCTTCCAGGGTCAGCTTGCCGGCCTTGGCCTTCTTGCCGAAGTCGGCGATGGTGCCTTCCACTTCCGCCAGGCTCATGAACTCGGCGTTGCGCAGCACCGGCACTACCAGGCCACGGTCACTGGACACGGCCACGCCGATGTCCTGATAGCCGTGGTAGACGATGTCGTTGCCGTCGATGGAGGCGTTGACGCCCGGCTGGCGCTTGAGCGCCTCGGTGGCCGCCTTGACGAAGAAGGACATGAAGCCCAGGCGTACGCCATTGTGCTTCTTCTCGAACATGTCCTTGTACTTGGAGCGCAGGTCCATGATCGGCTTCATGTTGACCTCGTTGAAGGTCGTCAGCATGGCCATGCTGGACTGGGCTTCAACCAGGCGCTCGGCGACCTTGGCGCGCAGGCGGGTCATGGGCACACGCTTCTCGGTGCGATCGCCAGCAGCGGTCACCACTGGAGCGGCGACGGCAGCGGGCTTGGCAGCCGGAGCAGCAGCGCCGGACTTCTTGGCCTCGACAGCGGCGACAGCGTCTTCCTTGGTGATGCGACCACCCTTGCCGGTTCCGACCAGGGTAGCCGGGTCGATGCCGTTTTCTTCGGCAATCTTGCGTGCGGCGGGAGCGAGGATCGGATCCTCTTCACCACCGGCAGCGGGCGCGGCAGCCGGAGCACTGACGGCGGCCGGCTGGGCAGCCGGCGCGGCGGCGGCAGTGGCGCCCTCTTCCACGCGAGCGATAACTTCTTCGCTCAGCACGGTGTCGCCTTCGTTCTTCAGGACTTCGGCCAGGACGCCATCGACCGGTGCCACGACTTCCAGCACGACCTTGTCGGTCTCGATGTCGACCAGCAGTTCGTCACGCTTGACCGCTTCGCCCGGCTTCTTGTGCCAGGTGGCGACGGTGCCGTCAGCGACCGATTCCGGGAAGGTAGGGGCTTTGATCTCGATAGCCATTCTATGAATTTCCTTAGTGATCTTTAGTAGTCGCGTGGCGAATCAAACGGAGAAAGCATCGTGCAGCAGTTTTTCCTGCTGCTCGGCGTGCATGGAGGCATAGCCGCAGGCCGGCGCAGCGGACGCATCGCGACCGGCGTATTCCAGACCCAGGCCCTGCTTGTAACCGGACACGGCGCGACGCATGTGATGCTGGCTGCAGTACCAGGCACCCTGGTTCATCGGCTCTTCCTGGCACCAGACCACGCGCTCGAGGTTCGGGTAGCCAGCCAGTACCTCGGCCAGGTCGTCTTCCGGGAACGGATAGAGTTGCTCCAGGCGAACGATGGCGATGTCCTGGCGGTTTTCGCTGCGGCGCTTTTCCAGCAGGTCGTAGTAGACCTTGCCGCTGCACAGAACCAGGCGCTTCACCTGCTGGGCATCGATCTGATCCAGTTCGTTGATCACGGTCTGGAAGGAGCCATGGGCCAGGTCTTCCAGGGTCGAGATGGCCAGCTTGTGGCGCAGCAGCGACTTGGGCGTGAGCACTACCAGCGGCTTGCGCAGCGGGCGGATCACCTGACGACGCAGCAGGTGGTAGATCTGCGCCGGCGTGGTCGGTACGCAGACCTGGATGTTCTGCTCGGCGCACAGCTGCAGGTAACGCTCCAGACGAGCCGACGAGTGCTCCGGACCCTGGCCTTCGTAGCCATGGGGCAGCAGCATGGTCAGGCCGCAGAGACGACCCCACTTGATCTCGCCGCTGGTGATGAACTGGTCGATGACGACCTGGGCACCGTTGGCGAAGTCACCGAACTGGGCTTCCCAGACCACCAGCGCGTTGGGCGTGGTGGTGGCGTAGCCGTATTCGAAGCCCAGCACCGCTTCCTCGGACAGGAAGGAGTCGTAGATCTCGAACGACGGCTGGTCTTCGGCCAGGTGCTGCAGGGGCACGTAGGGCACGGCGTCCTTCTGGTTGTGCAGCACCGCATGGCGGTGCGAGAAGGTGCCACGGCCGACGTCCTGACCGGTGATGCGGATCGGATGGCCTTCGTGCAGCAGGGTGGCGTAGGCCATGGTCTCGGCGAAACCCCAGTTCAGGGGCAGGCCGCCGGCAGTCATCTTCTGGCGATCTTCGAGGATCTTGCCTACCTGACGCTGGACCACGACGCCTTCCGGAATCTGCAGCAGCTTGTTGGCCAGTTCCTGCAGGGTCTTGAGATCGAAGCCGGTGTCGTGACGCGCGGTCCAGGCATGGCCGAGGTAGGGTTTCCAGTCGACGAACAGGTCGCGATTGGGTTCCTTGACCAGGCTGGCCACCACGTGACGACCCTCGTCGAGGGCACCCCGATAGGCTTCGAACTGCGCCTGGACCTGCTCGGCAGTGACGACACCGGCCTGGGTCAGGGCATCCGCATAGAGATCGCGGGTGGTGCGCTGCTTGGCGATCTGCTGGTACATCAGCGGCTGGGTGCCGCTCGGCTCGTCGGCCTCGTTGTGGCCGCGACGGCGGTAGCACACCAGATCGATGACGATGTCACGCTTGAACTGCATGCGATAGTCGACCGCCAGCTGGGTGACAAACAGCACCGCTTCGGGATCGTCGCCGTTCACATGGAAGATCGGCGCCTGGATCATCTTGGCGACGTCGGTGGCGTACTCGGTCGAGCGCGCATCTTCCTGGCGGTTGGTGGTGAAACCCACCTGGTTGTTGATGACGAGGTGCAGGGTGCCGCCGGTCTTGTACGCCCGGGTCTGCGACATCTGGAAGGTTTCCATGACCACGCCCTGGCCAGCGAAGGCGGCGTCGCCGTGGATGGCAACGGGCACGACCTTGTCGCCGGAGCGATCGCCGCGGCGATCCTGGCGGGCACGCACCGAACCCTCCACCACCGGAGAGACAATCTCCAGGTGCGAGGGGTTGAACGCCAGCGCCAGGTGGACTTCGCCGCCCTGGGTCATGACGTTGGAGGAGAAACCCTGGTGGTACTTGACGTCACCGGAGCCCAGCTCGACCAGCTTCTTGCCTTCGAATTCGTCGAACAGATCGCGCGGATTCTTGCCCAGGGTGTTGACCAGCACGTTCAGACGGCCACGGTGGGCCATGCCGATCACCAGTTCCTTGACCCCATAGGAGCCGGAACGCTGGATGATCTCGTCGATCAGCGGAATCAGGCTCTCGCCACCTTCCAGGCCGAAACGCTTGGTGCCCGGGTACTTGGTGCCCAGATACTTTTCCAGGCCCTCGGCGGCGGTCAGACGCTCCAGCAGGTGGGTGCGGACTTCCGGGGAATATTGCGGGCGGCCACGGACGCTTTCCAGGCGCTGCAGGAACCAGCGGCGCTCTTCGGAATCGACGATGTGCATGAACTCTGCACCGACCGTGCGGCAATATGTCTCTTGCAGCGCATCCCTGATTTCGCGGAGAGTTGCTTCCTCTTTGCCGATGAACAATTCACCGGTGCGGAAGGTGGTATCCAGATCGGCGTCGGTCAACCCATAGTGGTTGAGCAGCAGATCGGCAGGTGGCTGACGCTTCCACAGACCCAGCGGGTCGAGCTGAGCAGCCTGATGGCCCTGCAGACGGAACGCCTGGATCAGCCGCAGGACTTCGACCTGCTTCTTCTCGTGTTCGGAACTGACGGTACCGGCCGAGACCGGTTGAGCTCGCCGCTGGTTCTTGCCCAACAGCACGAAATGGTCGCGGATCGCGGAGTGCGCAACGTCCGGCGAATTGCCAGTGACAGCGGGCAGCTTCTGGAAGTAGGTGCGCCACTCTTCCGGCACAGCGTTGGCATCGTGCAGAAACAGCTCATAGAGCTCTTCCACATAAGCAGCATTACCGCCGGACAGGTGAGCGCTGTCCCACAGTTGCTGCATCTGACTTTCGTGCATCTAGTTCACCCCTTCGGCAGAGATAGCATCAGCCGATGACAAGTCTCGATGCGAGACCTGGTCTCTCTACGGCTGCGCCAATGCCCGGATGCTGTTCCGGGTATCCCTGAATGGACATTGGTTGAATCAAGCTATCGAGGTCGTTAACGAACCCGCCCGGCACAACTGGCCGGGCGGGACGTGGATCAGGTACCGCTCTGCAGCAGCATCGCCCGCACATGGCCGATGGCCTTGGTCGGGTTCAGCCCCTTGGGACAGACCGCCACACAGTTCATGATCGAGCGGCAGCGAAACACGCTGAACGGATCGTCCATGGCCGCCAGGCGCTCTTCGGTCTTGGTGTCACGACTGTCGGCCAGGAAGCGATAGGCCTGCAGCAGTGCAGCGGGGCCGAGGAACTTGTCGGGGTTCCACCAGAAGGACGGGCAGGACGTCGAGCAGCAGGCGCACAGGATGCACTCGTACAGACCGTCGATCTTCTCACGATCTTCCGGGCTCTGCAGGCGTTCGATGGCTGGTGCCGGGGTCTCGTTCTGCAGGAACGGCTTCACCTTCTCGTATTGCTTGTAGAAGATGCTCATGTCGACGACCAGGTCACGAATGACCGGCAGGCCGGGCAGCGGACGCACGATCAGCTTGTCGTTCTTGACCACGGCCGACAGCGGCGTGATGCACGCCAGGCCGTTCTTGCCGTTAATGTTCATGCCGTCGGAGCCGCACACGCCTTCGCGGCAGGAACGACGGTAGGAGAAGCCTTCATCCTGCTCTTTGATCAGAGCCAGGACGTCCAACACCATGAGATCCTTCCCACCGGTATCGACCTGGAACTCCTGCATGGACGGCAGGCCGTCCTGATCCGGGTTGTAACGATATACGCTGACTTTCAACATGGTGGTCACCTTTAGTAAGTCCGAACCTTGGGTTCGAACATCGGTACGGTCTTCGGCGCGAAGTTGACGTCACGCTTACTGACCCGTTTTTCACCGGGGAAATAGAGGGTGTGGCACAGCCAGTTCTCGTCGTCACGCTCTTCGAAGTCTTCACGGGCGTGAGCACCACGGGATTCCTTGCGATTCTCGGCGGCGATGGCGGTTGCTTCGGCCACTTCGAGCAGGTTCTGCAGCTCGAGCGCTTCGATGCGGGCGGTGTTGAAGCCCTGACTCTTGTCGTTGATCTTGACCTTGGCGATGCGCTCGCGCAGGTCGGCCAGCTCGGCGATGCCCTTCTGCATGTACTCGCCGGTGCGGAACACCCCGAAGTAGTTCTGCATGCAGGTCTGCAGTTGCTTGCGCAGGGTAGCGACGTCGTCACCGGTGGTGCGCTCGTTGACGCCGGACAGGCGCTGCAACGAGGCTTCCAGATCGCTTTCCGAGGCACCGCGGTGCTCGATACCTTCCTTGAGTGCCTTCTCCAGGTGCAGACCAGCTGCACGACCGAAGACCACCAGGTCCAGCAGCGAATTGCCGCCCAGCCGGTTCGCACCGTGCACAGATACGCAGGCCACTTCGCCTACTGCGAACAGACCTTCGATGATCCTGTCGTTGCCGTTGGCGTCTTGAGTGATGGCCTGACCATGGATGTTGGTGGCGATGCCGCCCATCATATAGTGGCATGTAGGGATCACGGGTACCGGTGCGACGACCGGGTCGACATGGGCGAAGGTCTTGGACAGTTCGCAGATGCCGGGCAGACGACTGTGCAGGACGTCTTCACCCAGGTGGTCCAGCTTCAGCAGCACATGGTCGCCATCCGGGCC
The DNA here is from genome assembly GCF_965111925.1 of Pseudomonas sp. Marseille-Q7302. Classification (NCBI taxonomy): domain Bacteria; kingdom Pseudomonadati; phylum Pseudomonadota; class Gammaproteobacteria; order Pseudomonadales; family Pseudomonadaceae; genus Pseudomonas; species Pseudomonas sp. Marseille-Q7302. Next base: position 1,671,932 of record NZ_CBCOPK010000001.1, on the reverse strand, counting down.
ACAACCGTTGCCGGCCAGCACTTCCTTCACCATGGAGCGGGCGACCACGTCGCGACCGGCCAGATCCTTGGCGTTGGGTGCATAGCGCTCCATGAAGCGCTCGCCGTGCTTGTTGATCAGGTAACCACCCTCACCGCGGCAACCTTCGGTGACCAGTACCCCGGCGCCGGCGATGCCGGTCGGGTGGAACTGCCACATTTCGATATCCTGCACCGGCACGCCGGCTCGCAGCGCCATGCCGACACCGTCGCCAGTGTTGATCAGGGCGTTGGTGGTGGAGGCGTAGATACGACCCGCACCGCCGGTGGCCAGCACAGTGGCCTTGGCCTTGACGTAGACGGTCTCGCCGGTTTCGATGGCGATGGCAATGACACCGACCACGACGCCGTCCTGGTTCTTCACCAAGTCCACGGCGTACCACTCGTTCAGGAATACCGTATTGTTCTTCAGGTTGCCCTGATAGAGGGTGTGCAGCAGGGCATGACCGGTACGGTCGGCCGCGGCGCAGGTACGAGCCGCCTGGCCGCCCTTGCCGTAGTCCTTGGACTGGCCGCCGAAGGGACGCTGATAGATACGACCCTGCTCGGTACGGGAGAACGGCAGACCCATGTGTTCCAGCTCGAAAACCGCTTCCGGGCCTACGGAGCACATGTACTCGATGGCGTCCTGATCACCGATGTAGTCCGACCCCTTGACGGTGTCGTACATGTGCCAGCGCCAGTCATCGTTCGGATCGGACGAGGCAATGGCGCAGGTAATGCCACCCTGGGCAGATACGGTGTGGGACCGGGTCGGGAAAACCTTGGTGATGACGGCGGTCTTGTGGCCGGATTGGGCCAGTTGCAGAGCAGCGCGCATACCAGCGCCGCCGCCACCTACGATGATGGCATCAAACGAAATATGACGAATTGTGGACATTGATCAAACACCCCAGAAGATCTGCACGCCCCAGACGAAGAACGCGAACATCGCGAACCCGCATACCGCCTGGAACAGGAAACGCACGGCGGTAGCACCTTTGCCGATGGCCATGGTGGTCAGGTAGTCAGTGGAAATGGTCCACATACCGACCCAGGCATGCACACAGATGGACACCAGCGCCAGCAGGCTGAAGATACGCATCAGGGTGTTGGAGAACAGCCCGTGCCACTGCTCGAAGGTGAGCCCTGGGTGAAGGATCAGGAAGCCGATCAGAAAGAGGAAGTAGACCGCGAGGACGACTGCCGAGACCCGTTGAGCCATCCAGTCGTAGAGACCGGAACGCGAAAGATTGGTGACGTTGGTTACCATACCCAAACCCCTGCCAGAATGATCAGAACTGCGGAAATGACCAGCACTAGCTGTGCACCCAGCTTGCCGCCCTGCAGGGTTTCACCGGCGCCCCCATCCATGATCAAGTGCCGAATGCCGGCGACCAGATGGTAGAGCAACGCGGACAGCAGACCCCAAATCACGAGCTTGACCAGCGGATAGGCCAGAAAAGCTTTCACCTGGCCGAAGCCTTCCTCGCTACCCAGCGACAGGTGCAGCCCGTAGAGCATGACTGCGATGCCGAGGAACAGGATGACGCCAGAGATACGGTGAAGAATCGAGGTATAAGCTGTGATAGGTAGTTTGATGGTCCTGAGATCTAGGTTTACAGGTCGTTTGCTATTCACGGCTTCTTTCACACTGAGGGCCCAATTGCGGTCGGGCTAGTTATAGGAGATTCCACATCTGCTACACGCTTCTGTAGGGAAGCGTCGACCGCTCGGCATCAGCTCGCCGACCCGGTACGGTCGGGCGAGAATTATAGACAGTTAGCCTACTCATGACAAACGTCGATACCCGATCCCGACGTCGCCAGCTGATATTCAGAAGCCTGCGTGTTAATGTCTTTTCGCCGCACAATCTGGCCAGAAACACCCTCTAGGTCGATATTTTCGTAAATTGACTTTCAAATTTATCCCTCTATAGTGGGCGAGGCCCTGAGTGGAGGGTTTATTGATGATTTCAAAGCAAAATAAGGAGGCCTAATGGCTGACAAGAAAGCGCAGTTGATCATCTCGGGAGCGGATCCGGTTGACCTGCCCGTTATGTCCGGCACCCTTGGCCCGGACGTGATCGATGTTCGCAACCTCACCTCCACTGGTGTGTTCACCTTTGACCCGGGCTTCATGTCCACTGCCTCGTGCGAATCCAAGATCACCTATATCGATGGTGACAAAGGCATTCTGCTGCACCGCGGCTACCCCATCGAGCAACTGGCGGAGAAATCCGACTACCTCGAGACCTGTTACCTGCTGCTCAAGGGTGAATTGCCGAACGCGCAAGAGAAAGTGCAGTTCGTCGATACCATCAAGAACCACACCATGGTTCACGAGCAACTGAAGAACTTCTTCAACGGCTTCCGTCGCGATGCGCACCCCATGGCCATCATGTGCGGCGTGGTTGGCGCCCTGTCAGCCTTCTACCATGACTCCCTGGACATCACCGATCCGCAGCACCGCGAAATTTCGGCGATGCGCCTGATCGCCAAGATGCCGACCCTGGCTGCCATGGTGCACAAGTACTCCATGGGCCAACCGATGCTGTATCCCCGCAACAACCTGGGATATGCGGAAAACTTCCTGCACATGATGTTCAATACGCCATGTGAGGAAAAGCCGATCAGCCCGGTACTGGCGCGCGCCATGGATCGCATCTTCATCCTGCACGCGGATCACGAGCAGAACGCCTCCACCTCCACCGTCCGCCTGGCCGGCTCCTCCGGCGCCAATCCTTTCGCCTGCATCGCCGCAGGCATCGCCGCCCTCTGGGGTCCGGCACATGGTGGCGCGAACGAAGCCGTTCTGAAAATGCTGGACGAGATTGGCGATGTGTCCAACATCGACAAGTTCGTCGCCAAGGCCAAGGACAAGAACGATCCGTTCAAGCTGATGGGCTTCGGCCATCGCGTGTACAAGAACTTCGATCCGCGCGCTACGGTGATGAAGCAGACCTGCGACGAAGTCCTGGCCGAGCTGGGCATCAACGATCCGCAGCTGGAACTGGCCATGCGCCTGGAAGAACTGGCGCGCAAAGACCCCTACTTCGTCGAGCGCAATCTCTACCCGAACGTGGACTTCTATTCCGGCATCATCCTCAAGGCAATCGGCATTCCGACCAGCATGTTTACCGTGATCTTCGCCATGGCGCGGACCGTCGGCTGGATCTCGCACTGGCAGGAAATGCTGTCCGGCCCCTACAAGATCGGCCGGCCGCGTCAGCTGTACACCGGCGTGACCCAGCGTGACATTCCGGACGATCGCGGCTGATCGATTCGTGATGAAGAACCCCGCCCCGGCGGGGTTTTTTATTGCCTGACAACTTCAAGACCTCAACGACAGACACAAAAAAGCCCGCACAAGGCGGGCTTCTTTGTGTCTGGATCAGGCTAATTACTTGGCCTGAGCTTCGACTTCAGCTTCTACGCGACGGTTGACGGCGCGACCGGCTTCGGTAGCGTTGTCAGCAACCGGGCGGGACTCACCGTAACCAACAGCGTTCACGCGGCCACCCTGCACGCCGTACTGGTTGACCAGCACGTTACGCACGGCGTTGGCACGACGCTCGGACAGCTTCTGGTTGTAGGCGTCAGTGCCGACGGAGTCGGTGTGGCCTTCAACAGTGGTCGAGGTCTGCGGGTACTGCTGCATGAAATCAGCCAGGTTCTTGATGTCGGCGTAGCTGTTGGGCTTGACCACGGCCTTGTCGAAATCGAATTTCACGTCCAGCTCGACGCGAACGGTTTCAGCAGCAGCCGGGCAGCCGGTGGCGTCAACGGTGACGTTGGCCGGGGTGTTCGGGCACTTGTCGACGTTGTCGCAAACGCCATCGTTGTCGGAATCGGTGCAGACGTCAGCAACGGGGGCCGGAGCCGGAGCCGGAGCGACTTCTTTCTTGGTGGAACCACCGAAGTTCAGACCAACACCTACAGCAGCGCTCCACTCGGTGTCGCCGTAGTCGATGTTGTAGTTAGCTTGTACGCCGGTACGGGCATACAGGTTCTCGGTGAAGTAGTACTTCAGGCCGGCGCCCAGGTTGGCGTAGGTGGAATGATCACGGCCACCTTCGTTGACGTCGCGGTTGCTGATGGACTGGTGAGCGAAGCCACCGGAAACGTACGGACGCAGGCCTACACCGGGCTGACCGAAGTGGTAGTAAGCGTCCAGAGCGGCCAGGCTGCCCTTGATGTTCTTGTGGCCCAGGTCGTGGTCGCCACGGGCGTTGTGGTACTCACCGTAGGACAACGCCAGCTCAACATCGTCGGTCAGGAAGTAGCCAACGGAACCGCCGTACAGGTCGGCGTTGGTCATGTTGCGCTGGCTGTCGGTGAACAGACGGCTGCCGAACAGCTCAGTCTCGACGGCGCCTTGACCTTGTGCCAGGGCGCTCAGCGAGGCGCTTGCCAGCAGGGAGCCGATTACGACGCCCAAGGTGCTCTTCAGTTTCATCCTTTGTATCCCCATTTTAGTGGTACTAATTCCGGCAATCTCCGGAGGCTTCGACAACAAGTTTTCGTGAAGTTCAAAAACTTACGGCAGACTCATCCAGTCAGCCCTCAACTTCAGCTGCGAACTTGTCACGCAGTTTGTCGAGTGCCCGCTTGTATCGCATCTTGGTGGCGCTGAGGCCCATGTGCATGATGTCGGCGATCTCCTGGAATTCCAGCTCTGCGACGAAGCGCAGCACCAGGATCTCCCGATCGACCTGACCCACATGAACCAGCCAGCGATCCATCCCTCCCTTTTCTTCCAGCTTCGGCGCCCGCTCCTCCGATGCTTCTTCCATCGGATCCAGACTTAATGCCTCCACCAGACGCCGCTTGCGGCGCTCCTTGCGGTACTGGGTGATGCACTCATTGTAGGTGATGCTGTACAGCCAGGTCTTGAATTTCGATTTCCCCTCGAAATTCTTCAAACCGTAAAGCACCTTCAGCATGATCTCCTGGCAGACATCGTCTGCGTCCCGGTCGTTCCCCAGATAACGGGCACAGACATTGAACAAGGTGCGCTGGTAACGGCGCATCAGTTCCTCGTAGGCTCGCGTCACGTGGAAGAGTTCACCATGCGCGCGCTGGACCAGCTCTTCATCGCTGAGCGTGGTCGGGTCGTAGGCATGAGGGGCAGGCTTGTTCAAGACGGAGATAGCTACCAAAAAGTGGCGGGCATGATAGCCATCTCCGCAGCGCCTGTCAGCGGCTGCGCACCTGAGCCTCCAGCAATAGACGGTTCGGAACGGAAACGATATCGCCCTCTTCGGTCATGACGAGCGTCTTTGCGGTGCCGATTTCCTCGATCTCGCCTTCGACGTCTGCCAGGGTCACCCACTGGCCGACTTCGTAGAGTTCGCGTACATAGATGCCAGCCAGGATCTGCGATACCAGCCCCCGGCTACCCAGACCCAATGCCAGGGCCGCGGCCAGGGCGAAGGCGGTCAGCACGATGGCGATGACCAGGTTCAGCAGCTCGGTCTTGATCTCCAGCTGACCGACAGCGACCGAGATCGAAATGATGATGACCAGCCCCTGGGCGAGTCGGCCCAGGCCCGCGGCATAGTCCAGGCCGACGCTCTCGGCAGCGCCGTGGACCAGACCACTGACCAATTGCGCCAGCAGAACCCCGACGATGAGTACCAGGGCGGCGCCAAAGATCTTGGGTACGTAGAGCGCCATGACGTCCAGCGTCGACGAGACACGCTGCAGCCCCAGGGATTCGGCGGCGGATACCAGGAAGACCAGCAGCACGAACCAGTAGACGATCCGGCCGATCAGGGTGGTGACCGGCATGCGGATGCCGATCTTGGCCAGCTGCTTGGTGACCCCGGCGCCGGCGAGGACGCGATCCAGGCCGAGCTTGGCGAGCACCTTCGACAGCACCGTGTCGAGAATCTTGGCGACGGCGAATCCGGCCAGGATCACCACCAGGGCGCCGAAGACATTGGGAATGAAGCCGGCCACCTTGCTCCACAGGGTGGTCATGGCGGACAGCAGACTCTGGGTCCAGATATCGAATTCCATCTACTTCAAGATCTCCGGGGATGATTCGGCAGCACGCCGGGTACGACGCGACCGCGGCTTCAGATGAGGGGCGCCGTTGCCCAACGCCAGCAGCAGGGCCGCCACCCAGTGCCGTCCGATCAGATCGAACAGCGCGCCTGCGCCGACTTGACGGTTGGCGGTCTTGAGGACGCGATGCAGGCGTGCCTGGTCATCGCCCTCCTCGTCCCGCGCCTCGGCCGGAGTATTGAGGAGCGCCTTGAGGGACGCTTCGAAAGGATCGTGCATGGACACCTCGCTGGTCGTTTTCTCTTGACGCAGCGAGGTGCGGACGGGTCACAGCCAGCGCAGTCGGCGAAACAGCCAGACCTGGAAGACGGCCACCGCGGTGATCAGCAGACAGGCGATCAGGAAGCCAAAGGGTGACGAGGAGCCTGGCAGCCCGCCCATGTTCATCCCGAGCAGGCCGGTGATGAAGCTGATGGGCAGGAAGAAGCCGGTGATGATGGCTAGCAGATAGAGGGTGCGATTGGTTCTTTCGGTAGTCGCCCGCTGCTCGGCGTCCTGCAGCAGCGCGACCCGCTCGCGCATGACTTCCAGCTCTTCGAGATTGCGCACCAGGCTGTTGTGCAATTCGCTCCAGTAGCCCTGACTGGCCGTCTCGACGAACCAGGCTGGCTTGCCGCGTGCCAGGTCCGCATAGATGTCGCGCTGCGGCGCCAGATAGCGCCGCAGCCCAGTGGCGCGACGCCTTAGGGTGAGCACCTGGGCATGATCGGGCAGGCTGTTCTCGTCCTGGTCGACCTGCTCCTCGAGGCCATCGAGCTGGTCGGACAGGCCACGCACCAGGTCATCGACCCGACTGGTCATGTAGCTGGCGAGATAGAGCACCAGGTCTTCGGCGCTCTGGGCACCGATACCGGCCTCCAGGTCTTCCTGAACTTCGGCGGCAGCCTTCATCGGCCTCATGCGCAGGGAGATCACCCGGCGTTTGTCGACGAATACCCGCAACGAGACCATGTCTTCGGGAACCGCACCGGGGTTGAGATTCACCCCACGCAGGAAGAGCAGCAGGCTGTCGTTGGGCTGAGTGACCAGTCGCGGCCGAGTGGCCTCTTCGAGCAGCAGATCGCAAGCGAATTCGCTCAGGCCACTGGACTGGCGCAGCCAGGCCTGGGCCTCGGGAACGCTGCGGTCCCAGTGCAGCCACAGCACCTCGCTGGGGCCCGGCTCGACCTCCGCCAGCTCCCGCCGGCTCAGTCGTCGTCCGCCACCACGGCCATCGAGGAGATAGCCATAGATGAGGCCCTGTTCCACATCACTGTCGTACTGCTGCATCTACCTTCTCGTGCAGGGAACGCGACCGGCGGATCGGCGATCCGGTGAGCGCCGCCCTGCGTTGATTGCCAGGACCGCGCTCGGGGAAATGGGTGGCTTAATCCCTGACCTGGATGGCCCCGCCCTCACGGGCGAGGCCATCCCTGCATCAGGCGTTGCCTTCGGCGAGGAAGAACCAGGTGTCGAGGACCGAGTCGGGGTTGAGGGAGACGCTCTCGATCCCCTGCTCCATCAGCCACTTGGCCAGGTCCGGGTGATCCGAGGGACCCTGACCGCAGATGCCGATGTACTTGCCGGCACGGTTGCACGCGGCAATGGCATTGGCCAGCAGCTTCTTCACCGCCGGATTACGCTCGTCGAACAGGTGGGCGATGATCCCGGAGTCGCGATCCAGCCCCAGGGTCAGCTGGGTCAGGTCGTTGGAACCGATGGAGAAGCCATCGAAGTGCTCGAGGAATTCGTCCGCCAGCAGGGCATTGGAGGGCAGCTCGCACATCATGATCACGCGCAGGTCGTTCTCGCCACGCTTGAGGCCGTTCTCGCCAAGCAGCTCGACCACGCGTGCCGCCTCGTCAAGGGTCCGCACGAAGGGCACCATGAGCTCGACGTTGGTCAGGCCCATCTCCTCGCGCACCTTCTTCATGGCGCGGCATTCCAGCTCGAAGCAATCGCGGAAGTTTTCGCTGATGTAGCGGGAGGCGCCGCGGAAGCCCAGCATGGGGTTCTCTTCCTCGGGCTCGTAGAGCTTGCCGCCGATGAGGTTGGCGTATTCGTTGGACTTGAAGTCCGACAGGCGCACGATGACCTTTTTCGGCCAGAAGGCCGCGGCCAGGGTGGACACCCCTTCCACCAGCTTCTCGACATAGAAGCCGACCGGATCACCATAGCCGGCGATGCGCTTGTCGACACTCTCCTTTACCTCGAAGGGCAGGCTGTCGTAGTTGAGCAGCGCCTTGGGGTGCACACCGATCATGCGGTTGATGATGAATTCGAGGCGCGCCAGGCCCACGCCAGCATTGGGCAGCTGGGCGAAATCGAAGGCGCGATCGGGGTTGCCCACGTTCATCATGATCTTGAACGGCAACTCGGGCATGGCCTCCACCGAGCTCTGGCGGATGTCGAAGCCCAGTTCGCCTTCGTAGATCAGGCCGGTATCACCCTCGGCGCAAGAAACGGTGACGGTCTGACCGTCCTTGAGCAAGCTGGTGGCATTGCCGCAGCCCACCACGGCCGGGATGCCCAGCTCGCGAGCGATGATGGCGGCGTGGCAGGTACGGCCGCCACGGTTGGTGACGATGGCGCTGGCACGCTTCATCACCGGCTCCCAGTCGGGATCGGTCATGTCGGACACCAGCACGTCGCCAGGCTGGACACGATCCATCTCGCTGACGTCGCGGATGATCTTGACCTTGCCCGCGCCGATACGCTGGCCGATGGACCGGCCCTCGACCAGCACCTGGCCTTTTTCCTTGAGCAGGTAGCGCTCCATGACGGTGGCGCTGGCCCGGCTCTTCACCGTTTCCGGGCGGGCCTGAACGATATAGAGCTTGCCATCGTCGCCGTCTTTGGCCCACTCGATGTCCATGGGACGACCGTAGTGGCGCTCGATGATCAGCGCCTGCTTGGACAGCTCCGTGACCTCGGCATCGGTGATGGAGAAGCGCGCGCGATCCGCGGGCTCGACGTCGACGGTGCGCACGGAGCGACCGGCCTTGGCTTCATCGCCATAGACCATCTTGATGGCCTTGCTGCCCAGGTTGCGTCTCAGGATGGCCGGGCGACCGGCTTCCAGGGTGGGCTTGTGCACATAGAATTCGTCCGGGTTCACCGCGCCTTGCACCACGGTCTCGCCCAGGCCATAGGCAGCGGTGACGAAGACCGCATCGCGGAAGCCGGATTCGGTATCCAGGGTGAAGAGTACGCCGGCGGCGCCGGTTTCGGAGCGCACCATGCGCTGCACGCCAGCGGACAGGGCGACCAGCTTGTGGTCGAAGCCCTGGTGCACGCGGTAGGCGATGGCGCGGTCATTGAAGAGCGAGGCGAAGACTTCCTTGGCCGCGCGAATGACGTTGTCGACACCGCGGATGTTGAGGAAGGTTTCCTGCTGGCCGGCGAAGGAGGCATCCGGCAGGTCTTCGGCGGTCGCCGAAGAGCGTACGGCGACCGCCAGATTGGGATTGCCCTCGGAAATCCGGGCGAAGGCCTTGCGGATCTCCGCATCCAGACGCTCCGGGAAAGGCGCGTCCATGACCCACTGGCGAATCTGCGCGCCAGTCTTGGCCAGGGCGACGACGTCATCGACATCCAGGGCATCGAGGGCGGCGTGGATGCGCTCGTTCAGGCCGCTCTGCTCGAGGAAATCGCGGTAGGCCTGGGCCGTGGTGGCGAACCCGCCTGGAACGGACACGCCCGCGCCAGCCAGGTTGGCGATCATCTCGCCGAGGGATGCGTTCTTGCCGCCCACGCGCTCGACGTCGTGCACGCCAAGCTGCTCCAGTGAAATTACATACTCGTCCAAGGTCTTCTCTCCATCTTGTGTCTTTGTGGGAAAGCAGTACGCCTCGGCGCTCGCCCCATGGACAGTGGACGACGGTAGGTTACAGTGCAGCGATCCCTGCCCCGTACGCCACCAGGACGTCCTTCCATGCAACGAACCGCCTTTTTCATCTCCGATGGCACCGGCATCACCGCCGAAACCCTCGGTCAGAGCCTCCTGGCCCAGTTCGGGGACATCACCTTCAGGAAGGTCACCCGCCCCTACGTGGATACGTTGGACAAGGCCAGGGCGATGGTACAGCAGATCAATGCCGCCGCCGTTCAGGACCGTGCGCGGCCCATCATCTTCGATACCATCGTCAACCGTGACATCCGGGCCATTCTGGACCAGTCAAACGGGTTCATGATCGACATCTTCTCCACCTTTTTATCCCCACTCGAACGGGAACTTTCCGCCGAATCTTCGTATTCGGTAGGGAAGTCACATTCGATCATGCACAATAGTCACTACATGGAGCGGATCGAGGCCGTCAATTTCGCACTCGAAAACGACGACGGCGCCCGTACGACCCACTATGCGCAGGCCGATTTGATCCTGGTGGGGGTCTCGCGCTGCGGCAAGACGCCGACCTGCCTCTATATGGCACTGCAATATGGCATCCGCGCGGCCAACTATCCGTTGACCGAGGAAGACATGGAGCGCCTGCAATTGCCCGCCTCGCTCAAGACCTATCGCGACAAGCTGTTCGGGCTGACCATCGACGCGGAACGGCTGGCGGCGATCAGGCACGAGCGGCGCCCTAACAGCCGCTATGCGAGCTTCGCCCAGTGCGAATTCGAACTGCGCGAGGTAGAAAGTCTGTTCCGCCGCGAGAACATCTCCTTCATCAACACCACGCATTTTTCCGTAGAGGAAATCTCGGCGAAGATTCTGGTGGAGAAAGGCGTGGAAAGACGGTTTAAATAGCCCACCAGCCCTCCTCTTCCGCGCCTTCTCGGCGTCTCAGGCGACCGCCATGAACCTCGTCGATGCCCTGCTGTTCTTTCCGGTCGCCCTGCTCATCGCCCTGACGCCTGGCCCCAACAACTTCTGCTCCCTGAGCAACGGCATCCGCCATGGCGCGGTAACGGCTGGCCTGGCGGCGCTGGGTCGCGACGTGGCCTTCGTGATCTTCCTGGTGATCTCGGCGGTAGGCCTGGGGGCCATGCTGCTGGCCTCGGAGATGGCCTTTACCGTCATCAAGTGGGTCGGCGCCCTCTACCTGCTCTACCTGGGCGTGAAGAGCTGGCGCAGCCGGGCCTTCGAGGGTCTGGATCTGACCGAAACCAGTACGGCGCAGCCGCGAGCACTGCATCGCCTGATGCTGCAGGAATTCCTCATCGGCATCAGCAACCCCAAGGCGATCCTGCTGTTCGCAGCGGTCTTTCCGCAGTTCATCGATCCCAACCAGCCAACGACGCAGCAATTCATCTACCTCGGCGGCACCCACCTGTTCGCCGAAATGGTCGCGGCCTTCATCTATGGTCTGTTTGGCCGGCAGATCCGCCGCTTCATCCGCGGCTCCCGCGGCGTACGCCGGCTCAATCAGGCTACCGGAGCCTTTTTCGCCGGCGCGGGCGGCCTGCTGCTGACCGCTCACCGCTAGCCCTGCCGTAGCAATCCGCTCAGGATGAAGCCAGGCTCGACTGAGCCGCGCCCAGCTTCGCCAGCGCCGCTTCTATCGCTGACCAGGATCTTTCCGCGCTGGTTGCCGGCTTGACCCTGGCGGCCTCCCGGGCGGCCCTGACCAGGCGCACGAACTCGCTGTTCGTTGCGGCTGCCTGACCCGAGCCGGCCTCGCTCGAACCGACGGCGGGCGACAGCCAGAGTCGATCCTGCAGGCGTTCGCCCGCCTGACGCGCGAACTGCAACCGCCGCTCCTGCGCACCTGGTTCGGAATCGCCAGTCAGCCCCAGCGAAAGTGTCTTGTAGGCAGGTAGGCGATCGAGCAGACCTTGTTGCGCCTGGGTCGTACGCGGCCAGTCGACATGCAGTCCATCCACCGGGAGACCCGCGGCCAGACCAAGGTTGTCGGTCAGCTCCCCGTCACGTACGGCAAGCAGCTTCTTCAATGGCTCGCGCTGCAGCAGGTTGTAGGCTCGTTCGAAGGCCGTGCGCCAGGTCAGTGGCAATTCCCGGCCAAGCAGGGGCTCGTCGATCTGAATCCACTCCACGCCCTGTTCGGCCAGCCTCGCGAAGATCTGGCCATAGACCGGCAGTAGCGACTCCAGCAGGTCGAGGCGCTCTAAGGCAGGATCGAGAGAGCGGCCTAGCCACAGATAGGTCAAGGGACCCAGGATCACTGGCTTGACCGCCAACCCGAGCGCTCGGGCTTCGGCAACCTCGTCGAACAGATACTCCCAGTTGAGGACGAAGGATTGCTCGCGAGTGAACTCGGGAATTCGATAGCAACGCTCGCCATCGAACCAGCGGCCGTCTTCCGTTGCAGCCTGAGAGGTAGCGGGCGAGGCTGCGGCTACCAGATAGGAATGGGCCAGCACTCGATCAGCCCAGCCAAAGTCGCCCACGGCGAGTAGCTCGCTGCCCGCGGCCTGCTGGGCACGCCACGCCTGCTGACGTTGCTGGCGCCCACGCACGAACAGGGCTGCGCGACGGGTGTCATCGAGGAGCGCCATCGTCGCCAAGGGCGCATCGCCGTGTTGCTCGATCTGCGAAAAACCCTGGGAATGAATCCTGACCATTGCACACCTCCACCGGACAAGGCAGAGATTGTCCTACCCAGGCGCGCATGAAACAAACTCAGGTTTCTTGTGGCGAACTCAAGTTTTCCTCATACACCCTTAGGTGCCAGGTTTGAAACGCGCCATGCTGCAGACGTCGAAGAATACCCCATCGCGTAGCGCATAGCGGCGCAAGAGACCTTCCTCTTCGAAACCCAGCTTGCGATACAACGCCAGCGCAGGCGCGTTGTCGCTGAAAACGGTCAACTCCACGCGCTGCAGATTCATCCAGTTGTCGGCGAGATCGAGCAGGGCCGTCAGCAGTTGAGTGCCTATGCCCTGCCCCTGGCAATCCTGGGCCACCCCCATGCCGAGGGCACCACAGTGCTGGCGGCGAATGCGCTGCTGCTGTTCGAGACTAGCACTGCCCACCACCCGCCCCTGCTGCAGGGCGACCAGCGCGACCCGTCCCTCGCGCTCGGCAGTCTGACGCTGCCGCCACTGCTCGGCGCTCTGATAGGGCAATTGCAGCACCTGCCGCGCCACGGCCGGATCGCCATAGAGGGCGGCCAGGCCCTCGGCGTGACGATCGGCATAGCGTTCCAGGTGGACGGTAGAGCTGGACATGGGCGGCACTCCTTCGCAGACGTCCGTAGCTTCGCCCAGGTCCGGGGGACTGGACAAGGGCGAAGCGTGAGCCTGCTAACGGAGTCGCGGGATCAGAGGGTCCACTTCAGGCTGAGCATGACGTTACGGGGATCGCCATAGGTGCCACTTCCGGTACCCGTCGGGATGCCCTGCCAGTATTTCTCGTCGAAGATGTTGTTGAAGTTGACCCGGCCATCCCAGTGCTCGTTGAAGCGGTAGCCGGCCATCAGACCCACCAGGGCATAGCTATCCTGCTTGGCCTCGCCGGTGCCAACGCGCTCGAAGGTCTCGCTCTGAGCCTGCAGATCGGCACCGATACGCCAGTTGCTCAGGCTACCCGTGAGTTGGTAGCTGGTGACGGCCTTGAACAGGTGCTTGGGCTGCTCGGGCGCGAAGCGGCGATCCTCGTAGGTGACATCCTTGGTGTATTGGCTAAGTACCAGGGTATAGGCTGCAGACGCCTGCCAGTTTGGCGTCAGTTGGCCGGAGATTTCCGCGTCGATACCGCGACTGCGGACCTCGCCCGCAGCGCTGTAACAGCTCTGCGCGGGGTAGCCAGGGCAGAAGGTGGCCTGATTGGCTGGCAGGTAGGCACGATTCTCCTGGATGGTGTCGAACAGCGCCACGGAGGCATTCAGCGCGCCATCGAAATAAGCACCCTTGAGACCGATCTCGTAGCTTTTGCCAGTCATGGGCTCCAGAACCGAACCCCCGGAGTTCTGCTCGCTTTGTGGCTTGAAGATCTCGGTATAGCTGGCATAGACCGAATAGGTGTCGTTCAGGTCGTAGATGATGCCGGCATAGGGCGTGACTTCGCGGGTGGCCTTGTAGTCGTTGTCGCTGTAAAGGTTGTCGAAGTCATACCAGCTGACTCGTCCCCCGACGATGACGTGCAGCGGGTCCACCGGATTGAAGCGCGCTGCCGCATACACCGCCTCTTCGGTGGTGGTGTTCTTGCTGGCATAGGGTGTCAGGCTGTCCTTGGCCGGCTTGAGGATGCTGCTGGGGCGGAAGTTGTAGATGTCCACCGGAGTAGCACCGGAATAGCCGCCACGCTGATAGAACTTATCCTGCCGCCGACTGATCCCGGCCATCAGTTCGTGCTCGCGACCCAGAAACTGGAAGGGCCCGCTCACCGAAGCATCAAGGTTGAGCTGATCGGAATCGGTGCGATAGGCGCCCGAAGCGGTACCAAAGTCACTCACCGAACTGTAGCTAAAGTCCGCGGCCGTGGACGTCAGGTAGTTGGAGTAGGTATCGGAATTCGCCCAGACCTGCTGCGCCGCCAGCTTGGCCTTCCAGCCGTTGTCGAAGGTGTGGGTGATGTCGGAGAACAGGGTGTAGTTGTCCTGATCCCAGTAGGCCCAGTCACCGCTCAAGAAAGTAGAGCGCGACAGGTGCAGGTCCTCGCCATTGGGGCCGCTGGGCAGGCTGCCCCAGTCGGAGGTCTTGTCCTCACGCTGCTTGGACGCGCCGATGGTCCAGGTAGTGGAGTCGCTGAGATCCGCTTCGAGGACGCCATAGAAGGTCTGGCGCTTGCGCTCGCGCACGTCCTGGAAGCTGTGGCCGTCCTCATAGGCAGCCACGGCGCGACCGCGCAGGGTGCCGGCTTCGTTGAGCTTGTTGGAGGCGTCGACCTCGGTACGGTAACGGTCCCAGCTGCCGGCGCTGGTGGTGACGCTGACCTGGGGAAAGGCGGTCGGACGCTTGCGCACCAGGTTCAGGGTGGCCGAAGGATCGCCGGCCCCGGTCATCAGGCCGGTGGCGCCGCGGACCACCTCGACACGGTCGTAGATGGACAGATCGGCCGAGGACAGACTGTCGAGGGTGAAGGTCCCGGCCGTGGTGGGCAAGCCGTCGTACATGACGTTGTCGATGCGGAAGCCGCGGGAGAGGAATTCCTGGCGGTCGCCGCCGAACTTGCGCAGCGTTACGCCCGGGGCGTATCTGACCACATCATTGAGATCGGTCATGCCCTGGTCTTCCATGCGCTGCCGGGTGATGACGCTCACCGACTGGGGCGTCTCCCGGATCGACAGGGGCAGGCCGGTGGAGGTACTCATGGCGCCGGTGGTGTAGGAGCGTGTCCCTTCGGTGGTCGTCCGGCCCATCAGGGAGCCATCGTCCGCGCTGATGGTGGTGGCCTCCAGCGCCACGCTGCCGGCCGCCGCCTGGGTGGCCACCGGGGCGACGGTCGCGACCTTGCCGGTGACCGAAGCGGCCAGGCCACTACCAGCCAGCAGGCGCTGCAGGGCGACATCCGGCTCCATCCGTCCCGACAGCGCCGGCGCGCGCTTGCCAACCAGGGCCGTGGCATCGTAGTTCACCTGAAGACCACTGGCGCGCGCGAAGCTCTGTAAAGCATCTGCCAGCGGCTGCGCCGGCTGGGACAGCGCCACAGGGGCGGCCTGGGCGAGGGTCGCCACGCCCAGGGATACGGAAAGCGCGAGAAGGCGGAGGGAGAAGAGCTGCATGTTGTGGTCGTCCTCTAGGGAAACACCGACCCGTCCGTACCCCACGTAAGGACTCGCTGGAGGCTTTCCAGGGACCGGTATCCAATGCCGTCTTGCGCGGCGGGACGCAGGCTATGCAACCTGGAAGCATCTGTAAATGCAAATTAATATCATAAGCGAACGCAAATCCATGCCGTTCATGGAGCAACCGCTCAAGCACAGCCCTTTCGAGCCCTTGGCCTTCCATCGCCTGCCGATAAGAAATTTCAAGAGAATGTTTCGTCAGGTGTAACAGGTGCCCAATGTCAGCAGAGCCCGGTATCTGGAAGGATCGCGTTGCTCCAGATTGGAGGACGCGACAGGGCGGGCGGGGCTATCACGGTGCAGTTGGATCCCACCACCCGTTCCGGACTGACAAGGGCCATGCCTCCTTGTCGCGCCCTACCCCCAGACCAGGCGCTTTGAACCTCCGGCGCCTTCATCGTGAAAGCGCTGGGCGATGGCCAGGATCTGCGGTTCGATGGCCAGAAAGGCATCCAGCACTTCGGGATCGAAGGTGGTGCCACGCATCTCACGCATCATCCGCAGCGACTCCTCATGGCTGAAGGGCTCCTTGTAGCAGCGGCGGCTGATCAGGGCGTCGTAGATATCCGCTACCGCCATGATCCGCCCCGCCAAGGGGATGGTGGTGCCGGCCAGTCCATTGGGATAGCCGCTGCCATCCCATTTCTCATGATGGGTGCTGGCGATCTCGGCGGCCAAGGCGAGGAAGTTGTCCTCCTCCAGGTGGCTCGCGGTGTTGAGGATGATCTGGCGCCCGAATTCGGCATGCCGCTGCATCACCTGCATTTCTTCCGGCGTCAAACGACCAGGCTTGAGCAGGATGGCATCCGGCACGCCGACCTTGCCGATGTCGTGCAGGGGTGCGGACAGGAACAGCAGCTGGATGTAATCCGGCGTGAGCAGCTCTGGTGCCTGACCGGTGCGCCGCATGTGCTCGGCGATGGCGCGGACATAGTGCTGGGTACGCTTAATATGGGCCCCGGTTTCAGGATCCCGGGTCTCGGCCACCGCCGCCATGGACTCGATGGTGATCTGACGCGAACGTTCCAGTTGCCGCCGCCAACGCTCCTCATGACGCCGTGCCAGGATGCTGCGGGTCACCAGCGCCAGGCCTGACAGCACCAGCACCAGCAGCAAGGGCGCCGCCAAGGGCACGAAGATGCTGAGACGCACGAACAACCAGGCGCTGAGCAGTTGTGGAACCACGATCAAGGCCACCGCCAGCAGCAGGAACAGGCGCTGACTGCGGTTGAAGAAAAAGCCTACGGACAACAGCAGGCCGCTCGCCAGACACAACAGCAACTGCAGCACACCGGCGAATTGCGGAACCCGCACCAGGGCTTCGTCCAGCAGATCCTGGGCCAGGGCCGCCTGCAGCCTTACGCCGGAAAAGATCTTGCCCAATGCCGTGGTATGCAGGTCATTGAAACCCGCAGCCGTGACGCCGACGAACACCACCTTGCCCTTGAGCATGGCGGGCGCCACCGCCCCTTGCAGCACGGCCAGTGCCGAGACCTCCGGATAGTGCTGGGCACCGGCATGTAGACGCAAGAGCGCCCGACCCTCGCGGTCGAGCGGCAGCCGGTGATCGCCCAGGCGCAGCGTCGGGCCGGCGAGTCCGTCTTCGACCACCCCCTGGGTAAGCCCCAGGGCGCGCATGCTGGCCGCGAGCGCCAGACTGGGATGCACGATGCCCTGATGACTCAGCAACAGGGGCACCCGCCGCAGGATACCGTCGCTGTCCCGCTGGCTATTGATGAAGCCGCTGAAGCGCGTCTGGTCGGCGATTGGAGCGACGCTGCTCAGGGCCCCACTCGCCTCGGGTAGCCTGAGCGCGTCCAGCGCGCCCGTGAAGCCAACGCCCGGCCGCAAGCCGCTCAGGTGAGGCGTTGGCAGGCCGAGAAAGAAGAAGCGCGCACCGACGGCGCCCGTCTGGCCCATGACATAGCCGAGATAGCCGTCGTTGTCCTGCAATTCCGGCGGAACCCCGGAGAAATTCAGTTCCACGCCGAAGTCGTTCTTGAAGCTCCGCTGCAGCGCCTTGAGCGATGTCCGATCCGGCTCGCTGAACAGCACATCAACGGCGATGGCGGCCGGCTGCGCCTCGGCGATGCGGGAGAGCAACTCCGCTACCCGGTAGCGTGGCCAGGGCCACTGCCCCAGCGCGGCGAGGCTGGCCTCATCGATGCTGACTACCTGGACGGCCTTGGCGTCTTCCTCGTCGGCCGAAAACCGGCTGAGCTGATCGTAGAGGATACGATCGAGGTACTGCAGCGGCGCCAGTTGCAGCAAAGCGCCCAGACCGAAGGCCAGTGATAGTCCCAGGCTGACCAGGAACATCCAGGGCGCTCGACGCCGCAGCGCGGTAGTGACAGCTTTCATGCGCCAGACTCTAGAGAATCAGGATTTCGGCGCGTCGGTTGCGCGGTTCGGATTTGCCGGCGCGCGCCGGTACCAGGGGAACCGTGTCGCCAAAGAACTCGACATTGACGCGCAGCTTGGGATCGAGCCGTTGCAGCAGACCGGCGACTTTACGCGCACGCTGGGCCGAGAGATCGAGGTTGTAGGACGGTGCACCCGAACCATCCGCATGGCCGAATACCGAGATTTCGGTCGGCAGCCGTTCGCGCGCAGTCTCCAGCACCTGAGGCAGGAGCGCCTTGGATTGGGGAGTGAGCTCCATGCTGTCGGAAAGGAAGTTGAGCACGAAGGTCTTGGGTGGCGAAGGCTGGGCCGCCAGGATCTGCTGATTCTGCTGCGTGAAGGTCGGCTGATCCACTAGCTGGGAAGCGGTAGGCGCTTGACCGGGCCGGGCCACGGTGACCTCGGCAAAGCCCTGGTCGATGGCCTGCCGGCCGGCAGAACTGGTGACCGAAACGGCGCCGACATGGCCGTCCTCATCGGGCATCAGTACCACACGGGTCTGGGGTGGACTGGCGCAGCCAGCCAGGAACAACAGGCCGCACAGCAGCAGGCTCGACAGCGCGCGACCGGAGGTCAGGCAAGCGCGGCCGCCCCTCATTGCGCCTGCACCAGAAAACGGGTGCCCCGCACGCCGATGGTGGCGGACGGCGTTTCGATCTTCACCAAGCCAGGCGAGACCTTGCCGATCTTGCCGGAAGAGTAGATCGCCGAGCCCTTGTTCAAATAGACCGAAAAGCCGTAGCGGCTGCTCTTGGGTTCGAACAGATAGTCACGCAACTGCACGTCCGCACCGCTGCCCAGGGTCAGCAGGGTACCGTCGAGAAAGACGATGGCTGCGGTGGACTCCGGACCCGTCTGCAGCCGATCGGCCACCTGCAACGTGGTACCGGCCTGGGCCTCCAGAATGGTCGCCTGGCGCAGTACCTTGACGCTGCCCGCGACACTCTTGATCAGGGCCACATGGCTGTCATCGGCCGCGGCCCAAGGAGATCCCAGCAGCTGCAAGCCAAGCAGGCCCAAGGCAAATATTATTTTTTTCATCATTTCCCGGTCCGTGGATGAGTTGACCTAGTGTGGTAGCTGGGCACGATCAGAGGCTGGCGAGCCAGTTCAAATCGCCAGGCACGCAGTGGAGTGCAATCTAGAGTCGTGAACTCAATCACCTTCTACCAGATAAACAAGCCAGGCGGCACCGCAAGCAGAGCAAGTGGCACTTGGCTATCACTCATCGCTCAGGGTGTAGCGGGACGAACGACCACGGCAGCGGTCTAGTGACCATCGTTTCCAGGTCATCCTTCATGCACATCATTCTGGTCCGTCACGGCAAACCCGATCTTTCCAGCAAAGCCCACTGCACACCGCGAGACATGAAGGACTGGGTGGCGCGCTACCAAAAGGCGCCGGTACCCGCAGGCCAGGAACCCGAGGAGACGCGGCGGCTGGCGCAAGCGGCGGGCTACGTGGTCAGCAGCCCTTCGAGCCGCTGCGTACGCTCCCTTGAATACCTGATGGGGCGAACCGGAAGCCCGGTCGACGATGTCTACGCCGAAGCTCATCTGCCGTATCTGGAAGTGGATACGCCGCGGCTCCCGGTCAAGGCCTGGCGCCTGCTGTTCAGGTCGGCCTGGTTCCTGGGCTTCGCCGCCCACACCGAATCCATCCGCCGCTCGTCAGTACGGGCCGCCCAGGCGGCCGACCGCCTGATCGACCTGGCCGAACGCCACGGCTCGGTACTGCTGCTGGGGCACGGCATCATGAACGTGCTGATCGCCTGGCAATTGCGCAAGCGCGGCTGGCGCGGCCCCCTGCATCTGCTGCTCAAGGACTACTGGAAGCCAAGCCTCTATCGCAAGGGAGACCGCTGACACCGGGTGACCCGCGCCATGGCTGCGCGCGAATGGGAAACACACGGCCTCGCTCAGCCATCCAGCGACGGGCCCACCAGCGCGGCGAGCTGGTCATAGACGCCGGGCGCGGCCACCAGCAGCGGGTTGCCATTGACCAGACCGTCGTTGCGCAGAAAGGCGTTGTGACGGCCGCCGGCTTCCTGGATCAGTACCAGGCCCGCCAGGCAGTCCCAGCCATGGATCAGGGTTTCGTAGTAGCCAATCAGGCGACCGGCCGCGACATAGGCGGTCATCAGCGCGCCGGACCCATTGCGAAAGAACTGCCCGCCTTCGGCCAGCAACCCGGTCACGAAGGGCAGGAAATGCTCCTTGCCGCGTCTGTGCGTCGTACCCAGGCCGGTCAGCCCCTGACGCACCGCCGTAGCCGAGTGGACGCGCAACGGCTGGCCGTTGACGAAGGCACCATGGCCGCGCAGGCCATGGAAGAGTTCGTCGTGGTTCGGGTCCATGATGGCACCGAGCAGCGGTTCACCCTGGTGCATCAGGCCGATGGACACACACCAGTTGTGCAGCCCATTGAGAAAGGGTGCGGTGCCGTCGATGGGGTCGATGACCCAGAGGTAGGCCGCGGCCAGATCGGTGGCGCCGCCCTCTTCACCCAGCAGGCCATCCTCCGGGAAACGCTCGCTCAGCCGCTGGCGGATGAGGTCCTCCAGCGTTTTGTCGGCAATGCTGACCACATCCTGCAGGTCATCGCCCTTGTGATCCACCTGCAGCGCACCACGCTGGCGATAGAACTCGAGCCCGACCTGGGCCGCTTCCCGGGCGATGTCCTGAACGGCGCGGTAGCGTTCGGCGATGGCGGGATCGATGCTGGTCATGGGATTTTCCTGTGGCAAGGTAAGGGCCTCAGGGTGCCAGCTCGGGCAGCGGAAAAGAATACTATCGAGCCTTCCGCACACCGTCTCGCGCCAGGATGACCGGTTCCAGGCGCGATGACGCCGCCTCAATATCAGCAGGCCAGCGGACAGTGCCAAAGGTAGGACTAGTAGCCATGGTCACTGGCATGTCATCTCGCTGTTGCAGGCTGTCGGGTAATGGCAATCGATACGGCGAAATGTGCAAGCGGACCGCACCAAATCCGCTGGCCGCCGTCAGAACATTCAAGCGCTCGATGTACCGGGAGGACGCCATGACCGCACACACTTCGCCATTCCACGGCAATGGTCAGCTGCAACAGTTGCGGCGACTGATCCCCAGGCAACATTTCGAAGGTCTAGAGCGACATCTGGAACTGTTGTCGACCGAATTCCCGCTGTTCGATCACCCGCCTCTGGTCATCCACTGCACGCTCGCCGAGACCCTGGAAAACCTCGGTATCCGGGCGTTCCAGTGGCAAGGTATCTGCGATATGCCCCAGCGCATGGCGCTGGGTAGTGCGCTGATGGGCGAAGGTTTCATGGCTCAATCCAGTACGCCCGAATACACCCTCTATCTCAACGCCCGGGGTGAAAAGGTCCTGCTGCGTCAGGAAACGTCGGCTGGCCAGACGCTGGTCAGTCTGGTGTCGGATTGTCCGCCGCTATTCAGCTACCTGGCCGCCAAACACAGTGAAGCGGTACCCGTGACCTGAAGCGATCTCCAGCGCGCCGCCAGTGACGTGAACCACTGGCGACTCCGATGGCGAACGTGATCACAGTTGCGCATTAACGTCTAACTAATGGGGAACCAAATTGGCGTTGGAATGGTAGATTCACGCTTCGGATCTACCAGGAGACCCAAGGAATGGGACGTCGTATTCTGGCCAGCTTCATCGCTACCTTTGCCGCCCTCAATGCTGGGGCTGCCTCCCTCCCCGCCATGCCGCCGCTCAAGCTGGCAGATCTCACTCTCGAAAGCTCGTCCGTCCCAGCCACTGCCCTGCCTGCTGGTACCCAGGCGCGGACGCGAGATAGCCGGCAACCTGCCGACAGCGCACGTTGGTTGAACGAACGCCAGCCGCTGGTCCGAGAGCAACGCTGGGTGTTCTAGGCCATTCGATTGAGCCCGACGGACGGTTTCTATTTCGTATGCTTTTTATTCCCAGCAAGGGAATGAATAGCCGTTTTCCAGGTCCGTCTGGTTCTACGGGCAACTCATTCGTCTGCCCTTTTGACCTGCATGCGGAGCCGTCATGAAACGCCTGTCCTTTCTCTTGTTCGCCGCGCTGACGGCATGCAGTTCTGCGCCCGTCTCTCCGCCGCCAGATCCGTCGCTATTCGGTGGTCACACCCAGGACCAGCTCAAGCAAAGCTTCGGCTCGCCGCAACGGGTTGCCCAGCTGGATCACCTGGTGGTCTACGAATACCGCAACCTGCGCGCGCCAGGTAGTACGACCCCTGTCTACTCCTTTCTCCTCGAAAACGAACGGGTGATCGAATCTACCCCGGGAACCTTGCAGCTCTATCGCGAGGACGGCATCACCAAGGTGCGAGCGGAAAGCCTCTAGCTAGACCGCGCAAGTCCGGAACGGAGCAAAGAACCGCCTCGAATCGACATGCAAAAAAGTACAGCTTTTGGTGTCTTCCAGCATTTGTTTCCCGGGCGGCAACGGGCTGTAATCCATCCGTGGCTTCCGCTGCAAGGGCCGTCATAGCGGGCTGCGTGGTGGGTTACAACAACAAGAACAGCGTCTGCTGCAGTGGCACAGAACGCGGAGTGCAAGATGAAAACAACACCAAAAGCGCTTTTATTGTCCGCTGTCACCCTCTCTGCCGGCATGGCGTTCTCGCTGTCTCTTCAAGCCGCCGAGACGGTCACCATCGCCACCGTCAACAACAGCGACATGATCCGCATGCAGCGGCTGTCGAAGACCTTCGAAGAACAGCATCCCGACATCAAGCTCAACTGGGTCGTCCTCGAAGAAAACGTCCTGCGTCAGCGCCTGACCACCGATATCGCCACCCAGGGTGGTCAATTCGATGTGCTCACCATCGGCATGTACGAAACCGGTCTCTGGGGCGCCCAGAACTGGTTGGAGCCGATGAAGGATCTGCCCGCCAACTACGACCTGGAAGACCTCTTCCCGTCGGTTCGCGAAGGCCTGTCGGTCAAGGGCACCCTCTATGCCCTGCCCTTCTACGCCGAAAGCTCCATCACCTATTACCGCAAGGATCTGTTCCAGCAGGCCGGCCTTACCATGCCCGAGCAGCCGACCTGGACCCAGATCGCCGAATTCGCCGGCAAGCTGAACAAGCCGGACAAGGACCAGTATGGCCTCTGCCTGAGAGGCAAGGCTGGCTGGGGTGAGAACATGGCCCTGATCACCACCATGGCCAACGCCTTTGGCGCTCGCTGGTTCGATGAAAAGTGGCAGCCGGAATTCACCGGTCCGGAGTGGACCGCGGCCGCCAACTACTATGTCGACAACATGAAGAAGTACGGCCCGCCCGGGGCGTCCAGTAACGGCTTCAACGAAAACCTGGCGCTGTTCAACAGCGGCAAGTGCGCCATCTGGGTCGATGCCAGCGTCGCCGGCTCCTTCACCATGGACAAGAGCCAGAGCAAGGTAGCGGACAGCGTCGGCTTCGCCGCCTCGCCACGCGAGGTCACCGACAAGGGGTCGTCCTGGCTGTACGCCTGGTCGCTGGGTATCCCGGCCACCTCCAAGCACAAGGACGCCGCCAAGACCTTCGTGACCTGGGCCACCTCCAAGGATTACGGCAAGCTCGTCGCGGACAAGGACGGCATCGCCAACGTGCCACCGGGTACCCGCAAGTCCACCTACAGCGAGGCCTACCTGGCAGCGGCGCCTTTCGCCAAGGTCTCCCTGGACATGCTGCAGCACGCCGACCCGGCCCATCCCTCGGCCAAGCCGGTGCCCTATGTCGGCATCCAGTACGTGACCATTCCCGAGTTCCAGGCCATCGGCACCTCGGTCGGCAAGCTGTTCGCCGCAGCCCTGACCGGGCAGATGCCGGTGCAGCAGGCCCTGCAGGCGGCCCAGCAGTCCACCGCCCGGGAAATGAAGCGCGCCGGTTATCCCAAGTAGCGCTGGATACCGGGGTCCGCATTCAGCGGACCTCGGCCTAGCGGCTTTTCCTGCCTGATCCGTCGCTGGCGTCGCGAGACGCCAGGGATTCATCACGGCCTCCTGCCTTGCGGAGCATCGCCATGCAGACCTCCACGCTCAAGACGCCCGCCGTCGATACCCCCACCGCTCCAGCACGTCGTCAACGCCGCCGTGCCGGTCCCGGCTGGTTCCTGATCAGTCCTTCGGTGGCTCTGCTGCTGGTGTGGATGCTGGTGCCCCTGGGCATGACCATCTGGTTCTCGCTGATCCGCTACAACCTGCTCTATCCGGGCGAGCACGCCTTCGTCGGACTGGAGAACTTCGAATACTTCGTCACCGATGCCGGCTTCTGGCCCGGCATGACCAACACCCTGCTGCTGGTGGGCAGCGTGCTGCTGATCAGCGTGGTCTTCGGCGTGCTGATCTCGGCGCTGCTGGAGGCCAGCGAGTTCTTCGGACGCGGCATCGTCCGGGTCCTGCTGATCTCGCCCTTCTTCATCATGCCCACGGTCAGCGCCCTGATCTGGAAGAACCTGATCTTCCATCCGGTCTCCGGCATTCTCGCGGCGATCTGGAAGCTGTTCGGGGCTACCCCGGTGGACTGGCTGGCCACTCATCCGCTGCTGTCGATCATCCTGATCGTCTCCTGGCAGTGGCTGCCCTTCGCCATTCTCATCCTGATGACCGCCATGCAGTCGCTGGACCAGGAACAGAAGGAAGCGGCCCGCCTCGACGGTGCCGGTCCGGTCGCCATCTTCTGGCACCTGACCCTGCCGCACCTGGCCCGGCCGATCGCCGTGGTGGTGATGATCGAGACGATCTTCCTGCTGTCGGTGTTCGCCGAGATCTACACCACCACCAGCGGCGGCCCGGGCTTCGCCTCCACCAACCTGGCCTACCTGATCTACAACCAGGCCCTGCTGCAGTTCGACGTTGGCCTGGCTTCCGCCGGCGGCCTGATCGCCGTGCTCATCGCCAACATCGCCGCCATCATCCTGGTGCGGATGCTTGGCAAGAACCTGACCCAACAGTGAGGACCCCGACATGCTGACGCTCAAGCAATCCCGGCGCCTGCAGAGCCTGCTGCTGGGCCTGCTCGCCTGGCTGGTGGCACTGGTGCTGTTCTTCCCGATCTTCTGGATGGTGCTGACCAGCTTCAAGACCGAGATCGACGCCTTCGCCACGCCGCCGCAGTTCTTCTTCATGCCCACGCTGGAGAACTACCTGACCATCCAGGCACGCAGCGACTACTTCCACTTCGCGCTGAATTCGGTGGTGATCTCCTTTGGCGCCACCCTGCTGAGTCTGTTGCTGGCGCTGCCGGCGGCCTATTCCATGGCTTTCCACGAGACCAAGAACACCCAGCGCCTGCTCCTGTGGATGCTCTCTACCAAGATGCTGCCGGCGGTCGGGGTACTGGTACCCATCTACCTGTTGGCCAAGCAGTTCGAGCTGCTCGACAGCCGGCTGTTGCTGATCGCCATCTACACCCTGATCAACCTGCCGATCGTGGTCTGGATGGTCTATACCTACTTCAAGGACATCCCCAAGGACATCCTCGAGGCGGCACGCCTGGATGGCGCCACCACCTACCAGGAAATCGTCCGGGTGCTGCTGCCGATCAGCAAGGGCGGCATCGCCTCCACCATGCTGCTGTCGCTTATCCTGTGCTGGAACGAGGCCTTCTGGTCGCTCAACCTGACCTCGTCCAACGCCGCGCCGCTGACCGCCCTGATCGCCTCCTACTCCAGTCCCCAGGGGCTGTTCTGGGCCAAGCTGTCCGCCGTCTCGACCCTGGCCTGCGCCCCCATCCTGATCTTCGGCTGGATCAGCCAGAAACAACTGGTACGCGGCCTGTCCTTCGGCGCCGTGAAATGAGCCGTCGCTGCGCTACTGCGCCTGCCGATCCGGCGTCGGAAGCTCGCTCGAAATGCTCATTTACCCGCGTAAACTGCGCTTTCTCGCGACCTTCCTCCTTGTCTCGCCTTCGCTCGCGACGCGCAGCGACGGCTCAAATAACAAGAGGATTCCTGTCATGGCCAATCTGAAAATCCGCAGCCTGCGCAAGGGCTTCGACTCGCTGGAAATCATCAAGGGCGTGGACCTGGACATCAACGACCGCGAATTCGTGGTCTTCGTCGGGCCCTCGGGTTGCGGCAAGTCCACCCTGCTGCGCCTCATCGCCGGGCTGGAAGAGGTCACCAGCGGCACCCTGGAACTGGACGGGCGCGACATCACCGAGGTCTCGCCGGCCAAGCGCGACCTAGCGATGGTGTTCCAGACCTATGCCCTCTATCCACACATGAGCGTACGCAAGAACCTCTCCTTCGCCTTGGACCTGGCCAAGGTCGACAAGCAGGAAGTGGAGCGCAAGGTCAGCGACGCGGCGCGCATCCTCGAACTGACGCCCCTGCTGGAGCGCAAGCCGCGCCAGCTCTCCGGCGGTCAGCGCCAGCGGGTGGCCATCGGCCGCGCCATCGTCCGCCAGCCGAAGATCTTCCTGTTCGACGAGCCCCTGTCCAACCTGGACGCCGCCCTGCGTGTGCAGATGCGCCTGGAACTGGCACGGCTGCATCAGGAGCTGCAGGCCACCATGATCTACGTGACCCACGACCAGGTGGAGGCCATGACCCTCGCCACCAAGGTGGTGGTACTCAATGGCGGGCGGGTCGAGCAGGTCGGCTCGCCGCTGGAGCTCTATCACCATCCGGCCAATCTCTTCGTCGCCGGCTTTCTCGGCACGCCGAAGATGGCCTTTCTCAAGGGCCAGGTGGTGGCCACCGATGCCCAGGGCGTCGAGGTGGCGCTGGCCGCGGGACCGCGCATGCGACTGCCACGCCAGGGCGCTGGGCTCGCGGTCGGCAGCCCGGTGACCCTGGGCATTCGTCCGGAACACCTGCGGCTGGCCGCCGACGGCCAGTTGCCGGTGATCACCGACGTGGCCGAGCGGCTGGGCAGCGACACCTATTGCCACATGGTCACCGAGGCCGAAGAGCCACTGACCGTGCGGGTACCCGGCGACTGCGCCGTGGCCTATGGCGAACGCCAGCGCCTGGCGCTGGACGTCGAGTTCTGCCACCTGTTCGACGAACAGGGCCGCGCCGTGGCGCCACTGCTGCGCCAGGCCGCCTGATCTCCCCTTCTCTCCTGGTCATGGCCGACCATGACCAGGGGCGCCTTCTGCCAGGATCCCTCTCATGAAACTCAATCGCCAAAATCTCGACCAGCTTCCCGCACACATCGCCAAGCCCGCCTACGCCGCCTGCCAGTTGCGCCAGGGCATCGTCCATATCGGTGTCGGTGGCTTCCACCGGGCGCACCAGGCCATCTACACCGAAGCCTTGCTCAACTGGGGCCGCAACCTGGACTGGAGCATCTGCGGCGTCGGGCTGCGCGCCGAAGACCGTGCCATGCGCGACGCCCTGGCCGGCCAGGACTATCTCTACACCCAGGTGGTGCTGGCCGACGAGCCGGACACCGAGGTCCGCGTCGTCGGCGCCATCAGCGGCATGCTGCTGGCCGAAGACGGCACCCAGACGCTGATCGACAAGCTGGCCCATCCCAGTACCCGCATCGTCTCCCTCACCATTACCGAGGGCGGCTACTGCATGGATGACAGCACCGGCGAATTCAACTTCAAACTGCCGCTGATCCAGCACGACCTGCAGCATCCCGGTGATCCGCGCAGCGTCTTCGGCTTCCTGCTGGCCGCCCTGGCCAAGCGCCGCGCCGAGGGCACCGGCCCCTTCACCGTGATGTCCTGTGACAACCTTCCGCACAACGGTCAGGTCACCCGCAAGGCCCTGCTGGCCTACGCCGCCCTGGTGGACGAAGACCTGCACGGCTGGATCGCCGAGCACGTCAGCTTCCCCAATGCCATGGTCGATCGCATCACCCCCATGACCAGTGCCGCCCATCGCGAGGCCCTGCTGGCCGAGCACGGCGTCGAGGACGCCTGGCCGGTGGTCTGCGAGCCCTTCCTGCAGTGGGTGCTGGAAGACAGCTTCGTCGCCGGTCGTCCGGCCTGGGAGGACGTCGGCGTGCAGTTCACCGACGACGTGACCCCCTACGAGGAGATGAAGATCAAGCTGCTCAACGGCAGCCACCTCGCCCTCACCTACCTGGGCTTCCTCAAGGGCTATCGCTTCGTCCACGAGACCATGGCCGATCCGCTGTTCGTACGCTACATCCGCACCTACATGGACGAGGACGTGACGCCCCAGCTGGCGCCGGTACCCGGCATCGACCTGGACCAGTACAAGGACACCCTGATCGAGCGCTTCTCCAACCGCGCCATCGCCGACCAGCTGGAGCGGGTCTGCTCCGATGGTTCCTCGAAGTTTCCCAAGTTCACCGTGCCGACCATCAATCGCCTGATCGAAGACGACCAGGCCATGGATCGCGCGGCGTTGGTGGTAGCTGCCTGGGCGGTCTATCTGCGCGGCGTGGACGAGACCGGCGCGACCTATCGCATCCCCGATCCACGGGCCAACTACTGCGAGGAGCTGGTGCAGGATCAGAAGAATCTCACTGAACGCCTGCTGGGCGCCGAGGAAATCTTCGGCAAGCACATCCCGAAATCCGCCGCCTTCGTTGCCGCCTTCGAACGACAGCTGTACAACTTGCGGACCCATGGGGTCAGCGCCACTCTGCAGACCCTGCTCGGCGACTAATAACGACAAGGAGCGGCCAGGCATGAAGTTTCTCGGGATCGACTGCGGCACCCAGGGCACCAAGGCGGTGATCCTGGATGTCGAGCGCGGAGTAGTACTGGGCGAAGGCAGTGCGCTTCACCCTTTGACCGAAGGCGCCAATGGCCGCCGCGAACAGAATCCGGCGGACTGGATCCGGGCACTGGTGGCCGCCACCCGCGTGGCCCTGGCTCAAGCCGGGAGCGATGGCCAGGACATTCTTGGCGTCGGTGTGTCCGGCCAGCAGCATGGTCTGGTGCTGCTCGACGACAGCGGCAAGGTGCTGCGTCCGGCCAAACTCTGGTGCGACACCGAGTCCACCCCGGAAAACGAGCGGCTGCTGGAACACCTCGGCGGCGTGGAAGGGTCCATCGAGCGCCTGGGCCTGGCCGTCGCGCCGGGCTATACCGTCTCCAAGCTGCTCTGGACCAAGGAACAGCACCCGGAGGTGTTCGACCAGATCGCCCGGGTGCTGCTGCCCCACGATTACCTGAACTTCTGGCTGACCGGTCGCGCCGTGGCGGAATACGGCGATGCCTCGGGCACCGGCTATTTCAACGTACGAACGCGCCAATACGACCTGGAACTGCTGCGCCATATCGACCCCAGCGGTCGCCTGGAACGTGCCCTGCCGGAGCTGATCGAGGCCGACCAGCCGGTCGGTCGCCTACGGCCGGAGGTCGCCAGCCAGCTGGGCATCAATCCCCAGGCCTTGGTCTCCAGCGGCGGCGGCGACAACATGATGGGCGCGCTGGGCACTGGCAACAGCCGTGCCGGCCAGATCACCCTGAGCCTGGGTACCTCGGGCACCCTCTATGGCTACTCCGACGAACCGCGTATCAGCGATCATCCGGCGGTGGCGGGCTTCTGCTCGTCCAACGGCGGCTGGCTGCCGCTGATCTGCACCATGAACCTGACCAATGCCAGCGGCCAGATCCGCGAACTGCTCGGCCTGGATCTGGCCGAATTCACCCGCTTGGTGGCGGAATCCCCCATTGGTGCCGAGGGGGTGCTGATGCTGCCCTTCCTCAATGGCGAACGGGTACCGGCGCTACCGACGGCGACCGCCAGCCTGCACGGCCTCACCGCCACCAACCTGACCCGCGCCAACCTGTGCCGGGCGGTGGTCGAGGGTGTCAGCTTCGCCCTGAGATATGGCTTCGATCTGCTGCGCGACCTGGGCATGCCCGGTGACACCCTGAGACTCATCGGCGGGGGTGCCAAGAGCCCGGTGTGGCGGCAACTGATCGCCGATCTGATGAACACCCCGGTGGTCTGCCCGGTCCACGGCGAAGCCGCCGCCCTGGGCGGCGCCCTGCAGGCCGCATGGTGCTGGAGTCGGGAACAGGGCCGCCCGGAGTCGCTGGACAGCCTTACCGAGCGCTGCGTGCACCTGGACCCGGCCAGCCGCGCCGAACCGGATCCCGCCCGCGTCGCCGAGTACGAAGCGGCCTACCAGCGCTATCGGCAGCAGTTGCGTGACAGCTACGGGGTAGCCTAACGAACGAAGGGGTGAGAAACGCCAGGCGATTTTTCACCCCATCGAGACTCAGGGCGTAGGTTGGGCTGAGCACAGCGAAGCCCAACACTCCCATGCGCTGCTTCCCGTTGGGCTTCGCTGCGCTCAGCACCAACCTACGTCTCAGGCCTTGCCGATCGGTACGAAAGGCGCATCCAGCAATCGAGCGAGGTCCGCCGGTGCCAGGGCCACTTCCAGACCTCGACGCCCCGCGCTGACATGGATGCTCAGCAGTTCCGCCGCGGACTCGTCGATGAAGGTACGCAGCCGCTTCTTTTGCCCCAGCGGGCTGATCCCGCCCACCAGGTAGCCAGTGCTGCGCTGGGCCTGATCAGGCTTGGCCATCTCCAGCTTCTTCACCCCCGCGGCCTGGGCCAGGGCCTTGAGGTCCAGGGTACCGGCAACCGGCACGATGGCCACCAGCAGCTCGTGCTTTTCGCTCACGGCCAACAGGGTCTTGAATACCGTTGCCGCCGCCAGGCCGAGCTTCTCGACGGCTTCCAGACCATAGGACGCGGCCTTGGGATCATGGTGGTAGCTCAGCACCTCGTGAGGCACCTGGCTTTTCTTGAGCAGTTCTATCGCCGGGGTCATGCCAGCACTCCTTGGGGGTCGGCCACCTCCGCCCGTCCGCGTCCCTGGGCCTTGGCCCGGTAGAGGGCGAAGTCGGCCGCCTGCAGCCAGTGGGCCACGTCATCGTAGGCCCGGTCGAAGCCGGCGATGCCGCAGCTCATGCCGACGCGTACGTGCTGGCGCTCACCGGGGCCACCCGCCTGCATCTCCTGCAAACGCTCCTGCAGGCGGCGAATCAGATCCAAGGCTCGCTCGGGCGAGGTATCGGGCAACAGGATACCGAATTCATCGCCGCCGAAACGACCGGCGAGATCACTGGTGCGGATGGTCCTCGCCAGCAGACTGGAAAACTGACGGAGCACCTCGTCGCCCGCCTGATGGCCAAAGCGGTCGTTGACCAGCTTGAAGTTGTCCAGGTCGATCATCACCAGACTGGCATCGGCGCCACTGCGCTTGCAGCGGGCGAATTCACGCTGCAGCAGCTGATCCCAATGCGTTCGGTTGTGCAGGCCGGTCATGCCGTCCTGCTTGCTGATCAGCTCCAGCTCCTGCTTGCGCCGCGACAGCTGCTGCGCCAGGCGAAAGCTCACCAGCCCCAGGGCCCAGGGATAGGCAATGATCATCGGCAGGCAGGCATAGATCTGCGCCGTCGAGGTCTGGATGGCGACCGGGTGGCGCAGCACGACCAGGCCGATGAGGATGCCGGCCAACTGCGCGAGCAGGCCGCGGCGCCAGAACACCAGGCCACCGGCGCCCAGCATGTTGAGGCTGGTCATGGCGAGCAGGGTCACGCTGGGCAGGAGGTTAAAGCCCATGCTCGCCACCCAGAAGCCCGCCGAGCCACAATCCAGCAACAGGTTGCTCAACTCGGCGCGATAGGGATCCCGAGCGCGGACGGCGCGCAGATAGGCCAGTGGCGACCACAGCAGCGCATTGGCCAGCAGCAGGATCCACAGGCCGACGGTTACCGGCTGGGTGATCTGGACCGAGACGATGCAGCTCAGGCTGAGCAACAGGCCAACCGCCCGGGGCAGCCAAAGCCGCCGGGCGAAACTGTGGCCACGCGTGAGCGCATCTGGCATTGGCGATCCCCACTGCGACGGACGATGAAAGGTCGCGCATTATCAGTGGATGAGGGCAAAACGCCAGCGACCCGCGACCTGAACGTCGTTTACCGATAGCTACGACGCGCCTAGACACTGCCAGAAGGAAACATCGGGTGACACGAGCACCAGACGAACAGCCTTGAACCTCGGCCTGACCGGCCTCATCCAATGGTCAGGCCCGTCAAAAAGAGGAAGCCGCATGCAAGTTCAAGTCAACAGTGACCACAACATCGAAGGCAGCGCCGGTTTGCAGAATTGGGTGACGTCCGTGGTGGAAGATCGCCTGGATCGTTTCGACGAACTCCTGACCCGCGTCGAGGTGCACCTCAACGACGAAAACGCCGGCAAGTCCGGTGCCCAGGACAAGCGCTGCCAAATGGAAGCGCGCATCAAGGGCCATCAACCCCTCTCGGTCACCCACAAGGCCGAGTCCCTCGACCTGGCAGTGGATGGCGCAGCGGACAAGTTGCTGCGAGCCATCACCCACCTGTCTGGCAAATTGGAGAAGAAGCGCCTTTCCGGCGGCGAACTCAATGACCCCCTTGCCCTGGAGGATTCCGAAGAGTTCAAGGATTCCTTGCGGCAGGACGAATTCCTTGAACGGGAGCAACTGGCTCACGATCACGAGTTGAAGTAAGGCAACCTCTGGCTTCAGCATACAACCGGGGCCGCTCATCGAGCGGCCCCGGTCTTTTTCAGCCCGGCAAAAAGGATGCTCCATGCCTTCTCCTCTTCGCGTCGCCCTGATCGGCTATGGTTTCGTCGGTCAGACCTTCCACGGCCCACTGCTGCGTTCGATCCCAGGCCTTGCGCTGGAACTGGTGGCCTCGCGGGACGCCGAGCGTGTGCACGCCGACCTGCCCGAGGTACGGGTGACGGCGGATTACCTGGCCGCCGTGCAGGATCCGGCCATCGACCTGGTGGTCATTGCCTCCCCCAATCAGACCCATGCGCCTCTCGCCAGCGCCGCTCTGGCTGCGGGCAAGCACGTGGTGGTCGACAAGCCCTTTACCGTCACCCTCGCCGAAGCGCGGCAGCTGTCTCAGGAAGCCGACCAGGCCGGCCGGTTGCTATCGGTATTCCAGAATCGGCGCTGGGACAGCGATTTCCTCGGATTGCAGGAGGTACTCGCCAGTGGAGCTCTGGGTGAGTTGACCAGCCTGGAGTCCCGGATCGAACGCTTTCGTCCCGAGGTGCGAAACCGCTGGCGAGAGGCGGATCTGCCCGGGAGTGGCCTCTGGTTCGACCTGGGCCCCCACCTGCTGGATCAGGCACTCTGCCTGTTCGGTCTGCCGCAGCGCCTGCAGGCGAATCTGGTGCGGCAACGACCCGGCGCCCTTACCGATGACTGGTTCCAGGTGCAACTGGACTACGGCGCCCGCCAGGTGACCCTGAGAGCCGGCATGCTGGCCGCCGGTGGTGTACCCCGTTTCCTTGCCCAGGGCACTGGCGGCAGCTGGATCAAGGCAGGCGCGGATCGCCAGGAAGATGCCCTCAAGGCAGGCGTTCGTCCGGGTGGACCCGAGTGGGGTCAGGATCCCGATCCAGGTTGGCTGATCGGCGCCGACGGCGTGCGCCGGGCGCTGCCCACGCCTGCCGGCGATCATCGGCGCTATTACCTGGCGCTGGTCGAGGCCCTTGCCGGGCGTGCGGCCAATCCCGTATCACCCGCTCAGGCCTGCGCCCTCATGGCCTTGCTGGAGACCGCGCAACGCTCCGCGGCGGAAGGCCGGGCCCTGGAACCCGAACTGACCGCACCCGAACGCACCGCCTACTGACTGGCCACCCATTGTGGACGCCGTCCCGCCAGGCGCTCACCCAGCTGGCGCAGGGTGCGGGACAGGCGACGCTCGATCCACTCATAGCTGGCCCAGGCCAGCAGCAGGATCACCGGCAGGCAGACCGCCAGGGTCTGGTAGGGGTTGAAGCCCCACTGCTGGTGCAGCCAGTAGTCGCCCAGCCAGAGCACGATGACGTGTACCAGGTAGACCGAATAGGACCAATCCCCCAGCGCCTTGCACAGGCGTGAACCGGCAAACCAGGGCTCCAGGATCACGCAGGCGCCAACCAGCACCGCGCTGGGCACGCCCCAGGTGAGCAGGCGCCAGGGGTGGTCGGCCGGGAAGCTCACCAGGCAGGTGAGAGCCGCCAGTGCAGCCAGCAGCGCCAGTGGCTTGGGCCCTTGCAAGGCACCGCGCCGATAGAGCGCGGCCAGGCCCACGCCGAGCAGGAATTCGAAGATGATCGGATTGCGATAGAAGCTGCTGACGAAAGACTCACGGGCCAGCACCAGGCTGACCAGGATCACCAGCAGGCT
Source organism: Pseudomonas sp. Marseille-Q7302 (assembly GCF_965111925.1). NCBI lineage: Bacteria > Pseudomonadati > Pseudomonadota > Gammaproteobacteria > Pseudomonadales > Pseudomonadaceae > Pseudomonas > Pseudomonas sp. Marseille-Q7302. The sequence continues at coordinate 1,637,666 of NZ_CBCOPK010000001.1, read as the reverse complement.
GACCACACCGATGCGCCAGCGCTCGGCCACGCCAAAGGACAGCGCGAAGAGCAGATAGAACAGCATCTCGAAATTGAGCGTCCAGCCTACCGGCAGGATCGGATAGTGGCCGAAACCGGCCGGATTCTCGCTTGGGATGAAGAACAGCGAGAGCAGCAGTTCACGCGCGGCGACCCCGTAGATCGGCATCACGTCGCTGGCCAGGTAGAGGATCAGCGCGGTCACCGCGGTGTACAGCCAGTAGGCCGGGACGATGCGGGCGATGCGATGCCAGAGGAAGGTGCTGCGCTTGAGCGGTCGTCCTGCGGTGGACAGGTAGATCACGAAGCCGCTGAGCACGAAGAAGATGTCGACTCCGACCTGCCCACGCGTGGAAAGCAGGTGGCCGCCAAGACTGTCGGCGTGGAAATCGAAGAACACCTGCATGAAGTGATGAAAGACCACCAGCCAGGCAGCCAGGGCCCTGAGAGCCTGCAATGAAACCAGCATTGTAAAACCTGTCCCTCCTCGTCCCGCCAGGCACGACCCAGCACCGCGCCGTCATTGTGGACGGCATGGGCTGGCCGGGCGTTCCCGGGAGAAGGCTGGATTGCGCCGGATCACAGGCTGAACGGCTCGATGCCGGGTCCGTTCAGCGACAGTTCAGCCGCCGGGCGTCACTGCAGGGTCAGACGCCAGGCCCGGTGGATCTTGGGATTGCGCGCGAAATCCGGATCAAGGGTGCTGGCGGTGATCTCCTCGACGCGATAGCGCTCGCTGAGACTTTCGTCCAACTCGAACTTGCGGAAGTTGTTGGAGAAGTACAGCGCTCCATTGCGGCTCAGGTGGGCCATGGCCGAATCGATGAGGCCGACATGATCGCGCTGCACATCGAATACGCCTTCCAACCGCTTGGAGTTGGAGAAGGTTGGTGGGTCGACGAAGATCAGATCGTATTCGCCGCGATCGTTCTCCAGCCAGTGCAGCACATCGCCCTGCTCCAGGCGGTGACGCTCAGAGAAACCATTGAGCGCCAGGTTGCGCCGGGCCCAGTCCAGGTAGGTCCGCGAAAGGTCGACGCTGGTGGTGCTGCGCGCCCCCCCTACCGCAGCCTGCACGGTAGCGGCGCCGGTGTAGCAGAACAGGTTGAGGAATCTCTTGCCCTGGGCTTCCTGGCGCAGGCGCAACCGCAGCGGGCGGTGATCCAGGAACAGGCCGGTGTCCAGGTAGTCGGTGAGGTTGACGAGCAGTTTGGCGCCCGCCTCCTCCACCTGCAGGAATTCACCCTGGGCGGCCTGACGCTCGTACTGCTTGGTGCCACTCTGCCGCTCGCGCCGCTTGACCACCACCAGCGACGGATCGATGTTCAAGGCCTGGGGAATGGCTGCCAGGGCATCGAGCAGCCGCGCCAGGGCCTTTTCCGGATCGATGGAGCGTGGCGGCGCGTACTCCTGCACGTGCACCCGGTCACCATAGAGATCCACGGCCACCGCGTACTCGGGCATGTCGGCATCATAGAGCCGATAGCACTGCACGCCCTGATTGCGTGCCCATTTGCCGAGCTGCTTGAGGTTCTTCTGCAGGCGGTTGGCGAACATCTGCCCGCCTTCGCTCAGCTTGGGCGGCTCCGCCGCCTGGGCCGTGGACGAACGCTCGCCGCTGCGGCTGCCGGTCACGAACTGACGGGTCTCGACCTCGAACATCAGCAGCTTGCAGGGCAAGGCGCCGTTCCAGAAGGCGTATTGCTTGTGACTGCGGATGCCCATGCGCTTGCCCAGTTCGGGCGCACCGGTGAAGACCCCCGCGCGCCAGCCGAGGCAGGCCTGCCGCAGGCGCTCGCCGAGATTCTGGTAGAGGTACAGCAGGCTGGCCTCATCGCCCAGGCGCTCGCCATAGGGCGGGTTGCAGATCACCAGACCGGTCTGTGCCTTGTCGGGACGCGGCTCGAAGCTGGCCACTTCGCCCTGATAGACCTTGATCCAGTCGGACAGGCCGGCCCGCTCGATATTGTTGCGCGCCGGCTGGATCAGCCGCGGATCGGCTTCGTAGCCACGGATCCACAGCGGCGTCTTGGCCAGGCCGGCGGCCGCACGTGCCTCGGCTTCCTGATGCAGCTGTTGCCACAGGGCGGGCACATGCCCCAGCCAGGCGGAAAAGCCCCAACGCTCGCGACGCAGGTTCGGCGCTATGTCCGCCGCCATCAGGCCGGCCTCGACCAGGAAGGTGCCCACCCCGCACATGGGGTCGGCGAGCGCTCCGCCAGCCGCCGCCAGAGCCGGCCAGCCGGCACGGATGAGGACCGCGGCCGCCAGGTTCTCCTTGAGCGGCGCCGCCCCCTGCTGCAGGCGATAGCCACGCTGGTGCAGACTCTGGCCGGACAGATCCAGTGACAGGATGGCCTGACCACGCTCCAGGTGCAGATGCACCCGCAGGTCTGGCGCGAGCTTGTCGATGGTAGGACGCTGCCCGGTGCGCTCACGAAGGCGATCGACGATGGCGTCCTTGACCTTGAGCGCGCCGAAATGGGTGTTGTCGATGCCGGCGCCCTGACCGCTGAAGCCTACCGCCAGGGTGCCGGTGGGCGTCAGGTGCTCTTCCCACTCCACGCCATGCACGCCCAGGTACAGCGCCTGGGGATCTTCCACCGGGAAACGGGCCAGTACCAGCAGTACCCGGTTGGCCAGGCGCGACCAGAGGCACAGGCGATAGGCATCCGCGAGGCTCGCCTCGCCGCGCACCGCCGCGGTCTGGCTGCGGGCTTCCTGCAGGCCGAGGCCTTGGGCCTCTTCCAGCAGCAGGGTCTCGAGACCCTTGGGACAGGTGAGGATGAGTTGTTGCATCGCGGACATCGTTGAATCCATTGGCTAGCGGAAGGAAGTTGCCTGCCTTTGGTCGGATTGACCAGCAGCACGACCCCCTCCGAATAAAGTTTGACTGCGTCTCAACAAGCCGCAGTGACGGCATTCCAGCGGCGGTTTATCGCCATTTCATTTCGATTAGGTTACGGCTTATAGCTAAAAGGTCATTCCCAGCCAGCGCACCTTTGGTTAGTAATTGACCACCCGCAGCGCGAAGGTGCGGGGCGGATGCCAGGACGCCGGCTCTGGCATCCAGGCCTGCAACGGGCCATGGACAATCTGCAAGTCAACCTACGAGGGCACTACCCTATGAGAAGACTCAAGCGTGATCCAATGGAACGAGCTTTCCAGCGTGGTTATCAGCACGGCATTGTGGGCAAATCGCGGGATCTCTGCCCCTTCACCCAGGACGCCGTTCGGCAGGCCTGGCTCAATGGCTGGCGTGAAGGCCGTAGCGACCAATGGGACGGCTACGTAGGCACCGCTGGTCTTCAACGCATGAATCAACTTCAAGCCGTAGGCTAATTCGATTTCACTAGCGGAAGCCCCGGGCTTCCACAGCGTTCTGGTTGTGTTCCAGTCAGATCCTCTTCCGGGATCGGGGACCAGAGGTCCCACGGGGGCTCCCAGCGAGCCCCCTTCCTCTCAGGGGCGCGCCGCGGCGATCGCATCCACCGCTTCACGGATCAGGGCCGGCCCGCGATAGATGAAGCCGCTGTACAGCTGTACGAGGCTGGCGCCCGCGGCGATCTTTTCCGCCGCATCTTCCCCCGACAGAATCCCGCCCGCCGCAATGATCGGCAAACGGCCACCCAGCTCGCCCGCCAGGACCCGTACCACATGGGTGCTCTTTTCCCGTACCGGCGCGCCTGACAGGCCACCGGCCTCGGCGGCATAGGGCAGATTCTCCACCCCTTCGCGCCCCAGGGTGGTGTTGGTGGCGATGATGGCATCCATCCCGGCATCACGAATCGCCTGGGCGGTGAGCACGATTTCCTCGTCGCTCAGGTCCGGGGCGATCTTTATCGCGATGGGCACCCGGCGGCCATGCACCACCGCGAGATCTTCCTGACGCTGTCGCAAGGCCTCCAGCAGACGCTTGAGCGCATCGCCGAATTGCAGGCTGCGCAAACCGGGGGTATTGGGCGAACTCACGTTCACCGTGACGTAACTGGCATGGGCATAGACTCGCTCCAGACCGATCAGGTAGTCATCCACCGCCCGCTCGACCGGGGTCACGGCGTTCTTGCCGATGTTGATCCCCAGCACACCCTTGAACCGCGCTGCCCTGACTCGCTCGATCAGCGCCTCCACACCCGCATTGTTGAAACCCATGCGATTGATGATGGCGTTGGCCTCTTCCAGGCGGAACAGACGCGGCTTGGGATTGCCCGGCTGCGGGAGGGGCGTCACGGTGCCGATCTCGAGAAAGCCGAAGCCCAGGCCGGCGAAGCCGTCGATGGCGGCGCCATTCTTGTCGAGTCCGGCGGCCAGGCCGACCGGATTGGGAAACTCCAGCCCCATGACCTGGACCGGCAGGCGGCCCGGTTGCCGGCCTAGACCGGTCAGGCCCAGACGCCCGGCAGCACCGATCAGATCCAGTGCCAGATCGTGAGACCCTTCGGGAGACATCTTGAAAAGCAAAGGACGGAGCGCGTCGTACATGGCGGACTCACAGGTAATTCGGAAAGCGCGCATTATACAGGCTTGCCCGCTGCCATACGTCGCTGCCGCCCGGGTCGACCGGTCGGTCGTACAAAAGATCTTACCTTTCGGGAATCATTCGGCGATCGCGCGGTCTTTGCCACGCTAGAATCGGCTGCGCAGTTCCTATCCGCCCGGAGACCTCATGAGCAACGGTGCCAACCTCCTGGGCAGTCCCTGGTCTTCACTGGCCCTCCATCTGCATCCCTCGCTGGCCAGTCGCCGCATCCAGCGCTGCCTGGAACGTTTGGCCGATGCCTTCGTCCCCTTGCCCAGCCCCGCGGACAGTCTGTGGTGGGATGACGGTCATCCGCTGCATCTGCTTTTTGGCCTGCCCCGGGCGGCGCTGTCCGGTCCGACCCAGGAAATCAAGAGCAAGGCCCATACCCTCCTGAGTCAACTGGTGGTCGCCGATACCCTGCAGCTGACCGCTCTGGACCTGCGCAAGCTGGATGGTCTCTGTCACCGGCTCAGCGACCCGACCCTGGATTCGGTAGTGCAGCTCGAAGAGCTGGCCGCCCTTCCCGCCGCGCGTGATCAGGTGCGAATCATCGGGTATCGGGATTTTCAGGCCGCGCTCTATCGAACGCTACCCAATCTGTCCACCGAGCAACCGTTGCGCCTGCGCCAGGCCAGTTGGCGAGGCGCCCGACTGTTCCTGGAAAACGATGCGACCACCACCCTGGCCTTCGCCAGCATCGTCGCCTATGCCCGCATTCGCGGCGTCGCCGTGGACGTTCCGGCGCAGATCCAGCGCTTGCGCCTCGACCTGCCGGCCATCGAGCGCCTGCAACAGGCGTTCGCCCTCTACGCCCTGCCCAACGCCGTCTGGAATCATCCGGATTTCATTCAGGTGCTGCTGGGCCTCAAGCTCGACTATGCCCGCCTGCCACTAACGGCACCGGGCCAGGACCTGGAGTGGCTGCTGCTGCCCCAGGAAGTCGCCAACGCGCGGGTACTCGCCGAGACCCTCGACCGCCTGGGCGCGGCCGAGGTGATCGGCTACCTGAAGGCGCTCTAGGCCGACTCAGCCAGCGGCGGTAGCGGGCGCGTGACGCTGTCCCGCCGCCAGAAAGACCTCGAAGGCCAGTCGCTGCCCCGCCAACATCGCCGGATGCAGGGCCGCATCGCCACCTGCTGTGTCCAGTCGCTCCAGAAACGCCGGCCATGCCCCCTTGGGCGGTACATGCCCAAGATAGGCACGAGCATCACGCACCGCCGCATCGGGGCTCTCGCCCGCATGACGATCCAGCAGGCGAGACCCCAGACGCGAGCCCTCCAGGACATAGGCCACGCCCCAGCATTCACCTTCATCGAGCAGACGCTCGAGAATGACGGGCTCGGGTTGCACGGCCTCCAGACGCTGGAGGTCTTCGCCCAATACCGTCGCGCGCCGGCGTTCCGCCCAATCGGGCAACAACCGCTGGATACCGGAGCGCTCCAGGAGCTCTTCGAGTCCGATCAGCGCCTGGGCATGGGCCTGCAGAAACGCGGTGTAGTGGGGCCGGGTCTGCAGCGCATAGCGGCCGAAGGTCGTATCGACCTGCTCGTGCAGGGCTCCGCCCTCGGCGCGCAACATTTCACGGATGGTGGACACGCAAATACCTCGTCTGGACGGCTGCTTTCAAAGCGGCGAAGGCTGGGGCTTCTCGCCGCGCAGGGCCGCCTGCAGCCGAGCTGCCAGGTCCGCCTCGCGAAAGGGCTTGGGCACGATGAAAGATTGTTCGGGATCGAGTTCGCCCAGCTCGGCGTACCCGGTGATGAAGACCACCGGCAGCTGCGGCAGCCTTTTGCGCGCCTGGCGGGCCAGTTCGGCGCCGTTCATGCCGGGCATGGCGAAGTCGGCCAGCAGGAGATCGATCTGCGGATCGCGCTCCAGGGCGCTGAGGGCGGCGAAGCCATTGCTGGCCTCCACCACCTGATAGCCGAGATCGGCCAGCAGGGCTGCCGTCACGTTGCGCACCGCATGGTCGTCGTCGACCAGCAGGATGCGTCGCTCGGCGGCCTGTTCGTCACGACCCAGCGCGGGCAGCCCCACGGGCTCCAGGGCGTCTTCCGCTTCGGTGCGCGGCAGGTAGACCAGCACCGTGGTGCCGCTGCCCATCTGCGTCTCGATGCGCACGCCACCACCGGACTGCTTGGCGAAGCCGAACACCTGGGCCAGGCCCAGACCGGAACCCTTGCCTACCTCCTTGGTGGTGAAGAAGGGCTCGAAGGCCTTGGCCAGCACCTCCTCGCTCATCCCGGTACCGGAATCCTGCACCGCCAGCAGCACGTATTCGCCGGGCTCCGGCTCTTCGGGACGCTGGGGAGCCTGACTGATGGTCTGGTTGGAGGTGCTCAGTCGCAGGGTGCCACCAACCGCCATGGCATCCCGGGCATTGATCGCCAGGTTGAGGATGATGAGTTCGATCTGGGTCGGATCGACCAGCGCATGCCAGCAGTCGGCACGCAGATGAGTCTCGATCCAGACGCTGCCACCCATGGTGCTGCGCAGCAGTTCGAGCATCCCCTCGACGGTTTCGTTGAGCTTGACCGGCTTGGGCGCCAGACGCTGGCGGCGGGAAAAGGCCAGCAGCTGGGCGGTCAGCTTGGCGCCACGCTCACCCGCTTCGCGGATGTTCTGTACCCGGCCCTGGGTCTTGTCGTTGGCAGCCAGCCGGGTCAGATCGCGCTCCAGGAAACTGGCACTGCTGAGGATCACGGTCAGCAGGTTGTTGAAATCGTGGGCCACGCCCGCGGTCAGCTGACCCACGGCTTCCAGCCGCTGCATCTGCTGCAGGGTCGCCTCCACGCGCTCACGTTCGTCGATCTGTTCGCGCAGCTGGCGGTTGGCCGCCGCCAGCTCTTCCATCGCCAGGACCTCCGAGGAGATGTCGCGGCCGGAGCAATAGGTCATTCCGGCATCCGGCACCGCGGTCCAGGAAATCCAGCGATAGCTGCCATCGCGGTGGCGGATGCGATTGACGAAGCGTTGGCTGGCGGCCCGGGTGGCCAACTGCTCGAGTTCGTTTTCGGTGATGAAGCGCTCGTCGGGATGGACCAAGGCCAGCAGCGAAGAACCAAGCAGCTCCACCCGCGACCAGCCCAGATTTTCTTCCCAGGCCGGATTGAGCGCTACCAGAATGCCGTCCGGCTGGCACACCAGCAGCAGATCGCGGGTGAGATCCCAGGTACGGTCGCGCTCGCGGGTCCGTTCCTCGACGCGCTCGCCGAGGCTGACGTTGAGGCGTTCGAGCTTTTCCGCGGCATCACGCTGCTGGGTGATGTCGAGCATCACGCCCAGGAAGCGAGTGCAGACGCCAGCATCGAAGAAGGGTTGACCGCGAGTCTCGACCCAGCGCTGTGCGCCGTTGTCCAGGCGGATGCGGTACTCGCTGCGGTAGTCGTCGTCGCGTTCGTCGGCACCCGCCTGGCGGACCGTATCGAGAAAGCGTTCGAGGCCGTCAGCGCCGCACAGTCGCTCGAACACCGCCAGGTCGACCACCGTATCGGCCGGCAGGCCGAACATGGCCTTGCAGCGCTCATCCCAGATCAGGGTGCCACTGGCCGGCAGGTATTCCCACATGCCCAGGCGCGAGGCATCCATGGCCAGCCGCGACCTGACCTCGAGACTGTGCAGGGCTTCTTCGGCACGCCGCCGCTCGCGACGCTCGTGCACCACCAGCAGCGCCCGCTCGACCGCCTTGGCCAGCAACTCCATGCTCTGCTTGAGCACATAGTCGTTGGCACCCAGGCGCATCATCTCCACCGCATGGACTTCACCGAAGATGCCCGAGACGAAGATGAAGGGGGTTTCCGGGGCCAACGCCCGTGCCACGCGCAGGGCCTCGGCCCCAGAGAAGCCCGGCAGGATGATATCGGACAGGATGATGTCGTAGGTCTGCTGGCTCAGGGCCAGGGTAAGACCGGTACGCTCATAGACGATCTTGGATTGCAGCTCGAATCCATGTCTTTCCAGCTCGATCAGGATCAGCTCGGCGTCGAGCTTGCTGTCTTCTACCAGCAGGATCTTGATCTGTTTCGAGAGAGGCATAAACGGACGTCGGCCTTGGATCTGTTCACTCAGGGGACCCGGGGCGCGCATCTCTGCCGGTCGCGGATTACTGGATACAGAGGGACTGATTCTGCTCACTCGCTAGCGGCCAGTCCGCCGTGTCACCCGTCGCGATCCTGGCGGCGGCTCATTGAGCACGGCCCAGAATACGCCGAGATCACTGATCGCGGCGACGAAATCACGAAACTCGACCGGCTTGACCACGTAAGCGTTCACTCCCAGCTCGTAGGCTTTCTCGAGATCAGGCTCTTCCCGTGACGAAGTCAACATAACGACAGGGATGCTGCACAGTTCGGGCGTACCTCGCACCACCTCGAGGACTTCGAGGCCATCGACCTTGGGCAGCTTGAGATCCAGCAACATCACCGCGGGATTGCCGGTCTCGCGATCGGCATAGGGCTCGCGCCTGAGCAGATAGCTGACCGCTTCGGCGCCGTCACGCAGGACCACGACATCGTTGGCCAGCTGACTGCGCTCCAGAGCCACCAGGGTGAGTTCCAGATCGTGCGGATTGTCTTCGACCAGCACAATGGGTTTGAGCATGAAGAGAACTACCTTTTGTGTACCGGTGAAGGGCGTTGTTTGGGCAGAGCGAAATAGAAGGTAGCGCCCTCGCCTATGGCACCTTCTGCCCAGACGCGACCGTCATGGCGCTCGATGATGCGTCTGACGCTGGCCAGACCGATACCGACCCCTTCGAATTCATCGGTGTGGTGCAAACGCTGGAAGACCCTGAACAGTTTGCCCACGTAATCCATGTTGAAGCCGACGCCATTGTCCCGGACGAAGATGATGTCTTCGGAATCGCTCGGCAAGGTGCCGATCTCGATCACCGCAGGCTCTTCATAACGGCTGTACTTGATGGCGTTGGCCAGGAGATTGCGCAAGGCGAGATGAACGAAGGCGGCGTCGGCGATGACCACGGGAAGCGGACCGACACGCCATTCGACCTCCCGCTCCTCGTAGTCCGGCGCCATCTCTTCGCGGATGGCCTCCACCAGCGCGGTGAGGTTGACGTCGGAGTAGCGGATCGCCGCTCGTCCCATCTGCGAGAAGCTCAGCAGATTGTCGACCAGGCTGCCGGCGAAGCGCGCCGAAGACCCGATGTTTTCCAGGAATCGGCGCCCGCGATCCGACAGCTTGCCACCTTCGATGTCGCCCAGCAGCTCGGCATAGCCGGCGATATGCCGCAGCGGTGCGCGCAGGTCGTGAGACACGCTGTAGGAGAAGGCGGCCAATTCCTTGTTACTGCGCTGCAGTTCTTCGGCCAGTTCGGCCATTTCCTCGGCCTTGCGCAGCACGATGCCGCGGACCGCGTTGCGCAGCTCGATGGCGCTTTCCAGCTCCAGCGCGGACCAGGGTAGCGACAGCCCCCGTACCGTTTCCTGCCAGAGCACGAAACTTTGCCGCGGCGACAGCCGTCCGTCGCTGCCTTCCTGCTTGGTCGGCCGCCCTGCCCAGTTGACCACCTGAACCAGCTCGCTGCGGAACCAGATCAGATAGTGGGAATGCAACTCGGAAATGGGCACGGCCAACACCCCAGCGGCATGCTGGGCGAGCTGCGGCAGCTCGGCGGCATGCTGGGCGAGCTGCGGCAGCTCGGCGATGTCCTTGGCGACGTTATCGGTGATGTAGTGGTCCTTGACGTTGACCGACAGCCATTCGACCAGGCCATCCACCACCTCGCGCGGCGGAGTCTGGCCGATCAGTTCGGTGCCTTCGGAAGAGACGATGGCGGCGCCCTGCGCCCGCGCGAAGTCCAGATAGACCTGCGGCAACTCCAGCAGACCCTGGCAAACGCTGTCGCGGTCGGCCATGGTCGAGAGCATCTGTACCATGGACTGGCGCAGCGCCAGGCGGCGATCGGATTGCGCGTGGGTCTCGGCCGCATCGATCTGCAACGACAGCACGCGACCGAACAGCTCGCAGGCCGTGCGCGTCTGGAAGGAGACGCGCTGCGGCTGGCGGTCGTGGCAGAGCACCAGGCCCCAGAGACGGCCGCCAACCACGATGGAAATGGACATGGACGCCAGGGTGCCCATGTTCCTCATGTACTGCAGGTGCACCGGCGAGACGCTGCGCAGTTGCGCGAAGCTGAGATCGAGCGGCTGCCCAGTGACAGGGTTGGTCTGTGGTTGCAGGGGCGACGGCTCATAGTTGGCGTTGCCGATCACCCGAATGCGATTTTCCAGATACAGCCGACGCGCCTGGGCGGGAATGTCCGAAGCAGGAAACCTCAGCCCCAGATAGCTGGGTACGCCCGGGTCGAGTTCCTCTGCCAGCACCTGGCCATGACCGTCTTCGTCGAAGCGATAGATCATGGTGTGATCGAAACCGGAAATGCGCTTGGCCTCGCGCACCGCCAGGGTCGCGATGGCCTCGACGGTTTCGGCCTGATGCAGCTGTTCGATGAATACCCGCACCATGGGATAGAGGGTATTGAGACCGAGCCGGCTGTCCACCGGCGCTTCGAACTCGACGATCAGCACGCCACCGAAGCGATGCATGAATAGAGCGAACGTCTGCTGCTGCGGGCCCAGGGTCACGTCGCCCTGGTAGATGGGATTCTGCTCTTCCTGCGTGAGCGCACCGAGCATGGCGGGCAGGTCTCGCTCTGGCAACAGTTCGCCCAGGGTTCGGCCAAGCACGTCTTCCACGGCCAGGCCAAGGTATTCGCGGACATTGGCGCTGGCCTGCACGATGCGCAGATCCGGTTCCTCTACAGCGAACAGGAAGCCATGTTCCTGAATGCTGCCGGGAATCTGGATCGGCTCGTTGGCGCAGTCGGCCAGAGCATCGGGCTGGGTCTTAAAAGATGACTCGAGCGCCAAACCGGGAACCTCACGTGATCGGAAGAAAGCGCAGGGAGAGAGGTGCGCAGAAACGTGGACAAGGGTCTCTCAGACTATCAGACCCTAAGCTTGACGCGAAGCGAAACGGCATGGACGGTAGGTATCGACATAAATTGCGACAGCCGTTGCCCGGCGCTCCGGAATCTTCCCTGCAGCTTGCCAGTCGGAGCAGGTTTGACCCTCCGGATCGACTCATGTCCCTGCGTCTCGCCCTCCCCCTGACTACCCTGCTCCTCAGTTCGCCTGCCCTGGCCGACACCGTCTATGGAGAACGTCTCGAAGGCTTCGACTACGACTTCCCGGTACGGACCTTTGCCTTCGACTCCCAGCAGCAGCGCCTTGAGATGGCCTATCTGGATGTCGCGCCAAGCGGAGAACCCAAAGGGCGAACCCTGGTGCTCTTGCACGGCAAGAACTTTTGCGCCGGCACCTGGGCAGACAGCATCCGGATACTGAGTGCTGCCGGCTATCGGGTCGTGGCGCCGGATCAGATCGGCTTCTGCAAGTCCAGCAAGCCGGCCCACTACCAGTACAGCTTCCAGCAACTGGCGGCCAACACCCGGGCCCTGCTCGACCATCTGGGCATCGCCCAGGCGACCCTGATCGGGCATTCGACAGGTGGCATGCTGGCGACCCGCTACGCCCTCCTCTACCCCCAGGCCACCGAGCAACTGGTCCTGGTCAATCCGATCGGACTGGAAGACTGGAAGGCCCTGGGCGTGCCCTATCGTAGCGTCGACCAGTGGTACGCCCGGGAGCTCAAGACCTCGGCAGACGCCATCCGCGACTACGAACGGACCACCTATTACGCCGGTCAGTGGTCGCCCCGTTACGAGCGCTGGGTAACCATGCTGGCTGGGCTTAATGACGGCCCGGGCAAGGAGAGGGTCGCGTGGAACTCGGCGCTGATCTACGACATGATCTACAGCCAGCCGGTGGTCTATGAATTCGGGCAGCTGCGCATGCCGACCCTGCTGTTGATAGGCCAGCGCGATACCACCGCCATAGGTAAGGATGCGGCCCCGGCCGAGATCAAGGCGCGACTGGGTCACTATCCTGAATTGGGCAAGGCAGCGGCCAAGCGCATTCCCCAGGCGACGCTGGTGGAATTCGACGATCTGGGTCATGCGCCCCAGATGCAGGCGCCAGAACGCTTCCACCAGGCGCTACTGCAAGGCCTGGATGCCCTGAGGTCCCCGAGCGACCCGGCCAGTCACTGATCGGCCCCCAGACAGCAAAAAAGGCGGCGCACCCGGGGGTACGCCGCCTTTTCATTGCCCTCTGGACTCAGGGTGTCCTTGAGCCTCGCTCAAGGACACCCTACACCTCAGACGCTGCTGCTGGCCAGATCCGCCAGTTCACGACTGGCGACGCTGTACATCGCGTAGTCCTGTCCGGTGGCATTACGCAGATCCACCAGCAGCCCGCGCCAGCGCTCCACCGCTGCCCGGTGCCGCTCCAGCCACAGCGAGAGCCGTGCCTCCGGATCACTGGGCGCCTCGCTCAAGTTGAGCATGCCGATAGTGATGGTGCGTTGCTGGAGATCCACCTCGTCGCGGAACGCCTCGCGCGCCAAGGCCTGCCAGGCATTGGCCACCGGCAGCTGGTTGAGCTGCTGCTGATACCAGGCCAGATCCAGCACATCGCCCGCAGCGAACCAGGTGGCCGCCACTTCCAGGGGATCCTGGGCAGTGACCTCCGCGGCCTGAATGACCGGCAGCAGCGTATAGATGTGATTGGTCCCAGCCACGACCCGTGCCAGCAATTCGGGAACGCCCGCCTCGGTATAGGCGCGGAAGCGTTCCTCCCAGTCCTGGCGCGGCTCGCCCTGCAGCAGTTCGTCGAGGCGTACGCCCAGTGCGGCGATACGCGGTCCGAAGAAGGCCGCCACGGCCCCGGCATCCAGGCCACTGCGATGGCTGCGCAGGAACCAGCGGGTGGCCCGGCGCCCCAGGCGCATCAGCTCGCTCATCAGACGCAGCTGCAGTTCGGCCGGCACCTGATGATCCAGGGCTTCCACCTGACGCCACCAGTGCGGCAGATGCAGCACGTCGCGCATTACCACATAGGCCCGGGCAACATCGGCCGCGCTCATGCCGGTGGATTCGCACAGGCGCTGCACGAAGGTGATGCCCATGTGGTTGATCAGGTCGTTGGCGATCTGGTTGGCGACGATCTCGCGCTTGAGGCGATGGCGCGCCATCGCCTCGGGGAATTGCTCGGTCAGGCGTTGCGGGAAGGCCCCCTGCATGTCCCGGGCAAGGTAGTCGTCGTCCGGCATCGAAGAGGCCAGCAACTGTTCCTTGAGGTCGATCTTGCTGTAGGAGATCAGCACCGACAGCTCGGAACGGGTCAACCCCTGCCCCTTGGCGGCGCGCTCGGCGAGCACCTCGTCGCTGGGCAGGAATTCCAGCGTACGATCCAGCTTGCCGCGACCCTCGAGATCCACGATCAGCCGCTGGTATTCGGCCAGGTGGGTCCGCGCCCGGTATTCCGCCAGGGACAGGGCACCGGTCTGCATGTAGTTGTTGGCAACCACCAGCTCGCCGACCTCGTCGGTCATCTCGCCCATCAGCGTGTTGCGCTGCTTGACCGTCATGTCGCCAGCGGAAACCACATCGCCCAGCAGGATCTTGATGTTGACCTCATGGTCGGAGCAGTCCACGCCACCGGCGTTGTCGATGAAGTCGGTGTTGCAGGCGCCGCCGTGCAGGCCGAATTCCACCCGCGCCAGCTGGCTCATGCCCAGGTTGCCACCCTCGCCGATCACCTTGGCACGCAGGTCGCAACCGTCCACGCGCAGGCCATCGTTGGCCTTGTCGCCGATATCGGCATGGGTTTCGAAGCTGGCCTTGACGTAGGTGCCGATACCGCCATTCCAGATCAGATCGACCGGCGCCTTGAGCAGGGCATTGATCAGCTCGTTGGGCGTCAGGTGATCGGCCCGCAGGTCGAAGCGCGCCTTCATCTCGGGGCTGATGGCGATGCGCTTGGCACTGCGCGGGAAGATCCCGCCGCCCTGGGAGATCAGGCTGGCATCGTAGTCGGTCCAGCTCGAACGTGGCAGGTTGAACAGCCGCTCGCGCTCGACATAGCTACGTTCGGCGTCCGGATTGGGATCGATGAAGATGTGCAGGTGGTTGAAGGCCGCCACCAGCTCCAGGCTGCGCGAGCGCAAGAGACCGTTGCCGAAGACGTCGCCGGCCATGTCGCCGATGCCCACCACGGTGACCGGATCGGTCTGGACGTCGATGCCGCGCTCACGGAAGTGGCGCTGCACGCTGACCCAGGCGCCCCGGGAAGTGATGCCCATCTTCTTGTGGTCGTAACCCGCCGAGCCACCGGAGGCGAAGGCGTCGTCGAGCCAGAAACCGTAGTCCTGGGCGATACCGTTGGCGATATCGGAGAAGGTCGCGGTGCCCTTGTCGGCCGCCACCACCAGATAGGGATCGTCGCCGTCGTAGCGCACCACTGCGGCAGGCGGAACCACCTCGCCATCCTTGAGGTTGTCGGTGATGTCCAGCAGCCCGCTGATGAAAATGCGGTAGCAGGCGATGGCCTCGGCCTGGATGTCGTCACGGGAGCCACCGGTGGGCAGTCGCCGCGGCACGAAGCCGCCCTTGGCGCCCACGGGCACGATCACCGAGTTCTTGACCTGCTGCGCCTTGACCAGGCCCAGCACTTCGGTGCGGTAGTCCTCCTCACGATCCGACCAGCGCAGGCCGCCACGGGCGACATTGCCGAAGCGGAGGTGCACGCCTTCCACACGCGGGCTGTAGACGAAGATCTCGTAGCGCGGCACCGGGCGCGGCAGCTCGGGAATGGCCTTGGGATCGAGCTTGAAGCTGAAGTAGGCCTTGGGCTTGCCGGCGGCATCGGTCTGGAAGACGTTGGTGCGCAAGGTCGCCTTGATCAGGTCCAGGTAGCGCCGCAGGATGCGGTCCTCGTTGAGTACCGCGACGTCGTCCAGGGCGCTGAGGATGGCCTGCTCCAGGCGCTGCTGCTTGTCGTCCAGGTCTTCACTGGTCATGCGCCGCGCCAGGTAGAACTTCATGCGGAACAGCCGCACCAGTTCCCGGGCGATGTCGACATGGGCGTTGAGGGTGGCGGCGATATAACCGATGTCGAAGCCGATGCGGATCTGCTTGAGATAGCGCGCATAGGCCCGTAGTACCGCGACGTCACGCCAGGGCAGCCCGGCGGTCAGTACCAGCCGGTTGAAGCTGTCATTTTCCGCCTGGCCGTCCACCACCTGGACGAAGGCGTCCTGGAAGGTGTCGTTGAGTTGCTGCAGGTCCAGCTCCAGCCCGGCCACGGTGGTGAAGGCGAAATCATGGATCCAGTAGCGGCGACCATTGCGATGACGCAGCTCGTAGGGGAATTCACCCAGTACCCGCAGACCGAGGTTTTCCAGGATCGGCAGGACGTCCGACAGCGCAAGGGGCGTATCGGCGTGATAGAGCTTGCAGTGCAGGATGTTGTCGCCGGTCTGGGTCAGCGGCTGGTAGAAACCCATGGCCAGACGACGCTCGTCATTCAGGGCCAACAGGTGACGCATGTCCACCACGGCCAGGTGCGGTGCGAAGCGCTCGCGGTAACCGGCCGGGAAACCCAGCGGATAGTCGGCCAGGATGGAGGTGCCCTGGGCCTCGCCGAAGCTGTCCACCATCAGGCTGGCGAAGTCGTCCTTCCAGCTACGGCAGGCCTGCACCATCTCCTGCTCCAGGCGCGCCGGATCGACGTCCTGCGGCTGCAGCGGATCGACGCGAAGGATGAACTGCACCCGCGCCAGCACGGACTCGGAGAAAAAGGTCCAGAACTCGCAATCGGTGCCATGCAGGCGATCCATGAGGATCTGCTGCATACGCTGGCGGACTTCGGTGGAGTAGATGTCGCGTGGCACATAGGCCAGGCAATAGAAGAACTGGCCATAGGGATCGCGGCGCAGGAAGACGCGGACCTTGCTGCGCTCCTGGATCTGCACGATGGCCATGGCGGTGCTGAAGAGATCGTCTACCGGGGTCTGGAACAGATCGTCCCGTGGCAACCCTTCGAGGACCTGCGCCAGCTCCTTGCCCAGGTGGGCACTGCTGTCAAAATCGGCACGTCGCCGCACCTCGTCGACCTTGCGGCGGATGTAGGGGATCTCGCGCACGCTGTCGTTGTAGACGCTGGAGGTATAGAGCCCCATGAAACGATGCTCGCGCACCACCCGGCCATTGGTGTCCACTTCACGCAGGGAGACGAAATCCGGATAGGCCGGACGATGCACGCGACTTGGATCGGCGGCCTTGGCGAAGGACAGCAGCACCGGCTCGCGCAGATAGCGCAGCGGATCGCCGGAAAGGCTGATCTCGGCGGTTTCCGGTCGACCGCGTAGACGCCGCGACAGTCCCAGCAGGGAGTCGGGCACATAGTGTTGTATCGCGGTATCACCATCGCCCTCGACGGTGAATTCCTCGTAGCCAAGAAAGGTGAATCTGTCGTTGCGCAGCCAGTCCAGGAAGGCCTTGACCTCGGCCAGCTCGCCGTCGTCCACCCCGGCCGGACGCTGATCCAGCCAGCCCAGCAGGTCGGCGACCTTGGCCTTCATGGCAGCGAAGTCACCGACCGTCAGCCGCACCTCGCCGAGGATTTCCTGCAGCGCGGCTTCCAGGGTGCGCAACTCGGTGGCTGCCGCGCAGCGGTCGATCTCGAGGAACATCAGTGCCTCGCGGCTTACCCCTTCGCCCTGCTGTCCCTTGGGCAGCAGTTCGATCAGGCGGCCCTGGGCATCCCGGCGCACGCTGAGGACGCTGTTCTGCAGGGTATGGACGCTGTAACCCTGGCGATTGAGTTCCATGCGCACCGAGTCCACCAGGAACGGCGAATCGACATGCAGCACCTCGACCACGGTATGGCTCGATTGCCAGCCGTGTCGCTCGTAATCCGGGTTGAAGACCTGAACCCGCGGTTCGGCGGGATCGAAGACATCCAGCAGCCGCCAGGCCGACAGTACGCAGCCGACCAGGTCGGACAGCCGGCGTTGAGTGAGTTCTTCCAGCGGGACGATGCCGAAGAACTGGGCGGTAAAGCGCTCCAGTTGCTCGAGGGTTTCCCCTTCGACATGGGCCGCGAGGGCATTTTTGAGTTGTTGTTGGAAATCCGCTTGGCTGGCAGCGGTGAAAAACGCCATAACCGTACTCCGTCCTGAAGGTGCTGTGGGCTTCGCTCCGCAGAGGACAGGCCTCTCCCGGAGCGAGTTCCACAAGGGACGAGGCCGGACTGCACCAAAAAAGTGCAAAGATGCAGTACCGCTAGAGTAGCCGGCAAAGACAGTCGCGCACGTACGTCAGGGCGACAACAAGATTCAGCTGCGGAACGGATCTCAATAGTGGGGCGGCGGCGCCTCGTCCGGCATCCCCCCGCCACCGCCGCTTTGCAACTCGGCCTGGCGCTCGGCCAGCAGGCGGATCTGCGCCGCACAGCGATCCAGGGCGCGTTGCTGCTCGACGATGATGTCATTGAGGGTCTGGATGGTGTCGTCCTGAAACGCCTGGCGCATTTCCAGATCGGCGATACGTTCTTCGAGGGTCATGCCTGTAACTCCTGCTCCAACTGCGCCCGCCAGCGGGCAACGGCCGCCTGTCCGGCTTCTTCGCTGTAGGGCTCGCGAGGCGAATGCCCCCAAACCGGGCCAGGCCAGGCAGGATCACCTTCCCGCCGCAGCAGGATATGCAGATGCAGTTGCCGGACGATGTTACCCAGGGCACCAATGTTCAATTTGCAATCCGGCTTTGCCTCACGCAACACCCCAGCGACAAGTGTCACCTCTCGCCACAGTTGCGCTTGGTCCGGCGGTGACAGATCGAGCACCTCGGTAACACTTTCACGTCGCGGTACCAGAACCAGCCAGTCATAGCGTTGATCGTTCAGCAACAGCACCTGGCAGAGCGTCAAGGACGCCACCTCCAGGGTGTCGCCGGCCAACCGTGAGTCGATTTGGAACATCTCATCTCCTGCTAACACCGGTCAGCACTAAAAGTGTGCATGACCTCGGGTAAGTGGAACCTTTGGTGTCACAAAGGTGCAATCAGCGCTCTGGAAACTGCCCAGGGCCCAGGGAATGGACCCGCGAAAGACAGGCGGGCACTGGAATTTCAGATTTGTGCATGCTTTTTGCTATCACGATCCGGGTACGACGATCGGAGGGGAACTCTTAAAGAGATTTCTTAAGAGTCTTGGCTAATCCGTTCATTACACGCAAAATTTTGATGAAACCTATCGCCTCTCCAAGAGAGGTGCTATATGTGCCGCTATTAGAACAAACAGCCACGGCTGACACGATGGCTGACTTTCAACCCAAAGGAGCATTTCTGATGCAAGCGATGAAGTGGAGCATTCTCGCCCTGGCAGTAGCCGCAGGGACCACTCAACTGGCTTTCGCCGACCAGCAGTCCGAGTCCAAGGGCTTTGTCGAAGACAGCAAGCTGACCCTGTTGAACCGCAACTACTACTTCAACCGGGACCTCAAGAACGGCGCCAACGATCGTAGAGACTGGAGCCATGGCTTCCTGCTGAACTACGCATCGGGCTTCACCCAAGGCACCGTCGGTGTCGGTGTGGACGCCTTTGGCTACCTGGGTCTGAAACTGGATGGCGGCCGTGGCCATGTCGGTTCCGGCAACCTGCAGGTTGACAGCGACGGTCGCAACAAGGACGAGTACTCAACCGGTGGCGCCGCCGTCAAGCTGCGCATCTCCAACACCGTCCTGAAGTACGGCAACGTGCAGCCCACCTCCCCGGTCTTCGCCGTGGGTGGCAGCCGCCTGTTCCCGCAGACCGCCACCGGCTTCATGCTGACCAGCGAAGAAATCGACAACCTGTTCCTTGAAGCTGGCCACATCACCGCTGCGCGTGACCGCACCAACACCTACCATGACGGAAATCTGGGTTCGACGTATGCCTCCGGCTTCACGTCCAGCTCAGCTGATTACGTGGGCGGCAAATACAAGATCAACGATCAGCTGAATGCGTCGCTGTATTACGGCCGCATGGAAGATCTGTGGAACCAGTACTACGCCAACGTCAACTTTGTGAAGCCGCTGAGTGCCAACCAGGCGCTGACCTTCGATTTCAACTACTACTACACCAAGGATGCCGGCAGCGCCAAGCTGGGCGACTTCAGTAACAACGCCTACTCGCTGGCCGCCGCCTACAGCGTCGACGCCCACACCTTCACCCTGGCCTACCAAGGCGTGAGCAGCGATGCGCCATTCGACTACGTCGGCGTAGGTGGCAGAAATGGCAATACCGGTAATGGTGGCGACAGTATCTTCCTGGCCAACTCCATCCAGTACTCCGACTTCAACGCCTCTGGCGAGAAGTCCTGGCAGGCTCGCTACGACCTGAACATGGCCACCCTGGGCGTACCCGGCCTGAGCTTCATGGCCCGTTACATCTACGGCCATGATATCGACGCACCCAAGGGCGGCACCGCCTACGCTGGCCTGTATCAGGATGGCGACAAAGAGCGCGAGACCAACGTCGAAGCCAAATACGTCCTGCAAAGCGGCCCGGCCAAGGACCTGTCCTTCCGTGTCCGTCAAGCCTGGCACCGTGGCGACGCCAGCACCGGCGGCACCGTCAACGAGTTCCGCCTGATCACCGAGTACCCGCTGAACATCCTCTGATAGAGGCCAGCGCTTCTCGCACGATCCAGCAGCCCGGCCTTCGCCGGGCTGTTCTTTTCCGGCCTCCGATCAGCACCGCCCGCGTCCCTGTACGCCCTGCCCCACCCCACCGTACAATGCCGGTCCCGTCTCGATGCCGACAGACCGCCTAGCCATGCGTACCAGTCAGTTCCTGCTGTCCACCCTCAAAGAAACCCCTTCCGATGCCGTGGTGATCAGCCACCAGCTGCTGCTGCGCGCCGGCATGATCCGCAAGCTGGCCTCCGGTCTCTATACCTGGCTGCCGCTGGGCCTGCGCGTGCTGCGCAAGGTGGAGGCCGTGGTGCGCGAGGAAATGAACGCCACCGGCGCCCTGGAGGTGCTGATGCCGGCGATCCAGCCCGCCGAGCTGTGGCAGGAATCCGGTCGCTGGGAGCAGTACGGTCCCGAGCTGCTGCGCCTGAAGGATCGCCATCAGCGTGATTTCTGCGTGGGCCCGACCCACGAGGAAGTCATCACCGACCTGATGCGCAACGAGCTGAACAGCTACAAGCAGCTGCCGATTAACCTCTATCAGATCCAGACCAAGTTCCGTGACGAGATCCGTCCGCGCTTCGGCCTGATGCGTGGTCGCGAGTTCGTGATGAAGGATGCCTATTCCTTCCACCTGAACCAGGCGTCGCTGCAGCAAACCTATGACGCCATGTACCAGGCGTACTGCAATGTCTTCAGCCGCCTGGGCCTGAATTTCCGGCCGGTGCAGGCCGACAACGGCTCCATCGGTGGCAGTGGTTCCCATGAATTCCATGTGCTGGCCGGCTCTGGTGAAGACGACATCGCCTTCAGCGACAGCTCCGACTACGCCGCCAACATCGAGAAGGCCGAGGCCCTGCCGCGGGAAACCGCGCGCGGCGCCGCCACCGAGGAGCTGCGTCTGGTAGACACCCCCGACACCAAGACCATCGCCGATCTGGTGGAGAAATTCGGTCTGGCCATCGAGAAGACCGTGAAGACCCTGGTGGTTCGCGGCGCCGAGGAAGGCAAGCTGGTCGCCCTGGTGGTGCGTGGCGATCACGAACTCAATGAAATCAAGGCAGCCAACCTGCCGGAGGTCGCCAGCCCCCTGGTGTTCGCCACCGAACCCGAGATCCGTGCCGCCATTGGCGCCAGCCCCGGCTCCCTGGGTCCGATGAATCTGTCGATTCCCTGCATCATCGATCGCTCGGTCGCCCTGATGAGCGACTTCGGCATCGGCGCCAACCAGGAAGACAAGCACTACTTCGGCGTCAACTGGGAGCGCGATCTGCCGCTGCCCCAGGTCGCCGACCTGCGCAACGTGGTAGCCGGCGATCCGAGCCCGGACGGCCAGGGCACCCTGGTGATCAAGCGCGGTATCGAAGTGGGCCACATCTTCCAGCTGGGCACCAAGTACAGCGAGGCCATGAAGCTGTCGGTCCTGGGCGAAGAAGGCAAACCCGCCGTCCTGGCCATGGGCTGCTACGGTATCGGCGTGTCCCGCGTGGTCGCCGCCGCCATCGAGCAGAACCACGACGAGCGTGGCATCCGCTGGCCGGCCGCCCTGGCGCCCTTCCAGATCGCCCTGGTGCCCATGAAGTACGAAAACGCCGCGGTGAAGGAGGCGACCGACCGCCTCTACGCCGAGCTGAAGGCCGCTGGCTTCGATGTGCTGCTGGACGACCGCGACAAGAAGACCAGCCCTGGCGTGAAGTTCGCCGACATGGAGTTGATCGGCATCCCTCACCGCCTGGTGGTGGGTGAGCGCGGCCTCAATGAAGGCCTGGTCGAGTACAAGGGCCGTACCGACAGCGAAAGCCAGAATGTCGCCCTGGCCGAGATCGTCGGCTTCCTCAAGGCCCGCTAAGGGCTACCGCTCCAGGTCAGGCGTCCGTGCGCCTGACCTGGAAGTCAGTGAAGCCTGCACAGGCCACCTCCTCCAGTTCCACCCCGGTCGCCCGCACCGCTGCCGGCCCCTGCCAGAGCCAGCGCTCCATGCGGGCAAGTGCCTCGAACGAGCCTTCCAGGTGGCACTCCACCCCGCCATCCTTCAGATTCCGTACCCAACCGGTGACGCCCAGTCGCTGTGCCTCCTGCCGGGTGCTCTCGCGGTAGTAGACGCCTTGAACGCGACCGCTGATCAGCCCGTGGCGTGCGGCAACGCTCATCGTCTGGCAGCCCCGCTCTCTTCCAGGGGCGGCGCAACCCGCAACCATTGCGCCACGCTGCCAGCCAGCAGTTCATGACGCTGCGCTTGCAGTCGGGTGAAGGCCTCCTGCAACTGCGGATACCAGTCACCGGGAAAGCGCTCGGCGGGCGGCCAGCAATCCGGTGCGGGAGGTGTCCAGGGGGAACGGTCCAGCAGATCCAGCAGGGCATAGCCGTGCAGGTCGCGGCAGAGTACCCAGTGACCGCTGTCGTTCTGGCACACCAGACGCTCCTGCTGCAGGAACGCCAGCACTGCGTGCCATTCGTGCTCCGGCAGCTTCCAGCCAGCCTGGTGCAACCGCCCCAGGTGCAGACTGGAACCGCTTTGCTGCCGCTCCAGAAAGGCCCGCAGCACGGCGAGCAGGATGAAGAACGCCGGCAGCGGCGCGCGCCGCCAATGATGGGTGGTGGACAGGCTGCACACCACCTCCGCCCCCAGCAGCACGATCAGCCAGCAGACATAGATCCAGACCAGAAACAGCGGCACCGTGGCGAAGGCGCCATAGATCAGCTGGTAGCCGGGAAAATAGAAGACATAGAGACCGAACAGGCTCTTGGCCGCCTCGAACAGCACCCCGGTCAGGGCACCGCCAATCAGCGCATGGCGTAGGGGGACCCGGGTGTTGGGCACAGCGGCGTACATCAAGGTGAAGGCGGCAATGCTGAACAGTAGTGGCGTGACCTTGAGCAGCATCTGCGCACCGGACATACCGTAGGAGCCAAAGACCAGGGCCACCGAGGCCAGGTAGGTGCTCATGGCGAAGCCGGCTCCCAGCAGCAGGGGGCCCAGGCTGAGCACCGCCCAGTAGAGCAGGAAGCTAGAGACCCCGCGCCGCGGAATGCGTACCCGCCAGATGTCGTTGAAGGTCTTTTCCACCGTCACCAGCATGAAGAAGGACGTCACCGCCAAGAGGGCCACGCCCAGCCAGGTCAGGTGACGGGCCTGCTCGATGAAGTTGCGCAGGTATTCCTCCAGGGTCGCCCCGGTGGAGGGCACGAAATTGCGGAAGATGAAGGCCTGGATCTGCACTTCGGTGCCCTGGAAGGCGGGTATCGCCGAGAGCATGGCGAAGGTCACGGTCATCACCGGGACCACGGCGAAGAGCGTGGTGTAGGTCAGGGCCGCGGCGTTGTTGGGCGCGCGATCCTCGATGAAGCGGTCGGCGAGGTAGCGAACGAAGGACAGCAGTTCACGCAAGCGGGCCGGCATTGGCGGTTCCTCGAAAGGCACGGTCAAGGGCTGGCGCGGCAGTCCTCGCCAACCCGCTACAATGGGCATCTTACCTTCTATGGATCAGCCCATGAGTGAAATCGTCCTCTATCACAATCCGCGCTGCTCGAAATCGCGGGCAGCGCTTGAGCTGCTGCAAAGCCGCGAGCTAGCCGTGTCGGTGGTGCCCTACCTGGAGACGCCGCCGGATGCCAGCGCCTTGCGCGAGTTGCTCGGCAAGCTGGGCCTGGAGGCGCGCCAGTTGCTGCGTACCGGTGAGGAGGCCTATCGCGAATTGAACCTGGCCGATCCGGAGCTGGACGAAGACGCCCTGATCGCGGCCATGGCCGCCCATCCCAAGCTGATCGAAAGACCCATCGCCGTGTGCGGCGAACGCGCTGTCGTCGGTCGTCCCCCCGAGCGTGTACTGGAGATCCTGCAATGACCCCCGAAGCCTACGTCCTGGTGCTCTACTACAGCCGCCATGGCGCCACCGCCGAGATGGCTCGCCAGGTTGCACGCGGGGTCGAGATGGCCGGCATGGCCGCGCGCCTGCGTACGGTGCCGGCGGTGTCCGCCGAGTGCGCTGCTGTTGCCCCGGCAGTGCCCGAGCAGGGTGCGGTCTATGCCACCCTCGATGATCTGCGCGACTGCGCTGCACTCGCCCTGGGCAGCCCGACGCGCTACGGCAACATGGCCGCCGCGATGAAGTATTTTCTGGATGGAACCAACAGCCTCTGGCTGACCGGTGCCCTGGTGGACAAGCCCGCCGGCGTCTTCACCTCCACTGCCAGTCTGCACGGTGGTCAGGAGAGCACGCTGCTGTCCATGGCCCTGCCGCTGCTGCATCACGGCATGCTCATCACCGGCCTGCCCTACAGCGAGAGCGCCCTGCTGGAAACCAGGGGGGGCGGTACACCCTATGGCCCGAGTCATTTCGCCGGGGCGGATGGCAAGCGCGCGCTGGACGAACAGGAAACGGCGCTGTGCCGGGCCCTGGGCAAGCGCCTGGCGACCCTGGCGGGTCGCTTGCAGAAGAAGTAGGAGCCGGCGCGGCTACCAGCCCATGATTTCCTTGACGAAGGGAATGGTGAGCTTGCGTCGCGCCTGCAGTGACGCCTGATCCAGACGTTCGAGCATGTCGAACAGGGCGTCCATGCTGCGGGTATTGCGCGAGAGGATGAAGCGGCCGACCTCGTCGGTCAGGTGCAGGCCGCGACGAGAAGCGCGCAGCTGCAAGGCGCGCAGCTTGTCTTCGTCGGACAGGGGTCGCAGCTGGAAGACCAGTGCCAGGGTCAGACGTGACTTAAGATCGGCCAGCTGTACCGGCAGTTGCCGCGGCGAGGCGGTACTGGAGATGAGCAGGCGTTTGCCGGCATCGCGCAGACGGTTGAACAGATGGAAGAGCGCCTCTTCCCAGCGCCGTTGACCGGCCAGTGCATCGAGATCGTCGAGGCAGACCAGTTCGCACTGTTCGAGGTTGTCGAACAACTCCACGCCATAGTCGGCCAGTTCACCCATGGGCAGGTAGATGGCCCGCTCGCCCAGCTCTTCCAGGCGGTGACAGGCCGCCTGCATCAGATGACTGCGGCCGGCACCCGCACCGCCCCACAGATAGATCAGACTTTCCGTCCACCCGGCATCGGCGTCGCAGAGACGCTCGACATAGCCGAGCGCCGCAGCATTGGCGCCAGGGTAGTAATTGACGAAGGTGGCGTCGTCACGCAGACGAATACCCAGGGGCAGCTGTAAAGGCATCATGCCAGCTCGAACGGCTCTTGGCAGTTTCGCGAGGGCGCCAAGTCTAACCAAATCCTGGCCCCCTCGCAGCAGCCGCTTCAGTGTTGGCCGTCTACCCTCACGGCCAACGGAAATACAGGGTGGTACGCGCCGGTTGGGCGGACGGGGCTGGCTGGGCTGCCGGAGCGGTCGGCGTGACGGTGGCGTCCACCGGAGCACCCGGCGTCGCCGGTGCGGGGGACGCGGGGGCGGCCGGCGCGGAAGTCGGCTGCAGACCGGCCAGGCCAAGCTGTGCCTGGAGCTGGTCGGGATTGCCCGTCAGGTCATAGGTCAGCTGGGTACCCTCGACTTTCACCAGGCGGCTCGACAGGGGCTCCAGGACCTTCTGCAGCTGGGCATAGCGCTCGAAGTTGGAGTTGTCGGCGACCAGGGTTAGCGGCTGGGTGGTGCCAGGGCGGGAGACGAACTTCTTCGACAGGCGCCCGGCGACGTCCTGCAGGACGGCTGCGGCCAGGGCGTCCTGGTCGGCTGCCTGGCTGCTGCCCTGCTCGGCAGCGCCGTTGTTCCACAGGCGCCACTGGGCCTGCCAGCCATTACCCTGGGGCTTGGCATGTACCGCCAGCAGTGCATTGGCGCCATAGCGCTCGGAGGCCTGGCGCAAGGCGGTCGGATCGTTGGCGTCGATGTTGGCGGCGGTGCCAGCCAGTTGTTCGTTGAGATCGGCCAGCGGCAGGCGAATCGGCAGGCCGGCGCGCTGGGCACCGCGCTGCACACCGGTGCTGGCGGGTTGGCCGTCACCCAGCAGGGTCGCCCCGCTGTCGGCGTCGTTGAGCCACCAGATCATCACCACCGGACGATTGGCGCCCCACACCGACAGACCCGCCTGGCCCAGGGCGCGCTCGGTGGCGGCCGGGTCGAAGTTGGCCACCAGTACCTCCGGCGGACCGGCGTCATAGCTGTACTGGCTGATCAGGGATTCGGGCGCCGCCAGGGCACTGGCCAGACCCGGGGTCTGGCCGGCTTGGGGATTACCGGTCAGGCGTCCGGCCAGCACCTGCAGGGCGCGCTTGAGGGCGGCATTGCGCTCGTCCGGTTGTTGCGAGGCCACCGGCTCGCGGACCTGGTAGAGGTTGTCCACCACCTCGGCGCGGGCGAGCGGACTCAGGACCAGCAGCGAAGCGAGCAACGGAAGGACGAGACGGCGCATGGCGATTCCATAGAAAGGGCAAGGGGCATACCTTAAAAGCCGCCTGACCCGCGGGCAAGGGTGCGGGAACCCAGGCTGCGAAGAAGCCCGCAGCAGGCCGGCACCGAGCCGGCGAATTCGCAGGCGGTCAGGCTCAGACCACAGGGGGCTGGCCGGGTGCCATCGCCGCCCGGACCGGAGGCCGCGGCGGGCCGCGTGCTTTGGCACGGCTTCTGGTAAAATCGCCCGCCTCATTGCCGGCTGGCGCCAGCCGGCTCGTTTCGCCATTAGCCAAAGGCCAGGATTCATGAGCAAACAACCCCAGCTGAGCTACAAGGACGCCGGTGTAGACATCGACGCCGGTGAGGCTCTGGTAGAACGCATCAAGGGCGTCGCCAAGCGCACCGCCCGCCCGGAAGTCATGGGCGGCCTGGGGGGCTTTGGTGCCCTGTGCGAGATCCCGGCAGGCTATCGCCAGCCGGTACTGGTCTCCGGCACCGACGGCGTCGGCACCAAGCTGCGTCTGGCCATGAACCTGGCCAAGCACGACAGCATCGGCATCGACCTGGTGGCCATGTGCGTCAACGACCTGGTGGTCTGCGGCGCCGAACCGCTGTTCTTCCTCGACTACTACGCCACCGGCAAGCTCAATGTCGACGTCGCCGCCCAGGTGGTGACCGGCATCGGCACCGGTTGCGAACAGGCTGGCTGCTCCCTGGTGGGTGGCGAGACCGCCGAGATGCCCGGCATGTACGAAGGCGAAGACTACGACCTGGCCGGCTTCTGCGTCGGCGTGGTGGAAAAGTCCGAGATCATCGACGGTTCCAAGGTCGCCACCGGCGACGCCCTGATCGCCCTGCCCTCCTCCGGCCCGCACTCCAACGGCTATTCGCTGATCCGCAAGATCATCGAGGTAGCCGGCGCCGACATCGAGAACATCCAGCTCGACGGCCAGCCGCTGACCGAACTGCTGATGGCGCCCACCCGCATCTATGTGAAGCCGCTGCTCAAGCTGATCAAGGAGACCGGTGCGGTCAAGGCCATGGCCCACATCACCGGCGGCGGTCTGCTGGACAACATCCCGCGCGTGCTGCCCGAGGGTGCCCAGGCGGTGGTGGACGTGGCCAGCTGGCAGCGTCCGGCGGTGTTCGACTGGCTGCAGCAGCAGGGCAACGTCGATGAGACCGAGATGCACCGTGTACTGAATTGCGGTGTCGGCATGGTCATCTGCGTGGCCCAGGATCAGGTAGAAGGCGCCCTGCAGGTGCTGCGTGCCGAGGGCGAGCAGCCCTGGGTGATCGGCCGTATCGAGCAGGCCGCCGAGGGCGCCGACCAGGTCGTACTGAACAATCTGAAACAGCACGGATGAGCCCTGCCGACTGCGCCGTGGTGGTGCTCATCTCCGGCCACGGCAGCAACCTGCAAGCTCTGATCGACGCCGCGACGCCGCCCGTGCGGATCGCGGCGGTGATCGCCAACCGCGCCGAGGCCTATGGCCTGGAGCGGGCTCGTCAGGCGGGGATCGCCACCCAGGTGATCGACCACCGCGAGCATGGCGATCGCGATAGCTTCGATGCGGCCCTGGCGGCCGCCATCGACGCTCAGGGCGCCGACTTGGTGGTCCTGGCCGGCTTCATGCGCATCCTCACGCCGACCTTCGTGCGGCGCTACCAGGGCCGCCTGCTCAATATCCATCCCTCGCTGCTGCCGCAGTACAAGGGGCTGCATACCCATCAACGGGCCCTCGACGCTGGAGATGCCTGGCATGGCTGCAGCGTGCACTTCGTCACCGAAGAACTGGATGGCGGTCCCGTCGTCCTGCAGTCACGGGTGCCGGTCCTGGCGGAAGATACGGCGGAGAGCCTGGCGACACGGGTACACGCCGCCGAGCACCTCCTTTACCCTGTGGCGGTGCGGTTGTTCGCCGAACGTCGTCTGCGGCTAGGTACCCTGGGTGCCGAGCTCGATGGCCAGGCGCTGCCGCCTACCGGGGCCACGCTGCCGTCGATGACGGTGGCGGCCTCCCTTTCCTGATCCAAGGAGAAACTGATGCGACGTCTGTTGTTCCTATTGGCCACCCTCTGCAGTGCCTCGGCCTTCGCCTTCGACCTGCAGCCCTTCACGGCCAGCTACACCGCCGACTGGAAGCAGATGCCGGTCAGCGGCTCCGCCGAACGCTCGCTGGAGAAAGAAGCCGATGGCCGCTGGGAGCTGAAGTTCGAAGCCTCCATGCTGGTCGCCGGCCTCAATGAGTCCAGCACCTTCCGCCGCGAGGGCGAAGCCTTCCTGCCTGATACCTACCAGTACAAGCGCAGCGGATTGGGCAAGAGCCGCGAGAGCGAACTGACCTTCGACTGGGCCGCCAAGAAGGTTACCGGCAAGGACAAGGACGATCCGGTCAGCCTGACCCTGGATCGTGGTCTGCTGGACAAGTCGACCTACCAGCTCAAGCTGCAGCAGGACGTCGCCGACGGCAAGAAGAGCATGAGCTACCAGATCGTCGACGGTGACAGCATCGACACCTATGACTTCCGCGTCATCGGTCCGGAGCGCATCCGCACTCCGCTAGGTCTGTTCGATGCCATCAAGGTGGAGCGCGTGCGTGATCCCACCAAGAGCAGCCGCAAGACCGAACTGTGGTTCGCCAAGGATTGGGACTACCTGCTGGTGCGTCTCTACCAGCAGGAGAGCGACGGCAAGGAATACCAGACCAGCCTCAAGGAAGGCTCGGTCAACGGGCGCACGGTGAAAGGCGCCAACTGATCCTGGTCGCAATGATGACGCCCTCTTCGGAGGGCGTTTTCTTTTGTGGCGCGCTGGTGGGTGCGATAGTGCCTTTCGTGCTGGGCTTGCGAATAGCTTGGGGAGGTTGCTCTTCCCCTCAGGTGACCTACGGGCTTTCGATAAGCTTCTATCGCGGCCATGGGCCGCTCCTACAAAGCCGACGAGTCAGTAGGAGCGGCCCATGGCCGCGATCAAAAAGACGGCAGCGGCCGTGTGCAAGGGGCAGCCGTAGGAAGGACTGCGAGGTCTATCGCTTCAACACCATCGGCATGAGCGAATGCAGATGGTGTCCGTACGCCAGACAACCTCGGACGCGACAGATTGTCGCAGAAGTTGTAACGACTTGTTGCCGAGATACGCCTTGGTCCTGAAGCGAAACGCTCTAGTATGGGCTTCAAGCCCTGCCGTAGTGCGGGCTCGACCAAGGAGATATAACATGACCATTACCGTAACCGAACGTGACGAAGACCATATGTCCCGCGAAGCCCGTGGCCTGGGCATGCATCTGTGGGACGTGAAACAGGAAGGGGAATTGGTCGGTGTCTACCAGAGCGAAGCGGATGCCCTGGAGTACAAAGAGCAAATCGAACATGACGGCGCGTCGCACGCCGAGTGATCGAATAGCGGTTTACTGACTGCCTGAAAAAGGCCCGTCTCTTGGAGGCGGGCCTTTTTCGTTACCGGAGCTTGGGTGTTGGGCTTCGCCGCGGTCAGCGCCAACCTACGGTAGCCTCACCATAGGTTGAGTTGAGACGGCTCCATCGTCGAAGCCCAACAGCGTGGACACAGCACGACATTTCGGGCTTCGCTGCGCTCAGCGCCAACCTACGGTAGCCTCCGTAGGTTGGGTTGAGACGGCCCCATCGTCGAAGCCCAACGCAGCGGACTCGACCGCAAAGCGTCGGGTTTCGTCACGCTGCACCCCTCTACAGCCGAGCCTAGTGCAGCAGCTCGTCGGCGAAGACCTTGTCCAGGGTGATGGGCAGATCCCGCACCCGCTTGCCGGTGGCGTGGAAGATGGCGTTAGCGATGGCCGGCGCTACGCCGACGATGCCGATCTCGCCGATGCCCTTGGCGCCCAGCGGATTGACGATCTCGTCGTGTTCCTCGACGAAGATCACGTCCAGCTGATGAACATCGGCCTGCACCGGGAAGTGGTACTCGGCGAGGCTGTGATTCATCCAGCGGCCTTCGGTGGTGTCCATCATCCCCTCTTCCTGCAGGCCCATGCCAATGCCCCAGACGATGCCACCGGCCACCTGGTTCTCGCCGGTCTTGAGATTGAGGATACGGCCTGCGGCTACGGCCGTGACCACGCGGCTGACCTGAACGCTGCCGAAGTCCTCGTCCACCTTGACCTCAACGAACACCGCCGAGTGGGTACCGGTGGCGTAGTTGTCGCGCTCTTCTGCCGGCTCGGCGCTGGCCAGGGTCTCCATGGACGCCGAACCGGACGCCTTGAGGATGGCGGTGAAGTCGACGCGCTGGGCAGGATCGGTCTTGAGGCTGATGCCGCCGTCGGCGAATACCACCTGCTCCAGTTCGGCCTTGGCCAGCGGCGAGTCGTCCATCTCCTTGGCCGCATCCAGCAGTTGCTGGCGCAACTGGTCGCAGGCCAGCTTCACGGCGGTGCCTACCGAAGACACGGTAAAGGAACCGCCTTCGAGGGGGGCCTTGGGCAGGGTGGAATCGCCTAGCTTGAAGGTCACCTTGTCCAGCGGCAGCCCGAGGTTCTCGGCAGCGATCTGGGTCATCACCGTATAGGTACCGGTGCCGATATCGGCCGTGGCACTGGCCACCACCAGACTGCCGTCGATGTTCATCACGGCCTTGGCCGTGGCCGGTTGCTGCATGGCCTCCCAGACCCCGGTCGCCATGCCCCAGCCGACCAGTTGATTGCCATCACGCATGGAACGTGGCGCCATGCTGCGCTGCTCCCAGCCGAAACGCTCGGCGGCCTGGCGATAGCATTCCAGCAGTTCCTTGCTGGAGTAGGGTTTGTCCTTGGCCGGATCGACATCGGTGAAGTTGCGGATGCGCAGCTCCAGCGGATCGATGTCGGCGGCATAGGCCAGTTCGTCCATGGCACTTTCCAGCGCATAGACGCCCAGTACGGCGCCCGGTGCGCGCATGTCCAGCGGGGTGTAGACGTCCAGCGCAGCCAGCTGGTAGGCCAGCTTGACGTTGGGGCAGGCATAGAGCGACGCCGACCAGACCAGCACCATCTCGGTGAAGTCTTCGAAGCGCGAGGTGATGCCCAGGGCGCTGTGGTCGATGGCCTGCAGCTTGCCGTCGCTGTCGCAGGCCAGCTTGACCTGCTGATAGGTCTCGGGGCGATAGCCGAAGGTGAACATCTGCTGGCGCGTCAGGGTGACCCGTACCGAGCGCTTGAGCTGCAAGGCGGCCATGGTCGCCAGGACCAGCTGGTACTGCGGACGCAGGCCGGAACCAAAGGCGCCGCCAACGAAGGGCGAGATGACCTTCACGTCGCCTTCGCCCAGACCGAAGATGCTGCTGACGAACTGGGCGCTGTTCTGCACGCCCTGGGTCTTGTCGTGCACCGTCAGCTTGCCGTCCTTGTGGTAGATGACCGTCGAGGCGTGCATCTCCATGGGGTTATGGAATTCCGCCGCGGAGTGGTATTCGGCTTCGATACGAGTGGGCGCCGCGGCCCAGGCTGCCGGGGCGTTACCACGATTTTCCGGCAGTTCCATGGGCGCTTCGTGGGCCTGATCGCGGGCCTGGGCCAGGTCGGTGGCGTGCTCCTCTTCGCTGTATTGGGCACGGATCAGCGAGGCGGCGTGGCGCGCGGCCTCGAAGGTGTCAGCCACTACCAACGCGATGGGCTGGCCACTGTAGAGGATGCGGTCGTTGTACAGCGGCCGAAAGGGCTTGCCATCGGCCGCGTCCATGTCGGTGTAGCTTTCGTCATAGCTGGCCATCTTGGGTCGATTGAGGTGGCTGAGCACCTCGACGACACCCGGCTGGGCCAGGGCTTCGCTGACATCCAGATCGAGCAAACGCCCCTTGGTGATGGTGGCGTTGACCACGAAGCCAAAGGCCAGATCCGGCACGCTGAATTCGCCGGCATAGAGGGCCTTACCGGTGACCTTGAGCGGACCATCGACGCGGGGAACGGCTTTTTGCAGATGGACGACGGTCATTGCAGGGTACCTCCGGCGGCTTCGGTAAGGGCGCGGACGATGGCGCGCCGGGCCAGTTCGATCTTGAAGCTGTTGTGGGCGAAGCCTTCGGCGCCTTGCAGCAGGCGATCGGCCAGTTGACCGAAGGCCGCCTTGTCCGCGACCTGGCCAACCAGAGCCTGCTCGGCCTCCGGCAGGCGCCAGGGCTTATGGGCCACGCCACCCAGGGCGACACGCACCTGCTTGATGCGCTCGCCGTCCAGCTCCAGGGCTGCCGCCACCGAGACCAGGGCGAAGGCATAGGAGGCGCGGTCGCGAATCTTCAGGTAGGCGCTGTGGGCAGCCAGGCTTTCCGCCGGCAGGGTCACGGCGGTAATGAGTTCGTCGGCCTCAAGGTTGGTGTCGCGCTCCGGGGTGTCGCCGGGCAGGCGGTGGAAATCGGCGAAGTCGATGACGCGATCACCCTGGGGCCCGCTTACCTCGACCTTGGCCTGTAGGGCGGCCAGGGCCACGCACATGTCCGAGGGGTGAGTGGCGATGCACTGCTCGCTGTGGCCCAGGATGGCATGGATGCGATTCTGCCCCTCGCGGGCACCGCAGCCGGAGCCGGGCTCACGCTTGTTGCAGGGCGTGCCCACGTCATAAAAGTAGTAGCAGCGGGTGCGCTGCAAGAGGTTGCCACCGGTAGAGGCCATGTTGCGCAGCTGCGGTGAGGCGCCGGCGAGGATGGCCTTGGCCAGTAGCGGGTAACGACGCTGCACCTCGGGGTGATAGGCCACCTCGGCATTCTTTATCAGGGCGCCGATGCGCAGGCCACCTTCGGGGGTTGCCTCGACCTCACGCAAGGGCAGGCCGTTGACGTCGATCAGTTGCGTGGGACGTTCGACGTTTTCCTTCATCAGGTCCAGCAGGTTGGTACCCCCGGCGATGAAATGGGTCTGGGGCCCATGCTGGCGGATGGCGTCGGGCACGGCGTTGGGCTTGGCATAACCGAAGCGGTTCATTCGCGGCCCTCCCCTTGCTGGCAGGCCGGACGCGCGCGCTCGATGGCGGCGCGGATGTTGCGATAGGCGCCGCAACGGCAGAGGTTACCGCTCATCTGCTCGGCTACCTCGGCCTCACTCTGGGCATGGCCTTCCTTGAGCATGCCGATGGCCGAACAGATCTGGCCAGGGGTGCAATAGCCACATTGGAAGGCGTCTTCGGCGACGAAGGCTTCCTGCATGGGGTGCAGCTGGTCGCCCTGGGCCAAGCCTTCGATGGTGGTGACCTCGGCGCCATCCTGCATGACCGCCAGGGCCAGGCAGCTATTGATGCGGGTACCGTTGACCAGCACCGTGCAGGCACCGCATTGACCGTGATCGCAGCCCTTCTTGGTGCCGGTCAGGTCGAGGTGATCGCGCAGGAGATCGAGCAGGGTGGTCCAGGGCTCGACGGCCAGTTGCAACTGCTTGCCGTTGAGGGTCAGGGCGATGGTATGGGACTCGGGTTCGGCCAGGGGCTGAACCTGGCGCGCGGGGGTGGCGTTCATGGCGGACCTCACGGTTAAAGCCGCGGGGTGCAGGTGCCCCCGTGGTCGGAATAGGCGGTGGCAGCGAAAGGCCACCTCAGGTAAGGGACCGACGCCGACCGGAAGCGGTTCAGCACCCCTGCCCAGTGGTATTCAACGTCACGTTGAGGTCTGCTCAGCGAAGCGGTCCGAGGCGCCAGCCAGAGCCCTTTTCCGCCGCCTGGACACATCCGGTATGGCGACCTTGTCCGATGGTGCGCCAGCGCCCTGAACCCCCTTGGCGGCACGGTAGTCATCAGAACTCCCGTGATATGCCCCCAACGATGAGAATCCAACCATGGCTTCCGACTCCGATGCTCGCTGGCGCCTGTCGCGGCGCCAGTTCCTCGGCACCTCCGCGGTGCTGGTGGCGACCAGCGCCATTCCCGGCTACACCTTTGCCCAGGCCAGCGGTGGCGCGCCCCTGACACCCCAGGCCATCGCTGCCCGCCTGCCGCAGCTGCTGCCGCTGACGCTGCAGATCAATGGCGAGGCGCGCCGGCTCAAGGTCGACAGCCGCACCACCCTGCTCGATGCCCTGCGCGAGAACCTGCACCTGACCGGCACCAAGAAAGGCTGCGATCATGGCCAGTGCGGCGCCTGCACGGTGCTGGTGAACGGTCAGCGCATCAACAGCTGCCTGAGCCTGGCCGCCATGCATGAAGGCGACGCCATCACCACCATCGAGGGCCTGGGCAATGCCGAGCGCCTGCATCCCATGCAAGCCGCCTTCCTGGCCAAGGACGGCTTCCAGTGCGGCTATTGCACGCCTGGGCAGATCTGCTCGGCGGTGGCCTTGCTCGACGAGGTCAAGGCCGGCATGCCCAGCCATGTCTCGGCGCGCCTCGATGGCCCCATGCGGCTGAGCGAGGAAGAGATCCGCGAGCGCATGAGTGGCAACCTCTGTCGCTGCAGCGCCTATCCCAACATCGTCGCGGCCATCCAGATGGCGGGGGGCCAGGCATGAGAGTCTTCGACTATCGGCGTGTCCAGAACGAGGCCGACGCCAGCCGCCAGGGCGTCCAGGCCGGCAGCCGCTTCATCGCCGGGGGCACCAATCTGCTGGACCTGATGAAGCTGGAGATCGAGACGCCCAGCCAGGTGCTGGACATCAATCGCCTGGCGCTGGATCAGATCCGCGCCACCGAGGACGGCGGCCTGCGCATCGGTACCCTGGTGCGCAATTCCACCCTGGCTGCCGATGCGCGGGTACGGGAGC
Organism: Pseudomonas sp. Marseille-Q7302; assembly: GCF_965111925.1. Taxonomy (NCBI): domain Bacteria; kingdom Pseudomonadati; phylum Pseudomonadota; class Gammaproteobacteria; order Pseudomonadales; family Pseudomonadaceae; genus Pseudomonas; species Pseudomonas sp. Marseille-Q7302. The sequence goes on along the minus strand of NZ_CBCOPK010000001.1, from coordinate 1,602,511 downwards.
GCTATCCGGTGCTGTCGCGCGCCCTGCTGGCCGGCGCCTCGGCGCAGCTACGCAACAAGGCCACCACCGGTGGCAATCTGCTGCAGCGCACCCGCTGCTCCTACTTCTACAACACTGCGATGCCCTGCAATAAACGCCAGCCCGGCAGTGGCTGTGCGGCCCTGGGCGGCTTCAATCGGATGAACGCGGTGCTCGGCGCCAGCGACCAGTGCATCGCCGTACACCCCTCCGACATGGCGGTAGCCATGCGCGTACTGGACGCCACGGTGGAGACCCGCGAAGCCAATGGCCGCATCCGGCGCATCCCCCTCGCCGACTTCCATCGCCTGCCCGGTGACACCCCGCAGATCGAAACGGTGCTGCAACCCGGCGAACTCATCACCGCCGTGACCCTGCCACCGCCACCGCCTGGTATCCAGGTGTATCGCAAGGTGCGCGACCGTGCCTCCTATGCCTTCGCCCTGGTGTCCATGGCGGCCATCGTCGAGTTCGACGGCACGCGCATCCGCAGCGGTCGCGCCGCCTTCGGCGGTCTGGCGCACAAACCCTGGCGCGTGGCGGCGGCCGATCAGGCCTTTGCCGGCCAGGCGGCGGACGGTGACCTGGCCGGGGTGGGCGATGCCCTGCTCGCCGGCGCCCGTGGCTATGGCCACAACGACTTCAAACTCGAGCTGACCCGCCGCGTCCTGCGCGCTGGCGTGGCCGATGCTCGTCAACAGGCCTGAGGACAGCAGCATGGAAATGAACGAACCCGTTGGCCGCAACCTGATCGACGAGAATCGCAGCGGCCTGATCGGCAAGCCCATCGATCGCGTCGACGGCATGCTCAAGGTCACCGGCCAGGCGCCCTACAGCTTCGAGTTTCGCAATGATCGCGTGGCCTATGGCTTCATCGTCGGGGCTACCATCGCCAAGGGCCGCATCGCTCGACTGGACACCTCCGCCGCCGAAAGCGCGCCGGGCGTGCTCAACGTCCTGACCTACCGCAACGCCCCGCGCCAAGCGGCTCGCGAGCCAGACAACAACAGCCGCTTCAGCCGGCCCAAGCCCTACCTGGACAGCGATCAGGTGCGTTACTTCGGCGAACCGGTGGCCTTCGTGGTGGCCGAGACCTTCGAGGAGGCACGCCTGGCGGCGGCCCTGGTGGAGATCGACTACGCCGCCGAACCGGGCGCCTTCGATCTGGCCGCCAACCTCGGCCAGGCGGTGAAGCCACCGGATGGCGACCAGCCCACCGACACCGCCTCGGGCGATGTCGACGCCGCCTTCGCCCGGGCACCGGTCAAGCTCGACGAGCGCTATACCACGCCCTACCACATCCATGCGCAGATGGAGCCCCACGCCAGCCTCGCCCAGTGGGACGGCGACCGGGTGACCATCTACTGCTCCACCCAGTTCGTCGAGCAGGCGCAAAGTTGCGTGGCCAATACCTTGCAACTGCCCAAGGAGAACGTCCGCATCGTGGCGCGCTACATCGGCGGCGGTTTCGGCGGCAAGCTGCCGATCTATGCCGATGCCCTGATCGGCGCTATGGCCGCCCGGGCTATCGGCCGACCGGTCAAGGTCACCCTCACCCGCCAGCAGATGTTCCAGATCACCGACCACCGTTCGGCCACCGTGCAACGGATCCGCCTGGGCGCCGACCGCGATGGCCGCCTTCTGGCCATGGCCCACGAGGGCTGGTCGCACTCGGCCCGCGGCCTCACCTACTACGAACCCACGGGGCTGTCCTCGCGCACCCTCTATGCCGGCGACGATCGCCTGGTGGCGCACCGCATGGTCGAACTGGACCTGCCCGAATCCGGCTCCTGCCGCGCGCCTGGCGAAGCCGTGGGCATGCTCGCCAGCGAAAGCGCCATGGACGAATTGGCCGCGATGCTCGATCTCGATCCCATCGAGCTGCGCCTGCGCAACGAGCCCAGCCAGGACCCGGAAAAGCACATCCCCTTCTCCGCCCGCAAGCTGGTGGACTGCATGCAGGACGGCGCCCGCCGCTTTGGCTGGAACAAGCGCAGTGCCAAGCCCGGCCAGATGCGCGACGGCGACTGGCTGATCGGGATGGGCATGGCCGCGGCCAGTCGCGCCAACATGCTCAGGCCCTCCCAGGCCGGCGTGCGGCTGGAAGCCGATGGCACGGCCACGGTCAAGACCTCCATGACCGACATCGGCACCGGGACCTACACCATCCTGGCGCAGATCGCCGGCGAGTCGCTCGGGCTGCCGGTGGAGCGGGTCAAGGTCCTGCTGGGAGACAGCGACGACCCCGCGGGTGCGGGCTCCGGTGGCTCCTTTGGCGCGGCCAGTTCCGGCTCCTCGGTGTATGTCGCCTGTGAGAACCTGCGCCTGAAGGCCGCAGAGGCGGCCGGGCTGGATCCGGCCAGTGCCCGCTTCGTCGGCGGGCGGCTGATTGCCGACAACGGCAGTCGCGACCTTGCCGAGCTGGCCCGGGAACACGATCTCCAGGCCATCGGCGAGATCAAGCCGGGGCAGACCCTCAAGGACTATTCCCAGCAGGCCTACGGCGCTTTCTTCGCTGAAGTCGGGGTGCACGCCATCACCGGCGAGATCCGTCTACGGCGCATGCTCGGGGTGTTCGCCGCCGGCCGCATCCTCAACGAGAAGACCGCCCACTCGCAGATGCTGGGCGGCATGATCTGGGGCGTTGGCAGCGCGCTGCACGAAGAGGGGGTGATCGATACCCGCCATGGCCACTTCGTCAACCACGACCTGGCCGACTACCACTACCCCTGTCACCTGGACATCCCCGCCATCGAGGCCCACTTCCTGCCGGAGCTGGACGCCAAGGCCAATCCGCTGAAGATCAAGGGCGTGGGTGAGTTGGGCATCTGCGGTGCCGGCGCATCCCTTGCCAATGCCGTCTACAACGCCTGCAGGGTGCGCATCCGCGACTATCCGCTGACGGTGGACAAGGTGCTGGCCGGACTCAAGACGGCCTAGTGGCAGGCGGCGCGTTCTTCAGCGCGCCGCCTTCGCTCCTGAGCGCGTCGCCAGGAGCACTCCGCCGATGGCGATCACCATGGCGACCCAGGCCAGCGGCGGCAGGGTTTCGCCGAGCAGCAGCCAGGCGGTAAGGGCCGCGCCCGGCGGGACGCAGAAGAACAGCGCGCTGACCCGTGCCGCCTCGCCAGCGCGAATCATCCACACCAGCAGGCTGATGGCCAGCAACGAATTGGCCAGCACCAGATAGGCCAGGGCGCCGATGAAGGCGGGCGCCCAGTGCACCGGCGTGTGCTCGAACAGCAGCGCCAGAGGTGCGCAGCAGAGCAGCCCGACACTGTACTGCACCAGGTTATTGGTGACCGGATGCTGGGCGACACCCAGGCGTTTCTCGTAGAGCACCGCGCTGGTCATGCCCAGCAAGGCGCCTACCGCCAGGCAGATGCCGGAAAGGGTTTCCACGGCGACGCTGGCACGCGCCAGGATCACCCCGATCGCGCCCAGCAGGCCCAGGGCGAGGCCCAGCCACTGTAGCGGTGCCACCCGCTCGCCTACCAGCAAGGGCGCGCCCAAGGCGACCAGGATCGGCTGCAGTGACGCCACCATGGCGACCACGTTGGCCGAGGCGCCCATCACCAGGGCACCGTAGCTCATGCCGAAATAGACCCCCTGGATCAGGAAGCCCACCACCGCCAGATTCGCCCACTCCCGGCGCGTGCGCGGCAAGGGCGGACGCAGGATCAGAAAGGCGACCAACAGCACGCTGAACGCCAACCCATACCGCATCGCCAGGAGGGTGAAGGGCGGTGCATAGGCCAGGCCCACCTTGGAGACGGCGAAACCGGCGGACCACAGGGCCAGGAACACCAGCGGGATGAGGCGCAACAGCCAAGGGTGGGTGGAGGTAGCAGGCATCGGATTCTCGGGACCAGGCGAGTCAGCGGGGGGCCGTTCGCGAGCGGGAAGGATAGCTGACGATCAGCAGACCGCAGAGCACCAGGGCCGCACCGACGAGAAAACCTGCCCCGAGTGTCTCGCCCAGCAGCCAGACCCCCATCAGCACCCCGAACAGGGGCGTCAGAAGGGTCAGCACCCCCAGCGGGGCAGCGCGATAGCGACTGAGCAGCACGAACCAGCCCAGCAGACTGATGCCGGCGACGATGAACACCTGGAACGCCAGACTCGACCAGGCCAGGGAGTCGAGTCCCGCCAGGTTCAGCCGCTTGCCCAGTGGCAGGGCCAGCGCCAGCAGCACGACTCCAGTCACCCCAAGCTGATAGAACAGGGTGCGCAAGGGCGGCGCCTCGGCCAGAGCGCTGCGGCGGATCAGCACCGTGGTAGCCCCCCAGCAGGCGCCACCGACCAGGCCGATCAGATCGCCTTGCCAGCTCGCCCCACCGCTTGGCTGGCCGATCAGGAAGGCGCAGACCACGCCGACACCCGCCAATACGACGCCCAACCACTGACGCAACGACAGTCGCTCGCCCGGTACCAACCAGTGCAGGCCACAGGCGGCGAACAGCGGCGCCGTGTAGATGAACACCACCATGTGCGCAGCGCTGGTGTAGTTCAGGCCCACCGCCATGCACAGGAACTCCATGGCGAACAACGAACCGGCGAGCAGGCCGGGAACCAGGGTCTGGTCCCGGCCCAGACAGCGGATGCCGCGCCAGCGTGCCAGGCCATAGAGCAACCCGGCCGCCAGCAGCGAGCGCCAGCCGATCTGCAGCAACGGGTCGACCTGTTCGGCGATGGCCTTGATCGCCGTCTGTTGCAGGCCCCAGACCAGGCAAAGCACCAGCATCACCAGCACGGCGGGGAGATCGAGCTCCTTGCGCATGAGCGTCGCTCCACGAATAAGTGAGCCTGAATGGTGAAGGCGGCTGAACAGGTCGGACAAACGATGTTTAATGGGCGTCAGGCTCAGGAAAACTAAGGCTGTCATGACCATCGCCCTCCCCCTCAATGCCCTGCGTGCCTTCGCGGCGGCTGCCCGGCATGAGCATTTCGCCAAGGCGGCAGCCGAGCTGCATGTCACCGCCGGGGCTATCAGTCGGCAGATCCGCCTCCTGGAGGACGAACTGGGGCAGACCCTGTTCGAGCGCCTGCCCCAGGGGGTACGGCTCACCGAGCCGGGTCGGAACCTGGCCGCGGAGATCGCGCCCCACCTCGACGGCCTGACACGCGCCGTCGCCCGGGCACGGGTCAAGAGCAGCGTTCTGACCGTCAGTGCGCCACCCACCTTCGGCCAGGAATGGCTGCTGCCGCGCCTGGAAGACTTCCAGCGCCAGCATCCGGATATCGAGGTCTTCCTCGATGCTTCGTCCGCTATCGTGCCGCTGGGCACCGAGGGAGGTGCCCAGGCGGCGATCCGCTATGGCCGTGGCGACTGGCAGGATGGCGAGATCCGCCTGCTGCTGCGCGAGTGGATCTTTCCGGTCTGCAGTCCCGCGCTGATCCCAGCGCCCCTGACGGAGCCCGCCGCGCTACTGGACTATCCCCTGTTGCACGCCGAATGGCCCGGTGGTTGGCGGTCGGGTCGCCCCAGCAGCCGCTTCAACGCCTGGCAGGACTGGTTCACCAGCCAGGCCGTCAGCCTTGGCGGCAATCTGCGCGGACCGCGCTATTCGCTCAGTGGCATGGCCCTGCAACAGGCGGCCGCCGGCAAGGGCGTGGCGCTCGGCGGCTGTGTGCTGGCCCAGCGCCTGCTGGCCAGTGGCGCCCTGGTGCGGCCGCTGCCGGACCGATTCAATCAGCTGTCGCCCCAGGCCTACTTCCTGGTACTGCCCCGGGGTACGGTGGACGCGCCGGTGCAGCGCTGGGTGACCTGGCTGCTGGAGCAGATCCGCGCCTTCCGTGACATCCAGGGCGAGCAGCCGGAAACCAACGGCGCCTGGTGAGCGGCTCGCGCTTGCGGCAGTCTAGGGGGACTGCCTCCTGGATAACTGTCCTTCATGCCTGTCTCCCGCCTGCTCTTGCTCCTGCTCGCACTCCCGCTTACCCGCGTGGCGCTCGCCGCCGAACCCACGCCCGTCGCCTGCGATCGTCAGGGGAACGAGGCCCAGTTGGCCGCCTGCGCAGCCGACGACCTGGCGGCGGCCGAGGCCCGTCTGGCTGACGTCTATGGTCGGCGGCTGGCAGCCACCTCTCCCACGCAACGACCTGCCTTCGAACGCCTGCAGCAGCTCTGGCAGGCCGACCGGGCACCCCGCTGCACGACCGCCACCCGCGGTTTCAGCGGCCCCATGCAGCAGCTGCAGTATCTGAGCTGTCTGAAGTCCGTGACCCTGCTGCGTCTGGACGATCTGCAACGGCAACTGCCGCGACGCGACTGACGTTTCGTCGCCGCCGCTGCTGTCCGGCGCCAGGACTCACTATCATGGCGCCCCGCTGTTGGAGTTCGAGATGTACGAGCGTTATCTGCCCCTGCTGGTCCTGGCCGGACTGCTGCTGCTCGGGGCATCCTGGTGGTGGCAGCGTCAGCGCCAGGCGGCCTTTCCCTATCGCCAGGTCGAAGCCCTTTTCACCCCTGCCGAAAAGGCCTTTCTCGCCGTGCTCGACGAAGCCGTGGGCGATGACTACCGGGTGTTCGGCAAGGTCCGCATCGCCGATGTGGTCCAGACCCTGCCGCTGCGCGACCGGCGCCGCTACCTGGTCGCGCAGAACCGCATCAACTGCAAGCACTTCGACTTCGCCATCTGCCGCCGCGACGACCTCGCCGTGCACGCCGTGGTCGAGCTCAATGACCGTTCGCACCTGCAGCGCCACCGCCAGCAGCGTGACCGCTTCGTCCGCGCGGTATGCGAGGCCGCCCAGTTACGCCTGGTGGAGATTCCGGCGGCGGCGCGCTATTCGGCCAGTGCCGTGCGCGATGCCGTCTTCGGGGGCCGTCGCCCACGCGCCCGGGCGGCTGCCCCGAGCCAGGCGCTGGCGCCGGAATGCCCCGAATGCCAGGCGCCCATGGTTCGCCGCCGCGCCCGCAGCGGTCGCCACCAGGGCCGGGAATTCTGGGCCTGCTCGAATTATCCGGACTGCCGCGCCCTGCTCGACATCGACGACTGACCAGAGACCCTGCCCATGAGCTACCCCACCACCCCGGACGGACGCTACTTCGCGGTCAGGGGTCGACTCTGGCGCTGTACCGATCCCAGCCTGCCAGCTGAACGCCGTGAGACGCTGACCCACCAGCTGATGGACGCCCGCCGCCAGGTGGGTACCGCCAAGCGCCAGGGCGACGACGCGGCCCTGCGTCAGGCCCGTGCGGCGGTGGACGAGGCCAAGCGGGCCCTGGGGGAACGCGGCCCGGTCTGGTGGACCGATGGCGCTCCCGATTACAACCGCCGGATGGCGAAGAACACCCCTTATTCCGACTGGTATCAGCAGCTGCCGGCCGAGCCGAATGTTTCCTGACCCGGTCCGGGCGGCGTAAGGTGAACAGCTGACTCTTTCTGCGAGCATCGCTCTTGCGTATCCGTCCTGCCTTCGTTACCGACCTGGCCGCCATCTGCACCCTGGCCGAACAACTCGCCGAGCAGCATCACCAGCAGGCCCCGGCGACCTTTGCCCGGCCCTCCGGTGGTTGGCGCGACCAGGATTACTGGGCCGCCCAGCTGGAGCCCGAGGATGGCGTCCTGTTCGTCGCCGAGGCAGAGGACGCCCTGGTGGGTTTCGTCACCGCGCGGCTGTCCGATACCGGTTCAATTTCCTTTCTGCAGCCCCTCATCCTCTGCCGCATCGGCACTCTGGTGGTCGCCACCAGCCACCAGCGCCAGGGAGTGGGGGCGCGGCTGCTGGAAGCCGTGGAAGCCTGGGCCCGGGACAACGGCGTCGACGAGCTGCGGCTGGAAGTCATGGAGTTCAACCGTGAGGCCCAGGCCTTCTATGCCCGGCAGGACTTCCAGGGCCAGTCGCGGATACTGGCCAAGTCGTTGCGGTAGGAGTCGGCGCCAGCGCATCGCGGCCATGGGCCGCTCCTACGGTCAAGGCGAGGCGGTAGAAGCGTGAGTGGCCAGACCCCGTAGGTTGGTGCTGAGCGCAGCGAAGCCCAACATGACCGGATCGAGACTCTGCCGTTGGGCTTCGACGATGGAGCCGTCTCAACCCAACCTACGTCGCGTGGCCAGCACGGGCACCGTAGGTTGGCGCCGAGCGCAGCGAAGCCCAACATGGCCGGACCGAGACTCTGCCGTTGGGCTTCGACGATGGAGCCGTCTCAACCCAACCTACGTCGCGTGGCCAACACAGGTGCCGTAGGTTGGCGCTGAGCGCAGCGAAGCCCGACATTACCGGATCTAAGCCCCGCTATGAGCCGTCGACGCGGACTCTACACACTCTCCCGGCTCACCAGCTCGAATCCCAGGTCCACGCAGGTCGGTTGACTGCGACCATCGAGCAGTCCCAGCAACAGGGTCGCGGCCTGGCGCCCTACCGCGGCTCGCGGAGTCTGGATGGAGGACAGCCGGGGCACCGTGTGCGCCGAGCCGGGCAGGTCGTTGAAGCCCAGCACCGAGATCCGCTCGGGAATGGCGATGCCCAGACGCTGCGCCTCGAACAGGGCGCCCTGGGCCAGGTCGTCATTGCAGAAGAACAGGCCGTCGACATCCGGTCGCTGCGCCAGCAGGTCGCGGAATTGCCGGGCGCCCAATCCCACGGACGACGGCTGCGGATTCAATACGTCCAGGTCCGGGTCGTAGCACCCCGCTTCGCGCAGCACCTCGCGAAAACCTTCGCCCCGCGCCAGGGCCCGGGGATCGAGCTGCGCGGCCACGTAGCCCAGGCGCTTACGCCCCGCCGCCAGCAGATGCCGCGCGGCCGCCGCACCGGCCGCGTGCTGGGAGAAGCCGACGCTGGGTGTCGCGCCGGCCGGATCCAGCTCCATCATGTGTACCCGTGGCACCCCACTGGCCGCCAGCAGCTGGCGGGCGGCGTCGGTGCGATCGAAGCCGGTCAGCAGCAGGCCCCTGGGCTGATAGGCCAGGTAGTTGCGGATCAGCTTTTCCTCTTCCGCGGGATCGTAGTGATAGTTGCCGATCAGCACCTCCAGGCCGCGCGGATGCAGGACCTCGTGAATGGCCTCCAGCGGTTCGATGAACAGGTGGTTGGACAGCGACGGCACCAGCACCACCACCGAATGCCCCTGGGCCGAGGCCAGGGCACGGGCGGCCGGATTGGTGACATAACCGAGGCGCGCGGCCGCCTCCTGCACGCGGGTGACCAGCTCGGGCGCCACGGTGGCGACCCCGCGCAAGACACGGGAAGCGGTGATGGGAGAAACGCCGGCCTGCAGCGCAACCTCGGTGAGGGTGGGCCGACCGGAACTACGAGAACCCGTTCGATTCATTGTTGTGGTTTCAGGCTTGTCAGAGACGGAGAACGCGCCTAAGGTAGCGCTGTCTCAGCAGACACTACAAGCCTGATGCGCCCTGCCGGAGCACGTCGGCATTCGGCCCAACAAGATCGACAAGAACTGGAAGCCGCTACCTTTTTCATTTTTCGGGGTAGCGCTGTCTCCAGACCGGAGGTGACGATGAACACTCCCATTCCCGCGCTGGTGGTCATGGGCGTCGCAGGCTGCGGCAAGAGCAGCGTCGGCGCAGCCATCGCCGAGCAGGACGAGGGCCGCCTGATCGAAGGCGACGCCTTTCACCCACCGGCCAACATCGCCAAGATGAGCGCTGGCATCCCCCTCGACGACAACGACCGCGCCGGCTGGCTGACTCGCCTGGGCGAAGAACTGGCCGCCGCCGTGGCCGCGGGCGAACGTCCCGTGCTCACTTGCTCTGCACTCAAGCGTCGCTATCGCGACCAGCTGCGCCAGGCGGTACCCGGCCTGGGCTTCGTCTTCCTCGAACTGACCCGCGAGACCGCTGCCCAGCGCGTCGCCAATCGCCCGGGACACTTCATGCCCGCCAGCCTGATCGACAGCCAGTTCGCCGCCCTGGAAGCACCCCACGGTGAACCGGCTACGCTGGTAGTGGATGCACGCGACACCCTGCCCGCCATCGGTACCCAGGTATCGGCCTGGTGGAACACCTCGACTCGCCTGGCCCAGCCGGCCTGACGAGACAGCGCTACCTACTTCAACCACCCCCAACGCCCACAACAACAATAGGAGAGGCGCCATGTTCGGCATGGACCACAACAGCTTCCTTCTGCTCGACGCCCTGGTCACCATCATTGGCCTGGTGCTCCTGATCACCAAGTTCAAGGTCCATCCCTTCATCGCCCTGACCATTGCCTCCGGCTTTCTTGGGCTGACCTCCGGCATGCCGGTGGAAAAGGTCATGAAATCCTTCCAGGACGGCTTCGGCGGCGTGCTCGGCTTCGTTGGCATCCTGCTGGGCCTGGGCACCATGCTCGGCAAGCTGATGGCCGACTCCGGCGGCGCCGACCAGATCGCCCAGACGCTGATCCGCGCCTTCGGCATCAAGCGCGTGCACTGGGCGATGATGTTCGCCGCCTTCCTGGTGGGCATCCCGTTGTTCTTCGAGATCGGCTTCGTGCTGCTGGCGCCCCTGGTGTTCATCGTCGCCCGCCGCACCGGGCTGTCGCTGGTCAAGCTGGGCATCCCGCTGCTGGCCGGTCTCTCCGCCGTGCACGGCCTGGTGCCGCCGCACCCGGGTCCGCTGCTGGCGGTCGGGGTGTTCGGCGCCGACATCGGCAAGACCATCTTCTACGGCCTGCTGGTCGGCCTGCCTACCGCCATGATCGCCGGTCCCATCTTCGGTGCCTGGATCTCCAAGCGCATCCCTGGCTCGGCCAATCCCGAGCTGGTCGCCCAGATCGCCCAGGAGACCGACAACCGTAACCTGCCGGGCTTCGGCATCACCGTCTTCACCGTGCTGCTGCCGGTGATCCTGATGCTGCTCAAGGCCTTCGCCGACATCTTCTTCGCTGCCGACAACCACTTCCGCGTCTGGATGGACTTCATCGGCCACCCCATCACCGCCCTGCTCGCCGCCCTGCTGCTGAGCTTCTACAGCTTCGGCACCGCCTGCGGCTTCTCCCGCGAGAAGATCGTCAAGCTGCTGGACCAGAGTCTGGCCCCGGTGGCGGCCATCGTGCTGATCGTTGGCGCGGGCGGTGGCTTCAAGCAGATGCTAGTGGCCAGCGGCGTCGGTGAAGTGATCGGCAACCTGGCGGTGCAAACCCAGATCTCGCCCATCCTGCTGACCTGGCTGGTGGCAGCGGTGATCCGCGTGGCCACCGGCTCCGCCACCGTGGCGACCATCACTGGCGCCGGTATCGTCGCCCCCGTGGTGGCCCTGATCCCCGGTGTGAACAAGGAACTGCTGGTGCTGGCCGCTGGCGCCGGTTCGGTGATCCTCTCCCATGTCAACGACGCCGGCTTCTGGCTGGTGAAGCAGTACTTCAACATGACCGTGGCCGAGACCTTCAAGACCTGGTCGATGATGGAGACCATCCTCTCGGTGGTGGCCCTGGCCTTCATCATGCTGCTGTCGCTGTTCGTCTGAACCCTGCAGAGCCTGTTCCAAGGCTAGCAAGCTAGAGCCAAGCAAGGCCTAGGCGGCCCCGCGAAAATAGCTGAGGAAGCGGAGTTTACGTAGGGTAAATGAGCATTCCGAAGCCATTTTCAACGCAGATTGGCCGACGCGCAGCAGCTTTGGAGCAGGCTCTCAGGCAGGGACGGCCCCTGGCCGCCCCCCCTCCACCACGAAACTCGCCCGGGTGCTGCGCTCGGCATCCGGACGGGTTCGGTCACTGATGGTGCGCAGGTCCACCTGCAACCGTTCCCGCGTCAGCTCCAGGGCCAGATAGCCGCGCTGCCGACTGTCGAAGAAGCGCACCTGGGGATTCTCCGGCAACAACGCCTGGAAACGTCGATATTCCGGGCCGTCCGAGGTGATGGAGGTGCCGACGAATTCGCTGGCCACCACCGGGCTCCGCTCGTTCTCCGGCTCGCGGTGCAGGTCCGTCACCCAGAACGAATGGATGTCGCCCCCTAGGGTTACCGGATTGGCCAGGCGACTGTCGGCCATGGCCACGAGCAGCCGCTTGCGGGTAGTCGGATAACCATCCCAGCCATCGGTCCAGCGCGCCGGATCGCCGTCTGGAAAACGCTGGCGCAGGGGTGTCATCAGCAGATCCTGGGCGATCAGGTTCCAGCGGGTGGCGTTATGGCGAAAACCATCCAGCAGCCAGCCTTCCTGTTCCTGACCCAGCATGCTGCGCGCGGCATCACGCAAGCCGGGGCAGTTGGGTGCCACCAGATGGCCGCCCCGGGTCTGGAGCGTTGCACAGGCTGGCTCGCTACGGTACTGGCGACCATCGAGCAGATGGATCTCGGCCAGGTCGCCGAAGCGCCAACGGTCATAGAGGCGCAGCGCCGCCCCCTGGGTCCGCCAGGCCCGTAGCGGGGCATGCTCGCGGAAGGCCTGGTAGGCCGCCTGGCGCCGCACGGCAAAGGCCGTCTGGCTCACCCTGGGGTCGGCCGACCAGGGCCCGGAATAGTCGTTCTGCACCTCGTGGTCGTCCCAGGTCATCAGACAGGTGACGTTGGCGTGCAGGTATTGCAGGTCAGGATCGGTACGATACAGAGCGTGGCGCCGTCGGTAGCCGGCCAGGTCCCGGGCTTCCGGCAGGCCGTGCCGGCGCACTGCCGGGAGCTGCGACGACACGTTGGACTCATAGAAATAGTCGCCAAGAAACAGCGCCAGATCTGGCTGTTCGTCGGCCATGTGCCGATAGGCGCTGAAAAAGCCCTTCTCGTAGTGGGAACAGGATGCGGCCACCAGTTTCAGGCGTTGCAGCGCGCTCGCGGACGGCGGCAGCGTGGTGGCCCGCCCCGTACGACTCTGGTGCCCCAGCGCGGTGAAGCGGTACCAGTAGGGGCGCCCCGGCGCCAGGCCGGCCAGCGTGATCGGCAGGCTGAAGGCGGTTTGCGGCAGCGCCGTGGCCGTACCCCGTTGCACCACCTGGCGCAATCCTGGGTCCAGGGCTATCTCCCACTGAACCTCGACCGGGCCGCGCAGACCTCCCAGGCCATCCACGGCCAGCGGATCGGGCGCGAGCCGGGTCCAGACGACGAAACCCTCGGGGGTCGGATCGCCACTGGCGACGCCCAGGGTAAAAGGATCCGGCTGCGACTCGCGGGCACTGCAACCGGCAAACCAGGGAGCGCTCAGGCCCAAACCCAGCAGGCCGAGCGCTTGACGTCGTGAAGTGTTCATCCGGGCCTCCGCGAAAGAGGCCAGGGTGGCTCAGAGAGGTGACAACCCGATGTCGTCCGCTTTAGGCCAGCGGCAATTCTTCAAGGATCATGACCTGGGGCGGCTCGCTGAGCAGACCGTCGAGATCGGCGAGCAGCTGCTTGAAGTGTGCGGTCTCTTCATGCTCGGCCAGAGCTTCACGGCTGGCCCAGTGTTCGATGAAGACATAACGCCCTTCATGGCTCGGATCGCGGTGGGGAGTATAAAAGTGGCAGGCGGCTTCGGCGCGGGAGGGGGCGACGATGGCCTGCAAGGCGCGTTCGACTACCTGGGCCTGGCCAGGTTGAGCGTGCAGGATGGCGACGACACGGATTTCGTGAGTCATGCTCGAAACTCCAGAAAGGCGTTTCAGCATGAGGCCTTGGCATCCTGAATGCCACTGGGGCCGACTGCTCGACCCCTGGCACTGTGATTTACTGCTTGGCTTTGACGATCTTGTCGATCACGGCATTGCTGCGCTTGATCATCACATAGTCGGAACCGATCTTGACCCATTGGCTGTCTTCGCCCGGCTGTTCCAGGCCGTGCCTCTTCCAGTCCTTGATCACGTACTCGTCGCGGATGTACTTGCGCGGCGCCCGACCGCCTTCCTCGAGTTCAAAGGTAGGATGATCGGGATCGTGAGTAATGGCCTCATCGCTCTGATTGGCCTCTTTCTTGTTGACCTTGTTCTGATACTGCGAGTTGGTCGGCTCCGAGGCTTCCTTGTCGGCGGCGGGCTTCACCGGGGTCATGGATTCAGGAGCGGCCTGTGCCTGCAGGGCACCGGCGAGGACGACGGTACCCAGTGCCAGAGAGAGCAGCGATTGCTTGATCATGGGTGTATCTCCTTTGCATTCGAAGGTTGGACCCCCGGGCTGCCGGAAAAGCTCCACGATCCCTTGCAGCGCTTCGCGTCAGCCGGGCCAGCGGTCCTCGTAGCGAGGACGACTGTCTTCTCTCGCCGTCAGCAGGCTGCCTCGGATGACGGCGGCCAATTCCTGACTGTCATGCACGGCCCTTGGACTGGCGGACTTCGCGCCGCGTCAGGCAGAGTAGCCCCCCGTCTTAGGCCAGGGACCAAGACTCATGGAACGCTGGAAGCTGCTCGCCTGCCTGGTGAGCTTCACCTTTTTCATGGAAAACCTCGATGCCACCGTGATCGCCACGGCCCTGCCCCAGATGGCGGCGTCTTTCGGTCGCGATCCGGTGGATCTCAACCTGGGCATCAGCGCCTATCTGCTGGCCATCGCCGTGGGCATCCCCGTGAGCGGCTGGATCGCCGAGCGTTTCGGGCCACGCCCCGTCTTTACCCTGGCGATTGGCCTCTTCACCCTGGCCTCGCTGTTCTGTGGCATGGCGCTGTCCCTGGAACAGTTCATCGCCGCACGCATCCTCCAGGGCATCGGGGGCGCCTTAGATGGTGCCGGTGGGCCGGCTGGCGGTGCTGCAGGTGACCGAAAAGCACGAACTGGTACGCGCCATCGCCCTCATCACCTGGCCGGGCCTGGTGGCACCGGTTCTGGGCCCGCCGCTGGGTGGCCTCATCACCACCTATGCCGACTGGCGCTGGATCTTCTATCTCAATCTGCCACTGGGGCTGATCGCCCTGCTGCTGGCCTGGCGCCTGGTACCGGCCGACATTCCCACCCAGCGGCATCCGCTGGACTGGCGCGGCTTCCTGCTGCTGGGTGGCGCCTGCGTGGCCTTCATGTGGGGGGTGGAGCGACTCGGCCAGAACCAGGGCAGCCTGGGTAGCAACCTGGCCTGGATGGGAGTCGGGCTGATCCTCGGCGTCAAGGCGGTGCGCCACATGGCCCGGCTGGACCGGCCGCTGATCGATTTCAGCACCCTGCGCATTCCCACCTACCGGGCGTCCATCCTCGGTGGCGGACTGTTCCGCGTCTCCATCGCCACGGCGCCCTTCCTCCTGCCGCTGATGTTCCAGCTGTCCTTCGGCCTGGATGCTTTCCAGTCCGGGTTGCTCCTGCTGGCGCTGTTTGCCGGCAACCTGGCGGCCAAGCCCTTCACCACCGCTGCCATGCGCCGCTTTGGCCTGCGCCGCATCCTCACCGTCAACGGCCTGCTCAGCGCCCTGAGCCTGCTGGCTTGCGGCCTGCTCACCCCGGCCTGGCCCCTGCCGCTGGTGCTGCTCCTGCTATTCGCCAGCGGGGTGTTCCGCTCGCTGCAGTTCACCGCCAGCGATGCCCTGGCCTTCGCCGACATCCCCAAGGCGCGGTTGAGCCATGCCTCGACCCTCTTCAGTACCAACTTCCAACTGGCCATGGGACTGGGTGTGGCCATCGCCGCCCTGCTGTTGCGCGCCTCGATGGAGTGGCATGGCCACCTGGATCCGCAGCTTCTGGACTTCCGCCTGGCTTTCATCGCCATCGCCGTACTGGGCGTGCTGAGTACCCTGGACAGCTTTCGCCTGGCGCGAGATGCGGGCGACGCGGTAAGCGGCCATCGCCTCCCCTGACAGCACCCGCCGGGAGCAGGCAGCCTGCCCTCCTCGTCCACGGCGGCTCGCCCCACCTGGCTGCAGGATCGCCAGCCGCCCCTCTTGCTCCTCATCGCTACCTCTACGCAAGAAATCCCTCTAGCACGCTATAAAGCACAAGCGAAGCCGGCCGATAACCTCTGACACTGCGCTAACAAAAAACGTACTAATCATCCGTCTTCCAGGAGCTTTCTCGCATGTCGCTACTTCAGCACTCTGCAGTTCTGCGCGGCATCCGCGCTGCCATCACGGCGATCAACGCCCCGCAACAGGCGATCGGACCAGAACTGCTTCAGGGGCCTGCAGCGATTCGCGAACTGGGCCAGGCCCTGCAGCCGCTGCTCAAGCAGCAGCAGGATCAGCAACTCCAGATGCAGGAGTTGCAGCAGGATATCCAGGACCTGACCGCCAGACTGGCAAACCGCGAGGCCGAGGTGCAGTTGCTGAAGACGCGCTTCGATCTGGTCAACCGGGCGTCCAGCGAAGGGCTCTGGGACATGGAAGTGGTGGCTGGCGATCCGGTCAACCCGCGCAATGCCTTCTGGTGGTCGGATCAGTTCCGTGCCCTGCTGGGCTTTCGCAATGAGTCTGACTTTCCCAACGAATTGGGCAGCTGGGCCAGCCGCCTGCACCCCGAGGACAGCCAGCCGACGCTGGATGCCTTCGCCCGGCACCTCAACGACCGCAGTGGCCGTACGCCCTACGACGTCGAGTACCGGGTCGCCACCAAGAGCGGCGAGTACCGCTGGTTTCGCGCCAGTGGCGAAACCCTGCGCGATGGCCAAGGCACACCACTACGGGTGGCAGGCTCGCTGCGCGACATCCATGACCAGCGCATGAAGGATGAAGAGCTCGACGTCACCCTGACCCGCTTCGATCTGTCGCGGGAAATGCTCAACGACGGCATCTGGGACATGGCGGTGATCGCCGGCGATCCGGTCAATCCCAAGAACCCCTTCTGGTGGTCGCCGCAATTCCGCCGGCTGCTGGGCTTCGAGACCGTGGAGGAATTCCCGGACGTCCTGGACAGCTGGGCCTCGCGCCTGCACCCCGAAGACAAGCAGCGCAGCATCGATGCCTTTGGCGCCCACCTCAACGATCGCAGCGGCCAGACGCCGTTCGACATCACCTACCGGCTCAAGCTCAAGAACGGCGAATACCGCTGGTTCAGGGCCCGTGGCCAGACACGTCGTACCGCCAACGGCATGCCCGTGCGGGTGGTAGGCGCCCTGACCGACATCCATGCGAGCTACGAGCAGGAAGCGCTCCGCGAGCAGCAGCAGGCCCAGCATCAGTCGATGGAGGAAAACCTGTTCAAGCTGACCGAAATCGTGTCCTCCATTCAGGGCATCGCCGCGCAGACCAACCTGCTCGCGCTCAACGCCGCCATCGAGGCGGCCCGCGCTGGCGAGGCCGGCCGTGGCTTTGCGGTGGTCGCCGACGAGGTACGCAAGCTGGCCACCCGGACCGCCGAGGCCACCCAGCACGCGGCCGACATGATCAAGCGCTGATCGACGGGTTACGGCCGCCCACCAGGGTGGTCGTGATTCCGCGCCCAGGGCAGCCTATGCTGGAGGCTTCAACGCGAATCCGGCTCCGCTGGCGGTCGAGCGAACGGATCTGATCCTGGTGTGGTCACGCCAGGCTACGGTCGTCGTCCGACCTGCTATCATGCGCGCCGTTTTTCCGATCAGACCGGCGCGCACGAGGCATCCCATGCTGGAACGACTCTTCCAACTCAAGGCCCACAACACCTCTGTCCGCACCGAACTGCTGGCGGGAGTCACCACCTTCCTGGCCATGGCCTACATCCTGTTCGTCAACCCGAGCATTCTCGGCGCGACCGGCATGGACAAGGGCGCGGTCTTCGTCGCCACCTGCCTGGCCGCGGCCATCGGCTCGGCGATCATGGGACTGATCGCCAACTACCCCATCGCCCTCGCCCCGGGCATGGGCCTCAACGCCTTCTTCACCTACACCGTGGTGCTGCACATGGGGCACACCTGGCAGGCGGCGCTGGGCGCGGTGTTTCTCTCGGCGCTGATGTTCTTCCTGCTGTCGATCTTTCGCATCCGCGAGTGGATCATCAACAACATCCCCCTGGCCCTGCGCTCCGGCATCGCCGCCGGCATCGGCCTGTTCCTGGCGCTGATCGCCCTGCAGAACGCCGGCATCGTGGTCGATAACCCGGCCACCCTGGTGGGTCTCGGCGATCTGGCCAAGCCCGGCCCCATCCTTGCCGTGCTCGGCTTCTTCCTGATCATCGCCCTGGAAGCTCGTCGCATCACCGGCGCGGTGCTGATCGGCATCCTGGCGGTTACCGCCATCGCCATCGCCATGGGCGTCACCCCCTTCGGGGGCGTGGTGTCCATGCCGCCGTCGCTGGCGCCGACCTTCCTGCAGCTGGACATCAAGGGCGCCCTGGACATCGGCCTGGTCAGCGTGATCTTCGCCTTCCTGTTCGTCGACCTGTTCGACAACTCCGGCACCCTGATCGGCGTGGCCAAGCGCGCCGGCCTGATGGGCAAGGACGGCCACCTGCCAAAGATGGGCCGCGCCCTGATCGCCGACAGCTCCGCCGCCATGTTCGGCTCGCTGCTGGGTACCTCCACCACCACCAGCTACATCGAGTCCGCCGCGGGTGTCTCCGCCGGTGGCCGCACCGGTCTCACCGCCGTGGTGGTCGCGGTCCTGTTCCTGCTGGCGCTGTTCTTCGCCCCCCTGGCGGGCAGCGTACCGGCCTTCGCCACCGCACCGGCGCTGTTCTTCATCGCCGTGCTGATGACCTCCGGCCTGGCCGAAATCGACTGGGAAGACCTGACCACCGCCGCCCCGGTGCTGGTCACTGCCCTGGCCATGCCGCTGACCTACTCGATCGCCAACGGCATCGCCTTCGGCTTCATCGCCTGGACCGCCATCAAGCTGCTGTCCGGCCGCACCCGCGAGCTGAATTCGGCGCTGATCATCCTGTCGATCCTGTTCGTCATCAAGCTGGGCTGGTTCAACGCCTGACCCCTCCCCTCGGGGCTTCGGCCCCGAGGTTCCCCGCCTCATCGCCTCTCCGGATTCGCCCATGTCCCAGCCCTCCTTCGCCCCCGCCGACTACCAGGTCCAACTCGACGCCAAGGCCACCCGCCTGCGCGAGCTGCTGGCGCCCTTCCAGGCTCCCGAACCGGAGGTCTTCGCCTCGCCGCTGCAGCACTACCGCCTGCGCGCCGAATTCCGCCTATGGCGGGAGAACGAAGAACGCCACTACGCCATGTTCGCCCCGGGCGACAAGCACACGCCGATCCTCATCGAGGCATTCCCCATCGCCAGCCAGCGCATCAATGACCTGATGCCGCGCCTCAAGGCCGGTTGGCAGGCGGACGTGGCCCTGTCGTTCAAGCTGTTCCAGGTAGAATTCCTCACTACCTTGAGCGGCGACGCCCTGATCACCCTGGCCTACCACCGCCCCCTGGACGCCGCCTGGCAGGCTGCCGCCGAGCGCCTGGCCGCCGACCTCGGCGTCAGCCTGATCGGTCGTTCCCGCGGCCAGCGCCTGGTGATCGGTCGCGATCATGTGATCGAAGAACTGGAGGTGGCCGGGAAGACCTACAGCTATCTGCAACCCGAGGGCGGCTTCACCCAGCCCAATGGCACGGTCAATCAGAAGATGCTCACCTGGGCCCATACCGCCTTGGGCGAGCGTGACGACGATCTGCTGGAGCTCTATTGCGGCAACGGCAACTTCACCCTGCCGCTGGCCAGCCGGGTGCGCCGGGTGCTGGCCACCGAGGTGAGCAAGACCTCGGTCAACGCCGCGCTGCACAACCTGGCCAGCAATGGCATGGACAATGTCATCCTGGTTCGCCTCTCCGCCGAGGAACTGACCCAGGCGCTCAACGAGGTCCGGCCCTTCCGCCGCCTGGCCGGCGTGGATCTCAAGAGCTACCAGTTCGGCACCGTCTTCGTCGACCCGCCCCGCGCCGGCATGGACCGGGACACCTGCGAACTGACCCGCCGCTTCGAGCGCATCCTCTATATCTCCTGCAACCCGGAAACCCTGGCCGAGAACATCGCCCAGTTGCACGACACCCACCGCATCACCCGCTGCGCCCTGTTCGACCAGTTCCCCTGGACGCACCATATGGAGAGTGGGGTGCTGCTGGAGCGGCGTTGAGGCACCCACGTGGAAAAGGCTGCGCCGTTTTCCACCCTACGCTGGGTCCAAGCGCCCCCTCTCCATCAGGGAGAGGGTTGGGGTGAGGGAACCGCTACCCCGTAGGTTGGGCTGAGACGGCTCCATCGTCGAAGCCCAACAGGCAGGACCACCCCCCCGTTGGGCTTCGCTGCGCTCAGCCCAACCTACGAGTACCGCGCTTGGAAAAGGCTGCGCCGTTTTCCACCCTACGCTGGGTCCAAGCGCCCCCTCTCCATCAGGGAGAGGGTTGGGGTGAGAGAACCGCTACCCCGTAGGTTGGGCTGAGACGGCTCCATCGTCGAAGCCCAACAGGCCAGACACCCTTGTTGGCCTTCGCTTTGCTCAGCCCAACCTACGAGTACCGCACGTGGAAAAGGCTGCGCCGTTTTCCACCCTACGCTGGGTCCAAGCGCCCCCCTCTCCCTCAGAGGAAGAGGGTTGGGGTGAGGGAACCGCTAACCCGTAGGTTGGGCTGAGACGGCTCTATCGTCGAAGCCCAACAGGCCAGACACCCTTGTTGGGCTTCGCTGCGCTCAACCCAACCTACGAAAAACGCAGCGGTGGGTCTGGACGCCCCCTCTCCCTTGGGGAGAGGGTTGGGGTGAGGGTCGCCCTACTCGTGGAACTCCGCCACCGTCTCGCGACGGCCATAGAGGAAGGCGTCGGCCACGTGGCGGAGCGGTGCCACGTCCACGTCGGAGCGGTTCTGGGCGACCAGTTCGGCGAAGCGGGCATAGAGGCCGGCGTATTCCTGGTCGGGGCCTTGGTGGGTCAGTTGGCCGTCCAGGTACAGCTCGCTGCCGCCTTTGCTCAGGGTCAGGCGACCGGCCTCGGTGTCGACGTGGATGTCCCAGGTCTGGGGTCCGGTCTGCAGAAAGTCGAAGTCGGCGGCAATGGGTACGCCAGCGCTGTCGACGAAGGCCAGTTGCGCGGCCACCGGGGTCTGGCAGTTGCCGGGAACCTGCAGCGCGGCCTCCTTGAGAAAGAACGGCCGCGGCAGGATGGCGGTGACGATGGACAGGGCATTGATGCCCGGATCGAAGACGCCCATGCCGCCCGGTTCCCAGATCCAGGCCTGACCGGGGTGCCAGACGCGCACGTCTTCCTTCCATTCGATGCGCACCGCCTGGATGCGCTTGCCTTCCAGCCATTCGCGGGCCGGCTGCACGCCCTGGGCATAGCGGGAGTGCCAGGTGGCGAACAGCGAAAGACCCGCCGCCTCGGCCTGACGGGTCAGGGCTTCCACTTCACTCAGGGTCGCCCCCGGGGGCTTTTCTAGCATCACGTGCTTGCCGGCGGCCAGGGCCTCGCGCGCCTGTTCGTAACGCACCGCCGCTGGCGCGCAGAGGGACACGGCGTCGATGGCCGGGCCGTCTTCGAGCAGGGCGCTCAGGCTGGGATAGTGGGCGACGCCGTCGAGCTGGGCGTTGCGGCTCGCCACGGCGACCAGCTCGTACTCGGGATTGGCGGCGAGCGCCGGCAGGTGCTGGTCACGGGCGATCTTGCCCAAACCGACGATGGCTATTCTTATCATGATCGTCCTCGGTAGACGGTAGTAGTCCGCCGCCTAGGATCGAGCAATCATCACACCAAAGCAACAGATTCGCGGTCAGTCTGCAGGCTCTCGCGCAACTCCAGCCAGCTGTGCAGATTGGCGCCCTCGCGGCCCTTGCGCCACATCAGCCAGGTAGTGGCCTGGGCGAAGCGCGCCTGGATCGCGTGGCGTTGCACCCGCTCTCGCCCGGGCAGGCTGTCGAGCATGGATTCCGGCATCAGCGCCACTCCGCCAGTGATCACGCAGGCCAGCATGCTGTGGTAGGACTCGATCTCCATCACCGGTCCGCTGGGCACCCCCGCCGCGGCGTACCAGGTGTCCAGGTAGCGGCGATAGGAGCAGCCGGCGCGAAAGCCGAATACCGGGCGCCCCGCCACGTCGGCCGGCGAGCGTACCGGTCCGAGCTCCAGTCCGGTGATCAGCACCAGTCGCTCCTCGAACCAGGGCTGACCTTCCAGCGCCGCATCGGGCGCCGGGCCGTCCACCAGGGCGGCGTCCAGACGGCCGGCCAGCAGCCCCTCCACCAGTTCGCCACTGGGGCCACTGTGCACCTGCAGATTCACCTTGGGATAGCGCTGGTGATAGCGCGCCAGCAGGCCGGGCAGATGGATGGCTGCAGTACTGAACATGGAACCGAGCACGAAGGTGCCAGCCGGCTCGCTACCCTGCACCGCGCTGCGTGCCTCGTCGGCCAGGGCGAACAGGCGGTGGGCGTAGTCCAGCAGGCGATGGCCGGCGGCGGTCAGGTGCAGCCGCTGGCGCTCGCGCAGGAACAGCTCCACTCCCAGTTTGTCTTCCAGCTGGCGCAAACGCGTGGAGAGATTGGATGGCACCCGATTGAGTCGCTCGGCGGCCTTCACCAGGGAACCTTCCTCGGCCACCGCCTGGAAGATGCGTAGCTCTGCGAACTCCATGGATCACCACCTTTCTCTTTAGCTGAACATCTATTTCTCTATTATTCGTTTTTATTGATCAACTTCAAGGCCTAGGCTGTCCACATCCACTCGCTTCCGGAGCCTTTTCGATGACCGCCACCACCCGCCTGCTGGCCTGCCTGCTGGCCCTGGCCACTGCCATGGGCATCGGCCGCTTCGCTCTCACCCCTGCCCTGCCCCATCTCATCGCCGAAGGTCAGATCGATCTCACCGGCGCCAGTCTGCTGGCCGCGGCCAACTACCTGGGCTATCTGCTCGGGGCCCTGGATGCCCTCTTCGCCCGTCGCACCCAAGCGCGCCTGGTCGGTGGCCTCTGGCTCTGCGCCGGCCTGACCCTGGCGTCGCTGCTGGCCGATGGCCTGGCCGCCCAGGCGCTGCTGCGCTTCGGCACCGGCCTCGCCAGTGCCTGGGTGCTGGTGATGGTGACCGGTCTAAGCCAGCCCCTGGCCGCCGAGGCCGGACGGCCGCGCCTGGGCGCCCTGGTCTTCACCGGGCCCGGAGTAGGCATTCTCATCAGTGGTCTGATGGCCCTGGTCAGCAATCGCCTGGGTGGCGATTCCAACCAGCTGTGGCTGAGCTACGGCCTGCTCGCCAGCGTCGCGACCCTGGCGCTGCTGCCCCTGCTGCCGCGGCGTGGTCCCGCCACCCCGCTGCCTACCACCGCCGCGGCACCGGCCAAGCGCTCGCCCGCCTTCAACCGGCTGATCCTGGCCTACGGCCTGGTGGGCGTCGGCTACATCCTGCCGGCCACCTTCCTGTCGCAGATGGCGGCCAGCCGCTTCCATGGCCAGTGGCAGGCCGACCTGTTCTGGCCGGGATACGGCCTGGCCGCCGCGCTCGGCGTGGTGCTGGTCAGCCTGAGACGCCCGGGCACCGATGCCCGCCGCTGGTTGATCGCGACCCTCTGGTTGCAGGCTACGGGCGTCGTGCTCTGTCTGCTGCCAGGCAGTCTGGCGCTGTTCCTGGGCGTGTTGCTCTGTGGTGGCCCCTTCCTCGCCTGCATGCAGCTGGTGATGCAATACGGTCGCGAGCTGGCGCCGGCCACGCCGCAACGCAACGCCGGGGTGCTGACCGCCAGCTTCGCCAGCGGCCAGCTGCTCGGCCCGTTGCTGGGCGCGGTGAGCAGTCACTATGCCGGCAACCTGCAACCGGCGCTGGTGATCGCCGCCCTGGGCCTGCTCTTCGCCGGTCTGCAACTGCGCAGTGCCCGGGCGTCCCTGCAACGCTGCATCGCCTGAATCGTTTCCGCTGCGGCTATTCGTCACAGAAGTAAAACGGGGTCGCACCTTGTTTTGAAATGTTTCGCCGTTCCTGAGTACAGTGGCCGCTGCGCCTCATAGAGGAGGCGCCTCAGGCGCTCGCCACCCACCCAACAAGGAACACAACACTCATGATGAAGGCCTCCGATCTGGTCGTTCGCTGCTTGGAAAACGAGGGTGTGGAATACATCTTCGGCATTCCCGGCGAAGAGAACCTGGACCTGCTGGAATCCCTGCGTCGCTCCTCGCAGATCAAGCTGATCCTGACTCGCCACGAGCAGTCCGCCGGCTTCATGGCCGCCACCTACGGCCGCTTCACCGGCAAGACCGGTGTCTGCCTTTCCACCCTCGGTCCAGGGGCCACCAACCTGGTCACCGCCGGCGCCTACGCCTACCTGGGCGGCATGCCGATGCTGATGCTGACCGGCCAGAAGCCGATCAAGAAATCCAAGCAGGGTCGTTTCCAGATTCTCGACGTGTGCCGCATGATGGCGCCGCTCACCAAGTACACCCACCAGTTCGCCTCCGCCGACAACATCCCGTCGCGCATCCGCGAGGCCTTCCGCCTCGCCGAGGAAGAAAAGCCCGGCTCCGTGCACCTGGAACTGCCGGAAGACATCGCCGACGAGCACACCGAGAGCCTGCCGGTACCGCCGAGCCTGAGCCGTCGTCCGGTCGCCGAGGCCAAGGCCATCGCCGCCGCCGTCACCAAGCTGGAAAACGCCCGTAGCCCGGTGCTGGTGCTGGGCGCCGGCACCAACCGCAAGATGACCGCGCGGGTGCTGCGTCAGCTGATCGAGAAGACCGGCATCCCCTTCGTCACCACCCAGTTGGGCAAGGGCGTGGTCGACGAGCGCCATCCGCGCTTCCTGGGCAACGCCGCTCTCTCCGCCGGTGACTTCGTGCACCGCGCCCTGGAGTCCGCCGACCTTATCGTCAACATCGGCCACGACGTGATCGAGAAGCCGCCGTTCTTCATGACCCGAGGCGGCACCGAGGTCATCCACATCAACTTCCGCTCCGCCGAAGTCGATCCGGTGTACTTCCCCCAGGTCGAGGTGGTCGGCGACATCGCCAACGCCATCTGGGAGATCAAGGAGCGCATCGAGGTCCAGCCCACCTGGGACTTCGACCGCCTGCTGACCATCCGCGAAGCCAACGAGGCCCATGTCGCCGAAGGCGCGACCGATGACCGCTTCCCGGTCTATCCGCAGCGCCTGGTGGCCGATCTGCGTAACGTGCTGCCGTCCGACGGCATCGTCGCCCTGGACAACGGCATCTACAAGATCTGGTTCGCCCGCAACTACAAGGCCTACATGCCCAACACGGTGCTGCTGGACAACGCCCTGGCCACCATGGGCGCTGGCCTGCCGTCGGCCATGGCCGCGCGCCTGGTCTACCCCAATACGCCCATCGTGGCGGTATGCGGTGACGGTGGCTTCATGATGAACAGCCAGGAACTGGAAACCGCGGTGCGCCTGAAGATGAACCTAGTGGTCATCATCCTGCGCGACGACGGCTACGGCATGATCCGCTGGAAGCAGGCGCAGATGGGCTTCGAGGACTTCGGCCTGGACTACGGCAACCCGGACTTCGTCCGCTACGCCGAAAGCTACGGCGCCAACGGCCATCGCGTGGAAAGCGCCGCGGCCTTCGCGCCGCTGGTGCGGCATTGCCTGGACACCCCCGGCGTCCACGTCATCGACTGCCCGGTGGACTACTCCGAGAACGACCGCATCCTGCACCAGGACATCAAGGAGCGCAGCGCGGCGGTGTGATCGGCTAGCCTAGCCCCATGGGAAACGCCCCGGCCGTGAGGTCGGGGCGTTTTTGCTTGGCGGTGTCTTGCGCCAGCTTTGCACTACCCGGGAGCTACAGCTGCGTGGGATTCGGCATGTCTCCGTACACCTGCTCCGGATCGAAGGTCTTGCTCGACTGGGTGAAGACGAGTCCGACAGTGAGCAAGGCAGCCGACCAGATCGAGATGCTGGCCCGGACATGGAATCCACCAAGGTCGCCATGGCCACCCTGCGCAGCCATCAGCTGAAGACGATGGGACGCCTCAAGGTGTGATCCTAGCGCTCCTCGCGCCCGCTCCTTCCCCTCACCCCGGCCCTCTCCCCAAGGGAGAGGGAGCGCCTGGGATGGACATCCAGCAGGAAGGAAAACGCGGTACAAAAGGTAGGCTGGGCTGAGCACAGCAAAGCCCAACATCAGCCAGGTGAAGGCTGGGCCGTTGGGCTTCGACGGTGAAGCCGTCTCAACCCAACCTACGGCTGGCTCTACCCGAGGGAGTGGGAAGCACCTGTCATGCCTGGCGTAGGGTGGAAAACGGTGCAGCCTTTTCCACGCTCGCACGAAGGCAGGTTGGGCTGAGCACAGCGAAGCCCAACGCCAGTTTAGGTGAAGGCTAGGCCGTTGGGCTTCGACAGTGGAGCCGTCCCAACCCAACCTACGGCGCCACGACTTCCCTCACCCCACCCTCGCCTCTTCCAGCAGCCAACGTTCGAAACTTGCGAGCGCGGAATCGATTTCCGTCGTGGGACGGGTGACCAGCACATAGCGTTCGCGTAGTTCCGGCAGGACCGGCCAGGGCGCCTGGAGTCGGCCGGCGACCAGGTCCTCCTCGATGTAGTGCTCAGGTACCAGGGCCATGCCGAAGCCGGCTTTGGCGGCCTCGATCAGCAGCGAGTAGCGATCATAGGTAGGACCAACCGCCTGGGCGCCCAGGGTTAACCCGGTGAGCGTGGCATAACGGGCCCAGCTGTGCGGACTCTCCAGCTTGTGCAGGAGCGGCAGGCTGGCCGGAGGATTGCCCGCCAGGCGCGGATGACAGACCGCGACCAGCTGCGTCTCGAACAACGGCTGCACCCGCAGAGCGTGCCAGACCGGATGGTCATAGTTGATCGCGGCGTGCAGTCCGCTGTCTTCCAGGGCGAAGGGCTGCGTCCGCTCGCGCAGATTGACCTCGATGTCCGGATGGCGCTCCTGGAAGCGCGCCAGCATCGGGATCAGCCAGCGACCCGCCAGGGTCGGGATGACGCCGATCTCCAGCGCGGTGGTGCCGCGGGCCTGGGCGATCAGTTGCCGCGTGTGGCGTTCGATGTCGGCAAGGGCCGTGCGCATGTGCGCGGCATAGCGGGCTCCGGCAGCGGAAAGCTCGACGCGATTGCCGATCCGCAGAAACAGCCTGACGCCCAATGCAGCCTCCAGCTTGGCGATCTGCCGGCTGATCGCGCCCTCGCTGAGCGACAGCTCCTGCGCCGCCTTGGCGAAGCTGAGATGGCGGGCGGCCGCCTCCAGGGCCACCAGCGCCGTAGTACTGGGCAGGCGTCTAGTCATCAGCGGTCATCCTTGGCAGCGGGGCGCCCCAGGATGACGCCTGGGCAAGCTGCCTTGCAAAAAAATCCGTAACGCTTGCCCGCCAGCACCTCCTAGCATGACCAGACAACACCAGGGAGGCAGCAGCAGTGATGATGACGAGGACGTTCGCCTGGAACCGGATGGATCGGCTGCTGCTGGGCACGGGTCTGTTGATTCCGTTCTGGTTGACTATCGGCGTAGGGCTGACCGCCCTGGCGTATCCCGGTTACAGCCATGTCGATCATGCCCTGAGTCGGCTGGGGGCTGTCGATGCGCCCACTCAGGGATTTTCCGCCTGGCTCAACAACGTTCCTCTGGGGGTGCTCTTCGTGCTGGTCGCCCTGGGACTGGCCAGACGTTTTCGCCCGTCGCGCCTGGCCGGGTTGAGCGCGGCCCTGATCCTGCTCCATGGCCTGGCGAGCTTCGCCACCGGGCTGTTCCCCTGCGACCAGGGCTGCGCCCCGCTGCAGCCCTCCGTTTCCCAGCAGCTGCATAACCTGGCCGGCCTGGTGATGTTCCTTTCGCTGACCCTGGCGAGCGCGCTCTGGGCTTGGATCGGCAAGCGGTTGCTGGCCTCGCCCGGCCTGGCTGCCTTCTCGGCGATCTGCACCCTGCTGGCCCTGGTCACCGCGGGCATGATGGCGAGCGCGGTCGCCGACGGCCAAGGCTTCGGACTCTACCAGCGCCTCAACTATGCCGTGGGCGTCGGCTGGCTCGCCGTCCTGAGCGGAATGGCCAGGCGCAGCCCAGGTGACCAGCCGTGACCGACCAGCCGCCTGAATCCGCTCAGGCATGGACGGTCAGGGCGACGAGTCGGGCGACCACAGGCCGTACCAGCAACACACAGACGAAGGCGGACGGCATGGCGACCTGATAGGCACTCATCACATTCCTGAAGTAGTCGGCGTCGAAGCCGAACTCCGCCAGGGTGATGACCAGGCACATCAGCAGGGCCATGATGGTCGACATATAGAGGGCGAAGACATAGGGCGTCGCCTGCTTGGGAAAGCGTCGCTTGGTGGAAGTAGCAGCACTGATCGGATTCATCGGGTTGCCTCGGGTCAAGGAATCGAGGCCAAGCTTACAGGGGCGAATATCTGCCGGTAGCCTTCTCCGCCTTGATTCACTATAAACAGAAATCAACGAATCCTTCGGCAGGGCCCCATGGACATCCTGGGCTTGATCAGTACCTACATCAGGGTCGTGGAAGCGGGCAGCATCGCCGGCGCCGCCCGTGCTCAGGGCCTGAGCGCGGCCGCGGTGAGCCAGAGCATCGCTCGCCTGGAGGCACATCTGGGCGTACGGCTGCTGTCGCGGACCACGCGCCGTCTCGCCATGACCGAAAGTGGCGCCCGCTATTTCGAGAAAGTCCGGCACATCCCCCAGGACGTCGAGGTTGCCGCCCACCTGGCGACCCTGGCCAGCGAGCCGCAGGGATCGCTGCGGATAGCCACCACCGCCGCCTTTGGCCGCCACCTGCTCGCGCCGCTGCTGCCGGCGTTCAAACAGACCTATCCGGGCATCGACATCGAATTGATCGGCAGCGACCGGCGCCTGGATCATCGCTTGGAACAGATCGATGTCAGCCTGAGGATAAAGGCGCAGCTGAGCGACAGCCTGGTCGCCCGCCGGATCGCTTCTCGTGCCTTTGTGTTCTGCGCCGCGCCCGCCTATCTCGAACAGGCCGGCACACCCCGCACCCCGGAAGAGCTGCAGCAGCACGCCTGTCTGCTGTTTCGCTATCCCACCGATGGACGCTATCTGCCCTGGCGCTTCGTGCGCGCGGGTCAGACCTTCGAGGCGGCCACCCGCCCTGGCTTCGTCTGCGACGACATCGACATGATCGCCCAGCTCGCCGTGAACGGGGGCGGCATCGCGCGCCTGGCGGACTTCGTCGCACTGCCGCTGATCGAGCGGGGCCAGCTGGTATCGCTGTTCGACGCCCAGAGCCAAGACGCCACCGCCGCGCAGTCGGAGCCGATGGACATCTATGCCTGCGTTTCCGAGCGTTCCGCGCTGAGCGGCAAGGTTCGCGCCTTCATCGACTTTCTCGAACAGGCCCTGCAGCCTGATTCCTGACAGGCGAAGGCCCTGGCCGTCGTAGCGACCAGGGCCTCTTTCTCAGGGGCGCAGTACCAGGGTGGTGATGTCGGTGTGGTGCAGCAGGTGGGAGGTCTGACTGCCCAGCAGCAAGCGCCGGGCGGCGGAATGGCGGTAGGCGCCCATCACCAGCAGGTTGGCCCGAGAGGCCTGGACCCGCTCGGGAATCACCTCGGCCGGATGCCCTGCCACGAGGTGGGTCGTCACCTCGCTGCCGCCGGTACGCAGGAGCTCCGCAGCGGCCTCCAGTTCGGCCACGCGCGCCGGCGTGGACTCACCGACCCGCAAGACCTCGCCCTGCAGCCCTGCCAGCAACCCGCTCCTAGCGACCTCCAGCAGTCCCTGATGGGTGGCCTCGCTGCCGTCATGGGCGAGCAGAAAGCGCTGGGGTTCGCGGAAGTCGGCGGCGCACACCAGGATGGGCTTGTGCAGTGTTCGCACCACGGTTTCCAGCTGGCTACCGATACCGCGGCGACCGGCATGCTCGCCGCGCTTGCCGATCACCAGCAGGCTCATGTCCGCCTCCAGTTCGCGCAGGGTATCCACCAGGTAGTCGTGTCGCTGGAGCGTGGCAGGCGCCTTGACCAGCCCGCTGTCCTGCAACCGTTCCACGGCCCCGGCCAACAGCGCCGCGCCATCGGCACGCGCCAGACGCGCGCGCTGCTCGTCCAGCCGCGCCAGTTCCTCGAGCAGGTGCTCGCGCGAACCGAGGCCTATGGTGCCGCTGGCATCGGGGGCGGTGGGATAGAGGCTGCGCTCCAGGACATGCAGCAGGGTGAGGGGCAGCTCCAGCCGTTGTGCCAGCCAGGCGCCATGGTCGCAGACGCTGGCTGTCAGCGGCGAACCGTCGAGGCAAGCGATGATGTCTTTCATGGGTCTGTTCTCCCTCTCAGTGGCCCAGCAGCTGGCTGTCGGCCCCGGGTTTGTCGTGGATGCCAAAGCGGTCGACCAGGGTCGCGCTGGCCTGATCGAGGTCGAGGACCTGCACGGTCACGCCTTCCCGGCGATACCTGAGCACGACCTTGTCCAGGGCGGCGACGGCGGTGATGTCCCAGAACTGGGCCGCCCTGAGATCGATGCGGACCTCGTCCAGCACCTCCTTGAAATCGAAGGCCTCGATGAAGGCCGCGGTGGACGAGAAGAACACCTGGCCACGCACCTCGTAGACGCGAATGCCGGGCGCTTCCAGACGAGACGTCAGCGTTAGTTGGTGCCCCACCTTGTTGACGAAGAACAGCGAAGCCAGCAGCACCCCGACCAGCACGCCGAGCGCCAGGTTGTGGGTGGCGACCACGACCACCACGGTGGCCACCATCACCAGGTTGGTGGAGAGCGGATGGCGCCGCAGATTGCGGATCGAATCCCAGCTGAAGGTGCCGATGGACACCATGATCATCACCGCCACCAGCGCCGCCATGGGAATCCGGGCGAGCCAGTCACCGAGAAACACCACCATCAGCAGCAGGAAGACGCCAGCACAGAGGGTGGACAGCCGGGTGCGTCCGCCGGATTTCATGTTGATCACCGACTGGCCGATCATGGCGCAGCCCGCCATGCCGCCCAGCAGGCCGGCGGCGATGTTGGCGATGCCCTGCCCTTTGCACTCGCGATTCTTGTCGCTGGGCGTATCGGTGATGTCGTCGACGATGGTTGCCGTCATCAGGGATTCCAGCAGTCCCACCACGGCCAGCGCCAGGGAATAGGGCAGGATGATCAGCAGGGTGTCGAGATTCAGCGGCACCTGGGGCCAGAGCAGCACCGGCAGGGTATCGGGCAGCTGTCCCATGTCACCCACCGTGCGGATGTCCAGCCCCAGGGCGAGGGAGACACCCGTCAGCACCAGGATGCACACCAGCGGCGAAGGTAGCAGCCTGCCCACCACCGGCAGCAGCGGGAACAGATAGATGATGCCCAGCCCCGCAGCGGTCATGGCGTAGACCTCCCAGCCGACATGGGTCACCCCGGGCAACTGGGCCAGGAAGATCAGGATCGCCAGGGCATTGACGAACCCCGTGACCACGGATCAGGACACGAAGCGCATCAGCGCACCCAGGCGCAGGTAGCCAGCAGCGATCTGCAGCACCCCGGTCAACAGGGTCGCGGCCAGCAGATATTGCAGGCCGTGCTCCTTGACCAGGGTCACCATCAGCAGCGCCATGGCGCCGGTCGCCGCCGAGATCATGCCGGGGCGACCGCCGACGAAGGCGATCACCACGGCGATGCAGAAGGAGGCGTAGAGCCCCACCTTGGGATCGAGTCCCGCGATGATGGAAAAGGCGATGGCTTCGGGGATCAGCGCCAGGGCGACGACCAATCCGGACAGCACATCGTTCTTCACATTGGAAAACCAATGTGTCTTGAGGGTATTCAACATAGACAACTCGCACCTGTGCCTGACCCGTCAAGCGAGTGGCAGACGCCGGATCAGGCGTGAATTCCAGGGTTGGCAGCCGCCACGCCGCGGGCGCGACAGGACGGCAGACATCCTTGCATCAGCGATGCAAGGACGGGAGAGGTGCGAGCTATGGGGGACTGGGTTGCCAGTCGCGGGAGGGGAAATGCATACCCGGAAGGTATCACGAAAGAACGAGCGCGTGTAGACCGCACCTGCCGGTCTGGCCGGGCGTCAACCTGCCCTCACCTGCTTCCGCCGTCGCTGACGAAGTAGGTAGCCCGGTCGGTCCCACGCGGCAGCCGGTCCGGTGCCCGGGTGATCAAACCGATGTCCTTGGCGGCGTCGTAGCCCAGTCGTCGCCTGTTGCTTTCGGAGGACAGCAGGGTGGTGAGCTCTTCTGGCGCCAGCTTGAGGCAGCCCTTGTAGATCTCGCGGAACTTGAGGTTCTCGCGCTCGACGTCCTCGAACGCCTGCTTGGCCTGATCCGGCTTCATGTAGCCGTTGACGGCGATGGCCGCCGCGGCCGGATGCAGGAGAAAGCTGGCGAGTGGCGCCGCGTAACGATCTTCGGCCGCGCAATAGATCATGGTGGCGGATGAATCCGTCGCGGCGGCGTCGATGGTATTGATGTGCAGCGGATAGTGGCGGATGAATTCGTAGGCGACATAGCCCGCCTCCATGCTGCCGCCCGGGCTGTTGAGATAGAGGTTGACATTCTTGGTGGCGGGGTACTTGAGGGCGATGTCGCTCAGGGCGGCCAGCAGGGAGCTGACCGAGCGGTCGTTGATACCGCTGTTGAAGTACACCGACGCGGTGTCGGCGCTGGCAGCCGTGCCCTCGCCGCGGATGACGGCCATCTCGGCGGAGGCCTCCGGCAGACAGCCTGCGGCCAGCACGACCAAGGCCCCGGCGGCCAACCGTTTAGCAACGCTCGAACGTCTCATCCCCTCTCGCTCCCAGGTCGGCAATCAGCCAAAGACCTGAAACGCTAGAGGGCGAGACTTAAGATCGGCTTAAGGCAGGACGGACTGCCTGGATCGCCGTGCGCTCAGTCCTTTTTCAGCAGTCCCGCCAGCCCCGCGAAGGGGTTGTGGGTGGCCTGGGCCACCTTGGGCGTGCCCAGGGAGCTGTCGCTGAAGTACTGCTGATCGGTGTAGCGGCTGTGCTCGTTGTCGTGGCAGTACAGGCAGAGCAACTCCCAGTTGGAGCCATCCTGGGGATTGTTGTCGTGGTTGTGGTCGCGATGATGCACGGTCAGCTCGCTCAGGCGCTTGCCGGCGAATTCCCGCGCGCAGCGACCACAGACGTGGGGATACATCTTCAGCGCCTTGTCACGATAGCCGCGTTCGCGCTCGCGCTGGGTCTCGGCGAGGATTCGATCCAGCTTCGAGGTATCGGTAGCCATGCTGCACCCTTAGGGGTCTAGAAGAGACCGTCAGTATAGCCTGCGCCCGGTGTCCTGGTATCGCGCCGGGACACCGGGCGCGGGAGCCTCAGGCTTGCGCGAGTTAGGCGCGTTTCCTCTCCCGCGAGTTAAAACGCATGGTTGACGTTTATCGAGAAGGTCGTGGCGGCCGGGGTGTAATCCTCGCGCAGGACGGTCCGGGTGACCGCTGTGCTCACCGCCGTCGTGGAGGTGAAACTGTAGCTGCCACTGACGCCCAGGCGCAGCGTACGCTGGCGATTGTCCTGATCCTCGTCACTCACGCGGGTGGTTCCGCCATAGGCATAGAAGGTATCCAGCGACAGCCAGGCGCGCTTGCCTGCGTCATGGCTCAAATGAGCCTCGATACCGTAGAGCGGTGCCTGCTCCAACCGCCCGTTGCGATTCTCGCTGTTGTCACTGAAGAACTGCACGTTGCCATTGATCGCCAACAGGCCGCCCTGGCCAAAGGGTGCCCCAAAGGACAGTTGCGGCTTCAAGGCCCAGCGGTGCTTGCCTACGTTGAGCAGAGCATCCTTGTCGTAGTCGCCGGTTGGCAGGGTCACCGCCATCGAAGCGGTCAGGAAAGGGCCCGCGGTCCACGTCTGAAACTGCTGCCGAGTCAGAGCCGGAGCGCCATAGAGGTTTGCCAGAAAGATGGCGGTAATGTCGCCGAGGCCCTCGGTGTCGGTACTCAATCGCGTCCCCTTGAGCCGCGCATCGACGAAGCCGTAGGGCACTATCAACTGAAAGCCCGCCACGCGATCGCCCAGCGCGAAGGTGCGGGCATACCTCACCAGGGGAACATGGGCATCAACCTCCACCCCCTTGATCGGCAAGGAGGGATCGACCGACGCCTCGCTGTTCGAATAGGTGTAATAGAGAAACAGGATGTTGGTGTCGACGGGCACGTTTTCCCAGTCCCGGGCGCCGTCGGCCGTAACGTCTGCGGACCGGAGGATCAGGATGAAGGCCAGCGGAGCAAGGGGTATCCGGATGCCCATGATGCATGGCCCTCAAGGCGTCACGATGTTGAAGACATTTTCGAAGTCGTCGAGGTTGGCCAGCAGTTGAGTGACCGCCTCGCGACGTCCTTCGATGACGATGGCCCCGTCCTCGATGGCCTTGTCGAAGGTCGTCTGGCCCAGGTTGATGGTGTCGAGCGTGCTTCGCGAGAGCCGGACGGTGGCGTCCGCCGTCGCCACCGCCTGCGCCTTGCGATGCGTCAGGACCCCCGAACGCAGGGTCAGCACCTGCGTCTCGCCCAGGTCGTCGAAGATCCAGTTCAAGACGCTGTCGCCGGATCTGGCTGCCTTGGGACCATTCAGGCGAATGCCCAGGTAATCGAAATACATATCCAGGGTCAGGGCCTTGAGCGTATCAGGCGAGGCGGTAGTGGACGATGCGGGAGGGACACCGTTGCGGAGCTCGCTGGCGCCCATCAGCATGGCGTTGCGCCAGGTGCCTGCCTCGCTTTGGTAGCCCATCTGTTCGAGCGCATTCGCCAGGAGCTCCCGGCCACGCCGCGAAGCGGGGTTGGCGAACACCACGTGCTTCATGAGCTCCGCCACCCAGCGATAGTCGCCCTGGTCATAGGACACCTGAGCCTTGCTGACGACCTGCTCCTCGCCCCCCATGACAGCGACGTAGCGCCGGGCGGCCTCGACGGGCGGCAAGGGGTTGAGATTCGCGGGGTTGCCGTCGTAGAACCCCAGATAGCGCTGGTAGACTGCGCGTACGTTATGACTGAGGGTCCCGTAGTAGCCGCGGTTGTACCACCGCCGCGCCAACGGCTCCGGTAGGCTTTCGAGCGTATCAGCGATCTCCATGGGCGTCAGGCCGAGATTTATCAGCCGCAGCGTCTGGTCATGGATGTACCGATACATGTCCCTTTGATCCGCCAGCAGCGTCTCGACCCTGTCCCGCCCCCAGGTCGGCCAATGGTGCTGGGCGAACAGCACCTCGCTCCTGTTGCCGTAGCGAGCCAGGGTCTGGTCGAGATACTCGGACCATTTCTTGGCATCCCGCACTTCCGCGCCACGGATCGTGAGAATGTTATGCAGGGTATGGGTGGCGTTCTCCGCTGCGCCCAGCGCCCGATAGGCCGGGAGGTACATGTTCATTTCGGCCGGAGCCTCGGTTCCGGGTGTCAGCTGAAACTCGACCTCCAGGCCGTCGATGGTCCTGGTCACCTCAGCCTCGCCGTCGGCCCCGAGGATGTCGGTGGGCGCGATGAGACTCACCGTGCCCCGCGAGGTGGTCTTGCCCAGCCCGGCGCCGACCTGACCCGTGAGGCTCTTCGGCAACAGCGCCCCGTACATGTACTGGGCCCGACGGCTCATCGCGGTCCCGGCATAGACGTTTTCGGAAACCGCGTGCTCGAGGAAACCGTTCGGGGCATAGACCCTGACCGCTCCGGAGCGAACCTGGTCTTCGCTGACCACGCCCTTCACGCCGCCGTAGTGATCCACATGGGAGTGCGAATAGATGACGGCCTTCACTGGGCGATTGCCGCGCTGCTGGCGATAGAGCGCCAGTGCAGCGGCGGCGGTCTCGGTGGAAATCAGCGGGTCGATGACGATGACGCCGGTCTTGCCCTCGATGAGGGTCATGTTGGACAAGTCCAGCCCCCGCACCTGGTAGATACCCTCGGTGACCTGGAAAAGACCCGCGATGTTGTTCAGGCGCTCCTGCCGCCACAGGCTGGGATTGACGGTATCCGGCGCCTGCGGCGCCTCCAGGAACCCATAGCCCGCCAGGTCCCAGACCACCTTGCCTTTTTCATCGCGGATCACACCCTCGGGAAACGTCGCGATCCGCCCACGCAAGGCGTCATCGAAGTCGGAGGTATCGGCGAAGTCCAGCACGCCAAGGAGCTGCCGATTGGCCGTGATGGTTGCCGGGCTGGCGCCTTGCGGCGCGGACGCCTGCTCTGCCGCACTCGCCAGGGAGCCGATGAGGGAAAGGGGGATCATCCAGCCTGACAGACGCATGGGCGCTTTCCTCGACAGTGGGTTGGCCAGTCGCAGCGTCCGGGCACTTGGCGTTCATCGCCAGCTCCGGGTGCCCCAGGCGACACGGGCAGGTAGCGTCGGTAACTCGGGTGTGCAACGGGCTCAGGGCTGCGCCGGGTGGTTGCCGTCCTCCCTTTCAAACTCGGCGAAATACTGCTCCGCCATGGCTCGCAGCGAGCGGCCGATGTTGGCGTACTCGTATTCGTTGAGGTTGGCGAGGGACACCCGGGCAGCCGGTTGCTGAGTGCCGAAGCCCTTGCCGGGCAGGAGCACGATGCCGGTCTCCCTGGCGATGCGGAACAGCAGGTCACCACTGCTGAACTTGGCCTTCACCCAGGTGGCGAAGGCGTCGCCATGGAGCTTGCGGGCCAGGTCTTCCAGATCCAGCAGGGTGTAATAGTCGACGGCGTTGGGATCGCTCTCCGGGGCGACGCCCAGTTCGCGATAGAGGGCAGCTTCGCGGCGCCGCACCAGCTTCTTCAGTTCGGTCTTGTAGCCGTCGCTTTCGTCCATCAGGGCGAACAGCGCGAACAGCACCATCTGCACCTGCTGCGGCGTGGAAAGTCCGGCCGTGTGGTTGAGCGCCACGGTGCGGCTGTCGGCGACGAGCCGATCGAGAAACTTGAGGCCGCGCACGTCCGGCAGCAAGCTGCCATAGCGGCGGTCCAGGGAAGCCTTGGTCGCCTCGGGCAGCTCGGCCAGGGCCTGGTCGAAGATGCTGTCCTTGTGCGCGCCTATCACCCCCAGGCGCCAGCCGGTGGCACCGAAGTACTTGGAGAAGGAATACACCAGCAGGGTGTTGCGCGGGCAGGTGGCGAACAGCGAACGGAAGTCGTCGGCAAAGGTGCCGTAGACATCGTCGGTGAGGATGAAGAGGTCCGGACGCGCCTCGGCGACGAGGCGGGCGACAGTGGCCAGGCTGCGGTCGTCCATCTTCACCGACGCCGGATTGCTGGGATTGATGCAGAAGAAGATCTTGATCGTCGGATCGCGCAGCTTGTCGAGTTCGCTGTCCGGATACTGCCAGTTCGCCTGGGGGTCGGCGTGGATGTGCACCTGCTCCAGACCGAATTCTTCCAGCTCCGGGATCTCGATGTAGGGAGTGAAGGCCGGCATGCCGATGGCCACCTTGTCACCCCGCTTGACCAGGCCGTTCTGTTGCAGCGAATGGAAGATGTAGGTCATGGCGGCCGTGCCGCCCTCCACGGCGAAGAGGTCGACCGAGCCGGCGGGCACGTAGCCGCCGATCATCTCCTTGACGATGTAATGGCTGACCACCTGCTCGGAGATCTTGAGCATGCGCGGCGGCACCGGGTAGTTGGCGCCGAGGATGCCTTCCACCATCTCGTGGAGGAAGGCCGAGGCCGAAAGTCCCAGCTGGTCGCGCACATAGCTCAGGCTCTTGGCCAGGAACAGCACGCCGGGCTGGTCGCGGTGCTCGGCGGTATAGCGCTCGAAGCGCGCCTCGATGCCATCGATCTGCGGCAGGCCGCCGACCCCGTGGGGCATGTAGGAATAGGACAGTTCCGCCTCGCTGGTGGCGAACAGGCCGAGGCGGAAGAAGGCCCGCCTCGGCAGGGTCGCCAGGAAGTTGGGATTGCCGCGACCGGCGTTGAGCATCAGGCGGTTCTCGCTGCCCGAGGCGAGCTTGATCAATTCGTCCTTGAGTTCGAACGGACTCAGTTTGGCGTACTGGGCGTAATCGTCTTGGACTTCGCTCATGACTTGCTTCCTTCGGTTAGGCGAAGGCCACGACCAGTGGCCCGAGCAGGGTGAGAAACACATTGGCCAGGGCGTAGGTGACCGCGAAGGGCACCGTGGGGATCGAGTTGCCGGCCTTGTCCAGCACCTCGCCGAAGGCGGGGTTGGCGCTGCGCGCACCGGCGACGGCCCCGGCGAACAGCGCCAGGTTGCGGTAGCGCAGTACATAGTGACCGACCAGGATGGTGATGACGATGGGCACCACGCAGACCACCACCCCGATGAGGAAGATGGAGAGGCCCTGGGTGGCGATGGTCTCCACCGCCTGGCGCCCGGACTGCAGTCCCACCACCGCCACGAATCCGGCCAGGCCGAGGTCGCGCAACAGCGTCGAGGCCGGCAACGGCAGGTTGCCGCGGGTCAGGTGGCGACTGCGATACCAGCCAAAGACCAGGCCGGCGATCAGCGCACCGCCCCCGCTGCCCAGGGTCAGGGGGATGGCTCCCAGGCGGATCACGACCAGGCCGATGAGCAGCCCGACCGCCAGACCGAAGCCATGGAAGACGAAGTCGGTCTTGTCGCTGGGGACGATGATGGAACCGACTTGCTGGGCGACCCGCTGGATGTCGTCCGGGGTGCCATAGAGGGTGACCAGATCGCCTGCCTCGATGACGGTATCGGGCTCCAGCGACAGGGGCCGCCCGGCGCGTTTCACGCCAACCACGTAGACGCCGTGGCGCAGGGCCTGGCTGGCGGCCTGGCGGATCTCGACCACGCGGCGACCGATGAAGGCCGGGTTGTCGAGGCTGACGTCACGCTGCACCACCACCACATCCATGTCGGGCGAGGACTGCAGCTCGGCGCCCAGGCGCGCGGCGATGGCCACCACCCCGGCGCGCCGTCCCACCACCAGCACCACGTCGTCGGCTTCCAGCACCGTCGTCGGGGTCACCCCGACCAGGGCGCCGCCGCGCTTGATGCGCTCTATAGTGAGGGCCGCCTGGGGATCGCCCTGGTCGCTGACTTCCAGCTGTGCCACGGTCTGGCCAGCCGCCTGGTCGATGCGATAGAGCCGTCCCACCAGCGGCGGGATGGCGGGCAACTCCCCCGGGCCATAGACCTTGGCCCCGGCCAGCAACTCCGCCTCGGCCTGGGTCGCATCGTCGCGGATGCTGCGCTGCATGAACCAGGGCAGCACATTGACGCAGAGGATGATGGCGCCGAAGGAGCCGAAGATGTAGGTCACCGCATAGCCCACGGCGACGTTGCCCTGCAGTGCCTGGATCTGCTCAAGCGGCAAGTCGAGCTTGGCGATGGCGGCGCTGGCGGTGCCGATGATGGCGGACTGGGTCATGGAGCCGGCGGCGATCCCCGCGGCGATGCCCTTGTCGAGGCCGAACAGCCGGGCGCAGACGATGATGGTCAGGAGACCGCTGAGTGCCATCACCGCCGCCAGGACGATCTCGCGCAGCGATTGCCGACCCAGGGAGCGAAAGAATTGCGGCCCGCTCTCGAAACCTACGGCGTAGATGAACAGCGCGAAGAGCACCGACTTGATGCCGTTGTCGATGCTAATGCCGACTTGGCTGATGACCACCGCCACCAGTAGCGAGCCGGCCACCCCACCCAGCTGGAACTTGCCGAACTGGATGCTGCCGACCCAGTAACCGATGGCCAGGGACAGGAACAGGGCAAGTTCCGGCGCCTGATTCAAGATCTGCTGCAGGTATTCCATGAGGGCTGCCTTCGACCAGGGATCCGCGAGCGGAACGAGGTGAAGTGACATCCGGCCTGGCCGTCTAGCGGCCCGGAGAGCCACGGCTCCACCTGCTACGCCACCTTGCCCTGCAGGAAACTCCTGACAGCGAGGGCGCCCCGCCGACGTTAGTCTGGTCATATGAAGACTTACGTCGGCATGGCCCAAAGAACCTAAGCACAGCATTTTAGAGCTGTCAAAAGCGCAGCCACCGCGAATCGGCGCCACGAAAACAGACTTTGCGGGCTTGAAATCCGCTCCCCATGGCCAGGCACGGTAGGACACCGGCAGCCCGCCGTCACTGACCTGGCATGGAGGTCGAACGCTCCTGCACCTGGCTTTTTTCGGATGGAACTCACCTGGCACCTGTACCTGCCATTCATCGGGTATTTCGGCGCAGTCCGTCCGGGTCTCGGCTGATCCTTTCGCTCCCGGCCGCCGCCTTTGGCCGCGTCACCGGCTAGAGCTTCATTCCCACCGCCAGCCGATTGAAGGCGTTCATCAGTGCCACGACAAAGGTCAGGTCGGAGACCTCGGCGTCACTGAAGTGCATCTTGAGTGGTTCGTAAAGGGCATCGGGTGCGCCCTGCTGGCTGACGGCAGTCAGGGCTTCCGCCCATTCCAGGGCAGCGCGCTCGCGGGCGTCGAACCGCTCGCTGAT
Organism: Pseudomonas sp. Marseille-Q7302; assembly: GCF_965111925.1. NCBI lineage: Bacteria > Pseudomonadati > Pseudomonadota > Gammaproteobacteria > Pseudomonadales > Pseudomonadaceae > Pseudomonas > Pseudomonas sp. Marseille-Q7302. Next base: position 1,562,500 of record NZ_CBCOPK010000001.1, on the reverse strand, counting down.
GCGCCAGCCGGCCAGACGATCCAGCTTGGCCTGGCTGACGCCCTGCTCACGCAGGGTCTCGGCATGCTTGCCCAGGCAGAAGGCGCAGCCATTGATCTGGGAGATGCGCAAGTAGACCAGCTCCACCAGTTCCAGGCCGAGCGAACTCTGCGCCAGGGCCTGGCCCGTGGCGATCAGGCCCTGGTAGGCGGCGGGCGAGAGGGTGGAAAACGGCAGGCGCAGTTGGCTCATGGCTTACTCCAGGTAGTGGTCACAAGGTGGGCGAGATGGCTTCACGGAAGTGTTGTTCACGGGCGGTCGCCAAGGTCCGGCAATGTCGGACGGGCCCTCCAGGTCGCTGAGTGCCCAAAGCCCTGGCGAGCGTTTCCGGGAAAGCTGCGCCCACTCTAGGCAGCCGATGGCCTAGGCTATAGAGCCAAGAAAGATACAAACGACCAGGCCATGACCCTGAACGCCGCCCTCGACAGCCGCCTCGCCTTGCCGCTCTATCAGCAGCTCTATCAGCGCTTTCGTCAGGCACTGGACGACGGGCGTTTGCGTCCCGGTGATCGGGTACCCGCGGTGCGTGCCCTGGCGGCGGAGCTGAACGTGGCGCGGGGAACGGTGGAGATGGCCTACCAGCAGCTGATCGCCGAAGGCTTCCTGCTGCCACGCGGCCCGGCCGGAACCATCGTCTCGCCCCAATGGAGTCGCTCCGCTGTACCGCCACCGATGAACCCCGTCGCGCCTCGGACGCTGACGACCCATGCTGGCGGGCCACCCCTGCCCCTGCAGCTGGGCCTGCCCGCCCTGGATGCCTTTCCGCGCAAGGTATGGACACGCCTGGCCGCGCGGCAACTGCGCCACCAGGGGCTGGAGGGGCTGGTCTATCCCGATGCCCGGGGTCATGCCGGCCTACGCACGGCCATCGCCACCTACCTGGGGTTGTCCCGGGGCATCGCCTGTCATCCAGCACAGGTGTTCGTCTGCGCGGGCTATCGCGCCTGCCTGGACCTGGTCGTCCAGACGCTGCTAACGCCCGGTGATGCCTGCTGGTTCGAGGAACCCGGCTATTTCATCGCCCGGCGCGCCTTGCAGACCGCGGGTCTCGAGCTGATTCCGGTGCCGGTGGATGACGCAGGAGTGGATGTGGCCGCCGGTTTAGCCCAGGCACCCACGGCGCGCTGCGCGCTGGTTACCCCCAGCCATCAGAGTCCGCTGGGCGTAGCCCTGTCGCTGCCCCGGCGGCTGGCGCTGCTGGACTGGGCACAGCGCCAGCAAGCCTGGATCATCGAAGACGACTACGACAGCGAGTACCGCTACCAGGGCAAGCCGCTGCCGGCGCTCAAGAGTCTGGATGACCAAGGACGGGTACTCTATGCCGGCACCTTCAGCAAGGTGCTGTTTCCCGGTCTGCGCCTTGCCTACCTGGTCGTGCCGCCCGAGCAGATCGAGGCCTTCACCCTTAGCGCCGATCACCTGCACAACCACGCGCCCCAGTTGCTGCAGGCCACGGTGGCAAGCTTTCTCGAAGAAGGGCATTTCGCTCGTCATCTCAACCGCATGCGTACCCTCTACCGGCAGCGTCGCCAGTGGCTGGCCGAGGCGCTGCTGGCAACCAACACGCCGGGGGTCCAAGTCGAGCTCCAGGCGGGCGGCCTACACCTGCTGGCACGCCTGATCGAGGGAGATGACCGCCCCTGGGCAACTGCCGCCCAGGCTGAGGGGTTGGCGGTCCAGGCCCTGTCACGCTGGTACCTGGAAACGCCAGAGCGGCAGGGCCTGCTGCTGGGCTTCACCAACGTCGCCAGCCCTGCGGAAGCCGCCGAACTGGCTCGGCGACTGGCTCGGCTGAGGAATGCCTAGGCAACGCAACCTTGCACCTCCGAACCGCTGCTCACGCAGGACGACCTTTCCCAATAGGCAGGAGGCGATTCCCGCTCGCCCCTGGCGCACCCTCTGCGCCACCTGACGCCAACCGCAAAAATGTTTACTGCGTCACATAAAACTTTTTCCTACCTCTTCGCTCAAACACCCAGCTCGAAGGCTCTGGCCTGCACCTCTTCAGTCGAAACCGTACTGCTTTCGCTGTACTCCGAGAGCGCGCCGAGCGAGCCACACCTTTCAGCGGTACCTGCACTACCAGGAGCCACGCTTCCCCGCCGTCGGCGCAAGACACGGATCAGTCGCGTTCCCCTCCGCTAGCTCGCTGTACCCCCAAACGTCTGCCCGATGGGCCTGAGTCGACTACCTAGCGCTTGAGGTTTTCCCATGCTGCAACAGCTGACCATCTCGAACAAACTCAAACTCGGCTTCGGCGCGATCCTGGTCATCATCCTGGCGCTGATCCTGGCGGCCAGCCAGGGCTTCAACCAGGTCAATTCGGCGGTCCAGCAGAACATCCATTCCTACCACGTACTGCAGGATTCCGACGCCGCGCTGTTGGCGCTGGTCAACATGGAAACCGGGATGCGCGGCTTCGCCCTGACCGGCAAGGACGAATTTCTCGATCCTCTCAACCAGGGGAAACGCCAATTCGCCGAGCAGTTGCAGGAGCTGACCCAGCTCACCCGTGACAATCCCGAGCAGCAGGCCAGCCTGGTACAACTGGGTCAGGCCGAGGCGCAGTGGCACCAGGAGTCGGTGCAGCAGATCCTGGCGCTGCGGCGGCAGGTCAATGCTGGCAGCCAGCCGCTGGACGTCCTCACCAGCCGCATCGCCACCGCCCAGGACAAGGGCAAGATGGACGACATGCGTGACGTGCTGGGCCAGATCAAGACCCGTGAGACCCGCCTGCTGGACAGCCGTACCGAGTCGATGCAGGACGCCAAGCAGCACGCCATGTTGATCCTGATCAGCGGGGGCATTCTCGCCACCCTGCTGGCCCTAGTCATCGCCTGGTCGCTGTCGCGGACGGTGGTCGGCCGCTTGGCCCAGGCCGTCAACGTCGCTCGCGCCATCGCCGCGGGCCAGCTGGATTCGCCGATCCCGGCCGCGGGTCGCGATGAGGTGGGCCAACTGCTCGGCGCCTTTGGCCAGATGCAGGAAAAGCTGCGCGCCATGATCCAGGGCATCAAGCAGGGGACCGACCAGCTGGTCGCCGCCGCCCACACCATCTCCGCCAATTCCCAGCAGCTGTCGGCCGCCGCCCAGGAGCAGTCCAGTGCCGCCTCCAGCATGGCCGCTACCGTGGAGGAACTGACCGTGAGCATCAATCACGTGGCGGACAACGCCGGGGAAGCCCACGACCTTTCCAGCCAGTCGGGCCGCCTGGCCCAGGACGGCGGCCAGACCATCCAGGCCTCGGTGGACAGCATGAGATCCATTGCCGGCACGGTGCAGTCCTCGGCCACGCGCATCGGCGAACTGGGCGAGCACTCCGAGCGGGTGTCCTCCATCGTCAGCGTGATCAAGGGCATCGCCGACCAGACCAACCTGCTGGCGCTCAACGCGGCCATCGAAGCGGCGCGGGCCGGCGAACAGGGCCGCGGCTTCGCCGTGGTGGCCGATGAGGTTCGCCAGCTGGCGCAACGCACCACCAACTCCACTCCACCCAGGAGATCGCCGCCATGATCGAGAAGATCCAGGCCGCGACCCAGGCCGCCATGAGCGACATGGAGGTGGGCGTACGCCAGGTCAACGGCGGCGTCGACCTGGCCAACCAGGCCGGCGAGGCGGTGGTCAGCATCAACGCGTCCTCGGACAATGTGGTGCGGGTGGTCAACCAGATCTCCCTGGCGCTGCGCGAGCAGACTGCTGCCAGTCACGACGTTGCCCGTACCGTGGAGCGCCTGGCGCAGATGGCCCAGCAGAACAGCGAAGCCATCGACGAGACGGTGCAGACCGCCGTCTCCCTCGATGCCCTGGCTAACGACCTGAATCGCCAGATCGGCCAGTTCCGCTGCTAGCCCTTCACCCGGCGGATCACGACCCCGGCCAGCTGCCGGGGTCAGGCCATGAAATACCCCGCAACATTCACCGAGCGAAGCGGTCACACAGGCGTATCCCTCGAGGCCTGCGCCCTGCATGAAAACCCCGCGTCCCGCTGATCGTATTCCCCGCCTCAACCAACTGCGCAACCTGAAGATGGCCCGTTCCGCCCACGCCTATGTCCGCGGCAGCACGGTCCAGTTCTATGAGTGGCTGCACAGCCAACCCGGCCGCAGCCTGCCCAACGGGCCGGCGGTATGGATCTGTGGCGACTGCCACGCCGGCAATCTTGGCCCTACCGGCGACCTGCATGGTGCCACCGACGTCAATATCCGCGACCTGGACCAGACCGTGGTCGGCAATCCGGCCCATGATCTGGTGCGCCTGGCGCTGTCGCTGGCCACGGCGGCACGCGGCTCCGACCTGCCGGGCGTGACCACGGCGCGGATGCTCGAAGAAATGATGCGCGGCTACGAGATCGCCTTCGAAGACGACCTCGAGCGCGAGGTGCCGCGACCGGCCCAGGTCAAGGCCGGGATGCGCAGCGCGGTGCAACGCACCTGGAAGCACCTGGCCCGCGAGCGTATGGAAAACACCCGCCCCAAGCTGCCGCTGGGCAAGCACTTCTGGCAGCTGAGCAAGGCCGAGCGCCAGGCCATCGCCGAGCTGTGCGAGACACCGGGTATCCACGCCCTGGTGACCTCGCTCAAGGGCCGCAGCCATGATAGTCGCGTCGAGCTGCTCGACAGTGCCTACTGGGTCAAGGGCTGCAGCTCCCTGGGCTTGCGCCGTTACGCCGTGCTGCTGGGCGTGGACGATGGCGACGATCAGGACTACTGCCTGATCGACGTCAAGCAGGCGGTGGCCGCCGCCGCCCCACGCGTGGCTCACGCGACCATGCCGCGCGATAACGGCAAGCGGGTAGTGGAAGGGGCACGCCAGCTCTCCCCCGCGCTGGGCAATCGCATGCTGGCGGTGCGCATGCTTGATCACTCCTTCTTCATCCGTGAACTGCTGCCCCAGGACCTCAAGCTGGAGCTGGACGAACTCAGCGCCCGCGAAGCCATGAGCGCCGCGGCTTATCTCGCTCGCGTGGTCGGTCGCGCCCACGCCCGGCAGATGGACCTGGCCACCCGCGTGGAGTGGATGAGCGATCTGCAACGCAATCGCACCCGCACCCTGGATGCCCCCTCCTGGCTATGGAGCAGCGTGGTGCAGCTGGTGGGCGCCCACGAAATGGGCTACCTCGCCCATTGCCGCGCCTATGCGCTGGAGCATGCGCAGGACTGAGCTCGTCGTGAAGCCGGCTTGAGGCTGTCCGCCTCAGGCCGCGCTCTTGGCATGGCCTCCCCTGGGACCTGCCCGCCAGGCTCCGTCGGCCAGGGCTGCGCTCACCCCCGCTTTCGCTTGCCCCTTACCCGCTTCGTCGATCCACGCAATCGCGCATTGTGCGAGGTCTGTCCTTTAAATAAAATGAGACGCTTTATCATTTAGAGGCTGGCGCTCGCGCCAAGGATCTTCCATGCACCCTGCCCTGCCTGCCGGCTCGCCGACCGTCGTGCTGGACCAACTCTATCGCGACCATCATGGCTGGCTCAGTGGCTGGCTGCGCGGGCGGCTGGGCAATGCGCCGGATGCGGCGGATATCGCCCAGGACACCTACCTGCGCATCCTGACCTCCGGGCGCCTCCCAGGTCGCGAGGACTCGCGGCGTTATCTGGCGCAGGTGGCCAAGGGACTGGTGATCGACCTCTGGCGGCGGCAAGAGGTGGAGCGTGCCTACCGTGAAGCCATCGCCCACCTGCCCGAAGCCCAGGTGCCCTCGCCGGAGACGCACTGGCTGATCGTCGAGGCCCTGCTGCGCATCGATGCCATGCTCGACGGCCTGCCCGCGCCGGGACGGGAGGCCTTTCTGCTGGCGCAATTCCAGCGGCTGACCCTGGCCGAGATCGCGGTGCGGCTGGACCTGGCGGTGATCACGGTGCGCCGCCACATCCAGCGCGCCCTGGTCGCCTGCCTGGTGGCCAGCGAGGCATGACCCGTCCCGCGCCACGCCTGCTCGAAGAGGCGGCCGAGTGGCTGCTCACCCTCAATTTCGATGAAGCCGACGAGGCACAGCGCCAGGCCTTCGAGCGTTGGCGTGGGCAAAGCGAGGCCCATCGCGCCGCCTGGGCGCGGGCCGAACGGGTCATGGGCACCTTCGCCAGCGTTCCCACCGACATCGGTCAGCAGGTGGTGCGGCGTGCGGGTGACCGGACGCTCAGCCGGCGACGCACCCTGCGCCTGCTCACGGCCCTGCTGGTGGGGGTTCCTGGCGGCTGGCTGGCCCTGCATAGCCTGCCGCTGGGCGAACCGGAGGCCGACCTGGCCACCGCCACGGGCGAGCGCCGGAGCCTGGTGCTCGCCGATGGCAGTCAGCTGGTCCTGAACACCGCCTCCGCCCTGGACGTGCGCTTCGACGCGCAGGTGCGGCGCCTGCGACTGCGGCGCGGCGAGGTGCTGGTGACCACCCATACCGATCCCCTGGTGCCACGGCGACCGTTCGTGGTCAGCCTGGCGCAAGGCGAGGTCGAAGCCCTGGGTACCCGTTTCAGCATGCGCCTGGAGGAGGACCTCTGCCGAGTGGCGGTCTTTGCCCATGGCGTGGAAGTGCGGCCGCAGCAGGGCGCGGCCATACGCCTGGCCGCGGGGCAGCAGGCCTGGTTCGACGCCCGCGGCGTACAGCGCCTCGCCCCGGTGGACGAGGACGCCAGCCTCTGGACGCGTGGCATGCTGCTGGCCCACGACCGCCCCCTGGCCGAGGTGCTGGCGGAACTGGGTCGCTATCGCCCTGGGCTGCTGCGCTGCGACCCGGCGGTGGCCGAGTTGCGGGTATCCGGCGCCCTGTCGCTGGATGACACGGACCAGGCCTTGCTGGCGCTGGAACGCACCCTGCCGATCCGCGTCACGCGCCGCACCCGCTACTGGGTCGCGGTGGGTGCGCCCTGAACGGCAGCGGCGGATGCGAAAAAATAAAGTGCGCCGCCCCTGAGCACTTTCCCGCGCTCGTCCGGGATAGCTGCAGACACCCTCATGGAGAGCGGTGGCAGCCCGCGCCTGGCGCGCTCTAGAGGACGGCAACACGACATGGCAAAGATCCACCGGCAGCAACCCGGCACCCGAGCCTTCACCCCACTGATCCTGGCCGTCGCCCTGCAGGGCGTGCCCCTGGCCGCTACTGGACTGGCCCTGCTGCCGCTGCCGGCCCTGGCCGCCGCGGAGGTGCGTGACTACCGGGTTCCCGCCGGTCCGCTGACTGCGGTGCTGGCCCGTTTCGCCGCCACCGCCGGGGTCCAGCTGGTATTCGATCCGGCGCCGCTGGCCGGGCGCAGCAGTCCGGGACTGCAGGGCCGCTATACCCTCGACCAAGGCTTCGAGCGCCTGCTGCGTGGCAGCGGCTATCGCTGGAGCGAACGTGGCGCCGGCATCTATGCCTTGGAAGCCGGCAGCGCCGAGGCCGCCCTGGCCATGCCTGAAACCACCATCCAGGCCAGCGCCACGGGCGGTGGCGCGGATGTCGGCTACCAGCGCCCGGTCAGCTCCAGCACCACGCGCCTGGGCCTGACCGAGCGGCAGACACCCCAGGCGATCACCACCCTGACCCGCGACCAGGTCGAGGATTTTCGCCTGCAGAGCATCAAGGAAGCCTTGCGTGCCGCCCCGTCGGTGACCGTCGAGCAAACCGAGACCGACCGCACCCAGTTCACCTCGCGCGGCTTCGACATCAACAGCTTCCAGTACGACGGCATGGGCATGCCCTTCGTCAGCACCACCCTGGTGGGCGACCAGGACCTGGCCGAATACGAGCAGGTGGACGTCCTGCACGGGGCCAATGGCCTGATGAGTGGCACCGGCAATCCCTCCGCGGCGGTCAACTTCGTGCGCAAGCGGCCCACCGCCGAGTTCCAGGCCAGGCTCGGCGCCAGCGTCGGTTCCTGGGACAGCCGCCGGGTGGATGCCGATGTCTCCGGGCCCTTGACCGAGACCGGCAACGTGCGCGGGCGCTTCATCTACGCCCACGACAAGGGCAATTCCTGGCTGGATCGCTATGGTCATGAAAAGAACGTTGCCGCCGGCCTGGTAGCCTTCGACCTCAGCGACGCCGATACCCTGACCCTCGGCTTCTCCCAGCACAACAGCGACGCCAACGGCAGCTCCTGGGGCAACCTGCCGCTGGCCGATGTGGACGGCAATCCCCTCCACTACGGCAGTCGCAGCGCCAGTGTCGGCCAGGACTGGACCTACTGGAATCTGGACACCCAGCGCGTCTTCGGCGAATTCACCCACGACTTCGGCAACGGCTGGCAGGGTACCCTCACGGCGACCGGCGTCACCGAGCGGCAGAACGCCGACATGTACTACCTCTTCGGAGTCAGTGGCGATGACGCCACCGCCTTCGGCGACCACTCCGCCAGCAAGGCGCACCAGCTGATCGGCGAGGCCAGGCTGTCCGGCCCCTTCCAGCTGTTTGGCCGTGACCACGAACTCACCCTGGGCGCCAGCTACGGCCGGACCCACCAGAAGCTACGCGAAAAGATCCTCGCCGAGGACGGCTACTACCCCACCACCCTCTCCGGCTCCCTGGCCGGCGTCCCCGAGCCGTCGCTGCAATACACCGACGATATCGGCCATACCCAGGACTTCACCGATCGCCAGAAGAGCCTGTTCGCCGGTGCCCGCTTCAACCTGATCGACGACCTGCACTGGATCGTGGGCGCGCGGATGCTCAGCGCCGATGCCAGCGGTCTGAGCTATGGCGACGATTACTACACCCGCGTCCATGGCGAAGTCACCCCCTACACCGGTCTGGTCTACGACCTGAGTCCGCAGTGGAGTCTCTATGCCAGCTGGACCAAGATCTTCAGCCCGCAATACAGCTTTGGCCTGGATGGTCGGCTGCTCGACCCGCTGGAGGGCAAGAGCCTGGAAGCCGGCATCAAGGGCGGCCTGTTCGACGATCGCCTGAGCCTCACCGCCGCGGTGTTCAAGACCGAGCAGCGCAACGTCGCCTCGACCTCGGTGCTCACGGGTTCGCGTACCCTCTACGACACCACCGACTACCGGAGCCATGGCCTGGAGCTGCAGGTCTCCGGCGAGGCGCTGCCCGGCCTGGACCTGCTGGCCGGCTACACCTATGTGCGCATCGACGACGCGGACGGCGAGCGGGCGCGCAAATTCGTGCCCAGCCACAGCCTGCGCGGCCTGGCGACCTATCGCCTGCCGGGCCTGCCCCAGGCCAAGGTCGGCGCGCGGCTGAGATGGCAGAGCGGTATCGAGAACGACAACAACAGCCGCATCCACCAGAACGCCTATGCGCTGGTGGATCTACTGGGCAGCTACGACTTCGACGAGCACTGGAGCACCCAGCTCAATCTCAACAACCTCACCGACCGCAAATACCTGCTGTCGCTGTACAACAACGCCACCAGCGGCAACTACGGTGCGCCGCGCAACGCGACGCTGTCGGTCAGCTACACCTTCTGAGCCCGCTGCAACCTTGAGCCTGGGCAACCGGACGATGAGACCTCTGTCCCGTCGTCCGGTATCGCCCGGCGATCCTTTGCGCCGTGCCGCGGTCCGAATCTGCACGCTCTCAGACAAGGTTTCCGCCCGTCATGCCCTCCTCCCCCCGTCCCGGTTTCGTCTCCGTCCGCGGTGCCCGCGAGCACAATCTGAAGAACGTCGACGTGGATATCCCCCGCGATGCCCTGGTGGTCTTTACCGGGGTGTCGGGCTCGGGCAAGTCGTCGCTGGCCTTCGGCACCCTCTATGCCGAGGCCCAGCGGCGCTATTTCGAATCCGTGGCGCCCTATGCGCGGCGGCTGATCGACCAGGTGGGGGTGCCCCAGGTGGAGGCCATCGAAGGCCTGCCACCGGCGGTGGCCCTGCAACAGCAGCGCGGCCAGCCCAACAGTCGTTCGTCCATGGGCAGCGTGACCGGGCTTTCCAGCCTGGTGCGGATGCTCTATTCCCGCGCCGGTCGCTACCCCGCCGACCAGCCAATGCTCTATGCCGAGGATTTCTCGCCCAACACGCCCCAGGGCGCCTGCCCCGAGTGCCACGGCCTGGGCCGGGTCTACGAGGTGACGGAAGCCTCCATGGTGCCGGACCCCTCGCTGACCATCCGCCAGCGCGCCATCGCCGCCTGGCCCACCGCCTGGGGCGGGCAGAATCTGCGCGATATCCTGGTCACCCTGGGCTATGACGTCGACATTCCCTGGCGCGACCTGCCGCAGAAGCAGCGCGACTGGATCCTTTTCACCGAGGAGCAGCCCACCGTCCCGGTCTATGCCGGCCTCACCCCCGAGCAGGCCCGCGCCGCGCTCAAGCGCAAGGCCGAGCCCAGCTACCAGGGCACCTACACCGGCGCGCGGCGCCATGTGCTGCACACCTTCGCCAACTCCCAGAGCGCCAAGATGAAGCAGCGCGCGGCGCGCTTCATGATTGGCCAGACCTGCCCGCTGTGCCAAGGCAAGCGGCTGACCCGGGCGGCGCTCTCGGTGACCTTCGCCGGCCTGGACATCGGCGAGCTGTCACGCCTGCCGCTGGATGACCTGAGCGTGCTGCTGCGCCGGGTGGCCGCGGGAGATTTCGACGACACCCAGGACAGGGGCGTGCTGGACGCCAAGGCCGGTAAGCAGGATCGCGCCCGGCGCAAGGCCGCTGGCGGCAGCGATCATGCCAGTGCCCCGGACGTGCGCCGTACCCCCGATCTCTCGCCGGAGAAACGCCTGGCCGCCCAGCGCATGGCCACCGAATTGCTGGAACGGCTGCAGACCCTTACCCGCCTGGGCCTTGGTTATCTAGCCTTGGAGCGCAGCACCACTACTCTTTCCTCCGGTGAATTGCAGCGCCTGCGGCTGGCCACACAGCTGGTGTCCCAGCTGTTCGGCGTGGTCTATGTGCTGGACGAGCCTTCCGCTGGCCTGCATCCGGCCGATGGCGAGTCCCTGCTGGAAGCCCTCGACGGCCTCAAGGCCCAGGGCAATTCGCTGTTCGTGGTGGAGCACGACCTGGCCACCATGAAGCGTGCCGACTGGCTGGTGGATGTCGGCCCCGCGGCCGGCGAAGGCGGTGGCCGGGTGCTCTACAGCGGTCCCCCCGCGGGTCTGGCCGAGGTCGCGGAGTCGGTGACGGCACGCTACCTGTTCGCCGCGCCGCAACGCGAGACCCGACCACCCCGCAAGCCCCAGGGCTGGCTGCGCCTGGCCGGGGTCACCCGCAACAATCTGCAGGGGCTGGACGCCGCCTTTCCCCTGGACTGCCTGACCGCGGTGACCGGCGTCTCCGGTTCCGGCAAGTCCAGCCTGGTCAGCCAGGCGCTGCTGGAGCTGGTAGGCGCCGAACTAGGCCAGCGCGCCGCCGAGGACGGGGACGAAACGCCGGAACTGGACGGCGACGCCCTGCCCGCCACCACCGGCCAGGTGGTCGGCGGCCTCGGTGGCATCCGTCGCCTCGTGCCGGTGGACCAGAAACCCATCGGCCGCACGCCACGCTCCAACCTCGCGACCTACACCGGCCTGTTCGACGGGGTGCGCAAGCTGTTCGCCGCCACCCCCGAGGCCCAGGAACGCGGCTTCGATGCCGGGCGCTTCTCCTTCAACGTCGCCAAGGGCCGCTGCCCGACCTGCGAAGGCGAGGGCTTCGTCAGCGTCGAGCTCCTGTTCATGCCCAGCGTCTACGCCGCCTGCCCCACCTGCCAGGGCGCGCGCTACAACCCCGAGACCCTGGAGGTGCGCTGGCAAGGCAAGACCATCGCCGAGGTCCTGGGCCTGACGGTGGACGAGGCCCTGGCCTTTTTCGCCGAGGAAGCCCCGGTGGCGCGGGCGCTGCGGGTGCTGGTCGACATCGGCCTGGGCTACCTGCGCCTGGGTCAACCGGCCACCGAACTCTCCGGTGGCGAGGCCCAGCGCATCAAGCTGGCCACCGAGCTGCAGCGCACCAGCCGTGGCACCACCCTCTATGTGCTGGACGAACCCACCACCGGCCTGCACCCGGCCGACGTGGAGCGGCTGATGCGCCAACTGCACGGCCTGGTCGACGAAGGCAATACCGTGGTGCTGGTGGAGCACAACCTGCAGGTGGTGGCCGGCAGCGACTGGCTGATCGACATCGGCCCCGGCGCCGGCACGGCGGGCGGCCGCATCGTCGCCTACGGCACGCCGCGCGCAGTGGCGGAGGATCCCGCCAGCCCCACGGCGCCCTATTTGCGGCCCTCGTTCGACGCCTGAACCGAGCGGCGCTGACGGATACCCAACAGGCGTTGGAACGGCGGGCACTCCAGGTAGCGGGGTGCCGGGCAGACGGCAGCGTGGCGCACGCCGTCGCGCAGGGCGGTGGGCCGGCCCAATGTAGGCTCTATTGAAGTCCCGCTGGGCTGGCTGCTGCACTGCCCTATCGGCATCACCTGGACTGGCCTGCCGGTGCTGGCGAAGAACGTGGCCGACGATGGCGAACGGCTCTCCCGAGGCCACGTCCCTGGTTACACTGGAGCCCCCGACCTGCGCTGAGACGACGCCATGAAAACGCTGCTGGTCATCGGCATAGGCGCCGGCGATCCCGACCACCTCACCCTCCAGGCCATCAAGGCGCTGAATCGCGCCCGGGTGTTCTTCCTGTTCGACAAGGGCGCCGAGAAGGACAGCCTGATCCACCTGCGCGAAACGATTTGCGCCCGCCACATCCGCGAACCGGGCTATCGCTTCGTTAGCGCGCCCATCCCCGAACGTCGCCGCGAGGGTGACTACCGCCAGGCGGTGGACGACCTCAACACCGCCAAGCAGAGGCTGATGGCGCGGATGATCGAGGAGGAACTGGGGCCGGACGACTGCGGTGCCTTCCTGGTGTGGGGCGATCCGGCGCTGTACGACAGTACCCTGCGCATCCTCGCCGCCCTCCGGCGTGAGGGGCACCTGGTTTTCGACTACGAGGTGATCCCCGGGATCTCCAGTGTCCAGGCCCTGGCTGCCCGTCATCGGGTGCCGCTCAATCGCATCGGCCAGGCGCTGGAGATCACCCCCGGTCGGCGCCTGGAGCGCTTTCCCGCTCACCTCGACAGTCTGGTGGTGATGCTCGACGCCCACGAAGCCTATCGCCGCCTGGACGAGCCCGGCCTGCATATCTACTGGGGTGCCTATGTGGGCACGGCGGACGAGATCCTCATCGCCGGTCCGCTGCAGGAGGTGGCCGAGACCATCCACCAGACCCGCAGCGCCGCCCGTGCCCGGCACGGCTGGATCATGGATACCTATCTGCTCTGCCGAGGGCCGGCAGACGCCTGAGCCGCTACCGCGCGGCCCTTAGCCGGCGATCCAGATGGATGGTCTGCCAGGGCAAGGCCGACTCCCGTTCGACGACCTGAAAGCCCTGGCCAAGCCAGAACGCCTCGGCACCGGGCAGGAAGGGATGGGTGTGCAGGTAGAGACGCGCCACGCCGTCCCGCCCTGCCTGTGCCAGCAGCGCGCCGAACAGCCGTCGCCCCAGGCCCTGGCGGCGGTAGGGGGGTGCGACATACAGGCGAACCACTTCGACCACCCGCTCGCCAGGATAGGCCAGCTGCGGAAAACGCCGGTCATAGGGCCGATAGGCGATGCTGCCGATGGGCTTGCCAGAGGCGTCGCGAGCGATCAGCAGGCAGCCCTGGCCAACGCCATAGTGATCGGCGAAAAGACGCAGATCCTTCGGCACGGGCGCGGCATCGGCGCGGCTGGCGAACACCTCGCGATAGCTCGCCAGCAGAAAGGTGGCCATCCCGTCATCCGCTGAGATGATCCGATCCAGGGTGATGATTGGCGGTTCGCTCATGGTCTCTTCTGGTCTGGGCGGCCCACGGGGGCGCGACATTTCGGCGCAGGGCGGCGCCCGCCGGGCTGTGCGCTGCCTACGACGATGATACAGTCCCCTGCCATGAAAACCGTCCGTTCCCCACGCGCTTCGCTCGCCTGGATGCTGCTGGCCTGCATCCTGTTGAACGGACTCGTCTGCGCCCTGGGCCACGGTCAGATGCTGGCGCGCCTTACCCTGCCGGCCTCGCCCCTCTCCACGCAGGTGCACGAGCACCACCAGGGCGCCCAGTCACAGGCGGCCCAGGACGACATGGCCGGCATGCACGCCGGCCTGCCGGGTGGCAGCATCACCACGCTCTCGCCCACCGGCGATTGCGTCTTTGCCGCCACCCTGTTCCTGGCCACCCTGCTGGCCATCGCCCTGCAATGGCTGCTGCGGCCCGGCGATCCCCATCGCCGCCGCTACCAGAGCGCCCTGCCGCCCCCACCACGGGCCTATCGCTCCGCGCTTCACCCCCAGGCCCCCTGACGCCCCTGCTACGAAAACTGCTGTGCTCTTTTTTCGTAATCCCGCACGCGGCCAACGGCTGGCCGCGTGCCGACCCGTGGTGAACGCTATGACTTCGCACCCCTCCGCTCCGGCCGCCAAGACGCCGGGGCCGCTGCTGCAACTGCTGGCGCGGCTGCATTTCCTGATTGGCCTCTTCGTCGGCCCCTTCCTGCTGGTGGCTGCCGCCAGCGGCCTGCTCTATGCCCTGACGCCGCAACTCGAAGCACGTCTCTATGCCGAGGCCCTGCACACCCCCAGTCGCGGTGAGACGCTGCCACTGGCCGAGCAGATCCGTGCTGCCCAGGCGGTGGTGGGCCCGGCCTTGAGCCTAGGCGCCGTGCGTCCGGCCCCGGCGGTGGGCGACACCACCCGGGTGATGTTCAACGATCCGTCCCTGGGCGAATCGGCCCATCGCGCCCTCTTCGTCGATCCGGTCACCGGCACCATTCGTGGCGACCTGACCGTCTATGGCACCAGCGGCATCCTGCCACTGCGCACCGTCATCGATCAGTTCCACCGCAGCCTGCTGCTGGGTGAGCCCGGACGTCTCTACAGCGAACTGGCCGCCTCCTGGCTGTGGGTCGCCGCCCTCGGCGGCCTGACGCTCTGGCTGGTGCGCCGCCGCCGACGCCGTCCGGCCCGAGGGCTGCGCGGCCTGCACGCCAGCACCGGTGTCTGGCTGCTGGGCGGGCTGCTGTTCCTGTCCGCCACCGGCCTGACCTGGTCGCGCTTCGCCGGCGACAACATCGGCGTGCTGCGCGCCCACTACGGCTGGTCCACCCCCAGCGTGAAGACCGCCCTGGGCAGCGCCCCGGCCCCGGCCATGGCCCACGACGAGCATGCTGAGCACCACGGCCATGGCGCGATGCACATGGCCAAGGCGCCGTCGCTGGATCCGACCACCTTCGACCAGGTGCTGGCCAGTGCCCGTGCGGCCGGTATCGACGCCGGCAAGCTGGAGATCCGTCCGGCTCGCAGTGACGACAAGGCCTGGACGGTCAGCGAGATCGATCGCCGCTGGCCGACCCGGGTGGACGCCGTCTCCGTCGACCCGACCAGCCTGAAAGTGGTGGATCAGGTGCGCTTCGCCCAGTACTCGCTGCCAGCCAAGCTGACCCGCTGGGGGATCGATGCCCACATGGGCGTGCTGTTCGGCCTGGCCAACCAGCTAGTGCTGGTGGCCATCGCCCTGGGGCTGCTGGTGATGACCGTCTGGGGCTACCTGCTCTGGTGGCGCCGCCGTCCCACCCGCGACCCGGCGCAACCCGGTCTGATCGCCCTCTGGCGTCAGCTGTCGCCCCTGCCGCGCCTGCTGGTCCCGGCGACGGCCGTGCTGCTCGGCTTGTGCCTGCCAGTGCTGGGCGGCAGCCTGTTGCTGTTCCTGCTGCTGGACACCCTGCTCGGCCTACGCGGCCCGGCTCTGCGTGCGGAGGCAGGTTCGGCCTGAGGTGGGGATGGATAATTGTTGGGCTTCGCTGCGCTCAGCCCAACCTACGCAGCTACCTCCTCACCTAGCCGTAGCGTGGAAAACCGCGCAGCGTTTTCCACCTGTGCCCATGCCGCACACGTGGAGCGCAGCCTCCCGCTCACACCAATCCGCCCCCTCTCCCTCTGGGAGAGGGCTGGGGTGAGGGCCCGTCCCCAATCGCAGCCGTAGCGTGGAAAACCGCCCAGCGTTTTCCACCTGTGCCCATGCCGCACGCGTGGAGCGCAGCCTCCCGCTCACACCAATCGGCCCCCTCTCCCCTGGGGAGAGGGCTGGGGTGAGGGTCCGCCCAACACCAATCGTCACTCCAGGAACCGCCCCCCAGACCATCCATCGGCACACCCCATTCGAGGCTGGCACGCTCCAGCGAGACGCTTATAGTTATCGCAATCCCCATCGAGCGAGGATCTGCCCATGCCCCGACTGCTGCACGTGATAGGTTCGCCCCGCCAGGATCGCTCCGCCTCCCTGGACGTCGCCAACGCCTTTATCCAGGCCTGGCAGGACAGGCATCCAGACGCCGAGGTGGACACTCTCGATGTCTGGCACTGCGACCTGCCGGAATTCGACGGTCCCATTCTCGACGCCAAGTACGCCGGCATCCAGGGCGAGTCCCTGAGCGCCGAGCAGGCGCACGCCTGGACGGTCGCCAAGGCGCTGGCGCAGCGCTTCAAGGCTGCCGATGTACTGCTGTTCGGTGTACCCTGCTGGAATTTCGGCATCCCCTACAAGCTCAAGCAGCTGTTCGACGTGGTCAGCCAGAAAGACCTGCTGTTCACCTTCGACGACCGCGGCCTCAACGGCCTGCTCGGCGGCCGCCAGGCACTGGTGATCGCCGCCCGCGGTGCGGCCCTGGATCGCCAGGAGCATCAGGAATCCTATCTGCGCACCTGGTGCGAGATGGTCGGCATCGACCGGATGCATACCGTGGTGGTGGAAAAGACCCTGTTCGGTGCCGAGGTCGATCAGGCCTCGCGCGACCAGGCCAAACAGGATGCCGTGGCGCTGGTGGGCAAGCTCTGATCGCTGGCTGCAGGGGCTACCCTCACCCCAACCCTCTCCCAGGGGGAGAGGGGGCAAATCGGCGCGTGCGAACAGTCTCGTAGGTTGGGCTGAGCGCAGCGAAGCCCAACACCCCTCCCCACATCAAGCCCCTCAGCGATGCCGGGTCGTCGAGCTCAGCTTGTACCTGTCGCCCGGATGCAGCAGCCGTACATAGCTGACCAGGTGTTCGTCCGACCAGGTGCGGCGGATCATCGACAGGCAAGCCGCCCCCTCGGCGATCTCCAAACAGCGCGCCGTCTGGGCGTTAGCCAGCACCGCCTCGACGATATGCTCCACATCACTGATCGGACAGCTGGCCACCAGCACCTCGTTGGGCGTCTGGCGACTGAAATCACTCTCCAGATAATGCGGCACCCAGCGCGGATTGACGTAGCGGTCTTCCAGCTGGATGGGCACGCCATCCTCGCGGTGTACCAGGATGCTGTGAAAGACCTGACTGCCGATCCGCAGCCCCAGGCGCAGGGCCACCTCGTCATCGGCGGCGACGGCCTCGCTGCGCAGCACCTCGTTGGAATACTGGTGCCCCCGGGCACGTACCTCGGCAGCGATGTTCATCACCTCGTGCAGCGAGGATTCGGCCTTGCGCTCGATGACGAAGGTGCCGAGGCCCGCCTGGCGCATCAGGTAGCCCTGTTGCACCAGGCGGGTGATGGCCTTGTTGGCGGTCATGCGGCTGACGGCGAAATCCCGCGCCAGCTGTTCTTCGGTGGGGATCTGGTGATGCACCGGATAGGCACCACCCTGGATGCGTTCGAGCAGGAAGTCCTCGATCACCTTGTAGCGCGGGGGTGTCGTGCTGCTCACGCGAACTCCAGGCCGGAAAATGGGAAGCCGATGATAACGCGCGGTCTGGCCTTCTGGCTGCCGGACCGCGTGTGTCTCAAAGACTGGGCAGCAGCCGCGGCGTGACCAGCGCGTTCAGGCAGCCGCTGGCCAGCAGAGCGCTGGCGGCCTCGATGTCCGGGGCGAAGAAGCGGTCTTCCTGATAGTAGGGCACCCGCTCGCGCAGGATGCTGCGCGCCCTTTCCAGTCGCTCCGAACTCTTCAGGCCGTGACGGAAATCCAGGCCCTGGCAGGCGCCCAGCCACTCGATGGCGAGGATGCCACGCACGTTCTCGGCCATGGCCCACAGGCGCTTGCCGGCGTTGGGCGCCATGGACACGTGGTCTTCCTGGTTGGCCGAGGTGGGCAGGCTGTCGACGCTGGCCGGATGGGCCAGCGCCTTGTTGTCGCTGGCCAGGGCCGCCGCGGTGACCTGGGCGATCATGAAACCGGAATTGACCCCGCCGTTCTCCACCAGGAAGGGCGGCAGCTGGGACATGTGCCTATCCATCATCAGCGAGGTGCGCCGCTCCGACAGGGCGCCAATCTCGGCCAGCGCCAAGGCCAGATTGTCGGCGGCCATGGCCACCGGCTCGGCGTGGAAGTTGCCGCCGGAGATGACATCGCCCTCCTCGGCGAATACCAGGGGGTTGTCGGACACGGCGTTGGCTTCGACCTCCAAGACCTCGGCCGCCTGGCGCAGTTGGGTCAGGCAGGCGCCCATCACCTGGGGCTGGCAGCGCAGCGAATAGGGATCCTGGACCTTGTCGCAATTGGCGTGGGAGCGGGAGACCTCGCTGCTGGCGGTGAGCAGTTCGCGATAGGCCGCGGCCACGTCGATCTGGCCGCGCTGGCCCCGCGCGGCATGGATGCGCGCATCGAAGGGCGCCCGGGAACCGAGCATGGCCTCGACGCTCAAGCCGCCGCAGACCGTGGCCGCGGCAAACAGGTCTTCGCCTTCGAACAATCCGCGCAAGGCATAGGCGGTGGACACCTGGGTGCCATTGAGCAGCGCCAGGCCCTCCTTGGCGGCCAGGGTCAGGGGTTCGAGACCCGCCACCGCCAGCGCCTCGCGGGCCGGCAGCCACTGGCCCTGGTAACGCGCCTTGCTCTCGCCGATCAGCACCAGCGACATGTGCGCCAGCGGCGCCAGGTCACCCGAGGCGCCCACCGAGCCCTTGAGCGGAATATGCGGATAGACCTCGGCGTTGATCAGGCGGATCAGGGCTTCGATGACCTGGCGGCGGATGGCGGAGAAGCCACGGGCCAGGCTGTTGACCTTGAGCAGCATGATCAGCCGCACCAGGTCATCGTCCAGCGCCTCGCCGACGCCAGCGGCATGGGACAGGACCAGGGAACGCTGCAGCTTTTCGAGATCCGCCGGCGCGATCCGTGTCGAGGCCAGCAGGCCGAAACCGGTGTTGATGCCATAGGCAGTCCGGCCTTCGGCCAGGATGTTTTCCACGCAGGCCACACTGGCGTCGATGGCCGCATAGGCCGCTGGATCCAGCTCGACGCACAGTGGCTGCTGGTAGGCCTGGCGCAGCTGGGCTAGATCGAGGGTGCCGGGTTTCAGGGTCAGGGTGTTCATCTAGGACTCCAGAGCCGCACACCGCAGGTGTCGGCGTTGATCGAGAAATTCAGATTGCCGCCGGGCGCGTGTTCGGCAGGGGTTGGCGACGGGCCAGCAGGTAGTAGAGGACCGCCGGCACCAGCAGGCCGATGATCCAGGAGATGTCCACGCCGCCCAGATGCGCCACCAGCGGGCCGGTGTAGAGTTTGGTCGAGAGGAACGGCAGCTGGATCAGCACCCCGACGCCGTAGGCGAGCAGGCCGGCCCGATTCCAGCGACCGTAGCGCCCGTCAGGATCAGCCAGGGCGGCCAGGTCGTAGCGGCCGTGGTTGACGGCGTAGTAGTCCACCAGGTTGACCGCGCTCCAGGGCGTGAAGAAGGTCAGCAGGAAGAGGATGAATGACTTGAAGGCGCCGAGGAATTCCCGCTGGCCAAGCAGCGCCACCAGGGTGGCGGCGCCGACGATGGCGAGCACGAAGAACAGCCGCTGGAGCCGCGACACCTCCAGATGACCGCGAAAGCCACTGATCACCGTGGCGATGCACATGAAGCTGCCATAGGAA
This sequence comes from Pseudomonas sp. Marseille-Q7302, assembly GCF_965111925.1. Taxonomy (NCBI): domain Bacteria; kingdom Pseudomonadati; phylum Pseudomonadota; class Gammaproteobacteria; order Pseudomonadales; family Pseudomonadaceae; genus Pseudomonas; species Pseudomonas sp. Marseille-Q7302. The sequence goes on along the minus strand of NZ_CBCOPK010000001.1, from coordinate 1,542,708 downwards.
TTGAGCGTGGATATGGTGATCTTGCCAAAGGCGATGCTGAAGTACAGCAGCGCCGCGGTCACACCACTGCCGCCAAGGCCGACGATATAGGCCACCTCGCGCCCGGCGAACTGGCCGTTCGCCAGGGCTGCAGCCAGCACGCCGAGGATCATGGCCGCCTGGGCGCCGAGTATCGAACCGGCCCCCACGGCGGCAAAGGTTTTCCAGCTCGAAGTAGCGCTCGGCAGATAACGGGAATAGTCCGCCACATAGGGGCCATAGGCGATCTGCCAGGAAGCGGCCAGGGACACCGCCAGTAGAAAGGACGCCCAGCTGAAGTGGCGGATCTGCAGCAAGGAGCCCAGGTCGCCCAGGTCGCCCAGGCTGATCAGCCGGGCGAACAGGTAGCAGAAGGCGAGGATGCCCAGGACGCTGGCCAGCCGACCGACCCAGTGGATCACCCGGTAGCCGAGGACCGTGGCCACCACGATGCAGGCCGCGAAGACCAGGATGCCGGCACTGTCGCTGATGCCGGCCAGCTGGGCGATCGCCTGGCCGGACAGCACGGTGCCCGTGGCGGTGAAGCCCAGATACATCAGGCACACCAGCACGATGGGAATCGCCGCGCCATAGACGCCGAACTGCACCCGACTGGAGATCATCTGCGGCAGGCCGAGCCGAGGGCCTTGGACGGCATGCAGGGCCATCACCCCACCGCCCAGCAACTGGCCGATGAACAGCCCGATCAGCGACCAGAAGACATCACCCCCCAGCACCACGGCGAGGGCACCGGTGACGATGGCGGTGATCTGCAGGTTGGCGCCCAGCCAGAGGGTGAACTGGCTGTAGAGCCGGCCGTGCCGCTCGGTCTCGGGAATGAAGTCGATCGAGCGCCGCTCGATCAGGGGGGTGTTGGCCTTGGGCATGGTTCGCGCTCCACGGCGCCGAAGGTCGGCGCTCTTGTTGTTGTCGGGAACGGGACGCCGGTGCTACCACCGGCGTCAGGACGCTCAACTCTTGATCATGGGCAGATTCAGGCCCTGCTCGCGGGCGCAGTCGATGGCGATCTCGTAGCCGGCATCGGCGTGGCGCATCACTCCGGTGGCCGGGTCGTTGTGCAGGACCCGGGCGATGCGCGCCGCGGCGGCATCGGTGCCATCGCAGACGATGACCATGCCGGAGTGCTGGGAAAAGCCCATCCCTACCCCGCCGCCATGGTGCAGCGAGACCCAGGTGGCGCCGCTGGCGGTATTGAGCAGGGCATTGAGCAGCGGCCAGTCGGAGACGGCATCGGAGCCGTCCTGCATGGCCTCGGTCTCGCGGTTGGGGCTGGCCACCGAGCCGGAGTCCAGATGGTCGCGACCGATGACGACGGGCGCCTTGAGTTCGCCGCTGCGCACCATCTCGTTGAACGCCAGGCCCAGCTTGGCCCGCTGGCCCAGGCCGACCCAGCAGATGCGTGCCGGCAAGCCTTGGAAGGCGATGCGTTCACGGGCCATGTCCAGCCAGCGGTGCAGGTGGGCATCGTCGGGGATCAGCTCCTTGACCTTGGCGTCGGTGCGGTAGATGTCCTCGGGATCACCCGATAGCGCCGCCCAGCGGAAGGGACCGATGCCGCGGCAGAACAGCGGCCGGATATAGGCCGGGACGAAACCCGGGAAGGCGAAGGCATCGGCGACGCCGGCGTCCTGGGCCATCTGGCGGATGTTGTTGCCGTAGTCGAAGGTCGGGATGCCCTGGCGCTGGAAGTCCAGCATGGCCTGGACATGCACGGCCATCGACTGCTTGGCCGCGGCCACCACCGCGGCTGGATCGGTCTGGGCGCGATCGCGGTATTGCTCCCAGCTCCAGCCAGCCGGCAGGTAGCCGTTGAGCGGGTCGTGGGCGCTGGTCTGGTCGGTCACCATGTCAGGACGCACGCCGCGGCGGACCAGCTCGGGGAGGATCTCGGCGGCGTTGCCCAGCAGGGCGACGGAAACCGCGGCCCCGGCGGCGGTGTGCCGGGCGATGCGCGCCAGGGCGTCGTCCAGGTCGCTGGCCTGTTCGTCCACGTAGCGGGTCTTGAGGCGGAAATCGATACGGCTCTGCTGGCACTCGATGTTCAGCGAGCAGGCGCCGGCCAGGGTCGCGGCCAGTGGCTGGGCGCCGCCCATGCCACCGAGGCCCGCGGTCAGCACCCAGCGTCCGCGCAGATCGCCCTGATAGTGCTGGCGGCCGGCCTCGACGAAGGTCTCGTAGGTGCCCTGGACGATGCCCTGGCTGCCAATGTAGATCCAGCTGCCGGCGGTCATCTGGCCGTACATGGCCAGGCCCTTGGCATCCAGTTCGTTGAAATGCTCCCAGCTGGCCCAGTGCGGTACCAGGTTGGAGTTGGCGATCAGCACCCGCGGGGCATCGGCGTGGGTCTTGAACACCCCCACCGGCTTGCCCGACTGCACCAGCAGGGTCTCGTCGTCGCCCAGCACCTTGAGGGTGGCGACGATGCGGTCGTAGCTTTCCCAGTTGCGCGCCGCCCGGCCGATGCCGCCGTAGACCACCAGTTCCTGGGGATTTTCCGCGACCTCGGGATCCAGGTTGTTCATCAGCATGCGTAGCGGCGCTTCGGTCAGCCAGCTCTTGGCATTGAGCTGGGTGCCGCGAGGGGCGCGAATCTCACCTTCACGAAAGCGGGTCATGGTGGTTCCTCTTTTGTTGTTTTCGAGGCGGGACCTAAACATCCAGCGCCAGGGTATGGATCAACCGCGCCGCGACCCGGGCCGTGCGGCCGTCCTGATCGAGCGCGGGGTTGAGTTCGGCCACATCGGCCAGGCGCAACTTGCCGCTGGCCTTGAGCCGGCGGACCAGCGGCTCCAGCAGCGCCAGGCCGACGCCATGGGCGGCGGGCGCGCTGACTCCAGGCGCATCGCCTGCGGGCAGTACGTCTAGGTCGAAGGTGAGATAAAGGGCATCACAGTCGGCGGCGAAGGCGTCGAGCTCTGCGCCGATGCGCGCCAGGCTGCCCTCACGAATCTCGTGGTCTTCATGGATCAGTACGTCCAGCTCGGCGGCGCGCCTGAGCAGCGTGCGGGTATTGGCCGCCTGACTCAGCCCCAGGCAGGCATAGCGGAAGGGCCAACCGTGGCTGGTGCAGTGGGCAGCGATCTGAGTGAAGGGTGTACCGGAAGTGGGGCCTCGTGACGGATCGCGCAGGTCCAGATGAGCATCGAAGTTGACGATGCCAATACGCGGCTTGGGCAGGGTCCTGGCCAGGTGCAGCGCCAGGCCCGACCAACTGGCCCAGGCCACCTCATGACCGCCCCCCAGCACCAAGGGCAGATGGCCGGCGTCCAGCAGCTGGCGTACGCCATCGGCCAAGCGCGCCTGGGCGCCCTCCAGATCGCCGTCGGCGCAGCGGACATCGCCGGCGTCATAGGCCGGCCCTTGCCGCTGCCAGGCCACATTGGCCAGGGCGCGGCGAACGGCGGTGGGACCTTCGGCAGCGCCCACGCGACCCTGGTTGCGCCGTACGCCCTCGTCACAGGCGAAGCCCAGCAGGGCCACGCCGGGCGCGCTGTCCACGGCGAGTGGCTGGATGCACTGGTGCCAGCGCAAGGCATCCGGCTCAGGATCGATGCGACCGCTCCAGATTTCCAGAGTCTGGCGATCAGCGAACACGCTGCACCTCCCCGGCGAAGACGCGCTGCCGCAAGCGACCCGGCCGCACCTCGTAGGCCAGTTCCGCCGGTTGATTGACCTCCCACAGGCAGAGATCCGCCGGGGCGCCCACCTGGATACGGCCCAACTCCGGGCGCCCCAGGGCCTGGGCGGCATGGGCGGTCATGCCGGCCAGGGCCTCGCGTGGCGTGAGGCGAAACAGGGTGCAGCCCAGATGCGCGATCAGGGTGGGCAGATAGAGCGGCGAGGTGCCGGGATTGGCGTCACTGGCCAGGGCCATGGGCACCCCGTGCCGGCGTAGCAGCTCCACCGGTGGCTGCTGGGTTTCGCTTAGCATCAGGAAGGCACCGGGCAGGAGCACGGCGACGGTACCGGCTGCTGCCATGGCGCGCACGCCGGCTTCGTCGAGGTACTCAACATGATCCGCCGACAGGGCGCCCAGGCTCGCGGCCAGGGCGCTGCCGCCCAGATTGGACAGCTGCTCGGCATGGGCCTTGATCGGCAGGCCGTGCGCCCGTGCTGCCTGGAAGACCCGCTCGCATTGGGCCGGCGAAAAGGCGATCCCCTCGCAGAAGACGTCCACCGCATCGGCCAGACCCTCAGCCACTGCGGCGGGGATCATCTCCTGGCAGACCAGATCGACGTAGCCATCGGCATCGCCCTGGAATTCCGGTGGCACGGCATGGGCGCCCAGCAGCGTGGTCATCACCCGGACTGGTAGCGCCTCACCCAACCGGCGAGCGACACGCAGCAACTTGAGTTCGTCAGCCACCGTCAGGCCGTAGCCGGACTTGATCTCCACGGTGGTGACACCCTCGTCGGCCAGGGCCTGCAAGCGCGGCAAGCTCAAGGCGAAGAGTTCCGCCTCGCTGGCCGCCCGGGTAGCGTGCACGGTACCCAGGATGCCGCCACCCGCGCGGGCGATTTCGGCGTAGCTGGCGCCTTCCAGACGCTGCTCGAATTCCCCGGCGCGCTGGCCGGCGTAGACCAGATGCGTATGGCAATCCACCAGCCCGGGCGTCAGCACCCCGCCCTGCCCGGCCAGCTCAGCCCCTTCGCCCAGTGCGGGCTGGAAGTCGGCTTCCGGCCAGAGCCCGACGATGCGGCCAGCGTCCACTCGAACGGCCATGGGCGTGGGCCAGGTCTGGAAGCCATCGAACAGGGTGACGTGGCGCCAGAGCAGCGGTTGGGTAGTGACGGACATGATGACCTCTCCGGTTAATGTATATACATTTAATTGAGAGAACACTACCCGTCAAGCTTCAAGAAGTTTTGCGCGGAAGAATGAAGTGTGCCGTTGGATGGCTAATGTGCGAAGGACAGGAGCGCACGACAAAACCCCTTATTTGTATAGACAATTAAAGGATAGCGGTAAACCAGGGATCGCATTGCCGCCAAAGCCAGGCGGACACCGGCCGCATCAGAGGCTCTGCCTTGAAAATCGCCATGACCAAAGCTCCTCTTGCTAGCACGACCAGCATGGGCGCGAAGGTATAACGACAACGTCGTTTCCAATCGTCCAGCCACTTGAGATGGGTAAGCACCATCCAGGTCAGCGGAAGACCGATCAATAGCAGATACAGCCAGGCTTCCGGTGTCCTGGGCCGACCGACCTGAACGCACAGGAGCGCCGCCAGGATGGCGTTGATGCAGAACAGGAAGGTATTGGGCCGTGAAGGACCGAGCGGGATGTTCAGCCACCTGGGATCTTTCATCGATGGAGTCCTTTCCAAACCGGCACGCTACAGCGGCGTCACCGTCACCTCCACCACCGGATCGTGATGGCCGCCACCGAGGATCACCCCGCGCAACGGTGAGACATCGGTGAAGTCGCGGCCCCAGGCCAGGGTGATGTGTTCGAGATCCGGCAGGACGTCGTTCGTGGGATCGAAGTCGACCCAACCCAGCACCGGACAATGCACGCTGACCCAGGCATGGGAGGCGTCGGCGCCAATGAGGCGCGGCTTGCCGGGCGGTGGGCGGGTCAGCAGATAGCCACTGACATAGCGCGCCACCAATCCCAGGCCACGCAGGCAGGCCAGCATCAGGTGGGCGAAGTCCTGGCAGACGCCATGCCGATGCGCGAGCACCTCGCGCAGGGGCGTGGCCACCTGGGTAGCGGTGGCGTCGAAGCGGAATTCGCGATGGATCTTTTCCATCAGCGCCCGGCAGCCCAGCAACAGAGGCCGCCCGGGCGGAAAGCAGTCCTCGGCGAAGCGGGCGAAGATGCCGTCGAGGGGCACCGCCGGCGATTCGAAGCGAAAGTGATGCACCTCCAGCGCCGCGCGGGCAGCCGGATAGCGCAGCCCGTCGCGTACCTGCTCCCAGGCGGGCGAGTCCGCAAGCGGGAGACCTGCGCGGGAGTCCACCTCCACGTCCAGTTCGGTCCCGACATAGAGTTCGTCGTGCGGGCGCTCGAAAGACAGTCGGGTCAGCGGATTGCCGAAGGCGTCCCAGGCGTCCTGGCGTTGCGTCGGCTGCGGCAGGATCGCCAGTTGCCGGGACAGGCAACGCTGCCAGGCGCAGTCGCGCGGCAACAGGTGCAGCAACTGCTGCGAGAGCGATACCGGCGCCTCGTAGCGGTAGTGGGTATCGTGCTGGATGCGATAGCGGACCGGGCTCATCACATGGATACCGTGCGCTGGCTGACCGCGTCGACATGGGCGAAGCAGCGATAGATGACCCGCTCGGACAGCTGGCTGCTGGCCCCGGCGATCTGCCGCAGCAGGCGCGCCAAGCCTTGCTGCACCTCGACCCGGCCGGCATCGCCGAACAGGGTGTTTTCCAGGGTGCCGAGGTCGAAGCGACGCAGCCGGTCGTAGGCGTCGTGCAGTGCCGGATCGGGCGGCAGGCCATGGTAGCGCTCCAGATGCTCCACGGCGTTGATCAGCGCGTGCAGCTGGAAGCGGATCGAATAGGGGTTGTGCTCGTGCAGCATCAGCAAGTCCAGCACCGGGATCAACTGAGGCGCGGCCTGGTAGCGCGAGCGATAGGTGATGATGCTGTTGCCCAGCTCCAGCAGCCACTCCAGACCGGCCGCATCCCAGGTGGCGCCACCTTCGAGAAAGTGCGCCAGGCTGCCGGCGAGGAACTGCACCCGCTCGATGCGTCGGCCGATCATCAGAAAGCGCCAGCTCTCGTCGTGGGTCATGTCGTCGAAGGTGAAGCCGGCCACCGCGGCGAGCGCCATCACCAGCCGGTTGAGACTCTGCAGCGCTTCGCCCGGCTCGCTGCCTACCTGGCCCAGGCCATGGGCCTCGCGCTCCACCTCGCGGATGGCGCGCCAGTTCTCCGGCGACAGCCGTCCGCGTACCTGGGCCGCGGCCCAATGCAGGCGCTGCAGATTGGCGCCCAGGCCGCTGGGAAAGTCGCCAGGCCCGAGGGCAGCATGCAGCTGCTCGGCGAGCCCGCCCTGCCCCGGTAGCCATTCCAGGGCAGTGGCCAGGTCGATGGCCGATTGCACCGCCGGCCCCCCATCGTCGGCGTCAAGGTAACGGCTCAGCACGATCCGCAGGAGGCGCGCGGCATCCTCGCAGCGCTCGCTGTAGCGGCCATACCAGAACAGGTTTTCCGCCGTACGCGAGGGCAGGAAGGGGTCCTTGCGCACCAGGTCGCGCACCCCCAGCACCCGGGCCCCGGGCACCTCGGCGGCGCCGCGGCTACCACCCAGTACCCAGGTGTCCTTGCTCGACCCACCGCGTTGCATGGACACCACGGCAGCGCCTTCGTGTGCCACGCGGGTCAGGCCACCGGGCATGACCCAGTAGCCGTCTTCGCTGGCCACTGCGTAGACACGCATGCCGATGGCCCGTGACTGCAGGCTGCCGCCCTGCCAGACCGGCGCCTGCGAGAGCTGGATGCGCTCCTGGGCCACATAGGCATGGGGCGTGGCCAGGATGCGCTCACGCAGGGCGGCCAGGCCTTGGGCATCCAATTCCTTGCCGAACACCGGCTCGAATCCCTGGCCGGGATAGGCGGGCTTGATCACCAATTCCGCCAGCCGCTCCAGGGCCGCTTCCCGGACCGGCGTCTCGCCACACCACCAGGTGGCGACGGAGGGCAGCGCCAGGGTCTCACCCAGCAAGGCCTGGCAGACCCCCGGCAGGAAGCCGAGCAGGCCGGGCGATTCCAGCAGGCCGCTGCCCAAGGCGTTGGCCATGATGACATTACCCTGGCGCACAGCCTCCAGCAGGCCAGGCACGCCCAGGGCCGAATCGGTGCGCAGCTCCAGGGGATCGCAGAAGTCGTCGTCCAGCCGGCGAAACACCGCATGGACGCGACGCAGCCCGCTCAGGGTTTTCAGGTACAGGCAGTCGTTGCGGACCGTGAGGTCCTGGCCTTCCACCAGCGGAAAGCCCAGCTGGCGCGCCTGGTAGAGGTGCTCGAAGTAGGTCTCGTTGTAGCGCCCCGGCGTCAGCAGCACCGCCAGCGGCGCTTCGTCGCCGATGTCCAGACCCGAGCTCAGGGTGCGTTGCAGGGCCTGGAAGTAGCCATTGAGGGGCTGGGCCTGCAGATCACGGTGCAATTCGGGAAAGGCCCGCGCCACGATGTGCCGGTTTTCCAGGGCATAGCCGGCACCGGAGGGCGCCTGGGTACGATCCGCCAGCACCCACCAGCGGCCGTCAGGGGCCCGCGCCAGATCCACCGCATAGACGTGCAGCCAGGTATCGCCAGGCGGTCGCAGCCCCTGGCAGGCCCAGAGAAAGTTGTGATGACCGAATACCAGCTCTGGCGGCAACAGTCGCTCGTGCAGCAGACGTTGCTCGCCATAGAGATCGCCCAGTACCCGGTTCAACAGTCGCGCCCGTTGGGCCACCCCAGCGGCGAGGGGTGCCCACTCCTCCGCCGAGATCAGCTGCGGCAGGAGATCCAGCGCCCAGGGCCGGTCACTGCCCTTGGGATCGGCATAGACGTTGTAGGTCACGCCGTTTTCCTGGATCTGCCGGGCGATCAGGGCCTGGCGCTGGTCGAGCTGCGCCGGACGCAGACCCGCCAGGTGTCCATAGAAGCGCCGCCAGGTCGGCCGCACGCCACCCCGCGGACTCCAGAGTTCGTGGTAGCTGCCGGTCATGTCGCTGGCATTGTGGGAGACGATCGGGGGCATGGTCGGACGACGGCTGACAGGATACGAGAGCAGGTTCGCAAGAGCCGAACGGGCCGACGCCGTGGGGGCGCGCGACAGTGTCGACGGTAACCTAGGGTAGTGGTGCGCGCCGGGATGCGCCACCGCTAACGCGGGCCGCCGATGCGCGCGGGCGGGCCTCTGGTCCGGGCGCCGATTCCAGAGCCCTTGCCAGCGCACCCAGGCGACGAACAACCGGAACTCCAGGGTCGGGCCGCTCTACTAAAGCGCTAGCAAGACGCCGGCGCTCCGCCTGGCGTCCGACGCGGCCGCTCTCGCCAGGTATTCCCCATGCGCAATTTTCTCGGAAGCTACAGTTCGAATCGCCAGCAACGCAACGTCCTGCGCGCCCTGCCCGTCCAGCGCAAGGTCGCCAACTGCACCTGCGGCCAGGCCATCTTCTTTCCCAACAGCGAATGCCTGGCCTGCGGCAATGCCCTGGGCTACGCCCCGGACCAGGGCACGCCGACGGCACTGCTGCCGGCGGAAGGTGGCCTCTGGCAACTGCCCGAGACGACCAGCGGCCTCTATCGCCGCTGTGCCAACCTGGATACCCCAGCCGCTTGCAACTGGCTGGTGCCAGCCGAATCGGGCGACGGCTTCTGCGTGGCCTGCCAGCTCAACCACACCATTCCGGACCTGTCCTTCGAGGGCAACGGCGAGCGCTGGCGCAAGCTGGAGCTGGCCAAGCGGCAACTGGTCGCCCAGCTGCTGGGCCTGGGGCTGCAGGTCATCCCCCAGACGGTCGATGCCGAGCGCGGTCTCGCCTTCGACTTTCTCGCCCCTGATGCTACCGGTACCCCTACCACCGGCCATGCCAATGGCCTCATCACCCTGAACATCCTCGAAGCGGACGATGCCCACCGGGAAAAGGTCCGCGCCGACATGCACGAACCCTATCGCACCCTGCTCGGCCATTTCCGCCACGAGGTGGGTCACTACTACTTCGATCGTCTGGTCGCCGGCACCGCTTGGGAAGAGCCCTTCCGCGTCCTGTTCGGCGACGAGCGCGCCGACTATGGCGAGGCCCTCAAGCGTCACTACGAGCAGGGTGCTCCGGCCAACTGGGAAAGCCAGTACGTCAGTGCCTACGCCACCATGCATCCCTGGGAAGACTGGGCGGAGACCTGGGCGCACTACCTGCACATGATGGACACTCTGGCCACCGCCGCCAGCCTGGGCATGAACGCCGGCAGCCTGCAGCTGGACTTCCAGCCGTTCACCCGCGAGGCGCTCTATGAGGCCGAAGACCGCAGCGATGACGAATTCCTCGGCTTCGCCAATGCCTGGATCGAGCTGGCCGCCATGCTCAACGAGCTGTCGCGCAGCATGGGCCAGCCGGACTTCTATCCCTTCGCCCTGCCGGCCCCGGTGATCGCCAAGCTGCACTTCATTCACAAGGTCATCCATTCGGCCCAGCCCAGCGTGCTGGAACAGCGCCTGGCCGCGGATGACACCGCAGCGGGTGCCACCTTGGGCGCTACCGTCTGATCCTTCTCCTGCTCAGCCGAGCAGGACGATGCCCCAGACCACGGCGATGATGATCATGGCCACGAACTGCGCAGCGCTGCCAAGATCCTTGGCGTTCTTCGACAGTTCGTGCCAGTCCAGGGAAATGCGATCCACCACCGCCTCGATGGCGGCATTGAACAGTTCGACCACCAGCGACAGCAGGCAGACCGCCACCAGCAACGCCCGCTCGCCGCGACTGACGTCCAGCCAGAAGGCCAGCGGCACCAGCACCAGGTTGAGCACCACCAGCGAACGAAAGGCCGCTTCCTGGCGAAAGGCCGTGCGCAGCCCGGCCAGGGAGTAGCCCGTGGCATTGATGACCCGGCGTAGACCGGTCTTGCCTTTGTAGGGAGAAATCACCGAAAGCTCCATCCAGCAGCGTCGTACTGCCGGTCCCGGCGGACGGCAGGTACAAAAAAGGGTGAGGACCGGGGGCCGCGCATAAAGCGACCGCCCATCGAAAGCGGCAACGGCAACCGAAGCTAGCTGGAGGTGCTCTCCAGCTGTTGCAGCAGGAGCGCCGCCTGGGTGCGGGTACGGACCCCGAGTTTACGGAAGATGGCCGTGGCATGGGCCTTGACCGTGGCTTCGGAGACATTCAGCTCGAAGGCGATCTGCTTGTTGAGCAAGCCTTCGCAGAGCATGGTGAGCACCCGGAACTGCTGCGGCGTGAGACTGGCAAGCCCGGCGCTGGCCGCCTTGGCCTCCTCGCTCAAGGCCGCGGCGCCTTCCACCTGCGGTGGCCACCAGGTGTCGCCGTCCAGCACCTGACTGACGGCCTGCTGCAGGGTACTCAGATCGCTGGACTTGGGGATGAAGCCGCTGGCACCGAACTCCCGGGCGCGTTGCACCACGGCCGGTTCTTCCTGGGCCGAGATCATCACCACGGGCACCTGGGGATATTGGCCGCGCAGGAGGACCAGCCCGGAAAAGCCGTAGGCGCCGGGCATGTTGAGATCGAGCAGGACCAGATCCCAGTCGGTGCGCTCGGCCAGGCAGGCCTGGAGTTCGGCGATGTCGGCCACTTCGGTGAGCCGCGCCTGGGCGCCCAGGCCCAGGGTGAGCGCCTGCTGCAGCGCGCTGCGAAACAGCGGATGATCATCGGCGATCAATATCTGATAGGCAGCCGCCATGGTGTAGCCTTCCTTGTTGTCGTGAGAGCCTGCTCAACGCTTGCTGCGCGTTGGCCAAACGGCGGTGGACATGACTTCGGGATGCTCATCTACCCTGCGTAAACGTCGCGCCCTCGGTCATCTTCACCTGGTTCGTCTCCAGCTCGTGAGCCTTGGAACAGCCTCCGAGGTCCGCGCAGACCAGCAGCCTGGCGTGCCGGCTGCATGCGAGATCGCGCCAGCATGCCGAACGGCGCGGACGGGGGCAAGGCCGAGTGGACCACAGACGATAGGCAAGGCCCGGCGGTTGCGGCACAGTTGCGCTTTTTTGCCCAAGAGACACCCGATGCCCAGCGCTGCCCTGCGTGCCGACCTGCTCATGCTGCTCACCGCCATCATCTGGGGCAGCGCCTTCATCGCCCAGACCGGTGGCATGGAGCACATCGGTCCCTTCCTCTACACCGGCCTGAGATTCGCCCTGGGCGCCCTCACCCTGCTGCCGCTGCTGCTGTTCCTGCGCCGCCGCGGTCGCCAGCAACGCCTGACCCGCGACACCTTCAAGGGCGGACTGCTGATGGGCTTGGTGCTGACCCTGGGGATCAATCTGCAACAGGTCGGCCTGCTGTTCACCAGCGTGACCAATTCCGGCTTCATCACCGGGCTCTATGTCATCGTGGTGCCACTGCTGGGCCTGCTGCTTGGCCAGCGCAGCCATCTGGGGACCTGGATCGGCGCCAGCCTGGCGGTGGTCGGCATGGGGCTGCTGAGCATCGGCGACAACTTCCACGTCGCTTCGGGCGATCTGCTGCAACTGGCTGGCGCCCTGGCCTGGGGCGTCCATGTCCTGCTCGTGGGTCACTACTCCAGCCGCCACGACGCCACCGTACTGTCGATCCTGCAATTTCTGGTCTGCGCCTTGCTGAGCCTGCTGCTGGCGCTGGCCTTCGAGCCGCTTCAGCCGGCCCGGATCGCCCTTGCCCTGCCTGACCTGCTCTATGGCGGCGTGATCGCCGCCGGCATCGGCTACACCCTGCAGGTCTTCGCCCAGCGCGGCGCCATTGCCTCCCACGCGGCGGTCATCTTTTCCCTGGAAGCGGTGTTCGCTGCCGGCTTTGGCGCCTGGCTGCTGGGTGAGGCCCTCAGCGACCGTGGCTACCTCGGCTGCGCCCTGATGTTCGCCGGCATGCTGGCGGCCCAGCTGTGGCCACGCCAGGCGCCGGTCGAGGTCAAGCCGGTCAACTAGCGCGCAGCGCCTTCAGCTGCTGGATCGCCGAGCTGTCCGCCGCCAATGGCAGATGATGCTTGGCGTCCAGATAGCGCTCACTGAAGACATCCAGATAGGCCTCCAGCAGCCGCCCGGCGGGCGCCTCCCCGGCCAGCTCCAGGCACAGGGCCGCGACCTCGGCGGTGCACAGGTGCTCGCCGCGGGTGGAGCGCCGCAGACGGTAGCGCGACAGGGCGGTGGGCTGGAAGCTCAGCACCGGCAGGCTGTCCAGGTAAGGACTCTTGCGGAACATCTTGCGCGCCTCGGTCCAGGTGGCATCCAGCAGCACGAACAGTGGTCGCTGGCCGGGGGCCAGTGGCAGGCTTTCGACTACCCGACCCGGGTCGGCGTATTCGCCGGGAAATACCAGCAATGGCTGCCACTCGGGCTGCCTGAGCAGCTCAGGCAACGCCGGATCCACTGCCGTGCGACTCCAGCCGAAGGCATGGGTATCGGCCACCACGTCAGCGATCAGCCAACCCGTGTTGCTTGGCTTGAGCGGCTCCACGTCATGCATCAGCAGGCACATCCCGGCGCGGGTCTGACGCAAGGGGCGCAGGTCGCAGAGGCAATGGGTGGGCGCCAGCCGGCACGCCGGACAGCGTGCCATGCGCGAGCCGCGGGCGATGAAGGGCTTGATGCTGCGCGCCAGGCGCTCCTGGCGCAGGCGGGCCACGGCATGGGGAGGGATGTCGCTGATCGGGGTCATGCCGGGCTCACGGGAAAAAGCGCAGTTTACCAGAGCGATCGGGATGCCCGCGGCGGCCAGGCGGGTTACCCTGCATAGACGCCTTGCGAACCCCCGCCCGCGACCACGGTCGAAACGGGCTCCTCTACGCTGGAGAACACGATGCCTCGTTTTGCTTTGCTCGCCCTGACCCTCGCCCTGCCCTTCGCCACCCAGGCGGCTGAGTCGCTCAAGGACCACGAGCTCAACCAGATGCTGCGCAAGGTCGCCACCGAGAGCAGCCAGGGCACGCCCCGCGCCGTCAACGAAGACATCCTCGACCGCGGCTACACCGTGCAGGGCAAGCAGCTGATCAACAGCCTCAGCGTCCGTCCGGCCCATGCCGCCCGCATGCGCGAGAATCCAGCCACGGTACGGGTGCAGCTCGCCGAAAGCGTCTGCCAGAACAACGGCTATCGCCAGTTGCTGGCCCGTGGCGCCACCCTGGTCTATGACTTCACCGAATACCAGACCAACAAGCCGGTCATGGTCGAGCGCTTCCAGGCCGCCGACTGCGGCCTGGGCAAGTAAGCGGAGGGTCGCAGCATGACCGAGGACAGCGACGACAGCTACCTGGCGCGTCACGTGGAGCCCAGCGCCGCCGATCTCGGTCAGCGTATCGACGAACTGCTGGAGCATGCCCTGCCCGGCGGCAGCCCGAATCTGGGCCTGTACCGCGAGATGCTGGTGACGGTGGTGCGCATGGCGCAAACCAACCCGGCACGCTGGGACGCCAAGATCATGCTGCAGACGCTGAAGGAACTGGAGCAGGCCTTCCGCACCCTGGAGCGCTTCCGCCGGCGGCGCAAGGTCACGGTGTTCGGCTCAGCGCGGACCCGGATCGATCACGGCCTCTACGCCCTCGCCCGCGACTTGGGCAGCGCCCTAGCCCGCCGCGACATGATGGTCATCACCGGCGGCGGCGCCGGCATCATGGGTGCGGCCCACGAGGGCGCCGGGCCCGAAGCCAGCCTGGGTTTCAACATCACCCTGCCCTTCGAGCAACGTGCCAATCCAACCATCGAAGGCACGGATCACCTGCTGTCCTTCCACTTCTTCTATGTGCGCAAGCTGTTCTTCCTCAAGGAGGCGGACGCGCTGGTGCTCTGCCCCGGCGGCTTCGGCACCCTGGACGAGACCTTCGAGGTACTCACCCTGATCCAGACCGGCAAGAGCCCGCTGGTGCCGCTGGTGTTGCTGGATACGCCCGACGGCCACTTCTGGGACGACGCCCTGGCCTATCTGGAGCGCAATCTGCTGGAGGAAGGCTACATCCTGCCCGCCGATCTCAAGCTGGTGCGCCTGGTGCGCTCGCCCGAGGCGGCCGCCGCCGAGATCGAGCACTTCTACGGCAACTATCATTCCACGCGCCGACGCGACGGCCATCTCCATATCCGCCTCAAGCACCCCGTGACCCCCGCCTGCCTGCAACGCCTGGCCGCCGACTTCGGTGATCTGTGCCGCACCCCGGGCTTCACCCAGCTGTCGCCGGGTGAAGGCGAGGCCGACGAGGCGGAATTCTCCCACCTGACGCGCCTCACCTTCGACTTCCACGGCCGCCACTACGGCCGCCTGCGTGAACTGGTGGACGAGCTCAATCGGCCGGAGCATTGGGTGGCCTGAGGTGAAAATGTAGGTTGGCGCTGAGCACAGCGAAGCCCAACGAACCCAGGCCTCCGACTGGATGTTGGGCTTCGACGATAAAGCCGTCTCAACCCAACCTACGTCACCCGTCCCGTAGGTTGGCGCTGAGCACAGCGAAGCCCAACGAACCCAGGCCTCCGACTGGATGTTGGGCTTCGACGATAAAGCCGTCTCAACCCAACCTACGTCACCCGTCCCGTAGGTTGGCGCTGAGCACCGCGAAGCCCAACAAAAAGGCCGCCTATCGCCGACTCAACACCCGATTGATCCCATCCATGGCGTAACCACGGTAGGCCAGGAAGCGGCCCTGCTTGGCGCGCTCCTTGGCATCGGCGGGGGGCGTACCAAATTTCCTGCGCCAGACGTCTTCCAGTTGCGCCTGCCAGTCCACGTCCGCCTCACGCAGCGCGGCTTCCACCTGATCCCGTTTCAAGCCGCGTTGCCCTAGCTCTTCACGAATGCGCATAGGGCCATAGCCGGCGCGAGCACGGCTGGCGATATAGCTGTCCAGATAGCGGCTCTCATCGAGCAGACCGTCCTCGGCCAGCCGATCCAGTACCGGACCGAGCAGACTTTCCTCGGCCCCGCGCCGACGCAGCTTGCGCGATAGCTCCTCGCGGCCATGCTCGCGGCGTGCCAGCAGGTCCATGGCCGCGAAGCGGATGGCAGCGGTGGTGTCCAGCGGATTGCCCACGAGTAATCTCTCCTATGCAAAAACCCCCGCACGGGGCGGGGGTCGTTTCAAGCGTGGTGTCTGATCACAGATCGATGTCAGCGTCTTCTTCAGCAGCCACTTCGGCCTTCTGATTGGTCGGCTGGCTCAGCAGCTTCTCGCGGATCGCCTTGTCCACGGCGCCCTTGATCTCGGGATTGTCTTCCAGGAACTTGGCGGCGTTGCCCTTGCCCTGGCCGATCTTGCTGCCCTGGTAGCTGTACCAGGCGCCCGACTTCTCGATCAGACCCAACTGCACACCCAGGTCGATGATCTCGCCGTTCAGGTAGATACCCTTGCCGTAGAGGATCTGGAACTCGGCCTGGCGGAACGGGGGGGCCACCTTATTCTTGACCACCTTGACGCGAGTTTCGCTACCGATCACCTCGTCGCCTTCCTTCACCGCGCCGATCCGGCGGATGTCCAGACGGACCGACGAGTAGAACTTCAGGGCATTACCGCCAGTGGTGGTTTCGGGGTTACCGAACATCACGCCGATCTTCATGCGGATCTGGTTGATGAAGATGACCAGGCAGTTGGCGTTCTTGATGTTGCCGGTGATCTTGCGCAGTGCCTGGGACATCAGACGTGCCTGCAGACCCACGTGCATGTCACCCATCTCGCCTTCGATCTCGGCCTTGGGCACCAGGGCCGCCACCGAGTCGACGATGATCACGTCGACCGCGTTGGAGCGCACCAGCATGTCGGTGATTTCCAGCGCCTGCTCACCGGTGTCCGGCTGGGACACCAGCAGGTCGTCGACGTTGACACCCAGCTTGCCGGCGTAATCCGGATCCAGCGCGTGTTCGGCGTCGACGAAGGCGCAGGTGGCACCCTGCTTCTGAGCCTGAGCGATGACCGACAGAGTCAGCGTGGTCTTACCCGAGGATTCGGGACCGTAGATCTCGACGATCCGGCCCTTGGGCAGACCACCGATGCCAAGGGCGATGTCCAGCCCCAGGGAGCCGGTGGAAATCGCCGGAATGGCCTGACGCTCGTGATCGCCCATGCGCATCACGGTGCCCTTGCCGAATTGCTTTTCAATTTGTCCCAAGGCCGCGGCCAGGGCGCGCTTTTTGTTGTCGTCCATTAGATTCCTCTCGGAGAAAGAAGGGCCAGACGGCCGTGGATACCTGTATAAGTGAACAGTATTAAACCATAGTCGCCTCTCGGTTGCTACACCTGAGGGGCTTTTTCCTCGGCCAATAACGCCAGTAAAACCTGCAGCGCGCGGACCTGGGTCTGCTGACGCACGGCAGCGCGATCGCCGGCAAAGACCTGGCGTTCGGTGCGCAGTCGTTCCCCATCCAACCAGGCCAGCCAGACCGTTCCGACCGGCTTGTCGGGCACCGCGCCACCCGGCCCGGCGATACCGCTCACCGCCACGGCGAAGCGTGCCTCGGCGCGCCGCTGGGCGCCATGGACCATGGCCGTCACCACCTCTTCGCTGACTGCGCCAACTTGTTCGAACAGGACGTCGGGTACGTCCAGCTGCAGGGTCTTCTGCCGGTTGGAATAGGTGACGAAGCCGGCCTCGAACCAGCCGGAGCTTCCAGCGACCCGGGTAATCGCTTCGGCGATGCCGCCACCGGTGCAGGATTCGGCGGTGGTCACCTGGGCGCCGGCCGCCTGCAGGGCTTCGCCCAGTTGCAGAGCCAGACTGTCGAGGGAATCCATCAAGACCTTCCTTTGCGAAAAAGACATAAAAGGTGACCGCAACAAGCGACTGCCTACGGCGACCACTGGTCGGCCTGCACCTTAGACCGGCTTGCCGGCCCGCGTGAGAAAAGATTTACTGAAACCGGTTTCAGGCACCTACAAAATCCTAACAGCGGTACGCCATGAACGATGTCTATCTCCCCGGTCCGCGCGCCACCCGCGCGACCATCGCCGAAGTGGCCAGCGCTGCCGGCGTATCCAAGGCCAGCGTGTCACGCTACATCAGCGGTGATCGTCGCCTGCTTTCAGATTCCCTCGCCGCCCGTATCGAGCAGGCCGTGGTCGCCCTCGATTTCCAGCCCAACCAGATGGCCCGCGGTCTCAAACGCGGACGCAGCCGACTGATCGGCATGCTGGTGGCCGACCTGCTCAACCCCTACTCCACCGCCGTGATGCACGGCGTCGAGACGGCCTGCCGCCAGCAGGGCTATTCGCTGCTGATCTGCAACACCGACCAGGATGCCCGCCAGGAGCGCCAGCAACTGGCCGCACTGCAGTCCTACAGTATCGAAGGCCTGATCGTGAATACCTTCGGCCAGCATGCCGCCGACCTGCAGCACCTGGGCAGCCGTCTGCCGCTGGTGCTGCTGGACCGCGAGCTGCCGGGGGTCGAAGCCGACCTGGTCGGCCTCGACAACCACCAGGCCATCCAGCTGGGGGTAGCGCACCTGCGTGAGCAGGGCTATCGCGACCTGCTGCTGGTGAGCGAGCCCCTGGACGGGACCAGCTCCCGCCTCCAGCGCCTGGGCGCCTTCGACGCGGCCCTGGCCGGGCACCGTGACTGTCGTGGCGGACACTGTGGCGAGGCCGACAACGCCCTGGCGCTGCAAGCCGCCCTAGCCGCCTTCCTCGCCAGCCCCGGCCCCGGCCCCAAGGCCCTGCTCACCGCCAATGGCGTGGCGACCCTGGCGACGACCCTGGCCCTGCAGGCCCTGGGTGAACCCCTGTTCGAACGCCTTGGCCTGCTGGCTCTGGATGATCTGGATTGGTTTCCCCTGGTTGGTGGTGGCATCAGTGCCCTGGCCCAGCCTACCCATGCCCTGGGCGTAGCCGCCTTCGAGCGCCTGCAGCGACGCATCGACGGTGACCGCAGCGCGCCATTCCAGCAGACCTTCGGCGCGGAGTTGCGCGTCCGCCAGTCGACTCGCGCCAGGGCCTGAGGGCACCTTTCGCATTTTTATCCGTCATTTGTTGAAACCGGTTTCAGGAGAATAACAATGCCACCGGAGATCGCCATCACCACCTCGGCCTTTGGCGCCGACGGGGTCCGTACCCAGGGTCAGGCCGCCTGGCTCGACCTGATCGCCGCCGCGGGGGCCAGCCATGTGGAAATCCGCGCCGAGCTGTTCACCGATGCCCCCGATTTCACCGCCCTGGGCGCGGCCATCAAGGCCGCCGGCCTGGGCTGCGTCTACTCCGTTCCCCTGGAGCTCTGGCCCGAAGCCGGAGCGGCCCTGTCGCCGCGCCTGCCCACGTCACTCGCCGAAGCGCGTCAGCTGGGCGCCGATACCCTCAAGGTGTCCCTCGGTCACTATCGCACCGCGGCAGACCTGCAGTCCCTCGCAGAACAGCTGGCGGGCGACGGTCCGCAGTTGCTGGTGGAAAACGACCAGACCGCCCAGGGAGGACGGGTCGAGCCGCTGCGCGCCTTCATCCAGGCCGCCCGGGCCAAGGGCCTGCCGGTCGGGCTGACCTTCGATGTCGGCAACTGGCGCTGGCAGGACGAAGATCCCCTCCAGGCCGCACGGCTGCTCGGCCGGGACGTCCGCTACCTGCACTGCAAGGCGGTGCGCCGACGTGCCGGCGGCCTGCATGCCGTGCCTCCGGAAGCGGCCGATCTGCTGGCCTGGCAGAGCCTGATGGTCCACTTCCCCACCGGCCTGCGGCGCGCCATCGAGTTTCCCCTCATGGGGGCCGACCTGCTGGCCGAGACCCGCCGCCAGGTAGCGGCCCTGCGCACCTTCGATAGCCAGCAGCGGGAGAAGCGCCAGCATGGCTGACTTCGACATCCTCGCCTTTGGCGAAACCATGACCATGTTCGTCGCCGAGACCCCTGGCGAGCTCGCCACGGTCGGCCAGTTCGGCAAACGTATCGCCGGCGCCGACAACAACGTGGCGATCGGCCTGAGCCGCCTGGGCTTCAAGGTCGCCTGGCTGTCGCGGGTCGGTGACGACTCCTTCGGCCGCTTCGTGCGCGCCAGCCTCGAAGCCGAGAGCCTGGACTGCAGCCGCCTGAAGATCGATCCGCAGCATCCCACCGGTTTCCAGCTCAAATCCCGCGTTTCCGATGGCAGCGACCCGGTCGTCGAGTACTTCCGCCGTGGCTCGGCGGCCAGTCACCTCAACATCGAGGAAGATTTCGACCCCAGCCTGCTGCGGGCGCGCCATCTGCACGCCACCGGCATTCCCCCGGCACTGTCGCCCAGCGTCCGCGCTTTCAGCCGCCATCTGCTGGAAGCCATGCGGGGTGCCGGACGCAGCATCTCCTTCGATCCCAATCTGCGGCCTTCGTTATGGGACAGCGAGGCGCAGATGCGCCGCGAACTCAACGAACTCGCAGCCCTGGCCGACTGGGTGCTGCCCGGGCTGGCCGAGGGCCGCCTACTGACCGGCTATGACACCCCGGCGGACATCGCTGCCTTCTACCTCGACCGCGGAGCCAAGGCCGTGGCCATCAAGCTCGGCCCCGAGGGGGGCTACTGGCGCACCCCCGAGGCCGAGGGTGAGGTACCCGGCGTCGCCGTGGCCGAGGTGGTCGACACCGTCGGCGCCGGCGATGGCTTCGCTACCGGATTCGTCAGCGGCCTGCTCGACGGCCTCGACGTCGCTGCCGCCGTCGCCCGGGGCAACTGGATCGGCGCGCGCGCCGTACAGGTCGTCGGCGACATGGAAGGACTGCCCCACCGTCACGAACTACCCTGATCTACACCCCCTACAAGAACAATCAAGCAGGTGACCTCATGAACGCCTCCTCTCTCGCTCCACGCCGCTGGTGGTATCTGATGCCAGTGGTCTTCATCACCTACAGCCTGGCCTACCTCGACCGGGCCAACTACGGTTTCGCCGCCGCCTCGGGCATGGCCGACGACCTAGGCATCACCCCGGCGATGTCCTCCCTGCTCGGCGCCTTGTTCTTTCTCGGCTATTTCTTCTTCCAGGTGCCCGGCGCCATCTATGCCGAAAAGCGCAGCGTCAAGCGGCTGATCTTCTGGAGCCTGATCGCCTGGGGCGGCCTCGCCACCCTAACGGGCATGGTGCCCAACGTCACCCTGCTCATCGCCATCCGTTTCCTGCTCGGCGTCGTCGAAGCGGCGGTGATGCCGGCGATGCTGGTCTATCTCTGCCACTGGTTCACCAAGCGTGAGCGCTCGCGGGCCAATACCTTCCTGATCCTCGGCAACCCGGTGACCATTCTCTGGATGTCGGTGGTCTCGGGCTATCTGATCCATGCCCTGGACTGGCGCTGGATGTTCATCATCGAAGGCCTGCCGGCGGTGATCTGGGCCTTCATCTGGTGGCGCCTGGCCGCCGAGCGTCCCAAGGATGCCAAGTGGCTCGCCGCTGACGAAAAGGCCCGCCTGGAACAGGCGCTGAAGGCCGAGCAGCAGGGCATGAAGCCGGTCAAGAACTACGCCGAAGCCTTCCGCTCGCCCAAGGTCATCCTGCTGTCGCTGCAGTACTTCTGCTGGAGCATCGGCGTCTATGGCTTCGTCATCTGGCTGCCATCGATCCTGCGCCAGGGCGCCCACCTGGACATCGTCCAGGCCGGCTGGCTGTCCTCCCTGCCCTATCTGGCTGCCGTGCTGGCCATGCTCGGGGTGTCCTGGGCCTCGGACCGCATGCAGAATCGCAAGCTGTTCGTCTGGCCGCCGCTGCTGATCGCCGCCCTGGCCTTCCTGGGCTCCTTCGCCCTCGGCACCCAGCACTTCTGGTGGTCCTATGCCCTGCTGGTGGTCGCCGGGGCCTGCATGTACGCCCCCTACGGCCCCTTCTTCGCCATCGTCCCCGAGATCCTGCCGGGCAACGTCGCCGGCGGCGCCATGGCGCTGATCAACAGCATGGGCGCCCTGGGCTCCTTTGCCGGCTCCTATCTGGTGGGCTATCTCAATGGTGTGACCGGGGGCCCCGGGGCCTCCTTCGGCTTCATGGGCGGCGCCCTGCTGGTAGCGGTGGTCCTTACCCTGCTGCTGCGTCAGGAACCAGCCAGCCGCACCGCGGCGCTCAAGCCCGCCACCAGTCACTAGAGGAATACCCTGCCCATGAAAAAGAAGGTGATCCATTACAAGGCCCTGTCGCCCGCCCTGACCGCACGGCTGAGCGAGGCCTTCGACCTGGAGTACATCGACGTCAAGGCACCGGGCGGCGAAGCCCGGCTGCGTGAGCGTCTGCCCGACGCCCAGGGCCTGCTCGGCTCCAGCTTCAAGCTGACCCCCGAGCTGCTGGACCTCGCACCCCGACTGGAGGCCATCGCCAGCGTCTCGGTCGGCTTCGACAGCTATGACCTGCCCTATCTGCAACGCCGCGGCATCCTGCTGTGCAACACGCCGGACGTCCTGACCGAAAGCGTGGCCGACGCCGCCTTCGCCCTGCTGCTCGCCACGGCGCGGCGCATCGTCGAGCTGGCGGACTGGGTACGTGCCGGCCAGTGGCAGGCCAGTCTGGGCGAAGCGCATTTCGGCTGCGACGTCCATGGCAAGACCCTGGGCCTGGTCGGCATGGGCCGCATAGGCCAGGCCATCGCCCGCCGCGCCCACCTGGGCTTCGGCATGCAGGTCAACTACACCGCCCATGCCGCCAAGCCCGAGGTGGACGAGCGCTACGCTGCGCGTTTCCTGCCGCTGCCCGAGCTGCTGGCGAGTTGCGACTTCCTCTGCGTCACCGTGCCCCTGAGCGACGAGACCCATCACCTGCTGGGCGCCGCCGAGCTCGCTCGACTGCCGGCGCACGCCATCCTGATCAATGTCTCGCGCGGCCCGGTGATCGATGAAGCCGCCCTGATCGCCGCCCTGCAGGAAGGCCGACTGCGCGGCGCGGGGCTGGATGTCTTCGACCGCGAGCCGGTGGCGCCGGACTCGCCCCTGCTGCAACTGCCCAATGTGGTGCCGACACCGCACTTGGGCTCGGCGACCCACGAGACCCGCGAAGCCATGGCCCGATGCGCGGTGGACAATCTGCTGGCCGCCCTCACCGGTCAGCGCCCGGCCAACCTGGTCAATCCGGAGGTCTGGCAGGGCCGCGAGTGAGTCTTGGCCGTCATTTGCGGTCAGATGAACATCACCCCCCACGGAGAACGCCCATGACTGCCTTCGACGATCCCCAAGCCTTCGTCAACCGCGTGCGCGAGCAAGCCGCCGATGCCGAGCGCAGCGGCGACATCCCACGCCTGCTACAACTGGTCAACGAGCTGGCCACCGCCTTCGAGCGCCAGGCCCGTAGTACGGCCCAGGACAACGCCGGCGTGGTCCGGGCGGTGGAGGAATTCGAACGGCACGAAGGCACCTGATTTCGCCTTCTGCCCAACAGCCCGGCTGTTCGCCCTTCAGGTACCGTGACGGACCAGCGCCCCGAGGCCTAGCATCCAGTGCCTATCGCGACCCACTCCCTGCTTGGCCGGCTGCTGCAGCTGGTCCCGCGGGACACCCCTGCTCCCTTGCGCTACCTGGGCGCAGCCGTGCTTATTGCCATCGCAGCAGGCATCCGGCTGAGCCTGGGAATTGATAGCCTGCCCTATCTGGTCTTCATTCCCTTCATCATGACGGCCGCCTTCTGGTTCGGCCTAGGCCCCGGCCTCTTCGCCACCCTGCTCTCGGTCCTGCTGGCCGAGACGCTGTTCGTCAAGGCACCCGCCTACTTCGCTCTGTTTGGCGAGCGCTGGGTGTCCCACGCCCTGTTCGTGCTGGTGAACGTCACGATGGCGGTGGTCTGCGTCGCCCAACGCCGCAGTCTGGAATCCCTCTATCGCGTTGCCGGCAACCTCGGTGAAGAGGTCACCTTGCGTACTCGCCAACGCGACCTCATCTGGCAGGCCAGCCCCGACCTGCTCTGCACGGCGACCCTGGAGGGTGAGCTGCTGGATCTCAATCCGGCCTGGACCAACACGCTGGGCTGGAGCGAGGAGCAGCTGCACCAGGAACCCTTCATGGCCTTCGTCCACGCCGAGGACCGCGCGCCTACCGAAGCCGCCCTCGCACGCCTGAAGCTAGGTGAGCCGGTCTTCGGCTTCGAGAATCGCTATCGGCATCGCGAGGGCGGCTATCGCTGGCTGTCATGGAATTCGGTAGTGCAGGATGGCCTCATCTATTCCACGGTGCGCGAGGTCACCGCCATCCGCGAGCAGCAGGAAGCCTTGCGCCAGGCCGAGGAACAGCTGCGCCAAAGTCAGAAGATGGAAGCCGTGGGCCAGCTCACCGGCGGTATCGCCCATGACTTCAACAACCTGCTGACCGGCGTAATCGGCAGCCTCGACATGCTCACTCTGCGGATCAACCAAGGTCGTTTCGCCGA
The DNA here is from genome assembly GCF_965111925.1 of Pseudomonas sp. Marseille-Q7302. Classification (NCBI taxonomy): domain Bacteria; kingdom Pseudomonadati; phylum Pseudomonadota; class Gammaproteobacteria; order Pseudomonadales; family Pseudomonadaceae; genus Pseudomonas; species Pseudomonas sp. Marseille-Q7302. The sequence goes on along the minus strand of NZ_CBCOPK010000001.1, from coordinate 1,518,759 downwards.
TCTCGAACGCTATACCGGTGCAGCCAAGGGCTCCGCCGAGCGCGCCGCGGCCCTCACCCATCGGCTACTGGCCTTTTCGCGGCGCCAGGCATTGGACCCTAGCGCCACCCAGACCAACGATCTGGTGCTGGGCATGGAAGAACTCATACGCCGTTCGGTCGGCACCCAGGTGGAGATCCACATCGAACTCGCCGAGGCGCTCAACCTCATCCTCTGCGACCCCCACCAGCTGGAAAACGCCCTGCTCAATCTCTGCATCAATGCGCGGGATGCCATGCCCGAAGGCGGCACGCTACGCATCGTCACCGCCAATCGCCGCCTGACCGACACCCAGGCAGCCGCCCTGGAACTGCCACCTGGCGACTACGTGACCCTGGCCGTGCTCGACACCGGCTCGGGGATGCCACCCGAGGTCCTGGCCCGCGCCTTCGATCCCTTCTTCACCACCAAGCCGGTCGGCATGGGTACTGGTCTTGGCCTGTCGATGATCTACGGTTTCGCCAAGCAATCCGGGGGCGTTGCCCATATTGCCTCGGCGCCAGGCGTGGGCACCACCGTCACCCTCTACCTGCCGCGCCTGATAGCGGCGCCCGCCCTGCCGGTCGAAACGCCGCCATCGCCGCAGGCGCGCTATCCCGAGGGGATGACGGTCCTGGTGGTGGACGACGAACCCATGGTGCGGATGCTGGTGGACGAAGCCCTGCGCGAACACCAGATCCGCACGCTGGAGGCGAAGGATGGCGCCACTGCCTTGCAGGTGCTGGAATCCGATACGCCCCTGGATCTGCTGATCACCGACGTCGGCCTGCCGGGCGGTCTGAACGGCTGCCAGCTCGCCGCCTTGGCCCGCGAAAGACGGCCAGGGCTGATGACCCTGCTGATCACCGGCTACGCCGAGACCGACCTGCCGGGCGATCCCCTGCCCACCCCAGGCGTCCAGGTGCTGGCCAAGCCTTTCACCCTGGAAAGACTCCTGATCCAGATCGATCTGTTGCTGGCTTCCCGCGAGCAGCCGCCGTCGGCGTGACGGTGCGCCTCTGAGCCGAGCGGGGCCGACAAACGCCGCGAGTTGTTGGACAATACCCGGCTATTCAACGGCAACCGGATCGAAACACCCGCATGAGCGATCTCTCCGCGCACACGCCCATGATGCAGCAGTACCTCAAGATCAAGCATCAACATCCCGAGCAGCTGCTGTTCTATCGCATGGGCGATTTCTACGAGCTGTTCTATGACGACGCCCGGCGTGCCGCCAAGTTGCTCGACATCACCCTGACCGCGCGCGGCGCCTCGGCCGGCAAATCCATCCCCATGGCCGGCATTCCCTTCCACTCCGCCGAAGGCTACCTGGCCAAGCTGGTCAAGCTCGGCGAATCGGTGGTGATCTGCGAGCAGATCGGCGATCCGGCCACCAGCAAGGGGCCGGTGGAGCGTCAGGTGGTACGCATCATCACCCCGGGCACCGTCAGCGACGAGGCCCTGCTCGACGAGCGCCGCGACAACCTGCTGACCGCCGTGCTGGGCGATGAGCGTCTGTTCGGCCTGGCCGTGCTCGACATCGCCAGTGGCCGCTTCACTGTGCAGGAACTGGCCGGCTGGGAGACTCTGCTGGCGGAGCTGGATCGCCTCAACCCCGCGGAACTGCTGATTCCCGACGACTGGCCTGCCGGCCTGCCCGCCGAGAAGCGGCGTGGCGTACGCCGCCGGGCGCCCTGGGACTTCGATTGCGACTCGGCGCTCAAGAGCCTCTGCCAGCAATTCGGTACCGGCGACCTCAAGGGCTTCGGCTGCGACAAGCTGGGCCTGGCCATCGGCGCCGCTGGCTGCCTGCTGGCCTATGCCAAGGAAACCCAGCGTACCGCCCTGCCCCACCTGCGCAGCCTCAGGCACGAGCGCCTGGACGACACCGTCATCCTCGACGGCGCCAGTCGCCGCAACCTGGAGCTGGACGTCAACCTGGCCGGTGGCCGCGACAACACCCTGCAATCGGTGGTGGATCGTTGCCAGACCGCCATGGGCAGTCGCCTGCTGACCCGCTGGTTGAATCGTCCCCTGCGCAATCGCGCGGTGATCGAAGCCCGCCAGGACGCCATCACCTGCCTGCTGGAAGGCTATCGCTTCGAAACGCTGCAGCCGCAGCTCAAGGACATCGGCGACCTGGAGCGCATCCTCGCCCGCATCGGCCTGCGCAACGCCCGCCCGCGCGACCTCGCCCGCCTGCGCGATGCCCTGGCCGCGCTGCCGACGCTGCAGGAAGGGCTGACGCAGATGATCGCGCCGCACCTGCTCGACCTCGCGCGCAGCATCCAGACCTATCCGGAACTCGCCGCCACCCTGGCCCGCGCCATCATCGACAACCCGCCTGCGGTGATCCGCGATGGCGGCGTCATCAAGCGTGGCTACGATAGTGAGCTGGACGAACTGCAGACCCTGAGCGAGAACGCCGGCCAGTTCCTCATGGACCTGGAGGCCCGCGAAAAGGCCCGCACCGGCCTGCAAGGCCTCAAGGTCGGCTACAACCGCGTCCATGGCTACTTCATCGAGATTCCCAGCCGGCAGGCCGAATCGGCGCCGGCCGACTACATCCGTCGCCAGACCCTCAAGGGCGCCGAGCGCTTCATCACTCCCGAACTCAAGGCCTTCGAAGACAAGGCCCTGTCAGCCCAGAGTCGCGCCCTGGCGCGGGAAAAGGCCCTTTACGAGACGCTGCTGGACGAGCTCATCGGCCACCTGGCGCCCCTGCAGGACAGCGCCGCGGCCCTGGCCGAGCTGGACGTCCTGGCCAACTTCGCCGAGCGCGCCCTCAACCTGGACCTGAACAAGCCGCGCTTCGTCGAGGAGCCCTGCCTGAAGATCGGCCAGGGTCGCCACCCGGTGGTGGAACAGGTGCTGGAAACGCCCTTCGTCGCCAACGACGTCACCCTCGACAACGACACCCGCATGCTGGTGATCACCGGCCCGAACATGGGCGGTAAGTCCACCTACATGCGTCAGACGGCGCTGATCGTGCTGCTGGCCCATGTCGGCAGCTTCGTCCCGGCGGCCAGCTGCGAGCTGTCCCTGGTCGACCGCATCTTCACCCGTATCGGCTCCAGCGACGACCTGGCCGGCGGTCGCTCCACCTTCATGGTGGAGATGAGCGAGACCGCCAACATCCTGCACAACGCCAGCGAACACAGCCTGGTGCTGATGGACGAGGTAGGACGCGGCACCAGCACCTTCGATGGCCTGTCCCTCGCCTGGGCTGCCGCCGAGCAGCTGGCACGGCTGCGTGCCTGGACGCTGTTCGCCACCCACTATTTCGAGCTGACCGTGCTGCCGGAAGGCCAGCCGAGCGTAGCCAACGTGCATCTCAACGCCACCGAGCACAACGACCGCATCGTCTTCCTGCACCATGTGCTGCCCGGTCCGGCCAGCCAGAGCTACGGCCTGGCCGTGGCGCAACTGGCGGGCGTTCCGGAGGACGTCATCCTGCGGGCGCGCGAACACCTCGCTCGCCTGGAAGCGGCCAGTTTCAATGGAGAGGTGGGTACGCCGCTGCCGGTGAGCGCGCCGGCCAAGGGCCGCCCGCTGCAGGCCGATCTGTTCGCCAGCGCCATCCATCCTCTCATCGAGGAACTGGAACGCCTGCAGCCGGACGACATCACACCCAGACGGGCCCTGGAGCTTATCTACGAATGGAAAAAGCGTATCTGAGTTAACGGATACGAGGGTTCCGGCAATGCTGCTAGAATCCGCCGCCTTAGCCTGAGGAGAACGAGCAGATGACCTTCGTCGTCACTGACAACTGCATCAAATGCAAATATACCGACTGCGTGGAAGTCTGCCCGGTGGACTGCTTCTACGAAGGCCCCAACTTCCTGGTGATCCACCCGGACGAGTGCATCGACTGCGCCCTGTGCGAACCCGAGTGCCCGGCCCAGGCGATCTTCTCGGAAGACGAGGTTCCGGCCGGTCAGGAAGCCTTCATCGAACTCAACAGTGAGTTGGCCAATATCTGGCCGAACATCACGGAGAAGAAGGAAGCCCTGCCCGACGCCGCGGAGTGGGATGGCAAGACCGGCAAGCTCGCCCAGCTGGAACGCTAGATCCTGCGGAAAAAGCCCCGGCAATAAAAAAGGGGGCGGATCGCTCCGCCCCCTTCGTCCCTGTCCCTGAATTCCTGTCACCGTCCTGGTGAACCTCATCCTGAGGTGTTCCCGATTCGCTTCCTGCCAATCCGTGTCGTCCCAGACACAGCGCCGATAGTACGCCTCTCCCGAACGCTGGCAATCTGCCACAATGTGACCTTCCAAACCGCTTCGCTGCCGCGCTGGTAACGAAAAATCGTTATGCAGTAAGCACTTGAAAATCGATCGTTGGTCCAAGCGATGCTTTCCGGCAGGCCCAAGCGACTCAGGCTTACGTGTGCTGTAAGCCACGACTTACAGCAGCGCACAGAAAAAAGCCCGGAATAATCCGGGCTCCGTTTGGCTGACATTCAGCTAGGGATAATCAGAACAACGAATCACTCGACAGGCCGTTGCGCTCGAAAATTTCCCGCAGCCGCTTGAGGGCCTCGACCTGGATCTGCCGAACCCGCTCGCGGGTAAGGCCGATTTCCTGCCCGACCTCTTCCAGGGTGCAGGCCTCGTGGCCACGCAGGCCAAAACGACGCACGACCACCTCGCGCTGCTTCTCCGGCAGCTCCAGCAGCCACTGGTCGATGCTCTGGTTGAGGTCTGAGTCCTGCAGCAACTCGCAAGGGTCGGTGGGACGATCATCGGTCAGGGTATCGAGCAGAGTCTTGTCAGAATCCGGCCCCAGCACCATGTCCACCGAGCTGATCCGCTCGTTCAGGCCCATTACCCGCTTGACGTCCGCCACCGGTTTTTCCAGCAACGCCGCGATTTCCTCGGGCGAAGGCTCGTGGTCGAGCTTCTGGGTCAGTTCCCGTGCTGCACGCAGGTGCAGGTTGAGCTCCTTGACCACATGGATCGGCAGGCGAATGGTACGGGTTTGATTCATGATCGCCCGTTCGATGGTCTGCCGGATCCACCAGGTGGCATAGGTGGAGAAGCGGAAGCCCCGCTCGGGGTCGAATTTCTCCACGGCGCGAATCAGACCCAGGTTGCCCTCCTCGATCAGATCGAGCAGCGACAGCCCACGGTTGATATAGCGCCGCGCGATCTTCACCACCAGGCGCAGGTTGCTTTCGATCATGCGCTTGCGACCGGCGGGATCACCGCGTTGCGCGAGCCGCGCGAAATGCACCTCTTCCGCTGGTGAGAGCAGTGGCGAGAAGCCGATTTCATTGAGATAGAGCTGCGTGGCGTCGAGCGCTCGGCCATAGTCGGCCAGCTTCGCCCCACGCAAGACCTGATTACCGCGCCCGGAGAGCGCCTTGGTCATGGCGGAATCGGCAGATTCCTCATCGAAGGGATTGGAATCGAGAAGCAGGACATCATCTCCGAGATCGTACTCGGTTTCTTGTTTGTTCTGGATCATCTTGAGTAACCCTTGCTCGTCTGTGCTTCGAGCCCGGGCGTATCGATACGTTGCCGATGCGCCATGACTCGCCCCCAAAGAGCTGCGGGAACGAGTCGGCACCTAGCGAATCAGCGATTGGGCAGGAATTGCAAAGGATCCACCGGTTTGCCCTGACGGCGAATCTCGAAATGGAGCTTGACCCGGTCGGTCCCGGTCGACCCCATTTCGGCAATGGTCTGTCCTATCTTGACACGCTCACCTTCCCGAACCAGCAACCTACGATTGTGACCGTAGGCACTGACGTAGGTTTCGCTGTGTTTGACGATAACCAGTTCACCATAACCGCGTAAACCATTTCCCGCATAGACAACGGTACCGTCGGCGGCGGCCATGACGGGCTGGCCTTCCTGTCCGGCGATGTCTATTCCCTTGTTTAGACTGCTGCTGGCGGAGAAACGACTGATGAGGGTGCCTTTCGTCGGCCAAGCCCAACCGGACGCGGATTGCGGGACGTCGCGGGTAGGTGTCTGGGCCGGGGTGACCGGCGTCGGGGGCGGTGCAGCAGGCAGATTGGGCGTCACCACCGGGGTAGCGGCAGTGGGATTGGAGGTCACCGGCGGCGGAATGGGCACCGGGGTCGCGACGGGAGTGCCTGGCGCCGGATTGGAGGCTGCCGGGGCGGATCGGCGGATGATGCGACTGGAACTGCTGGCGCTGGATCCGTTACCGAAGCGGATCACCTGACCGACATGGATGACAAAGGGCGCATTGATCCCGTTCTGGGCGGCCAGGGCCCGCCATTCCCAGCCGTTGCGCGAGGCAATGGAAAACAGGGTGTCGCCGCGCTTGACGCGATACTGCCCGGAGGTGATCTTGGGAACGCTGCCACGGCCATCGCCGCGGTCGATCACCGGCGCGCGTGAACCGTTGCTCGAGCAGCCCGTCAGCAGCAGGGCGACGAGCACCGCCGCCAGCCAGCCTGACCGCCCTCGTCTTGGAAATCCTTGCGCTCGGGCCTTCACCCGTTCCTCCCGCAGAGTCTGATCATCTAGCGTCCGGCCATCCCGCCGGCCTCAAGCGGCCGCAGCCGTCAAGCTGCCTTGGAGCGCGGTACCGGGGTAACGTTCCCTGTCGCTCACTGGGCCAGGGGTCCGTTGAGCAGGGGTACGAAGCGTACGGCATTGAGTTCGTGGCGTACGAAGCCTTCGTCTTCGCGCACGATCAGCAAGAGCTTCTGCTCCTCATCGGCGCCGACCGGGATCACCAGGCGGCCGCCGGGTGCCAGCTGGTCGAGCAGTGCCTGGGGGATCTCCCGCGCGGCCGCCGTGACGATGATGCCGTTGTAGGGCGCCAGCGCCGGCCAGCCTTCCCAGCCATCGCCCCAGCGGAACAACACGTTGCGCAGGTTGAGTTCGAGCAGGCGTTCCTTGGCCCGGTCCTGCAGCGACTGGATACGCTCGACGGAAAATACCCGCTCCACGGTCTGCGCCAGGATGGCGGTCTGGTAGCCGGAACCGGTGCCGATCTCCATGACCTTGTCCAGGGGGCCGCCGGCGAGCAGGAGCTCGGTCATGCGCGCCACCATGAAGGGCTGGGAAATGGTCTGGTTATGGCCGATGGGCAGTGCCGTGTCCTCGTAGGCCCGATGAGCCAGGGCCTCATCGACGAACAGGTGACGCGGCGTGCGGCGAATCACCTCCAGCACCTGGGCGTTGGACAGCCCCTCTTCGTAGAGGCGCTGGATGAGCCGCTCCCGGGTGCGCTGGGACGTCATGCCGATGCCGTGTCTTTGCATATGCTCTTGCCCCTGAGTCATGCCAGCAGCTCCGTCAGTGCCGACAGGCCGGCGAAGCCCTCGCGGAAGGTGCGATCGAACTGTAGCGGCGTCACCGACACATAGCCTTCCAGTACCGCATGGAAGTCGGTTCCCGGCCCGCCATCCACCGCATCGCCCGACACCGAGATCCAGTAGCCAGCCTTGCCGCGCGGATTGATCTCGCGCACCGGCGGCTTGGCCTGGGCTCTGTGACCCAGTCGGGTCAGCTGCAGGCCCTTGATCTGCTCCAGCGGCAGATCCGGGATATTGACGTTGAGCACGGTGCGCGGTGGCAGGTCGAAGCTTTCGTGCAGGGCGACGATACGGGCAGCGATCTCCGCCGCCACCGCCATGTTATCGGGGCTGCGTGAAACCAGCGAAAACGCCAGGGCCGGGCGAGCGAGAAAACGCCCTTCCATGGCCGCGGCCACGGTGCCGGAATAGAGGACGTCGTCGCCCAGGTTCGCGCCGAGATTGATACCGGCCACCACCATGTCGGGCGTTTCCTCCAGCAGGCCATTGAGGCCGAGGTGGACGCAATCGGTAGGCGTGCCGTTGACGCCCAGGTAGCCATTGGGCAGGCGCTGCGGATGCAGGGGGCGGTCCAGCGTCAGGGCACTGCTCACACCGCTCATGTCATAGAGCGGCGCGACCACCTGGCACTCGTAGTCCGCACGGGCGGCGAGCGCGGCATGCAGCGCGGCGATACCGGGGGCCAGCACCCCATCGTCGTTGGCGATCAGAAGTCGCATGGATGTTCCGTCTGCCCTGCCTCGCCAAGCGTTACCAGCTCGCGAACCACTGCGGTGGCAAAACAGCCGGCCGGCAGGACGAATTCGAGTTGCAGAATGTCAGGAGCGGGATAATGCCACGTCAGGCCGCCGATGGGGAGGCGCAGGATGCGCCGTTCATGCGAGAGGCCGGCACCGGCCAGCCAGGCGGGCAGCTCTCCGGCGGCCTTCGCCACCTCCTGTTCCAGGGCGGCGGCAGGGCCCTGCACGGGCGATTCGCCGGCGCCCCAGAGCGGGCCGGTAGGGTGCAGATCGAGCGCTGCCAGGCGCGGATCCGTCAGATCGGCGGCGGTCGCCGGGAAGTGGCTGCGGCTGTCGGTAAAGGCCAGCAGATCCCCCTCCTGCGCCCGATTCCAGGAGCCATCCGCGACACGCCCGGCCAGCACCTGATTGAACAGCCAGCTGCGCGCGGCGGACAGGGTGCGCGAACGCCGGTTGCGCTGCTCGGGCAGGCGCTGTTCACGGGCGCATTGCTGGGCGTCGGCCAGATTGCCGCCCTCATAGCCAAAACGTTGCGGACCGAAATAGTTGGGCACGCCCTCGGCGGCAATGGCTTGCAGCCGAGCCTCCAGCGCCGCGGGATCGGCCTTGAGCCCGGTCAGGCGCAGGCGGAAGCCATTGGCGGCATGGGCGCCGCGTTGCAGCTTGCGCCGGTGCCTACCCTGCTGGAGGATCACCAGCGTCTCGTCGCAGGCGGCCGCAAGATCCGGATCGGCCTTGCCGGGCAGGTGCAGGCTGAACCACTGGCGGGTCAGCGCCTGGCGATCCTTGAGACCGGCGTAGCTGATCGCCCGCTGCGGCACGCCGGCCGCCCGCGCCAGGCGGCGCACCGCCTCCTCGGTATTGAGGCCACGCTTCTCGACCCACAGCCAGAGGTGCTCGCCATCACCGCTCAGCGGGATGTCCAGTACCTCGTCCACCTGGAAGTCCTCGGCGCTGGCCTTGAGAATCGCCTGGCCACAGGGCTCGCCATGGGCGCACGGCCCGAGCAGCTGATCTTCGGTCATAGCGGCAGCAACAGGGCCACGGCGTGTACGGCGATGCCCTCTTCGCGTCCGACGAAACCCAGGCGCTCGGTGGTGGTGGCCTTGACGTTGACCTGGTCCAGCTCGACCTGCAGATCCTCGGCGATGGCCTGGCGCATGGCCTCGATGTGCGGCGCCATCTTCGGCGCCTGGGCCGCGATGGTGCCGTCGACGTTGCCGACCTTCCAGCCCTGCTCGCGCACCAGGCCAACTACATGGCGCAGAAGCACCCGGCTGTCGGCGCCCTTGAAGCGCGGATCGGTATCGGGGAAATGCTTGCCGATGTCGCCCAGGGCCGCGGCGCCCAACAGGGCGTCGGCCAGGGCATGCAACAGCACGTCGCCATCGGAGTGGGCGACCAGGCCATGGTGGTGGGGAATACGAATGCCACCAAGGGTAATGAAGTCGCCCTCGCCGAAGGCGTGAACGTCGAAACCGTGACCTATGCGCATGAAGAAAGACGCCCTGGAAAATGACAGGGCGTCGATTCTACCGGCTGGGAACAGCTCCCGTCGCCCTCAGGGGGTCGACAGGGCCGCCGCATGATGCCGCAGATGGTCGTCGATGAAGCTGGCGACGAAGAAATAGCTGTGGTCGTAGCCCGGCTGCAGGCGCAGTTCGAGGGGATGGCCGACGGCACCCGCCGCCCGTTGCAGGGCCTGGGGCTTGAGCTGTTCGGCAAGGAAGCTGTCCTGCTCACCCTGGTCGACCAGCAACGGCAGACGCTCCTCGGCCTTTTCTAGTAGCGCACAGGCGTCCCACTCCGCCCAGGTGCTGCGATCCTCGCCCAGATAGTTGGAGAAGGCCTTGTGGCCCCAGGGGCAATCCAGCGGATTGACGATGGGCGAGAAGGCCGACACCGAGCGATAGCGGCCCGGATGACGCAGGGCGCAGATCAGGGCGCCATGGCCGCCCATGGAATGCCCGCTGACGCCACGGCGATCCGAGACCGGGAAGTTGGCCTCGATCAGCGCCGGCAGTTCCTCGACCACGTAGTCGTGCATGCGGTAGTGCCTGGCCCAGGGCTGCTGGGTGGCGTTGATGTAGAAACCGGCACCCAGGCCGAAGTCCCAGGCCTTGTCGGGGTCGTCCGGCACGCCCTCGCCACGCGGACTGGTGTCCGGCGCCACCAGCACCAGACCCAGTTCGGCCGCCAGGCGCTGGGCACCGGCCTTCTGCATGAAATTTTCGTCGGTACAGGTCAGGCCCGACAGCCAGTAGAGTACCGGCAGATCGCTACGAGCTTCCGCCTGGGGCGGCAGATAGACGGCGAAGGTCATGTCGCAGTCGAGACTGCGGGCACGGTGGCGATAGCGTTTGTGCCAACCGCCGAAACTCTTGTTGCTGGAGAGCAGTTCGAGACTCATGGTCATCTCCCTCGGAAAGAAGGCGCCCGTGGGCGCCCTCTCGGCGATCAGTAGTGGACGACGGTGCGGATGCTCTTGCCTTCGTGCATCAGCTCGAAGGCTTCGTTGATCTGCTCCAGACCCATGGTGTGGGTGATGAAGGTATCCAGCGGAATCTCGCCGCTCTGCGCCTTGCGCACATAGCCGGGCAGCTCGCTACGGCCCTTGACGCCACCGAAGGCGCTGCCGCGCCAGACGCGACCGGTCACCAGCTGGAACGGCCGGGTGCTGATCTCCTGGCCGGCACCGGCCACGCCAATGATCACCGACTCGCCCCACCCCTTGTGGCAGCACTCCAGGGCCGCACGCATCAGGTTGACGTTGCCGACGCACTCGAAGCTGTAGTCGACGCCGCCGTCGGTCAGCTCGACGATGACTTCCTGGATCGGCTTCTGGTGATCCTTGGGATTAACGAAGTCGGTGGCGCCCAGTTCACGAGCGATGTCGAACTTGGAGGGGTTGATGTCGATGGCGATGATGCGGCTGGCCTTGGCCATCTTGGCGCCGATGATGGCGGCCAGGCCGATGCCGCCCAGACCGAAGACGGCGACGGTCGCGCCCTCTTCCACCTTGGCGGTGTTGAGCACGGCGCCGATGCCGGTGGTGACGCCACAGCCCAGCAGGCAGACCTTTTCCAGCGGCGCCTCGGCGGGGATCTTGGCTACCGACACCTCTGGCAGCACGGTGTACTCGGAGAAGGTCGAGCAGCCCATGTAGTGGTAGATCGGCTCGCCGTTGTAGGAGAAGCGGGTGGTGCCATCGGGCATCAGGCCCTTGCCCTGGGTCGCGCGTACCGAGCTGCAGAGGTTGGTCTTGCCGGATTTGCAGAATTTGCACTGGCCGCACTCGGCGGTATACAGCGGGATGACGTGATCGCCGACGGCGACCGAAGTCACGCCCTCGCCTACTGCTTCGACGATGCCACCGCCTTCGTGACCGAGGATGCAGGGAAAGACGCCCTCGGAATCCTGGCCGGACAGGGTGTAGGCATCGGTATGGCAGACGCCGGTGGCGACGATGCGGATGAGCACCTCGCCGGCCTTGGGCGGCTCGACGTCCACTTCGACGATCTTCAGAGGCTCATTGGGCGCGAAGGCTACAGCGGCGCGGGACTTGATCATGCTCGACTCCAGTCAGACGAAAAAACGAGGTGACCAGTTTAGACGCCAGAAATCCTGGAACAATCGGGCATACTGGAATTCATTTTTGCCACAGGGAAACAATCATGGGCTGGGAGGGCATCGATGAGTTCGTCGCGGTGGCAAATACCCTGCACTTTGGCCAGGCCGCCGATCGCCTGGGCACCTCCACTTCCCACGTCAGTCGCCAGGTGGCACGGCTGGAGGAGCGCCTGCAGGCTCGGCTGCTCTACCGCAGCACCCGCAGCGTGGCCCTCACCGAGGCCGGCCACACCTTCCTGCAGCACTGCCGTCGCCTGCAGGAGGCCCGCGACGAAGCCCTGCGCGAGGTCAGCGACCTCTCCAGCCAGCCCAAGGGGCTGATCCGCATGACCTGCGCCGTGACCTATGGCGAGCGTTTCGTCGTGCCGCTGGTCAATGACTTCCTTGCCCGCCATCCCGAGGTGAGCCTGGAGCTGGACCTGACCAATCGCACCGTCGACCTGCTCCACGAGGGTTACGACCTGGCCATCCGCCTGGGTCGCCTGGCCGATTCCCGCCTGGTGGCGACGCGGCTGGCGCCGCGGGAGCTCTACCTGTGCGCCGCCCCCAGCTATCTGGAGCGCTTCGGGGCGCCCCATACCCTGTCGGAACTGAGCCGCCATCGCTGCCTGGTCGGCACCAGCGACATCTGGAGCTTTCGCGAAAACGAGCGCGAGGTGTTGCACCGCGTCCAGGGCTCCTGGCGCTGCAACAGCGGCCAGGCGGTATTGGACGCCGCGCTGCGTGGCTTCGGTCTGTGCCAGCTGCCGGACTACTACGTGCAGCCGCATCTAGCGCGCGGCGAGCTGCGCGCGCTGCTGGACAACCGTCAGCCGCCCAATAGCGCGGTCTGGGCCCTGTATCCGCAGCGGCGCTTTCTCTCGCCGAAGATTCGCCTGCTGGTGGAGCATCTCAAACAGGGACTGGGCGCGGAGCGCCTGGGCGGCCGCTCCCTATCCAGGGGGTGAGCATCGCTGGCTCGCTTTCTGATCGAGGTGTAGCTACAGGCCTGAGTCCTAGGCCTCGGCGAAGACAACCTGCAGTCGCTGCAGGTCTTCGGGGGTGGTGACCTTGATGTTGTCCACCCGGCCCTCGACCAGACGCGGCGCATGGCCGGCCCATTCCATGGCCGAGGCCTCGTCGGTGATGGCGGCGCCCGCGGCTAGGCCGGCGCAGAGGGCATCGCGCAGGGCGCCGAGGCGGAACATCTGCGGTGTGTAGGCTAGCCACACCTGGCTGCGATCCACGGTTTCGCTCACCCGGCCATCGCGCCCGACACGCTTGAGGGTATCCCGCGCCGGCACGCCCAGCAGGCCACCCACCGGGTCCTGGGCCAGTTCGGCCAGCAGCCGATCCAGGTCATCACGTCGCAGATTGGGCCGCGCCGCGTCATGCACCAGCACCCAGTCGCCGTCGGTGGCACCCTGCTCGGCTAGCAGCAGCAGGCCGCCGAGTACCGAGTCGGCGCGCTCGCGACCGCCCGGTGCACGAAGGATACGGGCATCGGTGGCGCAGGGTAGCGTCGGCCACCAGGGATCTTCCGGCGCCAGGCTCACCGCCAGGCCGCGTAGACGGGGATGATCGAGAAAACAGTCGAGGGTGCGCTCCAGCAGGCTGCGGCCGCACAGGTCGAGGTATTGCTTGGGCCGGTCGGCACGCATTCGCGCGCCCACACCCGCGGCGGGAATGACCGCCCAGAAGGAAGGCAGCAGGGACATTATTTGGATTGCAGGAAGAGGGTTTCGCCTTGTTTGACCATGCCGAGTTCGTGGCGGGCACGCTCCTCGACGGTCTCCATGCCTTTCTTGAGCTCGACGACCTCGGCTTCGAGGATCTCGTTGCGCTCCAGCAGGCGTTTGTTCTCGCCATTCTGGTCGGCGATCTGCTGCTTGAGTTCGCGCACCTGGGCGAAGCTGCCATCACCAACCCACAGGCGATACTGAAGACCGCCAAGCAGCAGGAGCAGGAAGGGGAACAGCCAGTAGGGACTTCGCATGGGTGGTAACGGATTCGCGGGCGGCAGATGCCGCAAAGGCGGCGGCAGAAACGAAAACAGGATAGAAGCCCGGCTCTACGCTTGTAAACTGGGCATCTATCCTGTGGTCCGGCAGACGAGCCAGGAGGCAACGACCTGAATCGTCGCCTCCACGTTCACACAGCCCTTAGCTACGGAACTCGGCACGGCCGCGGTACGGTGCCTTGGCACCCAGTTGCTCTTCGATACGCAGCAGCTGGTTGTACTTGGAGACGCGGTCGGAACGGCACAGCGAGCCGGTCTTGATCTGACCGGCGGCGGTACCTACGGCCAGGTCGGCGATGGTGGAGTCTTCGGTCTCGCCGCTGCGGTGGGAGATCACCGCGGTGTAGCCGGCGGCCTTGGCCATCTGGATGGCTTCCAGGGTCTCGGTCAGGGAGCCGATCTGGTTGAACTTGATCAGGATCGAGTTACCGATGCCCTTCTCGATGCCTTCCTTTAGGATCTTGGTGTTGGTGACGAAAAGATCGTCGCCCACCAGCTGTACCTTGCTGCCGATCTTGTCGGTCAGGGCCTTCCAGCCCGCCCAGTCGGACTCGTCCATGCCGTCTTCGATCGAGATGATCGGGAACTGCTCGGTCAGGCCGGCCAGGTAGTCGGCGAAACCGTTGGCGTCGAAGGCCTTGCCTTCACCGGACAGGTCGTACTGGCCGTCCTTGTAGAACTCGCTGGAGGCGCAATCCAGGGCCAGGGTCACGTCGGTGCCCAGCTCGTAGCCGGCGTTCTTCACCGCTTCGGCGATGGCAGCCAGGGCATCGGCGTTGGAGGCCAGGTTCGGTGCGAAGCCGCCTTCGTCACCCACAGAAGTACTCAGGCCACGGGCCTTGAGCACGGCTTTCAGGTGATGGAAGATCTCGGCACCCACGCGCAGGGCGTCGGCGAAGCTCTTGGCCCCGACCGGCTGGACCATGAATTCCTGGATGTCGACGTTGTTGTCGGCATGCTCGCCGCCATTGATGATGTTCATCATCGGCACCGGCATGGAGTACTGGCCGGGGGTGCCGTTCAGGTTGGCGATGTGGGCGTAGAGCGGCAGGTCCTGGTCTTCGGCGGCGGCCTTGGCAGCGGCCAGGGACACGGCCAGGATGGCGTTGGCGCCCAGCTTGGCCTTGTTGTCGGTACCGTCCAGTTCGATCATGGCGCGGTCCAGCGCCTTCTGGTCGCTCGGATCCTTGCCCAGCAGCAGGTCGCGGATCGGCCCGTTGATGTTGCCCACGGCCTTCAGCACGCCCTTGCCCAGATAGCGGCTCTTGTCGCCGTCGCGCAGCTCCAGTGCCTCGCGCGAACCGGTGGACGCGCCGGACGGCGCGGTGGCGCGACCGACGATACCGTTGTCCAGGATCACGTCCGCTTCAACGGTGGGGTTGCCGCGGGAATCCAGGACCTCACGTCCCTTGATGTCGACGATGTTAGCCATTTTTGTATCGATCTCCATGTTACCGGTCATTGACGGATCAGCCTTCGGCTGCGCGCGGGCCTTTTGGTTCAGCCGCCGCTTAGGCAGTTTCGATCGGCGTGAACGACTTCACCAGCTCGTCCAGTGCCTTGAGCTGGGCCAGGAAGGGCTCCAGCTTGTCCAGGCGCAAGGCACAGGGGCCGTCGCACTTGGCGTGTTCAGGATCCGGATGGGCTTCGAGGAACAGACCGGCAAGGCCCTGGCTCATGCCGGCCTTGGCCAGGTCGGTGACCTGGGCACGGCGGCCGCCGGCGGAATCGGAGCGCCCGCCCGGCATCTGCAGGGCATGGGTCACGTCGAAGAACACCGGGTAGCCAAAGCTCTTCATGATGCCGAAGCCGAGCATGTCGACCACCAGGTTGTTGTAGCCGAAGGAGGAACCACGCTCGCAGAGGATCAGCTGGTCGTTACCGGCTTCTTCGCACTTGGCGAGGATGTGCTTCATCTCCTGGGGCGCGAGGAACTGGGCCTTCTTGATGTTGATCACGGCATCGGTCTTGGCCATGGCCACGACCAGATCGGTCTGCCGCGAGAGGAAGGCCGGCAGCTGGATGATGTCGCAAACCGCCGCCACCGGGGCAGCCTGGTAGGGCTCGTGGACATCGGTGATCACCGGCATGCCGAAGGTGGCCTTGAGCTCTTCGAAGATGCGCAGGCCAGCTTCCATGCCGGGACCACGGTAGCTGGTCACCGATGAGCGGTTGGCCTTGTCGAAGCTGGCCTTGAAGACATAGGGGATACCCAGCTTCTCGGTCACCTTGACGTATTGCTCGCACACCTGCATGGCCAGGTCACGGGATTCCAGCACGTTCATGCCGCCGAAAAGCACGAAGGGTTTGTCGTTGGCGATCTCGATGTTGCCGACGCGGACGATCTTCTGAGCGGTCATGATCAATCCTTCTTGGCGTAGCGCAGGGCGGCGTTGACGAAGCCGCTGAACAGCGGATGGCCATCACGCGGGGTGGAGGTGAACTCCGGGTGGAACTGGCAGGCGACGAACCAGGGATGGTCCGGGGCTTCCACCACTTCCACCAGGGCACCGTCGCCCGAACGACCGGAGATCTTCAGGCCCGCGGCCTGGATCTGCGGCAGCAGGTTGTTGTTGACCTCGTAGCGATGACGATGGCGCTCGACGATGACGTCCTGGCCATAGCAGTCATGCACCTGGGTGCCGCTGATCAGCTGGCATTCCTGGGCGCCCAGGCGCATGGTGCCGCCCAGATCGGAGCCTTCGGTGCGGATCTCGGTGGCGCCGGTGGAATCCTGCCATTCGGTGATCAGGCCGACCACGGGGTGACCGCTGGCCTTGTCGAATTCGGTGGAGTTGGCGTCTTTCCAGCCCAGCACGTTACGGGCGAACTCGATGACCGCCACCTGCATGCCCAGGCAGATGCCCAGGTAGGGAATCTTGTTCTCGCGGGCGTACTGCACGGTGGCGATCTTGCCTTCCACGCCACGCAGGCCGAAGCCACCGGGAACGAGGATGGCGTCGACGCCCTTGAGCAGGTGGGTACCCTGCTGCTCGATGTGCTCGGAATCGATGTAGCGCAGGTTGACCTTGGTGCGGCTCTGGATACCGGCGTGGTTCATGGCCTCGATCAGCGACTTGTAGGCGTCGAGCAGCTCCATGTACTTGCCGACCATGGCGATGGTGACTTCCTGCTCGGGATTGAGCTTGGCGTCCACCACGCGATCCCACTCGGACAGATCGGCCGGCTGGCACTCCAGGCCGAAGCGCTCGATGACGAATTCGTCCAGACCCTGGGCGTGCAGCACCGAAGGGATGCGGTAGATGGTGTCGACGTCTTCCAGGGAGATGACCGCGCGCTCTTCGACGTTGGTGAAGAGGGCGATCTTGCGACGGGAGGAGCTGTCGACGGTGTGGTCGGAACGGCAGATCAGCACATCGGGCTGCAGGCCGATGGAGCGCAGTTCCTTGACCGAATGCTGGGTCGGCTTGGTCTTGGTCTCGCCGGCGGTAGCGATGTAGGGCACCAGGGTCAGGTGCATCAGCATGGCGCGACGCGCCCCGATCTCTACCCGCAGCTGGCGGATGGCTTCGAGGAAGGGCTGCGACTCGATGTCGCCGACGGTACCGCCGATCTCCACCAGGGCCACGTCGGCATCGCCGGCGCCCTTGATGATGCGCCGCTTGATCTCGTCGGTGATGTGCGGGATCACTTGCACGGTGGCGCCCAGGTAGTCGCCGCGGCGCTCCTTGCGCAGCACGTCCATGTAGATGCGACCGGTGGTGAAGTTGTTGTTCTGGGTCACGGTGGTGCGGATGAACCGCTCGTAGTGGCCCAGGTCCAGGTCGGTTTCGGCGCCGTCATGGGTGACGAACACCTCGCCGTGCTGGAAGGGGCTCATGGTGCCGGGATCCACGTTGATGTACGGATCCAGCTTGAGCATGGTGACCTTCAGCCCTCTCGCTTCCAGAATGGCGCCCAGGGAGGCCGAGGCGATGCCTTTCCCCAAAGAAGAAACAACACCGCCCGTGACGAAAATAAAGCGCGTCATGAAAATTCCTAGAATCTGCGTTGAGGCGGAGAGCCGCCGATGAAAGCGAGAGCGGTCGGCCTGGCGCCGGACCAATGCACACCGTCCACTCGGGGCGAGCGGAAAATGCGGTATAAGACGGGAGCGTAGTCTAGCCTAAAGGTCATCCCAGCTCAAACCCACCCATGCCGTCTGCGGGCTGCCACTCAAGCCGCCCTCCCCCTGGCAGACCATCCAGGCCATGCAGATTGGCCACGGCCAGCAGTTCGTCGCCTCGCCAGAGCAGCGGCAAACGGCCGCGCAGGAACGGCGGCACCGCCTGCTCATTGAGCAATCGCTTGAGATCACGGGCGCCCCGACCAGGGATCCGCAGCCGCTCGCCCCCCTGCCGATAGCCGATCCGCCAGCCGGATTCGGCAGGCCGACCGACGAATATCAGCCGGCCATTGCCCCCGAGCTCCAGGGTGGTTTCCTGTCCGTTTAAGGCCGCAGGTAGCGGCTCGGCCTGCCAGGCATCCGGCACCCACCAGATCCGCCCAGCGCCACGGCGCACGCTGCCGCCTTCCAGGCGCCAGCAGGGATCGCTGGCCTCACCCCCCTCGCGCAGCGCCTGCCAGCCGGCCCAATGGGCGCTGTCAGGCTGGCGCGTCAGACGTTCCAGCCAGGCGCGCAGGGCATTGCGCTGGCGTGCCTCGCTCAGGGTCTGCAGGGGCGCCAGAGCCAGGCTTGGCAGCGGCACCCAGGCAAAGGGCTGCTCCCCTCGCCAAGCCCGCAGCAGATCCAGGCTGGCCAGCTCGCCCAGCAGCTCATCGGCCTCGGCCAGATGCCGAGCGCTGCGCGCCATGACCTGGTCGACACCTGGCCAGCGAGTGCGCAGCCGGGGCAGCACCTCGTGTCTCAGATAATTGCGATCCAGCTGGATGTCGGCGTTGCTGGGATCCTCGATCCAGTCCAGCTTTTCGTTCCGGGCATAGGCCAGCAGCGCGGCCCGTGGCTCGTCCAGCAAGGGGCGCCAGAGACGACCGGCAGCCAGCGGCCGCGCATCCGGCATGCCGGCCAGCCCCTTCACACCCGTGCCACGCACCAGGCGATGCAGCAGCGTCTCCAACTGATCGTCGCGGTGCTGGCCGAGCACCAGGCAGCCCTCCGCGGGCAGGACCCGTGCGAAGGCGGCATAGCGCGCCTCGCGTGCGGCACGTTCGAGACTGGCTGCCTGATCGGTGCGCACGTGCAAGATATCGAGGGGAACCGCCAATGCCTGACAGACCTGGGCGCAATGACTGACCCAGGTATCCGCAACGGCTTGCAGGCCATGGTGCACGTGTATCGCCTGCAGCTCGACGAGCAGGCCACGCTCGCGCAGGCGCGCGAACAGGTGCAGCAGGACGGTGGAGTCGAGTCCGCCAGAGAAACCCACCCGCCAGTGACGAGTGGGCGGCTGCCGCTCCAGCCGGGCGTGCAGCCGATCCAGCAGACTCATGGAGGCGGGATCAGGAAATGCCGTAGCTCATCAGGCGCTCGTAACGACGCTCCAGCAGCGCCGGCAGATCGTAGCCCTTGAGTTCGTCCAGCTGTTCCAGCAGCGCGGTGCGCAGGCTGGCGGCCATGGCCTGGGGATCGCGGTGGGCACCGCCCAGGGGCTCGTCGATCACCTGGTCGACGATGTTCAGGCTCTTCAGCCGCTCGGCGGTGATGCCCATGGCCTCGGCGGCATCGGGGGCCTTCTCGGCGGTCTTCCACAGGATGGAGGCGCAGCCTTCCGGCGAAATCACCGAGTAGGTGGAGTGCTGGAGCATGTTGAGCTGATCGCAGACGCCAATGGCCAGGGCGCCGCCGGAACCACCCTCGCCGATCACGGTGGCGATGATGGGAGTCTTCAGACGCGCCATGACGCGCAGATTCCAGGCGATGGCCTCGCTCTGGCCACGCTCTTCGGCATCGATGCCCGGGTAGGCACCGGGGGTATCAATGAAGGTCAGGATCGGCATCTTGAAACGCTCGGCCATTTCCATCAGACGGCAAGCCTTGCGATAGCCTTCCGGACGCGGCATGCCGAAGTTGCGCCGCACCTTCTCGCGCACTTCGCGGCCCTTCTGATGGCCGATGATCATTACCGGACGGTCTTCCAGGCGGGCGACGCCACCCACGATGGCCGGATCGTCGGCGAAGTGACGGTCGCCATGCAGCTCTTCGAAATCGCTGAAGAGGTAGCTGATGTAATCCAGGGTGTAGGGACGCAGCGGATGACGCGCCAGACGGGCCACCTGCCAACTCGACAGGTCGCTGAAGA
This sequence comes from Pseudomonas sp. Marseille-Q7302, assembly GCF_965111925.1. Classification (NCBI taxonomy): domain Bacteria; kingdom Pseudomonadati; phylum Pseudomonadota; class Gammaproteobacteria; order Pseudomonadales; family Pseudomonadaceae; genus Pseudomonas; species Pseudomonas sp. Marseille-Q7302. The sequence continues at coordinate 1,498,812 of NZ_CBCOPK010000001.1, read as the reverse complement.
TGCTCTTGGTGAGCGCCTGGCTCTTCTCCTGCAACCGGGCGATCTCGTCACTGATGTTCAGCGCATTGTCGTTACCGACCAGTCGAAGTTCTTCGATCTTGGCCTGGAGATCGGCGATGGGCTGTTCGAAATCGAGATAGTTCGGGTTCATGGGCATCCGTTATTGCAATCTAGAGCCAGGGGCCGGGGCGCCTACCTTAAGGGATCGGACGAGACAGGTCGAGACTCCTGCCGCGTCACTGGCACCCGCCGCTGGCGAGGGTTGGGACGGAACGCACGAGGCGTTCGGGCTTAACGATAGTTGAGAAAGACGTTCTCCCTGCCGAACTGGTCACGCAGGGTTTGAATCAGGCCGTCAGCCGGGTCGATCCGGTAATTCTCGCCGAACTGCAGCAAGGCCCGCGCGGTGGGGCCCTGGTAGTCGATGGTGACCGGACAGGCGCCACGGTGACGACCGCAGAGTTCACCCAGCCAACGCAGCCGATCACCGGCCAGGGACTCGCTGCGCACGGCGATCCTCAGGCTTTCGGCCAGGGCGGTACGGGCCTCCTCCAGGCCCAGCACCCGCTTGGCGCGCAGCCGCAGGCCGCCGGAGAAGTCGTCCTGGCTGACCTCGCCCTCGACGATCACCAGGGCGTCGGTCTGCAAGAGCGCCTGGGCCGCGTTGAAAGCCTCGGCGAACAGCGAGGCCTCGATGCGCCCGGAACGGTCGTCCAGGGTGACGAAGCCCATTTTGTCACCACGTTTGTTCTTCATCACCCGCAGGTTGACGATCAGCCCGGCCACGGTCTGGGTCTCGCGCGAGGGCTTGAGGTCGACGATGCGCTGACGCGCCAGCCGGCGCACCTCGCCTTCGTATTCCTCGATGGGGTGGCCGGTCAGGTACAGCCCCAGGGTTTCCTTTTCTCCGCGCAGGCGCTCCTTGAGATTGAGCTCCCGGGCGCGCCGGTGATTGGCATAGACATCGGCCTCGGGTTCGGCGAAGACGCCACCGAAGAGGTCGACATGACCACTGTTGTGACTACGGGCGGTCTGCTCGGCCGAGGCGATGGCCTCTTCCATGGCCGCCAGCAGCACGGCGCGGTTCTGGTCGATGGTCGCCTGATAGGCCTTGATCTCGTCATGGTAGTGCGGCCCCAGGCGATCCAGGGCGCCAGAGCGGATCAGAGCTTCCAGGGTGCGCTTGTTGATGCGCTTGAGGTCCACCCGCGCGCAGAAATCGAACAGGTCCTTGAAGGGTCCTTCGGCACGTGCCTCGACGATGGCCTCCACCGGCCCCTCGCCCACGCCCTTGATGGCGCCCAGGCCGTAGACGATGCGCCCGCCCTCATTCACGGTGAACTTGAACTCGGAGATGTTCACGTCCGGCGTGTCGATGCGCAGCTTCATGTGGCGGCATTCCTCGATGAGGATCACCACCTTGTCGGTGTTGTGCATGTCCGCCGACAGCACCGCGGCCATGAAGGGTGCCGGATAGTGGGTCTTCAGCCAGGCGGTCTGGTAGGAGACCAGACCATAGGCGGCCGAGTGGGACTTGTTGAAGCCATAACCGGCGAATTTCTCTACCAGGTCGAAGATGTTGCCCGCCAGCTCACCATCGATGCCGTTATTGGCGCAGCCCTCGATGAAGCCGCCGCGCTGCTTGGCCATCTCCTCGGGCTTCTTCTTGCCCATGGCCCGGCGCAGCATGTCCGCCTGGCCCAGGGTGTAGCCGCCCATGACCTGGGCGATCTGCATCACCTGTTCTTGATAGAGGATGATGCCGTAGGTCGGCGCCAGCACCGGCTGCAGGCCATCGTACTGGTAGTCCGGGTGCGGATAGGCCAGCTCGGCGCGACCGTGCTTGCGGTTGATGAAGTCGTCCACCATGCCCGACTGCAGCGGACCGGGTCGGAACAGCGCCACCAGGGCGATGAGGTCTTCCAGACAGTCCGGCTTGAGCTTCTTGATCAGCTCCTTCATGCCGCGGGATTCCAGCTGGAAGACGGCAGTGGTCTCGGCCTTCTGCAGCAGGGCGTAGGTCGGCTTGTCGTCCAGCGGGATGAAGTCGATGTTGAGCGGCTCGCGCCCCTCCTCCACTTCCGTGCGGTTGATGGTCTCCAGCGCCCACTTGATGATGGTCAGGGTGCGCAGGCCGAGGAAGTCGAACTTGACCAGGCCGGCCTGCTCGACGTCGTCCTTGTCGAACTGGGTCACCAGGCCGTTGCCGTCCTCGTCGCAGGCGATGGGTGAGAAGTCGGTCAGCTTGGTCGGGGCGATCACCACGCCCCCGGCGTGCTTGCCGGTGCCGCGGGTAATGCCTTCCAGCTTCAGGGCCATGTCCCAGATTTCCTTGGCGTCCTCGTCGGTCGCCAGGAAGTCGCGCAGCGGCTCCTCCTGCTCGAAGGCCTTCTGCAGGGTCATGCCCACTTCGAAGGGGATCATCTTCGACAGGCGATCGGCCAGGCCATAGGACTTGCCCTGCACCCGCGCCACGTCGCGCACCACCGCCTTGGCCGCCATGGTGCCGAAGGTGATGATCTGGCTCACCGCCTCGCGGCCGTACAGGTCGGCCACGTATTCGATCACCCGGTCACGACCGTCCATGCAGAAGTCGACGTCGAAGTCGGGCATGGAGATCCGCTCGGGGTTCAGGAAGCGCTCGAACAGCAGGTCGTAGGCCAGCGGATCCAGGTCGGTGATCTTGAGCACATAGGCGACCAGGGAGCCGGCACCCGAGCCCCGGCCGGGACCGACCGGTACGCCGTTGTTCTTCGCCCACTTGATGAAGTCCATCACGATGAGGAAGTAACCGGGGAAGCCCATCTGGATAATGATGTCGAGCTCGAAGTTAAGCCGGTCGACGTACTCCTGGCGCTTTTCCTCGTAGTTCGGCGTGGTCTCGCGCGGCCAGAGCACGGCCAGGCGCTCCTCCAGGCCCTCGAAGGACACATGGCGCAGGTAGTCGTTGATGGTCATCCCGTTGGGAATCGGGAAGTTGGGCAGGAAGTACTTGCCCAACTGGATTTCGATGTTGCAGCGCTTGGCGATCTCGACGGTGTTTTCCAGCGCCTCGGGCAGGTCGCTGAACAGCTCGGCCATCTCGGCCGCCGACTTCAGGTACTGCTGGTCGCTGTACTTGCGCTCGCGCCGGGGATCGTCCAGCGGACGGCCCTCGCCGATGCAGACGCGGGTCTCGTGGGCTTCGAAGTCCTCGGCCTTGAGAAAGCGCACGTCGTTGGTCGCCACCAGGGCGCCACCGCAACGATCGGCCAGGGCCACCGCCGCATGCAGATGCTCTTCGTCACCCGCTCTTTCGGTGCGCTGGATCTCCAGATAGAAGCGATCCTGGAAGACCTGCTGCCATTCCTCGAAGAGCTGATCGGCCAGGGCCAGATCGCCTTCGAGCAGCGCCATACCAATCTCGCCCTCCTTGGAACCGGACAAGGCGATCAGCCCCTCGCTGGCCTCCTTCACCCAATCGCGCTGGATGACGATCTGCCCGTCTTGCTGGCCTTCCTGAAAACCGCGAGACAGCAGCTCGGTAAGGTTGCGATAGCCCTTGGCGTTCATGACCAGCAGGGTCAGGCGGCTTTGCGGGGCATCGCTGTCGCGACCGGCCATCCAGATGTCGGCGCCAGCGATAGGCTTGATCCCGGCGCCCATGGCGGCCTTGTAGAACTTGACCAGCGAACAGAGGTTACCCTGGTCGGTCACCGCAACCGCCGGCATCCCGGCGGCTTCAGCGGCCTTGACCAGCCCCTTCACTCGCACGATCCCGTCGACCAGGGAGTATTCCGTGTGTAGACGCAGGTGGACGAAGGATGCGGACATGGCAGAGACCCCTTGATGCATGAGGCGCGGGATTGTACTGGATTGTCGACCTGGGGTCAGACCGCCGCGACGGCCGTCAGTAGGTCGCAACGATCTGGGTCGAGGCCTGGGTCTCGAGGGCGAGCCAGGCCTCGCGTACCGGTGCGAAGGAGCGCCGATGGATGGGCGTGGGGCCCAGGCGCCTGAGCGCGTCGAGGTGCTCGGCGGTGGGATAGCCCTTGTGTCCGGCCAGGCCATAGCCCGGATAGAGGGTATCCAGCACCTGCATTTCGCGATCGCGGGTCACCTTGGCCAGAATGGACGCCGCGGCGATTGCCGGGACCTGGCTATCCCCCTTCACTACCGGTGCACTGGGCACCGCCAGTTTGGGGCAGCGATTGCCGTCGATCAGCGCCAGACGCGGCTGGACCTGAAGGCCCTCCACCGCTCGCTGCATGGCCAGCATGGTGGCGTGCAGGATGTTCAGGCGATCGATCTCGGCAACTTCAGCGCGCGCCACGCACCAGGCCAGGGCCTTTTCCTGAATCTCCTCGAACAGGGCTTCACGGCGGACCAGCGACAGCTTCTTGGAGTCATTCAGCCCCAGGATGGGCTTGCCTGGATCAAGAATGACCGCCGCTGTCACCACAGCACCACATAAGGGGCCGCGACCGACTTCGTCGACCCCGGCGACCAGCGCCTCGACCAGATTGAAATCCAGGCCCAGCTGCATCAGCTGCGCGCCCGCAGGAGATCCAACACGGCGCCGGCCGCCTGGACCGAGGCATCGCGCCGCAGGCTGTGATGGATGGTTTCGAAGCTGTCGGTCTGCTGCTGCGGCCGCTCCAGCAGCGGCAGGAGTTCAGCCACCAGCCGCTCCGGCGTTGCCTCGTGCTGGATCAGCTCAGGCACCAGCTTGCGTCCGGCCAGCAGGTTGGGCAACGAAATGTAGGGGCTTTTCACCAGCTGCTTGAGAATCAGATAGGTCAGGGGCGCCACCCGATAGGCCACCACCATGGGCCGTTTGAACAGCAGTGTCTCCAAGGTCGCGGTGCCCGAGGCGATCAGCACGCCATCACAGGCGGCCAGCACTTCATGGGAACGTCCATCGGTCAGCAGCAGCGGCAAGGGCGGTCGCCCTTCCAGCAATTGCTCCACCTGAGCCCGTCGTGCGGCGTTGGCACAGGGTAAGACGAAACGCACACCAGGACTCACGGCCAGCAACTGGGCGGCGGCGTCGAGGAACAGCGCACCGAGGCGCCCTACTTCGCCACCGCGACTGCCGGGCAACAGAGCCACGACCTGCCCCTGTTCCGGCAAACCCAGGGCTTGCCTGGCGGCCGCGCGGTCGTTATCCAGCGGGATGGTGTCGGCCAGTGGATGCCCGACGAAACGCACCGGCACCTGCTGCTCTTCGTAGAAACGGGCTTCGAAGGGAAACAGGGTCAGCATCAGGTCGCAGCCATCGCGAATCTTCAGCACCCGCTTCTGTCGCCAGGCCCAGACCGAGGGACTGACGTAATGCACCGCTGGAATGCCTGCGCAATGCAGCTGGGCCTCGATCTCGAGGACGAAATCCGGGGCATCGATACCGATGAAGACGTCGGGGCGGGCATCGAGCAACTGGGCGATCAGCGCCTTGCGCCGGCCCAGCAGTTCGCGCAGCCGGCCGAGCACCTCGACCAGCCCCATGACCGCCAGGCGCTCCATGGGAAACTCGGACACCAGTCCTTCGGCTTCCATCCGCGGACCACCGACGCCCATGAAGGAGATATGCGGATGCTGCTCGCGCAGCGCCTGCATCAGGCCAGCGCCCAGCAGATCGCCCGACGCCTCCCCTGCCACCAGCGCCACACGCAGCGGGCGCTGGGCGAACTCAGCGGGTGATGCCACGCGTCGCACTCAGGATGGAGTCACGGAATACCGCCACCTCGGGAAACTGCTGGGCAACCGGCTCCAGCTCCCGCATGGCGTCATCGACGGTCAGCCCCTGGCGATAGACCACCTTGTAGGCGCGGCGCAATTCCTTGATGGCCTCGGCCGAGAAGCCGCGCCGCCGCATGCCTTCGAAATTCATGCTACGGGCTTCGGCCGGGTTACCGAACACCGTGACATAGGCCGGTACATCCTTGCCGATGGCCGTGCCCATGCCGGAAAAGCTGTGGGCGCCAATACGGCAGAATTGATGGACCAGGGTATAGCCGGAGAGAATCGCCCAATCGTCGACATGCACGTGCCCGGCGAGGGCCGTGTTGTTGACCAGGATGCAGTGATTGCCGATCACGCTGTCGTGGCCGATGTGCACATAGGCCATCAGCAGATTGTGATCGCCAATAGTGGTCTCTTCCCGATCCTGCACGGTACCGCGATGGATGGTGACCCCTTCGCGGATGGTGTTGTGATCGCCGATCCGCAACCGGGTCGGTTCGCCCTGATACTTGAGGTCAGGCGTATCCTCGCCGATGGACGAGAATTGGAAGATGCGATTGTGACGCCCGATCATGGTCGGACCCTTGAGGATGACGTGAGGCCCGATGACGGTACCCTCGCCTACCTCCACATCTGGCCCGATGATCGACCAGGGGCCGACCTGGACATCGGCAGCGAGCCGTGCCTTGGGGTCGACGATAGCCCTGGGGTCAATCAACGTCATAGCTTGCGTTCCGCGCAGATGATCTCGGCCGAGCAGACCGGCTTGTCGTCCACACTGGCCCGACATTCGAATTTCCAGATGCCGCGTTTGGTGCTGATAAAGCGAGCGTCGAGCATCAGCTGATCACCCGGCGTCACCGGCTGGCGAAAACGCAGCTTATCCGATCCGACGAAGTAGTACAGGGTGCCGTCGGCCGGCGAGGAATTCATCATCTTGAAGCCGAGGACACCGGCTGCCTGCGCCATGGCCTCGACGATCAGCACGCCCGGCATGATCGGGTGCTGGGGAAAGTGGCCGGTAAAGAACGGCTCATTGATGCTGACGTTCTTGTAGGCACGAATGCGCTTGGCTTCGATATCCAGCTCCAGCACGCGATCCACTAACAGAAAGGGATAGCGATGCGGGAGATATTCACGGATCTCGTTGATGTCCATCATGGTCGGGGAAGGCCTGTTCAGAAAGGGGAAACATCCGATGCAGAATCAAGCATCAGAAGCAGCGTCATCCCGCGAGGTCACGGTAGCAACGATTTTTTCCAGATGTTGCAGACGGCGAGCCATGTCGTCGAGGTGACGAATCCGCGCGGCGCTTTTCTTCCACTCACCGGCCGGCTGCATGGCCGTACCGGAGGAATAGGCACCGGGCTCGGTAATCGAGCGAGTCACCATGGTCATACCGGTGACGAACACGTTGTCGCACACCTCGATATGACCGACCATGCCCACGCCGCCGGCGATGGTGCAGTGTTTGCCGATCTTGGTACTGCCAGAGATGCCGACACAGGCGGCCATGGCGGTGTGCTCACCGACCTGGACGTTGTGCGCGATCATGATCTGGTTGTCGAGCTTGACGCCATTGCTGATGATCGTGTTCGCCAGGGCGCCACGGTCGATGGTGGTATTGGCCCCGATCTCGACGTCGTCGCCGATCAGCACCCCACCCAGCTGGGCGATCTTTTGCCACTGGCCGCGCTCGCTGGCGAAGCCGAAGCCTTCCGCGCCGATCACGGCGCCGGATTGCACCACTGCCCGTTCGCCGATGATCACGTCGTGATAGAGCGTGACCCGTGGCGCCAGCCAGCTGTCTGCACCAATGACGCTGCGCGCACCCACTACGCAGTGAGCTCCCAGACTCACGCCAGCACCGATGTGCGCCTGTGCCTCGATCACCACATAGGGGCCAATGGCCGCCGTCGGATCGACCTGGGCATCCGCGGCGACGAGCGCCGTGGGATGGATGCCGGCCGCGCTACGTGGCTTGCGGTCGAACAGATGGGACAGCCGTGCATAGGCCAGATAGGGATTGGCCAGAATAAGGGCATCGCCAGCATAGCCGTCGGCGTCCTTTTCCGTGAGCAGCACCGCCCCAGCCTGGGTGTCGGCCAGATAGCGGCGATACTGCGGATTGGCAAGAAAACTCAGCTGGTCAGCAGCGGCCTCTGGCAGGGTAGCCAGGCCGGTTACCAGGCGCTCGGGCGAACCGCGTAATTCCACGGTCAACTGGCGGCTTTCCAGCCATTGCGCCAGCTCGCCCAGCGTAAAGGTCGTATGGCTCATTAACGACCCGCGTTCATGCGCTCGATGACCTGGCGCGTGATGTCGTACTGCGGCTTCACGTCCACCACGGCACCGCGCTCGAGCACCAGATCGTAATCACCCTTCTTCAGCACCTCTTCCACGGCCTTGTCCAGGCGCGGCTTGAGCAGCTTGAGCATGTCACGGTCGGACGCGGCCTTGGCATCGTTGAGTTCCTTGGACTGGAACTGGAAATCCCGGGCTTTCTGACGGAAATCATTTTCCAGACGGGTGCGCTCGGCCTGGGCCATCTTGTCACCGCCCTTGTTGAGCTTGTCCTGGATATCCTTGGCCGAGCCTTCCAGACTCTTCAGCTTGTTCAGCTGGGGACCGAATTTCTTTTCGGAATCGACCGCGTACTTCTTGGCGGCGTCCGACTCCAGCAGGGCCATCTGGTAGTTCAGCACGGCGATCTTGGTATCGGCGAAAACCGGAGCGGCAACGAGAACGGCAGCGAACAGAGCGTAACGGGTGTACTTGTGCACAGTTGACTCCTGCGTAAAGCGCAAAGGTGTAGCCTGGGTCAGAACGTCTGACCCAGCGAGAACTGGAAGACCTGCGGGTCGGAGTTGGTCGGCTTCTTGACTGGCACGCCGAGGCTGAAGCTGAGCGGACCCAGAGCGGTAACCCAGGTCACACCGACACCGACGGAGCTAGCCATGTTGGAGAAGCTGACATCGCCGCAGTTCTTCGTCGAGCCCAGGTAGCATTTGGTGCTGAACACATTACCCACGTCCCAGAACAGCACGGTCCGCAGGCTCTTCTGATCCTTCACGAAGGGCAAGGGGAACAGGTATTCCATACCACCGGTGATGAGGACGTTGCCACCAAAGGCCTCGTCGTTCTCCCGATCACGATAACCCTGGCCCTGAGCTTTATATTTGGTAGATGTAGGATCATTTTGATCCTGCAACTGAGGCGGCGTTGTCCGTGGACCCAAGCTGCTGTCCTCGAAGCCTCTAACCGAGTTGAAACCCCCAGCATAGTAGTTTTCGTAGAACGGCAGGCCGTCGGTGCTGCCATAGCCGTCGCCGTAACCCAGCTCGGTATGGAAGCGTAGCGCGGTGTTGTCGGTCAGCGGCGTGAACAACTGGCCCCGGTAGTCGAGCTTGTAGAAGCTCAGGTCGCTGCCTGGAATGGTGATCTGACCGGTCAGGCTTTGGGAGGCACCCCGGGTCGGCAGGACGCCGCGGTTCAGCGTCGAGCTCGACCAGCCGATGCTGGCCTTGAAGTTGGTGAAGTTATCCCCTTCGCGCTGGACGAAATCGTAGATCTCGTCGGCACTGTAGGTACCGGGATTGATCTCGTCTTTCTGCACGCTCAGACCATAGGTCAGGCGCGAGGTCTCGCTGATCGGATAGCCCAGGGTGACACCGCTACCCAGGCTGTTGATCGAGTAGTAAGAGACGTCACTGTCGTACAGTTTGCTGTAGTCGGTGCTGCGATAGAAGATGTTGTAACCCAGGCTCACGCCGTCCGGGGTGAAGTACGGGTCGGTGAAGCTGAAGTTGTAGCGACTCTGGTACTGGGAACGGGTTAGACCGATGCTGACCTGGTTGCCGGTACCCAGGAAGTTGTTCTGGCTGATGGATCCACCGAGGATCAGACCGGCGCTCTGGGCGAAGCCGATGCTGGCGGTGATGGAGCCTGACGGCTGCTCCTCGACGTTATAGTTGACGTCGACCATGTCATCAGTGCCTGGTACCTGGGGCGTCTCGACCTTGACTTCCTTGAAGTACCCCAGGCGCTCGAGGCGGGTCTTGGACTGGTCGATGAGATAGGTGGAAGCCCAACCGCCTTCCATCTGGCGCATCTCGCGACGCAGCACCTCGTCCTCGGTCTTGGTGTTGCCGCGGAAGTTGATGCGATTGACGTAGGCACGCTTGCCCGGATCGACCACATAGGTCAGGGACACGCTGTGGTCGTCGTCATGGGGCTCGGGCAAGCCGTTGACGTTGGCGAAGGTGTAGCCCTCGTTGCCCAGGCGGCGGGTGATCAGGTCCGAGGTGCTGGTCATGACCTTGCGCGAGAAAACCTGGCCCGGCTGGACCAGCATCAGTTTGCGCAGCTCTTCCTCCGGCACCTTGAGGTCGCCGGACAGCTTGACTTCACGAACGGTGTACTTCTGCCCTTCGTTGACGTTGACCGTGATGTAGACGTGCTTCTTGTCGGGCGTGATGGACACCTGGGTCGAGGTGATGTCCATGTTGATGTAGCCGCGGTCCAAGTAATAGGAACGCAGACGCTCGAGGTCACCCGCCAACTTTTCCCGGGAGTATTTGTCATCGTTACGGAAGAAGGACAACCAGTTGCTCGGCTTGAGCTCGAACAGCGAGGTGAGGTCGTCTTCGGCAAAGACCGTGTTGCCCACCACGTTGACGTGGGAGATGGTCGCGACCTCGCCCTCGTTGATGGTGATCTTCAGTTGCACGCGATTGCGAGGCTGGGGTACCACTTCAGCATCGATGCTGGCGGAATAACGGCCCTGGGCGACGTACTGGCGCAGCAGTTCATTGCGCACCCCTTCCAGCGTCGCACGCTGGAAAATCTCACCCTCGGCGAGACCAGCCTGCTTGAGACCCTTCATCAGGTCGTCGCTGGAGATCGCCTTGTTGCCTTCCAGGGTGATACTGGAAATGGAAGGACGCTCGACCAGGTTCACGACCAGGACGTTACCGTCACGACCCAGCTGGATGTCCTGGAAGAATCCGGTACGGAAGAGGGAACGGGAAGCCTCGGCCAATTTGTTGTCGTCAACGGCCTCGCCCACGTTCAGCGGCAAGGCGCCAAAGACGCTGCCGGACGATACACGTTGCAATCCGTTGACGCGGATATCGGAGATGGTGAAGGACTCGGCGTGTACCTCGCCGATCATCAGCGCGGCTATTACCGCAGGTAGCAGCAGGCGTTTCATGAGTCCCTTTTATTCCAACTGGCAAATAAAGAATCTGCCGCACTGGGCGGCAGATTCGGCAATCAGCAGAGTGTCAGAGGCGACCGAGGTCATTGACCAAGGCCAGCAGCATCACACCCACGACGAGGCTAATACCGATCTGCATGCCCCATGTCTGCACACGCTCGGACAAGGGCCGCCCGCGAATCCACTCGACGAAGTAGAACACCAGGTGACCACCGTCGAGCACAGGGATAGGCAACAGATTCAGAACCCCCAGGCTTATGCTCAGGTACGCCAGAAAATTGAGGAAATCCCCCAGGCCTGACTGAGCCGAAGCGCCCGCCACTTTAGCAATGGTTATCGGCCCGCTCAAGTTTTTTACCGAGAGCTCTCCCAAGAGCATCTTCTTCAGAGAAACCAGCGTGAGCACGCTCATCTGCCAGGTTCGGCCGATGCCTTCACCCACGGCGGCCACCGGTCCATAGCTAATTTCGCGAACCATGTCCGCTGGCCATTTGACCGGCGCCACACCGGCGCCCAGATAGCCGGACTCGGTAGCATCGACATGGCGCGCTCCAAGGCGAAGGGAAACGTCCTGCTGCTGACCCTGGCGTTCGTAAGTCACCTTGACCTGCTGATTGGGATGGGCTCGCACCCAGTCCACCGCCTGCTGCCAGTCCTTGATGGCCGTCTCGTTCAACGCGATCAGGCGGTCGCCGGTCTGCAGGCCAGCGGCCTGGGCAGGACCCGCCGGATCCAGCTCGGCGAAGACAGCGGGGATTTCTGGCCGCCAGGGTTTCAGGCCCAATGCCTGAATCGGATCGGGATCTTCCGCACCGCGTAGCCAGGAGTGGAGTTCGATGATGCTATTCTGCTCCACGGTGGTCCCTGGAACCGTATAGCGGATGCGCAGCGGACCGCTTTCACCCAGACGATCGACCAGACGCAGGTTGACGGCGGACCAGCTGTCCACGGCAGCGTCATCGATCGCGGTCAGCTCCGCCCCGACCGGGATGCCGGCAGTCGCAGCCGGTGTATCGGCTGCTATCGCCCCCACGACCGGACGCGGTTGCTGGGAGCCCAGCATGGCCAGCAACCAGAAGAACAGGATGGCGAGCAGGAAATTGGCGATCGGACCGGCGGCCACGATGGCGATGCGCTGGCGCACCGTCTTGCGGTTGAAGGCGGCATGCTGCTCTTCGGGCGGGACGGGTGCTTCGCGCTCGTCCAGCATCTTCACGTAGCCACCCAGGGGGATGGCCGCCACCACGAATTCGGTACCGTACCGGTCGTGCCAGCGCAGCAGTGGCTTGCCGAAGCCTACGGAAAAGCGCAGGACCTTGACGCCGCACCGGCGCGCGGTCCAGAAATGGCCATACTCGTGAATGGTCACCAAGACGCCCAGGGCGATCAGGGTTCCCAGTATCGTATAAAGGATGGACATTGGCTGCCTCCGCTACCTCAGTGTGCAGATTCTGCGGACTCGCAGGCCAGGTGTCGAGGCGCAGGATCAGCGCCTTGACAACCACTCCCGGGCCAGCTGCCGAGCGGTATTGTCGGCCGCGAAGACCGCTTCCAGATCGGCGGCCGGACAGGGCTCGACACCCTTGAGCACGGACTCGATCAGTTGCGGGATCTCGGTAAAACCCAGTTGACCCGCGAGAAAGGCCTCGACGGCGACCTCGTTGGCGGCATTGAGCGTCGCCGGCATGCAACCGCCCGCCTGAGCGGCTTCGCGCGCCAAGCGCAGACACGGAAAGCGCGCTTCATCGGGCCGCTCGAATTCGAGCCGGCTGATGTCGAACAGGTTCAGGGGCGCCACCCCGGAGCCGATACGCTCCGGCCATGCCAGGGCATGGGCGATGGGAGTGCGCATGTCGGGGTTGCCGAGCTGAGCCAGCACCGAACCGTCTACATAGTCCACCAGAGAGTGGATGACGCTCTGGGGATGGATGACCACCTCGACCTGCTCCGGCGTCGCCTCGAACAGCCAGCAGGCCTCGATCAGCTCCAGCCCCTTGTTCATCAGGGTGGCCGAATCCACCGAAATCTTGCGCCCCATCGACCACTTGGGATGAGCGCAGGCCTGATCCGGTGTCACTCCGATCAACTCTTCGGCCGGTGTCTCACGGAACGGGCCGCCCGAGGCCGTGAGCAAGATTCGGCGCACGCCCTTGCGGGCCAACCCCGGCGTCGCCGGATCGGCCAGGCACTGGAAAATCGCATTGTGCTCGCTGTCGATGGGTAACAGGGTCGCGCCGCTGGTCTGCACCGCCTCGATGAAGAGGGCGCCGCTCATGACCAGGGCTTCCTTGTTGGCGAGCAGCACGCGCTTGCCGGCCTTGACCGCGGCCAATGTCGGTTTGAGTCCCGCCGCGCCAACAATCGCCGCCATGACGGTGTCGACCTCGGGATGGGCAGCGATGAACTCCAGACCCGCCTCCCCTACCAAGATCTCAGGGAGCGCCTGGGCGCCCTGCAGCAGACCGGCCAGCCGGTCGGCGGAGGCCTGGTCCGGCACGGCGGCGTAGACCGGCTGGAAGCGACGGCAGAGCTCGGCCAGCTCGTTCAGACGGCGATGGCCGCTGAGGGCAAGGATCTGATAACGGTCAGGATGCTGCGCCACGACATCCAGGGTGCTGGCGCCGATGGATCCCGTGGCACCCAGGACGCAGAGCCGCTGGACGTTCACTGGACACCCCAGCCAGCCCACCAGAGCAGCAAGGCGAACAGCGGGACGGCGGCGGTAAGGCTGTCGATACGATCCAGCACGCCGCCGTGCCCTGGCAGCAGCTGACTACTGTCCTTGAGTCCGGCCTGACGCTTGAACATGCTTTCGGTGAGGTCGCCCACCACGGAGATTAGCACCACGCAGGCGGCGCCAAGGAGCGCCTGCAGCAGGTCACCAAAACCCCAGCCGCGGACCAAGCCCAGCACCAGAGTGGCCACCAGCGCGGCGGCCAGGCCACCATAGAGCCCTTCCCAGCTCTTGCCCGGACTTACGGCTGGCGCCAGCTTGCGCTTGCCAAAGGCCCGTCCGGAAAAATAGGCGAAGATGTCGGCGAGCCACACCAGCATCATCACTTCGAGAATCAGCAGATTGCCGCCCGGCGCAGCCTTGAGCAGCATCAGCCCCTGCCAGGCCGGCACCAGCACCACCAGCCCGATCAGCAGACGTCGCCAGGAAGCCTGCCAGGCCCGAGCGCTATCGGGATAGGTCAGTACCAACACGGTCGCGTACAGCCACCAGGCGAGACTGATGAACAGCAGGCCGTGCGCGCCGGCAGGCATCCACCAGCAAAGCAACAAGGCCAGGGCGACCACGGCGGCATAGGCGCAACGCAGCGGCTGAGCCTCCAGCCCCGCCAAGCGCGCCCATTCCCAGGCACCCAAGACAACGACCGCACCGATGAACAGAGCGAAGGCCGCTCCTTCCAGCCAGAAGAATCCGGCCAGCGCGATGGGCAGGAGCACCATCGCCGTGATAACTCGCTGCTTCAGCATTAGGCGCGTAGCTCCGCTTCCACCTGTTCGCAGGTCCTGCCGAACCGCCGCTGGCGGGTGGCAAAGTCGGCCAGGGCGGCGTGCATGGCCTCGTGCTTGAAGTCCGGCCAGAACAGGTCGGAGAAATACAGCTCGGCATAGGCGATCTGCCAGAGCAGGAAGTTGCTCACCCGCCGTTCTCCGCCAGTACGGATGCAGAGGTCGGGCAAAGGCAGATCGGCGGTCGCCAGGCAACCCTGCAACAGTTCCGGCGTGATGGCCGCGGGCTGTAGAGTGCCCTGCTGAACCTGCAGCGCCAGTTGCTGGGCAGCCTGGGTGATATCCCATTGCCCGCCATAATTGGCCGCGATCTGCAGCACGAATCGGGTGTGGTGGGCGGTGAGCGCCTCGACTTCCGCCATGGCAGCCTGCAGTTCCGGATGGAACAGCGAGCGATCGCCAACGATGCGCAGCCGAATGCCGTTCTGGTGCAGCTTCTTGGCTTCCCGCCGCAAGGCGGAAAGGAAAAGCTCCATCAGGGCGCCAACCTCGTCGGCCGGACGCCGCCAGTTCTCGCTGGAAAAGGCGAACAGCGTCAGCACCTCGACGCCCGCATCGCCGCAGACCTCGATCACCGCCCGAACAGCGTCCACTCCGGCTTTGTGACCGGCGACACCCGGCAGCAACCGACGGCGCGCCCAGCGATTGTTCCCATCCATGATGATCGCCACGTGACGTGGCACCACCTTGCCTGGCTTGCTCATGCCCATGCTACATCCCAACCGTTGTCAAACAGCCATCAAGTCGGCTTCCTTGGCCTCCAGAGCCTTGTCCACCTCGGCGACGAATTTATCAGTCAGCTTCTGGACGTCATCCTGAGCACGACGATCCTCGTCTTCACTGATTTCTTTTTCCTTGAGCAGGTCCTTGAGCTGAGCCAGGGCATCGCGACGGATGTTGCGCACGGAGACCCGTGCCTGCTCGGCTTCGGCACGCGCCTGCTTGGTGAAGCCCTTCCGCGTCTCTTCGGTCAGCGCCGGCATCGGCACGCGAATGGTGGTGCCCGCAGTGGCCGGATTGAGGCCCAGGTCCGAGGTCATGATGGCTTTTTCCACGGCCTGGATCATGCTCTTGTCGAACACATTCAAGGCCAGGGTCCGCGAATCCTCGACGTTGACGTTGGCCACCTGACGCAGTGGGGTATCGCTGCCGTAGTAAGACACCATGACGCTGTCCAGGATGCTCGGGTGAGCGCGTCCGGTACGGATCTTGGCAAAGGCGTGGCCCAGGGCTTCCAGGGTCTTGGTCATGCGCGCCTGCGCATCCTTCTTGATCTCGTCAATCATGCTGCTCCCTCCTCGATCAGGGTACCCTCGCCACCACCCACCACGATGTTGAGCAGGGCGCCGGGCTTGTTCATGTTGAAAACCCGCAGAGGCATGTTGTGATCACGGCAGAGACAGATAGCCGTGAGATCCATGACGCCCAGCTTGCGGTCGAGCACCTCGTCGTAGGTCAGGCGCTCGAATTTTTCGGCATTGGGATCCTTGAAGGGATCAGCCGTGTATACACCATCCACCTTGGTGGCCTTGAGCACCAGATCGGCCTCCACCTCGATCGCACGCAGGCAGGCGGCGGAATCGGTGGTGAAGAACGGATTGCCGGTACCGGCGGAGAAGATGACCACTTCGCCACCCTTCAACTGACGCAATGCCTTGCGGCGATCGTACTGGTCAGTCACGCCGACCATGGAAATGGCGGACATCACCGTGGCGGGAATGTTGGAGCGCTCTAGGGCGTCGCGCATGGCCAGGGCGTTCATCACGGTAGCCAGCATGCCCATGTGGTCGCCGGTCACCCGGTCCATGCCCACGGCGGACAGCGCCGCACCGCGGAACAGGTTGCCACCGCCGATCACCAGACCGACCTGGACACCAATGCCCACCAGCTGGCCGATTTCCAGCGACATGCGATCCAGCACCTTCGGATCGATCCCGAAGTCTTCACTTCCCATCAGGGCTTCGCCACTGAGCTTCAGCAGAATACGCTTGTAACGGGGTTGGCGACCACTCATCTGCTGTGCCATTCACTCTCTCCTGTGGCGATGAACATGTGCGGGGGATTTTGATCCTGCGATAGGAAAGCGCAACCGCAGTTGCGTTCACTCCAATCGGCAAAAAACTCCTTGGGAGGCGAGAAACTAGACCTGCCTACCACTTTGACAAAGAGGCCGCGCGCTCGAAGCGGGCGGCCTCCTGGTCAACGGCGGATGCCGGGCTTACTGCTTGCTGGCAGCCAGCTGGGCAGCCACTTCGGCAGCGAAGTCGACTTCGGCCTTCTCGATGCCTTCGCCCACTTCGTAGCGTACGAAGGAGACGATCTCGGCGCCGGCTTTCTTGGCCAGCTCACCGACCTTGACTTCCGGATCCTTGATGAAGGGCTGCTCAACCAGGCTGGCTTCGGCCAGGAACTTGTTGATACGACCCTTGACCATGTTCTCCACGATGTTTTCCGGCTTGCCGGCGATCTTGTCGGCGTTCAGCGCCAGGAAAATTTCCTTTTCCTTGGCGACAGCTTCTTCGGAAACCTGGGAGGGATTCAGGAACTGGGGGTTGCTCGCCGCGACGTGCATGGCGATTTCCTTGGCCAGTTCGGCGGTACCACCCTGCAGGGTAACGACCACACCGATGCGGTGACCGTGCAGGTAGGCGCCAACGACATCGCCTTCGACACGGGTCAGGCGACGGATGTTGACGTTCTCGCCACACTTGGCGACCAGCGCCTCACGAGCAGCTTCCTGAGCGGCGATCAGCGGAGCGGCATCGCTCATCTTCTCGGCAAAGGCCTTGTCCAGGCTGGCGGCGACGAAACCCTTGAAGTCGTCCTGCAGAGCCAGGAAATCGGTCTGGGAGTTGACTTCGATGATGACGGCAGCCTTGTGGTCATCAGCGACCTTGACCGCGATGGAGCCTTCGGCAGCCACGTTACCGGCCTTCTTGGCAGCCTTGATGGCGCCAGCGGCACGCATGTCGTCGATGGCTTTCTCGATGTCGCCACCGGCAGCGGCCAGGGCCTTCTTGCAATCCATCATGCCTTGGCCGGTGCGCTCGCGCAGTTCTTTGACCAGGGCTGCAGTGATTTCTGCCATGTTTGAAATCCTCTTGAATCGGTTTCGAGGTCACTCCGCACAGAGACGGAGCCAATGAAACGCCAGTAGGCAAAAAGGGGGCTAGGCCCCCTTCTCGCACGTCGAACCGCTCGACCCTAGGGTCGAAATGCTCAGCCCTCGACGGCTTCGGCAACGGGTTCTTCGACGAATTGCTCGTTGGCACCGCCGTTGCTGCCGCCACGGATCACGGCATCGGCAACGCTGCTCAGGTACAGAGTAACGGCGCGGAAGGCGTCATCGTTGCCGGGGATGATGTAGTCAACACCTTCCGGGCTGCTGTTGGTATCGACGACGCCGATGACCGGGATGCCCAGCTTGTTGGCTTCGGTGATGGCGATGCGCTCGTGGTCAACGTCGACCACGAACAGGGCATCCGGCAGACCGCCCATGTCCTTGATACCACCCAGGCTGCGCTCGAGCTTTTCGAGGTCGCGGGTACGCATCAGGGCTTCTTTCTTGGTCAGCTTGTCGAAAGTACCGTCCTGGGACTGGACTTCCAGATCACGCAGACGCTTGATCGAGGCACGGATGGTCTTGTAGTTGGTCAGCATGCCGCCCAACCAGCGATGATCGACGAAGGGCTGACCGCAACGCGCGGCTTCTTCGCGAACGATCTTGCCGGCGGCGCGCTTGGTGCCGACGAACAGGATCTTGTTCTTGCCGGACGCCAGGCGCTCAACGAAGGTCAGGGCCTCGTTGAACATCGGCAGGGTTTTTTCGAGGTTGATGATGTGGATCTTGTTGCGCGCACCGAAGATGTACTTGCCCATCTTCGGGTTCCAGTAACGGGTTTGGTGGCCGAAATGCACGCCGGCTTTCAGCATGTCACGCATGGAGACTTGAGACATTTAGATGTTCCTCGTAGTCGGGTTGGGCCTCCACGCATCCCAATGACCAACTTCCCTTGGGAAGCACCCAGGTCATCGTGTCGATGCGTGTGTGGGGTTAGGAGCGCTAAAGGGCAGAGCCCCGAAAAAGCGCGCGACTTTATATCACGCCTTATCGGATATCACCAGCGGCGATTGGTGGACACCGGAGATCCGGGGTGCCGCCGGTGGCCACAGCAAGGGCACTAGCTCTGATAGAATAACGGATCGAAAGCTAACACCCGGCGTGATACCTAGAGATTTCCGATGACCGTCATCCTCAAGACCCCTGAAGACATCGCCAAGATGCGCGTCGCCGGCCAATTGGCCGCCGAGGTGCTCGAAATGCTGGACGAACACGTGCGTCCCGGCATCACTACCGAAGAACTGGATCGACTGGCCCACGACTATATCGTCAACGTGCAGCAGGCCATTCCTGCCCCGCTGAACTACAAGGGCTACCCCAAATCCATCTGCACCTCGCTGAACCACGTGGTCTGCCATGGCATTCCCAATGACAAGCCACTCAAGAGCGGCGACATCATGAACGTGGACATCACCGTGATCAAAGATGGCTATCACGGGGATACCAGCAAGATGTACCTGGTAGGTGACGTTCCCGAGTGGGCCGGCCGCCTCTGCCAGGTCACCCAGGAGTGCCTCTACAAGGGCATCGAACTCGTCCGTCCCGGCGCGCGTCTGGGCGACATCGGCGAGGTCATCCAGAAATATGCCGAGAAGAACGGCTTCTCGGTGGTCCGCGAATACTGCGGTCACGGCATCGGCAAGGGTTTCCACGAGGAGCCGCAGGTGGTGCATTACGGCCGCGCCGGCACTGGCCTCGAGCTGCAGGCCGGGATGATCTTCACCATCGAGCCGATGATCAACCAGGGCCGCTACGAGACCCGCCTGCTGGGCGATGGCTGGACCGCCATCACCAAGGACCGCAAGCTGTCCGCGCAGTGGGAACACACGGTGCTGGTCACCGAAGAGGGTTACGAGATCCTGACCCTGAGAAAGGACGAAACCTTTCCCCGCGTTTCTGCGTGAGTGAGCGCCCATGCCCCAGGTCGATTCGGAGTTGTTCGACGCCGGCCAGTTCCAGGCTGAGCTTTCGCTGAAAGCCAGCCCTCTCGCGGCCTTCAAGAAATTCATCCGGGCCGCGAACGCCACCCTGGATGCCCGTTTCCTGGCCGGACGCAGCGTGCGTCGCCTGGTCGAGGATCGCGCCTGGTTCATCGATCAGTTACTCACGGCGGCCTGGAATCGCTTCAGTTGGCCGTCTGACGGCATCGCCCTGCTCGCCGTAGGCGGCTATGGCCGCGGCGAACTGCATCCACACTCGGATATCGACCTGCTCATCCTGCTCGCCGAAGAAGAGCAGGAGCGCTTCCGCGCATCCATCGAAGGCTTCCTGACCCTGCTATGGGACGTGGGCCTGGCCGTGGGGCAGAGCGTCCGGTCTCTGCGCGAATGCACTACCGAGGCCCTGGCCGACCTGACGGTGATCACCAACCTGATGGAAAGCCGCACCCTAGCTGGCCCCGAGCACCTGCGCCAGGCGATGCTGGCGGCGACCGGCGTCGAGCATCTCTGGCCCGGACGCGCCTTCTACCTGGCCAAGCGTGCCGAACAGAGCGCGCGGCACGCGAAGTACAACGACACCGAATACAACCTCGAACCCAATGTGAAGGGTTCACCGGGTGGTCTGCGCGATATCCAGACACTGCTGTGGATCGCCCGGCGCCAGTTCGGCACCCTCAATCTACAGGCACTGGTAGGCCAGGGCTTTCTGACCGAAAGCGAATGCGGCCTGCTGACCTCGGCACAGGAGTACCTATGGAAGGTCCGCTATGCCCTGCACATGCTCGCCGGTCGCGCCGAGGACCGCCTGCTGTTCGACCACCAGCGGCGCATCGCCAATCTGCTCGGTTACGAGGACAACGACGCCAAGCTCGCGGTAGAACGCTTCATGCAGAAGTACTACCGGGTGGTGATGGACGTCTCCCAGCTCAGCGACGTGGTGATGCAGCACTTCGAGGAAGTGAATCTGCGCGACGAGCAGGTGCCTGCCGCGGTCACCCCGCTCAACAACAGGTTCCAGATCCGTAACGGCTATCTCGAGGTGGTGCATCCCCAGGTCTTCCTGCGCACCCCCTTCGCCCTGATGGAGCTGTTCGTCCTGCTGGCGCAGAACCCTGCGATCAAGGGACCGAGCGCCGGTACCATCCGCCTGCTACGCGACAGCCGTCACCTGATCGATGACGCCTTCCGCCAGGACATTCGCAACACCAGCCTGTTCATCGAGCTGCTCAAGAGCGAATCCGGCATCCACCGCAATCTGCGGCGCATGAATCGTTATGGCCTGCTGGGGCTCTACCTGCCCGAATTCGGCCAGATCGTCGGGCAGATGCAGCACGACCTCTTCCACATCTATACGGTCGACGCCCATACCCTCAATCTCATCAAGCACCTGCGCAAGATGAGCTACGACGTCCTCGCCGAGAAGTATCCGCTGGCGACGCGGGTGATCCACAAGCTGCCCAAGCCGGAGCTGATCTATGTCGCCGGCCTCTACCACGACATCGCCAAGGGTCGTGGTGGCGATCACTCGGAGCTGGGCGCGGAAGACGTGGAAGCCTTCGGTCGCCGCCACCAGTTGCCGGAGTGGGACACCCGTCTGGTCAGCTGGCTGGTACGCAACCACCTGGTGATGTCCACCACCGCCCAGCGCAAGGATCTCTCCGATCCCCAGGTCATCCACGACTTCGCCCTAACCGTTGGCGACCACACCCACCTGGACTATCTGTATGTCCTGACCGTGGCCGACATCACCGCGACCAATCCGTCGCTATGGAACTCCTGGCGCGCCACCCTGCTCCGCCAGCTATACACCGAGACCAAGCGTGCCCTGCGTCGGGGCCTGGAGAATCCGGTCAACCGCGAGGAGCAGATCCGCAGTACCCAGCAATCGGCATTGGATACCCTGATGCGTCGCGGCATCGATGCCGATGACGCCGAGCAGCTCTGGTCGCAGCTGGGTGATACCTACTTCCTGCGCCACACCGCATTGGACGTCGCCTGGCACACCGAGGCCATCCTTGGCCATAGCGATACCGCCGAGCCGCTGGTGCTGATCCGCGAGACCACCCAGCGTGACTCCGAGGGCGGCACCCAGATCTTCATCTATGCCGCGGACCAGCACGACTTCTTCGCGGTGACCGTGGCGGTGATGGATCAGCTCAACCTGAACATTCAGGACGCACGCATCATCACCTCCAGCAGCCAGTTCACCCTGGACACCTACATCGTGCTGGATACCGATGGCGGCTCGATTGGCAACAATCCCGCGCGTATCGCCCAGATCCGCGCCGGCCTGATCGAGGCGCTCAAGCATCCGGAAGAATACCCGAGCATCATCAATCGGCGCGTGACCCGCCAGCTCAAGCATTTCGCCTTTTCGCCCCAGGTGAACATCTATACCGACACCACGCGCTCGGCGAGCCTCATCGAACTGACGGCGCCCGACCGACCCGGCCTGCTGGCGCGGGTGGGACGGATCTTCCTCGATTTCGACCTGTCCGTGCTCAACGCCAAGATCGCCACCCTCGGCGAGCGCGTGGAAGACGTCTTCTACGTGACCAACGCCGACGGTCGCCCACTGTCTGACCCCAGCCTCTGCGCCGCGCTGCAGCAAGCCCTGATCAAGCAGCTGGGCGAGCGGGACAGCCAGACACCACTCAGTCGCATCAGCATCTAGTCTCGAACGAAGGACCACCCGACGATGAATCCCACCCTTGACCTGCTGCAGCCCTATCCGTTCGAGAAACTGCGTGCCCTGCTGGCCACCGTCACCCCGCCGGCTTCGATCAGCCCCATCCCGCTGTCGATCGGTGAGCCCAAGCACCCGGCACCCGCCTTCGTCGCCGAGGCGCTGACCGCGAATCTGGCTCAGCTGGCGGTCTATCCCACCACACTGGGAATCGCCGACCTGCGTGAGACCATCGCCGACTGGGCCGGCCAGCGCTTCGCCGTCCCCGCGGGCTGGCTGGATCCGGCTCGCCACGTGCTGCCAGTCACCGGCACCCGGGAAGCCCTGTTCTCCTTTACCCAGGCAGTGGTGGATCGCAGCAAGCGCGGCCTGGTGCTGAGCCCCAACCCCTTCTATCAGATCTACGAAGGGGCGGCCCTGCTGGCCGGCGCCGAGCCGCATTATCTGCCCTGCCTGGCGGACAACGGCTTCAACCCCGATTTCGACAGCGTTCCGGATGCGGTCTGGCAACGGTGCCAGCTGCTCTTCCTCTGCTCCCCGGGTAATCCCACGGGCGCCCTGCTGCCCCTGGAAACGCTGAAGAAGCTCATCGAACTCGCCGACCGCCACGACTTCGTGATCGCCGCCGACGAATGCTACAGCGAACTCTACTTCGATGAAGCCAGCCCGCCGCCCGGCCTGCTGACCGCCTGCGCCGAACTCGGTCGCAGCGACTTCGCCCGTTGCGTGGTCTTCCACAGCCTCTCCAAGCGCTCCAACCTGCCGGGCATGAGATCCGGCTTCGTCGCCGGCGATGCCACCATCCTCAAGCGCTTCCTGCTCTATCGCACCTATCATGGCTGCGCCATGCCGGTGCAGGTGCAGAAGGCCAGTGCCGTGGCCTGGCGCGACGAAGCCCATGTCCGTGAGAACCGCGCGCTCTACCGGCAGAAATTCGCCGCCGTACTGGACATTCTGCAGGGCAGTCTGGATGTCTCCCTGCCGGACGGCGGCTTCTATCTCTGGGCCAAGACACCCGGCGATGACGAAGCCTTCGCCCGCGACCTCTTCGCTCGCGAGCACGTGACGGTCGTACCGGGCTCCTACCTCTCGCGCGAGGTGGAGGGCACCAACCCAGGTGCCGGACGGGTACGCATGGCGCTGGTCGCCCCCCTGGCCGAGTGTGTGGAAGCAGCGGAGCGCATCCGCCGCTTCTGCAAGGGCTAGCGGTTGCCCTGATCGCGCATCAGCGCGGTCTCCTGGATGTCCAGTTCGCGCAGGAATTCGCTGACCACCAGGTCATCGATCACGCCGGCTATGCGCAGCCGATAGAGTTCGCGACGCTGGGCGCGGATGGCGAGCAGACGCAGCTCGCCATCCAGGGTGTCACGTAGACGCGCCAAGGAACGGGCGTCCTCGCTGTCATCGGCGGAACTCAACTCGTCGCGAAACTCGGCAATGATGCCGGCCTTGATCTCCGCCTGCAGTGCTGCCCGGGCTGGTTCGTCCGCATCGTCTGACTCCACGTCCTCCAAGGCCCCGATGGCCGCCCGGGCGGCATTGATCCGTACCTCGCAGCGTTCACGCTCCAGCAGGTCGTTGGACTGCTCCGGCAAACGCGCCAGGAGCAGCGGAATGCCGACGCTCGCCACCACCAGTGACAGCAGGATCACGCCGGCGGCGATGAATACCAGGACATCACGCAGGGGAAAAGGCGTGCCATCCGACAGCATCAGCGGCAGCGACAGCACACCCGCCAGAGTCACGGCGCCGCGTACCCCGCTGAGGGAAGCGATGGCGGCGATGCAGCGGGGATCGCCAGCGATGGTGATAGGGCCGCTGCCGGGCTGGGTCAGGTGCCAATAGCCCAGGATGACCCCGAAGCGAATGGCCATGATCACCAGATAGGCCCCCACCACGTAGAGCGTCAGCCAGCCCGCGGCCGGCCAGAGCGCCTGGGAAGCTGGCAGCGCGGCCGCCAGGATGTCAGGCAGCTGCAGGCCGAGGATGAGAAATACCAGGCCGTTGAAAGCGAACTCCACCAGCCCCCAGACGCTGTGATTGAGCAGTCGGGTGGCGGTCTGTCGAGGCAGCATGTCGACCCGGCTCTGCATCATCCCGGCGGCCACCGCCGAGAGGATGCCCGAGACGCCCAACCGCTCCGCCAGCACATAGGCGGCGAAAGGCAGCAACAGCATGAAGACGACATGGGGTGCGGCATCGCTCCAGCCTCGTCGGATCACCATCCAGGCCCGGGCACGACCGACCAGCCAGCTCAACACCCCGCCAACCAGCGCCCCACCCACGGCGACGATGACGAAATCCAGGCTGGCCTGGCTGAGCGAAAAGGCGCCGGTCAGGGCTGCCGCCACGGCGAACTTGAAGGTCACCAGGCCCGAGGCATCGTTGAGCAGGGCCTCGCCCTGGATCACATGCAGCAGCGCACTGGGCAGCCGTCCGCGGACGATGCTGGAAACGGCCACGGCATCGGTTGGCGACAGCACAGCAGCCAGGGCGAAGGCCACTGCCCAGGGCAGCTTGAGCATCCAGTGCAGGAACCAGCCGGCGCCCAGCACCGTGAGGAACACCAGGCCGAAGGCCAGTACGAAGATGGGGCGCCGCAGCCGCCAGAATTCGCGCTTGGGCATGCGCCAGCCATCGGAGAACAGCAGCGCCGGTATGAACAGCAACAGAAAGAGTTCGGGATCCAGGGCGACATGCAACCCCAGCGTGGGCCAGGCGAGCAAGGCGCCCACCACCACCTGGATCAGTGGCAGCGGGATGGGAATGAGGTGGGCGCTGAGACGGGTGGCGCCCACCATCAGCAAGAGGATCAGAGCGGTATAGAGAATCTGCACAGTGGTCTCGTGGTCGGGGCACCGGTCGCGGCACCAGATACAGAAGATGCGTCCCGCGAGGCTGGGGACACGTCGACCTCAGGTTGTTGGGACTGATGTCGAAGTATTTGGTTTACCCAAACTTTACCCCGGGCTGCCTAGGCGAGCGGCCACCGTTGCGGTCTGATAGAGATGCCCGGTTTCATCACCCCGGGTCGCAGGAGAATCATCATGCTACGTCGCATCACTCAGGCTGTGGTGCTTGCCGGTTGCCTCGCCATCGCCGGTCAGGCGTCCGCCCACGGTCGTGGTCCCGGCCCGGCCTTTCTTGGTGCAGTGGTTGGCGCCGTGGTTGGCGGAGCCATCGTCTCCCACTCCTATGCCCGCGAGCCGGTCTACATCGAGGGGCCACCGCCGCCGCCCCCGCCGCGCGTGGTCTACTACGAGCCGGCACCGGTCTACGAGTATCGCGTGGTTGAGCCGCGCCCCGTGTACTACGGCCCGCCACCTGGCGCCTACTACTATGGCCCGCCTCCACGCTGGTAAAGGCCCATGAAAAACCCGCCGAAAGGCGGGTTTTTTCTATCGCTGCAAGCCTTAGATCACCTGACGTCGCCGCAGGACGTCGAGGATCTGCTGGATCCCCTCCTCAACCGACAGCTGTTCGGTATCCAGTACCAGATCGGCGTCTTCGGGCGCATCGTAGGCAAAGGAGATGCCCGGGATATTGTCGCCACCGGCGGTGTAGAGGCCCTGGGGATCCCGCTCGGCGCAAGCCGCCGGCGAAGCCTTGACGTGTACCGTCAGCAGGCGCTCGGCACCGATCAGTGCCTGGGCCTGGGCCCGACCCTCGGCATCCGGCGCGACGAACGCAGCCAGGGCGATCAGGCCCGCCTCGTTGAACTGACGGGCCACCTGGGCGGCGCGCAACCAGTTCTCGCGACGACCCGCGCGATCCTGCGGCAGGCCCTTGTTCAGGTCGTGGCGCAGATTCTGGCCATCCAGCACGAAGACCGCGCGACCGGCGTCGAACAGGCGCCGCTCAAGGGCATAGGCCAGAGTGGTCTTGCCGGCACCGGAAAGGCCGGTGAACAGCACCGTGGTGGGCTGTTGGCCGAAACGGGCAGCCCGCTCGCTGGTGGCGACGTGCAGCTGATGCGCGCTCTGGCCATGGCCAGCGCTACCTACCGGGTCGGCAATGATCATGCCGGCACCTACGGTGCCATTGGTCAGGCGATCGATGACGATGAAGGCGCCGGTGGTGCGGTTGACGCCATAGCCGTCCAAGGCGATGGGGGAATCCAGGGCTACCTTGACCCGGGCGATCTCGTTGAGCTTGAGCTCGCTGGTGGCGCCGCGTTCCAGGGTATTGACGTCCACCGTGTGCACGATGCTCGGCAGCGAACCCGGCACATAGCTGGTGGCGCGCTTGATGTCGTACTTCTTGCCTGGGCGCATGGGCTCTTCGGCCATCCACACCAGCATGGCCTCGAAGCTGTCGGTCACCTGGGGACGGTTGTCGGCATGCACCAGGACGTCGCCCCGGGAGATGTCGATCTCGTCTTCCATGGTCAGGGTCACCGCCTGGCCGGGACCGGCCTGCTCCAGCTCGCCTTCGTAGGTGACGATGGACTTGACCCGACTGCCCTTGCCCGACGGCAGGACCACCACGGCATCGCCCTTGGTGACGACACCCGATGCCAGGGTCCCGGCGAAGCCGCGGAAGTTTAGGTTGGGCCGATTGACGTACTGCACCGGAAAGCGCAGGTCGTCGAGATTGCGATCCGCGGCGATCTCCACGGTCTCGAGGATTTCCATCAGCGACTTGCCGCTGTACCAGGACGTCTGCTCGCTGCGATTCACCACGTTGTCGCCCTTGAGCGCCGACATGGGGACGAAGTGGATGTCCTTGGCGCCCAGCTCGATGCGCTGGGCGAAGGCCAGGTAGTCGTCCTTGATGCGTTCGAACACCGCCTGGTCGAAGCCCAGCAGGTCCATCTTGTTGATGGCGACCACGATGTGCTTGATGCCCAGCAGCGAAGCGATGTAGCTGTGCCGGCGCGTCTGGGTCTGGATGCCGTGACGGGCATCGACCAGGATGATCGCCAGGTCGCAGGTGGAGGCCCCGGTAGCCATGTTGCGGGTGTACTGCTCATGGCCGGGGGTGTCGGCGATGATGAACTTGCGCTTGGCCGTGGAGAAGTAGCGATAGGCCACGTCGATGGTGATGCCCTGCTCGCGCTCGGCCTGCAGGCCGTCCACCAGCAGCGCCAGGTCGACCTCCTCGCCGGTGGTGCCCACCTTCTTGGAGTCGCGGGTGATGGCTTCCAGGTGATCCTCGTAGATCATCTTGGAGTCGTGCAGCAGGCGCCCGATCAGGGTGCTCTTGCCGTCGTCGACGTTGCCGCAGGTGAGGAAGCGCAGCAGCTCCTTGCGTTCGTGCTGCGCGAGGTAGGCCAGGATGTCCTGGCCGATCAGATCGGATTGGTGCGACATCTTAGAAATACCCCTGACGTTTCTTCTCTTCCATGGATCCGGCGCCATCGTGGTCGATGACCCGGCCCTGGCGTTCGGAGGTGCGGGTGAGCAGCATCTCCTGGATGATGTCCGTCAGCGTCGTCGCCTGGGACTCCACCGCGCCGGTCAGGGGGTAGCAGCCGAGGGTACGGAAGCGCACCTGGCGCTTGTGGATACGCGCCTTTTCCTCGGGCGAGAGGTGCTCGAGGATACGGTCGTCGTCGATCATGAGCAGGGTGCCGTTCTTCTCGATCACCTCGCGCTCGGCAGCGAAGTACAGCGGCACGATCGGGATGCCTTCGAGATAGATGTATTGCCAGATGTCCAGCTCGGTCCAGTTGGACAGCGGGAAGACCCGGATCGACTCGCCCTTGTTGGTCTTGCCGTTGTAGATGTTCCACAGTTCGGGACGCTGGTTCTTGGGGTCCCAGCGGTGCTTGCTGTCGCGGAAGGAGTAGACGCGCTCCTTGGCGCGGGACTTCTCTTCATCACGGCGGGCCCCGCCGAAGGCTGCGTCGAAGCCGTACTTGTCCAGCGCCTGCTTGAGGCCCTGGGTCTTCATGATGTCGGTGTGCTTGGCGCTGCCATGGGTGAAGGGGTTGATGCCTTGGGCGATCCCCTCCGGATTCTTGTGCACCAGCAGATCGAGCCCCATGTCCTCAACCATGCGATCGCGGAATTCGTACATGGCCTGGAATTTCCAGCCGGTGTCCACGTGGAGTACCGGGAACGGCAACTTGCCGGGAAAGAAGGCCTTGCGGGCCAGGTGCAGCATCACGGCCGAATCCTTGCCGATGGAATACAGCATGACCGGATTGTCGAACTCGGCGGCCACTTCACGGATGATGTGGATGCTTTCCGCCTCAAGCTGTTTGAGGTGCGTCTGTTTGTCGAGCATGGCTACTCACGATAGCAGAAAGGTGGCCTAGGAGATGTCCGTTGCGGCATCCAGTCGACTGGACACACCGGACAGAGCGGGCCGTGGACGAACCTCAACCTTATCATAGGCAATGGTTATGTCCCGACAGCCCTTTTAGAACTAGAAGCTATATGCTTATGACGCTCAGGCCGGGTTGTCGCAGTCGATGAATAGATGCTGCACGCCCAGTTGAGTGGCCAGATAGTCGCCCAGCGCCTGCACCCCATAGCGCTCGGTAGCATGGTGGCCGGCAGCGAAAAAACTGACCCCGTTTTCGCGGGCACTGTGCACCGTCTGCTCGGATACCTCACCGGTCAGGTAGGCGTCCACGCCCGCCGCGATGGCCTGATCGATATAGCCCTGGGCGCCTCCGGTGCACCAGGCCAGGCGCCGGATCGATCGTCCGCCATCGACCACCAGCGGCTGGCGCTGCAGGGGATCCGCTACCCGCCGACCAAAATCCGTCGCGGACAACGGCTCGGCCAGCTCGCCCTCCCAGATCAGCCCCCTGGCATCGCCCGGCAGCGGACGAATGTTCTGCACGCCAAGGCGGCGTCCCAGCTGAACGTTGTTGCCCACTTCGGGATGGACGTCCAGCGGCAGGTGATAGGCTAGCAGGCTGATGTCGTGGCTCAGCAGGGTCTTGATCCGGCGGTGCTTCATGCCGATGAGACGGGCATCTTCGTTTTTCCAGAAGTAGCCGTGGTGCACGAGGATGGCATCGGCACCGGCCGCTACAGCGGCATCCAGCAACTGCTGGGAGGCCGTGACGCCACTAACCAGCAGGCGAAGCTGCCCACGGCCCTGGACCTGCAGGCCATTGGGGCAATAATCCTGGATACGGGCCGTCTCCAGGTAACGGTCGGCGGTTTCTACCAGTAGATCAAGGGACAGGGTCACGGACGGCTTACCTCCTCTGTGGCGGCGCCCCGGCATGTCATCGAGCGGCGCCGCTCCTTATAATGCCGCCAGCTTATCCGCCGCACTCCGGGCGGACAAATTCAAGGATGTGATCGATGTACAAGGCTTTGCGTTATCTCGGCTGGCCCGTGCTGTGCGGTCTGCTCGTTGCAGCCCTGATCATGCAGCACTATCCCCAGTGGCTCGGGCTACCGGCCCAGCCGCCGCTGTTCGAGGCTGCCCAGGCGCCCTCGCCTGGGCGCCAGCAGGGGCCGGTCTCCTACGCCGATGCGGCGAGTCGGGCAGCACCGGCGGTGGTGTCGCTGCGCTCGACCAAAGCAGCCAAGCCGGGCAAGGCCGGCGACACGGCCAACGACCGCAAGAGCCCGGCCAAGCCGGTGGAAGAGCTGAGCCTCGGCTCGGCGGTGCTGATGAGTCATGATGGCTACCTGCTGACCAACAACCATGTGACGCTCGATGCCGAATCCATCGTGGTCGCGCTCGCCGACGGTCGCCAGACCCTGGCCAAGCTGATCGGCAACGATCCGGCCACCGACCTCGCCGTGCTCAAGATCGACCTGCCCAATCTGCCAGCCATCTCGGTAGGCGATTCGACCGCCATCCGCATCGGCGACGTGGTGCTGGCCATCGGCAACCCCTTCGGCGTCGGCCAAACCGTGACCATGGGCATCATTAGCGCCACCGGCCGCAATCAGCTGGGCCTCAACACCTACGAGGACTTCATCCAGACCGATGCGGCGATCAACCTGGGCAATTCAGGCGGGGCGCTGGTGGATGCCAATGGCAACCTGATCGGCATCAACACCGCCATCCTCTCCGGCGGCTCCCAGGGCATCGGCTTCGCCATCCCGATCAAGCTGGCCATGGAGGTCATGCGGTCGATCATCCAGCATGGTCAGGTCATCCGGGGCTGGCTGGGCGTGGCGGTGGAGGTGATCACCCCGGAACTGATCAAGACCTACGGCCTCAAGGTCGACCAGGGCATCGTGGTGACGGACATCGATCCCGATGGGCCGGCGCACAAGGCTGGTCTGCGCGCTGGCGACGTGCTGGTCAAGCTGGCTGGGCAGCCGATCAAGGACGGTCGACTGGCGATGAATCAGATCGCCCGCAAGCAGCCGGGCGACAGCATACCCATTGAGGTGCGGCGGCAGGACAAGACCCTGCAACTCAAGGTCACTGTCGGTCTGCGTCCCCTGATGGAGAAGGCGCGCTAGCCGCCCGCGACGCTCAGAGCCTGCTCAAGGCTCTGAGCTAAAGCCAAACAAGGCATTTTCAATGCCGTCTGACCGACACGCCGCGGTCTTTGACAAGCTCTCAGAGAGCGTCGAGAGCCGTGATCAGCGCCTGATTCTGTGCCGGCGTGCCGATGGTGATGCGCAGGAAGTCGGCGATGCGTTCGGGTCGGCTGAAGTGGCGCACGATGACGCCGTGCTCACGCAACCCCGCCGCCAGCGCCGCCCCACCCTTCTGCACATGACGGGCGAAGATGAAGTTGGCCGCCGAGGGCAATACTTCGAAGCCCCGCTCCAGCAACTGGGCCACCAGGCTTTCACGGCTTTCGACCACCTGCCGGCAGGTCTCGTCGAAATAGGCGCGATCCTCGAAGGCGGCCACCGCCCCGGCCAACGCCAGGCGGTCCAGCGGATAGGAGTTGAAGCTGTTCTTGATTCGTTCCAGGGCTTCCATCAGCGGCGCCTGGCCCATGGCCAGACCCACTCGCAGGCCGGCCAGGGAGCGGGACTTGGACAGCGTCTGGGTCACCACCAGATTGGGATGGCGCCCGATCAGGGCGACCGCCGACTCTGCACCGAAATCGACGTAGGCTTCATCCACCACCACCACGGACGTCGGGTTGCCAACGACGATACGCTCGATCGCTTCCAGCGCCAGGGCGCTGCCAGTGGGCGCATTGGGATTGGGGAAGATGATGCCGCCATTAGGCCGGAAATAGTCTTCGACGACGATCTGGAAATCCTCATCCAGCGCCGGGGTCTCGAAGGCGATGTCGTAGAGGCCGCAGTACACCGGATAAAAGCTGTAGCTGATGTCCGGGAACAGGACCGGCCGCCCGTGACCGAACAGGCCCAGGAAGATGTGCGCCAGGACTTCGTCCGAGCCATTGCCGACAAAGACCTGATCGCTCTGGATGCCGTAATACTGAGCGACGGCATCCTTGAGCGCCTGACCGTTGGGGTCGGGATAGAGACGCAGGTCGTCGGTGGCCGCGGCGCGGATGGCGTCCAGCGCCCGCGGCGAAGGCCCATAGGGATTCTCGTTGGTGTTGAGCTTGACTAGGTTGGTCAGCTTGGGCTGCTCGCCTGGCACATAGGGCACCAGATTCTTGACGAAGGGACTCCAGAGCTCGCTCATGCCTGCTCCTCCTGAATACGGTATTCGGCGCTGCGGGCGTGGGCGGTCAGAGACTCGCCACGGGCCAGGACCGACGCGACCCGGCCCAGCGCCGAGGCACCGGCGGCCGAGCAGTGGATGATCGAGGAGCGCTTCTGGAAGTCGTACACGCCCAGGGGCGAGGAGAAGCGCGCGGTGCCCGAGGTCGGCAGCACGTGGTTGGGGCCGGCGCAGTAGTCGCCCAGGGCTTCGGCGGTATAGCGACCCATGAAGATGGCGCCAGCGTGGCGGATCTTGGGCAGCCATTGCTCGGGCTCGACGACCGACAGCTCCAGGTGTTCCGGCGCGATGCGGTTGGCCACCTCGATGGCCTGGGCCATGTCGGCGACCTGGATCAGCGCACCACGCCCCTCCAGGGAGGCGCGGATGATGTCAGCGCGCTCCATCTCGGGCAGCAGCCGGGCGATGCTGGCCGCCACGGCGTCGAGGAAGGCGGCGTCCGGACTCACCAGGATGGCCTGGGCGTCCTCGTCGTGCTCGGCCTGGGAAAACAGATCCATGGCGATCCAGTCGGGATCGGTCTGGCCGTCACAAACCACCAGGATCTCGGACGGGCCGGCGATCATGTCGATGCCGACCTTGCCGAACACGTGGCGTTTGGCGGTGGCGACATAGATGTTACCGGGACCGACGATCTTGTCCACCGGCGGTACGCTTTCGGTGCCATAGGCCAGAGCGGCCACCGCCTGGGCACCACCTATGGTGAAGACGCGATCGACGCCGGCCAGGGCCGCAGCCGCCAGCACCAGTTCGTTGACCTCGCCACGGGGCGTGGGCACCACCATGACCACTTCGGGCACGCCGGCGACCTTGGCCGGGATGGCGTTCATCAGCACCGAAGAGGGATAGGAGGCCTTGCCACCCGGCACATAGAGACCAGCCCTATCCAGCGGCGTGACCTGCTGGCCGAGCACCGTGCCGTCGGCCTCCTGGTACTGCCAGGAATCCTGGCGCTGCTTCTCGTGATAGCTGCGCACCCGTTCAGCAGCGGCTTCCAGCGCCGTGCGCTGCTCCGGGGTGATCCGGGTCAGGGCTTCCTCGAGGCGTGCTCGCGGCAGGATGAGATCGCTCATGGAGGTCGTCTCGATGCCATCGAAGCGGCGGGTGTACTCGAGTAGCGCCTGGTCACCCTGATGGCGGACATCGGCGATGATCGCCAGGACCCGCTGGTTGATATCGGCGTCGGACACCCCTTCCCAGCTCAGCAGATGATCCAGATGCTCGGCGAAATCCGGAGCGGCGGCGACGAGTCGGCGGATGGCGAGCGGAGCGGTCATGGCGGGTCCTCTTCAGGATAGCGAAAGGGGCGCCCGAGAGTAACAGCCGGCTCCGTGTGGGCGCCCGACAATTTGGCTATGGCACGGATAGGCGAAGCTGGAGGGATGGAAGCAGTCCGAGCCGGCATCAACCTGCCGGCTCGGACCCAGAGCCTGTTCAAAGTCTCGCGAGCTAGAGACAAACAAGGCCAAGGCGGCCCCGCGAAAATGGCTGAGGAAGCGGACCGGGCTCGCGAACGAGTTTACGAGTGGTAAATGAGCATTCCGAAGCCATTTTCAACGTAGTTTGGCCGACGCGCGCAGGCTTTGAACAGGTTCTCAGGCGCCACGCGTCTCGACGGCATGGCGCAGGGTCTCGATGAGGGCCTGGATGCGGCCGTGCTGCATCTTCATCGAGGCCTTGTTGACGATCAAGCGCGAGCTGATGTGGGCGATCAGCTCCTGTGGCTCGAGGCCATTGGCCTTGAGCGTATTGCCCGTGTCGACCACGTCGATGATCTTGTCGGCCAGACCCACCAGCGGTGCCAGCTCCATGGAGCCGTACAGCTTGATGATGTCGACCTGGCGGCCCTGCTCGGCATAGTAGCGCTTGGCGACATTGACGAACTTGGTCGCCACCCGCAGCCGGCCGCGCGGCGCCGGAGCGCCTACGGCGCCTGCGGTCATCAGCTTGCAACGGGCGATGCGCAGGTCGAGCGGCTCATAGAGACCATCGCCACCGTATTCCATCAGCACGTCCTTGCCGGCCACGCCCAGGTCCGCGGCGCCATGCTCCACATAGGTGGGCACGTCGGTGGCGCGAACGATGAGCAGGCGCACATCGTCCTGGGTGGTCGGGATGATGAGCTTGCGGCTCTTGTCCGGATTCTCGGTCGGGGCGATCCCCGCCGCCGCCAGCAGCGGCAGGGTGTCGTCGAGGATACGGCCCTTGGACAGGGCGATGGTCAGCATCGGAGGTCCTTACTTGGGCGTGCGACGGATCTTGGCGCCGAGCAGCTGGAATTTCTCCTCGATGCATTCGTAGCCGCGATCTATGTGGTAGATGCGATCGATCAGGGTGTCGCCTTCGGCCACCAGGGCGGCGATGACCAGACTCGCCGAGGCGCGCAGATCGGTCGCCATGACCGGGGCGGCCTTGAGGCTGGGCACGCCTGTGACGATGGCGGCATTGCCTTCGATGGCGATGTTGGCGCCCATGCGCACCATCTCGTGAACGTGCATGAAGCGGTTCTCGAAGATGGTTTCCACCACGGTGCCAGTGCCTTCGGCGACGGCGTTCATGGAGATGAACTGGGCCTGCATGTCGGTGGGGAACGCCGGGTAAGGCGCCGTGCGGATGTTTACCGCGCGGGGGCGATTGCCCTTCATGTCCAGCTCGATCCAGTTGCTGCCGGTGGAGATGTGGGCACCCGCCTCTTCCAGCTTGGCCAGCACGGCCTCGAGGATGGTCGGATCGGTGTCCTTGAGCTTGACGCGGCCACGGGTGGCAGCGGCGGCGACCAGGTAGCTGCCGGTCTCGATGCGGTCGGGCAGGACCGAATAGGTGGCGCCGCCCAGGCGCTCGACGCCTTCCACGGTGATGGTGTCGGTACCAGCGCCCTGGATGTTGGCACCCATGGCGATCAGGCAGTTGGCCAGATCCACCACTTCGGGCTCACGGGCGGCGTTCTGGATGACGCTGCGGCCCTTGGCCAGGGTGGCGGCCATCAGCACGTTCTCGGTACCGGTCACGCTGACGGTATCGAAATAGTAGTGAGCGCCGCGCAGGCCGCCAGCCGGAGCCTTGGCCTTGATGTAGCCGCCTTCGACGGTGATCTTGGCGCCCATGGCTTCCAGACCGCGCAGGTGCAGGTCGACCGGACGCGAGCCGATGGCGCAACCGCCGGGCAGGGCGACTTCCGCCTCGCCGAAGCGGGCGACCATCGGGCCCAGCACCAGAATGGAAGCGCGCATGGTCTTGACCAGCTCATAGGGCGCGACCAGGGTCTTAATGCTGGAGGCATCCACCTCGACATTGAGCTTTTCACCGATCACCGGCTGAACGCCCATGCGGCCGAACAGCTCGATCATGGTGGTGATGTCGTGCAGGTGCGGCAGGTTGGCGACGGTCACCGGGGTATCG
The DNA here is from genome assembly GCF_965111925.1 of Pseudomonas sp. Marseille-Q7302. Lineage (NCBI taxonomy): Bacteria > Pseudomonadati > Pseudomonadota > Gammaproteobacteria > Pseudomonadales > Pseudomonadaceae > Pseudomonas > Pseudomonas sp. Marseille-Q7302. The sequence continues at coordinate 1,463,623 of NZ_CBCOPK010000001.1, read as the reverse complement.
GCGAGCAGGGTCGCGGCCAGAATCGGCAGGGCGGAGTTCTTGGCCCCGGAAATGCGAATTTCACCGTTCAGGCAGTTGCCGCCGGTAATGATCAGTTTGTCCATAGCGAGTTCTCGGCGCTGCGAATCAGGCGCGTTCGGCCCAGGCAGCACGGGTGAAGAATTTCATGGTGACAGCATGGATGCTGCCATCGGCGATCTGCGGCTGGAGATAGGAGTAGACCTGCTGCTGACGCTTGACCGGGCTGAGTGCCTGGAGCTCGTCGCTGATCAGGTAGAGCTGGAAATTGCAGCCCTCGCCTTCCACTTCGACCTGGGTATCGGTCAGTTTTGCCTCCAGGAGGCTTTTGACTTCTTGGGCCTGCATGGCGGCACCTCGGCAATCTAGTACAGCCGGCGATCATACAAAAAAACCGGCTGCACGGCGACTGCGATGACTGCCAGGGCTCGTTTGCAAGGTCGCCAAGCCAAGGTCAGGAAAGGCAAAAGCCAGCGAGGAAGCGGCGTTTACCAGAGGTAAAGGAGCATTCCACGCTGAGTTCCAATGCCAACTGGCGGTGCCCAGGCGTTTTCTGGACACAACCTAGCTGTGAGCCGGCTCGGCCAGAGGTAGCAACTCCAGGGCATTCGAAACGTCGGCGATCTGCCGCAACTCGGACGGCAGGCCGGCGATGGTCAGCGGGCGACTCGCCGCCTGGGCATCGCGCAGCCAGGCCAGCAACAGCGCCAGACCGGCGCTGTTGGAGTGTTCGACACCTGCGCAGTCCAGCACCAGTGGACCACTGCCCTGAGCGATCAGGGTTCGACCCTGCTCGCGCAGGATCGGCACACTGGCGTGATCGAGTACGCCCGAGAGTTGCAGCCGGGCGCCCTCGCGGGTGATGGTTGCGCGACTCACGACCCGACCTTGGCCTTCTGGGCCTCGGGAGAGTCCTTGGCCTTGGCCACGGTGCCCGCCCAGTTGTTGATGGTCTTGTCCAGATCGTTGCCGTTTTCCTGCATCGCCTGGGCGAATTGGTCACGGAACAGCTTGCCCAGGTTCAGGCCGTTGATGATGACGTTGCGGACTTTCCATTCCTCGCCTTGCTTGACCATGCTGTACTGCACGGGATACACGGCGCCATTATTGCCCTTGACCTCCATGCCCACGCTGGTGCGGTCGGGGCCGTCGGACGGGCCTTCGGGCAGGACGCGGATACCCTGGTTGTTGTACTCCAGCAGTGCATTGCCATAGAACTGCATCAGGCTGCGCTTGAAGTTTTCCTGGAAGCGCGCCATCTGCTCGGGCGAAGCGCTGCGGCTATAGCGCACGGTCATGATGCTGCGCGAGATGCCCTCGGCATCCACTACCGGCCCGAGAATGCTGTTGAGCGACTCGTAGAAGGCGTCCGGGTTGCTGCGATACTTGTCGCGATTGGCCTCGAGATCACTGAGCAGGGTACTGGTGGTCTGCTGGATCACGTCATGGGCCGAGGGCGCCGCCTGGGACACCAGCGGTAGCAGGGCTAGGATCGCGATCACTCCGTGACGAATTAGCTTGAGCATGAAGAAGCCTCTCATCATTTGTTGGCGGAAGAGTCTTTATTGACCGAGTTGAGCAGGAATTTACCGATCAGATCTTCGAGAACCAGCGAGGATTGTGTATCTCGAATAGTCGAGCCTTCCTTGAGCACCTGCTCGTCGCCCCCGACGCTGATGCCGATGTATTTCTCACCAAGCAGGCCAGCGGTCAGGATGGAGGCGATGGAGTCAGTCGGCAGGTTGTCCACCTGCTTGTCGATCTGCATGGTGACCCGGCCGCGATAGCTGTTGCGGTCGAGATCGATGGCGGTGACCTTGCCAATGGTCACGCCGGACATGGTCACTCGCGATCTCACGGTGAGACCGGCGATGTTGTCGAAGTAGGCATAGACCTTGTAGGTATCGTGATGGTCGCTCATCGTCAGACCGCTTACCCGCAGCGCCAGCAGCAGCAGTGCGAGCACGCCGGCCAGCAGGAAGAGTCCGACACCGATTTCCTGGGTGCGGGTTTGCATCAGAGATCTCCAAACATCAGGGCGGTAAGAATGAAGTCGAGGCCGAGCACGGCAAGCGACGCATAGACGACGGTACGGGTAGTGGCGCGACCGATGCCTTCGGAGGTCGGCTCGCAGTCATACCCCTGGAAAACGGCAACCCAGGTCACCACGAAGGCGAACACCAGGCTCTTGATCACGCCATTGAGCACGTCGCTGAGCATCACGCTGTTCTGCATGGTGGCCCAGAAGGAACCGTCGTAGACGCCGAGCCAATCGATGGCGACCATCGCCGCGCCCCAGATACCCACCACGTTGAACATGGCGGCCAGCAGGGGCATGGAAATGAAGCCGGCCCAGAAGCGCGGCGCGACGATGTACTTGAGCGGGTCCACGCCGATCATTTCCAGGCTGGACAACTGCTCGGTGGATTTCATGTTGCCGATCTCGGCGGTCAGCGCGGAGCCGGCCCGCCCGGCGAACAGCAGGGCGGTCACCACTGGCCCCAGCTCGCGCAGCAGAGTCAGGGCCACCATCTGTCCCACGGCCTGCTCGGAGCCGTACTTGACCAGGATGTTGTAGCCCTGCAGGGCAATCACCATGCCGATGAAGAAACCCGAGACCACGATGATGGGCAGTGACATCACGCCCACCGAATAGAGTTGCTTGCCCAGCAGCTGCAGGCCGCTGCCCACGCCACCCCGACCGAACACCGCCAGCAGCAGGACGATGACGGAGCGGCCAATGGCCGCCACGACGTCCAGCCCGGCCTTGCCCAGCCGACGAATCCGCTCCACGGCGGAGACCTTACGCATCAGTGTTTCCCCAGCAAGGCATCGCGCAGATCAGGCGCGGCGTAGTGGAAGGGTACGGGGCCATCAGGGATGCCCTGCATGAACTGGCGAACCCGCGGATCGGGCGATTCGCGCAGTTCCTTTGGCGTGCCCTGCCCCAGCACCTTGGTATCGCCGACCACATAGAGGTAGTCGGCGATACTGGCCGTCTCGGCCAGGTCGTGGGAGACCACGATGCTGGTAAGCCCAAGGGCCTGGTTGAGCAGCCGGATCAGCCGCACCAGCACGCCCATGGCAATGGGGTCCTGGCCAACGAAGGGCTCGTCGTACATGAGGATTTGTGGATCCAGGGCGATGGCCCGCGCCAGGGCGACCCGGCGCTTCATGCCGCCGGAGAGTTCGTCCGGCATCAGCTCGACTGCGCCGCGCAGGCCTACTGCCTGTAGCTTGAGCAGGACGATGTCGCGGATCATCTCCTCGGGCAGCTTGGTGTGCACCCGCAGCGGGAAGGCCACGTTCTCGAAGACATCGAGATCGGTGAACAGCGCCCCGCTCTGGAACAGCACCCCCATCTGTCGGCGCATCTCGAACAGCTCGCCACGGGACAGCTGCGGCAGATTGGCGCCATTCACCCAGATCTCGCCACTGCTCGGCCGCAGCTGAGCAGCGATGAGGCGCAACAGGGTGGTCTTGCCACTGCCGGACGGCCCCATGATCCCGGTGACCTTGCCCCGCGGGATACGGATATCGACACGGTCATAGATGAGACGCGTGCCGCGCTTGAAGGAAACGCCCTTTAGCTCCACGGCGTACGGGCTATCGACGGTCATCAAGACTCCTAAGGTTCAACTCTGTGCAGGGAGACGCCGCTCCGCCGCGTCAGGGCACGCGGCTTTCGCGCTCGATGGCCCCGGCAAAAGGGCGGCACTATACCATTCGTTGCCGCTGAGACCTCTGACCTGCGGGCGACGTTGCTGAGTGTCGCGGCTTTGCGCATATAATTTCCGATTGTCCCGTCACCTGCCTTCTGACCCATGTCCGACTCAATAGATTTCATCGCGTCCGCCAAGCGCACCATAGATGTAGAGCGAGCGGCAGTGGCCGCCCTGGGTGACCGCGTCGACGCGAGCTTTGCCCAGGCCTGCCGTCTGCTGCTCGCCTGCCGTGGTCGCATCGTGGTGCTGGGCATGGGCAAGTCCGGCCATGTCGGCAACAAGATCGCCGCCACCCTGGCCAGTACCGGCAGCCCGGCGTTCTTCGTGCATCCAGCCGAAGCCAGCCATGGTGACATGGGCATGATCACCCGCGACGACGTCATCATCGCCATCTCCCAATCGGGCACCTCCAGCGAGATCCTGACGCTGCTGCCACTGATCAAGCGCCTGGGCGTTCCCCTGATCAGCTTCGCCGGCAATCCCACCTCGCCCCTGGCGAAGGCGGCGGACGTCAACCTGGACACCAGCGTCGCCACCGAGGCCTGCCCGCTCAACCTGGCACCCACCTCCTCCACCACCGTCGCCCTGGTCCTGGGCGACGCCCTGGCCATCGCCCTGCTAGAAGCCCGCGGCTTCACCGCCGAGGACTTCGCCTTTTCCCATCCAGGCGGAGCCCTGGGTCGCCGCCTGTTGCTGAAGGTGGAAGACGTCATGCATGCCGGCGTCGATCTGCCGCAGGTCAGCGAGGACACCTTGGTATCCGACGCCCTGCTGGAGATGTCGCGCAAGGGGCTGGGCATGACCAGCGTACTGGGCGCCGATGGCCGCCTCGCCGGCATCTTCACCGATGGCGATCTGCGGCGCGCCCTGGATCGCGGTATCGATGTCCGGACCACGCCCATCGCAACCGTGATGACCCGCGGCGGTCGAACCGCCAGGGCCCAGATGCTCGCGGCGGAGGCGCTGAAGATCATGGAAGAGCACAAGATCAATGCGCTGGTGGTGATCGATGACGAGCGGCGCCCGGTCGGTGCGCTCAACATGGGTGACCTGCTACGCGCCGGGGTGCTGTAGGCCGGGTTATACTGACCGACTAAATACGCCCACAACTCGTGTTCAACCCGCCGCCCCCGTGCGGCCCACCACAGGTACCCTCATGTTTCGCAGCTTGCGCCGACCCGTGCTGTTGGTCCTGATCGCCGCCGCGCTCATCGCGATCGGCTACTGGAACATCCTGCCGCAGCGCTTCGTCGATGCTCCAGCGTCATCGACCCCGCAAGACAGTGCCATCGACGGTTATGCCCTCAATACCCGGACGATTCAGTATCGCCTGGACGGCAAGATCCAGTACGAACTCAAGGCCGAGCGCAGCGAACACGTCAAGGCCACCGACGTCACCCTGGTGACCCGGCCCGACATGCTGGCCTTTCGTGGCACCGACTTTCCCTGGCACATTCGCAGTGCCCGCGCCGAGGTGGCTCCCGGTGGCAGTCAGGCGGAGCTGATCGATGACGTGCGTGTGGAACGTACCGACGCGAAAGGCCGCCCGGTGGTATTGACCACCACCCGCATGACCGTCTTTCCTGACAAACAATATGCGCAAACCGAGCAAGCCGTTAGAATCGAGGCCGCCAATGGGGTGACCACGGCCAATGGCATGAAAGCGTATCTAGAAGACGGCAGAATGCTCCTGCTGTCCAACGTAAGAGGCCAGCATGAGGTTCGTTAAAACCCTCCCCTTCCTGTTCACCCTCGGCGCCACCTTGGGCAGTGCCGCGGCTTGGGCCCTGCCGACCGATCGTACCCAGCCGATCCGCGTGCAGGCCGACAGCGCCGAGCTCGATGACAAGCAGGGCGTGGCCGTGTATCGCGGAGACGTGGTCATCACCCAGGGCAGCATGAAGATCACCGGCAATACCGTGACCTTGACCCAGGACAACCAGGGCAATATCAAGGTCGCCACCGCAGTGGGCAAACCGGCCTACTACGAGCAGAAACCCTCGGCGGACAAGGACATCGTCAAGGCCTATGGCCTGACCATCCAATACTTCGCCCAGGAAAACCGCATCATCCTGATCGACCAGGCCAAGGTGGTCCAACAGGGCAACACCTTCGAAGGCGAGAAGATCGTCTACGACACCCAGCGCCAGATCGTCAATGCAGGACGGGCCAACGGCAGCAAGGTCACCACGCCGCGGCCGCGGATCGACATGGTCATCCAGCCCAAGGATCAGCAGCAGTCGGGGCAGAAACAATGACGGTCACGCTCAAAGCCCAGCATCTGGCCAAGAGCTACAAGGGTCGTCAGGTCGTTCGTGATGTCAGCGTCAGCATCGACAGCGGCCAGATCGTTGGCCTGCTAGGCCCGAACGGCGCCGGCAAGACCACCTGCTTCTACATGATCGTCGGCCTGGTCAAGGCGGATCAGGGTCGCGTGCTGATCGACGACCAGGATGTCACCGCGCTGCCCATGCATGGCCGCGCCCGTGCCGGGATCGGCTATCTGCCCCAGGAAGCCTCGATCTTTCGCAAGCTGACCGTGGCCGACAACATCCTTGGCATCCTGGAAACCCGCAAGGACCTGGACAAGGCCGGACGACTGCGCGAGCTGGAAAGCCTGCTGCAGGAATTCCACATCACCCACATCCGCGACAACCGGGGCATGAGCCTGTCTGGCGGTGAAAGACGCCGTGTCGAGATCGCCCGCGCCCTCGCCACCGCGCCCAAGTTCATCCTGCTCGACGAACCCTTCGCGGGCGTGGACCCCATCTCGGTGGGCGATATCAAGCAGATCATCCGCCACCTCAAGGCCAAGGGCATCGGTGTGCTCATCACCGATCACAACGTGCGGGAAACCCTGACCATCTGCGAAACGGCCTATATCGTCAATGACGGCCAACTCATCGCCGAAGGCACCGCCGAAGAAGTCCTCGCCAACGACCTGGTGAAGGAAGTCTATCTGGGCCACGAATTCCGCCTCTAGGCAAACCCGGGGAAACAAGGCATATAATTTGCTAACGCTCGCAGGGTTCGCGAGGTTCGGTGGCGCTGTTCGCGTCGGTAGACAAGGTGTATTTCCGCAGCCATGAAACCATCGCTAGTCCTCAAGATGGGCCAGCAGCTGACGATGACGCCGCAGCTGCAACAAGCCATACGTCTGCTCCAGCTCTCGACGCTCGATTTGCAGCAGGAAATCCAGGAAGCCCTGGAATCCAATCCGATGCTGGAACGCCAGGAAGACGGGGAAGACTTCGACCAGAGCGAAGCCTCGGGCGAAAGCGACGAGCACGCGAACTCCGGCAACATGGAAACCACCTTCAAGGAAACCTCGGTCGCCACCAACGAGCTGGCCGACGAATCCGAGTGGAGCGAGCGCATCCCCAGCGACAGCGAGCTGCCGGTCGACACGGCCTGGGAAGACATCTACCAGACCAGCGCCAGCAGCCTGCCCAGCAGTGACGACGACGAGTGGGACTTCACCACTCGCACCTCGGCGGGCGAGAGCCTGCAGACGCATCTGCTCTGGCAGCTCAACCTGGCACCCATGTCGGACCTCGATCGGCTGATCGCGCTGGCCATCATCGATGGCATCGATACCGACGGTTACCTGCAGGAAAGCCTCGAAGACATCCATGCCTCGCTCGACCCGGACCTGGAAGTCGATCTCGACGAAGTCGAGGTGGTGCTCCGACGGGTCCAGCAATTCGAGCCCGCCGGCGTCGCCGCTCGTAATCTGCGCGAATGCCTGCTGATCCAGCTGGCGCAACTGCCGGCCACCCTCCCCTTGCTCGGCGAGGCCAAGCGCCTGGTCGGTGACTACCTGGATCTGCTCGGCAACCGCGACTACGCGCAGCTGATGCGGCGCATGAAGATCAAGGAAGACGAACTCAAGCCGATCATCGAGCTGATCCAGACGCTGCATCCGCGGCCTGGCTCCCAGATCGAGTCCGGCGAAGCCGAATACGTGGTACCGGACGTCATCGTGCGCAAGCACAACGAGCGCTGGCTGGTGGAGCTCAATCAGGAATCCATGCCGCGCCTGCGGGTGAATCCCCAGTATGCGGGCTTCGTCAAACGCGCCGACAGCAGCGCCGACAATACCTACATGCGCAATCAGCTGCAGGAAGCGCGCTGGTTCATCAAGAGCCTGCAGAGCCGCAACGAGACCCTGATGAAGGTGGCGACCCAGATCGTCGAGCACCAGCGGGGTTTTCTCGAATACGGCGAAGAGGCCATGAAGCCGTTGGTCCTGCACGACATCGCCGAGGCGGTGGGCATGCACGAGTCGACCATCTCCCGGGTGACCACCCAGAAGTTCATGCACACCCCGCGTGGCATCTACGAACTCAAGTATTTCTTCTCCAGTCACGTCAGCACCGCCGAAGGGGGCGAATGCTCCTCCACCGCGATCCGCGCGATCATCAAAAAATTGGTGGCGGCGGAAAACGCGAAAAAGCCGTTGAGTGACAGCAAGATCGCTGGTTTACTGGAATCGCAAGGTATACAAGTCGCTCGTCGCACGGTGGCTAAGTATCGGGAATCCCTGGGTATCGCTCCGTCCAGCGAACGCAAGCGTCTCCTCTGACGCGTCCTGATGTGACCGTGCCTCGATCGACCCGTGTCATGTCGGCGAGCAGCTTCGCCGATCGCAGCCCGGCAATAAGGAGAAGCGGTATGCAAGTCAACATCAGTGGCCATCAGCTTGAAGTGACAGAAGCCCTGCGTGACTACATCGGCGAGAAACTCGCCCGCCTCGAACGGCACTTCGACCGTATTACCAACGTCCAGGTCATTCTGGAAGTGGACAAGCTCAAGCAGAAAGCCGAAGCCACCCTGCACGTCGCTGGCGCCGCGGTGGTCGCCAACGCCGAGCATGACGACATGTATGCCGCCATTGATCTCCTGGCCGACAAGCTCGACCGCCAACTGATTAAACACAAGGAAAAATCGATCGAACGCCAGCAGGGCGTCGGCGTCCGCTGAGGTTTCGATCGCCGCTTTATGATCAGACTCGAAAATATTCTGACCCCCGGCCGCACCCAGACGGGTGCGCCGGGTGGCAGCAAAGCCGCCGTACTGGAACGTATCGCCGAACTGGCCGCGCAGGAATTGCCTGGCCATGACGCGGCGCACATCCATGAATGCCTGATGGCGCGCGAGCGCCTGGGCTCCACTGGCTTCGGCAATGGCATCGCCATTCCCCACTGTCGCCTGGCGGGCCTGCAACAGCCGCTGTGCGTCCTCTTCCACCTGCAGCAACCCGTGGACTTCGACTCCCTGGATGGCGCACCGGTAGACCTGGTGTTCGTGCTGTTGGTACCCGAAGCCGCCACCGAACAGCACCTGACCCTGCTGCGCCAGATCGCCGGCATCCTGGACCGCGCGGACATCCGCGAACGGCTACGCAAGGCCAAGGACAGCCAGGCGCTCTATCAGATCGTCGTCGAGGCCCAGAGCGGACACTGACATGCACCTCATCATCGTGAGCGGACGTTCCGGGTCGGGCAAGAGTACGGCGCTCAACGTGCTTGAGGACAATGGCTTCTACTGCATCGACAACCTGCCGGCCAGCCTCCTGCCCGAACTGGCCCAGCACGCCCTCACCGACATGGAACGGCCTCAGCCCAAGGTCGCCCTGTCCATCGATGCACGCAATCTGCCCAGCCAGCTGCAGCGCTTTCCCGAATTGCTCGAACAGGTGCGCAGCCGCAACATCCGCTGCGACATCCTCTATCTGGACGCCGATGACCAGACCTTGCTCAAGCGCTTTTCCGAGACGCGCCGCCGGCATCCGCTGTCCAATCAGGAAAGATCGCTGGCCGAGGCCATCCACGATGAGCAGGTGCTGCTGTCGCCCATCGCCGATCTGTCCGATCTTAAGATCGACACCACTCACCTGAATCTCTATCAGCTGCGTGACATCCTCAAGTTGCGTCTGCTGAACGCGCCCGAGCCCGGCACCGCCTACCTGGTGGAATCCTTCGGCTTCAAGCGGGGCCTGCCGGTGGATGCGGACATGGTCTTCGATGTACGCTTCCTGCCCAATCCCTACTGGAAACCGGACCTGCGCGACTTTTCCGGTCTCGATGCCCAGGTGCGCGATTATCTCGAGCAACAGCCCGAGGTAGAGACCCTGTACAATGACATCCGCGATTACCTGGTGAAGTGGCTGCCGCGCTTCGCGGCCAACAACAGGTCCTATGTGACCGTGGCCATTGGCTGTACCGGCGGTCATCACCGTTCGGTCTACCTGGCCGATCGCCTGGGTCGCGAACTCAAAGACCTGCTCAAGAACGTCCAGATCCGCCATCGCGATCTCTGACGCCCGTTTTGTTTCGACAAGGACAGACTCAATGCCTGCCCAACAGATCACCATCATCAACAAGCTTGGCCTGCACGCCCGCGCGGCCGCCAAGTTCGTCGGCGTGGCCGGCCGTTATCCTGCTAGCGTCCGCGTTGGCCGCAGTGGCGAGCCGCCAGTCGATGGCAAGAGCATCATGGCGGTCATGATGCTGGCCGCTGGCAAGGGCACGGTGCTGCAACTGGAAACCGAGGGTGAACAGAGCGACGAGGCCATGCGCGCCCTGATCGAACTGATCAACAACTACTTCGACGAGGGTGAGTGATCGGCCCTGCTCCAGCTTCGCCCAATAAAAAAGCCGCCCGAGGGCGGCTTTTTTATTGGGCGTCAACTCAGGCGTTCAGCGCCGCTTCGTAGCGACGGGACACTTCTGGCCAGTTGATGACGTTGAAGAAGGCACCGATGTATTCGGGACGACGGTTCTGGTAGCGCAGGTAGTAGGCGTGCTCCCAGACGTCCAGGCCGAGGATCGGGGTATTGCCAGTCATCAGCGGGCTGTCCTGGTTGCCGGTGCTCTCGACCACCAGCTTCTTCTCGGGGGTGACGCTCAGCCAGGCCCAGCCGCTGCCGAAGCGGGTCAGGGCAGCCTTGGTGAAGGCCTCCTTGAAGGCATCGAAGCCGCCCAACTGGGACTCGATGGCTTCAGCCAGAGCGCCTTCGGGCTTGCCGCCGGCGTTAGGGGCCATCACGGTCCAGAACAGGCTGTGGTTGGCATGGCCGCCGCCGTTGTTCTGCACGGCACCGCGCTTGTCCTGGGGCAGCTTGTCCAGCTGACGAACCACTTCTTCGGCCGACAGGTTGGCGAACTCGGTGCCTTCCAGCGCAGCGTTCAGGTTGTTGATGTAGGTCTGGTGGTGCTTGGTGTGGTGGATTTCCATGGTCTGGGCATCGACGTGCGGTTCCAGCGCGTCGTAGGCGTAGGGCAGCTGAGGCAGAGTATGCGGCATGCGGAATGTCTCCATGGTGGTTTTGGTATGGACCCACTGCCCTGGGGCAGTGGGGAGTACGGCTGGTGCGCCACGGCGCACCGTCTGAATCTAAGCCGTCCGGTCACGGAATTCGACCGCACGGCTATGTCCTAGTGCATTGCTAGGATACTAACGACTAACGGGGTGGGCTGTCTCCCGTTCGACGGGATTTTCCTTACCGCGACGCTTCCGGCATCTCTTCTAGCTACCCGCCAGGGTCATGCCGTCGATCAGCACCGAGCCGGTGCGCAGGCTGCCGCGGCGTTCCACGTCGCTGCCCACGGCCAGGATCTGGCGGAACATGTCGCCGAGGCGACCGGCGATGGTGACCTCCTGGACTGGAAACTGGATCTCGCCATTCTCGATCCAGAAACCACCGGCGCCCCGGGAGTAGTCGCCGGTGACCAGGTTGGTACCCTGCCCCATCATTTCCGTGACCAAAAAGCCCGTGCCCATCTGCCGGATCAACTCGGCCTGGTCGGCCGTGCCATGACTGACATGCAGGTTGTGCACGCCACCGGCGTTGGCGGTGCTCTGCATACCCAGCTTACGCGCGGAATAGCTGCCGAGCACATAGGACACCAGCTGGCCGCTCTCCACGAAGGGCTTGGCGTAGGTGGCCAGGCCTTCACCATCGAAGGCGGCACTGCCCAGGGCGCGGGGAAGGTGCGGCCGTTCATCCAGGGTCAGCCAGTCGGGAAACACCTGCTGCCCGAGGGCGCCCTCAAGAAAGGACGACTTGCGATAGAGGTTGCCGCCGGAAATGGCAGCGAGGAAGGTGCCGAACAGGCCGGCGGCCATTTCCGGGGAGAAGAGCACTGGAACCTTGGCGGTGGGCACCGGCCTGGCGCCCAGACGGCTCACGGCGCGTTCAGTGGCGCGCCGACCGATTTCCTCGGCGCTCATCAGTTCGCTGCCGAGGCGGTTGACGTCGTAGTAGTAGTCGCGCTGCATGGCCTCGCCGCTGCCGGCGATCATCACGCAGCTCAGGCTGTGGCGGGTGCTGGCGTAGCCGCCGACGAAACCGTGGCTGTTGCCGTAGACACGGCAGCTCTGGTGGGTATTGAGCGTGGTACCGTCGGCATTGCCGATGCGGCTGTCGGCGGCATAGGCAGCGGCTTCACAGGCCAGGGCCTGCTCGATGGCCTGTTCGGGGGTGATGTCCCAGGGATGATAGAGATCGAGATCGGGCAGCTCGCCACGCGCCATCAGCTCGGCGTCGGCGAGGCCGGCACAGGGATCCTCGGAGGTGTGCTTGGCGATGGCCAGGGCCGCGGCCACCGTCTCGCGGATCGCCTCGGGGCCGGTGGCCGAGGTACTGGCCGAGCCCTTGCGCTGACCGGCATAAAGGGTGATGCCAAAGCCTTGGTCGCGATTGAATTCGACCGTTTCCACCTCACCCTTGCGGACCGAGGTGGACAGCCCCTGGTCGATCGAGACGGCCACTTCACCGGCACTGGCGCCCTGGCGACGGGCCTCGGCCAGGATGGCTTCGACCTGTTCGCGCAATTCGGGTAGCGCGGCGGGACCCACGGCGGCGTTGCGATTCATGACGTTCTCCTTACGGACGGCGCCGGCCAGGCCGGACAACCGTGCGGCAACTCGTTATGATGGCGCCCATTCTTAGCTGGACCCCATAGTTCATGGTTGATTCTTACGACGACGACGCGCCGCTGGGCGAAAAGAGCAAGACACAGGTCAAGCGTGAGCTGCACGCGCTGCAGGAGCTGGGCGAACGCCTGGCCGGGTTGCCGGCTGAGCAGCTGGACCGCCTGCCCCTGACCGATCCGCTGCGCAAGGCCCTGGCCGAGGCGCCCAAGCACAAGACGCACATCGCGCGCAAAAGGCATGTCCAGTACCTGGGCAAGCTGATGCGTGACCAGGATCTGGAGGCCATCCTGGCGCTGGTCGACCAGATGGACAGCTCGACGCGGCAGTACAACGAGCGCTTCCATGCCCTGGAGCGCTGGCGCGATCGCCTGATCGCCGAGGGCGACCAGGCGCTGGAAGCCTTCGTGGCGCTGTATCCGGAAACCGACCGCCAGCACCTGCGCGGCCTGGTGCGCCATGCCCAGCACGAGGCCGCGCACAACAAGCCGCCCGCGGCGGCGCGCAAGGTCTTCAAGTACATCCGCACCCTCGACGAAACCCAGCGCGGTCTGCGCTAGGTTTCTGTCCGCTACGGCCACGGCCGGTGCCGGCATCAGGCGCCGGTGCCGCCCACGGTGATGGCGTCGATCTTCAGGGTCGGCTGACCCACGCCCACCGGCAATGACTGGCCATCCTTACCGCAGGTCCCTACCCCCGCATCCAGCGCCAGGTCGTTGCCGACCATGGATACCCGGTTCATGACCTCGGGACCATTGCCGATCAGGGTGGCGCCCTTCACCGGGCGACCAAGCCTGCCGTTCTCGATCAGGTAGGCCTCGTTGGTGGTGAAGACGAACTTGCCACTGGTGATGTCCACCTGACCGCCGCCGAGGCTGGCGCAATAGATGCCCTTCTCCACCGAGGCGATGATCTCGGCCGGATCGCTCTGGCCGGCGAGCATGTAGGTGTTGGTCATGCGCGGCATGGGCAGGTGGGCATAGGACTCGCGCCGGCCATTGCCGGTAGGAGCCACCCCCATCAGCCGGGCGTTGAGCTTGTCCTGCATGTAGCCCTTGAGGATGCCGTTCTCGATCAGCACGTTGTAGCCGCTGGGGGTACCCTCGTCGTCGATGGACAGGGAACCACGGCGATCCGGCAGGGTACCGTCGTCGACGATGGTGCACAGCGACGAGGCTACCTGCCGGCCAAGCTGACCGCTGTAGTTGGAGCTGCCCTTGCGGTTGAAGTCGCCTTCCAGACCATGGCCGACCGCTTCGTGCAGGAGCACGCCGGACCAGCCGGCACCCAGCACCACTGGCAGGGTGCCGGCCGGGGCCGCCGTGGCTTCCAGATTGACCAGCGCCTGGCGGACCGCTTCGCGGGCATAGCCTAGGGCACGGTCGTCGCTCTGGAAATAGCGGTAGTCGCAACGGCCACCGCCACCGCTGTTGCCGCGCTCGCGACGACCGTTCTGCTCGACGATGACGCTGACGCCCAGGCGCACCAGGGGGCGCACGTCGGCGGCGAGAGTGCCGTCGACCGCGGCCACCAGGGTGCGCTCCCAGACGCCGGCCAGGCTGATGGTGACCTGCTGGATGCGCGGATCCAGGGCCCGGGTGGCCTCGTCCAGTTGCTGCAGGAAGGTCACCTTGGTCGCGCGATCCAGCACATCGAGGGGGTTGTCCTGGCCATAGAGGCGCTGCGCGGGTTCCACCGCACGAAATGCCTGGACCTGGCCCTCGACGCCACTGCGGGAGATGGAGCGCGCGGCCTGGGCAGCGAGATCCAGCGCCTCGCCGGTGATGGCGTTGCTGTAGGCGAAGCCGGTCTTCTCGCCGGACAGCGCCCTCACCCCGACGCCTTGGTCGAGATGGAAACCACCTTCCTTGACGATGCCGTCTTCCAGCAGCCAGGACTCGGAGACGATGCTCTGGAAGTACAGGTCCGCAGCGTCGATGCCGGGGCCGGCGAGGCGCTGCAGCACGGGCTGCAGATCGTCCAGCGCGAGTCCGCCCGGCCCCAGCAGGGCCGCGCCGACGCTATTCAGGTAATCACTCATGGAAACTCCAGACGACGCCACCCCGGGCGTCGGAACGATGAAAGGGGCGCGAGGTGGCCTCTAGCCTACTCGCGGAAGTGATTGATCCCTGATGCAAATGACCAATGGGCGCCATTGCCGTTCGCCTCCTAGTGGCCAGCCAGGCGCGCCGGTGCGAAGCGGCGGTGCTGGGTGACGGGCATTCGCTGGCGCAACTGGGCCTGGCGCTCGGCATCGCGCTCGATGAGCAGAACCGCCTCGCCGTGGGCCTGGACGGCAAGCACCTCGCCCCAGGGATCCACGGCCATGGCGTGGCCCCAGGTCGTGCGGCCATTGGCGTGGACACCGCCCTGGGCGGCGCCCAGCAGATAGCTCTGGGTCTCCACCGCCCGGGCGCGCAGCAGCAACTCCCAGTGGGCCTGGCCGGTCGGCACGGTAAAGGCCGAGGGGGCGCTGATCAGCTCCGCACCAGCAGCGCGCAGGGCGCCGTAGAGTTCGGGAAAGCGCAGGTCGTAGCAGACGGTCAGGCCCAGGCGGCCGACCGGGGTATCCACCACCGTGAGGGTCTCACCGGCGGCATAGTGATCGGATTCGCGATAGCTGCCCTGGCTGTCGCTGACGTCGGCATCGAAGAGATGCAGCTTGTCATAGCGGGCGACGCGGCGACCCTGGTCGTCGAACAGCAGCGAACAGGCGCAGGGCTTGCCCTCGGTGGCGCCGTCGGGCAGCAGCGGCAGGGTGCCGGCCAGCAGCCAGAAGCCCAGCTCGCGCGCCCGGCTGGACAGCCAGGGCAGGATCTCACCCTCGCCAAGCGCCTCCGCCCGGGCCAGTTCGGCGGGGGCCGGATGCCCGATGGCGACGAAGTTTTCCGGCAGCACCGCCAGTTGCGCACCGGCGTTAGCGGCGCGTTCGAGCAGCCGCTCGGCGGCGCGCAGATTGGCTGCCACCGCTGGGCCGCTGACCATCTGCAGGATGGCTATGGACATGCAGGCACTCCAGAAGGGATCGCCCATCCTAAGCAGTGGCGCGGCCGCAGGGCAACGCTCAATCGCGCTTGCCCGTGGTCATGGTGGGATTCTGCCAGGGGCCTTCGATGTGGTAGTTGATGCTGGCCATGCGGGTGATGCGGTCGCCAATCAGCCGATCGACGATGAACAGCGCGCCGCCGATGGCCGGCGCCCCGGCGATCAGCGCGGCCAGCGGCAGGGAGTTGCTGACCGGCAGCCCGACCTTGAGGTTGGCGTCGATGCGATTGCTGGCCATGTCAAGCAGGCCCTGCAGACTCATCTCGGCACCCGGCCCGCTCAGGCTGATGGGCTTGCGGGTACGGAAGGCGCCCTGCTGGGCGTCGAGTACCCCAGTAATGCTGTCGTAGCTCAAGCCCTTGCCGAACAGATCGGAGAAGTCGAGCCGCAGGCGGCGGCGGATGGATTCGAAGTTGAGCAGGCCGAAGATACGCAGCGCCGAAGCCGTTCCTTCCACCTGGCGCAACTGGCCATCGTTGAAGCGCGCATCGAGATTGCCATTGAGCCGCGCCAGGGCGACATGGGCAGGCGAGCCGGGCCAGTCGACCCGGGCATCCAGCCGGAAATCGCGACTGGTCACGCTGGAAGCGAAATTCCAGCCCAGCAGGATGTCGGCGATGTTGCCGCCGGACAGACGTCCCTGGTAGTAGCTGTGGGTCGCACCCGGCGCTCCTTCCCAACGCAGGGAGCCCATGACCTTGAGGCCGCGCAGGTCGAGGTCCAGGGCATTGAAGTTGGCGCCGGATGGCGACGGCCTGAGCTGCAGGCGCTGGGCACCGACCAGGCGCCCACCCAGTTCGAAACGGTCGATGACTAGATTCAGCGCTGGCAAAGTGCGCGGATCGACGTCAGCCAGCGGATCGGGACGGGGCGCGTCGCTTTCCACCGAGGGATCTGCCGGGGTCTGGGGAATGCGCAGGTGCTGCAGGTTGATGTCGATCGGCTGGCCAGTCTGGCGGGGGATACGCACTTGGCCAGCCACGGTCTGGCTGGCCAGTCCCAGTTGCCAGGCATTGCCCTGGGGCGCGTAGGTGAGGCGCAGGTTGTCGATTTCCTGGCCAAACGCCAGAAAGCGCCCGAAGCTGAGATCGCCGCGTCCGAGGCTGGAGATATCGACCGCGTTGCCGCCGCCCTGCCCCGCCCCGCCACTGCCACTGGCCTTGCCATAACGCTGATAGACGTCCTGCCAGGCCGCCAGATCGAATTCCGCGAGTTGGCCGCGCAGGTCGTAACCGGCCGTGGTGGGCAGATTGGCGGTCCCGCCACCCAGCACGACCTCGCCGCGCCCCTTGTCCATGGCCTTGGGATCGAGCATCAGCACGGCGTCGGCAAGCCCCTTGTAGGTCGCTTCCACCCGGCGCTCACCCTCGTTGAGCGCCAGGCTGAAGAAGGCCTCGCGGCTCTGCTCCGCGCTCTTGCCGAAGGGCGCCGGCAGGTCGATGGCTACCCCGCGCAGGTCGGAGGTAACGGCCAGCTCGCTGTGCTCGGCGAGGGTCAGACCGAGGCGATAGCCAAGCAGGCCCCGCGCCGGAAGGGGTCGCCCCTCGCTGCCCAGCCAGCGTGCCAGCTGGTCCACGTCCACGCGGCCGTCCACTACCAGGCGGGTACGGGGCTCGTTGGCCTTGCCTTCGGCCAGGGCCTGACCGCGAATGGGTTGATCGAAGACATGCGCCTGGATGTCGGGTGCGCTGAGGCCGCTACGGGTGTCGTAGCGGAAAGTGCCGCGCAGGTCGGTGAGGGTCAGCTGGGGATCCGCCAGCTCCAGGCGCGCCTTGTCCGGCGTCAGCTCGACCACCACGACGGGTGGCTGTCCCTTGGCCAGGGGAATGTCCAGATTCAGGCTGCTGTTGTTGAGCGCCCCCTCACCCTTCCAGCCGGCGAAGACCTTGGCGGTCGGTAGCGGCGTGTCCTGGAGAATCTTCAGGCCATCGCGCACGCTGCTGTCGAGTCGTGCGGTAAGACGCAGGTGCGGCGTGCTGCCATCGTGCAGCAACGGGATACGGGCCTCGACGTCCCTGACCCGGGTGTCGAGGATGCGCCCCTCGGGTACTTGAACCTTGACCCCGTCGCTCTCGATGAAGACATCACCCCGGGCTTCGCGCAGCGCGGGCCAGCCGGGCTGATAGGCCAGCTGGGCATCGTGCACCCGGAAGAACAGACTCATGGTGCGCGAGTGCGGAGGCGAGCCATGGCGCAGGGAGCCCTGGTACTGGTAGATGGCCTCGTCGATCCGGCCGCCGACGATGGCGGTGGTCAGCCACTGAGCCAGTTCCGGACTGAAGTCCGTCGCCGGCAGCTTGGTGGGCAGGTACTTGCGGGTGTAGCTCGCGTCGCCGTCCTTGAGGCCGACACGCAGATCCATGTAGCTGTCCACCTCGGGGTGCAGGCCGAGCTGGATGTGCATGTCGCCACTGGCCGCACCCTCCGGCCCGGTGACCTGCATCAGGGCACTGCCGAGGGTGAAGCGCTGATCGTCGAGCCTCCAGGTCAGTCGCGCCTTGGCGGTGCGATAGCGCCAGGGCTCGGGAAAGAGGTCGCTCAGGTGCAGCATGAAGTCGCTGGTGTCCAGGCACAATTCGCCGCCGCCCAGACTGCCGCTCAGGCTGCCGGTGACACCCTCGACGGCAGGCGCCCCCCGATAGGCGGAAACGCCCACCCGCTCCAGGTTGGCCGCATAGGAGAGCCGCTCGCGCAGGGGCTTCTGCGGATAGAAGTCGGCGTTGAGATTGCGCAGCTGACCATGGGGCGCCAAGGCCTGCATGGCCTGGGCGACAGGCGCCGGCAAGGGTGCCAGGTCCCGGGCCAGCCGGGCAGCCTGCTTGAGATCCAGCTGGTCGCTACGTACCTGCAGGTGCTGGGCGGTGCTGTCGTAGGCCAGGCCGTAGCGCGCTTCAAGCGGCTTGCCGTCGAGCTGAGCCTTGAGCGCAAGCGCCCCGCTGTACTGGCCGGCAGCGCCGGCCTGCTGGTCGCTGTCCAGCGCCAGGGCCTGCAGCCGCACTGGGGGGTGATCGGCATAGGCGAGCGTCAGCTCATCCGCCTTCAGGCGCAGATGGGAACGCTGCAACCGCCCTTCGGCCCAGGCGAACCAGAGCTCGCCTTCCGCCTGGGCACGGCGCAATTGCCATTGCCGGGTCAGGGTTCCCGGGATCCAGCGGGACCAGTCGCTGGCGGGCAGGCTGACATAGCCTTCCAGCCCACTGGCGCGCCAGTCCTCGGGCCGTGGCCTGGCGATGAAATACGCCGCCACCGTGCCGCCATCGGGCAGTCGGAAACGCGTTGCCAGTTCCAGGGCACCGTTCAACTGCCGGGACAGGCTGGCCTCGGCATACCTGAGGGTCACCGGGGAACCCTGCTGGGGGATCAGACTGAGCTGGCTGTCCAGCAGGCTGGCATGGCCCAGGCGCGCCAGGGCATCGAGCAGCGGACCCGGATCGAAGGGCTTGGCGTCCGGCGCCCGCGGCGGCAGGCCGCGCAATTGCCAGTGGCCCTGGGCATCCTCCTCCAGGACCAGATGGACGCCATCGATCTGCACCGACTTGAGCCGCAGCTGGCGATGCCAGAGACTGCCGAGCACATCCGGCACCACCTTGAGATGATCCAGCTGTACGCTGCTTTCGCCGCGCCCCAGGCTCAGATCGCGCAGGATCAGCACCGGATTCCAGGTGGCCCAGCGTCCTTCGAGTCGTCCCAGGCGCACCGGCTCGCCCAACGCGGCGGTAGCGCGCCCCTCGACCTCGCTGCGGTATTCGCCGACCCAGGGCATGAGCAGCCGCCCCAGGCCCATATAGAGGGTCATCAGGGCCAGCAGTAGGAGCGCCAAGCCAAGCGCGCCGCGTTTGAGCAGGGACATCAAGGCACGAACCTAGAGCAGCACGACATCGTACTGCTCCTGGGAATACATGGTCTCCACCTGGAACTTGACGGTGCGGCCGATGAAGGCTTCGAGATCGGCGACATTGCCCGATTCCTCGTCCAGCAGCCGATCCACCACCTTCTGATTAGCCAGCACCAGATAGGAATTGGCCTGGTAGGCCCGCGCCTCGCGCAGGATTTCACGAAAGATCTCGTAACAAATGGTCTCGGCGGTGCGCAGGATGCCGCGTCCCTGACAATTGCCGCAGGGTTCGCAGAGCACCTGGGACAGGCTCTCGCGGGTGCGCTTGCGGGTCATCTGCAGGAGGCCCAGCTCGGTGATGCCGATGATATTGGTCTTGGCATGGTCGCGTTCGAGCTGCTTTTCCAGGGTACGGATCACCTGGCGCTGATGCTCCTCGTCTTCCATGTCGATGAAATCGATGATGATGATGCCGCCGAGATTGCGCAGCCGCAGCTGACGGGCGATGGCGGTAGCGGCCTCCAGGTTGGTCTTGAAGATGGTCTCTTCCAGATTGCGATGGCCGACGAAGGCGCCGGTATTGACGTCGATGGTGGTCATCGCCTCGGTGGGATCTATCACCAGATAGCCGCCGGACTTGAGCAGTACCTTGCGCTCCAGGGCCTTCTGGATCTCGTCTTCCACGCCATACAGATCGAAGATCGGCCGCTCGCCCGGATAATGCTCCAGCCGCGCCGCGACCTCGGGCATCAACTCCTCGACGAACTGCCCGATGCGCTGGAAGTTCTCGCGGCTGTCGACGCGGATCTTTTCCGTGCGCGGCCCGACCAGATCGCGCAGGGCGCGCAGGGCCAGGGTCAGGTCTTCATAGATGGGCGCCGGCGTCGGTCCCTGCAGATTGCTGGAGATCTGCTGCCAGAGGCGGCGCAGATAGCGGATGTCGGCCAGGATGTCTTCCTCGCGCGCCGCCTCGGCGGCGGTGCGCAGGATGAAACCGCCCTCGTGCTCGATGCCCTCGCTTTCCACGCAACGCGCCATGATCGCCTTGAGGCGCTCGCGTTCGGCTTCGTCCTCGATCTTCAGCGAGATGCCGACATGGGAGGTACGCGGCATATAGACCAGATAGCGCGAGGGAATCGACAGATGGGTGGTAAGGCGCGCGCCCTTGGTGCCGATGGGGTCCTTGGTGACCTGGACCACCAGCGTCTGGCCCTCGCGCACCAGCGCGCTGATGCTCTCCACCGCCGCACCTTCACGCTGGGATATCTCGGCGGCGTGGATGAAGGCCGCACGGGCCAAGCCGATGTCGATGAAGGCCGCCTGCATGCCCGGCAGTACCCGCACGACCCGGCCGCGATAGATGTTGCCGACGATGCCGCGGCGTAACGTGCGCTCGACGTGCACCTCCTGCAGCACACCGTTTTCCACGACGGCGACACGGGACTCCATGGGAGTGATGTTGATGAGGATCTCTTCGCTCATGGAGGACTCTTGGACGACGTGGAAGGGCGGAATGAGGACCGGGATACCAGGGACCTCAAGACTGAGCGGTCGGCCGTCCGACAGGCCGCCAACAAGGGATGGCGAAAGCGCTCAGCAGTTCCGCGGTTTCGCACAGCGGCAGCCCTACGACGGCGCTGTAGCTGCCTTGCAGTCCGCGAACGAAGACCGCACCGGCGCCCTGGATGGCATAGCTGCCGGCCTTGTCGGCCGGCTCACCGGTGTCCCAGTAGCGCTCGGCTTCACCGGGGGCCAGGGGACGAAACTCCACCTCCGCGGCGACCACGCGACTCAGACAGCGCTCGCCATCGGCCACGGCAACGCCGGTCACCACCCGATGCCGTCGACCGCCCAGGGCGTTGAGCATGGCCAGCGCCTCGGCACGATCGCGGGGCTTGCCCAGCAGTTGGTCATCGAGCACTACGCAGGTGTCGGCGCCCAGGACACAGCCATCGGAGGCGCCGGCCAGTACTTGCCGGCCCATGGCCGCCTTGGCCCGGGCCAGGCGCTCGACATAGGCGTCCGCCACCTCCCCTGGATGAGGGGTTTCGTCCACCGTCGCGGCGACTTTCTGGAAGGCGACGCCGATCTGTTCGAGCAGTTCGGCACGCCGTGGCGAGGCGGAGGCGAGATAGAGCTGAGGCATCGACAACGACCAGATGACGAGGGGATGACGGGAGAATGCCAGCCCATCGCCGGTGAAACCAGCTTAGGCTTTGCGGGAAAAGAGCCTGCGCTCGGTCATGCGGCGTTGAACATCCCTTCGGAAGGCTCGTTCATCACTGGTAAACGCCGTGTCCTCAGAGAGTCTTGCCTGCCTTGCCTTCGCCCAGCGGTGGTTCAGACCGCCTCAGGTGACACCAAATCTGAGGCGCAGCCCGCGCAGCAGCAGATAGATCCACGGCCAGAGCAGCGCGCTGACCAGCGAGGGGGTGAGAAACACCAGGGTCGGTGGCCGGCTGCCGGCCAGGGCGTTGAGCCACAGCGCCAGCAGCTGGGCGATACCGTAGACCACCAGCAGCACGAAACTCTGTTGCCAGACAGGAAAGGCGCGCAGCCGCTGCGCCAGGGAGCGGACCAGGAAGACGACCAGGCTCAGCACCAGGGCGGTCTGCCCCAGCAGGCTGCCATAGAGCACGTCCTCGGCGATGCCCATCACCCAGGCGGTGAGCAGCCCGACGCGGTGCGGCAGGGCCAGGGTCCAGAAGGTCAGCAGCATGGCCAGCCACAGCGGCCGACCGATCTCCATGAATTCCGGCATGGGCACGATGGAGAGCAGCAGCCCGACCAGCAGGGTGAGCCAGATCACCCACCCGTTATGGCCGATGCGCAGCGCCATCAACGATCACCCTCGTCGGGCAATTCCGCGGCTGGCTGCTGGGCCCGACGTGGTGCCTGGGTACCGGTCGTGGCCGGTTGGGCGGGCGACCTGGCTGGCGTGGCAGGATGCGCCGCGGCGCCATTCGCACCCGCAGGTGGCTTGGTCGGCGTGGCCGGATGAGCCCCAGTGTTGCCCTGGGTCGCCGGAGGCTTGGTCGGGGTCGCGGCGCGACTGCTGGCGGCGGCGCTCGGCGCTGGCGTAGCAGGAGCTGGCGGCTGCGCGGCGGAGGCTCCGGCGGGGGCCGGATTCGCGGCGGCGGCCGGGCGCTGGGCGGCATGGCGATCCGCCGCCTCCTGGGCCTCGGCGGCATCGTTGGCGCGTTGCTCCGGGGTGCGGGTGTCGCTGAACACCAGCAGCATGTAGCGACTGCGATTGAGCTTGGCGGTAGGAATGGCGCGCACCACGGCGAAGGGTTGCCCCGAGTCGTGGATCACCTTGGACACCGTGGCCACCGGATAACCGGCCGGGAAACGCTGCCCCAACCCGGAGCTCACCAGCAGGTCGCCTTCCTTGATGTCGGCGGTATCGGCCACATAGCGCAGCTCCAGGCGCTCGGGGTTACCGGTGCCGGCGGCAATGGCGCGCAAGCCGTTGCGATTGACCTGCACCGGAATGCTGTGGGTCACGTCGGTCAGCAGCAGGACGCGCGCCGAATAGGGCATCACCTCCACCACCTGCCCCATCAGGCCACTGGCGTCGAGCACCGGTTGGCCGACGAAGACACCGTCCTTCGCACCCTTGTCGATGATGATGCGATGGGTATAGGGATTGGGATCGACGCCGATCAGCTCGCCAACCAGCACCTTGTCGTCCACCAGGGCGGCGGAATTGAGCAGCTCGCGCAGGCGTACGTTCTGTTCGGTGAGCGCGGCCAGCTTCTGCAGTCGCCGTTGCAGCAGGAGCTGCTCGGCCTTGAGTCTTTCGTTTTCCGCCATCAACTCGGTACGGCTGGAAAACTGGTCGCTGACAACTTCCCAGGCGCGCACGGGAAAGCCCGCCACCTGATAGAGGGGCGAGAGTACCAGCGCCAGTTCGCTGCGCACCGGCTTCAGATAGTCGAAACGCGCGTCGGTGACCATGACACCCACCGAAAGGGCGGCCAGGATCAGCAGACGAATGCCCAGCGCTGGGCCTTTGCTGAAAATCGGCTTGATGGTGAGTTCCTCGCAGAACGCGCCCTGCACCCCGGTAGCCTGGGGCGACCGGAGCGGGGCCTGTAGCCTGGAACTGCCTTATTCGGTGGACAGCAGGTCCATGGCGTGGCGATCCATCATTTCCAGCGCCTTGCCGCCGCCCCGGGCCACGCAGGTCAGCGGGTCTTCGGCGACGATCACCGGCAGGCCGGTTTCCAGCGCCAGCAGCTTGTCCAGGTCGCGCAGCAGAGCGCCACCACCGGTGAGCACCAGGCCACGCTCGGCGATGTCGGACGCCAGCTCCGGCGGCGACTGCTCCAGGCAGCTCTTGACCGCCTGGACGATGGTCGCCAGGGATTCCTGCATGGCTTCGAGCACCTCGTTGGAATTGAGGGTGAAGCTGCGCGGGACGCCTTCGGCCAGGTTGCGACCCCGGACATCGATCTCGCGGACCTCGCCGCCCGGGTAGGCGGTGCCGATTTCCTGCTTGATGCGCTCGGCGGTGGATTCGCCGATCAGGCTGCCGTAGTTGCGGCGCACGTAGGTGACGATGGCTTCGTCGAAGCGATCACCGCCGACGCGGACGGACTCGGCATAGACCACACCGTTCAGGGAGATCAGCGCGATCTCGGTGGTGCCACCACCGATGTCGACGACCATGGAACCATGGGCTTCCTCGACCGGCAGACCGGCGCCAATGGCTGCGGCCATCGGCTCCTCGATCAGGAACACCTCACGGGCACCCGCGCCGAGCGCGGATTCACGGATGGCGCGGCGCTCGACCTGGGTCGACTTGCAGGGCACGCAGATCAGCACCCGCGGACTGGGCTGCAGGAAGCTGTTCTCGTGCACCTTGTTGATAAAGTATTGCAACATCTTTTCGCAGACGCTGAAGTCGGCAATGACGCCGTCCTTCATCGGACGGATGGCGGCAATGTTGCCCGGGGTGCGACCCAGCATGCGCTTGGCGTCGGTACCGACGGCGACCACGCTCTTCTGGTTGCTACTGCCGTGGGTGCGGATGGCGACCACCGACGGCTCGTTCAGCACGATGCCGCGCTCGCGGACGTAAATCAGAGTGTTGGCGGTCCCCAGGTCGATCGACAGATCGCTGGAGAACATGCCACGCAATTTCTTGAACATGAGGTGACCCTAGGCGGTGACAAGCAGGCACGCGACAGGACAAACGTGCGGGTAAAAAAGTGCGGCAGACTCTAACAATCGCGGGGATTTAGGGCAAGGCGCCGATATGCTAGATTGAGAGCTTTTCCGGGCCGTTAAGCCCCCGTTCAACGCGGCGCCCGACCCGCCAGCCCGTCTCCAGCATACGCGGCCGCCAACTGGGTCACGCCGCCTTCCTGCTTGGAGAAGCCGATGGCGCTCGAACGCACCGACGTCGAAAAGATCGCTCACCTGGCCCGCCTGGGTCTCGACGAGGCGGATCTCGCCGCTACCACCGCTACCCTCAACGATATCCTCGGCCTCGTCGACCAGATGCAGGCCGTGGACACCGCGGACATCGCCCCCCTTGCCCACCCGCTGGAAGCCACCCAGCGCCTGCGGCCCGACCAGGCTACCGAAGGCGACCGGCGCGCGGCCTACCAGGCCATCGCCCCGGCCGTGGAAGCCGGGCTGTACCTGGTTCCCAAGGTGATCGAGTGAGACACGACATGCATCAGCTGACCCTGACCGAGATCGCCGCCGCCCTGGCCGCGAAGGACTTTTCCGCCGAAGAACTGACCGGCGAGCTGCTGCGACGGATCGAGCAGCTCGATCCCCAGCTCAACAGTTTCATCACCGTGACCGCCGAGCAGGCCCTGGAACAGGCGCGCGCTGCCGATGCCCGCCGCGCCGCCGGCGAGACGGGCGCCCTGCTGGGCGCGCCCCTCGCCCACAAGGACCTATTCTGCACCCAGGGCGTGCTGACCAGCTGCGGCTCGAAGATCCTCACTGGCTTCAAGGCACCCTACGACGCCACCGTGGTGGAGAGGCTGGCCGCGGCCGGCACCGTCTCCCTCGGCAAGCTGAACATGGACGAATTCGCCATGGGTTCGGCCAACGAATCCAGCCACTACGGCCCGGTGAAGAATCCCTGGGACGTCACCCGGGTGCCTGGCGGCTCTTCCGGCGGCTCCGCCGCTGCCGTGGCCGCGCGGCTGTTGCCGGCTGCCACCGGCACCGACACCGGCGGCTCGATCCGCCAGCCGGCGGCCCTGACCAACCTTACCGGCATCAAGCCTACCTACGGCCGTGTCTCGCGCTGGGGCATGATCGCCTACGCCTCCAGCCTCGACCAGGGCGGTCCGCTGGCACGCACCGCCGAGGACTGCGCCCTGCTCTTGCAGGCCATGGCCGGCTTCGACCCCAAGGATTCCACCAGCGTCGACCAGCCGGTGGACGACTACCGTGCCGCCCTGCAGCAGCCGCTGACCGGCCTGCGCATCGGCCTGCCAAGGGAATACTTCGGCGCCGGTCTCGATGCCCGCATCGGTGAGAAGGTACTGGCCGTGGTCGAGGAGCTGAAGAAGCTCGGTGCCACCGTCAAGGACATCTCCCTGCCCAACCTGCAGCACGCCATCCCGGCCTACTACGTCATCGCCCCGGCCGAGGCCAGCTCCAACCTGTCGCGCTTCGACGGCGTGCGCTTCGGCTATCGCTGCGAAAATCCGGTCAACCTGGAAGATCTCTACAAGAGATCCCGCGGCGAAGGCTTCGGCGCCGAGGTGAAGCGCCGCATCATGGTCGGCACCTACGCCCTGTCGGCTGGCTACTACGACGCCTATTACCTCAAGGCGCAGCGCATCCGCCGGCTGATCAAGAACGACTTTGTCGCGGCCTTCGCCGAGGTCGACGTCATCCTCGGCCCGACCACGCCGAACCTGGCCTGGAAGCTCGGCGAAAAGGGTGGTGACCCGGTCTCCGCCTATCTCGAAGACATCTACACCATCACTGCCAACCTCGCCGGCATCCCCGGCTTGTCGATGCCGGCCGGCTTCGTCGATGGCCTGCCGGTGGGCGTGCAACTGCTCGGCAACTATTTCCAGGAAGGCCGTCTACTCAACGTCGCCCACCAGTACCAGCAGGTCAGCGACTGGCATCGCCAGGCGCCGAGCGGCTTCTGAGGAAGGATAGAGACATGCAATGGGAAACCGTGATCGGGCTTGAGATCCACGCTCAGCTCAGCACCCAATCGAAGATTTTCTCCGGCAGCGCCACCAGCTTCGGCGCCGAGCCCAACGCCCACGCCAGCCTGGTCGACCTGGGCATGCCCGGCACCCTGCCGGTGCTCAACGCCGAGGCCGTGCGCATGGCCTGCAAGTTCGGTCTGGCCATCGATGCCGAGATCGCCGAGCGCAACGTCTTCGCGCGCAAGAACTACTTCTACCCGGACCTGCCCAAGGGCTACCAGACCAGCCAGATGGATCATCCCATCGTCGGCAAGGGCCACCTGGACATCACCCTGGAAGACGGCACCGTCAAGCGTATCGGCATCACCCGCGCGCACCTGGAAGAGGACGCCGGCAAGAGCCTGCACGAAGACTTCCACGGCATGAGCGGCATCGACCTGAACCGCGCCGGCACCCCCCTGCTGGAGATCGTCTCCGAGCCGGACATCCGCAGCGCCAAGGAAGCCGTGGCCTACGTCAAGGCCATCCACGCCCTGGTGCGCTACCTGGGTATCTGCGACGGCAACATGGCCGAGGGCTCGCTGCGTTGCGACTGCAACGTCTCGGTGCGCCCCAAGGGTCAGGAAGCCTTCGGCACCCGCGCCGAGATCAAGAACGTCAACTCCTTCCGCTTCATCGAGAAGGCCATCAACCACGAGGTTCAGCGCCAGATCGAACTCATCGAGGATGGTGGCAAGGTGGTGCAGGAAACCCGCCTGTACGATCCCAACAAGGACGAGACCCGCTCCATGCGGAGCAAGGAAGAAGCCAACGACTACCGTTACTTCCCCTGTCCCGACCTGCTGCCGGTCGTGATCGAGCCAGCCTTCCTCGCCGAGGTGCGCAGCCAGTTGCCTGAGCTGCCGACCGAAAAGCGCGACCGCTTCCAGCGTGAGTACGGCCTGTCGGTCTATGACGCCAGCGTGTTGTCCGCCAGCCGCGAGCTGGCCGACTACTTCGAGGAAGTCCAGCGGGTGAGCGGCGATGCCAAGCTGGCCGCCAACTGGGTGATGGGCGACCTGTCCAGCCTGCTCAACAAGCAGGACCTGGAGATCGGCCAGGCACCGGTGAGCGCGGCCCAGCTGGGCGGCCTGATCCTGCGCATCAAGGACGACACCATCTCCGGCAAGATCGCCAAGATGGTGTTCGAAGCCCTGGCCGCCGGCGAAGGCGAGAGCGCCGATGCCATCATCGAAGCCAAGGGCCTCAAGCAGGTCACCGACAGCGGCGCCATCGAGGCCATGCTGGACGAGGTCCTGGCCGCCAATGCCGCCCAGGTCGAGCAATACCGCGCCAGCGACGAAGCCAAGCGCGGCAAGATGTTCGGCTTCTTCGTCGGCCAGGCGATGAAGGCTTCCAAGGGCAAGGCCAACCCCGGCCAGGTCAACCAGTTGCTCAAGCAGAAACTGGAAGGCTGACGGCAGTCGCACGGGGTAACGGACCGGGGCTGACAGTCTCGGTTCGAGCCCTTAAGCTGCTGCCGGTCGTTTTGCCAGGAGGCATCGAGATGCATCGGATCCACCGCGTTGGACTGCTGTCGCTGGTCCTGCTGTTCGCCGGTTGCGCCAGTCATGAGAGCTTCCCGCCACCGCTGTCCTCCAGCGCGGCCCATGACTATCAGGACACCGGCATGGCGTCCTTCTACTCCAAGTGGCACGCCGGCCGCCGTACCGCCAGCGGCGAGAAGTACGACCCCAACGCCCTGACCGCCGCCCATCGCACCCTGCCTTTCGGTACCCGCGTCCAGGTCACCAACCTGGCCAACGGCCGCAGCGTGGTGGTCCGCATCAATGATCGCGGCCCGACGGTGCGCCGGCGGGTGATCGACCTGTCGCGCAGCGCGGCCGATCGGCTCGATATGGTGGCCGACGGGACCTCCAGGGTCAGCATCCGCAGCCTGGACTGAGACTCTCAGGTCGGGCTAGCCCTGACAGGCCGGGGCATAGGCCCACAGCATCCGCGGTGGCGCGGCAGCAAGCTTCTGGGCGATGGCTACGTAGCGCGGGTCAAGCAGACTGGCCGACCAGTACAGCGTCCTGGCGCCTTTCGGATCCCAGACCCCCGCATAGCCTGGCAGCCCGGCCTCGGCCCGCTGCACATCGAAGCGCACCGTCGTATGGCGGAATTCTTCATGGCTGCGCTGGCCTTGCGCATAGGGCAGCAGCCAGTCGAGCGTCGCGGCCAGAGTCTGCCCTTCGCGGCCCGGCAGCCGTAGCCAGTCCTCGCCACGCCCCCGGGCCACTGCGGCAGCCAGCACCAGCGGTTCGAGATCGTAGACGACATAGTGCAAGGCATCGCGCTCGCTGAAGTCGAGCACCTCGCCATCGGGTTTGATGTTGACCGCCAGCTGGGTGACGAAGGCCGCCCGCGCCCGGGCAAACAGTGCCCGGTCATCCAGGGCGCTGGCCGCCAGGGTCACCAGCTTGATCCTGTGGCTCTGCCAGTTGTTGCTCCAGACGCCCCGGTCATCGCCGCGGTGCGCCTCCATTTGCTGCAGATACCCCTGAGCCAGTGCCTCGATGAAGGCGCGGGTGCGCCGGGCCATTGGCGCCGGAAGGTTCGTCGCGGTCAACCGATAGGCCGCGATGAGCATGCCCAGGTTGGTCTCGTCGATGGGTTGGAAGCTGGGCCGATATAACGGTATCCAGGCATCGAGATAGCCTGCCAGCCGCGCCAGGGCCGCGGCATCGTGGTTATCTCGCCAGGCCAGCGCCAAGTCGAGCATATAGCCGAAATCGCGTACGGCCGCCGTGGACTGATCGTGGATGCCCGTATGAGGCAGCGTCCCCGCGGTATGGATGATCGGCAGCGCCTGGGGCGCGGGAGCTGGAGGGTTGCCGACCGCCCGCGTCAGCGCAGCGGCCGAGGGCGGCTTGGCGGCCAGGCAGGTCGCATGCCCGGGCGTCGCGGCGAGGGCGAGAAACAGCAGGGCGGCACTCATGACAGGGACCCTCTGGCTGGACGTTGCTCAAGAAGCGCCTGCACCAAGGCACCAGCTCCCCCTACCCTAACGGCTTCGCGACCCAGGCGCGGCATGCAATCCAGTCTGCCCACCCGCCCTTAGGATCGCCTTAAGCCAGGCGAGCCTCGCCACCCCAGGGCCTTGGGCGCTCTACCGGCGCCTTGAGACGCGGGCAGAAAAAAGCCCGCGACCAGACAACTGGTCGCGGGCAAGCAACTGAGGAGAGGTACTTGATAGCCCTCTCAGGCGCTGGACCTTACTGCGGGCCGAGCTTGTCCATCAGTGCAGCCAGCTGCTCGTACTCGTCCTGCTTGAGATCGGTCAGCGGGGTGCGTACGGGACCGGCATCGTAACCGGCGATCTTGGCACCCGCCTTGACGATGCTCACGGCGTAGCCGGCGCAGCGGTTGCGGATCTCCAGGTACGGCAGGAAGAAGTCGTCGATCAGCTTGCCGACAGCCTCGTGGTCGTCACGGGCGATGGCTTCGTAGAACTGCACGGCGGTCTTGGGCACGAAGTTGAATACGGCCGACGAATAGACCGGTACGCCCAGCGCCTTGTAGGCGGCGGCATAGACTTCGGCGGTTGGCAGACCGCCCAGGTAGCTGAAGCGATCACCCAGACGGCGGCGGATGGCGACCATCAGCTCGATGTCACCCAGGCCGTCCTTGTAGCCGATCAGGTTAGGGCAACGCTCGGCCAGCTGCTCCAGATGATGGGGCTGCAGGCGGCAGACGTTGCGATTGTAGACCACCACGCCGATCTTGACCGATTTGCAGACGGCCTCGACATGGGCGGCGACACCGTCCTGACTGGCTTCGGTCAGGTAGTGCGGCAGCAGCAGCAGACCCTTGGCACCCAGGCGCTCGGCTTCCTGGGCATAGGCGATGGCCTGGCGAGTGGAGCCGCCGACGCCAGCGAGAATCGGCACGCTGCCCTGGCAGGTGTCCACGGCGGTCTTGATGATGCCGCTGTATTCGCTGGCTTCCAGCGAGAAGAATTCACCGGTGCCGCCAGCCGCGAACAGCGCGGTAGCGCCGTAGGGGGCCAGCCACTCCAGGCGCTTGGCATAGGTATCGGGACGGAAGTCGCCGTTGGCATCGAAGTCGGTCAGCGGGAAGGACAGCAGACCGGAAGAGAGGACGTGTTTGAGTTCTTGTGGAGTCATCTTGAGTGCCTCGGCGTAGGTTGGACTGAGGTGCGGCGCGTCCGCTACCTGTTGTAAGTCATCGTACAACCTCTCTTGTGGAAGGGGCAAGCCCCTACCATGAAAATGCGTATCGCCAGGTTAATGCCTGGTTTCACGCCCCTTCCGCCTGACGCTCCATCTCTTCATGAGCGCGTCTCAGGCGCTCGCGACTGTTGCTCAGGTGCAAACGCATGGCCGAACGAGCCGCCTCAAGATCACCGTCTTCGATGGCCTGGACGATGGCTTCATGCTCGGCGTCCAGCCGGCTCTGGTAGCGCTGCTGGTCATCGTGGGCGAGATAGGCGGAATTGAGTCGGGTACGGGGAATCAGCACCGTGCCGAGGTAACCCATGATGTCGCTGAAATAGCGATTGCCGGTGGAGCTGGCGATCAACAGGTGCAACTCCAGGTCGGCGCTTACCGCGCGGTCGGGCTGCTCGACACCGGTGCGCATGTTTTCCAGCAAGGTCCACATCGCCTGCAATTGCTCGGCGGAACGGCGCTGGGCCGCGAGACCGGCTGCCTCGACTTCCAGGCTGATGCGCAATTCGAGCATCGCCAGGACGTCCTTGAGGGTGGTGATGGTCGCCAGATCGATTGGCAGCGGCGACTCGGGGCGTCGCTCCAGCACGAAGGTGCCTATGCCGTGACGGGTCTCCACATAGCCGCCGGCCTGCAGTCGGGAGATGGCCTCGCGTACCACGGTGCGGCTCACGCCTTGGGCCTGCATGATGGCCGATTCCGTGGGGAGCTTGTCGCCTGGCTGAAACTGGCCATCGCCGATCTGCTGGATCAGCACCGCGACGACCTCTTCTGCCAGGCTACGGGGTCTTTTTCGGGGGCGGGATACGGTGGGGGCTGACATGGATTCTCGTACCGATTGAAGGGACTCTGGAATCATAGCACCCACCTCCTCCCAAACGCCCTATTTAGACCGCTCGGTCCATATCAAGACACGTCCACTACCGCTCTAGGGCGCAGCTCTTGGTCCTCCAGCAGCAAATGGCGACGGTGGTAGGCCCTCAGGCTGGGCCGGTGCCCGACGCTGACCAGGGTAAGGCCAGGATTCTCGGCCAGCAGGCGTTCATAGAGAAGGCGCTCGTCCGCCTCGCTCAGCGCCGAGCTGGCCTCGTCGAGGAACAGCCACTCGGGGGCATAGAGCAGCGCCCGCGCCAGGGCCACCCGCTGCTGCTCGCCGGGCGACAGGGTCCGCTCCCAATGGCGGGCTTCGTCCAGATGCTCAAGAAGGTGCTCCAGGCGGCACAGCTGCAGCACCTCCGTCAGGCGTGCGTCGGAGTAGGCATCGGCGGCTTGCGGATAGGCCAGCGCCTCGCGCAGGGAGCCGATGGGCAGATAGGGTTGCTGTGGCAGGAAGAGCTGGCGTCCGGCCGGCACGGCGATATCGCCCTGCCCCTGCCGCCAGAGTCCGGCCAGGGCGCGCAACAGGGTGCTCTTGCCGCTGCCCGAGGCGCCTTCGATCAGCAGGTGCTCGCCACGGGTGATGCGCAGATCGGTGGGGTGTAGCAGCAGCCGGCCGGCGGCGCTCAGGGTAAGGCTCTCCAGCAGCAGCTCCTGGTCGCCGGTACGCGGCACCAGCACTTCGGATTCCTGGCCCAGTTCGGCCATGGTTTCGCGGAAGGTAAGCAGGCGATCGGAGATGGCGCGCCAGGATGCCAGGCTGACGTAGGCGTCGACGAACCAGCTCAGACTTTCCTGAACGTTGCCGAAGGCCGAGTTGATCTGCATCAGGTCGCCCAGCTGGATCTTGCCCGAGAAATAGCGCGGCGCCGCCAGCACGAAGCCGGCAACGATGGCGATCTGGCTGTAGCCGGCGGTAAAGAAGGTCAGGCGCTTGGTGTAGTTCATCAGCAGGTGGTAGTTGCCCCAGACATAGCCGAAACGCTCCAGCAGGCGTTGCTGCTCGTTGGCCTCGCCACGGAACAAGGCCACGCTTTCGGCCTTCTCGCGAACCCTGATCAGACCGAAACGCAGATCGGCTTCGTAGCGCTGCTGCTGGTTGTACAGGCCGATCAGCCGTCGACCGATGAGATGGGTCAGCCAGGTGCCGATGGTGGCGTAGATCAGCGCGGCCCAGAACATGTAGGCCGGAATGGTGATGCCAAACAGGGTGATGTCGCCGGAAATGCCGAACAGGATGACGCTGAAGGACACCAGGCTGACCACGGTACGGATGAAACCAAGTCCTAGGGTCAGGGTGGTTTCGGCGAAGTCGCGGATGTCTTCGGTGAGGCGCTGGTCGGGGTTGTCCGCGCCGCCTTCGCGTTCGAGATGATAGTAGTTGCGATCGGACAGCCAGAGCCCGAAGTGCTTTTCGGTCAGCCAGCGGCGCCAGTTGATGGTCAGCGCCTGGGTCAGGTACAGCCGGTACACCGCCAGCAGGATGGCCGTGGTCGCCAGGCCGCAGAAATACAGCATCAGGCGGATGAAGGCGGCGAGATCACGATTCTGCAGGGCATCGTAGAAATAGCGATACCAGGTATTGAGGGCCACCGACAGGCCTACTCCGGCCAGGGACAGGGCGATGACCACGGACAGCAGAAGCCAGGCCTTGCCCTTCTCCTCACTGCGCCAGTAGGGGGTGATCAGGGCCCAGACACGGGCAAGAAAATGCCCGCGGGAAGCTCCATAGACGGAGGGTACGGGTACGGCGGATTCGGACATGCTCGGACTCTCAAGGACTGCTCAACGAGACGCTTGCACAGCCTATGCCGAGATGCCTGAACGGAGTCTGACTGAAACAATGTAACACTCATCGCCCCCGGCCCGTGGACGATGAGGCTCGCTCAGCGGCGTACGGGGCGCTTCTGCAGCTTGCGCTGCAGGGTCCGGCGGTGCATGCCCAGGGCACGGGCAGTCGCCGAGATGTTGCCTTCGTGCTCGGCCAGCACCCGCTGGATGTGCTCCCACTGCAGACGGTCCACCGACATGGGATTGTCCGGCACCAGGGTGTCGAGGTCGGCGTGCTGGGCGAGCAAGGCGGCCAGGACGTCGTCGGCATCGGCCGGCTTGCACAGGTAGTTGGTGGCGCCGCGCTTGATGGCTTCCACGGCGGTGGCGATGCTGGAATAGCCGGTCAGCAGCACCACGCGCATCTCCGGATGCAGTTCCAGCAGCTTGGGCAGCAGCACCAGGCCGGAGTCGCCTTCCATCTTCAGGTCGAGCACCGCGTAGTCCGGCAGGTCGTCCTTGGCCAATTGCAGGCCTTCCTCGGCGCTGTCGGCGATGGATACCCGCAGGCCACGGCGATCCATGGCCCGGGCCATGACCCGGGTGAAGGTGGGGTCGTCGTCCACCAGCAGGATGTGGGGCTGGTCGTCGAAACCGCTGTTGAGGTCGTCAGTCATAGAATTCTCCAGGCATTCACGCCAAGGCGTAGTGCCGCGGCAGGCGCAATTCGGTCAGGGTGCCGCCTTCTTCGTGATTGTAGAGCTTCACCGTGCCACCAGCACGGGTGACGCTGGCCTGGCTGAGGAACAGCCCCAGCCCGAAGCCCTTGCCCTTGGTGGTGAAAAAGGGCTTGCCAAGCTGCTCGGCGATGGCCAGGGGCACGCCGGCCCCGTGGTCACGGATCGACAGGCACAGCTCGCGAGCATCCCAGTGCAGGCGGATGGCCAGGTCTTCCGGGCAAGCATCGGCGGCATTGTTGAGTAGATTCAGCAGTGCCTGGGTAAGTTCGACCGGCGGCGTCAGGCGTGGCGGCGTGCCCAGGCTGACCACCTCGAAGCGATAGGTGGCTTCCGGCCGCATCAGGTGCCAGCGATCCATGGTCGCCTCCAGCCATTCCACCGCGGTCTGCTCCTGCACGGTCTGGCGCCGGTCGGCCTCGGCAGCGCGTACCAGTTGCTGCAGGGTCTGCTTGCATTGCCCGACCTGCACCTGCAACAGCGCCAGGTCCTCGCTCAGGGTCGGCTGATCGGCGTGCTCCTGCTGCAATTCCTTGAGCAGCACGCTCATGGTGGACAGCGGGGTACCCAGTTCATGGGCGGCCCCGGCCGCCTGGGTGGCGACCGCCAGCAACTGCTGGTCGCGCATGGCCTGCTCGCGGCGTTGGGCCTGCAGGTTCTCCTGCTCACGCAGGGCGGTGGCCATCCGCGCGACGAACAGGGTGATGACGGCGGCGGACAGGGCGAAGCTCAGCCACATGCCATAGCTCAGCACCGCACCGTCGTTGGCCACCAGCAGATGCAGCGGCTCATAGGAGAGCAGCATCAGCGAGAAGACCACCAGGGTCAGGGCCGCCAATACCAGGGTGTAGAGCCAGGGCAATGTGGCCGCGGCGATGGTCAGGGGCACCAGGTAATAGGAGGCGAAGGGGTTGGTCGGCCCGCCGGCGAAATACAGCAGCGCGCTGTGGATGGCCAGGTCGCAGCCCAGGTGCGCGGCATATTCCTGCTCGGTGACCGGCCAGGGGCGGGTCAGTCGCAGGGCGGCGAACAGGCAGAGTACCGCGGAGACGCCCAGGGTGATGGCCAGGGCCGTCCAGGGCAGCTGGACGATGCCCGACAGCCGGGCGATGCCCACCGAGCCAGCCTGGGCGGCCAGCACCAGCACGCGGATGAGAACCAGGCGCCCGAGATTCTGGCGATTGGCGGACAACCATTGAACGGGCAAGGAGAACATGCGAGGTTCCAGGCGCAAGAAACGATCGAGACGGCGGGCCCCAGAGGGGCGTGTCCGTCAGAGCAGACCCGGCATTATAGCGAGCCCCGTCCGCCTTCAGCCGCAGACGCGGCAATGCGACGCACCATCCGCCGGGCCTGAGGTCCCAAGGCTTTCGTACTGCCAATCAGGAGAACACCATGACCTTTTCCCTACGCCCACTCGTGCTGGGCGCCGCCCTGTTCAGCGCCGCGCTCGCCACCGGCGCCCAGGCCGACGAGCCGCGTTACAACCAGATTAGCCTGAGGGCCGAGGTCAGTCGCGAAGTGCCGCGTGATCGCATGCAGGTCATGCTCTATACCGAGAGTCAGGGCCAGGATCCGGCAGCCTTGGCCAGCGACACCACCAAGACCCTCAATGCAGCCCTGGAAGAAGCCCGCAAGGTCAAAGGCGTGGATGTCTCCCTGGGCAATCGCAACACCTACCCGGTCTACGAAGACCAGGGCCGTGCCATCAATGCCTGGCGCGAACGCGGCGAGCTGCGTCTGGAAAGCGCGGATTTCGCCGCCCTGTCCAAGCTGACCGGCGAGCTGCTGGGCACGCTGAAGATGGGCAACCTGCAATTCACCATCGCCGATGGCACCCGCAAGCAGCAGGAGGATGCCCTGTTCAAGGACGCCGTGGCCGCCTTCAAGGCCCGCGCCCAGCTGGCGACCGACGCCCTCGGGGGCTCGGGCTATCGCATCGTCAATCTGGACTTGGGCACCAGTGGCGTTCCCCAACCGCTGCCGATGCTGCGCATGTCGGCGATGAAGGCCGCCAGTGACGCCGTGACCCCGGATGTCGCCCCGGGTACGACCACCGTCGAAGTGACGGCAGGCGGTACCATCGAAGTACAGATGCCCTGATCTAGTGCAGAAAAGTAACAATGCTGTATCGGCGCGCACTTTTGGTGCGCACCGATTCCACGCTGCGACATCCTGTATTACATCTTTGCGACATCTGTTTTGTGTTTGGGTCTCTTCGGGTCAATAGCTCGCCTGAGCTATGGACATGGGCATAAGCTGTGCATGTGGGCTCATCTGTCCACAAGACACCGGCATTCTGTTTCGCAACGCCACATCGTGTTGCGCCGTCCCCGACATGAGGTCTCCATGCACAAGAACGTACTCGCTGCCCTCTTCGCTTCCGGTCTGCTGGCCGGCGCACCCCTGGCCCAGGCGGCCAACCTGGTGTTCTGCTCCGAAGGCAGCCCGGCCGGCTTCGACCCGGCGCAATACACCACTGGCACCGACTGGGATGCCTCGGCCGAGACCGTGTTCAATGAACTGGTGCAGTTCGAGCGCGGCGGTACCCAGGTCAAGCCTGGCCTGGCCGAAAGCTGGGACATCAGCCCGGACAGCAAGACCTACACCTTCCATCTGCGCCAGGGCGTGAAGTTCCATACCACCGATTACTTCAAGCCGACCCGCGACTTCAATGCCGATGACGTGGTCTTCACCTTCCAGCGCATGCTGGACAAGAACCAGCCGTTCCGTAAGGCCTATCCCACCGAGTTCCCCTACTTCACCGACATGGGCCTGGACAAGAATATCGCCAAGGTCGAGAAGGTCGATGAGCACAGCGTGCGCTTCACCCTGAACGACGTCGACGCGGCCTTCCTGCAGAACGTCGCCATGCCTTTCGCTTCGATCCTGTCCGCCGAGTACGCCGATCAGCTGCTCAAGCAGGGCAAGGCCGCCGATATCAACCAGAAGCCGGTCGGCACGGGGCCCTTCGTCTTCAACCGCTACCAGAAGGATGCGGTGATCCGCTTCAAGGCCAACCCCAGCTACTGGGATAAGGAAGACGGCCCTAAGGTGGACAACCTGATCTTCTCCATCAACACCGATCCTTCCGTACGCATCCAGAAACTCAAGGCCGGCGAGTGCCAGATCACCGCCTACCCGCGCCCGGCCGACCTGGAAGGTCTGAAGAAGGACGCCAACCTGCAGATGCCGTCGCAGCCCGGCTTCAACGAAGGCTGGCTGGGCTTCAACGTCAAGCACGCGCCGCTGGACAAGATCGAGGTGCGCCAGGCGCTGGACATGGCTATCAACAAGAAGGCCATCATCGACACCGTCTACCAGGGCGCCGGTCAGGAGGCGGTCAATGCCATGCCGCCGACCCAGTGGTCCTATGACACCTCGATCAAGGCGGTGCCTTACGATCCTGCCAAAGCCAAGGCCATGCTGGAGAAGGCAGGCGTCAAGGAAGGCACTGAGATCACCCTCTGGGCCATGCCGGTGCAACGCCCCTACAACCCCAATGCTCGCCTGATGGCCGAGATGATCCAGCAGGATTGGTCCAAGGTCGGCGTCAAGGCCAGGATCGTCAGCTACGAATGGGGCGAGTACATCAAGCGTGCCCACAACGGCGAGCACGACAGCCTGTTGATCGGCTGGAGCGGCGACAACGGTGACCCGGACAACTGGCTGGGCACCAACTTCGGCTGCGACGCGGTCGGTGGCAACAACTTCTCCATGTGGTGCTACAAGCCCTACGAGGATCTGATCCAGGCTGCCAAGCGCACCACCGACCAGGCCAAGCGTACCGAGCTCTACCAGCAGGCTCAGAAGGTCATCATGGAGCAGCGCCCCCTGGCGCCCATCGCCCACTCGACCCTCTACATGCCCATGCGCAAAGAGGTCCAGGGCTTCAAGATCAGCCCCTTCGGACTGAACCAGTTCTACGGCGTCAGCGTCAGCGTCAGCAAGTGAAGCCTCTTGGCCAGGTCCGGGAGCTAGACTCCCGGCCTTGGCCATTCATTTGACTGATGGAGTGAGACCCATGCGCCTTCCCTACGCCTACTCGCTGTTGGCGGCGAGCCTGCTCGCCTGCGCTCCCCTGGCCCAGGCCGCGAGCAATCTCGTCTATTGCTCGGAAGCCAGCCCTGCCGGTTTCGATCCGGCGCAATACACCTCGGGCACCGAGTTCGATGCCTCGGCCGAAACGGTCTTCAATCGCCTGGTGCAGTTCCAGCGCGGCGGTACCACCCTGGAGCCGGGCCTGGCGACCCAATGGGACGTGAGCGCGGATGGCAAGACCTATACCTTCCACCTGCGCCAGGGCGTGAAATTCCACACCACCGACTACTTCAAGCCCACGCGCGACTTCAACGCCGACGACGTGGTCTTCACCTTCCAGCGCATGCTGGACAAGAACCAGCCGTTCCGTAAGGCCTATCCCACCGAATTCCCCTACTTCACCGACATGGGGCTGGACCAGAACATCGCCAAGGTGGCCAAGGTCGACGACCACACCGTGGTCTTCACCCTGAATAAGGTGGACGCCGCCTTCGCCGCCGACTTGGCGATGAGCTTCGCCTCCATTCAATCGGCCGAATACGCCGATCAGTTGCTCAAGGAAGGCAAGCCCGAGCTGCTCAACCAGCAGCCCATCGGCACCGGTCCCTTCGTCTTCAGTCGCTACCAGAAGGATGCGGTGATCCGCTTCAAGGGTAATCCGGACTACTGGAAGCCCGAGGACGTCAAGCTCGACAACCTGATCTTCGCCATCACCCCCGATGCCGCTACCCGCCTGCAGAAGCTCAAGGCCAACGAGTGCCAGGTCAGCGGCTATGCGCGCCCGGCGGATCTGGTGGAGATGAAGCAGGATCCTCATCTCAAGGTGCTGCAGCAGCCGGGTTTCAACGTCGGCTTCCTCGCCTACAACGTTCAGCATCCGCCGCTGGACAAGCCCGAGGTGCGCCGCGCCCTGGACATGGCCATCAACAAGCAGGCCATCGTCGACACCGTGTTCCAGGGCGCTGGCCAGGTGGCGCAGAACGTGATCCCGCCCAACCAGTGGTCCTACGACAAGAGCATCAAGGGCGCGCCCTATGATCCGACCAAGGCCCGCGCCCTGCTCAAGCAGGCCGGGATCAAGGACGGCACCGAAATCGCCCTCTGGGCCATGACCGTGCAGCGCTCTTCCAACCCCAACGCCCGCCAGTCGGCGCAGATGATCCAGCAGGACTGGGCCAAGGTCGGCATCAAGGCCAAGATCGTCAGCTACGAATGGGGCGAATACATCAAGAGAGCCAAGGCCGGCGAACACGATGTCCTGACCTATGGCTGGACCGGTGACAACGGCGATCCGGACAACTGGCTGGGCGTGCTCTATGGCTGCAGCGCCATTGGCGGCAGCAACTATGCGCGCTGGTGCGACAAGGACTACGACGCCCTCATCCAGCAGGCCAAGACCAGCAACGATCGCGCCCAGCGCACCCGTCTCTACGAGCAGGCGCAGGCGCTGATTCGCCAGCAGATGCCGGTGAGCCCCATGGCGCACTCGGTGGTGTCCCAGCCCATGCGCAAAAAGGTGCAGGGCTTCAAGATCAATCCCTTCGGCGTTACCGGTTTCTATGGCGTAAGCCTCGACCGCTGACCCTGTCCGGCCCGCCCGGCGGGCCTTTCACGAGGAGCCTTTCGTGTCCAAACCCCTGTTCTCGCTGTCTCTCGCCGCTCTCCTGTGCCTGACGGCCAATGCCGCCCTGGCGCGGCCCCTGGTGGTCTGCACCGAGGCCAATCCGGAAGGCTTCGATCCGGGTCGCTACACCTCGGGCTACACCTTCAATGCCTCGGCCACGCCGCTTTATAACCGCCTGGTGGAATTCAAGCAGGGTAGCGCCGAACTGGAGCCGGGCCTGGCCGAAAGCTGGGAGATCTCGCCCGATGGTCTGCAGTACACCTTCGCCCTGCGCCAGGGCGTGAAATTCCACACTACCGACTACTTCAAGCCCAGCCGCGACTTCAACGCCGACGACGTGGTGTTCAGCTTCGAGCGCATGCTCGACAAGAACAACCCCTGGTACAACCTCTCCCCCAGCGGCTATCCCTATGCCGCGGCCATGGAGATGGGCAGCCTGATCAAGTCCATCGAGAAGGTGGACGACAGCCATGTGCGCTTTACCCTCAACCAGCCCGAGGCGCCCTTCCTCGCCGACCTCGCCATGGCCTTCGGCTCCATCCTGTCCAAGGAATACGCCGACAGCCTGCTGGCCAGCAAGAAGACCGATGACATTAACCAGAAGCCCATCGGCACCGGTCCCTACGTCTTCCAGCGCTATGCCAAGGATTCCAATACCCGCTACAAGGTCAACCCGGACTACTTCGGCCAGAAGCCGCCGATGGATGGCCTGGTGCTGGCGGTGACCCTGGATCCCAACGTGCGTATCCAGCGGGTACGCAACAACGAGTGCCAGATCGGCCTGACGGTCAAACCGCAGGACGTGCCGATGCTCAAGCAGGACAAGCACCTCAAGCTGGCCCAGGTGGAAAGCCAGACCACCTCCTACCTGGCGATGAACACCAGGCACAAGCCGCTGAGCGATGTGCGGGTGCGCCAGGCCATCGCCATGGCCTTCGATCAGCAGAACTACCTGAAGACGGTGTTCGGCGAGGGCGGCGCCAAGGCGGCGATCAACCCCTACCCCTCCTCGCTGCTGGGCTATGCCAAGGACATCAAGCCCTGGCCCCACGACGTGGAGAAGGCCAAGGCGTTGCTCAAGGACGCCGGCTACGCCAATGGCTTCACCCTCAAGTACTACATCAGCACCGGCAGTGGTCCTGGTGGCAGTCCGGCCCTGGTGGCCCAGCTGATCCAGGGCGACCTGGCCAAGATCGGCATCAAGGCCGAGATCACCCAGTTCGAGTGGGGTGAGTTCGTCAAGCGTACCAAGGCCGGCGAGCACGACCTGATGATGATGAGCTGGACCGGCGACAATGGCGATCCGGACAACTTCCTCACCACCAACCTGAGTTGCGCGGCCGTGCAGGGTGGCGAGAACCGTTCCTTCTGGTGCGACAAGGCGTTCAACGACGCCATCGAGAAGGCCAAGCGCATCAACGATCCCGCCCAGCGCGCGGCCCTCTACGAGCAGGCCCAGCAGATCTTCCACCAGCAGATGCCCTGGATTCCGCTGGCGCACCCGCTGTTCACCGACGTCCTGCAACCCAAGGTGCAGGGCTATGTGCAGAGCCCGTTGGGGGTCTACGACTTCTCCACGGTGACCCTCGACTGATCGGCGCCTGACGCCGGAACAAACCGGGCCCGGGCGGCCCGCTCCACGACCTTACCCACCTCGCGCCAGCCTCTGG
Source organism: Pseudomonas sp. Marseille-Q7302 (assembly GCF_965111925.1). Taxonomy (NCBI): domain Bacteria; kingdom Pseudomonadati; phylum Pseudomonadota; class Gammaproteobacteria; order Pseudomonadales; family Pseudomonadaceae; genus Pseudomonas; species Pseudomonas sp. Marseille-Q7302. The sequence continues at coordinate 1,421,971 of NZ_CBCOPK010000001.1, read as the reverse complement.
CGCGACGGGTCCGGTCGTGCCGGAAAACGCCCAGATAACAGCAAAAACAACTGCTTTGGAGCACAACCGATGACCAACCTGCACCGTGGAGGCCTTGCCCTCTCCCTGCTCACCCTGGCGCTGACCGCCCACGCCCAATCCCCGGCGCCGGAAGATCCCAGCTACGCCAACGAGGTCCAGACCCTGCCCAACGTGCAGAAGCCGGTGAAGGGCCAGGCAGGCGCCAAGGGTTTTCTGGCCGACGACAGCCTGACCCTGACCACGCGCAACTTCTTCGCCCGCGAGACCAGCTCCGATCCGATCTTCAGCTACAGCAAGAACGGCACCCGGGTGCGCACCCATTCGCGCAACACCTGGGTCCAGGCCACGGCGCTCAAGTACAGCTCTGGCTACACCCAGGGCCCGGTGGGCTTCGGCATCGACGTGGCCGGCTACCAGGCCACCAACCTGGAACGCGGCAAGGGCCGCATCGGTGGCGGCGGCAACCGTACCCTGGCCAACGCCGAGGGCGAGGGCCATGCGGAATGGTCCAAGCTGGGCATCGCCGATGCCCGCTTCCGCGTCTCCAACACCGAGCTCAAGATCGGCCGTTTCATGCTCGACACCCCGGTGATCAGCTACAACGACAACCGGCCCTTCCCCTCCGGTTTCGACGGCTTCGCGCTGACCAGCGATGAGTGGGACAACCTCTCGCTGCAGAGCGGCAGCTTCACCCGCGTCAGCCCGCGGACCGGCGCCGGCGACGAGAAGTGGACCACCGAGTACGGCACCCGCGAGGTCACCGCCGACCGCCTGAGCTTTCTCGGCGGCAACTACAAGCTGCCCCAGGGCTGGGAAGTCAGCGTGTATGGCGCCAACTTCGAAGACGTCTGGAACCAGTACTTCCTGAGCGTCACCCAGGCCGGTGGCACCCTCGACACCTTCGCCTGGAAGGCGGTGGCCAACGCCTATCGCACCGTCGACGCCGGCAGCGCCAAGGCCGGCAACATCGACAACACCGCCTGGAGCCTGGCGTTCACCGGCAGCCACCAGGCCCACAGCCTGACCCTGGCCTACCAGCAGATCGACGGCAACGAGTACTTCGACTACGCCCACGAGACCGCGGCCATCTACCTGGCCAACTCCCTGGTCTCGGACTACAACAGCCCCAACGAGAAGTCACTGCAGATCCGCTACGAGACCGACTGGAGCTACTTCGGCGTGCCCGGCCTGAGTACCGGCGTCTGGTACGCCAAGGGCTGGGACATCGACGGCACCCACTACGACGCCGGCGCCGGCAAGTACGCCAACTATGCCGAGGTCCTGCAGCAGGATGGCGAGAAGCACCGCGAGATCGGTCTGGTCACCACCTACAAGGTGCAACAGGGCACGCTCAAGGACAGCCGCTTCCGCCTGCTGCTGACCGATCACCGCGCCAGCCAGAACCAGGTCGACGGCAACGTCAAGGAACTGCGCCTGGTGTCCACCCTGCCGTTCAACCTGCTGTGATGACCAAACCCGGCAGATTTCGCGCAGCACCCGGCACTTGGCCGGGATCGCGTCGCGAACACCGGCGAAGCCCTGGCCATGTCGAAGATATCGACGCCCGTGGCAACGTGGTAGTCTGCCGGGTTTGGAGCACTGGTTCAGAACGCTCTTCGAACCTATTCGTAGGACCGAACGAGCCTGCTGCCCGCAGGTGTCGTTCGTTGCGGACCAGGATGGTCTTTTCAGGGATGAATCCAGACCCACAAGGTCTGAGAGTCAGATCAAAAGCTCATTAGCTTTTGAGCGGGCTCTCACTTAAAAACGCGGCCGGGCATGTACTCGCGCCGTCTTGATCAGCCTCAAGAGGAGATACCCCCTCCGATGCTCGCCTTCATCGCCCGTCGCTTCGGGCTGCTGATACCGACGTTCTTTGGCGTCACCCTGCTGACCTTCGCCCTGATCCGCCTCATCCCCGGCGATCCGGTGGAAGTCATGATGGGCGAACGCCGCGTCGATCCGCAGATGCACGCCGAAGCCATGCACCGCCTGGGCCTCGACAAGCCCCTGTACCAGCAGTATTTCGACTACATCGGTAATCTCGCCCAGGGCAACCTCGGCGAATCCCTGCGCAGCCGCGTCGGGGTCTGGGACGAATTCCTGACCCTGTTCCCAGCCACCCTGGAGCTTTCGGTGGCGGCCATGCTGTTCGCCACGGTGTTCGGCGTGCTGGCCGGCATCCTCGCCGCCCTGAGGCGCGGCTCCACGGTGGACCACGGGGTGATGGGCGTGGCCCTGACCGGCTACTCCATGCCGATCTTCTGGTGGGGCCTGCTGCTGATCATGCTGTTCTCGGTGCAGCTCGGCTGGACCCCGGTTTCCGGCCGCCTGGACCTGCTCTACGACATTCCGCCGCGCACCGGCTTCATGCTCATCGACACCCTGCTCTCCGACGAGCCCGGCGCCTTCATCGACGCCCTCAAGCACCTGATCCTGCCGGCCATCGTGGTGGGGACCATTCCCCTGGCGGTAATCGCCCGCATGACCCGCTCGGCCATGCTCGAAGTCCTGCGCGAGGACTATGTACGCACCGCCCGGGCCAAGGGCCTGTCGCCCAAGCGCGTAGTCTTCGTCCACGCCCTGCGCAACGCCCTGATCCCGGTCCTGACGGTGCTTGGCCTGCAGGTGGGCAGCCTGCTCTCCGGCGCGGTGCTCACCGAGACCATCTTTTCCTGGCCCGGCATCGGCAAGTGGCTGATCGAGGCCATCGGCGCCCGGGACTACCCGGTGGTGCAGAACGGCATCCTGCTGATCGCCACCCTGGTCATCCTGGTCAATTTCGTCGTGGACATCCTCTACGGCCTGGTCAATCCGCGCATCCGCCACCAGCGTTGATGCGCCCATACGGACAGAGCCTATGACAACGGTAAACACCCCGGCCGCTCAAGACCCGAGCGCCCTCTACCCCTCCCCCTTCAAGGAGTTCTGGCACGCCTTCGCCCGCAACAAGGGCGCCCTGGGCGGGCTGATCTTCATGGTCATCGTGGTGTTCTGCGCGCTCTTCGCGCCCTGGGTCGCACCCCATGCGCCCAGCGAGCAGTTCCGCGACTTCATGCTCACCCCGCCGCTGTGGCTGGACGGTGGCACCAGTCAGTTCCCCCTGGGCACCGACGAGTTGGGCCGTGACCTGCTCAGCCGGCTGATCCATGGTGCCCGGCTGTCGCTGCTGATCGGCCTGGCCTCGGTGGTCTTCTCGCTGATCCCCGGCATCCTGCTCGGGCTGATCGCCGGCTTCTCGCCCAACCGCGCCGGTCCGGTGATCATGCGCCTGATGGACATCATGCTGGCGCTGCCCTCGCTGCTGCTGGCCGTGGCCATCGTCGCCATCCTCGGCCCAGGCCTGATCAACACCGTGGTGGCCATCGCCATCGTCTCGCTGCCCTCCTATGTCCGCCTGACCCGCGCCGCGGTGATGGGCGAACTGCACCGCGACTATGTCACCGCCTCGCGGCTGGCGGGCGCCGGTACCCTGCGCCTGATGTTCGTCAGTGTGCTACCCAACTGCATGGCGCCGCTGATCGTCCAGGCCACCCTGAGCTTCTCCTCGGCGATTCTCGATGCCGCCGCCCTGGGCTTCCTCGGCCTCGGCGTGCAGCCGCCCACTCCGGAGTGGGGCACCATGCTGGCCTCGGCCCGCGACTACATCGAGCGCGCCTGGTGGGTGGTGACCCTGCCGGGTCTCGCCATCCTCTTCACCGTGCTGGCCATCAACCTGATGGGCGACGGCCTGCGCGATGCCCTCGATCCGCGTCTGAAGGTGCAGTCATGAGCCTCCTCGAAATCCAGAACCTCTCGGTCCGCTTCGGCGGCGCCGACGCCCCGCCGGTGGTGGAAGGCCTCGATCTCACGGTGGATCAGGGCGAGATCGTCGCCATCGTCGGTGAATCCGGCTCCGGCAAGTCGGTGACCATGATGGCCGTGATGGGCCTGATCGATCACCCTGGCCGTATCACCGCCGACCGCCTGACCTTCGATGGCCAGGACCTGCTCAGCCTCAAGGGTCGCCGTCGGCGTCACCTGATCGGCAAGGAGCTGTCGATGGTGTTCCAGGACCCGATGACGGCGCTCAATCCCAGCTACACCGTGGGCTTCCAGCTGGAAGAAGTGATCCGTCAGCACCTGGGTCTCAAGGGTCGCGCCGCCCGCCAGCGCGCCCTGGAGCTGCTGGAAAAGGTCGAGATCCCGGCGGCGGCCAGTCGCCTCGGCGCCTATCCGCACCAGCTGTCAGGGGGCATGAGCCAGCGCGTCGCCATCGCCATGGCCATCGCCGCCGAGCCGCGCCTGCTGATCGCCGACGAACCCACCACCGCCCTGGACGTGACCATCCAGGCGCAGATCATGGAACTGCTGGTCAACCTGCAGCGTGACGAGGGCATGGGGCTGATCCTCATCACCCACGACCTCGCCGTGGTGGCCGAGACCGCCCAGCGCGTGGTGGTGATGTATGCCGGCCAGGCGGTGGAGAAAGGCGTGGTGCCGACGCTGTTCGACGCGCCCGCCCACCCCTACACCGAAGCCCTGCTCGCGGCCATTCCCGAGCATAGCCAGACGGACCGCCTGCACACCCTGCCCGGCATCGTGCCCGGTCGCTACGACCGGCCGGCCGGCTGCCTGCTCAGCCCGCGCTGCCCCTATGTGCAGCCGCGCTGCCAGGAGCGTCCGGCGCTGGAGCCCTACGACCGCGGAGCGGTGCGCTGCTTCTTCCCGCGCAATGTCGGCCCGGGCGAGGCGCCCGAAGTGCTGCCCGAACATCAACGTCCCAGTCAGCTGCCGGAGGATCGCCATGGCGCCGTCTGAAGCCACCGTCCTCGAAACCCCTGTCACCCAGGGGAACGTGCTCGAAGCCCGCGACCTGACCCAGCACTATCAGCTGTCCCGCGGCCTGTTCAAGGACAACGCCACGGTCAAGGCGCTCAACGGCGTCTCCTTCGACCTCCAGGCCGGACGCACCCTGGCCGTGGTGGGGGAGTCCGGCTGCGGCAAGTCCACCCTGGCCCGCGCCCTGACCCTGATCGAGCAGCCCACTACCGGCAGCCTGGTCATTGGTGGCCAGGACGTCGCCAAGGCCGATGCCGCCCGCCGCAAGGAGCTGCGCCGCGAGGTGCAGATGGTGTTCCAGAATCCCTATGCCTCGCTCAATCCGCGGCGCAAGATCGGCGATCAGCTGGCCGAACCGCTGCAGATCAACACCAGCCTCTCGCGCGCTGAAAGACGCGAGAAGGTCCAGGCGATGATGCAGCAGGTGGGGTTGCGGCCGGAGCACTACCAGCGCTATCCGCACATGTTCTCCGGCGGCCAGCGCCAGCGCATCGCCGTGGCTCGCGCCATGATGCTGCAGCCCAAGGTGCTGGTGGCGGACGAGCCGACCTCGGCGCTGGACGTCTCCATCCAGGCGCAGGTGCTCAACCTGTTCATGGATCTGCAGCAGCAGTACCGCACGGCCTATGTGTTCATCTCCCACAACCTCTCGGTGGTGCGCCATATCGCCGACGAGGTGATGGTGATGTACCTCGGCTGCATCGTCGAAAAGACCAGTCGCGACCTGCTGTTCGAGCGGCCCCTGCATCCCTATACCCAGATGCTGCTGTCGGCCACCCCGAGCCTGCACCCGGATCCGAGCAAGCCGCGCATCCGCATCCAGGGCGAACTGCCCAACCCGCTGGATCCGCCACCCGGTTGCGTCTTCCACCGTCGCTGCCCCTATGCGACGGAGAAGTGCAAGACCGAGGTGCCGGCGCTGCGCAACGTGGAAGCCCGCCAGGTGGCCTGCCACTATGCGGAGAACTTTCTCTAGCGGCTTCTGACGTCTCAATCCCGGCCACGGCAGTCCGCTGATGCGCCCGCTCCTACTGACGCCGATCCGTAGGAGCAACGCTCTTATCGCGGCCATGGGCCGCTCCTACAGGATGTCAAAACCCGTAGGAGCGGCCCATGGCCGCGATAGCGCCGTCAAAGCCAGCACCCTCCTCGAAGCCCACAACCCTGCCTGTTATCTTTGAGCTCCGCCCCCTTGCCGAACTCCCCATGCACATCCGCCCTTTCCAGCCCGCCGACACCGAGGCCATCGTCAGTCTCTGGCAGGTCTGCGGCCTGACCCGCCCCTGGAACGATCCCTACCGCGACATCCAGCGCAAGCTGGCCGAGCAGCCGGAATTGTTCCTCGTAGGCGAAGTGGATGGCATCCTCATGGCCAACGCCATGCTCGGCACCGACGGCCATCGCGGCTGGCTCTATTACCTCGCCGTGGCACCGGAGCATCAGCGCCGCGGCCATGCGCGCCGCCTGGTAGAGATCGCCGAACGGCTGCTGGCCGAAAGAGGCTGTCCCAAGCTGCAACTGATGGTACGGCGGGACAACGCGGCGATCATCGGCTTCTATACCGCCCTGGGCTATGCCGAGGCCGAGGTCGTCACCCTGGGCAAGCGGCTGATCGCCGACGAGTAGAGGTGGATGAAGGGCGGCTTTCCGCCGCAAATACCTCATTGCCAGTGGAAAACGCTTTGCGGTTTTCCACGCTACGGGCTGACGGCGACCGTAGGGTGGGTAACGGCGCAGCCTTACCCACGCGGGACCTTCCTTCCCGGTGGAAACCGCCATGCAGTTCTCCGCGCTACGACTGCTTTTGTAGGCTGGACCGAGACAGCTCTATGGTCGAAGCCCAACGGGAGCCTCGTTGGGCTTCGCTGCGCTCAGCGCCAACCTACTGCTGCTTGGTCGACCACCGCGTAGGTTGGGTTGAGACGCCTTCATCGTCGAAGCCCAACCTTACCCGGCGCCAACCTAGGCCTCAGTGCGGCAGCAATCCCACCCGCGGCCCCGGATGTTTCCGGACTTCGGCGTAGGGCACCAGGGTGCCGCCGGGCTCGTCGCAGCTGCGAGCAGCGCGGTAGAAGGTTGGGCCCAGGTAGAGCCCCTTGGTCGTCAGGTACCAGGGGGCGAATTGCCAGACATCGGCACTGCGATAGTCGCAGCCGTCGCCATTGGCCGGCGCCTGCATCAACTCCGGATACAGCCGGGTGAAGAGCCGGACCACCCAGGGTGCCAGGGTCTTTTCCCGATAGTCCGTCAGCGCCTGGGAATAGCGGTCGTCCGCCGCCGGCCGGATCGGCGCACCGCGGCCCAGCCAGAGGACATCCTCCAGCGCCAGTTCGCGGCCGCTCTTGAGATCCAGGGTCAGGGGCGCGCTGCCGAAATCCGGATGAGCCGCACCGCTGCAGCTGTATTCGCTGAACAGGTTGACGCTGAGCACCCGCTCGGTGAGCAATTGAGGGGTCACGGTCAGGCTATGGTCGCCGTCACTGCCGATGCAGCTCAGGTGAGCGTCCACCTCCTGCCAGAGGCGTTCACGCAAGACGCCGTTGGCCGCCTCGCTGGCGCCGTCCACGGTGAACAACCGCATGCCCGAGACCGGCTCGCGCCACCAGCGCAGGCCACGGCCCATGAAGGTCTGACGCTCGCCCTGCACCAGGCTCAGTCCCTGCAGCCGGCGATATTCGTAGGGGTCTTCCTGGCGCAGCTTCTGGCGATAGCTACCCGTGTCCACGGCCTCGGCCAGGTGCAGCGGCGCCAGCGCGATGGGCAAGGTCTTGCCCTCACCATTCCAGGTACCGGTCCAGCGTCCGTCGCTACCTCGGGCCAGTGCCCAGCGGGCCTTGGGTCCGTCCTGCCAGGGCGCCCCCTCCTCCAGCTCAAGCTGGTCGCCCCGCTGCGCCGGACCGCTCAGGCGCAGATCGCGACGATAGCGTTCGTAAAAATAGCGACCATAGGCTTCGTCGTTGGCCGCGGGATCGACGTCCACCACCACCCTGGCTTGCCCCAGGGTGCCCTCCAGCAGCAGCCGTTCGGCATGGGCAGTGCCGGTGATCATGGTCAGGGCCAGCAACAGTCCGGACAGGCGAAATTTCATCAGGTCTCCAGCAGCCAACGTCAGGGGGAGGCCTCAGGGTAGAGCAGTCGGCCTGGGCTGTCGCCGGCCGCCGTCAGCCAGGACACTGCCGTCCGCCGGGCCAGCCATGGGAGAATGGTGGTTTATCGACGCCTCCGGACGCCCATGGACCTCCCTGCCCTGCTCACCCGCCTGCACGCCATCCGCGATGCCAACGCCTGGCGGCGTTATCACAACCCCAAGAACCTGGCGATGGCCGCCAGTGTCGAGATGGCCGAGCTGGTGGAGATCTTCCAGTGGAAGAGCGATGCCGAGGCCCGCGCGCTGAGCGCCACTGAGCGCGAACACGCCGGCCAGGAAATCGCCGACGTGCTGCTCTATCTGCTGCAACTGGGCAGCGAACTGGAGCTGGACGTGGAACAGGCGGTGCTGGCCAAGCTGGCCGACAACGAGAGGCGCTTCCTGCCGTGAGCGATACCTTCTTCGACGACCGCGCCACCCGCTTCGCCGCCAACATCTATGGCGGCACCAAGGGCGCCATCCGCCTGGCCGTGCTGCAGGCGGATCTCGCCGAGGTGCTGCCGCAACGCCCGCTGCGGGTGCTGGACGTCGGTGCCGGCCTCGGCCACATGAGTCTTTGGCTGGCCCAGCAGGGTCATGCGGTGACCCTGGCCGAGCCGTCGGCGCCCATGCTCGCCGGCGCCCAGGAGGCCTTCGCGGCCGCCGGCTTGCGGGCCGATTGGCTGGCGCTGCCCTGGCAGGAGTTGCCCGCCTTCGCCGAACCCTTCGACCTGGTGCTCTGCCACGCGGTGCTGGAATGGCTGGAGACGCCCACGGCGATCCTGCCGACGCTGCAGCGCTGCCTGGCCACCGACGGCTGGCTGTCCCTGGCCTTCTACAACCGTGACGCCCTGATCTATCGCAATCTGCTCAAGGGCCATTTTCGCAAGCTCAAGCGGGGCGACTATGCGGGCGAGGGTCGCCGTGGTCTCACGCCGCAACAGCCCCTCGATCCCCGCGAGGTCGAGGCCTGGCTGGCGCCGGACTGGCAGATCCAGGCGCGCAGCGGCGTACGGGTCTTTCACGACTACATGCCGCTGGAATTCCAGGCTCGCGCCAACGGCGAGGAGCTGGTGGCCATGGAACTGGCCCACCGACGGCACCCGGCCTTCGCCGGTCTCGGCCGCTATCTGCATTGGCTCTGCCAACCTGAGGCAGGATAACGCCGGGCGCGGTATGCTCTGGCCAGCATTCCTTCGAGGAACCGGTCATGCGTCGCCCCCTGCTCTGCCTGTCGCTCGCGCTGCTCGCCCTGGCCGGTTGCCAGAGTCCCAACCCCTATGTCGCCAGCAGCCTACCGGAGGCCTCGGCACCGGTATCGCCGCAGCAGGATCCAGCAGCCTATCCGGCGGCGCCCACCGATTGGAGTCGTTATCGCACCTGGCGCTGGGCACCCGGTGCCGCCGTGGTCAGCGGTGGCCTGGATGGGCAGACCGTACAGCAGGCAGTGGCCGATGGCCTCGACCAGCGCGGCCTGCGGCCGGCACTCGGGGGTGCCCGTGCCGATCTGCAGGTCCGTGCCCGCCTCACCCAGCAGCAGCGCAGCGAGCAGTACACCGACTACTACGACACCAACTATGGCTACGGCGGCTATGGGCCCTACGGTTACGGGCCTGGCTATGGCGCCACGGTCGGCCAGGCGCGGACCCGTACCCGCACCTTTTTGGTGGACGTGCTGGAGGTTGAATTGCTCGACCCCACCAGTGGCCGGGTGCTCTGGCATTCGGCCGCCGAACAGGCCACCGGGGGCAACGGCAGCGAACGCGTGCGTGCCTTGAGAGATACCACCCGCCGCCTGTTGGCCAACTATCCGCCGAGCTGAGGGGATAAGTCGCCCTTAAGCCAGTCCAAGCAGACTAGTGCGCTCACCCAGAGGTTCGCCCATGAAACGCTGTCTCCTGCTGCTGTCGGTCCTGCTGCTGGCGGCCTGTGCCGAGCGGGGACCCCGCAACCTGGACTATGACGCCAGCCGCGATTTCGCCGCCTATCGCAGCTGGAGCTGGGCCGATCCAGCCATCGAGTACCGACCCAACGATCCCCGGGTGCGCAGCGACCTCACCGAGCAGCGCCTGTGCGACTCGGTCAGCGGCGGCCTCGACCAGCGTGGGCTGCGCCCCGCTGCGACAGGCACGCGGCCAGACCTCAGGATCAAGCTCTATGTGATCCTCGACCAGCGTCAGCAGAGCTACAGCTATGCCGACCCCTACTGGGGTCCGGGCTGGGGTGGCCCTTGGGGCTCCGCCTGGGGCCCGGGCCCCTGGGGACCGAGCTATGTGCGCACCCAGACCGTCACCTATCCGGTGATGACGGTGCAGCTCGACATGCTCGACGGCCGCGACGGCAAACTGGTCTGGCGTGCCAGCGAAGAGCGGCTGCTGGACGACCAGAACGCCACGCCCGCCCAACGCAGTGCCGGATTTGGCCGTCTGATCAACGAACTGCTGATCGGCTATCCGCCGCGTCCTTGAGCGGTCGACCGTCCGGGCAGCTCAGCGCTGCCCCTAGTCCGATGATGAGCAGACGTCTGTTAGCCAGTCGCCGATAATGGCACCTGGCCAGATATTCCTCGCGCCGTCTTTGGCCACCGCGCAGGAAATCTGACCGTCGTCCAGCGCCGCCCAGGTCCCTCATGTCGTCAACCCCCATCGCCACCCGTCGCAGTCACGCCCTGTTGCTGCGCCTGTTTCCGGTCATTTGCGCCCTGCCGATCCTGCTCGGCATCGGCTGCTACCTGCTGATCAAGACCGCCTCCAGCCAGGACGCCGATGTCCAGCAGCGGGCGCGGACCTATATCACCCGCACCCTGGAGCAGGTGGAAAACGAGATCGGCCATAACATCATCAACTATGCCAAGTGGGGCGAGGCCTACAAGCACCTGCACCTGAAGGTCGATCGCTTCTGGGCCAACGAGGAGCGTAACGTTGGCGACATTCCCTATGAGCTCTATGGCTACAACGGCGTCTTCGTGCTGGATCCCCAGGACCGTACCGTCTATGCCGTGATCGACGGGCAGCCAACGGAGCGCACGGCCGCGCAATGGCTGGAAGGGGATCTCACTGCCCTGCTGGCGGCGACTCGCCAGCGACCTGGAGAAACCGAAAGCCTGGTGCGGATCCTGAGTGTCGGCGGCGTCCCTGCGCTGGTCGCCGCCGCCACCATCACGCCGGGCGCGAGCTATGGCGTCACGCCGGGCGCCGGCGTGCCCTCGGTGATGCTGTTCGTCAATGTGCTCGACCCTGCGACCCTGGCTCATCTCAGCGACACCTACGGGCTGCCGACGCTGCAGGCCTCCCGGCTGCCTCTGCCCGATCATGAATCCCTGCGCCCGCTGGATTCACCGCTGTTGCTCAACTGGCAACCCCCACGGCCCGGCGCCCAGTTGCTGCGCCGGACGCTACCGGTGTTCCTGGCCGGGGTGCTGTTGCTCGGCCTGGTGCTGGCGCTGCTGATCCGCCATGCGCTGAATTCGGCCCGGCAGCTCGACCAGCAGTTCGATGCCCTGGTCACCAGCCAAACGGAGCTGAGTCGCAGCGAACGCCGCTTTCGCGAGCTCGCCGAGGCGGCCTCCGACTGGCTCTGGGAAAGCGATGCCGAAGGCCGCATCGCCTATCTGTCCGAACGCTTCGCCCGCATCACCGGGCATGCGCCTGGCAGCTGGCTCGGTCGGCCGCTCGCGGAGCTGTTCAGCACCGAGACGACCAGCCTGGCTGACTGGCTCTTGGACAACGCTCGACACCTCGACGAGCGTCAGGTGCTGCGCTGCCATTATCGTGACCGTCTCGGCCATTCCCGGGTCTGCGAAATCACCGCCCGTCCCTTGCCCAAGGGTGCGGGTTTTCGTGGAACCGCCAGTGACATCACCGCCGCGGTCAACGCCCAGGCCGAAATCGAGCACCTGTCGCAACACGATAGCCTGACCGGGCTGGCCAACCGGTTGCAGTTGCAGCACTACCTGGCCGCTCAACTGGCGCAACCCAGCACGCCGCTCACCCTGCTCAGTCTGGACCTGGATCGCTTCAAACCGATCAACGATAGCCTCGGCCACGCCGCCGGTGACCGGGTGCTGCAGGAAATCGCCCGTCGTCTGCAAGCCAGCCTGAGGCCCGGCGGCCTGGTGGCGCGGCTGGGCGGCGATGAATTCATCGTGGTGCTGCTCGGTCACCTGGATGCCACGACGGTCGACCAGATCTGTGCCCGGCTGGTAACCGCCATCGCCCGGCCGATCCTGCTGGACGAGCAGACCGTCAGCGTCGGGACCAGCATCGGCATCGCCCAGGCGCCGGGCCAGGCCGATCAGGTCGAGGAATTGCTGCGGCTGGCCGACATCGCGCTCTACCAGGCCAAGGCCGCGGGCCGCAACGGCTGGTGCTTTCATGCGCCGGCCATGGACGCCGAGCTCAGCCAGCGTCGTGATCTGGAACAGGAACTGCGCCAGGCGCTGGCGCGTGACCAGCTGCGCCTGAGCTACCTGCCCCGCCGGAGCGTCGCCGATGGTGGCCTATGCGGTGTCGAGGTCCAGGTGCAGTGGGCCCACCCGGTACGCGGACTGTTGCCTCCGGACGCCTTTTTGCCCCTGGCCGAAGAGCTTGGCCTTGGTGCTTCCCTGGCAATCTGGCTGCTGGAGGGCGCCTGTCGCAGCGCGGCTACCTGGCCCCTGCCCCTGAAGCTGGTGGTCAGTCTGTCGCCACGCCAATTCGCCGCTGCCGGGGAGCTGCTGGAAGCGGTCGCCCAGACCGTGCAGGCGACTGGCCTGGCAGCGGAACGGCTGGAGCTGCAGCTTCCGGACACGCTGCTACATGCCGACTGTGATCAGCAACTGGACCACCTTCAAGCGCTCAAGGCGCTGGGGGTGCGTCTGAGCCTGGCCGACTTCGGCAGGGGTCTCACCGCCTTCGAGGCACTGCGCCAGCCGTGGCTGGACGGCATCAGCCTCGATAGCCGCGTGGTCACCCACCCGGAACGTCAGCACGCCGACGCGGCTATCGCACAAGCCCTGATCGGCCTCGGACGAACCTTGGGCCTCAAGGTGGCGGCGACGGACGTCGAGACGCCAGGCCAGTTGCATTGGCTGCAAACGCAGCACTGCGATGAAGTCCAGGGCGCGCTGGTCGGCCACGCCCTGTCTGCCAGCGAGCTGACGGCGCTGCTGGACACGGAGCTACGGGCTGGTTGACCGTCTAGAGGCGCTCCAGCCACCCCAGATCGCCACCGCGGGCTGGCACCGGATAGCAGCCATAAGGCGCGTAGCCGTGGGTGCAGACCGGATCGGCGCGCAAGGCGGGTTCGCCCACCGGTTGCGCGCGCCAGCCTTCCAGCAGGGCCACGGCGGCCAGGGCCAGCAGCAGGGTGATGAACAGTGCGGAGCGAAGGGTTCTTGTCAGGCGCATGGTGATCTCCCGCGGGGCGATTGCCAGGCTCGGGCGGATAGCGTCCCCGCTCCTTGAGTATCGTCCCGTCCGAGGGTTTTCGCCTGCCTGGACCGGCACCTATCGCGCAACACTGCACTGCCGGGGGTGCAACAGTCAGTCGCAGTAGGCGCGGTGATCACCCGGACAGGGCTGCGCCGTTGTCCAGGCTACGCGAATAGCGCCGTGCCGCGCCGTACCGCCCCCTATCTCTCCGGGAGAGGGTTGGGGTGAGTGTCACTTGGTATCGCGTCAGCTATTCCCGGACAAGGCTGCGCCGTTGTCCAGGCTACGCGAATAGCTCCGCGCCACGCCGTACCGCCCCCTCTCCCTTCGGGAGAGGGTTGGGGTGAGGGCCAAGCCGCCTCAGGCGATTTCCACCCGCTCCCCATTCAACCGTACCGCCCAGGTGGGCAGCGCCTGCTCGGGATACTCCAGGCAGCCGCCATCCGCCAGGCGGAAATGCTGCTTGTACAGTGGCGAGGCGATCACCAGATCCTGGCCCAGCTGGCCGACGATGCCACGGCCGATGACGTTGGCACCGGACTTGGGATCGCGGTTGCCCACGGCAAAGACCTTCTGCTCGGTATCGGGCAGGTAGAACAGCGCCACCTGCTCGCCCTCGTGCAGGGCCACCACGCCGGACTGGGGCACCAGGTCGGCCAGGCTGCACAGGGGTTGCCAGGTGGGTTGCAGGGCGTGGGCGGTATTGGTCTGGGTCATGGTCAAGCCTCCTCGGTAACGGCGATGAGCTGAAGTTCGTGGTGACGCGCCGGTCGGCGCTGGCCACGTTCCTTGACGAAGTGAATGTCCGGGTCGTTGCCGCGCTGGTTGACGAAGGTACGGAAGCGTTTGAGCTTGTCGGGGTCGTTCAGGGCGTTGGCCCATTCGCATTCGTAGCGATCCACCACCAGCTGCATCTGAGCTTCCAGCTCAATGCCCAGGCCCAGGCTGTCTTCGATGATCACTTGCTTGAGGTAATCGAGACCGCCCTCCAGGGATTCGCGCCACACCGAGGTGCGCTGCAGGCGGTCGGCGGTGCGGATGTAGAACATCAGCAGGCGGTCGATGTAGCGGATCAGGGTCTCGTCATCCAGGTCGGTGGCGAACAGCTCGGCATGGCGCGGACGCATGCCGCCGTTGCCGCAGACATAGAGATTCCAGCCGTTCTCGGTGGCGATCACGCCGATGTCCTTGCTCTGGGCCTCGGCGCATTCGCGGGTGCAGCCGCTCACCGCGAACTTGAGCTTGTGCGGCGCGCGCAGACCCTTGTAGCGGTGCTCGATGTTCAGCGCCATCTTGACGCTGTCCTGCACCCCGTAGCGGCACCAGGTACTGCCCACGCAGCTCTTCACCGTGCGGGTCGACTTGCCGTAGGCATGGCCGGTCTCGAAGCCGGCGGCGATCAGCTCGCCCCAGATGTCCGGCAGCTCGTGCAATTGGGCGCCGAAGAGATCGATGCGCTGGCCGCCGGTGATCTTGGTGTAGAGGTCGTATTTCTTCGCCACCTGACCGATGGCGATCAGGCCTTCCGGGCTGATCTCGCCACCCGGGATGCGTGGCACCACCGAATAGGTGCCGTTCTTCTGCATGTTGGCCATGAAGGTGTCGTTGGTGTCCTGCAGCGGCACCAGGTGCGGAGCTGTGATGGGCGCGTTCCAGCAGGAGGCCAGGACGTTGGCCACCGCCGGCTTGCAGATATCGCAGCCATGGTGGCCGCGACCGTGGCGCGCCAGCAGCTCGTCGAAGCTCTGGATGCCTTCCACCCGCACCAGGTGATAGAGCTCCTGGCGGGTATGGGCGAAGTGTTCGCAGAGACTCTTGTCCACCGCGACGCCCCGGGCGACCAGTTCGTGCTCGAACACCTGCTTGACCAGCGCCGCGCAGCCGCCGCAACCGGTGGCGGCCTTGGTGCAGCTCTTGATGCCGGCGAGATCGGTGCAGCCGGCGTCGATGGCGGCGCAGACCGCGCCCTTGGTGACGTTGTGGCAGGAGCAGAGGGTGGCGGTGGCCGGCAGGGCGTCGGCGCCCAGGGTCGGGGCGCCCTCGCCCACCGGCATGATCAGGCTGGCCGGATCCTGGGGCAGCGGGATGCCATTCTGGGCGTATTGCAGCAGAGTATCGTAGTAGCTGTTGTCGCCCACCAGTACGGCGCCGAGGACGTGCTTGCCATCGGCGGAGACCACCAGGCGACGGTAGCTGGCGCTGGCTTCGTCGATGTAGCGATAGCTGCGGGCGCCTGGGGTGGCGCCGTGGGCATCACCGATGGAGCCCACGTCCACGCCCAGCAGCTTGAGCTTGGTGGACATGTCGGCGCCGGTGAAGGGCGTGCCCTGGCCGTGGCAGAGGGTGGCGGATACCAGGCGCGCCATCTGGTAGCCCGGCGCGACCAGGCCGAAGACGCTGCCATTCCAGGCGGCGCACTCGCCAATGGCGTGGATGAAGGGATCGCTGGTCAGGCAGCCGTTATCCACCGCCACCCCGCCGCGGGGGCCGAGCTCCAGGCCGCAGCTGCGGGCCAGGGCGTCCTGGGGCCGGATGCCGGCGGAAAACAGGATCAGGTCGGTCTCGAGGAAATCCTCGCCGGCGAAGTTCATGCGGTAGCGGTACTCGCTGCCGGCGGTGATGTTCTGGGTAGCCTTGGACAGATGCACGCCCACGCCCAGGTCCTCGATACGCTGCTTGAGCGCGGCGCCACCGAGATCGTCCAGCTGCACCGGCATCAGCCGTGGGGCGAATTCCACCACATGGGCTTCCAGGCCCAGAGACTTCAGGGCATTGGCCGCCTCTAGCCCTAGCAGGCCGCCGCCCACCACCACGCCGCGGCGCGCCCTGGCAGCGGCCAGGCGGATGGTGTCCAGGTCGTCCAGGGTGCGATAAACCAGGCGCGAGTCACCCTCGGCTCCCTCGATGGGTGGCACGAAGGGATAGGAACCGGTGGCCAGCACCAGGCGGTCGTAGCCAAAGGCGCCTTCAGAAGTCAGCACCTCACGCTGTTCGCGGTCGATGGCGGTCACCGCGCAGCCCAGGTGCAGCACCAGACCGGGCACGGCATAGAGGCCGGCCTCGCTCATGGCCAGGGATTCGGCGTCACGACCGGCGAAGTATTCCGAGAGGTGTACCCGATCATAGGCGCGCTGACGTTCTTCGCCGAAGACGTGGATCTCGTAGTGGTCCAGGGCGCCGGCCGCCAGCAGCTGCTCGACGAGGTGATGGCCGACCATGCCGTTGCCGACGACGATCAGGCGTTCTTTGCGGGTCACGATGCTGTTCATGGAGGCTATCCCCCGGCCGGGGCCAATCAGGTTGAGTCGCGGCAAATAAAAAGGCGCCTGAAACCTTGCGGTCTCAGGCGCCTTTGCCTGTTCTGGTAGGGAGGAGCGCCAGGCGCTGCTCCGTGCCCGTCGCCTGCAGTGGCTGTCGATCGCCGTTGATCGACCGGGCGACCCGAATGGACGGGTCTGCCAAGGCTTCTGCATCGGCTGTGCCAGTTTCGCCTGATGGCCTATATATCCGAAGCTGGCGCGGCCTGCAGCCGGCAAAGGGGACTGCCGCCCACGTTCCGGATGCGTGCCAGCCGGAACCACAACGGTGCAGGGCAAGGCCTGCCTGCCCCGTCACGGCGCACCTCGACCAAGAGGGAAGCGACCTCGATCAGCGCCGCTGGCACCCCGCCAGACCAGCAGTGATGCGCTCCCTGAGCGCGCCGGACCGAGCTGGCGCGAGCCTTGCTAAATCCCCGGCATGGAGCGGTCAACGCCGATCGCCCCCTTCACGACAAAGGCGCCGTGTTTGCCTCCCCCCAGGGAGCGCGACCGGCGCCTTTTCGCTTTCTGGTTCTTGAAGGATCCTTGCCATGGCCACTACCCACATCAAGAGCGTCTGCCCCTACTGCGGCGTCGGCTGCGGGATCGTCATGCAGGTGGAGGACGGCCGGGTCATCAAGGTCAGCGGTGACCGCGACCACCCCGCCAATCGCGGCCGCCTCTGCACCAAGGGCAGCACCAGCCACCAGGCGCTGGTGGACAGCGGGCGCATGGGGCAGGCCTATGTCCGCCACGACCGCTCCCACCAACCGGTGCAGACCGGGCTGGACCAGGCCGTCGCCGCCACCGCCGAACGCCTGCGCGCCATCCTCGACCGCGACGGCCCCGACGCCATCGCCTTCTATGTGTCCGGGCAGATGTCGCTGGAGGCCCAGTACCTGGTGAGCAAGCTGGCCCGGGGCTTCATCGGCACCAACCAGCTCGAATCCAACTCCCGGCTGTGCATGGCCAGTGCCGGCACCGGCTACAAGCTGTCCCTTGGCGCCGACGGTCCGCCCGGCTCCTACGACGACCTCGACCGTGCCGACCTCTTCCTCGTCAGCGGCGCCAACATGGCCGACTGTCATCCCATCCTCTTCCTGCGCCTACTGGATCGGGTCAAGCGCGGCGCCAAGCTGATCGTGATAGATCCGCGGCGCACCGCCACCGCCGAGAAGGCCGATCTCTTCCTGCAACTGCGCCCCGGCAGCGACCTGCTGTTGCTCAACGGTCTGCTGCATCTGCTGTACGCCGAGAACCATCTGGACGAAGCCTTTATCGCCGCCCATACCGAAGGTTGGGCGGCCATGCCCGATTTTCTCGCCGACTACACCCCGGCACGGGTGGCCGCGGGGACCGGGCTGACCGAGGCGGACATCCGTACCGCCGCACGCTGGATCGGCGAGGCCGGCGAATGGACCAGCCTCTGGACCATGGGCCTGAACCAGAGCACCCACGGCACCTGGAGCACCAACGCCCTGTGCAACCTGCATCTGGCCACCGGCAAGATCTGCCGCCCCGGCAGCGGCCCCTTCTCCCTCACCGGCCAGCCCAACGCCATGGGCGGGCGCGAGATGGGCTACATGGGCCCCGGCCTGCCCGGCCAGCGCAGCCTGCTGTCGGCTACCGACCGCACCTTCGTCGAGCGGGCCTGGGGCATCCCCGAGGGCACCCTGCACACCCGCCTCGGCCAGGGTACCATCGCCCTGTTCGATGACCTGGCCGCCGGTAAGGTGAAGGCTTGCTGGATCATCTGCACCAACCCGGTGGCAAGCGTGGCCAATCGCGAGACGGTCGTCCGCGGTCTGCAGGCCGCCGAGCTGGTGATCACCCAGGACGCCTTTCTCGACACCGAGACCAACCCGTACGCCGACATCCTGCTGCCCGGCGCGCTCTGGGCCGAGGCCGACGGGGTGATGATCAACTCCGAGCGTAACCTGACCCTGGCGCCCCAGGCCGTCACCCCGCCCGGCGAGGCCCGCGCCGACTGGCGGATCATCGCCGACGTGGCCTGCGCCCTGGGTTATGGCGAGCACTTCAGCTATGCCTCGGCCGCCGAGGTGTTCGACGAGATCCGGCAATTCCACAACCCCCAGACCGGCTACGACATTCGCGGCGCCAGTCATGCGCGGCTGCGCGAGACGCCGCTGCAATGGCCCTGCCCCAGCGCAGAGAGCGATCCGCGCCAGCCGATCCGCTATCGCAACGATGGCCGCAGCCAGACCCTGCGCGTGGACGCCACCGGCGAACCGACCGCCCTCAACTTCGCCACCCCCAGCGGCAAGGCGCAATTCTTCGCCCGCCCGCACCTGGAGCCAGCGGAACTGCCCGATGCCGACTACCCCTTCGTGCTCAATACCGGCCGCCTGCAGCACCAGTGGCACACCCTGACCAAGACCGGCAAGATCGCCGCCCTGAACCGCCTCAACCCCGCCCCGTTCATCGAGGTACATCCCCAGGATGCCGAAGCCCTGAGCCTGGCGGACGGCGACCACCTGGAGATCACCTCCCGTCGTGGCCGTGCCGTGTTGCCGGTGACCCTTAGCGACCGGGTCCAGCCCGGCAACTGCTTCGCGCCCTTTCACTGGGCCGACGTCCAGGGCAGCGACCTGGCCATCAATGCCGTCACCAGCGACGCCGTCGATCCGCTCTCGCTGCAACCGGAGCTCAAGGTCTGCGCCGTGCGCCTGACTCGCGTCGCCACCATTCCCCACCGCCAGCTGCCGGTTGACGAGCCCGTCGCCGAGAGCAGCCGCCAGCCCGCCCTGGCGCGCCTGGCCGAGCTCACCGGGGTCGCGACCGCGGTACGGCCCCAGCTCAGCGCGGCCGAGCGCACCTACCTGGCAGGCTTCATGGACGGTCTGCGCGACGGCGCGACCCAGGGCGTGCCCTGCCTGCCGGCCCAGGCGCCGCTGGCCGCCGACACCCGCCTCTGGCTCGACGGCCTGCTCGCCGGCTTGTTCAGCCGCCTACCGGAAAGCCAGGCCGCCGGCCTGGCCATGGCCCCCACCGCGCCGGCCGATCTGGTAGTGCTCTGGGCGTCCCAGACCGGCAACGCCGAAGCCCTGGCCGAGCGCTGCGTCGCCCGCCTGTGCCAGGCCGGTCTCAGCGTGGAACTGCACGACATGGCCGCCTATGCCGTGGAACGCCTGACCGGTGCCCGCCGCCTGCTGCTGGTCAGCAGCACCTTTGGCGACGGCGAGGCGCCGGACAACGGCCAGGCCTTCTGGCAGGGCCTCAGTCGCCTCGACGCCTCCCTGGCCGAACTGGACTACGCCGTGCTGGCCCTGGGCGATTCCACCTACGAGCAATTCTGCGGCCACGGCCAGCGCCTCGACACCCGCCTGGCCGAACTCGGCGCTCGCCGCCTGTGCCCGCGCCTGGACTGCGACGCCGATGGTCTCGACGGCGCCGATGCCTGGCTGGCCAGGCTGCAAGAGCAACTGGCGCCCCATACCACCAGCGTGTCCGTCACCGCCCCGACCACGCCCAATCGCCCGGTGCCAGTCCCGGCGCGGCTGGTCATCAACCGCAGACTCAACAGCGCCGGATCCAACAAGGAGGTGCGGCTGTTCGGGTTCGAATCCGATCAGCCCCTGGCCTACGAGGCCGGCGACGCCTTGAGCGTGAGGGCGCGCAACTGCCCGGAGCTGGTCGAGGAGATCCTCACCCTCGCCGGTCTGGACGGCGAACAGCCGGTCGCCGTGCCAAAAGTCGGGGAGTTGTCACTGCGTCAGGCCCTGGGCGAGCACTACGAGATCGCCCGCCCCAACCCCGAGACCCTGGCGCTGATCGCCGAGCGCAGCGGCAGTGACGATTGCCGCGCCCTGCTGAACGACCGCGACGAATTCAAGCGCTGGCTCTGGGGCCGGCAACTGGCCGATGTGCTGGCCCGCTTTCCCGCCCGCCACGACGCCCGCGAGTTGCTCGGCAGCCTCAAGCGCCTGCAGCCGCGCCTCTACTCCATCGCCTCCAGCCCCCTGGCCCATGCTGGCCAGGTGCACCTCACCGTCTCGGCGGTGCGCTACGGTAAGCGCAAGGGCGTGGCCTCCAGCTTTCTCGCCGACCGCCTGGGCGAGGCCGCCACCGAGGTGCATATCCAGTCCTCGCGTCATTTCCGCCTGCCGGACCAGGGCGACGTCCCGCTGATCATGATCGGCCCCGGCACCGGCATCGCCCCCTTCCGCGGCTTTCTCCACGAGCGCCGCGCCCGGGGCGACCAGGGGCGCAACTGGCTGTTCTTCGGCGAACAGCATGCCGCCCACGACTTCTACTACCGCGACGAGCTGGAAGCCTTCCAGCGTGATGGCCTGCTGAGCGAACTCAGCCTGGCCTTCTCCCGCGACCAGGCCGAGAAGGTCTATGTGCAGGATCGGCTGCGCGAACGCGGCGCCGAAGTCTGGCGCTGGCTGCAGGACGGCGCCCGCGTCTATGTCTGCGGCGACGCCAGCCGCATGGCCCGGGACGTCGACCAGGCCCTGCGCCAGGTGGTGGCCACCCATGGCCACCTCAGCGACGAGGCCGCCAGCGAGTACCTGCGCGGGATGAGCGAACAGAAGCGCTATCTGAAGGACGTCTACTAGCGCCGCCGGCTACAGCACCGCGCGCACCAGGCGGGTGAAGGCCTCGATGGCCTCGTGCTCGCCCAGTGCCCCGCGCACCACGGCCGCGGCCAGGGCCTCGCCAGCGCCGACCAGACCGATGCAGGACACCTGCAACTCTGTGGCGGAGCGCCTGCTGTGTGGCGTTAGCACCGCCGCCACCATCTGGGTGCCGTGCTCCAGCAACTCCTGGTACACCACCGTCTTTTCCTCACTCCCCGCCAGCGCCGCCGCCAGCATCCCGACCTCGCCCTGCATGTCGGTCACGCAACGGATGTAACCCTCGGCCAGCGCCGCGGTGGCCTCTTCGGCACTCTGCTGACAGGCGACCAGGGTCTGGCGGAAGGCGTCCATCTGCGCCAGATCCAACCAGCGATAGAGCTCGATGAGCAGCCCCGAGCGGGTACCGAAGTGCTCGTAAACCACCGGCTTGGACACTCCGGCCCGCACGGCCAGATGGCCGAGAGTCAAGCGATCCGCCCCCTCTTCCCGTGCGATGAACCGCGCCGTCTCCAGCAACTGCTGCCGCCGCGCGGCCTTCGAGAGGCGTCGTCCAGAGCTCTCCGAGCCTGAATTTTCCACCTTGGATCGTTCTGCCATTCGTCAAATCACCTTGCAAACCTACTAAAGGTAGGTTAATCCTGAATAAGACCTACTATTGGTAGGTTATCGGCAAAAGATGTCTTCAGCCAGACCTGCCGTGGTGGCCGCGGAACAGGTCACTGAATCCTCGACATCAGGGTTATCGCCGACGATGGATCCCATCATTTCGCTATCGAGGACCGGATCATGACACTGCAACCCGTACTTTTCGCTGGTGGCTCAGGCACGGTAGGCCGCCAGGCCGTCCAATGGTTTCGCAAGCGCCACCCCGACCGGCCTCTGCTGGTGGGCGGTCGCACACTTGGCACTGCCCAGGCCGTGGCCCGGATCGCGGGCAATGCCCAGGCAGTCATCCTCGATCTCGACCGGCCAGGACTTGGTCTGGACGAGACACTCTCCCCCGGCGCCATGATCATGCTCGCGCCGGACCAGGCGCTGCACGGCCTGCGCCTGGCCCAGACCTTGGGCATCCCCTACTTGAATGCCAACACCGGCGTCACCGAACTGGGGCTGGAGGTCGCGCAGTTCATACACCGCCCTGCTGCCAACGCTCTGGTGCTGTCCAGCCACTGGGCCTCCGGAGCCGCTCTGGCGCTCGCGCTCGACCAGGCAAGCGGCCTGGCGCGGGTCGACGCTATCAAGATCGACGTCCTGCTCGACGGAAAGGATCCAGCCGGTCCGCTGGCCTGGGAAGACATGGAGCGTGTCCACAGCGCCGCCCCTGCCGCGCTGGTGTTCCACAACGGTCGACGTCACTGGCTGACCGGCGCAGCGATCCAGGGAGAGATCACCGCGCTGGACGGTCGCCGGCTGCCTGCTACCGCCTTCGGCTCCATCGACCTGCTGAGCCTCTATTCTGCCACCGGGGCCGGAGATATCCGCTTCGACCTGGCCACGGGCGAGTCCTCCAGTCGCCGCCGAGGGGCGGAAACGGCGGCCGAGATCGTGGTGACCGTCACCGGCGAAGCGGCGGGCCGGTGGACCACCCGGCGTGCCGTGCTGGAATTCCGCCACGGTCAGTCGTCGCTCACGGCTCTGGGCCTGGTGCTGTCGCTGGAGCGAGTGTTGGGACTGGAGACTGGCACCCCGCTACCTGCGGGCCTCTACATGCCTGAGTTGCTCTGGGAGGCCAAGTGGTTTCTGCAGGAGTTGCAACGGGAAGGCGGAGTGATCCATCAGCTGGCGGATGGGCACTGACGGCGGGAAATGGCGGAAGGCAGTGGGAGTCGAACCCACCCGGGAACGGCTGCCGTCCCCAACCGGGTTTGAAGCCCGGCCACGCCACCGGGCGTGATTGCCTTCCTCTGCTGCGCTAACCCTTGGCCGCGCGGGCCCAGGCGCTGTCCGGGCGAACCCGGCGCTCGTCGCCGAAGCGACGGGTGAAACCGATGCGATCCAGGCATTCGAGGATCTGGATGCTGCGCTTGCGGCCGATGCCGAGGGCATCGCGGAAGGCCGCGGCGCGAATGATCCCTGCTTCGCGCTCCAGGCGCAATGCCTCGCCGGCCGCGGCTTCCAGGCTCGCCTGGGGATAGAAGAGATCCTTGACCACCTGGGTCAGTTCCCCCAGCCGAGCCAGTTTGCGCAGCAGCAGCCGTACCTCGGCCTCGGGCTGACCCAGGTGCTTGGCCAGGTCCCGCGTCCAGGGCGGATCGAAACGCTGGGCCTCCAGCAGCGGCCAGAGCCGGGCCTTGAGCCCCTCCTCCGCCTCGGTGAGGCGTACCCGATGATCGGGCAGGTGCAGCCAGGGGCCGCTGCTCTGCAGTCGCCCTTCGGCCAGGGCCGTCTCCAGTAGGGCCAGATAGACGGGCCGTTCCAGCGCCGGTGCAGCGATGCGGCGCAGGCGATCCCGATCGGGGCCCAGCTCGTCGGGTTGTTCCTGGTGAAAGGTTACGAGCGCCTCGCTCAGGCGCTCCAGCGCTGCCTGCCACAGAGAAGCCTGGAACAGCCGCGGGCCGACGCGCGTTTCCACCCTCAGGGTGTCGGTTGGCAATTGCCAGTCGCCTTCGGGCCGATTGAACTGGCGCGCCAGCAATCGCGGATCGAGACCGCCGTCGGCCTGGGCCAGGAGCTCGGGCAAGGCCTCCTCCAGACCGCCCTGGAGCAGTGCCTGGAGTTGTGCCAGGCGCTGCGGCGTGCGGCGATGCCGCGCTGGTGCGAAGGGATCGAGTAGACGGGCGCCGCCCAGGGTGCGTTGGGCGGACTGGTCGCGCAGCACCAGGCGATCGCCATGCACGCCGTGCAGCGGGGCATTGAGCACCAGCTGTGCCAGGGCCGTGGCTCCGGGTGCCAGGCTGTCGCCTTCCAGCAGGGCCACCCGGCCGGTGAGATCCTGGGCACCCAGGTGCACGTGCACCGGCGTCCAGTGCGCCAGGTTGCGCGCCTCGCCGGGCAGCAGCCAAAGCTCCACATCGATACGGGTGGTGGGCGCATGCAGCGCCTCGGCCACCAGCCAGTCACCGCGGGCGATGCTGTCGGTGCTCAGCCGCTCACCGGCGAGATTGAGGGAAACCCGTTGACCGGCCCGGGCGGTCTCGGCCGCGCGATTCTGGGCATGCAGACCGCGCACCCGCAGGCGTTGCCCGCGTGGGGTGAGCAGGAGTTCGTCGCCCACCGCGACCTGACCGGCAAAGGCAGTGCCGGTAACCACTACCCCGGCACCGGCGACGCTGAACACCCGATCCACCGCCAGGCGGAAGCTGCCCCGGGCATTGCGCTCACGCACCTCGCCCAGGGCCTTCAGCAAGGCGGCGCGCAATGCGGGGATGCCTGCGCCGCTGGGGCTGGCCACCGGATACAGTGGCGCCCCGGCGAAGGGCCCGGCAGCCAACAGCACACCGACTTCCTGGCGCACCTCCGCCAGACGCTCGGCGTCCACCCGGTCGGCCTTGGTCAGGGCCACCAGCAGCCGGGGAATGCCGAGCAATTCGAGGATCGCCAGGTGCTCGCGGGTCTGGGGCATGACGCCGTCATCGGCGGCCACCACCAGCAAGGCCAGGTCCAGGCCGCTGGCACCGGCCAGCATGTTGTGCACGAAGCGCTCGTGGCCGGGTACGTCGATGAAGCCGGTGAGCCCGCCGTCACCCAGGTCGGCGTAGACATAGCCCAGGTCGATGGTGATGCCCCGGGCCTGCTCTTCGCGCCGCCGATCACCGGCGATCCCGGTGAGGGCCTGGATCAGCGCGGTCTTGCCATGGTCGATGTGGCCGGCGGTACCGATGATCATGAGGGCTGCATCAGGCGGGAAAACAGGGACGTCATGGAGACTCCGGACGGCGGTCGGACCCCCAGGGTAGCGGCGGCTGGCGGTATCGCCTAGCCGTGACGCTCGCGCAAGAAGGCCACGAAAGCCCGCAGCGGGGCCGGCAGCTGGCGGCGATCCGCGTAATAGAGCCGCGGACCGGGAAAGACGCTGGACCAGTCTGCCAGCACCTCGACCAGGCGGCCGTCGGCCAGGGGTTCGGCCAGGTAGTCGGCGAAGGAATAGATCAGGCCGACACCGTCGAGGGCGGCCTGCAATTCCAGATCGAGTGTCGAGGCCAGCAGGCGACTGCCCGGCGCGACATTGATGACCTCGCTGCCGCGCTCGAAGCTCCACTGCGCCACCAGGCCACTGGCGAAACGATGGCCGATGCAGGAATGCCTGACCAGGTCAGTGGGATGCACAGGTACGCCATGCTGTTCCAAGTAGGCGGGCGTGGCCGCCACGGCAAATCTCTGGGTGGCCGGGCCCAGCCGCACGCTGATCATGTCGCCTTCCAGATGCTCGTCGTAGCGCACGCCGGCATCGAAGCCTGCGGCGAGCACGTCGATCAATCGATCCTCGGCCACCACCTCCAGGCGAATGCCGGGATGCCTGGCCAGGAAGGGCCCGATCAGCGGCGGCAACAGCACCCGGGCGACGATGGTGGGCACGTTGAGTCTCAGGCTACCGACCGGGCTCTCGCCCTCGGCATTGATGGCGTCCAGCGCGCCGCGTACCTCGCGCAGCGCCGGGGTCAGGCGCTCCAGCAGGCGCTGGCCGGCATCGGTGGGGGTCACGCTGCGAGTGGTGCGATGCAGCAACCGGACATCCAGCTCCCGCTCCAGCCGGCGCACGGCATCGCTCAGGGAAGACGCCGCCACACCGCGCACATAGGCGGCGCCGCGAAAGCTGCGCGCCTCGGCCACGGCGGCGAAGGCTGCCAGGTCATCCAGATTCATTGGCACCTCCATTGTACGGCTGAGCGCACAGGTCGTTGTGTCCAGCCCGGATTATCGCACAGCGCCTTGGAGGCTAGAGTGCAGCCTCATCCACCTGACGAGGAATCCCTCATGCAACAGCGTCGCTTGGGCCAGCAGGGCCCCCTGGTATCCACGCTCGGTCTGGGCTGCATGGGCATGTCCGACCTCTATGGCGCCGCCGACCGTGGCGAAGCCATCGCCACCGTTCAGGCCGCCCTCGAACGCGGCGTCACCCTGTTCGATACCGGTGACTTCTATGGCATGGGCCACAACGAGCTGCTCCTGGGCGACGCCCTGCGCGGTCGGCGGGATGAGGCCCTGATCAGCGTCAAGTTCGGCGCCCTACGCGGTCCGGGCGGCGAATGGCTGGGCTACGACACCCGCCCCGTGGCGATCAAGAATTTCGTCGCCTATAGCCTCAAGCGGCTGGGTGTGGACCATATCGACATCTATCGCCCGGCGCGGCTGGATCGCCAGGTGCCCATCGAGGACACCATGGGCGCCCTCGCCGAGCTGGTGCAGGCCGGCTACATCCGCCACATCGGCCTTTCCGAAGTGGGGGCGGATACCCTACGGCGGGCGACAGCGGTGCATCCGGTCTGCGACCTGCAGATCGAGTATTCGCTGGTCTCGCGCGGTATCGAGGCGGAGATCCTGCCGACCTGCCGCGAACTGGGCATCGGCATCACCGCCTATGGCGTGCTCTCCCGGGGCCTGCTCAGCGGCCACTGGCGCCAGCCCTCCGGCAGCGGCGACTTCCGCGCGCTCAGCCCGCGCTTCCAGCCGGGCAACGTGGAGCGCAACCTGGCGCTGGTCGAAGGCCTGAAGCAGTTCGCCGAACGCCGGGGCACCACCCCTGCCCGGCTGGCGGTGGCCTGGGTCGCCGCCCAGGGTGAGGATATCCTGCCCCTGGTCGGTGCCCGGCGGCGCGATCAGCTGGACGAATCCCTGGGCGCACTGGACATCACGCTCAGCGCCGCGGACCGCGTCGAACTGGAACGACTGCTGC
This sequence comes from Pseudomonas sp. Marseille-Q7302, assembly GCF_965111925.1. Taxonomy (NCBI): domain Bacteria; kingdom Pseudomonadati; phylum Pseudomonadota; class Gammaproteobacteria; order Pseudomonadales; family Pseudomonadaceae; genus Pseudomonas; species Pseudomonas sp. Marseille-Q7302. The sequence goes on along the minus strand of NZ_CBCOPK010000001.1, from coordinate 1,394,855 downwards.
CACCGGAGGCGGTTGCCGGCGATCGCTATGGCGAACACCAGCTGCGCGATCTCGACAGCGAAGCTTGATTCTCACCGTCGACCAACGGCCCGCCTTGCGCGGGCCGCTGCGTTTCAGTCCGCGGAACGCTCGACCGGACGCTCCTGCATCAGTACCCAGGGCGCGACCACCACCGCCCACAGGGCCACCGCCGGGGCTTCCAGCCGCCGCCGTGCCCGGTCTTCGTCGACCTTGGCCAGCTGACCCTGCTGCAGCCATTGCCCCACACGACCGGCATCGTCCTGGGTCACGGCGATGGCCGCCTTGATCAGGTCCAGTTCGGGCGCCACTTCCAGCAACACGCCCCGCGCAAAATGCGGTTGCAATTCTTCCCAGCCGATGGCGGCGGTCTGCCCGAGCAGGGTGGCGTAGAGCGTTGCGTGATCGGTCATGGTGCGGGCCTCGCGAAAAGGGCGGATTCTACCGGCGCCCTTCCCACTTGCCGAGCGCCCGGACGCGCGGTCGACAAGTCCGACAAGTTGTCGTCGCCAGCTTTCCAAGACGAACAGACGGTGATTAAACTGCGCAGCGCGTCATAAAGAACAAAATCGGCACATTTTCGCTTCCAACTGCCTCATTAATAAAAGCATTCCGAGTGGAGCACTCATGAAAAAGGCATCTCTGCGTTTCTCCCGTCTGATCGCGGCCCTGGCACTCGCCGGCATGGCCAGCCACACCCTGGCGGCCGATACCCTGAAGATCGGTCTGGCCGGTCCCAAGACCGGTCCGGTCGCCCAGTACGGTGACATGGAGTTCATTGGTGCCCAGATGGCCATCGAGCAGATCAACAAGGCCGGCGGCGTCAAGGGCAAGCAGCTCGAAGGCGTGATCTACGACGACGCCTGCGATCCCAAGCAAGCCGTGGCCGTGGCCAACAAGATCGTCAACGATGGCATCAAGTTCGTGGTCGGCCACCTGTGCTCCAGCTCGACCCAGCCCGCCTCCGACATCTATGAGGACGAAGGCATCCTGATGGTGACCCCGGCGGCCACCAGCCCCGACCTCACCAACCGCGGCTACAAGCTGATCTTCCGTACCATCGGCCTGGACAACATGCAGGGCCCGACCGCCGGCAAGTTCATCGTCGAGCACGTCAAGCCCAAGGTCGTCGCCGTCATCCATGACAAGCAGCAGTACGGCGAAGGCATCGCCACCGCGGTCAAGCAGACTCTGGACAAGGCCGGCGTCAAGGTCGCCGTGTTCGAAGGCATCAACTCCGGCGACAAGGACTTCTCCTCGCTGATCGCCAAGCTCAAGCAGGCCAACGTCGACTTCGTCTACTACGGCGGCTACCACCCCGAGCTGGGCCTGATCCTGCGTCAGGCGGCCGAGAAGGGCCTGACCGCCAAGTTCATGGGTCCGGAAGGCGTGGGCAACAGCTCCATCTCCGCCATCGCCGGCAAGGCCTCCGAAGGCCTGCTGGTCACCCTGCCGCGCTCCTTCGACCAGGATCCCAAGAACCAGGCCCTGGTCCAGGCGTTCAAGGACAAGAAGCAGGATCCGAGCGGTCCCTTCGTGTTCCCCTCCTATGCCGCCGTGCAGGTCATCGCCCAGGGCATCGAGAAGGCTGGCGACGAGAAGCCCGAGGACGTGGCCAAGGCCCTGCGCAGCAACACCTTCGACACCCCCACCGGTGAGTTGGCGTTCGACGACAAAGGCGACCTGAAGAACTTCGAGTTCGTGGTCTACGAATGGCATGCCGACGGCACCAAGACCGAAGCCAAGTAAGCCCTGCCTGTAACACCGGAGCCCACCGCCAACGGCGGTGGGCTTCGTTTATCCGCCTCCATCCGAGGCCTGGGACCCGCACCAGAAGTGCTCATAGGTCCCCTGGAGACACCCATGCCCGAGTTCTACCACTACCTGCAACAGCTGGTGAACGGCCTCACGGTCGGCAGCACCTATGCCCTGATCGCCATCGGCTACACCATGGTCTACGGCATCATCGGCATGATCAACTTCGCCCATGGCGAGGTGTACATGATCGGCTCCTATGTGGCGTTCATCGCCATCGCGGGCCTCGCCATGCTGGGCATCCACAGCCTGCCCATCGTCATGCTCGCCGCCTTCGCCGCCAGCATCGTCATCGCCAGTGCCTACGGCTACAGCATCGAACGCATCGCCTATCGCCCCCTGCGCGGCGGTAACCGGCTGATCCCGCTGATCTCGGCGATCGGCATGTCGATCTTCCTGCAGAACTGGGTGCTGCTGGCCCAGGACTCCAAGGACAAGTCGATCCCCAACCTGCTGCCGGGCAACTTCATCATCGGCACCGACGCCATGAACGGCGTGGTGATCTCCTATGTGCAGGTGCTGATCTTCATCGTCACCCTGCTCACCATGTTCGGCCTGACCTGGTTCATCTCCCGCTCCCGCCTGGGCCGCGCCTGCCGCGCCTGCGCCGAGGACATCAAGATGGCCAACCTGCTGGGCATCAACACCAACGGCATCATCGCCCTGACCTTCGTCATCGGCGCCACCCTGGCCGCCGTGGCCGCGGTGCTGCTGGGCATCCAGTACGGCGTGATCAACCCGAGCCTGGGCTTCCTGGCCGGCATCAAGGCCTTCACCGCGGCGGTGCTCGGCGGTATCGGCAGCATCCCCGGCGCCATGCTCGGCGGCCTGGTACTGGGCGTGGCCGAGGCCTTCGGCGCCGACGTCTTCGGCGACCAGTACAAGGACGTGGTGGCCTTCAGCCTGCTGGTGCTGGTGCTGCTGTTCCGCCCCACCGGCATCCTGGGTCGCCCGGAGGTGGAAAAGGTATGAGTGCCCGTCTGCGAACCGCCTTCTTCAGCGCCCTGCTGGTGCTGGCCGTCGCCTACCCCATCCTCGGCCTCAAGCTGGAGACGGTAGGCGTCAACCTCGAAGTGCACGGCGCCACGCCGCGTACCCTCTGGATCGTGGCCCTGGCCGCGGTGCTGATGTTCGTCTGGCAACTGGTGCGTGATTCGCTCACCGCTGGCTGGCGTAACCGCGGCGGCCTGCAGCTGCCGGCTACCGGCCTGGGCACCAGGCTCACCGAACCCAAGACCCAGCGCTGGGTGATCCTGGGCCTGGTGCTGGTCGCCCTGGTATGGCCCTTCTATGGCTCGCGTGGCGCGGTGGACATCGCCACCCTGATCCTTATCTACGTGATGCTCGGCCTCGGCCTGAACATCGTGGTGGGTCTGGCCGGTCTGCTGGACCTGGGCTACGTCGGCTTCTATGCCGTCGGCGCCTATACCTACGCCATGCTCTCGCACTACTACGGGCTGGGCTTCTGGGTCTGCCTGCCACTGGCGGGGCTGATGGCGGCGCTGTTCGGTTTCGTGCTCGGTTTCCCGGTGCTGCGCCTGCGCGGCGACTACCTGGCCATCGTCACCCTGGGCTTCGGCGAGATCATCCGCATCCTGCTGCGCAACCTCACCCAGTGGACCGGCGGTCCCAACGGCATCAGTGGCATCGACAAGCCGACCCTGTTCGGCCTGACCTTCGAGCGCCGGGCACCCGAGGGCATGACGCCCTTCCACGAGTATTTCGGCATCCCCTACAACTCCGAATACAAGGTGATCTTCCTCTACCTGATCGCCCTGCTGCTGGTGCTGCTGACCCTGTTCGTGATCAACCGCCTCCTGCGCATGCCCATCGGCCGCGCCTGGGAGGCCCTGCGCGAAGACGAGATCGCCTGCCGCGCCCTGGGGCTGAACCCCACGCTGATCAAGCTCTCGGCCTTTACCCTGGGCGCCTGCTTCGCCGGTTTCGCCGGCAGCTTCTTCGCTGCCCGGCAGGGCCTGGTGTCGCCGGAATCCTTCACCTTCATCGAGTCGGCCATCATCCTGGCCATCGTGGTGCTGGGCGGCATGGGTTCCCAGCTTGGCGTGATCCTCGCGGCCATCGTGATGATCCTGCTGCCGGAGCTGATGCGCGAATTCAGCGAATACCGCATGTTGATGTTCGGCCTACTGATGGTCGTGATGATGATCTGGCGTCCGCAAGGCCTGCTCCCGATGCAACGCCCGCACCTGGAGTTGCGCAAATGAGCCAAGCCCTTCTCGATGTCTCCGGCCTGTCCATGAGGTTCGGCGGCCTACTGGCCGTCAACGGCGTCAACATCCGCGTGGAGCAGGGCCAGGTGGTCTCACTGATCGGTCCCAACGGTGCCGGCAAGACCACGGTGTTCAACTGCCTGACCGGCTTCTACCGGCCCAGCGGCGGTGAGATTCTCCTGCGCGGCGAGGCCATCCAGGGCCTGCCCGGGCACAAGATCGCCCGCAAGGGCGTGGTGCGCACCTTCCAGAACGTTCGTCTGTTCAAGGAAATGACCGCAGTGGAGAACCTGCTGGTCGCCCAGCACCGCCACCTCAACACCGGCTTCCTGGCCGGACTGTTCAAGACCCCGGCCTTTCGCAAGAGCGAAGCCGAGGCCATGGACTATGCGCGCTTCTGGCTGGAGCAGGTCAACCTCACCGAGTTCGCCAACCGCAACGCCGGCAACCTCGCCTATGGCCAGCAGCGGCGCCTGGAAATCGCCCGCTGCATGATGACCCGCCCGCAGATCCTCATGCTCGACGAACCGGCCGCTGGTCTCAACCCGCGCGAGACCGAGGACCTCAAGGCGCTCATCGCCCTGCTGCGCGCCGAGCACGGCGTGACCGTGCTCTTGATCGAGCACGACATGCACCTGGTGATGAGCATTTCCGACCACATCGTGGTGATCAACCAGGGCACGCCCCTGGCCGACGGGACGCCGGAGCAGATCCGCAACAATCCCGACGTGATCAAGGCCTACCTGGGCGAATCCTGATGGAGACCTCCATGCTGCAGTTCGACAACGTCTCCACCTTCTACGGCAAGATCCAGGCGCTGCATGGCGTCAGCGTGCAGGTGAACCGGGGCGAGATCGTCACCCTGATCGGCGCCAACGGCGCCGGCAAGTCCACCCTGCTGATGACCCTCTGCGGCACGCCGCGCGCCCATGGCGGCAGCATCCGCTACGAAGGCGAGGAACTGGTCGGCCAGGAAACCGCGCAGATCATGCGCAAGGGCATCGCCGTGGTGCCGGAAGGCCGCCGGGTGTTCGCCCGCCTGACCGTGGAAGAGAACCTGGCCATGGGCGGCTTCTTTACCGAGCAGGACGGCTACGACCGTCAGCTGGACAAGGTCCTCGGCCTCTTCCCCCGCCTCAAGGAGCGCTATGCCCAGCGCGCCGGCACCATGTCCGGCGGCGAGCAGCAGATGCTCGCCATCGGCCGGGCGATGATGAGCGAACCGCGCCTGCTGCTGCTCGACGAACCCTCCCTGGGGCTGGCGCCCATCATCATCCAGCAGATCTTCGAGATCATCGAACAGCTACGTCAGGATGGGGTGACGGTGTTCCTGGTCGAGCAGAACGCCAACCAGGCGCTCAAGCTGGCCGACCGCGGCTACGTGCTGGAGAACGGCCGCATCGTCATGCAGGACAGCGGCGCCGAACTGCTGGCCAACCCGGACGTGCGCAAGGCCTACCTGGGCGGTTGAGTTCTTGACGCCGGCGATCTGCCGATGCAGGCACTCTTGCTGTGGATTTTATCGCGGCCATGGGCCGCTCCTACAGGAACCTGTAGGAGCGGCCGCATTAGCACCGTAGCGTGGAAAACGGCGCAGCCTTTTCCACTGGGTTTTTTTGGCGAAGGGTGCCCTCACCCAGACCTCTCCCGCAGGGAGAGGGGGCTATCCCTGCAGCGCGTAGGTTGGGTTGAGACAGCTCCATCGTCGAAGCCCAACAGCACCGTAGCGTGGAAAACGGCGCAGCCTTTTCCACTGGGGCTTCCTGGCGAAGGGTGCCCTCACCCAGACCTCTCCCGCAGGGAGAGGGGGCTATCCCTGCAGCGCGTAGGTTGGGTTGAGACAGCTCCATCGTCGAAGCCCAACAGCACCGTAGCGTGGAAAACGGCGCAGCCTTTTCCACTGGGGCTTCCTGGCGAAGGGTGCCCTCACCCCAGCCCTCTCCCGGAGGGAGAGGGGGCTATCCCTGCAGCGCGTAGGTTGGGTTGAGACAGCTCCATCGTCGAAGCCCAACAGCACCGTAGCGTGGAAAACGGCGCAGCCTTTTCCACTGGGGCTTCCTGGCGAAGGGTGCCCTCACCCCAGCCCTCTCCCGGAGGGAGAGGGGGGCTATCCCTGCAACGCGTAGGTTGGGTTGAGATGGCTCCATCGTCGAAGCTCAACAGCACCGTAGCGTGGAAAACGGCGCAGCCTTTTCCACTGGGGCTTCCTGGCGAAGGGTACCCTCACCCCAGCCCTCTCCCGGAGGGAGAGGGGGCTATCCCTGCAGGCCTTTAGCTCCATCAGCCCCACTACCCCAAGGCCTCCAACCGCTGCCGACTGCGCTCGAACCAGTCGCTCAAGGCTTCCGCTACGACCCGCGTCCGCTTGGGCAGCCCACCCTGGTAAGGATGTACCAGAAACAGCGGCAGGCTGGGCGTGCGCCACTCCTTGAGCAGCCAGACCAGGGCGCCACTGGCCAACTCCTCGTGCACCATGAACGACGGCAACCGGGCGATGCCGTGCCCCGCCAGCGCCGCCTGCTTGAGCAGGCTGTAGTGGTTGCAGGCCAGGCCAGGGTTCACCTGCACCCGTTCGAGCCCGTGGTCGCGGTGATAGAGCCAGCGCTCACCTTCGGCATAGTGGCTGTTCACCAGGCAGGCGTGCCCGGCGAGATCGGCCGGCGCTGCCGGTATCTCGTGCCGCTGCAGATACCCAGGCGCGGCGCAGGTCAGCTCCTGCATGGCAAACAGCGGCCGCGCCACCAGGCGCTCGTCCGGTTCCACCCGGGCGCGGATGGCCAGGTCGAAGCCGTCCGCCACCAGCTCGCGATAGCCGTTGTCCAGCACCACCTCCAACTGAATACCAGGATGCGCCATGCGACAGGCCAGCAGCACCTCGAAGAAGGTGTAGCCTAGCGAGACCGGCACCGTGAGCCGCACCTGACCGGTCGCCTCCTCGCGCAGCCGCGCCACGCTCTGCAACGCCCGCTCGCCCTGGCGACGCAGCGCCTGGGCTTCCGGCAACAGTTCACGACCCGCGGCGGTCAGGGTCAGCCGGCGGGTGGTTCGGTGCAGCAGGTCGGTTTCCAGCCGACTCTCCAACGCCCGGATACGCTTGGACAGCTGTCCCTTGCTGCAGCCCAGCCGCTGCGCCGCCGTGGTGAAGCTGCCCACTTCGCAGAGCACGGCAAATGCCACCAGATCCGCCAGCTGTTCCTGCATCGTTTCCTCCTGGAAACACTGGATTGCCTGTAGGCCGATTTATCATGCCAATGGATCATCCTAGGCTGGACTCCTCTTCTACAAGGAGTCCAAGCCATGAAAGTCATCCTCGTCGGTGCCAGCGGCACCCTGGGCAGTGCCATCGCCGCACGCCTCGGCAGTCGTCATGAACTGATCCGTGTCGGTCGCCAATCCGGCGATCTGCAGGTCGACATCACCCAGCCGGAGTCCATCCGTACCCTGTTCGCCCAGGTCGGCCGCTTCGATGCCCTGATCAGCGCGGTGGGTTCGGTGACCTTCGCGCCCTTCACCGAGATGACCCCGGAGGCCTTTCAGAAGGGCCTGCAGGACAAGCTCATGGGCCAGGTCAACCTGGTGCTGCTGGGCCAGGCGCAGGCCGCCGATGGCGCCTCCTTCACCCTCACCACCGGCATCCTCAGCGAGCAGCCCATCGCCCAGGGCAGCTCGGCGGCCATGGTCAATGCCGCCTTGGAGGGCTTCGTACGCGGCGCGGCCATCGAGCTGCCGCGGGGTCAGCGTCTCAACGCGGTGAGTCCGACGGTGCTGGAAGAATCGTTGGGCCACTACGGCGATTTCTTCCGCGGCTTCAAGCCAGTACCTGGCGCCGACGTGGCCCTGGCCTACGAACGCAGCGTGGAAGGCAGGGAAACCGGCAAGACTTATCGCGTCTGGTAAGTCCTTGAGCTCCCGGCGTTGTCTGAGTAACGTGTGCCCACCTCAGTCGGGAGTCCCGCGATGCCAGCGCCGCGTTCCATCTTTCCCCTCGCCCTGCTCGGCCTCCTCGGCGGCTGCAGTCTGTTCCAGAGCGACGACACCCCGCGTGCACCGGGCGGCGAGCGCCTGCAGGGCGATCTGCGCTGGAGCGGCGAGCAGCTGCTGTTCCGTCCCTGCCAGGAACAGCGCTTCTTCGACGTCACCGATGCCAACAACACCGCCATCCTGCGCGACGCCCACGAACTGGCCGCCGACAGTGGCGCCGCGTCGCTGTTCGCCGACCTGCGCGGCAAGCTGAAGTCCGGCGGCCGCGACGGTGCCCAGGGCATCTTCGCCGTCACCGATGTCTATCGCGTGCAGTACAGCGGACCCGGCTGCAGCGATCCCAACTTCAAGCGTACCGCCATGAGCGCCAGCGGCCACGGGCCGGACTGGAACGTCCAGGTGAGCAACCAGGGCATGCTGATCAGCACCGCTGGCCAGCAGCGCCGCGCCCTTCCCTACCTGCAGGAAGAACTGCCCGGCGGGATGCGCGCCCTGTCTACCGAAGCCAACGGGGAGAAGGTCGAGCTGTGGATCAACCCCCGGCGCTGCGTGGACGGCCGTACCGGCACCGTCCAGTCGCTGCAGGCCGAACTGCGCATCAATGGCCAGACCTGGCAGGGCTGCGCCTCCTATGGCGGCGCGGGAAATCCCACCTAGGACGGGGTTCGCGCGTCGCTTAGCGCGATCTCCTTGGCATCTCCCACTTTACGTTTAGCGTCGCGCCTCTTCACGGGCTAGTCTAGCGGCGGCAAGGTTCTACCCGCTTCGCTCGGTCGCCTTCGGGCACCGTCCGGCGAAGGCACAGGAACGCTCAATCAGCCAGGGTTCAGGCATGTCATCATCTCCAGTGTCCGGCAGCGCACCGCCGCGCCGGCGCGGCCACACCATCATCCTGCGGTTGTTTCCGGCACTGTGCGTACTGCTGCTGGCGCTCATCGGCCTGGGCTGCTACCTGCTGGTCGACAACGCCGTGCGCCAGGATGCCACTGTCGCCCAGCAGACCGAGCGCGCCATTGGCCGTACCTTCACACGCCTCGACGAAGAGGTCGCCCGCAACCTCATCGACTACAGCAAATGGGACGAGGCCTATCTCCGCCTCCACCAGGCGCTGGACAGTGACTGGGCCTTCGCGCAGGGCAACCTCGGCGAGTCGCTGTTCCGGGTCTATGGCTACGAAGGGGTGCTGGTGTTCGACGGCCAGAACCAGCCCCGCTATCGCCTGCTCGATGGCCAGCTCGCCGACCCCGCCACGCCCTGGCTGGCCGGCGACGTCGCCGGTCTGCTGGCGGCCGCACGCAGCGCGGATGCCCGCGCCGGCAGCGTCTCCGGCGTCCTGAACGTAGGCGGTACGCCAGCGCTGGTGGCCGCTGCCGCCATCACGCCGAGCGACCATGCCGGCGTCCGCCCCCAGGATCCCCCAGCCTCGGTGCTGGTGTTCGTCAATGTCCTGAGTCCGGCCAAGCTGGCCATGCTGAGCGAAGTCAACGGCCTGCCACCCCTGGGCATCACCACCGACCCGACCGGCAGCCGCGCCAGCTGGCAACTGCCGGGCTCCCGCTATCAGCTGACCTGGCGCCCGCCGCGTCCGGGGTTGTGGCTCATGCAGCAGACCCTGCCGCTATTCGGTGGTGGCGTCCTGATCCTGCTGTTGGGGCTGATCTGGCTGTTTCGTCAGGCGCTGGTCTCGATGCGCCAGCTGGATGCCCAGTACGACGACCTCCTGGCCAGCCGCAGCGAATTGGCCATCGGCGAACGCCGCTTCCGCGATATCGCCGAGGCGACCTCGGACTGGCTATGGGAGGTCGACGCCAACCTGCGTCTGGTCTACGTTTCGGAGCGCTTCGCCGAGGTCACCGGCGAGGCCGCCGAACGTTGGCTGGGGCGCCCGCTCAACGAGCTGCTGACACCCCATGCCGATACCCTGGCGCACTGGCTCGCCAGCCATGAGCACGATCGCAAGCCGCGACCGCCCCTGGTCTGCCACTACCTGGACGGCAGTGGTCGCGAGCGCACCTGTCGGGTGGCGGCCCGCGCCATTCCCGAGGGTGGCTATCGCGGCACCGTCACGGATCTCACCGACGAGATCGAAGCCCTGGCCCAGGTGCAGCACCTGTCCTGGCACGACCCCCTGACCGGCCTGCCCAATCGCCACCGCCTGCACCAGTTTCTCGCCACCCGCCTGGACGGTCCGGACCCGCGTCCCCTGGCCCTGATCAGCCTGGATCTGGATCGCTTCAAGACGGTCAACGACGCCCTCGGTCATGCGGCCGGTGACCAGGTCCTGCAGGAAGTGGCACAGCGCCTGCGGCAGAACGTGACCGCCACCGATCTGGTGGCGCGGCTGGGCGGCGACGAATTCTGCGTGGTGCTCAGCGGCGAACGCGACCCACGCGCCATCGCCGACCTCTGCCGGCGCCTGGTGGAGCAGTTGCGCCAGCCCTTCCGCCTCGGCGAGCAGCGGGTGTTCATCGGCAGCAGCCTGGGCGTGGCCCTGGCGCCACGGGATACCGGCATCCCGGCGGAACTGCTGCGGCTGGCGGACATCGCGCTCTACCAGGCCAAGGCGGCCGGTCGCGGCACCTGGCGCTTCCACGAGCCGGCCATGAACGAACAGGTGCTGCTGCGCCGGCAGTTGGAACAGGACCTGCGCCAGGCCTTGCGCGACAACCGTCTCAGTCTCTACTACCAACCACGGCGCTGCCTGGCCGATGGCAGTCTGCGCGGCTTCGAGGCCCTGGTACGGTGGGACCATCCCACCCAGGGCCTACTGGAACCCCTGGACTTCCTGGCCTTGGCGGAAGACGCCGGGCTCGGGCAACGCCTGGGACGCTGGGTGCTGGAGACCGCCTGCCACGATGCCCAGGGCTGGCCGGAACAGCTCTCGGTATCGGTGAACCTGTCGCCGCAGCAATTCCATGCCAACGAGGATCCGGTGCAGACCGTAGCCGAGGTGCTCTATCAGAGCGGCCTGGCGGCGCCCCGTCTGGAGCTGGAACTTACCGAGCGTACCCTGCTGGATCCGGCGGCGGACGTGGCCAACACCCTGGGCGCGCTCAAGGGCCTGGGCGTGCGCCTGTGCCTGGACGACTTCGGCTCCGGCCTGTGCTCCCTGGCCTATCTGCGCCGCTATCCACTGGACGGCATCCGCCTCGATCGCAGTCTGATCCCGCGGCCCGACCATGCGCCGGAAGACAGTGCCCTGGTTCGGGCGATGATCGACCTCGGTCGGTCACTGGGGCTGACGGTAACGCTCAAGGGCGTGGAAGACGCCGACCACCTGCGCCAGGTGCAGCACCTGCCGGCGGACGAGATCCAGGGCTTCCACTGCGGCGCGCCCTTGCCAGCCAACCGCCTGGGCACCTGGCTGGGCGAAGTGGCGGCGCAGCCGCTGAGCTGAAGTGACGGGCGTGGGCCAGGCCCTTCGCCTAGCGCTCGGCCACCATGCTGCCCTCGCCTGCCGCGCCGCGGCGCTGGTTGCGGTCATCGCGGGGGGTGACGCCGAAGAAGTTGCGATAGGCGCTGGAAAAGTGCGGTCCCGACGAGAAGCCGCAGGACAGGCCGATCTGGATGATGGACTTGCTGGTCTGGGTGAGCATCTTGCGCGCCCGGTTCAGCCGCAATTCCAAGTAGTACTGGCTGGGCACCCGCGCCAGGTACTGCTTGAAGATCCGCTCCAGCTGCCGGCGGGACACACAGACGTGCTGGGCGATCTCGTCGGTGGTGAGGGGCTCTTCGATGTTGGCTTCCATCAGCATCACCGCCTGGGTCAGCTTGGGATGACTCGACCCCAGCCGATTCTTCAGCGGAATGCGCTGCCGCTCGCTGCCTTCGCGCAGGCGCTCGACGATCAGCTCCTCGGCGATGGTGCCGGCCTGTTCGGCGTCGCGATCGCGACCGATCATGGCCAGCAGGAGATCGAGGATGGCCAGGCCACCGCAGGCGGTCAGGCGATCGCGATCCCATTCGTAGAGATGATGGGTGGCGATGACCTTGGGAAACTGCTCGCTGAATTCCTCCAGCCAGCGCCAGTGCACGGCGGCGCGATGACCGTCGAGCAGGCCGAGCTGGGCCAGGATATGCACGCCCGCGGAAAAGCCTCCCATGACCACACCGGCCCGGGCGGTCTGGCGCAGCGCCGCGACCAGGGGCGGCGGCAGCGCGGGCGAAGGTTCGTCGGCCAGCACGAAGAGCCGATCCAGGCGTTCCAGCTGCCCCTCCCAGTGGCCACCCGGCAGCCGCGGCTGCAAGTCGCTGCCAGGCTGCAGGAAGCGCACCTCGTAGGGCGTATCGCTCGAATGGCGAGCAGCGAGTTCCAGCGCTTCCTCGACCAGGCCCACGGTCAGCGGACGAACGTCGGGCCACAGCAGAAAGGCGATGCGGATGGTCATCTAACGTCTGGCTTCCTGTCGAGAGCGGCGGGTGCGGACCGATCCGGGGACCGCGCGCCATGAAACCCTTGTGGGGTGCACGCATGGTACGCCGGAGTGGTGCCCCTGTCCCGGCCTTTGCCACGGGTAGCGGACCGATGTGCGCTCCGGTCCGCCGGCTGGCGCGATTCTAGCCCCGGCTGACCGGCCAGGGCTTTTACCCTGGCGACAAGTCCTTATAGGGACGCCCAAAAGAAACCGCCCGCGACCGGTGACGGTCGCGGGCGGCTGGCAAGACGGATGGATCAGGCCACGGCCTGGCTCATCTGCTGATGGGTACCGACCAGGTGCTGGACCACGCCCGGGTCGGCCAGGGTGGAGATGTCACCGAGGGAGTCATACTCACCCACGGCGATCTTGCGCAGGATGCGCCTCATGATCTTGCCGGAACGGGTCTTGGGCAGACCAGGCGCCCACTGGATGACGTCGGGCGTGGCGATGGGCCCGATCTCCTTGCGCACCCACTGCTTGAGCTCCTGGCGCAGCGCCTCGCTGCCCTCCTCGCCCTGGTTGAGGGTGACGTAGACATAGATGCCCTGGCCCTTGAGGTCATGGGGCATGCCCACCACCGCGGCCTCGGCGACCTTGGCATGGGCGACCAGGGCGCTCTCGATCTCGGCGGTGCCCATGCGATGGCCGGAGACGTTGAGCACGTCATCGACGCGACCGGTGATCCAGTAGTAGCCATCTTCGTCGCGGCGGGCGCCGTCACCGGTGAAGTACATGCCCTTGAAGGTCTTGAAATAGGTGTCGACGAAGCGGTCGTGGTCACCATAGATGGAGCGCGACTGGCCCGGCCAGGAATCGAGGATCACCAGGTTGCCTTCCACGGCGCCGTCGAGCAGGTTGCCCTCGTTGTCCACCAGTGCCGGCTGGATGCCGAAGAACGGGCGGGTCGCCGAACCGGGCTTCTGGCCGATGGCGCCGGGCAGCGGGCTGATGAGGATGCCGCCGGTCTCGGTCTGCCACCAGGTATCGACGATGGGGCAGCGCTCCTGGCCCACGGTCTTGTAGTACCAGTGCCAGGCCTCGGGGTTGATGGGCTCGCCAACGGACCCGAGCAGGCGCAGGCTGCTGCCGTCGACGCCCTGCATGGCCGCATCGCCCTGGGCCATCATGGCGCGGATGGCGGTGGGCGCGGTGTAGAGGATGTTGACCTGGTGCTTGTCCACCACCTGGCCCATGCGGGTGACGTCAGGGTAGTTGGGCACGCCCTCGAACAGCAGGGTGGTGGCGCCATTGGCCAGGGGGCCGTAGACGATGTAGCTGTGGCCGGTGATCCAGCCGACGTCGGCGGTGCACCAGTAGACCTCGCCGGGGCGATAGTCGAAGACCCGCTCGTGGGTCAGGGCGGCATAGGTCAGGTAGCCACCGGTGGTGTGCAGGATGCCCTTGGGCTTGCCGGTGGAGCCGGAGGTATAGAGGATGAACAGCGGCGCCTCGGCGGACATCTCCTTGGGCTCGCAGTGCTCCGGGGCCACCGAGGTGATGTCTTCATACCAGACGTCACGGTGGCGGTGCCAGGCGATGTCGGCGCCGGTGCGCTTGCAGACGATCACCTTACGCACCGAATAGGTGGCCGGGTTGGTCAGGGCCTCGTCGACGTTGGCCTTGAGCGGGATCTTGCGACCGCCGCGCACGCCTTCGTCGGCGGTGATGACCAGCTTGGACTGGCAGTCGCTGATGCGGCCGGCCAGGGATTCAGGGGAGAAACCGCCAAACACCACCGAGTGCACCGCGCCAATGCGGGCGCAGGCCAGCATGGCGACCACGGCCTCGGGAATCATCGGCATGTAGATGGTTACTACGTCGCCGCGATGGATGTCCTGGCCGCGCAGGGCGTTGGCCAGCTGGCAGACCTCGCGATGCAGTTCGCGGTAGGTGATGTGACGGCTGTCGGCCGGATCGTCGCCTTCCCAGATGATGGCGGTCTGGTCGCCACGGGTTTCCAGGTGGCGGTCCAGGCAGTTGTAGGAGGCATTCAGGGTGCCGTCGGCGAACCACTGGATGTCGACCCGATGATCGTCGAAGGAGGTCTGCTTGACCCGGCTGAAGGGCTTGATCCAGTCCAGGCGCTGGGCCTGCTCGCGCCAGAAGCCATCGGGGTTGAGGATGGACTGCTGGTACAGGCGACGATAGGTGACTTCATCGGTCAGGGTCCGGGAAGCGACTTCCGCGCGGACCGGGTAGAAAGCGGCACTCATGGGACGATCTCCTCGGCGGGAAACTGTTGTTCTTGTTACCTTCCGTTGTACGGCGCGCACCGGTTTCGGGCCATTCGACCATGGTCGGACGGGACGCCATAGGCTGACCGGCGGGTCTGGTACCCTTCCGCTTTAATGACTTTCTTCCCTCAAGGAGCGCCCCATGGCCGATCTCGCCCAGTCCCATTGCGTCCCCTGCCGCTCCAGTGAGCCGGCCTTGAGCGAGGCCGCCAGTGCCGAATTGCTCAAGGCCGTCCCGGGGTGGACGCTGGTGGAACGCGAGGGGGTTCCGCGGCTGGAGCGCCGCTATGGCTTCGGCAACTTTCTCGAAGCCCTGGACTTCACCAATCGGGTCGGCCGGGAGGCCCAGCACGAGGATCATCACCCGGCCCTGCTCACCGAATGGGGCGCGGTAACGGTGAGCTGGTGGACGCACAACATCGGCGGCCTGCACCGCAACGACTTCATCATGGCGGCCCGCACCGACGCGGTCGCCCTGTCGGCCAGCGTCTAGCCGCTGGATCGACGACTCAAGGCACGGCCCTAGTCGCAGGCGGCGGTCAGCCCCTCGGCATGGACGAAGCACAGCTTGTTGCCTTCCGGATCGCGGCAATAGGCGGCGTAGAAGTCCGGGCCATACCCTGGCCGCACCCCGGGCGCGCCCTCGTCGCTGCCGCTCAGCTGCAGCGCCCGGTGCCAGGCCGCTTCCACTGCCGCTGGCGACGGTGCGGCAAAGCTCACCTGCACGCCGTTGCCCCAGGAGGCCGGCAGGCCATTGAACGGCAACTGCACATAGAATTGCGGCCACTCTCGACCTGGCCGCTGCCAGCCACACCCGGGCGGGCCACCGTCGTCTTCGGCCGGCATCCGTACCAGGCCGAGTTCGTGCAACACGCCGTCGTAAAAATCGATCAGGCGCTCCAGATCACGCGCGCCTACCTGTACATGACTGAACATGCGGCTCTGCTCCTGCGAAAAGGGTCATCAGGTCACGTTAGACCAGTCCGCCGCGGCTGCCTATCGGCTCGACAAGCCCGGTCCGGGCGGTTAGCGTGGCGGCCTTTGCCTTTGACGACATGCCCATGAACCTGCGCAACCTTCCCCGCCTGACCAAGATCGGCCTGGTCTTCTTTATCCTCGGCCTGCTGGGCGTGGCCTTCGCCCTCTATGGTCTCTATCAGGGCCCACGGCCCGCCGAGCCCGGCGCCATGCGCAGCCTGCTGTTTGCCGCCGGCCTGCAACTGACCGGCTACGTGCTGCTCAACCGCAATCGCTTCCGCATGCTGTCCGGCCGGCGCAAGGACTGACCATGGCCATCCAGTGGACCTGCCGCGCTGCCCCGACACTGACCACCGCGGAGCTCTATGCCGCCCTGGTGCTGCGCGCCCGGGTCTTCGTGGTGGAGCAGCAGTGCGTCTATCCCGATCCCGACGGCCTGGATCTGACGGAAGACGTCTGGCACCTGTTCGGTTGGCAGGATGGCGAACTGCTCGCCTATCTCCGGCTGCTCGGCGCGGTGCGTGACGAGGCGGTGATCGGCCGGGTGATCGTGGCGCCGCAAGGCCGGGGCAGCGGTCTCGGCCATCAGTTGCTGGAAGAGGCCCTGCGGGTCTGCGCCGAGCGCTGGCCCGGGCGTCCGCTGTTCCTCTCCGCCCAGGCCCACCTGCAGGCCTACTATGGCCGCTACGGCTTCACGCCCTGCTCAGGGGTGTATGACGAGGATGGGATTCCGCATATCGATATGCGCCGTGTGGCGGACTAGCGTCGCCGCAGCGGATCGAGCAGCGGCTTGAGGCCGTTGTGGTCGATCTCCTGCATCAGCGCCAACAGCCGCCCCAGTTCGCCGGGCGGAAAGCCGCTGCGGGCGAACCAGTTGAGGTAGTGACCCGGCAGATCAGCCAGTAGACGGCCGGCGTACTTGCCATAGGGCATGGTCCAGGTCACCAGGGCTTCCAGATCCGCGGGCTGCATCGCTTGTCTCCTCTACACGGCGTGGCGATTATGCCATGCCGGTTCGGGTTACCCGTCGGTTGCGGGGAGCGCCACGCCTACGCGACGATCCCAGCTACAACAGGTCTGCAGAGGATTTCAGCATGAGCAATGTTACCCGGCCACTGGCCGCCGTTACCGGTGCCTCCAGCGGCATCGGCTTCGAATTGGCCAAGCAGCTGGCCCGCCATGGTCATGATCTGCTGCTGGTTTCCCGTGGCGATGGTCTGGATGCCGCCGAGCGGGAGCTGCGCGCCCTGGGGGTCAAGGTCTGGAGCCATGCGGCCGACCTGCGCACTGCCGTGGGCGTGGAAGAGACCTATAGATTCCTGCGCCGCCAAGGGCGGCCGCTGGACGTCGTGGTGCTCAACGCCGGGGTTGGCCTCGGCGGCGCCTTCGTCGGCCAGACGCGCCTGGAAGACGAGATGGCGCTGATCCAGCTCAATGTGATGTCCACCGTGCACCTGGCCAAACTGGTCTTGCCGGACATGGTCGCCGCCGGTCGCGGCCGGGTGCTCTTTACCTCGTCCATCTCGGCCACGGCGCCGATTCCCTTCGAGGCGGTCTACGGCGCCTCCAAGGCCTTCATCAATTCCTTCGCCTTCGCCGTGCGCAACGAACTCAAAGACAGCGGCGTAACCCTCACGGTGCTCATGCCCGGCCAGACCGATACCAACTTCTTCCACCGCGCCGGCGAGGACGACACCAGCGTCGGCGCCGGTCCCAAGAACGATCCGGTACAGGTCGCGGCCCAGGGCTATGCCGCCCTGATGCAGGGCCTGGATCATGTCTACGGCGGTGGGCCCGAGGTCCAACATGAGGGCGAGGTGCTCAATCGCGTCGAGAGCGAAGCCCAGAAGGCCGAACGTCACCGCGCCTGGTCGGAACCCGGGTCGGCGCAGAAGGACGACTGAGAACCGGTTTTCAACTGGCATCGGGCCCAAGCGGCCCGATGCCAGGACAAGGGCCTTCGAAACCTGCATCACCACCCCGCGCTCACGTCGCCTACCTCCGGTTATTTCATCATTGCTATTTCTTTGGGCGCCGGTAGTTAACTTAGCCCTTTAACTTCCTGGCGTTTTGATTGAAGCAAAACATCCATACCGGACTATTTAAATTATTTCGGACCATTAAGTCCGAAATGCAGGACCACGTTATCCAGTTATTTTCCTTATTAGTACCATCTTGAGGTGCAATAGCTACCCTCCGCTCGGACGCCAACCAAAGATCCCATGTCGTATAGGAATGCCTTATTACATCCCAAAATGCCTCTCAGGCTGATAGACCGGAAAAATAGCGCCATAAGATTGACTAAACAAAAAGAGAAGATGCAAAGCTATCGCGCTACCGATCAAGCGCAGATTCAGCTTATTCATCGGCCACCTGATTCAAGTTCCATTGTTTTTTGAAACATTGCCGCCAGTCATTTCCAGCAATTAGGAGCGGTTAATGTCATTAAGGAATCTGAAAATAGGTAGCAGAGCGCTGCTGTGCTTTACCAGTTTCGCGGTCTTGCTGATTGGCCTCGGGCTATTCAGCCTGAACCAGATCGGCAAGCTTCGGGAGAGCGAGCAACAGATCGAGCATGGCAGCCTGGGCGGCACCAGAATCGCAGCCGAACTCGAGTCCGCCATCCTGCAGATTCGCCTGGAAACCCTGAGATTCGTCACGACCACCGACAGCAACGTGAGTCAGACCAGTCAGGCCCAGCTCAAGCAGGAGCTGGAGCGCTTCGGCAAGGCGCTGGAAAGCTATCAAAGCGTGGTCGGCAGCGACAAGGAAGCCGGCATCTATCAGGAATTGCGCCAACTCATCGCCCCCTGGCGTACGGCCCTGGACGAGGTGCTGCGGCGCTCGGCCAGCGAAGGCACCGACGCTGCTCGAAGCTATCTGAACCAGACCTTCCGTCCGCTCAACGAGCCGGTGCTGGCCAAGGTTCAGGGCCTCATCAAGGTCAATCGTGAGCAGGCCACCGAGATCGGCAAGGAAGCGACCAGCCTCTATGAGCAGAGCCTCACCTATGTGACCGCTACCATGGTCCTGGCACTGGTCATGACCCTGCTGATCGCCTGGCGCTTCACCCAGAGCCTGGTGGTGCCGGTCCGCCGCAGCATGGCGGTGGCCGAAAGCATCGCCAATGGCGACCTCATGCAATCCTGGCAGGACCAGGGCCGCGACGAGATCCACCAACTGAGCCTGACCTTCGAGCGGATGCGCAGCAATCTGGTGCAAACCCTGCAGCAGATCAGCGATTCCGCCATCCAGCTGGCGTCGGCCGCCACCGAGATGCACGCAGTGACCGAAGACGCCAACCGGGGCCTGAATCAGCAGAATCAGGAAATCGAACAGGCCGCCACTGCCGTCAACCAGATGACCGCGGCGGTGGAAGAAGTCGCCCGCAACGCCGAGAGCACCTCGACCGAGGCGCGTGATTCCGATACCGCCTCGCGCCAGGGTCGCGCCAGCGTCGAACAGACCGTGCATGCCATCGAGGCGCTCAATGGCAACGTCACCGACAGCAGCCAGCAAATCCAGCAACTGGCAAACGATGTCGGCAACATCACCACCGTATTGGAGGTGATCCGCGGGGTGGCCGAACAGACCAACCTGCTGGCCCTCAACGCCGCCATCGAAGCCGCGCGTGCCGGCGATGCGGGCCGGGGCTTCGCCGTGGTCGCCGACGAGGTACGGGCGCTGGCGCAACGGACTCAACAATCGACCCAGGAGATCGAAGCCGTCATCAGCCAGGTGCAGCGCGGCAGCAGCGAGGCGGTCAGCACCATGAATGCCACCGCCGGTCTCGCCCAGCGCACCCTGAACCTGGCGCAGGATTCGGAACAGTCGCTGGCGGTCATCACCAGCGCGGTGACCGGTATCACCGAACGCACCACCCTGATCGCCACCGCTGCCGAAGAACAGGCCCATGTGGCCCGGGAAGTGGACCGGGCGCTGGTGACCATCCGCGACCTCTCGGTACAGAGCGCCGCCGGTGCCAGCCAGACCGCCACGGCCAGCAGCGAACTCTCGCAACTGGCGGTGCAGATGAATCAGCTGGTGGGTCGTTTCAAGGTGGCCTAAGCGAGGCGTCCGCCGGCCTCCAGGCTGGCGGACGGCTTGCCCTAGTCGACCGGCTTGGCTCCAGGCATGCCGCATTTGGCGAACTTGCCCTGGGCGTCCTTGCATCGCGCGGCCTTGGCCTTGGTCGTGTCGCACTTGACGAACGTGCCCTGGGCATCCCGACAGGGCGCCGCCTGGACACTGGCAGACGCGAAGAGCGTCAGGGCTACCGCGGTGAACAGTGCCTTGAGCATGACGATCACCTCCAGGGCCGACAGTGGCCTTTGGCAAGCATAGCGAAGGGTGGTGCCGTCGCCAGTCGCCGACTCGCTTGCCGCCTGGCGGTCGCACGCCGCACTGTACCGCTCCATCCAAGCGCCACTGCCTCTCTTCATCCGTCGCGCCCGCCAGGCAAGATGGCCTCTTTGGCCACCGAGAGAAAAATCCATGCGTACCCTGGGCCTGCTGGGCGGCATGAGCTGGGAGAGTTCGGCTCACTACTATCGCATCCTCAACGAAGAGGTCCGGCGCCGGCTGGGCGGCAGTCATTCGGCCGCCTGCCTGCTGCTGTCGGTGGATTTCGCCGAGATCGCCGCCCTGCAGCATGCGGGTGACTGGACGACGCTGGGTCAGCGCTTGCAAGGCCATGCGCGGCAGCTGGCGGCCGGCGGTGCCGAGGCGCTGGTGCTCTGCACCAACACCATGCACTGCCTGGCGACGGAAATCGAGGGGGCCGCCCCGCTGCCGCTGTTGCACATCGCCGATCCCACGGGTGCGGCGATCCGTGCCCAGGGCCTTCAGACCATTGGCCTGCTGGGTACCGCCTTCACCATGGAACAGGCCTTCTATCGCGAGCGCCTGACGGAGCGTTTTGGCCTGGAGGTACGGGTACCCGAGCTGGCAGGGCGCCAGACCGTACACCGCATCATCTACGAGGAGCTGGTGCGGGGTGAGGTACGCGCGGAATCACGAGAAGCCTACCGCGCGGTCATCGGCGAGCTGGTCGCCCAGGGCGCCGAGGGCATCGTGCTCGGCTGCACGGAGATCATGCTGCTGGTGGACCAGAGCGACAGTGCGGTGCCGCTGTTCGACACCACCCGACTGCACGCCCTGGCTGCCGTGGACTGGGCGCTGAGTTAGGTGTCGGCCCGACCCTGCAGGCGACGCGCCACGTCCGCCAGCAGCGGGCGCGCATCCAGCGTACTCTGCTGGCACTCCTCGGCCAGGGCCGCCAGGGCCGGATCGACCGGTTCGCTGCACCGCGCCAGCCATTCGTCCAGCAGGATGCCAAAGGCGCGACTCTCGAAGCGCTGCAGCCGGGCGGCCTGCGCGGTGTCGTCGGGCAGCAGGGAGGCACCGCCGAAGTCACCCAGCAGGCAGCGCGCGCCGCCATCCCAGAGGATGTTGTGGGCATAGAAGTCACCATGGACCAAGCCGTGGCCATGCAGGTGCGCCAGGGCGCTGGCCATGCCGCCCGCCATCTCGCGTACGGCGGCGGCGGTAAAGCGGGTGTCTTCCGGATAGACGTCACGGCTGCAGGTGGTGAAGCTGGGCGGACCGGCCAGATTGCCGAAGGCCGGTTCCACCAGTTCCAGCACCAAGCCGCTGCGCTGCTCGGGATGATCGGCCAGATCGCCCAGGGCGCCGATCAGCCAGGGATGGGTACCGGCACTGAGACTGGCGGCGCTTTCGCTTTCCGGGGTGCCGTCACTGGTCATGCTGCCCTTGAACAGCTTGACCGCCACCTCGCGCGGGCCCTCGGGCGACTGCCAGCACGCCTGGTGAATGATGCCGGAGGCGCCCTCCCCCAGCCGCTCGCCAAGCTGCAGATCGCGCCAGGCGATGCGTTGCTGCTGGGCCGCCTGGGCCCGCACCGCCTGTTCGCGGGCGGCGCCGAGGGGGTTGTCACCATAGGCCAGCCAGGTCAGCCGCGGCAGGTCGAGAATGGCCGGCGGCAGCGCCGCGAAGCGATTCGCCGACAGGCGCAGGAGTTCCAGCTGGTGCAGCTCGGCCATGCTCGCCGGCAATGCCTCCAGCTGATTGCCCGCCAACATTAGTTTTTGCAGCGCCGGGCGTTCGCCCAGGGCGGTCGGCAGGGTAGCGATGCGGTTGTCGGTCAGGATCAACCAGCGCAACCGCGGCGGCAGCGCAGCCGCGCTCACCTGCTCCAGCTCACAGGCCTTGAAGCCGATCATCTCCAGGTTGGGCAGCGTGCCCAGCACCTCGGGCAATTCGGTGAAGGGATTGCCCGAGCAGAAGAGAATGCGCAACCGGTGCAGCCGGCCCAGATCAGCGGGCAGATGGGTCAGCCGGTTGCCGGACAGGTCAAGGATTTCCAGGCTGTCGGCCAGGGCATAGATCTCTTCGGGAAACTCGGTCAGGTCGGCGCGCAGGGTCAGCCGCGTGGCCCCCGCCAGTTCGCCGGCGCGCAGCCGGGCTAGGGTATCCGTCATGGCAAAGCGACTCTCACTGTCTTGAAAAACCGGCACTTGGCCGGTGATGGCGCGGACGTTAGCACGCCAGGCCGCTAGCTGCGGCCCTCATGCGCCAGAATGCGCGCCACTGCCTCTCTCAGGTCGCTTCCGGTCACCACGGGGGGTGCCAGGGGATTGGCCACCTGGTCGGGGCGCCGCTGCACGAGGGCGCCCTTGAAGCCGGCGGCCTGGGCCCCGGCGATGTCCCAGCCGTGGACGGCGACCAGCCACAGACGCTCGGCCGGCTGCCCCAGGCTGGCGGCGGCCTGGCGATAGGTGGCAGTGGCCGGCTTGCTGGCGCCGGCGTCCTCGGCGGAAAGAATGGTGGCGAAGGCGTCGCTCAGGCCAGCGTGCTCAAGCTGTGCCTGGGTGGCGGCGCGGGCGTTGTTGGAGAAGGCGATACAGTGCACGCCCTGCTCCCGGGCGAAGTCGAGTCCAGGTCTGACGTCGGGATGGGCGGGTAAGGCTTTCAGCGCCGCGGCCACCCGCTGCTTGTCGGACGCGGTCAGCGAACGCCCGAGCCGCTCGCCGACCATGTCCAGCGCCGCCTGGCCCTGGACCTCGAAGGGCGCATGGCGGCCACAGAGTTCGGCCGTCATGGCATTCTGCAGGGTCTGGGCGAACCACAGTTCACGGCTATGGGGATTGCCGAACAGCTCGCTGAACAGGCCATCCAGCGCGGACAGGTCGAGCACGGTCTCGTTGATGTCGAACAGGCAGGTGAGGGTCATGGGGAATACTCGGCGGCGAATGTCTCTTCGACCAGGGCTCGCGATTGAGGTGCAGCCGCGCTAAGGTTTTAGCCTGGCAGGAGCGACGAAAAGGCTAAAGCCTTACGATTTCTCGCCGATACCTCAGTCGAGCTGCCTCTCGCTTGCCGCCCCCGTCCGGCTCGAGTGGCAACAGTTCTCCCAAGATGTGCTTGTTGCCCGTACAAGGCTCATCGACCCGCCCGAGATAGCCCGATGGCCGATTCCCTGCAGTACGAAGATGATCGCCTCAACGCCCTGCACGCCCTGGAGTTGCTCGACTCGGCGCCAGCGGAGGAATTCGATCGCCTCTGCGAACTGGTCGCCAGCAGTTTCAACGTGCCGACCGCGCTGATCAGCCTAGTGGACCGCGACCGTCAGTGGTTCAAGGCACGGGTTGGCTTCGACCTCCCGCAGATGCCGAGAGAGGACGCCTTCTGCGCCCATACCATCCAGGCGGCGGACGGCCGGATGGAGATCAACGATGCTCGTTGCGATGCGCGCTTCAGCCATAACCCGCTGGTGGTGCGCGCGCCCCATGTGCGCTTCTATGCGGGTTCGACCCTGGTCACCGAGGGCGGCTATGCCATCGGTAGCCTGTGCATTCTCGACAGCCAGCCACGGGAACTGAACGCGACGGAACGCAAGCGGCTGGACGACTTCGCCGCCCAGGTGATGAGGCTCATCGCCTTGCGCCAGCACCTGCGCCGACGCGACCCGGTCAGCGGCTTGCCCAACCGCCAGCAGTTCCAGGCGGATGTCGCCCAACTGGCCGAACTCCGTCCCGGCGAGTTGCGTCTGCTGGTGCTGATAGACCCCCTGGAAACCCAGTGGAAGGACCAACTGGTCCTGGCCCAAGGCATGTGGCCCTTCGAGACCTTCTTGCGCTGCCTGGCCCTCCGGCTGTGCGACGCCCTGAGCGAGCGGGCCAAGGTCTATCACGTGGACACCAGGCGATTCGCCTTCCTGCTGCCCGCGGACTGCGACTATCCGCCCCTGCTGGACACTCTGATCGCCCAGTTGAGGACGCCGGTACAAGCCGACCGGATCCCCATCGACCCACCGGTGAAGGCCGGCGTGGTGCCCTTCGTGCTGACGCCAGGCGAGGTGCGCGACCTGCTGCGCAAGGGCCTGGTGGCCGTCGACCAGGCAGCCCTGAGCCCGCGCCACTGGGGACTCTACGAGCGACCGCAGGACCAGGCCTTCCAGCGGATCTTCCAGCTGGTGCGGCAACTTCCCGAAGCCCTCGAACGCGGCGACTTCAGCCTGGCCTTCCAGCCACGCCTGGCCTTGCCCGACCGTACCCTGTGCAGTGCCGAGGCCTTGCTGCGCTGGACTCACCCGCAACTCGGCCCCATCGCGCCCGGCGACTTCATCCCGGCGATCGAGAAGACCGCGCTGATCCACAGCGTCACGCGCTGGGTGATCCGCACCGCCATCGCCCAGCTGGCGCGCTGGGACAGTGACTACCAGGGGCGGCTGTCGCTCAACCTGTCGCCCCGGGATTTCGACGAGGGCGACTTGGTGGCGCTGTTGCGCGAGACCTGCCAGCGCCAAGGTGTGGACCCGCGGCGGCTGGAAGTCGAGATCACCGAAGGGGAATGGCTCAGGCGTAATCCGGAGGCCATCGCGCAGCTGCACGACCTGCGTGCCCTGGGACTGAACATCGCCATCGACGACTTCGGCAGCGGCTACAGCAATTTCGCCTACCTCTACGAATTACCGGTCACCAGCGTCAAGCTCGACCGCTCGCTGATCCATGACCTGCCCAGCGACCCGCGCAAGCAGGAGGTGGTCAGGGCACTGCTGGCGCTGATCGGCAAGCTGGGCTATCGCAGCGTCGCCGAAGGGATAGAGACGGAAGACGTGCTGACCTTTCTGCAAGACGCCGGCTGTGACGAGGTTCAGGGCTATCTGCTGGCGCGGCCCATGGCCCTGCCCGCCTTCGAGGCCTGGTACGCCAAACAGGGTTAAGTCGAAAGGACGAAGTCATTTGACTGACAAATTCATTCCAGGCTCTACACTGGTTCAGGTCGTAGTTTCCCGGGAGTGAGGACATGAGGGAATCAGGTACCGAGTTGTTGGACGTGGTTGGCCTGGATACCGGCAATCTGAGCAGCCAGGGCTGCATTGACAAGGTGCTGCACGCGCTGCGCACCCATCTGAACATGGACGTGGCCTTTCTGGCCGAATTTCGTCAGCAGGATCGCGTCTTCCGCAATGTCGATGCCGAGCCCGACGCGCCGATCAAGGCCGGTGATGCGCTGCCGCTCAGCCAGGGCTATTGCCAGCAGGTGGTCACCGGACATCTGCCTGAACTCATCCCCGATACCCGCGCCATCGGCGCCACCCGCTTGATCCCGGAAACCCGCGCCGTACCCATCGGCGCGCACCTGAGCGTGCCTGTCCGTCTCAACGATGGCGAACTCTATGGCACCTTCTGTTGCTTCAGGTACCAGCCTGATCCGACCTTGAGTCCGCGCGATCTGGAACTGGTACGAACCTTCGCCGAACTGGTGGCGGATCGTCTCAGCCTGGATGCCTCCAGCCGCCGCGGCCAGGTTGAGATGCGCCAACGTATCCAGGGCGCGGTGGCCGCCCATCAACCCAGCATCGTCTACCAGCCGATCTATTACCTGGCCGATCTGCGCATTGCCGGCTGGGAATCCCTGTCGCGCTTCCACTGCCCACCGCAACGCAGCCCCGACCTGTGGTTTTCCGAGGCCAGCGCCATCGGTCTGGGCGACGAACTCGAAGAAAGCGCCATGCGCTATGCGTTGCAAGGTTTGCAGAGCCTGCCGGACGATACCTACCTGACCATGAACTGTTCACCGCAGACCATCCTGGCCGGCCGCCTGCCCGCGCTGCTGGCTGGCAATCCGCCGGGACGGCTGGTACTGGAGATCACCGAGCACGCCGAGGTGAACGACTACGATGCCCTCCACGCCCAGTTGCGACCCTTGCGGGCGCAGGGCGTGCGCCTGGCCATCGACGATGCCGGCGCCGGTTATTCGAGCCTGAGGCACATCCTCAAGCTGCGCCCGGACATGATCAAGCTGGACATGAGCCTGGTCCGTGACATCGACAGCGACGCCGAACGCCGGGCGCTTGCCTCGGCGATCATCGCCTTCGCCCGCGAGACGCGTAAGGAAGTGATCGCCGAGGGCGTGGAAACCCTCGCCGAACTGGCGACCCTCAAGGCCTTGCAGGTGGACAAGGTGCAGGGCAACCTGCTGAGTCGCCCGCTACCGCGCGACGACGCCCTGCGCCTGCCCCGGCAGCGCCAACTCGAAGGCCAGCAGGACAGCTGAATCGAAGGATCGGCGGCCATTCAAGTCGCCGATCCTTTGGCCGATACGCCTAGGCGAATCATCGCTTCACCTGACGCCAGACCCGCTCTCGGCCGACCTTTGCCCTGCAGGAGTTACCGGTGCGTTCCATCCTGGTCATCGAAGACAGCCCCATGGTCCTCAAGATCCTGGCGCACCTCTTTCGGCAGCAGCGCGAATTCGAGCCGGTGTTCTGCGCAACCCTGGCCGAAGCCGAGCTGATGCTGGAGACCTCGGCCAACCTCTTCTTCGCCGCCCTGGTGGATCTCAACCTGCCCGACGCCGCCAATGGCGAAAGCGTTGACCTGGTGCTGCGCTATCGGCTGCCCTGCATCGTCCTGAGCGGTTCCTACGACGAACGTCGGCGCGACGACCTCTTGACCAAGGGCGTGGTCGACTATGTGCTCAAGGAGAGCCAGTACTCCTACGAATTCGCCTTCCGCCTGCTGCGCCGGCTGGACAGCAATACCGCGGTCAAGATCCTGATCGCCGAGGATTCCGACGCCACCCGCAACTACATCCGTCACGTGCTGACGCCCCACCGCTACCAGTTGCTGGATGCCTGCGACGGCAACGAGGCCCTGCGCCTGCTGCAGGAGCAGCCGGACATCGACCTGCTGGTGGTGGACCACAGCATGCCCGGCATCAGCGGTTTCGAACTGGTGCAGCTGTTGCGCCAGAAGCTGCGGCGTCACGATCTCAGCATCATCGGGCTGTCAGCGGACGAGAAGGGGTCGCTCAGCGCCAAGTTCATCAAGCAGGGCGCCGACGACTTCCTGCGCAAGCCCTTCTGCCCCGAGGAGCTCAACTGCCGGGTGGTCTCGACCCTGGAGCGTCGGGATCTCATGCGCGCCCTGACCCATGCCGCCCAGTACGATTCCCTGACCGGCCTGCGCAATCGCCGCGCCTTCCAGGATCAGGCCCGGGACTGGTTTCGCCAGGCCGAGCGCGAGGGGCGGTCGCTCAGCGTCGCCATGCTCGACCTGGATCACTTCAAGCGCATCAACGACGAATACGGTCATGCCAGTGGCGACAGCGCCTTGGTGGTGTTCGCCCAGGCCCTGGCGCGCACCCTGCCCCAGGACCTGACCGGTCGCCTGGGTGGCGAGGAATTCGCCCTGGTCAGCCGGATGCCGCCGGAGCAGTTGCTGCAGGCACTGGATCTGTTGCGGCGTTACTGCCACGCCCAGACCTATGCCCCCGGCGCGCCACCGCTGTCGTTCAGCGCGGGCGTCTTCAGTGGCCTCGCCAACGACCTCGAAGGTTTCCTGCACGAAGCCGATCGCCGTCTCTATCAGGCCAAGCGCCAGGGCCGTGGGCGTACCTGTCTGGTGCTGGACGCCGACTAGGTCAGCACCCGGGTTGGCGCGATCCACCACAAGACATATGATGTCGTACGATCAGCCTGGCTCGCCGGGCTGATGCGTATCGTCTCGTCCAACAATAACAAGCAAGGACCTGCCTCATGCACGACTCCCATCCGGGTCTCGCTCGGCCATTGTCACGTCGCCGGCTGCTCCAGGGCGGCCTGGTCTGCGGCGCCGCCCTCACGCTGCCCAGCCTCGCCCGTGCCGCCGAACCCCTGAGCCAACGCTATCCCGATCCGCTCATCGAGATCCTTGATGACCGCTTCCTGGAACTGCGCCTCTTCAATGCCAGCGTCGAGCGTCTGGCCACCGGTCTGCGCTGGGCCGAGGGGCCGGTCTGGATCGGCGACGGCAACTACCTGCTGATGAGCGACATCCCCAACAACCGCATCATCCGCTGGGATGAGGTCAGCGGCCGGCTGGACACCTATCGCCCCCAGTCGAATTTCTCCAATGGCCTGACCCGCGACCGCCAGGGCCGGCTGATCGCTTGCGAAGGTTCCACCACCCACGGCCAGGGCCGGCGGGTCACCCGCACCGAGCACGATGGCCGCATCACGGTGCTGGCCGATAACTTCGAGGGCAAGCCGTTCAACTCCCCCAACGACGTGGTGGTCAAGCGGGATGGCTCCATCTGGTTCAGCGATCCGCCGTTCCAGGCGAACAGCGATTACGAGGGCCATCGCGTGAAGACCGAGCAACCCGACGGGGTCTATCGCATCGACGGCGAGAGTCTGGCGGTCACCCGGGTGATCGGCGACCTCAACGGCCCCAATGGCCTGGCCTTCTCGCCGGACGAAAAGCTGCTCTATGTGGTCGAGGGCCGCGCCAAGCCCAATCGCCTGGTATGGGCCTATACCGTCAAGGACGACGGCAGCCTGGGCGAGCGCCGCAAGCACATCGAGGCGCTGGAGTTCGGCGCCCTGGATGGCATCAAGTGCGACGTGGCGGGCAATCTCTGGTGCGGCTGGGGTAGCAGCGGCGCCCCGGCGGCCAAGCCCGAGGTGCTCGATGGCGTGCGGGTGTTCGATCCCAGCGGCAAGGCACTGGGGCATATCCATCTGCCGGAACGCTGCCCCAACCTCTGCTTTGGTGGCCCGGAAGGCAACCGGCTGTTCATGGCCGGCTCCCACTCGCTCTATAGCCTCTACGTCAACATCCGCGGCGCCGGACTCTAGCCGCTAGCGGGACTCGGGCGGTGATTGCTCGACCAGGGTGGTCAGGGAGTCGAGCACGTTGTCCAGGGCATAGGCCGCCTCGAAGCGCGCCAGGTTCTGCGTGAGGTCGGCCAGGCTGGTGGTGATCCCCAACCAGTTGCCCAGGCCGATCTGGCGCGCCGCTTCCGGTAGCGAGCAGCCGCCATCGCGGCGTTCCAGCCAGGCCAGCACCAGCTCGGGCGGGGTATTGGCTTCGAGGCCCAGGGTGCGCAGCAGGCGCAGGGCCTTGGCCTGTTCGCGGGGCGGCAGCCGATGGCGGGCCGACGGGGTGGGCTGGTCGACGATAAGCGTCAACCGGGAGCCGGGGATATCGGTCATCTGGACCTCTAGGGGACTACACCAGAACCGTACGGCGTAAGGCCGCTTCATCTCCCCATGGTAGGGCAATAGTCTGGCCAATTGCCATACCTTGCCCTGGCCCTCATCGCCCTGACAGCGCCGTTCGGCCCCTGCCCCACTCAGCGCGCGGCGCGGCTCCGGCAGCGCTGCCAGCGCTCTTCCACCCGCTGGGCGAACCAGGCGGTGGTCAGGGTGCGGGTAATCTTGGGGCTCTCCAGGGTGATGCCCGGCAGGACGGCACGCGGCAGGCTGCGGCCGGCCTTGCGCTCGGCCAGGGCATAGACCTTGGCATAGAGATCGGTCTTGGCGAAGTCTTCCGAATTGCCCGCTTCCAGATCGTGGCGGATGGCGATGTCGCTCATGCCCAGTGCCGGGGCCAGGCGATTCACCGCGCGCTCGGTCTCGCCCTGGGTCCGCGAGCCGGGCACCACCAGATCACCATCCAGCGCCAGCTTCACCCCTGAAGCTCGGCTCACCGCACTCTGGAAGGCGGCGTTGCGACTGGCATACCAGCCGGCGTTGAAATCGGCGAAGCGATACAGTGGGGTGGGATAGTCCGCCGGATAGCCCAGCAGGTGCGCGGTGCCGAAATAGAGGCCACCACGTCGGCTGAACACCTCGTGGCGAATGGAGCCCTCGTGGTCATAGGGATAGTCGCGGGCATGGGCCTCGGCGAAGTCGATGCTGACCTGCATGGGGCCGCCGGTGCGCACCGGATTGAAGCGTCCGAACAGCTGGCTACCCAGAGGCACCATGGCGATGAAGTCCTCGAAGATCAGACTCAGTTCGCGCTCGGTACGGGCACCGTCCAGGCGCTGGGCATAGGTCTTGCCGCTGGGCGACTGGAGATTGAGCGCCGTGCGCACCAGCAGCTGAGGCACATAGGCCCGCGCCGCGCGCCGATCGATCTCCTCGCGGGCGATCCGCCCCAGCCCCGGCACCGGAGGATCGACCTGGTAGGTGGACTCCTGCTCTGCCACAGCCAACACAGCGCAGAGATTGTCCGTCGAGGGATCGAGCTCCTGGGCGCTGAAGGCGGTCTGGATGTCGCTCGCCCAGCCCTGCCGATCCGCCACCTTGGCGGGCAGCAGGCGCAGGAGCTCGGCCCGCACCTCGGCTGGCGAGCGGGTGGGCCCCTGGGAGGTGGGCGTCAGGCTGCAACCGGCCAGTACCAGTGCACCAGCGAGGACGGTCCAGCTACGCAGCCGCGACCGGGTGGGTAGAGAAAGGGCAGGCAGGACGAAGGCGGACGACACGGCAGCTCCAAGAAGATTTCTTTGGCCGCTTTGACCACGCTCCACGTCAAAAGGCTGAGCCAGAAGATTTATAACTATTGGTTATATAGATGTAACGCTTTCATTCAAGCAGCCGCGTCTGTCCGCTGGGATTCCCCGACAAGTCCTACTAGAATTGTCGGACTTTAGTTCGAACCTACTGGAACCATGATGCAGCAGACCTCCACGCTTTCCTCCCCGCGCCTGCCCTGGGCCGCTCGCTGGGCCGCGCTCCTGCTCGCCCTGGGCATGGTCTTCGTCGGCCAGGCCGCAGGTAGCCGTCAGGCCCTCTTGCTGCTGTTGGGCGGCGCGCTGGGCCTGACCCTCTATCACGCCGCCTTTGGCTTCACCTCGGCCTGGCGGGTTTTCATCCGTGACCGCCGCGGCGCCGGCCTGCGCGCCCAGATGGTGATGCTGGCCCTGGCCGTGCTGCTGTTCTTTCCCGCCCTGGGCGCTGGCAGCCTTTTCGGCGAGGCGGTCCGTGGCAACGTCTCGCCGTTGTCCACCTCGGTGGTGGTTGGCGCCTTCCTGTTCGGCATCGGCATGCAACTGGGCGGTGGCTGCGCCTCCGGCACCCTGTTCACCGCCGGCGGCGGCAATGCGCGGATGCTGGTGACCCTGCTGTTCTTCGTCATCGGTTCGCTCGTCGCCACCCAGCACCTGGGCTGGTGGTTCGCCTTGCCCAGCCTGCCGCCGACCTCCCTGGTGACCAGCCTGGGCGTGCTGCCCGGTATCCTGGTCAGCCTGGCGCTGTTCGCGTTGATCGCCTGGACCACGGTGGTGCTGGAGCGCCGTCGTCACGGCAGCCTGGAAGTCACGGTCCCCGGCGAACATCAGGGCGCGGCGCGCCTGTTGCGCGGCAGCTGGCCGCTGGTCTGGGGTGCCATCGCCCTGGCCGTGCTCAACTTCATCACCCTGGCCCTGGCTGGTCGCCCCTGGGGCGTCACCTCGGCTTTCGCGCTCTGGGGCGCCAAGGGCGCCGGGCTGCTCGGCCTGGACGTGTCCGGCTGGGCCTTCTGGCAGCAACCGGCGAATGCCCGGGCGCTGGCCGAGCCGTTCTGGTTCGACATCACCAGCGTGATGAACCTCGGCATCATGCTGGGTGCCCTGGCCGCCGCCGGCCTGGCCGGTCGCTTCGCCCCCAGCCTGCGCATTCCCGCGCGGTCGCTGATCGCGGCGGTGCTCGGCGGCCTGCTGCTGGGCTACGGTGCACGCCTGGCCTATGGCTGCAACATCGGCGCCTACTTCAGCGGCATCGCCTCGGGCAGCCTGCACGGCTGGCTGTGGCTGGTGGCGGCCTTCGCCGGCAACAGCCTGGGCGTGCGCCTGCGGCCCTTCTTCTTTCCCGGCGAGCGTCGCGTCGAGCGGCTGACCGGCTGCTAGAACGGACCGCTAGACCGGCAAGGGCTGGTGACCGGACGGCAGGGCCGCCGGTCGCTCCTGCAGGGTCACCCTCCCGACCTGGGGCGCGCCGTGATAGGTCTTGAGCGCCTGCATGACGAAGAGCAAGGCGGCGGTGCCCTGGTATTCGAACAGGCCCTGCAGCGGCCAGATGGTCATGAAGGCGAGGAACACCGCCAGGGTGAATTCCAGGTCCCGGCTCAGCTTGCGCGCGACCAGGTAATGGACCGCCAGGCCAATGGGAATGACCAGGACGGACAGGAAGCCGAATCGAAACACGGTGCCGAAGATGCCAACGTCGGAGAGGAAGAAGTAGTCGCCGAAGATCGGCTTGAAGCCGTCGTTCCACATCAGGCTCAGGCTGCCGCTGGGCAAGCCGTTGTACAGCTGCAGGTGGTTGATGATCTGGGAAATGGTGTTTTCCCGAACGTTGTCGGTTGGCCCTTCCTGCACCGAGCGCGCATAGAAATCCAGGTTGAAGCCGAGGGTTTCCAGGAGGTGCGGATAGAGGATCAGCGGCGCCACGATGATGGCGCCGAACAGCGCCGGTCCCACCAGCCGCGCGCGCAGGGCGAGGATGGTGAACACCAGGCAGACCACGATCAGCTGGCGGGTCTGCAGCACCACCACGATGGTCGCCAGAAAGAACAGCGCCAGCATGCCGTGACGCAGCTTGGGGCGCAGCTGGCCGTCGATGAAGGAGCGCCCGCGACCGGCGAAGTAGATGCAGATGAAATAGCCGAAGAAGATGGCCCCCGCGCCCGTGGACGCGCGCCCGGGGCGGCTGAGGTCCTTCACCTCGTCGCGCAGGTCGGGCAGCATCTTGAAGTAGGACAGCCAGCACAGCAGTGCCGAGAGCAGCCCGACCAGGATGATCAGGTTTTCGAACTGGGGGGCATTCAGGCGCTTGGCCAGATAGAGCACCAGAAAGGCGCTGAAGCAGTAGAGCACCCGTCGCTCCTCGATGAGGCCATAGACCAGCGGCTGGCCCCAGAACAGCTGGGCGAACAGCGCCGGCAGCCCGACGAACACCGCCGTGGAAAACAGGCAGAAGCCCATCAGCAGCTGATAGTCACGCTGCGGTCGCTGCCAGGTGCTCAGGGTGAAGAGCACGAAGAAACCCAGGCAGATCGCCAGGTACAACTCGCCCACGTAGCGGATGCCCACCGGATTGGTCGGGCTCTGTTCGAAGACGCCGAACTGCAGGACCATCAGGCCACCCAGGGCCAGAAAACTCAGTCGATTGATCAGCGTACCCGGCATTCCCGGTTTCCTCGCAGCGTGTTCATGGATAAGGCGTTCATTGCAGGCGCCAGTCACCCTCGACCTTGGCGTAGGTCAGCTGGCGGCCGTCCGCCAGACTCAGGCGGGCGCGGGTGTATTCAGGCAGGTCGACGCGGAAATCCCGGCCTTCCAGATAGAGCCCGCCACAGGCCCCCGACTCGCGGTGGTAGTCCAATGGCTGGCGCTGCAATTCGTGGATGCTGCGGTGGAACAGCAGGTTGGCGTAGCCGCGCACCGTCATGTCGGTGGAGATGAGGGTGCAGTCCAGCGCGACCTGGCCCTTCACCAGCCCCACCAGGGCCCGGTTCTGCTGGTCGATGACGCGCCAGCCGGCGTAGCCGGCGATATCCTGGCGATAGGTCTGGCCGTTCTGCAGCGCGGCTGCCACCAGCAAGACGGCAAGCAGGGCGCGCCCGGGGGTTTTCAGGGCGATGAAGGCCAGGCCGAGCACCAGCGCGGCGGGAAAGATGAACTTGAGACGGTCGAAGGAAAACTGGGTGGCGTGCTGCAGCAGCAGCAGGTTTTCCAGCAGCGGCAGGCTGGCGGCGGCCAGCAGCAGAGCCGTGCTGCGCGGCCAGTTCAGCGTCCGCCGTTTCCATACCAGCACGCCTAGGGCGATGGCCACTGCCGCCAGGAACAGCCCGAACGACAGCCCATAACCGGCGAAGAAGTCGGTCAAATGGGCATTGTTCGGGCTGCGGGCGAGAAAGCGCCGGGCAAAGGCCTTGAGCGTCGGCAGGAGGCCCGCCGCCAGGCTGTA
Source organism: Pseudomonas sp. Marseille-Q7302 (assembly GCF_965111925.1). NCBI lineage: Bacteria > Pseudomonadati > Pseudomonadota > Gammaproteobacteria > Pseudomonadales > Pseudomonadaceae > Pseudomonas > Pseudomonas sp. Marseille-Q7302. The sequence goes on along the minus strand of NZ_CBCOPK010000001.1, from coordinate 1,360,939 downwards.
GTGCAGCAGCACCAGCAGGCCGGCCAGCGCCGTGGCGAAGGCCAGCCGCCAGGCCATCCGCCGTCCTTCCGGCCATTGCCGACGTTGCAGCCAGAACAGCGCGACCAGGCCGCCGCCGAAGACGTAGCCGGTCCATTCGGTCAGGGCGCCGAAACAGACCAGCCCGGCCAGTACCCAGCCAAGACGGGCACGCTGGCCCACCGGTGCCTGGAGGTAGTGGAAGAAGGTCAGCAGGCTGGCCAGCAGCAGCACCTGGTAGAAGCTCTGCACCCAGTAGAGCAGACCCTGGGAGAGCAGTGCCTCGCGACTGAACACGGCGATCAGGCAGCCCAGCACCGCGGTGCCGGCGGCCAGGGCGCGACTGGCGCCCTGGCTGCGCAAGACCAGGTACAGCAAGCGGAACAGCAGCAGCGCCGTCAGGGCGCCAAGGGCGGCGTTGAACAGCGCCAGGTTGTGCAGTGAAGGCGGCAGGCCGGCGACCTTGAGCCCCAGATAGGGGGCGAGAAAACCGTAGCTGCTGAAGCTGGTGTAGACGTAGTCGCCACTGTGGGTCGGGATGGTGGCGCCCCAGGACACCTGCTGGTCATGGCTGCCGCCCAGGGTGATGGTGGGCAGCCACCAGTGGCGGGCCACGCCGGATTCATCCAGGGCGTTGAGACTGAGCAGCACGTGGTAGCTGGCTTCGAGATTCTGCGCTCCGGTACCGTCGCGGAAATCCGGCAGGCGCCAGAGCAGCGCAGCCAGCAGCAACAGGCCAACCGCCAGACCGCCCAGCCAGAACGGCCATCGTCCGACCCGGACCCCGGAATGGGTAACGCCAGATGCCACACTCATTGTCCTGTCTCCTGACAGCCATGCAGTCGAGAACGCCGTCCAGGGCAGTGAAGAACCAGGCGCTACCCTCCGCAGGCCTGGTACAACCGGTACAGGACCGCGCGTGGGCATGAGGCCACACAGGCGGGTAACCGGGCTTCAACCGCTGACTACATTCAAGAAGCCGTCAGGAACACGGCGTCACCCGGGGGCGACGCCGCTTAACGCAAAGACTGGCTCGACGGCCCCACTGGAGGGACGAGGAACAGGGCCTGCCACGGTGCGTCGTCGGCAGGCATGACAGGTCGCAAAGAAGACTGCCTTAGCACCTTGACGCTGCCAAGCCGGCATCCGGCGAGTTCTGCACGGGGTGTCACATTTTTGGCTTTTGCTTTCGCTTAGAGTCGACGCAGCACTCCAGCCGACAAGGCGCGGATCCTTGATCCAGCGCCTGGCGTTCCCAGCTGTGCCCAGCCTGGTGTGAAAATCTCGACCCCGGTTCGCCGACCGCCGTCTCCCCCGGACAGGCATCGGCCGCGACGGCTGTCCTCACCGTACCTGCCCAAGGCCCGCTCCTGCATGGACAAGTCGCATCAGGCTCTACCCCCTGCTCCTCACGCCGCGGACATCGGTTTCGCGCGCTACTGCGCCGCGCTCTGGCGCCATCGCCGCGGCCTGCTCGCCTGCGTGGTCCTCTGCACCCTGCTGGGCGTGGCCTACGCCCAGTTAGCCGCCCCGCGCTACCAGGCGGTGGCGACCCTGCAGATCGAATACCAGCGTGGCATCGTGCGCCTGGACGACGCGGACAACGGCCGGCCCATGCCACCGCCGGAAGCCATCACCGAGATGCAGTTGCTCACCTCGCGGCGCGTGGTTGGCGAGGTGGTGGATGCCCTGGGCCTCGACCTCAGCGTCACCCCGCGGCGGGTGCCGCTGCTCGGCGACTGGCTGGCGCGCCGCCACGAACGGGCCAGCGCGGCGATAGCCACCGCGCCGTTCGGCCTCCATCGGTTCGGCTGGGGCGGAGAGCAGCTCACGATCGCCAGTCTCACGGTACCCGCTGCCCTCTATGGCCAGCCGCTCACCCTCACCGCCGAGGCACCCGATCGCTTCGTGCTGGCCGATGCCAAGGGGAATCGCCTGCTGGAGGGTCGCCTGGGGCAGCCCGCCAGTGCGGGTGAGTTGCGGCTGGACATCGCCCAGCTGCACGCCTATCCAGGCACCGAATTCATCCTGGTCAAGCAGCGCCGCGGCGTGGCCATCCAGGCGCTGCAGGAGCGACTCAGGGTCAGCGAGCGCGGCAAGCGCTCGGGCATCCTCTCGATCCAGTTGCAGGATACCGATGCCCTGCGGGCCCAGCGCATCCTGCAGGGCATCACCGAGGCCTATGTGCGCCAGGACGTGACCCGCAATGCCGACGAGTCCACCCAGCAGCTGGCCTTCCTGCGCCAGGAGCTGCCACGGGTGAACCAGCGCCTGAGTGCCGGTCGCCAGGCCCTGGACAGCTACCAGCGGCAACGGGGCTCCATCGCCATCGGTGCGGAGGGACGCAGCCTGCTGAGCCAGGCGGTGGAGCTCGACGGCCAGCTATCGGCCCTGGAAATGGAGCGCCTGGGCCTGGCCCTGCGCTTCACCCCCACCCACCCCCTGTACCAGACCCTGCTGGCGCGGCGCCAGGTATTGAATCGCCAGCGTCAGGTCCTGCAGCGGCGCCTGGGCCAATTGCCGCAGACCCAGCAGGAGGTGCTGCGCCTGCAACGCGAGGTGGAGGCGGCAGACAAGGTCTATGCGCTGATCAGCAGGCGCATCCAGGAGTTGTCGGTGGTGCGAGCCGGCACGGTGAGCGATGTGCGCATCATCGACCACGCCTATACCCAGATTGCGCCGGTCTACCCGAAGAAACCCCTGCTGATCCTCAGCGCCCTGCTCTTCGGCTGCCTGGCCGGCGGTGCCTGGGTCTATCTGCGCGCCAGCCTGGAGCGTGGCATCGAGGACGCTGGAAGCCTGGAAGAACTCGGCCTGCCGGTGCTGGCGCAACTGCCCCTGGCGCCAGGTCGCCAGGCCGGTGGATCGCTGCAGACGCCGCTCGACGCCGGCTATCAGGAGGCACTGCGGATCCTGCGTACCAGCCTGGCCTTCGCCCGTACCGAGGCGCGCAATGACCTGCTGCTGGTCACCAGCGCCAGCCCGGGCGCCGGCAAGTCCTCGGTGGCCGTGCAGCTGGCCCGGGTTTTGGCGGAAGGCGGGATGCGGGTGCTGCTGGTGGACGCCGACCTGCGTCGCGGGCGCCTGCACCGTCGCCTGCAACTGACGCGCCGCCCGGGCCTTGCCGAGGTGCTGGCCGGCCTGGCGACGCCCGAGCAGGCGATCCAGCCCACGGTATTCGCCGGCCTGGATTGCCTGGTGGGGGGCATCCGGCCACCCAATCCAGCCGAACTGCTGATGAGTTCACGCTGTACCGAGCTACTGCGTGGGCTGCAGCAGGACTACGAACTGGTGATCCTCGATACCCCACCGGTGCTAGCGGTGACCGATGCGGTACTGCTCGCCGCCCAGGCCGGCACCTGCCTGCTGGTGTCGCGCCATGGCTGCAACACCGCCAAGGAAATCGAGGCGACCCAGCGCCAATTCGCCCACAGCGGCCTGGTCCTGCAAGGCGCGGTGCTCAATGCCGTCCCGCCCCAACCGTTCGCCCGCGGCTCCCTGGGGCTGCTGGTGAGTTGAAGCGCCAGCGCCCAAGGCCAGGTGCAGCGCCATGCTGGCGCCTGGCTATCCCCTGTCATCAAAGCTCAATACGGAGCCCCTAGGCTGCATCGACCTCCCGAGAACGGATTCTTATCGATGTCGTCCGCTCCCCTGCCTTCCTCCCGCGCGGCCTTCCGCCCCTGTCAGCGCAGCGCCCTGGATCTCTGTACGCAATGGCCGGCGGTCGAGGCCGAGCACACCAATGCCAGGGTCATGGACCTGTTCAACGAGCGGCGCGAGATCACCAGCCTCGCGGTGATCGAGAACGACCGGCCGATCGGGCTCATCAACCGCGACATCTTCCTCTCGCAGATGAGCAAGCCGTATCACCGGGAAGTCTACGATCGCAAGAGCTGCATCGCCTTCATGGACAAGGAACCCCTGGTGGTGGACGCCGGCCTGTCCATCGAGGAGCTGACCCGCCGCACCGTCGAGGTGGGCGAGAAGGCGCTGGCCGATGGCTTCATCGTCACCCGTGAAGGCCGCTTCGTCGGCCTCGGCCTGGGCGTGCAGCTGATGCGCATCGTCGCGGATCTGCAGGCCGAGAAGAATCGCCAAATCATGCACAGCATCGAATATGCCAGCGTCATCCAGCGTGCCATGCTGCGCAGTTCTCGCGAGACCCTGGCGGTGATGGCCCAGGACGCCACCCTGGTCTGGCAGCCGCGCGACGTGGTCGGCGGCGACTTCTATCACTTCGCCCAATACGAAGACGGCTGGTTCGGCGCCATCGCCGACTGCACCGGCCATGGGGTGCCCGGCGCCTTCATGACCATGATCGCCTCGTCCTCCCTGACCCAGGCCCTGCAACAACTGGGGCCGCGTGATCCTTCCGCCCTGCTGGCGGCGATTAACGTGAGTGTCAAGGCGATGCTGGGGCAATCCGGGGGCATCTCCGAATCCAACGACGGCCTTGACCTGGCCTGCTTTTGGGTGGATCGCCACGGCCACGGCCTGACCTATGCGGGCGCCCGCCTGCCGCTCCATCTCCTGGCGCCGGACGCCGCAGAGGTCTTGACCCTGGTCCCCCTGCGCCTGGGCTTGGGGTATGCCGACAGCCCGCTGGAGCAGTGCTGGCCAGCCACCACCCTGCCGCTGCCACCGGGAAGCCTGCTGTTCGCCACCACCGATGGCCTGCTCGACCAGATCGGCGGCCCGCGACGCACCTCCTTCGGCAAGAAACGCGCCCTGAATCGGCTGACCGACTTGCGCACGGCACCGACCGCGGTGTTCTGCCAGCAACTCGCCGACGATCTCGCCGCCTGGCAAGGCGACGAGCAGCGCCGCGACGACCTCACCTTCTTCTGCATCCGCGTGGACTGACGTCATGCTGACCTCCCTAGCCGAGAACGGGGCCTTCCTGGAGATCGCCCAGCAGCAACAGGTGATCTTCTATCACCACGGTTACTTCTCCCATGGCATCGTCGCCGCCATGGCCGAGGTGGTGAAACTGCAACTGGAATTCGAGGGCATCAGCGGCGCCACCCGGCGCAAGCTGTTTTCCTCCTTCATCGAACTGTCACAGAACGTCCTGCACTATTCCGCCGATGCCCTGCCCCCGGACACGCTCGCGGATGCCAAGCTGGGCCAGGGTTCGGTCTGTATCACCCGCCAGGACGGCAACTACCAGATGCTCTGCGCCAATCCCATCGTCAGCGACAAGGTCCAGGCCCTGCGCGCACGCCTCGAACCCCTGTGCAGCATGTCGATCGAGCAGATCAAGCAGGCCTACCGCGAGTCCCTGCGCGCCGAGACCCCCACCGACAGCAAGGGCGCCGGCCTGGGCTTCCTGACCATGGCGCGCGATGCCAGCGCGCCACTGGAGTTCGCCTTCCATCCGTCCACGCGGAATCCGGGCACCGCCCTGTTCTGCCTGAAAGCCATCATCTGACCAGGGCCTACTCTCGTATGGACAATCTGTTCATCGCCCCCACGCCCACGTCGCCCGAGGTGGATTTCCGCTTCGCCGAAGACGTGCTTTGGCTCAAGGGTGAATCCTTTCCGGAAAACGCCGCCGCCTTCTATCTGCCGGTGATCGAGCAGCTACGCGCCTATCTCGACCAGCGGCAGGAGGCCACGCTGCTGGTGCATGTCGCCCTCGCCTACTTCAACAGTTCCAGCACCAAGATGCTGTTCACCCTGTTCGACGCCCTGGACCAGGCGGCCCAGGCCGGCAACCGGGTGGAGCTGCACTGGTACTACGATGCCGAAGACGAGACCATCCAGGAGTTCGGCGAAGAGTTGCGGCTGGACTTCCAGGCCCTGGCGTTCGTCGAGCATCCCGAGCTGCCGGCATGACCGCCAGCGTCCGGCGCTATAGCCCGGCCGATCCAGGCCCCGACCTGTTCGAGCAGGAGGCCGGGGTGCTGCAGGCCGCACGCGCGCTCTATACGGCCGATGACGCCGACGCCGAACGCTACCGAGCCGCGCTGGGCGACCTGACCCTGCACTTCGAGCGGCTGATGCGCGAGACACGCCGGCTGATCGCGCGCAGCGATCGCGCCGAGCGCGAGATGAATGCCCTCAACCAGCAGTTGCAGACCCTCACCCAGCAGCTGGAGTACCGCGCCACCCACGATGCCCTGACCGGGGTGCTCAATCGCGGCGCGGTCATCGACCAGGCCGGCCAGGCCCTGCGCCAGGGTGGCGGCGCCATGATCGTGCTGGACATCGATCACTTCAAACGCATCAACGACGAATTCGGCCATCCGGTCGGAGACCGGGTCATCCAGGCCATCGCCCGCTGTCTGCAGGAGATCGTCCAGGCGCCGGCCATCGTCGGCCGGGTAGGTGGCGAGGAATTCACCGTCTTGCTGCCAACCATGGCGCGGGACGACGCCCTGGCCATGACCGAGCGCCTGCGCCTGCGCATCGCCCAGGACACGACAGGGCCGGCGCCGGTGACCGCCAGCTTCGGCCTCAGCCTGAATGCGCCGGGCACCGAGTTCGAGATCGCCTACAGCCTGGCCGATGCGGCGCTCTATCAGGCCAAGCGCGGCGGGCGCAACCAGGTGATGCTGGCCGACTAGCGGTGTCCAGCGCAGGCGATCACCACCTGCCTGGCCTTTCACGGGACGAAAAAAAGCCGCTGCGCCTGGCGAGGCACAGCGGCTTTTTCAGGTCAGCCGCTTAGGACTGCTTCCAGTCCGGATAGCGGCGCTGGTCGGCCGTCGGCGGGAAGTACTGGAACAGCCAGGTTTCGCTCAGGGCGCGGTCCTGGGTCCGGATGAAGGCGCGGATCTGCACCGGGTCGGCCTTGTCGCTGGTGGGGTACCAGTCGAAGATCACCCGGTAGCCGCCAATCTCGTCGATCTTGAGCACATGGAAATCCTGCACCTTGCCGTCTGTGACGGTCACCACCGGCTCGATGCCGGTGCCCTCGGGCAGGAAGGACAGGCCGCCGCCATTGAAGTCGATGGCGAAGCGCCGTGCCCAGACCTTGGGCCAATGCTCACCGGGCGCCCAGCCTTCGGGGAAGCCGCCGATCCCGGAACGGGTCGCGTAGACCCGTGCCAGCGGCGTGCTCACCGGTGGCAACGCGCTCCAGTGCAGCTTGTAGCCATAGTGTAGCGATTTGCCGGCGGTGATGGTCTCGGCCGGGGCCCAGAAGGCCACGATGTTGTCCAGGGTCTCGCCGGTGGTGGGGATCTCCAGCAACTGGATGGCGCCCTCGCCCCAGGCGGAGGTGGGCTCGACCCACAGGCTCGGCCGGCGGTCGTAGCGGACCATGACGTCCTGGTAGCTTTCGAACTCGTGATCGGTCTGCACCAGGCCGAAGCCCTTGGGACTGTCGTCCTTGAAGGCGTTGAATTGCAGCTTGGGCGGGTTGTTCAGCGGGCGGCAGATCCACTCGCCATTGCCCTTCCACATGGCCAGGCGGTCGGAGTCGTGGATTTGCGGATGGTAGGTGTTGCAGCTCTGGCGCTCGTGGGTGCCACAGCTGAACATGCTGGTCATGGGCGCGATGCCCAGTTGCTTGATGTCGCGACGGGCGTTGACGTTGGCGTCCACGTCCATCACCACCCGGTCGTTCAGGCAGTCGATGTCGAAGCGATAGGCACCGGTGGCGCTGGGCGAATCCAGCAGCGCATAGACCACGAAGCGCGTGCTGTTCTTGTTCGGGGTGACGAACCAGAACTTGGTGAAATCCGGGAATTCCTCGGGCCGATCGGCGTAGGTATCGATGGCCAGGCCACGGGCCGAAAGGCCGTACTGGCGGGTCTTGTCCACGGCGCGGAAGTAGCTGGCGCCCAGGAAGGAGACGATGTCGTACTGGGCCAGGTGCGGCGCCTTGAACAGCTTGAAGCCGGCAAAGCCCAGGTCGCCCTTGAGCTGGCTCTTGTCGACACCGCTGTCGTTGTAGTTGAACAGCTCGGGGCGGAAGTGGACTTCCTTGGCCTCGTTGGTCTTGGGGTCCACCGAATACATGTGCACGGGTGTCTTGAAACCCATGCCGACATGGAAGAACTGCACGTCCAGCTGGCCCTTGAGGTCGTGCCAGAGCGAATGCTGGGCATCGTAGCCAATGGCATTGAACTGCTGGGGCGTCATGTTCGCCAGGGTGTCGGGCAGCTTCTGGGCGGTAGGCTGGTAGGCCTTGCCGGCCAGCTCCTTGGCATGCTGCTTGAGCCAGTCGAAATCGAAGGCCTGGCCGTCGCCATTGGCCGGATTGGCAAAGGCCTGGAGGGCGAACAGCCCAGTGGAAGGAATGCCGGTGTAGGCCGCCAGGGCCAGGGACGCTTTGAGCAGGTGTCGACGCTGCATGGATCAACCTTGGTCACTAAGGATGAAAAGATTCGGCCCAGCCGAACCGCCAGAGAGAAAAAGAATGCACGATACCCGGATAGGTTCGCCATCGCACCGGTGAACTGCAGCCTAGCGCACGCTCTGGCCTGCCAGAGGGGTTACCAAAGCTTTCCGGATCACAGTTCGGGTTGCCGGGCAGCCTCAAAGGTGCGCCCTGGCGCTCACCCCACCGCGCTTTCTGCGCCTGTCGAGTACCGCCATGTCTGTCGATACCGTCGCCTTCGGGCAACCCAGCCCCATCCTGCGCATCTTCGATGACGAAAAGGCGCGTGAATTCTATTGCAGCTTCCTGGGCTTCCGCCTGGTCTGGGAGCATCGCTTCGAGCCGGGATTGCCGCTCTACGCCGAGGTCGAGCGCGCCGGTCTGCGCCTGCATCTTTCCGGCCATCATGGCGACGCCTGTCCCGGCTCGACGGTCTTCGTACGGCTGACCGGCATCCGCGCTCTGCAGACCGAGCTGCTGGCCAAGGATTACGGCTTCGCCCGCCCGAGCATCGAGGAACTGCCCTGGGGCCTGGTGATGGAGATCGCCGATCCCTTTGGCAACAGGTTGAGGTTTTGCGAGGACGAGGTGGCGGGTTAGCCCCCGGCGCGGGCCCGCTTTGTTGGGCTTCGACGGTGGAGCTGTCTCAACCCAACCTACAGGACCAAGCCCCTGCCGCCCTGCCCCCTCTCCCTCGGGGAGAGGGCTGGGGTGAGGGATAGGCACCGCCCGACGCCGCCATGTTGGGCTTCGACGGTGGAGCTGTCTCAACCCAACCTACGGGAGACCCTGGATGGACTTGGCTATCAGGGCAGGCACACTTCGTGGAAAACGCTACGCGGTTTTCCACCCTACGCCGGCGTCACGCCCCCCTGCCGCTCCGCTCCCTCTCCCTCGGGGAGAGGGTTGGGGTGAGGGAAAGGCACCGCCCGCGGTCACCGTCTCATTCGTAGGTTGGGTTGAGCCCAGCGAAGCCCAACAGCCTCAGGCCGGCAACGGCTCCAACAGGGGCACCGTGCCCTCCTCCACCTGCCACCAACTCGGCAGCAGCGCCCGGACCTCGGGCTGGGTGAATCTGTCGTCGATGAGATAGAGGCAGCCGCGGTCCTGCACGGTACGGATCACCCGGCCGGCGGCCTGGATGACCTTTTGCAGGCCCGGATAGAGATAGGCGTAGCAATAGCCATCGCCGAAGCGCCGCTGCAGGCGCTGGCGCAGCTGTTCGTTGACCGGATTGAGCTGGGGCAGCCCCAGGGTGGCGACGAAAGCGCCGATCAGGCGGTCGCCGGGCAGGTCGATGCCCTCGCCGAAACTGCCGCCCAGAACGGCGAAACCGATACCACGGCCATCAGCCTGGAAACGGTCGAGAAAGGCCTGGCGCGCGGCTTCGTCCATGCCGCGCGATTGGCGCCACTGGGGGACGTCAGGTGCCAATTCGGCCAGGGCTTCGGCCACCTGGTCGAGGTAGTCGAAGCTGCTGAAGAAGGCCAGGTAGTTGCCCGGTCGCTGGCGATAGCGACTGGCGATCAGGGCGGCGATGGGTACGCGGGAGGCGGCGCGGTCGGCGTAGCGGGTGGAGAGCCGCACCAGGCGCACCTCCAGCTGCTCGGCGGCGAAGGGCGAAGCGACATCGACCCAGGCACTGCCAACCGGGATCCCGAGCAGGTCGCGGTGAAAATGCTGGGGAATCAGGGTGGCGGAGAACAGGGTACAGCTGTGCGCCGCCGCCAGCCGCGGACCGACGAAGGGCGCCGGCACCAGGTTGCGCAGATTGAGTTGCGACTGCGCCTTGCCGCGGCCCTTGAGCAGGGTGACGTCGAACAGCGAGTGATCACCAAAGGTCTCGCCCAGGCGCATGAACTGCAGCAGGTCGAAGAACAGCGTCTGCAACTCCGGCGCCGGGGGCTGGCCGGATTCGCCGAAATGCTCGGTGAGCAGACCCACCACCCGTTGCAGGGCGGTGAGGAAGGCGGCGGGCAATTCCGGCTGCACCTGGTAGTCGACCTGCTGCTCCTTGTGCAGGCGGTTCCATTCGCGATTGAGCGCCTGCAGGCTCTTGGCGATTGCCGGTGGTGCCACGCTCTTGCCGGCGGCCAGGCGGCGCTGGTCGAGGCTGGCACTGTACATGCCGCGGGCGCGGTCGAGCAGGTTGTGGGCCTCGTCCACCAGCACCCCGACCCGCCACTCCTGGGTCTGGGCCAGGGCATGGAGCATGGCGCTGCCGTCGAAATAGTAGTTGTAGTCGCCCACCACCACATCGCTCCAGCGCGCCAGTTCCTGGGCCAGGTAGTAGGGGCAGACCTCATGGGCCAGGGCGGTCTCCCGCACCCGCGCCCGGGTCAACTGCATGGGTTCGGCCAGGGCGGCCGCGCGGGCGGCCGGGAGGCGGTCGTAGAAACCTCGTGCCAGCGGACAGGACTCGCCATGGCAGGCCAGCTCCGGGTGCTCGCAAGCCTTGTCCCGCGCCACCAGTTCCAGCACCCGCACCGGTGCGGCCAGGGACTCCAGCCCATGCAGGGCCAGGGCGCGGCCGGGGGTCTTGGCGGCCAGGAAGAACAGCCGATCCAGGTTCTGCCGCGGCATGGCCTTGAGCAGCGGGAACAGGGTGCCCACCGTCTTGCCGATGCCGGTGGGCGCCTGGGCCAGCAGGCAACAGCCGACGCTGGCGGCCTTGTAGACGGCTTCCGCCAGCGGCCGCTGGCCGTGGCGGAAGTCGGCATGGGGAAAGGCCAGGGTCGCCAGCGCCTCATCGCGCGCGGCGCGATGGGCCAGCTCCTGGCGCGCCCAGGCGAGAAAGCGCGAGCACTGCAAGGCGAAGTGCTCAGCCAGATCGGCCGCCGTCCAGGCTTCGGTGAAGACGGTCTCGGCGCCACTGCCGATGTCGAAATAGACCAGCGCCAGGGTCAGCCCGGATAACTCACGACTCTGGCAAAGCAGATGCCCATAAACCTTGGCCTGGGCCCAATGCAGGTGACGATGGTTGCCGGGCTGGCGGTCCAGGCTGCCCCTGTGGGTCTTGATCTCTTCCAGGCGATTGGCAGCGGCGTCGAAGCCATCGGCGCGACCACGCACCTGCAGGTCCTCGAAGTCGCCCTGCAGGCTGACCTCGCGCTCATAGCCGGGACCGCGCCGCGCCGCCACCCGCTGGTGGCCTTCGATACCTTCCAGGGCGGTGGGCGACGGGGTGAACCTGAGATCCAGGTCGCCGGCCTTGGCGGTGAATTCGCAGAGGGCGCGAACGGCGATGCGATAGCTCATGCGGAGGTCGCGGCCACCTGCCACTGCACGTGGCAGACGCTGACCGGGATGTCGTGGGCGGCGAAGAAGTCCAGCCAGCGGCGCTGGTTGTCCTGCAGACGGTCGCCCGGGCCCTTGACCTCGATCATCCGGTAGCGGCCTTTCGCCGGCCAAAACTGGATCAGGTCGGGCAAGCCGGTGCGGTTGTTTTCCGGATCCTCCAGCAGTCGCTCGAAGCACAGCCGCAGGTGACGCGCCGGCAGGCAGGCCAGGGCCTGGTCGAGCAAGTCGCTGCCGAGGATGCCCCAGGCGACGAAGGGCGAGGCCAGGCCGCGCTTGGCGGCGAAACGCTCGCGGATCACCGCCGCGTAGGAGCCATCGTCCAGCCGCGCCAGGCAGGCGGCGAAGGCCTCGGCGCGGCGTTCGCGAAAGCCCGGCAGACGCAGGTCGGCCGGCTCGCGCTGATAGGGGTGGAAGAAGGCGCCGGGGATGGCCAGGAAGATGGCGTCCCAGCACAGCAGGCCGAAGAGGCTGGTAAGCAGGGTGTTTTCCACATAGTGCACCGGCGCCTCGTCGCGGCCCAGGTGCTCGCGCACCAGCCACTCGACCCGGCGCAGGCCGTCGTTCACCAGCTCGAAATCGAGGCGCTCCACCGGGCTGGCGGGGCGGCGTTTGTTGGGCGGGCCACCTTGCTTGCGCACCAGCCGCGGCAGGATACGCGCCACCTGCTGGCGCTCGGCGTCATGGGCCGGTGCGGCGGCGATGGCTTCCGCCAGCGCCTGGGCGGCGGGCCAGTCCTCCAGCCGTTCGAGCATGCGCAAAGCGCGAATACGCGACTCGGGATGCGCCGAGGCGGCATAGAGCGCCTGCGCCTGGGCCAGTTCGCCGAGGCGCTCGTGGTGCTGGGCCAGTTCGTGGAGCAGCTTGCCGCGGCGCAATTCCAGCCAGGTGTTGGCAAAGCGCTCGGCGGGCAGCAGCGGCAGCAGCTCGGCGGCTGGCAGGCCATCGCGCAGCGCCTGGCGACAACGCTGGATGTGTAGATAGGCGTCCACCTCATGGCGCTGGCCAAAGGCGCGGGATTCGGCACTGAAGGCCACCGTCTCGTACTGGAAGATGCCCAGATCGGCCAGCACGAAGTCGGTCCAGTCCTGGTGCAGATTGCCAAAGAACAGCAGGCGCAGGCGGTCGCAGAGATCCATCAGCGTCAGGCGCCAGACGCCCTCCTCCACCAGCTCCGGCACCGTGCCGGCCCAGCCGCTGAAGGCCAGGGGCGTGGCCTGCTCGGCCTCCAGCCGCGCCAGCCAATCTTCCTTGCGACCGGCCTTGGGCAGGCGGCTGCCAAAACAGCCGAGCAGTTCTTCCTTGCGCAGCAGGGCGAAGAGTTCGATCAGGTGCAATTCGGGATCGGAAAGCAGCCAGCCAAGGTCCACCAGCGGCAAGGCGGCGGCACGGGGGCAGCCGATCTCGCTGTAGACCAGCTTGCTGGCACGGAACACCTCGCCCTTGCGCATCACCAGGCGCACCAGCAATGCCCGTGAGGGCTGTGGCAAGTCGGCGAAGGCCGCGATGAAACCCTGCTCATGGTCGTCGAGCAGATCGGGATAGCGCAGGGCAACCCAGTCCAGTACCCGCTGGAAGTTGTGCAGATAATAGAGGGGATCTTCGAGCGGAGCGTTCATGACGACACGGGCAATAGGCGAGCGGCTGGCTATTTATCCAGCCCCGACCGGAGCGGGCAACCCTGAAGCGATGCGCGGTCGTTCGCCCAGGCGGTCGTGCGATTTCCAGGTTGAAGAAGCCGACCAGTAGTCATACGATGACTGACAAAGACCGCCGTCATAATTACAAGTCCAGGAGTCTGAGCGTGAAGATCAAACGCATCAAAGTCACCCCCATCGCCTTTCGCGATGCGCCGCTGCTCAATGCCAGCGGCATCCACGAACCCTATGCGCTGAGATCCATCATCGAGGTGGAAGGCGACAACGGCTACATCGGCCTCGGCGAAAGCTACGGCGACGCCCCGGTGCTGGCAGTGCTCAAGGCCATGGAAAGCAGCCTGGTCGGCCTCTCCGCCTGGGATCTCAATGGCCTGCGCGCGCGGGTGGTGGAGACCGTCGCCAGTCTCGCCGGCGGCGTGGTGGCCGGTGCGGAGCTGGCGCCCGGCTCCCATCCGAGCAAGCAGGTGGCCAATGCCTATTCCGCCTTCGAGGTGGCCTTCCTCGATCTGCAGGCACGCTCCCTGGGCATTCCGCTGGTGGAGCTGCTCGGTGGCGCGGTGCGCCGCGAAGTCCCCTTCAGCGCCTACCTGTTCCTCAAGTACGCCGAGCACATCGACGCCCCCTACCCGCCCGATCGCTGGGGCGAGGCCATCAGCCCCGAGCAGGTGGTGGCCCAGGCCGCGCGGATGATCGAGGAGAACGGCTTCCAGAGCATCAAGCTCAAGGCCGGCACCCTGCTTGGCCCGGATCACGAAGCGGCCTGCATCAAGGCGCTGCGCCAGGCCTTTCCCCAGGCACCGCTGCGGATCGACCCCAACGGCAACTGGTCGCTGGAAACGTCGCTGCGCATCGCCGAGGTCCTGGCGGGCGACCTCCAGTACTACGAGGACCCGACCCCCGGCCTCGACGGCATGGCCGAACTGCATCGGCGCACCGGCATTCCCCTGGCCACCAACATGGTGGTCACCGACTTCGACGAATTCCGCCGCAGCGTGGCCCAGAACAGTGTGCAGATCGTCTTGGCTGACCATCACTACTGGGGTGGCCTCCGAGACACCCAGATCCTAGCGCGGATGTGCGACACCTTCGGCCTGGGCGCCTCCATGCACTCCAACTCGCACCTGGGCATCAGCCTCATGGCCATGACCCACGTGGCCGCCGCCGTGCCCAATCTCGCCTATGCCTGCGACACCCACTACCCGTGGCAGGAAGAGGACGAGGAAGTCATCCAGGGCGGCAAGCTGCCGATCCGCAACGGCTGCGTGGCGATCACCGACGCCCCCGGCCTGGGTGTGGAGCTGGATCAGGAGCAACTGGCCAAGCTGCATGAGCAGTTCCTCGCCATCGACATCCGCAGCCGCGACGACGTGCGCCAGATGCGCAAGTACCAGCCGGACTGGGAGACGCGCAAGCCGCGCTTCTGACGCCTCCAGCAGCCCACCCGAGCCCGGACGACCGGCCCCGCGCCGGCCGTCGACGGCTCCGCCTCCCGCCCCTTCGCTGTGTACAATCGGCGGCGCACGACAGTGCCCAAGAACAACGAAAAAATACGCACAGGGAATCGGGGGAAGATGTTGAACGCACCACGCCTCACCGCACTCATGCTCGGCCTGGGACTGGCCATCGGCGCCACTCTCGCCTCGGCGCAAGACGCCGATCCGGCGCGCGCCTACGTCGACGCCCTGCTGGCGAAGATGACCCTGGAGGAAAAGATCGGCCAGCTCAATCTGGTGAGCGTCGGGCCGGACTATCCCAAGGAAGCCATCATGGCGGACATCCGCGCCGGCAAGGTGGGCGCCATGTTCAACACCGTGACCCGCCCCGACATCCGCCAGATGCAGGACCAGGTCGCGCACAGCCGGCTGAAGATCCCGCTGTTCTATGCCTATGACGTCATCCACGGCATGCGCACCATCTTCCCCATCAACCTGGGCCTGGCCAGCACCTGGAATCTCGACGCCATCGCCACCAGCGCGCACATCTCCGCCATCGAGGCGGCCGCCGACGGCCTCGACCTGACCTTCTCCCCCACCGTCGATGTCACCCGCGAACCGCGCTGGGGCCGTGCCTCCGAGACCTTCGGCGAGGACACCTGGCTGACCTCGCGCATCGGCGCCACCCTGGTACGCGCCTACCAGGGCAAAGACCTGCGCGCGCCCGACAGCCTCATGGCCAGCATCAAGCACTTCGGCGGCTATGGCGCAGTGGAAGCCGGGCGTGACTACAGCAACGTCGACATGAGTCCGCAGCGGCTCATGCAGGACTACCTGCCGCCCTATCGCGCCGCCGCCGAGGCCGGAGCCGGCGCGGTGATGGTGGCCCTGAACAGCATCAACGGCGTTCCAGCCACGGCCAATCGCGGGCTGCTGCAGGACCTCTTGCGCAAGGACTGGAACTACCAGGGCCTGTTGATCAGCGACCACGGCGCCATCAACGAACTGGTCTTGCACGGCGTGGCCAAGGACACCCGCGACGCCGCCGAGCAGGCGCTCAAGGCCGGTGTCGAGCTGAACATGCACGACGACGTCTATGGCAAGCAGCTGCCCGCCCTGCTGGCGGCCGGCAAGGTGACCCAGGCCGAGATCGACCAGGCCGTGCGCGACATGCTCCTTACCAAGTACCGCCTGGGCCTGTTCGACGATCCCTATCGTCGCCTGCAGGGCCAGGATCCGGTCGACACCAACGCCGAATCGCGCCTGCACCGCGTCGAGGCGCGCCAGGTGGCCCGCGAGAGCCTGGTGCTGCTGAAGAACGAGAAGGCCGTCCTGCCGCTGCGCAAGGGCGCCACCCTGGCCGTGGTCGGTCCGCTGGCCGACAGCCCGCGCGACGTCATGGGCAACTGGTCCGCCGCTGGCGTGGCCGCCCAGGCGGTCTCCATCCGCCGTGGGCTGGAAAACGCCGTGGCCGGCCAGGGCAAGGTGCTCTATGCCAAGGGCGCCAACCTGCTGGACGACCGCGATGTGCTGGCCTACCTCAACTCCTATGAACCCGCGGTCGCGGTGGACCCGCGCAGCGCCAGCGAGTTGATCGCCGAAGCCGTGGCCACCGCGCGCCAGGCCGACGTGGTGGTGGCCGTGGTCGGCGAGTCGCAGGGCATGGCCCACGAGGCCTCCAGCCGCGCCCGCATCAGCGTGCCCGACACCCAGCGCGAGCTGATCAAGGCGCTCAAGGCCACCGGCAAGCCGCTGGTGCTGGTGCTGATGAACGGCCGCCCGCTGGCCCTGGAATGGGAACAGGAGCAGGCCAACGCGCTGCTGGAGGCCTGGTTCCCCGGCACCGAGGGCGGCAACGCCGTGGCCGATGTGCTGTTCGGCGACCACAACCCGTCCGGCAAGCTGACCATGACCTTTCCCCGCGAAGTGGGCCAGGTGCCGCTGTACTACAACCACCTGAGCAGCGGCCGGCCCTTCGACGCGGCCAAGCCGAACAAGTACACCTCGCGCTACTTCGACATCGTCAACGGTCCGCTCTACCCCTTCGGTTACGGCCTGAGCTACACCACCTTCGACGTCTCGGCGCCGCAGCTGTCCAGCGCCACCCTGAAGAAGGGCGACACCCTGACTGCTCGGGTCACGGTCAAGAACACTGGCAATCGTGCTGGCGCCACCGTGGTGCAGCTCTACCTGCACGACGTGACCGCCTCCCTGGCGCGACCGGTCAAGGAGCTCAAGGGCTTCCAGAAGGTGATGCTGCAACCAGGCGAAAGCCGCGAGCTGGACTTTCCCATCACCGAGGCGGACCTGCGCTTCTACAACAACGACCTCAAGCTGGTCTCGGAACCGGGCGAATTCAAGGTGATGGTCGGCCTGGATTCGGAGCGGGTGCGCGAGGGAAGTTTCACGTTGCTCTAGGGGGCTGCCCTCACCCCAACCCTCTCCCAAAGGGAGAGGGGGTAAAGCGTGCATCTTGATACCGCCCCACCTCCCTTCACGCTTTTACCGCCCCCTCTCCCAGGGTGAGAGGGGATAAAAGCGTACCTCTCGATGCCGCCGCCTCCCTTCGCGCCTTTGCCGCCCCCTCTCCCTCTGGGAGAGGGTTGGGGTGAGGGAAAGGGTACGCACCTTGAATCCGGCCCGCTGGGCTTTGCTGCGCTCAACCCAACCTACACAGGTTCCGTAGATTGAGTTGCGGGCGTTCTATCGCCACAGCCCAGCAAACCGAGCCAAGCCGCGTACCTGCTGCTTATTGTTAAGGATCTGATCGCAGCCACTGCGGTATAACCTTCGATCAATGAAGAATCTCGCCAGTCTCAACTCCATCATGTCCCGCCTGCACGCCAAACAGCTGCGCCTGCTCATCGCCCTGGCGGAAAAGGGCTCGCTGCTCAATGCGGCGGACGGCCTGGGGCTCACGCAGCCGGGCGCCAGCAAGGCGCTCAAGGAGCTGGAATCCACGCTGGGGGTGGAGTTGTTCCTGCGCACCAACCGCGGCCTGCTGCCGACGCCGGCCGGCACCTGCGCGATTCGCTTCGCCCGGCTGATCCAGGCCGACCTGGACAACCTGCGCCATGAGCTGCACGCCATCGCCAGTGGCTCGGGCGGCAAGTTGGCCATCGGCACCATCATGGGCGCCGTCCCCCTGCTCACCCATGCCATTTCCCGGCTGCTGGAGCTGCAGCCGCGGCTGTCGATCGAGGTGGTGGAGGACACCAGCGAGAGTCTGCTCGGCCTGGTCGATCAGGGGCGGCTGGATGCCGCCATCTGCCGGCTATCGGTGAGCGACAAGCCCGCTGCCTACGACGCCCTGGTCATCAAGGACGAGTCCCTCGCGGTCATCGCCCATGCCTCCCATCCGGCGGCTCAGCGCGAGCGAGTCGAGCTGCAGGATCTGTCGGACAGTCGCTGGGTGGTCTATCGGGCCAACATGCCCATGCGCCGCACCTTGGAGCACGAGTTCTTCGAAGCCCAGCTGCCGTTTCCGCTGCACCTGATCGAGACCACCTCGGCGCTGACCACCCTGTCGCTGCTGAGCCGCAATCCACGGCTGGTGGCCCTGGTCTCGGTCGAGGTGGCGGACTATGTCTGCCAGCATGGCCTGGTCAGTCGCCTGCCGCTGCAGCTGAGGTCCCACAGCGAGCCCTATGAGCTGGTCTCGCGGCGCAGCGCCCAGCAGAATCCGGCGTTCGAGCTGCTCGTCGAGTCGCTCTACGCGATCCAGCAGGAGACCTGAGCACGCTCGGGAACAGCGGTCAGGGCGTGTCGCTGGTCTCCGCAGGCTCCGCCCTGGCAACGGCAGCGGCCGCGGCGATGGCCTCACCGGCATGCTCGGCGCAACACTCGTCCTGCCAACGATAGCGGCGCGTCAGCCGACCGATGCCGGGATTGAAGGCATTGGTCGGATCGAGCTGGCGATAGTGCCGCTCCAGTTCGGGCGCCGCCTCGTAGAGGTGGCCGACATTGTGCTCGGCCGGATAGCGGGCGCCGCGGGCATCCAGCAGGGCCAGCAGGCGCCGCTTGAGCGCCGCGCAGTCGTGCCCCTTCTTCACCAGGTACTCCTGGTGCAGCACGTGGCAGAAGAAGTGCCCGCAGTACATGGTCACCTCGATCTGTTCCGCCAGCTCTGGCGGCAGGGTCTCGAACCAGTCCTGGGTGTTGCGCGGCAAGGCGATGTCCAGGGCGAGGATGTCTTCCACGGTATCCCGGTGCACCGCCCGGTAGCGATTCATGGCGTTGCCGACCGCGAAGCGATTGAGGAAGGCGGCGTTGCCCTCCTCCACGCTGCACTCGATGAAATCCGCGTCCGCGCTGGGCAGCCAGGCCTGCAGATAGGCACGCGCCTCGTCGATGCCCTCTTCGCCCATCTTCAGCAGCAGATGATGCTCGAAGCGCTCGGCGAACGCATTGAGCCGCGCCGGCAGATGCTCGGGTAGCGGCGCGGCGAGGCGTTGCAGGAGTCGGTCGCCGAGCTGGGCGCTCAGGCCCAGGCGTTCGCTCAGGGCATCGAAGCGGGTCTTCCAGGCAAAGGCCTGGGGCACCCGCTGCGCACCGCAACGCTGGATGAAGAGAAACAGATCCTTGCCGTAGGTGCGACTCAGCTCATAGGCCGTGCGGTGCATGTACTCGCCGGCGATTGGCAGAGAGGTGAAATTGACCAGGATGTGCCGGCGAATGGCTTCGAGATCAGCGGCTCGGTTGGAGCCGATGTAGAACACCCGGGTGTTGCGATCAGCGGCAAAGGTATCCAGGCGCAGGGCGAACACGGCGACCTTGCCCGCCGAGCCCGACGCCTCGTACAGCCGCCGCGGGTCGGCGTTGTAGCGGGCCGGCGTAGCGGATGTCACGTCGCGAACGTGGCGAGCGTACTCGCGATCGGAGGCCATGGCCCCGGCCGGGTCCTGCACGGCGCTGTCGTCGAAACGCCCCTCGTCGAGCCGGCTCAGAATCTCCTCGGGGGTGTCGCCCAATTTCAGGCCCAGATGATTGACCAGTTGCAGCTGCCCGGCTTCGTCGATGCGGGCGAATAGCGACAGCTGGGTGAAGGCCGGGCCGCGGCGGATCAGCGAGCCTCCGGAGTTGTTGCAGACGCCACCGGTGATGGAGGCACCGATGCAAGTCGAGCCGATCACCGAATGCGGCTCGCGCCCCAGGGGTTTCAGGGTCGTTTCCAACTGGCTCAGGGTCACGCCCGGCTGGGAAACCACCTGCTCGCCCTGGCGCAGCAGGGCCAGGCGGGTCAGGCGCAGGGTGTTGATCAGCACCACCGGGCGGTCGTAGCCCTCGGCCACCGGGGTGGAGCCCCCGGTCAGGCCCGTGTTGGCCGCCTGGCAGATGATGATGGTCCCGGCTTGGTGACAACGCTGCAGCACCCGCCACATCTCCAGCAGGCTGCCGGGCTGCACCACGGCGAGTACCGCCCCGCCGCCATAGCGGATTCCCAGGCGGAAGCGGCGGGTCGCGGCGTCCCCCTGCAAGACGTGGCGACGCCCGACGATGGCTTGCAACTCACTGACCAGATCCATGACGCCCTCTTCGCTGGCAAAGGAAACGGGAGCGAGCAAAGGCCGCTCCCGCTCGGAAACGCGCGGGTAGCGCCGGCGCGATTACTCGGCCAGCATCCCGGCATTCGATGGCACGGGCCGCCGGGTCACCCACAGCATCAGCGCCGCACACACCAGCAGGCAACCCCAAGCAGCATCAGGCCGACCTGCGCCGAACCGAACAGGGTCGTCAGCAGGCCCAGCAGATAGGGCCCGGCGAAGCCGCCGAGATTGCCGAAGGAGTTGATGAGGGCGATGCCGGCTGCGGCGGCAGCGCCCTGCAGGAAGGCCCCGGGCAGTCCCCAGAACAGTGCGATGGCGCTCAGGCTGCCACCTACCGCGAAGGCGACGCCCAGGATCATCAGCAGCAGCTGCTGGGGGAAGGCCGCGCAGAGGATCAGGCCGATGCCGGCCAGTATCGACATCAGGGCGCCATAGGCACGCTGGTTACCCGTGCGCTGGGCTTGGCGGGTCACCCAGACCATGGTCACCGCCCCGAACACATAGGGGATGGCGGTGATGAGGCCGATATCCAGAACCGAGGCCACCCCGGCGTTCTTGATGATGGTCGGCACCCAGAAATTGATGCCGTAGTTGCCGAGCATCAACAGCACGTAGATGGCGGTCAGCAACCAGATGATGGGCAAGGCAAAGAGCCGCTTGAAGGGCACGCTGACCTTCTCCGAGGCGTCCACGGCGAGGCGCCGGGTCAGCTCAGCCTTTTCCTGCACGTTCAGCCACTTGGCATCCTGGATGCCGTTGTCCAGCAGGCAGAGCACCACCACCCCGATCACCACGGCCGGTATGGCCTCGATGACGAACATCCACTGCCAGCCCGCCAGCAAGCCGCTGCCGCCCATGTAGTGCATGATGGCGCCGCTGAGCGGACCGCCAAAGATGAAGGACACCGGATTGCCGAGGATGACGATGGCCATCATGCGGCTGTGCAGCGCCGAGGGAAACCAGTAGGTCAGGTAGAGGATGACCCCGGGAAAGAAGCCGGCCTCGCAGACGCCAAGCAGAAAACGCAGGCCATAGAAAGCCATCTCGTTGCTGATGCCCAGCAACTGGGCGATGGGACCGGTGAAGGCCATCAGCGACGAGACCAGGCCCCAGGTGATCATGATGCGCGCGATCCACAGCTTGGCGCCGACCCGATGCAGCATCAGGTTGCTGGGAACCTCGAAGATGAAGTAACCGATGAAGAAGATGCCGGCGCCGAGGCCATAGGCCGCATCGGACATGCCGAGATCGCTGAGCATGGCGAGCTTGGCGAAGCCGACGTTGACCCGGTCGAGATAGGCGATGATGTAGCCGAGCAGCAGCAGGGGCAGCACCCGCCAGGCAACCTTGCGATAGAGCGGATCGAACTGCACCGTGGGTACGGCGGTATCAGGATTAGCCATGAGGTTTCGCGTCCTTTAGTTGTTGTGATTGCCGCGCGAGGGTCTTGCATAACGGTCGTCTGTCATCCGCATCCTGTTGCCGCCCCGAACGGATTCGAGGACAGGCGGCAGGCCTGCGGACGACACGGCAGCGGAAAGGCTTTCCGCTACGGATGTCCAGGCCTCAGAACGAGGCCTGGATCAGCTGGGCGTAATCATCCGCCGTGGCTTCCCGGGGATTGGTCTTGTGGCTGTGATCGGCCAGGGCGCCAGTGACGATGCGCGGGATGAGCGCCTTATCGACGCCCATCTGCGCCAGGCCCGTCGGCAGGCGCAGGGCCTCGGCCTTGTGCGCCAGCGCCTGTTCCACCGACAACTGCGCGGGCAGCTGCATGGCCTGGGCGAGCCGTTCGAGTTTTTCCTCGCGGACCACCGACTCCGCCCCCCGGTTGAAGGCGACCACCGCCGGCAGCAGCACCGCGTTGAGGGTGCCATGGTGCAGGCGCGGATCGATGCCCCCCAGCGAATGGCTCAGGCTGTGCACGCAGCCCAGCCCCTTCTGAAAGGCCAGGGCGCCCTGCAGCGAGGCGCTGAGCATCTGGGTGCGGGCTTCCAGGTTGCTCGGCTCATTGAAGGCCAGCTCCAGATGGCGCCACGCACGGCGCAGGCCATCCAGCGCGATGCCCTCGGCCGGCGGATTGAAGCCGGGAGCGAGAAAGGTCTCGATGCAATGGGCCACCGCGTCCATGCCCGTGGCTGCCGTCAGGTGCGGCGGCAGGCTGAGCGTCAGCAGCGGATCGCAGATCGCCACGCGGGGGATGACATGGGGCGAAAGGATGCCGACCTTGCGACCATCATCGAGAATGATGATGGCGCCTCGCCCTACTTCGCTGCCGGTGCCCGCCGTGGTCGGAATCGCCACGATGGGCACCGTCGCCGCGGTGATCCGCGCCAGCCCGCCCTCGATGACCGCGAAGTTTTTCAACGGCCCCGGATGGCGCGCGGACACGGCGATGGCCTTGGCCAGATCGATGGGCGAACCGCCGCCAACGGCGATGATGCCGTCGCACTCTGCTTCCAGAAAACAGGCCACCCCCTCGCGAGTAGCGGCTTCGGTGGGGTTGGCTGGGGTAGCGTCGAAGACCCGGTAGGCGGCCAGGGAATTCATGTCCAGCAGCTGCTCGATGAGACCGGCCGCCACCACGCCACGATCGGTGACGATCAGCGGTCGCTGGAAGCCCAGGCGCGCGCTGACTTCGGCCAGCTCCGCGGCACAGCCGGCGCCGAAGCGGATCTCTGTTACATAGTTGATTATCGCCATGACCCGTCCTGTTATTCTTGAAATTGATAGACGGCCCGACTATAGCGAGGCCCTCCCGCTCTAAATACTGAGAGATGGCGATAGCGGTATAACCTGAAGGCAACCCGGAGCTGGCCGGGCGACGAGTACCTCCCACCCCGCTATCCTCTGTCGGCCCTTCCCGGCCACCTCGGCGTCCCCTGGAGTCTCGATGCCCAGCCCTACCCTCGCCGCCGCCCAATCCGCTTCGGTCCCCGGTGACCTCGCCGCCAATCTGCGCAATCACCTCGACTTCATCGCGGCAGCCGCCGAGACCGGGGTGACGTTGCTGCTGTTTCCCGAGTTGTCCCTGACTGGCTACGAGCCGACCCTGGCGGCGGCGCTGGCACTGGAGCCCGCCGATATCCGTCTGCTGCCGCTGCGCGAAGCTTGTCGCGCAGCTGGGCTCACGGCCGTGGTCGGAGCGCCGGTCCAGGGTCCGACGGGGCTGCAGATCGGCGCCTTGATCCTGGGGGCGGACGGCAGCTGCCGCGTCCATACCAAGCAATACCTGCATCCGGGCGAAGCGCCGCCCTTCGTGCCGGGCAGCGGTGGCGAGCTGCTGGAGCTGCCAGGGTTGAAGGGCGCCCTGGCCATCTGCGCCGACAGCAACCAACCCGCCCACGCCGCTGCCGCCCGCGCCCGAGGCGCCGACCTCTACCTGGTCTCGGCGGTGATTGGGGCGACCGGCTATCCCGCCGACAGCGCCCAGTTGGCGGACCATGCCCGGCGCCTGGGCATGGCCGTGCTCATGGCCAATCATGGCGCTCCCACCGGTGGCTATGCCTGCGTGGGCCGCAGCGCCTTCTGGCAGGCCGACGGGCACTGCCTGGTAGCGGCCCCCGGGGACGGTCCCTGCCTCGTGGTGGTCCGCCGGCAAGGAGACGACTGGCAAGGTGAAAGCCTGCCGCTGTCGACCTGGTAGAACCATCGATCAAAAACCGGCCACAGGGTCACTTCACGACCTGTCACAGCGCGCGGTATCCCATTCACCCTGCGACTAAAGGTCACACATCAGACGCCGATAAGGCTCTGACATCCGCCTTTCCCACGACCGCATCGGATGCCTTTCGCAGCGTGAACGACGCTGTAACCGCAGGAGCGACATCATGGCCTTGAATACCGTTCGGACCCGCTACACCCTGATCTTTCTAGGCTTCATCGGCGCCACCCTCGCTGCCACCGTCATCGGCATCCGTCTCTGGGTGACCCCGGACCTGGTCGCCGCCGGTGAGTCCACCGTGCTTACCCGGGTCAACGAGGTCGGCACCCGCATCTATCGCGAACTCAACCAGATCCAGGCGCAACAGCGCTCCATCACCCAGGCCGTGCCGCTGCTGGACAGCGCCGCCATCGACCGGGTGCTGCCCGGCCTGGTGGACCAGTACGGTGACACCAAGGTGTTCGGCGGTGGCATCTGGCCACTGCCCAACCAGCGCGAGCAGGGCCGCGACAAGTTCAGCACCTTCTATCACCGCGATGCCAGCGGCAAACTGATCGTCAATACCCACTGGAACTCGCCCGAGGCGCTCAACTACTGGGAGCAGTCCTGGTTCCAGGCCGGCCTCAAGGGTCCCGCGGGCCAGTGCGTCTGGGCCGCCGCCTACAAGGACGCCGCCAGCGCCGAGCCGCGCACCAACTGCGCCATGGCCATCCAGCGCGACGGCAAGGCCTTTGGCGTGTCGACCGTCGACCTGACCCTGGGTTTTTTCAACCCGCTGGTGGAGCAGCTGCGCAAGGATCTCGACGACACCGACATGATGATCGTCGAGGCCGATGGCAAGATCCTCAGCAACCTCAGCGAACTCGGGGATTCGCAGATCCTGAACAACGTCTCGGCCTATGCCGCGCGTTCGCCCTTCGTCGCGGCGATCCAGCAGAATCTCGGCAAGCTCAAGGGCGAGGCCGTGGTGCGTGACAACTACGTCGACGAACACGGCACGCCCCACACCTTCTTCCTGCGCCCCCTGGCCGGCACGCCGTGGCTGCTCGCCACGGCGCTGCCCACCTCGCTTATCGCCGCGACCAACACCGGCATCCTCAAGACCCTGGCGGCGATCCAGTTGCCGCTGGTCCTGCTGCTGGTGGCGGTCATGGTGCTGGCGCTCGGCAAGCTGATGGGTCGCCTCGGCCTGCTGCAACGCAACATCGAATCGCTCTCCGCTGGCGATGCCGACCTGACCCGGCGCATCCCGGTGCACGGCAAGGATGAAGTGGATGCGGTGGCGGGCGCGGTCAACGGCTTCATCGGTTATCTGCAGCGGCTGATCGGCGAGGTGGGCGACGCCACCGACCGCATCGACACCGGCCTCAAGCAGCTCCATGGCCAGGCCCAGCAGAACGGCGCCATCCTGGCCCGGCATGCCAGCGAAACCGACCAGGCGGTGACCGCCATCACCGAGATGAGCGCCACCTCCGACTCCGTGGCGCGCAGCGCCAGCGACACCGCCACCCTCACCCAGGCCGCCAATGGCCAGGCCGAGCGCTCCCGTGCGGTGGTCCAGCAGGCCTCGGTCAGCGTCCTGGCCCTGGTGGATCAGGTGGAAGACGCCACCCTCAAGGTGCAGGCCATGCAGGGCGATGCCCAGCGCATCAATGACGTGCTCGGGGTGATCGGCGAGATCGCCGGCCAGACCAACCTGCTGGCGCTCAACGCGGCCATCGAGGCGGCCCGTGCCGGCGAGCAGGGTCGTGGCTTCGCGGTGGTAGCCGATGAGGTCCGTGCACTGGCCGGTCGTACCCAGCAGAGCACCGCCGAGATCAACGAGATGCTCGGCCGACTGCAGCAGGGGGTGAGCTCCGCGGTAGCGGCCATGGAAGTGACCAAGACCAGCTGCCAGAGTACCGCCGAGAAAACCCGCGAGGTCACCTCTGGCCTGGACGAGATGAACGGTTCGGTGGTGCGCATCAGCGACCTGTCGACCCAGATCGCCGCGGCGGCCGAAGAGCAGAGCGTGGTGGCCGGCGAGATCAACCAGAACATGGTCGCCGTGCGCCACATGGTCGACGACCTGGTCACCAGCGGTCAGCGCACCGCCGAGAGCACCGCGGCGGTGCAATCATCCAACGAGCAGTTGATCGCCGTGGTCCGGCGGTTCCGGGTGAAATAAAAAAGACCGCTGCCAGTTCGGCAGCGGTCCTTGGTATCAGCGGACCGGGCGCAAGGCCCGGTCCTCGTTTCAGCCCACCAGATGCAGGAAGTGCATGTGGCGTTCGTACTGGTCGAGGATGTCGCCGATGACGTCCTCGCGCGACCAGCCCATGACGTCATGGTCCTGGCCACCCTCGCGCAGATAGACCTGGGCGCGGAAGTACTTGCGCTCGTCGTTCGGCTCGCTGCCCATGACGAAACTGGGCATGGCATAGGCATGGGGCCTTACCTGGTAGACGAACTCCGGCTGATCGGCCGGGCCGACTCTCAGGCGTACACCGCCATCGTCACGGTCCTCGACGTTGCAGATATAACCCTGCTTGCGCCATTCCTCGGCCACGGCCAAGCACGCCGGTTTGGCGACCTCACTGATGAAGCGCACCACGTGGCTGCGCCGCGGGAACATCGCCAGGCCACGCAGGCGACGCTGCCAACCGCCGGGCGATCTCATGGTCGGCGGTGAAATGCTCAGCGCCTGGTGGCGCAGGCCACGCTTGGTAGCGTCCAGCTTGAGGGCCTTGAGCAGGCCACGCATACTGAACAGCAGCGCGATGGTGAACGGCAGGGCACTGGCGATGGTGGCGGTCTGCAACGCCTTGAGGCCACCGGCCAGGAGCAGCGCGATGGCCACCAAGCCCATGCTGGAGGCCCAGAACACTCGCTGCCAGACCGGCGTCTGGTCCTTCCCGCCCGAGGCCAGCATGTCCACCACCATGGCGCCCGAGTCGGCCGAGGTGACGAAGAACACCACCACCATGACGATGGCCACCATGGAGATCACGCTGTGCAGCGGGAAGTGCTCCAGGAAGGCGAACAACGCCAGGGAGCTGTCCTTGTTTACCGCGGCGGCGAGATCGGTGAAGCCGTCGGTGAGGATCATGTGAATGGCGGTATTACCGAACACGGTCATCCACAGCAGGGTGAAACCGGCCGGTACCAGCAGGACGCCGGAGACGAATTCGCGGATGGTCCGACCCCGGGAGATACGGGCGATGAACAGGCCGACGAAGGGCGACCAGGCCAGCCACCAGCCCCAGTAGAACAGCGTCCAGCCGCCGATCCAGTCGGTGGGCTGGTAGGCATTGAGGTTGAGGGTGCGGCTGACGATTTCGCTGAGGTAGCCACCGGTGTTCTGCACGAAGGTCTGCAGGATCAGCACGGTAGGACCGAGCACGATCACCGAGATCATCAGCAGCAGCGCCAGCCCTAGGTTCAGCTCGGACAGTCGGCGGACGCCCTTGTCCAGACCGGTCGCCACCGACAGCGTAGCCAGGGCGGTGGTGATGATGATCAGGCCGATCTGCACCGGCACCGAGATGGGCACGCCAAACAGGGCATTGAGCCCGGTGTTGATCTGGGCCACGCCAAAGCCGAGCGACGTCGCGACCCCGAGCACGGTGCCGATGATGGCGAAGATGTCCACGGCATGGCCGATGGGACCGTAGATGCGCTCGCCGATCAGCGGATAGAGCGCCGATCTCAGGGTGAGCGGCAGACCGTGTCTATAGCTGAAGTAGGCCAGGATCAGCGCAACGATGGCGTAGATCGCCCAGGCGTGCAGGCCCCAGTGGAAGAAGGTGATCTTCATCGCCTCACGAGCGGCATCGATACCACCGCCAGCGCCCACGGGCGGCGAGAGGAAGTGCATCACCGGTTCGGCGACGCCAAAGAACATCAGGCCGATGCCCATGCCCGCCGAGAACAACATGGCGAACCAGGTGGTGCTGCTGTAATCGGGCTCGCTATGGTCGGGGCCGAGCTTGATGTCGCCATACCGGCTGACGCCCAGAAAGACCACGGTGCCGAGAATGATGGCGACCGCGAGAATGTAGAACCAGCTGAGATTGCCGATGATCCAGGTCTGGACCGTCCCGAACACCTCCTGGGCGTTGGCCTGGAAAACGCTGGCGTAGAGCACCAGAGCCAGCAGGATGCCGGTCGAGGTCCAGAACACGGGGGGACTGAAGGTGTTGCGAGCGGCGGATTCTCCTTGGCCGTTCATAGACTGAGCTCCTGTTCATGAAGTGCGCACAGGTTGACCCCCGTCGCCACCAATCGTTTCGCTCGCCGCGCCTGGATGTCGGTCATGAAGGCGTCTAGCGTCGTAGCCTGTACCTGGCAAAGGGGCGCCGGGATTCGCAGCCAGGCCACGATACCAGCGCGACGGCGCCATGCCGAAAGTTTGGCGGAAATGCCGATTCATATGACTTTGATCGCAGAAGCCCGCCGCCACCGCTGCGTCGACGAGACTGCGGCCCAGGCGGACCTCCAGGCGCACCCGGTCCAGACGACGCAGGGTCAGGTAGCGGTGCGGACTGGTGCCGAAGTAGGCGCGAAAATCGCGGGTCAGACTCCAGCGATCACGTCCGGTGCACTGTGCCAGGTCATCGAGGGTGACGGCCTGGTCGAGATGGTCCTCCAGGTATTCGCGGGCGCGCAGCGCGGCGGCGAAGTCGACCCGGCCACGACTGGGCCAGGCCTGGCAGACCTCCGCCAGGGTGGCGACCAGTCCATAGAGGGCATCGTCGCGCCCCAGGGCATCGGGGTGCTCGTCGAGGGCGGCGAACACCGCATCGGTAGCCCGCGCCAGGCGCGGATCCAGGGAAACGCCCTCGCGATGGAAGGGCAAGGGCCGCCCGCCGAGGATGTCCTGCACCAGGGCCGGCGGCACATAGAGCATCCGATAGCGAAAGCCGCAGGCGGCACCGGCGCGGCCGTCGTGGACCTCGTCCGGGTGAAAGACCATGGTCTCGCCCGGCAGGCTGCTGGCCTTGGCGCCGCGATAGGAAAAACTCTGCACCCCGGCCAGGGTGCGACCGATGGCGTAGGTCGCATGGCGATGGGGATTGAAGGCGTGGCCGCTGAAAAAGGCTTCGATGGATTCCAGCTCATCGAAGGCCGGAGCGTGGCGTACCCAGTCCGTGGCACCGGGTAGTTCGATCTGGGTACTCATGGCGACTCCTCCGGCGCTCAGCCTAGCAGACCGCGCCACGCATCATGGAACAGCAGCAGGGCGCAGCCGACCAGGCTCAGCCCCAGCAGCAGGTTCACCCCGCGCAAGCCGCGTCCTTGCACCAGGTAGCGCCCGAGCAGCGCCCCGAGCAAGGCATAGCTCGCCGGGGCGCCACCCGCCGACAGGGCCAGGGGCAGCGACCAGAGGACGATCTTGCCTCCCGTCACCTGAGCCGCCGGAAACATCACCGTGGCGATGGGCAGCACCGCCAGCCAGCCCTTGGGATTGAGTCCCTGGATCAGCAGGCCGCTAGCGAAGGTCAGCCGCGTTGCCCCGCCCTCTTCGTCCGCCGTTGGTGGTGCGGCCCGGGCGATGCGATAGCCGAGGTACAGGCAGTAGCCGCCGCCCAGCAGCGCCAACCAGGGCAGCAAGGCGCCCGAGACCAGGGCCGCACCGGCGTAACCCAGCGCCAGGAACAGGATCAGCATGGCGCAGCCCACCCCGGCATAGAAACCCAGGGCCTGCCGGGCCTGGCCCTGCAGGCCGGCGTTGAGACCCAGGGCGTTGACCGGGCCGGGGCTGTACATGACGCTCAGGGCGTAGAGGATGATTTCCAAGGGACACCTGCCAGAGACCGAAAGGGAGGCCCAGGCTAGCCACTGCCCCAGGTCCCTGGCTTGTACGTTCGTGGCTGTCCGCTGCTTCACCTTGAGAGTCATCATACAACCCGGCAGAATCGAGGCTCCCATCCGTAGCGGAGGTCTCCCTTGTCCAGCGATCGCAGCGCCCCGCCCTGGCGTGGTCGCGCCGACGGCAAGCCACCGACCCTAAAGGACGTCGCACGCCTGGCCGGGGTCTCGCCGATCACTGTCTCCCGTACCCTCAACCAACCGGAAATCGTCCGTCCGGTGCTGCGCGAAAGGGTCTTCCGCGCGGTGCGCGAGAGCGGCTACCAGCCGGCCATGCTGACTACCGGGGCGATGCCCCAGGACAGCCGGCTGATCGCCGTGCTGGTGCCCACCATCGTCAATTCCATCTTTGCCGACACCGTGCAGGCACTCATGCAGACCTTGACCGAAGCCGGCCACCAGACCCTGCTGGGCCTGACCGACTATTCCGCGGAGCGTGAGGAGCAGTTGCTGGACATGCTGCTGCGCCGCCGTCCCGATGCCATGGTACTGACCGGCACCCTGCACACGGCAGCCAGCCGCCTGCGTCTTTCCCAGGCCGGCATCCCGCTGGTGGAATGCTGGGACCAAGGCGAGCGGCCGCTGGACATGCTGGTGGGTTTCTCCCATGCGGCGGTGGGCTGCGCCATCGCCGCACAACTGCTGGAGCGCGGCTATCGCCGCTTCGCCAGCCTGACCCTGGATGATCCCCGGGGACGCCTGCGCCGCGATGCCTTCCATGCCGAACTGGCCCGCCAGGGACTAGGCACGCCGCCCGAGGTCAGCCTGCCGCCACCGGCCACGCCGGTACTGGGGCGCGAGGGCCTGGCTCGCCTGCTGGATGCCGGCGAACACCCGGAGGTGGTGGTCTGCAGTTCCGACACCCTGGCCCATGGCGTGCTAGCCGAGGCCCATGCCCGCAACCTGCGGGTCCCAGAGGACCTGGCCGTGATGGGCTTCGGCAACCTGGCCAGCGCCGCCCACCTGATCCCGGCGTTGAGTACCGTGGACGTGCGCGGCGCCACGATGGGTACCTGCGCCGCCGCGGCCCTGCTCGCCCGCCTGGCTGGCACAGAAGCACCGCTGCGGCTGGATACCGGCTTCGAACTGGTGCTGCGTCAGAGCACGCGCTAGCGCTTGAATGATTGCGTAATCAGCTTAGCGTCCATGACTCCTGTCTCGCCAAGAGTCCCTGACATGTCCGATAACTCCTATAGCGCCGACCAGGACCGCATCGCCTGGGTCCGCCTGTCTTCCGTATTCCTGCCGCTGGCCAATCCCATCAGTGACGCCAAGGTGCTCACCGGCCGGCAGAAGCCGATGACCGAGATCGCCATCCTCTTCGTCGAGATCGAGACCCGCGACGGCCAGCGCGGCCTGGGCTTCAGCTACGCCAAGCGCGCCGGCGGCCCCGGGCAGTTCGCCCATGCCCGGGAAATCGCCCCGGTGCTGCTAGACGAGAATCCCAGCGACATCCAGAAGCTCTGGACCAAGCTCTGCTGGGCCGGTGCCTCGGTGGGCCGCAGCGGCCTCGCCACCCAGGCCATCGGTGCCTTCGATGTGGCCCTGTGGGATCTCAAGGCGCGTCGAGCCAACCTGTCCCTGGCGCGGCTGCTTGGCGCCCAGCGTGATTCGGTGCGCTGCTACAACACCTCCGGTGGCTTCCTGCACACGCCGCTGGAGCAGTTGCTGGAAAACACCAACCGCTCCCGCGAGCAGGGCATCGGTGGCATCAAGCTCAAGGTCGGCCAGCCGGACTGGGCGGTGGACCTGGAACGCGTCGCCCGCGTCCGGCAGCACCTGGGCGACAGCTTTCCGTTGATGGTGGACGCCAACCAGCAATGGGACAGACCCACCGCCCAACGGATGTGCCGCCGCTTCGAGGAATTCGACCTGATCTGGATCGAAGAGCCGCTGGACTGCTACGACGCCGAAGGCCACGCCGCCCTGGCCGCCACCTTCGACACGCCCATCGCCACCGGCGAGATGCTGACCAGCGTGGCCGAGCATCAGGAATTCATTCGCCTGCGCGGCGCCGACTTCCTGATGCCCGATGCCCCGCGGGTTGGCGGCATCACCCCCTTTCTCAAGGTGGCTGCCTTGGCCGAACAGGCTGGACTGATGCTGGCGCCGCACTTCGCCATGGAATTGCACGTGCATCTGGCCGCCACCTATCCCACCGAGCCCTGGGTGGAGCATTTCGAATGGCTGGAGCCGTTGTTCAACGAACGCCTGGAAACCCGTGACGGCCGGATGCTGGTACCGACCCGCCCGGGCCTGGGCCTGTCCCTCAGCGAAAGGGTGGCCGGCTGGACAGCGCAGGAAGCGGAATTCGGCCGGCGTGGCTGACACCCGCTCTGGCACTCGAACTCCGCCGGGGTATGGCACTCTATCCAGGCCAAGGCCTGGAAGAGAATGCCCATGTTCGGATCGCTGCGCAGCCGTCTGATCGCGCTGCTGCTGATGCTCGGCGGCATGGCCGTCGGGGTCGGCTGGCTGATGATCCTGCTGCTGCGCCAGTCGGAAAGCGCCCAGCTCGGCCAGGCCACGGTGGAAGCCGAGCAGGCCTGCCAGGTCATCGCCAGCAGCTATCGCTTCTACAGCAACGGCTGGTCCGGCCCTACCGCCGGCCTCGCCGATCCGGCGCTGCGCCAAGGCCTCACCGGCGTGGCCAGCGTCGCCCTGCTGCGCTATCGCGGCATGGGCGGCGGTCTCTGGCAGGAGCAGGCGGGGATGCTGGCCGACGCTAGTCCCTTCAGCTTGACCGATGCCGAGCGCCAGCACCTGGCCAACCTCTCCGCCGCCACCCTGGCCGAAGCGCGCAGCCTGAGCGACAGCTTCAGGGCAGACGGCGCCACGGTGCTGGTGGCGGCCTGTCCGCTGTCCGGCCCCATCCCCGATCTCGCCGCCTGGACCCTGACCCGCCTGACCTTTGCCGAGGGCAGTGGCCAGCGTCAGCTGAAACTGGGCCTCGGCCTTTTGCTACTGGCCATGCTGGCAGCCACCCTGCTGCTCGGCCGGCTCACCTGGCAGTGGTCGCGGCATGTCACCCGGGTCGAACGTGATCTCGGGACGAGCGCCAGCCAGGACCTGCCCACCCTCGCCCTTACCGGCGAACGCGAATTGGACCGGGTGCTCGCCGCGCTCAACCAGGCCGGGCAACGCCTGGCCCAGGCCCGCGCCGAAGCCCAGCGCCTGACCACCCAGGTCCACGCCAGCGAGCGGCTGGCGGCGCTGGGCCGAGTGGCCGCCGGGGTCGCTCACGAGATCCGCAACCCCCTGGCTGCCATGCGCCTCAAGGCCGAGAACGCCCTGGCCGGCGATGCCGAGCGCCAGCGGCGCGCCCTGGACGCCATCCTGCCGCAGATCGCCCGCCTGGACAGCCTGCTGCGCCGCCTGCTCGATCTCACCCAGCCGCCGCAGTTGCAACCGACTGCCGTCGATCTCCCGACCTTCTGCCGCGAGGTACTGGCCAGTCATGAAGACCAGGCGGGCCAGCGTGGCATCCGCCTGGTCGCCCGGGTGGCCGTCGATCAAGGCTGTTTCGACCGCGACGCCCTGGGTCGCGCCCTGGACAACCTGCTGCTCAACGCCCTGCAGGCCGCTCCGGCCAACAGCGAGATCCGCCTGGACGTCAGCCAGCGCGACGACTGGCTGGTGCTGGCGGTGGAAGACGCAGGCCAGGGGCCGCCTGCCGAACTGCGCGGGCAGCTCTTCGAACCCTTCGTCACCGGTCGCCCCGAGGGCACCGGCCTGGGCTTGGCCCTGGTCCGCGAAACCGCCCGCGCCCATGGCGGCGAGGCGCGCCTGGCCGAACCCTCCCCTTCCACCCGTTTCGAGATCCTCTTGCCATGCCAACCCTGCTGATCATCGACGACGACGCTGGTCTGCGCGACGCCCTGGCGGAAACCGCCGCGGATCAGGGCTACCAGGTGCTGCAGGCGGATCAAGGCGAAGCGGGGCTGGCGCTGCTCGAACGGCAGACGGTGGACGCCGTGCTGCTCGACCTGCGCATGCCCGGGCTGGATGGCCTGGAGGTACTGGCGCGCATTCGCGCCCTCCCCGAGCCGCCGGCGGTCACGGTGCTCACCGCCTTTGCCAGCGCCGGCAATACCATCGAGGCCATGCGTCTAGGTGCCTTCGACCACCTTACCAAGCCCATTGGCCGCGAGGAGCTGATCCGGGTGCTGGCCGGCATGACCGCCCAGCGCGGCCCCGCCAGCGCACCGCCAGCCTCGGTCGAAAGCCATACCCTGGTAGGCGGCAGCGATGCCCTGCGCCAGGTGCAAAAGGCCATCGGCCGCCTGGTGGACAGCGAGGCCACGGTACTGGTCACCGGCGAGACCGGCACCGGCAAGGAACTGGTGGCCCGCGCCATCCACGAGCACGGCAAGCGCCGCGGCGCGCCCTTCGTGGCAGTCAACTGCGCGGCCATCCCGCCGGATCTGCTGGAAAGCGAACTTTTCGGCCACGTGCGCGGGGCCTTCAGCGGGGCCACCACCAATCGCCTCGGCGCCTTTCGCGAGGCCCAGGGCGGCACCCTCTTTCTCGATGAGATCGGCGACATGCCACTGCCGATGCAGGCCAAGATCCTCCGCGCCCTGCAGGAACGCGAGGTGACGCCGGTGGGTGGCGCACCGGTACGGCTGGACGTACGGCTGGTAGCGGCCACCCACCGCGACCTGGCCCAGCGCGTCGCCAGTGGCGACTTCCGCGAGGACCTCTTCTATCGCCTGCACGTGGTGCCCATCCACCTGCCGGCCCTGCGCGAGCGGCGGGCCGACATCCTGCCGCTGGCCGAGCACTTCCTCGCCGCCAGCGGTCGCGTGCTGGCGGACGATGCCGCCGCCCTTCTGCTGCGCCACTCCTGGCCCGGCAACGTGCGGGAATTGCGCAACACCATCCAGCGCGCCGCGACCCTGGCCCAGGGAGAGCGCATCGTCGCCGCCGACCTGGCCTTTCTGCAGAGCGAGACGCCGGATGAGTTAGCCATCGACGCCAGCTGGCCGGAGGAGACCCTGGCCGAAGCCACCGCGCGCCTGGAACGCCTGCTGATCGAGCGCGCCCTGCAACGCAGCGGCGGCAATCGCGCCGAGGCGGCGCGGCGCCTGGGCATTCATCGCCAGCTGCTCTACACCAAGCTGAGCCGGCTGGGCCTGGGTGTCGGCGAAGAAGACAGCTCCGCCTAGGCTGTCCGCTTTACCGACAGGGCTGTCCGCAAGCCGGACGCAATGCCTGGCCCGGATAGCCGCTAAAAGTACCAAGCCATTGATTGATAACGAAAATAAAAGTTGGCACAGGCCCTGCAATAGCCTGATCGTCAACCACCGCAGGAGTCATCCATGCCTACCAAGACCCAAACCCTCGTGATCGGGACCTTCGCCCTGCTGTCCGTCAGCGGCCTCGTCCTGGCACAGACCGCACCCGCCGGCAGCACCGCCACCACCACCGCGGCCAGCGCCCAGATTCCCACCCAGCAGGGCCAGCTCAAGCAGTTCCTGCTCAATCCCCGGGGCGATATCGATGGCCTGATCCTCGCCGACGGCACCGAGGTCAACACCCCGCCGCACCTGTCCGAGCAACTGGCCGCCACCTTCAAGCCGGGTGACAGCATCAACGTCGCCGGCCTGCGCGCCGCCAGCCTGCCACTGGTCCAGGCGGTATCCCTGACCAATGTCCAGACCGGCAAGACGGTCACCGACGAAGGTCCCGAGCGCGTGGGCGGCCGTCGTCCGCCGGCGCCCCCGGCACCTGGCGCGGAGCGCGATGGCGACAGCCTCCAGGGCCAGATCGTCCAGCTGCTGCACGGCCCCCGTGGCGACGTGAACGGCGCCCTGCTGCAGGACGGCACCGCCCTGCGCCTGCCGCCCCACGAAGCCCTGCGCCTGCAAGCGCTGCTCAAGCCCGGTCAGAGCATCGCTGCTCGCGGTGAGCTGGTGACCAATGCGCAGGGTCGTGCCTTCCGGGTCAGCGCCCTCGGCGCCGACGCCAACTCGCTGCAGACCCTGGATACCCCGCCGGCTCCCCCCGCTCCGCCGGCTGGCTGATCAGGCCAGCAGCCGCTGGGTCGCCTCTGCGATCCGGCGGCAGGCTTCCTCCAGCACCTCGCGGGAGGTGGCATAGGAAACCCGGAAGTAAGGCGCCAGGCCAAAGGCCGAGCCTGGCACCACCGCCACCCCGCCCTCGTCCATGAGGTAGCGGGTAAAGGCCGTATCGCTGTCGATCACCTCCCCGTTCGGCGTCCGCCGACCCAATACCCCCGCGCAACTGGCGTAGACATAGAAGGCCCCCTCGGGCCGCCGTGCCGACAGCCCCGGCACTGCGTTCAAGGCATCCACTACCAGATCCCGCCGCTCGCGGAACAACTCGCAGCGCTCGTGCACGATGTCCTGCGGCCCATCCAGGGCAGCGATGGCCGCGGCCTGGCTGACCGAACTGGGGCAGGAGGTCACCTGGCTCTGCACACTGGCCATGGCCTGGATCAGCGCCCGCGGCCCCCCGGCATAGCCCAGCCGCCAGCCGGTCATGGCGTAGGCCTTGGAGACGCCGTTGATGGTCAGGGTCCGCTCGCGCAGCCGTGGCTCCAGCGCCGCCGGGGTGACGAAGCAAAAACCGTCGTAGAGGATGTGTTCGTACATGTCGTCGACCATCAGCCAGACCTGCGGATGGCGCAGCAGCACCTCCAGCAGCGGGCGATAGTGTTCCTCGCCATAGGCCGCGCCCGAGGGGTTGGACGGCGAGTTGAGCATCACCCAGCGGGTGCGTGGGGTGATGGCCGCCTCCAGCGCCGCGGCGGTCAGGCGGAAGCCGTCTTCCTCACGGCAGGGCAGCACCACCGGCGTGCCACCGAGGATGGCGACGATGTCGGCATAGGTCACCCAGAAGGGCGCGGGGATGATCACCTCGTCACCCGCGTCCAGGGTCGCCATCATGGCGTTGAAGATCACCTGCTTGGCACCGGCCGAGGCCGTCACCTCGTCCTGGGCGAACACCAGATCGTTCTCCCGCGCGAACTTGCGGCGGATGGCTTCCTTGAGCGCCGGGCTGCCGTCGAGCACCGTGTACTTGGTCTGGCCGGCGCGGATGGCCTGGATCGCCGCTTCCTTGATGTGCTCCGGGGTATCGAAGTCCGGCTCGCCCGCACCCAGTACCAGCAGATCGGCGCCCTGGCGGCGCAAGGCGTTGGCGCGCTCGGTGATCTTGAGGATTTCGGAGACGCCCACGGACGACAGGCATTGGGCGATATGCAGGGTGGAATCGGCGGCCATGACAGGGCTCCAGGCAGAGATGAAAGCGGGTGCCGGCGGCGTCCGGCAGGGTCGTCTCGCACTATCGAACCGCTGCGGCCGGCCTTCAAACGCTATAAAGGACTCATGTCATTCCGCCGGGGCATGGTCTGCTGACTGCACGGGCGCTAGAGTGGCGACCATGTCGAACGCCTTCTCTCCCCTCGCCGCCTACCGCCAGGCCCTGGCCCAGGGGGACCGCCTGCCCGATGCCGCCCAGGAGGCCGCTGCGCTCCAGCTGGAAGCCTGCCACGCGGCGCTGCTGGCCGGCCGTCCGGCACGCGGTCTCTATCTCTGGGGTCCGGTCGGGCGCGGCAAGACCTGGCTGCTGGACCTGTTCCACGCCAGCCTGCCGGTGCCCGCCCGCCGTCAGCATTTCCACCACTTCATGCGTTGGGTGCACCAGCGCCAGTTCCAGCTGGCCGGCACCCGCGATCCCCTGCAGGTGCTGGCCCGGGAACTGGCCGCCGAGGTGCGGGTGCTGTGCTTCGACGAACTCTTCGTCAGCGACATCGGCGATGCCATCTTGGTGGGCGGCCTGCTGCGCGCCCTGCTGGACCAGGGCCTGGTGCTGGTGGTCACCTCCAACCAGCCGCCGGAGCAGCTCTATGCCGGCGGCTTCAATCGCGAGCGCCTGCTGCCCGCCATCGCCGCGCTGCAGGCGCAACTGGATGTGCTGGAGGTGGACGGCGGCCAGGATCACCGCCTGCATGAAGGCCAGGCCGAACCGCGCTATTGGGTGGACGATACCGCCGCGCTGGCCGCGACCTTCGCCCAGCTCACCGCCGGCCAAGCCGCGACCGATGAGCCCCTCGCCCTCGGCGAGCGCCTGTTGCCGGTTATCCAGCGTGCACCCGGGGCGATCTGGCTGGACTTCGCCACCCTCTGCCAGGGCGCCTGGGCGACCACCGACTACATCGATCTCTGCACCCGCTTCCCCGCCCTGCTGCTGGGCGGCGTGCCCTGCCTGTCTGGTGATCCCCGCGCAGGCCGGATCGCCCGCGGCACCGAAGACGGCGCGCAACGCGTCCTGGCCGGCGACCGCGAGCTGCCGCGCCTGGCGCCCCAAGACGACGCCGTGCGCCGCTTCATCGCCCTGGTCGACGAAGCCTACGACCGCCGCCGCCCGCTCTACCTGGACGCCGCCTTACCCCTGGAGCAGCTGTATACCCGCGGCTTTCTGGAATTCCCCTTCCGCCGCACCCTGAGTCGGCTCAGGGAGATGCAGCAGGCACGGTACTAGGCAGACCCGAACGATCACCCCTGCGGCGACGAGGCACGCCACGGGGCAGCAGGGCCCCGTGTTAAGGTGGGACGTCCTTTCTCTTCACGAGGCCCGGTCATGACTCCGCGCATCGAACCCTTCTTCGACGCCACCACGTCCACCTTCACCTATGTGATCTACGAGGCGCCCGGCAGTCGCTGCGCCATTGTCGACTCGGTGCTGGACTACGATCCGCATTCGGGCCGGACCGCTACCCTCTCGGCGGATCGCGTCGCTCGCTTCGTGCGCGACCAGGGGCTGACGGTGGAGTGGCTGCTGGAAACCCACGCCCACGCCGACCATCTTTCCGCCGCGCCCTATCTGCGCCGGCAGCTGGGCGGCCGCATCGCCATCGGCGAAGGCATCCGCCGCGTCCAGGGCGCCTTCAAGGACGTCTTCAACCTGGAGCCGGAGTTTCGCCTCGACGGCTCCCAGTTCGATCACCTGTTCCAGCCCGACGAGGTCTTCCATATCGGTGCCCTGACCGCTCGCGCCCTGCATGTACCCGGCCACACCCCGGCCGACATGGCCTATCAGGTGGAAGAAGAGCACGTCTTCGTCGGCGACACCCTGTTCATGCCCGATGTCGGCTCGGCCCGTTGCGACTTTCCCGGTGGCAGTGCCCGTGACCTCTATCGCTCGATCCGCCGCCTGCTGACCCTGCCGGAAGCCACCCGCCTCTACCTGTGCCACGACTATCCGCCAGCGGGCCGCGAAGCGCGTCACGAGACCACCGTGGGCGAAGAGCGTGCCCTCAATGTCCACGTTCGCGATGGCGTGGATGAAGATACCTTCGTCGCCCTGCGCACCCGCCGCGACGCCACCCTGTCCATGCCGACCCTGATCCTGCCGGCGATCCAGGTGAACATCCGCGCCGGTACCCTACCGCCGGCCGAGGCCAACGGTCGACGCTACCTGAAGATTCCCATCGACGGCTTCTAGCCCTGCGTCGTCCAACGGGATAGCCACAGCCGCTGGGCCCAGGCCTTCCCGGGCCGGCCAGGCAGGTCGCCCTGTTCACCCGTGGTGCCATGGCGAGGGCTCCCAGGGAGCAGCAGCCCAACCGCGAGTCGCCGGTTCGACCGCTTCGCCATCCCCTGCGGCATACTGCGCGGCCCCTTTCTGCCTGGAGTCCTGTCGATGCCCGTCTGGTGGCTACTCGTCCTGCCCTTCATCGCCGGCGCCTGCCTGCCGTTGCAAGCCGGCATCAACGGTCAACTGGCCCGCCAGCTGTCCAGCGTTTTCGCCGCGGCGTCCATTTCCTTCCTGGTCGGCCTGCTCGCCCTGCTGGGCCTGACCCTCTGGCAGCGCGGCGTCCCTACCCTGGGCGCCTTGCGCGAGCTGCACTGGTGGCACTGGTGTGGCGGGCTGCTGGGCATGTTCTTTATCGCCATGGCCGCCTTCGCCGGTCCGCGCATCGGCGCCACCCTGTTCATGGCGCTGGTGATCGCCGGCCAACTGGCCATGTCGCTGAGCCTGGATCACTTCGGCTGGGCCGGCTTTCGCCAGGACCCGGTCACCCTCGACAAGCTGGCCGGCGTGGTGCTGATTGGCGCCGGCGTCTGGTGCATCACCCGCGCCTAGCGTTAATAGAGGTCGCGACGGTAGCGGTTTTCATCCAGCAACCGTTGCACCTCGGCCTCACCGAGCAACGCCTGCAGGGTGGCCTGGACACCGCGCCCCAGGCCCTGCAGGCTGCCGCAGACCATGATCACGGCATCGGCCGCCAGCCAGTCGAACAAGAGGTCGCGCTGCGCCTCCAGCCGCCCCTGCACATAGCCATCGCCCTCACGCGAGAACACCCGGTCCAACCGGGCCAGCCCGCCTTGGGCCTGCCAGGCCTGCAATT
Source organism: Pseudomonas sp. Marseille-Q7302 (assembly GCF_965111925.1). Classification (NCBI taxonomy): domain Bacteria; kingdom Pseudomonadati; phylum Pseudomonadota; class Gammaproteobacteria; order Pseudomonadales; family Pseudomonadaceae; genus Pseudomonas; species Pseudomonas sp. Marseille-Q7302. Next base: position 1,320,766 of record NZ_CBCOPK010000001.1, on the reverse strand, counting down.
CAGTACCGTAGAAATCATCGTGCGCCGCCGTGCGTTCGCCGAACAGCAGCCAGTTGCGTCTGTGCCCGGCGGCGATGCGTGCGGCCAGCAGGGACCGTACCCCGGCAAGACCGGTCCCGGCGGCGATCAGGATCAGCGGGCGCTCGTCCAGCGGTGGCCGGAAGCCGGGATGGATGCGTAGCCGCGCCTGCACCTGGTCACCGGGCCGTAGCGCCGTGGTCAACCAGCCGGAGGCGATACCCAGGCGACCATCCGCCTTGCGCTCCTGGCGCACCAGCAGTCGCAGGGCGCCTTCGCCGGGCAGCGAGGCGATGGAGTACTGGCGTACGGCGAGCGGCACCAGGGCGTCGACCAGCGCCTGGGCGTCCAGGCCCCGCAGCGCAGTCTGGTCTTCCGGCAGCAGACGGGTTTCCAGGGCCGTCGCCAGCTTGAGCGTCACACCGCCGATCTCGACCCTGCTGTCAGCGGCCAGGCCCAGGGGCTGCAGCCAGGCTGCCACGCGCTCGGCGCGCTGGCGTGGCGCGATCTCCAGGAGGTCACCTGGTGCCCAGTGGCTTCCAGGCAGTGGCCGCAGCTGCAGCTCGAAAGCAGGGCCGCCGGGGCTGCCGGCATTGAGCCGCTGCACCGACGCCAGCTGCCAGGACTGCAACGGACGCTCGGGCGATGGTTCGATACGCGCGGCGCCCAAGGCCTGCAACTGACCCTGCCAGACCGCAAGCGCCAGGGGGTCGCCATTGTCCACCTCCACCGGAGCGAACAGTGACCGGGCGCCCTGTCCATCCAGCCAGGCGTCCAGCCGTTGGGCGAAGGCGCAGTAGGCCGGATAGCGCCGGTCGCCCAGGGCCAGCACCCCATAGCTCAGGCTTGGCAGCGTTGCCGCCTGGGTCAGCATCCGCCGCTCGAAGCCGCGCGCGGCATCCGGGGCCTCGCCGTCGCCGTGGGTGGCGACGACGAACAGCGCCCGGGTGGCCTGCTGCAGCCGCTCCACCGAGAGACGCCCGAGCGCGACCACCTCGGCGCTCAGCCCCGCCGCCTGCAGCTGGCCGGCGGCTTGCCAGGCCAGCGCCTCGCCCTGGCCACTCTGGCTGGCATAGCCGATCAGCCAGTCGGCGCTCCCTGCCGCGGCCGGTGTGAGCCCGCTCTGCGCCTGGCGCGCCTGGCGGCGTTTGCGCCGGCGATCCAGATAGAGCCAGAGTCCGGTCACCATGAACAGCGGCATGGCCAGGCTGGCGAGCAGCAGGGCGATCCGTCCCGCCAGGCCGAAGTACTCCCCCGAATGCAGGGCATAGACGCTGAGCAACAGCCGGGCACCCAGCGGCTGCTCGCGGTAACGACGATGATCGAGCACCCGCCCCTGGCCGTCGAAGACGAGGCGATTGAGCGCGCGGATGTGCTCGGCATCGTCGGGCAGGTACCAGAGCGTCGGATGACTGACCTTGCGCGCCGGATTGGGCAGCAGCAGGCCGTAGCCCTCCACGCGTCCGCCGGTCTCTGCGCGGAAGCTCTGCCAGAGCGCGTCCAGATCCACCTCCTGGCGCGCGACCACCCCCGTGGTCTGGGGCTCCGGGGCGGCGCCGAGCAGGCGATCGCTGGCCTCGCGGTACCAGTCATAGGACCAATAGAGACCGGTCAGGGCCGCCAGCAGATAGAGCAGCAGGCACCAGGTGCCCGCCACGGCGTGCAGGTCCCAATGGAAACTGCGCCCACGGCGCGCCCAGTCCAGGGTCAGCCAGGTGCGCCAGCGGCGTACGTGACGCGGCCAGCGCAGGTACAGCCCGGACAGACAGAGCACCAGCAGGATCAGGGTGGCCGCGCCGGTCAGGGCCTTGCCCACCGGCCCCAGGGCCAGGGAGCGGTGCAGGTCCAGGACCAGGCGAAAGAACGCCTGGCCGCGAGGCGAACTCAGCACCTCGCCCGTGTAGCGATCGAACAGCTGCACCTCACCACGGCCTTGACCACTGGCCGGTGCCAGGCCGAGCAGGCCGTAGCCCTCCCCCGCCATGCTGGAGACGAAGCTCAACTCCCGGCCCGGAGGAACGAGGCGCTGCCGCACCTCCGGCAGCGTCAGCGGACGCCGGTCCGCAGTCGCGGCGCTTGGCGGCGGATTGAGCAGCTCCAGCAATTCCAGCTGAAAGCTGTAGAGCGCACCCGTCACCCCTAGCACCACTAGTACCAGGCCAGCCGCTAGCCCAAGCAGGCTGTGCAGCTGGAAGAGGCCCCTGCGAATCAGGGCTGGGCCCATTGTCGCAGGAGGTTGTGATAGACGCCGGTCAGCTGCAGGCAGGCCTCATGGCCCTGCCCCAGCTCGGCGGCGGCCCGCTGGATGCCTTGGTCGAGTTCGAACAGCTGGCTGCGCTGGCCGGCATCGCGCACCAGGCTCTGGATCCAGAAGAAGGAACACAGCCGCATGCCACGGGTGACCGGCAATACCCGATGCAGGCTGCTGGCCGGATAGAGGATCAGATCGCCGGCCGCCAGCTTGACGCTGTGGGCGCCATAGGTGTCCTCCACCACCAGTTCGCCACCGTCGTACGCGTCCGGCTCGCACAGGAACAGGGTGGCCGACAGATCGGTGCGCAGATAGCCGCTGCCATCCGGTAAGGGGCGCAGGGCGTTGTCCACGTGCAGGCCGAAGGACTGGCCGCCCTGGTAGAGATTGAACAGTGGCGGAAAGACTCGTGCCGGTAGCGCGGCGGCAACGAACAGCGGATGCCGCGCCAGCGCCTGCTGGATCAGCTCGCCCACCGCGCGCGCCGCCGGCGCGTCCGCCGGCAATTGCAGGTTGTCCTTGGCCATGGCCGACTGGAAGCCGGCGGTGTGCTTGCCGTCGGCCCAGGCCGCGGCCTCCAGCCGCTGGCGGCAGTCCCTTACCTGGTCGGGCGTCAGCACGCCCGGAACGCTGATCATCATGGCAATCCCCTCTAACGCCGAAAGCCCTGCGCGCGCGCAGGGCCTCGGTGTCTTGCGTTCGACCTTAGAAGCTGTAGGTCGCGGTCAGGATGGCGGAACGGGCATCGCCATATTCGATGGCCGAGGACCGCGTGGTGGCGCCGAGCTGCGAGCGCACCCGCTCCACATAGTCCTTGTCGAAGACGTTGTTGACGTTGAGCTGCAGGTCGACGTTGCGGTTGACGCGGTAGCCGACCATGGCGTTGTGCAGCCAGTAGGCGTCGAGCTTGGCGCCGTCGTTGCTGGAGGTGACGTTGCGCTCGCTGACATAGCGCGCACCATAGCCCACCCGCCAGCCAGCCGGCAGCTCGTAGGTGGTCCAGAGATTGAGCGAGCGCGGCGGGGTGTTGGCCAGCGCCTGCCCCTCGCGATTGCGTCCATCCAGGGTATCGGCGGCCTTGAGCGTCTCGCTGTCGAGGAAAGTGAAATTGGCGTAGACGTTCCACTGCGGGGTGAGACGCCCGGTAGCACCCAGCTCGATGCCCTGCACGCGCTGCTCGCCGGCCAGCGCGGTGCTGCCGTCCACCAGGGTTTCCCGAGCGTTGCTCTTCTCGACGCGGAACAGGGCGCCGTCCAGCTCCAGGCGCTTGTCGAGGAATTCCCACTTGGTGCCCAGTTCCCAGGTCTTGTTCTTTTCCGGCCCCAGATCCTGGTTAGCCGCGCTCAGCCCGCCGCCGGTAGAGGTCAGGCTTTCCGCCGAGGGGTTGAAGGAGGTGCCATAGGCGACATAGACCCGACCGTTCGGTGCCGGCTTGAACACCAGGCCCGCGCGCCCGCTCAGCTTGGCATCATCGGAACTCAGATGAGTCTTGGCGCCGCGCACACCGTTGGCGATCGGGGTGGTGTCGCTGTCGCCGTCGAACCAGTCGTAACGCAGACCCAGGTTCAGATCCCAGTACTGACTCAGGGCGATGGTGTCGAAGGCATAGAGCGCCTTGTCGGTCAGGACATTGTTGGCAATGGCCGAGGTCTGCTTGTTGGTCGCCCCGTCATAGCGCTCCGGCGGTGCAGCCAGGGAGTAGCCGGCGGCCGGGAAGGTCAGGCCATAGCTGTAGGTATCGCGGTCGTAGTCCTCGCGGGAGAATTCGGCGCCCAGCACGAAGGAATGGCCCAGGCCGAAGGTGTCGAAATCGCCGCTCAGGTTGGTCTGGTTGATCCACATCTCCGAAGTCACGTCGCGGCCATAGCCCTGGGGACCAGCCGGGCGATAGCGACCCGCCGCCACGCCGCCCAGGTTGACGTGGGATGCCGAGATCACCGTGTCGCGCTCGATGCGGCTGTAGCGGGTCAGGTTCTGCAGGCTCAGGTTGTCGTTGAAGCGGTGCTCCAGCTCCACGGTGAAGACATTGTTGTTGATGTCTTCCTTGTCGATGTTCCTGAAGCCGAAGTAGGCGTCGCGATCCACCCCGCCCAGACGCTTACCATTGAGCGCCGGCACCCCGTAGTCGGGCTGGTTGTTGTCGGTCTGGTGGAAGTAGCTCAGGGTCAGGCGGGTGTCGTCCGACAGGCCCAGGGCCAGCGACGGCGCGATGCCCCAGCGCTCGCGGTCGATCTGGTCGCGGCCGGGCACGTCGTTCTCGTGGGCCATCAGGTTCAGGCGGAAGGCACTGTCGTTACCTACGCCTTGCAGCGGCTGGTTGGTGTCCAGGGTCAGGCGGCGATAGCTGTCGGTGCCCAGGCCTGCGCCGATGCGGGTGAACTGGCGCTCCTGGGGCTTCTTGCTGATCAGGTTGATGGAGCCACCCGTGGTGCCGGCGCCGCCGAACACCGAGTTGGGGCCCTTGATGACCTCGACCGATTCCAGGTTGAAGGTGTCGGTACGGTTGGTCTGAGTGCTGTCGCGCAGGCCATCGATCTGGATATTCGAGTTGGCGCTGAAGCCACGGATGTTGATGCTGTCGCCGGAGCCGCCACCGCCCTCACCGGCGTTGAAGGTGATACCGGAGACGTTGGACAGCACCGATCTCAGACTCAGCGCCTGCTGATCCTGGATCACCTGCGCCGGCACCACGGTGACGGTCTGCGGGGTATCCAGCAAGGGAGCGGTGTACTTGCGCGAGGCGGATTGCTCGGCCTTGAAGCCTTCCTGCTGCGCCTGACCTTCGATAGTCAGACTTTCCAACCGGGTCACCGGCTCTCTGGCCTCTTCGGCCTGGGCTCCCAGAGACAGCGAGGCAACAGCGACACTGAACGTAGAAACCAGCAAACGACGCTGGGACAGCGAGGACATTTCCTTGGACATGATGGCGAGCCGCCTCCTTTCTTGAATGCGGCGCGATTCTATTTGCAAACGATTATCAAATCCATAGCGAATGTAAACTATTCTTAACAACTTACAAAAAGCCTGACGAATCTCTTATCGACAGGCATGAAAAAGCCCGCGTCCTTTGCGGGACGCGGGCTCGATCAACGCAGGAAGGCGTTAGAGGTAGAAGGCCTTCAGTGGCGGGAAACCGTTGAATTCCACCGCGCTATAGCTGGTGGTGTAGGCACCGGTGGACAACCAGTACAGGCGGTCGCCACTGGCCAGGTTCAACGGCAGGCCGTACTTGTAGTGCTCGTACATGATGTCGGCGCTGTCGCAGGTCGGGCCGGCGATCACCACCTCTTCCATCTCGCCCTTCTTCTCGGTCCAGATCGGGAACTTGATGGACTCGTCCATGGTTTCGATCAGGCCGGAGAACTTGCCGACGTCGGTATAGACCCAGCGCTCGACGGCGGTACGCGACTTGCGCGCCACCAGCACTACTTCGCTGACCAGGATACCTGCATTGGAAATCAGCGAACGGCCCGGCTCCAGGATGATTTCCGGCAGCTCGTCGCCGAAATCTTCCTTGAGGAAGCGGATGATTTCCTCGGCATAGGTCTCCAGGCTGTTGGTGCGATGGATGTAGTTGGCCGGGAAGCCACCCCCCATGTTGATCATCTTCAGGGTGATGCCGTCCTCTTCCTTGAGGCGCTCGAAGATCACCTTGACCTTGGCGATGGCGGCGTCCCAGACGTCGATGTCGCGCTGCTGGCTGCCGACATGGAAGGAGATGCCATAGGGCTCCAGGCCCAGCTGGCGGGCCAAGATCAGCAGGTCCAGGGCCATGTCGGGCTGGCAGCCGAACTTGCGCGACAGCGGCCAGTCGGCCGAGTTGGAGCCTTCGGTGAGGATCCGCACATAGATGCGCGAGCCCGGAGCAGCCTTGGCGATGTTGCGCAGGTCGGCCTCGGAGTCAGTGGCGAACATCCGCACGCCCTTCTCGTAGAAGTAGCGAATGTCCTTGGATTTCTTGATGGTGTTGCCGTAGCTGATGCGCTCCGGACCGACACCGGTGGACAGCACCTTGTCCAGCTCGTAGATGGAGGCGATGTCGAAGTTGGAGCCCTTGTCACGCAACAGCTCGGTGATCTCGATGGCCGGGTTGGCCTTGACCGCGTAGTAGATCTTGGCGAACGGGAAGTTGCCAACGAGATCGTCATAGGCCCGCGCGATGGTGGCGGTGTCGATGACGACGAAGGGGGTTTCATGCTGGTCGGCGAAGGCCTTCATCTTCTGGAAGGTTTCGCGAGAATAGTAATCTTCGACCTTGATGGACATGCGTCGGGCTCCCGATGGGCAGAACAAATTGAAGGAGGGGGTGTTCTGAACGCCTAATCCGTTTCCCCACTTTGGTTCGCCTACTTCCCAAGGCACATCGCCGAAAGCAAAAAGGTCAACGCGTACTGGCGTTGACCTCGCTGTCTCGTCGTCGGTACTTGAGCCGGATGGATCGTTTCCAGCATGGACGTTCGGGCGCGAACTTTAGGGCCAGACGTCCCAGAGATCAATGTTAAATCCGTGATCTTTACCGAACGGTGACGTGTGCGAACTCACCCCCACTCCTGCAACCGACCGGACCGGACAGCGAGATGTTCCGGAGGGGCGATGACAGGGGGTTTCCGAGTGGGGAATCAAGATGCCCGATAACGCCATCGTCGGGCCTTGACGATGGCTCTGTACTATCGCGGCCATGGCCGCGATCAGTCCCTAATCACCGTAGCGTGGAAAACGGCGCAGCCTTTTCCAGGGAGGCATTCGCTGCAAGGGCGCCTCACCCCAGCCCTCTCCCAGCGGGAGAGGGAGCCATCCGAGCGACTGTGAAACCAATCGATCTAGGCTCATCGCCGTCCGTAGGTTGGGTTGAGCGCAGCGAAGCCCAGCACGCCCCACGCCTTACCGGAACGGCGGCTCGTCGAAGCTGCGCAGCTTGCGCGAGTGCAGGGAGTCGAGCTGGGTGCGCAGCTGGTCCAAGGCGGCGATGCCGATGGCCAGGTGTTGGCTGACGGCGCGGGCATAAAAGGCGTTGGCCGAGCCCGGCAGCTTGATCTCGCTGTGCAGGGGCTTGTCGGACACGCATAGCAGGGTGCCGTAGGGCACCCGCAGGCGATAGCCTTGGGCGGCGATGGTGCCGCTTTCCATGTCCACCGCCACGGCGCGCGCCAGGTTGATCAGCGGGCGCTCCTGCGCCCAGCGCAGCTCCCAGTTGCGGTCGTCGTAGGTCAATACCGTACCGGTACGCAGGCGGCGCTTGAGCGCCTCGCCGCGTTCGCCGGTGACGCTGGCGGCGGCCTCCTGCAGCGCTACCTGCACCTCGGCCAGGGCCGGGATGGGAATGTGCGGCGGCACCACACGGTCGAGGATGCCGTCGCGCCTCATGTAGGCGTGGGCCAGCACGTAGTCGCCGATGGTCTGCGACTGCCGCAGGCCGCCGCAGTGGCCGATCATCAGCCAGCAGTGTGGGCGCAGCACCGCCAGGTGGTCGGTGATGTTCTTGGCATTGGATGGGCCGACGCCGATGTTGACCAGGGTGACGCCATGGCCGTCGCTCGCGATCAGGTGGTAGGCCGGCATCTGGAAGCGGTGCCAGGCGATGGCGGCGATGACCGCCTGGGCCTCGCTGGGATCCATGTCGCGCTCGATGACGACATTGCCGGGCAGGACCAGGCGCTCGAAGCGCGGATCGTTACGCAGTTGCTCCAGGCCGTGCTGGATGAACTGGTCGACGTAGCGATGGTAGTTGGTGAGCAGGATCCAGGGCTGCACGTGACGCCAGTCGCTGCCGGTGTAGTGGACGATGCGGCGCAGCGAGAAATCGGTGCGGGCGGCGTCGAACAGCGCCAGCGGCAGCGGATCGATGCGCTCCCAGTCATAGTGGCCGTCGGCGATGTCATCGTGGGCCGCGGAGAGATCGGTGCTGGGGAAGACCCGTGCCAGCTCGGCGGCGGTCACGCCACTGCCGGCCAGTTCGTCGCCCTGCTCCACCACATAGGGATAGGGGATGTCCTGGCGACTGCGACCGATCTCGACCTGGAGGTCGTAGTCGCGCATCAGGGGTTCGAGCTGCTCCAGCAGATAGCCGCGGAAGGCCGCCGGATGGGTCACGGTGGCCACATAGGTGCCGGGCAGCTGGATCTTGGCGTAGGCGCGGGTGGTGGCCGGCGGCACGCCGGGCGCGCGGTAGCGGATGCGGATCTCGGGATAGCGGAACAGCTCGCGCTCGGCGGCGCTGGGCTCGACGCGATCCTTGAGATAGCGCTTGAGCGCGGCATCCAGGGCCTGGGTAGCCTCCAGGTGTAGCGCCGCGAGACGGTCGACCGCCTCGCTGGCCGTGGCAACAGAGGTGAAATCCTCGGGTACGGAGGTCATGCGGGTTTCCTTGTTGGGACACTGGCTATAGCTGACACCCTAACACCCCTGGGTGACAACGGCTGCGACCGGTCATAGCGGTTTTTCACCCTGGGCATGCTGCTCCCACAGGCGACGATAATGCCCTTCGGGCCGTTGCAGCAGCGCCTCGTGACTGCCCTCCTCCACCTTGCGGCCGTCGCGCAGCACCAGGATGCGATCGGCATGGCGGATGGTGGACAGCCGGTGCGCCACCACGATCAGGGTGACCTGGCCGCGCAATTCGTCCAGTGCCTGTTGCAGCCGCGCCTCGGTGGCGCTGTCGATGCTGGCGGTGGCCTCGTCCAGCAGCAGTACCTTGGGCTCGCGCAGGAGTGCCCGGGCCAGCGCCAGCAGCTGCCGCTCGCCGGTGGAAAGGGTGAAGCCACGCTCGCCCAGCAGGGTATCCAGGCCTTCCGGCAGGCGCGCCACCAGGTCGTCCATATGGGCCGCGGCCAGGGCCTCGCGCAGGCGCTCATCCGATACCTGGCTGCCCAGCAGCAGATTGTCCCTGAGACTGGTGGAACGGATGAAGGGCTCCTGGGGCACGCTGGCCAGGGCGGCGCCCAGCACTTCCGGGGTGAGGCTGCCCAGCTCGCGCCCGTCCAGGCAGAGGCTGCCGCCGGTGACCGGCTGCAGTCCGGCGAAGAGGTCGAGCAGGGTCGACTTGCCGCTGCCGGTGGGGCCGACGATACCGAGAAAGGTCCCCGGGGGGATGTCCAGGTCGATGCCGTGCAGGGTGTCGTGCCCCGCGCCGGCATGGCGAAAACGCACGGCGTCGAGATGGAAGTGCGCGGTCTCGATGGGCCGGTCGTCCTCGCCGCTCAACGCCGGTTTTTCCTCCAGCAGGTGCAGTAGGCGAGTGCCAGCCACCGAGGCCTGCTGGAACAGGTTGAATCTCTGGGTAATGTCCATCAACGGCTCGGTCACCCGGCCCAGGTAGGTGACGAAGGCATAGAGCACGCCGATTTCGGCACCACCCTGCAGGTGACCTAGGCCGTAGACCAGCAGCAGCACCGCCAGGACCGCCACGCTGACCAGGTCCAGCGCCGAGCGCAGCAGCAGGCCGGAGACGCGGATGGTGCGCATGCGGGCGCCGTACTGCGCCTGATTGAGCCGCTGGAAATCCTGGCGGAAGCGTTCGGTCTGGTTGAAGGCCTGCAAGAGACCCATGCCGCCGATGGCCTCGCCCAGCCGGGCGCTCTGCTCGGCACGTAGCATCCGCACCTCCATGGCCGCCGCGCCGCTGTATCGCTGGTACGCCCAGACGATCAGCACCGCGGCCGGAATCAGCAGCACGGCGATGGCCATCAGGCGAACGTCCAAGAGCGCCATGGCCACCAGGATGCCGATCAGCAGCACGATGTTGCCGACCATGTTGCCGAGAAAGGCCACATAGAGTTCGCGCAAGGCATCGGTGTCATTGGTGACTCGCGCCACCAGCTCGCCGGTGGCGGTGCGATCATGAAAGCTCTGCGGCAGGCTCAGCACATGGCGGAACAGTCGCCGGCGCTGCAAGAGCACCACGTCCATGGCGATCTCGGCGAAGCGTAGCGATTGCAGGTAACGGCCATAGGCGGCCAGCCCCTGGGAAACCACATAGGCGGCGACCAGGCCCACCAGCGGCCAGAGGCGCAGGTCGTGGGGCACCAGGTAGTTGTCGAGGTAGTGCTTGGTCAGCCAGGGACCCAGCACGTCGAACAGCGTCGCCACGACCAGGATTGCCAGGGTGCCGGACAGTTTGCGCGGATTGGCGAGTACCGGCTTGAGCAGCAGGGAAAGCACGCGGGTCCTGGTCATTGGCTGGCCTCCTCCGCCTGCTGCAGATTCCAGAGTCGGGCATAGAGTCCGCCGGCGGCGAGCAGCTCGCCATGGCGGCCCCGCTCCACCAGGCTGCCCTGGTCGAGGACGATGATCTCGTCGGCATGCTGCACGGCCGAGAGGCGGTGGCTGACGATCAGGGTGGTCCGGCCTTGCAGCCCCGCCAGGGTACGCAGCAGCCGGGCCTCGGTGGCGGTATCCACCGCCGAGAGGGTGTCGTCCAGCAGCAGGATGGGCGCTGGCGAGAGCAGCGCCCGGGCCAGGGCCACGCGCTGGCGCTGGCCACCCGAGAGGGTCAGGCCCCGCTCACCCACCGGAGTATCCAGCCCTTGCGGCAGCGCCGCCAGGTCGGTGCCGAAGGCGGCGGCGTCCAGGGCTTCGCGGATTTCCCCAGCCGTGGCATCCGGGCGGCTGAGGGCGACGTTCTCGCCCAGGGTGCGGGCGAACAGGAAGGGATCCTGGGGTACATAGGCGAACTGGGCACGCAGGTCGGCCAGCCGATAGTCTTCCAGCGGCACCCCGCCCAGGCGGATACAGCCCTGCTCCAGCGGAAACTGGCGCAGCAGCAGGCGGAGCAAGGTGCTCTTGCCGCTGCCGGTGGCGCCGACGATACCCAGGGTATCGCCCGCGGGCAGGTCGATGACCACGTCCCGTAGCGCCGGCTGGCGCGCCTGGGGATAGGTGAAGGCCGGAATGTAGACCGACAGATCCGCCTGGTCCGGCGGCGTCTGGGTGCCCTCGTCGCGGATGCGCTCGGTGACCACGAACACCTCTTCCAGGCGCCGCGCCCCGGCTTCGCCGCGCTGCAACAGATTGAGGCACCAGCCGATGGCGAACATCGGCCAGATCAACTGCACCAGATAGAGGCTGAAACTGGTCAGCTGGCCCAGGGTGATATGGCCGTCGAGATAGCGCCAGCTGCCCATGACCAGGGTCAGCAGGGTGGCGAGGCTCAGGGCGACGAAGATGATCGGCTCGTAGCGCGCCTCGGTGCGCTGTACCTGGTAGTCGGCCTTGGCGACGCTGCGGGCGCGGGCGTCGAAATCGTCCAGCTCGGCTTCGATCAGGGCATGCTGGCGCAGCATGCGCAGGCCGCTCAGGGCCTCCTGGGTACGGTCGTTGAGGGCGGAAAAGCCCGCCAGCGCCAGGCCGAAGCGCTGCTGCACCCGCTGCGCCACGCGATAGAAGCCCCAGGCCATGAAGGGAAAGGGTAGTAGCGCCAGGGCGGCCAGGGGCGCATCGATGCCGATGAACATGGCCAGCAGCACCAGCAGCAGGGTCATCATGCCGTCGAAGCTGGCCAGCACCCCTTCGCCAGCGGCGGTCTCCACGGCGTCGATGTCCTGGGTGGCGCGAGCCAACAGATCGCCGGTGCGACTGGACTGGAAGAAACCAGGGTCCAGCCGCGCCAGCTTGGCAAAGAAGGTGTCGCGCAGCTCCACCCCGACCTGGTAGGAGGTGCCGAACAGCCGCACCCGCCACTGGTACCTCAGTACATAGAGGCCGCAGCCGACCGCCACGATCAGGGCGACGCGCCAGAGCAGCCCGCTCTGGTCGAGCTCGCCCGCGCGCAGGGCGTCGATGGCCTTGCCGATCCACCAGGGCAGGGTCAGGTTGAGCAGGCCAACGCCCAGCAGACAGAAGATGGCGGTCCCGTAGGCACGCCGTTGGCGCAGGAAGAAATCACGCAACAACCGCCACAACGCCATAAAACCGCCTGTCCCGAGCAAAGGTGCAGTATATCGGCTACCCAAGGGGCAGCGGAGTTCCTTCGTCCCGATCCGGGTCTCATGTCAACGGGTGGCGCGGGGCGCGAGGTCGTTGTAGGGTGCCACTCCCTGCGGCACCCGGCCGCTGCGCCCCCCTTTCCCTTTGCTAGGCTGACGTCCATGACCCTCGAACCCCAACGTCCCGTCGTCCTCTGCCTGTCCGGCCACGATCCGAGTGGTGGCGCCGGGCTGCAGGCCGACATCGAAGCCTTGATCGCCCAGGGCTGCCACGCCGCTCCGGCGGTCACCGCGCTGACCGTGCAGGACACCGTCGACGTGCTGGACTTCCGGGTGCTGGATCGCGAGTGGGTACTGGCCCAGGCCCGAGCGATCATCGCCGACCTGCCGGTGGCGGCGGTCAAGCTGGGCATGCTCGGTTCGGTGGAAATGGTCGAGACGGTGCTGGAGATCATGGATTCCCTGCCTGGCGTGCCCCTGGTCTGCGATCCGGTGCTGCGCGCCGGTGGTGGCGGCGCCCTGGGCAAGGACGAAGTCGGCTACGCCATCCGCGAGCGCCTGCTGCCCCGTGCCACCATCGCCACCCCCAACCTGCCGGAGGCACGCATCCTCGCCGAGTTGCCCGAGGGCACCCCGGAGCAATGCGCCGAGCGCCTGCTGCCTTTATGCGCCCATCTGCTGATCACCGGCGGTCATGGCGAAGAACACGAGGTGCACAACCGTCTCTATGACCGCGCCGGTAACTGCGAGACCCACGTTTGCCAGCGCCTGCCCGGTAGCTACCATGGCTCCGGCTGCACCCTGGCCAGCACCCTGGCCGGGCGCCTGGCCCTGGGTGAAGCCCTGCCCAGCGCCGTGCGCAGTGCCTTGGACTACACCTGGCGTACCCTGAGGGACGCCGAGCGCCCTGGCCGCGGCCAGTACGTGCCACGTCGCCTGCCACTGGACTTCTGCTCATGAGCACCCTGCGCGGCCTCTACGCCATCACCGACAACGCCCTCCTCGCCGAGGGTCGCCTGTTGCCCTATGTCGAGGCCGCCTTGCAGGGCGGTGCCCGCCTGGTGCAGTACCGCGACAAGTCGCAAGACGCCAGCCGTCGCCAGGACGAAGCCGCAGCCCTCGCCGAACTCTGCCGGCAGCATGACGCCCAGCTGATCATCAATGACGACCTGCCCTTGGCCCGCCAGCTGGGCGTTGGCCTGCACCTGGGCCAGGAAGACGGCTCCCTCGCCGCAGCCCGTGCCGACCTGGGCGCTGACGCCATACTCGGCGGCACCTGCCACGCCAGCCTGGAACTGGCCGAAGTCGCGGCCGCAGCGGGGGCCAGTTACCTGGCCTTCGGGCGCTTCTTCGCCTCCAGCACCAAGCCGGATGCCCCACCGGCCCCTCTCGACGTGCTCGACCAGGCACGCAGCCGTTTCAGCCTGCCGCTCTGCGCCATCGGCGGCGTCACCCTGGACAACGCCCCGCGCCTGCTCACCCACGGCGTCGACCTGCTCGCCGTCGTCCATACCCTGTTTTCCGCCGCCAGCGCGGGCGAAGTGGAGCGCCGTGCGCGCGCCTTCTCCCGGTTGTTCGCGGCCTGATCCCCTTTGAGGAGACCTTCATGTCCCGTTCCGCACAACTCTTCGACCAAGCCCAGCGCCACATTCCCGGCGGCGTCAACTCGCCCGTCCGCGCCTTCAAGAGCGTCGGCGGCACGCCGCTGTTCTTCAAGCATGCCCAGGGCGCCTACATCGTCGACGAGGATGACAAGCGCTATGTCGACTACGTCGGCTCCTGGGGTCCGATGATCCTTGGTCATAGCCATCCGGACGTGCTCGACGCCGTGCGTCGGCAACTGGAACACGGCCTCTCCTACGGCGCCCCGACCGCCCTGGAAACCACCATGGCCGATCTCATCTGCGAGATCGTCCCCTCCATGGAAATGGTACGCATGGTCAGCTCCGGTACCGAGGCCACCATGAGCGCCATCCGCCTGGCGCGCGGCTACACCGCGCGCGACACCATCATCAAGTTCGAAGGTTGCTACCACGGTCATTCCGACAGCCTCTTGGTCAAGGCCGGCTCCGGCGCCCTGACCCTGGGCGTACCCAGTTCCCCCGGCGTCCCGGCGGCCTTCGCCCAGCACACCCTGACCCTGGCCTACAACGACCTGGTGGAAGTCGAAGAAACGCTGTCCCGGGTCGGCGACCAGATCGCTTGCATCATCGTCGAGCCGGTGGCCGGCAACATGAACTGCGTGCCGCCGGCGCCGGGCTTCCTGGAAGGGCTGCGCAGCCTCTGCGATCGCTACGGCGTAGTGCTGATCTTCGATGAGGTCATGACCGGTTTCCGCGTCGCCCTGGGCGGCGCGCAGGCGCATTACGGCATCCGTCCGGACCTCACCACCTTTGGCAAGATCGTCGGCGGCGGCATGCCGGTGGGCTGCTTTGGCGGCAAGCGCGAGATCATGGAAAAGATCGCCCCGCTCGGTCCGGTCTACCAGGCCGGCACCCTGTCGGGCAATCCGCTGGCCATGGCCGCGGGGCTCACCACCCTGCAACTGATCCGCCGGCCCGGTTTCCACGCCGAGCTGACCGACTACACCACGCGGATGCTGCAAGGCCTGCAGGACCGCGCCGATGCCGCCGGTGTGCCCTTCGTCACCACCCAGGCGGGCGGCATGTTCGGTCTCTACTTCAGCGGCGCCGAAGACATCGTCACCTTCAGCGACGTCATGGCCAGCGACAGCGAGAGATTCAAGCGCTTCTTCCACCTGATGTTGGACGGCGGCGTCTACCTAGCGCCCAGTGCCTTCGAAGCCGGTTTCACCTCCATCGCCCATGGCGACGAGGAACTGCGCATCACCCTGGACGCCGCCGAGCGCGCCTTCGCCACCTTCAACGACTAGGTACCATCCGTCTCGGTTGAGGAACCTCTCTGCCGCGCCGGCCTCACACCTAGTTGAGAGGCCGGCGTCACAGATAAAAAAGTTCCGCCATTACGCGTAAAGGTTTTGAAAGCGTGCGTCGGCTTGACCCATAATGAGACGTCGGCGCGTTTCGCCGACCGGGTTCTTTGAACCTGCCTCGCTCGTGGAGGCGCTTCATGCACCGCGCTGGCCGTACCCTGTGCGCAGCCCTAATTCTGATGCCCCTGGTCGCCCTGGCCGGTGGTAATTCGCTGCTCGTCCCCAGCACCAGCCGTTGCAACCTGAATCTGGCCAACGAAGCCCTGGCACAGGCGATCGCCCGCTGCCAGCAAATCGCCCATGACGGCGACGCCCAGGCGCAGTACGAACTCGGCGACTTCTATTACGAAGGCAAGCAGACGCCCAAGGATCTCAACCAGGCGCGGCTGTGGTTCGAGCAGGCGTCGCTCAAGGGCAACGCCGATGCGCAGAATCGACTCGGCAACATGTTCTTTCGCGGCGAGGGCGTTCCGCCCAACAATATCCAGGCCTATATCGTCCTGAAGATGGCCGCCATCAATGGCAACGACGAAGCCATGGATACCGCCGACCTGGTCAGCGCCCAGATGCGTCGTGACGAGCTGGAGATGGCCACCCAGGTACTGGGGCAGATCTTCCGCGACTATCTGCAGGACATGCAGACCGCGGGCAATCTCAATCCCTTCCAGCCGCCGCAGAACTAGCGGTCCGGCGCCGGCCCTACCGCTCGCCAGCGCGAACCTACTTGGCCATACCTAGCTTTTGTCGGGCATCGGCATAGGGAATGGCATGACGTTGGTGCCACCCTTGGCTTCGCTGATCTTGGGCTGACCCAGACGCTCCACCTCGTCGATGCGGATGATCGAATGCATCGGCACGAAGCTGCGCACCACGCCTTCGAACTGCGCCTTGAGCTTTTCCTCGCTCGGATCCACCACCACCTGGGTGCGCTCGCCGAACACCAGTTCCTCGATTTCCAGGAAGCCCCAGAGATCGCTCTGGAAGATCTGCTTGGCATAGATCTCGAAGACCTGACCCTGGTTGACGAAGATGACCTTGTAGATGGCCGGCTTGTTCGGGGATGAGCTCATGGCGGACGCGAATTTCAACGGAAAAAGAGGGCTGCGAGCATAGCATGGCGGTCAGCCATCAGCAGGGGTTTCCAACCGTGCCCGCTGCGCCACCACGGTACTGACCCAGTCGATGAACACCCGCATCTTGGCGCTGACATGGCGATTGGGGGCAAAGGCCAGATAAAGCGGCAGGGGTGCTACCTGCCAGTCTTCGAACAGGGTCCTCAGCTCGCCGCGGGACACCGCTTGCGCTGCCAGGTAGTGCGGCAGACAGACCACCCCCAGCCCCGCCTGCCCCGCTGCCAGGCAGGCATTGCCGTCGTCCACCTCCAGACTGTGGCGCCCCTGCAACTCCAGACGCTCGGCGCCGCGTTGCAGGGCATAGGGAAAGCCCGTGCCCGCCCCCCAGAGAAATCGCACCACCCGATGCGGCGCCTCGGCCAGCACCGCGGGATGATCCGGTACACCATGCGTCGCGAGGTAGGCCGGCGCGGCATAGCAACCCAGCCGTAGCGCGCCCAGCGGGCGAGCCACCAGATACTGCTCGCGGATGCGCCCGCCACGGATCACGCAATCGACGTTGTCGCCGATCAGATCCACCTGGCGATCGCTGACGCCCAGGTCCAGCTGGATGTCCGGATAACGCTCGAAGAATTCCGGCAGCGCCGGGATCAGGATCAGGCGCGCCAGAGGGCTGGGCACATCCACCCGCAAGCGACCCCGGGGCGTGCGGGTGGCGACCGACAGGCCTGTCTCGGCGTCGTCCACCGCGGCCAGCACGCCCAGACAGCGTTGGTAATAGGCAGCGCCATCGGCGGTGACCTGCACCTGCCGAGTGGTGCGATTGAGCAGGCGCACCTGCAAGCGTGCTTCCAGTTGCTGCACCTGCTGGGTGACGCGGGTCCGGCTGCTGCCCAGGGTCTCGGCCGCGCGGGTGAAGCTGCCAGCTTCCACCACCCGCACGAAGGTCTGCATCGCAGCGAACAGGTCCATGCCGATTCCTGGAAAGAGGATTGTTTGGATTGTACAAACAATGCTGACCGCCAGGCCTGGTTTATCCCTTGGCGGGCCGGCGCCTAAGGTGGCCTCATCGATCCCTACCGGAGCACCACCATGACCCGTGACGTCGTCTTTCCCGCCCAGCGCCACGCCCTCTACGAACAGCACCGCTATTCGCCGGCCATCCGTTCCAACAGCTTTCTCTTCGTCTCGGGCCAGGTCGGCAGCCGTGCCGATGGCTCGCCCGAGCCGGAGCTGGAGGATCAGGTCCGCCTGGCCTTCGCCAACCTCGACGCCATTCTTGCCGCCGCTGGTGCGTCCTTCGCCGACGTAGTGGACGTCACCCTGTTCATGGTCGATGCCGAAGCCAGCTTCGAACGAGTCTGGCCGGTGCTGCTGGAGCACTGGGGCACGGCGCCCTACCCCACGGTGACCGCGGTCGGCGTCACCTGGCTGGCCGGCTTTCGCTTCGAGATCAAGGTCATCGCCCGACTACCGGAGGGCAGCGCCCAGGGCTAGGCCGGCTGCCTTCCGGGCGGCTCTTCCCCGTGCGGAAGGCCATCATTATAATGCGCGGTCCACTCGCCACCGACTCCCTGCCGCGCATGTCCAAGAAGCTCTATATCGAAACCCATGGCTGCCAGATGAACGAATACGATTCGTCGCGCATGGTCGACCTGCTCGGCGAACGGGAGCCGCTGGAAGTCACCCAGAATCCGGCCGAGGCCGATGTCATCCTGCTCAACACCTGCTCGATCCGCGAGAAAGCGCAGGAGAAGGTGTTCTCCCAGCTCGGTCGCTGGCGCGAACTCAAGCTGGAGAATCCCGACCTGGTGATCGGCGTCGGCGGCTGCGTGGCCAGTCAGGAAGGCGCTGCCATTCGCGACCGCGCGCCCTATGTCGACGTGGTCTTCGGTCCCCAGACCCTGCACCGGCTGCCGGAGATGATCGACGCCGCGCGCACCACCCGGTCACCCCAGGTGGACATCTCCTTCCCCGAGATCGAGAAGTTCGACCGCCTGCCCGAGCCGCGCATCGACGGCCCCAGCGCCTTCGTCTCCATCATGGAAGGCTGCAGCAAGTACTGCACCTTCTGTGTGGTGCCCTATACCCGTGGTGAAGAGGTCAGCCGGCCGCTGGACGACGTCCTGGCCGAGATCATCCACCTCGCCGAGCACGGGGTACGAGAAGTGACCCTGCTGGGCCAGAACGTCAACGGCTATCGCGGCGCCACCGGCGACGGCCGCATCGCCGACTTCGCCGAGCTGCTCTATGTGGTGGCGGCGGTCGACGGCATCGACCGCATCCGCTACACCACCTCGCACCCGCTGGAGTTCTCCGACGCCCTGATCCAGGCCCACGCCGAGATCCCGGAACTGGTGAAATTCGTCCACCTGCCGGTGCAGGCCGGTTCGGATCGCATCCTGGCCGCCATGAAGCGCAACCACACGGCGCTGGAATACAAGTCGCGCATCCGCAAGCTCAAGGCGGCGGTGCCCGACATCTGCATCAGCTCGGACTTCATCGTCGGCTTTCCCGGCGAGACCGAGAAGGATTTCGAGCAGACCATGAAGCTGATCGAGGACGTCGGTTTCGACTTTTCCTTCTCCTTCATCTACAGCGCGCGTCCTGGCACTCCGGCGGCCGACCTGGTCGACGACACCTCGGACGAGCTCAAGAAGCAGCGTCTGCAGATCCTGCAGACGCGTATCCACCAGCAGGGTTTCGAGATCAGCCGGCGCATGGCTGGCAGCGTCCAGACCATCCTGGTCAGCGACTTCTCCAAGCGCGATCCCGGCATGCTGCAGGGCCGCACCGAGAACAACCGCATCGTCAACTTCCGCTGCAGCGACGCCAGCCTGATCGGCCAGTTCGTCCAGGTGCACATCGACGAAGCCCTGCCGCACTCGCTGCGTGGCACCCTGCTCGCTCCGGTCGCCAACGGCGCCCGCCCGACCGTCGCCGCCGCCCTGGCCTGATGGATGGTCGCACGTGCCCTTTGCCAAGGGCGCGACGCAGGTTACTCTCACGCTACGTCAAGTTTTCGTAAAGCCAATCCAAAGGGTCTCCCAGCACACCTTGAATACCCCCCAGACGCTCCAGCATTTCACCCTCGAACCCTTCGATGCCGACCGTTTCGCCAACCTGTGCGGCCAGCTCGATGAGAATCTGCGCCAGATCGAACGGCGTCTTGGCATCGAGATCCGCAACCGCGGCAACCAGTTCGAACTGGTCGGCGATCCCGAGCGCACCCGCGCGGCCCAGAACCTCCTGCAGCGCCTCTATCGCGAGACCGCCAGTGGCACAGCGGTGGCGCCGGAGCTAGTGCACCTCTATCTGCAGGAGTCCGGCCTGGAAGCCTTGCAGGAAGAGCACCGTAGCGGCGGCGACACCAGCGTGGCCCTGCGCACCAAGAAGGGCATGATCCGTCCGCGTGGTGCCAACCAGCAGCGCTACGTCAAGTCGATCCTCGATCACGACATCAACTTCGGCATAGGCCCGGCCGGTACCGGCAAGACCTATCTGGCCGTGGCCTGCGCCGTGGACGCCCTGGAGCGCGAGCAGATCCGCCGCATCCTGCTGGTACGCCCGGCGGTGGAAGCCGGCGAGAAGCTCGGCTTCCTGCCCGGCGATCTGGCACAGAAGATCGACCCCTATCTGAGACCCCTGTACGACGCCCTCTACGAGATGCTTGGTTTCGAGCAGGTGGCCAAGCTCATCGAGCGGCAGGTCATCGAGGTCGCGCCGCTGGCCTACATGCGTGGCCGGACCCTCAACAACAGCTTCATCATTCTCGACGAAAGCCAGAACACCACCCTCGAGCAGATGAAGATGTTCCTCACCCGGATCGGTTTCGGCTCCACCGCGGTGATTACCGGTGACGTCACCCAGGTCGACCTGCCGCGTGGTACCAAGTCGGGCCTCAAGCATGTCATCGAGGTCCTGCGTGACGTGCCCGGCATTGGCTTCACCCATTTCGAGTCCAAGGACGTGGTGCGCCATCCGCTGGTGCAGCGCATCGTCGAGGCCTATGACCGCTTCGAGGCGCTGCAGGACAAGACACGCGGCAACGGCGAGGATCGCCATGGCGATTGAGCTGGACGTCCAGGTCGCCAGCGAGGCGGCCGACCTTCCCGAGGAGCCGGACTTACGCCTCTGGTGTGAACTGGCCCTGCGCGCCCGCCAGGGCGATTCGGAGCTCACCATTCGCCTGGTGGACGAAGACGAGGGCCGCGAGCTCAACCGCACCTGGCGGCACAAGGACTACGCCACCAACGTGCTGTCCTTTCCGGCCGACGTGCCGGACGAATTCCTCGATATTCCCCTGCTCGGCGATCTGGTGATCTGCGCCCCCGTGGTGGCCCGCGAAGCCGCCGAGCAAGGCAAGCCCGTGAAGGCGCACTGGGCGCACCTGGTCATCCACGGCTGCCTGCACCTGCTTGGCTACGATCATCTGGAAGATGACGAAGCCGAGGAGATGGAAGACCTGGAACGCCAATTGCTCGCTGAACTGGGCTATCCCGATCCCTACGGTGAATGACACACACATGAACGAAGATCGATCAGGCAATGGGCATCGTTCCTGGCTGGAACGCATCGTCCAGGCCTTTGCCCATGAACCCAAGAGCCGCCAGGAACTGCTGGAACTGCTGCGCGAAGCGCACGAGAACAAGGTGCTCGACAGCGAGGCGCTGTCCATCGTCGAGGGCGCCATTTCGGTAGCCGACCTGCAGGTGCGCGACATCATGGTGCCGCGCTCCCAGATCATCAGCATCCGCGCCCACCAGACCCCGGCGGAATTCCTGCCGGCGGTGATCGAGGCCGCCCACTCCCGCTATCCGGTGATCGGCGACGGCCCTGACGACGTCCTCGGCCTGCTGCTGGCCAAGGACCTGCTGCCCCTGCTGCTGCTGGACCACGAGCTCCCCTTCGACCTCAAGGCGGTGCTGCGCCCGGCCACCTTCGTGCCCGAGTCCAAGCGCCTCAACGTGCTCCTGCGCGAATTCCGCTCCACCCACAGCCACATGGCCATCGTGGTGGACGAGTACGGCGGCGTCGCCGGCCTGGTGACCATCGAGGACGTGTTGGAGCAGATCGTCGGCGAGATCGAGGACGAGCACGACGTGGAGGAAGAGAGCTTCATCAAGTCGCTGCCCAATGGCGACTTCGTGGTTAAGGCGCTCACGCCCATCGAGACGCTCAACGAGACCCTGGAGACTCGCTTCGCCGACACCGACGCCGACACCGCCGGCGGCCTGGTGATGAATCGCCTGGGTCACCTGCCCAAGCGCAACGAGGAAACGGTGATCGATGACTTCCGCTTCCGCGTCCTCAACGCCGACGGCCGCCGCATCCACCTGCTGCGGGTGACCCCGGTCAACCGCTAGCCGTGTTTGCCCCCTCTCCCTTCGGGAGAGGGTTGGGGTGAGGGCCGGTCTCTGCCTAGGCAACCCGCATCGCACGCCCTCCTACGGACCGCCGTAGGTTGGGTTGACCGCAGCGAAGCCCAACAGGCCTTGCCTCGACTGCACGACTGTTGGGCTTCAACGATAGAGTCGTCCTAGCCCAACCGACGGATCGCCATGGCCGCGATAGCCTTTACCACCCCCTCCCCAACTGCGACCTGGCTCGCTCTCCCTCAAGCGCCTTTGGCACTGACTCGCGCTGGCGAGTAAGCTTGCGCAGCCTCGATCGGACCAAGGATTTTCGATGCGCTGGATCTCTCAACCTGGCTGGAAGGGCAACCTTCTGGCGCTCTTCGCTGGCGCCCTCACGCCCCTGGCGTTGGCCCCTTTCAATATCTGGCCACTGGCCCTGCTGTCGGCCGGTCTCTTCTACCTGGGCCTCAAGGGCCTCACCGCCTGGCGTGCCCTGCTGCGCGGCTGGTGCTATGGCTTCGGCGCCTTCCTCGCCGGCACCAGCTGGATCTACGTCAGCATCCACGACTACGGCGCCGCCTCCGTACCCCTGGCGCTACTGCTTACCGTAGGCTTCTGCGCCGGCATCGCGCTGTTCTTCGCGCTGCCGGCCTGGCTCTGGGCGCTGTGCCTGAGACGCAACCAGGCACCCCTGGGCGATGCCCTCACCTTCGCCGGCCTGTGGTTCGCCCTGGAGCTGTTCCGCAGCTGGGCACTGACCGGCTTTCCCTGGCTGCTGCTCGGCTACAGCCAGCTCAGCGGCCCTCTGCAGGGCCTGGCGCCCCTGGGCGGCGTCTGGCTGATCTCGGCCGTGCTGGCCTTTACCGCGGCCCTGCTGGTCAATGCCCCACGGCTGATCCTGCGGCCGGTGGCCCTGATCGCGGCCCTGGTGCTGGTGACCCTGCCCTGGGTCGCGGGCGATGTCTTCAAGGGCCAGGTGTGGACGCAACCGGCCGGTGCTCCGCTCAAGGTCGCCGGGGTCCAGGGCAACATCGCCCAGGAACTCAAGTGGAATCCGGACCATGCACGGGCAACCCTGGCGCTCTATCGCGACCATACCGCCGAGCAGACCGATGCCGACCTGGTGGTCTGGCCGGAAAACGCCATTCCCGTGCTGCGTGAATACGTCGGCGACTTCCTCGCCGCCGAAGGGGCGCAAGTGGCCGCCCATGGCGGGGCCCTGGTCACCGGCCTGCCCGCCCGCGAACGCGATGCCGATGGCGATTCGCGCTACTTCAACAGCATCACCGCGGTCGGCAACGGCTCGGGCACCTACTACAAGCAGAAACTGGTGCCCTTTGGCGAATACGTGCCGCTGCAGGAATACCTGCGGGGCCTGATCGGCTTCTTCGATCTGCCCATGTCCGACTTCGTCCGCGGCCCCGAGCACCAGGAACCGTTGCTGGTGAAGGGTTATCGGGTGGCGCCCTACATCTGCTACGAGGTGGTCTATCCGGAGTTCGTCGCCGACCTGGCCGCCCAGAGCCAGTTGCTGCTCACCATCAGCAACGACACCTGGTTCGGCAAGTCCATCGGTCCGCAACAGCACCTGCAGATGGCGCAGATGCGTGCCCTGGAAACCGGTCGCTGGCTGGTACGGGTCACCAACGACGGCATCACCGCCCTGGTCGATCCCTTCGGGCGTATCAGCCGGCAGATCCCGGCCTTCCAGGTCGGCGTGCTGCAGGGCACCGTGGTGCCCATGGATGGCCTGACGCCCTACCTGCATTACCGCCTCTGGCCGCTGGCGATCTTTTCCGTCCTGGTGCTGCTGTGGGGCCTGCTGTTGCGGCGGCAGGATCGTCCGGAAGAGGCACCGCTGGTGGTGACTCAGCGATAGGCGAGCGGATAGAGCAAGAGCCCGGCAGTCTCGTTGAGCAACTGGGCGGTCTGCTCGACCGCCTTGGCTTCCGGCAACCAGCCACCAAAGGGCCGGCCGTTGGGGATGCCGATGAAGCCCATGGGCGCGGCGACCACCTGGAAGCCCTGGCGCTCGAAGCACCAGCGCGAACGGGCCATGTGGTAGGCCTGGGTCACCAGCACCACCCGCTTGACCCCGGCCTCGCGCAGCAGCGGCGCGCTCAGGGTGGCGTTCTCCCAGGTGGTACGGCTGGCCTCTTCCTGCCAGCGCACCGGAACCCCCAGGTCGCGCTCCATCACCTCGGTCATCAGCGCCGCCTCGCTCAGCGGGCGATCATGGGGCGAACCACCGGTGATCAGTACCGGCAGGCCACTGGCCTTGGCCAGGCGCGCCGCATAGCGCAGTCGCTCCACCGCCAGGTGACTGGCGGCATCGCCTCCCCAGCCGGGATCGTCCACCTCGCGGCCAGCGCCAAGTACCACGATGGCATCCGCCTGTTGCGCCAGGCCCGCCCAGCGGGCTTCGGGCAGGGCGGCATCGCGTTCCAGCAGACGACCGCCGAACTCCACCATGGCCGGCAGGGTACTGGCCCAGAGGCCCAGCAGACCGCAAAGGAAGCAGGCCAGCCCCAGTCGCGGATGACGACGACGCAGCCACCAGCCACAGAGCAGGAGCAACAGCAGGCCGCCCGGTGGCAGCAGCAGTTGCTTGAAGAAATAACGCAGACCCATGGTCCCTCCGGTCGGTGGCGACCTCCAGGTCGCGGCGGCGCTCAGTGTAGGGGAGCGCGGACCCGAGCAGAAGGACTCTCGACCAGGACCTGGCGTCCCTGGCAGTGACTGCAGAAGGATCCCACCGGCTGTACCCGTCCGCAGCCCAGGCAGCAGGCCATGGCCGCCTCCGTCGCCTGGTGACGTTCCAGCCAGCGCCTGATCAGGGCGTACTCGGCCGGACTCAGGCCCTGCACCTCTATTTCCCCGTCAGCGCTGTCGTAGAGGCGCTCCTGGGTGGCGGCCTCATCCAGCGCCAGGGCCAGGCGGCGTTGCAGGCGTACGTCGACGGGCAGCTTTTCGGACTCGCGTCGAAACTTTCCCATGATGGCGATCATCCTCCCGGATAATTGAACAGACGTTCGAATAGCCTAGTACGGCCCTCTGGACCCTGCCTCCCCCGGAGTGCGAAACAAGCGGCGGACCGGGACATTTCCCCGCGCTCGGGGGGTCATGTATGCTTGGCGGCTCGATCAAACGCCTCTGCAGCCCTCGACACGCCCATGCAAGAACACTATCAGCCCTGCGAAATAGAAGCCGCCGCCCAGTCCTTCTGGGACCAGAATCTGTCCTTCAAGGCCACCATGCGCCCGGGCCAGGAGAAGTTCTACTGCCTGTCGATGTTCCCCTACCCCAGCGGCAAGCTGCACATGGGGCACGTGCGCAACTACACCATCGGCGACGTCATTGCCCGCTACCAGCGGATGCTGGGCAAGAACGTCCTGCAGCCCATGGGTTGGGACGCCTTCGGCATGCCCGCCGAAAACGCCGCCATGAAGAACGGCGTGGCCCCGGCCAAGTGGACCTACGAGAACATCGCCTACATGAAGTCCCAGCTGCAGAGCCTGGGTCTGGCGATCGACTGGTCCCGTGAGGTCACCACCTGCAAGCCCGACTACTATCGCTGGGAGCAGTGGCTGTTCACCCAGCTGTTCGAGAAGGGCATCATCTACCGCAAGAACGGTACGGTGAACTGGGACCCGGTGGACCAGACCGTACTGGCCAACGAGCAGGTCATCGACGGCCGCGGCTGGCGCAGCGGTGCGCTGATCGAGAAGCGCGAGATCCCCATGTACTACTTCCGCATCACCGACTATGCGGAAGAGCTGCTGACCTCCCTCGACGGCCTGCCCGGCTGGCCCGAGCAGGTCAAGACCATGCAGCGCAACTGGATCGGCAAGTCCCGCGGCATGGAGGTGCAGTTCCCCTATGACCAGGAGAGCATCGGCGCCGAAGGCACCCTGAAGGTCTTCACCACCCGCCCCGACACCCTGCTCGGCGCCACCTATGTCGCCGTGGCCGCCGAACACCCGCTGGCCACCCAGGCCGCCCAGGGCAATGCCCAGCTGCAGGACTTCATCGACGAGTGCAAGCGCGGCGGCGTCGCCGAGGCCGACATCGCCACCCAGGAGAAGAAAGGCCTGGATACCGGCCTGTTCGTCTGTCACCCGCTGACCGATGCCCGCCTACCAGTCTGGGTCGCCAACTATGTGCTGATGCACTACGGCGACGGTGCGGTCATGGCCGTTCCCGGTCACGACGAACGTGACTTCGAATTCGCCAACAAGTACCAGCTGCCCATCGTCCAGGTGGTGGATACCGAAGAGGCCACCCGTGTGCTGGCCAATCCGGACGACTACAGCCCGGCGGAATACGAGCGCTACCAGTTCGACCCGGTGCAATGGAAGGACTGGTACGGCAGCAAGGAAGGCTTCCTGATCAATTCCGGCGCCTACGACAACCTCGCCTACGACGCCGCCTTCGACGCCATCGGCGCCGATCTGCAGGCCAAGGGCCTGGGTCAGCCGCGCACCCAGTTCCGCCTGCGCGACTGGGGCATCAGCCGCCAGCGCTACTGGGGCTGCCCGATCCCCATCATCCACGGTGACGACGGCGTCGACATCCCGGTGCCCGCCGACCTGCTGCCGGTGGTGCTGCCCGAAGACGTGGTACCCGATGGCGCCGGCTCGCCCCTGGCGCGCATGCCCGAGTTCTACGAGACCGTCGATCCGCGCAACGGCCAGCCGGCCCGCCGCGAAACCGACACCATGGATACCTTCGTCGAAAGCTCCTGGTACTTCGCCCGCTATGCTTCGCCCAATTTCACCGGCGGCATGCTGGACAAGGAAGAAGCCAACTACTGGCTGCCCGTCGACCAGTACATCGGCGGCATCGAGCACGCCATCCTGCACCTGCTCTACTCGCGCTTCTTCCACAAGCTGATGCGTGACCAGGGCCTGATCGATTCCGACGAGCCCTTCGAGAACCTGCTGACCCAGGGCATGGTGGTGGCCGAGACCTACTACCGCACCAATCCCAACGGCAGCAAGGACTGGTTCAACCCGGCCGATGTCGAGGTGGAGCGCGATGCCAAGGCCAAGGTGATCGGCGCGCGCCTGAAGAGCGATGGCCAGCCGGTGGAAATCGGCGGCGTCGAGAAGATGTCCAAGTCGAAGAACAACGGCGTCGACCCTCAGGCGATGATCGACCAGTACGGCGCCGACACCTGCCGCCTGTTCATGATGTTCGCCTCGCCGCCGGACATGAGCCTGGAATGGTCCGACTCCGGCGTCGAAGGCGCCAGCCGTTTCCTGCGTCGTGTCTGGCGTCTGGCCCAGGCCCATGTGGGCCAGGGGCTGCCGAGCGCCGGCGCCCTCGGCGAGCTGTCGCCCGCCCAGAAGGACGTACGCCGCGCCATCCACCTGGCCATCCGCCAGGCCAGCCAGGATATCGGTCAGCATCACAAGTTCAACACCGCCATCGCCGCGGTCATGACCCTGATGAACGTGCTGGAAAAGGCCGCCCAGGACAGCGATACCGATCGCCGTCTGCTGCAGGAAGGCCTGGAGGCCGTCACCCTGCTGCTGGCGCCCATCACCCCGCACATCGCCCACGGCCTCTGGCAGCAGCTGGGCCACAGCGATGCGGTCATCGATGCCCGCTGGCCGCAGGTCGACGAAAGCGCCCTGGTGCAGGACAGCCTGCAGATCGTCATCCAGGTGAACGGCAAGCTGCGCGGCCAGATCGAAGTACCGGCCGACGCCAGCCGCGAGACCATCGAGGCCGCCGCCCGCGCCAACGAGAACGTGGCACGCTTCACCGAGGGCCTGACCATCCGCAAGGTCGTCGTGGTCCCGGGTAAACTGGTCAACATCGTCGCCAACTAAGACACGCGAACGGAGCAGACAACAGATGAAGAAACGGATTCTCCCCGGCCTTGCGGTAGTCGGCCTGGCGACCTTGCTGACCGCCTGCGGCTTCCAGCTACGCGGCACCGGCGAAACGCGCCTGACCGTGAACGAGCTGAACCTGACGGCACGCGACGCCTACGGCCAGACCGTCAAGGACGTGCGCGACATGCTCGAAGACGCCCATGTCCGGATCACCTCGGGCGCGCCCTACACCCTGGATCTGGGCGGCGAAGCCCAGAGCGAGCGCACGGCCAGCTACACCAGCGGCGCCCGCAGTGCCGAAGTGGAGCTGACTACCCGTCAGCCCTACACCATCGTCGGCAAGAACCAGGCGGTGCTGGTCAGCGACTACCTGGAAACCCAGCGCTATTACGTGACCGACCAGAACAACATAGTCGGTTCCGAACAGCAGAAGGACCAGCTGCGTCGCGAAATGCGTCGCGAACTGGTGCAGCAGCTGGCCGCTCGCCTGCAGGCCCTGACGCCGGAGCGTCTGGACAAGCTGCAACGCGACGCCGACGCCCGCGCCGCCGCCAAGGCCGAAGCCGACCGCCGCGCCCGCGAGTCCGCCCCGCCGCAGCAGTCGCCCATCGAAATCCCCACCCCTGCGCGCTAAGCGCCGCACCCGGAGCCGCAAGGCTCCGGTTTGCCATCCCGGTTCACCATGAAACTCAACGCCAACCAGCTGGGCAAGCAGCTCCAGGGCTCGCTGGCCGCCGTCTATGCCGTCAGCGGCGATGAGCCCCTGCTCTGCCAGGAAGCCAGCGACGCCATTCGTGGCGCGGCCCGCGCCCAGAGTTTCGACGAACGCGAGGTCTTCGACGTCGATGCCGGGTTCGACTGGGGCCGTCTCTACGAGGCCGGCGCCAGCCTTTCGCTGTTCGCCCAGAAACGCATCCTCGAATTGCGCCTGCCCACCGGCAAGCCCGGCGACAAGGGCTCCGCCGCCCTGCTCGACTACCTGGCCCGCCCCGCCGAAGACACCCTGCTGCTGATCAGTCTGCCGCGGCTCGATGCCGCGGCCCAGAAGACCAAGTGGGCCAAGGCCCTGCTGGAGCACGAGCAGGCGCAATTCGTGCAGATCTGGCCGGTGGAACTGGCGCAGTTGCCGCAGTGGATCAACCAGCGTCTGTCGCGTCTGGGCCTGGCCGCTACCCCTGAAGCCGTCGAGCTGATCGCCGAGCGGGTGGAAGGCAATCTATTGGCCGCTGCCCAGGAAATCGAAAAGCTCCGCCTGCTCACCGAGGGCTCCCAGGTGGACGCCGAGACGGTACGCGCCACGGTGGCCGACAGCGCCCGCTACGACGTCTTCGGCCTGCTCGACGCTGCCCTGGCCGGTGATGCCGAGCATGCAGTGCGCATCCTCGAAGGCCTGCGCGGTGAAGGCGTGGAAGCGGCCGTGGTGCTCTGGGCCCTGGCCCGCGAACTACGCCTGCTGGCCAACCTGGCCTACCTGCAGGAAAGCGGCACGCCCCTGGAGCGCGCCTTCACTCAGGTCAAGCCGCCGGTGTGGGACAAGCGCCGCCCCCTGGTCAGTCGGGCCCTGCAGCGCCAGGGCGCACGCCGTCTGGAAGCCCTGCTGCGGGACGCCCAGGTCGCCGACGAACAGATCAAGGGACAGGCACCTGGCGATGTCTGGCTGACCCTCGCCAGCCTCGCCCTGATGCTTGCTGGCAAGCGGCTGACGCTGACCAAGCCCTCGCCATAGCCGCTCCTTGTAATCCCCGGCCCTTGCAATAGACTGGCATGCCCCCATCAAGGGGTGACATCCCTCCTTCGGAGTACGCACGCATGGCCAAGAAATACAGCCGCGGCCCTAACAAGGCCAAGGTCCTCGTCAGCGATCCCTGTTTTCGCTCACGCCAGGAGCGACCCGCCAAGGGCAAAGGCAGCTACCGCCGCGAAGCCTTCTCGTTGCAAGACGAGAAGGCTTCGGTCTTTCTGGCCGCCTGAAAGCTAGGCCCAGACGCCAGGACCCGGGCCGTGCTAAGGTGAGGCTTCCTGCCTAGACGTCCGGTGGAGACAGATGCAATTCGGGAAAACCCGCGGATTCAAGACCGGCGGCCTCCTCGCCGGAACCCTGGTCACCCTGCTGACCGCCGCCCTGGCCGCCTGCGCCCAGACTCAGACGGCGCCCACCACGGCGTCCTCCTCTCCGACCTCGCCCAGTCCCGCCCCTGCGGCGAACGCCTCCGCCAACGCGGCCGAGGCCATGCCCCAGCCGGACGAGAGCTTCGAGCAGTGGCGTAGCCGTTTCCGCACCCTGGCGCTGGGCCGTGGCGTCTCGGCAGCGACCTTCGACCAGGCCTTCGCCGGCGTCGAGCCCGATCCGGCGGTGATCGCCGCCGATCGCAGCCAGCCCGAATTCACCAAGCCGGTCTGGGAATACCTGGAATCCGCCGTCTCGCCGCTGCGCGTGCGCAATGGCAAGAGCCTGCTCATTCAACAAGCGGGGTTGCTGGCCTCCCTGGAAGCCCGCTACGGCATCGAGCCCGCGCGTCTGGTGGCCTTCTGGGGCATGGAGAGCAACTACGGTAACAACATGGGCAACAAGGGCGTCATCCGCTCCCTGGCGACCCTCGCCTACGAAGGTCGCCGCCCGGACTTCGCCCAGGACCAGCTCATCGCCGCCCTCGGCATCCTGCAGCACGGAGACGTCACCGCCGACCGCATGATCGGCTCCTGGGCGGGCGCCATGGGCCAGACTCAGTTCATTCCCACCACCTACGACCAGTACGCGGTGGACTTCGACGGCGACGGTCGCCGCGACATCTGGGGCTCCACTGCCGATGCCCTGGCCTCCACCGCCAACTACCTCAAGGCCTCCGGCTGGCAGGATGGCAAGCCCTGGGGCTACGAGGTACGGGTACCGACCAACTTCGACTACAGCCTGGCCGACATGGGCGTGCGCAAGACCCTGGCCGAGTGGAACGCCCTGGGCGTCCAGGGCCTCGGCCTGCCGCAACCGGCGGCCCTGCCTAGCGACAGCGCCTCGCTGCTACTGCCTGCCGGCCATCGCGGCCCGGCCTTCCTGGTGCTCAACAATTTCCGCACCATCCTCAGGTACAACAACTCCAGCTCCTACGCCCTGGGCGTGGCGCTGCTCTCGGATCGCTATCGCGACGCCGGCCAGATCGCTGGCAGCTGGCCCACCGACGACCTGCCGCTGAGCCGCAGCGAGCGCGTCGAACTGCAGCAGCGTCTGGCTGCGCTCGGCCTGGACCCGGGCAGCGCCGACGGCATCATCGGCGCCAACACCCGCAAGGCCATCCGCGCCTATCAGCAGTCCCAGGGCTGGCCCGCAGACGGCTATCCCAATCATCAGCTGCTGGAAAAATTGCGCGGCTGATACCCTGCCCTGCCAGGCGGCCTCAGCGTGCACGAATCCGCATTCTGAGGATCGCCTCTCGGGCGTAATGAGCAAACTGCGATCGCCAAGGTCGAACGCGAGTCGCGTCGCCCGGGGTACTCGAACGCCCGGGCTCCATTCAAGCCAAGGAACCCGAGATGAGTATTGCCGCCAACGCAGGACGCCTCCCCGACGAGAATACCCTGACCCATCTGCCGCGCCTGGTGGCGCGCTACTACAGTGATCGCCCCGAGCCCAGCGATCCGGGTCAGCAGGTGGCCTTTGGCACCTCCGGGCACCGCGGTTCCTCGCTCAAGGGCAGCTTCAACGAGTGGCACATCCTCGCCATCACCCAGGCCATCTGCGAGTACCGCAAGGCGCAGGGCGTCGACGGTCCGCTGTTCATGGGCATGGACACCCATGCGCTGTCCGAGCCGGCCTTCATCTCCGCCCTGGAAGTCCTGGCCGCCAACGGCGTGGACGTCCGTATCGACGCGGGCTGCGCCGAGACCAACGGTGAGCCGGGGTATACGCCCACCCCGGCGCTGTCCAACGCCATCCTCGAATACAACGCCGGCCGCACCTCGGGCCTGGCCGACGGCATCGTCATCACCCCGTCGCACAACCCGCCGGCCGATGGCGGCTTCAAGTACAACCCCACCAATGGCGGTCCGGCCGACACCAACGTCACCAAATGGATTCAGGACCGTGCCAATGCCCTGCTGGCGTACGGTCTGGAAGGTGTCCAGCGCATGGATTATCGCCAGGCGCTCAAGGCTGCCACTACCCAGAGATTCGATTTCCTCGACAGCTATGTCAGCGGGCTGGGCCAGGTCATCGACCTGGACGCCATCCGTGGCTCCGGCCTGACCTTTGGCGTCGACCCCCTCGGCGGCGCCGGGGTGCACTACTGGCCGCGCATCGCCGAGCGCTATGGCCTGCCGCTGGAAGTGCTGTCGACCCGTGTCGATCAGACCTTCCGCTTCATGCGCCTGGACTGGGACGGCAAGATCCGCATGGACTGCAGCTCGCCCCACGCCATGGCCGGCCTGATCGAGAACAAGGACAGATTCGACGTCTCCTTCGCCTGCGACACCGACCATGACCGCCACGGCATCGTCGCCCGCTCGGTGGGCCTGCTCAACCCCAACCATTACCTGGCGGTGGCCATCGAGTACCTGTTCACCCATAGACCCCAGTGGAGCCAGCAGGCCGGCATCGGCAAGACCCTGGTGTCTTCCTCGATGATCGACCGGGTGGCCCAGGGCATCGGCCGCCAGGTGGTGGAAGTGCCGGTAGGCTTCAAGTGGTTCGTCGACGGCCTGCTGGACGGCAGCCTGGGCTTTGGTGGCGAGGAATCCGCCGGCGCGTCCTTCCTGCGCAAGGCTGGCGGCGCCTGGTCCACCGACAAGGACGGCCTCATCCTCGGCCTGCTGGCGGCGGAAATCACCGCCGTGACTGGCAAGGACCCGGGCGAGCGCTACCAGGCCCTGACCGAGCGCTTCGGCGCGCCGGTCTACCAGCGCATCGACGCCGCCGCCGACCGCGAGCAGAAGGCCCGACTCGGCAAGCTGTCCGCGGCCCAGGTGACGGCCAAGGAGCTGGCCGGCCAGCCAATCACCGCGATCCTCACCGAGGCTCCCGGCAACGGCGCCGCCATCGGCGGCCTCAAGGTGGTCACCGAGAACGGCTGGTTCGCCGCCCGCCCCTCGGGCACCGAGGACGTCTACAAGATCTATGCGGAAAGCTTCGAGGGCGAAGCCCACCTGGGCCGCATCCAGGAAGAAGCCAAGGCGCTGGTGGACGGCGTGCTGCGCGGCTGATGGCGCGCGCCCTCACCCCAACCCTCTCCCTCAGGGAGAGGACGCTAAAAGCGGGTCGGTGAGGGATTGGCTGCGCAGCCAGCATGAAAAAGGGCAGCCAGTGGCTGCCCTTCTCTATTACGACGCGAGGATCAGCTGATCTTCTTGGCGCCGTGCGCCTGCTGGTCGGCGTGGTAGGACGAGCGCACCAGCGGACCGGAAGCGACGTTCTTGAAGCCCATCCTGGCGCCTTCCTCGGCAAACCAGGCGAAGGTATCCGGGTGGACGAAGCGCTGCACCGGCAGGTGGTTGCGCGAGGGCTGCAGGTACTGGCCGAGGGTCAGCATGTCGATCTCGTGCTCGCGCATGCGCTGCATGACCTCGATGACTTCCTCGTCGGTCTCGCCCAGGCCCAGCATCAGGCCGGACTTGGTCGGCACGTGGGGCACGCGCTTCTTGAAGTTCTGCAGCAGGTCGAGCGACCACTCGAAGTCTGAACCGGGGCGCGCGGCCTTGTACAGGCGCGGGACGGTCTCCAGATTGTGGTTGAAGACATCCGGCGGCTCCTGCTCGGTGATCGCCAGGGCGACGTCCATGCGGCCGCGGTAGTCGGGTACCAGGGTCTCCAGCTGGATGCCGGGCGTGAGCTTGCGGATCTCGCGCAGGCAGTCGACGAAGTGCTGGGCACCACCGTCACGCAGGTCGTCGCGGTCCACCGAGGTGATCACCACGTACTTGAGGCCCAGGTCGGCGATAGCCACTGCCAGGTTCTTCGGCTCGTCCACGTCCAGCGGCTTCGGCCGGCCGTGGCCAACGTCGCAGAAGGGGCAGCGACGGGTGCAGATGTCACCCATGATCATGAAGGTGGCGGTGCCGCCGGAGAAGCACTCGCCCAGGTTCGGGCAGGAGGCCTCTTCGCAGACGCTGTGCAGCTTGTGCTTGCGCAGCAGTTGCTTGATGCGCTCGACCTCGGGGGTAACCGGGATGCGCACGCGGATCCAGTCCGGCTTACGCGGCAACTCCTCGGTAGGAATGATCTTTACCGGGATGCGCGCGACCTTCTCGGCACCGCGCAGCTTGACGCCGGCTTCCACCTTGTTGGGGCGGGCGGGCGGGGTAAGGGTCTGGACGCTGTCTTGTACTGTAGTGGTCATGTCAATCCGATTCCAGGGTGATCGGTTCGGGGTAGCCCAGGCGCAGACTCAGGTGACGGACCAGAGACTCGCGGACGTCGTCGAAAGCTAGTGGCCCGGTCACCAGATCGCGGAGCTGGGTCATGGCCAGGCCGGCATAACCGCAGGGGTTGATCCGGCGGAAGGGCGCCAGATCCATGTCAACGTTGAGCGCCAGTCCATGGAAGGAACGCCCATTACGGATGCGCAGCCCCAGCGAGGCGATCTTGGCGCCGTCCACATAGACACCCGGCGCATCGGCGCGGGCCTCGGCCTGCACACCCCAATCGGCGAGCAGCGCGATCAGGCTGTCTTCCATGGCGCTGACCAATTCTCTCACGCCCAGGCCCTTGCGGCGAACATCCAGCAGCACATAGGCGATGAGCTGACCGGGACCATGGTACGTGACCTGGCCGCCACGATCGACCTGCACCACCGGAATGTCGCCCACGGCAAGCAGATGCTCGGGCTTGCCGGCCTGACCCTGGGTGAAGACCGCGGGGTGCTGGAGCAGCCAGAGTTCATCGACCGTCTGGGCGCTGCGCTCATCGGTGAAGCGGCGCATGGCCTCCAGAGTCGCCTCGTAGGGCCGCAGGCCCCAGCGGCGCACGCCCAGGCTTGCCGGGGCGGGAATGGTCATCAGATCACCATGTGTACGCGGCCGGTGGCGCGCAGATCCTGGTGAATGGCCTGCAGCTGATCCACGCCGGTAGCGGTGATCAGTACCTGCACCGACAGGAAGCGACCATTGCGGCTATCGCGGGTCACCAGGGTGCCACGGTCGAGATCCGGCGCATGGCGCTGGACGGTATCGAGCACCAGCTCGGCGAAATCGGCAGCGGCATCACCGATCACCTTGATGGGATAACGCGGGCAGGGAAATTCGATCTTGGGGGGTTGTACGTCTTCGGTCATGCGGACTTCCAGGCCGACCGCTGTCGGCAGGGGGCGAAAGGCCCGCGAGCGCGGGCCTTTCCAGAACAACGGATCAGTTGAACAATCCGTAGAAGAACAGGCGAATGCTATCCCACAGGCGACGGAAGAGGCCACCCTCCTCGACCGGCTGCAAGGCGACCAGGTCGGCGGTGTGCACCACCTTGTCATCCAGCTTCACCTCGACCTTGCCGATCACCTGGCCCTGGGCGATGGGAGCGGTCAGCTGCGGATTGAGCACCATCTCGGCATGCAGCTTCTTGGCCTGGCCGCGCGGCAGGGTCATGGTCAGGTCATTGGCCAGACCGGCCTGGACCTCACGAGCGTCGCCCTTCCAGACCGGCGCCTTGGCCAGCTCGGTGCCCTTCTTGTAAAAGGACTGGGTCTCGAAGAAGCGGAAGCCGTAGGTCAGCAGCTTCTGGGTCTCGGCGGCGCGGGCCTGTTCGCTGTTGGTGCCGAACACCACGGCGACCAGGCGCATGCCGTCGCGTACGGCCGAAGCCACCAGGCAGTAGCCGGCTTCGTCGGTGTGACCGGTCTTCAGGCCGTCGACGGTCTTGTCGCGCCACAGCAGCAGGTTGCGGTTGGGCTGCTTGATGTTGTTCCAGAAGAATTCCTTCTGGGAGTAGATGGCGTAGTGCTGGGCATCGGCATTGATGATGGCGCGCGCCAGGATGGCCATGTCATGGGCCGAGGAATAGTGGTTCGGGTCCGGCAGACCGGTCGCGTCCATGAAGTGGGTATTCTGCATGCCCAGCTTCTGCGCGGTGGTATTCATCATGTCCGCGAAGGCATCTTCACTGCCAGCGATGTGCTCGGCCAGGGCGACGCTGGCGTCGTTGCCGGACTGGATGATGATGCCGTGCAGCAGGTCACCGACCGACACCTGGGTACCGACCTTGATGAACATCCGCGAACCGCCGGTACGCCAGGCGTGCTCGCTGACGGTGACCATGTCGGATTCCTTGATGCGCCCCCGGTCGATTTCCAGGGTGGCGATATAGGCGGTCATCAGCTTGGTCAGGCTGGCCGGCGGCAGGCGCTGGTCGGAATTGGATTCGGTGAGCACGGCGCCGCTGTTGGCATCCATGAGAATCCAGGCCTTGGCGGCCAGCTGGGGCGCTGCCGGGACCATTGTCTCGGCCGCCCAGACGGCCGGGACACAGGCGATCGTTACTAGGAGGAGCAGGCGTCGAGCGATTTTTGCGATTGTCATCCGAATCTCTGAAAGGTTGGGGTATGGCAGGAGCAGCGGACCCAGGACACCAGGCCCACCTCGATCCGCACGGGGCGGATCACGAAGGCAGGGGTCGGCGGCTGGGCGTCATGAAGCATCCTTGCTTCAATCCGGTTGCACGAGAGACGCCTGACCCAGCCGGGCCACGCGTACGCTGTTCTGGAGCTGGGCGACCTCAGCCGGCTGGACCGGTCCGAGACGGACCCGATGCAAGGTCTGCTGGTTGCGCACCGTCGAACTGATGAACACCGGGGCACCGGTCAGGTCGCTGAGCTTGTCCTTGAGCAGTTCCGCAGCGTCCGGATTGGCGAAGGCCGCCACCTGCAGATAGAGCCCAGCGGCTGGGACAGAAACGTTTTTTTTTGCGTCGACGACGGCCGGGGTCACCGGCTCGGCGTGCTGGTTGACCGGTGGCGTATAGGTCTCGATGGCGCCGAAGGTCTGCGTCTCGGTGGTTTTCTGGGCCACCGGCGCCTGGCGCGGCTGCGCCAGCACCATGGGCACCGCCTGACCGCGCTGGGCCCAGTACTGCTGCGGATCGATACCCTCGACGCTGACCCGCGCGGTACCGATCTCGGCATAGCCGAGCTTCTTGGCGGCGGCAAAGGACAGATCGATGACCCGGTCGGAGTAGAAGGGACCGCGGTCGTTGACGCGCAGGATGACGC
This sequence comes from Pseudomonas sp. Marseille-Q7302, assembly GCF_965111925.1. Lineage (NCBI taxonomy): Bacteria > Pseudomonadati > Pseudomonadota > Gammaproteobacteria > Pseudomonadales > Pseudomonadaceae > Pseudomonas > Pseudomonas sp. Marseille-Q7302. The sequence goes on along the minus strand of NZ_CBCOPK010000001.1, from coordinate 1,284,172 downwards.
TGCGGCCATTGTCCAGGTTGGTGACTCGCACATAGCTGGGCAGCGGCAGGGTCTTGTGCGCGGCGGTCATGCCATAGAGGTCGTAGGTCTCGCCGTTGGCGGTGGCCTGGCCGTGGAACTTGGTGCCATACCAGGACGCCGTACCGGTCGCGCGGTAGTTGCGCGAGTCGGTCAGCGGGAAGTAGGTCTTGCCCAACACGGTGTAGGGGTTGTTCTTCAGCGGCCCGTTGTAGGGCATGGGCACGGCATCGGGAATGCGGCTGACGTCCACGTCCCACCAGGGTGCGCCGTCACGGTGCGGACGCAGGTAGCCACCCGGCCCCGCGACGCCCTTGCTGGTCGGCTTGGGCGCCTGGCTGGAGCAGCTCACCAGCAGCAGGCCGAGGCCCAGGCAGCCGGCCAGGCGCGCCATGGCAGTCAGACGCATCACGGCTTGGCACCCTCCGCGGCATGGCGCTCGGCAATGGCGGTCGCCAGATCGGTCACCGCCATGGCGTACATGACGCTGCGGTTATATCGGGTAATGGCGTAGAAATTGGGCAGGCCCATCCAGTACTCCGGTCCCTTGTCTCCGTCGAGGCGGAACGAGGTTACACGCAAATCGTCACGCAGGGCAGGGTCTTGGGCGTTCCAGCCCAGGGCGCGCAACTCGGCGACGCTCTTGACCGGCTCGATTCCGGCCACCACGCCCTCCTCCGCCCGGTCACCGCTGACCTGGGCACGGATGGCGGTAGGCCCGCGGCCGGACCAGCCGTGGCGCTTGAAGTAGTTGGCCACGCTGCCGATCGCATCGGTGGGGTCGGACCAGATGTTGATGTGGCCGTCGCCGTCGAAGTCCACCGCATAGGCGCGGAAGCTGCCCGGCATGAATTGCGGCAGCCCCATGGCACCGGCATAGGAGCCGGTGAGACTGAGGGGATCGACCTGCTGTTCGCGGGCGAGTAGCAGGAATTCCCGCAGCTGGCTGCGGAAGAAAGGTGCACGCGGCGGATAATCGAAGGCCAGGGTCGAGAGCGCATCCAGCACCCGGTAGTTACCGGTGTTGCGCCCATAGAAGGTTTCCACGCCGATGATGGCGACGATGAACTGGGCCGGTACGTCGTATTCACGCTCGGCACGGGCAAGTGCCTCTTCGTGGGCCTTCCAGAACTCGACGCCCTGAGCGATGCGACGATCGGTGATGAAGATGGGCCGGTATTCGCTCCAGGGCTTGACCCGCTCGGCCGGTCGCGAGATGGCGTCGAGAATGGCCTGCTTGCGCTCGACCTCGCCGAACAGCGCCTGCAGCTGTTCCGGGGCGAAGCCGTAACTCTGACTCATCTCGGCGATGAAGTCGCGCGTCAGCGGTGCCGTGTCGTAGTCACCCGCGACGACACCGGTCGTCACGCCCATCGCCGCCGCGAGCCCCAGGCTCTGCAGGCAGCGATGCATCCATCCCATTGTCGGCATCTAACCCTCTGTGTTGCGTGTTAAACCTGGGCGATCCACTTGCGGTGCGTGTGGATCGACATCAAAACTCCGAACCCGGTGAACAAGGTAACCACCGAGGTGCCGCCATAACTGATGAAAGGCAGCGGTACGCCCACCACGGGCAAGAGCCCGCTGACCATGCCGATGTTGACGAAGACATAGACGAAAAAGGTCATGGTCACGCCGCCGGCGAGCAACTTGCCGAACAACGTCTGGGCCTGCACCGTGATGGTCAGCCCGCGACCGATGAGCAGCAGATAGAGCACCAGCAGCAGGCAGACGCCCACCATGCCGAACTCTTCACCGAGCACGGCAATGATAAAGTCCGTGTGACTTTCCGGCAAAAAATCCAGATGAGACTGGGTACCCAGCAGCCAGCCCTTGCCGAACACCCCGCCCGAGCCGATGGCGGCCTTGGACTGGATGATGTTCCAGCCGGCCCCCAGCGGATCCATTTCCGGATCGAGGAAGGTCAGGATCCGGCGCTTCTGGTAGTCGTGCAGGACGAAGAACCACATGGCCACCGCCAGGGGGACCGCGGCGCTCACCGCACCGATCAGCCAGCGCCATTGCAGGCCGCCAACGAACAGCACGAAGCCACCCGAGGCCAGCACCAGCATGGCGGTACCGAGGTCGGGCTGGTCGAGGATCAGCACGAAGGGCACCACCACCAGCGACAGGCTGATCAGGCTGTGCTTGAAGTTCGGTGGCAGGCTGCGCTTGGACAGGTACCAGGCCATCATCATGGGCATCAGCAGCTTCATGAATTCCGATGGCTGGAAGCGGATCACCCCGGGAATGTTGATCCAGCGAGTGGCGCCCATGGCGTTGTGGCCCATGACGTCCACCACCACCAGCAGGGCCACGCCGATCACGTAGCCCAGCGGCACCCAGCGCGCCATGAAGCGCGGCTCCAGCTGGGCGACGATGGCCATGGCCACCAGGCCGAGGCCAAAGGAGCTGGCCTGCTTGAACAGCAGGTCGAGGCTGCGACCGCCTGCGGAGTAGAGGACGAACAGGCCCGTCGCTCCCAGCATCAGCAGCAGGATCAACAGGGGACCGTCGATATGCAGGCGCTGCAGCAGGGTGGCGCGCCGCTTCATCACGTCCCCTTCGGGGATGGTGCGATCGAAGTTGGGGGCAAGACTCATGGCTGCACCTTGGTCGCGGCGGCAGTGGCCGCAGCGGTACTGGGCTTGGCGTATTCCGCCTTGAGATGGCCCTGGTCATCGAGCAGCCAGGCGTCGAGGACCTGGCGCACCACCGGGGCGGCCACGCCACTGCCCGACTCGCCGTTCTCGACCATCACCGCCACGGCGATCTGCGGATTGTCCGCCGGGGCGAAGGCCACGAACAGGGCGTGGTCACGGTGCCGCTCCTTGAGCGCCGCCGAGTTGTACCTCTCGTTCTGGCGAATGGCGACCACCTGGGCGGTACCACTCTTGCCGGCGATGCGGTATTGGGCACCGACATTGATCTTGTGCGCGGTGCCGCGGGGATTCTGCACCACCATCTCCATGCCGTGGACTGCACGATCCCAGTAGCTGTCGTCCTTGAGCTGGATATCGGGCATGGGATTGGTGTCCACCGGCGGCTGGCCGTCCAGGGTTCTGGCCAGGTGCGGACGGATCCACTTGCCGTGGTTGGCGATCAGGGTGGTGACCTGGGCCAGCTGCAGCGGCGTGGTCTGCATGTAGCCCTGGCCGATACCGAGGATCAGCGTCTCACCCGGGAACCAGGCCTGCCGACGGGTAGCGCGCTTCCACTGGCGCGAAGGCATCAGCCCCGGGGACTCCTCGAACATGTCCAGGGCGACCTTTTGCCCGAGCCCGAACTTGCCCATGTACTCGGCGAGCCGGTCGATGCCGATCTTGTGGGCCAGATCGTAGAAATAGGTGTCGTTGGATCTCATCAGGGCCATGTCCAGATCCACGTAGCCTTCGCCGCCGTGGTTCCAGTTGCGGTACTTATGATCGTAGTTGGGCAGCTCGTAGTAGCCCGGATCGAAAATCCGCGCCTGGGGCGTGGTGGCGCCGCTGTCGAGACCGGCGATGGCCACCGCCGGCTTGATGGTCGAGCCCGGCGGGTAGAGCCCGCGCAGCACGCGGTTGTAGAGCGGGCGATCGATGGAATCGCGCAGCTCGGAATATTCCTTGAAGCTGATCCCGGTAACGAAGGGATTGGGGTCGTAGCTCGGCTGGCTGACCATGGCCAGCACCTCGCCTGTCTTGGGCTGAATGGCGACGATGGCACCGCGGCGCCCGCCCAGGGCGGCTTCGGCGGCGGCCTGCAGGCGGGAATCGATGGTCAGGACGATGTCCTTGCCCGGCTTGGGGTCGGTGCGATTGAGCACCCGCAACACCCGGCCGCGGGCGTTGGTCTCCACTTCCTCGTAACCCACCTCGCCATGCAGCTCGGGTTCGTAGAAGCGCTCCACGCCGGTCTTGCCGATATGATGGGTGCCGCTGTAGTTGACCGGATCCAGGCGCTTGAGCTCCTGCTCATTGATCCGGCCGACGTAGCCCACGGAATGAGCGAAGTGCTCGCCCATGGGATAGTGGCGCACCAGCTGCGCCGTCACCTCGACCCCGGGTAGACGGAACTGGTTGACGGCGATCTTGGCGATCTGCTCCTCGGTCAGCTCGAATAGCACCGGCACCGGTTCGAAGGGCCGCCGGCCCTGTTTCATGCGCTTCTCGAACAGCTCGCGATCTTCCTCGGTCAGGCCCAGGACCTGAACCAGGGTATCGAGGGTCTCCCGCCAGTTGTCAGCCCGCTCACGGGTGATGGTCAGGCTGAAGCTGGGGCGGTTGTCGGCGACGATGATGCCGTTGCGGTCGTAGATCAGCCCACGGGTAGGCGGAATCGGCTGAACGTGGACCCGATTGTTTTCCGAGAGGGTCGAGTGGTACTGGTACTGGATGACCTGCAGGTAGTACATGCGCGCCACCAGTACGCAGGCGAGCACGAGAAAGAGTGCCGCCCCGACCATCACGCGGGCGCGGACGAGCTGGGCGTCTTTCTCGTGGTCCTTGAGGCGTATGGGTTGCGACATCGCAGGTACGGACTACTTGTGATACGGATGGCCGGCCAGTACGGTCCAGGCACGGTAGAGCTGTTCACCGACGAGGATGCGCACCAGCGGATGCGGCAGGGTCAGCGGCGAGAGCGACCAGCGCTGCTCACTGCGCGCCTGCACCTCGGGAGCGAGGCCCTCGGGGCCGCCAACCATGAGATTGACGGTGCGGGCTTCCAGGCGCCACTGCTGGAGTGTTTCAGCCAGTTGCTCGGTGCTCCAGGGCTTGCCGGTGACCTCCAGGGTCACCACGCGCTCGCCCGGCTGCACCTTGGCCAGCATGGCCTCACCCTCCTGGCGGATCAGCCGGGCGACGTCGGCGTTCTTGCCACGGGTCTGCAGCGGGATCTCGACGAGCTCCAGCGGCAGTTCCGGTGGCAGACGCTTGACGTACTCGTGCCAGCCCTCCTCGACCCAGCGCGGCATGCGCGAGCCGACGGCGATGAGACGCAGGCGCACCGGCTTATTCGCCGTGAGCGGCGCGGCTCTGCTCGGCCCCGCGCCAGAGGCGCTCGAGGTCATAGAACTCGCGGGTGGTCGGCAGCATCACGTGGACGACCACGTCACCCAGGTCCAGCAGCGCCCATTCGCCGCCTTCCAGGCCTTCGCTGCCCAGCGGGCGCACGCCCTGCTGCTTGACCTTTTCCAGCACGTTGTCGGCCAGCGACTTCACGTGGCGGCTGGAGGTGCCGCTGGCGATGACCATGATGTCGGTCACGCTGGTCTTTTCGCGCACGTCCAGGGAAACGATGTCCTGGGCCTTCATATCTTCCAGGGCGGCGATGGCCACCTGGACGAGTTGTTCGCTTTGCATGGTGTAGCTCTTACCTCGGTTCGGAGGACGCCGGATAGAGACCGTGCGTCCGGATGTAGTCAAGCACGGCATCGGGCACCAGGAAGCGGATCGACTTCCCGGTGGCCAAGAGGCCGCGAATCTGGGTAGCGGACACCGCGAGCGGGTTCTGCCAGATAAAGGTGATCTGCCCGCCCGGCCCTTTCAGGGCCTGGGGATCGGGCTGACTGCGCGCCGCCAGGAAATCGCGCAATTCCTGACAGGGCTCGCTGTCGGCGTCGGGCCGTTGCAGGACCAGGATGTGGCACAGCTCCAGCAACTCGCGCCAGCGATGCCAGCCTGGCAGGCCACAAAAGGCGTCCCAACCCAGCATCAGTAACAGCTGCACTTCATCGCCGAGTTCGGCGCGCAGGCTTTCCAGGGTCTCTATGGTATAGGAGTGGCGCGTTCGGCGCAGTTCCCGGTCATCGACCACCAGGGTCGCGACGTCGGCCACCGCCAGTCGCACCATCGCCAGGCGATCCTCGGCGGAGACGCTGGGTGCCTCGCGATGGGGCGGCCGGGCGCTGGGAATCAGCCGCAGCTCGTCCAGCGCCAGGGCCTCGGCTACCTCCAGCGCAGCGCGCAGATGGCCGATGTGCACGGGATCGAAGGTACCGCCGAACAGGCCGATGCGGGTGGGCAGACTGCTCATCAGCTACGGACGTGGCCATCGCCGAAGACCACGTACTTCTCGCTGGTCAGCCCTTCCAGGCCCACCGGCCCGCGGGCGTGCAGCTTGTCGGTGGAGATGCCGATCTCGGCGCCCAGGCCGTATTCGAAGCCGTCGGCGAAGCGGGTAGACGCGTTGACCATCACCGACGCCGAATCGACCTCGGTAAGGAAACGCCGGGCGTCGCTGAAGTTTTCGGTCACGATGGCATCGGTGTGCTGCGAGCCATAGGCATTGATGTGCTCGATAGCCGCGTCGAGGCCGTCCACCACCCGGATGGACAGAATCGGCGCGTTGTATTCGGTACGCCAGTCTTCTTCGCTCGCGGCCAGCACCTCGGTGCCGAGCAGCGCGCGGGTCCGCTCGCAACCGCGCAGCTCCACATGCTTGTCGCGGTAGATGGCGGCCAGGGGGGGCAGCACCTGCTCGGCGATGACGGCATGAACCAGCAGCGTCTCCATGGTGTTGCAGGGGGCATAGCGCTGGGTCTTGGCGTTGTCGGCGATGCGGATGGCCTTGTCCAGATCGGCGGCGCGATCGATGTAGACATGGCAGATGCCATCCAGATGCTTGATCACTGGCACCCGGGCATCGCGACTGATCCGCTCGATCAGGCTTTTGCCACCGCGCGGCACGATGACGTCCACATACTCGGGCATGGTGATCAGCGCGCCTACGGCGGCGCGGTCGGTGGTTTCCACCACTTGGACCAGCTCCGCAGGGAGATCGGCCTCGGCCAGACCGGCCTGGATGCAGGCAGCGATGGCCTGGTTGGAATGAATGGCCTCGGAACCACCACGCAGGATGGTGGCGTTGCCGGACTTGAGGCAGAGGCTGGCCGCGTCGATGGTCACGTTGGGCCGCGACTCGTAAATGATGCCGATGACACCCAGCGGCACGCGCATCTTGCCTAGCTGGATGCCCGAGGGCACGTATCTCATGTCGCGGATTTCGCCAATGGGATCGGGCAGGGTCGCGACCTGACGCAGGCCTTCGATCATGTCGTCGATGCGCTGGGGCGTGAGTGCCAGACGATCCAGCATGGCCGGCTCCAGGCCGTTGGCCCGTGCCGCGCTCAAATCCTGCTCGTTGGCAGCGGTCAACTCGGCGCGGCAAGCGTCGAGGGCCGCGGCAGCAGCGAGCAGCGCGCGATTCTTCTGGGCGGTGCTCGCCCGGGCGGCGACCCGCGACGCGGCACGGGCAGCCTGGCCAAGACGGGTCATGTAGGCGGAGACGGACTCGGTCATGGTCGGCGGCCTGCGAAAGACGGTAGGAAAGCCGCAGAGTATAGCGTCGCCAGGCCTGGCGCGGCCAGCGCCGAGGGGCCTGGCGATGGCATCCGGTTGCTCGATTTGGTTGACTCGCCACGGCCTGTCGGGAATCATCCGCCGCTATATTTGCCGTTCAGCTTGCGTTCAGCTATTCCCTAGGTTCTGGACGAAAAGTCGTCGAGCGAAGGTCAGGCGAAGGGAAAAGCGTCGAGGAAGCGAAATTTACGCGTGGTAAATGAGCATTCCGAGGCGTTTTTCGACCAAGCATCACCGAGCGCAGCCCTTTTCGTACAGAACCCGATAGCCGAATCCGTTCCAGCTCTGCGCCAGCCGCGACTGGGTGCTGCAGCGATGCCTACCAGCCTTCACGGAAAGAACCATGCCCAAGCACCTTACCTTGCCCCTCGGCCTGCTCGCCCTGTTGATCCATGCCGATGCGACCTGGGCCGCCACTGCCGATGCCGCACCGACCGCGGCTGTCGTCCAGGCGCTGGAAGCCCAGCTCAAGAAGACGCCTCAGGATCCGGATGCCCTCGGTAAGCTGGGCAGTGCCCGTCTGGCGCAGCAGCGCTATACCGATGCCGAGCAGTTGCTGACCCAGGCCGTGCAGAAAGGCGGCAAGACCTGGCAGCCGGCGCTGGACGAGGCGCGCTATCACCATCTGCTGGAACGTGCCCACGCGGCCGAGAACAAGCGCGAGCTGGATCAGGCACGGGATCTCAGCGTCGAAGCCATTCGCCTGCGCCCCGAAGCCGTCGAGGCGCAACTGTTCCTGGCCGGCATCCAGAGCCAGAAGCGCCAATGGGAGCTGGCCGAGGCCACCTACCGCCAGGTGCTGATGCGTGAGCCGGCCAACGTCGACGCCTACTACGGGCGCATCGCCGCACTCAACGAGCTGGGCCGTACCGAAGAAGCCCTGCAACTGACCAAGAGTCTGCAGCCGAGCGCCAAGAGCCCGATCAAGGGCCTGGATCGCCTGCGCGCCGGCCAGGCCATGCAGGAAGCCGAAGCCGCCGAGGCGCGGGGCGATCTGCAGGGCGCCTCGCGGCTGCTCGAACAGGCCCGCAAGGAGGCTCCGGAGGATCCCTGGCTGCGCCTGGCCCAGGCCCGCCTGGAGGTCCGCCAGGGCCGGCCACGCGCCGCCCGTGACCTGGTCGACAGCCTGGTCAAGGATGGCGCCCAGCGTCCCGAGGTGCTCTATGCCAGCGCCCTGCTGTCCAACGAACTGGGCGAATACCCGCGTGCCATGCAGACCCTGATGCGCATCCCCCAGGCGCAGCGTTCCCCGGACATGAACGCCCTGGCCGCGCGCATCACCTTCAACGAACAACTGGCCGAGACCGTGGCCCTGGCCAAGCAGGGGCGCCGCGAAGAAGCGCGCAGCCTGATGCAGCGCCTGGAGACCCGCGCCGGGCGTAACCCGGATCTGATCGGCGATCTGGCCGAGGCCTTTGCTACCGCGGGCGATCCCGAGCACGGCCTGGAATTGCTCAAGCCGCTGATCTCCGGCGATACCCGGCCGGCGCCTGGCATGCAGCTGCACTACGCCAGCATCCAGTTGCAGATGAATCAGGACCAGACCGTGGGCAATGTCCTGCGCGACCTGCAAGGCGTGGTGCTCGACAGCGGCGAGAAGCAGCAGTACGACGACCTCCTCGCGCGCTATCGCATTCGCCAGGCCGACCGCCTCACCGATCAGGGCAAGCTGGCCGCGGCCTACGACACCCTGGCGCCGGCGCTCAAGGCCCGTCCCGACGACAAGGCCGCCCAGGCTGCCCTGGCGCGCATGTACCTGGCCAGTGGCGACACCCAGAAGGCCCGCCAGCTCTATCGCGACGTGCTCAGCGACCAGCCCAAGGACGCCGAACTCTATCTGGGCGCGGCCGAGATCGCCGCCAAGTCCCAGGACAGCGTCACCGCGCGCCAATATCTGGACCAGGCGGTCAAGTTGGGTCAGAGCGATCCCCAGGTGCTACGCCGTGCCGCCCTGCTCTATCACGACATCGGCATGGCCGGTACCGCCACCAGCCTGCTGGAGCAGGTGGTCCAGGTGGAGCGCAAGGATCGCGAATCCGCGGCCCGCGCTGCCGGTGCCAGCGACAACCCCTTCGCCACCCTGCCCGGCCAGAGTCGCAGCGATGACGCCCTGGCGGCCGTTCCTGCCGCCGTGGGCGGCAGCGGTGGCAGTGCCGACTACGCCTGGAGCGATCCGCTGCAGGCACAGAAGGCGGCCAACAACCCCTTCAACGACCTGTCCGTGGTGCCCACCAGCAGCCTGTCGAGCAGCCTGGCCACCGAGCAGATCCTTGGCCAGCTGCAGCGTGAGCGCAGCATCCGCATCACCCAGGGCCTGAACGTGCGCAGCTACGACCCCAGTGGCAGCTCGCGCCAGACCACCATCAGCGCCCCCCTGGAGATCTCCTTTCCGGCCGGCGACCAGCGCATGGCGGTACGCGTCACCCCGACGCGGATCAACGACAGCAGCAGTGACGGCAGCCAGAAGGAAAACGGCGTGGCGGCGTCCATTGCCGTGGAAGACGCCGGGCGCGGCCTCAAGGGCGACATCGGCGTTTCGCCGGTGGGTCTGAGATACAGCACCGTCGTGGGTGGCGCGACCCTGGAGCGGCCGCTGAGCAGCCTGAGCGAGAACCTGCTCTATGCCCTGAGCGTGTCGCGTCGCTCGGTGACCGACTCCCTGGCCTCCTACGGCGGCATCCGCGATCCGCGCACCGGCCAGGAATGGGGTGGCGTCACCGCCAATGGCGGCCTGGCTCGCCTGCGCTACGATGACGGGCGCTACGGTTCCTACATCTACGGCGCGGCCCATCGCCTGACCGGCCATGACGTCAAGAACAACGACCGCTTCGAGATCGGCACGGGCGTCTACTACTACCTGCGCAACGGACCGGACAGCCTCTTCACCGTCGGCCTCTCCGCCACGGCGATCGGCTACGACAACAACCAGAACCACCTGACCTACGGCCATGGCGGCTACTTCAGCCCGCAGCGCTACTTCGCCATCGGCGTGCCCCTGGTCTGGGCGCAGCGCGGCGACCTCTGGGCCTACCAGGTGCAGGGCATGCTGGGCGTGCAGACCATCCGCCAGGACGCTGCGGATCGCTATCCCGACGATGCCGCCCTGCAGGCTGCCGCTGAAGCCGCTGGCGAAGGCCAGTATGGCAGCAAGAGCAAGACCGGCGTGGCCTACAGCCTTTCAGCCAACGGCGAATACCGCCTCAGCGGGCAGTTCGCCCTGGGCGGTCGCCTGGGCCTGGACAACGCCCAGGACGAGCGCGACGTCAACGGCAACCTCTATCTGCGCTACTTCTTCGAGGAACAGGAAGGCCGGCCGCAACTCTCGCGTCCGCAGCCCTACCGGTCACGTAACGAGGAATGAGGAAAAAGGCCCGCGCATGCGGGCCTTTTTCTCGCTGATCGAACCCTCTGCAAACGACCGTTCATCCTCACGCTCGTCGCCACTTCGACCGCCCCGTCCCCAGCCGCAACCTTTCGTCCGCATGGCTTGCCACCTGCCGTTGACGACCTCTGCGCCTCATCCAAACATGAGCGCAACAGACCACCGCATCGGTCGCTGATCCGGTCGTCCCGTTGCAGTATCCGAACAAGAAAATTTTGTTGGTGCGTCACGGAGTGGCCGTGACAGTATTCACAAAATTTGTCGCCTAGTGGCCTTTGGCCATTAAATTGACGCCAACAACCTGAAACCTTTCCTTCGACCCAACGGGATTCGCCATGGGCCGCTCTCTGGATGTCGCCAATCTGTTCCGCTCCTTCGGTGGAGATCCGCAGCGTTACCACGAATTCGAGGCGCCGGACATCGAGCATCACGCCGAGACGTCGCTGGTAGCCCCAGCGCGGCAGCCGGAACCAAGTACACCGGTCGAGGAGACCCTTGCGGCTCCGGCGCCCCTGGCAGAAGCCGAACCCAGCACGCTGCCCCCGCTGGCGCAGGAATTGGCGCAACTGCACAGCAGCCGCCAGGCCAGCCAGGCGGTCGCTGCGCTGGACCAGGCCCTGAGCCGGACGCCGCCACCGCTGGCCGGTCCAGTCCTGGCGTTGATGTCGGCGCGGGGCGGAACTGGCAAGACGGTCATCGCCGCAGGCCTGGCCCAGGCGCTGAGTCGCGACGGCCAGCAGGTTCTGCTGGTGGAGCTGGACACCCAGAACGTGCTGTCGTCGCTGCTGCTGCCGGAAGCCTCCTCCACCACGGGCTCGGTCAGCGCGCCGCTATCGCTGTGCCTGGCGGTGGATGAACGGCTGCGGCTGGTCCCCTTCGGCGCCCCCGATGACATCGAGCTGCGCGCGCTGGAACGGACCCTGGCGAGCGATCCCCTGTGGCTGGCGCGGCGCCTGCAGGCGCTGAGCGTCTCCGCCGATACCCTGGTGATCCTCGACTGCCCCACGGGCGCCACCCCCCTGAGTCGTCAGGCGCTGGCCCTGGCCACCCAGGTACTGGGGGTGACGACCGCGGATGCCGCCGGCTATGCCAGCCTGCCCCGGCTCGAACGGCAATGGCAGCACGGTGCTGGCCAGGCGAGTCCGCTGCACCTGCTCAACCGGGTCGATCCCGCGCGCCCGTTGAGCCAGGACATCGCCGCCATCGTCGCCCAGTCCTGGGGTGAGCGGCTGCTGGGCGTGCTGCCCGAGAGCCCTGACCTGGAGCAGGCCCAGGCCCTGGGTCAGGGCCTGGCAACGGTCAAGGACGCCTGGTCGAGCTGTCTCGCCGGGCTGGGCCACGAACTGCTTGGCGACATCCGCCTGGCCGTCCAGCACTACGCGCGTTCCTAGGCATGAGCTTTCTCGACCACCTGGAACAGATTCACCAGCGCCAACGGCAGCGTCGCGCGCCGGCAACCCACTCGACGTTCTCGGCGCCGCTCTGGCTGCAGCTGATCGCCTGGATCACGGCGGCGCTGCTGGGCGCCCTGCTGGTGAGTGTGCCCCTGGCCCTGGAAGAGCAGGCGCTGTTCGCTGGCGGCTGCTTCCTCGCGGCGCTATTGCTGCGCCGGCTCCCCGGACGATTGCCGGTGATCATGCTGGTCACGCTGTCGCTGCTGGCCTCATTGCGCTACCTCTACTGGCGCCTGACCAGCACCCTCGGTTTCGAGACGCCGCTGGAGATGCTGCTCGGCTATGGCCTGGTGGCTGCCGAACTCTATGCCCTGGCCGTGCTGGTGTTCGGCTATCTGCAAACCATCTGGCCGCTGCGCCGCACGCCGGTCCCGCTGCCGGAGGATCCGCTCACCTGGCCAACCGTGGACGTCTTCATCCCCACCTACAACGAAGCCCTGAGCATCGTGAAGCTGTCGATCCTGGCTGCCCAGGCCATCGACTGGCCGCGCGACAAGCTCAGGGTCCACGTGCTCGACGACGGCCGGCGCGAGGACTTTCGCCTCTTCTGCGCCACGGCGGGAGTCTCCTATCTGGTGCGGGAAAACAACGAGCACGCCAAGGCCGGCAACCTCAACGAAGCGCTCAAGGTGACCGATGGCGAGTACGTCGCCATCTTCGATGCCGATCACGTACCGACGCGCTCCTTCCTGCAGGTCTGCCTGGGCTGGTTCCTCAGGGACCCCAAGCTGGCCATGCTGCAGACGCCGCACTTCTTCTTTTCCCCCGACCCCTTCGAGAAGAACCTCAAGACCTTTCGCACCGTGCCCAACGAAGGCGAACTGTTCTACGGCCTGGTGCAGGACGGCAACGACCTGTGGAACGCCACGTTCTTCTGCGGCTCCTGCGCGGTGATTCGCCGCTCGATGCTCGAGGAGGTCGGCGGGGTGGCCACCGAGACGGTGACCGAGGACGCCCACACCGCGCTCAAGCTCAATCGGCTCGGTTACAACACCGCCTACCTGGGTATTCCCCAGGCCGCCGGTCTCGCTACCGAGAGTCTGTCGCGGCACATCGCCCAGCGCATCCGCTGGGCCCGCGGCATGGCGCAGATCTTTCGTACTGACAATCCGCTGCTGGGCAAGGGCCTCGCCCTCGGGCAGCGGCTCTGCTACCTCAACGCCATGCTGCACTTCTTCTATGGCCTGCCACGCCTGGTGTTCCTTACCGCGCCCCTGGCCTATCTGCTGTTCAGTGCGCAGATCTTCCACGCCTCGGCGTTGCTGATCACCTGCTACGTGCTGCCCCACGTACTGCACTCGAACCTGACCAACTCGCGGATCCAGGGCGAATTCCGCCATTCCTTCTGGAACGAGGTCTACGAGACGGTGCTGGCCTGGTACATCCTGCGGCCCACGCTGCTGGCGCTGATCAATCCGCGGCTGGGCAAGTTCAACGTGACCGACAAGGGCGGCATTATCGCCCGCGATTACTTCGACTGGGAGCTGGCGCGCCCCTACATCGCGCTGCTGGCGCTCAATCTGCTCGGCCTGGGGGTGGGCATTGGCCGGCTGTTCCTGGGTGATCCCGAGGCAATGACCACCGTTGCCATCAACCTGGCCTGGACCCTCTACAACCTGGTGATCGCCAGTGCCGCGGTGGCCGTGGCGAGCGAGACGCGTCAGGTGCGCGCCGAACCCCGCGTGGCCGCCACGTTGCCGGCCGGACTCATCCTCGCCGATGGCAGCCGCCTGGACTGCAGCACCCTGGACTTTTCCCAGAGCGGCCTGGGGCTGAAGCTGCCCGAGGGTGTCCAGCTGCCCGAGGGCTGTGCGGTCCAGGTCGAGCTCAGTCGCAATGGCCGCAGCCGACGCTTTCCCGCCACCGTGGCCTTCAGCCGCGCCGGTGCCGTGGGCACTCGCTTCGGCGACCTCAGCGTCACCGAACAGCGCGAACTGGTACGCATGACCTTTTCCCGGGCCGACCTCTGGGCCGAGGCCTGGGGCAATCACCGTCCGGATTCCCTGCTGGGCTCGCTACGCGAGGTCAGCCTGATCGGCCTGCGCGGCGTCGCCGACCTCAACCGCAACCTCTGGCGGGTGAGCAGCCGTTCCTGGCGCAAGACACCCCCTTCTACCGCTCCCCTGGATCGCCCATGACCGTGTCGCTCCGCTTCGCCCCGCTCCTGCTTGTCGCCCTGGCCGGCGCGCCCACCCTTGCCCTGGCCCAGACTGCCGCCCCGGTAGCGGTGGCCGGCACCGGCTACGACAACAGCTTCAAGCAGCTCGGCGCGGTCTATCCCTTCAACCTGCGCGGCATCGACAGCCGCGACGGGGTCAGCTTCGACGTCCGCGCCGACGAGATCGTCAGCGCCGCCAAGGTGACGCTGAACTACACCTATTCCCCGGCGCTGTTGCCGGAGTTGTCCCAGCTCAATGTGCTGGTCAACGACGAGGTCGCGGCCAGCATTCCCTTGCCCAAGGAAACCGCCGGCACGCCCCAGACCCGGGTGGTGGACATCCCGCCGCGACTGATCACCGAATTCAATCGGCTGAGCATCCAGCTGATCGGCCACTACACCATGCAGTGCGAAGATCCGCTGCATTCCAGTCTCTGGGCCAAGGTGAGCAACGGCAGCCGCCTGGATATCCAGGTCAGCCATCTAGACCTGGCACCGGACCTAGCACGCCTGCCGCAGCCGTTCTTCGATCGCCGCGATGCCCGCCAGCTGGAGCTGCCCTTCGTCATCGCCGGCGCGGCCGACAATGGCACCCTGGAAGCCGCCGGTACCCTGTCGTCCTGGTTCAGTGCCCTGGCCAGCTATCGCGGCGCGCGCTTTCCCAGCAGCCAGACCGCCCTGCCAGCCAAGGGCAATGCCGTGGTGCTGGTCACCAGCGAGGAACGCGCCAAGACCCTGGGCCTGAGCCTGCCGGCACCGGCGGCGGCGCGGGTCGATATCCTGGTCAATCCCTTCGATCCCCAGGGCCAGCTGCTGGTCATCTCGGGACGCGATGCCAACGAACTCAAACGCGCGGCCGCCGCCGTGGCGCTCGGTCATCAGACCCTCGCCGGCCAGAGCATGACCATCGACACCCTGCAGATGCTGCAGCCGCGCAAGCCCTACGATGCCCCAAACTGGCTGCCCAGCGATCGTCCGGTGCGCCTGGGCGAGCTGGCGACGCCCAAGGAGCTCGCCGTCTCCGGCTACGCTCCGGGTACCGTGTCCGTGCCGGTGAGGCTGCCGCCGGACCTGTTCCTCTGGCGCAACCAGGGCCTGCCGCTGCACCTCAGATACCGCTACACCCCTCAGCCGGTAGCGACCAATTCCTCGCTGCTGGTGAGCTTCAACGACCGTTTCGTGCAGTCCATTCCCCTGCCGTCCCAGGAGCACCTGAGCCAGGGCCTGCTGGGTCTGATCAAGGACGAGGAGTTGCCCCGCGACGCCGAGGTGCGGTTGCCGCTGGATGGCGAAGCCCTGCAGGCGCGCCTGCAATTCCGCTTCATGTACGACTATCTCAAGCAGGGTGAATGCCGCGACGTCATCATCGACAACATGCGCGGCACCCTGGAACCGGATTCCACCCTGGACCTGTCCGGCTATCGGCACTTCATCGCCCTGCCCAACCTGGGCGTGTTCAAGGACAGCGGCTTTCCCTTCACCCGCCTGGCCGATCTGAGCGAAACCGCGGTGATCCTGCCCGACACCCCCAGCGCGGCGGAAATCGACACCTACCTGAACGTGCTCGGCCGCTTCGGCAGTTCCACCGGCTATCCCGCCACGGCGGTCACCGTGGCCCGCGCCAGTGAGGTCGAGGGGCTCGCCGACAAGGACCTGCTGCTGATCGCCGGCAGCGCCGACCAGCCACTGCTGCAACGTTGGGCGACCCATCTCCCGGTCGGCTTCGCCGGCAACACCCAGCGCTTCGAGGTCTCGGACCTGGCGTTCCGGGTGCGGCAGTGGTTCAGCTCCGACAACGAGGCCAGCCTGCAGCGCAGTCGCGCGGCGCTGAGCACCAGCGGTGGCACCGCCGGCGCCTATGTGGCGGGTTTCGAGTCACCGCTCAGGAGCGGCCGCAGCGTGGTGGCCCTGGTCGCCGCCCGCCCTGAAGGTCTGGCCGACATCAGCCGCGCCCTCACCACCCGGGAAGACTATGCCCAGGCACTGCAGGGCAGCCTGGCCACGGTGCGTGGCGAGCAGGTGGAGAGCCTGGTGGCCGATGAGACCTATCATGTCGGCAGCCTGGGGCCACTGCTCTACGCACGCTGGCAACTGGCTCGCCACCCGCTGCTGATGCTGCTGCTGAGCGCCATGGGCGTCGCCCTGCTCGCCGGCCTGGTCTACACGGCGTTGCGCGCCCGCGCTCGCCAGCGACTGGAGCGCTAGACCATGATCCGTGCACCGCTGCTGGCCACCCTGCTGACCGGTCTCCTGACGCCGCCGCTGGCCCTGGCGGCCAGCACGCCCGAAGACCTGCTCATCGAGCAGGGGCATTTCTGGCAGGCGCGCAAGAACGCGCCTCGTGCCCAGGAGACCTGGAACAAGCTGCTCGAACTGGATGCGCAGCAGCCCGAGGCGCTGTACGGCCTGGGGCTGATCGAGGTACAGGCTGCGCGCCTGCCAGCGGCCCAGGCCTACCTGCGTCGCCTGCAGGCGCTCAAACCCCTGCCCCAGCAGGCCTTGCAACTGGAACAGGACATCGCCCTGGCCAGTGGCGACAACCCCCAGCGCCTGGTGGATGCCCGCCAGCTCGTCAGCGAAGACAAGCCCGCACAGGCACTGGCGCTCTATCGCCAGCTGTTCGCCGGTCGGCCGCCCCAGGGCGATCTGGCGCGGGAGTACTACGACATCCTCGCCTATACCCCCAATGGCTGGCAGGAAGCCGGTCCGGGTATCGAACGCCTGCGCAAGCTGCGGCCCCAGGATCCGGCATTGATGCTGATCCAGGCCAAGCACCTGGCGCGCTTCCCGGCCAGTCGCAGTCGCGGCATCCAGGCCCTGGCCGACCTCAGTTCGCGCAAGGACATCGGTGGCGAGGCCGCCGAATACTGGCGTCAGGCGCTGGTCTGGAGCGGTCCGCCCGGTCCGGCCGAGGCACCGCTGTTCGAGGCCTACCTGCGCCAGCATCCGGATGACGCCGAGTTGCGCGCCCAGCTGGACAAGGGCCGTGCCCTGAGCCGTAGCGGTGGCCTTGATCCGCAACTGGCGCGCGGCATCGAAGCCTTGCGCCGCAATGAGCTGGGCGAGGCCGAAAGCGCCTTCCAGGCACGCCTCAAGACGGCCCTTAACGATGCCAACGCCCTGGGCGGACTGGGTATCGTCCGCCAGCGCCAGGAGCGCTTCAGCGACGCCGAGGATCTCTTGAGCCGCGCCAGCCGCCAACCGGGCGGTGCGCGCTGGCAGGCGCCCTTGGCGGAGGTGCGCTACTGGGCCCTGCTCGCCCAGGCTCGCAAGGCCCAGCAAGCCAACGACTTCACTACCGCCCGCACCCGGGTGGAGCAGGCGCTGCGGCTGGATGCCAAGCGTCCGGAGGCGCCGCTGGCCCTGGCCGGGCTGCAGGCCCAGACCGGCCAACTGGATGCCGCCGAGGCCGGTTATCGGCGAATCCTGCAGCAGGATCCGCGCAATCTCGAAGCCCGTCGTGGCCTGATCGACCTGCTCGCCGAAAGCGATCGTCCCGCCGAGGCCCTGCGCCTGCTCGACACCCTGACGCCAGCTGAGCGTGCCAAGCTCGGCAACCTGGATCGGCTCAAGGCCACCCAGGCCCTGCAGGAAGCCAAACTGGCCGAAGGCCGTGGCGATCTCCAGGGCGCCCGGCGCGCCCTGGAAGACGCCCGGCGTGCCGATCCGGACGATGTCTGGACCTTGCTTGCCCTGGCCCGTCTGCAGCTGCGTCAGGGCCAGGCCCAGGCCGCCCGCCAGACCCTGGACAGCGGCCTGGCCAAGGATCCCCAGCGCCCCGAGGCGCTCTATGTCCGCGCCCTGTTCGCCCTGGAGCAGAACGATCCCGCGGCGGCGCGCGAGCTGCTCGGTCGCATCCCGTCGGCCCAGCGCAGCCCGGCCATGAACGGCCTGGCCGCCGATCTCGACTTCGACGCCAAGGTCAGCGCCGCCCGCGACCTGGCCCGCCGCGGCCGCCAGCAGGCCGCGCGTCGCCAGCTGGCGGCCCTGGAACCGCAGGCCGGCGAACGCGCCGCGGCCCTGGGCGGCCTGGCGGCGGCCTATGCCGAAGCAGGCGACGTCGAGCGCGGTCTGCGCCTGCTGCGCGATGTCCTGGCCCGCGAGCGCACGCCCGATCCCGCCTTGCGCCTGAAATATGGCGAGGTGCTGCTGCGCAGTGGCGCCGACGACGAGGTCAACGCCCTGCTGCATGACCTTCAGGGGCAGCGCCTGAGCGCCACGCAGCGCCAGGGCTATGAAGACCTGCTCTATCGCTACCGGGTGCGTCAGGCCGACCAGCTGCGCGAGCGTGGCGATCTGGTGACCGCCTACGACACCCTGGCGCCGGCCCTTGCCCAGCGCCCGGACGACGATCTGGTCAACACCGCCCTGGCGCGGCTCTACCTCGCCAATGGCGACGCCGACAAGGCGCTACGGCTCTATGAACCGCTGCTGCGCCGCGCGCCCGACAATCCCCGCCTGCAACTGGGCGCGGCCGATGCCGCCGTGCGCGCACGAGACACTGCCTTTGCCGAACGCGCCCTGGATCGCGCTGTCGCCCTGGGCGCCGACGACGTGGCGGTGCTGACCGATGCCGCCCGCCTCTATCGCCAGCTGGGCCGGGAAGGCCGGGCCACCGAGCTGCTGCGTCAGGTGGTTGCCGTGCAGCGCCGGGATGCCGAAACCGCACGCCCCCTGGCGGATGCACCCGCCAATCCCTTCGGTCCACGACGCGGTAGCGCCACGCTCGCCAGCCAGGCCATTCCGCCGACCGCCGACCAGTTGCTGGCGGCGGCCAAGACCGCCCCGCCAGCGGACGTAGCCGAGGCCCCGCGCGACAGCGCCGCCGAACGCGCCCTCGACGACCTGCTGCAGACGCGCAGCGCGCGGATCACCCAGGGCCTGACCGTGCGCAGCAACGATAACGAGCGCGGCCTCGGCAAGCTCACCGACGTGGAAGCGCCACTGGAGATCGACTTCCCGCTGGGCGACGTGCGCCTGGCCGTGCGGGTGACCCCGGTCAGCCTGAACGCCGGTAGCGTCGGCCGCGATGCCCGCAGTCGCTTCGGGGGCGGTCCGGCCGCCACCCAGGCTGCGCCGGAGGGTTCACCGGGCAGCCAGAGCGACAGCGGCGTAGGCCTCGCGGTGGCCTACAGCGATCCGCAGCTCGGCCTCAAGGCCGACGCCGGCACCACGCCACTGGGCTTTCTCTATTCGACGCCAGTGGGTGGGGTGAGCCTGGACCGGCCGCTGACCGATAACAGCCGCTATACCCTCTCGGCCTCGCGCCGCGCGGTGATCGACAGCCTGACCTCCTTCGCCGGCAGCGAGGACGCCCGTACCGGCCAGCAATGGGGCGGCGTGACCGCCAATGGCGTACGCGGCCAGCTCGGCTACGACGACAGCCAGTTCGGTGCCTATGCCTATGCCTCCTGGTACCGGCTGCTGGGCAATCATGTCGCCGACAACAGCCGCGGCGAACTGGGTGCCGGGCTGTACCGCTATCTGATCAACAGCGAAGACAGCCGCCTGACGCTGGGTCTGTCCCTCACGGGCATCGCCTATGACAACAACCAGGCCTTCTTCACCTATGGCCACGGCGGCTACTTCAGCCCCCAGCGCTTCTACGCCCTGGGCGTGCCCCTGACCTGGTCGCAGCGCACCGACCGCTGGACCTGGCAGCTGCGCGGCGCGGTGGGCGTGCAGCGCATCGTGCAGGACGGCGCCGATTTCTATCCGACCGACGCCCGGCTGCAGGCCGCGGCGAGCCAGGCGCTCGGCGCCCCGGCGGCCTATGACGGCCAGAGCAAGACCAGTCTCGGCTACAGCCTCCATGGCGCCACCGAGTACCAGCTCGGGCGCCAGCTGTTCGTCGGCGGCAACCTCGGCGTCGACAACGGCCGCGATTTCCAACAGCTCAATGGCGCCGTCTATCTGCGCTATGCGCTGGAACCCCAGGACCGCGCACTCGCCCTGCCGGTCAGTCCCTATCGTTCCCCCTACGACAACTGATTCACGGAGCTCCCATGGCAGCCAGCCTCCTTACCGGCCTTACCATTCTCATGATCGGCGACAGCCACCTGGCCACCCCCGACTACCTGATCGGCGCGCTGCAGGACAGCCTGGTACAGCAAGGCGCCAAGGTGCATACCCTGGGTATCTGCGGGAGCAACGCCGGCGACTGGCTCAAGGTCACCCCCGGCACCTGTGGCGGCGCCGAGCGGCGTAACGGCGACAAGGCCGTGGTGCTCGGCGGCAAGGCCGCCACCCAGCCGATCAACGAACTCATCGCCACCGACAAGCCCGACCTGGTGCTGATCGTCATGGGTGACACCATGGCCAGCTACACCAATCCCAGCTTTCCCAAGACCTGGGTCTGGCAGCAGACCACCAGCCTGACCAAGGCCATCGCCGCGACCAAGACCCATTGCGCCTGGGTCGGCCCGACCTGGGGCACCGAGGGCGGCAAGTACGGCAAGACCTTCGACCGGGTCAAGCTGATGTCCGGCTTCCTCGCCAACAACGTCGCGCCCTGCAGCTACATCGACTCCCTGAGCTTCGCCAAGCCCGGTCAGTGGGCGACCATCGACGGCCAGCACCTCACCGGCCAGGGCTACAAGTCCTGGAGCTCGGCGATCGTCGACGCCCTGAACAAGCTGCCCGCCGACAAGCTCAAGGGAGCCGTCCAGTGAAGGCCCTGCTGCTCGGCCTGCTGGCGACCGGAGTCGCCCAGGCGGAAGTCTCCCTCTACCCCACCGGACCCAGCGAGGACTCGGCCTTCCTGAGATTCGTCAATGCCGGCAGCGAGCCCCTGGCGCTGCAGGCCTCCGGCTCCGCCGCGCGCCTGCAGCTGGAGGCCGCCAAGCCGGTCTCCGACTACCTGACGGTGCCGGCGACCAAGGCCATCAAGGGCGAACTGGTCCAGGGCGCGGCCAAGGCCCCGCTGGAGCTGACCGTGGCGGCCGGTGAATTCGCCACCCTGGTGGTCCTGCCCGGCACGCCGCTGGTGCAGCGCCTGGTGCGCGAGCAAGCCGACGATTTCAATGCCCTCAAGGCTTCCCTGGCCTTCTACAGCCTGGATCCGCAGTGCGCAGCACCTGGGCTGCAGGCCGCGGGGCGCAACGCCGAGATCTTCAAGGACGTCACCGACGGCACCCTGCAGCGCCGCAGCCTCAACGCCGTGGCGCTCAAGGTGCAACTGACCTGCGCCGGTCAGCCGCAAGGCGCGCCACTGGATCTGGGCGAACTCAAGGCCGGCGAGCGCTATAGCGTGCTGCTGCTCCCCGGCGCCGCGGGTCCGCGTCTGCTCGCCACCCAGGACGCTATCGCCCACTAAGGACAGCCCCTCGATGGTCTTCGCCTCGCTGGAATTCCTCACTCTCTTCCTGCCGCTGTTCCTGCTGGTCTACGCCCTGGCGCGGCCCGGCGGGCGCAACGGGGTGCTGCTGGTGGGCAGCTGGCTGTTCTACGGCTGGCTGAGCCCGCTGTTCCTGCTGCTGCACATGGCCCTGGCGTTGCTGGCCTGGGTCGGCGGGTTGCTGGTGGATCGCGCGCGCGAAGGCTCGAAGACGCGGCTGCGGCTGCTTGCCGGGCTGATCGTGATCAACCTGGCGGTGCTCTGCTGGTACAAGTACGCCAACATCGTCGCCGCCACCTGGAGTCAGGTGCTGGTGACGACCGGCGCCCTGCCACTGGACTGGCAGAAGGTGGCCCTGCCGGCCGGACTGTCCTTCATCGTGCTGCAGGCGATCTCCTACCTGGTAGATGTCCATCGCCACGTGGTGCCGGTGGAGCGCAGCTTCGTCAACTACGCCACCTACATCTCCATGTTCGGCCACTCCATCGCCGGGCCGATCATCCGCTACGACTGGGTCCGTCGCGAACTCAACCAGCGCTGGTTCAATCGCGAGAATTTCGCCCTCGGCGCGCGCCGGTTCATGATCGGCCTGTGCATGAAGGTCCTGGTGGCCGACACCCTGTCGCCGCTGGTGGACGTGGCCTTCCACCTCGACCAGCCGTCCTTCGTCGACGCCTGGATCGGCTGCCTGGCCTATTCGCTGCAACTGTTCTTCGACTTCGCCGGCTACAGCGCCATGGCCATCGGCCTGGGCCTGATGCTGGGCTTCCACTTCCCGGAAAACTTCAACCGGCCCTATCTCGCCCGCAGCATCCAGGACTTCTGGCGGCGCTGGCACCTGTCGCTGTCCAGCTGGCTGCGCGACTACCTCTATATCTCCCTGGGTGGCAACCGCGGCGGCCGCTGGCGCACCTACCGCAACCTCTTCCTGACCATGGCCATCGCCGGCCTCTGGCATGGCGGCGACAGCTGGAACTACCTGCTCTGGGGCATGCTGCACGGCCTGGCGCTGTGCCTGGACCGACTCTGGGACGAACTTGGTGGTCGCCCGCTGCCGCGTGCCCTGGCCCATGGCCTGACCCTGCTGTTCGTGGCCCTGGCCTGGACACTGTTCCGCGCGCCGGACTTCGCCACGGCGCTGTCCATGTACGCCGGCCAGTTCGGCCTGCACGGCTTCGCCCTGGGCGATGCCCTGGCCGTGACCCTGAGACCCGTGCACGGCCTGGCCGCCGCCCTGGGGGTGGCCTGCATCCTCGCCCCGCTGTGGCAGGCGCGCATCGAGGCGCGTCTGCCCGGCAGCGCCCTGCTGCGGGGTGTCGGTGCCCTTTGGCCGATAGCCGGCTTCCTGCTCTGCTTTGCGCTGATCGCCAGCCGCGAAGCCGTGCCCTTCCTCTATTTCCAGTTCTGAGGCCGCCGTCATGAGCGCTCCCGCCCTGCCGCCCTCGCCCGCCCCGCAGCCGCCCAGTGCCGCCAGCACGCGCCTGGCGCCCCTGGCCGGAGGCGTCTTCGCCCTGTTCCTGGCGGTCGGCCTCGGCTCCTGCGCCTGGGCGCTGCTGACCGACCGGCTCTCGCTCTGGCCGGAGCAGGTGGATCGGCATGCTCTGCTCGAAGGTGAGATCACCCACCACATCGCCAAGGAGCTGGCCAAGGCACCGCTGCCGAAAGCCGCCGCCCGCCTGGAACGGGGCGCCAGCTGGTTGCTGCTTGGCGATACCGGTCCGCGGGTACGCCAGGGCTGTCCCGACTGGCTGTTTCTCGCCGAGGAGCTCGACGTCCCGCGCCAGGCTGCCGCCAATGCCCGGGCCCGCGCCCAGACGGTGATCGAGTTGCGGCAACAGCTGGCCGCCCGGCACATCCAGCTGCTGGTCGCGGTGGTTCCGGACAAGAGCCGTATCGCCGCCGATCAGCTCTGCGGGCTGCGCCGGCCAGCCGCCTTCGTCAGTCGCATCGCCGACTGGACGCGGATGCTCAGCGCGGCGCGGGTGCCGGTGCTCGACCTCACTGCGGTGCTCGCCCCCCTGGGCAGTAATGCCTTCCTGCGTACCGACACCCACTGGAACGAAACCGGTGCCGAGGCCGCCGCCCGCGCCCTGGCTGCCTACCTCCAGGCCTTGCCCTTCCAGGCCACCCCGGCGCGGGAGTTCAGCCGCACGGCGCTGCCGCCAACGACCCGCCCCGGCGACCTGGTCCGCCTGGCCGGCCTGGACTGGCTGCCTCCGCGCCTGCAACCCACCCCCGAGCAGCCAAGCCAGACCCAGGTCGACAGCCGCGCGCCCGCCAGTGCCAGCGACGACCTCTTCGGCGATGGCGACCTGCCCAATGTCGCGGTGATCGGTACCTCCTTCTCGCGCAACTCCAACTTCCTGCCCTTCCTGGAGCAGGCCCTGGGCGCCAGCGTCGGGCGCTTCGCCAAGGACGGCGGCCACTTCGCCGGTGCGGCGCGGGACTACTTTGCCAGCCCCGCCTTCCGACAAACCCCGCCACAGTTATTGGTCTGGGAAATTCCCGAGCGCGATCTACAATCCCCGGGCCCCGAGGCGTTACGTCTCGATCCGCGTCCTTGAGGCAACCAAAGGCTTTTCCTACGGGTCTGAGGACGCAGCCCTTAGCCCCCAGGAAGCCTTTCGATGACGGAACTGTTCGCCGGCCTCACCCAGTGGATCACCCATCACAATGAGTGGCTCGGCGTTGCCATCTTCGTCGTAGCCTTTCTCGAATGCCTGGCCCTGGCCGGTCTGGTGGTGCCTGGCACGGTGGTGCTGTTCGCCATTTCCATCGCCGCCGGCAACGGCGCCATGAACCTCCTCGATACCCTTCTGCTCGGCTTCCTGGGTGGCATCCTCGGCGATGCCGTGTCGTATTTCCTCGGCCGCCATTTCCACGAGCGCATTCGCCGCCTGCCGGGCCTGCGCACCCATCCCGAATGGATCAGCCGCGCGGAGGACTTCATCCACAGGTACGGCGTGGCCAGTCTGCTGGTCGGCCGCTTCATCGGCCCCTTGCGCCCGCTGCTGCCGCTGATCGCCGGCATGCTCGACATGCCCTTGGTGAAGTTCGCCGCCGTCAGCCTGGTGGCAGCGGCTGGCTGGTCGATCGCCGCACTGGGACCAGGCTGGGTAGCCGGGGCAGCCTTGCGCCTGCCGCTACCCGAGGGGTTCTGGTATCAGGCGGGCGTCGTGGCGGGCGGGATCGTCCTGCTGGCGAGCGTCATCGCCCATGGCGCCTGGCGCGAGCGGGCCGGCACCACCCTGCTCAGTGGCGCCCTCTGCCTGGCCGGCCTGCTGGCGCTGCTGTTTGGCTGGCATCATCTGCGCGCCTTCGACGAAGGCCTGATGGCGCTGGTCCAGGCGCATCGCGAGAACTGGCTCAACCTGGTCGCCGTGGTCGTCACCCGCATGGGCGACTTTCGCACCCAGCTGATCGTCGCGGCAGTGCTCACCCTGGTGCTGGCCGGCTTCCGCCAGTGGCGTCCGCTGCTGTTCGCCGTGGGTACCACCCTGGGTACCGCCCTCGCCAATGGCCAGCTGAAGAATCTGCTGGCCCGCGCCCGGCCGGACGTGCTCGCCGAGCCGCTCACCACCTACAGTCTGCCCAGCGGCCACAGCTCGGCCTCCTTCGCCTTCTTCCTGACCCTCGGCATCCTGGTCGGGCGCCGCTACGGCCCACGCGGGCGCCTCGCCTGGCTGGTGATCGCTGCGCTACCGGCCGTGCTCATCGCCCTCAGCCGCGTCTATCTGGGGGTACACTGGCCCACCGATGTCCTCGCCGGCGCCCTGCTCGCCGGCGGCTTCTGCGGCTTGAGTCTCGCCCTGCTGCAGAAGACCGGCGGCAATCGTCTGGAGCCGATCCCGACCCGGACCTGGCTGGTGCTGTTGCCGCTGATCCTGCTGATCTTCGCCTTCGCCGCCGGCTGGGCCCTGCCGGAAGCCGTCGAGCGCTATACGCCGCGGCTGTAAGGCAGACGCGAACTAAAAAAACTCGTCGCGGTCCTGCAGTTCCGGTGCGATTGTGGTCAGAACGCCTGGAACTGCAGAAGTGGCTGGGGAGACATAACCGATGGCAGCGCAGATTGCCGACTGGAACGAACTGGATTTTCTCGCCGGCGGCGGTGACATGGGCGCCCGGCTGCGCACCCACGATTGGTCGGACTCGCCGCTGGGGCCGCCGTCCCGGTGGCCGCAGTCCCTCCGATCCGCCCTCAGTATTTGCCTGAATTCCAGCTTTCCCACGGCCATCTACTGGGGCCCTGACCTGCTGCTGCTCTACAACGACGCCTGGTCACCGATTCCCGCCGAGCGCCATCCCTGGGCCCTGGGGCGCCCCGCCCAGGAGGTCTGGCAGGACATCTGGCCGGTGGTCGGCCCCCAGTTCGAGCAGGTGCTGACCACCGGCCAGGGTTTTTCCGTCTTCGATCAGCTGCTGCCGATGGTGCGCCAAAGCGTGGTCACCGAGACCTACTGGAACTACAGCTTCACCCCCATCCGCGGCGAGGGCGGCGAGATCGCCGGGCTGTTCAACCAGGGGCACGAGACCACCCAGCGTATTCTCGAAGAACGGCGCCGCGCCGCCGACGCCGCACGCCAGCGGCGGATGTTCGAGCAGGCGCCTGGCTTCGTCGCCATCGTGCGCGGCCCGGATCACGTCTTCGACTTCGTCAATGTCGCCTTCCGCCGGTCGTTCGATGACCGTCCCCGTGAAGGCCTCAAAGTACGCGACGTCTTTCCCGAACTGCAGAATCAGGGCTACTTCGAGTGGCTCGAACAGGTGTACCGGAGTGGCCGCCGCTTCGTCGCCGAACATATGCCGATGCGCCTGGAGACCGAAGGCGAGCCGGTTCGTACCCTCTATCTGGACTTCATCTACGAGCCCCTGACCGACGAAGCCGGCCAGGTGATCGGCATCTTCTGCCAGGGGCAGGACGTCACCGAAGCCCATCTGGCCCGCGCCGCCCTCGAAGCCAGCGAGCGACGCTTTCGCACCGCCCTGGAAATCGAGACGGTGGGTGCCCTCTGCTTCGACACCGAAGGCCATCTGATCGATGCCAACGATGCCTTCCTGCGCATGAGCGGTCATGATCGTCAGGATCTCCTGGCTGGGCATATCCGCTGGCCGGCGCCAACCCTGAGCCAGGCTGGCGATCAGCTGCCGCCCGACGAACGCAGCTACCGGCGGCGTGACGGCTCCGTCGGCTGGGCCCTGGTGGCGGCCAAGCGCCTGCCCGATGGCAGCGCCTTCGAATTCGTCGTCGACATCAGCGACCGCAAGCAGGCCGAAGCCGAGTTGCGCGAAGAAACCCGTACCCTGGAAGCCCTCAAGCGCATCGATACGGAGCTGGCCAGCCAGCTGGATCTGGCGCATCTGGTGCAGACGGTGACCGATGCCGGGGTCGAGCTGACCGGGGCGCGCCTTGGCGCCTACCTCAATCAGCAGCATGAGGAAAACAGCGGGCATCTGCAGCGCCTCACCCTGTCTGGCGCCGAGCGTGCCGCTTTCGAACACCTGGGCGATCCCGATGCCACCGCCCTGTTCGCCCCGCCCTTGGGCAGCGAAGGCGTGATTCGCGTCGACGACGTGTCCAGCGATTCGCACACGTCCCGCTCCGAACCGCATCAGGGCCTGCCGGTCGGGCCTCTGCCAGTACGCAGCTACCTGGCCGTCTCGGTGGTCGCCCGCAACGGAACGGTGCTAGGTGGACTCTTCTTCGTGCATCCCGAACCGGGTCGCTTCAACCTCCGTCACGAACGGCTGATGGCCGCGCTGGCCGCCCGCGCCGCCCTCGCCATCGAGCAGGCTCAATTGTTCCAGGCGGTACGCACCGCCAATGAAACGCTCGAACAGCGGGTCGTCGAACGCACCGCCGAATTGACCCAGGCGCAGCAGGCCCTGCACCAGGCGCAGAAGATGGAAGCCATCGGCCAGTTGACCGGCGGCATCGCCCACGACTTCAACAATCTGTTGGCCGGCATCATCGGCAGTCTGGAATTGATCGAGCGCCGCCTGCAGCAGAATCGCACCGATCAGCTCGACCGGCTGCTTGGCGGCGCCCAGGCCTACGCTGCGCGCGCCGCCTCCCTGACCCAGCGGCTGCTGGCCTTCTCCCGCCGGCAGACGCTGGAACCCAAGCCCACCGACGTGAACGAGCTGATGCTGGCCATGGAAGAACTGATTCGCCGCAGCGTCGGCCCGGCGATCGAGGTCCAGGCACAGCCCGCGGAGCCATTGTGGCTCACGGTGATCGATGCGGTGCAGCTGGAAAGCGCCCTGCTGAATCTGGCGATCAACGCCCGTGACGCCATGCCCCAGGGCGGCCAGCTGCTGCTGTCCACGGCGAATCTGCCCGAGGCAGCCGCTGACCGCCCGGAAGGGCTGCCCGCGGGCGATTACGTGAGGGTCAAGGTCAGCGATACCGGTACCGGCATCGCGCCGGAGATCCGGGAACGGATCTTCGATCCCTTCTTCACCACCAAGCCGCCAGGCCAGGGCACCGGACTGGGGCTGTCCATGGTGCACGGCTTCGTGCACCAATCGGGCGGGCAGATCCAGGTAGACAGCACGACGGGCGTGGGTACCTGCATTTCGCTCTATCTGCCGCGGGCGCCAGAAGGTGACGCCAGCAGGTCCTGATCGGCGCCAGGTGGCGCCGAGCGGCCGGTGTTACAGGCCGGCGCCGTGGGGCGTGGTGCCACCCTTCATCTGCGACTGCAGGTAGTTCTGCAGACCGATCTTGTCGATCAGCCCCAGCTGCTGCTCCAGCCAGTAGGCATGGTCTTCCTCGGTATCTTCCAGCTGGACCACCAGGATCTCGCGAGTGACGAAGTCCTTGTGCTGGTTGCACAGGGCCACGCCCTGGGCCAGGGCTTCGCGCACCTCGTACTCCAGGGCAAGATCGGCACGCAGCATCTCGGGCACGGTCTGGCCCACGGTGATGGCGTTGGGACGCATGTCCGGCGTGCCTTCGAGGAAGAGGATGCGGCGCAGCAGGGCATCGGCGTGCTGGGTTTCCTCTTCCATCTCGTGGCCGATCCGCTCGTACAGCCGCATCAGGCCCCAGTCTTCGTACATCCGCGAATGGATGAAGTACTGGTCGCGCGCCGCCAGCTCGCCACGCAGCAGCTGGTTGAGGTAGTTGATGACGTCCGGATGGCCTTGCATGAAAAGAGTCCTGTGCTGTTCAGTGCCCAGTTTAGCGCGCTGGCGCCTGGGAGGCGCCGTTCATCGCCCGACCACTGGGGCCGTTCGTCTCATCGCAGCGCTAATCGTTCTGCTTCACGATCAGCTTAGCCAGGGCGGTGGCGGCTCTTCGCGCACGCTCGGCTCGTCCTGTTCGCGACGCGCCGCCTGGCGGCGCTCTTCGTCACGCCGCGCTGCCTCGATCTCGCGCATCACTGCATGGACGTCGGCCTGGTCTTCACGCTCGGCGAATTCGCCAGTCAGGCGCGTGTTGGCGAACAACTCGCCCTTCTCGAACAGGGCCCACATCTCCGGCGCATAGCGGGTGGTGCGCAACTCAGGGGCGAAGCGACCGAAGTACAGCGCCATGTTCTCCACGTCCCGCGCCAGAAGACGGAAGGCGTGGTTGTTGCCAGCGGCATCCACCGCCTGGGGCAGGTCGATGATGACCGGGCCATCCTCGGCCAGCAGCACGTTGAATTCGGAAAGGTCGCCGTGGACCAGCCCGGCGCAGAGCATGCGCACGATCTGGCCAATCATCAGGTCGTGATAGCGCAGAGCTTCCTCGGCGGTGAGGGTCACGTCGTTGAGACGGGGCGCGGCCTCGCCATTACCGTCGGTGACCAGGTCCATCAGCAGCACGCCGTCGAGGAAGTCGTGGGGCTTGGGTACCCGGACCCCGGCATCGGCCAGGCGATAGAGCGCCGTCACCTCGGCGTTCTGCCAATTGTCCTCGCGCTCGCGGCGACCGAACTTGGAGCCCTTGGCCATGGCGCGATTTTCCCGGCTGCCACGCACCTTACGCCCCTCCTGGTATTCGGCGGCCTGACGGAAGCTGCGCTTGTCAGCCTCCTTGTAGACCTTGGCGCAGCGCACCTGGCTGCCGCAGCGCACCACGTAGACCGCCGCCTCCTTGCCACTCATCAGGGGCCGTATCACCTCATCGACCAAGCCGTCCTCGATCAGCGGCTCGATGCGTTTGGGAGTTTTCATCGCCGGTTCCAGCTCCTTCTTGTCGGTCGTCACAGGGGGACGTGTGAGGCAAGTTTCAAGCCAGACGCCGAGAAAGGGAAGTCGGCGTCGCCCCTGAGCGTGCGACTCATCGAAGCGGACAAGATTCCTCGGCCGTGACCGGCTGCGCCTTCAACCGGAGAAAAACGCGAGAAAACGGCGCCATTCGTCCTGGGCGACGGCCAGTTCCACCGGGGCGAAACGCACCTCGTGGTGGGCCGGGCACTGGGCCAGGCGCGAAAGGTCCAGGGGATGGATGAAGCCCAGCAGTGGGTAACCGCCCATGGTCTGGCGATCGGCCATGAGCACGATGGGCTGGCCATCGGGCGGCACCTGGATGGCACCGGTCACAACCCCCAGCGACCACTGGCGGCGTGGTGGCGCCAGGGGCGTGCGTCCGGCCAGGCGAATGCCCATGCGGTCGGACTGCGGGCTGATCCGCCACGGTTGATCGCAGAGCGCCTGCTGCGCCGCCGGACCGAAGGCCTCGGCGTCACCGCCAAAGATCACCCTCAGCGTTGGCACCTCGCGATAGTCCGGCACGAAGCGCGCCGCCGGCCCACAACCGCGCGCATGCAGTTCGGTCACGGCGGCGCAGGCCAGCTGCTGCCCCGCCACCAGCGAGGCACCATTGCCATCCGGACCGCCCAGGCCTTCGCGTCTGTTGCTGGCCATGCTGCCCAGGGTCGCAGGCGCCTGAAAGCCTCCGCCGGCCGCAGCCAGATAGGCACGCTGCCCGGCCTGGGCGAATCCCAGCCGCAGGCGCATGCCGGCTCTTACTGGAAAACACGACCAGGGCGGCAGGGGCTCATCCTCCAGGCGGGCTTCCAAAGGCGCGCCGGTCAGCGCCAGCCAGGTGTCGGTCTCGATCTCGAATTCGGCACCGCCCAGAGCGATCTCCAGCAGCGGCGCCGTCATCGGATTTTCCACCAGGCGATTGGCCCAACGCGCGGCATGACCGTCCATGGGCCCTGAAGGGGCCACGCCCAGGTGCTGCCAGCCCTGGCGTCCGAGATCCTGCAACAGGGTCAGGGGACCGGGCTTGATGACCTTGAGACCGCTCATGGCTGACCTCCCTGGGCACGAAAGGCGGCTTCGTCGACCGGCACGAAGCGCACCCGGTCTCCTGGCGCCAGGAGGCACGGCGGCTCGGCCCGGGCATCGAAGACGGTCCACAGGCAACGGCCGATGAGATTCCAGCCCCCGGGCGAAGCCTGGGGATAGACGGCGGTCTGTCGTTCGGCGATGGCCAGGCTGCCGGCGGGTACGGCGGTACGGGGCGTACTGCGCCGGGGCAGGGCCAGGCGCTCATCCAGCTCACCGAGAAAGGCGAAACCAGGCATGAAGCCGATGGCGCCTACCTGATAGTCACGACCACAGTGCCGGGCGATGACCTCGGCCTCGCTCAGGCCACAGCGCTCGGCCACCTCGGCGAGGTCCGGGCCGGCATAGAGGGTCGGTACCTCGTGCAGGCGCCCGCCCTCGCCCGCCTGCGCAGCGCCCGGCCAGTCGGCCAGCAAGGGTTCGAGGCCGGCCTGTACCTCGGCCAAGGTCAGCTGCAGGGGATCGTAGTGCACCAGCAGACTGGTCCAGCCCGCTACCAGATCGGTCACCGCCGCGCCGAAACGCTGGCGAATCCGCTCGCCCAGGCGCGCGATGTGCGAGGGCAGTTCGGTATCGGGGTGCTCGGCCAGTTCGAGCAGCAGCGCCGCGACGCCAAAGGGCTTGAAGGTGATCATAGGGCGTCCAGCGCCGCGCGCAGCCGACGCAGCACTGCCAGGGACTCGGCATTGTCGCCATGCACGCAGAGGCTGTCGGCCTGCAACCGCATGGGTTGGCCGTCGAAACCGGGGAAGTCCTCACCGCAGGCGATGGCGATGGCTTGGGCCAGGATGCGCTCGGGGTCATGGTGAACGGCGCCAACCTGGCCACGTGGCGCCAGGGAGCCGTCGGCCAGATAGGCGCGGTCGGCGAAGGCCTCCAGCAGCAGTGGTACGCCAGCGACTTCCGCCAGCCGACGCTCGCGGGCGTTGTCGGCCTTGGCCAGCACCATCAGCGGCAGTCCCTGGCGATAACGGGCGCAGGCGGAGAGCGCGGCGGTCAGCAGGGCATCATCCTTGACCAGGGCGTTGTAGAGGGCGCCATGGGGCTTCACGTACTCGACGCGTACGCCTGCGGCGCGGCAGAAGGCGTCCAGGGCGCCGATCTGGTAGAGGATCATGGCTTCCACCTCGGCCGGGGTGCAGGCCATGGGCCGGCGCCCGAAGCCCACCAGGTCGGGATAGGCCGGATGGGCACCGATCTGCACGCCATTGGCCACCGCCAGGGTGACGGCGCGCTGCATGATCAGGGGATCGGCGGCATGGAAGCCGCAAGCCAGATTGGCCTGGTCGACCAGGGGAATGGCATGGGCATCGTCGCCCATGGACCAGGCACCGTAGCTTTCACCGGAATCGCAATTGAGCAGCAGGCGAGCGGGCATGACAGGATCCTCTGAGGAAGAGCTTCGAGTGTCGGAAAGACGGGGCGCCGCTGTCCAACAAAAGATTCCAGGCGCTGGCGATAAGAAGGCGTTGAAACATCCGGGCTAGACCAGCACCGGCAAGGCACGCTCCGGGCCCAGGCGCGTACACCAGTCGGCCACCACCGTCTGGCTCAGGGCCACCACCGCCTCGCTCAGCGCCAGGCCGGCACCGCCGTGCCAGCTGGCCTGAACATCGAAGGGCGGCGGTCCGGCCAGCGGCACAGGCATCAGGCTGCCACGGGCCAACTCCTCTATCACCAGTGCCGGCGGCAGGGCGCCGATGCCGAAGCCCTCGCCCATCAGCTTGATGATGGCCGCCACCGAATTGATGCAGCAGACCCGCGGTTCGGCGATGCCCTCGCGCTGCAGCAGGCCGAGGATGTCCTGGTGCGGCCTGGAATGGCGGGAAAAGGTGATCAGCCGCTCGCCGGCCAGCTCGGCCAGATTGGCGTAGGGCCGCGCCAGATGGCTGTCGGTGGCGACCAGCCAGCGCACCGGATAGCTGGCCAGGTGCAGGTTGCGAATGCCTTCGGCGCGCAATAGATCGGTCTGGAAGATCAGGTCGAGCTGTCCCCGCGCCAGCTGCTCGGCCAGATTCAGCGCGGTATCGGCGGTCAGCTCCAGCTCGATGGCCGGATAGCTCTGGGTGACCGCGGCGATCAGCTGATCCAGCCAACTGTGGATCACGGTATCCATGACGCCGATGCGCAGGCGGCCCTCCAGGGTCTGACCATGACCCAGGGCCTCGTGCAGTTCACGCTGGGTCGCCAGCATCCGCTCGGCGTAGCCCAGCACCCGATGCCCCTCGGCGGTCAGACTCACGCCGCGGGAGTCGCGCAGGAACAGTTGCACGCCCAGTTCGCTTTCCAGCACGGCGATGCGACTGGAGATGGCGGCCTGGGTGGTGGAGAGCTTTTCTGCCGTCAGTCGGAAACTGCCCAGGCGGGCGACCCAGACGAAGGTATCGAGAAAGCGCAGGTTCATGGGGACCTCGACAAGGCTATCCCGTCACTTTACCCCCACCAGCGGGCTTGTCTGCCCCGCTTTTCCCTATCGGCGGCGAACAGTTTTATTTGCTGGACGCCAGCTCCACCGACGGCAAAAGATGCCAGCCGGCGCCACGCCAAATGACGTCCGACAACAATAACGAGCCGTGCCACGGGCACTGCCTGGATCAGCCGAAGCCGCCTGCGGCTTCCTACCGTCCGCCGCACCGTCTGCCCGGAGCGCGGTGGATCCGCTGGAGACATCCACCTATGCAAACCACCGTCAACCTCTGGCCGCTGCTGGGCGTGCTGGTCATCGTGGTCGGCTTCGTGCTGAGGTTCAATCCGCTATTGGTCGTCGCCCTGGCCGCCGTGGCCACCGGCCTGGCCGCCCAGTTCAGCCCCGAGGCGCTGCTCGCCGCCATCGGCACCGGCTTCATCAAGGCGCGGGCCCTGCCGCTGATCATCCTGCTACCCCTGGCGGTGATCGGCCTGCTCGAACGCCACGGCCTGCGCCTGCACGCGCAGAACTGGATCGCCCGCTTTCGCAACGCCACCGTCGGCCGCCTGCTGATCTTCTACCTGTTCGTCCGCGAGACCACCGCCGCCCTGGGCCTTACCAGCCTCGGCGGCCATCCGCAGATGGTCCGGCCGCTACTCGCGCCCATGGCCGAAGGCACCGCGGAGAAACGCCATGGCCGCCTGCCCGAAGCCCTGCGCCAGCGCCTGCTGGCCTTTTGCGCGGCGACCGACAACGTCGGGCTGTTCTTTGGCGAAGACATCTTCGTCGCCTTTGGCGCCATCGCCCTGATGCACACCTTCCTGCTGGGTGCCGGCCTCGATGTCGAACCCCTGCACATCGCCCTCTGGGGCATTCCCACGGCCCTCTGCGCCTTTTTCATCCACGCCCTGCGCCTGCACCGCTTCGACCGCCAGCTCTATCGCGAGCTGACCGCGGCCAAGGAGGTGCAGCCATGATCCTGTCGATCCAATACCTGTTCTGGCTGGCCGGCGCCATCCTGGCCCTGACCGCGGTCATGACCCTGGCCGACCGCCACCACCCCAAGCGCTGGACCAGTGGCCTGTTCTGGGGCCTGTTCAGCCTGGTCTTCCTCATCGGCGATCGCCTGCCACCGGCCTGGGTCGGCGCCGGCGTGCTGCTGATGGCGGTGCTGGCCGGCTGCGGTGCGGTGGGCAGCGGACACCACGAGAGCCGTCCCGAGCGGGAGACGCGCGCCAGCGCCGGGCGGCTGGGCAATCGCCTGTTCATTCCAGCCCTGGCCATTCCCGTGGTGACGGTGATCGGCAGCGTGCTGCTCAAGGACGTGCAGATTGCCGGCCTGCCGCTGCTCGACCCGAAGAACGTCACCTTCGTCTCCCTGGGTCTGGGCGCCCTGGTGGCCCTGGCGCTGGCCTGCTGGCTGACCCGTGACACTCCGATCCAGGCGATGCGCGAGTCGCGCCGCCTGACCGATGCCCTGGGCTGGTCGCTGGTGCTGCCCCAGGCCCTGGCCATGCTCGGTCTGGTATTCACCGATGCCGGCGTCGGCAAGGCGGTGGCGCACCTGGCCACCGCCTATGTGGCCCTCGACCTGCGCCTGGTGGCGGTGGTGGTCTATGTAGTGGGTATGGCCGCCTTCACCGTCATCATGGGCAACGGCTTCGCCGCCTTCCCGGTGATGACCGGCGGCATCGGGGTGCCGGTGCTGGTAGGTGTCTACCACGCCGATCCGGCGGTGATGGCCGCCATCGGCATGTTCTCCGGCTACTGCGGCACCCTGATGACGCCCATGGCGGCCAACTTCAACATCGTCCCGGCCGCCCTGCTGGAACTCGATGACAAGAACGCCGTGATCAAGGCCCAGATCCCCACGGCACTGGCGGTGCTGGCCTGCAACGTGGTGCTGCTCTATCTGCTGATGTGAGGTATCCCATGACCCTGCTGCTCACCGGCTTCGCCCCCTTTGGCGGCGAGGATCTCAACCCCTCCTGGGAGGCCGTGCGCCGGCTTGATGGAGAACGCCTCGGCGACCTGACCGTAGTGGCGGCTCAGCTGCCGACCG
Source organism: Pseudomonas sp. Marseille-Q7302 (assembly GCF_965111925.1). Taxonomy (NCBI): domain Bacteria; kingdom Pseudomonadati; phylum Pseudomonadota; class Gammaproteobacteria; order Pseudomonadales; family Pseudomonadaceae; genus Pseudomonas; species Pseudomonas sp. Marseille-Q7302. Next base: position 1,248,730 of record NZ_CBCOPK010000001.1, on the reverse strand, counting down.
AATTCGGCACTGCGCTCAAGATGCTGGATGACCTGCTCGATCACCATCGTCCCACCCTGGTGGTAGCGGTCGGCCAGGCTGGCGGGCGGGCCGAGCTGTCGCTGGAACGCATCGCCATCAATGTCGACGATGCCCGCATCCCTGACAACGCCGGGCGCCAGCTCATCGACGAACCAGTGGTGGCCGGCGGTCCGGCCGCCTACTTCAGTACCCTGCCGATCAAGGCCATGGTCCATGCCCTGCGCGCCGCCGGCATTCCCGCGGCGGTGTCCCAGACCGCGGGCACCTTCGTCTGCAACCATGTCTTCTACGGCCTGCAGCATCGGTTGCAGGGCACCGGAGTGCGCGGCGGCTTCATCCATATCCCCTATCTGCCGGCCCAGGCCGCCGCACAGCCCGGGGCGCCGTCCATGGCCCTGGAGACCCTGGTCGCCGGGCTGCGCCTGGCGCTGACCTGCGCGGCGACCACTGGCGAGGACCTGCGCGAGGGCGGCGGGCAGCTGGACTAGCGTCAGCCTGGCATTCAGGCGGAGGACCGGCCGCGCCGGCTGGCTTACAATGCCTCCTCCGCCGCCGCTGCGATCAGCCCAATGTCCACCCTGCTTGCCGACTGGCGCCACCCCCTGCTGCACCGGCGCGTCTGGGCGCTGGCCGCGCCGATGATCCTGTCCAATCTCAGCGTACCGCTGGTGACCCTGGTCGATAGCGCCATCGCCGGCCATCTGCCGGAAGCCCGCCAGCTCGCCGCGGTGGCCATGGGCGGCGCCTTCTACACCGCCCTGCTCGGCATTCTTGGTTTTCTGCGCATGGGCACCACCGGCTTCGCCGCCCAGGCCAGCGGGCGCCGCGACGGCGCCGCCCTGCGCCAGATCCTCTTGCAAGCCGGCCTGTTGGGGCTGGGCCTGTCACTGGCCCTGCTACTGGCGGCCAGCCTGGCGCTCGATCCCCTGCTCGCCTGGCTCGGCCTGGACCCCGCCTTCGCCGAACTGGCCGCGCGCTTCCTGCACCTGCGGCTGCTCGGCCTGCCCGCGGCGCTGCTCAGTTACGCCGTGATCGGCTGGCTGCTCGGTACCCAGGATGCACGCACGCCGCTGGTGCTGCTGCTCACCACCAATGCCCTGAATCTGCTGCTGGTGACCGGCTTCGTGCTCGGCCTCGGCAGCGGGGTGCAAGGCATCGCCCTGGCCTCGGTCCTGGCGGAGTGGAGCGGCATGCTGCTCGGCCTCTGGCTGGTGGTGCGCCGCCTGCGGCGGTGGCCGGGCCGGATCGACCGCCAGGCCCTGCGGCGCCTCGTCAACTGGCGCCCCCTGCTGGCCGTCAATCGCGACATCTTCATCCGCTCCCTGGCCCTGCAGGCGGTGTTCCTGCTGTTCGCTGCCCAGGGCGCCCAGCTGGGCGAGACCACCGTCGCGGTCAACGCCCTGCTGCTCAACGGCCTGCTGGTCACCGCCTTCGCCCTCGACGGCCTCGCCCATGCCGTGGAGGCCCTGGCCGGCCATGCCCTGGGCGCGCACGAAGGCGCCACCCTGCGCCGGGTGCTGGTGATCGCCGGCGGCTGGTCGCTGCTGGCGAGCCTCGGCTTCGCCCTGGCCTTCGCCCTCTGTGGCGACCTCTTCGTCGCCGTGCAGAGCGACATCGCTGCGGTTCGCCAGGAAGCGCACGCCTATCTGCCCTATCTCGCCGTGCTGCCCTTGATCGCCATGGCCAGTTATCTACTGGACGGCCTCTTCATCGGCGCCACTCGCGCCCGGGAGATGCGCAATGCCATGCTGCTGGCCCTGCTCCTCGCCCTGCCACTCGGCTGGCTGCTGCGCGGCTGGGGCAATCACGGTCTGTGGCTGGCCTTTCTCACCTTCATGGCCCTGCGTGGACTGATTTCCGCCCTCCTCGCCTGGCGCCTGGCCCGGCGCGAGGGTTGGCTCACCGATGGCGTCAACGCCTGATCCTGCGGAACCGCCGGGTCGGCGCCCCCCTCAAAGTCGGACACCCCCTGCCGAGAGCGCTGCCATGAGCGAAGACACCCGAGACCAGGAACCCCAGGACACCCCCGCCGAAGGCGACGACGTACCCGAGCACCAGAAGCCGGAGAACCTGGAAAAGCTCAAGGACTACGGCAAGGACCAGATTCCGCCCGGCATCGCCTGACGCCAACCCTGAACCCCTCGACAAAAGCCGTCGACAGCGGTGGCAAAGCCCCGGCGGAGCTTCTAGCATCCGTCGGGTTGAATGGGCCCCAGGGCCTTCGTGAAGGGAATCCAGATCACCATGACCGTCAGGTCCTACCTGTCGCCTCTCCTTGCGCCCCTGTTGGCGCTGCTGGTGCTGTTCCCGGCGCTGGCCCAGGCCGTGGATGGCTATGCGGGCATCGCCTTCGGCACCGACCAGAAAACCTTTCTGGCGAAAAAGCTCTGTACCTTCCAGCCGCGCAAGATCGACGTAGTCGGCGTCGAGTATTTCGAATGCAATGACCTCGCCTTCGCTGGTGAAAAGGTCGAGGCTGGCGCCTTCTTCATCGATGGCCGCTTCCTGCGCCTGTCGATCGTCACGCCCCTGGCCCAGTCCTTTCTGATCGCCGAAGGACTCACTCAAAAGTATGGCAAACCCTCCTCCCAGTCGTCGGCCGCCGCCTTCGAGCGCCTGAACCAGGACGACGACGCCCAGGCCTATCTGGCCTTCGATCACGACACCGTGGTCTACAAGTTCAGCGCCCAGGCGGCACGCAGGAAACAGGTCCTGCTGATCTATACCTCGCCGCGCTACGAGCCCCTGCTCAAGGAGAAGCAGCTGCAGTTCGTCAAAGATTCCCTCTAAACATCCGGTTACAGTTCGTCGGACAATTGCCTGCCGAGCGGTGAAAGTGTCGCCCCGTTCACGCCTGCTCGGAAACAAGCCATGAACAATGGCAGATAGCCATGGTCAGAACGCGGGCAAGGAGCCCCATCCTGTCACCGGCTACTTACGGACGTCGTTCCTTCGGGAGTCCTACCATGACCGAACCTGTCGCGATGCGCGCCCCGGCGTCGCAACGCTCACGCTTTCGTTTGCCCCAGCGCTTGGCTCCAGCTGCACAGGTTCTCTTCTGAAAAGGATCATTCAATGAACACTCGCAATCTCTGGGTCGACTATGCCAAGGCCATTGGCATCGTGCTGGTCGTCTATGGCCATGTCGTGCGTGGCCTGCTCAACGCGGGCATCCTTCAGGACGCCCAATTCCACGGCCTGGTGGACAGCGTCATCTACAGCTTCCACATGCCGCTGTTCTTCTTCCTCTCCGGCCTCTTCTTCTACAGCTCCTTCGTCAAGCGCGGTACCGGCGGCCTGCTGGTGAACAAGATCGACACCATCGTCTATCCCTTCCTGGTCTGGTCACTGCTGCAGGGTTCGGTCGAGGCGCTGATGTCGCGCTACACCAACGGCGGCGTGAGCTTCAGCGAAGTCCTGACGGTCTGGGAGCCACGCCAGCAGTTCTGGTTCCTCTATGCGCTGTTCCTGGTGTTCTGCCTGGCCATGCTCGCCTATCGCTGGGCCAAGCCGCTGGCCTTCTTTGCCGTGTTCGCCTTTGGCGCCCTCGTCTATCTGTTCCAGAACGCCGGCCCGGAAGACTTCTTCTTTACCTTCACCGCGCAGAACTTCGTGTTTTTCGCCTTCGGTGTCTGGTTCAACAACTTCAAGCAGGCCATCGAAGAGCAGGCCGGTCGCGTGATGCTGGGTTCGGGGCTGCTGTTCGTGGTGCTCGAGTACTGGTTCCACGGCCTGCTGGGCCTGGTCTACACCGATCGCGGCCTGGCCACCCTGGTGCTGGCGCTGAACGGCATCGTCTTCGTCAGCGCCACCTGCATGGTGTTGGCGCAGCGGCCGCTGCAGTGGGTGCTGACCCTGGGTGCGCTGTCCATGCCCATCTATGTGATGCACGTACTGAGCGGCAGCGGCGCCCGCATCGTCCTGAGCAAGGGCCTGCACATCAACGACGGTCTGCTGCACATCGTCGCCGGCTGCGCCTTCGGCATCCTGGTGCCGGTGGCCATCGCCAAGCTGCTGGAAGCCCGCGGCATCAACGGTCTGTTCGAGGCGCCGGCGTGGATGTCCGCCCGGCGGTGGCTTCGGCCCAAAGCTGAAACGCCCCGCCCCGCCCTCTGAGTGACGGCCACGGCCAGGGCGCCTCGCCCTGGTCGGATCTGAAGGATCCGCTCTCGTCCCAGTGAAGTCCCAACAAAAAGCCCGCTACCAGTCACCTGGTAGCGGGCTTTTTTGGCTGAAGCCCTGGGCCTCAGCCGCTAACGCGGATCACTGGCTGGCCAGCACCTGGCCGTTCTTCACTTCCAGTTGCTTGCCTGGCTCATGGTCCATGCGGACCTGGCCGAGCTTGCCGTCCAGCAGGTATTTGACGTCATAGCCGACCACCTTGTCGCTGCTGTCGGTCACCGTGCTGCAGCGGGTCTGGGTGGTGGTGTAGGTGTCGCGGTTCTGCATGTATTCCTGACCCTTGTTGCCGGCATAACCACCGCCAACGGCGCCAGCGATGGTGGCCAGGGTCTTGCCGCTGCCGTTACCAACCTGGTTGCCCAGCAGACCGCCGACGACCGCGCCTACGGCGGTACCGGCAATCTGGTGCTGGTCCTGAACGGGCCGGCGATGCGTCACCGCGACCTCCTTGCAGACCTCGCGGGGGGTCTTGACCGTTTCCTTGACCGGCTGGACGGCGACGACCTCGGCGTACTGAGGCCCGCGGTCGACGAAGCCGTACGCCACGGCGCCACCCGCGGTGGCGACGATTGCTCCCAGAACCGTACCTACGAGCATGGACTTGTTCACTACAACCTCCTGACTACTGTCATAGCGGGCATATGGCCCTTTGCCATGCCTGGGACATCAGGGACGTTCGTCTAGTTCCTTGGCTTGTGGAGGAATTAAGTCTTCGCTCTTCAGGTCCAGCCAGATCAGCACCACGTTGGCGATATAGATCGACGAGTAGGTACCGGCCAGCACGCCGATGAACAGCGCCAGGGAGAAGCCGAACAGGTTGTCACCGCCAAAGAACAGCAGCGCCGCCACGGCCAGCAGGGTCGAGATCGAGGTCGCCAGGGTCCGCAGCAGGGTCTGGGTGGTCGAGACGTTGATGTTCTCGATCAGGTCGGCCTTGCGCAGCACCCGGAAGTTTTCCCGGACCCGGTCGAACACCACGATGGTGTCGTTGAGCGAGTAGCCGATGATGGCCAGGACCGCCGCCAGAACCGTCAGATCGAAGGTGATCTGGAAGAACGACAGCAGACCCAGGGTCACCACCACGTCGTGAACCAGCGAAATGATAGCGCCCACCGCGAACTTCCACTGGAAGCGGAAAGCCACGTAGAGCAGCACGCCGCCCAGGGCCAGCAGCATGCCCAGGCCACCCTGGTCACGCAGTTCCGCCCCCACCTGCGGACCGACGAACTCGGTACGGGTCAGGGAAAAGCGCTCGGTGCTCGCCTGTTGCAGTGCGCTGGTCACCTTCTGGCCCAGCTGGGGATCGTCACCCGGCATCCGTACCAGCACGTCGGTGGTGGCGCCGAAACTCTGCACCACGGCCTCTCCGAAGCCTGCGCCCTGCAATTCCTGACGGATCTTGCCGAGGTCGGCCGGCTGCTCGTAGCGCAGCTCGATCAGAGTACCGCCGGTGAAATCCAGGCCGAAGTTCAACCCCTTGTAGAACCAGCTGAACAACGCCAGAACGGTCAGGAGCGCGGTGATGGCGAACGCGATATTGCGTACGCCCATGAAGTTGATGGTCTTTTTCATCGCCGCGTCCTCAAATCCACAGCTTCTTGACGTTCCGGCCGCCATAAACCAGGTTGACCATGGCGCGGGTCACGAAGATGGCGGTGAACAGGGAGGTGAAGATACCCAGCGACATGGTCACGGCGAAGCCCTTGACCGGCCCGGTGCCCATGGCGAACAGGATGGCGCCCACCAGCAGGGTCGTCAGGTTGGAGTCGACGATCGCCGTGAAGGCACGACTGAAGCCCTCATGGATGGCGCGCTGGATCGGCATGCCGTTGGCGATCTCTTCACGGATCCGCGAGAAGATCAGTACGTTGGCGTCCACCGCCTGGCCCATGGTCAAAACGATACCGGCGATACCCGGCAAGGTCAGGGTGGCATGCAGGATGGACATCAAGGCCATCAGCAATACCATGTTGAAGCCCAGCGCAATGGTCGCCAGCACCCCGAAGAAGCGGTAGATGGCGATCAGGAACAGCGAGACGAAGACCATGCCCCACAGCGAGGCATCGATGCCCTTGGCGATGTTGTCGGCGCCCAGGCTCGGGCCGAGGGTGCGTTCTTCGGCGAAGTACATGGGCGCGGCCAGGCCGCCGGCGCGCAGCAGCAGCGCCAGTTCCGACGCCTCGCCCGAGCCGTTCAGGCCAGTGATGCGGAAGCTGTTGCCCAGAGCCGACTGGATGGTCGCCAGGCTGATGATGCGCCGCTCTTCTTCGAAGCCGGGCACCGCCACTTCCTTCTGCACGCCATCGACGGTCTGGGTGGTGTAGCGAGTGACCGGACGCTGCTCGATGAACACCACGGCCATGCTGCGGCCGACGTTGCTTCGGGTAGCGCGGTTGATCAGATCGCCACCATGGCCATCCAGGCGGATGTTGACCTGGGGCCGGCCGTTCTCGTCGAAGCTGGCCGAGGCGTCGGTGACCTGGTCACCGGTGATGATGACGTTACGCTCCAGGGGTACCGCAGGACGACCGGGCTCGCGGAACTCGAAGCTCTCGGTGGAAGCACGCGGTGTGTCCGCAGTGGCGGCCAGGCGGAATTCCAGGTTGGCGGTCTTGCCGAGGATGCGCTTGGCTTCGGCGGTGTCCTGCACGCCCGGCAGCTCGACCACGATGCGGTCGGCGCCCTGGCGCTGTACCAGCGGCTCAGCCACGCCCAGTTCGTTGACCCGGTTGCGCACCGTGGTCAGGTTCTGGGTGACGGCATAGTTGCGGATCTCGCGCAGCTTGGCCTCGGTCAGTTGCAGGCGCAGCACCTGCAGGTCGCCCCGGGTGTCGGTGGTCAGCTCGAAATCGGTGTAGTTCTTGCGGATCAGGCCCTGGGCCTGCTGCAGGTCGGCGGCATCGGTGAAGCCGAGCTGCAGGGCGCCGTTCTGCTCGGGCATGCTGCGATAGCGCACCTTCTCGCGGCGCAGCAGGGTCTTGACCTCGTTGTCATAGACCTTCAGGCGCGCGTCCACGGCCTTGTCCATGTCCACTGCCAGCAGGAAATGCACCCCGCCGGAGAGGTCCAGGCCCAGTTTCATGGGGCTGGCGCCAAGCTTGCGCAACCACTGCGGGGTGGTGGGCGCCAGGTTCAGCGCCACCACGAAGTCGTCGCCGAGGGTACGACGGACCACTTCCTGGGCCGGCAGCTGATCGTCGGCGCGCATCAGGCGGATGAGCACCCGGCTGCCGTTCGCATTGAGATCACTGGACTTCACGGCCAGATGAGCCTCGGCCAGGGCGGCGTTCACACGCTGCACCTCGGCCGGCGTCACCGTACGTTCGGTGCTGGAAGCGCTGACCTGCACGGCCGGATCGTCGGGGTACAGATTAGGAACCGAATAGATGGCGCCCACGACCAGTACGGCCAGGATCAGCAGGTACTTCCAGAGGGGATATTTGTTGAGCATGACACCGCCCGAGATAAAGGCGGGGCGCCTTGCGCGCCCCGGTGTTAGCTAGATTTAGGAAGGCTCAGAGGGCCTTCAGGGTGCCCTTCGGCAGGGTCGCGGCAATGGCGCCCTTCTGGAATTTCAGCTCGACGTTGTCGGACACTTCCAGCACCACGAACTCATCGGTGACCTTGTTGATGCGGCCGGCGATGCCACCGGTGGTCACCACTTCGTCACCCTTCTGCAGGCCGCCGATCAGGTTCTTGTGATCCTTGGTGCGCTTGGCCTGGGGGCGCCAGATCAGGAAATAGAAGATCACCACGAAGCCGATCAGGAAGATGAACTGAATGTATTCACCTCCCGGTGCAGCGTTGGCGGCCGGCGCGGCAGCTTCCTGGGCCTGGGCCGTGGAAATCAGAAAACTCATTGCACTACTCCTTGCAGAGTTGGATGACGGAAAAAGAAGAGATGCCGGGGGTCGCTCGCAGCCGGTCCGACCGCTTCAGGACCCCATTCGCGAAGCCGGCGGACGACGCGCAAACGCCGTTTCGCCTTGACGATCGGACAGGGGCTTTCAGCTGTCGAGCGGCGGCGTAGGCAGGCCGCGCCGAGCATAGAAGGCGTCCACAAAGTCGGCCAATTTACCCTCTTGGATAGCCTGGCGCAAACCGGCCATCACCCGCTGGTAGTACCGCAGGTTGTGGATCGTATTCAGCATACTCCCCAGCATTTCCCCGCATTTATCCAGATGGTGCAGATAGGCACGGGAGAAATGTTTGCAGGTGTAACAGTCGCAGGTGGGATCCAGCGGCGTCTCGTCGTGACGGTGCACGGCGTTGCGCAGCTTGAGCACACCGGTGTCGATGAACAGATGGCCGTTGCGCGCGTTGCGGGTAGGCATCACGCAGTCGAACATGTCGACGCCACGGCGCACGCCCTCCACCAGGTCTTCCGGCTTGCCCACGCCCATCAAGTAGCGCGGCTTGTCCGCCGGCAGGTGCGGCGGCAGGAAGTCCAGCACGCGAATCATCTCTTCCTTGGGCTCGCCTACCGACAGGCCGCCGATGGCGTAGCCGTCGAAGCCGATCTGCTCCAGCCCGTCCAGGGATCTCAGGCGCAACTCTTCGTGCATGCCGCCCTGGACGATGCCGAACAGCGCCGAGGGGTTGTCGCCGTGGGCTTCGCGGGAGCGCTTGGCCCAGCGCAGCGACAGCTCCATGGAGCGGCGCGCGGTGTCGAAGTCCGCCGGATAAGGGGTGCATTCGTCGAAGATCATCACGATGTCCGAGCCCAGGGCGCGCTGCACGGCCATGGATTCCTCGGGCCCCATGAACACCTTGGCGCCGTCCACCGGCGAAGCGAAGTAGACGCCCTCCTCCTTGATCTTGCGCAGCGCGCCCAGGCTGAACACCTGGAAGCCGCCGGAATCGGTGAGGATCGGCCCCTGCCACTGCATGAAGTCGTGCAGGTCGCCGTGGCGCTGGATCACCTCGGTCCCGGGCCGCAGCCAGAGATGGAAGGTGTTGCCGAGGATGATCTGGGCACCGATGTCGGCGACGCTGTCGGGAAACATGCCCTTGACCGTGCCATAGGTACCGACCGGCATGAAGGCCGGGGTCTCGACCACGCCACGGGGAAAGGTCAGGCGACCGCGACGGGCCTTGCCTTCGGTGGCCAGCAATTCGAAATTCATGAAACTCATATCAGCTCTCCGGGCCCTGGGCCCCGGGATTGCGGGTGATGAACATGGCGTCGCCATAACTGAAGAAGCGATAGCCCTCGGCCACGGCCGTCGCATAGGCGGCCATGGTCTCGCGGTAACCGGCAAAGGCCGACACCAGCATCAGCAGGGTCGATTCGGGCAGGTGGAAGTTGGTCACCAGCGCATCGACGACATGGAAGGGGCGACCGGGATAGAGAAAGATGTCCGTCTCGCCGGAGAAGGCCTTGAGCTGGCCATCGCGGGCGGCGCTTTCCAGCGAACGCACGCTGGTGGTACCGACCGCGATCACCCGACCGCCACGGGCGCGGCAGGCGGCCACGGCATCCACGACGGCCTGGTCGACCTGCAGCCACTCGCGGTGCATGTGGTGGTCTTCGATGCGCTCGACCCGCACCGGCTGGAAGGTGCCGGCACCGACGTGCAGGGTGACGAAGGCGGTCGCCACGCCCTTGGCGCGGATGGCGTCCAGCAGCGGCTCGTCGAAGTGCAGCCCGGCGGTGGGCGCGGCCACCGCGCCGGCATTGCGCGCATAGACGGTCTGGTAGCGCTCGCGATCCTCGGCCTCGTCGGGCCGATCGATATAGGGCGGCAGCGGCATGTGCCCGACCCGCTCCAGCAGCGGCAGCACGGGCTCGGCGAATTTCAGTTCGAACAGCGCCTCGTGACGCGCCACCATCTCGGCCTCGGCGCCACCGTCGATGAGGATGCGGCTGCCCGGCTTGGGCGACTTGCTGGAACGCACATGGGCCAGCACCCGCTCCTCGTCCAGCACCCGCTCCACCAGGATCTCCAGCTTGCCGCCACTGGCCTTCTGGCCGAACAGCCGCGCGGGTATCACCCGGGTGTCGTTGAACACCATCAGGTCGCCCGGCTGCAGATAGCCCAGCAGATCGCCGAAGTGGCGATGATTCAGCTCACCGGTGGGACCGTCGAGCACCAGCAACCGACTGCCGCGGCGCTCGGCCAGCGGATGACGGGCGATGAGAGATTCGGGAAGGTCGAAATGGAAGTCGGCGACGTGCATGGCAGGTAGATCTCGAAAGGCCGCACAGCTTACCGGAAGCGGCCTTTTTCACCAACGCACTTTGGATTGACCGGACCTGCGACCATCCCTATACTCCGCCGCCATTGCCCCGGTGGCGGAACCGGTAGACGCGGCGGATTCAAAATCCGTTTCCGAAAGGAGTGGGAGTTCGAGTCTCCCCCGGGGCACCAAGCAGCATCTTCCAGGCATCCCTTGCGATTCTTGGAAGCCGAAAAAACCGCCCTTGAGGCGGTTTTTTTGTGCCCTCAAAAAGCACCATTGAGATTTTCGTCGACCCCATGGGCGTCACGCCAGGCGTCGTCACAGCGAGGGACACCTCATGAGACTGCTGCTTTTAGCCTTCACTCTACTTCTGACCGGCTGCAACCACTACAGCTATGCCGACCCCGTGTGCGAGCCCAGCCCTCTGAGTGGCGAGGACTGCAAGAAGTCTCAACCGGTTGGCAACTACCTGGTGGACAAGTATCGGGAATGGCAACGTTACCAGTAGGCTGCCATTTGCCTGAGATTCGCCGAGATCAGACCATGCGCCGCTCCCCTGTCCTGTTACTCGCCCTGCTGCTGACCCTGGGCGGCTGCGCCGTGCAGCAACCAGCCAATCCAGCTGACGCAGGTACTGAGCTGAGCCGCTCGCCCAGCTGGACCCTGCAGGCCCGGTTGCACAGCGCGCTCTATGGCTGCGAATTGCTGGTGTTGCATGGCAACAACGCTCGCCTAGCAGGCGAGCAGGAGCGCCTGGCGGACTTTCGTCAGCGGCTGAGCCGCTGTCAGGCTGAGGCTGATGCTCAGGAGGAGAAGGCTACCGGTGAGTTGCCTGCAGGCCAGGATCGGCTGCTGCGCAATGCGCAGAAGGCCTATCTGGCCGCCTGGCAGACCTATCTGGCGACGCTGACCATCGATCATCCAGCCGACCTGCAGCGCAAACAGTCATATCTCAAGGCGCGATCGATGTTGCTGGACGTGGCGACGAAAGAAGCGGGTAATCGTCCCTAGCCTGGAGGACGACCACTGAGCCAGCTGACAATCGGCAGCTGAATCCGCAGGGCAAAGCGTGCAATAGTAAGACTTCGATATGGACGCGAGATCTTGCACATGGAAACGCTCTCCCCCCTTTCCCAGGTGGCGGTCAAGGACCTGGAAACAGCCCAGCCTCCGACCCGCCTCTCCCCCGACTTCATCGAGCGCCTGCTTTCACGTTGCGAGACGCGCATGGGCGAGATGGAAGACTTTGCCGACATGAGTCCGGATCTGCGACTGATCCACATGCAGAACGTCGATCTGCTAGTGCGGACCGTGGTGGGCGAATGCCGTGATCGCGACCAGATCCGTCGCGTGCAACGGATCCTGAGCTTTTGCGAGGAGCACGCCGGCTGGCTGCAGCTGCAGCCAGTGGCACGCAAGGGCGCCGCCTGAGCGACGCCGCCGACGGGCCCTAGCCGGCCCGTCGCAGCAACAGCACCCCAGCCACGGCGCAGAGCAGCGCCGGTGCCAGCACGGCCAGCAGCGGCGAAAAGCCGAATACCAGGCTGGACGGTCCCAGCAGGTCCTGGAAGATCCGCAGGGCGAAGCCGATGATCACGCCGGTGAAGATCCGCTGACCCAGGGTCACCGAGCGCAGCGGGCCGAAGATGAAGGAGATCGCCATCAGCACCAGGGCGGCGGTCACCAGCGGCTGGAAGATCTTCGACCAGAACGCCAGCCAGTAGCTCTTGTTGCTTAGGCCCTGATCGGCCAGGTAGTGGATGTACCACCACAGTCCGGAGATCGACAGCGCATCCGGCTCCATGATCACGGTGTCGAGCACCTGCGGGGTCAGCTCGACGTTCCAGATCACCTTGGGCTCCTGGCGGACGCTGGTCTGGCGATTGCCGAAGTCGGTGATGCTGACGTTTTCCAGCTCCCAGTGATCGCCGCGATAGATACCGCGCTGGGCGAAGCTGGATTGCAGCAGGTGGCGATTGTCGTCGAATTCGTAGCGCGTCACGCCCAGGAGCAGGCCATTGGGTTGCACGGCGTTGACGTGGGTGTACTCGTGGCCCTGGCGATGCCAGAGGCCGTGCCGCGAGCTCTGCGCCTTGCCGGCGCTTTGCGCCAGGGCGCGACCGCTCTGGGCCAGGTTCTCCGACCAGGGCGCCACGTACTCGCCGACCAGGATGCCGGCGATGAGCAGCACGAACATCGGCTTCATCACCGCCCAGACGATGCGCCCCAGGGAAACGCCGGCGGCGCGCATCACGATCAGCTCGCTGCTGCTGGCCAGGGTGCCCAGGCCGATCAGGCAGCCGATGAGCGCAGCCATGGGCAGCATCTCGTAGGCCCGCCGCGGCGTGGTGAGCAGGACGAACTTGAGGGCCTCGGCGACGCCGTAGTTGTCATCGAAGTCGCCGAGCTGGTCGATGAAGGCGAACAGCAGGGCCAGACCGACGATCACGCCTAGCACCGCGAGGATGCTGACGAAGACGGTGCGACCTATGTACCAGTCGAGCTTGTTCATGCCGCTACCTCCGGCTTGCGACCGCGCAGACGCGCCGTGAGCGGTTCCCAGAAGGCCAGCAGCAGGCCCAGCACCAGGAACAGCAGGTGCACGCCCCACAGACCGATGGCCGGCGGCAGGCGGCCCTTGTCCAGGGCACCACGAGCGGCGATCAGCAGCGACAGGTAGGCCATGTACAGCAGGATCGCCGGCAACAGCTTGAGGAAGCGGCCCTGGCGCGGATTGACCTTGGACAGGGGCACGGCGATGAGGGTCACGACGAACACCAGGATCGGCAGCGACAGCCGCCATTGCAGCTCGCCGCGATACTGCAGCTCGTTGCTGCGCATGAGTTCGCCGGTGGTGACGGCGTCACGCTCGCTGATGTCTTCACTCACCTCCGGCTTGGGCAGCAGGACGCCATAGGTGTCGTACTGCACCGCACGGTAGTCGGCCTGGCCCGGCACGCCGTCGTAGCGGAAACCGTTCTGCAGGATCAGGTAGCGACTGCCATCGGGATGGATTTCCTGACGCCCGGTATCGGCTACTAGCACGCCTACGCCGCGGTCCTTGCCGCCCGCGGCGGAGGTGTTGCGCTCGGAAATGAAGACACCGCCCAGTTGGCTGCGATCCGCCGACAGGCGCTCGGTGTAGGTGACCCGCGAGTTGTCCCTCAAGGATTGGAAGCGTCCCGGCTCAAGGGTGTCGAACTCGGTCATGGCATCCTGCTGGTTGAGGATGCTGGTGACCTTCTGCACGCCCAGGGGCGCCAGCGACAGGCTCAGCCAGGCGACCACCAGGGCGACCACCGCCGCGGGGGCCATGCTGTAGGCCAGCAGGCGGCGCGGGCTCAGGCCGGTGGCGGTGAGCACGGTCATCTCGCTGTCCAGGTACAGCCGGCCGTAGGCCAGCAGGAAACCGAGGAACAGGCCCAGCGGCAGGATCAACTGCAGGAAGCCGGGAATCCGGTAGGCCATGATGAGCAGGAGCACGCCCGGATCCAGCAGGCCCTGGGCCGCCTGGGCCAGGTACTTGATGAAACGGCCGCTCATGATGATCACCAGCAGCACGGCACTGACCGCACCGAGGGTGGTGAGAACTTCTCGAGACAGATAGCGGAAGACGATCAAACAGGATTCTCCAGGGTTGTCAGGCTCTGGCGCGAACGCTCACACTAGCTCGGTTGCAAGGCTGGCGTCGCAAGGCCCACCCGTTGAAGGCCGATCGCCGGGAAAGGTCCTGGCGAAAGCCCCGCATTATATCCTGCGAACTCATGTGTTTGTCTTGGGGAGCTTCTCCTAATGGAATTCGTCGTCAAAAACGCTCGTCCGGAAACCCTGAAAACCGCCACGCTGGTCGTGGCCGTCGGTGAAGGCGGCGCGCTCGACGCAGCGGCCAGCGCCGTGGACGCTGCCACCTCCGGCGCCCTGAGCGCGGCGGTCAAGCGTGGTGACATCGCCGGCAAGGCCGGCCAGACCCTGCTGCTTACCAATCTTTCCGGTATCAAGGCCGAGCGCGTGCTGCTGGTGGGTAGCGGCGCTACCGAAGGCCTTTCCGACCGTCAGTACCGCAAGCTGGCCAGTGGCGCCCTGGGCGTGCTCAAGAGCCTGGGCGGCAGCGACGCCGCCATCGCCCTGGGCGATGTGCCGGTCAAGAATCGCGACGGCTACGCCCGCCTGCGCCTGCTGGCCGAGACCCTGGCCGACGGCGACTATGTCTTCGATCGCTTCAAGAGCAAGAAGGCCGAGCCGCGGCCGCTGAAGAAGCTGACCCTGGTCACCACCAAGGCCTCCCAGCCGGAGGCCGAGCGTGCCCTGGCCCATGCCCTGGCGATCACCCACGGCACCGCCTACGCCAAGGACTTCGGCAACCTGCCGCCAAACGTCTGCAATCCGGTCTATGTCGCCGATCAGGCCAAGGCCCTGGGCAAGCAGTTTAAGGATGCCGGCCTCTCCGTCGAGGTGCTCGACGAGAAGAAGATGCGCGAATTGGGCATGGGTTCCTTCCTCGCCGTGGCCCAGGGCAGCGCCCAGCCGCCGCGCCTGGTGGTGCTGCAATACAAGGGCGGGTCCAAGAATGCCCAGCCCTACACCCTGGTCGGCAAGGGCATCACCTTCGACACCGGCGGCATCAGCATCAAGCCCAGCGCCGGCATGGACGAGATGAAGTACGACATGTGCGGCGCCGCCAGCGTCCTGGGCACCTTCCGCGCCCTCATGGAGCTCAAGCCGGCGATCAACGTGGTGGGCCTGCTGGCCCTGGCCGAGAACATGCCCAGCGGTACCGCGACCCGTCCGGGTGACATCGTCACCAGCATGAGCGGCCAGACCATCGAGATCCTCAACACCGACGCCGAAGGCCGGCTGGTGCTGTGCGACACCCTCACCTATGCCGAACGCTTCCAGCCCAAGGCCGTGATCGACATCGCCACCCTGACTGGCGCCTGCATCACCGCACTGGGTTCGCTGGTCTCCGGCCTGATGGGCAACGACGATGCCCTGATCGACCAGGTCAAGCAGGCCGGTGATCGTGCCGACGACCGCGTCTGGCAACTGCCGCTGCACGAGGAGTACCAGGAGCAGCTGGACAGCCCCTTCGCCGACATGGCCAACATCGGCGGTCCCAAGGCGGGCACCATCACCGCGGGCTGCTTCCTGGCGCGCTATGCCAAGGCCTATCCCTGGGCCCACCTGGACGTGGCCGGCACGGCCTGGATCAGCGGCGGCAAGGACAAGGCTGCCACCGGACGCCCGGTCCCGCTGCTGGTGCAATACCTGCTCGACCGCACCGCCGAGGCTTAAGCCTCTACCCAAGGCCGCGACGCCCCTACGTCGCGGCCTTGCCGTTTCCCTCTTCTCTGCGTGATCCTCCATGACCCGTGTCGATTTCTACGTCTTGCCCTCCACCGATCCCGCGGCGCGGCTGGCCTTTGCCTGCCGGCTGGTGGACAAGGCCTGGAAGCAGGGCATGCCGGTCTATGTGCATTGCGCCGACACGGAGCAGCGTCAGCGCCTGGACGAACAGCTATGGGCCTTCCGTCCCGACAGCTTCATTCCCCACGACTTGGCGGAAACCGCCAGTGACAGTCCGGTGGTGCTGGGCCTGACCACGCCCGCCGAGCAGACGGGCGAACTGCTGATCAACCTGACCCTGGCCCCACCGCCCTGCCACGCGGGTTTCGCCCGGATCGCCGAGGTGGTCGTCGAGGCCCCCGACGTGCGGCAAGCGATGCGCGAAGGTTTTCGCTTCTACCGCAAGCTTGGCTATGCTCTACAGGACCATCAGTTGTCGCGTGTCTGATATCCATGACCAGCACCAAGCCTCCCGCGCACGTCCTGCAAGACCTCGAAGCCATCCGCCAGGTGCTCGACAAGAGCCGTAACACGGTCCAGCCGAGCAGCGCCGACGGTATCCCCATCCTGTCCGATGTCATCGCCCCCAGCGCCGAGCGGCTCAAGGCCATTCCGCCGCTGCTCGACCAGATCGTGCCGGAGCCCATCGAAGACGTGACGCCCAGCGCGCCGCGCGAAGACCTGGCCCACGTCCGCCTACGCCAGGAGGCACCGGCCATCCTGCAGGAACTGCTCGACGAGCAGCTGCCGCGCCTGGAAGCCGAACTGCAGCACCGCCTGGCACAACGCCTGGAAGAACTCCTGCAACGCTCCTGAGCCGACAGGCAAGGCGCCCTGCCGTCGGCGGGCTGGAGTCGCTATACTCGGAGGCTTTCCTCTTCCAGCGACAAAAGCCCCCTCCATGGACAAGACCTACCAGCCGCACGCCATCGAAACCTCCTGGTACCAGACCTGGGAACGCCAGGGCTACTTCGCGCCCCAGGGGTCGGGCGAGCCCTACACCATCATGATCCCGCCGCCGAACGTGACCGGCAGCCTGCACATGGGCCATGGCTTCAACAATGCCATCATGGATGCCCTGATCCGCTTCCGCCGCATGCAGGGTCGCAACACCCTCTGGCAGCCGGGCACCGACCACGCCGGCATCGCCACCCAGATGCTGGTGGAGCGCCGCATCGGTGCCGAGGGCCTGTCGCGCCATGACCTGGGCCGGGAAAAATTCCTGGAAAAGGTCTGGGAATGGAAGAACGAATCGGGTGGCAACATCAGCCGGCAGATCCGCCGCCTGGGCTCCTCGGTGGACTGGTCGCGCGAACGCTTCACCATGGACGACGGCCTCTCAGAGGCGGTCAAGGAAGCCTTCGTACGCCTGCACGAGGACGGCCTGATCTATCGCGGCAAGCGCCTGGTCAACTGGGACACCAAGCTGCACACCGCCATTTCCGACCTGGAAGTGGAAAGCCATGACGAGAAGGGCCACCTCTGGCACCTGCGCTATCCCCTGGCGGACGGCGCCCGCACCGCCGAAGGCATGGATCACCTGGTGGTCGCCACCACCCGCCCCGAGACCCTGCTGGGCGATGCCGCCGTGGCCGTGCATCCGGAAGATCCACGCTACAAGGATCTGATCGGCCAGTACGTCGAACTGCCCCTGGTGGGCCGCCGCATCCCCATTGTCGGCGACGACTATTGCGACCCCGAATTCGGCACCGGCTGCGTCAAGATCACCCCGGCCCACGACTTCAACGACTATGAAGTCGGCAAGCGCCACAACCTGCCGCTGATCAACGTCTTCGACGCCGACGCGGCCATCCTGCCTGGCGCCCAGGTGTTCAACCTGGACGGCAGCGTCAACGGCATGTTCGACGCCACCCTGCCCGCGGCCTACGCCGGCCTGGACCGCTTCGAGGCGCGCAAGCGTATCGTCGCCGACCTGGACGCCGCTGGCCGCCTGGAGAAGATCGAGGACCACGCCCTCAAGGTGCCCAAGGGCGACCGTTCCGGCACCGTGATCGAGCCCTGGCTGACCGACCAGTGGTACGTCTCCACCAAGCCCCTGGCCGAGAAGGCCATCGGCGTGGTCGAGAGCGGCGAGGTGCAGTTCGTGCCCAAGCAATACGAGAACATGTACTTCAGCTGGATGCGTGACATCCAGGACTGGTGCATCAGCCGCCAGCTCTGGTGGGGCCACCGCATTCCCGCCTGGTACGACCAGGCCGGCAACGTCTATGTCGGCCGTGACGAAGCCGAGGTACGCGCCAAGCACAACCTCGGTGACATCGCCCTGCGCCAGGACGATGACGTCCTGGATACCTGGTTCAGCTCCGGTCTCTGGACCTTCTCCACCCTGGGCTGGCCCGAGCAGACCGAGGCGCTGAAGACCTTCCATCCCACCGACGTGCTGGTCACCGGCTTCGACATCATCTTCTTCTGGGTCGCCCGGATGATCATGCTGTCCACCCACCTGACCGGGCAGATCCCCTTCAAGACCGTCTACGTCCACGGCCTGGTCCGCGATGGCCAGGGCCAGAAGATGTCCAAGTCCAAGGGCAACGTGCTCGATCCGCTGGACATCGTCGACGGCATCGACCTGGAGACCCTGCTGCAGAAGCGCACCAGTGGCCTGATGCAGCCCAAGCTGGCCGAGAAGATCGCCAAGCAGACCCGCGCCGAATTCCCGGATGGCATCGCCAGCTACGGCACCGACGCCCTGAGATTCACCTTCTGTTCCCTGGCCACCACCGGCCGCGACGTCAAGTTCGACATGGGTCGCGTCGAGGGCTATCGCAACTTCTGCAACAAGCTGTGGAACGCGGCGAACTTCGTCATGGAGAACGTCGAAGGCCAGGACACCGGCGTCAATGACGAACCCGTGGAGCTCTCCTCGGTGGATCGCTGGATCATCTCCCAGCTGCAGCGCACCGAGGCCGAGGTGACCCGTCAGCTCGACGCCTTCCGCTTCGACCTGGCTACCCAGGCCCTCTATGAATTCGTCTGGGACGAGTACTGCGCCTGGTACCTGGAACTGGTCAAGCCGGTGCTGTGGGACGAGAACGCCTCCATCGAGCGTCAGCGTGGCACCCGCCGCACCCTGGCGCGGGTCCTGGAAGTGGTACTGCGCCTGGCGCATCCCTTCATGCCCTTCATCACCGAGGAAATCTGGCAGCGCCTCAAGGCGCCGGCCGGTGTCCAGGGCGAGACCCTGATGCTCCAGCCCTGGCCGGTGGCCAACGAGGCGCGCATCGACGCCGCCGCCGAAGGCGACATCGAGTGGGTCAAGGCGCTGATGCTGGGCGTGCGGCAGATCCGTGGCGAGATGAAGATCTCCATGGCCAAGCGCATCGACATCATCGTCGCCAACACCAGTGCCGAGGACCAGCGTCGCCTGGCCGACTTCGAGCCGCTGCTGAACAAGCTGGCCAAGCTGGAATCGGTCCGCGTCCTGGCCGCCGGCGAGGAAGCACCGATGTCCGCCACCACCCTGGTGGGTGAGATGGAAGTGCTGGTGCCCATGGCCGGGCTGATCGACAAGGACGCGGAACTTACGCGCCTGGACAAGGAGATCGGCCGCCTGGAGGGCGAGGTCAAGCGCGTCGGCGGCAAGCTGGCCAACGAAGGCTTCGTCGCCAAGGCCCCGGCCGAGGTGCTGGAGAAGGAGCGCGCCAAACTGGCCGAAGCCGAGCAGGCCCTGGCCAAGATGGTGGAACAGCGGCAGCGCATTGCCACCCTCTGATGCCCCTGAAGCCCACCCTCGCGGTGGGCTTTTTCTTGACCGGAAGATTTTCATGGACGTAAGCAAGACCAAGACCAGCTTCTATCGCCGGCTCTATGTGGCCTGGCTGGTGGCCAGCGGCACCGCCACCAGCGTACCCGCGCTGATGGCCGCCACCGGCATGCCGCGGCGTACGGCCCAGGACACCCTGCTGGCCCTGGCCGATCTGGATATCAACTGTCAGTTCGTGCAGGGCGACGGCGCGCGCAACAACGCGGGCGGCTACGAGATCCGCGATTGGGGCGCGGTGGATCCACGCTGGGTGGAGCGTGAGCTTGCGCGGATCAAGACCGTTCTCGGCTATCCCTGACAGCTAGAAATCCAGCACCTGCACCACGTCGTAGGCCGGCGTTTCATAGGGATGTGCCTCCTTGAGCGCCGCCACGGCCTGACGGGCGACCTGCTCATCGCCCAGTACCAGCTCCACTCGCCATTCCGTTAGCTGTTCGAGACTGCCCTGCTCGCCCAGGTGCGGCTGGCTGCCTGCCAGTGGACGGAACTGACCGAGGCCCTGGACCTGCCAGCAGCAACTGTCATAGAGCCCGATGCGGCCACCGCCGACAGCAAAGATCGCCTGCTTGACGGCATCGAGGTGCGAGTCGGGAACATAGAAACACAGCTTGAACATCGAGGACTCCGGAGACGCTGGACGGTCCCTTCAGCTTAAGCCCTTCCCAGAAAGACGAAACCCGCGCCGAGGCGCGGGTTTCGTCAGGCGCAAGCCGTGGACTCAGTCCACCCAGACCCGGGCGTTGCGGAACAGGCGCATCCAGCCACCGTCCTCGCCCTGCCAATCGGCCGGGATCCAGGAGTTCTGCACGGCGCGGAAGCAGCGCTCGGGGTGCGGCATCATCAACAGCACGCGACCGTCCTGGCTGGACAGACCGGTGATGCCCAGCGGCGAACCGTTGGGGTTGGCCGGGTAGGCCTCGGTGACCTTGCTGTGACCGTCCACGTAGCGAAGCGCCACGGTGCCGGAGACATCGGCGGCAACCAGGGCCTGCTGATTCGGGTATTCAGCGAAGCCTTCGCCGTGGGCGATGGCGATGGGCAGCCGCGACCCGGCCATCCCGGCGAGGAACAGGGAGGGCGAATCCTGCACCTGGACCATGGCCACCCGCGCCTCGAACTGCTCGGAGCGGTTGCGCACGAAGCGCGGCCAGAATTCGCTGCCGGGCACCAGCTCGCGCAGGTTGGCGACCATCTGGCAGCCGTTGCACACGCCCAGGGTAAAGGTGTCGGTGCGCTCGAAGAACTGCTGGAAGCCGTCACGGGCGCGGGCGTTGAACAGGATGGACTTGGCCCAGCCACCGCCGGCGCCGAGCACGTCGCCATAGGAGAAGCCGCCACAGGCGACCACGCCCTTGAAGTCCGCCAGGTCGATGCGACCGGAGAGGATGTCGCTCATGTGCACGTCGATGGCGGCGAAGCCGGCGCGATCGAAGGCCGCGCCCATCTCCACCTGACCGTTGACGCCCTGCTCCCGCAGGATGGCGACCTGGGGCCGCACGCCCTTCTTGATGTAGGGGGCGCAGATGTCCTCGTTGGGATCATAGGCCAGCTTGGCCGACAGACCCGGATGATCCTCTTCCAGCAGGGCATCGAATTCCTGCTGGGCGCAGTCGGCGTTGTCGCGCAGGCGCTGGATCTGGAAGCTGGTCTCGCTCCAGACGCGCTGCAGCATGCGCCGCTCCGCCCGGTACAGGTGCTCGTCGTGGTAGTGGATGTTGATCTCGTAGCCGTTGACCGGATTACCGATCACCGCCACGCAATCTTCCAGACCGGCCGCGCTGAACTGGGCCAGCACCTCGTGGGTGAAGTCCTGGGGCACCTGGATGACGGCGCCCAGCTCTTCGGCGAAGAGCGCGCGGGTCAGTTCGTCACGGTCGGCGGCCAGGGCGTCCAGGCGCAGGGCCAGGCCGCAGTGACCGGCAAAGGCCATTTCCACCACGGTGGTGATGAGGCCACCATCGGAACGGTCGTGGTAGGCCAGCAACAGGCCATCCTGGTTGAGGCCCTGGATCACCGCGAAGAAGGCCTTGAGGTCTTCGGCCTCGTCGACGTCGGGAGCCTGCTGGCCGAGCTTGCCATGGGTCTGGGCGAGGATGGAGCCGCCCAGGCGATTCTGGCCACGACCCAGGTCGATGAGGATCAGGTCGGTCTGGCCCTTGTCCAGGCGCAGCTGGGGGGTCAGGGTGCGACGGATGTCCTGCACCGGGGCGAAGCCGGTAATCACCAGCGACAGCGGTGCGGTGACGCTCTTGTCTTCGCCGCCGTCCTGCCAGCGGGTCTTCATGGACATGGAGTCCTTGCCGACCGGGATGGTGATGCCCAGCTCCGGGCACAGCTCCATGCCTACCGCCTTGACGGTTTCATAGAGGCGCGCGTCTTCGCCCGGGTGGCCGGCGGCGGCCATCCAGTTGGCGGAGAGCTTGATGTCGCCGAGCTTCTCGATGCGCGCAGCGGCCAGGTTGGTGATGGTCTCGCCGATGGCCATGCGGCCGGAAGCGGGCGCGTCGAGCAGCGCCAGCGGGGTGCGCTCGCCCATGGCCATGGCTTCGCCGGTGTGGACGTCGAAGCTGGTGGCGGTCACGGCGCAGTCGGCTACCGGGACCTGCCAGGGGCCGACCATCTGGTCGCGGGCGACCAGGCCGGTGATGGTGCGGTCGCCGATGGTGATCAGGAAGCTCTTGCTGGCCACCGCCGGGTGACGCAGCACACGCTCGACCGACTCGGTCAGGTCCAGGCCGGCGCCGTCGAAGGCGTCGCCCAGTTCGGCTTCACGGGTCGCGCTGCGGTGCATGCGCGGCGGCTTGCCGAGCAGGACGTCCAGCGGCATGTCCACGGCGTTGTTGCCGAAGTGGCTGTCGGCCACGGTCAGCTGGCGCTCCTCGGTGGCCTCGCCGACCACGGCGAAGGGGCAGCGCTCGCGTTCGCAGATGGCCTTGAAGGTCTCGAAGTTCTCGGCGTCCACGGAGAGCACATAGCGCTCCTGGGACTCGTTGCACCAGATCTCCAGCGGGCTCATGCCTGGCTCGTCGTTCGGCACGTTGCGCAGTTCGAAGCGGCCGCCGCGACCGGCATCGTTGACCAATTCGGGGAAGGCGTTGGACAGGCCGCCCGCGCCTACATCATGGATGAAGGTGATGGGGTTGTTTTCGCCCAGCTGCCAGCAGCGGTCGATGACCTCCTGGCAGCGGCGCTCCATTTCCGGGTTCTCGCGCTGCACCGAGGCGAAATCCAGGTCGGCGGAGCTGGCACCGGTGGACATGGACGAGGCGGCGCCGCCGCCCAGACCGATCAGCATGGCCGGACCACCGAGCACGATGAGCTTGCCGCCCACCGAGATGTCGCCCTTCTGCACGTGGTCGGCGCGGATGTTGCCCAGGCCGCCGGCGAGCATGATCGGCTTGTGGTAGCCACGCACCTCGGGACCACGCGGGGTCTCGACCTGCTGCTCGAAGGTGCGGAAGTAGCCGGCCAGGGCCGGACGACCGAATTCGTTGTTGAAGGCGGCGCCGCCCAGCGGGCCTTCGATCATGATGTCCAGCGGGGTGACGATGCGCTCGGGCTTGCCGTAGGGCTGCTCCCAGGGCTGCTCGAAACCGGGGATGTTCAGGTTGGAGACGGTGAAGCCGGTCAGGCCGGCCTTGGGCTTGGAGCCGCGACCAGTGGCACCTTCGTCGCGGATCTCACCGCCGGAGCCAGTGGAGGCGCCGGGGAAGGGGGCGATGGCGGTCGGGTGGTTGTGGGTCTCCACCTTCATCAGGATGTGCACGGGCTGGCTGTGCGCCCCGTATTCGCGGGACTCGGCGTCGGGGTAGAAGCGCCCGGCGGTGAAGCCTTCCATGACCGCGGCGTTGTCCTTGTAGGCGGACAGCACACCGGTGCGGTTCATCTCGTAGGTGTTCTTGATCATGCCGAACAGCGACTTCTCCTGGCTTTCGCCGTCGAGATCCCAGCTGGCATTGAAGATCTTGTGCCGGCAGTGCTCGGAGTTGGCCTGGGCGAACATCATGAGTTCGATGTCATGGGGATTGCGCCCCAGGGCGGTGAAGCTCTTGACCAGGTAGTCGATCTCGTCCTCGGCCAGGGCCAGGCCCAGCTCCAGATTGGCCTGCTCCAGGGCAGCGTGACCACCGCCGAGCACGTCCACCGCGGTGAGCGGCTTGGGCGCGGCATGGCTGAAGATGTCGGCGGCGGCGTCCAGGGTCGGCAGCACGCGCTGGGTCATGCGGTCATGCAGGGCCGCGGCCAGCTGCTCGTGGGCAGCGGCGTCCAGTTCGCCAGCAACGTAGTACGCCACGCCGCGCTCCAGGCGCTCGATCTGCGCCAGGCCACAGTTGTGGGCGATGTCGGTGGCCTTGCTCGACCAAGGCGAAATGGTGCCCAGGCGGGGCACGATCAGGAACAGCGCGCCGCTGGGTTCCTGCTGGGGGACGCTGGGGCCGTATTGCAGCAGTCGGCCGAGGATGCCCTCTTCCTCCGCGCTCAGGGTGCCGGCGACTTCGGCGAAATGAACGAACTCGGCATAGAGCCCGGAAACACCGGGAACCAGGCGAGTCAGCTGGTCGAGAAGTTTGCCGTGACGGAACGAAGAAAGAGCGGGAGCGCCGCGCAGGATCAGCATCGGGGACAGCCTCGGGGCCAAGTCACTTTGGGGCCGTGCATTCTAGACTAAAGGCGCGCCGGGGACACCTTCCGGCGACGAGGGTTCATGCAGCCTTACCACCACCCTTGTATGTATAAAATGGGCGCTTTGCCACTTCTCGCGTATACTGCCCGCCGTTACGGCCTGCCGCGCCCCATGGACGCGGCTCCCCATTGGGCTCAGGATAGAGCCTTTGGCCGGACCGGTGGCGCGGAGCGTCCCGACCATAACGAGTGCCCGGAGGGGCCGACCGATGAGGCGCGTCAGCAAGGCGCCAGTGCCGTTTTGATGCCGTATGGCCGAGCTAGCCCATTTGAATAGAGCCTTCAAGCGATTCGCCTGGCTTACCCTGCCCTTCCTCGCCTTGCTCATGAGCTGCGGGGAGGCCGACGTGCCTGCGCCGCCCAAGCCGACCGCGCTGGAGCAGGTGCAGCAGGCGGGTGTGCTACGCGTGGTGACGCGCAACAGTCCGGCGACCTACTTCCAGGACCGCAACGGCGAGACCGGTTTCGAATACGAACTGGTCAAGGGCTTCGCCGAATCCCTCAAGGTGCGCCTGGAAATCAGCACCGCCGACAACCTCGACGACCTCTTCAATCGCCTGACCGCGCCGGACGGGCCGGTGATCGCCGCGGCCGGACTCACGCCCTCGGTCAATCGCCAGAATCTCAAGTTCTCCCGCAGCTATCTGGACGTGGTGCCCCAGGTCATCTATCGCAACGGCACCGTTCGCCCCAGCACGCCCAAGGACATGGTCGGCAAGCGCATCCTGGTGCTCAAGGGCAGCAGCCAGGCCCAGCAACTAAAAGCGCTGCAGGCCCAGGTGCCGGGGCTGGCCTTCGACGAATCCGATCAGGTGGAGGTCAGCGACCTGCTGCGCATGGTCGACGAGGGCCAGATCGACCTGACCCTGGTGGATTCCAACGAGCTGGCCATGAACCAGGTGTATTTCCCCAACGTGCGGGTGGCCTTCGACCTGGGCGACAACCAGGGCCAGGCCTGGGCCTTGCAACCCGGCGAGGACAACAGCCTGCTCGATGCGGTCAACGCCTACCTGGACAAGGTCCGCCGCGACGGCACCCTGCAGCAGCTCAAGGAGCGCTACTACGGCCACGTCGACGTGCTTGGTTACGTCGGTGCCTACACCTTCGCCCAGCACCTGCAGGAGCGCCTGCCCAAGTACGAGAAGCACTTCCGCAAGGTGGCGCAGAAGCACCAGCTGGACTGGCGCCTGCTCGCCGCCATGGGCTACCAGGAATCGCTGTGGACGCCGGACGCCACCTCCAAGACCGGGGTACGCGGGCTGATGATGCTGACCAACAACACCGCCCAGGCCATGGGGGTATCCAACCGCTTGGACCCTGAGCAGAGCATCACCGGCGGCGCCAAGTACTTCGACCAGATCCGCGACGACCTGCCGGACAGCATCAAGGAACCGGATCGCACCTGGTTCGCCCTGGCCACCTACAACATCGGCATCGCCCACATCCTCGACGCCCGCCGCCTGGCCGAGTCCCAGGGCCTGGACCCGGATCGCTGGCTGGACGTGAAGAAGATGCTGCCGCGCCTGGCGCAAAAGCAGTGGTACAGCAAGACCCGCTACGGCTACGCCCGCGGCGGCGAGACGGTGGAATTCGTGCAGAACGTGCGCCGTTACTACGACATCCTCACCTGGACCACCCAGCCGCAGATGGAAGGCCAGCAACTGGCCAAGACCGGCCTGCACGTCCCCGCCATCGCCGACGACCGGCCCACCCGGGAAACGCCGCAGGATATGTGAGGCACGATACTGCCCCCTCTCCCTCGGGGAGAGGGTTGGGGTGAGAATCTAGCCAAACGAAGCCCGTAGCGTGGAAAACCGCGCAGCGTTTTCCACTGGCATCCGGCACCACCCCGCGTGGACAAGGCTGCGCCGTTGTCCACCCTACGCAGCTGCACGTCCCCGCATCGCCGACGACCGCCACACCCGGGAAACGCCGCAGGATATGTGAGGCACGACACTGCCCCCTCTCCCTCGGGGGCTGGGGTGAGGGTCTAGCCAAACGAAGCCCGTAGCGTGGAAAACCGTGCAGCGTTTTCCACTGGCATCCGGCATCACCCCGCGTGGCCAAGGCTGCGCCGTTGTCCACCCTACGCAGCTATCGCCCTCCAGAACGCAGGTTGGGCTGAGGCAGCTCCATCGCCGAAGCCCAACATGCGGGCTCGACCTGGGCAGCGTTGGGCTTCGCTGCGCTCAACCCAACCTACCGAAGCGTCCCTTCGCCCTCCAGAACGTAGATACCGTCTTCCACCTCAGTGTGCAATTGCCAATGCAGGATCGAAAGGCTTGCCCGATTTGAGCACGCCATAGGCGATGCTCAGCAGCTTGCGCATGGCGGCGCAGACGGTTTGTTTCCCTTTCTTGCCCTTGGCTTTCAGGCGCTCGGCTTGCGCCTTGATCGCGGGGTTATGGGTCAACGCCACGACGGCAGGCAGGTACAGCGCGGTGCGCAAGCGGGCTGATCCCGTACGCGAGATACAGGTACGGCCACGATAGGTGCCAGACTCCTGCAAGCGTGGATCCAGACCCGCAAAGGCAGTGACGGCGCGGGCATGAGTGAAGCGACCGATATCGCCCAGCTCAGCTAGGATCAGGGCTGCGGTCTTGTCGGCGATGCCGTCTATGCTCACCAGCAGATCACGTTTGCCGCGCAGGTCCGGATCATCGTCGATGTGCCGTTTGATCTGCTCTAGCGTCCAGGCAATCTGTTCATCGAGCCGCTGCAGGACTGCTCGGATCGAGTCCTGGACGTTTTCCGGGCTGACCTCGAGTCGGTTGAGCTCCATCTGCCGCAGCGATCGAAGATCTTCCAAGCGTCGGGTCAGCGCGCGGAGTTGGCGCAAGGGCAGAGGCTCAGGTTGCCAGGCCCGTAGTCGATCCAGATGCAGCTGGCCATAGGTGGCAATCAGCTTGGCATCGAGCTTGTCTGTCTTGCTGCGCTGCAGCTGACTTTGTGCATAGCGGGCAACCTGCGCAGGGTTGAGTATGGCGATCCGATAGCCCAAGGCATGAAAGTGCTCGGCAAGGGCTTCGTGGTAGATGCCGGTCGCCTCCATCACGATCCAGGCGTCCGGTTCGGCATGCCGCTGCAGCCAGTCGGCAAAGACCGCGAAGCCTGCCTTGTCGTTAGCCAGTTTGCCCTTGGTTCGATACTTGCCGTTGGGTTGCAGCATCGCCAGATCAAAGGTGCGCTTGGCGATATCGATGCCCACTACCACTGCCATGAGATCTCCTCCACGAAGGTGTCTTGATGATCACGTCATCCTGTCCAACCTTGCGTAATACGAGCTCTTGTGGCTCCAGATACCGTTCGGACTTAATGGATGAGTGTGGAGGAGGCAGCCCAATCTACGTTGCAAGCTCAAAGGCTTAAGGGTGGATACGGCTTGCCATCCTCCCCCGATGATCAGTCGGGGACTATGACCTCGCAAAGGGGCCGTAGTCGAGATACAAGGTTGGGCTGAGGCAGCTCCATCGCCGAAGCCCAACATGTGGGCTCGACCTGGGCAGCGCTGGGCTTCGCTGCGCTCAGCCCAACCTGCGAAAAGCTACTTCTTCGGCTTCTGGATCAGCTTGTCCACAGCCCGGGCCGCGGCGACCATGCCGAAGGTGGCGGTGACCATCATCACCGCGCCGAAGCCGCCGGCGCAGTCCAGGCGCACACCTTCGCCGACGAAACTCTTCTGCTGGCAAACGCTGCCGTCCGGCTTGGGATAGCGCAGCTGCTCGGTGGAAAAGACGCAGGGCACGCTGTAGTGGCGGCTGGGATTGCGCGAGAAGCCATAGTCGCGACGCAGCAGCGAACGCACCCGCGAGGCCAGAGGGTCGTTGTAGGTGCGATTGAGGTCCACCACCTGGATCTGGGTCGGGTCGATCTGGCCGCCGGCGCCGCCAGTGGTGACGATGGCGATCTTGCGCCTCTTGCACCAGGCGATCAGCGCCGCCTTGGAGGCCACGCTGTCGATACAGTCCAGCACCAGGTCAAGATCCTCGGTGATGTAGTCGGCCATGGTCTCGCGGGTGACGAAGTCCGCCACCGCCTTCACCTCGCAGGCCGGGTTGATGGCCTGGATGCGCTCGGCCATCACCATGACCTTGGGCCGGCCCACCTGGCCTTCCAGGGCGTGCACCTGGCGATTGGTGTTGCTGACGCAGACGTCGTCCAGATCGAACAGGCTGATGCGACCGACACCGCTGCGAGCCAGGGCTTCGGCAGCCCAGGAACCTACCCCGCCAATGCCGACCACGGCGACGTGACTGGCGGCCAGGCGCTCGACGGCCTCCTGCCCATAGAGCCGGGCGATCCCACCGAAGCGTTGTTCATCGAACGTCATGAAGGCTTTCCAGTCGGGTAGCCCTGGATCATTATCTGATCCAGAGCCCCCTAAGAACCGTGCGGGCGACTTTCACCGCACACGGCTCAAGCTTACGAAAAACCAGCCAATAGCTGGCCGGCAACTGTGACTACGATCTTAACACTTAAGACCGCTGTATCGCAGGGTTACCTTATGCCGCCGGCTATGAACCAGCGAGTGGCAGCTTGGGTGAAGAAGTGTACGGTTGTTCAAAGTGTCTGGACCGCCGTCCACCCGTCTGATGACATGGTGATCGTCCCATCCAGTCTCTTTAGTGATTGCGTGACCACACAGCGCGCATTTTCCTTGCTGTCGTCGGAAAAGATAAAGTATTTGTCTTCGATAACGCAGCTTGTGCTGCATCCGTTTGACCCTTAACTTCTCCCACTCCTGCTCGCGCTCCACATCATAGGGTTGGTACTCAACCGCTAGGTGCATGTGCCGCACAATCTCCGTATCCGCCAATCTGTAAAGCTGACGGAGCTTCTGCTCTCCTTTACTACTCTTATGAAGGGATGCAAACACCCAGTTCCGCGTGCCGATTGCATGAAAGTATTTGTTTTCACACCATGCGGCCAGTTTTCTTGGATGTCTGCGTTTCGCCCACCGCTTCAATAGCCAGTGAATGTCGCTATCTAGCTTATTGAAGGTCTTCTTTGCCACCACTGGAGAGTGATAGTTAGCCCACCCTTTCAGTACCGGATTTAGGCGTCCGATTAACTCTCCCTGAGTTAGTGCACCACTGCTCCTCACTATCTCTTTCACCTTACGATAGAATGCAGAAACATTCTTTCTTGCCGGTTTTATAAATAGCTTGGCACGCTTATATGGCGACCTCGGCACATACTTCCTAAAGTTCCACCCTAAAAAGTCAAAGCCTTTGTAGATGTGAGTGATATGAGTTTTCTCAGAGGACAGCTTGACCCCTCGTGCTGACAGGAATAGCTCGACCCATGGTTGGACTTCGTCACGCAACAGCTCGTTACTATCCGCTGTGATGACGAAATCATCCGCATACCTAACCACATGCACCTTTAGCTTCTCCGCCCTTTTCTTCCCAAACTTGGAAATCAAATACGTTCGAAGCTGAGACTCCAACCCATTTAGTGTGGCGTTGGCCAAGCAGGGCGAGATGATCCCACCTTGTGGCGTTCCGGCCTCCGTAGCCTTGAAGTGTCGCCGGTCGATTACCCCGGCCTTCAACCACAGCCGCAGCACCTTCTTGTCCATAGGGACGTTCTGGCACAGCCACTCGTGATTGATGTTGTCGAAGAACCCCTTGATATCTCCTTCCAATATCCACTGGGCACAGGTCCGCTGTGAGAGTAGGTTGAAGAGTTCGGCCATTGCATCAGTCGTTGATCGGTCAGGCCTAAAGCCATAACTTTTCGGATCGCTGCTGCTTTCGATAACCGGCTCAAGGGCGGCTAAGTAGAGCGCTTGCATGGCCCGATCAAACATCGTCGGTATGCCTAGTGGACGCTTTTCCTTCTTTCCTGGCTTCGGTATCCACACCCGCCGAAGCGGTTTGGGCCGATAGCCTCGTTTCTCCGATAGACGCTTCGCGGCGTAGAGCTTGGCTGGGGGCGTCCCCCAGGTTTCTCCATCGACGCCCGGAGTCTTGCGACCCCGGTTTTCAGTCACCCGTCTTACAGCCAAACAGCGACCATAAAACGAATGGGTCAGTAACCGTTGTAGACGTTTAACCCTACGCCAGTCACTAGCCTTTGTTGCCTGCGCAATCTTCAACTGCGTTTTCCGAACGGAGATTTGGATCTTGGCCCAATCGAGATCGTGCCAGCCCTTCACACCGTCAGGAGACGCAGACGAAACCGGTGTTGCTGGTTGCGTATTCATACAGTCCTCCTCAGGTCAGTAACCTTCGGGACGGACTTCTCCCCCTAGGGGTTGAAGTCACCCCTAGGGTCGTTTCGCTGGAAATCAGCACTAGATCATGCGCCCGTAAACCAGGTGCACGTCAGCCAGGGTTGCCCCTGTCGATAATGTTTCAATCGATATGCCGCCCATTACAGACAGCCATTCGCTTTTTGCACCCTCCCATTCCCCACACCCAACAGCTTTCCTTGCGGATTGCCTGCCTTCCGATGTTGCTGGTTAGGCGGGTGGTCGGGATTGCCACGTTCCCCGATGTGCATCGATTCCCCGGTTAGGTTCCGTCTTTCCCCCGGCAGTCATAGTGATACCGCGTCGCCTCTTTTGACGGCGAGCGCCGAACTGCGGTGCCATTTTTGGCTAAGGCCTATTAATTGCCGTAGGCCCGTTACTGTTTACGGAGGGTCAAGCGACGATTCACTTTCGTTAACCGTACGGGTTAGGTCACTAGCCCCTTGCCCCCGTGCAATTCGGGAGCTGCACGTGGCTGTTACCAGCCATCGCACCCCCATTTGGGGTAGGACGTTGTCGATCGGGCTTCACACCCCAGGGTTGGCCCCCGACGCATGCCGATGTAGTGAACTGGCAGGTACATGCCAGGCTCGGTGCCCCCTATGCCAGCGAGGTTGAGCAATGCACAACGGAGCGGTTGCTCCGTGCTTGGACGAGATACCCTAGCGTCTCACGACGTTGGCATAGGCCAAATGAGACCAAGGCATCCCAGTGATGGATTGACCCCTTGCGGGATCGATCACCCACAGGGAGTCTTGTTACATTTAGATACAATTCCACTAATGGAAATTGCTCTCTGTTACGTCCAATTGATCAATTTATAGCCGGAAACGGCCAAAATTGAGACGTACTAACCCTGACGAGCAGGGATCGTAATGTCCCCACAGGTGGGTCAAAGCAGACGCGGCAGGACCGGCTCTCGTGCTTCTTCAGGCTTTAAACCCTTGTAAAACAAGGGTTTAGGTGCCAAGGCAAGCTACCAACCAAGCACAACACGAGCATTCGTGTCGCACCAAAAGCCACAGTATAGGTTTTCCTTTACCATACCGCTCCCCCTGAACCCTAGCCGCCTCCCGGGACCCGCCATGACCACCGCCCTCACCCCCACCCTGGAACTCGCCTGCGACCTGATCGGCCGAGCTTCGGTCACGCCGCTGGACGAAGGCTGCCAGGCCCTGATGATGCAGCGCCTGGAGCGCCTGGGCTTCGCCCTCGAACCCCTGCGCTTCGAGGAGGTGGACAACTTCTGGGCGCGCCGTGGCGGCGAGGGTCCGGTGCTGTGCTTCGCCGGCCACACCGACGTGGTGCCCACCGGACCGCTGGAGGCCTGGCAGCAGGCGCCCTTCAATGCCCATGTGGATGCCGACGGCATGCTGCGCGGCCGTGGTGCCGCCGACATGAAGGGCAGCCTGGCGAGCATGATCATCGCCGTGGAGCGCTTTGTCGCCGACCATCCCGACCATCGCGGTGCCATCGCCTTCCTGATCACCAGTGACGAGGAAGGCCCCGCCCTGCACGGCACCCGCGCCGTGGTCGAGCGCCTGCGCGAGCGCGGCGAGCGGTTGGACTGGTGCATCGTCGGTGAGCCCTCCAGTACCCGGTTGCTGGGCGATGTGGTCAAGAACGGTCGCCGCGGTTCGCTCAATGGCCGCCTGACCGTGCGCGGCAAGCAGGGCCATGTGGCCTATCCGCACCTGGCGCGCAATCCCATCCACCTGGCGGCCCAGGCCCTGGCGGATCTCGCCGCCGAGCAATGGGACGACGGCAACGCCTTCTTCCCGCCCACCAGCTTCCAGATTTCCAATCTCAACTCCGGCACTGGTGCCGGTAATGTGGTGCCGGGCGAACTGCAGGCGCTGTTCAACTTCCGCTTCTCCACCGAATCCACCGTGGAAGGCCTGCAGGCCCGCGTCGAGGCCATCCTCGACCGCCATGGCCTGGACTGGCACATCGACTGGTCGCTGTCCGGCCTGCCCTTCCTCACCGAGCCGGGCGACCTGCTCGACGCCGTCGCGGCCAGCGTGGAGGCGGTCACCGGCTATCGCCCCGAGGCCTCAACCAGTGGCGGCACCTCGGATGGTCGCTTCATCGCTACCCTGGGCGCCCAGGTGGTGGAACTGGGTCCGGTCAACGCCACCATCCACCAGGTGGACGAGCACGTGCTGGCCAGCGACCTGGATCTCCTGACCGAGGTCTACTACGGCACCCTGGTGCGGTTGCTGGCATGAAACTCATCTGTCCGCTCTGTCAGGCCCCGCTGGCCGAACTCGAAGGTGGCGTCGGCTGCCCAGCCGGCCATCGCTTCGACCGCGCCCGTCAGGGCTACCTGAATCTCCTGCCGGTGCAGCACAAGAAGAGCCTGGATCCGGGTGACAACGCCGCCATGGTCGAGGCACGCCGACGCTTTCTCGATGCCGGTCACTATGCGCCCCTGGCCGAGCGCCTGGCGCAGCTGGCTGCCGAACGCGCGCCCCAGCGCTGGATCGACGTGGGCTGTGGCGAAGGCTTCTATACCGCACGCCTGGCCCAGGCCCTGCCCGCCGCTGACGGCTATGCCCTGGACATCTCCCGCGAGGCGGTGCGCCGCGCCTGCCGACGTACCCCAGCGCTGACCTGGCTGGTGGCGAGCATGGCGCGCCTGCCGCTGCCGGACGCCAGTTGCCAGCTGCTGGCCAGTGTCTTCAGCCCCATCGACTGGGCCGAGGCCCTGCGCGTGCTGGCACCAGGCGGCGGCATCCTGCGTCTGGGCCCGGCCAGCGCCCACCTGCTGGAGTTGCGCCAGCGGCTCTATGACGAGGTACGTGACTATGCCGCAG
The DNA here is from genome assembly GCF_965111925.1 of Pseudomonas sp. Marseille-Q7302. NCBI lineage: Bacteria > Pseudomonadati > Pseudomonadota > Gammaproteobacteria > Pseudomonadales > Pseudomonadaceae > Pseudomonas > Pseudomonas sp. Marseille-Q7302. The sequence continues at coordinate 1,215,462 of NZ_CBCOPK010000001.1, read as the reverse complement.
ACAAGCACCTGCAGGATCTGCCGCCCGGGCTGGAACTGGCCCACAGCGAAGGGCTCGAATTCGTGCTGCCGCTGGCCGAGCGCCAGACCCGCGAAGACCTACTGGCCATGACGCCCCACGGTTGGCGCGTCAACGCCAAGCGTCGCGAGCGGGTCCTGGCCGAGCCCTTCGAGGTGCGGGTGGCAGTACGTTACGATTGGATCGTCAAATCCGGAGCCTAAGCCCCATGCGCCAGCCCGATATCGAAATCTATCTCAAGGACGTCGACCAGGACGCCGTCTCGGCCTGGCTCGAACAGGTGTTCGCCATGCCTTGCGCCTGGCAGGCCCGCGGGCAGACCTTCAAGTGCACCCTGCGCTATGGTGGCGAGCCTATTCCGGTCACCTGGCTGCCCAAGGCGGTCGGCAAGTGGCACAGCCTGCTATTGGAAAGCGATGTATCGCCCTGGGTTGACGACCTGGCCTGCGCGCGTGACGCCCAGGCGGCCCTGCAGGTACAGGTGCGCTGTGCCCCCAGTGGCTGGAGCGAAGAAGAAGAGGACGAAGCCGCCGATCGCTGGCTGAAGGTCACGGACGAGGGTGTCGAGGAAATCGTCTGGCGTACCGAGTGATCTGAAGGCGCGAGGAGCCTTGAGCCCCTCGCGAAACGGGTCTTAGACCCGGGCGACGTCTTCGGCCTGCAGGCCCTTCTGGCCCTCGATCACCGAGAACTCCACCTGCTGGCCTTCGACCAGGGAACGGTGGCCTTCACCGCGGATGGCGCGGTAGTGAACGAACACGTCGGCGCCGCCCTCGCGTTGAATGAATCCATATCCCTTGGCGTCATTGAACCACTTGACGGTCCCGGTTTCGCGTTGCTCACCCATCACATCTCTCCGAAGCTTTCTGGATTTCCTATCCCCGCTCGCCACAAGGTGGGCGATCGGGTTGCTTTGTTATATCGGTACAGATCGCTCGCCGGACCGGTCGCCAGGCTGGCAGCCCGTTTCCGACCATCGGCAAGAACCTGCCGACACCTTATAAAGCATGGCTTTCCCGGCAAAAGCAACGTTCTTTACGCAAAGTGCCATCATGGCTGAAAGCCGCACTGGCGACGGGTTTTCGACGATTTAGACGGCATTTTTTCGACGGCGGGGACAAGGTGCCGACTACCGGGTCGAAGTCAGAACAAGGCGGGTGGTTTTACGCCCACCAGGCCATCCGGCACACTGCCGCCTCGTCCATCCGGTAGCCCTCCATGACTCGTTCGCCGCTGCGCCTTCTGGCCTTTTCGCTGCTCAAGCGCCTGCTCTATCTCTGGGTTCGCTCCGAGACGACCCAGGCGGCCAGCCTGCTCAGCCGCATCGACCCCAGCAAGCCGGTGCTCTATGTGCTCCCCGAGGCCTCGCTGAGCGATCTGGCGGTGCTTGACCGCGAATGCCGCAAGGCCGGACTGCCGCGCCCGTTGCGCCCGCTGGTACTGGGTAGCCGCACCGAGCCACTGGCCTATTTCAACGCCGTTGGCAAAGCCAACTGGCGCGGGCGTCCGGCACGGCGCTCGGTACCGCCCACCCTGCGCCGAGTGGTGACAGCGGTAACCGAACAGGGTCTGGCGGACGTCCAGCTGGTACCTGTCAGCGTCTTCTGGGGCCAGTCGCCGGATCGCGAGACCAGTCCCTGGAAGCTGCTCTGGGCGGACAACTGGGTGGTGACCGGACGGCTGCGCAAGCTGGCGCGCATCCTGGTGCTGGGCCGCCTGACCCGGGTGCAATTCTCCAAGCCGCTGTCGCTGGACGAACTGGCCGCTCAGCGCCCTGATCCGCAGCGCCTGGAGCGCCTGGTGATGCGGCGGCTGCGCATCCACTTCCGCAACGTGCGCCAGGCGGTGATCGGCCCGGACCTGTCGCACCGGCGCACCCTGCTGCGCGGGCTGCTCCGCGCGCCCCAGGTGCGGGCGACCATTGCCCGGGAGATCACCCAGCGCAAGGCCACGCCGGGACGTATCGAAGACGAGGCGGCGCACTATGCGCGGGAGATCGCCTCGGACTTCTCCTATCCGGTGGTGCGCTGCCTGGACGTCGGCCTGCGCTGGTTCTGGAACAGCATCTATGACGGCGTCAAGGTCAGCCATATCGAGCGGATCCAGGAGATGGCGCCCGGCCACACCGTGGTCTACGTGCCCTGCCATCGCAGCCACATCGACTACCTGCTGCTCTCCTATCTGCTCTTCCAGAACGGCCTGACACCGCCGCACATCGCCGCCGGCATCAACCTGGACATGCCGGTGGTGGGCAATATCCTGCGCCGCGGCGGGGCCTTCTTCATGAGGCGCAGCTTCAAGGGCAATGCCCTCTATGCGGCGGTGTTCAACGAATACCTGCACAGCCTCTTCAGCCGCGGCTTCTCCACCGAATACTTCGTCGAGGGCGGTCGCTCGCGCACCGGGCGCACCCTGCAGCCGCGCACCGGCATGCTGGCCATGACCTTGCGCAGTTTCCTGCGCGACTCCCGGCGACCCATCGTCTTCGTACCGGTGTATATCGGCTACGAAAAGGTCTTCGAAGGCCGCACCTACCTGGGCGAATTGCGCGGCGCAACCAAGAAGAAGGAATCCCTCTTCGATCTGGTCAAGGTGTTTGGCGCCCTGCGCCAACGCTTCGGCCGGGTCTGGGTCAACTTCGGCGAACCCATTCCGCTGCAGGGTTTCCTCGATGCGCGGCGCCCCGGCTGGCGCGACGAACCCCTCGACGAAGAGCTGAAACCGGCCTGGTTCAACCCCGTCACCCACGAACTGGGCGAGCGGGTGGTGCGCCGCATCAATGCCGCCGCGGCGGTCACGCCGGTCAACCTGGTGGCCCTGGCGCTGCTGTCGACCAACCGCCAGGCCCTCGACGAAGGCGCCCTGGTGCGCGCCATCGACCTCTATCTGGACCTCTTACGGCGGGTGCCCTACTCCAACAGTGTCACCCTGCCCGAGGGCGACGGCCAGGCCATCATCGAGGAGGTGCGTGGCCTGGGATTCCTCGCCGAGCAGCAGGACGCCCTGGGACGCATCCTCTACCTGGACGAACAGAACGCGGTCCTGATGACCTATTACCGCAACAACGTCCTGCACCTCTTCGCCATACCCGCGCTGATCGCCAGCTTCTTCCAGAACACCGGGCGCATGACCCGCGAGCTGATCCACCGCTTCGCCCTGGCACTCTATCCCTACCTGCAGGCCGAGCTGTTCATCCACTGGGAGCGCGACGAGCTACCCCTGGTGCTGGACGGCTGGCTGGAGGCCATGGTGGAGCGCGGCTTGCTGCGCATCGAAGACGACGTCTTCGTGCGCGCCGCGCCCAGCTCGCGGCAGTTCGTCCGCCTCACCCTGTTGGCGCGGGCCATCCTGCAGACCCTGCAGCGCTACTACATGACGACCGCGCTCATCCTCAACCATGGCCAGAACAGCCTGACCGCGCCGCAGCTGGAGGAGCTCTGCACGGTGATGGCCCAGCGGCTGTCGGTGCTGCATGGCCTCAATGCGCCGGAATTCTTCGACAAGTCGCTGTTCCGCCATTTCATCCAGACGTTGCTGGCCGAGGGGGTGCTGCGCAAGGCGGACGACGGCACCCTGGGCCACCACGAACTGCTGGGTGAACTGGCCGAGGGCGCAGGCAAGCGGGTGCTGCCCGCGGAGATTCGCCTGTCGATCCGCCAGGTGGCCCTGGATAGACCCGATGCCCCGGACCTGCCGGCCCCTGAAACCCTACCCGTTGCCAGCAACTAAGCGCGCCGGCACCGGTCACAGCAGTCGATTTCAACCTAGGATTCATCCATGAAAAGAATCGTCACCCTGCTCGCCACCTCGCTGCTGCTCAGCGCCTGTAGTGGGCTGCGCCCCGGTCCCGCGACACCGCCGTCCCCGGCCGGCCAGCCGCTGCCGCCTACCGAACAGCCGCAGACCACCACTCCCGGCGTGCCTGCCCAGCCAAGCATGACCAGCCTCAGCGGCCAGGCCACCTTTACCGCCAGCGAGCCGGTACCGCCCACCGCCAAGCTCACCATCAGCCTGTACAGCGCCAGCGCCGGCGACACGCCGAGCGGCCGCCTGGCCCAGCGCACCCTGTTCGTCAAGCAGCAGGATCAGGTGCCCTTCCGCCTCGACTACGCCCCGGCCAAGGTCAAGAGCGGCGAGCGCTATCTGCTCAGCGGCCGCATCCTGCTGGGCGGTCGCCCACTGTACCTGACCAAGGAGCCGGTGGTGGTGGACCTGAACAACGGTGGCGAGGTGGAGTTGCCGCTGCAGCCGGTACGCTGAGTAACGGCATCGCCAGCCAACTGCCCCTTTCATCGAGAACGATCGCTTTGATGTGCATAGGTGACGAGTACGTCCGTGCGGTGCTGGCGCGAGAATGGCGGTGGCGCTAGACATCCCGCTGCTGCTCAGCGAAATCGAAAAAGGAGCGGACCGAAAGCTCCCTACGGACGCCACAGATCAGGCCATCTACCGATGGCCTCTGCTGGAACCAGGCTCGTCGCCGGATGCTGTGAAATCAAGCGACTCGGCCATCGTCATCGAGACACTGGCCGCGCCGCTCTCGGGCATTCTCTGCAAGGAGCATCCTGCCGGCAACGCTCAAAACAGCCGAGCGAGTTCGCTCAGGCTGAGGACGATGAACAGCGCCGCAGCCAGCCCCAGCAGGCCGTTGGACAGCCAGCCCGAACGCCACTCCTTGGGCACCCGCTTGGAATTGAGCAGCCAGATCAGCGTCAGCGCCAGGAAGGGCATGAAGAAGGCCCCGAAGGCGCCGTAGGCGATGATCAGTCCGAAGGGCCGCCCGAGCAGCAGCAGGAGCATCGGCGGAAAGGTCAGCCAGAGCACATAGAAGCGGAAGGCGGTGGTCTTCTCCAGGTCACCCCGATCACCAGCGCCACCCGTGGCCTGGCGGACGAAGTCGGCGAACAGCAGGGACACGCCGTGCCAGACGCCGAGGATCGAGGAAAAGGTGGTGGCGGCGAAGCCGATTAGGAAGACGGTGGAGACCACGGGGCCGAAGCGTTCTTCCAGCACCCGGTCCAGATCGAGCAGGCCGCGGTCCCCACCGGCCAGAGTGATCTGGGCGGTATAGAGCAATTCGGCGCCGACGATCAGCATGGCGATGACGAAGATGCCAGTGGCGATGTAGGCCACCTGGTTGTCCAGCCGCATCATGGTCATCCAGGCCGGGGTACGCCAGCCCTTGGCGTTCACCCAGTAGCCATAGGCGGCCATGGTGATGGTGCCGCCCACCCCGCCGATGAGGCCCAGGGTATAGATGGCCGAGCCCTCGGGGATGGTCGGCACCAAACCGGTGACGGCCTGGCCCAGATTGGGCACCACCAGGATGGCCAGCCCCACCACCACCACGAACATTACGCCGATGAAGACCTTCATCGCCGCCTCGAACACCGCATAGCGATTGAGCAGCACGAAGACCGCGCCAGCGATGCCCGACAGGGCGCCCCAGGCCCAGAACGGTAGGATATCCGGGAACAGCGCGGCCAGCGGCAAGGCGGTGGCGCTCATGGCCGTGCCGCCGTAGACGAAGCCCCAGAGCACGATGTAGATGCCAAAGTTCCAGTAGGTCCAGATGCCCATGGAGCGCCAGCCTTCGAGCATGGTCGAGCCAGTGGCCAGGTGGTACCGGGCGGAGCCTTCAGCCAGGGCGATCTTGACGATGCAGCCCACCACCGCCGCTCAGAGCAGCGCATAGCCGAAGCGCGAGCCGGCGATGAGGGTGGCGACCAGGTCACCGGCGCCGACCCCGGTCACGGCGACCACGATGCCCGGGCCCACCAGCTTCCAGCGCGCCAGGGTGCCGCGAGGCGGCTGGGAGGGATCGGTCGCCGAGGGGGCGGGCGCGACCTTGTTATTGTTTTCGGTCATGAGCTCTCTCCGGTGCGGGACGTCATCCCCGACTGTCCCGGATGAGCGGTCGGTCAACAAGCACCAGAGGATTACAAGGTGTAAGCGCTCTAGGACGCCCCTACGCCAGCGGTGGCAGCGCCCAGTCGATGGGGGTCAGGCCGGCGTTGCGCAGGAATTCGTTGGTGCGGCCGAAATGGCCGTTGCCGATGAAACCGCGGTGAGCGGACAGTGGTGAAGGGTGCGCCGACTTGAGGATCAGGTGCTTCTGGGGGTCGATGAGCGTCTGCTTGCTCTGGGCATGGCTGCCCCAGAGCAGGAACACCAGATTCTCGCGCTCGGCACTGACCACTTCGATGATGCGATCGGTGAATCTCTGCCAGCCGGCCTTGGCGTGGGACCCGGCGTTGGCCTGCTCCACCGTTAGCGAGGTGTTGAGCAGCAGCACGCCCTGCTCGGCCCAGTGCTGGAGGTAGCCGTGGTTGGGAATGGGCAGGTTCAGGTCGCGCTTGAGTTCCTTGAAGATGTTCTGCAACGACGGTGGTGCCGGTACGCCAGGCTGCACCGAGAAGCTCAGGCCATGGGCCTGGCCGGGACCGTGATAGGGATCCTGGCCGAGGATGACCACCCTCACCTGATCCAAAGGGGTGGTATTGAGCGCATTGAAGATCAGCGGACCGGGCGGATGGATGACCTTGCCCGCGGCCTTCTCGCGCCTCAGGAATTCGCTCAGCTGACGCATGTAGGGCTGCTCGAACTCATCGCGCAGCGCGGCTTTCCATTGGGGGTCGAGCTTGATGCGATCGTCATCCACGATTCGAGGCTTCCTGGTCAAGACAAGGGCAGCACCCTAGAAAAGCCGGCTGCCCCTGTCAAACCCGCTACCAGCGCGGGCCCCACCCCGGAGGCCCGTAACGTGGGCCCCAACCGGGCGGACCATAGCCCGGACGCGGTCCCCAGCCCGGAGGCCCCCAGTGCGGTGGCGGCGGAGGTGCCGGTCGATAGTAGTAGCCGTAGCCATAGGGCCGCACGATGACCGCGGGCGGCGGATAGGCCGGCGTGCCATAGAAGACGGCCGCAGGCGGTGCCGGACGGCTGTAATAGCGTGGGGACGTGTCGTAGACGGTGCAGCCGGTGAAGGTCAGGGCACAGAGCGACGCCAAGAGGAAATGGCGCATGGGGGAGTCTCCAGAACGGCCCGGATGGGCCTGGAGAAAGCTTAAGCTGCGGCGGTGCCGCGCGCCCAGCTATCGCACGTTCATTCAGCCGGGATTAAGAGACGCTGGTCGCCGCCGGCCCATTCTTCTGCCGCTCGGCCAAGTAGTGCTGTAGCCGCTCCTGCAGATGGGGCACCCCCTGGGGATGGGCGAGAAAATCGACGACGCTCATCAGCCGCCAGTCCTGGCCTTCGTCGCCGAAGCGGATGGCGGCGATGTCGGCCTGGCTCAGCACCCCGGCGAACAGCCAGCTAGGCAGGTAGCCCGGCTGGCGGGGTGGATAGCAGCGGCCCCAGATCAGCCGCGATTCGTCCAGCACCAGCCCGAACTCCTCCTCCAGTTCACGCAGGGCACAACGCTCGGGCGTTTCGCCGTCTTCACGACCGCCACCGGGCAGGTCCCAGAGTCCCGGCCAGGGAATATCGGGCTTGTCGTCGCGCTGATAGACCAGTATCTGGTCCGCGCAGAGCAAGGCCAGCTTGGCACCGTTGAAGGCTTCGAGTGACATGGCGATCTCCGCTGGATGTGGGGAGACCGCAAGGCCTCCCCGTAGCGACTTAGTAGCCGAGTTGCTTGAGCAGTGCATCCGGCTCCTGCTTGGCCGGCCGTTCGTAGAACTTCAGCAATTCAGCGCTGCGGTTGCTGAAGAAGCCATCCACACCACGCGGCGCCAGCCGGGCGTAGTCCACCGCCGAATCCACGGTATAGGCATGCACCAGCAGGCCGCGTTCATGGGCGACATCATTCATCCAGGGCTTCACCAGATCCGCATAGCTCTGGTCGCCGCCCTCCTCTAGGGCCGCCGACGGGCCGATGCCGATGGCGCCATGGGCCTTGGCCCACTCGATCCAGGCGGTGAAGTCACCCTCGGAGCGCACCTGCTGCTTGGCATAGTAGGCCGCCTTGCTCGCCTCGCCGGAGTCGGCATAACTCGGTCCGGCCTTGGCCGGGATGTAGTCGTCACCCAGCCACAGCAAAAGGATCTTCGGCGTCTTGGGCATCTCCTTCTGCAAGAGCTCCAGGCTGCTCTTCTCGAAGGTCTGCAGAATCACCCGGCCGGGCATGGCGGCGACGCCGGTGGCGCCGGCCTTGGGCTGGCCGAGCCAGCCGCGCTGGGTCAGCTTGGCCTTGAGGTCACGCTCGATGCCGGGAAACAGCTTAGGCTGCTTGGTCTCGATGTAGAGGCCCGGCTTGTTGCGACCGCCTTCGGCGATGTCGATGACCTCGTCGAGGGTGAGGATCTTGAGTCCGGCGAATGTCGGACGGGCGCGGTCGGGATGGGCCTGGTTGAACCAGCTGCCGGCGTCCAGCGACTTGAGTTCGGCCAGGGTGAATTGGCTGACCGGTGCCTTGGCACGGTCGGGAAAGCGCTTGGCGACATCGGTGGTGCGTTCCAGGGTATCGTCATGCAGGGCGATGAGCTGGCCATCCTTGGTGCGCTGCAGGTCGAGTTCCAGGTAGTCGGCGCCCAGCTCCCGCGCCACCAGATAGGCCGGGGCGGTGGACTCCGGGGCATCGAAGGAGGCGCCGCGATGGGCGATCACCGCCGGCCAGGGAATGCCGGCCTGGCGTGCCAGGGTCTGGCCGACATCGGCTTCGGTGGCCAGGGCCAGCTGGCTGACCAGCAGGGTGCCGGGTATGAGGGTACGGATCAGGGTGCGCAGAGCGTTTATTGTCATGGGTTCCTCGGGTGGTCCGACGGGTAGCGCTGAGGCCTGCTGCAGATCGTGCGAGCCTGGGTAGGATCGACTGCGGCTCCAGGAAGACAGCTGCAGAAGCCTAGTTCAAGGTGGACGAATGGGCATCCCCAGGGAACAGGCCGATAGGGGCCCGTTTCCGCGTGGTCTGCGTCAGGCGGAACCACCTCCGAACTGCGTTCAGGGTGCAGACTGCACCCTGGAGGCGACATTACGCAGACACCCGGCGCAGGAGACGTTATCCAGGTCGCAATTTCCGGTACTCTGCCGCCCGCTTCGCCTGACGAGATCACCATGACCGCCTCTCCCACCCTCTTCGATCCCACACGCTGTCCGCTCTGCGGCAGGCCCAATCGCTGCGTCCTCGCCGCCGGCGGTGAGATCCACGACTGCTGGTGCTTGCAGACGCCGATCGCTCCGGCCGCCCTGGCGCGTCTGCCCGAGGAGGAGCGTGATCGGCGCTGCCTCTGCCCCGCCTGCGCCGTCGGGGCCCAGGTCGAGAGCAGCTGATGCGCCTGGATCGCTGGCTGGGCAATCGCCCCGAGCTGGGTCGCCAGCTGGCCCGCCGCCTGCTCGCCGAGGGTCGGATAAAGGTCAACGGCGCCACGACCCTGCAGGCCGAGCGAGAGGTGTTCGCCTTCGATCGCATCGAGTCCGACGAGCGCCTGCTGCAAGACGGCCCCGGCGGTCGCTACCTGATGCTGCACAAGCCGCGTGATTGCGTGAGCGCCACGGTCGATACCCGCCATCCCACGGTGCTGGACTGCCTCGATCCGGACCAGCGTGCCGATCTGCACCTGGCCGGGCGGCTGGACTTCAACACCACGGGCCTGCTGTTGCTCACCAATGATGGCCAGTGGTCGCGTGGCCTGAGCCATCCACGGCACAAGCAGACCAAGCGCTACCTGGTCACCACCGCCGAGGTCATCCCGCCGCACCTGGTGGCAGCCTTTGCCGAGGGCCTCTATTTCGCCTACGAAGACCTCACGACCCAGCCCGCCCAGCTGGAGCTGCTGGATGAACGCAGTGCCTACCTGACCCTGGTCGAGGGCCGCTATCACCAGGTCAAGCGCATGTTCGGGCGCTTCGGCATCGAGGTCATCGCCCTGCACCGCGATCGCATTGGCGGCCTGGCGCTGGACCCAACACTGGCAGAGGGTGCTCATCGCGCGCTCACAAAGCAGGAAGTGGCGCTGTTACGTCCGGCGGATTAGGGGAACAGGACCTCGGGAGCACCGGTCGGGATGCAGACACGCACCACCCGGAGACCTCTCATGCGTATCGACATCCCCTCCCTCGGTTTTGGCGGCGCCCCGTTAGGCAACATGTTCCGCGAGGTAAGCGACGCCGACGCCCGAGCGACCCTCGAAGCCGCCTGGGAGGCCGGCATCCGCCTCTACGATACCTCGCCGCACTATGGCGCCGGCCTGTCCGAGCGCCGCTTCGCCGAGGTGCTGGCCGACAAGCCGCGCGATGACTTCGTGCTTTGCAGCAAGGTAGGCCGCCTGCTGGAGCCGGCTGACAAGCCGGAAAACGCCCCGCCGTTCGTCGACGAACTGCCCTTCAAGCGGGTGCTCGACTATTCCGCCGATGGCGCCCGCCGCTCCATCGAAGCCAGCCTGGAACGCCTCAAGACCGACCGGCTCGACCTGGTCTGGATCCATGATCTGTCCGAGGACCAGCACGGGCCCGCCTGGCGCGACTACTTCGCCCAGGCCATGCAGGGGGCGGCCAAGGCCCTCACCGAGATGCGCGAGGAGGGTTTGATCCTGGGCTGGGGCCTCGGCGTCAACCTGGTGGAGCCCTGCCGGCTGGCGCTGGAGCAAAGCGATCCCGACGCCTTCCTGCTGGCCGGACGCTATTCGCTGCTGGATCATCGTGAAGCCCTGGATACGCTCTTTCCCGAATGCGAACGCCGGGGCGTGGGTATCGTGGTGGGCGGGCCCTTCAACTCCGGTCTGCTCGCCGGTGGCAAGCACTACAACTATGCCGAAGCCGAGCCGGCACTGCGTCGCAAGGTCGAGCTGATCGAGGGTGTCTGCCAGGATCACGGGGTAGATATCCGCGCCGCGGCCCTGCAGTTCTGTCTCGCCCATCCCACCGTCGCCGCCACCATACCGGGCAGCAGCACCCCGGAGCGGGCCCGGCAGAACGCTGAACTGCTGCGGGCAGCCATCCCCGCCGCCTTCTGGCGCAATCTGCGCGAGATCGGCGTGCTGCCAGAGGATGCGCCGACGCCGGCGTGAGTCCAAGGGGGCGGCTGTGCTAGGCTGCCGCCCCCTTTTCCACCCTGTCCGCCGCCATGACTTCGCCCCGCCGGCCCCTGCCGGGCCGCCCCGCTCCCCTGCATCCGCGCAATCGCCACCAGGGCAGCTACGACTTTCCGGCCCTGATACGCGTGAGCCCGGCGCTCAAGCCATTCGTGGCACCCACGCCGCGGGGCAATCTCTCCATCGATTTCACCGATCCCCAGGCGGTCCGGGCACTGAATCGCGCGTTGCTGGCGCTGCACCATGGCGTGCGCGACTGGGACATCCCCGCCGACTTTCTCTGTCCGCCGATTCCCGGTCGGGCGGACTATCTGCACCACCTGGCCGACCTGCTGGCCGAGGGCAATAGCGGCCAGATTCCTCGAGGGGAGGCGATTCGGCTGCTGGACGTGGGCACGGGCGCCAATGGCGTCTATCCGCTGATCGGCTTCAAGGAGTACGGCTGGCATTTCGTTGGCAGCGACATCGCCCCAGCGGCCCTGGCCGCCTTCGGGCGTACCCTGGCCGCCAACCCGGACTGCGCCGCCGCCATCGAGTTACGCCGCCAGCCGGACTTCCAGGCGATCTTTGCGGGCATCCTGAAACCCGGTGAGCGCTACGCCGCCACCCTGTGCAATCCGCCCTTCCACGCCAGCCCCGACGACGCCGTGCGTGGCAACAAGCGCAAATGGAAGAACCTGGGCAAGACCACCGGCAAGACGGTGCCGCTGCTCAACTTCGGCGGGCAGGCGGCCGAACTCTGGTGTCCCGGTGGCGAAGCGGCCTTCATCGAACGGATGATCCGCGAGAGCCGCAGCCATGCCGCTCAGGTCGGCTGGTTCACCTGCCTGGTCTCCAAGGCCAGCAACCTGCCGCCCTTGCAGACGGCGTTGCGCCGCGAGCAGGCCCGCGAGGTCCGCGTCGTCGCCATGGCTCAAGGCCAGAAGCAGAGTCGCTTTCTCGCCTGGCGCTTCGCCTAGTCGAGTGTCCGGCGCCCGCCGGGCGCCTCGAACCCTGACCCTTCAGCGGCTTTCTGGCCGGTTTCGTCGGTGCTGCCTCCTGCTGCAGGCAGCCAGGCGGAACCTGCCTGCTCCGCCTGATGGGCATGTGACGGGACTTTGATCCAGTTCGCACAGGATTAGACCAAAGGCTAATAGCCAAAGCCTATGAATTACGGACTAGGAATCCCGGAGTCTTCTCATTAAAATGCCGGCCAACAAAAACGCCACGCGCACGCAACCGCGCCCGAGACCTCTGTCTCCGGCCAGCCGTTGCCAAGACCGTGTATGCGTTTTTGCTCCGACTCCTCCGGTGACTCACGAGAGAGGGGCGGTGGAGGGACAAGAACCTGCCCTTGCGTGTTTCTGGCTGCATTCTGCCTTGCCCACTGCACATACCCCTATGTGCCATGGTGCCGCACCGCACCGAAACTCGATAAGCAGACCCAGCTTCTATCGATTGAGAGACCACATGCTGAAGAAAATGACTGGCGCGTTGCTCGGCGTAGCCATCGCCTCCGCCCTGGGCACCGCACAGGCCGAAGACGCCAAGAAGGTCGACGTCCTGCTGATCGGCGGTGGCATCATGAGCTCCACCCTGGGTATCTGGCTGAACGAGCTGGAGCCGAACTGGACCATGGAAATGGTCGAGCGCCTGGACAAGGTCGCCGAAGAGAGCTCCAACGGCTGGAACAACGCCGGTACCGGCCACTCCGCCCTGGCCGAGCTGAACTACACCCCTGAAGACAAAGACGGCAAGGTCACCATCTCCAAGGCCATCGAGATCAACGAAGCCTTCCAGATCTCCCGTCAGTTCTGGTCCTGGCAGGTCAGGAACGGCGTCCTCAAGGACCCCCGCAGCTTCATCAACAGCACCCCGCACATGAGCTTCGTCTGGGGTGACGAGAACATCGCCTTCCTGAAGAAGCGCTATGAAGCCCTGAAGGCCAGCCCGCTGTTCTCCGGCATGCAGTACTCCGAGGATCCCGCGCAGATCAAGCAGTGGGTCCCGCTGATGATGGAAGGCCGCGATCCCAAGCAGAAGATCGCTGCCACCTGGAGCCCGCTGGGTACCGACGTCAACTTCGGCGAGATCACCCGCCAGTTCGCCGCCAACCTGCAGTCCAAGCCGAACTTCAAGCTGAACCTGTCCAGCGAAGTCGAGAACATCACCCGCAATGCCGACGGCAGCTGGCGCGTGGAGTACAAGAACCTCAAGGACGGCAAGAAGACCGAGACCGACGCCAAGTTCGTCTTCATCGGTGCCGGCGGCGGTGCCCTGCACCTGCTGCAGAAATCGGGTATCCCCGAAGCGAACGACTACGCCGGCTTCCCGGTGGGTGGCTCCTTCCTGGTCACCGACAACCCCGAGGTCGCCCAGCAGCACCTGGCCAAGGCCTACGGCAAGGCGTCGGTCGGCGCGCCGCCGATGTCGGTGCCGCACCTGGACACCCGTGTGCTCGACGGCAAGCGCGTGATCCTGTTCGGGCCCTTCGCCACCTTCTCCACCAAGTTCCTCAAGCAGGGTTCCTACCTCGACCTGCTGACCAGCACCAACACCCACAACGCCTGGCCGATGGTCCGCGTGGGCGTGGCCGAGTACCCGCTGGTGGAATACCTCGCCGGCCAGCTGATGCTGTCGGATGACGACCGCATGGCCGCCCTGCGCGAGTACTTCCCCAACGCCAAGAAGGAAGACTGGCGCCTGTGGCAGGCCGGTCAGCGCGTGCAGATCATCAAGCGCGACGCCGACAAGGGTGGCGTGCTGAAGCTGGGCACCGAGATCGTCGCGGCCAAGGACGGCAGCATCGCCGGCCTGCTGGGCGCATCCCCGGGCGCCTCGACCGCCGCGCCCATCATGCTGAGCGTGCTGGAGAAGGTGTTCAAGGACAAGGTCGCGACCCCGGAGTGGCAAGCCAAGCTGCACCAGATCGTCCCCAGCTACGGCACCAAGCTCAACGGCGATCCCGAGCGCGTGCAGCAGGAGTGGAACTACACCGCCGAAGTGCTGCAGCTGGCCACCCCGCCAGTCGCCACCGGCACCCAGAACGCCAAGGCTACCGTCAGCGCTCCGCGTGCCGACAAGGCCGCCAACGACATGGCGCTCTGATGAGCGACCGGCCCGAGGATTTCTCTCGGGTCGCGTAGTCTGGCAAAGCCTCACCCCTTTCGGGCGTGGGGCTTTTTTTCGTCCGCCGCAAGGGGTCAGGCACCTGCATCCGCATCGGATACCCTGTGACCGAAACCGCAGCGGCGTGAATTTTTCCGCTGCGATCAGGCACTAAGAGGGCAGCGATGAGCCAGTCGACGCCTCTGCGCGCCACAATGATGATCTATTCTCGAGCTTTAACCGTTACCTGAATCAGGAGACACGATGACGGCACATCCCGCCCCGGGCATCCTGCATACCCGCGAAGGCCAGCGCCTGGCCGATACCGATGCCGCCGCCTGGCGCCAGTGGGGTCCCTACCTGAGCGAGCGCCAGTGGGCCACGGTCCGTGAGGACTACAGCGCCGATGGCGACGCCTGGCGCTACTTTCCCCATGACCATGCGCGCAGCCGTGCCTATCGCTGGGGCGAGGACGGCCTCGCCGGGTTCTGCGACAAGGCCCAGCAATGGTGCCTGGGCATCGCCCTGTGGAACGAGCGCGATGCTTTTCTCAAGGAACGCCTGTTCGGCCTGACCAACGCCGAGGGCAACCATGGCGAAGACGTCAAGGAGCTCTATTTCTATCTGGATGGCGTACCGAGCCATGCCTACCAGAAGATGCTCTACAAGTACCCCCACGCCGCCTTCCCCTATGCCCAGCTCACCGAGGAAAACGCCCGGCGCGGCCTGAATGATCGGGAATACGAGATTCTCGACACCGGCGTCTTCGCCGAGAATCGTTATTTCGATGTCACCGTCGAATACGCCAAGCACACCCCCGACGACATCCTCATGCGGGTCACGGTGGAGAACCGCGGCGCCGAGCGCGCCAGCCTGCGGGTACTGCCACAGATCTGGTCGCGCAATACCTGGGCCTGGACCGGCACCCCACCGCGCTCCATGCTCAGCCTGGAAGGCGAGCAGGTCCGCGCCAGCTATTTCGATCGCCCCGACCTGGTGGTCACCGCCTGGGGACCGCGCGACGTCGAGTGGCTGTTCTGCAACAACGAAACCAACCTGCCGCGTCTTACCGGCGAAGCCGCCGAGGGGCCCTTCAAGGACGGCATCAACGACTACGTGGTGAAGGGCGCCCGTGAGGCGATCCGTCGCGACTTCGGCAGCAAGGCGGCCGCCCATTTCGCCGTGGAGCTGGACGGTGGCGCCACGACGGTGATCTACCTGCGGCTGGCCCCCACGAATGCCCTTGCGGTGGATGCCGACGCGATCTTCGCCGAACGCATCGCCGAAGCCGATGCCTTCTACGCCGCCCTGCAGGAAAAGATCAGCGACCCCGATGCGCGCCTGGTGCAGCGCCAGGCCCTGGCCGGCCTGCTGTGGTCCAAGCAGCTCTACTATTTCGAGGTCAATCGCTGGCTCAATGGCGATCCGGCCCAGCCCATGCCACCGGCGCAGCGCGAACGCATCCGTAACGGCCACTGGCGGCACCTGCTCAATTTCGACATCGTCTCCATGCCGGACAAGTGGGAGTATCCCTGGTACGCCTCCTGGGACCTGGCCTTCCAGGCGGTGGCCTATGCACTGATCGATCCCGGCTTCGCCAAGCAGCAGCTGCTGCTCCTGGTGAAGGACAGGTTCATGCATCCCAATGGCCAGCTACCGGCCTACGAATGGAATTTCGAGGATGCCAATCCGCCGGTGCATGCCTGGGCGACCTGGCACGTCTACCTGCAGGAGAAATCCCTGACCGGAGTGGGTGATCGCGTCTTCCTGGAGCGCGTCTTCCACAAGCTGCTGCTGAATTTCTCCTGGTGGATCAACCGCAAGGACACCGAAGGCCGCAACATCTTCCAGGGCGGCTTCCTCGGCCTGGACAACATCGCCCTCTTCGACCGCTCGGCCCCGCTGCCTCCGGGCTATCACCTGGACCAGGCCGACGGCACCGCCTGGATGGCCGCCTATGCCCTGGACCTGATGCGCATCGCCCTGGAGCTGGCCAAGGAAAATCCGGTGTACGTCGATCTGGGGGTCAAGTTCTTCGAGCATTTCCTGCATATCGCCGGCGCCATCAATCACAGCGACGAACGCGAAGACGGCCTCTGGGACGAACAGGACGAATTCTTCTACGACGTCCTGCACAAGCCGGATGGCAGTGCCGAACCGCTGCGCCTGAGGTCCATCGTCGGCCTCATCCCGCTGTTCGCGGTGCAGGTACTGGAGCAGCGCGAACATGAAGGCCTGCCGGGCCTGGGTGGCCGCCTGCGCGGCTTCCTGCGGCAACGTCCGGATCTCGCCCGCCTGGTGTCGCGCTGGACCGAGCCCGGCCAGGGCAATAGATTCCTGCTCTCGCTGCTGCGTGGTCATCGCACCAAGCTGCTGCTCAAGCGCATGCTGGATGACAGCGAATTCCTCTCCGAGTACGGCATCCGCTCGCTGTCCAAGGCCCACGAACAGCAACCCTTCGAGATGCGCCAGGCCGACGGCAATCTGCTCAGTGCCCGTTACCAACCGGCAGAATCGGATTCACGACTCTATGGCGGCAATTCCAACTGGCGTGGCCCGCTGTGGATGCCGATCAACTACATGCTCATCGAGTCGCTGCACGAATTCCACCGCTACTATGCCGACAGCTTCTCGGTGGAATATCCCAACGGCTCCGGCTACCTGGCCAATCTGGAAGAAGTCGCCGATGGTCTCAGCCAGCGACTGACCCGGCTGTTCCTCAAGGACGCCGACGGCAAGCGCCCGAGCATGGTCGACTATCCGCAACTGCAGGATGATCCGCGCAGTCGCGACCTGGTCCTGTTCCACGAGTATTTCCATGGTGAAAACGGTCGCGGGCTCGGCGCCTCGCACCAGACCGGCTGGAGCGCCCTGGTGGCGCTCCTGCTGCAACCCAGGCGCTAAGGTGGTCACTTGAGGTGCCGGCTTCGGCCGGCACCTCGGTCACTTGCGCAACGGCCACGGTTTTCCTCCGCCGTGCTGGATACTATGCTCAAGCCTGAGACACTGCATTCAAGAGCCCGCATGACTGCCTCCGATGACGCCCAGCGTCTCCACGCCCTGAGCGAGCTGCAGATTCTCGATAGTGGGGTCGAGGCCGCCTACGAGGACATCGTCGTCCTGGCCTGCCAACTGACCCGCGCGCCGGTGGCCTTCATCACCCTGGCCGATCGTCATCGACTCTGGTTCAAGGCCTGCCAGGGCCTGAGAGTGGACGAGGTCCCGGTCGACTCGTCACTGTGCCATCTGGCGATCCGCACCCCGCGACAGCCTTTCATGGTGGAAGACCTGGAAAGGGATCCGCGCGTGGCTCACCTCAGAGCCGCACCAGGCCTGGAAGGGATGTGTGCCTACCTGGGCATCCCCCTGCTCGATCGACACGGCGTCGCGCTCGGTACGCTCTGCGTGATGGACGATCGGGTCCGCCGCTTCGAAACCGCCCAGATCGACAACCTGCAACGCCTGGCACGGCAGGTCACGATTCTCTTGCAGCAGCGTGACACCCTGCGCCAACTGGAAGAGCTGGACATCAACTTTTCCGCCTTCATGAACAACGGTCCCTTCGTCGCCTATATCAAGGACCGCGACTGGCGCTATTCCTACGTCAACGAGCCCTTTCTGCAACAGCTGGGGCTGACCCGTGAGGAGATCATCGGCAAGGACGATTTCGTCATCTGGCCGGACGCGGCGCTGCGCTTTCGTCAGAGCGACGAGCAGGTCATGAACGAGCTCAAGCCGAGCCGCCTCGTCGAGCGCATGACCACCCACGATGGACGACGTATCTTCTGGCAGTCCTACAAATTTCCCCTGGTCACCCGCCAGGGCATCGCCTTGGCGGGACTGTCGGTGGATGTCACCGAGCATATCGAGCAGCAGCACATGCTGGAGGCCTCGCAGCGCCAACTGCTGGACATGATGCAGGCCGCCGAACAACGCAGTGTCACCGACGCCCTGACCGGCCTGTACAACAGACGCGCCTTCGACCTGCGCCTGGCGGAGCATCTGCGACGCGCCGAAGAACAGGGCACGCCGCTGTCCATGCTGCTGATCGATGTCGATCACTTCAAGGCCTATAACGACGCCTTTGGCCATCAGGCCGGCGATGTCGCCCTGCAGGCAGTCAGCCGGCTGCTGTCGCAGAGCTGCCGCGACAATGACGCCTGCTTCCGCTATGGCGGCGAAGAATTCGCCATCTTGCTGCCGGGCGCTGACAGCAACGCGGCCCAGCTGGTGGCCGAGCGCTGTCGTGCGGCGGTTGCCAACCATGCCTGGTCGCGCCGCCCCATCACCCTCAGTGTCGGCTTGGTCACCTATGCTGCCGGCATGGATGCCTATCGTCTGACCGAAAGCGCCGATCAGGCGCTCTATGCCGCCAAGGGCGCCGGCCGCAACCGAATCGCCGCGGCATCCGTACTGGAATCGGACTCCAAGGCAGAATGACGCCCAAACAAAAAACCCGCCGAAGCGGGTTGTTTGTTGCGACCATCCCAACGTCCTGTCAGGCGCCATCCTGGCCTGGTCTTCATCCGTGACCTCAGAGCTGCGCATCCTGCGCCGCTGATGTAGGTAGATTACGCAGCCTGCCGGGACCGCAACATGGCCAGGTGACACCACACTGTGTAAGCCTTTTGCCATACCTTCGCCAGCACCATGTTCGGCCCTGAATTCCAGCCAACAAAAAACCCGCCGAAGCGGGTTGTTTGTTGCGACCATCCCAACATCCTGTCAGGCGCCATCCTGGCCTGGTCTTCATCCGTGACCTCAGAGCTACGCATCCTGCGCCGCTGATGTAGGTAGATTACGCAGCCTGCCGGGCTCGCAACATGGCCAGGTGACACCACGCCGTGTAAGCCTTTTGCCATACCCTAGCCAGCATCCTGCTCGGCCCTGAATCCCAGGCAACAAAAAACCCGCCGAAGCGGGTTGTTTGTTGCGACCATCCCAACGTCCTGTCAGGCGCCATCCTGGCCTGGTCTTCATCCGTGACCTCAGGGCTGCGCATCCTGCGCGGCTGATGGGGTGTAGATTACGCAGCCTGCCGGGACCGCAACATGGCCAGGTGACACCACACCGTGTAAGCCTTTTGCCATACCTCCGCCAGCACCCCTGCTCGGCCCTGAATTCCAGGCAACAAAAAACCCGCCGAAGCGGGTTGTTTGTTGCGACCATCCCAACATCCTGTCAGGCGCCATCCTGGCCTGGTCTTCATCCGTGACCTCAGGGCTGCGCATCCTGCGCGGCTGATGGGTGTAGATTACGCAGCCTGCCGGGACCGCAACATGGCCAGGTGACACCACGCCGTGTAAGCCTTTTGCCATACCCCCGGGAACACCGCGACCGTCGTTTCGACTAATGCTGACTCCAGCCGAAGATCTCTCATGGCCCTCTCTACCTCCTTCGCTATCGTGCAATTGCAGATGCGCCGTGCTGCCGGCCTGGTCTGGAGCACCTCCCCCGCGCTGCTGGTCGGCCTGATCCTGGCGACTCTGGTCGCCGGCCTGCTGCCGGCCCTGGCCGCCTGGCTCGGGCAGCGTATCGTCGATGCCGTGGTGGCCGCGATGCGGCTGCATGCCGAGCAGGGTCAGGCCCCTCTGTGGCCAGTGCTGAAGTTCGTGCTGGCGGAAGCCGGGGTCCTGGCAGCCCTGGCCGGTGCCCAGCGTCTGCTGTCGGTGCAGCAATCGCTGCTGCGGGTACGCCTGGGGCAGACGGTGAACCTGCTGATCCTGGAAAAGGCCCAGACCCTGTCGCTAGCGCAATTCGAGGACGCCGACTTCTACGACAAGCTGGTGCGGGCCCGGCGCGAGGCGTCGGTACGGCCGCTGGCGCTGGTGACCAAGTCACTGACCCTGTTGCAGAACCTCATCTCCCTGGTCAGCTTCGCCGTGCTGCTGGTGCATTTCTCGCCTTGGGCGCTACTGCTGCTGGTGGTGGGTGCCCTTCCGGTGTTTCTGGCCGAGGCGCGCTTTTCCGGTGATGCCTTTCGTCTCTTCAGCCGGCGCGCGCCCGAGACCCGTCGCCAGACCTACCTGGAAACCCTGCTTTCCCATGAGGCCTACATCAAGGAGGTCAAGCTGTTCGGCCTGGCGCCGCTGCTGTTGGAGCGCTACCGCACCACCTTCGCCAAACTCTATGCCGAGGATCGCCGCCTCACCCTGAGACGCGACGGTTGGGGTTTCGTCTTTGGCCTCCTGGGCACCCTCGCCTTCTATGCCGCCTACGCCTGGGTGGTGCTCGATACCGTGCGGGGTCGCCTGAGCCTGGGCCAGATGACCCTCTATCTGACGCTGTTCCGCCAGGGCCAGGCGGCGGTCAGCGCGAGCCTTACCGCCCTTGGCGGTCTCTATGAAGACAGCCTCTACCTGAGCAACCTCTATGACTACCTCGGCCAGCCAACCAGCGCCGAGGGCGGCAGCCTGACGGTGGGGAGCCACCCTGGCGACGGGCTGAGATTCGAAGGGGTCGGCTTTACCTATCCAGGCGCGACCGCGCCGACGCTAGAGGACATCAGCTTTCATCTGGCACCAGGCCAGAGCCTGGCCCTGGTAGGCGCCAACGGCTCCGGCAAGACCACTCTGATCAAGCTGCTTACCCGCCTGCATGCGCCTACCCAGGGGCGCATCCTGCTCGATGGCAGCGATCTGCAGGAGTGGCAGCCAGCGGCCCTGCACCGACGCATCGGGGTCATCTTCCAGGACTTCATCCGCTACCAGCTCACCGCGGGCGAGAACCTGGGGGTCGGCGACACCGCCGCCTTCGCTGACGAAGCGCGCTGGCGCAAGGCGGCCGAACAGGGCCTGGCCGACGACGTCATCGCCGGTTTGCGCGAGGGATACGGGACACAGCTGGGCCGCTGGTTTCTCGGTGGCCAGGAACTGTCTGGCGGGCAATGGCAAAAGATCGCCCTGTCGCGGGCCTATATGCGTGAAGACGCCGACATCTTGGTGCTGGACGAACCCACCGCCGCCCTGGACGCCGCGGCCGAGGCAGTGATCTTCGAGCGCTTTCGGGCCCAGGCGCAGCAGCGCATGACCCTGCTGATCTCCCATCGCTTCTCCAGCGTGCGCAATGCCGATCAGATCCTGGTGCTGGAGGGCGGCGAGATCCGCGAGCGTGGCGACCACGAGCAGTTGCTGGCCAGCGGCGGCCGCTATGCCCAGCTGTTCGATCTGCAGGCCCGAGGGTATCGCTGATCGCCGGTGGCGAACTTCGCGCAGGGCGCTCTGCCCAACCTTAACAACCACTCGCGGAGGCCGCATGAACGATCAGATCAAGGAAAACCCCGACGACCTGGACATCGATCCGGACATCGCGCCCGATCCCGAAGAGCCCGTGGGCGATGACCCGGAAGACCGGCCGGTGGAAGAGCGCCTGCCGCAAAAGAATCCGCGCGATCCGGAGTACAGCTGATGAACGCCATCCTGCCGCTGCCCGAGGATGAAGATCCGGAAGGGCTGCATCCTGCGGAGCTGCCGGCGGACGAAGACGATGCGCCGCCCGTGGATCCGCTGTGACGCCGTAGTATGCCGTCTGATGGATCTGGAGTTGGATTTGCCCTCACCCCAGCCCTCTCCCTGAGGGAGAGGGTGAATGGTAGCCCGTAGGTTGGGTTGAGCGCAGCGAAGCCCAACGTTGCCACCATTAACTGAGACGTTGGGCTTCAGCGATGGGGCTCTCTCAGCCCAACCTACGGGTTTCACATCATGAAAAAGGTCCGCCGTGGCGGACCTTTTCTTTGGCCTTATTTCGTGCCGGGTTGCGCTTTGTAAAGTTCGAGCAGCTTGAGCGTGACGCCATTGGTCCAGCCAAAGCCGTCCTGCAGCTCGTACTCGCCGCCACCACCGCCCTGGCCGCCGGTAAGGTCGTATTTCTCCACCAGCTTCTGCTCGCGGGCGTAGAGATTCTGCACCTGGGTCAGGAAGCGGGTGCCGATGTCCTCGGCGAGCTTGTCCTGCTTGTAGCGGCGCAGGCCATCCACGGCCACCCATTGCAGCGGTGCCCAGCCATTGGGTTCGTCCCACTGCTGACCGGTCTTGACGGTCGTGGTGGCGATGCCGCCGGGACGCAACAGCTGGTTGGCCACCGTCGCGGCGGTCTGGTCGGCACTGCTCTGGCTGGCGAGCCCGGTGTACAGCGGGAACAGCGCCGCGGCGGTGACCTTGTCGGTACGACGCTTGGCCTGCCAATCGAAGTCGGTGTAGTAACCGGCCGGATTCCACAGGTAGCGGTCGATGGCCTGCTGGCGGGTCTTGGCCTTCTGACTGTAGGCCTGGACGCAACTGGCCTCACCGGTCTTCTCACAGGCCTTGGCGATGGTCTGTTCCAGGTGATAGAGCAAGCTGTTGAGATCCACCGGAGCGATGGAGGTGGTGCGGATGGTGGCCAGGGTCTTGCCATCGCCAAGCCAGCGCGAGGAGAAATCCCAGCCGCTCTCGGCGCCGGCGCGCAGGTCGCGATAGACCTCGCCGGCCGGACGGCCCTTGGCCTGCCCGGCGGTGGCCAGGTCTTCCAGATAGGACTCCTGACGCGGCGTGTCGCGGGCATCCCAGTAGCGATTGAGCAGGGTGCCATCGGCCAGCTTGACCACATGGGCATTGGCCTGGCCCGCTTGCAGGCCTTCGGCGCCCGCCATCCAGTAGGCGTATTCCTTCTGCAGCTGCGGCAGGTAGCGGCGATAGGCCGAGTCGCCTTCCAGGCTGGCCTGCAGATCGACCATGTAGGCGAAGAACGGTGGCTGCGAGCGACTCAGGTAGTAGCTGCGGTTGCCATTGGGGATATGGCCGTAGACGTCGATCTCATGGGCGAAGTTGTCCACCATGTCGCGGACCAGGTCGGTGCGTCCGTCCTTGGCCAGACCCAGCATGGTGAAGTAGGAATCCCAGTAGTAGACCTCACGGAAGCGCCCGCCCGGTACCACATAGGGTTTGGGCAACGGCAGCAGGCTGCTGTAGGCCGGTACTTCTTCATAGTGGCGGGTCAGTACCGGCCAGAGATCCTTGATGTGGGTGGGCAGGTCGGCGCCAGGCTTGGGTGGTGCCGCCTTGATCGGAGCGGATTCTTCGAAGTTGGCGCTGACGAAGGCCTTGAGGTCGAAGCCGGGCTTGTCGCGCTGGCTCAGGTAGTCCTGGCGAATGTCGGCCGGATTGCGCTTGGGCAGTGCATCGACGAAGTGCTTCTGGTCGGTGAACAGCTTGCCCTGCTGCACCGCGGCGAACAGCTCGGGATAGGCCTGGTCCGGCGGCACTGCGCGGGCATTGTTGGCGTCGCGCCAACTCCAGGTCGAAGTTTCCGGCTTGCTCGCCTCATGGGCGCAGCCGGCGAGAAAGGCGATGGACAGGGACAGGACGAGCATCCGCGCGGGTGGCGCAGGTGGCAGGCGTTTCATGAAGCGCTCCTTTTCTTGTCGACACGACAGCAGCCGCAACGGACGTTGCGACACGAAAGGATCGACCCTGGAGCGCCGCGACAGTTCGCCGCGACGGCCTCAGGCGCCTGGTCGCAGACGCCTCACGCAGCGCGCCAGCTCCTCCAGGCCGAAGGGTTTTCCGATGAGTTCGACGCCCTCCTCGGCCAGCTCCGGCAGGGACGCCGGATCAGCCTGGCCGGACAGGTAGACCACTGGCAGCCCAGGGGTGGTGGCACGGGCCTGTTCGGCCAGCTGCCGGCCATCCAGCCCGGCGAGGCCAAGGCTGGTCACCAGCAGATCGATGCGCAGGCTGCCGGAGGCGATCAGGGCCACGGCCGTGGCACTGTCGGCCACCGCCAGCGGCGTGTACCCCAGTTCGGCCAATACCTCGCCGATGATGACGCGGACCTCGCGCTCTTCCTCGACGATCAGTGCGCAATCGCCGGATACCTCCGGTAGCACCGGGCCTTCGGCGTCGTTGGCAGCGGGCTGTACCTCAGGCTGAGCCAGCAGCCGCGGCAGATAGAGGTTGATGCAGGTGCCCTCGCCCACCACCGAGTGGATTTCCACCTGGCCACCGGACTGGCGGACGAAACCGTAGATCATCGATAGCCCGAGGCCGGTTCCGCGACCGCTGGGCTTGGTGGTGAAGAAGGGTTCACAGGCACGTTTGAGGGTGTCGGCATCCATCCCGGTCCCCGTGTCGCAGACCTGGATGCGGACGAAATCGCCCTCCAGCGTCTCGATCGGCAAGCCGACGCTGAGTGGCCCACTGACGTTTTCCACGCGGATACTCAGGCTGCCGCCGTCCGGCATGGCATCACGGGCGTTGATGGCCAGGTTGAGGATGGCGTTTTCCAGCTGGTGGGGGTCGCAGTGCAGCAGCCAGAGATCGTCGGCGCGCTGGACCTCCTTGCGGATCTTCTTGCCCAGGCTATGGCGCAGCAGCTCGTGCATGTCCTGCACCAGCTGCCCGGCATCCACCGCGCGGGGTTCGAGCACCTGACGACGAGCGAAGGCCAGCAACCGCTGGGTCAGGGCCGCGGCGTTCTCCGCCGAGCGGGTAGCGGTGTCCAGGTAGCGTTCCAGCTCCTGGATGCGCCCCTGTTGCACCCGCCGCCGCATCAGGTCGAGCGAGCCGACGATACCGGTCAGCAGATTGTTGAAGTCATGGGCGATGCCACCGGTGAGCTGGCCGATGGCTTCCATCTTCTGCGCCTGGCGCAGCTCTTCTTCCAGGGCCACCAGCTCCCGGCTGCGCGCCTCGATACGCTCTTCCAGGTTGCGATTGAGTTCGTCCAGGGCTTCGCGGGCCCGTACGGTCTCGCTGACGTCGCGGGAGATGGACAGAAATTTCATGGGGCGCTGGTCATCGTCGAGAATCGGCGTGACCACCACGTCCCACCAGCGGCGGGTGCCCTTGGCGGTAGGTGCGAGCCCGGTGAAGCGACCGATGCCGCCCTGCCGCGCCGCCTCGATGGCGCCCACCACCTCGTAACGCTGCCCCTCGGGCCAGAGCTCGGCCCAGGGTCGGCCCTGGAAGGGAATGAAGTCATCGATCTCCATGACCATCAGGCCGCCCGGATTCATGTATTCCAGGCGCCCTTCGAGATCGATCAGCTTGATGCAGTCGACACTGCAGACCATGACGCTGCGCTTGAAGGCCTCACCCTGCCAGAGTTCGGCCTCGTGACGGCGCTGGGCGGTAACGTCCAGCATCACGCCACCGGCCTCGCGGCGCTGGAATTGCAGGCAACGCAGCTGACCGTCCGCGCTCTGGCGCCAGGCCTCCCACACCGTTCCTGGAGCAGGCAGCAGGCCCTCGGGCGGCGCGGTGCGGCTCTGCAGGCCGGCCAGCAGCTCGGCGGGCGCCAGGCCCCGGGCGAGCAGCTCGGCGTCCCATTCCAGCATGGCCGCACAGGTGGCGTCCGCTCGCCATTCGGCGCGGCAGGAATCGTATTCGAACAAGCCGACGGCAAGGAATTGGGACATGGTAGGTAGGTGGCCGGTTAGGAGAAAAGAGTCACCGCGAGGGCGAACAGAGGAAACCCGTCTAAATTAACAGTTTCAGCGTTTCGCTTCGCGCTGGCCTTCGACCACTGCGCCAGAAAAAGTACTCACTCGGTCGCGTTTTTCTCCACGGCATAGCGCCGCTCCAGACCGCTATGGCCCAGACCGACACCCTTGCGCACCTTGAGCTGCACGGGAATGCGCTCCTTGAGCGCCTCCACGTGGCTGATGATGCCAATGGTCTTGCCGCCGGCATTGAGCTGGTCCAGGGCATCGAGGGCGACCTCCAGGGTCTCGCCATCGAGGGTGCCGAAGCCCTCGTCGAGAAACAGCGAATCGATGCCGGTGCGCTGGCTGACCAGATCCGACAGGGCCAGCGCCAAGGCCAGGCTGACCAGGAAGCTCTCACCGCCGGAAAGGGTACGGATGTCGCGCAGGGCATCGGCTTGCCAGGTATCGAGGATCTGCAGCTCCAGCTCCGCCGCCTGCCGCCGGATCAACTGGTAGCGGCCGTGCAGGCGCCTGAGCTGGTCGTTCGCCAAGTGCACCAGGTGATCCAGGGTCAGCCCCTGGGCGAACTTGCGGAACTTGGCGCCATCGGCCGAACCGATCAGGCCGTTGAGGTGCTGCCAGAGGTCATGATCGCGCTCCTGGGCGGCAATCTCGCCCAGCAGGGCCTGCAGGCCGTCGCGTCGGCGGTCGTCTTCGCGCAGGGTCGCACCGACCTCGCCCTGGCGCTGACCAAGGGTGCGGAGTTCGGCGGTGGCGGCGGCCAGATCGGCATCCAGCTCGGCAGCGGTGCGCTCGGTAAGGGGCACGGCGCCTAGGCTGGCATGCCGTTCCCGGGCAGCTCCAGCCAGGGCACGCGACTCGGTCAGGGCGGTCTCGAGGCGGGTACGCTCCTCGTCCAGGGCATTGTGCTCGCTATCGTCCAGTTGCGCGGCGCGCCAGGCCTCGGCATCCGCGAAGGCGCTGGCGGCCAGGGCCGCTTCCCAACGTTCGCCCGCCTCACGGGCCAGGCGCGTTTCTCCGGCCAATCGCTCGTTCAGGGCCTGCCGGCTACCCTGCAGGGCCGCACCCTGTTCACGGCATTCCTCCCAGGTCTCGGTGGCCTCGCCCAGAAGCGTCGCTGCGGCCTCCGGTGCCACCGTGGCCGGTGCGATGTCCGCGGCACGCTCGCGCCAGGTCGCTACCAGGGGCGCCAGGCTGGCCAGGCGCTGAGCGATATCCTTCGATTGCTGCTGCAGCTCCTGCGCGCGCTGGCGATCGGCTTGCCAGCGACGCCATTCCTGTTCGCGCTGATCCAGCCACTCGGCGGCGCGACTGGGCAGCTCGTAGCCCCAAAGGGCCAGGTCCTCGGCCAGCTGACGCTCCGCCGTGGTCTGCTGCGTCTGGGCCGCGCGCTGTTCCTCGGCGCCTTCGGCCAGGCCTTGACGTGCCCGCTCCCAGGCCGCCTCGGCCAGGGCCAGGCGCTGTTCGGCATCGGCCTGCTGGCGCGCCAGGCGCAGGGCTTCCTGGCGACTCTCCTCGCCCTGCTGGCGCAGACCATCCAGGGTGGCGAGCACCTGCTGGATACGCGCCAGCTCCTGATCCTGCCGCCGCCGCAACTCGGCCACCGCGCCGGGCGCCTCGGGATCGGCGCCCAACGCCGTGCAGCGCTGGCGCCAGAGTTCGCCCAGTTGCTCCAGCTGTTGGCTGGCCTCGGTCTGCTGCTCATTGGCCTGGTCGAGCTGCGCCTTGAGGGCGACCAGGGCCTCGCCCAGTTCCTTGCCCTCCTGGGTCAGCCGCTCCAGTTCGGTCCGGGCCTCCTGCAGGGCCGTCTGGGTCGCCGAGACGTCCAGGGCGGCATAGTCGGCCACCGCCGGATGGTCGCGGGAACCGCACAGCGGGCAGGGTTCGTCGGGCCGCAAGTCGGCGCGCTGGGCCTCCAGGCTGCGAATGACCCTTTCCTGTTCCAGCAGCTTCTCGCGCTCGCGCACCTGCTGGGCCACCTCGCGGTAGCGACCGCGCAGGGCATCCAGCCGCACCTGGTGTTCGCCATGCTGACGCTGGCGATCGCCCTGGCTGCGCGCCAGGCGCTCCAGCTGGGTCTGCAGTTGCCGCCGGCGTTCGACCAGCTGATCCAGCTGGTCCACTTCGTTGACTCGTCCGAGCGCGGCCTGCCAGAGCGCGCGCCAGGCCTTTTCGTCGCGCCCGTCCAGCGCGGCCTGCCAGCGCTCGTCCTGGGCCTGCTCCGCCGCCTGGGCCTGGGTGGCCTGCTCGCGGGCGCGCGCCACCGCGACCTGCTGGGCCTCGCGCTCCTCGGCCAGGAGCTGCAGCTGACGGGTCTGTTCCTGTTGGCGCCGGGCCAGACGCGCCAGCGCCTCGGCTCTTTCGTCGCGCAGGGCCAACTGACTGCGCCAGTCGCCCAGACGCTCGCCCAGCTCGGCATGGCCGGTACGCTCGGCCAGGCTGGCGTCCAGGCGCCGTTGCTCGTCGAGGATGCGCGCCTGGTCCGTCTCGGCCTGGCGCAGCTGTTCGAGACTGGCGCCCAGGCCGTCGGCCAGCGCAGCAGCGCGGCGAGTGGCCAGGCTCTGGATGCGCTGATCGAGTTGCGCCTGTTCTTCCTGGCTGCGTTGTTCGCGCGCCTCGGCCTCGCGCCAGGCCTGCTCGATGGGCAGCAGCCGGGCCGCCGGTTCAGCCGCCGCCAGGCGCTGGCGTCGCGGCTCGGCGGCGTCCCAGGCCTGCTGCGCCCCGGCTAGGCGCGCCTGGGCCTCCTGCTCCCCCACCGCCGCCTGCTCCAATGCGGTCAGCCATTGCCGCTGGGTCTGCCAGGTCTTGAGGTCTTCACTCAATTGGCCCTCGCGAGCGGCCAGGCTGGCACCCTCGGCGGCCAGCGCCTGGCGGCGTTCGTCGTCCAATACCTCCACGCCGGCGACACGCTGGCGCAAGCCATCCAGCACGCCCTTGGCCTCTCGCGCGCGCTCGTAGACCCGCTGGGATATCTGGCCGTACACGGCGGTCCCGGTCAGCTCTTCGAGGAGTTCGGCACGTTGACTGGCACTGGCCTCCAGGAAAGCGGCGAAGCCACCCTGGGCCAGCAGCATGGAGCGGGTGAAACGCTCGAAGTCCAGGCCGGTGAGTTCTTCGGTGAGCCTGAGCTTATCGCCGGTTTTTTCGGCGAGGATGGTGCCGTCGAGTCGGGCCAGCTCGACCTTGGGCGGCTGCAACGCGCCATCGGCGCGATCCCGGGCCCGTCGCTGACTCCAGAAGGCCCGATAGCGCTCGCCACGCACGGCGAATTCCACCTCGGCGAGGCAATCGCCGGTATGGCGGGTCATGAGTTCGTTGCTTTCGCCGCCCACCTTGCTCATGCGCGGGGTGCGGTGATAGAGCGCGAGACAGATGGCATCCAACAGGGTGGTCTTGCCCGCCCCGGTCGGCCCGGTGATAGCAAACAGGCCACTACTGGCGAAGGGTTCGGCGGTGAAGTCGATCTTCCACTCACCCTTGAGGGAATTGAGATTCTTCAGACGCAGGGTGAGGATCTTCATCGGGCTTTTCCAGGTCGACTCGGCGAACCGCCAATTCTGGCATTGTTGGGCGCGCTCGCCCATGCCAACCGACCACTCGACCTGAGGTCGTACCCACTGCTGAACTTGTGCCCGCTGAGGTTCTCAACAGGAAGGTATCGCTCTGCAACTACCTTTTCCGGGAGGATCCGCCGTGCGCTCGCCCCTGTCTCCCTTCGATTTCCTCGGCATGCCCCTGCTGGTCGGTCTGGGCATCCTGGCGCTGGTCAGCTGCAGTGGCGGTCACAAGACCGCCGCGCTCTGGCAGCCGCTGGTGACCTGGCTGGTCTAGCGGGAAAAAGCCCGGCGATCCAGGATCGCCGGGTTGGCCACTACGGCATGAACACCGCTCTCATGCAGTTCTTGTCCTTGGACTTGAACAGCTCGTAGCCGTAGGGTGATTCCTCCAGGCTCATCGGATGGGTGAGCAGGTAGGAGGGATCCAGTTCGCCCTTCTGGAT
The DNA here is from genome assembly GCF_965111925.1 of Pseudomonas sp. Marseille-Q7302. Lineage (NCBI taxonomy): Bacteria > Pseudomonadati > Pseudomonadota > Gammaproteobacteria > Pseudomonadales > Pseudomonadaceae > Pseudomonas > Pseudomonas sp. Marseille-Q7302. Next base: position 1,185,901 of record NZ_CBCOPK010000001.1, on the reverse strand, counting down.
GTGTTCGAACAACCGCTCCACATAGCGCTGCCCCGGCTGCTGGCCGGACCTCAGGGTCAGGGCCTTGTTGACGATGGCGCCCATGGGAAACTTGTCGATCAAGCCGCCATAGACACCGATCACCGATACCGTACCGCCCTTGCGACAGGCGCGGATGGCCTGGCGCAGCGCCGAGCCGCGTTCGGTGTGCAGGCGCAGCATCTGCTTGGTCTTGTCGTAGGCGTAATCCAGCTGGGTGCCATGGGCCTCCATGCCGACACAATCGATGCAGCGATCCGGGCCACGGCCCCCGGTCAGCTCCAGCAGGGCTTCGTGGACGTTGGTGGTTTCGTAGTCGAGGACGATGGCGCCGGCCTTCTCGGCCGCCAGTTGCAGACGATCGCTGAAGCGGTCGATGGCGATGACCCGCTCCGCGCCCAACAGGTAGGCGCTGCGAATGGCCATCTGGCCGACGCCACCGCAGCCCCAGACCGCCACGGTGTCGCCGGGCTGGATGTCGGCGATGTCGGCGGCGTAGTAGCCGGTGGGCACGGCATCGGACACGAACACTGCCTGGGCATCGCTGACGCCGTCGGGCACCTTGAACAGGTTGACGTCGGCATAGGGCACCCGCACGTAGGTGGCATGGCTGCCGGCATAGCCGCCGAAGGCATGGCTGTAGCCAAAGATGCCGGAACAGGGCTGCCCATAGGCCAGCTCGGTCATCTCGGGTTTGGGATTGCTGTTGTCGCAGCAGTTGTAATCCTCACGCTGGCAGTGCTCGCAGTCCCCGCACCCGATGATGGAGACGGTCACCACTCGATCGCCCACGGCCAGGCCTTGGTTGCGCAGGCTACTGCCCAACTCGACGATCTCGCCGAGAAACTCATGGCCGATGATGTCGCCCGGCTTCATCGCCGGGACATAACCACCCAAGAGATGCAGGTCCGAGCCGCACACCGAAGACATGATGATGCGCACGATGGCATCGCGCGGATTGAGGATCTCCGGATCCGGGACGGTTTCCACCTGCAGACGGTTGGGGGCTTGCCAGGTCAGGGCACGCATCAGTTCGCCCTCCCCGGAGTACCGAGGCCGGCGTCGATGTCAGCCGAGGGTTCGTCGGCCGGGCGAGTCACCGGCGGATGGGGTGGCGCCAGCGGGCGACCGCTGCGCGAGACCTCGGGAGTAGCGATCTCGCCAGTTTCCAGTTGCTGCTTGAGGCGGCGCAGGCCGAGGTTGACCGCCTTGCCGGTGAAACGGCTGATGCCTTCGGTGACGGCATGGCCGAGCAGGCCGGCCGGGGCTTCGCAGGCCAGCACGACCTGCACCAGGGTGCCACGGCCCTGGGGCGCATCGCTGAAGGTAAGGCTGGCCTTGTGCGCCATGAAGGTGCCGGGCACGGTACTCCACAGAAGGAACTCGTTCTCGCGGCGCTCGCTCTGCTCCAGGGTCCAGTTCAGGGTGCGACCCAGGGGACCGGAGGCATGCCAGTGGCTGTCGCCATCGGCGCCCAGTTCGATGCGGTCGACGAAGGGCAGCAGCTCGCGCAGCTTCTGCAGGTCGGCGCAGTAGGCGAATACCTCTTCACGCGGCCGCGCAATGGTGACGCTGCGCTGGATGGCGGTGGGATTACGCCAGCCCCAGCGCTCGGCCAGGGCCTGCTCGAAGGGCGACGGCTGCAGCGCGGCCTTGAGCTCGCAGCGCTGACGCACGCCCCGGCTGAGTGCCATGGCGCCCAGGGCCATCTTCACGCAGCCGGCCAGGCCACCGCGGCGCAGGCCGCCAAGGATCAGCAGACCGCCGCCAAGCAGGGAAACCACACGTTCGGTGCCCTGGACGTTGGGGACCTGGTTGTCGGAACGCTCATGGCGCGTGGCGGCGAGGGGTTGGGATAGCTCGTGCATGGGGTCTCCTCCGGTATGGGCTACATAGAGAGGGTGACCCCAGCGCGTGGGACGTTGTTCCGAAGGGGAAAATCGGCCCGATGGACGCGTCTCGCTGCGATCAGGTCGGCAACTCGCCAAGAACCTCGCGGTAAAGGCCTTCCAGCCGGGTGCGCAGCTCGTCGTCGAGGGTCTCCTCGGCCAGGCGCTGGCTGAAGACGTCCAACGGGCTGAGTTCATCCAGCGTCTCGCGCTGGACGCCCTGCAGGGTCGGCGCCACCGTGCTACGTGCCCGGCGGACGCGTAGCACCTCCAGCGGCAACTCGGCTACCAGGGCCGTGATGCGTGGCTGCAGATCGGCCAGGTAGTCGTCACCGGCCACCACCACCTCGACCCACACCGGACACTCGGGACTGCCGTCGGCGGCCGCCTGAGCCAGGGCCGCGCCCAGGGTATCCAGATTGCCCTGCACCACCGCCAGGGGCTGGAAACAGGGTACGGCCAGCGGCGTGACCTGCTCCAGACCCGCGCCGAACTGCACCAGCAGGACCTCCTTGGCGCGCTCTTCGTCGAAGCTCAGGCAGAGGGGCGAACCACTGTAGCGCACCTGCTCCAGCCCTCCGACCCGCTGGGGCCGGTGGATGTGGCCGAGAGCGATGTAGTCCGCCGGCGGAAAGGCGCTGGTGGGAAAGGCATCGAGGCTGCCAACGTAGATCTCCCGAACCGACTCGCTGGCGCTGGCACCCACGGTGGTCAGGTGACCGGTGGCAATGATCGGCAGGGCGACGCCCAGCTCGGCGCGACGTGCCTCGGCCAGGCCATGGAGTTCGGCATAGTGCCCCTGGATGGCCTGTTGCAGCACCTGGCGCTTTTCATCGGCGCTCTGCCCGGCCTGGCTCTGCACCACGTCACGCGGCCGGACGAAGGGAATGCCACAGAGCAGCGCGCCGATTTCGCCATCACGGCGACGCAATTCCAGCAGTTGATCCGCCGGCGTCTCGCTGACACAGGGGATCACCCGGGTGTCCAGGCAGGCCAGCAATTCGCGGGACTCGGCCAGCACCGCGGCCGAATCATGGTTGCCGCCGAGCACCACCAGGCTGGCGCCGGTGCCACGCAGGGCGACGATGAAGCCGTTGTACAACTCGCGGGCATAGCTCGGTGGGGTGGCGGTATCGAAGATGTCCCCTGCCACCAGCACCACGTCCACCGCCTGCTCCTCCACCTGAGCCACCAGCCAGGCAAGAAAGGCGCGATGCTCGGCCTCGCGGGTGCGGCCGAGAAAGTGCTGCCCCAGGTGCCAGTCGGAGGTGTGCAGCAGGCGCAGGCCGCCACGGGCGGTGGCCTTGCGCGAGCGCTTGGAATTGGTTTTTTCCGCGGAGGCGGCGGGCAGATCGAACAACGGGAGGTTTTCCATGGGCAGGCGAGGTCAACGCGGCAAAGGGCGCAGTATCCTCCTCCCACCGCAGGGAGGGAAATACCGAGCGCCACGACCCGCTAGCGAGCGATCGGCAGCGGACCGGTCTGTCATCCTTCGCACGGCTGGCTGGCCGTGAGACGACTCCGCCTCACGGCCAGCGGGGCCAGACTGAGCAGACCCAGCACCGCCATCACCAGACCGACCCACAGCGGGGCTTGCAGGCCCTGGCCGGCGTCGATGGCAGCACCGCCCGCCCAGGCTCCCACCGCCAGTCCCGCCGTGATCACCGAGGTATGCAGGGTGTTGACCAGGGGCCCTGGCGTCGCCGCAGCCATTACCCGGGCGACCATCGCCGGATTGAGCGCCACCCCGGTCACGCCGATGAGCGCCAGGGCCACCAGGCTGACAGCCGGCTGTTCGGCGCCGTGAGCGAACAGGGCGAAACCCAGAGCCAGCACGGCCAGGCCAACGCCCTGGACCTTCAGGGTGTGACGATCGGCCAAGCGACCTACCAGTAGATTGCCCAGCACATTGGCGATGCCATAGCCCATCAGCAACCAGGGAATGGTGGTGGGCGCGAACCCGGTCACCTTGATGAGGATGGGTGAGAAATAACTGAACCCCGCGAAGGTCGCGCCGATGATCAGGCCACTGGTCACGTAGGCGGCCCAAAGCCTGGCACTGAGCAGGGTACGGAGTTCCCGGCCCAGCTGCCCGACGGCGTGGGCCGGTGCACGAGGCACGCACCAGCCGACCAGTAGGGTGCAGCAGGCTGCCAGTAGCGCGACCGCCCAGAAGCTGGCCCGCCAGCCGGCCTGTTGCTCGATCACTACCGTACCCGGCACACCGAAGACGGGCGCCAGCATGAGGCCGGACAGCACCAGCGAGGCCGCCCGTCCGCGGCGGTCCGGTGTGACCAGGGAGGCACCCAGGGTCAGGCACAGGCCGATGCTGGCGGAGCTGGCGACCCCCATGAGCACTCGACCCGCCGCCATCACCGGATAACTGGTGGCCAGCGCGGCCACCACGGCACCGATCAGATAGAGCGACAGCAGCCACAGCAGCGCCGACTTTTCCGCCAGCCGCAACGCCAGCAGCAGCAGGGTCAGCGGGGGACCACCCAGGGCCATGCCCAGGGCGTACCAGGAGATCAGATAGCCGATCTGGCCGATGGAAACGCCGAGATCAGTGGCTAGCGCCGGCATCATGCCAGCCACCATGAATTCGGCGGTGGTCAGCGCGAAGATGGTGAGGGCCAGCAGATAGACGAGACGAGGGATGGCGGGTGGGGCATTCATGGCGAGGAAAGCATTCCGGCAGAGAGGCGAGACAGGCGGTACGGGGCCAGCCCCGGAGGCGACGACGAGGCCCTCTGGACCTGCCGTGGTGGACGAGCGCGCGGGCCCGCCACAGGGGCTCGCCGGCGCGTTCGAGCGGTGCCCTGCCCCTGCGGCGGGTCGCGGTCGACCAGCGCCAGGGCGGGCGGCAAGGCGGGCACCTTAGTGGCTGCGACGCCGCTCGGTCAACGAGGCGGCGTCTGGCTCCGCACCGGGTCGCGCGGTCTGACGAAGGGAATGTCGCCGTGCAACAGGCCGATTTCATCATCACGACGACGCCACTGCAGCGGCCGATCCGTTGGTCAAGACAGGCAGATACCACAGCGGAAGGTTGCCCTTGGGTCGGCGAGGTCAAGGTGGCAAGGAGCGCCTTATGCTCCTCAAGGGCGTCGGAGGGGAACCCTGCCACGTCCTCGCCGGAGCCTGTTCAACCCTGGGGGTCGAGGCGCTGCCCGGAGTCGGCATCGAACAGATGCAGGTGCTCTTCCGGCACGCGCAACTGCAGCAGGCTACCCGGCGCCGGGCGTTGCTGATGGGGCAGGCGCACGACCAGCGGCTGGTCGCCCCAGCGGCCATGGGCCAGGTTGTCGGCGCCAAGGATCTCCAGCGTGCGGACCACCAGTGGCAGCCCCTGCCCCGGATCGCCGCAGGGCTGCAGATGTTCGGGCCGGATGCCCAGGCTGATCGAGCGCCCGGCCAGATGGCGATAGCCCGGACCCAGGGGTAGCCCCAGGCCACCCGGCAATTCGCAGTGGCTGCCGGCGGCGTTCACCTGGCCGTCCAGCAGGTTCATCGCCGGACTGCCGATGAAGCTGGCGACGAAGCGCGTCGCCGGGCGCTCATAGACCTCCACTGGCGTACCGAGCTGCTCGACCACCCCACCCTGCATGACCACCACCCGCTGGGCCAGGGTCATGGCCTCCACCTGGTCATGGGTCACATAGAGGCTGGTGGTATTGAGGCGCTGGTGCAGCTGCTGCAGCTCCAGGCGCATCTGCACGCGTAGCTTGGCGTCCAGGTTGGACAGCGGCTCGTCGAACAGGAACACCGCCGGATCGCGCACCATGGCGCGGCCCATCGCTACCCGCTGTCGCTGCCCACCGGACAGCTCCCGCGGCCGGCGTTCGAGCAGCTTGTCGAGTTCCAGGATGCGCGCCGCCTCCTTGACCCGGCTGGCGATCTCGGCGCGGCCGAGACCGGCGATCTTCAGGCCCCAGGCCAGGTTCTCGGCCACGCTCATGTGCGGATAGAGGGCATAGTTCTGGAACACCATGGCGATGCCGCGCGCCTTGGGTTCAAGCGCGGTCACGTCGGTTCCGCCGATATGGATGCTGCCGGCACTGACCCGTTCCAGGCCGGCCACCAGTCGCAGCAGGGTGGACTTGCCGCAGCCCGAGGGGCCCACCAGCACGATGAACTCGCCGTCCGCCACCTCCAGGTCGAGGGGCTGGATGACCTGGGTCTTGCCACCGTTCCAGCTCTTGGAAACGGCTCTTAGCTCGAGTTTTGCCATGGTTACTTTTCGCTATCCACCAGACCGCGCACGAAGGCGCGTTGCATGACCAGCACCACCGTCACTGGCGGGATCAGGGTGAGCAGCATGGCCGCCATCACCTGATTCCACTGCGGCGCCCGCTCGCCGAGCGAGAGCATGCTGCGGATGCCCGCCACGGCCGTGCCGAGGTCGGGGTTGCTGACGATCAGCAGCGGCCAGAGGTACTGGTTCCAGCCATAGATGAAGGTGATGACGAACAGCGCCGCCAGGTTGGTCCGTGACAGCGGCAGCACGATGTCGCGAAAGAAGCGCAGGGCCGAGGCGCCATCGATGCGCGCGGCCTCCAGCAATTCATCCGGCAGGGTCAGGAAGAACTGGCGGAACAGGAAGGTGGCGGTGGCCGAGGCCATCAGCGGCAGGGTCAGGCCGGCGTAGCTGTCCACCAGGCCCAATTGGCCGAGGGTGTCCACGGTGGGAAAGATGCGCACCTCCACCGGCAGCATCAGGGTGATGAAGATCAGCCAGAAGGCCAGGTTGCGCAGTGGAAAGCGGAACCAGACGATGGCGAAGGCCGAGAGGATGGACACCGACAGCTTGCCCAGGGTGATGCCCAGCGCCATCAGGAAGCTGTTGAACAGCAGCAGCCAGAAAGGCGCCGTGCTATTGCCTACGCCCTGGGTCCAGATCAGGCTGAGGTTGTCCCAGAGGTGGCGACCCGGCACCAGCGTCATGGGCGTGGCGAACACCGCTTGGTCGTCGAGGGTGGCGGCGACGAAGGCCACATAGAGCGGAAAGAGGATGACGGCGATGCCCAGCACCAGCATCAGGTGGCACAGCAGCGTCAGCCCACGGCGATTCTCGATCATTGATAGCGTACCCGGCGTTCGACATAGCGGAACTGCAGCACCGTGAGCACGATGACCAGCAGCATCAGCACCACCGACTGGGCGGCGGAGGCCGAGAGGTCGAGACCGGTGAAGCCCTCGCGATAGATCTTGTAGATCAGGGTGGTGGTGGCCTGCACCGGCCCGCCGTTGGTGGCCGCATCGATCACCGGAAAGGTGTCGAAGAAGGCATAGACCAGGTTGACCACCAGCAGAAAGAAGCTCACCGGCGCGATCAGCGGCAGGGACAGCTGCAGGAAGCGGCGCAACGGCCCGGCCCCATCGATGGCGGCGGCTTCCACCAGCGAGCGTGGAATGGATTGCAGCGCGGCGAAGAAGAACAGGAAGTTGTAGCTGATCTGCTTCCACACCGAGGCGAGCACTACTAGGAACATCGCCTGGCCGGCATTCTGGGCGTGGTTCCAGGCGTAGCCGTAGTGCTCCAGCAGCAGGGTGAGCAGGCCAAGGCCGGGGTTGAATAGGAAGATCCACAGCACCGCGGCGATGGCCGGAGCCACCGCATAGGGCAGCAACAGCAGGGTCTGGTACAGCCGGCTACCCCGTACCACCAGATCGACCAGGGCGGCGAAGACCAGGGAGACCAGCAGGCCGCAGCCGGTCACCAGGGCGCTGAACTTCAGGGTGGTCCAGAAGGAGGCCAGGTACAGCGGGTCATGGAACAGCTGGCTGAAGTTGTCCAGGCCGACGAACTGGCTGGATAGCCCGAAGGGGTCGAGGCTCTGCAGCGAATACCAGAGCGTCTTGCCGGCCGGCCAGAGAAAGAACACGGCGGTGATTGCCAGCTGCGGCGCGAGCAGCGCATAGGGCAGCCAGCCGGAGGGAAAGACCTGACGCGATGTGGACATGGGCAGGAAAGTCGTTGTGAGAAGAAGGGCCGGCGCCGGCAGGAAGCATGCCGGCGCCGGGGCAGACATCAGCCTTACTGGCTGGACTTCTCGAAGCGACGCAACAGGGCATTGCCCCGTTGCACGGCGGCGTCCAGCGCCTGCTGCGGGGCCTGCTTGCCGGTCCAGACGCCTTCCAGCTCCTCATCGATCACCGCGCGGATCTGCGGCATGTTGCCCAGACGCAGGCCCTTGGTGAAGGCCAGTGGCGGCTTGTTCAGCATCTGCCGGGTGGCGATGTCGGCCCCCGGGTTCTTGGTGTAGAAGCCCTGCTCGCGGGTCAGGTCGTAGGCCGCCTTGGTGATCGGCAGGTAGCCGGTCTGCTGGTGCCACTCGGCCGCGATCTCCGGCTGCGCCAGGAAGGCGAGAAATTCGGCCACGCCGCGCTTCACCGCCGCGTCCTGGCCCTTGAACACCCAGAGGCTGGCCCCACCGATGATGGCGTTCTGCGGCGCGCCCTTGAGGTCGCCGTCGTAGGGCATCACGGCCACGCCGAAATCGAACTTGGCATAGTGGCGAATGTTGGCCAGGGAGCCGGACGAGGTGGTGAGCAGGCCGCAGTCACCGTTGTAGAACTTCTCGGTGGGTTCGTCCTTGCGCCCGACATAGGTGAAATCACCCTTCTTGCCCATCTCCTGCAACAGGGCGATGTGCTTGACCTGGGACGCCTTGTTGAATTCCAGCACGGCGTCGGTACCCAGGTAGCCGTTGTCGCGGCTGGCGAACGGCAAGCCGTTCCAGGCACTGAAGTTTTCCAACTGGACCCAGCTCTGCCAGCCACTGGTGTAGCCGCATTTCATGCCGGCGGCGCGCAATTTGGCGCTGTCCTCTGCCAGCTCCTGCCAGGTCCTGGGCGGCGACTGCGGGTCGAGGCCGGCCTTCGTGAAGGCGTCCTTGTTGTAGTAGAGCACCGGCGTCGAGCTGTTGAAGGGCTGCGACAGCAGCTGCCCGGTCTTGCCATCGCTGTAGTAGCTGGCGACGGTAGGCACGAAGCGCGACTCGTCGAAGGCCAGGCCGGCATCCTTGAACACCTGGTAGACCGGCTCGATGGCGTTGGACGCCATCATGGTCGCCGTGCCCACCTCGTAGACCTGCAGGAGGGCCGGTGGCTTGCCGGTACGGAAGGCGGCGATCCCGGCGGCCAGGTTCTGCTCGTAGTTGCCCTTGTACACCGGCTGCACCTGGAACTCCGGGTGCGCCTGGTTGAATCGCTGGGCCAGGGAATCGACTTCCTTGCCGAGCTCCGCATCCATCGAATGCCAAAAGGGAATGGGCGTCGCCGCCAGTGCCTGACCGCTGCTCATCAGCCCGAGAACCAATCCCAACGTCATACCGCGAAGCGAAGCCTGCATGTCTGTGCGCCCTTGCCGATGGTTTAGAAGCAGGAAGCGCGAAATCACGCCTCCCCTCGTTCGCAAGGCAACATGCCAGGGCAAGATGACAGCAAGGCTACAGCGGAGGCACTAGCCGAATCGCAAGGAAACGCCTGATACAGAGGGGTTCAGATCCGAAAATCCTCGGCGATCAGCCCGGCCAGGTGAGCGCAGGCGGGGCTGCGTTCGCCCGGTGGCGAGGCCAAGCGCAATTCGTGCACCGGCAGCCTGGGGAAGCCTTCTTCCGGCGACAATTCGCGCATCGGCGGGGTCATGCGCGCCTGGTCGGTGATGGCCACCGCCTGACCCAGTTCGACCGCGGCCTCCAGCGCTGAAGAGGCGGCGCTGGTCACCACCGCGTGCCAGCGACGACCCTGGCCGGTCAGCAGGTCAATGCCCAGTTCGCGATAGCTACAACCTTCGCCGTGCAAGGCCAGCGGCACGCTGACATCCGGACTCGGATGCAGCCCTGGGCCGGCGACCCACACCGGCTGGGTGTGGGCGAACATCTGGCCGTCCGCCCGGTCGCTGCGGGGCGGCCCGACCAGCAGCGCCAGGTCCAGCAGTCCCTGGCCGAGCCAGCGGCGGAGTTGGCTGCTGTTGCCGGTCAGCACCTCCAGCACGATTCCCGGGTGCTCGCCCTGCAACCGCGGCAGCACCGCCTTGAGCAAGCGGGCCGCATAGTCTTCGGCCACGCCCAGGCGCACCTCGCCCACCACTGGCTGACCGGTGAGACCCGCGAGGATACGGTCGTGGGCCTGCAGCAGGTCGGCGGTCTCCAGCAGCACGCGGCGCCCGAGCGGGGTCAGGGTCACGGCCTGGTTGTCGCGCTCGAACAGCCGGCCGCCGGTCTGCTCTTCCAACCGACGAATCTGGCTGCTCACCGCCGAGGGGCTGCGGTTGAGCTGCAGCGAGGCGGCGCGGAACTGCCCCAACCGGACGATGGTGTGGAAGGTACGCAGGACGTCGATGTCGAGGGGAGCCGGCATGATGCACCTTTATCGAATCATATCTGCTGTTAATGTCGTTTGAGTGTATTACCAGTCTGGCCCAGGCTCAAGGCATCCCGTCCCCAGGAGCCTGGCCATGACCCGCGCCCTTTCTTCCCCTCTGCTACGTCAATTCGCCCTGGTACTGTGCTGGAGCGCTGGCTTCGTCGGCTATCGCTATGCCGCGGACCAGGCCCCTACCCTGCTGGTGACTTTCTGGCGTCTGCTGCTGGCCGCCGCGCTGCTGCTGCCCTTCGCCTGGGCCGACGTGCGGCGCCTGCCGCTGAAAGTCATCGGCCAGCAGGCGGTCATTGGAGTGCTCGCTTTCGCCGGCGCGGCGGCGCCAGCGGCCAAGGCCATCGAACTGGGCGTCTCGCCTGGGCTGGCGGCGCTGCTTTCGGATCTTTCGCCGCTGCTGGTGGCTCTGGGTTGCTGCCTGCTGCCTGGCCAGCGCACCAATGGACGCCAGTGGCTCGGACTGGGCTTGGGGCTGGCGGGGGTGTTGCTCGCCACCGGGGCAGGACTGGGTTTGGGCGTGGCACCGCGCTGGGCCTATGCCCTGCCACTAGGCGGCGCCCTGGCGCTGGCCCTGGCGACCCTGGTACAGAGTCGCCTGCCCCCCAGTCGCCTGGCCCTGCGGACCCAGCTGTTCATCCAGCTCGCGGCCAGCAGCCTGGTAATGCTGGGAGTGGCTGGGGTGGAAGGTCCCCTGACACCTCCGCTGACCCTCGGCTTCGCGCTGGCGGTACTCTGGCTGTTGATCCCTACCCTGCTCGGCTTCGGCCTCTACTGGCTATGCCTGCGCCAGGGCAGCCCCCAGGCAGTGAGCGGCGCCCTCTACCTCAGTCCGCCGGTAGCCTTGCTGTGGGCCTGGGCCTGCTTCGACGAGCCCCTGGCGCCGGGCATGCTGCTCGGCCTGCTGTTCGCCCTGGCGGGGTTGCTCTGTTTGAATGCGGCGGAGCGCACTGGCCGACTGGAGCCTGCAATAGACAGATGACGGCATCGCCGCGCCGTATGCGGCGTCACCCTTCTCCACCTATAAAGACAGCTCAGGGTGCATCAGCAGGGCCTTTGCAAGCCAGTATGACCCTTCATGCCGGCCCAGACCTTGCTTCCACCCTGGGCAGGCACGGGGCAGAAGCTGTGACTGGAAAGCGTGATGCTGACAGCCGTCAGCATCACCACGCGCCTCGTTCATCGCGAGGCGCGCGCCGGATCAGGCCTTGTCGTCGGCTTGGTCGTCGTCATCCTTGAGCGCAGGCTTCTTGCCTGGTTGTGGCGCGTGCTCGGCATCGGGCGCGATGTCCTCGCCATGATGCTTCTTCTCTTGTTGCACTTTCTTGTCGTGGGCGACGTTACGGGGATCGGTCATGGGATTTCCTTGGCTTGAAAGTCATTCGGACACCCATCGACGCATCATGCGGGCAGTGTTGCACCGGGGTGATGATTCGATCCTGACCGCGCGCGGCCGTTCACCGTGCGCGACGAAGAGGCCCGACCATTCAGGTCCTTTGCCGCAAGGATTGTCGCCGCCCGTACGACGTGCCTAGTACTTGAGTCGCCGTTCCTTGGAGGGCGGATAGCCGAAGTAGGCCGAATATCTCTTGCTGAAGTGCGTGACCGAGGTGAAGCCGCAGGCGACCGCCACCTCCAGTACCGACAGCCTGGAATGCTGCAGCAGGCGACGGCCCTCGGTGATGCGCAGTTCCAGGTAGTAGCGCATGGGCGCGGTGTCGAGCTGCTCGCGGAACAGCCGCTCGACCTGACGCCGCGAGCGGCCGGCGTAGTCGCACAGCTGCTCGATGGTCAGGGGCTCCTCGATGTTGGCTTCCATCAGGGTCACCACCTCGCGCAGCGGCGGCGTCATCTGCACCTTGAGGGTGGGATTGACCTGGCGGAAGCGCGATTCCTCGAAGGCCAGGATATTGACCAGGCCATCGGCCAGGGCGCTCCCGCACTGGGCACCGATCCATTCGAGGAACAGGTGGAAGGCGCCACTGGGGCTGGCGGCGGTCAGCCGGTCGCGATCCAGTACATGGCTTTCCGCCGAGGTCTTGCAGCCACGCACCCGCTCGCTGAAGGCGCTGCGGTGCTCGGGATGGATGGCGCAGCGATAGCCGTCCAGCATCCCGGCCTGGCCCAGTTGCCAGGCGCCGTTCCACAGGCCACAGAGGGTCACCTGCTGCTTGGCCGCGCGCACCAGCAGCGCCTTGAGTCGCGGATCCAGCTCCAGGGGCGTTCGCAGCCCGCCACAAACCACCAGCAGATCGAAGCGGGCATTCTCCGCGGCGCGGTAGTCGCCATCCGGGCGGATGACGATGCCCAGGTCGCTGAGCACCTCGGCGCCGGTCGGGCTGTAGGTCTGGGTAGCGAAGGTGCCGGCGGCGAGCAGGTTTGCAGTGACCAGGGTATCCAGCGCCTGGGTAAAGGACGGCAGGGAGAAATGGTCGAGCAGGATGAACCCCACCAGCCGGGAAAACTCCGGCCGCGGCCGCGTCGACTGTAGCTGCAGGTAGTTCTTGCCCTGGATACCGCTACCAAAGGTTCTTGAATCGATCACGCTGTGCTGCCTTCTCCGACCTTGGGCTCATGCTAGCCGAAGCTCAGCCTGGCGATGATCGGACTGCGACAGCTTCGCACCGACGACCGCCATCCCACCTGACGCCCTTAGCCTGCTAAGCTTCGCCGCTTTTTTGCCACCTGCCCGTGCAGGTCGCCGCAGGCGGTGGGTGCACCGCCCTGCACCCCATGACCGAGAATGGCCGCCAGAGCCAACGTCCGGCCCCTTCAACTGCCAGCTGGAAATTCCATGTCCACCGCCTCTCCGAGTCTGCAGCGCCGGCTCAAGCCCCGTCACCTCAACATGATCGCCATCGGCGGCTCCATCGGCACCGGGCTGTTCGTCGCCTCAGGCGCCACCGTGGCCACCGCTGGTCCCGGCGGCGCCCTGGCGGCCTATGCGCTGATCGGTTTGATGGTCTACTTCCTCATGACCAGCCTCGGCGAAATGGCCGCCTACCAGCCGGTGTCGGGTTCCTTCTCCATCTACGGCAGTCGCTTCGTCGAGGACGGCTTCGGCTTCGCCCTAGGCTGGAACTACTGGTACAACTGGGCGGTGACCATCGCCGCCGAACTGGTGGCGGCGCAGTTGGTGATGGGCTTCTGGTTTCCCGAGGTGCCGGGGCTCATCTGGAGCGCGCTGTTCCTCGCACTGATGTTCCTGCTCAATGCGGTGTCGGTACGCGGCTTCGGCGAGAGCGAATTCTGGTTCGCGCTGATCAAGGTGGCCACCGTGGTGGTCTTCATCGGCCTGGGCCTGGCTGCCATCCTCGGCATCTTCAGCGGCATCGAACCGCCGGGGCTTTCCGTGTTCACCCAGGGCGAGGCGCCCTTCGTCGGCGGCCTGCAGGCCATGGTCGGGGTGGCCATGATCGCCGGCTTCTCCTTCCAGGGCACCGAGCTGATCGGCATCGCCGCCGGTGAATCGGAGAATCCGCGCAAGAACGTGCCCATCGCCATCCGCCAGGTGTTCTGGCGCATCCTGATGTTCTATGTGCTAGCGATCTTCGTCATCGGCATGCTGATTCCCTACACCGATCCGCGCCTCTTGCAGAACGATGCCACCGATGTTTCCGTCTCGCCGTTCACCCTGCTGTTCGAGCGCGCCGGCCTGGCCTTCGCCGCCAGCCTGATGAACGCGGTGATCCTCTCGGCGGTGCTCTCCGCCGGCACCTCGGGCATGTACGCCTCGACCCGGATGCTGCACAGCCTGGCCGAACAGGGCAAGGCGCCGCGGCTGTTCGCCCGCGTCTCGCGCAATGGCGTGCCGCGCAATGCCCTGCTGGCCACCACCGCGGTGGGCGCCCTGTGCTTCTTTACCTCCCTGGTCGGCGACAAGGCCCTCTATGGCTGGTTGCTCAACACCTCGGGCATGTGCGGCTTCATCGCCTGGCTGGGCATCGCCGTCTCCCACTATCGCTTCCGCCAGGGCTACCTGGCCCAGGGTCGCCGCCTGGAAGATCTGCCCTACCGCGCCAAGCTGTTCCCCTTCGGGCCGCTGCTGGCCTTCGCCCTCTGCCTGGTGATCACCCTGGGGCAGAACTATGCCGCCCTGTTCGGGCCGAACGGCGTCGACTGGCTAGGCCTGGCCGCCACCTACATCAGCCTGCCGCTGTTTCTCGCCGTCTGGCTGGGCTACCGCTTCAAGCACCGCAGCCGCCTGGTTAAGCTCAAGGACATGGACGTCAGTCCGAGCGGGGACTGAGCGACCGCCAGCGGGACCTGCCGGCTGCGCCCGGCGGGTCCCGTGCTAGCATCCTGACCTTTCCGGTCGACTCGCCAGCGCTGCCATGGGCAACACCCTCGCCTCCCAACTGATCCCCGAGATCCTTACCTACATCGCCTCGCACCAGCTGGCGGTGGGCACGCGACTACCCGAGCGCACCCTGGCCGAGCGGCTGCGCGTCTCCCGCTCGCCGGTGCGCAGCGCCCTGCAGCAGATGGCCGACCAGTCCCTGCTGGCGCGCCATCCCGAAGGCGGCTTCGCCGTGGCCGCCGCGGCCCTGGACGCCACGCCCCAGGCGCGCGAAGAGGTGTCCGCCAGCGAGCGCCTGTACCTGACCATCGCCCGCGACCGGATCGAGGGCGAACTGCCGCTGAAGGTCACGGAAAACGAGCTGATCCGCCGCTACCAGGTCACCCGTGGGCAACTGGCCGACATCTTGAGGCGCATCGTCCAGGAAGGCTGGGCCGAGCGCCTGCCGGGCTATGGCTGGAGTTTCGTCGAAGGCCTCACCTCGCCCGACGCCTACGCCCAGAGCTATGCCTTCCGCCTGCTGATCGAACCCGCCGGCATCCGCGACGCCGGCTTCACCCTAGATGCCGGTGAATTGCGGCGCTGCCGCGATGAGCAGGCGCTGCTGGCCGCGGGCCGGGTGTTCGAGGCCTCGCCCGCGGAAATCTTCGACGCCAACACCCGCCTGCACGAGACCATCGCCCGCTGCTCGGGCAATGCCTTCATCCTCGATGCGCTGCGCCGTCTCAATCGCCTGCGCCGGCTGATCGAGTACCAGAAGTCGGTGGATCGCCAGCAGGCCCAGCGCCGTTGCCAGGAACATCTGCAGCTGATTGATCTGCTGCTGGAGGGCCGCCGCGAGGACGCGGCAGCCTTCATGACCCTGCATCTCGGCAACGCGCTGCAGGAAAAGCTGACGGCGCCCGCGAGCTGAGCCTGAGGCGCCAAGGGCCTGCCCGCCAGGACGCTGGGGCGTTAGACTGGTGGACTTTTCCCGTCACCCGAGTCCGCCATGCCGATCCGTCACGCCATCGTCCATCTGATCGACAAGAAGCCCGACGGCCAGCCCGCGACCCTGCACGCGCGGGACGCCACCCTTACCGATTCCCAGGCCATCGAGAACCTGCTGGCCGATCTCAACGACAGCTACAACGCCAAGCCCAACAAGGCCTGGGGCCTGTTCCACGAGGAATCCGGCGCCTACCCCTTCAGCGGCTGGCTCACCGCCTACCTGGAAGGCGAGCAGGATTTCGTCGCTTTCAGTCGCCAGGCGGTGGAGCACCTCAAGAGCCTCATGGAGAGCAGCAACCTCTCCACCGGCGGCCATGTGCTGTTCGCCCAGTACCAGCAGGGCATGACCGACTACCTGACCATCGCCCTGCTGCACCACAGCGAGGGGGTGACCGTCACCGAGAGCCTGGAGGTGGCCCCCGCCAAGCACCTGGACCTGGGCCAGCTGCACCTGGCGGCGCGCATCAACCTCTCGGAATGGCGCAACAACAAGCAGTCGCGTCAGTACATCTCCTTTATCCGCGGCAAGGGCGGCAAGAAGGTCTCGGACTACTTCCGCGACTTCATCGGCTGCCAGGAAGGCGTCGACGCCAAGGGCGAGACCCGCACCCTGCTCAAGGCCTTCAGTGACTACGTGGAAAGCGAGGACCTGCCCGAGGAAGCCGCCAAGGAAAAGACCGATACCCTGGTGGACTACGCCAGCAGCCAGGCCAAGCGCGGCGAGCCCATGGCCCTGGACGCCCTTTCCGAGCTGATGGACGACCAGGCCCCGCGTGCCTTCTACGACTACATCCGCAACAAGGACTATGGCCTGGCTCCGGAGATCCCGGCGGACAAGCGCACCCTCAATCAATTCCGCCGCTTCACCGGCCGCGCCGAAGGGCTGTCGATCAGCTTCGAAGCGCACCTCCTGGGTTCGCGTATCGAATACGACGAAGGCCAGGACCTGCTGATCATTCGCGAGGTGCCCAGCCAGCTCAAGGACCAGCTCAAGCGGCGCAATGACTAACCTAAGCGCAGCGAGCACGGTCATCGGCGAATGACCGTCGAGCCTCCTGGACACCTGGGGTTGCAAACGCGATCACCGATCGGGCGCCCCCGGCTGGACAGCGGCCGGCCAAAGGGGGCACAAGATGTCCCTTCTTTTCCTTATCTGCCGAAAAAGTCGAAACCATGAGCCAGTACCCCTTCGAACGCCGCATCGTCATCACCCTGCAATCGAACAATGAATTGACGCTCGACGCCGCCCTCGACCAGGCCGTGTCGCGCATCAAGCAGGGTGAGACCCACGGTGGCGACGAAGGCCTGGCCACCGCCTACAGCTTCCATGTGGATACCGTGGCCGAAGGCCCCTCTGGCCCGGTGGACCTGGGCGAATACCTGGGCCGCCCGGCGACCAAGGCCGAGCAGAGCGTGGTGGACGCCGGCGTGGTACCGCGCTTCCGCCTCGGCCAGACGGTGGCGGTGCAGGTCGGCAATGGCGAACCCAAGCCCAGCAGCATCCAGGAAGTACGCCTCTTCCCCCAGGTGGAAGGCCCCTGCTGGCTGTACCTGGTGGAAGAGCGCGTCCATCGCGACTACCTGCCGGCGAAGAAACTGCGGGCGATCTGAGCGACGACACGATGTTGGGCTTCGCTGGCGCTCAACCCAACCTACCGACCCGTAGGTTGGGCTGAGACGGTTTCATCGTCGAAACCCAACAGCCAGACCTGAGCGCCACGATGTTGGGCTTCGCTGGCGCTCAGCCCAACCTACCAAGATCCCGTAGGTTGGGTTGAGACGGCTTCATCGTCGAAGCCCAACGGGCAGGCCTGAGCCCAAAACAGCCCCACTCAACCGAACGCGGCGATCTGGCGATAGAGCGACAGCGCCGGCGCGGCTGTCGTGCCGGTCATCTGGGTGAGGATACTGCCATCCAGCGCGGTGTTTGCCCCTGCGTCCTGATTGTCCGCCGGCAGCACCGTCCACTGGGGTGCACCATCGGCACCGGTGCTGATGTTGAAGGTCGGCGCCGACAGCTGGGCGGTTTCCTGAGCGGCAGCGGTCGCCACGCCGCCAGGGCTGAGGCCGTCGATGAGCTGGCTGCTCAACTGATTGGGTTGCCAATCCGGCATGCCGGGATTCAGCGTACCGAGGATGCCGGCATCTTCCGTGGCGGCGGGAGCCCAGTTCCAGGACGCGGCACCCTGACCCTGCGGGGAGAGCCCGGAGAAGGCCACGTTGGCCGCATCGGTACCCCACTGCGCGCCTTCGAAATAGGCGAGCTGACGTTCAGCCGAAGTGAAGGTGCCCGAATCGTCGCTGGCGATACGCGTCAGGCTGTCGCTGTCCAGGTTGGCGAAGGGATCCTGGGTGGAGGCGTCGGCATAGCGACTGTCGTCATGGTAATAGCTTACCAGCAGGTGATTGGCCGCCTGCTTCGCCAACTGGATACGGTCGGGACTGGCCCCCTCGGGCATCTCGCCGAGCACGGCGGCGTCGGTACCCTGGCTGCGGATCTGTTGCTGGAGGATCTGCATGAAGCTGTCGAGATCGCTGTTACCGTTCGACTGGCCCGGCAGCAGCCTGGCAATGAGCTGGGCGGCGGGCGACAGGTCCACCGCGACATCGGTGCCGGCTGGGGCTCCCCCCGCGCTGGCGGAATCGGCGGCGGGTGCACGCTGATTGCCGGTAGCGCTCGGATTGGCAGGCTGAGTCCCTGTCGTTGCCGTCGAAGTTTGGCTGTCGATCGCCCTCATGGTCGTGCCCTCCGGCCGCCCAGGCGGCCCGCCTCAGCATCTTTATGCCATACCCGTCTTAGGTTTTACTTAAGGCCGGGGCAAGGACCGGAGACGCGATGCGGGAAAGCAGCAGGCGGCAGGCGCTAGTCCCGCCGCTCCCAGACCTCGCAGGCATAGGCGGGACGATCGTCCTCGGCCGCATGCTCCTGCCGCGAGACGAGCTGCCAGTCGCTCTCCTGCCATGGGGGAAAGAAGACATCGCCTTGCGGCGCCAGGGCGACTCGGGTCAGGTAGAGGCGCTGCGCCTGGGGCAGGGCGTCGGCGAACAGCTGAGCGCCACCGATCAGCATGATCTCGGCTGCCTGGTGCTCAAGGGCCCAGGCCTCGGCGCGCTCGACCGCCGCCGCCAGCGAGGTGCGGACCTCGGCACCTTCGGCCACCAGATCAGTCTGACGGGAGACCACCAGATTCAGCCGTCCCGGTAGCGGGCGACCAAGGGAGTCCCAGGTCTTGCGACCCATGACCAACGGCTTGCCGAGGGTCACGGCCTTGAAATATTTGAGCTCCGCCGGCAGGTGCCAGGGGAGACGATTGTCGATGCCGATGACGCCGTTATCAGCTACGGCAACGATCAGGCTAAGGGGGAGAGAAGTTTTCATGGTGACAGAGCATAACAGAGGCGTTAACAGCAGGGACGCCAGGGACTATCCTCGGCGTATTTGCCGCAAGGGCGTCCCCGCGTGACCGCACCCCCTTCTCCCGCCTTCGAAGATCTCTGGCTGACCGAAGCCCTGCGCCTGACCGAGGAAGACAGTGGCCCCCTGGAAGACGCCGAGGCCAATCGCCAGGCACGAGCGGCCGGTGGTGCCTTCGAGACGCGCCTGGTGACCCGCGCCCGGCTGCTCGGCCAGCGTGACGGTCTGCTGGCCGCACGGCGCCGCTGGCGCCAGGGCGCGGTGCTGGCCGCCTGGCTGCTCGGCATCGTGGCGCTGTTCTGTGGCGCCGGCCTCGCCGCTGGCGCCCTGGGTGACGGCAGTCGCCCGGTCAATGTGTTCTGGGCGCTGGGCAGTCTGCTCGGTCTCAATCTGCTGAGCCTCGCGGTCTGGGCCCTTGGCCTGCTGGGGGGCGGACGGCAGCTGGCCTCGCCGCTGGCGCGGCTCTGGCTGTGGCTATCCGGTCGCCTGGCGCGCGATGCCCGGGCCCTGCACCTGGGGCCGGCACTGGTCGGCCTGCTCGGCCGCGCCCGCCTGCTGCCCTGGGCCTTGGGCGGCCTGGTCCATGGCCTCTGGCTACTGATCCTCGGCAGTGCCCTGGCGACCTTGCTGGCGCTGCTCTCCGGGCGCAGCTACCTGTTCGTCTGGGAGACCACCCTGCTCGGCAGTGACACCTTCGTGTTCCTGACCCAGGTGCTGGGCGCCCTGCCCCACCTGCTGGGTTTTCCCCTGCCCGATCCGGCCAGCATCGCCGCCAGTGGTGATGCGGCCAGCCCCCTGGCCGCCGCACGCCAGGCCTGGGCTGGCTGGCTGCTCGGGGTGGTGCTGGTCTATGGCCTGCTGCCACGCCTGCTGCTGACCCTGCTCTGCCTGTGGCGCTGGCAGCGCGGCCGCCAGCGGCTGCGCCTGGACGTGGAGCGCCCTGGCTATCTGCAACTGCGTGAACGCCTGCTGCCCACCAGCGAACGCCTGGGCGTGAACGACGCCGCCCCCGCGCACCTGCCCCAGCAGGACGCCGGCGGTCTCACCCGCACCGGCGACGAGGCGCTGCTGGTAGGCATCGAGCTCAGCGACCATACCTGGCCGCCGCCGCTGCCCGAGGGCGTGCGAGACGCCGGCGTCCTCGACGACGGTCAAGGGCGGCGCCACCTGCTCGAACAGCTGACCCGCTATCCGGCCCGCCGCCTGCTGATCGCCTGCGATCCCCGCCGCTCACCGGATCGCGGTACCCTGACGCTGCTGGCAGAACTGTCGCGCTGCGCCACGGCGACCCGCATCTGGCTGCTGCCCGCGCCCCTGGGTAGCAAGCTCGATCCCATCCGCCTGGATGACTGGCGCCAGGCACTGGACGCCCTGCGTCTGGCACACTGCGAGGGCGATCAAACAGAATTGGCCTGGCTGGAGACGAATCCATGAGCGGCCCCCTGCGCCTGGCGCTGGTTGGCCACACCAATGTCGGCAAGACCTCGCTACTGCGCACCCTGACCCGCGACGTCGACTTCGGCGAGGTCTCCCATCGCCCCAGCACCACCCGTCACGTCGAGGGCGCGCGGCTGTCGGTGGATGGCGAGGCCCTGCTGGAGCTCTACGACACGCCCGGCCTGGAAGACGCCATCGCCCTGCGCGACTACCTGGAGCAACTGGAGCGCCCCGGCGAACGCCTGGACGCCGCCACCCTGCTCGAGCGCTTTCTCGACAGCGTGGAAGCTCGCCAGCGTTTCGAGCAGGAAGCCAAGGTGATCCGCCAGTTGCGCGCCTCCGATGCCGGTCTCTATGTGATCGACGCCCGCGAGCCGGTGCTGGCCAAGTACCGCGACGAGCTGGCGGTGCTGGCCGGCTGCGGCCGGCCGCTGGTGCCGGTACTCAATTTCGTCGCCGCCGAGGGCCACCGCGCCGACGACTGGCGCGCGACCCTGGCCCGCCTCGGCCTGCATGCCCTGGTGCGGTTCGACAGCGTCGCGCCGCCGGCGGACGGCGAAGCCCGTCTCTACGAAAGCCTGGCGACCCTGCTGGAAAGCGGCCGCCCAGCGCTGCAACGGCTGATCGCCGACCATGCCGAACAGGCCCGGCGCCGCCATCAGCAGGGCGTGCGCCTGATCGCCGAACTGCTGGTGGACGCCGCCGCCGCGCGGCGCAGCGTGGCGCCCGGCGAAGCCGAGGTGAGCACCGCGACCGCCGAGTTGCGCGATGCCCTGCGTAGCCGCGAACAACGCTGCGTGGAAGAACTCTTGCGGTTGTTCGGCTTTCGCCCGGGCGATGCCCATGCCAGCGACCTGCCGCTGCTGGACGGGCGCTGGGGCGATGACCTGTTCAATCCGGAGACCCTGCGCCTGCTGGGCATTCGCCTGGGCGGCGGCGTGGCGGCCGGCGCCGCGGCGGGGGTCGGGCTCGACCTGCTCGCCGGTGGCCTGACCCTGGGCGCCGCCACAGTGCTGGGTGCCCTGGCCGGTGGCCTGGCGCAGACCGGCGGCCACTACGGCCGGCGGCTGTTCGGCAAGTTGCGCGGCGGGCGGGAGCTGTCCATCGACGATGCCGTGCTGCGCCTGCTGGCGCTACGGCAGCGTCAGCTGCTGGCGGCGCTGGAAATCCGCGGCCACGCCGCCCAGGGCGCCATCGAAGTGGCCGCGCCTGACGAGCAGCGCTGGCGCGAGGGCAAGCTGCCCGCCGCCGTGCAGGTGGCGCGGGCCCACCCGGAATGGTCGGCGCTCAATCCGCGTCCGCGCCTGCAAGCCGACGACCGCCAGACCCGTATCGACGAGATCGCCGCGGCCCTGGACGCGGACGCCTAGCCACGCTCCACCTCGGTGAGAAAGTCCGCCACCAAGGCCATGCAGGCCTCGCGCTCTTCCACATGGGGCATGTGGCTGGAGTCTTCGAAAATGTGCCAGCGCACGTCCGGTATGAGCCGCTCGAAGGGTTCCACGCAGGCCGGCGTGGCCTCGTCGTGACGCCCGGAGATCAGCAGCGTCGGCACCTGGATCCGCTCCAGCCGCTCGATCACGCTCCAGTCCCTGAGACTGCCGATCACATGGAATTCGGTCGGGCCATTCATGGCGTGATAGACGGTGGGGTCGGCGTCGATGGCGGCGAAGGTACGCGCCACCTCGGCCGGCAGGGGCTGCACCCGGCAGACGTGGCGGGCATAGAAGACCTCGCTGGCGGCGCGGTACTCCGGTGAGGCAGTGGTACCGGCCGCCTCGTGGCGCTCCAGGGTGGCCTGCACCTCGGCTGGCAACTCAGCCCGCAGTCCAGCCGCCGCCGCGCGCCAGAGCGCCATGGAAGCCGGCGAATTGGCGATGATCAGTCCCCTCAGCCCTACTGGCTGGCGTACCCCATGCTCGGCAGCCAGCATCCCGCCCCAGGACTGGCCAAGCAGCACGTACTCGGCGATGCCCAGGTGGCGCAGCAGGTTGTTCAATTCGTCGAGAAACAACGCCACTGTCCAGAATCCCGGATCTATCCCCCGCAGATGGGTGGAGCGGCCATTGCCCAATTGGTCGTAATGCACCACAGGCCAGCCGTGCTCGGCCAGATCCTTGAAGCTGTCGACATAGTCATGGGTGCAGCCAGGACCGCCATGGGCCACCACCAGCGGCAACCGCCCGCTGGCCAGGTCGCCGGTGACCCGGTACCAGGTCTGGTGGCCTTGGAAATCAGCGTAGCCTTCTCGAACCTGCATGGATGCCTTCCTCGTCTGGATGGGAACGGGGTCAGGCTAGCGGGCGGGTGGCAGGGGGATAACTGGGAAAAGTTGTAGGTTTGGGGGGTGAGTTGATTCGCGGAACCAGCAGATTCCCTGCGCGGGATGGTCCTCGTACGGCGGATGATACCTTGACGCTAGACAGCCCCCTCTCCCGCAAGCGGGAGAGGGGGTAATCCGGTGTGCAGGATAAGTTTCCTACGCAAGGACAAACCCCTGCGTAGGGTGGATGACGGCGCAGCCTCCTCCACCGACACATGGAAGGGTCAATGCGACTTGAGCCCCGCCGCCGTCAGCACCAGCCGCAGCACCCAGGCCACCACACCGAGCGCTACCAGGCTGCAAGCCCAGATGCCGGCCATCCAGGCCAGCCGCTGCCAGAGCGGCTTGTTGTCCGCGGGGTTGGGTTCGCGCGAGCGGCCGACCATCAGTGATAGCCCTCCCCCGTCCGGACCTTGCCACGGAACACGTAGTAGCCCCAGAAGGTGTACATCAGGGTAATGGGAATGATGAACAGGGTGCCGATGAGCAGGAACAGCTGGCTCTGCGGCGGCGACGACGCCTCCCAAATGGAAACTGCAGGCGGGATGATGTTCGGCCAGAGGCTGATGCCCAGGCCACTGTAGCCGAGAAAGATCAGCGCCAGGGTGAGCAGGAAGGGCGCATGGTGCGAGTCCTCGCGCAGG
This sequence comes from Pseudomonas sp. Marseille-Q7302, assembly GCF_965111925.1. Lineage (NCBI taxonomy): Bacteria > Pseudomonadati > Pseudomonadota > Gammaproteobacteria > Pseudomonadales > Pseudomonadaceae > Pseudomonas > Pseudomonas sp. Marseille-Q7302. The sequence continues at coordinate 1,162,509 of NZ_CBCOPK010000001.1, read as the reverse complement.
ATGGCGCGCAGCAGGGCCAGGGTCACCACGCCCACCAGGATCGGCACCGGCAGGAACCAGATCAGGTTGGGCATGCTGAACCAGCGGGCGGAGATGGCCGCCTGGCTCAGCGGCGTCCAGATGCTCACCACCGCGGTGAAGGCCAGCAGCAGGAACAGCAATGGCTTGGTCAGGCGGCGCATGGTGGCCTGCAGCGGGCCTTCGGTCTTCATGATCAGCCAGGTGCTGCCCAGGAGAGCATAGGCGACGATCACGCCCAGGCCGCAGAACATCGAGAAGGGCGTCAGCCAATCCAGCGGCCCGCCGACGTATTGGCGATTCTCCACCGGGAAGCCTTCGATGAAGGCACCCAGGGCCACGCCCTGGCAGAAGCTGGCCAGCAGCGAGCCGAAGATGAAGGACTTGTCCCACAGGGCTTCCTTGCCTTCCTGGACCTTGAAGCGGAACTCGAAGGCCACGCCGCGGAAGATCAGGCCGATCAACATGAAGATCAGCGGCAGGTACAGCGCCGGCAGGATCACCGAGTAGGCCAGCGGGAAGGCGCCATAGAGCCCCGCCCCGCCCAGCACCAGCCAGGTCTCGTTGCCGTCCCAGATGGGCGCCACGGTGTTCATCATGACGTCGCGGTCTTCCTTGCCCTTGACGAAGGGAAAGAGGATGCCGATGCCCAGGTCGAAGCCATCCATGACCACGTACATCATGAGGCCGAAGATGATGATGATCGCCCAGATCAGCGGGAGGTCGATGCCAGGGATGCCGTTCATGTGCGGTCTCCGGTCAGCTGGTCGGTGGGGTTTTCTTCTTCCAGGCCGCCATCGGCGCCGGACAGCGGACGCTTGGGATGGCGATCGGTGCCCGGGCCGCCGGAGGTGGGCAGGTCGCCTTCACCGGTATGCGGACCCTTGCCGATCATGCGCAGGGCATAGAGGGTGCCGATGCCGAACACGGCGAAGTAGACCACCACGAAGGCCACCAGGGTGATGCTCAGCTGGGTGACGCTGTGGTTGGACACCCCGTCCTTGGTGCGCAACAGGCCGTAGACGATCCACGGCTGGCGGCCCACTTCGGTGGTGAACCAGCCGGCCAGCAGGGCGATGAGGCCGACAGGGCCCATGCAGGTGACCAGGCGCAGGAAGCCGCGAGTCTCGAACAGCTTGCCGCGCCAGCGCAGCCAGGCGCTCCACAGGCCAGCGGCGATCATCAGCATGCCCAGGGCGACCATGATGCGGAACGACCAGAACACCACATAGGCCGGCGGCCGGTCTTCCTTGGGGAAGTCCTTGAGCGCCGGGATCGGCTCGGTGAGGCTGTGCTTGAGGATCAGGCTGCCCAGTACCGGGATCTCCAGCTTGAAGCGGGTTTCCTCGCGCTCCATGTCCGGCCAGCCGAACAGGATCAGCGGGGTCGCCTCGCCGGGGGGATTCTCCCAGTGGCCTTCCATCGCGGCGATCTTGGCCGGCTGGTGCTCCAGGGTGTTGAGGCCGTGGGCGTCACCGACGAAGGCCTGGATGGGCGCCACCAGCAGGGCCATCCACATGGCCATGGAAAACATCTTGCGCACGGCCGGGTTGTCGTTGCCGCGCAGCAGGTGCCAGGCCGCCGAGGCGCCGACCAGGAAGGCCACCGACAGGTAGGCGGCGATGGTCATGTGCGCCCAGCGGAAGGGGAACGACGGGTTGAAGATCACCGCCAGCCAGTCCACCGGGACGATGCGCCCGTCGACGATCTCGTAGCCGCTCGGGGTGTGCATCCAGCTGTTGGACGACAGGATCCAGAAGGTCGACATCAGGGTGCCGATGGCCACCATCACCGTCGAGAAGAAGTGCAGGCCGCGGCCCACGCGATTCCAGCCGAACAGCATGACGCCAAGGAAGCCGGCTTCGATGAAGAAGGCGGTGAGCACCTCGTAGGTCAGCAGCGGACCGGTCACGGCGCCGGCATAGTCGGCGAAACCGCTCCAGTTGGTGCCGAACTCATAGGCCATCACCAGACCGGACACCACGCCCATGCCGAAGAAGATCGCGAAGATCTTCAGCCAGAAGTGATACAGATCCTTGTAGACGTGGTTGTCGGTCTTCAGCCAGAGCCCTTCGAGCACGGCGAGAAAGCTCGCGGTACCGATGGACAGCGCCGGGAAGACGATGTGGAAGGACACGGTGAAGGCGAACTGGATCCGGGCGAGATCCAGGGCTTCGAGGCCGAACATAGCTATTCCTCTCAGGCACGCCGGCTGTCGAGGGCAGCCGGTCGAGATGACGCTGACCGAGGTTCGAGCCCCAGGCATCGCCAGCGGTTCTAGCGGGACGCTAAAAAGGTGGCGCGGCTAGCCGATCAGGCGTGCCCGGAAACTGACGTGGATCAACGTCAGGCTTTAGAGTAGACCTCTTGGATACATTTGCTTACGCGGTTCGATGTCGCACTGGGCAGGCTGTCGCACCCCAGGTGCGCTGTTTCAGCCGTCGACCGCGTCATTGCGGCGGGGCTTTTTCGGCCGCAGCGGCGGCATTGCCACTTCTCACCATGCCCTGCCATGAGCCACCGCGGCGCCTAGCCTCGCCAGCGGAGCACCGAACCGCAGAAAATCGCTCGCCCATTTTTTCACGAACGCCTGAACCACCCCGCCAGGTTGTCTGACGATTAGTCTCCAGGTGGCTTAAGATGCCGCCTCTGCCCCCGCGAGCCCCAGCCATGTCCGGCGATACCCTGCAGCTGCGTCACCATCGTCCCTTCGTCGCCTTCTGGTTCGCCCGCGTCTGTACTGCCGGCAGCTTCCAGATGCTGACCGTGGCCATCGGCTGGCACCTCTATTCCCTCACCGGCAACGTACTCGACCTGGGGCTGGTGGGCCTGGTGGAGTTCCTGCCTCGGGTGCTGTTCATGCTGCACACCGGCCATGTCGCCGATCGCTACGATCGCCGCCGGGTCGCGGCCCTCTGCCAGACCGGCCAGGGCCTGATCGCCCTGGTGCTGCTGGTGGGCAGCCTGAACCAGGCGGTGACCCGCGAGCTGATCTTCATCCTGGCCTTCTGCCTGGGCACCGCCCGCGCCTTCGAGCAGCCGACCACCCAGGCGCTGCTGCCCAACATCGTGCCACCGGCGATCTTTCCCCGCGCCATCGCCGCGGCGGCTTCGGCCATGCAGGGCGCCACCATCATCGCGCCCGCCTTGGGTGGCCTGCTCTATGCCCTGGGCGCCGCCTGGGTCTACGGCCCGGCCGTGCTCTTCTATGGCATCGCCATCCTGCTGGTGTCGAGCCTGCCGGCACGGCAGACGCCCAGCCAGAAGGAAAAGCCGACCCTGGACAATCTGCTGGCCGGCATCCGCTTCATCAAGAGTCGCCCGGACGTGCTCGGCGCCATTTCCCTGGATCTGTTCGCCGTGCTGCTGGGCGGCGCCACCGCCCTGCTCCCGGTGTTCGCCGCCGACATCCTGCTCACCGGGCCCTGGGGCCTCGGCCTGTTGCGCTCGGCACCCGCGGTGGGCGCCCTGGGCATGTCCTTCCTGCTCGCCTACGTCAGCCTGAATCGCCACGTCGGGCGCGTCATGTTCGGCTCGGTGGCGCTGTTCGGCGTGGCCACCATCGCCTTCGGGCTATCCACCTCGCTGTGGTTCTCGCTGGGCACCCTGGTGGTGCTGGGTGCCGCCGACATGGTCAGCGTGGTGATCCGCAGCTCTTTCGTCCAGCTGGAGACCCCGGATGCCATGCGCGGCCGGGTCAGCGCGGTCAATGGCCTGTTCATCGGCGCCTCCAATCAGCTCGGCGAATTCGAGTCCGGGGTCACCGCGCACTTCTTCGGCACGGTGCCCGCCGTGGTGCTGGGCGGCGTCGGCACCCTGGTCATCACCGGGGCCTGGATGAAGCTGTTCCCGGGTCTGGCCAAACGCGATCGCCTGCACGAGCCACGCGTCGACAGCTGAGCCGCCCGTCGCCGCCACGGTCGTTCATCCGCCCTGAACGACCGTTCGGCCCAGGGAACATTTATCGCGCAAACCTTAATCGCAGAATGTGATCCATGTCACATACCGATCGAGTCTTGAGGTTTCCATGCGTACCCCCCTTTCCATAGCCGCTCGCCTGAGTCTGGGCTTCGGCCTCATCCTGGTGCTGATGCTGCTGATCACCCTGGTCGGCGTCCAGCGCGTCAACGTCATCGACGACACCCTGACCGCCGTCAGCCAGGGCGCCAGCGTCAAGCAGCGCTATGCCATCAACTTCCGCGGCAGCGTACACGACCGTGCCATCGCCATCCGCGATACGGTGCTGATCCACGACGCCGCCCCCCTGGCCAACCGCCTGGCCGACATCGACCGCCTCAAGGCCTTCTATAGCCAGTCCGCCGCCCCCATGGATCAGCTCTATGCCAGCCAAGGCGCCACCCCCGAGGAGCAGCGCCTGCTCGCGGCCATCAAGGAGATCGAAGGCATCGCCCTGCCCTTGACCGATCGCCTGCTGCAGCTGCGTCAGGCCGGTGATTTCGAAGGCGCCCGGGTGTTCCTGCTCGACCGCGTCTCGCCGGCCTACGTCGAGTGGCTCAAGCGCATCAATGCGCTCATCGATCACGAGGAAGCCATCGCCAGCGGCCATCTGGGCGAGGTCCGCACCATCGCCGGCGGCTTCCGCTGGCTGATGCTGGTGACCTGCGCCATCGCCCTGCTGCTGAGCGTGACCGTCTCCATTCTGCTCATTCGCCAGATGGGTGCGACCCTGGGCGGCGAGCCCCACGCCGTGGCTGCGGCCATTCGCCGGCTGGCCGAGGGCCGCCTGGACGAGCGTCCTGCCACGCGTCACCCGGACAGCGTCATGGGCACCCTGGGCAGCGCCACGGCGCACCTGGGCGAGACCATCGTCCAGGTGCGCAGCACCGCCACTTCGGTCGCCGCGGCTGCCGCCCAGTTGCAGAACACCGCCCAGACCAACCAGCGGCACACCGATGTCCAGTCCAACCAGGCCCAGCACATGGCGGCGGCGGTCACCGAACTGGCCGCCACCATCGGCGAGGTCGCCGGCTACGCCGCTCAGGCCGCCCAGGCCACCGGCAATGCCAGTACCCAGGTGGACGCTGGCAACCAGCTGGTGGCCAGCTCCGGCCAGGCCATCGGCCAGCTGGTGCAGGCCTTGGAGCAGGCCAGCGTGACCGTGCAGCAGGTGTCCAGCGACAGTGCCAGCATCGAGAACATCGTCGCCGTCATCAACGGTATCGCCGAGCAGACCAATCTGCTGGCGCTGAATGCCGCCATCGAAGCCGCCCGTGCCGGCGAACAGGGCCGCGGCTTCGCCGTGGTGGCCGACGAGGTACGTAACCTGGCGACCCGTACCCAGGAGTCGACCCGCGAGATCCGCGGCATGATCGCCACCCTGCAGGAAGGCGCCAGCCGCGCCTCCGCGCAGATGGAAGAAAGCCGCAGCCAGGCCCATGAGACTGCCGAGCTGACCCAGCGCGCGGTCACGGCCCTGGCGGCCATTCGGGCCGACGTTGGCTCGGTCAACGCCATGAATGCCCAGATCGCCACCGCAGCCGCCCAGCAGACCGCGGTGGCCGAAGAGGTCAACGAGAACATCAACCGCATCCACTCGGCCACCCTGGAAACCGCCAGCGGCTCGCAGCAGATCGCCGGGGCCAGCCGTCAACTGGCGGAACTGGCCGAGGATCTGGAGCGCCGCATGAGTCTGTTCCGCACCGCCTAGACCTGAACATCCGGCAACGCTCCCGGGCTGAACCTAGCGGCAAGCGTGACGGTCAGCAGTCAGACACCTTTTCCCGCACAGGAGTCTGGACATGCAGCTTTCCCTAAACGGTCAGGTCGCCCTGGTCACCGGTGGCAGCTCCGGGATCGGCGCCGCCGTCGCCGAAGCCCTGGCCAAGGCCGGTGCCGCCGTCGCCATCAACTACCATTCCAGCGCCGAGCCGGCCGAGGAATTAGCCAAGCGTATCGAGGATGCCGGCGGTCGCGCCATCGCCGTCGGCGGTGACGTCGGCGACGAGGCCGAGGTCCAGGCCCTGTTCGACCAAACCCTGGAAGCCTTCGGCCGGCTGGACATCCTGGTCGCCAATTCCGGCCTGCAAAAGGATGCGGCGGTCGCCGACATGTCGCTCAAGGACTGGAACACGGTGATCAACACCAACCTGACCGGCCAGTTTCTCTGCGCCCGGGCGGCGATCCGACAGTTCCGCAAGCAGGGCCGTGACGAGAACATTTCCCGCGCCCTCGGCAAGATCATTCACATGAGTTCGGTGCACGAGGTCATTCCCTGGGCTGGACACGTCAACTACGCGGCCTCCAAGGGTGGGGTCAATCTGCTGATGCGCAGCCTGGCCCAGGAAGTCGCCGCCGAGGGCATCCGCGTCAACAGCATCGCCCCGGGCGCCATCGCCACCGCCATCAACGAAGAGGTGACCGGTGACGAGGCCAAGGCGCGCGAGCTGCTCAGGCTGATCCCCTACAAGCGGGTCGGCCATGTCGATGATATCGGCAACGTGGCGGTTTTCCTGGCCAGCGACCTGGCCGACTACATCGTCGGGACGACCCTGTTCGTCGACGGCGGCATGTGCCTCTATCCGGGATTCGAAGACAATGGCTGATTCCTCCTCCGTGCACGCCCGCCGCAGTATCGGCGCCCACGGTGTCATCGGCGACCTGCGCACCTGCGCCCTGGTCGCCACCGACGGCACCATCGACCACTTCTGCTGGCCGAATCTGGACAGTCCCTCGGTGTTCGCCTCTCTGCTCGACTCGGAAAAGGCCGGCTACTTCAGCCTGGCGCCGGTCTGGGAGGATGCCCGTGAACAACAGCTCTACCTGCCGGACACCAATATCCTGCAGACCCGCTGGCTTTCGGCGGACGGCGTTGCCGAGGTCACCGACCTGATGCCGGTGTGCAGCAGCGACGACACCAAGCCACGCATCGTGCGCCGCGTGCAGGCGGTGGCCGGAAGCTGCCGTTTCCGCCTCGTCTGCGCTCCGGCCCACGACTATGCCCGGGCCCAGACCCGGGCGCGTCTGGTGGATGGCGGTGCCCTGTTCGAAGCCGACGGCCAGCCGACCCTGCGCCTGGCTTCCAGCGTCACCCTGCAGGTGGAGAACAATATCGCCTACGGTGAATTCGAGCTGGAACAGGGCCAGCAGCTGGACTTCGTCTTTGGCTGCGAAGAGGACGACAAGGTCGTCACCGGGCAGAGCGATCTCTGCTTCGAGGAGACTCACTCCTATTGGACCCGCTGGGCCGCCAAGAGTCATTACCAGGGTCGCTGGCGCGAGATGGTCACCCGTTCCGCCCTGGCGCTGAAGATGCTGACCTCCTGCAAGCACGGCTCCATCGCCGCGGCCGCGACCTTCAGCCTGCCCGAGGCCCTGGGCGGCGAACGCAACTGGGACTACCGCGCCTCCTGGATCCGCGATGCCTCCTTTACCGTCTACGCCTTCATGCGTCTGGGCTACACCCAGGAGGCCAAGGACTTTACCCATTGGGTGGGTCAGTGCGTGGAAAACAGCCACAACGCCCCGGAAAAGCTGCAGATCATGTATCGCCTGGACGGTGGCCTGGATCTGCCCGAGGAAACCCTGGACCACCTGACGGGCTATGCCAATTCCAGTCCGGTGCGCATCGGCAACGAGGCCTACAAGCAGGTCCAGCTGGACATCTATGGCGAGCTGATGGACGCCATCTACCTGTCCAACAAATATGGCGAGGCCATCTCCCATCACGGCTGGAAAGACGTGGTGCGGATGATCGATCACGTCTGCGAGAACTGGAATCAGCCGGATGCCGGTATCTGGGAAATGCGTGGCGATCCCGAGCATTTCCTGCATTCGCGCCTGATGTGCTGGGTAGCCATCGACCGCGCCATGCGGCTGTCGGTCAAGCGCTCGCTGCCCATGCCGTACGAGCGCTGGTACGCTGCCCGCGCCGCCATCCAGGAAGACATCTGGGAAAACTTCTGGAACGCCGAGCTGGGGCACTTCACCTCGACGCGCCATGGCAAGAGCCTGGACGCAGCCCTGCTGCTGATGCCCCTGGTGCGCTTCGTCAGCGCCACCGATCCCATGTGGCTGGCCACCCTGGACGCCATCAAGACCAACCTGGCCTACGACGGCATGATCCGTCGCTACAACCCGGTCGATACCCCGGCGGACAATCTCAAGGGCGAGGAAGGCGCCTTCGTCGCCTGTGCCTTCTGGTACGTCGAGTGCCTGGCCCGCGCCGGCCGGGTCGACGAAGCCCACTTGGAGTTCGAGAAGCTGCTGGGCTATGCCAACCCGCTGGGCCTGTACGCCGAGGAGCTGGACAAGCGCGGCTATCCCCTGGGCAACGTGCCCCAGGCCCTGTCGCACCTGGCCTTGATCAGCACCGCCTTCTTCCTGGATCGCAAACTGAGCGGCCGGGATCCGCAGTGGCAGCCGTAGGTTGATCTGGATCGCGTGCCTGGGTCGCTCCTGAGGTATCCGTAGGAGCGGCCCATGGCCGCGATGCCGTCAGTAGCCGAAATGATCATGAAGAGGCCGGGCGCTGGCGATAGGCAAGCTTCCCCCCCCGCTATCCTCTCCACACTGGTGCTACAGCGCCGAATCCATCGCGGCCATGGGCCGCTCCTACACGCGCATCGAGCGACTGTCCTGACAAAGGTGCGACCCCTAGCCTGGATTACGGCGCCGTCTCATCCACAGAAGGGTCTCGAAAGGGGTTCACTGGTGGAACCTGAAAGTGGAGCAGCTCAAACACTGAGGAAAGTCAGCTAACCTTCACGCCACCCGGCTCTGCCCCAGCGCCTCGTTGACGCAGTTCGCCATGTCGTCGATGTGCCAGGGCTTGGGCATGAAGCGGGTGCGGCCGGCGCCGCGTGGCACCGTCAGGCGATCACCCGAGGTGAGGATCACCGGAATGTGTGGCCAGCGTTGGGAGACGAGTTGGGCGAGCGCTTCGCCATCCAGCCGGCCCGACATGCGTACATCGGTGAAGAGCACGTCGATGCGAGCGCCATTCTGCTCCAGATAGCTCAGCGCCGCATCGGCGGTGGACACGGCCACCACCTGCAGGTCCACCAGGGATTCAAGCGCTTCGGTGGCCAGTTCCCGCAGCAACGGCTCATCCTCCACCAGTAACAGTAGAGGACGATAGCCGCCGAGAAGGGAAGATGCTTGTGTCATAACCAACAGACTTTGCCAAACAGGCGCGGTTCTGGCGGTTTGGCCCAGTCTCGACCAAAGTCGACCACCGGCAGTGGCAACCCCTCTAAGCGGTATTTTTCCAGCGTTTCGCTGAGCCTGGGCGTTCACCTCAAGAACCCGCTGTGATATTCTTTCTTGTTTGAACGATCAATAAAAAAAGAACCCCATCCCCTTTGGCAGCTCGTAAGGAGTCCCCATGAGTGCGACGCCCTCATCCGGCACCGTAAAGCTCAATCCCCCCGCCTTCTATTGTGCGGCGGCAGTGATCCTGCTGTTTTCCCTGGTCGTCATCGGCTGGCCCGATCAGGCGGGCGTCTGGTTGCTGCAGGCGCAGACCTGGGCTGCCAACACGGTCGGCTGGTATTACCTGCTCGCCATGTCGCTCTACCTGGTGTTCGTGGTGGTCACCGCCCTGTCCGGCTACGGCAAGATCAAGCTCGGTGCCGACCACGACCAACCCGAGTTCAGCTACCTGTCCTGGGCCGGCATGCTGTTCGCCGCCGGCATCAGCATCACCCTGTTCTTCTTTTGCGTGTCCGAACCCCTTACCCACTTCACCCAGCCCCCGGCAGGTGAAGGCGGTAATTCGGCAGCGGCCCGCCAGGCAATGCAGATCCTCTTTCTGCACTGGGGCCTGCATGGCTGGGGCGTCTTCGCCCTGGTGGCCATGTCCCTGGCCTATTTCGCCTACCGGCACAATCTGCCCCTGGCCCTGCGTTCGGCGCTCTATCCGCTGATCGGCAAGCGCATCAACGGTCCCATCGGGCACGCCGTGGACGCCTTCGGCATCATCGCCACCATCTTTGGCCTGGGCGCCGACCTGGGCTTCGGGGTGCTGCACCTCAACGCCGGGCTCGACTACCTGTTCGGCATCAGCCACAGCCACTGGGTACAGCTGGTGCTCATCGTGCTGATGATGGGCGCCGCCATCGCCGTGGCCGTGTCCGGCGTGGACAAGGGCGTGCGGATCATGTCCGACATCAACATGGTGCTGGCGGTCGCCCTGCTGCTGTTCGTGCTGTTCGCCGGTCCTACCCAACATCTGCTCAACACCCTGATCCAGAACATCGGCGATTATCTCGCGGCGCTGCCGGGCAAGAGCTTCGACCTCTATGCCTACGACAAGCCCTCCGACTGGCTCGGCGGCTGGACGGTGTTCTACTGGGCCTGGTGGATCGCCTGGGCGCCCTTCGTCGGGCTGTTCATCGCCCGCATCTCGCGCGGTCGCACCATCCGCGAATTCGTCTTTGGCGTCCTGTTCATCCCACTGGGCTTCACCCTGGCCTGGCTGTCGATCTTCGGCAACAGCGCCCTGGAACTGGTCCTCGGCCAAGGCATGACCGGCCTGGCACAGACCGCGCTCACCGATCCCGCCATGGTCTTCTACCAGGTGCTGGAAACCTATCCGGCCAGCCGCGTGGTGATCAGCGTCGCCGTGCTGGTGAGTTTCGTCTTCTTCGTCACCTCGGCCGACTCCGGCACCGTGGTGCTGTCGACCCTGTCGTCCAAGGGCGGCGAGGCGGACGAAGACGGTCCCAGATGGCTGCGGGTGTTCTGGGGCGCCGCGGTAGCCCTGGTCACCGGCGGGCTGCTGTTCGCCGGCAGCATGGATGCGCTCAAATCGGCGGTGGTGCTGACCTCCCTGCCCTTCTCGGTGGTCGTATTGCTGATGATGTGGGGCCTGCACAAGGCGCTGCACCTGGAATCCCAACGCCAGCGCGCGCGACTGCATTCCCTGGCGCCGGTGGCGACCAACGGCAAGGCCCGCCACGGCGGCTGGCGCCAGCGGCTGTCCCAGGCGGTATATTTCCCCTCGCGGGACGAGGTGTACCGCTTCATGGACAGCCTCGTGCGGCCGGCCATGGAAGAGATGGTCGAGGTCTCGCGGGAGAAGGGGCTGGTGGTGGAAACCCAGTTCGATTCCAACAATGCCAACCTGCAGCTGACCATCGGCCACGGCGAGGAGCACCCCTTCATCTACCAGGTGATCATGCAGGGCTACTTCACGCCCTCCTTCGCCCGCGCCGGCATCGGCCGGCTGCACCTGAAGAACCGTCGCTACTACCGCGCCGAGGTGCACCTCACCGAGGGCAGCCAGGACTACGACCTGGTGGGCTACAACCGCGAGCAGATCCTCAACGACATGCTCGATCAGTACGAACGCCACCTGCAGTTCCTGCACCTGGTACGCTAGAAGGTGGTTTTTTCGTAGACTGAAAGGCCATTGAAAGCGATAGACGTCGTATAATCGCTCCCAGGGTCGGCCCCGTGCCGGCCCCGGGGTCGGTACGCCTCGCCGGTCCCCTCGTCGTTTGGAGACCGTCTTGCCCATCCCGCCCGCCAACCTGCCCTATCCTCCCCTGCTGCAATGGCTTGCCCTGATCCTCTGCTCGGCCCTGGTCGGGGGCGGACTCAACTGGCTGCAGGTGCCCGCCGCGCTCTTTCTGGGCCCCATGCTGGTGGCCATCGCCTTTGGCGTCAGCGGCGCCAGCATCCGTCTGCCACGGCGCCTGTTCCAGTCCGGTCAGGGGGTGGTGGGCTGTCTGATCGCCCATGCCATGACCGCCGCGGTACTGCTCACCGTTGCCGAGCACTGGCCGGTGATGCTGCTGGCGACCGCCCTGACCGTCTTGCTCAGCCTGCTCACCGGGGCCCTGCTGGTACGTTTTGGCGGCCTGCCCGGTAGCACAGCGGCCTGGGGCACCACGCCAGGTGCAGCCGCCGCCATGGTCGCCATGGCCGAGGAATACGGCGCCGACCCGCGTATCGTCGCCACCATGCAATACGTGCGCGTGGTCTGCGTGGTGCTCATCAGTGCCCTGGTGGGTCGGCTACTGGGCGCGGAAGGCAGCGGCACGGGTCATCAGGCCACTGGCATCAGCCTTGACGGGCACTTCGCCTTCAACCTGGCGCTGACCCTGGCAGTAGCCCTGGCCGGCAGCTGGTTGGGCGGGCGGCTGTTTCCCGCCGGCGCCCTGCTGTTACCCATCGCCCTGGGCACCCTGCTGCAACTCAATGGCTGGCTGGATATCACGCTGCCCCACCTGCTGCTTGCAGCAGCCTATGGCGCCATGGGCTGCTATGTGGGTCTGAGGTTCGACCGGGCCACCGTCAGCTATGTCTGGCGGGCCCTGCCCAAGATGATTTTCGCCTCGCTGCTGCTCATCGCCCTGTGCGCCCTGTCGGCGCTGCTGATGGCGCGGCTGATGCACGTCGATTTTCTCACCGCCTACCTGGCTACCAGCCCGGGCGGACTGGATTCGATGGCCATTATCGCGGTGGATGCCCACGCCGATGTCGGTCTGGTACTGGCCATGCAGGCACTGCGGCTGATCGGCGTGGTACTGACCGGGCCACTACTGGCCCGGCAGCTGGTCAAGCTTGCCCGCACCTAGCAGGAGGTGCGGACGCCGGGGCCTAGGCCGAACGGCGACGTTCGACCTGGGCAGTGATGTTGTAGCCCTCGGCCGCATGGCCACGGACCACGACGCGCGCATCGGGATAGAAGCCCTTGAGGCGCTGCTCGAAGAGAAAGTAGATCTCCGCGCCGACCTGGATTTCCGCCGGATCGGTCAAGGTCAGGGAAAAACTGCGTACAGGATCGGCGGCATGCTGCAGCTCGTTCTCCTCGATGCGCTGCATGGCGTCTTCGACGATTTGTTCGGCGATCTGCGACATCTGTGACCTCCTGGTCAGGTACTGGCTGATTCACCATCCCCATGGACGGCTGTTTCGCTAATGACCACGAGCACGGCGAGAGGATTCGTTCTCTCTGCAAGATTCCGACGAAACTGTAGACTTGTATGACTTTACGACTTTCATGACGTCTCAATCGGCCGGGTTGCGGTCTCCTGCACACCGAGGACGAGGAAGCTGCCCCGCCATGGTCGACGCTGCCGATCACCCCACTCCGCCCCGTAATCCGGCCACCCAGCGCCTGGCACTCTGGCTGCTCGTCTGCGCCGTCGCGGTGATCCTGGCACTGGAGTCCTGGCAGGTGTGGCGCAACTACCAGAATGCCTTTGCCAGCGCCCGCAGCGATGTCGGCAACATCGCCCTGGCAGCGGCCCAGCACGCGGACGATGCCATCAAGGAAGCCGATTCGTTGCTGGTCAGCATCCGTGACCGCCTGGAGGACCAACCGCTCGACCAGCTGGATCGCCCGCGGGTGCATCGCCTGCTGGCACGCCAGGCGACTCTGCTGCCGCAGCTCCACGGGTTGTTCATCTACGATCGCGACGGCAACTGGCGGGTGACCGACAAGAGCAGCAACCCGCCCCAGGCCAGCAACGCCGACCGTGAGTATTTCCAGTTTCACCGGGAACATCCGGAAGACCGGCTGCACGTCGGCGCCGTGATCGAAAGCCGCAGCACCCATGAGCTGATCATTCCGGTGTCGCGGCGCCTGGAAGACCGCGCTGGCCACTTCGCCGGGGTCCTGCTCGCCACCATTCGCCTGCAGTATTTCGTCGACTATTACGCCCGCTTCAAACTGGACGGCCGGGGCGCCATCACCCTGGCGCTGGACGATGGCACCCTGATGGTACGGCGCCCCTATGTGCCCGAGCACGTCGGCATGCCGCTGGCCAGCAGCGTGCTGTTTCGCCAGTACGTGACCCAGGCGTCCACAGGTACCGCCCTGGTACGCGCCATGATCGACGGGCGCGAGCGCCTCTATGCCTTCCAGCACCTGGAAGGTTATCCGCTGGTGGCCCTGGCCGGCATCTCCAAGAGCGATATCCTCGCCAGCTGGCGCCAGGACATGCTGCGTTCGGTGACGGTGGTGGGCCTCATCATCCTTGGGATGCTGGTCTTCGGCTTCAGCCTCTTGCGGGAAATCCGCGCCAGCGAACGTATCGAAGTGGCCCTGCGCCTGGCCCACGACGAGTTGCACAAGCTGACGCTCAAGGACAGCCTGACCGGGCTGGGCAATCGCCGGCAGTTCGACACCCTGCTGCCGGTGGAACTGGCGCGGGCGCAGCGCAACCATCAACCGCTCAGCCTGCTGATGATCGACATCGATCACTTCAAGGCCTACAACGATCACTACGGTCATCCGGCGGGTGATCGCTGCCTACAGGCGGTAGCTGGCGTAGTGGCCTCGGCAGCACGGCGCCCGGGCGACTTGGCGGTACGGTACGGCGGCGAGGAAATGGCTCTCTTGCTACCCAACTGCGACGCGGCCGGTGCCCAGCAGGTGGCCCTTACGGTCCAGGAGCGGCTGCAGGTTCTGGAGGTACCCCATGCCACCAGCGCCTTCGGCCGCATCACCGTCAGCCTCGGCTTCGCCGTCCAGACACCCGGTGGGCTCCAGCCGCCGCAGCCCGCCGAGCTGCTGGCCAATGCCGACGCCGCCCTCTATCGCGCCAAGCACCTGGGGCGTAATCGTACCTATCCGTCGGTGGACCCCGACGACGATCAGCCGCAGATCATGCCACCGCGGTAGTGCACTCGGTCCTTGCCGGCACGCTTGGCCTGGTAGAGCTCGCCATCGGCCTGCTTGAGCAGATCGGAAGGCTGATAACCCGGGGCCAGGCGTGCGACGCCCGCACTGAAGGAAAAGCAGGTACCGGTGCTGGTGTTGCTGCGGATGTCATCGAGCAGCGCCTGCAACCGCTGCGCCAGGTGCCGCTCGTCCTCGGCCTCCAGCAACATGCCGAACTCCTCGCCGCCCAGGCGGCCGAAGCGGCCAGCGGGGAAATGCCGGCCCAAGATGGTCGCGATCTCCTTGAGTACCTGGTCGCCCACGTCATGGCCGAAGCGGTCGTTGATCCGTTTGAAGTCATCGATATCGAGCATGGCGAAATACCAGGACGGCGAGGCCTCCTCGCAGACCTGCTCCATGTCCAGCATCAGCGCCCGTCGATTGCTGATGCCGGTGAGGGCATCGGTCTCCGCCTGCCGCCGGTAGTTTTCCTTGAGTTCCAGGGTGCTGGCGACGATACGCACGAAGGTGGCGTTGAGCAGCACGCCCAGGGCCAGGCTGGCGCCGAGCATCACCACGAACAGCGGCAGGCCCATCGCTGCGACCAGGTCCATCTGCCCGTAGAAGAGCAGCAGCCAGACGGCAGCGGCGGCGATGCCGTAGTCGAGCACATGGGAAAAAAGGATGGTCGAGCCCAGGGTGATGACGATGGCCATGGGAATCATCCAGGCCTGGCCGGGCTCGCCCATCTGCAGGATCTGGAAACGAAAGGCCAGGGCTTCGAAGAGCACGAATACCAGGGCGAACAAGCGCCAGACGACAAAGCGCCGCGCCGTAGCCATCGTCAGGCACGAGCCGACCATCCCGCCAAAGGCCAGCCAGCCCCACAGCGGGACCCCAGCGCTCAGGAAGGGGTTGATCAGCACACTGATCAACCAACCCAGGATGCCAGTGGTCTGCGCCAGCACATTGGGCAACTGCAGCATTTGGCGAATATGAGTCTGATAGGTCATTGCATAACTCGAACGCCAAATTTAGTGGCCAACTGACATCATTAGATGCTATCCCATTCGTTGCGTTTCGTCGGCGAAAAGCGGATTCAAGCAAGACGATAGACGTCTGAACATCACCCTGCCTCTGACCAGACAGCATAGGACCGCTTTCTCCACCGCACCGACGAAACGAACGGCGGCGAAAAGACGCCACCGGTCAGCTCGCCCTGCGAACCCGCAGGCCCCTCCCGCTAAGCTCTGCGCTTGAGATTTTCGGCTAGGCTTGGCAGTGCCCAAGCCGTCGTTCATGCTTCGAGCGACCTCAAGCCCCTTTTCTACCGGCATAGAACACACCAGGCGCCATCATGGAAATCGATGCTCTGTTCGACCACCTGCATACCCTTCCCAGCATTCCCAAGGTGGCGCAGGAGCTCATCCAGCAGTTCGACGATCCCCGCAGTAGCATCGAAGGCATCGCTCGTAACCTGGCATTGGATCCAGTGCTCTCGGCCAAGGTCTTGCGCCTGGCCAACTCGGTACGCTTTCGCGGCGTCCGCCCGTCCACCAGCATCGAAGGCGCCGCTATCCGCCTGGGCTTCGATGCCCTACGTACCCTGGTGCTGGCGTCGGCGGTCACGGCGGCCTTCCGCCATAACCCGGCCTTCGACCCGCGAGATTTCTGGCAGCACAGTTTCGACGTGGCCAGCATCTGTCGCGTCCTCGCCCGCCAGGTCGGTGCCGATCCGGAAACGGCCTTTACCTGCGGCATGCTGCACAGCATCGGCGAATTGCTGATCAGGACGGCAGCACCCGACATCGCCGCGCGAATAGATGCCGAGCAGCGTGCGCCCTTGGTGGAAGGGGAAACCCTCGGCTTCGGCTATCCCGAAGTGGGTGCCGAGCTGGCTCGCCGCTGGCAGCTGCCCGTGGTGATCCAGCACGCCATCGCCTATCAGCTGCACCCCCAGGACGCCCCCGACGACCCCACCCAGGCGCGGCTAGTGGCCCAGGCCCGCCTGGTCTCCTTTGTCCTGCGTCGCCATGGCGGCATCAACGAACAGGCCAAGGTCGCCTTGGGCAACGCCTTGCTGGAAGGCGTGGATCTGGACGAACTGCTGGCCGAACTGCCCCAGGTCATCGAAGCCGACAAGGCTTTTGGCACCCTGATCAACTGACCGGTCGTCTTCTGCACGAGGCGCGCTAGCACCTGCATCACAAATCTGCCAGCCGGTCGTGGCGAAAGTCGAACGGGTCCCGCAAGAATCGGTCGAAGCGTTATAGCTGACAGGAGTGATTGCGATGGCCGAGCCGCTGAAGTTCACGGATGCGAACACCATTATCAAGGGCGCTTTCCAACCCATGTTGTGCGCCATGACCGCCCAGGATCAGGCGACCTTCAACGTCGAGGTCTATGCGCCCAACGGCACGGCACTGTTGCAGCGACGCATCGCCCGGGTCGATCTGCTCGACAACTCCCTGCTGGAAGCCTTCATCTGCGACAGCCGTGCCCGCATCGAGCGGGCGACCCACGAACGCCTCGACTGGCAGGTGCGCTACACCCGCGCGTCCTGAGTCTGGCAATCGCTGTCGAACAGGCGCCCCAAGAGGCGCCTTTTTCGTGACCGTCAATCGTTGAGTTCGCGCTTCTGCTGGCTGCCCTGCTTGGTGGCGGGCGTCTTGCCGGTCTTTTTCTGGGTGGTTGGATTGGCCGTGGAGGTGTCGTCGGCGCTGTCGCGCTTGCCGGTGTTGGAACTGCCCGGCGCGCCGATGCCATTACCGGTCACACCGGCGTCATTGTTGCTGGCGGCCAGGCTAGGGCCGGCTACCAGAGCCAGGGCGGCGCTTAAGGCAAGTATCAGCGGGGTCTTGCGCATCGTGGTGTCCTCCTGCCGCGAAAGGAAGGGTGTCGCGGGCTGCACCCTGGTGGATTAGGCCAAAGGCCGGGCCAAGCGTTCCCGCCTTCCTATAGACTAATGGCCATCCCGCCGCGCCTCGAAAGGTCCGGCCGTCGTATTCAGGAGTGACCGTGAAGCACCGTTATCTCATCGTCGATCGCACCGCGCTCGATAGCCCTGCGCTGTTCGACTATCTGGCCGAGGCGCCGCAGCACCGGGTCATCGTCTCCGGCGGTACGGCCGAGCAGCTGTTTGCCGCAGATCTCTGGCCGCGCCTGCGCGAGCGCCTGGCGCCCCATGCCGAGCGCTTCTTCTTCGCCGACTCCAGCGGCCCGCTGCTGCAGGCCGAGCTGGAGGGTCGCAAGCCGGGTCTGCTGGATCGCGAGCTGACCCTGGCCTTCAAGCAGGCGGTAACCGCCGATGCCGAAGACGATCGCGTCCTGACCCGTATCCGCAGCGAACTGCTCGATACCGATCATGACTATCAAGCCAATCGCCGCATCTTCCTCAACAGCCTGCTCGGCCAGATGCGCCGTGCCCTGCCTGCCGGCGCGGTAACCGCCGGCAACTGGCAGGACGCCGTCCGCCAGGCCATCGCCGCCGCCCAGCAGGGGTTGGCCAAGGGCTTCGCGCCGGGTCTGGCCGATGCACCCTTCAAGGTCTTCCTCAAGGCCTATCCGCTCGCCGCACGCTATGTCGCCCAGCTCGCCGTGCTGCTGATCACTGCGGGTCGCCAGGACAACGATGTCCTCATCGACCGCTTCGTGGCGCAGGATCCGGTGCTGGTGGCCACCCTGTTCGACGGCCTGCTGACCGAAGACGAGGACCAGCGCCAGGCCTACACCGCGCTCAAGCGCACCCTGGATGCCCTGGGTACCGGCGGCCAGGCGCTGCACTGATGTCCTAAAGGCGCTCCAGCAGCGCTGGCAGGATCAGGCCCGCAGCCCCCAGCAACTGCCAGTCCGCCCGGAAATCCGCCGCCGGCTGCGGGTCGATGCGTATCACCGTCGCGCCCTGCTGGCGCGCCACCACCGGCAGACTGGCGGCTGGCTGCACCAAACCGGACGTGCCTACTACCAGGCAGAGGTCGCAGCGCTCGGCCAGCGCCCAGGCGGTAGCCAGGGCCGCTTCCGGCAAGGACTCGCCGAACCACACCACCCCGGGCCGCGCCAAGCCGCCGCACAGCGGACAGGTCGGCGGCGCCAGCAGCTGCGCCTCCGCGCCCACGGGTGGCGGCGCCGCCAGGGGATTTGCGCAATCGAAGCAGCGCGGTTCATGCAGGCTGCCGTGCAGATGGATGACGTCGCGACTGCCAGCCCGCTCGTGCAGGTCGTCGACATTCTGGGTGACCAGCCGCAACCGCCCCTGGCGGTCGGCCCAGTCCGCCAGGGCGCGATGGGCCGGGTTGGGTTCGGCCCTGAGCACCTGGGCACGCCGCCACTCGTACCAACTCCAGACCCGCGCGGGATCCTCCTGAAAGGCCTCCGCGGTGGCCAGTTGCGCCGGATCGAAGCGCGCCCAGAGACCGGTCAGGGCTTCGCGAAAGGTGGCTATGCCACTCTCCGCCGAGACGCCGGCGCCGGTCAGCACCAGCACCTCGTCGGCTTGTCGCAAGCGATCGAGCAGGACCTCGGGGAGCGGCGCGAGTCCGGACCGGCAATCGAAGGGATCGGGCATAAGGGCGCTGGCTCCTGACATCTAAGGCAACACAAGGGGGTCTTGCGGACCGCTAAAAAGGCCGAAAGTGTGACGATACTCGACGGATGGTGAGTCCGCTCATCGTTTTCCCGGGAACCGAGGTTCACCCTTTTTCCCACAGGCCGATAATCCGGGAGTCCGCGTCCGATGTCGCTCCTACCCAACGGTATGTGAATGAAGAAGTCCGTCGTTTCCAAGTATCCGCGCCTGCTGATCGCCGGTGCTCTCGCCCTCGTCACCCTCGTCAGCCTGGCCTGCTGGTGGTGGCTCAAGCCTTCCACCCCGGCTCCGACCGCCACGGCCATGCTCGCCAGTGTGCAGCAGACGCCTGAACACTGGACCCAGGAGCCTCGCGATTTCTCCGTGCTGCTGGCCGATCTGCGCGCCAAGGTCATCAGTGGCGCCGTGATCGGTGACCATACCCTCTACATCGACACCACCCGCGGCGAGCACTACGCGGTGACCGACAATGGCGGTCGCCTGACCGACCGGCTGCTGGCCGACTACGCCACCCAGGCCGAGCCGCTGTTCCCGATCGCCACCTGGAGCGAGTCCGGCCAGCGCCACCCCTGGCTGGATGCCCTGCTGTTCAACCTGCCGGGCTATCTGCTCCTGCTGCTGCTGGCCGTGCCCCTGGCGCTGCGCTTCGCCAGCCCCTTCAAGCTGCACCGCAAGGGCACCGGCATCTCCTTCAAGGACGTGGTCGGCGCCGCCGAAGCCAAGCGCGCCCTGGAAGACGTCACCACCTGCCTGCGCAATCCCGAGGCCTTCGCTGCCCTCGGCGCCCGTCCGCCCAAGGGCGTACTGCTGACCGGCGAGCCCGGTACTGGCAAGACCCAGTTGGCCAAGGCCCTGGCGACCGAGTGCAACGCCCACTTCATTCAGGTGACCGGCAGCGACTTCTCCTCGATGTTCTTTGGTGTCGGCATCCAGAAGGTCAAGTCGCTGTTCCGCACGGCGCGCAAGAAGGCGCCCTGCATCATCTTCATCGACGAGATCGACGGCATCGGTCGCCGCGCCGAGCAGTCGCGCTCCAGCGATGCCGAAGCCAACCGCATCATCAACCAGTTCCTCACCGAACTGGACGGCTTCGACGGCACCAGCGGCGTACTGGTCCTGGGCGCCACCAACTTCGCCGACTCCCTGGATCCGGCGCTGCGCCGCGAAGGTCGCTTCGACCGTACCATCGCCGTGCCGCTGCCGAGCCTGGAAGACCGTCGCGCCCTGTTCGAACTCTATGCCGGCAAGCTGCCCTGCGAAGGCGAACTGGACCTGGCCGCCCTGTCGCGCGGCACCGTGGGCCTGACCCCGGCGGCCATCGCCTACATCAGCAACCACGCCGCCCTGCTGGCCGCTCGCGAGAATGCCAGCGCCGTGACCATGGCCCACTTCGTCGAGGCCATCGAGACCTGCCGGATCGGCGAGCAACCGGTCGGCGTCACCCCGCTGGGTTCGGCCGAGCGCACCCGCATCGCCGTGCACGAAGCCGGTCATGCCCTGGTCGCTGCCGTGCTCAACGTCGGTCGGGTGGAAAAGGTCACCCTGCTGCCCCGTGGCCAGGCCCTGGGCGTGACCCTGATCACCCCCACCGAAGACAAGCGCCTGCACCTGAAGTCGGAACTCGAAGGCCGTATCCAGATGCTGCTGGCCGGCCGCTGCGCCGAGCAGCTGTATTTCAACGAGGTCTCTTCGGGCGCTGCCCAGGACCTGCAGGAAGCCTCCAAGCTGGCGCTGTCCATGGTCGCCTCCCTGGGCATGGGCCCGAGCGGCTCGCTGCTCAGCCTGCAGGCCCTGCGCGACGCCGGGATCGAGTTCGACGCCGCGCCCAGCATCGCCTCTGCCGATCAGCTGCTGCACAGCCTGGATCATCGCTGCCTGGCGCTGATCACCGAGCTCAAGCCGGCACTGGACGACATCACCGAGCAACTACTGCGCGACGAGACCATCCCCGGCAGCGCCGTGGCCGAAGCCATCGCCCGCGCCAGTGGCCGGGAAGCCTGCGGCGCTCTCAACCGCGCCCTGGCCCACCTGCCGGAGCGCGCAGGCGACAGCGAACCCAGCATCGCCGCGGCCTTCCAGGGCGACTGATCCCGGCGACCTCTGGTCATGGCAAAGAAAAGCCCCGGTCTGCCGGGGCTTTTTCATGTCAGGGCCTACTCAGATCCTTCAGCTTCTCAAAGGATGTTGGCGTAGTCCGCCTCGATCCGATCCAGGCTCAGGTGATTGAGGAAGTTGGAAAAGCACATCCAGGCCGCCAGGGCGTTGAGGTCCTGGAATTGTGCCGGCAGGTACTTGGGCGGCACCACCACGCCCTCGTCCACCAGCTGGCGCAGGATGCGCATGTCCTCCAGGGTGGTCTTGCCGCAGAACAGCAGCGGGATCTGCTCCAGCTTGCCCTTGCGCACCGCCAGCTGGATGTAGTTGTAGATCAGGATGAAGCCCTTGAGATAGGACAGGTCCTTGGTGAAGGGCAGCCCGGTCGGCGTCGAGCCGCGGAACACCCGGCTGGCGTTCTGGTAGCCCGACTCCAGGTCGTAGCCCTGCTCCTGGAAGAAGCGGAAGACCTCGAGGAAATCGGCGCCGTCCTCGGCCAGGTGGATGGCGCGGGTGCGATTGGTCAGCTTGCGCAGGCGGGTCGGATAGGAGGCGAAGGCGATCACTTCCATGAGGATCGCCAGGCCCTCCTGGGTCACGGTGGACGACGGCGGCCCCTTGGCCAGGAAGGTGCAGATCGGCTGGTTCTGGCCATTGAGGGTGGTACCGACGTGCACCAGGCCCTCGTGGACTTCCAAGGCGCGCACGTCACGCTCGTTGAACAGGGCGTCGGCACGCACCTTGATGTAGTCGGCGCCCGCCGCGGCGTCGGCGACGATACCGTCGGACTCGAACACCCGGATGGTGCCTTCCGTCTCGCCAAAGACCCGATTCAGCCGTTCCTGCAGGATGGGCACGGCGTCCTTGGCGGTCAGGGTCTTGGGCTCGTCCTCCAGGGCACCGCGATGAGCGATGTTGTCCAGGTAGCTGGACATCATCATGCCCAGGTCGGCCAGGGTCGGATCGCCGGCATGAAAGGCGTCCGAGGCGGCGCCATAGAGCTCCTGGGAAATCAGCCCGAAATCCGGGGTGCCACGCGCCTGCAACATGCGAATCACCATGCGGTACTCGCGGCACATGCGCCTCATGATCTGGCCGACCGGATTGAACTGGCCGAGCTGACGGGTCACCTCCCGCTCGATGCTCTGGAATTCGCCCTTGAGTGCATCGGCATCGAACCCCAGCGGACGTCCATCGTAGAAGGCGCGATCCACCGCCGGCAGGCGCTTGCCCTTGCCATCCAGGAAACCCTGGCGCACCTCGTCGTCCCACTTCACCGCATCGAGAATACGGATCGGCGCCTGAGCCGCGACGATGCGGTCGGACAGCTGGCGAATGGTCTGGTGATAGGGATCGAGAAAGGGCTGGCGGGCATTCATGACGGCAACCGGGCGACGGGCAAGACCTCAAGGATGGCCGTTGCCACGTCTTTTGCCTAGGTTTCGCGACAGCAGACCGGCCGAGCCGCGCTATTTGGCGAACAGCTGGCTCATGTCCTTGAACGCCTTGAACTCCAGGGCGTTGCCGCAGGGGTCGAATAGAAACATGGTGGCCTGCTCGCCCACCTGGCCCTGGAAGCGGATGTAGGGCTCGATGACGAATTGGGTCTCGCGGGCGCGCAGACGGTCGGCCAGGGCTTCCCACTCGTCCCAGCCCAGCACGATGCCGAAGTGCGGCACCGGCACGTTGTGGCCGTCAACGGCGTTGGTGTGAGCCTCGTCCTGGGAAGCGGTCTTGGGATGCTCGTGGATCACCAGCTGGTGGCCATAGAAGTCGAAGTCAACCCAGTGGTCGCTGGAGCGGCCTTCGGCGAGGCCGAAGACCTCCCCGTAGAAATGCCGCGCGGCAGCCAGGTCGTAGACGGGAATGGCGAGGTGAAAGGGCGACAGGGCCATACGTGGAATTCCTGATGGAGGATGGATGGCTCATTGTCACCTCAAGTTTTCCTGCGCATGAAGCGCATATTCCTGCCTCCGAGCATCGAAATTTTTGTCGCTCGGCGCTGGGCTCGCTACAGTGCCCTACCCAGGCCCCGGGCATCCGCCATGCTTCGCGAACTCAAGACCTTTCTCGCCGTCGTCCGCCATGGCAGCTTCGCCGCGGCCGGTCTGCACGTAGGCCTCACGCCTTCGGCGGTGAGCGCCCAGATCCGCAATCTGGAGCAGAACCTGGGCCTGGACCTGTTCGACCGCAACGGACGCAGCGCCCTGCTCAACGCCGCGGGACGCCGCGCCTTGCCCCTGGCCGAGGAAATCCTCGCTACCTACGCCCGCATGGCGGGCGCCGGGGACGAGATCCAGGGCGAGTTGCGCATAGGCGCCATCGCCAGCGTCCAGACCGGCCTGCTTCCCGGCACCCTGGTGCGGCTGCGCCAGCGGGCGCCACGTCTGGAGCCCCGCCTGGTGCCTGGGGTGTCGCTCGCCCTGCTCAGCCAGGTGGACGCCGGCGAGCTGGACCTGGCCATCCTCATCCGCCCGCCCTTCGAGCTGCCCAAGGAGTTGCACGCCACCACCTTGTTGCAGGAACCCTTCGTGCTGATCGTCCCCCCAGGGCTGACAGGTGACGATCCCCGGCTGTTGCTGGAGACCCAGCCCTTCATCCGCTACGACCGCCACTCCTTCGGCGGGCGCCGGGTCAGCGCCTTTCTGCGCGAGCAGCGCCTGACGGTGCGCCAGGTGCTCGAACTCGACGAACTCGACGCCATCGTCAAGATGGTCGAGCACGGCCTGGGCGTCGCCCTGGTGCCCTGCGCCGGCCTCTGGCTGGAGCATGCGCGGGTGCGCCGGCTATCGCTCGGCGCCCTCACCTTCCATCGCGAACTGCAGGTCATCACTCGCCACGCCGGGCGCGATCTGCCGGCGGTGACGCTGTTTCGCCAGTGCCTGACCGAGGCCGTGTCAGAACAGCTGCACCAGCAACCAGTAGAGTGAAGCGGACAGCGCCATGGCTACCGGCAGGGTGAGCACCCAGGCCAGCGCCAGATTGCGCACCGTGGCCCACTGCAATCCGGAACCATTGGCGGCCATGGTCCCGGCCACGCCCGAAGAGAGCACATGGGTGGTAGAGACCGGCAGGCCGAAGGCATCCGCCGCGCCTATGGTGCCCATGGCCACCAGCTCGGCCGAGGCACCCTGGGCATAGGTCAGGTGGGTCTTGCCGATGCGCTCGCCAACGGTGATGACGATGCGCCGCCAGCCGACCAGGGTGCCCAGGCCCAGGGCGATGGCCACCGCCACCTTTACCCACAGCGGGATGAAGCGGGTGGCCTGATCGATCTGCCGCTTGAATTCCTTGAGGTCTTCCTGCGCCTTGGGCGCCAGGCCCGGCAGGTGCTCCTTTTCCAGCAGGCGGATGGATTCCGACGCCAGGTACATGGCATTGCGCACGTTGGGCATGCTCTGCGCCGGCACGTTGTTGAGAGCGCCGTACTGACGCACCTCGCGCGCGATGTCGTCGGTGATGGCCGCCAGCGCCGGCAGCACCTCGGGATTGCTCTGCCGCTTGCGCACGAATTCCAGTAGTACGCCGTGGGGATCGGCTGGCGCAGCCTGGGGCGCCGCCTGGCGCAGGCCGCTGGCGGTGACCTCGGCCACAGCGGCAAAGGCCGGCGTGGCGGTAGCCGGCACCGCTCGATTGAGCGCATAGGCGGTCGGCAAGGCGCCGACCAGGATCAGCATGATCAGCCCCATGCCCTTCTGGCCGTCGTTGGAGCCATGGGCGAAGGACACCCCGGTGCAGGTCAGGATCAGCAGGCCGCGGATCCAGGGCGGCGGCGGCTCGGCGCTTTTCGGCTCCTGATAGAGCGTCTGGTCGCGCACGATCCGCTTGAGCAGCACCAGCAGCACCGCCGCGCAGACGAAGCCGATCAGCGGCGAGAACAGCAGCGCATAGCCGACCTTGGCCACCTGGTCCCAGTCCACGCCGCTGCTGCCATCCAGGCCGCCCAGCCAGGCGTGCATCAGGCCGACGCCGATGATGGAGCCGATCAGGGTATGGGACGAGGACGCCGGCAAGCCCAGCCACCAGGTGCCGAGATTCCAGATGATGGCGGCGATCAGCAAGGCGAAGATCATGGCGAAGCCCCGACCCGCGCCCATCTCCACCACCAGGTCCACCGGCAGCAGGGCGATGACGCTGAAGGCCACCGCGCCGCTGGAAAACAGTACCCCGAGAAAATTGCAGAAGCCGGACCAGAGCACCGCCGCATTGGGCGGCAGCGAGTGGGTGTAGATCACCGTGGCCACGGCATTGGCGGTGTCGTGGAAGCCGTTGACGAATTCGAAGCCGAGGGCGATCACCAGCGCCAGCGCCAGCCCGGCGAAGGGCAGCCAGGTGGTGGGCGGCGACTGGGCATCGCTGACGTCGCTGTGGATACCCCCGAGAGTGACCGCCAGACCGGTCAGCAGCAGCACGATGAACAGCACGATCCGCAGCGGACCGGGCTTGCGCGAACTGTGCAGGGGATGGGACAGCGGTGACAGGGAGGCGGCTGGACTGGACGAAGGCATGGGCGAACTCCGACACGGGATCTGCCTACCCTGCGCCGGCTGCATGACGCTTTTACGTCAGCCCTGAGACCAGACGACGGATGACCGCCGCGTGCCTTTTTCCGTGTCGACCTCGGCCTGCTAGGCTGGGCCTTTGCTCAAGGATCGCACCTATGCCCCCACGCTTGCCGCTCTTCCCTCTTCTGCTGTGGTCCCTTGCCACCGGTGCCCTGGCCGCCACCGAGCGTGCCCCGCGCAGTTGCGCCCAGGAGCTGGGGCAAAAGCCGGCCCAGGCGCTGGCCACGACCTGTCGGGCGCTCTCCCCCGCGACGCATCCGCCCTGCAACGCCGCCAACAGTTGCGCGCTGATACAGGACGAGATCGCCCGCAGTTGCGCCCTGTTCGGTGACGACGAGGCTGCCAAGCAGCCCGGTTGCGGTCCGCTACCCAGCAGCGCCGAAGCAGCCGCGGCAGTGGTGGCGCGCTACTACCGCGCGCTGGATGCCCGGGATTACGGTACCGCCTGGCAGCAATGGGGAAGCGACGGCCAGCCCGGCAACAGCTACGAGCGCTTCCGCCAGGGCTATGCCCGAACTCGCGGCGTGCAGGTGACCCTCGGTCAGCCCGGTCCGGTCGAGGGCGCGGCGGGCTCGAGCTATGTCAGCGTTCCGGTCACGGTAAGGGCACGCCTGGCCGACGGCAGCCGCCAGACCTTTAGCGGCAGCTATCAGGTGCGCCGGGTCAACGACGTCGATGGCGCCTCGGCCGAACAGCGCCGTTGGCATCTGGACGGTGCCAAGCTGAAACGGCAGCGCTAGGAAGGGCCGATCTGCCGCAGCTGGGACAGCCGACTGCGCGTACGCGACATGTCGGCGATCTCGCTGTCGGCCAGGGTCTCGTCGAGAGGCGCGGCGCTGACCAGGAACAGCGCCAGCCGGCGGTCGTAGAGCACATCTACCAGGTTGATGAAGCGCTGTCGCGCGGCGGGGCTGGCCGCGCGCAGCGGAGGTACCTCGTCGAGCAGCCAGCGGTGCCAGGTTTCGCTCAGGGTCAGGTAGTCGAGGACCGCCGTGGCGCCTTCGCAGAGCTCGGCGAAACTGAACTGCAGCAGCCCATCCGCAGCGCTGATGGCGGGGAGATGGCGATGCCCCACCGCTACCTCCACCCGCGTCTCCGCCATCGGCGGCAGCCCCAGGGCGCGGCGCTGATCAGGGCTACCCGGCCAGAGATAGGCGCCAACGCCGAAGGGATCGGGCTCGACGGAGCTGGCACTGCGGTAGTCCTGGGGGCCGGCCACCGAGAGGATGTCCATGCGCGTCTCGATCAGTTGGATCGCCGGCAGGAAGCGCTCGTGATAAAGCGGATTGGGTAGCAGCCCTTCGGGCGGATAGTTGGAGGTGGTGATCAACACCACGCCGCGGCTGAACAGCGCCTTGAACAGCCGGGTGATGAGCATGGCGTCGCCGATGTCATGCACATGGAATTCATCGAAGCAGAGCAGTCGGCAACCTTCCAGCAGGTCGTCCAGACTGGCGGCCAGGGCATCGCCACCCGCTGGCTGGCGAAACATGCGCTCGTGCAGGTCGCGAAAGAAGGCATGAAAGTGCACGCGGCGCTTCTCGGCGAATGGTAGAGCGGCGAAGAAGCCGTCCAGCAGGAAGCTCTTGCCACGCCCCACCGGACCCCAGAGGTAGAGGCTGCGCGGCGCTTGGCGGCGGAACAGCCGCGGGCGCAGCAGCTCGTCGGCCAAGACGGCGAAGCGCTCGATGACCGCCTGTTGGGCGCTATCGAGGGTGTACCCACGGGTTCGGGCCAGATCGGCGAAATGCTCCAGTACCTGCTGGGCGGGCGAAGCAACGGTCATGGCGGCACGTCAGGAAAGATAGGCCGCTAATGAAGCCGGAGCCGACGCCGCCGGTCAAGACCGACGGCGTCCGCGTTCGAGCGACTCAGGCCGCGGCGATGAACAGGCACAGGCAGCAGAACATACCGCCGGCCCAGACCAGGGAACGGCGGGTGGCATGGTCGCGGATATACAGCCAGGTGTAGGCAATGCGGCTGAGCAGGAAGAGGAAGGCCCAGAAGTTGATGGTGCCCTGGTCGGCGCCACCGGTGACGTGGGCGACGATCACCGCCGCGGCGAACAGCGGATTGATCTCGAAGGCGTTCTGCTGGGCGGCGTTGGCTCTTGCCCGGGCGCCCTCCAGCTTGCCGAGGAAGCCACGCGGATCACGGTTGTCCTCGGGCGTGAAGCCGCTGCCCTTGAACTTGGCATAGTAGGCCGCGCCATAGGGCACGAGGTAGACGAGGAAGATGCACCAGTAGGCAAAGGTCATGTCGGCGTCCCTGGAAGTTGAGGGTTCGCCTATCTGACCCGCCGCACCGGGAAAAATCCCTCCGACTCAGGCCAGCGTGCGCCTGTGGGTCCAGCGCGCCATCAAAGCGGTCGCCACCGCGCAGAGGGCGAGCACCGCACACATGGGCACCACGGTGCCGTTGTGCAGCGCGCCCACGCTACTGGAGGCGAGCGCCGCCAGGATGAATTGCAGGCTACCCATCAGCGCCGAGGCACTGCCGGCATTGGCGCCCTGCCCGGCGAGGGCGCAGGCCGAGGCGTTGGGCACGATGCCGCCGAGCAGGGCGATGGCGAAGAACAGCGGGATCATCAGCACCGGCAACGCCTTGGGCTGGAAGGCACCGACCAGCAGCAGGATCAGCCCCGCCGCGGCATAAGCCACCACCGCGCGGCGCAGCCAGAAGGCCGGCCCCTGGCGAACCACCAGACGCGCATTGAGCTGGCCGAGCAGGATGAAGCCGGCGGCATTGAGACCGAACACCCAGCCGTAGTGCTCGGGGGCAACACCATAGAGTTCGATCAGCACGAAGGGCGAGCCGGAGATGTAGGCGAACATGCCGGCCATGGCGATGCCACCGGTCAAGGTATGGCCGATGAAGCCGCGATCGCGCAGCAGGCGCAGGTAGTTGCGCAAGGCCCCACGCAGCGGTGGCCGCGGATGGTGCGTCGGCAGGGATTCAGGCAACCAGAGCGCCACGGCGGTGCCACAGGCGGCGGCGAACAGCGCCAGGCTGACGAAGATGGCCTGCCAGCCGAAGGTGCTCAGCAGCAGACTGCCGGCGAAGGGCGCGATGATGGGGGCGATACCGGTCACCAGCATGATCTGCGAGAAGGCCCGTGCCGCCGCCACCGGCTCGCAGAGATCGCGCACCACGGCGCGCGCGATCACCATGCCGGCACAGCCGCCCAGGGCCTGGACGAAGCGCGCGGCGATCAACCAGGGCAGGCTCGGCGCCAGGGCGCAACCCAGCGAGGCCAGGCAGAACAGACCGATGCCGATCAGCAGCGGCAGCCGTCGGCCGAAGCGATCTGCCAGGGGACCGTAGAACAGCTGGCCGCTGGCGAGGCCGGCGAAATACACCGCCAGACTCAGCTGCACATGCTCGATGTCGGTGGCGAACGACAGTGCCAGCGAAGGAAAGCTGGGCAGGTACATGTCGATGGCGAAAGGAGCGAAGGCCGAGAGGGCCCCGAGAATCAACAGTAAGCGAAAGGTCATGAAAGCCTATCCGGTGGAAGCGGAAATGCCGCGCAGTTACATACAATGATGTTTGTAAAAGTGCCAAGGCGCGCTAAACTGCATGGCAGACCCACTGCCAATCAGATCGCCCATGCGTCGTACGAAAGAAGAAGCCGAACAGACTCGCCAAGCCATTCTCGATGCGGCGGAAGCCCTGTTCCTGACCAATGGCGTGGCGCGTACCAGCTTGGAAATGATCGCCCGCGAATGCGGCGTCACCCGGGGTGCAGTGTACTGGCATTTCCAGAACAAGGCCCACCTGTTCCACGAAATGCTTAGCCAGATAAGGATCCCAGCCGACGAACTGACCGAGCGTCTGCGCGTCGATGGCGAGGAAGACAGCCTGCAGCGACTCTTCAAGCTCTGTATCGAAGGCATGGAGAAATTCACCAAGCCCGGACGTGAACAGCGGGTCATGACGATCATGCTGCACCGCTGCGAATTCACCGAGGAACTGCGCGAGGCCGAGGAACGCGATCTGCAGTTCCTGCGTCAGTTCATCCGCATCACCGACGCCCTTTTCACCGCCCAGGCGGCCCGGCTGCAGCCGGGCGTGACACCACAGCTGGCCAGCCGACTGCTGCACAGCCTGTTTCTTGGCACCCTGTCCGATCTCTTGCGCGACGAACAGACCTTCGCGCCGCTGCTGGCCACCGAGCAGGTGTTCACCACCTTCTTCCGCGCCATCGTGCGCGACTGGGCTCAGTCAGCGACGGTATAACCCGCCTGCTCGATGGCCGCGCGGAAAGGCGCATCCACTTCGGCGCTGTCGATGCGCACTTCGCCCGCCTGCAGGTCCACCTCGACCCGGGCCTGGTTATCGACCTTGAGGACCGCCGCCTCGACCGCGCTCACGCAGTGGGCGCAACTCATTCCGACTACCTTGATGACATGCATGGTCTGCTCCTGTCTGACGAAACCTATCTCTCCTGACGCCAAGCGCCAGGACCGGGTTCCAGTGTTGACCTTGACCCGAGGTCAAGGTCAACACTGATGTCAGGAGGTGCCCATGCACGAATTCGAACTCTCCATCAGCGGCATGACCTGCGCAGCCTGCGCCGGGCGGGTCGAGCGCGCCCTGCAGAAGGTGCCGGCGGTCAGCGCGGCCGGGGTCAACCTCGCCAGCGAAAAGGCCCGCGTCAGCGCACCACCCGAGGCGGCCCCGGCCCTGGCCGAAGCCATCACGGCGGCCGGCTACCGGGTAGCCGAGGCCGAGCACGACCTGGCGCTGTCCGGCATGAGTTGCGCCAACTGCGCGGGGCGCATCGAAAAGGCCCTGCGCGCCGTGCCCGGGGTCCTGTCGGCCGAGGTCAATCTCGCCAGCGAGCGTGCCCGTGTGAAGACCCTGGCCGCGGTCGAGACCGGCGCCCTGATCGCCGCGGTGGAAGCCGCGGGCTACGGCGCCCAGGACCGCCTCGCCGAGGATGACCGCCCTGCCCCGGGGCGTGCGGGGATGCCCTGGGAGCAACTGGAGCTGGCCCTGGCACTGCTGCTGGCCGCCCCGCTGATCCTGCCCATGCTGCTGGCACCTTTCGGCTGGCACCTGATGCCACCAGCCTGGCTGCAATTCCTGCTGGCGACACCGGTACAGTTCCTGGTCGGCGCCCGCTTCTATCGCGGCGCCTGGCATGCCCTGCGCGCCCGCAGCGGCAACATGGATGTGCTGGTCGCCCTGGGCACCAGCGCTGCCTACGGCCTGAGCCTCTACCTCTGGCTGGTCAAGGACAGTCCCCATCTCTATTTCGAGACGGCGGCCATGGTCATCGCCCTGGTCCGCCTGGGCAAATACCTGGAGGCCCGCGCCAAGCGCCGTACCGGTGCCGCCTTGCGCGCCCTGGAGGCCCTGCGCCCCGAGCAGGCCCGGCGCCTGAACGCGGACGGCGAGGAAGAAGAAGTCGCGCTGAATCGGCTGCGGCTGGGCGACCGCCTGCAGATTCGCCCGGGCGAACGCATTCCGGCCGACGGTCGCATCCTGCTGGGCGAAAGCCAGGTGGACGAAGCCCTGCTCACCGGCGAGAGCCGCCCGGTCGCCAAAGGCCCCGGTGACGAGGTGGTCGGAGGCGCCATCAATGGCGAGGGCAATCTGCACATCGAGGTCAGCGCCCTGGGCGGCGAGACGGTGCTGGCCGGCATCATCCGCCTGGTGGAAGACGCCCAGGCCAGCAAGGCGCCCATCCAGCAACTGGTGGATCGCATCAGCCGGATCTTCGTCCCGGTAGTGATCGGCCTGGCCTTCCTCACCCTGGCTGGCTGGCTGCTGACCGGACACGCCCTGGAACCCGCCCTGCTCGCCGCCGTCGCCGTACTGGTCATCGCCTGCCCCTGCGCCCTGGGTCTGGCGACGCCAGCCGCGCTCATGGCCGGTACCGGGGTGGCGGCGCGCCACGGCATCCTGATCAAGGACGCCGAAACCCTGGAACGCGCCCAGGGCATCACCACCGTGGTGTTCGACAAGACCGGCACCCTGACCGCCGGCCAGTTGCGCCTGCGCCAGCTGGCCACGGCGCCAGGAATCGAGGAACACGAGCTGCTGAGCCTGACCGGCAGCCTGCAACGGGGCAGCGAACACCCCCTCGCCACGGCGGTGCTGAAGGCCTGCCGCGCGCGTGGCCTGGATACGCCACCAGCCAGCGACGTCCGCGCCCTCCCCGGCCGTGGCCTGGGCGGTAGCTGGCAAGGGCGCGCGCTGCTCCTCGGCAATGCCCGGCTGCTGGCCGAACAGAGCCTGGATGCCGGCCCGCTGGCCGAGGCGGCCCGCGACTGGGAAGACCAGGGCCTCACACTGTCCTGGCTGCTGGAGACCGGTGCCCCGTCGCGGGTGCTGGGGCTGCTGGCCTTTGGCGACGAGATCCGTCCGGGCGCCACCCAGGCCATCACCCAGTTGCGCGCGGACGGCATCGACAGCTGGCTGCTGACCGGTGACAACCGCGGCAGCGCCCGCCAGGTGGCCGAGGCGCTGGGCATCGCGCAGTGGGAGGCCGAGGTACTGCCCGCCGACAAGGCTGCGGTGGTCGCCCGCCTGCAAGCGACCCAGGGCGGCGTCGCCATGGTCGGCGACGGCCTCAACGACGCCCCGGCACTGGCCGCTGCCGAGTTGGGCATCGCCATGGGCTCGGGCACCGCGGCCGCTCGCCATGCCGCCGGCATCACCCTGCTGCAGGAGGACCCGCGCCAGGTGGTCGCGGCGCTGGACATCGCCCGGCGTACCCAGCGCAAGATCCGCCAGAATCTGTTCTGGGCCTTCGTCTACAATCTCATCGGCCTGCCCCTGGCGGCCTTCGGCCTGCTCGACCCGGTCTATGCCGGGGCCGCCATGGCCTTTTCCAGCGTCAGTGTCCTGGCCAATGCCCTGCTGCTCGGCCGCTGGCGCCCGTCCGGAGACTCCCCGTCATGAATATCGGTCAGGCCGCCAAGGCCAGCGGGCTTACCGCCAAGATGCTGCGCTACTACGAGCGCATCGGCCTCCTGGCACCCGCCGGGCGCACCGACAGCGGCTATCGCCAGTACGGCGCCGAAGACCTGCGGGTGCTGGCCTTCGTCCGCCGCTCGCGGGAGCTGGGCTTCAGCCTGGAGGAGATCCGCCAGCTGCTCAGTCTCTGGCAGGACCGGCAGCGTGCCAGTGCCGACGTCAAGGCGCTGGCCAAGCGGCACATCACCGAGCTGGACCAGAAGATCGCCGAGCTGACGCGGCTGCGCAGCACCCTGGGCGAACTGGTTTCCTGCTGCCACGGCGATGCCAGCCCCGACTGCCCGATCCTCGATAGCCTGGGCGGCTGACGCAACCGCTGCCGCCCAGCGGGGTCCATCGGTTATCCCCCCGCTACCGAGGCACCACCATGCAGACCCTGCACCACTACCAGATCCGCTATCGCCTCAATGGCGAGCCACTCAGCCACGAGCTGGAGAGCTTCGAGCCGGTCACCGAGGAGGAAGCGCTGCTGCAATTGCTCATCAAGCACGTCGAGGAACCCCAGGTGGTGGTCGATGCACCCTGGGAGCGCCATGCCCAGCCGAGCATCGCCCGCCGCGCCCAGGAAGCCGGGCTGAGCGACATCGAGATCAGCCAGCGGGACTGACGGCCGGCCCAGGCAGGTGGCTTTGCGCTATAATTCCGCGCTTTTGCCCCCTTCGTTGGAGTGATTCATGACCCTGCCTCGCCTGCGCCTCAAAGCCAATGCCGACCGCCGTCTGCGCGCCGGGCACCTCTGGGTGTACAGCAACGAGGTGGACGTGGTCGCCACGCCGCTCACCGCCTTCGAACCAGGCGACCAGGCCATCCTGGAAACCACCAGCGGCAAGCCGCTGGGCCTGGTGGCGCTGTCGCCCAACAACCTGATCTGCGCCCGCCTGTTCTCCCGCGACACTGGCTACCCGCTGGACAAGTCGCTGCTGGTGCATCGCTTCAAGGTCGCCCTGAGCCTGCGCGAGCGGCTGTTCGGCAGCCACTGCTATCGCCTGGTCTATGGCGATGCGGATTTCCTGCCCGGCCTGGTGGTGGATCGCTTCAACGACATCCTGGTGGTGCAGATCGCCTCGGCGACCATGGAGCGCCAGCGCGACGCCATCCTCGCCGCCCTGCTGCAGGTATTCAAACCCCAGGGCGTGCTGTGGAAGAACGATGGCAGCGCCCGTGCGGCCGAGGGCCTTTCCAGCTACGTGGAAGTGGCCTACGGCGAGGTCCCCGACTGGGTGGGGCTGGAAGAGAACGGCGTGCGCTTCGAGGCCCCGGTGCGTGAAGGCCAGAAGACCGGCTGGTTCTATGACCACCGCCTTAATCGTGCGCGCCTGGCGCCCTATGTCGAAGGCAAGCGGGTGCTCGACCTGTTCAGCTACATCGGCGGCTGGGGCGTGCAGGCCGCGGCCTTCGGTGCCAGCGAAGTCATGTGCGTGGACGCCTCGGGCTTCGCCCTCGACGGCGTGGAGCGCAATGCCACCCTCAACGGCCTGGCGGAAAAGCTGGTGTGCGTCGAGGGCGATGTCTTCGAGGCGCTCAAGGAACTCAAGGCCGGTGAAGAAAAATTCGATGTCATCGTTGCCGACCCACCAGCCTTCATCAAGAAGCGCAAGGACCTGAAGAACGGTGAGGCCGCCTACCGTCGCCTCAACGAGCAGGCCATGCGGCTGCTGAACAAGGACGGCATCTTGGTCAGTGCCTCCTGCTCCATGCACCTCCCCGAAGACGACCTGCAGAACATCCTGCTCGGCAGTGCCCGCCATCTGGATCGCAATCTGCAGATCCTCGAACGCGGCGCCCAGGGCCCGGATCATCCGGTACACCCGGCCATTCCGGAAACCCGCTACATCAAGAGCCTCACCTGCCGTCTGCTGCCCAGCTAAGACGCCAGGCCAAGAAAAAGCCGGACCAGGTCCGGCTTTTTTGTGCGTGTTCAAACCTCAGCTGAGCGCGCGGATCAACTCGTCCTTCTTCATCCGCGAACGACCCCGCACATTCTGCTCGGCTGCCTTCTTCACCAGTTCATCGCGGGTCAGGTCACTGAGCGAGGTACTACCACTGCGCGAGCGACGCGCCGCTGCACGTCCGCTGTTGGGCGACTGGCCCTGTTTGGTGGCCACCGCCCGCCGGGCGGAATCCTTGCGATCCGCACTTTTGGCGGTGCTGCTCTTGGCCTTGCCGGAACCTGCCTTTTCACCACCGCCGGACTGCTTGTTCACCGTCTCCCAGGCCCGCGCTTCGGCTTCATCCTTGGAGACGCCCTTTTTCTCGTAGCTCTCCTCGATGTGCTCGGCCTTGCGTTCCTGTTTGTCGCTGTACTTGGACTTGTCGCCGCGAGGCATGGCAGTCTCCCGATTAGTCTTCAGCCTTGATGGTGGCCACTTCACCGGCTTTCACCTGCACGTGACGACCCGCCACATCAGTGAATTCATAAAAGCCGTCGGCCGTCTTGGTAGTGGGACGATCCTCGGTGATGTACTGGGTGCCATCCTGCAGGGTCACCACTGTCTCGGTGGAACAGGCCGCCAGCCCCATGAGGGTCAGGGCCAGCACGCCACCGCTTGCCAGGCGACTCATGGCGCTTCCGGCGAGACACGATGAATGGAGACATCATGCAGGGCCACCAGCGCCTGACCGGACTCGATGTCGGCCAACTGGAAGCGCTCATCGTTGATGGCATCCAGGTGCCGGCAGGCCAGATCACGGACCACGTCGGTGATGGGTACATCCAGATTGCTGATACGGTCGGTATAGCTTTCGCCCAGCAACTTGTAGTGAATTTCGTAATGGCTATCGGTGTCGTCACGCATGAGGGGTCTCCGCGAAAAGGCTGCCCGACTCGGGTTATTGTTATAGAACTCGACCAACCAAACCGGTTCTTTTCCGCTCGTCCGACGCCGCCGAACGGTCGCCTGTCAAGTTCCTTTTCAGCGGCTTTACCTCAGTGCGCGGCCCGCATTTGCTGGAGCAGCGCGCTGCACTGGGCACCCTGCTCATTGCTGGGCGCCACCAGCGCCAGCAGACCGGCGGCAGGCGCGGCGAAGGTCGCCAGCAGCGCCGCCACGGCACCCCGGGCGGCCAGAGGCAGCGCCTTCACGCCAGGCGAAGGATTCTTCAGGGTGCCGCGCACATAGAGCGGCGAGCGCAGGGAAAAGATGCGCAAGCCCTTGCTGTGGGGATCGACGGTGAGATCCAGTCGTTCGCTCGCCAGGTTGATGGTGCCGGTGATGTTGATCAGGGCGTTCTCGGTGTCGAGCACGAACACCTGGGGCTGCACCAGGCCCTTCTTGAAGTCGAGATCGGCAACCGCGCAATTGATCTCTACTTCGTCATCGCCGAACAGCCGATCGACCAGGTAGTTGCCGACGTTGAGGCCGGCCAGCTCCATCAGGCTGCGGCTGATGCGGCCATCGTTCATCAGCAGCTGGAGCTCACCATCGCTGGTGCCCAGCAGGGCCGCCACCGAGTTGCCGGTGCCGCTCAGGGTGGCGTCGCCATTGAGCTCACCCATGCTGCGCTTCATCGTCTCCACGGTAGGGAACAGCTGATTCAACTTGACCCGTCGTACATGCAGGTCGACACGTCCCCGCAGTGGGGTCTTGTCGCCCTCCAGACGTACCGTGGTGTTCAGGTCGCCCCCTGCCACGCCAAAGCGCAGGGGATCGAGCAACAGCACCCCATCGGTCAGGCGTACATGGGTGTTGAGGTCGGTGATCGGTAACTGCGCGTTCTGCACGATGCGCTTACCGGTGAAGCGCACGTCGGCATCCATGGCGCGCCACCGATCGGTGCGAAACTCGGACACGGGCAGCGCCTTGGTCGTCGGCTGCTGGCTGGTTTCACCCTTGGCGGCCTGCTGCTCCTTGGTATCGGCGCCAATCAGTGGTGCCAGGTCTTCGAACAGCAACTGATCGGAGCGCAGCGTCCCGCTGAGCTTGGGTCGTGGCTTACCACCGGTGAACAGCACCTCGCCATGCAGATCGCTCTTGCCTACCCGGCCGTTGAAGTCTTCGTAGCTGAAGCGGGCGCCAGCCGGGTCGTTGAGCTTGACGGTGAGATGACCGTCGGTGGCATAGGGCGCCGTTTCCGGCAGGGTAACGCCCGTCAGCGGATAGAGCTGCGCCAGACTCTTGCCTTCCAGTACCAGATGCAGATCAAGGGCGCCCAGGCGTCGCGGATCGGTCAGGGTCCCGAACACCTGCACCCGGGTCTCACCCGCCCGGGCATCGAGCTGGATGGGAAACGGCGTGTCGGCATCCTGCAAGGCCAGCAGACCACCGATCTGGCCACGGCCATTGACCGGCACCTGCTTGTAGCTGCCTTCCACCGCCAGGGCGAACTGGAAGGCCTGGGTCTGCTTGACGTTGGACCGCTGGCGCGAGGTGCCCTGCTTGCCGACCAGGTCGGCATAGGCGATGGGAGCATCGAGGGAGGTGATGCGCGCCTTTAGCCGGGTGGCGGTCTGGGCATCGTCGAAGCCCACCTTGCCAGCATCGAAGCCGATGGTGCCGATGTCCACCGTCCAGGCCGAAGGCTCGGCCTTGGGATCCTTTTTAGCGGTCTCGAAGGTCCAGCTGTTGCGCCCATCGGCCAGCCGCTGAGCATTGACCACCGGCCCGGTGAGGTCGATGCGCGGGATATAGATCTGCTTGGCCAGCAGCGCCAGCGGCGAGATCCGCAACTGCACCCGGTCGAGATGAACGAAGGTCTTTTCCTTGGCCCAGTCCGGATTGCCCAGGGTCAGGTCTTCGGCGGCGATGTGCGGCCAAGGGATCCAGGCACGCCAGCCGCCCTGGTCCGGCTCGCGGTGCCAGACCACGCCCAGGTTACCCTCGATGGCGAACGGTCGGTGCAGGGCGCTCGATACCTGCTCGTTGATGGTTGGCTTGAGCCGATTCCAGTCGAAGGTGGCGAGGACCACCACCAGCAGGACGAGCAGCAGCAGGATGATTCCCAGCAGCCAGGCGAGGATCTTGCGTGGGCGCGTCATGGCCGCCTCCTTGGATTTCCGTTCCCTCTTGGGTCTGCTCAGCGCAGCGGGGTTCCCTGGATAGACGTCATGCCTTGCGTTGGCGCAGGGCGAGCAGCGCTACCGCCACCCCGATCAGGGTCAGCAGCAACAGGCTGCCGCGCAGTCCCACCTGCCCCGCCACGGCCCCGATCAGCGGCGGGCCGAGCAGGAAGCCCAGATAGCCGGCGGTAGCGGTCATGGCGATACCGGCGGCCGGGGTCTCGGCCACCTGGCCTGCGGCACTGAAGGCTGCGGGCACCACGTTGGACAGACCCAGTCCCACTAGGGCAAAGCCGAGGATGGCGCTCCAGGGCGCCGGCAGGATCACCGCCAGTGCCAGGCCAAGAGTGGCAAGGAGGGCCCCGCCAAAGATCACCTGGGGCCCGCCGAAGCGGTGGCGAATGCCATCGCCAAACAGACGGCCCACCAGCATGGTCAGCGAAAAGGCGGCGTAGCCGAGGGTGGCGACCACCGGTGTCGCCCCACCCACCTGCCCCAGGTAGACAGCGCTCCAGTCGGTCATGGCGCCTTCTAGCATCAGGCAGCCCAGGGCGATCAACCCCAGCGCCAGCACCCGTCGATCCGGCAGCCGCAGGGCATGGCTCACCGGACTGCGATCACCTTCGTCCAGCGCCAGGGCGGCCGGCAACGCCAGCACCAGCGCCACCAGCGCCGCGGCCAACAGCACCAGCAATGCCGAGGCGCCCAGGTGCAGCACCAGCGCCCCGAGGCCGGCACCGAGGAAGCCGCCCAGGCTGAAGGCGGCGTGGAAAGAGGACATCAGCGGCCTGTCCCAGCGGCTTTCGACATCACTGGCATGGGCGTTCATGGCCACGTCGATCAGGCCATTGCAGGCGCCGAGCAGCAGCGCGCAGAGGAGCAGCCAGGCCAGTGACGGCGCCACCCCGGGCCAGATCAGCACCAATACGAAGGCCAGGATGCTCAAGCGGGTGAGGCGTCCGGTACCGCCGAGCCGCGGCACCAGCACCCCGGCGAAGGGCATGGTGAGCATGGCGCCCAGGGCGACAGCCAGCAGCACCAGGCTCAACTGGCCGTCCCCTAGCGCCAGATTGCGCTTGAGTTCGGGAATGGCCGCCGCCCAGCCACCAATCCCGCAACCATTGGCGAGAAAGACGGTAAAGGTGGCGCGGCGCTGGCGACGCAAGACGGCAGTGGTCATGGGGATCCTAGGGCGAGAGGCTAACGGTCACTGGCGAGCGAATGCAGCTGCAGACCGGCGTCGCGATAGGGCTGGAGGCGCCCCTCGCTCAGACCCGGCTCCAGCACCAGGTGGTTCACCTGATCGAGCTTCAGCACATGATAGAAGGCCACGCTGTCGAGCTTCTCGGCAGTCACCGCGACGGCGACCTGACTGCTCTGCTCGGCCACGGCTGCCTTGAATTCGGCTTCCTCCAGATCGAAGCCGGTCACCCCGGTTTCCACTGCCAGGGCGCAGGCGCCAAGGAAAGCCAGGTCCGCACGGACACCGCGCAGATCGCGCATCGCGCGTGCACCCAGGCAAGCGCCCGACTCCGGAGCGGCCAGCCCGCCGATCATCAGCACCCGGATACCCTGGCGCTGCAGCAGCGCCGCCGCGATTACTGGCGCATTGGTCGCCACGGTCAACTGCTGATCGCCCGGTAGCGCCTGGGCGATGGCCAGGTTGGTCGAGCCGGCATCCAGCAGCAGCAATTGCCCCGGTTGCACCAGCCGGGACGCCGCCTGCCCCAGGGACTGCTTGGCGGTTTCGTCCTGGCCGATACGGGTCGGCAGCGGCTCCGGCGGCGTCAACAGCGACAGCGCCCCTCCGTATACCCGTCGGCACAGGCCCTGACGGGCCAGCTCGCGCAGGTCACGGCGCACGCTGTCTTCGGAAATGCCCCAGGTCGCGGCCAGCTCGGCGGACAGGACCCGTCCCTGCTTACGCAGCAGGGCCAGGATCGCGGCCTGGCGTTCTTCGGGAAGATGGATAGCTGCACTCATACCGATACTCCAAGAGGATCAGCAGATCATGCACAATCAAATACAATCGTGCAACATCATGCGTTAGGTGACACGCTTTTCCGAGCATCCAGCCAGCGACCGCCAAAGACATTGATCAGCAGGCCCAGCATGACCGCCAGCCCACCCAGTTGTTGCTGAGTGGTCATTTGCTCGCCCAGCACGACGGCCGCTGACGTCAGGCCAACCACCGGCACCAGCAGCGAAAAGGGCGCCACCTGACCGGCCGGATAGCGCGACAGCAGCCGACTCCAGATGCCGTAGCCAACCAGGGTGGCGATAAAGGCCAGGTAGACGATGGCGAAGACCGACCCGCCCGACAGCGACGTCAGTGCCGTGAAGATCTGCTCCGGGCCTTCCAGCAGCAGCGACAGGGCCAGGAAGGGCAGCGGCGGAATCAGGCTGCCCCAGACTACCAGACCGAGCATGTCCACCTTGCCGATCTTCTTGGTGACGATATTGCCCAGGCCCCACATGGCTGCGGCCGCCAGGGTGAGCAGGAAACCAGCCAGGGTCATGGTGACGCCATGCTCGGTACCGATCAGCAAGAGCCCCAGGGCCGCCACCGCCAACCCGACCAGGCTGGCACGTCTTACCTTTTCCCCAAGCAACGTGGCGGCGAACGCCAGGGTAAAGAAGGCCTGCGCCTGCAGCACCAGCGAGGCCAGGCCGGCCGGCATGCCTACGTACATGGCCGAGAACAGGAAGGCGAACTGCCCCAGGGAGATGGTCAGCCCGTAGGCCAGTAGCAGCCGCCAGGACACCTGGGGTCGCCGCACGAACAGAATCGCCGGAAAGGCCGCCAGGCAGAAGCGCAAGGTACCCAGCAACATGGGCGGCACCCCATGCAGCCCGAGCTTGATGACGACGAAGTTCACCCCCCAGGCCAGGATGACGACCAGTGCCAGCAACAGATCCCGGGGTGCCATCGACAACTCCTTGAACGCGTTCAGATAGATAGGCGGCTACCCTACTCCTTTGTGTTCGCGCTGCGGCGTCACAGTTGCCCACAAATTCGGCCAGTCACTCTCTGCAAAAGAAAAACCGCAGCCTGGGCTGCGGTTAGTCGGGATCAGGCACTGCGCTTGTCGCGCAGGGGGTCGTGGCCCCAGTTCATCAGCGACTTGCGCCAGCGCGAATCCTCGATATCGCCCTCCGGCCGCTGCTTGAGATGACGATGGACATAGCCGATGACCTTGCGCATGGCCTGGTAGTCATCGTCTTCCAGCTCGGCCTGGCGCTTGCCCTTGAGCTCCAGGATACGCTCGCCCATGGCGTGGCCGACCGCCTTGCCGTCGTTGGCTGCGGTGACCTTCTTGCCGCCCTTGGTCATGCCGACGCCCTTGCTGGTGTCACCGCTGAGCCATTTGCGCAGCTGGCTCGGGGTCATGTTGACCACCTGCTTGAATTCGTTGCGTACTTCTTTCCTGTCGTCGTCGGAAGCCTTCTTGGTGCTCATTTTTCACCTGCCTTTTGCAACGCTTTCACCAGTTCATCTTTCTTCATGCGCGACCGGCCACGCACCTCGCGGCGCGCGGCACGCTTCATCAACTCGTCCTTGGTCAGACCGGCCAGGCCCGATTCGCGCGCGGTTGCCGTCTTGCGTGCCACATCGGCAGGCTGCTTGGAATGCTGCTGGCCCCGGCGCGTATCGCGGCGCTTCTTGGCCGTGGTGCGCTGGTAGTCTTCCTTGCTCAAGGCATCGCGTGCCTTTTCCGGCAGATAGCGTTCACCGGTCTCTTCGGATTTCTTGCCGGAACGGGTGCCCCACTTCTCGTCGGTCCACTGCTGCAGATGGTTATCCTTGCCTTTGCCGCCCTGGTATTCACCACCGCGCTTCTGGTACTCCTGGGCCGCCAGCTGCGCCTTGCGCGCCGACCACTGACCGGGCTTGCCGCCCTTGTCGCCCGCGGTAATTTCTTGCTTCACCTTTTCCCAGAGTTCGGGATCGCTCTTCTTGGCCGTGGCACTCATGGCTCACCTCAAGTTGGAGACATTGCAGTCGTTGACTCTAGGATGACTGTCCAACCGAAACGGGGGTTCGCGCCAGGCGACGAACGCTCCTGTCTCCCGCCTTAGTCTTCAGAGAACGCCATGTCCCTTGCCGCCCTGCTCCGCCGCCGCTGGATCCCGCTGCTCTTCGTCATCCTGCTGGTGGGTGTAGGCGTCCCCTATGGCTGCTCGGAACTGGCCTATCGCGAACGTCAATGGGTGTTCAGCATCGAACCGGGCAATGCCAGCTGGTTCACTGGCGTGCCGGAAGGCGTTCGCCAGTTCAACCTTCCCGTCCCGGGTGGCCTGACCGGCACCGACTACCTCCACGCCTGGTGGTGGCCCGCCCGCCGTCCAGACGCCCCCACCCTGCTCTATCTGCACGGTACCCGCTGGAACCTCACGGCGCAGGTCCGGCGCATCGCCACCCTGCGACAACTCGGCTATTCGGTGCTGGCCATCGACTATCGCGGCTTCGGCGAAAGCCCTGGCGACGTCCCGTCGGAGCGCAGCGTCTACCAGGATGCCCGCATCGCCTGGAAGCACCTGCAGAGCCTGCAGCCCGATCCCCGCAAGAGATACATCTATGGCCATTCACTGGGTGGTGCGGTGGCGGTGGACCTGGCCTGGCGCATCGCCCGCGACGGAGATCCGACGGGCGACTATCCCGCTGCGGCCGGGCTGATCATCGAGTCCACCTTCACCACCCTGGCGGACGCCGCCTCGGCAGTGGTCGACACCCGCTTTCCCTTGCGCTGGCTGATGTCGGAGAAATTCGATTCCCTCGCCAAGATCCCCGACATCCACATTCCGGTCCTCATCGTTCACGGCAGCGATGACCGCTATGTCCCCCCGCGCTTCAGCGAGGCGCTCTATGCCGCGGCCAAGCCACCCAAACGCCTGCTGCTGGTTCCGGGAGGCACTCACTCCAACAGCATGGTGATCGGCACGCGCGACTATGCCGCCGCCTTGCGCGAACTGTTCGGTGGCGCGCACCTGAGCGAAGCGGAAAAGCGAGAATCATCGACAGGAGGCTAGACACTTTCGCAAAGCCATCGACGGCGCTAATAGTCACTATCTCGCCAGTCTATTTTTTTCGGGCGGCCCTGCTCGGGATACTGAACTCACTCCAGACCAGTCTCCCCAGAGGACACCACCATGAACCTGCGTATCGCCTTCGGTTTTGCCCTGACCGCTCTTGCCCTCAACACCTTCGCCCAGGACTTCGTCTCTGCTCCGAGCACTGCGACCCAAATCGCCGAGGAGTCCAGTCAACGCCCGCTGGGCCAGCTGATCAAGCAACAGCAGCAGCGCCTGCAGGAACACACCCTCGCCGAGGAATCCAGCCTGCGTCCCCTGGGCCAGATCATCAAGCAACAGCAACAGCAACGGCAGCTGCAGGAACACCGTGTTGCCGAAGAATCCAGCCTGCGCCCACTGGGTCAGGTCATCGAAGACCAGCAACAGCGCCTGGATAGCGATGAAGTGGCTGAAAACGGGTCGGCCCAGACCCTCGACCGCCTGATCAAGGCCGGCCAGACCCGCCAGGCCTAAGCCTTATCAGCGCCTTCCTGCCCGGCCTTGCGCCGGGCTCGCTCAATGAATCTTTTCGCTGCCCGGCCCGATGCTGGCGGGTGCGTCCACGCTCAGCTCCTGAGGCACCTCGTCGATCCGCGGGTCCAGCGCCGCCGCCATCGGACTCACCGAATCGGGCATGGCCACGTGATGCAGCGGCGCCGCGTCCAGTCGGTGCTCGCCACTCACGAAGCGCGGTTGCACGAAGAAGATCAGGATCAGCGCATAGGCCGAGGTCAGCACATAGAACATGCCCGGGCCAAAGTGCTCCATGGCGGCGCCAGCCAGCAGAGGACCGATGCATGCACCCACGCCATAGGTGGTCAGCAGCATCGCCGACAACTCCACCCGCCGCTCGGGCTCGACATGGTCATTGGCAAAGGCCGTGGCCAGCGGATAGAGGGTGAACAGCAGCATCCCCGACACGAATCCCGCGGCCAGCAGCCAGGGATAGGGCAAGGTGATCAGGCCCCACAGCGGCACCGCCGCGAGGCACAGCAATACCGCATTGGCGCGGATCAGCTTGCAGCGATCGAGACGATCCGACAGCCAGCCCAGCGGCCACTGGGCGCAGAAACCCGCCACGATGCACAACCCGACATAGAAGCTCGACTGCGCCGTGTCCAGCCCGCTACGGCTGGCGAATACCGGTGCCAGGCCATAGAAGCCGCCCACCAGCAGTCCCGCGGTAAAGATGGTCACCAGCGACTGAGGCACACGCTGCCAGAAGAAGCGGATCTCCAGGGGCGCCGCCACCAGCTTGGCCGGGTGCACCCGCCGCGTCATCGCCAGGGGAATCAGGCAAGAGGCAAAGCATATCGCGACCAGCAACAGCGGCTTGTAATCCAGTTGCGGATGC
The DNA here is from genome assembly GCF_965111925.1 of Pseudomonas sp. Marseille-Q7302. Taxonomy (NCBI): domain Bacteria; kingdom Pseudomonadati; phylum Pseudomonadota; class Gammaproteobacteria; order Pseudomonadales; family Pseudomonadaceae; genus Pseudomonas; species Pseudomonas sp. Marseille-Q7302. Next base: position 1,118,265 of record NZ_CBCOPK010000001.1, on the reverse strand, counting down.
CAGGCCAGCAGCGCCTGTCCGATCACCAGGCCCAGGTCCACCGCCACCATGTAGCCCGCGAACACCTTGCCGCGCTGGTGATTTTCCGCCTGCTCGTTGAGCCAGCTCTCGATCACCATGTACTGGTTCATCATCACTATGCCCATGACGAATCTCAGCGCGATCCAGACGTTTAGGTCGTCGACCAGGGCATGGATGAGGACGGTAACCGTGGCGGCACCGGCACAGGCCACATAGGAGCGGATATGGCCGACTCCGGCGATGAGCCGGTGGCCGAACTTGCCCCCGCACACCAGCCCGAAGTAATAGGCCGCCATCAGGGCGCCGGTCCAGAGGTCGCCAGCCCCCTGCTGAGTGAGTCTCAGGCCGATATAGGTGGTGAACAGACCGGAACCGGCCAACATCAACAGGGTGGCGAAATAGAGCGCAGGAAAGGTAACTAGAGGGCTGAACATCAGGGATCACATGAAAGGAAGCGAAAAGCCAGAACGGACCAGCACGCGCTGATCGTCGAGACCAAGAAAGGAAAGGGTTTGAAAGAAGCGCCGGATCCTACTCCGGCTCTTGGCGCCTACTGGTATCGGTGCGCTGGCGCTGCCGCCACTGATCCAGATAGACCACCTGGCCATGCTCGGGCTTGGCCTGATAGACGGGAGCCGAAGCCACCACTGAGTCCGCCGACGGCCGTTCGACCTCGGGTACCACGAAGGAGGCGAACTCGACCTTGGCCAGCGTCTTGCCAAACAGCGCAAGAGAGGCGTTCAGCCGCTCTTCACCCGTCACGGTGAACTCGAAGGCGAATAGCCGCGCCAGGCGCTTGCGCCCCTTGGCATCGGCCATCCAGCGAAAACGTGAAAAAGCCACGGCGCCATCGAGCAGGATGACCTTGCGGCGGCGGCATTCCTGCTCCGCCAACCTCAGAGCCTGTTCGCGAATGCCATGGGCATGCCAGAACCACAGACCAATGCCGACTGCGCCCAGTAACAGGCAGAGATTACCTAGCGTCAGCATCTTCGCTCCTCATCGAAGGGTACCGCCGTCACTGACGCCGCACAGCGTCACCGGATGCCGTCTCGTTCAACAGGCGAATGTTCTCACGCTCGCCTTTGTACAACGCCAGAGGGGCGATTTCCTTACCTAACAAAGGCGCCTGCTGTTGGTGCCATATGTAGTAGAAAACGTTCAGTACCGCCAATAGCAGAAACAACCAACGCATCATTCGTTCTCGAGCGGACACGCCAATGCCAATCCAGCAAACACCATATCGGGCACGATTCGCGCACCCGGAACGACATGTTTGACCAGTTCTGCGTCACCCCCGGTCAGAAACACTTCGCAACCTTCGGCGAACATATCCTGAGCCAGTTCGTACTGAGTACGGACGAAACCCTTGAGCATGTATAGACACCCACGCTCCACGGCCTCGATGGTCGTACGTCCCGGCGCCTCGTAGCGTTCACCACTGGCCCAATGTGGATCGTAGCGGATACGACGGGTATGGGTCTGCAGTTCCCGACGCATCAACGGAATACCCGGACAGATGAACCCGCCCTGATGCTCGCCCTGGGCATCGACCAGGTCGGCGGTGACCGCAGTACCCAGGTCCAGCACTACACAGGCCTTGCCTTCTGCCAACTGAACCGCTGCCAGGATCACCAGCCAACGGTCCATGCCCAGGCGCTGGTGGTCCCGATACCCATTGCGCACGCCGTTCCAGATCTCCACCGGCAAGGCCTGGTGGCAGACGATACCGAAGGTCGCCGTGAGAAGCTCCTTGAGTCGCTGGGTCTCTTCGTCACTGCGCACGCTGACCAGGCGACAGGCCGTCAGGGCGGGTGTGCCCGGTTGGGACAACGCGGCGATCAGGGCTTCGTCGCTGTCGACGATGCCGGTAGCGACCACGTCGCCACCCTTGGCCAAGAGCCGCCACTTGATCAGGCTGTTACCACAATCGAGTTCAAGAATCATGATCTAGGCTCAGGCTCAATTCGCCACCGCTGAAAGCCTGCGTCTGCCCATCTACGCGCATGAGGATAGCCCCATCTTCGGCAACTCCTTCCACTGTGCCCTGGATACAGCGAACCCCCGAAGACAGGGTTACCGCTCGACCTTGCCAGCCATGATAACGCTCCCACTCGTCCCGCAGGGCGGTGAATCCCGACTGGCGATGAATACGCCACAGGTTGTCTATCTCCTGGAGCAGGAGGCTGGCGACCTCGTTGCGATCCTGCAGGCCACCCAACGCCTCGGCCATGGAAATCCACGGCTGATCGATGTTCTCGGCCAGGCGCATGTTGACGTTGATGCCAATTCCGATGATTGCCTGACAGACGTCCTGCGGATCACCCGACAGCTCGATCAGAATGCCAGCCAGCTTGCGGCCACGAACCAGGACGTCATTGGGCCACTTCAGCCAGGCATCTTCGACACCGAGCCGTTGCAGGGTACGGATCACGGCCAGGCCCATGGTCAGGCTCAGTGCCTGCAGCTTCTGGATGCCACCCTGGCTGGACACCACGGCGGTGAGATAGAGATTCTTGCCATAGGGGCTGACCCAGGCACGACCTCGACGTCCGCGCCCGGCCTGCTGGTGCTCGGCCAGCAAGACGAAGGGTGTTTGCTCGTGCTGGTGCAGCCGGCGTTGCGCCTCGGCATTGGTGGAATCTATCGAAGCCAAGACGGTGACTGGCCACCCACCCTGCCGAGCGATCCGCTCGGCATCGAGCAGGAACAATGGCTCCTCCAGGCGGTAACCCCGACCCGGAACCTTGAATACCTCGACGCCAAAGTCTTCTTCAAGCGTCTTCAGCCGCTTCCAGATGGCACTCCTGGAGACGCCCAAGGCCTCACCAAGCTCGACGCCGGAATGAAATTTCCCATCACTCAGCAGGTTCAGCAACGGCATGCCCGAACTCCGTTCGACTTTATTCCGCCCCAAAGACAACACCCCCGCCAGAATGAACTGAGCGGGGGTGCTGGGTGTTAGGCGCTTGACGATGACCTACTCTCACATGGGGAAACCCCACACTACCATCGGCGATGCATCGTTTCACTTCTGAGTTCGGGAAGGGATCAGGTGGTTCCAATGCTCTATGTTCGTCAAGCAATTCGGTTGGCTGACCAGGCGATGAGGCTGCCTGGCCTGCCCAATTGGGTCTGTGATCGAAGTAGACAATTCGTCTTGGGTCTTGCGAACCCACGCGCCCGTTTTCGGCGTCGTCTTCCTCACGCTCTGACCTGCGGTCAGATTGTTTGGGTGTTATATGGTCAAGCCTCACGGGCAATTAGTATCGGTTAGCTCAACGCCTCACAGCGCTTACACACCCGACCTATCAACGTCGTAGTCTTCGACGGCCCTTTAGGAAGCTCAAGGCTCCAGTGAGATCTCATCTTGAGGCAAGTTTCCCGCTTAGATGCTTTCAGCGGTTATCTCTTCCGAACATAGCTACCCGGCGATGCCACTGGCGTGACAACCGGAACACCAGAGGTTCGTCCACTCCGGTCCTCTCGTACTAGGAGCAGCCCCTCTCAAATCTCAAACGTCCACGGCAGATAGGGACCGAACTGTCTCACGACGTTCTAAACCCAGCTCGCGTACCACTTTAAATGGCGAACAGCCATACCCTTGGGACCGGCTTCAGCCCCAGGATGTGATGAGCCGACATCGAGGTGCCAAACACCGCCGTCGATATGAACTCTTGGGCGGTATCAGCCTGTTATCCCCGGAGTACCTTTTATCCGTTGAGCGATGGCCCTTCCATACAGAACCACCGGATCACTAAGACCTACTTTCGTACCTGCTCGACGTGTCTGTCTCGCAGTCAAGCGCGCTTTTGCCTTTATACTCTACGACCGATTTCCGACCGGTCTGAGCGCACCTTCGTACTCCTCCGTTACTCTTTAGGAGGAGACCGCCCCAGTCAAACTGCCCACCATACACTGTCCTCGATCCGGATAACGGACCAGAGTTAGAACCTCAAGGTTGCCAGGGTGGTATTTCAAGGATGGCTCCACGCAGACTGGCGTCCACGCTTCAAAGCCTCCCACCTATCCTACACAAGCAAGCTCAAAGTCCAGTGCAAAGCTACAGTAAAGGTTCACGGGGTCTTTCCGTCTAGCCGCGGATACACTGCATCTTCACAGCGATTTCAATTTCACTGAGTCTCGGGTGGAGACAGCGCCGCCATCGTTACGCCATTCGTGCAGGTCGGAACTTACCCGACAAGGAATTTCGCTACCTTAGGACCGTTATAGTTACGGCCGCCGTTTACCGGGGCTTCGATCAAGAGCTTCGCTTGCGCTAACCCCATCAATTAACCTTCCGGCACCGGGCAGGCGTCACACCCTATACGTCCACTTTCGTGTTTGCAGAGTGCTGTGTTTTTAATAAACAGTCGCAGCGGCCTGGTATCTTCGACCGGCATGAGCTTACGGGGTAAACCCTTCACCCTCACCGGCGCACCTTCTCCCGAAGTTACGGTGCCATTTTGCCTAGTTCCTTCACCCGAGTTCTCTCAAGCGCCTTGGTATTCTCTACCCGACCACCTGTGTCGGTTTGGGGTACGGTTCCTAGTTACCTGAAGCTTAGAGGCTTTTCCTGGAAGCATGGCATCAACCACTTCTCCTTCTAAAAGAAGGATCGTCATCAGTTCTCGGCCTTAACTGTCCGGATTTACCTAAACAGTCAGCCTACCACCTTAAACTTGGACAACCATCGCCAAGCTGGCCTAGCCTTCTCCGTCCCCCCATCGCAGTAACTAGAAGTACGGGAATATTAACCCGTTTCCCATCGACTACGCCTTTCAGCCTCGCCTTAGGGACCGACTCACCCTGCGTCGATTAACGTTGCGCAGGAACCCTTGGTCTTTCGGCGTGCGAGTTTTTCACTCGCATTGTCGTTACTCATGTCAGCATTCGCACTTCTGATACCTCCAGCAAGCTTCTCAACTCACCTTCACAGGCTTACAGAACGCTCCTCTACCGCATCACCAAAGGTGATACCCGTAGCTTCGGTGCCTGGTTTGAGCCCCGTTACATCTTCCGCGCAGGCCGACTCGACTAGTGAGCTATTACGCTTTCTTTAAAGGGTGGCTGCTTCTAAGCCAACCTCCTAGCTGTCTAAGCCTTCCCACATCGTTTACCACTTAACCAGGACTTTGGGACCTTAGCTGACGGTCTGGGTTGTTTCCCTTTTCACGACGGACGTTAGCACCCGCCGTGTGTCTCCCATGCTCGGCACTTCTGGGTATTCGGAGTTTGCATCGGTTTGGTAAGTCGGGATGACCCCCTAGCCGAAACAGTGCTCTACCCCCCAGAGTGATACATGAGGCGCTACCTAAATAGCTTTCGAGGAGAACCAGCTATCTCCGAGCTTGATTAGCCTTTCACTCCGATCCACAAGTCATCCCCTGCCTTTTCAACGGAAGTGGGTTCGGTCCTCCAGTCAGTGTTACCTAACCTTCAACCTGCTCATGGATAGATCGCCCGGTTTCGGGTCTATTCCCAGCGACTAGACGCCCTATTAAGACTCGCTTTCGCTACGCCTCCCCTATTCGGTTAAGCTCGCCACTGAAAATAAGTCGCTGACCCATTATACAAAAGGTACGCAGTCACCCAACAAAGTGGGCTCCCACTGCTTGTACGCATACGGTTTCAGGTTCTATTTCACTCCCCTCTCCGGGGTTCTTTTCGCCTTTCCCTCACGGTACTGGTTCACTATCGGTCAGTCAGGAGTATTTAGCCTTGGAGGATGGTCCCCCCATATT